>CAWJAV010000002.1:0-131024 GCA_963841055.1 uncultured Solirubrobacteraceae bacterium | reverse complement strand
TACTACTCGCTGTCCTTCCGCGACCCCGACGGCATCCGCCTCGAGATCAACCACGTCCCCGGTGCCGGCCTGCTCGCCGAGGGAGCTGTCTTCACGCCGTCTCCCGAGCACCCTCTCTCGGGCGGCTCCTCGGACATGTGACCCAGGCCGAGGGCCCGCGGCGGGTGCCCTTAACGGCGTCGAGCCGCCCGCAGGCGGCTCGACTGTAAATAAACCGGCAGCGTCCTACTCTCCCAGGCCCTTGCGAGCCAAGTACCATCGGCGCTGAGGGGCTTAACTGCTCTGTTCGGAATGGGAAGAGGTGTTTCCCCCTCGCTAAAGCCACCGGAAAAACGCGAGAGACCGGAGCCTCCCACAGTCCTTCAAAACTACACAGCGCCACACGGGTACCACTTGCCCACAAGGGGCAGAAAAAAATCCGTCAAGCCCTCGACCCATTAGTACCGGTCTCCTCCAGACGTTGCCGTCCTTCCAGATCCGGCCTATCAACCTGGTGGTCTACCAGGGGTCTTACTCCCTCTAGGGGATGGGAGAGCTCATCTTGAGGCCGGCTTCCCGCTTAGATGCTTTCAGCGGTTATCCGATCCACACGTAGCTAGCCTGCTATGCCCTTGGCAGGACAACAGATACACCAGAGGTGCGTTCATCCCGGTCCTCTCGTACTAGGGACAAATCCTCTCAACTCTCCAACGCCCACGGCAGATAGGGACCGAACTGTCTCACGACGTTCTGAACCCAGCTCGCGTACCGCTTTAATGGGCGAACAGCCCAACCCTTGGGAGCAACTCCACCCCCAGGATGCGACGAGCCGACATCGAGGTGCCAAACCGGGCCGTCGATGTGGACTCTTGGGCCCGATAAGCCTGTTATCCCCGGAGTACCTTTTATCCGTTGAGCGACGGCACTTCCACTTGCTACCGCCGGATCACTAAGACCTGCTTTCGCACCTGCTCGACTTGTCAGTCTCGCAGTCAAGCTCCCTTACTACCTTTACGCTCTACACACGATTTCCAACCGTGATGAGGGAACCTTTGTGCGCCTCCGTTACATTTTGGGAGGCGACCGCCCCAGTCAAACTACCCGCCTGGAACTGTCCAGCGCCCGGATTCACGGAACGCTGTTAGAAATCCAATACACCAAGGGTGGTATCTCAAGGTTGGCTCCACGCCGGCCGCAACCGGCGCTTCAAAGCCTCCCACCTATCCTGAGCGAAATGCACCGAACTCCAATACCAAGTTGTAGTAAAGGTTCACGGGGTCTTTCCGTCTAGCCGCGGGTACTCGGCATCTTCACCGAGACTGCAATTTCACCGAGCTCCTCGTTGAGACAGCGCTGAAGTCGTTACGCCATTCGTGCAGGTCGGAACTTACCCGACAAGGAATTTCGCTACCTTAGGACCGTTCCTTCTGTTACGACCCCCGCGTGAGCGGAGGCGGGCCGGACATTTCTGCCGGCCTCTCATGGTCGCCCATGAGAGCGGACTATCTCATCCCGAGACCGCTCCAGGTCTACGGGCTTGGCGTATAGTCTCTGAGGATTCCATCCATTCTGTGGCTTCTCTTCCCACCGCGGTTCATCCGTTCCCGGAGAGCTAGAACCTGGTGGTAGTCGTGGTCGCTCAGGCTACCGGTCGCCAAGAGGCCAACGGCCTCTCGCCAACGTCGATAGTCAGTCGCCTTCTCGCCGACGATCGGAAACCGATCGAAGAACGGCACGATGCGGTCCTCGAGGTCAACCAGCTTGTTGACCTCCCAGTACCAGCCATCGTTGCCGGCGCGTCTCATGTTCCCGCAGCCGAGTGTCTCTCGAAAGAGATCCAGCGGCACACGATCGTGCTGAGACACGTTGAAGGCGGCTGAGAGCCGAAAGCCCCGACGGTAGTCGCCGCGTCTGCGGCGGACGACCATGAAGCTTCCCTCTCCCATCGCGAAGCCCGACAAGAAACTACCGAGCGAGGCGGAAATCGCCTCTATGGATGGCCTTTCCTGCTGATTGTCCGCACCCGGCACATTTTCACTCTACCGCCAGCCTGCGACGGTTTCGTAGTGCGGGATTCTCGGATGTTCCAGCATATAGCCAAGTTTTACAACTACCTCGGTCAACTGATAGTTACGGCCGCCGTTTACCGGGGCTTAGCTTCGCTGCTTCGGGTCAAGCCCTAACAACTCCACGTAACCTTCCGGCACCGGGCAGGCGTCAGCCCCTATACGTCGTCTTTCGACTTAGCAGAGACCTGTGTTTTTGGTAAACAGTCGCTTCAGCCTATTCACTGCGGCCCTCTCAGGCTCCACTCGAGAAGAGCTTCACCTTACTGGGGCGCCCCTTATCCCGAAGTTACGGGGCGATTTTGCCGAGTTCCTTAACGAGGGTTATCTCGATCACCTTAGTATTCTCTACTTGCCCACCTGTGTCGGTTTTGGTACGGGCACGCGCTTCCTCCCTAGAGGATTTTCTTGGAGGTATGGCGTCGGGGACTCGCCGGCTTAGAGCCAGCTGGCATCGCACCTCAGGTTATGCGGTCCCGCATTTGACAAGGACCACCCCTACATGCTTACCCCAGGGCAACCATCGCCTGGGTTCCCTTAGCCTTCCTCGTCCCCCCATCGGTCAAACGGAAGCGACGTGGTACAGGAATATCAACCTGTTGGCCATCGACTACGCCTTTCGGCCTCGCCTTAGGTCCCGACTAACCCTGAGCAGACGAACTTTACTCAGGAATCCTTGGGCAATCGGCGGAGGGGATTCTCACCCCTCTTTCGTTACTTATGCCGGCATTCTCACTTCCCAAGCCTCCACGGCTGGCTTACGCCGCCGCTTTACTGGCTTGGGAACGCTCTCCTACCGCGCGATCGACTCGAAAGTCTCACGCACCCGCAGCTTCGGTGACTAGCTTGAGCCCCGTTGAATTGTCCGCGCTCGAACACTTGACCAGTGAGCTGTTACGCACTCTTTCAAGGATGGCTGCCTCTAAGCCAACCTCCTGGTTGTCTATGCACTCGAACATCGTTTCCCACTTAGCTAGTACTTGGGGACCTTAGCTGGCGGTCTGGGCTGTTTCCCTTTTGACGCTGAAGTTTATCCCCCAGCAACTGACTCCCGGAGTACACGTGATTGGTCTTCGGAGTTTGCCTGAAGTCGGTAACCTGGTAGGGCCCCTAATCCAAACAGTGCTCTACGGCCAACACGCAATTTATCCGAGGCTATACCTAAATATATTTCGGAGAGAACCAGATATCACTGAGCTTGATTAGCCTTTCACTCCGACCCACAGGTCATCCGCCCAGTTTTCAACCTAGGTCGGTTCGGCCCTCCACGAGGTCTTACCCCCGCTTCAGCCTGCCCATGGGTAGCTCGCTCAGTTTCGGGTATACCGCCTACGACTATGACGCCCTATTAGGACTCGCTTTCGCTACGGCTCCGCTCATCGCTTAACCTTGCCGCAGACGAGTAACTCGCCGGCTCGTTATGCAAAAAGCACGCGGTCACAGAACAAGTCTGCTCCCACCGCTTGTAGGCACGCGGTTTCAGGTACTATTTCACTCCCCTTCCGGGGTACTTTTCACCTTTCCCTCACGGTACTAGTCCGCTATCGGTCACCTAGGAGTACTTAGCCTTGGAGGGTGGTCCCCCCAGTTTCAGTCCGCGTTTCACGGGTGCGGACTTACTCAGGAACGCCTGACAGGAGATCATGCAGTTTCGTCTACGGGACGGTTGCCCTCTATGGTGCGCGGTTCCACACGCTTCGACTACCACACAATTTTGTAACTCCTGCCGGACCGGACACGGCCCGGAACAAACGCCCTACAACCCCCGACAGACAACGCGTGTCCACTTACATCTGCCAGGTTTGGGCTGATCCCCTTTCGCTCGCCACTACTCAGGGAGTCTCGGTTGATTTACTTTCCTCGGGGTACTGAGATGTTTCACTTCCCCCGCTTGTCCTCGCCCGGTCTATGTGTTCAACCGGGGATAACGCCGCATTACCAGCGCTGGGTTTCCCCATTCGGGAATCCACGGGTCAATGGCTATTAAGCGCCTAACCGTGGCTTATCGCAGCCGTTCACGCCCTTCTTCGACTCTAGGTGCCAAGGCATCCACCGTGTGCCCTTACTATCTTGACGGTGATCAGGTCCGTACGGATCGGTCGCTCCCGAAGGAGCTCCCTCACCTTGAGGACCCGGTGATACCCGTTTTCAGCCGCCGCTTATCGATGGCGGCTGATGTGGCTTCTGTGCAGTTTTCAAGGACCGTGGAGAGGCTGCCACGCCGGCCGGCCCGCGCATTTCGGCCGCATCGCTCTGACGCGTCCTCGCGGAACCGGCGGACGCCGGTCTCTCAAAACTCAACAGCATGCTGGGGTTGTTGCGGCTGGCGGCCCGCCTCGCCCCCAAGTAGTCAGAGGGGTCGGCGCCCGACAGCCATCCAGCCAGGTTCGGTCGACATGCTAGGCCCGGTCTGCTCTGTCACCCTTGGCCTCCACCGTCCCTGAACGGGACAGATCGGGCCGAGGGCCGCGCGGACCCGAACAACGGGTCCTGAACCGAGGCACCGCTTAGGTGCTCCCTAGAAAGGAGGTGATCCAGCCGCAGCTTCCGCTACGGCTACCTTGTTACGACTTCACCCCAGTCACGAGCCCCACCTTCGACGGCTCCCTCCCTTGCGGGTTAGGCCACCGGCTTCGGGTGTTGCTCACTCCCGTGGTGTGACGGGCGGTGTGTACAAGGCCCGGGAACGTATTCACCGCGGCAATGCTGATCCGCGATTACTAGCAACTCCGCCTTCATGCAGGCGAATTTCAGCCTGCAATCCGAACCGAGACGCACTTTAAGGGATTCGCTCCACCTCGCGGTATCGCAGCCCTCTGTATGCGCCAATGTAGCACGTGTGTAGCCCTGAACATAAGGGGCATGAGGACTTGACGTCATCCCCACCTTCCTCCGGTTTGTCACCGGCAGTCTCGCATGAGTCCCCAACTAAATGCTGGCAACATGCGACGGGGGTTGCGCTCGTTGCGGGACTTAACCCAACATCTCACGACACGAGCTGACGACAGCCATGCACCACCTGTGAAAGTGCCCCGAAGGGAGGGTGTGTTTCCACACCTGTCACTCACATGTCAAGCCCAGGTAAGGTTCTTCGCGTCGCGTCGAATTAAACCACATGCTCCGCTGCTTGTGCGGGCCCCCGTCAATTCCTTTGAGTTTTAGCCTTGCGGCCGTACTCCCCAGGCGGGCAACTTAATGCGTTAGCTTCGACACGGGGGGAGTCGACACCCCCCACATCTAGTTGCCATCGTTTACAGCGTGGACTACCAGGGTATCTAATCCTGTTTGCTCCCCACGCTTTCGCGTCTCAGCGTCAGTCACGTCCCAGCGAGCTGCCTTCGCCATTGGTGTTCCTCCTGATATCTGCGCATTTCACCGCTACACCAGGAATTCCACTCGCCCCTTCCGGACTCTAGCCCGACAGTATCCACCGGCATTCCAGGGTTGAGCCCTGGACTTTCACAGCGGACTAATCGGGCCGCCTACACGCTCTTTACGCCCAATAATTCCGGACAACGCTTGCACCCTACGTATTACCGCGGCTGCTGGCACGTAGTTAGCCGGTGCTTCTTGTGAAGGTACCGTCACTTCGGTCGGCTATTCACCGCCGAAGCTTCGTCCCAACTGAAAGGGGTTTACAACCCGAAAGCCTTCTTCCCCCACGCGGCGTTGCTGCGTCACGCTTTCGCGCATTGCGCAAGATTCCCCACTGCTGCCTCCCGTAGGAGTCTGGGCCGTGTCTCAGTCCCAGTGTGGCTGATCGTCCTCTCAGACCAGCTACCCATCGGAGCCTTGGTGAGCCGTTACCTCACCAACAAGCTAATGGGCCGCGGGCCCATCTCGATGCGGAGGCCGAAGCTTCCTTTCCCCTTGCGGGCACATCCGGTATTAGCCCGAGTTTCCTCGGGTTGTCCCAGTCATCGAGGCAGGTAACCCACGTGTTACTCACCCGTTCGCGGCTCTGCCCCAGGGCAAGCCCTGGTTCGTCGCTCCACTTGCATGTGTTAAGCACGCCGCCAGCGTTCGTCCTGAGCCAGGATCAAACTCTCCGTGAAGAACTTCACGAAAAGCTGTCATGGACTGCCGGTCACCTTGCGGCGGCCGGGCGGCCGGGGCCTATACACCGTGGCCCCGAACCATGACGGGGTACTTCTCTACTTGACTCTTTGCCGTCGCGCGCAAGCGTTCAAGACGCTCCCGCCGACGGGTCGAACCTGGACGCACACCACGATCCATTCGGATCGTAGATGCGCATGCTGTTGAGTTTTCAAAGACCGCCGAGCCTTCTCGAAAGGGCTTCCTTCGGAGGAGGACCGATCAGACCCTGCGCCCAGGGGCGCCTGCGGGCCGACCAGGCAGTATAGCGCGGCGCGGACCGGCGCGGGAGACCCCGCCGGGCGGATCCACGACCGCTAGCGTCGAGCCCCGGCCGCTGCTGTGCAGCGTATCGGCCGCCGCGGCGGAACACCGGCGCCGGTCTCCGCTGACCACGACACTCCTGCGCGCCCGGGCCCGCCGTTCCCGCGCCGCCGGCTCAGGAGGCTCGCAGCCGCCGGAACCGGCGCCGCCCCACCCGCAGGACCGCCCCGTCGGCCCGGGACACGGCCAGGTCCTGATCCTCGCCGGAGAGCTGCTCCTCGCCCAGCCACACGCCTCCCTGGTCGAGCAGCCGCCGCGCCTCCGATCGCGAGATCCCGAACTGATCGGCGATCAGCGCCGGCACGTGCACCGTGTCTCCGGCGGGGAGCGTCGCCTCCTCGATCTCCTCGGGCAACTCGCGCTGGCCGAACACGCGGTCCCATTCGCGCTCGGCCTCCGCCGCCGCCTCCTCGGAGTGCAGCCACGCCACCAGCTCGTGCGCCAGCCGGCGCTTGGCGTCCCGCGCCGAGCTGCCCTCGAGGGCCCCCGGCGCCAGCGTGGCGCCGTCCGGCGTGCGGGGCCCGAGCAGCAGGTCGTAGTACTCCCCCATCGCCTCGTCGGGGATCGACATCGCCTTCCCGAACATCTCCGCAGGCGGGTCGGTGATGCCGATCTGGTTGCCCAGTGACTTGGACATCTTGCGCTTGCCGTCGGTGCCCACGAGGATCGGCATCGTCATCACCGCCTGCTCGGGGCGGCCGTAGTGGCGCTGGATGTCCCGCCCCAGCAGCAGGTTGAACTTCTGGTCGGTCCCCCCGAGCTCGACGTCTGCGTCGATCGCGACCGAGTCATAGCCCTGCAGCAGCGGGTAGAGCAACTCGAGGATCGAGATCGGCTCGCCGGCCGAGAAGCGTTTGGCGAAGTCCTCCCGCTCGAGCAGTTGCGCCGCGGTCGTGGTCCGCACCAGGCTCAGCAGGTCGGCCATCGGCATGTCCAGCCACTCGCCGTTGTGGCGGACCTCGAGCTTGCGCGGGTCCTGGTCGAGGATCCGCAGCGCCTGCTCCTGGAAGGTCGCCGCGTTGGCGTCGATCTCCTCGCCGCTCAGCATCGGCCGCAGCGTCGAGCGTCCCGACGGATCGCCGACGCGGGCGGTGTAGTCGCCGATGATCAGCACCACCAGGTGCCCTGCGTCCTGGAACTCCCGCAGCTTGCCCAGCACGACCGCGTGGCCGAGGTGGATATCGGGCGCCGTCGGGTCGATGCCCAGCTTCACGCGCAACGGCCGGCTCTGCTCGGATGCCTCCTGGAGCTTCGCCGCCAGCGCTCCCTCGGGCAGCGAGTCGACCGCGTTGCGGGCCAGCCGCGAGGCTTCCCGCGCTGCGGCGGAGGTGTCATGGGGCATCGGGGGCAATGCTAGACTCTCGCCCGCGTGAGGGGCCCTCTGCGCCGCGCTGGGTCGCGGCTCGCGCCGCCGGCCAGGTCTGCTCCGGCCCAACTGGGACCTCGTGCTCCGCAGCCGATGAGCGCCACGGTGATCCCTGACATACCCGACGCGCCAGCGACGCCGCTAAAGCCCCGTCTCAAGCGCCTGCGCCTCGCCGCGATCCTCTTCGCGGCGCTGCTGCTCGGGCTCGTGTCGTTCGTCTTCGGCCTGTTCGTGTCCGTCGCCTCCGACCTGCCCTCGCTGGAACGGTTCTCGCAGATCAAGGATGCCCAGAGCTCGCAGCTGCTCGACGACCTGGGCCACCCGATCGGCGTGCTCAGCCAGCAGAACCGCGTGATCCTCAAGCCCGGCCAGATCCCGCAGATGGTCAAGGAGGCGGTGATCTCGATCGAGGACAAGCGCTTCTACTCCAACAGCGGCATCGACGTGCGCGGCATCGCCCGTGCCTTCGTCCAGGACATCCTGCACAAAGGCAACGTCCAGGGCGCCTCCACGATCGAGCAGCAGCTGATCAAGAACTTCCTCCAGGCGCAGTCACACCGCACGATCTTCGAGAAGCTCAAGGAGGCGGCGCTGGCCTACCAGCTCGCCCACAAGTGGTCGAAGGACAAGATCATCACGGCCTACCTCAACACGATCTACTTCGGCAACGGCGCCTACGGCATCGAGGCCGCCGCACAGACCTACTTCGGTCACGACGTCAACCACCTCGAATGCGGCATGCCCTCACATCCGCTCTGCGTCTCCCAGCTGCAGCCCTGGGAGGCCGCCCTGCTGGCGGGCATCATCCAGAACCCGACCGCCTACAACCCCTCCACGCACCCCGCCAACTCGTTGGAACGCCGCAACACCGTGCTGCGCCAGATGCTCGACCAGGGGTATCTGACGGAGCCCGTCTACGAGGAAAGCATCAAGCAGGCCCTGCCCGCGCCCCACGAGGTGCAGGCACCGGAGGTGCAGACCGTCGAAGGCGTGGATGCCGGCTACTTCACCAGCTGGGTCCAGCAGCAGGTGATCGAACGCTACGGGGCCCCCCGCGCCTTCGACGGCGGGCTGAAGATCAAGACCACCCTCGACCTCGACATGCAGCGCTCGGCCGAACAGGCCGTCAACAACTACCTCGCCTACCCGGGCGGACCGACCGCCTCGCTGGTGGCGATCGAAAACTCGACGGGCGAGGTGCGGGCGATGGTCGGCGGGCGCGACTACAACCAGAGCGCCTTCAACCTCGCCACCGAGGGCGAGCGACAGCCGGGCTCCTCCTTCAAGGCCTTTGACCTGGCGGCGGCGCTGGAGGCCGGGATCTCCCCCTACTCGGTCTGGTCATCGAAGGTCAAGACCTTCATCGTCCCGAACACCCACGGCAACGAAAAGTTCGTCGTCCACAACGACGAAGGCGCCTACTCCGGCTCGAACACGCTGACCGGCGCCACGGCCTTCTCCGACAACTCGATCTTCGCCGAAGTCGGCCTCAAGGTGGGGACCCACAAGATCGCCCTCCTGGCCCACAAGATGGGCATCACCACGCCGCTCTCGACGAACCCCGCGATGACGATCGGCGGCCTCACCGTCGGCGTGACGCCCCTCGACATGGCCCACGCCTACGAGACGCTCGCCCATGGCGGCGATCGCGTCACCGGCTCGATGGCCCTCGGTGGCCAGCCCGTGGGCATCCAGGAAGTTGACGCCGGCGGCCACACGCTGCCCGACGGCCGTCACCGCGACACCAACCGGGTCCAGCTCAAGCGCGTGCTGCCCGCCGAAACCGCCCAGACCGAGACGCAGATGCTCGAGACCGTCCTCCAGTACGGCACGGGCAAGGCCGCCTCGCTCGGGCAGTTCGCGGCCGGCAAGACGGGCACGACCTCCAACTACGGCGACGCCTGGTTCGTCGGCTGGGACGCCAAGTACACGGTCGCCGTGTGGGTGGGATACCCCGACAAGCTCGTGCCCATGCTCACCGACTTCAACGGCAGCCCGGTGCTCGGCGGCACCTTCCCCGCTCTGATCTGGCACGACTTCATGAGCTCGGCACTGCAGATCGACAAGACCCGCGCCGAAGCCGCCGCCGCGGGGCACAAGCCCTCCGGCAAGGGTGGCGTCGAAACCGAAGAACCCGAAGAAGCCAGCGGCTCGGGCAGCACCGCCCCGACGGGCGGCTCGCACAGCTCGGGCGGCGCCTCGAAGACGCCGGCGCCCTCGGGCGGAGGCGAAGAAACCGCTGCCGGGGGCGGCGCCGAACACTCACCAGCGCCGTCCGCTCCCGCGAAGGAAGCCCCCGCCAAAGAAGCTCCGAGCGCACCCGCCACGCCATCGTCTGAACCGTCGGCCCCCTCGCCGTCGCCGACCGGCGGCGTCAGCCCGAACGGCTAGCCAGCCAGGGCGGCACTCCACGGCGCGAGCGCAACGACCTGCGCGGCTCGCCGCTCCCTCAGGCCGCCGGCCGCGCCGTGCGCCGGGGCCAGGGCTTGGACACGTTCTCATCCCCCGCCACGCTGAACCGCCAAGGCAGCTCGACGGCCTTCGTGATGCCGATCCGGGGCGAGGCGAGGATCTTGGGCGCGGCGCCTTCGCGGGGCAGGATCACCACCGGTCCGGACCGCAGCGAGGTCGCGTTCTCCCCAAGCTCGATACCGAGCGCCTGCGTCAACCGTCCCGGCCCGGAGCACAGCTCCCGCGCGGGCAGCTCCCGCCCCCCGCGCCGCCGACGCATCAGCTCGATCCCCGCGACCGGCCGCAGCGCCCTGATCAGCACCGCCGCCCCCACACCGACCGGCTCGCAGACCGCGTTGAGCAGCGCATGGATCCCGTAGGAGCGGTACACGTAAGCCTGCCCCGGAGGCCCGAACAGCGTGCTCGTGCGCGCCGTCAGTCCGATGTAGGCGTGGGAGGCCGGCTCTTCCTCGTGATAGGCCTCCGTCTCGACGATCACCCCGGCCGCGCCCTCGTGAACGACCGTGCAGCCGATCAGATCCGCTGCAACCTCCAACACCCCGCGCGCGTAGAACTCCGCTTCCAGCGGCTCGCCCGTCCCCGCCCGGGAACCCTGCTCAGCTGAAGGGGTCTTCATCGAGCGTCCGCTCGGCCCGCTTCAGCTGCTCGGCCACGCGAGCCGAGGACGTACCCCCCTCGGAGATCTTCGACTCGAGCCAGGAGCCCGACTCCAGCACCCCGCGGAACTCCCCCTCGTGGGCCGCCAGCAGCTCGCTCTGGGCGGCGAGCTCCTCCGCGCGAAGCTCCGACAGCCCGCGGCCGCTGTCGACGGCGCTGCGTACGAGGCCTGCCACGACCCCGTGCGCCTCGCGGAAGGGCATCCCCAGCTTGACCAGCAGGTCGGCGATGTCGGTGGCCGCGATCAGCTCGTCGGAGGCCGCCTCGAGCATCCGCTGCGGCTCGAACTTCGCGCCCGCGATCATCCCCGTCGCCGCCGCCAGCGACAGCGACAGCGTGTCGGCCGTGTCGAAGAGGTGCTCCTTGTCCTCCTGCAGGTCCTTGTTGTAGGTCAGCGGCAGCGCGTGGATCACGCCGTGCAGGGCGGCCAGGTGGGCGACCACCCGCGGTGCCTTCCCCCGCAGCAGCTCGGCCGCGTCCGGGTTCTTCTTCTGGGGCATGATCGAGGAACCCGAGCTCCAGCTGTCGGGCAGGGTGCAGAAGCCGAACTCGCTGCTCGACCACAGCACGAGCTCGGCCCCCAGCCGCGACAGGTGCGTCGCGCACGTGGCGGCGGCGCCTAGGAAGTCGAGCAGGAAGTCACGTCCCGACACCGCGTCGATCGAGTTCGGCACCACCTCCTGGAAGCCGAGCTCGGCGGCCACCATCTCGCGGTCCGTGTCGAAGTTGACCCCCGCCAGCGCACCCGCGCCGAGCGGCAGCCGCCCGGCCTCGCGCCGCGCGTAGGCGAACCGCCGGCGATCGCGCTCGAGCATCCAGAAGTAGGCCAGCAGATGGTGGCCCAGGTACACCGGCTGTGCCCGCTGCAGGTGCGTGTAGCCGGGCATCGGCGTACCGGCGTGCTCGCGGGCACGCTCCAGCAGCGCGGCCATCAGGCCCGTGGCCGCCCCGCCCGCGGCCTCGGCCGCATCGCGGGTGAACATCGCGAGGTCCGTCACGACCTGGTCGTTGCGCGAGCGCGCCGTGTGCAGCCGCCCGCCGACGGGCCCCGCGAGCTCCGTCAGCCGCCGCTCGATGGCCATGTGGATGTCCTCGTCCTCCGGCGCGAAGGGGAAGCGATCCCCGGCCAGCTCGGCCGCCACCTGCCCGAGGCCGGCCAGCAGCGCGTCCCGGTCCCCGTCGCTGATGATCCCGCGCGCGGCCAGCATCCGGGCGTGGGCTTCGGATTGCGCGATGTCCTGCGGCCACAGCCGCCGGTCGAACCCGATCGAGGCGTTCAGCCGCTGGAAGTCGGGGTGCTGGGGCTCCTGGAAGCGCGACACCGGCGGCAGTCTACGCGGCGCCCTGACCCAGCACGGCTCGCAGCTCCTCGGCGACCCGCGCCACCTGGCCCTCCTCGATCTCCGGGAAGAAGGGCAGCGCCAGCGACCGCGCCGCCACGTCCTCGCAGACAGGGAACTCCCCCGGGCGATGGCCGAACTGCTCGCGGTAGAAGCTCATCAGGTGGATCGCCGGCAGGTAGGGCTTGCTCTGCACGCCCCGGGCCCCGAGGGCACGGACGGCCCCGTCGCGGTCGGCGCCGTGGGGCAGTTGCACGACGTACACGAACCAGCCCCGCCGCTCGCCCCCACGATCCGGACACGGCAGCTCCAGCCCCTCGATCCCGGCCAGGGCCTCGCTGTAGAGGGACGCCCCGCGGGCACGTCCCGCGAGCATCTCATCGAGGCGCTCGAGCTGCGCCAGGCCGAGCGCGCAGGCGAGGTCCGAGAGCCGGTAGTTGAACCCCAGCCGATCGTGATCGAGCCATCCCATGTCCGGCGCGCGGCCCTGGTTGCGCTCGGCGTCGATCCGCTCCTTCATCGCCCCGTCGGCCAGCGTGACCATGCCGCCCTCGCCCGTGGTGAGCTGCTTGTTGGCATAGAAGCCGAACACGGCCGGGTTGCCTCGCCCGCCAACGGCAGCGCCGTCTCCGTGACGGGCCCCCAGCGCCTCGCAGGCGTCCTCGACGACGCCGAGGCCGTGCCGGGAGGCGAGCGCCTCGAAGGCCCCCATGTCGGCCGGATAGCCGAAGATGTGCACCGGCAGCAACGCCCGCGTGCGGGGCCCGATCGCCGCCGCCGCGGCCTGCGGGTCGAGATTCAGCGTCACAGGGTCGATGTCCGCGAACACGGGCCTCGCCCGCTCGTAGAGCGCCGCGTTGGCCGACGCCACGAACGAGAAGGGGCTGGTGATGACCTCGTCGCCGTCCGACACGCCAACCGCCCGCAACGCCAGGTGCAGCCCCGCGGTGCCGCTGCTGACGGCGCTCGCCATCGGCGCACCGATGCGCGCCGCGAAGGCCTGCTCGAACTCGCCCAGGCGCGGACCGAGCGAGAGCTGCCCTGAGCGCAGCACGTCGAGCACGGCGAGCTCCTCCTGCTCGCCGAGCACCGGCCTCGCCAGCGGGATCGTCTCGGCGCCCGCTAGACCCGGTCGGGCGATCGCCGTGCCTCCTGGTCCTCGGCGGCGGGCCGCCTGCCGGGCTGCATGCCGTACTCGATCGAGTCCACCAGGGCGTCCCAGGACGCCTCGATCACGTTCTCGGAGACGCCGATCGTGCCCCACACGTCGTGGCCGTCGGCGGCATCGATCAGCACCCGGGTGACGGCGCCCGTGCCGTGGCTCTCGTCGAGGATCCTCACCTTGAAGTTGACCAGCTCGATATCGCGCAGGTGCGGGTGCAGCTCGCCGATCGCGTCGCGCAGGGCCGCGTCGAGCGCGTTCACAGGCCCGTTTCCCTCGGCCGTGCGCACGTAGCGCTCGCCGCCCAGCCAGACCTTGATCGTGGCCTCCGTGGCGACCTTCCCGTCGGCGCGCTTCTCGACCAGCACCCGCCAGGACTCGAGGCGGAACAGCGGCTCGTAGTCGCCGGCCTCCTTGCGCATCAGGAGCTCCAGGGAGCCGTCGGCCGCCTCGAACTGGAACCCCTCGTGCTCGAGCTCCTTGACGCGGTCGAGCACCCGCTGGGCGAACTCGCCCGCCCGCTCGCCCGGCGGCACGGCGATCCCCGCCTCGGCCGCCTTCTCGGCGATCGTCGCCTTGCCCGACAGCTCGGATACGAGCACGTCGCGCGAGTTGCCAACGAGCGCCGGGTCGACGTGCTCGAAGGTCGCCGAGTCCGCCTGGATCCCTGCGGCGTGAAGACCGGCCTTGTGCGCGAAGGCGTGCTTGCCGACATAGGGCTGGGCCGGATCCGGCGCGCGGTTCAGCAGCTCGTCGACGAAATGCGCCGTCTCGGTCAGCCGCGCCAGCCGCTCCGGCGCCAGCAGCGCGCAGCCCATCTTCAGCTGCAGGTCGGCGATGATCGTCACGAGGTTGGCGTTGCCGGTGCGCTCGCCGATGCCGTTGATCGTCCCCTGCACCTGCGTGGCCCCCGCTTCGACGGCCGTCAGCGTGTTCGCGACCCCGCAGCCGGAGTCGTCGTGGGTGTGGATGCCCAGTGGGACGCCGGGCAGCGCTTCCTTGACCACGGCGAAAGCTGTGCGGATCTGCGGCGGCAGCGAGCCGCCGTTGGTGTCGCAGAGGACGAGACGCTCCGCCCCCGCCTCGGCGGCCGCGCGCAGGCAGTCCAGCGCGTACCCGGGGTCGAGCGCGAAGCCGTCGAAGAAGTGCTCCGCGTCGAGCAGCACCCGCTTGCCCCGGCCGGCCAGGAACGCGACCGAGTCGGCGATCATCGCCAGGTTCTCCTCGCGGCTGACGCGAACGACCTTCTCGACGTGCAGCACCGATGCCTTGCCGACGATCGTGCAGACGGGCGCGAACGAATCGGCCAGCACCGCGAGCCCACCGTCGCGCTCGGCAGTCGTATCGCGCCGCCGGGTCATGCCGAAGGCGACGATCTCGGCGCCCGCCAGCGGCTCGGAGGCGAGCAGCCCGAACAGCTCCTGCTCCTTCGGGTTGGAGGCGGGAAAACCGGCCTCGATCATCTGCACGCCGAGCTCGTCGAGCGCGTGCACGACGCGCAGCTTCTCCTGCGCGGTCAGCGACATTCCGCCGCCGCCCATGCCGTCGCGAAGGGTCGCGTCGTAGAGCTCGATGCGGTCGGTCTTGGCAGTCATGGCGTCCTTTCAGCTTAGGCGTGGGCGTGGCGGCTCGGGCGGGGGCGGCCGGCCGCGGACTCGCCGCCTAGCCGGTCGCGCCGGTAATTCGCTCGGCCGAGGCGCTCGCGTCGCCCCCGGGGGTCTCGAGATCGCGCGGCGCAACGACGTCGAGCCACTCCCGGTAGCGCTCGCTGCGCCCGTGGATCGCGTCGTCGAACGCGGCCTGCAGCACCCGCGTGATCTCGCCGGGAGCGCCGGCGCCCACCGCGTGATCGTCGATCTCGACCACCGGCACGAGCTCGGCGGCCGTGCCCGACATGAACACCTCATCCGCCAGATACAGCTCGGCGCGGCCCACGTCCCGTTCGCAGATCGAGTAGCCGAGGTCGCGGGCGATCTGGATCACCGAGCGGCGCGTGATGCCGTCGAGGATCGAGTTGCTCTGGCCCGGCGTGACGATCTCGCCGTCCCGCACCACGTAGACGTTCTCGCCCGTGCCCTCGCAGACGTAGCCGTGGTCGTCGAGCAGGATCGCCTCCTGATAGCCGGCCTTCACCGACTCGACCTTGGCGAGCACGCTGTTGAGGTACTGCCCGGAGGCCTTGGCGTGCGGGATCAGCGAGTCGGGGCTGATGCGCCGCCACGAGGACACCTTGGCCCGGATCCCGTTCGCCTTGCCCTCCTCGCCGAGGTAGGCCGCCCACTCCCAGCAGGCGATCGACACGTCCACGTTGCAGTCGAGGGGGTTCAGCCCCATCTGGCCGTAGCCGCGGAAGATGATCGGGCGGATGTAGCAGGAGCGAAGGCCGTTGCGCGCGACCAGCTCGAGTGTCGCCGACCGGAGCTGCTCAGCGGTATAGGGAACGGGCATGTAGTAGAGCTCTGCCGAGCGCAGCAGGCGCTCGACGTGCTCGGCGTTGCGGAACACCGCCGGGCCGAGCTCGGTGTCGTAGCAGCGGACACCCTCGAAGACTCCCGTCCCGTAGTGCAGTCCGTGCGTCAGGACGTGGACCTTTGCGTCCTCCCAGGCGACGAAGTCTCCGTTCATCCAGATGAGGTCGGTGGGGTCCACGTGTCAGGGCTCCTATTCGAGGTTGTCGAGCACTGCTCGAGTGGCCTGCGCGGTTCCGTCCTCCCCGCCGAGATCGGCGGTGCGCAGGCCCCCGTCCAGTGCGCGCTGCACCGCCGATTCTACAGCCGCCGCCTCGCTTTCCAAGCCGAGCCCGTGGCGCAGCAGGAGCGCCGCCGAGAGGAACATGGCGAGCGGATTGGCGATCCCCCGCCCGGCGATGTCCGGAGCCGAGCCGTGGACGGGCTCGAACAGGCCGGGCTCTCGTGGCTCGCCGAGCGAAGCGCTGGGCAGCATCCCGATCGAGCCGGTCAGCATCGCCGCCTCGTCGGAGAGGATGTCGCCGAACAGGTTCTCGGTGAGGATCACGTCGAAATGGCGCGGCGCGGCGATCAGCTGCATCGCCGCGTTGTCCACGAGCACGTGCTCGAGCTCGACGTTGGGGAACTCCTGCGAGTGCACCCGCACAACCGTCTCGCGCCACAGCCGGCTCGTCTCCAGCACGTTGGCCTTGTCGACGCTCGAGACCCTCGATCGGGCCGAGCGGAAGGCCACGCGGGCGATCCGCTCGATCTCCTCCACCGTGTAGGCGCAGAGGTCGCTCGCGTACTCGGCCGTGCGCTCCTTCTCGCCGAAGTAGATGCCGCCCGTCAGCTCGCGTACGACCAGCAGGTCGGTGCCCTCGATCCGCTCCTGGCGCAGCGGCGAGGCGTCGTAGAGGGCCGGGATCGGCTTGACGGGACGAAGGTTGGCGTACAGGCCAAGTCCCTTGCGCAGGCCCAGCAGGCCCTGCTCGGGGCGAGGCGCCCGGGGGTCGGTGGTGTCCCACTTGGGTCCCCCGACGGCCGCGAGCAGCACGGCGTCGGCGCTCCGGCAGGCATCGAGCACCTCGTCGGTGAGAGCCGTGCCGTGCGCGTCGATCGATGCCCCGCCGAACAGGCGCTCGTCGAACTCGAAGTCGCCGAAGCGCTCTAGCAGCCCGATGGTCGGGGCCATGATCTCCGGCCCGATCCCGTCTCCGGGAAGGGTGACGATGCGCTGTGCCACGGGCGGCGACGCTACCAGGCCCGTACTACCACGACAGGCCGTGGTAGAGCGCCTGCACGCGCTCGATGCGCTCCTGCTCGTCGTACTCGTGCAGCTCGCACACGGGGGTCCCGTCGGTCCAGCGGTAGGTCATCGCGATCGAGTGCACGCCCGTGTACACCTGCTCGAGCTCGAAATGCAGGTCGGGCAGGCGCCGCAGGCCGCGGGCGAAGTGCTCGCGCAACTGCTCGAGGCCCTCGACGCGGCCGTCGGGGATGCCTAGCGAGTCGATGATGGTCGGCGTCTGAAAGACGACCGCGGGCGCGTACATCGACATGATCGTTTCGAGGTCGTGCTCGTTCCAGGCGGCGACCCACTCATCCGCCAGCTCGCGGGCGCGGATCTCTCGTAGGCGGAAAACGGTCATCGCCGGCTCACAGCGCCGTTGTCGGGACGGGTTCCCACGCCGGGCCTTGATCGCGCTCGCCTTCGAAGTCGGCGATCACGCCCTCCGAGGAGAGCGTCACGCCGATGTCGTCGAGCCCGTTGAGCAGCCGCCGGCGGATCTCGTGGTCGATCTCGAAGGAGACCTCGCGGCCCTCGAAACGGACCTCCTGCGCCTGAAGGTCGATCTGGCCGTGCCCGGCATGAGCCAGGGCGCGGCAGTCCTCTTCGCTGAGCACCACCGGCAGCAGACCGATCTTGGTGCAGTTGGAGTAGAAGATGTCGGCGAAGCTCGGCGCCACGATCGTCTGGAAGCCGTAGTCCTGCAGGCCCCACGGGGCATGCTCGCGCGAGGAGCCGCAGCCGAAGTTCTCGCCGGCGACGAGGATCGGGTTGGCGGGCAGGTCCCAGCCGGGCTCCTTGGCCCAGTCGTAGAACAGGAACTCGCCGAAACCGGAGCGCTCGACGCGCTTGAGGAACTGCTTGGGCATGATCTGGTCGGTGTCGACGTTGGAGCGGTCGAGGAAGCTGACCTCGCCGGTGATGGTCTCGATCGGGTCCATTGGGCTCTCCTGGGTTATTCCGGCCTGACGCCACCGTAGATGGCGCCCTCGGCCCATTTGAAGTGCAACTCGACGTCCTCGAAGCCGGCCTCGCGCAGCCAGGTGAGCTGCGCCTCGGCCGGGTCCGGGCGGTCTTCGCTGTGGTCGTCGAACGGCTCGGCGCCCGCGTGCTCGGCGCCCGCGTGCCCGGTGCCCGCGGCGTTGGCCAGGAGCTGTTCGTCGAACAGCCCCGCGAGCGGGCCGGCGATCACGACGACGTCCATGTTGACGAACATCGCCCCGGGCTCGAGCAGCTCGTAGACCTCTGTGAACAGGCCGCGCTTGCGCTCTGCTGTGAGATGGTGGATCGCATAGGAGGACACGGCCGCGCCGTATGCGCCCGCGGGCAGGCCCTCTGACCAGGTCGGCGCCGAGAGGTCGCCGCGCACGGCGCTCCAGCCGTCGGGGCCGAGCCTTCGGCCGGCGCGCGCGAGCATCGGCTCGGAGAAGTCCACCAGCACGGCCTCGGCAGCGGGCAGCACCGACCGCAGGAGCTCCGTCATCGCGCCGTCGCCGGCGCCGAGGTCGAGGAAGCGATGGACCGGGTGATCGTGGCGTTCGAACAGGCGCCGCACGAGGTCTTCCTGGATGTCGAGCAGCGGCAGCAGCGTCTGGCGCCGGTCAAGGAATTCCTCGGCCAGCTCCGCTCGCTGCCAGTGGGCTCCCGTCGACTCGCTCAGGACCACTCCCGGATGTCCACGAAATGCCCCTCGATGGCTGCCGCGGCAGCCATCTGGGGCGAGACGAGATGCGTGCGCCCGCCGCGGCCCTGGCGGCCCTCGAAGTTGCGGTTGGAGGTGGAGGCGCAGCGCTCCCCGGGCGCGAGGATGTCGGGGTTCATGCCCAGGCACATCGAGCAGCCGGCCACGCGCCAGTCGAAGCCGGCCTCGCGGAAGACCCTGTCGAGGCCCTCCGCTTCGGCCTGTGCGCGAACCTGCTGGGAGCCGGGGACGACCATCGCGCTGACCGACGGCGCGACCTTGCGGCCCGCCACGATCTCAGCGGCAGCGCGCAGGTCGCCGATCCTGGAGTTCGTGCATGAGCCGATGAACACACGATCGAGGGCGATCTCCTCGATCGGCGTGCCCGGCTGCAGGTCCATGTAGTGCAGGGCCCGTTCGGTCTCCTCGCGGTCCGCCGGCGCGGCGAACTCCTCGGGCGCGGGGATCTGCTCGGTGACCGACCGCACCATGCCGGGGTTGGTCCCCCAGCTCACCTGCGGGGAGATCGCGCCCGCGTCGATCGTCACCTCCTTGTCGAAGAAGGCTCCCTCCTCGGTGGGCAGCGCCGACCAGGCCTCGATCGCCCGCTCGAGGTCGGCGCCCTTGGGCGCCCCCGGCCGCTCGGTGCCGGTGAACCACTCGAAGGTCGTCTCGTCAGGGGCCACCATGCCGGCTCGCCCGCCGCCCTCGATGGTCATGTTGCAGACGGTCATGCGGCCCTCCATCGACAGGCCCCGGATCGGCGCGCCGGCGTACTCCACGACATGACCGGTCATACCGCCCACCCCGAGGCGGCCGAGCGTGCCGAGGATCAGGTCCTTGGCGCTCACGCCGAAGCCCAGCTCACCCTCGTAGAGGATGCGCATCGAGCGGGCCTTGTGCTGGACCATGCACTGGGTCGCCAGCACGTGCTCGACCTCGCTCGTGCCGATCCCGAAGGCGAGGGCGCCGAAGGCGCCGTGGGTCGAGGTGTGCGAGTCCCCGCAGACGATCGTCATGCCCGGCTGGGTGACGCCGAGCTCCGGTCCGATCACGTGCACGATGCCCTGGCGGGGTGAGCCGAGCGAGTAGGCAGGGATCCCGAACTCGGCGCAGTTGCGCTCGAGCGTTTCCACCTGCACGCGCGAGAGCTCGTCCTTGATCCTCGCGGCGACGGGCGTGCCGTCGGTGGGGGTGTTGTGGTCGGCCGTGGCCAAGGTGCGGTCGGGCCGGCGGACCTTGCGCCCGGCGAGGCGCAGCCCGTCGAAGGCCTGGGGGCTCGTGACCTCGTGGACGAGGTGCAGGTCGACGTACATCAGGCCGGACCCCGCTGCGCCCACCTCGTGGGCTTCCCAGATCTTGTCGAACATCGTCTGCGGCATCTAGCTCCTCCTGAGTCCCGCCGAGACGACGGCCAGAAAGCTCGCCTCGGCAGCGGTCGGGTTCTCGAAATGATGGGGCAGGTCGGCGTCGAAGGTCACCGTGTCACCCTCCTGCAGCTCGTGGCGGGCGCCGTCGCAGACGAGCACGACGCTCCCCTCCTGCACCAGCGCGGTCTCGCGGCTTCCCGGCTCGTGGATCGGCGGGTCGTCGGGGGCGCCCGTCGAGCCCCCAGGGGCGAGCGTGTGCCGCGAGAGCTCGGCTCGCTGGCCGGGCTGCGGCGAGGTCAGCACCTCGTAGCGGTGCCCCCGCCGCGGGTTGCCGCCACGACGGCGCCGGCCCGCGCGCATGATCGTCACAGCGCCCTGCTCGTCCAGGCGCAGCAGCTGTGACAGCCGCAGCTCGAGGCCCGCGGCGATGCGCGCGGCGACTGTCAGCGTCGGGCTCGTCTCGCCCCGCTCCACCTGGGAGAGCATCGGCGCGGACACGCCCGAGCGCTCGGAGAGGTCGCGCAGGGACATGCCGCTCGACTCGCGCAGGGCTTTGACCCGCGCGCCCACCGCCGCCGGGTCGACGGCGCTCGGCGACTCGGCCGCCGCCTTCGCAGTAACGCTGATCGTCACCCGTTGTACGTTATCACGGACAAACGTCTTGCGGTGCCGCTCATAGCGTCGCAGGGACCGTGGCGACCGAGAACAGCCGCCAGGGCTCCTCGATGCCCTTCAGCCGGTGCTCGCCGGCGTCGCTCAGGCCGAACTGCGAGCCGATCGTGAGATCGCGCACTGTGCGACTGGCCAGCACCTGCTCGGGCGCGGCGCTACCCGCGATGCGGGCGCCGATATGGACGGCGATGCCGCCGATGTCCTCGCCGATCAGCTCGCACTCGCCGGTGTGCACCCCCGCTCGCACGCTCAGCCCGAGCGTCCCGACGCCGTCGCGGATCTCGAGCGCAGCACCGAGCGCGCGGCTGGGCCCGTCGAAGACGGCGAGCGCGCCGTCGCCCAGCGACTTCACCACCCGGCCGCGGTGGCGCGAGACGGCGTCGTGAACCACTGCGTCGTGGCGCTGCAGCAGCTCCCGCCACTGGCCGTCGCCGAGCGCGGCGGCGCGCTCGGTGGAGCCGACGATGTCGGTGAACAGCACAGTCGCAAGCAGGCGCTCGCTCGCCACGGGCGGAGGGGCTGCCCCGATGAACGCCGCGATCTCCTCGGCCGCTTCCTCCGGGCCGCCGATCCACGGCGGCCCGTTGCCTGGCATCTCGAGCAGCCGCGCGCCGGGAACGTGATCGGCGACGTAGCGGGCGTGCCGGGAGTCGATGAACTCGTCCCCGCTGCGCCGCAGCACGAGCGTCGGGCACTGAACGCTTCCCAGCACCTCCCGCACATCGCTCTGGCCGGCGATCCGCAGGGCGTGCTCGGCGTCACCGGGCCCGCAGGCCAGCCGCTGGAAGCGAGCCATCAGCCTCCGGCTCTCCGGGTCATCCTCGGCGAAGAACATCCAGGGGTTCTCCGGGGAGTCGCTCCCCCAGTGCGAGATTACCCGCCGCATCTGCCGCTCGCGGGCCTGCTCGGAGAGCGCCCACTCGTAACCGCTGCCGGCCACCAGGCGCGCCTGTGGAGCCATCAGCGCCAGCGCGCTGACGACGCTCGGGTCGGTGGCCGCGAACAGCAGCGCCAGCGCGCATCCCTCGTTGAGCGCCATCAGCGCGGGTTGGCGTGAGCCGGTCGCGTCCAGGACGGCGCGCACGTCGTCGAGCTGCGTCTCGAGGGTTGCCGAGCCCGCGGGGCCGTCGGAGGCGCCGCAGCCGCGGCGGTCGAACACGATCAGGCGCACCCGCTCCGCCAGCCCGCCCAGGAAGGTCGCGACCTTCGGTAGCTCCCAGCTCAGCTCGATGTTCGAAATGAAGGTCGGCACGAATACGAGATCAACGTCGCCGTCGCCGACAACGTGATACGCGATGTTGGTGCCGTCGACGCTGCGGGCGTAGCGCGTCACGGGAGCCATCTCCAGAAGCCTAGGCGCTGCCCGCCACCGCGTGCGAGCTACCTGGGGCCGCAGCAACGAGCCGGCGCCGTTGACGGGCCGGGGGCGGGCGGACGTGACGGTGGGCATGCCATCAGGGACCGCCCCCGAGCCACGATCTTCCCGCGCGGACGTGTGCGCTTGAACACACACCCCCGCGCGGGCCAGGGCTCGGGCGCGCTAGGCGGTGGGCTCCGGCAGACCGATTGTGTCAGGCGCCTCGGCCCGTGCCCGGGCGACGGACAGCGCCCGCACATAAGCCCGGCCGGCCGCGTCGATGATGTCGGTCGAGATGCCCTGCCCGGCGCCGGTGGCGCCGTCGAGCTCGAGCACGACCGACGCCTCGCCGAGCGCATCCTGGCCCTCGGTCACCGCGCCGATCGTGAACTCGCTCAGCACCGGGGAGGTCGCGGTGGCCGCGTTGATCGCCTGGAAGATGGCGTCGATCGGCCCATCGCCGATGAAGCTGCCCGTGACCGAGCTTCCGTCCGGCAGTGTGACGCCGACCTTCGCGTGCGGGGAGCGCCGCGAGGAGGACTCGACCTCGAACCACTCGAGCGCGTAGCCGGCGATGTCCTCGCGCAGCTCGTCGGTGACGAGTGCCTCGAGGTCCATCGCGGTCACCTGCTTCTTGCGGTCGGCGATCTCCTTGAAGCGCTTGAAGGCGAGGTTCAGGGCCTGACCGTCGACCTCGAAGCCCATCTCCTCGAGGGCTTTCCGCAGGGCGTGGCGGCCCGAGTGCTTGCCGAGCACGATCGAGTTGCTGCGCAGCCCGACAGTAGTCGCGTCCATGATCTCGTAGGTGGTGCGCTCCTTGAGCACACCGTCCTGGTGGATGCCGGCCTCGTGCGCGAACGCGTTGCGGCCGACAATCGCCTTGTTCGGCTGCACGGGGTAGCCGGTCAGCCGCGAGACCAGGCGGCTGGTGCGGGCGATCTCGGTCGTCTCGAGTGCCGTCCACAGCCCGAGCGAGGGCTCACGCGTGCGCAGCAGCATCACGACCTCCTCCAGCGACGCATTGCCGGCCCGCTCGCCGATCCCGTTGATCGCCCCCTCGACCTGACGGCAGCCCGCTTCCAGGCCCGCCAGCGAGTTGGCCACGGCCAGCCCGAGATCGTCGTGGCAGTGCACCGAGACGGTGACCTTCCGCAGGTCGGGCACGAGCCGGTAGAGCGCTTCGAACATCGCCCTGTACTCCGTCGGCATCGTGTACCCGACCGTGTCGGGGACGTTGATCGTCGTGGCGCCCTCGTCCAGAGCCACCTGGATCACCTCGGCCATGTATTCGATGTCCGAGCGGGAACCGTCCTCGGGCGAGAACTCGACGTCCTCGGTGTACTCGCGTGCCTGTGCCACCGCCGCCCGTACCTGCCCGATGACATCCTCGCGCGTCGTCTGCAGCTTGCGCTCGATGTGAATGTCACTGGTGGCGATGAAGGTGTGGATGCGCGGCCGCTGAGCGTCGCGAACGGCGTTCCACGCCGCCTCGATGTCCTGCTTGCTCGTCCGCGCCAGGCCGCAGATGACGGGGCCTTCAACCTCCCGCGCGATCGCCTGCACGGACTCGAAGTCGCCCGGCGAGGTGATCGGGAATCCCGCCTCGATGATGTCGACGCCGAAGCGGGAGAGCTGGTGGGCGATCTCGAGCTTTTCCTGCTTGTTCAGTGAGATCCCCGGTGACTGCTCGCCGTCGCGCAGCGTCGTATCGAAGATCAGGACCCGGTTCGCCGGGTCACGCTCGCTCTGGTGATCGGTGTGGCTACTCATGTCGCTCGTGCTCCTTCTCTATCTCGCTTGCTGGCCGATCTCTGATCGGTATCTCCCTTGGGTTTGCGGCTACGCGGCCGCCACGCGCTATTCCCCCCGGAGGGGGAGCAGGAGAAGGGCGAGAAGCGAGAACTGCTGCGACATTCACGGCGCAGGTTAGCACCGGGGCCGCCGTCCCGGCGCGCCGCCGGTCGGGGGTTTCAGTAAAAGCCGAGCCTCGCCAGCGGCTCGATCAGCTCGCGCTCCTCGTAGGAGAAATGGGACCCCATCGCATCGGTGATGCGGTCGATCTCGTGCTGCACCCGGGCGAGCGCCCGCGGCTCTTCGGCGACGAGCCCGACGAGCGCCTGATCGGCACGGTCGAGCATCGCGGCGATCGTCTCGTGCTCCTCGCCGAGCCGCTCGACCACCGCGGCAAGCCGCTCGTCGGATCGTGTGAGATGCGGAAACACGCTGCGGTCCTCGATCGTGTGGTGGGCGGTGACGGCACGGCAGTAGGTCTCACAGAAGGCGCCCAGCGTCCAGTGGTTCTGGCGGATCGTCATACGGTTGAACAGCGATCGCAGTGCCGCCGGCTCGGAGTCCCCCGCCGCGACCTGCTCGAGCACCTCGCGCAGCCGGCCGAGCTCCGCGCGCAGCGCGTCGTGCACGTCGATCAGGTGACGGCCCGCGGCGAGCTGCTCGGGCGTATAGCGGCGCGCGGGGTCGGGCAGCGGGCCGGCGGGCCGCGAGCTCTCATCCCAGGCAGGCTGATCGCCGTAGCGGGTGCCGTCGTCGGGCGTGGGCGTCACGGTGAAGGGCCCCGTCGGCGCCGGCGAGCCGGCGCCACTCGGCTCGGGCGAGAGCCCGGCAGTGGGCGCGACGCCCTCGGCGGCGGCCTGGCGCGCGTCCTGCACGAGCACGCGGACCGCGGGCGCGACCTCGGTCGCGAAGCGCCTCATCGCCTGCTCCTCGTCGGTTGCGAGCAGGAACGTGCTGATGCCGGCCCTCGCCGTCAACGTTGCCAGCTGCTGGGCCCACTGATCGGGCGCTTCGCGCAGGAACCCTTCGCCCGCGTCGAAGCTGCCGTTGATGTTGTACATCCGCCGGATCTCCACGGGGCTGCGCCCGGCGTCGAGCGCCGCGTGGTCGATCGCCTCGCTCATCGAGGGCAGCTGATCGGGTTCCGCGTAGCCCATGCTCGGCACCCAGCCGTCGGCCCGAGCGCCCGTGAGCGCGAGCATGCGCCGCTTGTAGGCGCCGAGCCAGATTTCGACGTGATGGCGCGGCGCCGGGCCCGGGTGCGCGTCGCGCACGGGATAGTGGCGGCCCTCGTGGTTGACCGGCCCGCCGTCGGCCCGCCACACCGCGCGGATCACCTCGATCGCCTCCGCCAGCGCGTCGACACTGGCCCCGGGCGATCGCGCCGGGCCGCCGATCGCCGCGATCGCCTCCCAGAAGGCGCCGGCGCCGAGTCCGAGCTCGGCCCGCCCGCCGCTGAGGATGTCGAGCGTGGCGACGCTGCGCGCCAGCACCACGGGCTGGCGAAGCGGCAGGTTCGCGACATTGGGTGCGACGCGGATGCTCGACGTGCGCGCGGCGATCACCGACAGCAGCGTCCAGGTGTCGAGGAACCGCCCCTGGTAGGGATGGTCCTGGACCGTCACC
The DNA here is from genome assembly GCA_963841055.1 of uncultured Solirubrobacteraceae bacterium. Lineage (GTDB taxonomy): Bacteria > Actinomycetota > Thermoleophilia > Solirubrobacterales > Solirubrobacteraceae > Palsa-744. Next base: position 105,328 of record CAWJAV010000002.1, on the reverse strand, counting down.
AGGTCCAGGCCGAGCACCTCGGCGAGATTCGCCAGCTCGAGCACCCGATCGGCGCTGGCTGCGTCCGGCGTCAGGAACACCCCGAACTGCAGCTCATGTCCGTAGTCGGGCATCCCCGCATGATCCCAGGCCTCCGGTCAGGGCCGCCACAGCGAGAGCAGCAGCGGGCCGCCCGATTCCGTCCAGGCGTGCGCCGCTCCCCGCCCGAACGGCGCGCCGGCCACCAGACCGTCCTGTCCGGGTCCGCTCTGCAGCGCGCCCCCGCCCGCCGGCAGCACCGCGAACGCGACGGACGGAACCGGCCAGCGGGGACGGCCCGCGAGCACGTCTCCGGCGCCGTCGGCCGCCAGCGCGCTGGTACCCGGGCCGAGCGACGGGGCGGTCCCGAGCGACACCGAGGAAAGCGATGGAAACCCGCTCGGGAGGGCTTCGTACCAGCTCACGATCCCCCCGCCGGGAACGGCGACCGACTGGCTGGCAGCGGCGCTTGCACCCGCGGGGGTGGCCGCGCCGGGCGCGGCGAACCTCCCGCCCAGGAGGCGGCTGGCGAGCACGGGGCCCGGTAGCGGTCCGGCCGCCTGGTCGACCGAGCAGCGCGTCGGGATCCACGAGGCGAGACCTTCGCCGCGGCCTGACAGGCCGAGCGACACCTGACGGACCGCTCCCCGCGCGAGCGTCAGGACGCGGTCGAAGCTGCGGCTGCCGGGTGCGGCGAGCAGCACCCGCCCGCTGCAGCCGCTGTAGAGGTAGGCCTGCCCGCCCGCGTCGAAGCTCGGCACACTGCCTTCGGGGGCCGTGAGCACACGGTGGGATCGCCCGAAGCGCCCGGCGGGCGAGCGCCAGGCGAGGGTCACGCCGGGGGCCGCGCCGGGACATACCTTGACCGAGGAGCAGGCACTCCAAGCCGCGAGCACGCGCCCGGCGGGAGCCACCGCGAGCCGCGGGTAGAGAGGCATCGTTCCGCCCGTGAAGGTCACGTCGTAGTAGTGCCCGAGCGTGCGCGGTCGCGACCAGCCACCGCGCACGGAACCGTGCGCCTCCCTTGCGGTCTCGTTCGGATCGCCCACGTCGTAGCCGCCCCAGGCGAGGGTGACCTGGCCGCGCGCGATCACGACCGACACGGCCAGCTCGCCTGATCGTTGCCGCCACACCGTTCGCGCCGTTGTCCGGCCGCTCGCCGTGCGCACCGCGAGGTGCACCGAGACGACCGGGTAACAGACGCGCTTGAAGGGATGCAGCGAGCAGTAGAGATTCAGCGACGCCGGCGGTAGCGAGCTGAACGTCTCCCACGCGACCGCTGCCTCGCCGGCAGCGTCGGTGGCGACGGCGGCTGGGCTGCTCGCGGCGTGCGAGAGGGTGAGCGGGGCCGACCAGCCCGCCGAGGCAGCGGTGGGCAGGACGAGGGCGCCGAGCACGGCACCCAGCGCGGGTAGTAGACGAGTCACACCGACACGCTATTTCTCCCCGGCGGCGGGCCCATCGGGAGGAACTCCCCGGCCCTCTACGTAGAGCTCCGCGGCGACTCAAAGCGCGCCCCGGCAGAGCCGGGGCCGTGGAATCAGAGCGCACCGGCCGCGTGGCGGCTCGAGCGCGCTCAGCTCACGGCGTGAGCACGACCTTGCCCACGTTCCTGCGCTCGACGATCATCGTCTGCGCCTCTCCGGCGTCCTCGAAGGGGAATGCGCCGGCGACGACGGGAGCGATCGTGCCGTCGGCGAGCATCCCGGAGAGCGGGCCGATCCATGGCTCCAGCGTGCCGTGGTCCTTCCACAGGGTCAGCATGTTCAGGCCGATCACGGCCTTCGATTCGGACATCTGCTTGATCAGGTTGAACCGCGGCATGCGCAGCACCGTGCGCAGCGCGGTGGCGATGTTTTTCCGCTCCCCGGAGACGACGGCGGACGCTCCGAACGCGACCAGGCGCCCCCCGGGCGCAAGCAGTTCGTAGCTGGTGCGGAAGCTCTTGCCGCCGACCGCGTCGAGGACCACGTCGAACTTGCCGATCCCCTGCTCCCATCCGGCTTTCGTGTAGTCCAGGGCACGGTCCACGCCCAGTTCCAGGCAGCGCTCGTGCTTGCCCGGCGAGGCCGTCCCGAAGACCTCGGCGCCGGCATGCTTGGCGATCTGCGTCGCGGCGATGCCGACACCGCCGCCGGCGGAGTGGACGAGCACGCGCTGTCCCGGCTGAAGCAGTCCATAGGCGTTCAGGCCCGCCCAAGCGGTCGCATAGTTGACGGGGATCGCCGCGCCCTGCTCGAAGCTGAGCTGCTCGGGTAGCGCCACCACGTCACCCGCGGGCACCACGACCTGCGAGGCGTAGCCGCCGAACTGAGTGCCTGCGAGCACGCGCTGACCGGGCGAAAGCGCCGGGTGCGAGGCCGCGACCCCCTCCCCCAGCTCAAGGATCGTGCCGGCGACCTCGTAGCCGACAACGCAGGGTGTCTTCGGTGCGTCTGCATACAGCCCCATACGCGCCATCACGTCGGCGAAGTTGATGCCGGCGGCCGCCACCTCGATGCGGACCTCCCCCGGGCCGAGCGGCGGGTCGGGGCGCTCCTGCACCTCCAGCACCCCTGGGCCCCCGTGCTTGGTGATGACAACCGCTCGCATCGCGGAGGTGAGGCTAACCGAACGTCGCGCCCTCCGTATGTGACGCCGGCCACACGACGGCCGGGGCGGCTCGTGACCTAGCCGAGGTCCACCGACCAGCCGTCGACGAATCCCTCCGAGGCGACGATCTCCTTGACCACCTCGTTACCGACGGGGGCGTCCGTCGTAACCACCATCGCCGCGCGACGGTGCTCGGCGCCCTGCGCGCCGTTGGGCGTGTGGCCGACGGCCGCCGATGAGATGTTGATCCCGTGTGCGCCGAAGATCGTGCCCACCCGGCCGATCATCCCGGGCAGGTCGTCGTATCGGAAGACGGTCACGTGGCGCTCGAGCTCGATCGTCAGGCGCCGCCCCTGGACCTCGACCAGGTGGGGCGCCTGGTGGGGCCCGATCCCGGTGCCGGCCACCGCCACGCGCTCATCGCCGGCGACGACCGTCACCCGGATCAGCTCGTTGAAGTCCTCGGCCTCGGAGACCGCCTTCTCCTCGAAGACGATCCCGCGCTGGCTGGCCATCGTCGGGGCGTTGACGAGGTTGACCTGCTCCTCCGTGCGCCCCTGCAGCGCACCCACGATCACGGCCAGCCCCAGCAGCCGCGTGTCGAACTCGGCGATGCGCCCGAAGAAGGCCGCCTCGATCCGCTCGACCGAGCTGCCCTCGGCGATGCTCATCGCGAGCCGGCCGAGTTGCGTGGCCAGCGGCAGGAACGGGCCCAGCACCTCCATGTCCTCGGCGGCGATCGCGGGGATGTTGACGGCGGTCGAGACGACACCGCCGTCGAGCGCGGCGACGACCTGCTCGGCCGATTGGTAGCCCGCGCGGTCGGTCGCCTCGGCCGTCGAGGCCCCGAGATGCGGCGTGACGACGACGTCGTCGCGCCCGAACAGCGGGTTCTCGGTCATCGGCTCGGTGGGGAACACGTCGAGCGCCGCGCCTGCGACCTTGCCCGAGTCGAGCGCGCGGGCGAGCGCGGCTTCGTCGATCAGCCCGCCGCGGGCGACGTTCAGCACGCGCACGCCGTCGCGCATCTCGGCGAAGGCCGCATCGTTCAGGAACCCTTCGGTGTCCGGCGTCTTGGGCAGGTGGACGTGATGAAGTCGGCCTGCGCGTAGATGTCCTCGGGGCGCTCGGCCTTCTCCGCGCCGAGCTCGCGGTAGCGCTCGGCGCTGACGAACGGGTCGAACGCGATCACACGCATGCCGAAGCCCCGCGCGCGGTGCGCGACGAGCTGGCCGATGCGCCCGAAGCCGAGCACGCCGAGCGTCTTCTCATACAGCTCGACGCCCGAGAACTTCGAGCGCTCCCACTTGCCGCTCGTCAGCGACATGTGCGCCCGGGGGATGTTGCGCGCCAGCGCGAGCAGCAGCGCCATCGTGTGCTCGGCGGCGGTGACGACGTTCGACTCGGGGGCGTTGGCGACGACGATCCCGCGCTTGGTCGCGGCGGGCACGTCGACGTTGTCGACGCCGACGCCCGCGCGGCCGATCACCCGCAGCCGGTCGGCGCGGCCGATCAGCTCGGCCGTCATCTTCGTCGCCGAGCGGATCAGGATGCCGTCGTACTCGCCGATCCTCTCGGCCAGCTGCTCGTCGTCCCAGTCGACGCCGAGGTCGACGTCGAAGTGCTCTTCGAGCAGCTTCACCCCCGAGTCGCCGATCTTCTCCTTGACGAGAACCTTCGCGCGCTCGCTCATCGGCCGATCCTCTCCACGACCCAGTCGATGCAGGCGGTCAGCGCCTGCACGTCCGCGGTCTCGATCGCCGGGAACATGCCGATCCGCAGCTGGTTGCGGCCGAGCTTGCGGTAGGGCTCGACGTCGACGATCCCGTTGGCGCGCAGCGTCGCGGCGACCGCCGCGGCGTCGACCGCCTCGTCGAAGTCGATCGTCCCGACGACCAGCGAGCGGTTGGCCGGCTCGGCGACGAACGGCGTCGCGTAGTCGCTGCTCTCGGGCCCAGCCGTAGAGGTGCTGCGAGGAGGCGCGTCGTGCGGGCGACGCAGCCGTCGAGGCCGCCGAGTCCGAGCATCCACTCGACCTGGTCGGCCATCAGGAACAGCGTCGCCACCGCGGGCGTGTTGTAGGTCTGGTCCTTGACCGAGTTCTCGAGCGCCGTGTGCAGCGACAGGAACTCGGGGATCCAGCGGCCCGAGCCGTGCAGCTCGTCGATCCGCTCCTGCGCGGCCGGGCTGAGCAGCGCCAGCCACAGGCCGCCGTCGGAGGCGAAGCCCTTCTGCGGCGCGAAGTAGTAGACGTCGGCGTCGCCGAGCGCCACGGGCAGCCCGCCGGCGCCGGAGGTGGCGTCGATCGCGATCAGCGCCTCGCCCGCGCCCTCGGGGCGCACGCACCGGGACCATCACGCCCGTCGAGGTCTCGTTGTGGGCCCACGCGATCAGGTCGGCCCCCGCCTCCGCCGCCGCCACCCCGGCGCTTGCCGGGTCGGGCGCGGCGCCCGGGTCGGCGGCGATCGTCATCGGGCTCGCCGAGGTGCGGCGCGCCCTTCGCGACCGTCGCGAACTTCTGTGAGAACTCGCCGTAGGTGAGGTGCAGCGAGCGCTCGCGGATCAGGCCGAAGGCCGCCGCGTCCCAGAAGGCCGTCGCGCCGCCGTTGCCGAGCGCCACCTCGTAGCCCTCGGGGAGCGAGAACAGCTCGCGCGAGGCCGGCGCGCAGCCGGCCGACCAGCGACTTCACCGGCTTCTGGCGGTGCGAGGTGCCCATCACCGCCGCGCCCTCGGAGGCCAGGCGCGCGAGCGCCTCGGGCCTGACCTTCGAGGGGCCGCAGCCGAAGCGCCCGTCGGCGGGCTTCAGCTGCGTCGGGAATCAGCAGCTCGTTCTCGGTGAGAGGGCTCGTCGTCATGTGGGCTCCTCGCTCCTTCGGACCTCGGGGTTGGTCAGTGCTGTGAAGGTGCCCAGGCGCGCGGCGGCGGTGCGTCGTCGCTTCCCGGTGGTTGACTCCACCCGAGCGCCAGTCGCGACGACGGGGCGAGTGTAGCGAAGGCGTCATGGCCAGCGCCGACCGGCGCGCTCATCCCACGAGCGCGCTCGCGAGCCGCGGCTCTCGCGCGCCAGCCGGCGGGCAGCCGCGACGGGGAGACGCCGGTCTCCGGCGGCAGCTCGGCGGAGGTGTGAAGCAGGCAGAACTCGGGTGCCGGGCCGAGCACCAGCGAGCGCTGCCACAGCGCGCCGGCCTCGGGCCCCACGCCGTCGTCGAGCAGGTCGGCGATCGTCGGACTCGCCCTGCCCGCCGGGGCGGGTGACCCACACCGCCAGGCGCGCGTCGGCCGGGCTCGCCTTCCCCTCGATCAGCTTGTAGATCGCCCCCGCCCCGCTGCCCGCCCGGCGGGCGGCCTCGTGGTGGGCGCCCTCGTGCCCGGGCGAGACGGCCGCCATCTCGAGCACGCCGACGGCGCTCCAGCTCTCGATCAGGTACCAGTCCTCGTAGCCGCCCGCGGCCTCGCCCGCCGAGTCGGGAAGCCACGGCAGCTCCGCCGCCCGCAGCGTGCCGAGGCCGAGCAGCCCGGCGGCGGCCGGTGCGCGAGCGAGCGGTGGAAGCTGCAGCAGCGCCTGCTCGTAGTCCTCCGCCGCGACTCTCGGTCGCGGGGCGGTGCCAGAAGACGTAGGCGAGCATCTGCGCTCCGCCGCGCGCTAGAAGGAGGGCTTGATCCAGTCCATGTGCGAGCGCAGCTCGCTGCCGACGTGCTCGACCTGGGTGTCGGCCTGCTCGGCGCGCATGCGCTTGAAGTTCTCCTGGCCGGCGCGGTTCTCGGCGATCCACTCGCGCGCGAAGTCGCCGTCCTGGATCTCCTTGAGGATCTGGCGCATGCTCGCGCGCGTCTCGTCGGTGATCACGCGCTTGCCGCGCGTGTAGTCGCCGTACTCGGCCGTGTTGGAGATCGAGAAGCGCATCCCGGCGAGGCCCTTCTCGTACATCAGGTCGGCGATCAGCTTGAGCTCGTGGAGGCACTCGAAGTAGGCCATCTCCGGGTCATAGCCGGCGTCGACGAGCGTCTCGAAGCCCGCCTGGACCAGCTCGGAGGCGCCGCCGCAGAGCACGGCCTGCTCGCCGAACAGGTCGGTCTCGGTCTCGTCCTTGAAGGTCGTCTCGATCACGCCGCCGCGCGTGCAGCCGATGCCCTTGGCGTAGGCCAGCGCCAGCGCGCGTGCGTTGCCCGTCGCGTCCTGCTCGACGGCGATCAGGCCGGGAACGCCGCTGCCTTCGGTGAACTGGCGGCGCACGAGGTGCCCGGGGCCCTTGGGCGCGACCATCCCGACGTCGACGCCCGGCGGGCGGCTCGATCTCCTTGTAGTGGATCGAGAAGCCGTGGCCGAAGAGGATCATGTTGCCCTCGGCGATGCCGTCGCGGATCTCCTCCTCCCAGACCTGTCGGTGGAGCTCGTCGGGCAGCAGGATCATCACGAGGTCGCCGCGGCTGGCGGCCTCGACGACCGGCAGCACCTCGAGGCCCTGCTCGCGGCGCCTGCGCGACGGAGGCCGAGTCGGGACGCAGCCCGACGACGACGTCGACGCCGGAGTCCTTGAGGTTGAGCGCGTGGGCGTGGCCCTGCGAGCCGTAGCCGATGATGGCGACGGTCTTGCCGTCGAGGAGGCTGAGGTCTGCGTCGTCGTCGTAGATCATTGCGCGGCAGGCTATCCGACCGGCGCGGGCGATCAGGCCTCGGCCCGCGCGACGAGCGTCCGGCCGGGCAGCGCGAGCGCGCCGCCCGTCGCCGGTGTAGGGGGCGAGCCGGGCCGACAGCGCCTCGCGGATCTCGCCGATCTCCGTGTCCGGGCGCGAGAGCACGGCATCGTGAAAGCTCCGCGAGAGGTCGAGCGTCAGCTCCCAGAACTCCTCGAAGCTCGCGTGGTGGCGGAGCATCTCGACGGGGCGGATGTCGATCTCGGTGAAGCCGGCCTCCTCGAGCAGCCCGCGCAGCAGCTGCTCGCTGCCGAGCGCGAACGGCCCGGGCCCGGCCGGACCGCTGGCGATGCCGCCTGGGGGGTCATGCCGTGCTCGCGCAGCTACGGCCGCGGGCAGTCCCGCCCAGGGGTTCTCCTCGATCGCGTCCCAGACCGCCAGCCCGGCGCGCCCGCCGGGCCGCAGCACGCGCCGGGTCTCGCCGAGCGCTGCCGCGGGGTCGGCCATCAGCATGTAGCCGTAGCGGCAGAGCACGATGTCCACGCTCGCCAGCGGCAGGTCGATCCATTCGGCGTTCAGGACCTTGAACTCGACGTTCTTCGATCCCGAGCTCGGCGGCCCGGGCGCGGGCCCCCTCGAGCATCCCCTCGGCCTGGTCGGAGATCACGACCCCGCCCACGGGCGCGACGAGCTCCGCCGCGAGCATCCCGGTCTCGCCGATCCCGCCGGCCAGCTCGAGCACGCGCTCGCCGGGCTGTGGATCGACCGCCGCGATCATCGCGTGCGAGACGTCCGCGCTCCACTCGCGCATCGGTCCCTGGTGGCGGATCCAGCCGGCGGAGGCCTCCTCCCAGCCGCTGAGGCTGCTCGCGCGGTAGGCGTCCGCGTCGAAGCTCATGCCAGCTCCCGGCGCAGCAGCTTGCCCGAGGCCGTCCGCGGCAGCGGCCGCTCGGTCGCCGACCAGCCGCTTGGGAACCTTGTAGGGGGCGAGCGTGCGGCGGCAGTGCTCGAGCAGCCCGGCCTCGTCGAGCTCGGCTCCTGGCCGCGCTCACGATCCACGCCGTCACCGCCTCTCCCCACTGCTCGTCCGCGCGTCCCACGACCGCCGCCTCGAGGACGTCCGGATGCGCTTCGATCACCGCCTCGACCTCGGCGGGCGCGACGTTCTCGCCGCCGCTGACGATCGTGTCCGCCTTGCGTCCCAGCACCTGCAGACGCCCCCGCTCGTCGAGCTCGCCGAGGTCGCCCGTCGCGAGCCAGCCCACCCCATCGCTCATCACCAGCGCCGCCGAGGGCGCGACGGTCGGCCCGGCGAGGAGGATCTCGCCGTCCGCGGCGACCCGCACCCGGGTGCAGAACAGCGGCGGCCCGGCCGTCGCTGTGCCCGCCCTCGCCTCGGCTGCGGGGGTCGTCGTCACCTGCGAGCAGGCCTCCGTGAGGCCGTAGGTGAGCGACACTCCCACGCCCCGCCGATTCGCCCCTCCACCAGATGCCGGGGTACCGGGCCGCCGCCTGTCAGCGCGCAGCGCAGGGCGGGCGGGCGCTCGAGGCCCGCGTCCAGCAGCCGTCCGAGCGTCGTCGCGACGAGGCTGACGAGCGTGACAGAACCCTCGCGCAGCGCCGCCAGGACCGGCTCGGTCTCGAAGCGCTCGTGGACCACGGCCGTGGTCGCGTAGATCGCCGAGCGCAGCAGGATCGACAGGCCGCCGACGTGCGAGAGCGGCATCGCGCACAGCCAGCGCTCTCCGGGGTCGACGCCCAGCGCCGCGCCCGAGCCGAGTGCGCTCCAGAGGATGTTCCCGTAGGTGAGCTGCACCGGCCGCGGCGCCGAGGTGGTGCCCGAGGTGTGGACGATCATCGCGATCGCCTCGAGCTCGTGGCGGGGAGCTGCCGAAGCCGTCCCGCTCGCCTCGTGCGCCCACAGCGGCTGATCGACGAGCACGCTCGCGCCCGCGGCGATCCGCTCCTGCTCGGCGGCCGACAGGCGCAGGTCGACCGGCACGGCCACGGCACCCAGCAGCAGGCAGGCGTGGAGCGCCTGGGCGAAGCCGAGGCCCGGCGCGAGCGCGATCGCGACACGCTCGCCGGGAACCGCGCCGCGGGCCGCGAGCTCCGCGGCGCCGGCCCGCGCCGCGTCGTAGAGCTCGGCGTAGCTCCAGCTCCCGGCCGGCGTCTCGAGGGCGATTCGCTCTGGCGCCCGCGCGGCGGCCCGGGCCAGCCATGCCTCGATCTGCATGGCCACAGGCTAGCCTTCGCGCGATGAGCACCCGCTTCCTCGCCGGGCCGGGCGAGCTACACCGACATCCGCTACGAGCTCTCGACGGGCCCCGACGCGGGCATCGCGAAGATCACGATCGCCCGCCCCGAGGTGCGAAACGCCTTCCGCCCGCGAACGGTGATCGAGATCTCCGAGGCGCTCGAGCGCGCCCGCGAGGACACCTCGGTCGGCGTGATCGTGCTCACGGGCGAGGGTCCCGACGCGTTCTGCTCTGGTGGCGACCAGCGCGTGCGGGGCGACTCCGGCTACCTCGACGACGACGAGGCGGGCCGGGCGGGAGTGGGCCGCTTCCACGTGACCGACCTGCACATCCAGATGCGCCGCCTGCCGAAGCCCGTGGTGGCGATGGTGGCGGGCTACGCGATCGGCGGTGGCCACGTCCTGCACCTCGTCTGCGACCTCACGATCGCCGCCGAGAACGCCCGCTTCGGCCAGGTCGGCCCGAAGGTGGGGTCGTTCGACGGCGGCTTCGGCGCGGGCCTGCTGGCGAACCTCGTCGGGCCGAAGAAGGCCAAGGAGATCTGGTTCCTCTGCCGCCAGTACTCGGCCGCAGGAGGCCCTCGAGATGGGTCTCGTCAACACGGTCGTCCCGCTCGAGCGGCTGGAGGAGGAGACCGTGCAGTGGTGCCGCGAGATGCTCGCCCTGTCGCCCTTCGCGCTGCGCCTGCTTGAAGGCCAGCTTCAACGCCGCCGAGGACGGGCTCGCGGGGATCCAGCAGCTCGCCCACGACGCCAACCTGCTCTTCTACGGCAACGAGGAGGCCCAGGAGGGTCGCGACGCCTACCGGGAGAAGCGCAGGCCTGACTTCTCGCGGTTCCCGAAGCGCGCCTAGGCGGTCTGGTGGGAGCGGTCCGAATCTGGGTGATGGCCGCGCGACTGCGCACGCTGCCGGCGGCGATCGCGCCGGTGCTGGTGGGCACCTCGCTGGCTCTCGGCGACGGCGACTTCCATCCCCTGGCGTTCGTCGCCGCCCTGCTCGGCGCGATCTTCATCCAGGTCGGGACCAACCTCTCCAACGACTACTCAGACGCGCGCCGTGGGGCCGACACCGAGGACCGCCTCGGACCGGTCCGGGTGACGGCGGGCGGGCTGGTGCCGCCCAGCCAGGTGCTGATCGCCACCTACGTGACGTTCGGGCTGGCCGTGGCCTGCGGCGTCTACCTGATCGCCGTCGCGGGCTGGGCGCTGCTCGCCGTCGGCGCCGCGTCGATCCTCGCGGGCGTGCTCTACACGGGCGGGCCCGCGCCCGTACGGCTATGAGGGACTGGGCGAGCTGTTCGTGTTCCTGTTCTTCGGCATCGTGGCCGTCACCGGCTCCTACTACGTGCAGGTCCAGAAGCTGCCCTGGGAGGCCTTCGTGTGCGCCGTCCCGGTGGGGCTGCTGGCGAGCGCGATCCTGGTGGTCAACAACGTCCGCGACCTCGAGACCGACCGCCGCGCCGGCAAGCGCACCCTCGCGGTGCGGCTCGGACGGGAGCGTACGCGTGCCCTCTACGTCGCGATGCTCGACGGCGGCCTTCGTGACGGCGCCGCTGCCGTGGTGGCTCGGCTCGATGGAACGCGTGGCTGCTGCTGCCCTGGCTGGCCGCGCCGCTGGCGGTGCGCCTCGCGCGCGTGATCCGTACGCGCGTCGACGGGCCGTCGCTGAACGGCGCCCTGGCGGGCACGGGCCAGCTGCAGCTGCTGTTCTGCCTGCTGTACTCGGCGGGGATCCTCGCCAGCGGCGGCATCAGCCCGTGAGGCTCGAGCTCTCGCGCCGGACGCTGACGCTCGCCGAGCCGATGCGAGCCTCCTACGGTGAGGTCACCGAGCGGGAGCTGGCGATCCTCACGCTGAGCGGCGCGGACGGTGTCACCGGCCAAGGCGAGGCGGCCCCGCTGCCGGCCTATGGAGGGCCCGACATGGAGCGCGTGTGGGGCGCGCTCGAGTCCTACCTTCCGGTGGCGGCCGAGGCCGAGGACTCCGGGCCCGCGGCCGGCGCGCTGATGATCGAAGCGTGCCGGGCCGTCGATGATCTGCCGGAGGCGATCGCGGCACTGGACATGGCCCTGTGGGACCGGGCGGGACGGCGGGCGGGAAAGCCCGTCGCGGCACTGATCAGCGACGACCATGCGCAGCGGGTGCCCGTCAACGCGACCCTCACCGCCGTCGACCGGGCCGGCGCCGCCGAGCAGGCCGCGCAGGCCGTGGCCGCGGGCTTCCGGTGCCTGAAGGTCAAGGTCGGCCTCGGCGACGACGCCGGGCGGGTCGCCGCGGTGCGAGCCGCGGCCGGCCAGGACGCGCTGCTGCGCCTCGATGCGAACGGCGCGTGGGAGCGTCGAGCAGGCGGTGGCGGCGATCGACTCGCTGGCGCCGGCCGGGCTGGAGCTGGTCGAGGAGCCCTGCCACGGCCTCGCCGAGATCCGCCGGGTACGAGAGCGCGTCGCCGTCCGCGTGGCGATCGACGAGACGGCCGCCGAGCCCGGCGCGCTCGCGGCGGGCGTCGCCGACGCCGTCTGCCTGAAGGTGTCGCGCTGCGGAGGCATCGGTCCGCTGCTCGCCGCCGCCGCGCTCGTGCGAGCCTCGGGCGCCGAGATCTACCTCGCCTCAACCCTCGACGGCCCGCTCGGCGTGGCCGCCGCGTTGCAGGCCGCGGCCGCGCTCGCCTCGCGGGGGCCCCTGCCGCACTGCGGCCTGGCGACACTCGGCCTGTTCGAGGGGATCGAGGATCCGCTGCGCGCCGCGCGACGGCGCGATCGCGCTGCCCTCAGCCCCCGGGCTCGGGGTCGAGGTCCTCTAGCACGCGGGCGACCCCCGCAGGATTCTCGAGCGGCAGCCCATGGCCACCGGGCAGCACCGTCAGGGTGCCCTCGCGCAGCATCGCCGCGGCCCGTTCGGAGAGCGCCAGGAACTTCTCGTCGCGGTCCCCGGCGACGAGCACGACAGGCATCGCCACCTCCCCGAGGCGATCCCACAGCGGAGCCATCGCGCCGGTGCTGAGGCCCCTCATCGCCGCGGCCAGCGCGAGCGGCTCGTTGCGGCGCTGGTCGGCCCGCGCGAGCTGCCCCACCTCCGGCGGGTCGGCGGCGAACAGCGGCTGAGTGCGCCAGCTCTCGATGAAGTCCTCGAACGGCTCGGCTTCAAGGCGCCGCGCGAGGCGCTCGTCGCTCGCCAGCCGGGCGGCACGCGCGGCAGGCTCCTCGATGCCGGGGTTGGCGCCGATCAGGACCAGGCGGGAGACGCGCCGGGGGGCCGCGAGGGCGACGTGGAGCGCCACGCGGCCGCCGAGCGAGTAGCCGCACAGCACGAAGCGCTCCGGGCTCTGATCGAGCACCAGCCGCACGCAGTCCTCGAAGCCGATCGGCCAGGGGTGGCCGGCCTGGGTGCCGTGCCCGGGGAGGTCGAGCGCGAGCGGGCGGTAGCGTTCCGGGCGAAGGCGCGCGGTGACGCCGTCCCAAGCTCGCCGGGTGCCGCTGAAGCCGTGCAGCAGGACGACGGTCTCGGCCACCGCCGCATCCTATGACGAGCACCACCGACACCCACCTGCTGCTCCGAGCCTTCGTCGACGAGCTGGCGCGCTGCGGGATGCGAGCGGCCTGCACCTCGCCCGGCTCGCGCAGCGCGCCGCTGGTGCTCTCGCTCGCGCGCGAGCCGCGCCTGCAGCTGCTACTCGCACATCGACGAGCGCTGTGCCGGCTTCTTCGCGCTCGGCATGGCGAAGGCATCCGGGCTGCCGGTTGCCGTTGCCTGCACGTCGGGCACCGCGGCGGCGCAGCTGCTGGCCCCGGCGGTCGAGGCGCGCGAGGCACGCGTGCCGCTGCTGCTGCTGACCGCCGACCGGCCGGCGGAGCTGCGCGAGAACGGCGCCGGGCAGGCGATCGACCAGCTGAAGCTCTACGGGAGCGCGGCGAAGTGGTTCTTCGAGGTCGAGCTGCCGCCGGCGGCCGGTCCAGAGCAGCTGCGCTGGATCCGAACGCTGGCCTGCCGCGCCTACGCGACCGCGCTGGAAGGAGCCCCGGGGGCGGTCCATCTGAACTTCCCCCTGCGGGAGCCCCTGGTGGGCGAGCAGGAGCCGCCCGCGGACGAGAGCGGCCGGCCCGACGGCGGGCCGTTCGTCCGCCGGCAGGGGGTGTCGGCAGAGCGCGTGGACATCGGTGCGCTGCGCGAGCTCGCGGGGGCCTCCCGTCGCGGCCTGATCGTCGCCGGCCGCAGAGAGCGCGAACCGCCGCTCGGCCCGGCGGCCGCGGCGCTGGCGGAGGCGGCCCGATGGCCGCTGCTGGCCGATCCCCTGTCCGGGGCTCGGCGCGGCGCCGCGGCGATCGCGCACTACGACGCGATCCTGCGCCATCCACAGGCGCTGGCCGCGAGCCCGCCCGACTTCGTCCTGCGCGTGGGCGACCTGCCCGTGTCCAGGGCCCTGCGCGAATGGCTGGCCTCGCTGGACGGGACCCGGCAGGTCGCACTGGACCCCGAGGGCGCCTGGCAGGATCCCGCGAGCACGCTCTCGGCGAGCCTCGCGATCGACCCCGCGCGGGCCTGCGAGCAGCTCGCGGAGGTGGTCGAGGCCGATGACCCGGACTGGCTCGAGCAGTGGCGGGCGGCGGATGAGCTCGCGGCGGAGGCGATCGGCGGCGTGATCGGGCCGGCCGGGCTGAGCGAGCCGGGCGTAGCCGCCGAGCTGGGCGCGCTGCTGCCGGCCGCCGCGACCCTGTTCGTCGCCTCCTCGATGCCGGTGCGCGACATCGAGACCTTCTGGCCGGCCCGCCCGGACCCGCCCCGGGTGCTCTGCAACCGCGGCGCCAACGGCATCGACGGGATCGTCTCGAGCGCCTTCGGCGCGGCCGCGGCGAGCGAGGGACCGGTCCTGCTGCTGACCGGCGACGTGGCCCTCGCCCACGACCTCGGCGGACTCCTGGCGGCACCTCGCCTGGGCCTCGAGCTGACGATCGTCCTGCTCGACAACGGCGGTGGCGGCATCTTCGACTTCCTGGCCGTGTCCCGCTCGGCGATGGCGCGCCGTGCAGAGCCGGGTGCCGATGCCGGAGAGGACCTGTACACGCGCCACATCGCGACCCCTACCGGGCTCGATTTCGCCCGCGCGGCCGCCCTCTACGGGCTCCGCCACGAGCGGGTTGACGATCTGCCCGGCTTCCGCGCGGCACTCGAGCGCGCGCTCGCCGCCCCCGGCTCCTCGATCGTGCACGTGCCGAGCGCGCGCGAGGCCAACGTGCGGCTTCACGCCGGGGTCTCCGAGGCGGTGGGCGCGGCCTTCAGCCGGCGAGCAGCGGGAGCAGCGCCGCCAGCTTGACCTCGGTCTCGGCCAGCTCGCGCTCGGGCACCGAGTCGCGCACGATCCCGCCGCCCGCATAGCAGCGGGCCACCTTCCCGCTCAGCAGCGCACAGCGCAGCGCAACGCAGTACTCGCCGTCGCCGGCCGCGTCCGTCCATCCGACGGGTCCGAGATACCAGCCCCGGTCGAGCCCCTCGAGGGCCGGGATCAGGGGAGCGGCGGCGGACAGCGGCTCACCGCCGACAGCGGGGGTCGGGTGCATCAGACCGGCCAGCTCCAAGGCCTCGATCGGCGCCGCGAGCTGGGCGCGGATCGGCGTGGCGAGGTGCTGGATGTTGGCGATCCGCGCGAGCTCCGGCTCCGGCGCGGCGGTCACCCAGACCGAATGGGGCCGCAGCATCCGTTCGATCCGGCGCGCGACGATCGCATGCTCTTCCCGGTAGCTCGGGTCCTGCAGCAGCTGCTCGCCGAGGTGCGCGTCGACCGCCGGGTCGGCACTGCGCCGCGAGGATGCGGCCAGCGCGAGCGTCGACACCCGCTGACCCTCCCGGCGCAGCAGCAGCTCCGGGCTGGCCGCGATCAGCGTCGACTCGCCGCGCCCGGCGCAGAACACGAAGCAGGACGGGAACTCCCGCCGCAGCACACCGAAGATCGCGCCCGGGTCATAGGGGCGGGGCGCGTGCACCTGCACCTCCCGGGCCAGCACGATCTTGCGCATGCGCCCCCCGCGGATCAGCTCGACGGCGCGGGCGACAGCCTGCTCGTAGTGCTCAGGGGGCATCGCGCTGATCACCTCGAAGCGGCCCGTGGGCGCCGGGTCGAGCAGCGGCAGCGCCTCCGCGCGGACCCCCGCCAAACGCGCCAGCAGGCCCTCCAGGCGCTGCGCAGGGTCGTCGTCGGGCTGGACGAGCGCGCTGAGCGTCATCGACACGGCCGGCTGGCCGCGCCGCTCGCTGCGGGCGAGGCTCAGCTCCGGCACGATCAGGCTCGCGGCGCCGAAGTCCCGCCAGTGGGGGGCGCGGCCGCCGTCGGGCGCGAAGCTGAGGCCTCCTACGGCTACCGGGCCGGCCGCGTGGGTACCGTCGAACGGGTCGGCGAAGGCGGCGGAGGCGAGCTCGCGCCAGCGTGAGGCGAGCGCGGTGAACCGTGACGGCCCGTTCGCGCGCAGCTCCACCGCCTCGCCCAGCGCGGCCAGCGCCCGTGAGCCGCGGTCGGGTTGCTCGAAGGCGAACCAGGCCTCGCCGTGGCGCCGTGAGGCGCAGGCGACGGCCGCCGGGTCGACATCCCCGGGCAGCTCGACGGTGATCGCCGCGAGCTGCCCACGGCCGCTCGAGCGGGCGGCGGTGAGCGCCGCGGCGAGCCGGCCCGCGAGACGCTCACGCTCCGCGTCCTGCAACGCGAAGGGAGAGTCTGCGGCGGCGGCCGTTCTCAAGCGATCAGGTCTCGGTCCGCCCGCGCGAGATCGCGATCTCGCCGGTCCTCATCATCTCGATCAGCCCGAACGGCCGGACCATCGTCTCGAAGGCCTCGATCTTGTCCGTCGTGCCCGTCACCTCGATGATGATCGCCCGCTTGGTCACGTCGACGACCTTGCCGCGGAAGATCTCGGCGATCTGCATCAGCTCGCCGCGCTGGGTGCCGTCGGCCGTGACCTTGAACAGGGCCAGCTCGCGCGCGACCGTGTCGCCCGGCTCGAGGTCCCTGATCTTGAGCACGTTGACGAGCTTGTGCAGCTGCTTGGTGACCTGATCGATCGGGTGCAGCGCGCCGTCGACGGTCAGCGTGACGCGCGAGATCTCCTCGTCCTCGGTCGGGCCGACCGTGAGGGTGTCGATGTTGAACCCCCGTCGCGCGAACAGCCCGGCGATGCGCGTCAGCACACCCGACTTGTTTTCGACCAGGATCGAGAGCACGTGCTTGCGTCCCGTGCGCAGGTTCGTGGCGGCCTCGAGCTCCTCGAGGCTGAGGGGCTCCTTGGTACCGGGTTCTCCCATCACCGGGCTCACCCCACCATCTCGCGGGCTGCGTGCCCGGCCGGGATCATCGGATAGGTGTTCTCCTCGCGGGTGACGCGGACGTCGACCAGCACCGGCCCGTCGATCGCGATCGCCCGCTTGATGTCCTCGACGAGCGTCGTCTTGTCGGAGAAGCGCAGCCCCGTGACGCCGTAGGCCTCGGCGAGCTTCACGAAGTCGGGGAACTCGCCCATGTCGACCTGGCTGTATTTGCCGTCCCAGAACAGCTCCTGCCACTGCCGGACCATGCCCAGGTAGCCGTTGTTCATGATGAACACCTTGATCGGGATGCCGTTCTGCGCGCAGGTGGCGAGCTCCTGGGCGTTCATCTGCACCGAGCCGTCCCCGGCGATGCAGCAGACGAGCTGATCGGGGCAGCCGACGGCCGCGCCCATCGCCGCGGGCAGCCCGAAGCCCATCGTGCCGAGGCCGCCCGAGTTGACCCAGCGCCTCGGCGCCGGGAAGTCGTAGTGCTGGGCGGCCCACATCTGATGCTGTCCGACGTCGCTGGTGAGGATCGCCTGGCCCTGGGTGGCCTCCCACAGCGCGCGGATCAGGAACTGCGGCTTGATCTCGCTGTCGGTCGAGTCCTCGTAGGCCAGCGGGTACTTCGCTTTCCAGCCTTCGATGCGGCTCCACCACGCCTCGAGGCGACCGGGGTCGGCGCCGATCGCGCGGTACTCGACGACGAGCTTCGCCAGCACGTGCTTGGCGTCGCCCACGATCGGGATGTGGGCGGGCACGTTCTTTGAGATCTCGGCCGGGTCGACATCGATGTGGATGAACTTGGCCCGCGGGGCGAACTCGGAGAGCTTGCCCGTGATGCGGTCGTCGAAGCGCGCGCCGACGGCGCAGATCAGGTCGGCCTCATCCATCGCGTAGTTCGCCGCCCGGGTGCCGTGCATGCCGAGCATGCCGAGCCACTGCGGGTCGGGCGCCGGGTAGGCGCCGAGACCCATCAGCGTGCAGGTGATCGGGAAGCGATCGCAGCGGACGAACTCGATCAGCTCCTCGGAGCCTTCCGCGTTGATGACGCCGCCGCCCGCATAGATCACGGGTCGCTGCGCGGCGGCGAGCGCCTTGGCGGCCTGGCGGATCTGCTTCTGGTTGCCCTCGACACGGGGCTGGTAGCCGGGCAGGCGCACATCGGAGACGGGCTCGTAGTCGATCTCGGCGCGGGACAGGTCCATCGGGATGTCCACGAGCACGGGTCCGGGACGGCCGGTGCGGGCGATGTGGAAGGCCTCGTGGATCGCCCGCGGCAGTTCCTGGGGGCTCTGGATCATCACCGAGTGCTTGACGATCGGCATCGTGATGCCGATCGTGTCCGCCTCCTGGAAGCCGTCGGTGCCGAGCAGCTCCGTCCGCACCTGACCGGTCACGAACACGCAGGGGACCGAGTCCATCATCGCGTCGGTGATCGGCGTGATCAGGTTCGTCGCGCCGGGGCCGCTGGTCGCGAAGGCGACGCCGACCTTGCCCGTGGCCTTGGCGTAACCCTCGGCGGCATGGCCGCCGCCGGCCTCGTGGCGGACGAGGATGTGGCGGATGCCGCCGTTCACGAGGGCGTCGTAGGTCGGCAGGTTCGCACCACCGGGGAGGCCGAAGACGACGTCCACGCCCTCCGCCTTCAGACATTCCATCAACGCATCGACTGCGCGCATCTCACCGACCTCCTTTCACCTGGTCCAGAACGACAAACTGCGGGGAGCGTCCCCGCTTGGGCAGACAAGTCTACCAGCGGCTTTCGGGGCCAAATGCCGGATTCCTAGGCCTGTGAGGCGTCGGTTCGGGCCCGCTCCGCGGCCGCCGGCGAGGGCTCGCGGATCTGCTCCGAGAGAACCAGCGCGCCGAGCAGGGCGGCCAGCGAGGCGGCCGGCACCCAGGCGGCCGCGGAGGAGGTGGCGGCGTAGACGAGCAGGCAGCCCAGGGCGACGGCGATCTTCAGCCAGCCCACGGTTCCGACCATCCGCAACCTGAACGCGACGCCGCCGAGCAGGTAGAGGGCGACGCCGCCGCACAGGGCCAGCCGCGCCGGGTCGCCCAGCGGCGCCGCGTGTGCCACCTCTTCGCGCGCGCCGACGGCGAAGATGATCACGCCGGCCACCAGCAGCAGGTGCAGGTAGCTGTAGCCGTCGGCCGCCGCCAGCACGGGATCGCGGGAGGTGAGCAGGCTCTCCTGGGCGATGGCGGCGAAGCGAGTGAAGTAGGTCCACCAGAGCTCGGCCGTGATCAGCAGCGTCAGCGAGGCGGCGGCGATCAGCTCCGCGCCCAGCCCCCTCCCTTGAGCGCCGAAGCCGATCGCGATGATCGACTCGCCGAGGCAGATGATGATGAACAGGCCGTAGCGCTCGGCGAAGTGCTCGACGGCGACCCGCTGCAGCCCGCTCAGACGCTCGCGCGTCAGCCAGGCCGGGCCGGCGTAGTCGATCGCGGCGGCGGCCGTCCACAGCCCGACCCGCCAGCCGTCTTCGACGAGCGAGCCGGCGATCAGCAGCGCCATGCCGATCACCACGGTGACGCCGAACCCCGCGATCGCGGACCACGACGCGTTTCCCCGCCGTGAGGCGTCCGCATACAGGCCGAGGTGGGCGAGACGCACGCACACGTACGTGACCGCGAACAGCGTTCCCCCGGAGCCAAAGGCCTCCGGGACGGCGAGCCCGGCGATGAAGATCAGACCGGCGGCGAGCAGCAGCACCGCCCGCATCGCGGGGTCGTCCGGGTCCTGCGCGTTGGTCACCCAGACGTATCCCGACCAGGCCCACCAGATCAGCGCGAGGATCAGCAGGCCCCGGCCGAGGCCGGCCCAGGTGAGGTCGTGGCGCAGCAGCGTCGTGACCTGTGTGACGGCGAACACGAACACCAGGTCCCAGAACAGCTCGACCGGGCTGGTCCGGCGCTGTGCGGCCACGGACCGCCCCCTATGAGAAGCCGAGACCGACGCCGATCGCGAGCGTGATCGCGCCGCCCAGCGTGACCGTCAGCAGCGAGGAGCGCATCGAGACCCGCAGGAACCGTTTTCTCACCCAGGCGATCGCGAACAGCTCGAACGCCACCACGGTGCCGGCGACGATCAGCGCCTTGTGGACGTCGGAGATCAAGAACGGCAGCGTGTGGAAGATCCCGCCGAGCGTGGTCATGCCGCCGGTGATCGAGCCGCGCACGACGGCCGAGCCGCGGCCGGTCTGTTCGCCCGTGTCGGACAGCGCCTCCGACCAGCCCATGCTCACACCGGCGCCGAGCGCCACGCCGAGGCCGACCACCAGAGCGGTGTGCGAGCTGGAGGCGATCGCGGCCGCGAAGATCGGCGCCAGCGAGGAGACGGTGCCGTCGATCATGCCGACGAGCGCCGGCTGCACGACGCGCAGCACGAATTCCGGCTCGTCCTTGAAACCGGCCTTGTGGATCAGCCGCGCGATCAGCGAGTCTCCCGGCTGGACGGCCACCTTGGCATCGGTGCTCATGGCCACAACATAAGCCACCGATCGGCTTAGGCAGGCCGAATCCGGCTTAGGGAACCCGAAGCCGCTCAGCTCGGTGAGGCGGGCGTGCGCTGCCAGGATTCGGGCGCGATCGGCCGCTCCGGGAACTCGAGCTCCTCGCCGCAGCGCAAGCAGATCGCGTCGTAGATCTTCGTCACCCGGCCGCAGCGCGGGCACTCGCGCCGGAACTCGTCGCGCTCGAAGCGGTAGGCGATCGCCGCGAGCAGGCCGAAGAAGGGAACCAGCCCCGAGATCAGGAACCAGAGCAGGAACGAGCTGCCCTTGAGCTTCGCGATTATCCCCCCCGAGAGGCCGAAGCAGACGGCGATGATGACGTAGGCCACGGCCCCCGCGCGCCTAGAGCAGCACGCGCAACGCCCAGATCACGGCGATCACGGCGACGACGAGGAGCACCGTGCTGAAGAGGAACGACAGCACGTGGCCGATCACGCCGAGCAGCAGCCAGCCGACCACGAGCAGGACCAGGGCGGCTACGACCGTGCGACCGATTGACCGTGAGGACGACTCGTTCATATGACTGAATGTTAACGGCAATGCGGCCGGACAGGGAGGGAATCCCCTGTCCGGCCGCACACCTGGACGCCCGCCGAGGGAAGCGGGCGTCGTCGTAATGGGAGGGGCTCAGCTCATGCGATCCAACGGACTCAGATCGCGGGCTGTCCGTGCCGTCACGATATCCGCGCCGCTGTGATCGGAGCGCTGTCTACCCGCCCCCAGCCCGACACTTGTCAGGCGATAGCGACGAACGCGAGGACCGTGCCGTCCCGCATCCGCCTCGACCTCGGGCAGGAGGATGAACCGCCGAGGAAGTCTCGAGGAGTTGGAGTGGCCTGCTGACCGGTTCATGAGCAGCATGATGGCCCCGCGGCGCCCCGATTCCATTCGACGGAAGTCCAAAATGTGGCCGGGGCCCCTGTGGGGGATGCGTTGGGCTCCTGCCCGACCTCGAAACCCGCCTTCAGACTCCGAGCTGCTCGTTGACCAGCCGCGAGACCTCGGTGCCGTCGGCACGTCCCTTGGTCTCGCGCATCACCTGGCCGACGATCGGCCCGATCGCCTTGGCGTTTCCTTCCCGGACCCGCTGGGCGGCGTCCGGGTTGGCCTCGAGCGCCGCGGCGACGATCGCCGCCAGCTCGTCCCCCCCGTCCATCGCCGCGAGGCCCTCGCGCTCGACGATCGCCTGCGGCTCGCCCCCCTCGGCGATGAGGCGCTCGAGCACGGTGCGTCCCGCGCCGACGGTGACCTGCTTGGCCGCGACGAGCCCGACGAGCGACCCGAGCGCGCCGGGCGTGACGCGCGACTGCGCGGGGTCGTCGATCTCGCCGAGCCTGCCGAGCAGCTCGGTCGTGAGCCAGTTGGCGAGCTGCTGGGGCGGCGGCGCCGGCTCGGCGCCGGCGGCGAGAGCCGCCTCGAAGTAGTCGCCGAGCTCGCCCCGGAAGGCCAGCAGCTGGGCGCTGTCGGCGGCCAGGCCTGCCTCGCGTTCCAGGCGGGCGGAGCGCTCGGCGGGCAGCTCGGACATGTCCGCCCGGGCCGCCTGGAGCATCTGCTCGTCGATCGCCACCGGCACGAGGTCCGGCTCGGGGAAGTAGCGGTAGTCGTGGGCCTCCTCCTTGGAGCGCAGTGAGGTGATCGCGCCTGAGGCCGGATCGAAGTGCAGCGTCTCCTGGATGACCGCGCCGCCCCCTTCGATGATCTTCGCCTGGCGGGCGACCTCGGCGCGGATGCCCCGTTCGATGAAGCGGAAGGAGTTCATGTTCTTCAGCTCCGTCTTCACGCCCAGCTCCTCGCTTCCTGACGGCCGCAGCGAGATGTTGGCGTCGCAGCGCAGCGAGCCCTCCTCCATGTTCACATCGCTCACGCCGAGGCGGCGCATCGTCGTGCGCAGCAGCTTCAGCCACTCGCCGGCCTGCTCGGCCGAGCGCAGGTCGGGCTCGGTGACGATCTCGGCGAGCGGGGTGCCGCCGCGGTTGAAGTCGACGATGCTCGCGTCCGAGCCGTGGATCCGGCCGCTGGCGCCGACGTGCGTGAGCTTCGCGGCGTCCTCCTCAAGGTGAACGCGGTGGATGCGCACCTCGCCGAGCTGCCCGCCGCGGCACAGGGGCTCGTCGTACTGGGAGATCTGGTAGCCCTTGGGCAGGTCCGGATAGAAGTAGTTCTTGCGGTGGAAGATCGAGCGGGGCGCGAGCTCGGAGCCGACCGCGAGCCCGATCATCAGGCCGAAGTGCA
The DNA here is from genome assembly GCA_963841055.1 of uncultured Solirubrobacteraceae bacterium. GTDB lineage: Bacteria > Actinomycetota > Thermoleophilia > Solirubrobacterales > Solirubrobacteraceae > Palsa-744. Next base: position 82,787 of record CAWJAV010000002.1, on the reverse strand, counting down.
CGGCCCGCGCGTTGGCCACCGGGAGGCTTCCGGGCAGGCCCAGGCAGACGGGGCAGGTGTGGGTGTTGGGCGGCTCCCCGAAGGACAGGGCGCAGCTGCAGAACATCTTCGTGGCGGTGGCCAGCTGGATGTGGATCTCCAGGCCGATCACGGCCTCCAGGGCGCCCTGCTCAGACACGGGCCCCGCTCCCGTCGAAAGCGAGGGCCAGCTCGAGCGCATGGGCCGCCTCGAGCAGGCCGTTCTCGCTGAAGGCCGCGCCCGCCAGCTGCAGCCCGACCGGCAGGCCGCCGCTCAGCCCGCAGGGGATCGAGATCGCCGGGATCCCCGCCAGCGACATCGGCACCGTGCAGAAGTCGTTCAGGTACATGGCCAGCGGGTCGCCGGTCTTCTCGCCGAGCGAGAAGGCGACCGTGGGCGAGGTCGGCGCGACGATGTAGTCGACCCGCTCGAAGGCGGCGGCGAAGTCCTGGGCGATCTTCGTGCGGACGCGCTGGGCGCGGCCGTAGTAGGCGTCGTAGTAGCCGGAGGAGAGCGCGTAGGTGCCGAGCATCACCCGACGCTTGACCTCCGGGCCGAAGCCGTCGTGGCGACTGCGGGTGTACATGTCGAGCAGGTCGCGGGCCCCCTCGGCGCGCAGCCCGTAGCGGACGCCGTCGAAGCGGGCGAGATTCGAGGAGCACTCGGCGGGCGCCAGCACGTAGTAGGCCGACAGCGCGTGCGGAGCGTGCGGCAATGAGACCTCGACCAGCTCGGCGCCGAGCGCGATCGCCTGCTCGAGGGCCGCGCCGAAGGCAGCCTTGACGCCCGCTTCGATGCCCTCGCCGGTCAGCTCGGCGGGCACGCCGAGCCTGACCCCGTCCAGCCGCTCGGCCGAGGGCAGGGCGATCTCGCCGGGGAACTGCAGCGAGGTCGCGTCGCAGGGGTCCTGGCCGACCATCCGGCCGAGCAGCAGAGCCGCGTCACGCACGTCCCGGGTCAGCGGCCCCGCCTGGTCCAGGGAGGATGCGAAGGCGATCATCCCGTAGCGGGACACCGAGCCGTAGGTCGGTTTCATGCCGACGATCCCGCACAGCGCGGCAGGCTGGCGGATCGAGCCGCCGGTGTCAGTGCCGAGCGCCCACGGCGCAAGGCCCGCCGCGACGGCGGCCGCGCTGCCCCCGGAGGAGCCTCCGGGCACCCGCGTGCGGTCCCACGGGTTGCGGACCGGACCGTATGCGGAGTTCTCATTCGAGGAGCCCATCGCGAACTCGTCCTGGTTGGTCTTCGCCAGCAGCGGCGCACCGGAGCGCTGCAGGCGCTCGACGGCCGTCGCCGTGTAGGGGGGCTGATAGCCCTCGAGGATCCGCGAGCCCGACTGGCTGGGGACGCCCCGCGTGCAGAACAGGTCCTTGACGGCCAGCGGCACCCCGGCCAGGGGGCCCTCGATATCCGCACCCGCCCCGTCCGCAGCCACCCAGGTGAAGCAGTTCAGGCCGCCCTCGCCCGCGGCGCGGTCTGCGGAGGCACGCTCGCGGTAGAAGGAGAACAGCTCGCCCGCGGAGAGCTCGCCCGCCGCGATCCGATCGGCGGCCTGGGCCGCGGTGAGCTCGAGCATGTCGGCCGAGATCATGCCTGCGGGCTGGGGACGAGGAATCCGTCCTCGCCTGCGTCGGGGGCAGCCGCGAGCATCTCCTCGCGGGGCCAGGAGGGGCGCGGCTCGTCGGGGCGCAGGCGGCCGGTGACCTCGACCACGTGCGAGGTGGGTGGGACGTCGCCGAGGTCGAGCTCGCCGATCGTGGCGACGTGGTCGAGCACGGCCGAGAGCTCGCGGGCCATCGGCTCGATCTCGTCCTCGCTCAGCGCCAGGCGGGCCAGGCGGGCGACGTGCAGGACCTCCTCGCGGTCGATCACAGGCGCTGATTCTAGGGGCGCGGCCGCGCCGCCGGACGCGCGGGCCGGTAGCGCGACGGGCGTTCATCGCGAATCACCAGCCACGAGCCGAGCAGGATCAGCACGGCGCCGGCCAGGCCGAGCCAGGCACCCGTGCAGAGGCCGCTTGCGTGCTCCGGGCGCTCGAGCACCCGCACGAGCGCCGCGACCGTGCCGATCAGCCCGAGCACCACGCTCCACACCGCCGTCGAGATCGGCAGCGCCTGGCTGTCCCGCTCGAGCAGCGCCGCGAGCACCATCGCCAGAGCGGCGCTGAGGGCGGCGAGCATCAGCACGGCGGCCGGCCCGAACGTGTCCCAGAAGTCGAGGTTGCCCGCCGCCGTTTCGTACCAGGGCAGGACGAGGGACGCGATCATGCAGCCGATCCCGGCCAGTGCCGTCAGCTCTCCGCTGCGAAGCTTCATGCGGCTCCCCAGGCCCCCTCGAGCTCGGCCTGATAGCGGGCGGCCTGGAGCGTGTTGCGCAGCAGCATCGCGATCGTCATCGGCCCGACGCCGCCGGGCACGGGCGTGATCGCCGAGGCGAGCTCGGCGACGGCTGCCTGATCGACGTCCCCCACCAGGCCACTCTTGTTCCCCGCCTGCTCGGGCGTCAGGCGGCTCATGCCGACATCGATCACGACGGCGCCGGGCTTGACGTGCGCGGCGCCGATCATCCGCGGCCTGCCGATCGCGGCGATCAGGACGTCGGCCCGCGCACAGACCGCGGCCAGGTCGCGCGTGCGCGAGTGACAGGTCGTGACGGTCGCGTTGGCGGCGAGCAGCAGCTGTCCCATCGGCTTGCCGAACAGGTTCGAGCGCCCCACCACGACCGCCTCCGCCCCCTCGAGCTCGACGCCCGCCTCCTCGAGCAGCACCATCACGCCGGCGGGGGTGCAGGGCCGGAGTCCCGGGCTGCCGAGCGCCAGCAGCCCGGCGTTGATCGGCGTGAGCCCGTCGACGTCCTTCTCCGGGACGATCATCCCGGTCAGAGAGGGTCCGTCGAGGTGGTCGGGAAGGGGGAGCTGGAGCAGGATGCCGCTGACGGCCGGGTCGTCGTTGAGCGCCTCGAGCTCCTCGGCCACCCGGTCGGCCTCAGCGTCGGCGGGCAGGCGGCGGTCGAAGGGCACGATCCCGACCTCCTCGCTCGCACGCTGCTTGCCGCCCACGTAGACGGCGGAGGCGGGATCGTCGCCGACGAGCACCGTGGCGAGTCCCGGCGGCCGGCCGTGGATCTCGACGAACCGGGTCACCTCGACGGCGACGTCGGCGCGGACACGGGCGGCGATCGCCTTCCCGTCGATCAGCTTGGCGGCCATACCGCAGATGCTATGCCCTGGCGGCGCGGAAGCCCGGCCGGCCTCAGCGCCGCGTGACGGGTGCGTACTCGGCCATCAGCTTGCGTTCGGACCCGTCGCCCGCGAAGCGCACCACGATCACCCCGTCGGGCTCCACGCCCGTCACCACCCCGTCGCCGAAGGCGGCGTGCACGACGTCCTCGCCGAGGCGGAAGGCCTGGATCTCGCCCTGCGGCCGGGGCTCGCGGCGGCCGGCCGAGGGGGAGCCCCAGCTCGCCGCCGCCCCGCCGCGGGCCAGCGACGGGGTCACGATCGCGCCCGGGCTGAAGCCGGCATCGCCCCCCTCCTCGAGCAGGTCGCCCGGGATCTCGGTGAGGAAGCGGCTCGGCAGGCCGTAGCTCTGGGCGCCGAACACGGCGCGGCGGCGCGCGTAGGTCAGATAGAGTCGACGCATCGCGCGGGTCACCCCGACGTAGAAGAGGCGCCGCTCCTCCTCCAGACCGCCCTCGTCGATGGCCCGCGAATGGGGGAACACGCCGTCCTCGAGGCCGGTGATGAAGACCGTCGGGTACTCCAGGCCCTTGGCGTTGTGCAGCGTCATCAGCGTCACGAGCCCCTCGTCGTCGGCCCGCGTGTCGGCATCGGCGACGAGCGCGACCTCCTGCAGGAAGCGCTCCAGGGTTCCGTCCTCCTCGGCAGCCGCGTCGAACTCCCGGCCTACCTCGACGAGCTGCTCGAGGTTCTCGATCCGGCCCTGCGCCTCGATCGAGCGCTCCGCTTCGAGCGCTTCGACGTAGCCCGTCTGGGCGAGCACCGCCTCCATCAGCTCGGCTACCGGCGCGGCTTCGACCGGGCCCTCCGGCGGAGCCGACACCTCCATTGCGCTGAGCTGCGCGAGCCGCCCCTCCTCCTTCTGATCTTCTCCTCCCAGCGGCTCGGCGCCCGTCATCGCGCGCAGCTCGGCCATCGTCGCCATGAAGCGGCCGAGCGCCTTGACGGCGGCCGCGCCGAGGCCGGGAACCTGCGCGGGGGAGGCCGCCGCCTCCCACACCGAGATGTCCATCGCTGTGGCGTGGCTCGTGATCCGCGCCAGCGAGGTGGCCCCGATCCCGCGCCGCGGCGAGTTCGCCACGCGCGTGAAGCTGACCACGTCATAGGGGTTCGCGAGCAGCGTCAGGTAGGCGATCGCGTCCTTGATCTCGGCCCGCTCGTAGAACTTCGTCCCGCCGATCACCTGGTAGGAGATGTCCGCCCGCACGAGCGCGTCCTCGAGCACCCGGGACATCGCGTTCGTGCGGTAGAGGACGGCGATCTCCGAGCGCGATGCGCCCTCGTCGATGAGGCGCTGGATCTCGCCGATCACGTAGCGGGCCTCCGCGTGCTCGTCGCTCATCGCCCGCAGCTGGATCTGATCACCCTGGCCGAGGTCGCTCCACAGCCGCTTCGCGATCTGTCCGCGGTTGTTGGCGATCACCGAGTTGGCCGCCTGCAGGATCGTCTCGGTCGAGCGGTAGTTCTGCTCGAGCTTCACCACGCGGGCATCGGGGAAGTCCTCGGAGAAGTCCAGGATGTTCCTGATGTCGGCCTGGCGGAAGCCGTAGATCGACTGGGCGTCGTCCCCCACCACCGCGAGGTTCCGGTGCCCGACGGGGCCCGCGTAGGAGGGGCGGTCGCCGCGCTCCTCTCCCCCGCGCCGCGGCGGCGGACCCCCGCCGACGAGCAGCTGCAGCAGCCGGTACTGCGAGTGGTTGGTGTCCTGGTACTCGTCGACCAGCACGTGGCGGAAGGTGTCGCTGTAGCGCTCTCGGACCTCGCCGAACAGCTCCAGCAGGTTGACCGTGCGGAAGAGCAGGTCGTCGAAGTCCATCGCGTTCATCCGCACGAGGTCGCGCTCGTAGATGTCGTAGACCTCGGCGATCATCTCCTCAAACGGCGAGCCGGCCTGCTGGCGGTAGGCGTCGGCGTCGATCAGCTTGTTCTTGGCCGCGGAGATCTGGTTCAGGATCGCGGCCGGCGTGTAGCGCTTCGGATCGACGCCGACCGCGTCGGCCGAGCGCTTGGCCAGGCGCCGCGAGTCGGCCTGGTCGTAGATCGTGAACTGGCGGGTGTAGCCGAGCCGCGCCGCCTCGACGCGGAGGATCCGGGCGCAGGCGGCGTGAAAGGTCATCAGCCACATGCCGCGGGCCGAGCGCCCCAACAACCGTTCGACCCGCTCGCGCATCTCGTTCGCGGCCTTGTTCGTGAACGTGATCGCCAGGATCTCGCCCGGCTGGGCCTGGTCGGTGTAGATCAGGAAGGCGATCCGGTGTGTCAGCACCCGCGTCTTGCCGCTGCCCGCGCCCGCCAGGATCAGCAGCGGCCCCTCCCCGTGCGTGACGGCCTCCCGCTGGGGCTCGTTCAGGCCCTCCAGCAGCTCCTGCAGGTGCTCGGCGTGCGGGTTGGCAGACATCTGCGCTGAGCATAGATGCGCCTACGGCAGCCGCGCGAGCGCCGTGATGACACAGCTAGCCGCCTGCGGGGTTCGGACCGCGAACGGTCCGCAGCGGGCGCACCTCGGCGACCGGCTGGGGCTCGTCGGAGAGTTCGGCCACCATCCGTTCGAGCGTGGCGATCCGGCCGGAGAGGGCCTGGAGCGCCTCGGCGATCGGGTCGGGCAGGTGGATCCAGTCGACGTCGGGCCCCTCGGGCCGGCGGCCGTCCACCCGCACGGGATGCCCCGGGTTGCCGACGACGGTGGAGTTCGGCGGCACATCGGTGATGACCACGCTGTTGGCCCCGATCTTCGCGCCGTGGCCGATCGTGATCGGGCCGAGCAGCTTCGCGCCCGAGCCGATCGTCACGTTGTCCTGCACGGTCGGGTGGCGCTTGCCGGTCTGAAAGCCGGTGCCGCCGAGGGTCACGCCCTGGTAGAGGGTGACGTTGTCGCCGATGTCCGCCGTCTCGCCGATCACGACGCCGGCGCCATGGTCGATGAACAGTCCCGGGCCGATGTTCGCCGCCGGATGGATCTCGATCCCGGTGACGGTGCGCGTCAGCATCGAGATCACGCGGGGCATCAGGGGCACGCCGGAGACGTACATGGCGTGTGCCACGCGGTAGGCGAGCAGGGCGTGGATGCCGGGCCAGGTGGCGAGGATCTCGGCCGGCTGGACGCCCCGCGCCGCCGGGTCTCGATCGCGCGCCGCGATGACGTCGCGCCTGACCTCCTTGGCGACCCGAGCGAAGGCGCTGAAACCGGCCATGGGAGAAGCGTAGCGGGGATCCTTGCGCGTGCAACAGATGTTCCGGAGCTTGCGGGCGAGGCGGCGCGGCTCAGGGGGCGAAGAACGGCTGGGAGACGTACCGCTCGCCGGAGTCGGGCATCACGACGACGATCCGGCGGCCCGCGGACTCCGGCCGCGATGCCACCTCGAGGGCCGCGTGCATGGCGGCGCCGCAGGAGATCCCCGCGAGCAGTCCGACACTGCGCGCGCACAGCCAAGCCGTGTGGATCGCATCGTCGTCGGACACCGCGATCACCTCGTCGATCAGCTCGCGGTTGAGGACGGGCGGGACGAACCCCGCGCCGATCCCCTGGATTCGATGGGGTCCCAACTCGCCTCCGGAGAGCACGGCCGAGCTCTGCGGCTCGACCGCGATCACCCTCAGCTTCGGATTGCAGTGCTCGCGCAGGTGCTCGCCGACGCCGGTGATCGTGCCCCCGGTGCCGACGCCGGCCACCAGTATGTCGACCTCGCCGTCGAGCGCCCTCGCGATCTCCGGGCCGGTGGTGCGGCGGTGGGCCTCGGGGTTGGCGGGATTTGAGAACTGGTCGGGCAGGAAGACGTCGTCGCGCCGGGCCATCGCCCGCGCCGCCGCCACCGCCTCGCCCATCCCGCCGAGCGACTCGGTGATGTCCACGCGCGCGCCGTACAGCCGCAGCAGGCTCTCGCGCTCGCGGCTCATCCCCTGCGGCAGCGTCAGCACGAGCTCATAGCCCTTGGCGGCGCAGACGAAGGCGAGGGCGATGCCGGTGTTGCCGCTGGTCGCCTCGACGATCGTGGTCCGTCCCGGCTCGATCCGTCCCTCGGCCTCGGCCGCCTCGATCATCGCCACGCCGATTCGGTCCTTGACGCTGCCGCCGGGGTTGAAGGCCTCGAGCTTGGCGAACAGGCGCACCCCGTCAGCGCCCTTCTCGAGCAGCGACGGCAGCTCGACCAGCGGCGTCTCCCCGACAAGTTCCGCAATGTTGATCGGGATTCCCGCCATCGCCCGACAATAGTGCAGGCGCCGGGGCGCCCGTTGCCTGCTCAGCCGATCGGCCGGCTCATCAGGAAGTGCGGCCCGATCCCCTCGATCTCGTATTCCTCGCCTTCGATCTGAAAGCCCGCGCGCGCATAGAAAGCGGCGGCACCGACGCGGGCGTTGCACCACAGCCGCGCCCCGCCCGCTTCGCGCACGGCGCCCTCGATCGCCCCGAGCACGCTCGTGCCGAGGCCCTTCCCCCGATCCTGGGCTCGCGTGGCCATCCCCCTGATCCTCCAGTCGCCCGGGCGTGGCCGGTGGGGGTGGGCCTCGGGCATGACACTGCCGACCGCGAGCACCTCGCCGCCCGCCGCCAGCCCGGCGAAGTGGAGCGTCGTAGGGTCCTCCTCGAGGGGGTACATAGCCCCACCCTGGTGCTCCTGCGGGCGCAGCACGGCCATCCGCAACGCGCGTCCTGCGGCCGCGTCGACCGCCTCGACACGGACCGGCGCGCCGGCGACGCTCACTCCTCGGTGGCGTCCGTCGGCAGCCGCACGCGGAACACCGTCCTCCCCGGCTCCGATTCCACGTTCAGCGAGCCGCGGTGACGGTCGACCACGATCCGCCGCGCGGTGTCGAGGCCCAGGCCGGTGCCGCGGCCGACCTCCTTGGTGGTGAAGAAGGGGTCGAAGATGCGTTCGCGCACGTCGGGCGGGATCCCCGGTCCGTCGTCGGCGATCTCCACCTCCGCGCAGTTCCCGTCCCGGTGTGCGGTGACCGTGATCGTGCCCGAGTCGCCGAGCGCGTCGATGGCGTTGTCGAGCAGGTTCGTCCAGACCTGGTTGAGCTCGGCGCCGTTCGCCTGGAACCGCGGCAGCCCGGGTTCGAACTCGGTGCGCACGTCGATCGTGGTGTGCTTGAGCTTGTGGGAGAGGATCGTCAGCGTCGTCTCGATGCCCTCCTGGACGTCGACCTCGACGAGGCCGCCGCGGTCCATGTAGGCGTATGTCTTCACGGCCGCCACCAGCTTGCTCATCCGTTCCGTGGACTCGGCGAGCTCCGCCGCGAGCTCGCGGGCCAGCAGCGACGCGGCGATCCAGCGCACGGCCGCCTCCGTCGCCGGACCCGCCAGCTCGCGGATCTGCTGCAGCCGCGCGGCGTCGACGCCGGCCTGCGCCAGCGGTTCGACGATCCGGTAGGCGCCCCCGACCCCGAGGTCTTCGAGCGCGCCGGTAAGGGCGTCCTCCGCGTCGGCCAGCTCGAGCTGCGGGATCTTCGCTCGGGCCTGGCAGGCGGCGAGCACCTCGCGCTGGATCTCGACCAGCTCCCCCGCCTGCTCTCGCGACACGCCCGATTCGACGAACACGCCGATCGTCGAGCCGAGCACGCCGAGCGCGTCGGCCAGCTCCGAGGAGGCGCGCTTGGCCGCGGCCGCCGGGTTGTTGAGCTCGTGCGCGAGCCCGGCCGCCATCGTGCCGAGCGATTCGAGCCGCTCGCGGTTCTGCTCGATCGCCGTGATGCGCCCGACGACGGGCCGCACGCGAGCGAGCACGGTGCGCATGATCGAGCGGTTCTCCACGGCCAACTCTAGGAAGTCCTCGCTCTCGATCACAGCCAGCCGCACGTCGGTCTTGGCCTGCACGCGCACGGCCAGCGGCGAGCCGGTCAGCGCCGCGATCGCGCCCAGGTACGTGGGCGACGCGTGATCGCCGGAGGGCTCCTGGCCGCCGTTGACCTCGCGGAACGTCTCAGCCGTGCCGTCGAGCAGCAGGTAGACCGCGGGCGTGGTCACGTCTTCACCGGCGATCAGCTCCCCCGCCTTGTGCGCGCGCACCTCTGCGCGGGCGGCAACGGCCGCGAGGTGCTCGTCGTCGAGGCCCTCGAACAGGTCGATCGACCGCAGCTCGGCGATGCTCGGAGCGCTCATGCGCTGGCCAGGTATTCGTGGATCAGCGACACCGCCATCGAACCCTCGCCGACGGCGCTGGCGACACGCTTGATCGAGCGAGAGCGCACGTCACCGGCGACGAACACGCCGGGGACGCTCGTCTCCAGCGGGTAGGGCTCACGGGGCAGGGGCCAGCCATGCTCGCGAACATCGTTCCCGGCGAGGACGAAGCCCGCGCCGTCGCGGGCGAGGACCCCGTCGAGCCAGTCGGTGCGGGGTGCGGCGCCGATGAAGATGAAGCAGGCATCGACCTCCTCGGTGGAGAGGTTGCCCGCGGCGTCGCGGATCTCCAGGCTCTTCAGGCGCCCGTTCTCGCCGTGTGCGGCGGTCGCCTGGGTGCCCGTGCGGACCTCGACGTTCTCCAGGGCCGCGATCTGCTCGATCAGGTAGTGGGACATCGACTTGGCGAGCGAGTCGCCGCGCACGAGCATCGACACGCGCCGGGCGTAGCCGCTGAAGTAGACGGCCGCCTGGCCCGCGGAGTTGGCGCCGCCGATCACCACGACGTGCTGGTCCGCGCAGGAGCGCGCCTCGGTCAGCGCCGCGCCGTAGTACACGCCGGCGCCGGTCAGCTCGGCGAAGCCCGGGGCGGGCATCATCCGGTAGGAAACGCCGGAGGCGACGAGCACGCAGTTGGCGCTGAGCTGGGCGCCGCCGGTCAGCTCGACGAAGCGCCCGGCCCCCTCGACGCGCAGGGAGACGGCATCGTTGACGCTCAGCAGCTCGGCCCCGAGGCGCCGGGCCTGGTCGGTCGCCCGCCGCGCCAGATCCGAGCCGGACAGCCCGGCCGGGAAGCCGAGGTAGTTCTCGATGCGGCTCGACTGCCCCGCCTGCCCGCCGGGCGCCTCGCGCTCGACCAGCACGGTGCGAAGCCCCTCCGACGCGCCGTACACTGCGGCCGCGAGCCCAGCCGGCCCGCCGCCCACGATCACGAGGTCGTAGTGGTCGGAGGCGGGCTGGCCGGCGACGCCGATCCGCTCGGCCAGCTCGAGCACCGTCGGCTGCTCGAGCACGGTGCCGTCCTCGAGCAGCGCCACCGGCAGTCGCTCCTCGTCGACTCCCGCGACGGCGAGCAGCTCTCGCGCCTCGGAGTCCCGCTCGACGTCCAGCCAGCGCGCGGGCACCCGGTTGCGGGCGAGGAAGTCGCGCAGTTCGTGGGTGTCGCGGGAGAAGCGGTGACCGATCACACGCACGCCGCCGGCGTTCAGCGCGGCGCCCGCCTCCCAGGTCGTGAGCAGGTCCTCGACGACCGGGTAGAGCTGCTCCTCCGGCGGATCCCACGGCTTCAGCAGGTAGTAGTCGAGGGAGACCTCGTTGATCGCGGCGATCGCCGCATCGGTGTCGGCGTAGGCGGTCAGCAGGACCCGCTTGGCCTCGGGGTAGATGCCCCGCGCCTTCAAGAGGTAGTTGGTGCCGTCCATGCCGGGCATGCGCTGGTCGGCGACGAGCATCGCGACGTCGTCGCCGCGAGTGCGCATTTCGCCGAGCAGCTCCAGTGCCTCGGCGCCGGATCCCGACCGCAGCACGCGGTAGCGCTCGCCGAAGTGCCGCCGCAGATCGCGTGCCACGGCTGCGAGGACGGCCGGCTCGTCGTCGACCGCCAGGATCGCGGGTTGCCGTTCGGGCACGCTCAGCTCAGCATCGGCGAGGGGGGTATGCGGGTGCTGCCGGTGATCTGCGGGATCACCATGCCGAGTTCGTCCACGAAGCACCAGGACCAGGTCTCCCCCGGCTCGAGCGAGCGGATCAGCGGGTGGTCCTCGCCGCGGGCGTGCCTGCTGGCGTGTTTGTTCGGCGAGTCGTCACAGCAGCCGACATGCCCGCACTCCAGGCAGATCCGCAGGTGCAGCCACACACCGCCTTCGCGCAGGCAGTCCTCGCATCCGTCCACGGCGGCCGGCAGTTCGGTGACAGTGATCGTGTCGAGGTGAGTGCAGCCGGGCATGCGCTCAATATGACACGGCGCCCCGCGGCGTTGAAGTGACGGGTCCGTCCGACCCGTGGCTACACTCCCCGGCGGGGATGGAGGTCCCCAAGGAGCAGCACCGCAAGGAGGAGGGCTGTCTCGGCGCTCATGCGCACGGCCGCAAGGCTCACAGGGCGCTGACGCCGAGACACAAGCCCGTTATCCCGGCGTCCCGGAGGCAGCGAATCGCCCCCGGAGCGGCGGCTGCTAGCTTGCGGCCGATGGTTCGCCCCGGCGGTCCGCGAACGTTGCTCTCGACGCTCCTGACGGCGGCGCTGACGGTGGCCGCTGTCGCGGCCGGCCCCTCGGCGGCAGACGCCGCCGCACGCCACCGCGGCGCTCGGCCGGTCTACTCCGACCCCCTCGCCGAAGCCGTGGCGCGCGCCGTGGAGTTCTGGGGCGGCACCCCCTGCGGAGGCACCGTCAGCATCACCCTCGGCGGCAACTCGGAAGCACCGACGGCCGGTGAGAACGCTCCGGGGGCACCGGGCCGCGTGGCGGCGATGTGGGCGACCTGGTCCACCCCCGCCGGTCCGAACCTGTTCAGCGAGCCCGCGGGGAGCTTCGGCGAATGCCTCGTGCACATCAATCGCGGGATCTGGTTCTCGATCCGGGCCGAGGACTCCGACTTCCCCGCCTTCTGCAAGGAGATGCTGCACGAGTACGGCCACTTCGAGGGCTATTCCGACGTCGGCGCCGCTCCGGGCACGATCGAGTACGAACGACCCGACCTGGCCCGCGCGCCGCTGTGCGAACGCTACTGGCTGCGCTACGGGTTCAGGCTCTACAGCGGCCCGCCGCACCATTCCCGGCCCCGCGCCCGCAGACGCTGAGGCGGGTCAGGGAACGTCGGCGACTACGTTCAGCCGCGTGGTGCGGTGGGCGGCGATCGTCACGGGCTGGGTAGCGGTGCGCCTGCTCCCCGCGGGCCCGGAGACGGTTCCGGCCAGCATGTAGTTACCGGGCTTGAGCGGGAACACGCCGAAGCGCCCCGAGCGCACGGCGCGGCGGGCGACGGGCTGCCCGTCGGCCGAGGTCACCGTGAGCACGCCCCCGGAGGGAGTCCCGCGACGGCAGCGGGGCGAGGTCACAACGGGCCCACCGGCCAGGAACAGGCCGGCGACGAGCTCGGTCGGACCCTTGCTGCTCGTCGGGCCCCGCGTGTCTGGCCCGGGCTGGGAGGGCCGGGCGCAGAGCGGCTTCAGCGAGACCGTCACGCCGCCCGTGCGGCCGCCGGCTCGCGGGCTCTGGGAGGCCACGATCTGGCGTCCATCCGGGTTCGACGGCGTCACGAATTCGCCATGGGCCGGGAGCTGGCGGATCTGCACTTCGCAGCCCGAGGAGCTCAGCGCCTTGCGCGCCATCGCCAGGCTCACCCCCGCGACGTCGGGGGCGATGCAGCCCTGGTGCCCCTGGTCGGCGCCCGTGGAGGCCGGCACGGCGCCGCCGGCCACGGCCGCGAGGGCGAGCGGCACGGCGGACCTGCGGGGACGTGGGATCGGCGGTTTCATCTGGATGTGCAGCGAGTTGACAATCCTAACCGCAGTTGTCCATCGGCAAACGCCCGCCCGGCCGATGGTGCATCCTGTGCGGACGCACGGACCCCCGCCGGGCGGCGGATCGGCGCACTCAGGCGATTCGCACAGAGCTCCAAGCGTGTGACTTCAACCTTCCCGGGGAAAGGTGCTCGAAGCTGCTGATAGCCGCATGAACCTCTCGACTCCCTCATCGATGGCCCTGCACCCGCGGATCCGCCGCAGGGCGCGTCTGCTCGAGACCCCGCGCGGGACGGGCGGCCCCGGGCGCGTGGTCGAACGCTGGATGTGCCTGTGGCGGTGGGAGACCTGGGCGAGCGATTCGGAGCTCGCCCGCCGGCCCCGGGCCGGCTGGTCGATGACCTACAGCGGCGCCCTGATCTCGAGCCAGGACGCGCTCGACGACTACGAGCTGGCGACCGGACCGGCCTGAGCTCGCCCGGCGGCGGAAGGCCGGGCCGCCTCGCGCGGCGCCGTCAGCCGTAGCGGGCCATCGCGGCGACCCAGTTGGCGGCGATTTCGCGCTGCGCCGTCGCGAGGCTGATGCGCCCGTCGCAGACCAGCCGCTTGAGTGTCGTCTCGATGCGGTCCTTGGGGTTCAGGTAGAAGCCTCGCGCTTCGGGATAGTCCGGCTCCGGCCAGAGGTTGCGCGCGTCGTTGACGGCGCCGCCCAGCTCGAGGGGCACGAAGTGGTCGTACTCGTAGCGCGAGGCCGGCCCCTCGCCGTAGGCACGGAGGCTCGCGAGCTTCTCCGGCTCGGTGATGGACTCGGTCGGCCGCACCGTGGAGGTCCAGCCGGACTTGCAGATCGTCGCGGCGATCGTCGCCTGGGTGACGGCCGGGTTCACCGCGCCGGGCGTGCAGCGGCGGTCGGGGCGCTGGTTCAGCCCGCTCCCCAGCGGGTGGCAGCTGCCGGCGGCGGGCTGGCGCTGGACGACCTTGGCGCTCGCCGTCGAGTAGACGAGCCCCGATGGAGCCGTGCGAGCCGCGGCGGCGCCGATCGAGATCGCGGCGGCGGCGATCAGGGCGAGCCCGGGCATGTCCTGTTCCTGCGCATCGCCGTCCCAGCATGCCAGCCGCCGGCGACGGCGCGCGCCACATGCAGCCCGCGCGCCGGCGCCCGCCCCGGGCTTCCTGCAGCACGGAGCGGGCGGGCGGCGGATCCAGCGGTCGAGCGGCCTAGCGGACGCCAGCTTTCAACATCGCGAACTCGACATCGAACGCGTCCTGTTCCTCACCGATCGCGTTCGGGTGCACCGGGATCCCGGTCAGCGAACCCAGCAGCGGTTCGATCCAGCGCGTGCCGACCGGTTCGCAGGCGTTGTGACCCAGGCTCGGCTTGAACGTGTCGACGAAGATCGCGCCGTTTGCTTTCGCGCCGGCCTTGATCGACTTGTTCCCCACCTTCTGGACCTTGTCACGGAACCATTTCAGGTCCGCTTCGTGCCACGGGAACGCGGCGCAGTGGCCGTGGTTCGGCGTGATTTCCGGGTAGCCGACCACGAACACCTTGGCGTTCGGTGCCAGTTCTTTGATGTGCACGAGCGCGGCTTCCTGCGGGCCTTTGTCAGCCGCGAAGGTTTCCTGCACGTACGTTTCATATTTTTCCTTGCAGGGCGCCTTCGCCGTAGAGCCTTCGATCACGTCGATCTGCGTGCAGCCGTTCAGCAGCGTGCCGAACAGGCCGTTGTCGTTGCCGCCCATGCCGAGCGTCACGACTTCGGTCGACGCGCTCAGCGCGTCGTCCTGCGGCGGCTGGCCTTCGAACTGCGATTCCGTCTCATCCGAGGTCGTCGCCCCGCCACAGCTGACGTCCGTCAGCGACAGTTTCAGGGCGCTCGCGACGAGGTGCGGGTAGTTCAGCTGCGACTGCCCGCAGCCGGGCGGCGCGGTCGGGCTGTACGGTTCGATGCCCGGCCCGGACGTGTACGAGTCGCCGATCGACACGTAGTTGACCGCGCCGGCTACCGCCGGCAGGGCGCACAGCGCCGCGACTACCAGGCCCGTCAGCACGAGCCATAGACGTTTCGCTCCCATCTCCATCCCCTCTCTCCGTTTGCGTGCCGGGCCCTCCCCGGCACCTCGCCCGACCCCGGGCCCCGCGAGAGCTCCTCCCTGAGCACATGAGTCAGGACGGGCCGACCGTACCAAATGCGCGCCGATCCGGGGGCCGGCGGAGAGGGATCGGCCGGGTCGGAGCCGGCCGGAGGCTCGCCGAGCGGCGGCCCGACACGTTCCCGAGCCGCGAACAGCGCCTTCAGGCGGGGACCGCTCTTCATCGCGGGTTCGCCCGGGTCTGATTCGATCGGCGTGATCGAGGACGCCCGCTCTCGGCGCTCGGCTTCGACGCGGGCTCCCTCGCCGGTGACCCCAGCGACCGTGCGCAGTCGCGGCGCAGACCGACCTACCCCCGAAATGCGCGCAGGTAGACGCCCGTCGGTCCGAGCAGCTCAGCACGCCACGGCACCCTGCTCGTGGGCCAACCCACGACCGAAGCGGTCGCGCGGCCGCCGTGACAGGAGGCAGCGGCAGAAGCAGGCGAGGCCCCGAAGATGCCTGTCCCGAGCATTGCCAGCACAGCCATCGCTGCAGCGGCCGGGTTACCCCGGCTCGACGTCGTCATCCTCGCCATTGTTACAGCGTCGATCCAGGCGTTTGTGAGACGTCTGCCTGAGACTACGGATGGCGCCCGGCTGGGAACCACCTACCGTCGTGTGCATGGCCCATCGGGCGCCCCGATGGGGAACCGGGATGGAGCGCCTGCTTGGGCGTGGTCCCGGTGGGTCATTTACTGTTCGTGTCGGCCGCGGGACGCGTGACCCACGCCGGCTTGCCTGCGCGATACTGGCCGAGCGAGGTCTGAGGAGCCCACGACCCCCGACCTGGTCGACCTTGTGCGCAAGCAGTTTGAGGCTCTGAATCGCGGTGATCTCGACGGGGTGATGAGCAGCGTGGCCGAGGATGCGGTCTTGGACGGCCGGGCCGACCTCGTCGAGGGCCGAGCCGCGATCCGTGGCTTTCTTGACGAATGGTTCAAGGCCTACGACGAATTGGACTACGAGCTTGAGGAGGTCAGTCACCTCGGCGGTGGAGTTGTGTTTGCGGTCGTGACCCAGGACGGGCGTCTGGTTGGTAGCGACGGTCGCATTCGACAACGCGAGGGATGGGTCTACCTTTGTGCAGGAGGCTCGATCACTCGCCTTAGGACCTCCGAGGTCGACGAGGCCCGCGCTACCGCCGAACGCCTCGCCGAGGAACGGGAGTAGGCGGTGTCGGAGAACCTGGACCTTGTGCGCTCGATCTACGCGCTCGCGGCATGGGCCGGTTACGAGGCGACGGGTGAAAAGTTTCTCGAGCTCGACGCTGAGCGTGTGCTCGTTCTCGGCCGTGTGACGGGACGCGGAAAGACCAGCGGTGTGAGCGTAGAGACGGAGTTTGCGAACCTCCTCCATGTCCGCGAAGGCAGGATCTCCCGGCTGAGCCTGTACTCCGACCGCGACCGCGCCCTCGCCGACCTCGGCCTCACGGGGTAGGCGATGGCAGGAGAACGTGGAGCTGGTCCGCGATACGACCGTGCGGCATGACACACATGCGGGGCTGCGTGGGTGCAATGCTCGATCGCGACTTGACCACACCAAGAAGGGGGTAGACGAATGAGCCTTTTCTGGAACATCATGCGTAGTCGTGCGGCTCCCATTCTCACCGGAGCGGCCGTGTCCGTCCTCGTCCTGCCGGCGACGGCGCTTGCCGGCGGGTTCTCCGCGCCAAATGGCCTTCACCACCGAGCCGCAACCGGCTCCGGGGGCTCGGCTGGCCTCGTGATTCTCCTCGCGGTTATCGCCGTAGCCGTCCTGGCCGTCGCGATCCTCTCCCGGACCGGAGCCGAGCGCAAGAGCGCCCAGCGTCCGGCAGATCGCATCAAGCCAGCCGGTATCGCTTCCTGACCGCGGCGCTGGGTTTGGCGCGCGGCGACTGAATGGCACCGCGCGCCACAGTTGTCTAGTCCTCGGTAGCCTCCGGGCTTGAGGAGTAGACGATGTCGCAGGAGAACGTCGAGGCGTTGCAGTCCGTCTACGCGCGGTGGGCCGTTGGCGACTTCTGGACGCCGGAGATCTTCCATCCCGACGTTGAGGTGCTGTGGGCCAGGCCGATGCCCGATGCCAAGAGGACGGCCAGCGGTCTCTCCGAACTCGCTGCTGGCATGCGGAACTATCTGGCGGCGTGGGACGACGCCAGATGGGAAGCCGACGAGTTCATCGCGGTTCAGGGAGGACGTGTCCTGGTGTTGCTGACCGCGCGCGGCCGAGGTAAGGGCAGCAGCGTAGATGTGCAGGCGCGCTGGGCGCAGCTGTGGACATTCCACGAAGGGAAGGCAACCCGGCTGGAAGGGTTTGTCGATCAGGCCGAAGCGCTCAAAGCCGCGGGGCTGGAGGAGTAGGCGGTGTCGCAGGAGAACGTGGAGATCGTGCGCCGTGTCTTCGAGACGGACATCGAGGCGATCGACGAGCTGGAGCTTCGCTCGGTCTTTCACCCAGATGTGGTGTGGCTTCCGCAGCGCGCCGGGACCGAGGGGGCATACCGCGGGATCGCGGGCATAGAAAAGTTCCTCGCGGACACCGAGCAGGTCTTTGAGAGGTTCGAGGTCCACTTCGAGCTTCTCGACCTCGGTGAGCGGGTACTGGCGTGGGGAAGGGTCGATGTGCGAGCAAGAGCGAGCGGCATCGAGGTAGACGTCCCAATGGGCTCCGTATTCGACTTCCGGGATGGCAAGATCGTGCGCTGGGAGGATTTTGGCTCCCAGGACCAGGCCCTCAAAGCTGTCGGGCTGGCGGAGTAGACAGGCCAGCGCCCTCATCGCTGGTCCACCTTCCTCTGAAAAGCTCGCGCCACGCAGGCGCCCCGATCGACACCTATTGAGCGGGCAACGCCCAATGACCGCGGGCTTTGTTACCCCTCGGCTAAATGTGGTACATGCTCGCCCCGGCCTCGCGCGTCTCGCGCTCGATCACGTCGGCGATCGTCGTCTGTTCGAGCACGCGGCGGGCGGCGGCGGCCGCGTCGGCGAAGATCCCCTGCGAGTCGCGGCCGAGCGGGCCGTCGAGCAGCTCGACGATCTCCAGCACCGTGACCTCCTCGGGTGAGCGGGCGAAGCGATATCCCCCCTTGACCCCGCGCTGGGAGCTGATCACGCCGGCACGGCGGAGCACGGCGAAGAGCTGCTCGAGGAATTGCACAGGCACGTCCCGCCGTCGGGCCAGCTCACCGATCGGCACCGGCTCAGTGCCGCCGGTACGTCCCAGCTCGGCGAGCGCCAAGACGGCGTAGGGGGACTTTGTGGTGATCGAGATCATCGCGCTCGAGCGCGATGCTACGGATCTACAGCCAGCCGCGCTCGGTGGCGATCAGCACCGCCTGCGCCCTGTCGACGGCGCCGAGCTTGCCGTAGATGTTGTGCAGGTGGGTCCGCACGGTGCTGGTCGAGAGGGTCAGCTCGTGGGCGATCTGCTTGTAGACCTTGCCCTCGGCCAAGCGCTGGAGCACGCCCAGCTCGCGGCCGGACAGCGGGCAGGGGTCGACGTGGCGCTGGCGCTGCACGGTCGTGTTGGGAAGTTCGTACATCACCCGTCGCAGCTCCTGAGGCCCGAGACCGACCGCGCGGGCGGTCTGCAGCAGCTCGGAGGGATTGACCCGTCCTCCCTGCTCGTAGTGGGCGAGCATGTCGGCGAGGCGGATGAAGGCGGCCTCGCCCTCGGCCTCGGGGCTGTGGTGGCGCTCGATCGGCGTGGCCACGGAGGTGGGCAGGCCCCAGCGGCGGATCAACACGCCGCCGACGAGGGCGTGGTCGACACCGAGCTCACGGCGCTCGGCGTGGACGCGTTCCTCAGGGGTCCGTGCCCCGCGGTGCACCTGCGAGGGGTAGCCGGGGTAGGCGTGCAGCAGCACCAGCTTGCCGACGTCGTGGAGCAGGCTCGTGACGGTCAGGCGGTCGCGGTTCTCGTAGCCGACCTCGGTGGCGAGCCGGTCGGCCGCATGCTGGGTGGCCAGGGCGTGCAGCCGGAAGCGCTCGGGCGCCGCGTCCCAGACGCTGGCCCGTTCGAAGAAGTCGAAGGTGCGCACGCGGTTGGCCACGGCCTGCACGGTCGGCGGGCTGAGCAGCTCGACCGCGCCGACGGCCGTGTCGACCTTGCCGGCGGCGCTCTGTGCCCGGTTGGCGAGTCGCAGCACGGCGATGATCAGCGCGACGTCCGACTCCACGGCGGCGACCACATCGGCGGTCGCGACATTGTCCTTTGCGATCACCGACAGCAGCCGGTTGCGCGACTCGGCGAGGGCAGGGAAGGCCTCCAGGGCCTCGAAGGCCATCGTCAGGCGGCGACCGTGCCCCTCATTCTGGTGGCGCTCTCCGGACGCGGGGGCAGCGACGCTCGCACGCTTCTCGGCCGTGGCCGTGCGTGTGCCTTTGGCGCTGCTCGCCTTCTTGGGTCCGTTGGCCTTCTTGGCCGTAGCCGTTGCCTGCATTCGGTTGTTGCCCCTTCCTTGGGTTCTCCGGCCATCCGAGCCGGCGAGTCCGCTTCCGAGTCCGTATCGGCATCCCCGCCCGGGGAATTTAGGTCTGCGTGAGAATCCGCTTTCTGGTGCGGGTTTCCGGGGTCACCCCGGCCCGCGCGGTGGTGGCCGCGGCGGCCGGAATCAGCGGGCTTGCAGGGCGGCGTCGATCCTCCGCAGCGTCTCCTCGCGGCCCAGCAGGGCGAGGCTCTCGAAGATCCCCGGCGAGATCGTCGTCCCGGTGATCGCCACCCGCAGCGGCTGGTAGACCTGCCGCGGTTTCGCCTGCCGGCGCTCGATCACGCCCGAGAGGGCGGTCTCGATCGAGGCCTCATCGAAGCTGGGCGCCTGCACGAGCGCCTCACGAGCGTCGGCGAGGGCAGCTCGGCCGTCGGCGTCCAGCCAGCGCTCACGCGCCGCCGGATCATCGCCCGGGCCGTCGAGCAGCGCCCCCGAGAGCGGCCAGAAGTCGGCCAGCGTGTGGATCTTCTCCTGGCTGATCCGCGCCGCCTCGCCGAGGTCGCCGCGGCCCGTGAACTCCTCCAGGCGCCGCGTAAGCTCACCGGGGTCCAGCTCACGGATGTAGACACCGTTCAGCCAGTTGAGCTTCGTCTCGTCGAACCTCGCCGGGTTGCGGCTGATGCGCTCGAGCGTGAAGCGCTCGATCAGCTCCTGCGTCGAGAGCACGGTGCTGTCGTCGCCTGCGCCCCAGCCGAGCAGGGCGAGGTAGTTGCGGACGGCCTCCGGCAGGTAGCCGGCGTCGCGCAGCTCCTGGACCGAGGCGGCGCCGTGGCGCTTGGAGAGCTTCTTGCCGTCGGGCCCGTGCAGCAGCGGCAGGTGCGCGTAGAGCGGGTCGGGGGCATCGGTCAGGCCGGCCGCGCGGGCGGCCTCGATCACGAGCAGCTGCTTGGGCGTGTTGGAGACGTGGTCCTCGCCGCGGACCACGTGCGTGATGCCCGAGTCGAGGTCGTCGATCGCGACCGCGAAGTTGTAGAGAACGGAGCCGTCGGCCCGCGCGATCACAGGATCGTCCATGTGCACGTGCTCGAAGCGATTCGGTCCCCGCACGACGTCCTGCACGACCGTCGCTCCCTGATCGGGCACGCGCAGGCGCACCGCGCCCTGGCCCTCCGCCTCGCCGCGGAAGCCACGCTCGGAGCCGTGGCGCTCCTTGTAGGCCTTGACGTCCTCGGCCGTCGCCTGGGAGCGGTAGGCGTGCCCGGACTCCACCAGCGCCGCCAGCGCCTCCTGGTGGCGGGCGGTCCGTTCGGTCTGGAGGATCGGGCCCTCGTCCCAGTCGAGTTCCAGCCAGCTCAGGGCGTCGAGGATCTGCTCGATGTTCTCCGGCGTCGAGCGCTCCCGGTCGGTGTCCTCGATGCGCAGCACCAGCTCGCCGCCCTCGTGGCGGGCAAGCAGCCAGTTGAACAGCGCCGTGCGCGCGCCCCCGATGTGCAGGGCGCCGGTGGGCGAGGGGGCGAAGCGGACCTTCACCCCCGCGACCCTATCGGCGCGATCTACTTCTCGATCCGTGCCCGCACGGTTTCCCCTTCGGAGGTCAGCGACCATTCCGCCCCGATCGTCGCCTTCTTCGCGTTGATCAGCCCTTTCGGCACGCATGCCTCGCCCTTGCCGGCACGGAGCTTCTGCAGCGGCGCGGGCGTCGAGAGGAACCCGAGGGGTGCTTCAAATATCCCCTTCAGCTGCTTGCCAAGCCACGTGCACGGGCTGACGGCGCCCTCTTCGAAGCCGACTCCTTCGGCGCCCGCGAGGACGGCCGTCAGGTTTGAGGAGAACCGTGCAGTCCACGGCAGCTTGACCGCCGCAAGGGGCTCGGATTCCAGCAGCGGCCCAAGGTTGGGTTCGAACCGACAGCCCGGCAGCGGTTCGCTGACGAATTCGCCGACCGTGAAGGAGACGACGACGACGGCGGCGTCGTTGTTTTCAAGGGTCCCCGTAAGCGTCGCCCGCGAGCACGAAATTCGGAGTCCTCCGGAGTCTTCAAGCTGGAAGTTCGAGCTGTTGAGCGTCAGGGGCGCACCGGGCGCGAGCGTTTCGCCCCCCAACGTCTTGAATACGAGGCTTCCGGATCTTGCCGCCGCGCCGCCGGCGGGTCCGAGTACCGCCACGCAGACCATTCCGCAAACCAGCGCGGCCTTCGCCGTTCCCCTCATCTTGTCTCCCTCTCTCTGAAGATTCCGGCCCTGCCGCCGTGGCAGACCGGCGTGGCGCCATCCTACCTCCGATTCGATTGGCGCGAAGTGTTCTGTAAGGCGGGCGCACCGATGACTTCACCCTTCCGAACGCACCCGGACGCCACCGGCCGCGCGACCCGGCGATAATGCCCCAATGCTGATCGGCGCGCACGTCTCCCCCGCCGGCGGCCTCTACAAGGCGATCGGACGGGGTGTCGAGCGGGGCTGCACGGCGATCCAGATCTTCAACCAGTCGCCGCGGATGTGGCGCCCCACCGCGTACGTCGAGGAGGACTTCGCGGCCTTCCGCGAGGCGATGGCTCAGAGCCCCGTGAAGGCCGTCCTGATCCACGCCGTGTACCTCGTCAACTGCGCGAGCGAGGATCGCGAGATCCGCGCGAAGTCCCTGGCATCGCTCACCCAGTCGCTGCGTGTCGGGGAGGGGATCGGGGCCGCGGGCGTCGTGCTGCATCCCGGCTCGGCACTGAAGGGCCATGTCGGCGAGGCGCTCACCAGAGCGGGCGCCACGATCGCCGAGGCGCTCTCCGAGACCGCGGGATGCGAGCTGCACCTCGAGAACACGGCCGGCGCGGGCGGCACGCTCGGGCGCTCCTTCGAGGAGCTCTCCGCACTGATCGAGGGGGCGGGCGGATCCGAGCGCCTCGGCGTCTGCCTGGACTCCTGCCATCTGCTGGCCTCCGGCTATGACATCCGCGCCCCGGCCGGTGTCGACGGCGTCCTGCGGGAGGCTCGCCGCAGGCTCGGCAGCGGCCGGGTCCGCTCGCTGCACCTGAACGACTCGAAGACCCCGCTCGGGTCCAACCGCGACCGCCACGAGAACATCGGCAAGGGCGAGCTCGGCGAGGCGGGTTGCGCCGCCTTCCTCTCGGCGCCCGGCATCCAGCGGCTGGCCTGCGTGCTCGAGACGCCCGGCGAGAACCGCGAAGGCCCGCCGCGCGCCGAAGTCGAGCTGGCGGGCAGGCTGCGCGAGCGCGGCCTCGCGGCTCGCCGCCGGCGGCGGCGCTGAGCGGCTAGCCGGCCAGCGCAGCGGACGGCGCCGCGGGTGCGCTGCGGCGCCGGGCCAGAGCGTTCTCGAGCTCCGCCAGGAGCGTCGGCGTGTGTGCCACGCGATAGGCGTCGCCGAGGCGAAGGCGCCGCGGCGGACCACTGCCCATGTCGATCTCCACGACCACCTCCGCGGCGCCCGGGAAGTCCTCGATCGCCTGCTTGATGCTGTCGATCGCCCCTCCGGAGAGCTCGCGGGCGCTGACCCGCAGGCACACGGGGCGCGCCTGTGCCTTCGCGGCGGCGGCAGCGGCTTTGGCCTTGGCGCTCGCCCGCTCGATCTCCTCCTGCGTGGGCGCGAAGCGCTGCACGCTCTGCACGATCAGGCAGGTGGCGCCCGCTTCCTTGTGGTCCACCCTGCCCTTGACGAGGACGATCTCATCGGCCACCAGCGCCGCCTCGTGTTCGCCGAGGGCCTTGCCGAAGACGAGCAGCTCGACCGCCCCCGCGAGGTCGTCGAGGGTGGCGAACATCATGTGATCGCCGTTGCGCGTGCGGATCCGCTTGGTCTCGGTGATGATCCCGCCGACCGTCACCAGGTCCTTGTCGCGGCGATCGGCGAGCGCCGAGAGCGAGCACTCGACGCGCGTCCGCAGCGCCTCTTTGAGCGGCTTCAGCGGGTGCTCTGAGATGAAGAGGCCGATCGCTTCCTTCTCGGCCGCCAGCAGCTCGGCCTGCTCGTACTCCTCGCCCAGGATCGCCGGGTGGGCGGGCGCCCCGAGACCGCCCCCGCCGGGCGACGCAGCCGCGCCGGGCGCCTCGTCCTGCAGATCGAAGATCGAGCCCTGGCCGATCAGCGCGTCCTGCTGGATTTTCTGGCCTTTTGACTGGGCCATCTCGAGCACGTCCATCATCCCTTTACGGGTCGCCCCGGTCGAGCCGAACGCCCCGCACTTGATCAGCGCCTCGATCGACTTCTTGTTGACCGTGCGGCAGTCCACCCGCTCGCAGAAGTCCCACAGCGACGAGAACGCTCCGCTCTCCCGCGCGCGCTTGATCGCCTCGACCGCCTGGTGGCCCACGCCCTTGACGGCGTCGAGCCCGAAGCGGATCGTGCCCGCTCCGCCCTCGCCCGCGTCACGGCCGCCCGGGCCGACGGTGAACTCGTGGTCGGACAGGTTCACATCCGGGGGCAGGATCTCGATGCCCATCTCCTCGCAGCGGGCGACGAAGAACGGGACCTTGTCCTTGGTCGACATCACCGAGGAGATGAGCGCCGCCATGTACTCGGCGGTGTGGTTGGCCTTCAGCCAGGCGGTGCGGTAGGCGATCATCGCGTAGCAGGCCGCATGGCTCTTGTTGAAGGAGTAGTCGGCGGACTTCTCATTCGTCTGCCACAGGAACTCGATCACCTCGGGGCGCGTGCCCGAGGCGCGGCAGCCCTCGACGAACTCCGGCTTCAGCGCCGCCATCGCCTCGCGGTTCTTCTTGCCGATCGCCTTGCGCAGGTCGTCCGCCTTGGCCCCCGAGAAGCCCGCCAGCTCCTTGGAGATCTGCATCGCCTGCTCCTGGTAGAGGATCACCCCGTTCGAGGACTCGAGAATCGGCCGCAGCCGCTCGTCGGCGTAGGAGATCGCCGTCGGGTTGTGCTTGCCCTTGGCGTACACGGGAATCTGGTCCATCGCCCCCGGGCGGTAGAGCGCGTTGAGCGCCACGAGGTCGTTGAATTCGTCGGGGCGCACCTTCTTCAGCGCCTCGCGCATGCCCTCGGACTCGAACTGGAACACCCCGGTCGAGTCGCCCGCCGCGAGCATCTCGTAAGTGTTCGCGTCGTCGAGCGGCAGCGTGGTCATATCCGGCCGCGTCCCCGCAGAGCGCTCGATGATGTCGAGCGCGTCCTCGATCACGTCGAGGTTGCGCAGCCCCAGGAAGTCCATCTTGAGCAGGCCGATCTCCTCGATCGGCTTCATCGAGAACTGGGTGACCATGCGGTAGACCTTCTCGCCGCTCTCGTCCGTGCCGGCGTCGGCGAGCTGGAGCGGCACGATGTCGGTCAGCGGCCGGTCGGCGATCACCACCGCCGCGGCGTGGATGGAGGAGTTGCGGACGATCCCCTCGAGCCCTTTCGCCACATCGACGATCTGCCGTGCCTGGGGCTCCTCGTCATAGGCCTTGCGAAGCGGCTGGCCCTGCTTCAGGCAATCCTCGAAAGAGGGCGCCCGCCCCATGATCGGGTCCGGGATCAGCTTTGCCAGGCGGTCGCCCGCGCCGTAGTCGAGGCCGAGCACGCGGGCCGCATCGCGGGTCGCGGCGCGCGGGAACATCTTGCCGAAGGTGACGATCTGGGCCACCGACTCGCGGCCGTACTTCTCGGTCACATAGCGCATCACCCGCTCCCGGCCACGCACCGAGAAGTCGATGTCGATGTCCGGCATCGACACCCGCTCGGGGTTCAGGAAGCGCTCGAACAGCAGGTCGTACTCGAGCGGGTCCACGTCGGTGATCGCGAGGCAGTAAGCGACGATCGAGCCCGCAGCCGAACCCCTCCCTGGACCGACCGCGATGCCGTTCTCCTTCGCGTAGCGAACGAAGTCCCAGACGATCAGGAAGTAGGCGTTGAAGCCCATCTTGTCGATCACGGCCAGCTCCATCTCGGCGCGTTCCCGGGCCGCGGCGGGAACCGGGTCGCCGTAGCGCAGGCGCAGCCCGAGCTCGACCTGCTCGCGGAGGTAGCCACCCTCGCCGGCGCCGTCCGGAGTCGGGTAGCTCGGGATCAGCTGCTTGTCGAGCTCGAGCTCGACCGAGCAGCGCTCGGCGATCTCCAGCGTCGAGGCGATCGCCTCGGGCCACTCGGCGAAGGCGTCGCTCATCTCCTGGCTGTCGCGCAGGTAGAACTCGTTCGTCTCGAAGGTCATCTTCGGCGCCGCCAGCGTGCTCTTCGTCTGCACGCACAGGAGTGCCGTGTGGTGGTCGTAGTCCTCGCGGCGGAGGTAGTGCACGTCGCCGGTGCCGACCAGCGAGCCGCCGACTTCGCGGGCGATCCGGACGATTCCCTCGTTGCACTTGTCCTGTGGCGCCAAGCCGTTCTTCTGGACCTCGAAGTAGACGCTCTCGGGCCCGAAGATCCGCTGCAGGTCGTCCGCGTGTGCCCGCGCGTCCGCGTCGCGATCCTCGAGCAGCCGCTGGCAGAAGCGCGACGCCAGGCAGCCGGTCAGCGCGATCACGCCGCCCGAGTGGCGCTCGATCTGATCGAGGTCCACCGTCGGCTTGCCACGCTGCAGCCCCTCCAGGAAGCCGGCCGAGGAGAGCTTGACAAGGTTGCGGTAGCCCTCGTCGTCGCCGGCCAGCAGCGTCAGGTGGTTGCGCTCGGTCTTACGAGCCCCCGCCCCACCCGCCGTGTGGTCGTCCACAAGGTAGATCTCGCAGCCGATGATCGGCTTGACGCCATGCTTGCGGGCGGCCTTGTAGAGCTCGACGGCACCGTTCATGACCCCGTGATCGGTCAGGCCGAGGGCCGGCTGGCCGAACTCCGCGGCACGCTTTGCCAGGGCCTCGATCTTGCACGCCCCGTCGAGCAGCGAGTACTCGGAGTGCACGTGGAGATGGGCGCAGGAGGGGTTGCTCACGGGTACCGCAATGCTAGGAGCCCGGGCGGCGGAGGCTCAGCGCGCGCGCCGCTGTTTGCGCCGATTACGAATCCGTCCGATCAGCGACTGGCTGTGCTTGTTGACCGGCTTCGCCGGGACGGCCGCCGCGGGCTCGGCGGTGGGGTTCGGAGCGGGCTCGGCGGCGCTCGGAGGCGGCTGCGGCGCGCGTCCGGTGGCGGCGGGCTCCGGCGCCGGTGCGGGCGCGGCAGCGGCAGGCTGAGCTTCCGCCGGGGGTGGCGGAGGCGCCGACGGGTCGGGGATCGGAGCGCCCTCCTGCGCTGCGTACGCGAGCCCCTCGCCGGGATCGACGGGCAGCGGCGGGGCGGTCTGCGCCCTCGCCCGCAACCGCTCCACCGCGGCCGCGAGCGCGTCTGCCATCTCCAGCCCGCGCTGCTGGGCGGCGCTCGCGGCGCCCGGGCCCACCTCGCTGCGGAGCGGCGGCTGGGGCGCGGGCGGGGTTTGGGGCTCGGGCCGGTTGCGAACGCTGCTCAACATCGTCGCGAGCCGCCCGATCAGCGCCCGGATATCCCCCAGCAGCCCCTCCATCCGCCGGTGACCCTCGCGGATCACAGCCAGCTCTCGCTCGGCCCGCTCACGGGCGCTGCGCTCGGCGAGCAGCCCGCGCTGGATCTCCTCGGCGCGCCGCTCGAGCTCGGCGACTCGGGATTGCAGCTCCGATTCGGCGCGGCGCAGCGCGGCCCGCTCGCCGGCCGCGGCCTGCTCGGCCTCCGAGAGCTGGCGCTGCAGGTCGTCGACGCGGCCCGACAGCTCGATCATGTCGACGCCGCCCCCCTGCCCCGCTTGCCCGGCGGCCTGGGAGCGCTCGAGGCCCGACAGCCGGTCCTCGGCCTCGACGCGCAACTGCTGCTCTGCGTACTCGCGCTGCTTGACCCGGCGCAGCTCGCTCTCGCGATCGTCGCCGTGTGCCCGCTCGGCGTCGAGCAGCGCGGCCATGCGGCGCCGCTCCTCCTCGGCCTCCTGGAGTCGCGCCTGCAGGCTCGCTACATGGCTTTCGAGCGTCTTGACCGTCGCTTCAGCGGCCTCCGCGCGCCGCAGCAGGGCCGCCTCGCCCGACTCGGTCGCGCGCCGCGCACGGCGCTCGGCGAGGAAGTCGGACTCGCCCATCCTGCTGCCCTGCCCCGGTGGCTCGCTCTCCTCGACCATCGCGTGGAAACTAGTCCCAGGCCCGGACGGCCAGCGCCACGGGCAGAGGCGGCCCGGGTTCTCTATGGTGGCGGGCGATGAACGCCTCCGAAGCCCCCGAGGACGACGACCGCGACTGGCGCCTGACCGGCGAGCTCTCCCAACAGCCGGACCGCCGCCTACTGCACTCCTTCGTCGAGCGCGTGCGCGATCCGGCCGTGCTCGGCGAGATCCGCTCCGCGGTGGCGGAGGACGTCGTCATCACCCACGACGGCAACCGCCTGTTCGCGTACGCCTTCGGCCGGCGCGCGATCGAGGACGCGCGAGCGACGATCGAGTCGCTGCTGGCCCGTGACGGCCTGGAGGCGAAGCTCACCCTGAGCCATTTCTCGCCCGAGGTCGACGAATGGGTCGACCCGGACGCTCCCGTCCAGCCGGAGGCCTCCACCTCCGCCGCGGCCTCCGGCGAGCCGGAGTCGCGAACGCTCGTCGTGTCCGTCGGCAAAATGATCCGCGAGGAGTTCGAGCAGTCGATGCGCGCCTGGGCGGACAAGCTCGGGCTGCGCTGCGAGATCGTGGAGCATCCCCACCTGCTGAGCGTGCAGGTGGCGTTCACCGTGACCGGCCCGCGGCGCAAGCTCGACGAGTTCGCGGCGGGGCTCGGCGCCGAGGAGCGCCGGACGATCCGCACCGAGGGCATCGTGATGCTCAGCCCGCTCTAGCGGGCGCGCCGCCTTGCGAGCAGCGCCGCGCCGGCCAGCCCGGCGGTCAGCAAGCCGGCCACGATGGTGCCCTTCAGCAGCACCCGCCGCAGGGCCGCGCGCCTGCGTGCGGCGGCCCGCTTGCGCGCCGCCACGCGTCTGCGCACAGCGACCCGCCGGCGCAGGTACCAGCGGCCGCCGTTCCACATCGCGAAGTGCACCGCTCTCTGCCGGAACGCGCCCACGCGCTCAGTCCCCCCCGGCCGAATGCTCGTTGTGCAGCCGCCAGGCCAGCCGCGACTGCAGCGAGAACAGCTCGATGAAGCCCGGCGAGGCGGTCTGGGCGAACAGGCCACCGGACTCCGAGAAGGAGGCCAGCGAAGCGTCATAGACGGCCTTGGGGGACGCGCGGGTGACGACGCGGACGTGGCCCTTGTAGAGCTTCAGACCGATCGTGCCCGTGACGTGCTCGTTGACGTGATCCATGTACGCGTCCAGATCCTCCCGCAGCGGCTCCCACCACAGCCCCGCATAGACGAGGTAGGCCCACTGCCGGTCCAGATCGCCCTTGAACTGGTTCTGGTGGATCGTGCAGACGAGCCGCTCGAGCTCCCGGTGGGCGGCGAGGATCACGGTCGCGGCCGGCGCCTCGTAGATGTCCCGCACCTTCAGCCCGACGATCCGGTCCTCGATGTGGTCGAGGATGCCCACGCCGTGGCGCCCCGCGATCTCGGCGGTCGCTTCGATCAGCTCGACGAGGCCCAGCCCCCGCCCGTTCAGCGACACCGGGACCCCGCGCTCGAAGGTCAGCTCGATCGTCTCGGCCTCCTCGGGGGCCTCCTCGGGACGGGTCACGAGCTGGAACACGTCGTCGTCGGGGGCGTGGCCGAGGTCCTCGATCCACCGCCCCTCCGAGGAGCGACCCCAGAGGTTGTCGTCGATCGAGTAGGGAGCGACCTCGGTCCCGCCCTTGACGGGGATGCCGTGCTCGCGGGCGTAGGCGATCTCCTCCTCGCGTCCCATCTGCCAGGAGCGCACCGGGGCGATCACCTTCAGCTCCGGCGCGAGCGTCGCGATCGTCGCCTCGATCCGCACCTGGTCGTTGCCCTTGCCCGTGCAGCCGTGGGCGATCGTGTCACAGCCGCTCGCGCGCGCCCGCTCGACGGCGAGCTTGGCGATCAGCGGCCGGCCGAGCGAGGTGAACAGCGGGTAGCCGTCGCCGTAGACCGCGTTGGCCTTGATCGCCGGCAGGAGATACTCCCGGGCGAACTCCTCGCGCGCGTCGACGACGTGCGTCTCGAGCGCGCCGAGCATCCTCGCCTTGCCCTCGACCACCTCGTAGTCCTCGCCGGGCTGGCCGAGGTTGACGGTCAGGCATACGACCTCCGCCCCATAGGAGTCCTGGATCCACTTCAGCATCACGCTCGTGTCGAGACCACCCGAGTAGAGGAGCAGGACGCGGTGGACCTGCGCGGGGTCCGCCTCATAGGAGGCGGTACGGGCGTGCTGGATCGGCTCGGGGCTGCTCACGCCGGCCCAATCTATCCGGCGCCGTGCACGGGCGCTTCGACCCCGTCCCCGCCCACCCGGGAGCGTTCCATCAGCGGGTAGCGGGTCGGCCCACGCCGGAAGCCGAGGCGTTCGTAGAGCCCCTCCGCATCGGCGGTGTGCAGCAGCCAGTGGACGTCGGGCGCGCCCTCGCCTTCGAGGATCTCCCGCACCAGCTCCAACCCGAGCCCGCGGCCGCGATGGCCCTCGAGCACGTACACGTCCGCGAGGTAGGCGACGGTGACGCCGTCGGAGATGCCCCGGGCGAAGCCGACCTGGTCGGCGCCGTGGTACAGCCCCACGACCCGCTGGGAGCCCTCGATCGTCGCCACCACCCGCTCGCGGGTGCGGCCGCGGCCCCAATAGGAGATCACGCTGATGAAGTGGTGGATCGCCTCCACGTCGAGCCGGGCCGGATCGTCGTCGAGCTCATAGCCGCCCGGCAGGAGCCTCATCATCGCCCTCCCAGCGCTCCCTCCAGACGCGCCACGCCCTCGCGTGCCTGCTCATCCTCGATCGTGAGCGGCGGCAGCAGACGCAGCGTGTCCGGCCCCGTCGCATTGAGCACGAGCCGCTGCTCTCGCAGCGCCCGGGCCACGACCTCGGGGGCCGCCACGTCCAGACGGCAGGCGAGCATCAGGCCCCGCCCACGCACCTCCGTGACGTGCGGCAACCCTTCAAGCGACTCCCGCAGCTCGGCGCCGAGCTCATCGACGCGGCGCAGCAGCGCCGGGTCGGCGGTCAGCTCGAGCGCGGCGAGGGCGGCGCTGGCGACGAGCGGGCCGCCGGCGAAGGTCGAGCCGTGATCGCCGGGAGCGAACACGTCGGCCAGCCGCGGGCCCGTGATCAGCGCCCCGATCGGCACGCCGCCGCCGAGCGCCTTGGCGACGGTCATGGCGTCGGGCACCACGCCGCTGCGCTGGTAGGCCCACAGCGTGCCCGTGCGACCCATCCCCGTCTGGATCTCGTCGAAGATCAGCGCCGCCCCCTGCTCGTCGCAGGCCTCGCGGGCGGCGAGCAGCAGCTCGTCGGAGAGCACGTGCACGCCCGACTCGCCCTGGATCGGCTCGAGCAGGACCGCCGCCGTGCGTCCGTCCACGGCGGCCCGTAGCGCCTCCGGCTCCGGCGCCACGGCCCGGAAGCCCGGCACGAGCGGCGCGAAGGGGGCCTGCTTGGACTCCTGCGGCGTCGCCGACAGCGAGCCGTAGGTGCGGCCGTGGAAGGCGCCCTCGACGACGATGATGTCGCCGCCACGCCGGGCCTTGCGGGCGAGCTTGAGGGCCGCCTCGTTGGCCTCCGTACCGGAGTTGCAGAAGAACACCTTGCCCCCCAGGCTGCTCGCCGAAAGGCGCTCGGCGAGGCGCATCGCGGGCTCGGTGTAGAACAGGTTCGAGGTGTGCATCAGCCGCCCCGACTGCTCGCGGATCGCGGCCACGATCGCCGGGTGGCAGTGGCCGAGGCTGGTGACCGAGATGCCGCAGAGGAAGTCGAGGTACTCGTTGCCCTCCTCGTCCCACAGCAGCGCCCCCCGGCCGCGCACGAACTCGACCGGCAGGCGCGCGTAGGAGCCGATCACCCGCTCGGACTCGATCCGCTGCAGCTCGGCCAGGGTCACGATGCTTCCTCGATCTTGGTGCCGATGCCGGCGTCCGTGAACAGCTCGAGCAGCAGCGAGTGCGGGGTGCGCCCGTCCAGGATGTGGGCCGCGCTGACGCCGGCGTCGATCGACTCCAGGCACGCCTCGAGCTTGGGGCGCATGCCGCCCTCGAGCGAGGCCAAGGCCTTCCGGACCTGATCGGCGTCGGCCTGGGAGATGAGGCTGGCGGGATCGGCGGGGTCCGCGAGCCAGCCGGGCACGTCGGTCAGGAACACAACCTTGTAGGCGCCGAGGGCACCGGCGACGGCGCCCGCCGCCTCGTCGGCGTTGACGTTGTAGGAGTGCCCGTCGCGGTCCGCCCCGACCGAGGCGATCACCGGGATGTAGTCGCTGGCGATGTGCTCGATCACACCCACGTTGACGCGCTCGATGCGGCCCACGAAACCGATGTCCTCGCCCCCGGGTGCGGCGCGGCGGGCGACGCGAAACAGCGAGCCGTCATCGCCGCAGAGCCCCACCGAGGGCTGCCCGTGGCGCTGCAGGCGCAGCACGATCTCCTTGTTGACCTTGCCGACGAGCACCATCTTCGCGACCTCGACGGTCTCCTCGCTGGAGACGCGCAGGCCGCCCACGAACTCGACGGGCAGGCCCAGCCGCTCCATGTGGGCGGTGATCTCCGGGCCGCCGCCGTGCACCACGATCGGGTTCAGCCCGACGTACTTGAGCAGCACCACGTCCCGGGCGAACTCCTCGCGCAGAGCCGCGTCCTCCATCGCGGCGCCGCCGTACTTGATGACGACCGTCTTGCCGTGGAACTCCCGTATGTAGGGGAGCGCCTCGAGCAGGGTGCCTACGTCTCGCATCGGTGCCCCTTAGGTGGTGTAGTCGGCATTGACGGTCACGTACTCCTTGGAGAGGTCCGAGAAGAACACCTCGGTCTCGGCGCCCTCGCCCGGCAGGCCGACCTCGTACTCGACCTCATCCCGCTGCACGAGCCGGTCGAGCTCGGGCTCGTCGTAGGGGATCGCGGCGCCGGCCGAGCAGACCTGCATACCCTCGATCGTCACATCGATCGCGAGCGGCGCCGTGCCCGTGAGCACCCCGCCCACCGCCTGCACGATCCGGCCCCAGTTCGGGTCGCCGCCGTGCAGGGCCGCCTTGACGAGGGGCGAGTTTGCCACAGCCCGGGCGGCCGCCTCGACGCTCGGCTGGTGCCCGCCCCGGACGACGACCCGGGCGGCCCGTCCGGCGCCCTCGCCGTCGACGACCATCATCACGGCCAGCTGGCGCAGAAGCGCATCGAGCGCCTCGCCGAAGCGCAGCTCCTCCTCGCTCTCCGGCTCGACGGTCACACCGGAGGCGCCCGAGGCCATCAGGATCGCGGTGTCGTTCGTCGAGAGTTGCCCGTCGACCGACGCGCGGTCGAAGGAGCGCCTCACGCACACGCCGAGCAGCAGGTCGGCGGTCTCGGCGGGCAGCACTGCGTCCGTCTCGACGAAGCACAGCATCGTCGCGAAGTTCGGCGAGATCATCCCGGCGCCCTTGCATTGCGCGCACAGGCGCACGGTTCCCGAAGGCAGCTCGACGGCGAGGTTGGCGCGCTTCTCGAAGGCGTCCGTCGTCTGGATCGCGGCCTGGAAGTCGGCGTCTCCCGTCTGGGCGAGGCGCTCGCGGGCGGCCAGGATCCCCTTCAGCAGCCTCTCGACGGGCAGGAACTGGCTGATGCCGCCGGTCGAGGCGAGCGCGACCTCGGCGGGGTCAACGCCCGCGGCCAGCGCGGCGGCGCCCTGCGTCTTGGCGGCGTCGTCCAGCCCGCGGCGGCCGGTTGCCGCATTCGCGCAGCCCGAGTTGACGAGCACGGCGCGCAGCGCCCCGAGCCGGCAGCGCTCCTGGCTGAGCAGCACGGGTGCGGCGGCGGCGCCCGAGGAGGTGAAGCGCGCGGCGCTGACCGGCTCGGCACCGTCGTTGACGAGCAGCCCGACGTCGGTCCGCCCGCTCGGCTTGATCTGAGCGGCGACTCCGGCTGCCCGGAACCCGCCCGGCAGGCCCGAGTCCCCCGGCAGCTCGGTCACGTGCCCGGGTGCCGGGACCCAGCGCGAGCGGAAGAACGGCTGCGGACTCACGCCAGCCCCCGGGTCTCGGGCAGGCCGAACATCACGTTGAGGTTCTGGAGAGCCTGCGAGGAGGTGCCCTTCCAGAGGTTGTCGATCGCGGCGAAGACCAGCACCTTGCCGGTGTGGCCGTCGGCGGCCGCGAACAGGCGGCAGAAGTTGGTGGCGAGCACCTCCCGGGTTCCCGGGACCGTGTCCGCGACCTCGACGAACGGCTCGCCCGCGTAGGCGTCGGCGAACAGCTCACGCAGCTCCTCCTCGCCGACGGGCCGGCTCGGGGTCACGTAGCAGCTTGCCATCTCGCCCTGGTCGAGCGGCACCAGCGAGGCCTGGAACTGCACTCTCAGGTCCGGACGGGTGGGATCGAGCCGGTGCAGCTGCTCCTCGATCTCGGGTGTGTGCCGGTGCGCAGCGACCTTGTAGGGAAGGATGTTCTCGCCCGCCATCGACAGGTGTGTCTGCTCGTCGAAGGCCCGCCCGGCCCCGGAGATGCCCTGCTTGGCGTCGACGACCACGTCGTCGATCAGCCCGGCCCGGGCCAGCGGGGCCAGCGCGAGCAGGGTGGCCGTCGGGTAGCAGCCCGGGTTGGCCACGATCTCGGCCCCGGCGATCGCCTCGCGGTGGAGCTCGGTGAGCCCGTAGGCGGCCCGCGCGATCAGCTCGGGCCGGGGATGAGGGCCGCCGTACCAGCGCTCGTAGGTCTCGAGGGATGCGAGGCGGAAGTCCGCGCTGAGGTCGATGACGCGCACGCCCGCCTCGAGCAGCGCGCCGACGGTCGGCGCAGCGGCGGCGTGCGGGTATGCGACGACAGCGGCGTCGATCCCCTCGAGCGCCACGTGATCGAGCTCCTCGATCACGAGCGGCACGCGGTAGCGGGGGTAGAGCTCCTGCAGCGGGCGTCCGGTCTCCGAGCGTCCCGTCACCGCGACGAGCTCGAAGTCGGGGTGACGCCACAAGAGCTGGGCAGCCAGCGCCCCGGCGAACCCGGTCGCCCCGGCGACGATCACGCGCCTACACCCCGCGCCCGGCTGAGAGCCGCCTTCAGCCACGCAGCTCCCCTCCGAGCCGCTGCAGCGCCGCGACGATCCGCTCCCTCGCCGGCGCCACGTCCTCGTCGGTGAGCGTGCCCTCGAGCGAGCGGAAGCTCAGCGCCAGAGCCAGCGAGCGGCGGCCCTCGCCGACCTGCTCGCCCGTGTACACGTCGAAGATCTCAGCCTCACCGAGCGACTCGCCGGCGGCTGCGCGGACGGCCTCGAGCACCTCGCGGGCGGCAACCGACACGGGCAGTGTCACGGCGATGTCCTGGCGCAGCACGGGGAAGGCACCGAAGGGCCGGAAGGTCGTGACCTCGGGCGCCGCCGCGGCGAGCTTGCCGAGGTCCACGGCGAAGACGGCTGTGCGGGGCAGGTCCCAGCGCTCGGCCACGGCCGGGTGGACCTCGCCGAGGAAGCCCAGCGTCAGCGCCTCTGCGCCGCCGGGTTCGACCAGCACCTCTGCACTGCGGCCAGGGTGCAGAAACGGCCAGCGGCCGGGCTCGGCGGGGCGCACGTCCCAAGCCACCCGGAAGTGGTCGAGCAGCGCCGCCAGCAGCGCCTTGGCGGCGAAGAAGTCGGCCTCGGTCCGCTCGCCGCGCCACGAGCGCGGCGTGAGCCCGCCGGCCAGCAGCGCGCCGAGCGCCTGGTGCTCCTCGGCGGGCGTCTCCCCCCCGCCCTCACCGCGCGAGCGGTATACGGCACCCGACTCGAAGATCGCCACGTCGGCGGCTCCGCGCGAGAGGTTGTGGCGGGCTGCGTCCAGCAGCGACCCGAGCAGGGTCGGGCGCATCGTCGCCTGGTCCTCCGACAGGGGGTTCTCGACGGTGACGACGGCCCGCAGCGGATGTCCGGCCGGCAGCCCGAGGCGGTCGAGCAGGCCGGGGTCGGCGAAACTCCAGCCGACGACCTCGTGCAGGCCGCGGCCGATCATCGCGTCCTCGGCCCCGCGGCGCACCCGCTGTGCGTGGGTCAGCCGCCCCGCGGCGCCACGCCGGGCAGGCAGCGTCGCCGGGAGGCGCTCGAGCCCGTCGATCCGGGCGACCTCCTCGATCAGGTCGATCTCACGGCTGACGTCGCCACGTCGGAGCGCCGGCACGGTCACGTCGAGCCCTTCCTCGGCCGGGGCCGTGAGGAAGTCGAGCGCGCGCAGGATCTCGGCCTGGCGCTCGACGGGGACGGGCAGGCCGAGGATCGCCTCGACGCGCCGCTCGCGCAGGCGCAGCATCTGGGCCGGCGGCCCGGCGCCGCCGATGTCGATCGTGCCCGGGAGGAGCCGCGCCCCGCAGAGCTCGAGCATCAGCTGCGCGGCGACGGCCTGGGCATGCATGGCCTGCTCGGGCTGCAGGCCCTTCTCGAAGCGCCCGGAGGCCTCGCTTCGAAGGCCCAGCGACCAGGAGGTGCGGTGGATGTTGGGGCCGTCCCAGGTGGCCACCTCCATCAGCACGCGGCGTGTGTCCTCTTGCACCTCCGAGCGGGCGCCGCCCATCACGCCGGCGATCGAGGTGGGGCCCTCGGCATCCTCGATCACCACCATCTCCGCGTCGAGGGTGCGCGTCTGCCCGTCGAGGGTCGCCAGCTGCTCGCCTTCTCGGGCGCGCCGCACCGTCAGCTCGCCCCCGGCGACGCGGTCGAGGTCGAAGGCGTGCAGGGGCTGGCCGGTCAGCAGCATGGCGTAGTTGGTGATGTCGACGACGTTGTTGATCGGGCGCTGCCCGGCGGCCATCAGCCGCGCCGTCAGCCACGGCGGCGAGGGGGCGATCGTGACGTCCTCGAAGACGCGGGCCGTGAAGCGCGGGCACAGCTCGGCGCACTCCACGCGCACGCTCGCCCCGGCCGGCTGCCCATCGCTGCCCGGGTCCTCCGCCCAGGGCGGGGGCGCGAGCGCAG
Source organism: uncultured Solirubrobacteraceae bacterium (assembly GCA_963841055.1). Classification (GTDB taxonomy): domain Bacteria; phylum Actinomycetota; class Thermoleophilia; order Solirubrobacterales; family Solirubrobacteraceae; genus Palsa-744. The sequence continues at coordinate 46,497 of CAWJAV010000002.1, read as the reverse complement.
CGCCCGTCGCCGCATGCAGCTCGCGGGCGACCCCGTAGACGCCGAGGCAGTCGGGCCGGTTCGGCGTGATCTCGAGCTCCAGCACCTCGGTCGAGATCGGCAGCACCGCGGCGAGCGGCGTCCCCGCCGCGAACTCGGCATCCAGCGTCATGTCCTCGAGCACCATGATCCCGGCGCTGCGGTCGCCGGCCGGCTCGAGGTCGAGCTCGGAGGCGGCGAGGATCATCCCTTCCGAGACGACTCCGCGCAGCTTCGCCCGCCCGAGCTTCGTCCCGTCGGGCATCACCGCGCCAGGCCGCGCCACCGCCACGGTGAGGCCCGCCTCGACGTTCGGCGCGCCGCAGACGATCGTCGCCGGCTGCTCCTCGCCCAGGTCGACCGTGCAGACCTTGAGCCGGTCCGCGTCGGGGTGCTGCTCAGCCTTCAGCACGTGCCCCACAACGAAGTTCTCAGGCGAGGGAGCGCCGTGGTGATGGATCGCCTCGACCTTCGTCCCGGTCATCGTCAGCCGCTCCTCGATCCGGTTCACGTCGAGCGGGGGGTCGCAGTATTCGCGCAGCCAGGGAAGCGGCACCCTCATGGCTGTTCCTCGGCGGTCACGAGAACTGCTCCAGGAACCTGAGGTCGTTGTCGAACATCAGCCGCAGGTCGGGGATGCCGTGCTTGAGCATCGCGATCCGCTCCACGCCGAGCCCCCAGGCGAAGCCCTGCACCTTCTCGGGGTCGTATCCCGGGGCGTTGGCCTCGGTGGTGGCGACGTAGGAGTAGATGTTCGGGTCGACCTCGCCGGCGCCGAGAATCTCCAGCCAGCCCTCGCCCTTGCAGAGGTAGCAGCGTGACCCGTCGGGCATGAAGCCCTTGCCCGAGCAGTGAAAGCAGGAGACGTCGACCTCGACCGAGGGCTCGGTGAAGGGAAAGTGGTGCGGGCGCAGGCGCACCTCGCGCTCGTCGCCGAAGACGGCGCGGGCGAAGTGCAGCAACGTGCCCTTCAGGTCGGCAAGGGTGATGTCCTCGTCGACGGCCAGCCCCTCGATCTGATGGAACTGGGGCGTGTGGGTGGCGTCGAGGTCGCGGCGGTAGACGCGACCGGGGATCACGATGTAAAGAGGCGGCGGGTGCGCCTCCATGGCCCGCACCTGCATCGGCGAGGTGTGGGTGCGGAGGACCGTGTCCTCGGCCACGTAGAAGGTGTCCGTGCGCGCCCGGGCGGGGTGAGTGGAGCTGTGGTTGAGGGCGTCGAAGTTGTAGTGGACGGTCTCGATCTCCGGGCCCTCCATCACGGTGAAGCCGAGCCCGAGGAAGATGTCTTCGAGCTCGCGCCGGGTGGCCGACAGGACGTGCAGGCCGCCGATCGGCTGCGGGGGGGCGCCGGGCAGCGTCACGTCGACGCGGTCCTCGCCCAGCTGTGCCTGGAGCTCTGCGCCCGCCAGCTCGCCCCCCCGGGCCTCGATCAGCCCCTCGAGCTGCTGGCGAGCCCGGTTGGCGGCCTGTCCCACCGCGGCCCTGTCCTCGGGCGGCAGCGAGGCGACCTCGCGGAGCATCCGCGGCAGCTCTGCCTTGCGGCCGAGGTAGCGCACCCGCAGCTCCTCGAGCGCGGCCGTGTCCGCCGCGACCGCGATCGCCGCCTGCGCCTCGGCCGAGAGCTGCTCGATCCGTTCCATCATGACGCCGGGACCCTAGATGAGTGGCGGGTCATCTCGTAGAGAGCCACGGTCGCGGCCATGGCGGCGTTCAACGACTCGCCGGCGATCGGGATGCGGGCGTGCTGCTCACAGGCCGCGATCACCTCGTGCGGCAGACCGTCGCGCTCGGCTCCGATCAGCAGCGTGATCTCCTCCCGGCCGGCGCCCCCGGGGCCCTGGAGGATCTCCGGCGCATCGGCCGACAGGGCCACGCGCCTGCCGGGCAGCTCCCCGGGCGAGCCGGCGCGGCACAGCTCGACGGCGAAGATCGCGCCCATGCTCGCGCGCACCGCCTTCGGTGAGTGGGGATCGGCGCAACCGGGCCCCAGCACCACGCTGCCTGCGCCGAAGGCCTGGGCTGAGCGCAGCACCGTGCCGACGTTGCCGGGGTCCCCCACGCCGTGCAGGTACACGCAGAGCGGCCCCCGCGGGCGTCCCCAGCGCTGCTCGTAGACCCCGATGACGCGCGTGCCCGACCCGAGCACGGAGACATCGCGCAGGGCGGAGCCCTCCACATCGAGGAACTCCTCGCCGCCGAGGCCGGTGCCGGCGAGACGGTAGCCCTCGACGGCCGGACGCCCGGCCCGCGCGGCAGCCGCCAGGAGATCCTCGCCCTCCGCCAGGAATCGGCCGGAGGCGGCCCGCCCCCGTCTGGTGTGGAGCTTGCGCAGGGCCTTCAGCCTCGGGTTCTGCAGTGATTTGATCTGCGTCATCGTCTCGGTCTTCTCGGTTTCTGCTCGGGCAACAAAAAGGGCGCCGTCCTTGTCAGGAGCGACGCCCGGGAGGCTGTCTCGTGTCGTCTGCCGTTGCCGGTCAGGCAGCCGACGCCTCGCGGGCGACCTCGGTCAAACGTCGAAAGGCGTCGGCGTCGCGCACCGCCATGTCGGCCATCACCTTGCGGTCCAGCTCGATCCCGGCCAGCGCGAGACCGTGGATCAGCTGCGAGTAGCTCATGCCGTTCTGCCGGGCGGCAGCGTTGATGCGGGTGATCCACAGGCGGCGGAAGTCCCGCTTACGGTTGCGGCGGTCGCGGTAGGCGTAGGCGTCCGCCTTGAGCAGGGCCTCCTTCGCGCGCCGGTAATTGGAGTGCGCCTCGCCGCGGAAGCCCTTGGTCTGCTCGAGGACCGAGCGGCGCTTCTTGCGAGCGCTGACGGAGCGCTTGACACGGGTCACTTGCCCACCCCCAGCATCCGCTTGATGCGAGGCACGTCATCCTCGTGGACGATCGCCGGGCGGCCCAGGGCGCGCTTCTTTTTCGGCGACTTCTTCTCGAGGATGTGGCTCGTGAAGGGGTGCCGGCCGCGGACCTTTCCTTTGGCGGTCACTTTGAAGCGCTTCTTGGCGCCGGAGTGTGTCTTCATCTTGGGCATCGCGAGCGGATGATTATGGCACGGACGCGCCATGAAGCCGGGCGGGGCCCGATCAGGCACTCGCGATGCCTGGGCTCAGGCGGCGGGAGCGGCCTCGCCGCTCGGCTCGGACGCGGGCTGCGGCTCGGCGCCGTTGCCCTCGACCGGAGGCGCGGCGGCAGCCTCAGGCGCAGCGGCAGCCTCAGGCGCAGCGGCAGCCTCAGGCGCAGCGGCAGCCTCAGGCGCAGCGGCAGCCTCAGGCGCGGCAGCCGTCTCAGGCGCGGCAGCGGTCTCAGGCGCTCCCTCGGGGGACTCGGCGGCGCTCGCGGGCGCACCGGCCTCCTCCGCGGCGCCGTCGACGCTGCCGAGCTTGCCGGCCAGGACGGCTTTCGAGGGGGCCATCATCATCGTCATGTTGCGCCCTTCCTGCATCGGGCGCTGCTCGACGACTCCGAGCTCGGAGAGCTCCTCGGCGAGGCGGTCGAGGATCGCGGTGCCCCGCTCGGGATGGGTCACCTCGCGACCACGGAACATGATCGTGACCTTGACCTTGTCCTTGTGCTTGAGGAAGCGCTCGACGTGGTGCTTCTTGGTGTCGTAGTCGTGCTCGGCGATCTTGGGCCGGAACTTGATCTCCCGGACGGTGATCTGCTGCTGATGCTTGCGCGCCTGCTTGACCTTCTGGGCCTGCTCGTACTTGTACTTGGAGTAGTCGAGTACGCGGGTCACGGGCGGACGGGCCTCGGGGGCGACCTCCACCAGGTCGAGATCGCGATCCTGGGCGAAGGTGAGCGCGTCGGGCGTCTTCATCACGCCGATCTGCTGCCCCTCCTCGTCGATCACACGCACCTCGGGCACGCGGATACGCTCGTTGATCCTCGTCGTATCCCGCTCGGGCGGGCGCCGGTCGAACCGTCGCGGGACCGGCACTAGCTGTCCTTGCTGCGCGTCAAGCGAAAGATGCTACGCGCGGCGCTGTGAGGTTTGGCGGGGCTGCAATGAGCCGGAGTATAGCTGGCCTCCCAGATTCTCCGCAAACTCCGCCACCGTGCTCGCTCCCTCGTCGCCCTCCCCGTGCGAGCGCACGGACACCGTCTGAGCCTGTTCCTCGCGCTCGCCCACGATCAGCATGTAGGGCGCCTTGCGCAGCTCCGCGTCGCGGATCTTGCGGCCGATCGACTCCGAGCGGTCGTCGACCTCAGCTCGCAGCTCGGCGTTGCGGAGCTCGGCGAGGACCGAACGGGCGTAGTCGTTGAAGCGGTCGGACACGGGCAGCACGATCGCCTGCAGCGGCGCCAGCCACAGCGGCAGCTCGCCGGCCGTGTGCTCGATCAGGATGCCGATGAAGCGCTCGTAGGAGCCGAACATCGCGCGGTGGATCATCACCGGCGTGTGCTCGGCGTTGTCGGCGCCCGTGTAGGTCAGGCCGAAGCGGGCCGGCATCGAGTAGTCGAGCTGGACCGTCCCGACCTGCCAGGAGCGGCCGAGCGAGTCGGTCATGTGCATGTCGATCTTCGGGCCGTAGAAGGCGCCGTCGCCCGGGTTCAGCTCGTAGTCGAGGCCCATCTCCTCGAGCGCCTGGGTGAGCTTCAGCTCGGCCCGGTCCCAGAGCGCGTCGTCGCCGATGCGCTTCTCGGGGCGGGTCGAGAGCTCCAGGCGAACCTCGAAGTCGAACAGCGCGTAGGTGGCGAAGGCCATCTCCAGGCACGCCCGCACCTCATCTTGGACCTGCTCCTCGGTGCAGAAGATGTGACCGTCGTCCTGAGCGAAGTGGCGCACGCGCAGCAGCCCGTGGAGCACCCCCGAGGGCTCGTTGCGGTGCAGCAGCCCCGGCTCGAAGTAGCGCAGGGGCAGGTCCCTGTAGGAATGGTGGGTCATTGAGAACAGCTGGCAGTGGCCGGGGCAGTTCATCGGCTTGACCGCCATCTCGCGGCCCTCCGCGTCGAGCGTGAACATGTCATCGCGGTACTTCTCCCAGTGCCCTGAGGTCTTCCACAGCTCGGAGTCGAAGATCAGCGGCGTCTTGACCTCGCTATAGCCCCGTTCGGCGGCCATCCGCCGCGACAGCCCGACGAGCGCGTTGTAGACGCCCGCGCCCGCCGGCAACCAGAAGGCGGCTCCGGGCGAGACCTCCGAGAAGGTGAAAAGGCCGAGCTCACGCCCGAGCTTGCGGTGGTCGCGCGCCTTTGCCTGCTCGATCCGCTCGAGGTGCTCCTCCAGCGCCGCCTTGGAGAAGAAGGCGGTGCCGTAGATGCGGGTCAGCATCGTGCGGTCGGAGTCCCCTCGCCAGTAGGCCCCGGCCACCGAGTTAAGCTTCAGCGCCTTGATCGTCGCCGTAGTGGGTGCGTGCGGGCCCCGGCAGAGGTCCGTGAAGGGGCCGTTGGTGTACAGCGAGACCGTCTCGAGCGGATGTCCGCCGCCCGCCGATGAGGTCACGAGGTCGTCGATCAGCTCGACCTTGTAGTCCTGTTGCTCGGCCAGGAAGCGCTCGCGCGCAAGCGCCACCGGCACGTCCTCGCGCGTGAAGCTCTCGGCGGCCTTTACGTGCCTTCGCATCGCCTCTTCGATCCGCGGGAAGTCGGCCTCGGAGACGGTGGTCCCCGCCGGGAACTCGAAGTCGTAGTAGAAGCCGTCCTCGATCGGAGGGCCGATCGAGATCTTGACGCCGTCGTAGAGGTCCGTCACCGCAGCTGCCAGCACGTGCGCCGCGTCGTGGCGGATCAGCTCGAGCGCCTGCTCGCCGCTGCGCTCGGTGACGATCGAGATGCCGGCGCCGTCCGGCAGCGGGCGGGACAGGTCGCGCAGCTGGGGCTCGCCGCCGGTCAGCTCGTGGGTCACCTCGACGGCGAGCGCGGCCTTCGCGAGGCCCGGCCCGATCGCCGCTGCCGCGTCGGCCCCGCTCGCCCCATCGGGGAGCTCGAGGCGTGTGCCGTCGGGAAGGGTGACGTGGATTGGCATCGCAGCGATGGAGGCTACCCGGGGCGGACGGGCGAGGCGCGAAGGGCGCTCAGGCGGCGTGCCACAGCGCGTCGTCGGCGACGGCCTCGCGCCGCACCTTCCCTGCGCCGAGCAGCTCGATCAGCGCCCGCTCGGCCGCGGCGCGGTCGGGCAGCACGTTGTTCTGCGCCATGATCGCGGCCACCTCCTGCGTGACGAGACCGTCTGGGAAGCGCTGCAGCGCGTCCAACGCCTGCTCGGGGGGGTCGGCCCGTTCGAGCGTCGAGTCGAGGTTGGCGACCAGCACGTCGTAGGCCTCGACCGGCTGGAACCCGCCCGCCTCCAGGCGGCGACCGTCCGCGCTTTCGAACACCAGCGAGGGCGCCGAGTAACGGACCGGCCCGTCGGTCCGGCGCGCCTTGCCCTGGAACTCCGTCGGGCTGCCCTCGGCGCGGCGCGTCCGCGCCTTGTCCTGCTCGTAGGCCGCGATCGTCTGATCCTCGTCGATCGCCGCCACCACGGCGCTCGCGTCGATGCCCCGGACGCGCTCGAGCGCCGCCAAGATCGCCGCGTCCTCGTCGAGCACCAGCGTGGTCGTGAACCAGCCGAACTGCAGCGCGCGCAGCACCTGTTCCTCGCGCCCCGGGTGCAGCCGCCGGGCAGCCACGATCGCGCGGCATGCCCGCGAGGTCCCGGCGATCCGCTCGCGCGGCGCCATCAGCAGCGGCATGCCGTAGGGACGGAAGCGAGACTGGTTGCCGATCGTCATCCGCGTCGGCGTGTAACCGGCCTCGACATACCGTTTCGGGTCCTCGCTGAGGCCGATCGCCACCAGCTGCCAGTCGAGCTGCTCGCGGTAGCGCCACTGCAGCACTGCCAGAGCCGGGCTCGCCGAGTAGGCGAACGGGCAGCCGGGGTCGGTGTAGTGCGTGACCGTGATCGGTGCCACGGGACCATGATTGCACGCGCAAGCATTCTTCCCCGGGATGGGCGCGGAGCCAAGGATCAGAAACACCGGATGCGGACAGTCGTCTGCATCTGGGAGCATCGCGAGATGGACGAGAACCGCCCGGAACCGATCTCGATCACACTCTCCCCCGCACAGCTCGAGCACGTCCTGCGCGCCGCCTCGCGGACGAGTGCCCCGGGGATCTCAGCGCTGATCGGCGGCGCCTTGCGCCGGCGTGACGGTGCCCCGCCGCCCGGGGCCGGTCGCGGCGAGCCCGGGGCCGGAGGGGGCGCCCCCCTCCCAGCCGATCGCCGCCTGTCCCGCTCGCTGTTGCGCGGCCTGTCGATCCTCACCTGCTTCGCCTCGGACGACGAGGAGCGGGGCATCGTCGAACTGTCTCGCGAGGCCGGGATGAGCGCCAGCACCGCCCACCGCTACGCCCTCACCCTGATCGAGCTGGGGCTGCTCGAACGCAGCCCCAGCTCGCGCAAGTACCGCTTGCCGGCGGCCCCTTCGCCGTGAGCCTCCCCGCGGGACTAGGAGTAGTAGTAGCCGTTGAAGAAGCTGGTGAACGTCGAGTGGTTGTGAATGTACGGTTCGGAGTTCACGTCGTTGGACAGGACGATCACCGCTTTGGACCCCGGTTCCGCCTCGCACACGACCCCCGAGATGCCGCGTATCCCGGCGCAGCCGAGCCCCGACCCATAGCCGATCGTTTCTGCCGCGAACAGCCTCACGAACGGCCCGAAGTAGTTCGCCCCGCTCCCGATGCCGACGTGGTGGACGTATTCGACGGCGTCCGCCCCGGCGACGCCGAAGGTGCCCGCGCAGGCGAGCGTGGCGAAGAGCGTCGTGATCAGTGTCTTGCCTCTGGACATCGTCATCCCCCCGTGATCTCGTTGGGCTCTTCACCGGTCGCGGCCGCCTGCTCGGCGATCCGCGCCCAGGCGTTGCCGGACACGGCGCTCGTCGCCGTCGAGCCGTCGGCCATCACCTCGCTGACCGCAGTCACGCCGTCGGGCACGACGCCGGCCGCGATCACCCTGCCGGGCATCCCCGGGATGTCGCTGACTTCGACGCTCGCGCCACGACCGGCGCTTGCGGCCGGGGAGCAGCCCATGTCGATCGCGCTGACCCCTTCTGCGGAGCGGCCGTCGTAGAGCAGCACGCAGATCCCGCCGCCGTCTGCGCGGGCGATCCACGCCGACAGGCCCGGCTCGCCGATCGAGAGCCTGCGGATCGAACTGGCGACGGGCCAGCCCGATGCACCTTCCGGAGGCTGGGCGGGGAAGGTCGGCCCGGGCGGTTCCCCGGCGCCGGAGGGACGGTGCGATTCGACGAGCGCCAACCCACTCGGAGCGTTGCCGGCGAGGGCCGAGTAGACGGGCGCCGCAGCGTTGCTCGCACCGGCGCTCGTCCCCCCTACCGCGAGCAGCCCGGCGGCGATTCCGGCGGCCGCCAGCGGCGGGCCGGCCCCGAGCAACAAGCGCCGCCTCTGACCGCCTTCGCTTCGTGATCGTGGTCCCATCGGTGATCGATCCTTTCTCTATAGGCTCGAATTCGTCCTGGATTTCGACCTTTCCGATCGCTGCTCGCTGACATCTGATACACAGATGAGTTCCGGCTCTCGGAATCTACAATCGGGCGTACCGGCGGACTGAGGCATGCAACACGACCCCCTCCTCCCGGGTGACGACGATGATTCCCGGCAGTCAGATAGTCTGAATGATTCCGCGGCGGAAACTTTCGACCGCGGCGAGGGCCCGGCGCCGACCTCGCGGCTGGGAGACTTCGAGCGCCTCTACAGGGACCAGTTCGGTCCCGTCGTGTCGTACTTCGCGCGCCGCTACGAGGACCCCCAGCTCGTCGCCGACCTCACCGCCGACGCGTTCGTCGCCGCGATCCAGGCCTTCGGTGACTACGACCCGGCCTGCCGCGGTCCCCGCGCGTGGGCGATCGGCATCGCGCGCAAGGTATGGCTCCGCTACCGCGAGTCCGATCCTCGTGGCGAGGATCCTGCGCGCAGGCGCTCGCTCGAGCGCCTGCTCGACGGGGCGGAGACCAAGGAGCTGATGTGGTGGATAGACGTCGAGCGCTCGAGCCGCGAGCTGACGCGCAGGTTGGAGCGGATGTCGATGCTCGACCGCGAAGCTGTCGAGCTGGTCGATCTCTGCGAACTCACCCCGGCCGAGGCGGCTCGCGAGCTCGACATCTCGACCGGAGCGCTGCGTGTCCGCCTACTGCGCAGCCGCTCGCGTCTGCAACACGAAGGCGGTGAGAATGTCTAGGTTCGAAGACCGACTGTGGACCGAACTGGTCGAGCAGCACGGCGCTCTGTTGGCGGAGGCCCCGAGCCACGCCACCGTTTCGCAGGACGAGCTTGCTACACCCGCTGTTCCCGCGCGCACGCGCGTGCGTGAGCGCCGACGGCGCCTGTTGCCCCTCGCGGCGATCGGCCTCGCCATCGCGGCGACGCTGACGGCGATCGTCATCGGCCTCAGCTCCGGCGGTCCCGGCAACGCCGCGTACGCGGTCGTGAGCAAGCCCGACGGAACCGTCTCGATCACGATCAGAGAACTGGCCGGCGTCCACGGGGCCGACGCAAAGCTCGCCTCGCTGGGCGTACCGGTGCGGGCGGTGCGCTCCAGCTCTGCCTGCCCGACCCGCCCGGGCCAGTACAAGCGGGCTCACCTCACGCCGGAGCAGGCGCGGCGGATCTCGACGCTCAGCGGTCCCGCGGGCTCGGCCTCGGTCCTCATCACCCCCTCGGCCATCCCGAGCGGGGACACGGTCGTGATCGGTGCCCGCTCGCTCGGCTCCGGACCGGGCGGGGAGGCTGTGGGCCTGGACACCGTCGTCTACGAGGGGGCGACGCCGCCCTGCCTGCGGGCGTCGGGCGCCTCCTGAGCGCGAGCGGCGCCGCTAGGCGACCGTGTCCGGGGCCCCGCCGGCGCGGCGTGGCGAACCGGATGAGGCGCCGTTGACATCGCTCCCCGGCGACCGGGCGTCGGCCTCGAGCACACCCTTGCGTCCCGCGCGGGCATGTCCGGTGCGCGCCGCGTAGCTCTCGGCGAAGTCCAACAGCGCCGTGACCATCAGGTTCCGGCGGTCGGTGTGGCCGACCAGTGCGATCTCCCCCCGGGCGGCATCGCGGACGGGCGCCAACGCGATCCCCTCCATGATGCTGCCGAGCACCAGCGCCGCGGCCTCGGGCACCAGCGTCAGCGCCGTGCCAGACCCGAGGGCGGCGAGCACCTCCTGCGGGTTGCCGGCGCGGTCCCCGCTGATCCGCTCCGGCGGTCCCCCGCGATGGTCGTCGAGGCTCCAGAACCCGGCCCAGGCGGGGTCCACCGCCGAGTCGAAGCCGATGAACGTCTGGTCGATCACCTCGGCGACGCTCAGCACGCGATGACCCGCGAGCGGATGCCCAGCCGGCAGCAGCGCCACGCGGCGTTCCCAGCGCAGCGGGCGCGACCACACGGCCTCGTGCTCGGGCGGCCGGTGGCAGGCGGCGACGTCGACGCCCTCCAGCCACGAGGCCGTGTCGCGCGTGGGAAAGGGCAGCTCGCGGTAGCGAATCACGACTTCGGGATGCGCAGCCGCGAACGACTCCATTTCAAGCCTGCCCGCGAGGCTGGGGGGCGCGCCGAGGAAGCCGAAGTCGATCGCCCCCTGCTGGCCGCGGGAGAGCGAGCGCGCCGTGCTCTGCGCCGCGACGCTGGCGGCGACCGCGACCCGGGCCTTCGCGTAGAAGGCCTCGCCGGCCGCCGTCAGGGTGACGCCGCGGGGATGCCGGTCGAGCAGCTTCAAACCGAGCTCGGTCTCGAGCTGGGCGATCGCCTGAGAGAGCGCCGGCTGGGCGATGCCGAGCCGGCGCGCCGCGCTCGTCATCTGCCCGTCCTCCGCCACGGCGACGAAGTACTCCAGTTGGCCCCGCCTGAAGGACATCGCTACTCCCCGCCTGGTGACCCTGCGAACCATACAGCTCTATTGACTTCCCGGAATAAGGCCTTCCTATAGCGGCGTCCCAAAGACCTATTGGACTGGGGCGCCTCGAAGGCGAAGACTGTGGGCAATCCCTTGGAGGTGAGCCCGTGTTGCTCTTGGGCCTGTTGATGAGCTGGTGGATGGCAACGGCCGCACTCGTGATCGCGATGTGCCGGGCGGCGGCGTCGGGTGACCTGCTCGCCGGGCGCCGAGCCACCACGGGCCCGCGCCGCAGGGGGCACTTGGGCGCCCGCGGTGCGGCCGAGGGGCACGGCACCCCGACGTCCGGGGCGAATTGGGGGACTGCCGCTGTCCCCCTCAACGCGGCAAGCCGGACGCGCGGGCATTTCTCTCTCGGTGCCCTCGCGTCCGCGCCGCGAGCGGGCGGGGCCGGGCCCGCCCCGAAGGCCGATGCCGGCCGCGAAACCTGCGGAGCGCCGGCCGGCAGGCGCCGTGCGTCGGCGCCTGCCCCCGGCCGGCGCCAGCTCCCCTCAGACTGAGCAGGGTCGGGCGCGGCGATCCACGCCCACTTCGGTGATCCCCGCCGAGGTGATCTTGATCCGCGTGGGGACGTTGCCGCGCTCGAGCAGCTTGACGAGCACCGACTCGCCCTTCGTCTCGATCCCCGACCGCAGCGGGTCTTCGAACGCCTCGGCACGGAGAGCCGCGGCGATCTGAACGTACACGTGCTTTTCGGCCGGGCCGTCCTGGACCTTCCAGCGGTAGGTCTCGCCCTCGCGGGGCGCCGGTATCAGGGTCGGTCCGCCGATGATCTCAGGCTCCTCGGGCATGGAATCGATCCTCCCTGCCCCGGCGGACCTTCGACAGGGCCCGCTGGCCAGCATCCGCGAAGACGGTTTGGACAGCTGCAGAGCCGCTGCGCTACGGTTCAGGCAAAGCTCCGGCTCAGCCGTCGCCGGGGCGTCCGGTGGGCGGCAGAAGGGGGAATCGGATGGCAGCCACCAATCTCGGTGCAGCGCTCGAGCCCAACGAGGAGGCGATCCGCGCCTGGGACGGTCCGCTGTTCGACCGCTTCCTCCACTTCAAGCACATGATCACCGGGAGCCTGGCCCTGTTCGGCGACGCGGCGATCGAGCTGTTGGCGCCGCGCCCGGGCGAGCGGGCACTCGACCTCGGGTGCGGCTTCGGAGACTCGACCGAGCAGCTCGCGGCACTGGTCGGCGGCGAGGGTGAAGCAGTCGGCGTGGATGCTGCACCACGCTTCATCGAGCACGCGCGCGCCGCCGCGGCCGAGCACGGCGTTCCGAACGCGAAGTTCCTGGTTGCCGACGTCCAGTTGATGGATCTCGAGGAGAGCTACGACCTGGCGCTGTCCCGCTTCGGGACGATGTTCTTCGCCAACCCGGTGGCGGCGATGCGCAACGTGCGCCAGACGCTGCGCCCGGGCGGCAGGCTGGCGATGGCCGTCTGGCGCCGTCGCGAGGACAACGACTGGCTGTACCGGGCACAGACGATCGTCGAGGGCATCGTCGAGCGGCCGGCGGAATACGACGAGCCGACCTGCGGGCCCGGGCCCTTCTCGATGGCCAACGCCGACACCACGAGCGAGGTGATGCTCGGCGCCGGCTTCCTCGACGTGGCCCTGCACCGGTGCGACATCCCGATCCTGATCGGGAGGGATCTGCAGGAGGCGATCGACTTCGTCACGGCGCTCGGGCCGGCGGGGGAGATCCTGCGGCTGGCGGGAGACCGTGCCGCGCACCTGCACGGACGGGTCCACACCGCGCTGGAAGAAGGCATGGCGGAGCTCGTCCAGGAGGACGGCGTGATGGCCCTGGCCTCGGCGTGGCTGGTGACGGCGCGGGTGCCCTGAGCGGCAGTCCTGGGATGCGGTCCGTGAGCGATGGCGAGGTCAGCTACGCGACACTCGACCGCACGAGCACCGAGCGGAGCTTCCAGACGCTGCGCCGCGAGCTCGCTATCAGCGGCTTCGGCATGAACCTCATCACGCTGGCGGCCGGGGAGCGGGGGCGGATCCACTCACACGACGTGCAGGAGGAGGTCTACCTCGTCCTCGAGGGCGAGCTGACGCTGATGATCGAGGGACAGCCCCGGGTGATGGGCGTCGACGCGCTGGCACGGGTCGGCCCGGGCGTCCGCCGGCAGCTCGTCAACGCGGGCCCCGGCCGTCTGCTGCTGCTGGCGCTCGGCGGCTCCGGGGAACACACGGGACGCGACGGACATGCCTGGAGCTCGTGGGAGCAGGCCGGCCCGGGCGCCCCGCCCCAGGAGGTGCCCCTGCCCGGAGACCTGCCGCCCGCCTGACCAGGCCGTGGCCGTCGACCGGGCGGTGAAAGAGATTTGTCTCCCCTTCCAACCTTGCGCCGCCGGGAGCGTTGTACAGATGGGTGATTGCGTCCGTTTTGAGACGGCACGCGCGGTCGGCGGCGGAGGCGCACGGGACGAACCTCCGGTGTTCAGAGAAAGACCGGTGTGCCGTTGCGCTGGAGTGCGTTGATGGGTAGGTTTAGCAAGGGAAAAGTACCCATGAGCACGGGTCGAGGGAGACGGAATTGGCCGCGCGCAGTCGAGTTTTCGTAACGGGCTCCCGAGTCCGGCTTGGGCTGGCGTCGGACGAGTGGCTCGTCGCCTGCGTGCGGCGCGGCGACACCGCCGCCTTCGAAGCCCTGTATGACCGCCACGTTCGGGAGCTGCTGGGCTTCTGCGTCTACATGCTCGGCTCGCGCCAGGACGCCGAGGACGCGGTCCAGGCGACCTTCGCCTCGGCCTACCGCGCCCTGCGAGCGGACAGCCGCCCCGTCGCGCTGCGCCCATGGCTGTTCACGATCGCCCGCAACGACTGCCTGACGATCCTGCGCCGCCGCCGGCCTGTGGTCGAGCTCAACGGGGAGATCGCTCCCGGGGCGGACCCGGTCGAACAGATCGAGCTGCGCGAGGAGGTGCGCCGTGTGTTCGAAGGCCTGCGCGAGCTGCCCGAGAGCCAGCGTGCGGCGCTGGTGCTCGCGGAGGTGCATGGGCTCAGCCACCAGGAGGTCGGCGACGTGCTCGGCGTACGGTCCGAGCAGGTCAAGGCCTTCGTCTTCCAGGCCCGCTCCAAGCTCGTCTCCGAGCGGGCGGCTCGCGACGCTGACTGCCGCGAGATCCGCGAAGAGCTGGCAACGGCGCGTGGCTCGGCGCTGCTGCGCGGACGGCTGCGCCGTCACATGCGCTCGTGCCCGGATTGCCGCACCTACGCCGACGGCGTCGCCCGCCAGCGGCGACAGCTCGGCGCGCTGCTCCCGATCGTCCCCACGCTGGCGCTGAAGTACAGGGCGATCGAGGAAGCGATGAGCGCCGGGACCGCAGATCCGGTCGCCGTGGCGGGCGGGGCGACCATTGCGGGTACCGCTGCCGGCACCGCCGCCGAGCTCGCGGGCGGCGGCTTCAACGCGCTGGTCTGCAAGGTCGCCGTGGGCGTTGCCTGCCTGGGCGCCAGCGCGGGCGTCGGGGTATCGGTCCTGAACACGCCGCCACCCGCGGCCGGCGGGCCGGCGAGCGGCGCCACGACCGGAACATCGTCGCTGGTCGCCTCAGTGTCGCCCCGCGACTCACTGCCCTGGACGAGCACCGCGCCGGCCTTCCAGGAATCCGCGTCGGCGACCGGTGGCGGCTCCGGACAGCCGCAGACCGTCGGCGAAGGGGTCGGCTCGCCCGAAGCCCAGAAAGGCGTGACGGTGCGAAACGACGGGAGCGCCGGCGGCGGCCGGGGACAGCGCTCCGAGGGTTCGCTGCGGGAGTCCGGGCGCGAACGCCCGGGCGGCTCTGAAGCCAACCCGGCCAGCGGCGAATCGAGCGGCGCCTCGGAACGTAGGGCTGCGGCCGAACAGCGTCAGCTCAGGCGGGAAAGTCACCACAGGCTGAGCGAAGAACGCAAGAAGGCTCACGAAGAACCGAAGCCGGAAAGCGGACCGAAGCCGCCGAAGAACCAGGAAGAACTCCTCCACAAACACGAAGAAACGGTCCGCCGGCGCGAAGAAAAGAAACCGGAAGGCCACTCCCGGGCGCCGAAGACCGAAGAAGAACTCCGCCACAAACGCGAAAAGAACGAACGCATCCGAGCGGAAAAGCGGAAACTGCGCGAAGAAGCGGAAGCCCGCGCCCGCGAAGCCGAAGAAGCCGCACCGCCCGCGCCCTAGCAGCCCCGGCGCCCTCGGCAGGTCGAGCCCGCCGCTAGTGGGACTTGTACTTGAAGTGATCCTTCTTGGTGGTCGGGCTAGTGCCGGCGGGGGTCGTGACGGTCACGTCGACGGTCGTGCTCGGCGTGCCGGGCGGTGTCACCGACGTGATCGTCGTTTCTGAGTGGACGACGACTTCGCTCGCCGGGACCCCTTCGAAGCGGACGGTAGCCGGGGCGGCGAACCCCTTGCCCGTGATCGTGACCGCCGTGCCACCGGCCGGCGAGCCGCTTTTCGGCTTCACCTTGGTGACCGCCGGATACTGCTCGACGCGCTGCTGGCATTCTCCGAGCGCGTTGCTCCACATCTGCTGGTAGAGGTAGAGGTCGCCGTTGATGATCTGGTTGTAGTTCTCTTTGTTCGGCGCCTGACCGAGCGGTTCTCCATATTCGACCTTGGCGTTCGAGCTGCGGCACTTGTCGGCGACCTCGAGGCCTTTGCCGTCGTACCAGGCGTCCAGCTTGGGGTCTGTGACCGACTCACTGTGCTCGTGGGCGAGGCCACCCGCGATCTCCGCGTCGGAGGGGTTCCCGTTCGGGTGTTCGTGGCCGGGATCGCATTCGCGCCCTTCGACATAAGGGGCGTCCGCGTAGATCAGCGGTGCGCCCCCGACTTCGATGAAGTCGTGGTAGGCGCAGTAGACACGGCTGGTCGTGCCCGCCGAGCAGATTTCGCCGGCCGCTTCCTTGCAGCTTTCAACGCCTTCTGGCGTGAGCAGGAAGTACTCGTGTTCGATGTCGATGGGCAGTTCGTGCGCTTCGACGTAGCTGCGGATCTCGGTGCGGATCTGAGCGTCGGTGAGGCATTTCGGCGCGGCCGCGCAGCCGTTCGCGGGATAGGGATCCGTATCGAACAGCGCACCGCCGAAGTGCGAGTTGTAGTTGGCCGCTTCCCCTTTGGCGCCGTCGTACTGGGTGAGGATCGAGTCGCTGTTGAGAAGGCCGCCGCTGTCGTGCGCGAGGTCTTCGAAGAAGCGGTCGATGCCGGCGACGTAGCCGGCCGGGTATTCCGGGGCCCCCGCCGGGTCCCAGTAGAGCATGTAGTTCGTGTTGGCGGGCATCACCAGACCGCCTTTGTGGAGGATCAGCGGAGATTTCGCGTTCGATTTGCCGCCTCCGGACTTCGGGTGCCCGGATCGCCCCAGGGCGAGCGACCGCGCCGATGCCGCGGGCGCGGGGGCGGGCTGATAGCTGAACGGGTGGCCCTGCAGCTGCACGACCACGGCCCCCGCCGGTCTGGCGCCGGCGGTGAGCACGACCGCAAGCGAAGCGGCCACCGCCGCCAGCAGCGCGATCACGCGTGTCCATCCGCTCTGTTGCCTCATGGAGCTCCCTCTCCCACGGTTTCGATGATTCTAGGCATCCCGGTAGAGGCCGCCAACATCTCGACGGTCATCCAAGGCGCCACACGGGGCCTCATGATGGAACGCTCGAACGGCCCGAAGGTTGGCGGGCTGCCGAGCCCCGTCCGTTTCTCTCACCGACCTGGCCTGATCCTCGATACTGGCCGTGCAGGCACCGCCGGTGCCCCGATCCGCGAAGGGAGCGGCTGATGTCACCGATTGAGAGTGTCGGCCGGGTGATGATCCCGGTGGCCGACCAGGACGCTGCAATCGCCTTCTACACCGAGAAGCTCGGCTTCGAGCTGACCGCCGACGTGCCCTTCGGGGAGGGCGATCGATGGGTCGAAGTCTCCCCCGCCCCGGGCGCCACGGCGCTCGCGCTCGTGCCCCCGCGCGGCGAATACCAGACCGGCCGCATGACCGGCGTCGCCTTCGACACGAGCGATGCGGCCGCCGTCCAGAGCGAACTGAAGGAGAAGGGCGTCGATGTCGACTCGGCGACGATCGGCGGCGACGGCACCGTGCCGCTGCTGTTCTTCCTGCGCGACCTCGACGGCAACTCGCTGATGGTCGTGCAGCGCTAGCGCCGCGGCGGGACACGCCGCGCGCCCTTGCCGATTGTGCGACCATCTACAGCCTTGCGGCGCCTGTATCGGTGCCGCGGCGCTCAACAGCAGGGGGCAGTCGGAGATGGAAGTGATGCGCAAGGCTCGCAGCCGCGTACCGCTCACCGCTATCGCAGGGGTGATGGGAGTACTGGCCGTGGCCGGGGCCACGCAGGCGAGCGGCGCGAGCCACGCTCGGCCGGCGGCTTCCCTGCCGCCCCCGAGCGCGGCGATCCCCGCGCCGGACGGCGCCGGGGGACGGTTCGGTCAGAGCATCGCCGTCTCCTCAGACGGGACCGAGGCACTCGTCGGGGCGCCGTTCGACGGGCGGGCCGGGAGGATCTGGTTCTATCGGCGCAGCGGCGCCGTGTGGACGGCAGACGGGCCGGCCTTCGCGGGCACCGAATCGCCGGGTATGTGCGAGGGCGAAGAACTGACCGAACCCGAAGCCTGCCGGTTCGGTTTCTCGGTGGCGCTGTCCGGCGACGGAGCCACGGCCCTGGTGGGCGTTCCCGGTTCCGACGGCGACAAGGGCGCGGTCTGGGTGTTCACCCGCTCGAGCTCCTCGTGGTCGCGCGGGCCCGAGCTGCACGGGACAGGCGCCGCCGGCGCGGCGCACTTCGGACGCGCGGTGGCCCTGTCCGGCGACGGGGACACGGCGCTGATCAGCGGCCCCTGGGACGGCCACGGCGAAGGCGCGGTCTGGGTGTTCACCCGCTCGGGGGGCACATGGGCCCAGCAGGGGGGCAAGCTGACCAGCGGAGAAGCCTCCGGCGAAGAACAGTTCGGCCGCAGCGTCGCGCTCTCCGGCGATGGCACCACGGCGCTGATCGGAGCACCGAACTATGCCGGCAAGACCGGCGCGGTGTTCGCGTTCGGGCGCTCGGGTGAAACGTGGAGCCGCCAGACGCCGCGGCTCGAAAGCGCTGAAGCCTCGGGCGAAGAACAGTTCGGAAAGAGCGTGGCGCTCTCCGAAGACGGCACGACCGCGTTGATCGGCGCGCCCAACCGGGCGGCGAACACCGGCGCGTCCTTCGCGTTCACCCGCGCCGGCTCGAAATGGAGCCCGCAGGGGTCAGCGCTGGCGGCGAGCGACGGGATCGAAGCGAGCCGGTTCGGCACCAGCGTCGCGCTGTCGGGCGGGGGCAACGTCGCGCTGGTGGGGGGCTCGAGCGACGCCCAGGGCAGCGGCGCGGCCTGGGAGCTCGGCCGGTCGGGCGAACGATTCTCCGTGCTCGGCAAGGCAACCCTCGGCGGCGGAGCAGAAGCCGCCCGCTTCGGAACCAGCGTGGCGCTGTCCTCCTCCGGTGCCGTGGCGCTCGTCGGCGGCCCGTTCGACGCCTCCGAAGCAGGGGGCGTGTGGAGCCTGCCCGAAGCCTTTGCAGAAGGGCCGCCCTCCGAACCACCGCCGCCGCCGCCGCCGCCAGGCGAAGAAGAATCGCCTCCGGCCGGACCGGGACCGCTTCGCACGGGGACGATCGCGCCCGCCGGCGGCGTCCTCTCCACGACGATCGAATCCTCCCCCGCTCCGGAAGTGGATCGAAGCGGCGACGTAGAACCGACGTCGGGGAAAGTGCTCGTGAAACTGCCCGGCTCGAGCGCCTACGTGCCGCTGACGGGCCTGCGCAACGTGCCTTTCGGGACGATCATCGACGCGACCAAGGGCAAGGTCCTGGTGGTCACCATTGGACCCAGGGGCAAACTGCAGCGCATCACCTTCTTCGCCGGCATCTTCGAGCTCCTCTCGCGGGGCCATGGCCGGGTGCTGGCGAAACTCGTCGGGGGGAACTTCTCCATCTGCCCGACGGCGCGCGAGCGCGCCCATCGTGCGAGCACCGCGACTGTGGTGGCTTCGCGCAAGCACGTGGTGCGCAAACTCTGGGCCAGCGGCCACGGCAGCTACTCGACGAAGGGCGGCTACGCCGCGGGCGCCGTGCAGGGCACGCGCTGGCTGACCGAGGACAAATGCGACGGCACGCTGATCGTCGTCGCCACCGACCGGGTGTCTGTCACGAACCTCGTCACCGGGCGTCACAGGACCGTCCGGGCGCACCACCGGTACTTCGCCGCCGCGCCGTGAGCACGAAGGGGAGCTCGCAGGCACACGCCGAGCCCTCGCCTCGCCCACGATGACGGCGGAGGTCGTGGCCAAGGCGATCCTCGTCGCCGGAGCGCTGCTGCTGGTGCTCGGCCCGGGCCTTCAGGCGCGTCTGGAGATGCGGGAGTACCACGACCTGCTCGAGGCCCTGAAGGGCGAGCGCGACCTTCCTGAGGTGGCGCGGGAATACCTCGGCCTTCTGGCGATCGGGCCCTCGAGCGCCCTGCACTCGCCCCTCGCGGCAGTACGGTTCTTCCTCTCGACCGTCACCTCCGGGTGGTACCCGCGTTTCCGCACCGTCCGCACCGCCTTCCGCGAGTCCGGCGCCGCCGCGGACGAGCGTGTCGTCGAGGTCCGTACGCACCTGACCCGGGCGCGGAACTGGGCGATCGTCGTGGCCGGCTCGGTCCTGATCCTCTCCGGCACCTCGATCGAGCTGGCCCGGGCGATCGCCGACGCGCAGGGCGCCTAGCCTAGCCGCCGGCGGCGCCCGCGCGGTCGAGCGCGGCCGCGACATCGGCGTCGGAGACGGGGGCGAAGTCCGCATACCAGTAGCCGACCGCCCACATGTCCCGGGGCTGCTCGACACAGACGATCTCCTCGGCCAGCGGGGCCAGCTCGCGGACCGACTCGGGTGCGGCCACGGGCACGGCGAGGATCAGGCGCTCCGCTCCGCGCGCACGAAGCGAGAGCAGCGCGGCATGAGCCGAGCGGCCCGTGGCGAGCCCGTCGTCGACCAGGATCGCCGTCCGGCCGGTCAGGTCGAGCGGCGGCCGTCCCTCGCGGTAGCGACGCACGCACTCCCCCAGGTCCGCCTCCGCGGCCTCGACGAGGGCCTCGAGCCGCCCCGGTCCGAGCCGCAGCGCACGGGCGGCTCGCTCGCTGATCAGGCGGATCCCGTTCTCGGCGACGGCCCCGATCGCGAACTCCGGGTTCCGCGGCGCGCCCACCTTCCGGACCACGGCGAGGTCGAGCGGCGCCTCGAGCGCCCGGGCGACCTCGGCTGCGACCGGGACTCCGCCGCGGGGCATCGCCAGGATCACCGGCTCCTCGGAGCGATGAGCCTCGAGCAGCGACGCGAGCCGGCGGCCGGCGTCACCCCTGTCGCGAAAGCGGATCGCCTGACCGCCCGGAGGGGAGGCCTCCTCGATCGTCGCGACGGCATCGCCGCGATCCGCCTTGCGAGGGCGGCCGTTCACGGCCCGCGCGGCCGCGTCGGCGCGGGAGGATCGGTCAGTGCGCGATGTCCCCGGTGAGGGGAGCGGATCGCTCATAGGGGCAACGTAGCGCCCGCCGTGAGCGGTGCTATCGGTGATCGACCGCAAACGTGGCGAGCCCATTGTCGAAGGTGGCCCCGCCGGCGTGACGGCGCGTCCTGCTCGCCCCGGCGGAGGGTGGCCGGCGGCGCTCAACGACGCTCGAAGACCAGCCTGTGGTGGTCGAGCAGCTCCCGTTCGAAGCAGACTTTGTTGGCGCTCACGCCGGATGTGAAGGCGAGCCTGAAGTCGGCGCTTGTGAGCCAGCGGGGAACGAGGCGCAGCTTCAGGAGCGACTTGCGCAGGCTCCGAGCACCGATCCGCTCGTTCCACTGCGCGATCGTCTCGATGTAGTCGAGGCGCCCGTTGGAGGAGGACACGAGCCGGAAGGAGGGCTCGGCGCAACGGACGACCTGCTCGGGGCCGAACGGCAGCCACGAGCCGGGAAACTGGCGCTCCATCAGGGCCAGCACGAAGGCGTCAGAGCCGCGGGGCGCCCGGATGTCCGCCTGCTCGGGGGGGATCATGCGTCGCCCGAAGACCATCGTCTGCAGGTAGAAGCGCCCCCCGGGCGCCATCACGCCGGCGATGCGCTCGAAGATCCCTCGGTACACGTCCTCCTGGCGCCCGGCGCGGTAGTCCGCGGGCGAGCAGAAGTGCTCGAAGGCACCGAGGCTCGCCACAGCGTCGAAGCCGCCGAAGGTCTCGCGCTCCAGCCGGCGCGCGTCGTACAGGTGCACGTCGAGGCCGTGCCGACGGCAGGCCGCGTACTGCGCCTTCGAGAGCGTCACCCCCAGCCCACTGGCGCCACGCTCCTCGATGTAGTGCAGCAGCGGCCCCCAGCCGCAACCGAGGTCGAGGACTCGGCGCCCGGGGGCGATGCCGATCTGCTCGGCGACGTACTCGTGCTTGCGCGCCTGGGCCTGCTCGAGGGTGAGCGAGAAGTCGCCGTCGTACTTCGCGCCGCTGAAGTCCGCCAGCTCGCCCATGCTGAGGCGGAACACGCGGTCCGTGAGCGAATAGGTGAAGTCGATGTCGTCGCGGTCGGCCATGCCCTTCGCCCGCAGCCGAGACTAGGCGATCGCGACCGGCGGATGCTGAAAAACGCTGCCCCGGTAGACGGCCCGGGTCGGCCTGCCCCGCGAGCTGGCATCATCTACCAGCCCTCTCCGGCCACTTCCGCGACCGCCGCGAGGGACGGACTGGTGGATACTGGCCGGTATGTCCGAGCAGCCGGCGGCTGTCGACCTGGCGCTCCTCTGGCAGCGGATCGTCGACGCGGGGAACAGACGCGAGACCGAGGCGATCGCCACCAACTCATTCGACTTCGAGGCGACCCGTGATGGCGCCGCACGCCCCACCCGCGAGCGACGGTAGGAGGACGATGTCCGAGGAGAACGTGGAAGTGGTGCGGAAGATCTATCGCCTGTGGTCTGAGAACCGCTCGGCGCGCGATCTGATCGACCCCGACCTGGAGTACGTCAACCCCCCGAACGCGGTCGAGTCTGGGACTCGCCGCTCACGGGGCGCGCTGGCGAAGGTGAGGGAGGTCTATCCCGATTTTCGCGTGCACCCGGAGCGATTCGTGGACGCGGGTGAGGAGGTGGTCGTGATCGGCGTAGCTCGCGGTACCTCCGCGAGCGGCCTGGAAGCCCAGTGGCGACAGGGGTACCTATGGACGGTCCGGGACGGCATGGCCGTTCGGTTCCGGTGGTTCAACGACCCCGCTGAAGCCCTCGCAGCCGTCGGGCTGGCCGGGTAGGAGATGGCGGGGCAGAACATCGAGGTCGTACGGCAGGTGAACGACGCCTTCAACAGCGGCGATCTCGACCGCATCCTCGAGTTCATAGACCCGGACTTCGAAACCGTGGTGCCCCCGGCCTTCTCGGCCGAGCCCGACACCTATCGGGGGCACGCGGGGATCCGCCGGTACTTCGACTCCTTCCAGGAGGCGATGACCAAGATCCGCTTCCACCAGGAGCGCTTCGACGAGGTGGGCGAGTCGGTGGTCGTCGCCGTGCGCCTGACCGCGAGGGGCAGGACGACGGGCATCCTCGTCGAGCAGCGCCTCGGCCAGGTGTGGGCGATCCGCGACGGAAAGGTGCTCGAGGTCCGGAACTACGCCTCGTTCTCCGAGGCCCTCGCCGCGGCGGCGCCGGGGGACTAGACCGGCGCCACTTCCCGCCGCGGGCCGTCTTGCGAGACCTCGCGGCGCCCGGCGCGGAATACTCGGTATCGATGCCCCAGGCCCCCGACCTCGCCGGCCGTGCTCTCGACGGCCGCTATGAGCTCCACGACCTGCTCGGGGAGGGTGCCTTCGGACGCGTCTACCGCGGGACCGACCGGCGCCTGGGGCGCGCCGTGGCCGTGAAGGTGATCAAGCCCTGGTGGGCCGAGGACAGCGCCTGGGTCGAGCGGTTCGAGCGCGAGGCCCGGCTGCTCGCCAGCGTCAACGATCCCGGCATCGTGCAGATCTTCGACATCGGCCACTCCGAGGAGGGTCCGTACTACGTGGCAGAGCTGGTGGACGGTGAGAGCCTCGCCGACCGCCTCGCGCGCGGGCCGCTGCCGGCCGAGGAAGCGCGCGAGATCGCCGAGCGGCTGTGCCGCGCGCTGGGGAGCGCCCACCGGCAGGGTGTCCTGCACTGCGACGTGAAGCCGGCCAACGTCCTGCTGGGGACGGCCGGCGAGGTCAAGGTCGGGGACTTCGGCGTCGCGCGGCTCGCCGAGGGCACCTCACAGGCGGAGTCGGCGACGGTCGCGGGCACGCCGCGCTACATGTCCCCGGAGCAGGCACGAGGCCGCCCGACCACCCCCGCCACGGACGTCTACAGCGCAGGGGTGGTCCTGTACGAGATGCTCGCCGGAAAGCCGCCCTTCCTCGACGGCTCGCCGGTGGAGCTCGGCCTGCGCCACCTCCAGGATCCGCCTCCGCCGCTCTCAGCCGGGGTTCCTACGGAGCTACGCGAGGTCGTCGCGCGATCACTGGCGAAGGACCCGTCCCGGCGCTACCCCGACGGCGCCGCGATGGCCGCTGCGCTCGGCGGCGCCCGCAGTTCCGGCGACGCGACTGCGCCGGGCGGCCCGGCCGCCGCCCCGGCCGATGGGAGGCCCGGCGTCCGGCGGCGACTGCCGCGCGACGGCGCGCCGAGCGGCACGGGGAGCGCGCAGGAGACCGTCGACCTCGCGGGAGCCCGAGCGGCCGCCCCCACCAGGCTCCTGCCGGGCGCGCCCGGCCCGCCGCCGACGGGAGGCCGTTCTCCTGCCCGGGCGCCTGGACGGCGCACGATCCTGGCGATCGCCGCTGGGCTCCTCGCCCTGTGTGCGCTGATCGCCGCCGTGCTGCTCACCGGCCAGGCGGCCCGCACCACCGTCCCCGACCTCCGCGGGCTGCCACGTGGAGGCGTCGAGGCGCGGGCCCAGCGGCTCCACGTGAGCCCGTCCCTCTCCCGGCGCCACTCCGAACGCCCGGCGGGGATCGCGATCGCTCAGAGCCCGGCGCCCGGCACGCGGGTCGACCAGGGAGCAACGGTCCATGTCGTGCTCAGCGCCGGCCCGCCTCCCGTGGCCGTGCCCGGGGTGCTCGGCAAGGCGGCCGGCTCCGCCGAGGATGAGATCGCAAACACGGGGCTGCGCTACAGCGTGGCCGTCGTGGCGGCGCCGGGGTCAGCACCCGGTGTCGTCGTCAAACAGACTCCCGCGCCGCCCGGGACCCTCCCCCGAGGGTCGACCGTCGCGCTGTCGGTCGCCGAGACCCCGCGGTGGCGCAACCTCACCACCTTCTCCGGCGTCGACGACGGCAAATCCGTTCCGTTCCGCATCCTCGGCAACCGCTGGCGCGTGAGCTACAGCATGGGCTTCCGGGGAACGTGCCTGCTGCTGCTCGTGTGCGGGGGGCCGAGCGCAGAAGCCCTCGACCTTCAGAAGGGGTCCGGCGCGGGGAGCTTCGACCTCTCAGAAGGTGAATCCGAGACGCATGTGTTCGACAGCGGCCCCGGCCTGTACCGGCTGGTCGTCTCGGGCGGACGGGACTCGGCCGACTGGACGATGACCGTGCAGGACTACTACTGACGCCGTTACCCGTTCCCTTCGAAGCGGCGGGCGTGGATCGCCACGGCGTCGGACCCGTGCGCGGTGGCCAGGCCGGGCGCGCTGGCGGTGGCGGGCAGGACGAGGGTGCGCCCGGCCACCGCAGCCATGGGGATGGCCTCGACAGTGAAACCGGCCGACCCCCTGCGCGCAATCCGGTCCACGTCGCGGCAGATGCTGCCGTGGCGACGGAAGGTGCCACGGGCCGAGGTGACCGACAACCCGGCCGGCGGCCGCTGGCAGATCCGCACGAATGCTGCGCCGAGGGACCCGCCGGACGCGCGTACGCGGTAGCTCATCGGGACCCCGACGGGACTCTGGGCCGGCGCGCTCACACCGACCGTGAGGTGAGTCGGGGGAGGTGTGACGACGATCCCGGCCGTGGCGATGTTGTTCGTCGTGTTCACCTCGGGCGTGGCCGAGGAGACGCGCACGACGCTCGTCAGCGAGCCGAGGACGAGCGCCTTGACGCGCGCGTGGATGAGGACATCGGCTCCCACCGGAAGCGTTCCGAGCTCGCAGCGCACCGGCCGCGACAGGGTGCAGGTGGCAGCCGCGCCCGCACCCACGGACAGGACCCGGATGATGCGGTTGGGCTGCAGCGGATCCGACTGGGGCAGCTCGGCCACTACGGTCTGCTCGCTCGGGAGCTGCCCGAGGTTGCGGATCTCGACCGTCGTTTCGAAGGTGCCGTGCAGGGGCACGTGCGTGCGCGACACGCGCTCGGTTATCACGAGGTCCGCCGCGGGATGCCCCGGCGCCGCCGGCTGAAGAGGCGGCAGCGGCGGTTCGCCGGGCAACGGCGCGGGAGGTTCGACGGGCGGCCCCGGTTTCACGTCCGGCTCCACGGGCTCGTAGCGATTGTCCACCTGCACGGAGGAGTCCTGCCCGTCGACGATCTCAACCAATTCGGGGGCGACCGTCGCGACGGCGCCGCGGGGATCGGGCTCTGAGACCGTGTAGAGATAGCCGACGGGCGGCGCGTCGATCGGCACCGTGCCCGCCCGGTAGGCGCCCGGCACCGTGAACGTTGTGGTGCCGCCGGCCGCGACGCCGGCGGTACGGGTGTAGCCGTTGTCTCCGCTGACCTTCACATTCCACGGGCCGGCGGGCGGGGTCCCTTCCCCACTGGTCGACTTGTGCACCCTGATCGTCCCACGGCAGGGGCGCATCGTCCCCTCCGCCCGCACGTGTTCGCTGCCCGAGCTCGCGACGATCGTGTGCGGTTGGTCGCCATCCTGGACGTGGAAGTAGGAGTCCGTTGCCGCGCCGGCGTCGATCGTGCCGTGCTGGGCGCTCTGTTCGTCGCGCCAGGTGACCGTCCTCGGAGTCTGGGCGGTGTTGCGGAGGCGCATCGCCAGCTCGTTGGTCTGCGTGTCCACGCACAGCGGCGCGAGCTCGATGGCCGGCGCGGGCGGTGGCGGCAGGCAGGCGGGCAGCGGCGCGTGAAGGATCGTGCCCGTCCCCTCCCAGTCGTGCGCCCAGACATATCCGTGCAGCTGCGTGTTGGAGGCCGTGGCGAGGGCCTTCGGCGCGAGGACGGTGCCGAACCATTCCAGCCCCGGTCCGACCTGCACCCGGGTCGCTTCGGTGAAGTTCCAGACCGTCGGCACGCCGGCGTTGCCGGCCCCGTAGGCGCCGCTCACCGCGGTCGAGTAGCTGGCGCCCGTTACGTTCACGAGCGCCGAGGCGCCCGGTGGGACGCCGATCGTGATGCTCCTCGCACCCTGGAGCTGTCCGGCGGTCACATCAAAGACGTTCAATCCCGGCAGGGAGCCGCTCAGGGCAAGTGTTTCCCCGGAAGGTTTCGCGCTGCCGGTCGCCGCGAGTTCGCCCCAGGTGGCGGACAGCAGCTGCATCCGCGCGATTTCCTCTGCGAAGTCAAACGGGTAGGGGCCGTGCGCGACGCTCCCACCCGCGGGCACGCTGATGCTGCCTGTCAGCGTTCCCCCGTAGCGGACGCTTCCGTGCGCGCTGGCGTTGGCGAGGTCGAGACTGCCTCCGGCGATCAGATCGAGCCTCGACGCGTCGGCCGGCAGGCCGACGCTGATGCCGAAGCTCCGCAGCGTCACATCCTTGCCCGCCGCGGCGCCGCCCTGCAGCTGGTTGTTGCTCACGTTGATGTTCCCGGCCACGAACACGTCCTCACCGCCGAGCGCACCGACGCTCGCGCACGTTTCCCGCGCCGCGGCGGCCGACGCCGGGGCCGAGCCGCCCGGGACCAGGGCGGCTCCGACCAGGGCGGCTCCGACCAGGGCAGCGGCCATCAAGCGCGCGAACACGTCGGCCACGGTAACCGATGGCGGCAGGCGCCGGCGGCCGTCTCGACGTAGTTTGCGGCGGGTTCGCCGCCGCCAGGGCGCCGGTGCGGGGCGACCCACCGGGTGGACCCCCGCGGGCCGTCTTGACGAGCCCAAGGGCCAGGTCTAGCCTTTGGACTCTGGGGGGAGACAAGTTCAGGGACGGTGTAGGTGCGAACGGAGGCGGCGGCTCACGCGGCTCGGCGCAGCCCGCCCACGTACCTCCCCCCCTGCGCCCGTACTCGCCGCTGATCATCAACGTGGCCCTGACCGGGATGGTGCCGCGACGCGAACGTGTGCCACACGTGCCGGTGACGGCCGAGCAGATCATCGAGGACGCATGCGCGTGCTTTCAGGCGGGCGCGAGCATCGTGCACCTGCACGCTCGGGCTGCCGATGAAGCGCCGGAGTGGAAACGCGAGGCCTATGAGGCATTCATCCCGGAGATCAGACGACTGTGCCCCGGGCTCGTGGTTTGCGCGACCACCAGCGGACGGACCTTCGGGAAGCTCGAGCAGCGTGGAGATGTGTTGCTGCTCGAAGGCGAGGCGAAGCCCGACATGGCGAGCCTGACGCTCGGCTCTTTGAACTTCCGGGACGTCGCCAGCGTGAACGCGCCGGAGATGATCAGGGCGCTCGCGGAGCTGATGGCCGAGAAGGGCATCCGCCCGGAGCTCGAGATCTTCGACAGCGGGATGGCATACCTGGCGAGGAGCCTCTGCGCCGAGGGGCTGCTGCCGGAGCCGATGTACGCGAACCTGCTGCTCGGCTCACCCAACACGGCCCCCGCGAGGATGGGCGACCTGGCGCACCTCGTCGAGGCGTTGCCGGACGAGGTCGTCTGGGCGGCTGCCGGGATCGGCGCCTTCCAGCTGCCGATGAACGCCATCGCCGTGTTCGCGGGCGGGCATGTTCGCACGGGCCTCGAGGACAACCCCCATCTCGATCACGCGACCAGGACCCCCGCCACGAACGCCCAGCTCGTGGAGCGCGTTGCGCACCTGGCCACGATCGCCGGGCGCACGCTCAGCACGGTCGAGCAGACGCGTGCCGCGCTCGGGCTGGCCGGGCAGGTCGCGACTGCTGCAGGCGGGTGACGCCCGCACCGCACAGCTTCCCGTGCGCGCCGATGCAGGCGGGCCTTCTGTACGAGACGCTGAGCGGACGCAGCGGCGCCTACGTGCAGCAGCTGACGATCCTCTGCGAGGAGCCTCTGGACGGGGAGCGCATCCGCCGAGCTTGGCAATCGCTGGTTCGCCGTCACGGCGCGCTGCGCACGAGCTTCACGATCGGGGAGTCCTCGACGGCGCTTCAGAACGTGCACGAGGAGGTCGAGCTCGCTGTCACGGTCGCCGACTGGCGCGGATTCGACGTGCCCGAGCAAGAGCGGCGGTGGCGGGAGCTGCTCGGGGCCGAGCGCGAGGCGGGCTTCGAGCCGGGACATGCGCCGCTGATGCGGGTGGTGGTGTGTCACCTGGCCGAGGAGCGCTGGCGGATGCTGTGGAGCTACCACCACGCGATCCTCGACGGGCGCTCGCGTGTGGCGCTGCTGCGCGAGTTGTTTGAGCTCTACGAAGGGCGCCAGCCGGCTGCTGAGGACGCTGCGCCGAGGCCGTCATTCGAGCGGTTCGCTCGGTGGTCCGCCGAGCGGGGCAAGGCGCAGGGAACGGAGGTGTTCTGGCGCAGCGCGCTGGCGGGAGTCGACGGTCCCACGCCCCCACCCGGCCTGCGCGGCGTTGACGGATCGGGAGATCGGCGCCCACACGGCGTCGGCGACGGCGAGATCGCGGGCGCACTCGACGCCGGGCTCTCCCGCGGGATCCGCGAACTGGCCGACTCGAACGGCCTGACGCCGGCGACGATCCTGCAGGGGGTCTACGCGCTGCTGCTGGCCCAGGAGGCCGACAGCGACGACGTGCTCTTCGCGACAACGCGGGCCGGCAGGCGCTCGGCCCCCTTCGACACGCAGGACATGGTGGGCCTGCTGATGGTGACCTCGCCCGTTCGGTTGCACCTGCAGCCCCAGGAGGTGGTGCTCGAGTGGCTCGCGCGGGTGCGCGCGTTCAACCTGTCGGTGCGGGACTTCGAGCACGCGCCGCTCTCCGACATGAGGCGCTGGAGCATGATCCCGCGGCCGCTCCCGATCGCCCAGACGCTGTTTTCCTTCGAGCGAGCCTCCACGAACAGCCTCCTGCGAGCGTCCGATCCCGCCTGGGAGCGTCGTGACACGCAGTTGATCGAGCAGCTGGACTTTCCGCTCGCGGTGGAGGCCTTCGGCGACGAGCGGATCCTGGTGCGAGTGCTGTACGACCGCGCGAGCATCCCGGACACCGAGGCCGAACGGGTGAGTATTCGCTACGAGGAGCTGCTCCGCGCCTGCGTGGAGCGCCCCCTGGCCACGGTGGCAGCGGTCTGCGAGCTTGACCCGGAACGGCGAAGAGCGCTTTCTGGCGAGCTCGCCGATGCTCGCCCGCCGGGGCCCGAGGATCTCGTGCCGGCACGCATCCGGGCACAGATCGCCGCGGGCCCGGGCCGCATCGCCATCGAGCATGGCGAGGTGCGGCTGAGCTACGCGGAGATGGGCACTCGCATCGAGGAGCTGGCGCTGCGGCTGACCGAGCTCGGGGCGGGAGCGGGAACCCGCGTGGGGATCGCGATGGCGCGTTCGCCGGAGCTGATCTGCGCAGTGCTGGCCGTCCACCGCGTGGGAGCGGCGTACGTGCCGCTGGACCCTCGCTATCCGTCGGAGCGCCTGGCGGGGATGCTCGAGGACAGCGGCGCTGAGGTCGTGCTGACCGACGCCCGCTCGCGGCCGTCGCTCCCGGAGAGGGAGAGCTGGGCGGTGCTCGTCGTGGACGAGCCGGAGGCGGCCGCCGCTGGGCGAGACGGCTCCTCAAGAGGATTGCCGGAGGCGGTGATCTCGCCGGAGGATCTGTCACATCTGATCTTCACCTCGGGCTCGACGGGCAGGCCGAAGGCGGTGATGGTGGAGCACAGCTCGGTCGCCCAGCTGACGAGGTGGGCACAGGAGCGCTTCACGGACGGACAGCGAGACGGAATGCTGGCGTCGACCTCGCTGAGCTTCGACCTGTCGGTGTTCGAGATCCTCGTGACGCTGGCCCTCGGCGGGCGGATCGTGCTCGTGGAGGACGTGCTCGCCCTCAGCGACCCCGGCATCGGCCACGAGATCACCTTTGTGAACACGGTGCCCTCGGCGCTCAGCGAGCTGCTGCGGGTCGTGGAGATGCCAAGCTCGGTACGCACCGTGGCGCTCGCCGGGGAAGCCCTGCCCGGCCCGTTGGTGGAGCGGCTCTACGCCCACGACTCGATCGAGGAGGTGTGGAACCTGTACGGGCCGAGCGAGGACACCACGTACTCCACCGAGTATCTGTGCTTGCCGGGGCAACGGCCGCTGATCGGAAGGCCGCTCCCGGGCACACAGTCCTATGTGGTCGACCGTCACCTGCGCCCGGTGCCCGAGGGAGTGGCGGGCGAGCTGCTGCTGGGAGGCCTCGGCCTCGCCCGCGGCTATCTGAACCGAGAGGAGCTGACGGCCGAGCGCTTCCGCGAGCTGACCTTCGCGGAGGCGGCAGCGACGCGCGTGTATCGGACGGGCGACCGCGCGAGGTGGACCAGCGGCGGCGAGCTTGAGTACCTGGGACGGATCGACAACCAGGTGAAGATCCGCGGCGTGCGGGTCGAGCCCGACGAACTGGCCCATGCCCTGCGTGAGCAGGAGTCGGTCGACGACGCCGCCGTGATCGTGAGCGGCGAGGGCGGGGCGCGCCGGCTGGTGGCCTACGTGGTGGGGGCCGCCGGCCGTCCCCGTCCTGAGGTCGAGGCGCTGCAGTCGGCGCTCGCCTCGAGTCTCCCCTCCGCGCTGCGGCCAAGCGCGATCGTTCCGCTCGACGCCCTTCCCCTGACGCCGAACGGAAAGCTAGACCGCCGGGCGCTTCCGGAGCCGACGCCGGGCACCCTGGGGACACTGACGAACGTGGGCGCGAACGGCGCGAGCGCCGGCGGGGCGGAGATCCTGGGCAGCGAGGCTACGCGGGGAGCGCTGGCGGAAGTGTGGGCGAGGGTGCTGGAACTGGACGGCGCCTCCGGGCCCGACGGGGGCGCGGCGTCGATCGGACCCGGCGATGACTTCTTCGCGCTGGGCGGGGACTCTCTGCAGACGCTGCACCTGCTGGCCGAAGTGGAGGACCGGTTCGGGAGACGACTGCCGCTGGCGACGCTGTTCTCCGCGCCGACGCTTGAGGCACAGGCGGCCGCGATCGACGCGGCCCGCGCACAGCCGGCGTCGAGCACTTTGATACCCGTCCGCCCGGCCGGCACCAAGCCGCCCTGGATGTGCGTGCTGACAGATCACCGCGGCGTGGTGGGCCTGCGCAACCTGCTCCCGGCCAGGCTCAGCGACCAGCCTGTCTATGCGATGCAGGCAATCGACCCGGCGCTGCCGTCGTGGCGCAAATCGAGCGTCGAGCAGATCGCGGCCGCGTGCCTGGGGGCGTTGCGTGAGAGCTACCCGCACGGCCCATACCGCTTGGGTGGCCATTCGATGGGCGGGCTGGTGGCGTTTGAGATGGCCCGGCGGCTGACCGCTGCGGGCGAGCGAGTGGAACTACTGATCCTGCTGGACACGCTCTCGCCGGAGATGTTCCGCTGGCGCGGGCGGATGGTCGCTCGCGACCGGATGCTGGCGGGAAGCTCCAGGCTACGGCGCGCGCGGGGGCAGGCGCATCTCGCGCGGGGCGCGTTGAAAGACGCGGCGGCACTGATGCGGGGCGCGCGAGCCGTCCGCGCCTGGCCACGAGGATTCGACGATCCCTGGGACCAGGCGGGCGCAGGGCGGATCATGCGCCGCTACCACCCTGGGGCGCTCGCATCTGCGGTGACGGTCTTGCACACGCCGCTGAGCACGACCCAGGCAGGCGCCGACCTCGGCTGGGCAAGGCACGTGACGGGACGGCTGAGCACGCGGCCGATCCCCGGCGAGCATCAGTACATATTCACCGAGCCGGCCGTCCAAGCTCTGGCTGAGGCGCTCGCCGAGGAGCTCGAGCAGTTGGGCTGAGCTCCGCCGTCGGCGACTACCCCGGGTCTGCGACCTCGAGGGCCCCGAAACCTTCGAGCGGACCGTCGACGAAGAAGACCTCCATCGTGATGTCGGGCTCGACGTGGGCCTGGCTGAGGAAGGCGAGAACCTTGCGGCCGGTCAGCTCCTCGATCGTCTCCCGGTAGCGCGTGGCCATCACGCGCTGGAAGTCCTCCCGCATGGCGATCACGCGGTCCGGCTGACCGCTGTCCATGATCGTCTGCTCGAGCGCGGTGAAGCCGCTCCCGCGCATCACGACGACGATGATGTCGTCGAGCACGTACGTCTTGGCCTTCATCGGTCCGCGGCCGTAGTGCTCACGCAATATCCCGACGATGCTCGTCGAGATCGCCGAGAGCAGCTTCCCGCCTCCGAGCGGGTCCGGTATGCCGTCGACCGTATGCTCCCCCATCGCTACTCTCCCGAAGCCGGCGAGGCCAGCGAGGCCTTCTCAGTCGTTCGCGTTGTGCTTGGCTGCCGGGCTCCCGGTGTGGGCGAGCCCGCATATCGCTGCCGTGGACTGAGCGTAGCGCAGACCGCGGAGCGCTTTTCCTGTCGGCCCGCGGACTGCGGCCCGCACACCACAGACCGGCGCCGGTGCGGCCCGGCAGGACCGCCGCGAACGCGCTACGATCGCGTGCACAGCGATCTCTTGGCGGGGCCACAGGCAGTGCTGGAGATTGCGCCCGATGAGTCGGAGCGAGTTCCCGGTCAACGTGTTGGCCCACGATCTCCCGGTCCGCGCGGTTCCCTCGATCGGAGACGACGAGATGCAGCTCGCGGCGGGGCGCGGAGAAGGCGGTTTATCCGGCGGGCAGAGGCACGGGTTCATGCCGGATCACGTGCTCGTCATGCTCGCGGGCTTCTGCTGTGCGGCTGCCTCTGTCCTGATCGCGGTCCTGCGTCATGAGGCCGCGCTCGGCGAGCTTCCGGCCGAGGACGGCGCGGAGCGTCGAGGAGGCCTGGCCGGGGGGATCGATGCCAGGCACTCCGCCGGCGGTGAACTCGAAGAGCTTGGACCGCTGCCCCTGCTCCCCAGAGGCGCCTTCCAAGGCAGCGCGGAGGTCGGCTCGGCGCCCCCCCGGCGAGCCGACGCGGGTGCGGGAACGCCTCATCCCTTGGGTGTTCCCGCATCCTCTCCGAAGGAGGCCGCTATGACTTGGCGCTCGCCGGCAGGAGCCCGACGGGCGAGCGGGCCGCCGCGGCGGTGCAGGACGTACGCCCGACCCGCTTCAGAGCGCCGACCGCGTTGCGTCTCGCAGTCCATGCGATGACTGCGAACACCGGGCGCTGATCCGGCGCCTGCTCGGCACCGCGGGCGGAAGCTCACCGCGACCCGCACGTACCACATGTGCGCACGGTCGCCGATCCGCCCGCAGCGCCCATCGCGGCTCTAGGCCAGGCCGGAGCCCTTGCCGTCGCCTGAGCGATCGAGGAACGGGCTCGGAAGCCCCCGGCGGGTGAGCTGCAGCCAGGACGTCGGCGGGGCCTCGAGGCCGTGATATGTTCGCCGCGCGGTACGCGTTAGGACGCGCCGCGCAGGGTCCACCGGCGACGAAAAGGGGAGCACAAACATGGCTACAACCACGGTCGAGATATTCGTCGCGGCGTTCGGCAGCGAGGACGAGGCGGGAGCGGCGCTCAAGGACTTCAAGGCGATGGACCGCGAAGGGTCGATCGAGCTGATAGATGCGGCCGTGATCGTGCACCGAGCCGACGGCAAGGTGCACTTCGAGGAGACCGCCGACCCGAGCGGGAAGAAGTGGGCAAAACGTGGCGCGATCGCCGGGGGCGTTGTCGGACTGCTGTTCCCGCCGAGCATCATCGCGGCTGCCGCGGTCGGCGGCGCCGGCGGCGGCGTGTGGGGCAAGGTCCGCGACAAGGGGATCCCCGACGAGGAACTGAAGCGGACCGGTGAAAGCCTCCCGGAGGGCACCTCGGCGATCGTCGCGGTGGCCGAAGACCGGCTGCTCGAACGTTTGGAGCGCGGGATCGAGGGCTACACCAAGATCTCGCGACACGCGTTGAACGCCGAGGCATCGGCAGAGCTGATCGCGGAGCTCCAGACGGACTCGACAGACAGCGAGGAGTGAGCGCGGGCGTTTGCGCCGCCGGCAGCCTCGGAGAGATGGCCGCCGGCGGCTCGCTCTCATTACCTCGCGCCAAACGACTACCGCCGCTGAGTACGAGGCTGAGGTTGCGTCCGCTCGTCAAGCCTTGAGTATTTGTCACACGTCTTGGTGACCGCCGGGCCTCAACCGCGAGCTCTGCCAGGGGTCTGCGCGCGGCACCACTCCAGCGCCTGCTCGCGCGAGCTGAACCGTGCAGAGGCCGGGATCGTCACCTGCAGGCCATCGGGCTCGACCAGCGCCACCGGCACGCCGAGCTCGAGCAACTGGCCGAGCCGCCCGGCGAGCATGCGCTCGGCGACGTGGTGGACACGGGTGACGCGATGTGCGTCCAGCAGAAGGCACGCGCGCTCGGGAGGCTCCTCGCGGATCGCGTCGGCGACCGCCCACAGCAGGCGCTCGGCGGCAGCGAACTCAAGGTCTCCCTGCGCGGCGATCACGTCGATCTGGCGGCCGTCGCGCCCGCTCTCGCGCTCCGCGAAGTAGACCACCGGCGCCGTCGGCCCGGGGTGGTGCATGAGATGCAGTTCGAAGCGGTTGGCCAGCTCGCGTGCGGCGGCGACGCCACGCACACTGTTGCCGTGCTGTTCGAGCCTGGGGCTGAACACGCCGATCCCGAACTCCGCCGGGCTGGTGGCGATCAGTCCCCCCGCCACCCCGCTCTTGGCAGGCAGACCGACCCGCATCAGCCACTCGCCGGAGAAGTCGTACATCCCGCATGTGGCCATCACGCTGAGCGCCCTGACCGCCACTGACTCCTCGAGCACGCTGACCCCGGTCAGCGGGTTGGTCCCTCCGTTGCCGAGAGTCGCGGCCATCACCGCGAGGTCGATCGTCGTGACCGACACGGCACATTGCCGGCAGTAGACGTCGATTGTCTCCTCGACGTCCTCCGTGAGCGAGCCGAGACTGCGCATCAGATAGGCAAGAGCGCGATTGCGATTCGCCGTGGCCCGCTCGGATCGGTAAACGCGCTCGTCGACGAGGAGCTCTCGTCCGGCGAAGGCAGAGAGGAACTCGACGATGCGGGCGAGGCGCGCGCCGTGATCCTCCCCGCGTACGAGTGACGTCGTCAGCAGCGCCCCGGCGTTGACCATCGGATTCGGCGGCCGCCCGGTCCCCGGCTCCAGGCGGATCGCGTTGAAGGCCTCGCCGCTCGGCTCGACTCCGACCCTCGAGAGCACCTCCTCCTCGCCGAGATCGCGCAGCGCGAGCGCGAATACGAACGGCTTGGAGATCGACTGGATCGTGAACGACACCTCGGCATCTCCAGCCGCGTAGCAATGACCGTCCATGCTGACAAGCGCCAGTCCGAAGTGGTCGGGGTCAGCCTCCGCCAGCTCGGGGATGTAATCGGCGACCTCGCCCGCGTCGAGACCTGACAGCTCGGCGTGAAACTGGTCGAGAGCCGTCTCGACAGGTTCGAATCTCCTCATGGCTGGCATCGCGGGCGGAGTGTCTCAGAACGAGCTCGCGCCGGTGAGATCCGACAGCGATCGCCGCTCAGCTGGTCGCCACCTGCCCTC
Organism: uncultured Solirubrobacteraceae bacterium; assembly: GCA_963841055.1. Lineage (GTDB taxonomy): Bacteria > Actinomycetota > Thermoleophilia > Solirubrobacterales > Solirubrobacteraceae > Palsa-744. Next base: position 10,954 of record CAWJAV010000002.1, on the reverse strand, counting down.
GCTCAGCCGCGTTATGTTCGAGTGACCGGCCGTTAGTTGAAAGCCAGTTTGGGCATCGGTCCGATCAGCGGGGGCAAGGAGGCGTCCGTTAGGCGCGCCGGTCACGACCCCCTAATTGTGGCCGGTGCGCCGTCCTGCCGGATCGAGAATCGTTGGCCGCGGATATAGGATGCCCACATGGTCGAGCTGACCGCCAGCGGCGATGCTGCCCAGGTCGAGGCGCGGCTCCGCCAGGCGCTTGACGCGCATGGCCTGCAGCTGTTCGCGCGCATCGACCATGCGGCGGGCGCCCGCAAAGCCGAGGTCGAGCTGGACGCCAACGTGCTGCTGATCTTCGGCAACCCGGGCGTCGGCACCCCCCTGATGCAGGCCGACCCCCGCGTCGGCGTCGAGCTGCCGCTGCGAATGCTGATCTGGGAGGACCCCGAGGGGACGCATGTCGGCTACCTCGACCCCCGCGAACTGGCCGACCGCTATGCCCTCGACGGCCACCAGCAGACGCTCGAGCGGCAGGCCGCGGTGCTCACCAAGCTGGCCGCCGAAGCGGCCGGCTGAACCGCCCGGACCGGACGCGCCTCGCGCGGAATGGTGGACGGGTGATGTCTGAGGAGTCCACGACCCTCGATCGCGTAGTAGGCGATGATGGGCTCGAAACCGGACCTGGCGCTCAGCTCAGGCTCGCGCGGCCGTGGTGGCTGCTCTGAGGCGTGCTGAGCTCACCTGAGATTCGCTGAACTCGTACCAGGCGCAGTAGCACCGCTCGTCTCCCTCGATCACTCGAGGGGACTCACATCGCCGAGCTGTGGATCGAGCCAGCGCGCCACGATAAAGGGGCGACTGGGCGTCGCCCCTTTATCACAGCGGGTCTGGCGTTCAGCAACGGCGTGAGGTCGGGCAGCTGACCGGTCGGCTCCCACCCAACGCACTGGCGCCGCTCAGCGGACTGGCGCCGCTCTGCGGACTGGCGCCGCTTAGCCGGTGATGTCGCCGGAGTTGCCACCGTTGTCAGCGGAGGCGTTCTTCCACTGGCCGTGGCGTTTGGCGTTGTAGTGGAGGTCGTATGACGGCACGTTGTAGGTTGCGCCGGCGCCGAAGTGCGCGGCCACGAAGTCCGCCGTGTAGCACGGAAGTGCGCAGGTCGCGCTGGGGTTGTAGGTCCCGGCGCTCACAACGATCGTGAACGAGCCCTGCATCTTGCCGGTGACGGTGCCGCTCAGCATCCCGCCGGGGTTCGTGCCACACGCACCCGGGCTTTGACCGGCGATCGTCGTAAAGGTGCCCTTCTTGAACTGCTCAACGACGCTGTACGTCCCGTCCATGTTGGGCGCCGTTTTGACGCTGTAGACGCGATTGAACACGTCGTTCGCCCAGGTGTTGCCGCACGTGCCTTCGTCAGGCGAGTTGCTCGCGTACGGCCCGAAGTGCTGAGTAGCCGGCAGGCCTTTACCCCACGCGTTTGCTCCGAGCGCGAGCGCGGCCGTTACGACCAATACAGCGGTGATAGCAATACGACGCATCTACTCCTCCTTGAGATTCTCCTGTCAGGCTGGTTGCCTGTCCCTCTCTAACGCCGGCTACCTTACCGGAAGCCCTCCAGATCGCGCGCAATACCTCACGGTCGGCCATCGGCACCGAGCGCCCCGATGAATCGAGCTGCGGTTCTACGTCGCGCTGATCGGCCGGGCATGGACGATACTGGTCAAGCGGGCGCGAAATTTCGCTCGGCAGAGCCGACCGCGCCGATCACCTGCGAACGTGCACGACGTATGCAGCCCCGGCGCCATCACTTGGAGGACAGCAAATGGCCGACACCACCTGCCACATGTCGATCTCCCTCGACGGCTTCGTAGCCGGGCCGGATCAGAGCCGCGAAGACCCGCTCGGCAAGCGGGGCCGCGAGCTTCACGACTGGCACCTCGGCCACGAGCGCGCGAACGAGGCGGACGCCGCTGTCAAGCGCCGCTTGCTGCGCCCCCGCGGCGCATACGTCATGGGCCGCAACATGTTCGGGCCGATCCGCGGCGAGTGGGACGAGGAGTGGTCGGGCTGGTGGGGCCCCGAGCCGCCCTACCACGCGCCCGTGTTCGTCCTGACCCACCACGCTCACGAGCCGATTGAGATGGAGGGCGGGACCACGTTTCACTTCGTCACCGATGGCTTCGACGCCGCCTATGCCCAAGCGCGCGAGACTGCCGGCACGGACGGTGTCGACATCGCGGGTGGCGCCTCGACCGTTCGCCAGGCGCTGCTGGCGGGCGTCGTCGACGAGCTCTGGCTCGACATCGTCCCCGTTCTACTCGGGTCCGGCGAGGGGATATTCGATGACGCCGCCGAGTTCGATTTCGAGCCCGTCGAGGTCCTCCATTCCCCACTAGCGACCCACATCCGCTACCGCCGGGCGGGATGACGTTTGATGCGGCCCGGCCTGCAGGCGCCGGACAGCTCCAAGAGGTGCCGATCTGCACATCATGGAGACTGGGCGATACTGGGCTCGAACCCGCGACCGGACCTCCTCTGCGGCGTGCGGACCCGTGTTACGGCGGGGCTCGTTCAGCGGTCTGTGTCGGGAAGGTCGGGGAGGGCGGGCTCGTCGATGCCGAGATTGCCGGTGCTGGCCAGCGGCCGGACCTGAAGGTAAACACCGGCCCGATGAGTGTTCAACTCGCGAGCGCGCTTCATGGCGGGGACATGGCCTCCCGGTTGATAGGCGAAGTCCTGCGCCGAGCTGCGGCTGCTCCAGATGCTGATTGATGTGTGCTCGAACGGCGGCTCTGCGTGCACGTCGATGCTCCCGCGATGGCCGGGGTGCCCGACGCGCCGTCAGGAAAGTGAGTCGCGCCTGGAAAGTGAGTCGCGGCCCCTGTAAAGGTATGACGAATGGGCGATACTGGTCGCACAGGCGCGAAACCTGGCTTGCCAGAGCGAGATCACGGCGTTGGCCTGCGACCGTTCGCGTTCGCAGCCAGGCTCTCTTGACCAGACAACCGAGACCGAAGGGTGTCGGCGGGCTTCGCTCCCAACCTGCGGAGAGGTAGGCTGGCCCCGCATTCACGCGCTCGAACGTCTACGAGGGGGAAACACCGATGCGCAGATACCTGATCGTCGCCGCCGTACTCGCCGTCGGCTCGGCGTACGCCATCCCCACAGCCACAGCGAGCGCGGCCACGCTCAAGGACTGCGGCAAGCTCACCGTCGTGAGCGGCTTCGGAGGTGGGCTCCCACACGGCGTGCCGGCCGGCTCCAAACCGCGGCTCGACGGGTTCAGGGTGAGCGGCAAGGTCAAGTGCTCCATCGTGGTGCACGTCCTGAATGCATTCGAGGCGCATGCGAGCGATGCCGAACACCTCAGCGACCCGCCCGCACCGGGCTGGTCGCCTTGCAACTTCATCGTCGGCTCCGGCTACGTGTGCAGGAGCGGGGGCAACGTGATCCTCGCAGGAGTCGTGTGGCTGAAGGGCGGGCACGAGGTGGGCCCGAAACCGCACGCGCCCGCGCCCGGTAAGGATCGCCCGTCGTCGATCTCGGTCGCGTGCAACCTAGTCATCGCCACGGCTACCGACTCCTGTACCGCGACCGTGCAAGACGCAGGCTCCGCGGGGCGCTCGACGCCGAGCGGATTCGTGAGCTGGACGAGCGCCGGCGGCGGCAGCTTCACGAGCGGCAACTCCTGCTCCCTGGCGCCCAGCAAGGTCAACGGGGTGCCGACAGTCGGCAGGGCGAGCTGCGAAGTGCAGTTCAAGCCGCCTACGACGACTTCCTCGACGGTCACGGCCACCTACATCGGCGGCCCTGCGCACCTCGGCAGCCAGGCCAAGTCGAATACCCTCGTCCCCGGTAACGTCGGCTGATCGGAGGCGGGCAAGAGCCCATGTATCGGCGGCGACGGCGGCTTTTCCAGCCGGCAGAACCGGCGCGGTCGAAGCCGATGCCGAGCGCGGCTGAGTAGCCTCATCGAGACGGTCGGGAGGCGGCTGAGACAATCGGCCTCCCGGCACTCGCCCTCCGCCGCGACTCGCAGAAGGAGGTGGCTCGGCGAACTTCCCCGTCGCGCTCTGCCGGGCGCCCCGGTCCTCGGCGCGAGGCCTCCCGAGCCTAATCGGCGCAGGCCGACGTGGGATAGTCCAGAGCGTGCCCGGACATGCGACGAGCCGGCAGCGACGGGCCTACCGCGGCGCTTCGCGCTGCCCGCAGGGCCGGAGGTCGCGCTCGCTGTGAACACGCCCGGGGGCCCTGGCGCGGTGCTCATCCTGGGCGAGGCGGGCGGGCTAGCCGCGGCGCTCGTCCGAAGGCTGGAACAAGAACGCGTGCCGGTGGCGGCAGCGGTCGATCTGAGCGACAGCGAGGTCTCGGCCGCGATCCGCGGTGGGAGCTGGCGGGCCGTCGCCGTCCTGTCACGGGATGACGTCCTGACGCTGCGGCTGACGCTGCTGAGCGCCCACCTGCGTCCCGACCTGCCGCTTTGGGTGACCATGTTCGACCGCACGATCACGCGCGAGCTCGAGCACGTCGCCCCCGACGTACACGTCATCTCGCCGACCGAGCTCGTCGCAGACGACCTGGCGCAGCATTGCGTGGCGGTCGCCGGCAATGCCGCCGCAGGCGGTTGGCGCGGGATCCGGCTGGTGGACGACTCGCTGCGACTGCTCGTGCGGGCCGGCACCATCCTGGTATTGCTGCTGCTTCTCGACGCGGCGATCGGCATGGTCGCGCTGCACGAGTCGGTCGTCGACGCGTTCTACTTCAGCACGCGGTCTGTAGCGACGGTCGGCGGAGAGCCGGGGGCCACCCGTGCACCGGTTTGGTTCAAGGTGGTCTCGGCAGCCGACGTGGTGCTCGCGCTCCTGTTCGTCGCGATCTTCACAGCAGCTCTTGTTCGTCGCCTCAGCGGGCCGCGGCTCACGACGATCTTCGGCCCCCGCGCGGCGCCGTCGAAAGGACACGTGTTGCTTATCGGTTTCGGCCAGGTCGGCTTCCGCCTGGCCCAGGAGCTGCGGCGCCGCGGCGTGGCGGTGCTGGGCATCGAGCGCGATCCCGACGCGCCCTGCCTGCGGCTGGCAGGCAGGGCGGGGATCCCGGTCGCGATCGGGCGCGGAGACGACCGGGAGACCCTGGAGCGAGCCGGGATTCGCAGCTGTGCCGCGATCGCTGCCGTGACCTCGTCGGACCTCGTCAACGTCGCCGTCGGGCTCGCCGCCGACGAGCTCTCGCCCGAAATTCCGCTCGTTCTCCGCCTCGGAGACGGCGAGGTCGCCGCGGAGACCGACTCGCTATTGCATCTCGGACGGATCTGCGACGTCCACAAGATCGCTGTCGACACCCTTGTGCGCGGCCTGCGGCAGCCATTCGACGCCGTAGGCGCGCCAGACGTGCACTGAGCCACGTCGATCCGCTTGGCCCCGCGCTCGGCCGGCGGGCGCCTTGAGGTCGTGGCTTTCGGGCGATCGGCGATACTGGTTCGGAGGGTACGAAAGTTGGCTTGGTAGAGCCGATCGCAGTATCGGCTTCAAGCGCTCTCGCGTACGCAGCCGACACAGCCCGCGTTCAGCCATCGTCGGTCGAGGCTGCTGACGAACCAGCGGCGTCAACATCTTCGGGCGCGCCGCGCTGCTCGCCGTCGAGGTCGTCGATTGGATCGGCAGTTTGCCGATTATGAGCGGGAGGCTGAGGAACTGCTCGACCTCGGCAACAGCATCGCCTCGAACAGGCGTGTATGAGACGATCGGTGGATGAGCACTCCCGAGCAGTCCCCAATCCGCCTCGTCGCCGTCGATGACCTCGATGACTCACATGTCACCGTCGTGGAGGAGACGCCCCACGGGGCCCTTGCGGTGGGAGTGAGCGCGGGAACGCCGTTTGCGGTGTCAAACCGCTGCCGCCATCTCTTCGCCTCGCTGGGGAGGGGTCGTGTGACCGACGACGGATGCCTCGAGTGCCCGCGCCACGCGGCGCTCTACGACATCTCCACCGGAAAGATGACCCGCGGCCCGCAGGGCGCCTTCAAGCCGCTGGCGGGGGCCGTCAAGGCGACGGCCGGCTCCCGCTCGCTGAAGACCTTCCCCGTCGAGATACGCGACGGCGCGATCTGGCTGCTCGGCTGAGCGCCCGCCGGCAGAAGGCCCCCCGTCGCTCGCCGGCGCCAGCGGGGCAGGTGAAACAGGCCGCTGGGGCCGATCGTGAAATGGTCGTCGGCGGGCTCTATCGTGTCCTTGGGCACGGCGTACCACGACACGACTCGACCGCTTCATGCTCGACAGCGCCGCCCACGTCACGCACGCGCCGATCCCAATAGGCCTGATCGGCCGTTGAAAGCGCGTCACGGTCGTAGGCCACGAACTCGGGATGCATTTGTATCTGTTGGGCCTTCCGCAAGTCTGTGAAGCGTCTAGCCGCCAAGGTCGGCCGCTTACCTAACCGCCGAGTAGCACGAACGCTGTATTGACGCCGATGGTGAGGTGCTCGGTTCGCCCGAGCAGCGAACGTCACCCCGGCGGTCCCGCCACGGGGTCCGGCGGCGCGCGGCCTCGCTAGCCCGTACCCTCCGCCGACCGGCGCGCCGAGATCGGAGCATCGGCGTGGAGGTGCGCCGAAAGGATCCGTATCTCGGCTTGGACCACGGCCTCGAAATGACGGGCATTCCGGCCTGCCGTTACCACGGCCGGGCGCTCACGACGTGCCGCGTCCTCGCGGCGGAAACGCCTCAGGGCACCCTGGGCTCGCTGGGGTGTGACCAGACGGCGCGGCCTTGAGATGGTCGGCACCGGCGCGTCACCGACCCTCGGGCACGAAATGAGTGGCAACGTCGGCCAACGGGGTCGAGCCGGACCGCCCGATGCCCTCGAGCAGCCGTTGCAGCCGTTCGATGGCGCCCTCGCGGCGCGCGAGCAGCACCGGCATGCACTCACCTTCACGGCACTGACCCACAACCGCGGCAACCGCGCGTAACCCGGCCACGTCTATGAAGCCGACATCCGTGAGGTCGAGAAGCAGAAGCGTCACGCGATCGGCTAGTACGTTCTTCACGGCCGTCCCGAGGGCGTCTCGTGAGGCCAGATCGATCTCTCCGCGGACCCGCAGTGCCCGAGCCGACGCTCCGAGCCTGACCGTGTCTAATCCGAGACCTCGCACCGGCGAGCTCTCCAGGCCTCGGCGCTGATCGACTCTGGGCGCGGACATCGGTGCTCTGACCCGGCGTGAGCGCGGCCTCGTTAGCACCCTTGTGTCGTTCATCTCTCGATCCCTTTCAATCGCTACAGAGACGAATAGCGGCGAGGTGCGCGGCACGCCTGTGAGAGCGTCAGCACCGTGACGTCAGTGAGAGCGCGAGCGGCCGGGCTGAGGTGCATCGAGCCGTCGCCGCGCTCAAGCCGATGGGACCGAGCGTCAGGTGCGACTGGAGCCCTCGCGCGAGTCGGCGACACCGCTGTGGGCAGCGTAGGCACGCAGCAGGTCACCGTGGGTCAGCCATCCGACGAGACGATCGGATTGGGCCGCGAGCACGGGTACCCCGTCTTTCTCCGCGGCCAACATCTTCATCGCGGTGTCGAGTGACTCGTCTGCCCGTATGGTGGCGGCGTTTTGCAGCAGGCCGGCCAGGACCAACGGCTCCTGGCCTTCGCTGATCGCAGCATCGAGGTCGGCCGCGCTGACGATCCCGGCAAGCTCACCGCTTACGGTCACCAGAGGTAGCGTGCCAAGATCAAGCGAGGCGAATCCCTCGATCAGGTTCTCGATCGTCGAGTCGGGCGCGAACGGAGGCCGAGGGTCGCTCATCGCCTCGGAAACCCGAATCTGTTCCAGCAGGCCGGGCTTCGCGGCGCGATCGATGTCGATGCCGCGGCGGCGCAGCTTGAGGGTGTAGATCGTGTCGCGGGTCAGCTCGCCGCTGAGTGCGGTGGCGACCACGACGGCGATCATGAGCGGAAGGATGATCTGGTAGTCGCCGGTCAGCTCGAAGATGATGATCACGGCCGTGATCGGCGCGCGCGCCGCGGCGGCGAATACCGCGCCCATTCCCACGAGGCCGTACGCCCCGGCGGCAACGGCGATCCCCGGCAGCAGGCTGTGGGCGAGCGCACCGTAGGCCGACCCGAGCATGGCGCCCATGAACAGCGACGGTGCGAACACGCCTCCGGAGCCGCCGATCCACATCGTCAGGCTGGTGGCAAGGATCTTCGCCGCGAGAAGTCCGAGCAACGCCAAGATGACGTAGTGGCCCGCCACCGCCAGCTGCAGTACCGGGTAGCCGACCCCGTACATCTCGGGTATCGCCAGCAGCAGGAGTCCCAGCAGCACCCCACCGGCGGCCGGGCGCAGCCATTCCGGCCTGCTCCCCCAGAGCTTGTCAGCGAGATCCTCGCCCGCGTACAGGATCCGAACGAATCCGAGCCCAACAGCCGTCGCGGCCACCCCGAGCCCGGCGTAGAGGAGCAGCTCGGCCGGCGAGCCGAAGTGGAAGGCGGGCAGCCGCAGGAAGGGGTTGTCTCCGAATACCGCGCGGCCGATCGCATCGGCCGCGACCGAGCTGAGGACGACCAAGCCGAACGAGCGGGTCTCGAAGTCTCCGAGGATCAGCTCGAGCGCGAAGAAGACACCGGCGATCGGGGCGTTGAACGTCGCCGAGATCCCACCGGCCGCACCGCAGGCGACCAGTAGGCGCAGATGCCGTTCGGGCAACTTGATTGCCTGCCCGAGCACCGAGCCCAGCGCGGACCCGATTTGGACGATCGGCCCCTCCCGCCCCACGGACCCACCGGAGCCGATGCAGATCGCGGAGGCAAGGGACTTCACGATCGGTACCTGCGGACGCATCCGGCCGCCACGCCGGTGGACCGCGTACATGACCTCCGGAACCCCGTGACCACGAGCCTCGGGCGCAAACCGGCTGACGAGCGGTCCGTAGATCAGTCCGCCGAGAACCGGTGCCAAGCACACGAACCAGATGCCGAGTCCAGGCAGATGGGGGTTACCGGCGTACCCGGCCGCGCTGTAGTCACGGTGGCCCGTGAAGAGCTCGGTGAAGCCGAGAATCATGTACCGGAAGGCAACCGCGCCACCCCCGGCGCCGACCCCGACAAGCAGCGCGAGCACCGTCAAGCCTGTGGAGCCCTCTAGGCTGGATCGTCGGATCCGTTCGGCGAATCTCCTCACGCGGCCCGCGCTCGCGGGTCGCGGGACTGGCCGGGCGCGTCGCGCATCCTGCAGCCTCACGCGCCGGGTGCGAGAGGGCCGCTACACGTCCAGCGGCCGGGTTCGGCAGTCTGCGTCATCGGTGTCGATTCTGCGCACCGGCCTGCTCGATCGCCCGGCTGAGGTCAGCGCGCTGACGCGCGTGTTGACCGCGGCGGGACCCGAGGTTTACGTTCGGACCCCCGTTCCATCGGGGCCGGGCATGGCCCCAAACCCCCTAGGGCCCATGCGGAGGAGGTCGAACCCGGGAGCTGAGCCATGAGTCTCGCTCCCGGGTTTGTCCGTGCCCGTCGAGCGGGTCTCCTCGGTCACATGCCCGTTGTATCGGCAAGCTTCGGGGCGTACCGAGCGGGTCTCGCCTCCCTGCGCTCAGCCGCGAAACCCGATGCTAAGCTCGGGCTCCTCAGAGCAGTTGGAGAGTAGTAGCCGGATCCTCAAGCGAGGACAGCGATATGGCTGGGCAGGTCGTAAAAGTGCTCGATGTCGATCCTGAGCTTGGTGAGCTGCTCACGCCCGAGCAGCTCAAGGCCGCTGCGCCGACGGTACGGGCGCTCAAGATCTCGCTTCCAGATGGTCAGTGGAGCCAGCCCGGGTGGCCTGCGGAGGTTCGTGCGGGTCTGGGGCTGCTCGTCCTTGACGGGCTGCTGGTCAGGCGCATCCAGATCGGCGGGCGGTTCGCCGCCGAGCTGCTCGGTCCCGGTGATGTGCTCCGTCCTTGGCAAGAGGACGACGCAGTGGCGTCGGTGTCCCGAACATCAGGGTGGCGCTGCTTGCGCGACTGCAGCGTCGCGGTGCTCGATCTCGATTTTGCACGGCGGATCGCTCCGTTTCCGGAGATAACGGGCCAGCTCATGGCGCGAACGCTTCGCCGCTCGCGGAACCTGGCGGTCACGATCGCGATCCTCAACCAGCCGAAAATCGACCTGCGACTTCTGATGCTGCTGTGGCACATGGCAGACCGTTGGGGCGTGTTGAGAAACGGTGAGGTGCTGCTTCCGGCACAGCTACCGCACAATGTGCTCGCCGAGCTCCTGACGGCGCGCCGGCCCACAGTTACGACCGCGCTCGGGACCCTCCAACAGAGCGGGCGTGTCACGCACACTCTCAGCGGTTGGGTTCTGCACGCCCCGCCGCCTGGAGAGCTCAGTGAGATCGTGGAGGAATCGATCTGAACCTGCCGCCGCAGGGGCAGCGAATCTGTCGTGAGGTTCATGCTGCATACGCGGTTCATGCTGAGTACGCTTGAGCGTCGCGGCGCTTGAGCTCCAGCCCCATTCCCGCCCGGCCGCGATCCGGCCTGAGTGCTCCGTCACGTAGCTCGGGTAGTCCGTCGAAGATCATGCGCTCGATCCGGGTGTGGTCGTGGAAGTACTCGAGGTGAAGGAGATTGCCGATCGCCGCCGCGACGTGCGTGTGGATCGCCGGGCCACAGTGGCAGGAGATCGGGAGGTTGCGCGCCTCGCTCATCGCGCCGACAGCCAGTATTCCCGTCACGCCACCGCACCGTGTGACGTCCGCCTGGATCACATCTACCGCCTGGGCGGCGAGCATCCGCTCGAAGTAAGGCGCGTCATACCCGTACTCCCCGGCGGCGACCGCCATCCCGTCGGGTCCGCGGTCGCGCAGCAGCCGCAGCCCGGCAAGGTCGTCTGAGCTCACGGGCTCCTCGAACCAGCTCACGCCGCTGTCCTGCCGGAACCGGTGAGCGAGATCCAGCGCTTGCTTGCGCTCATAGGCGCCGTTCGCGTCGACGAACAGTTCGGCCTCG
>CAWJAV010000001.1:0-2519565 GCA_963841055.1 uncultured Solirubrobacteraceae bacterium | reverse complement strand
CTGGGTCAGCTTCGTGGCACCCGTGAGGAGAAAGACGGCGCACAACAGGGACTGCAGGACCCAGAGCAGCGTTTCCATGGTTACGCCACCGAGCCCACTGGCGTGCCCACCGGACGGGCCAGGACCTGACCCAATGCATGTGCGAGCGCGCCGCGCGGATCCTCGGAGGCGGTTGACGCCCGCCAGGCGACATAGCGGTCCGGGCGCACGAGGATCGCGCCATCGCTCTGGATCTGGCGCTGGCGTAGCCAACCGCAGCGGACGTCATACAGGTCGCCATCGAGGTGTCCTATGCGCAAGGCGTCCAGAGGCAGTTCGGCCTCCTCTGCGAGCTGCCTGGCTGCCTCGCACCACGGCTCACCGTCCTCGCCGGCGATGAGCAGAAAGCGGCCCGGCGCGACGAGGTCCTTGATCGGGCGTCGATTGCCGCCCTCGTCATCGATCCAGGCATGCGGCAGCGGCGCCCCGGGACGGGTCGAGGGCTCATATACGCGGATCTCGTCGAGCGGCTGCGGCGGTGAGGTTCCGTCCGGAACCACCGCGGCGGACTCGTAGTGAACGCCGTACTCCACGTTCAGCTCTGAGAACTCCATCGACTGTGCGCGCATGGAGCGCAACACCTGCGCGCGATGCGCGGCGTCCTCCGGCCGCCCGCTCCACACGCGGCGCAAGGCCTCCATGTTCTGCTGCGGCGTGTTCTCGGGAGCAACGAGCATGCTCGTGGTGGCGAAGTGGTTGAGGGCGTTTTCCAACGAGCGCTGGCAGTTGCGCTGATCGGCCGGACGCCGCTCGGCCTCGTAGCTGTCGAGCAGCGCCGGCGATGCGTGGCCGGCGAGAACGGCGGCGAGCTTCCAGCAGAGGTTCTGCGCGTCGTGGATCGCGCTGGTCAGGCCCAGGCCGCCGGTCGGCGGGTGCCGATGCGCGGCATCCCCCATCAGGAACACCCGATCGCGGCGGAAGCCCTCGGCGATCACCGCGTCGACCGCCCAGCGGGTGATCTTGTGGATCTGAAAGGGGCAGTCCTCGATCCCCAGGGCGTGGCGCACGTCGGCCTCGATCTTCGCGTCGGACTGCGCCCTCGGATCGTCCAACGGGTAGTTGAGGTGGATCACCCACTCCTCGGAGGCGGGGCCCCACCTCTCGGGGCCCATCGGCACCATCACCACGAGCACGCCCGCCTGCGGCGAGAAGATCCAGCGGATCAGGACGTCGGCGTCCTGGGCCCAGCGTGAGAAGTCGGCGGTGACGTGAAGGGTGGCCGTTTGCGCGACCACCCCGAGCCCCTCGTACTCGACGCCGATGAGGCGATGGATCAGCCGCCCGCCGTCGGCGCCAAGCAGGTACTCGCAACGCACGACGTAGTCGCGTCCTGCGCCGTGGTCGCGGATCAGGGCGTGCACACCCTGTCCGTCCTGCTCGAGATCCAAGAGCTCGTGGTTGAATCGGATCCGGCCCGGCGAGAGCTCATCCGCGCGCGCCTTGAGCGCCGGCTCCAGGCGGATCTGTGGAAGATTGAGCTGGCGCCACGCGCTCGCCGAACGCCAGCTGTCATCGGCCCCGCCCGCACCCCAGGACTCGAGCCGCGCCAAGCGGCGTCCGTGGTCCGCATCGGGACCGGCGAACCCGGCGTAGAACGCCGTCGCCGCCATCTGCTCCGCAGGCGTGCTGCGCTGCGCGATCGCGTCGGCCGCGCCGACGTCCTCCAGCACCTCCATCGAGCGCTGGTTGAGGACGTGGGCCTTCGGCAGATCGGAAGTCGTCGGCCGAGCACTGACCAGCAGGTGCTCGACGCCCAGGCCGGCGAGCAGCATCGACGCCGTCAGCCCGGCTCCCCCGCCGCCCACGATCAGTACCGGCACTTCCTCATCCACGACCCCGAACTTCATGTCTCTCCTCGCTTTCCACGAAAGTGGAGTCGATGCTACAAAAGCAAGAGTGGAGTGTCAACTACAAAATGTGGTTGAATCGACACTATGCGCGCGGAAGTGACTCCCAACCGCCGAGGGCTTCGATCACGCGAGCTGGTGCTCGACGCGGCCGAACGCGTGATGGCCGAGCACGGCTTCGAAGCCGCCACGCTGGCGCACCTCGTCGACGAGGCGGGCATCCCGATGAGCTCCGTCTACCACTACTTCGGCTCGAAGGACGGCATCCTGCTCGCGGTGATGCAGCGAGGCGCCGACCGCTTCTTCGCCGACCTACCCCCGATCGAGCGGCGTGTCGGTCCCGAGCAGCACCTGCAGGCCGTCGTCTCGGCCACGGTGAGCACGCTCGAGCGTCACCCGAGCTTCCTGCGCCTGCTGATGGCGCTCGCCGCACAGCCGCCCGCCGGCGACGAGGACGGGGAGATCCGGGCGGTGATCGGCGGCATCCGCGAGCAGGCACGGAGGCGCTTGCGCGAGGAGCTCGCGGTCGCGTTCGGGGAACAGGACAGCCCGGTGAGCGACCGCCTCGCGCGATTCGCGCTGGCGGCGATCGACGGAGCCTTCCTCGCCTCCAGAACCGACGAGGGGACCACGCTGCAAGAGCTCCTGGAGCCGCTTGCCCCCGCTCTCCTCGCCGCACGGCGCGCCCTGCGCGGCCGCTGAGCTACGCGCCGCGGCGATCACACATCCCCGCGCGAGGCTGCGCGGGCGGGACCGGCGAGCGGCGCGGAAGCTACATCGCCTTCTCGGATCGAGCAGAGTTTGGGCCAAGTCGATGGCCAACAACCGGCACGGCGAGACGATGATGGCGGGCACGCGGTAGCCGGAGCGATCGAATTTGAAGTCGCACTCGCCGGCCGGCGCGCTGTGATCGGGCGGCGGCACGGCACCCGGTGGAACGTGATCGTAGGTGCCACCGGGCTCGTCCCAGCCGATCATGAACGTTGTGTTGAAGGCGTTCGAGCCCTCCGCGGCACGGGCGGCCTTGATCGCGCTGTAGATGCGGTTCAGGAAGTTCTCGCCGGCGAGGATCGAGGACGGCGGGTCGATCGCGATATTGACGTTGTCGCCGATCAGCGAGCGCCCCTCGGCCGGGTGGTAGTCGCCGTGCCCTGCGATCAGATGCGGCTCGATCAGGCAGAAGTCCGGCAGGGTGCCGGCGGCCGCGTCGCGCTCGAACTCCGCGAACGGCATGAAGTGTGTCCCGAGGCGCTCCTTCAGGCGCGGCATGTGGATCCACCCGGTGAACGAAATGCGGGCGGGCTCGAGCACGTAGACCTTCCACGTGCGTCCGTGCGCCTCCAGTCGGTCGAACAGCGTTTCGGCGGTGTTCTCGCGTGTCCACTTCATGGCCGGTTTGTTCGTCACGAACCCCGACGAGGTGCCGGTCATCCAGAAGGAGCGGTTCATGAACGTCTGCGAGGGGACCTCGCAGAACCAGTGGTCGAAGACGCCGAAAGCCCCGGCGATCCCGTTGAGCACCGGTACCTGCTCGGGCGTGTAGCCGCTCATGATCTGCGCGTACTCCTGATAGGTGGGCTGGCGGCCCACCTCCCCGGTGAACGTGCTGATGTAGTCGGTGACGAACCCGTCCATGCTCGGCTCGGTGCCAGCTGGCGGCACGTTCCACGGCGCCGTGACGGCCTCGCCGATCTTGAAGCGGTTGTGCTCGTCGAGCGTGTTGTACAGCTGCGTGTTCGTGTGGAAGTACTCCTCGCCCGAGTCCGGGTTCGGAGCGTCCATGTCGGTCGCGACGGTGTAGGGCACCGACTTGCGCTCGGCGCCGTGCTCGGCCCACTCCGGGATCGGGTTGCTCAGGTCCCTGCCGATCACGCCCTCGAAGTCCTTGCCATCCTCGGGGCCATACAGGTGACCGAGCATGTTGTCGAGCGACCTGTTCTCGAACAGCACGACGACTACGTGGTCCATCGCATGAGAACGATCGGGACTCATCGGCAAGCTCCCTTCTTGGCGTCTCGGCTCACTGGGCGATCAGCCCGCCACACGAACATCCTCCCCCACCGACCCCTGCTCTGCCGTCATCACCGTCCTCCCGTACCCGCTCGACGATGCTCGGATCTTCCGCACTCCTCGGCCGATGGCCTATCGCGAGGTCAGGAACGCGCTGATGAACGCGGGGTGGCGGCTCGTGCGTCAGCGTGGCTCGCACGAGGTCTGGGTGCATCCGGAGCACCGGAGGCGAGTGGTGGTCGCAGGCAAGGAGTCCGATACGGTCCCGCCGGGAACGCCGGGTAGCATTCGGCGGGCAACCGGTTTGGAGCATCTGCGGTGAGCGAGTACGTCGTGATCTACGAGGAAGCGGAGGACGGCGCCTGGGGCGCATACCTGCCTGACCTTCCCGGAGTGGTTGCCCTCGGCTCTGACCGTGCCGAGGTCGCTGAGCGTCTCAAGGAGGCCCTCACCGCGTACACCGATGATCTGCGCGAGCGTGGCGAGGAGCTCCCAGCACCGCATCACGCCGTCGGCACGATCGCCGCCTGAGTCAGACGACTCAGAGGGGGGTTCGGCGTCGCCGGGCAGAAGGATCCATGGGGGCTGCGCCGCTCAGAGGCAGCCCCGCAACTTCGCCATGGATCGCGTAGTGCGCCGGCCCGCTACAGGTCGTCAGGTGTCGTTCTCGGCCAGCTCCTCGCTCGCAGCCGAGACGAACGACTTGGCGATCGAGTCGCCGACGGAGCCGATCGGCATGAAGCGGGGTACCGGGAGCGCGGTGTCGAGCTCGAGCTCGATCATCGTGCCCTCGTCGGCGCTCACGCGCCATATGACGTCGAACGGCGGGTCCGACGAGTCGGCTTTGAGCTTCCTCAGCGCTACGCGGCCCTGAGGTTCGACCGCGACGGACATCGTCAGGTTGAAGTCCCTGCTGAGCGCGGCGACCTCCACGTGGAGCCTCGTCCGGACCTTCGTCGGCTGACCGTCTCCGTCCCGCTCCAGCGTTTTGACCTCGCGGACGCCGTCCGGGTACCAGTCGGGGTACGCCTCGATCGCCGCCAGCATCGCGATGCACTTCTCGGGCGCCGCCGAGACGACGGCACTCGCTGTTCCGTGTAGCTCTTTCATGCTCTGGTTCCCTCGGGGGCCGCGCGGCACTCAATGGACCGCTTCGTGGCGTCCGGCCGGCGGGGCGGGTTTCGCCCTGTGGGCAGATTGCCAGCGAGGATACGCACCCTCCGGTCGCCCTGCTCGGCGGCGACGCGTCGACCGCGGAGAACCGAGCGCGCACCGGTGTTCCGTTGGCGTCCGTTTGAGCCGACGTCGCCTGGGTCTTTGCCACGATCTCGGACGTTAATCAGGCGTGGCGATGGCTCTGTTTCGCGTGGTTCGGCGTTTTGGAGAGGGCCGACTTGATCATCCATATGTTCGATCTTCCGACCAGGGCAGGGGCATCGGCAGCCAACTCATCGAGGCCGCACACGGCCGGTTCGATCATCTCGAAGGCTGGGTCTTTGAAAGGAATGTTGAAGCCCTCAAACCGTATGAGCGTTGTGGCAACGGTCCGGTCAAGGTCGGTCCGACGTGTCTGCGAGAGCGCGCTGTTTGGACGACCTGGACGCTGCCGAACGTATCTGGCGCCCGTGTACGAGGTTGAGGGCCTTGTGGGGAGTTCTCCCGTGGTGGTTCGAGTCCGCTCGAGCGCATAGATTGTCCCTGGACCATCAGTGGTTTCGAGCCGATGAGGGGGAGGCATCTCGAAATGTCGCCCGTCGGGCAGTCAGCTAGTGTGCGAGCTTCGGAGGTGCAGCGTGTACGCGTCGATCGTTGTCGGTACTGACGGATCCGAGACCGCCCAGCGGGCGGTAGCAGAGGCCTGTGCGCTGACGGCGGCACTCGGTGGTGTGCTGCACCTCGTCTCGGCCTATGAGCCGCTGCGAGGGGCTCGCATCGTCGGAGCACCCCAGGGCGCGGCTGACGTGTGGGATGTCAAGCCCGATGACGCAGTCCAGGCGGTCGTGGAGGAGGCTGCAGCGACCGCTCGAATGAGCGGCGTCGAGGTGAAGACGCACACGGTCACCGGTGACCCGGCCGACGCCCTGCTCGAGGTCGCCGAGCGAGAGAAAGCAGGCCTGATCGTCGTCGGCAACCGCGGTATGCATGGCGTCTCGCGAGTGCTTGGGAGCGTGCCGAACAAGATCTCCCACCGCGCGGGCTGCAGCGTGCTGATCGCATGCACCACCGAGCCCGCGCCGTAACGCGGGGGGCACGCCATGGCGCCATGGCGGCCGCTAGGCGAGTCGCGCCCGCAGCATCGCCCGGGAAGATCGAAACCTCTGCTCCTGCTCTGAAACCCGGCGATTGCCGCTCAGAACGACGACCTTGACCTCCTCGGTGTGCTCGAAGGCACCCTGCGCGGGAGCGGCACGATCCCCCCAACCGTGCCGCTCCCCTTCGTCCGCGGCTACTTCAGGTGAAGCGTCGGGGCGATCGCTTCTTCGGCGACCGAGGCAGGCGTCCAGGGCAGCGTGATCCATTCGTTTTTGGACAAGCGCTGGGTCTGGTCTTCGTAGTAGGGAGACGTCGGGTCTTCCGACTGCGAGTAGGCCAAGAGCGCTTTCGTAAGCGGTTCGTGGCCGGCCAGCAGTTCGGTGAACATCACGATGCTGGTGCCGCCTGTCACCTGGGTCTGTTTCGAGGTAGGCGTGGGGAAGGACGATCCGACGGCTGCGAAGCAGCCACCCCCATCCGAGCAGCCCGGCATCGGAGCCGCGCCGGCCTGCGGTGCATGCTGCACTTCGCCGAAGCTGGCGTCGAGCGGGATGCCGCGCGTCTGCATCGAGCTCACGGCAGCTGCGAGCGCTTCCTTACTCGCCTGCAGCGAGGTGTTGAGCGTGTTGGGCGTGTAGACCGGGTCGCTCGCCGTCCAAGGGTGGACCCAGAAGCCGGCCTGCCCGTTGGGTGCGCGTTCGAACCATTCTTGGAACAGCCAGCCGCCCTTGTCTTCGAGCGTGGCGCTCGCGCCGTAGGCGTCGAGCACCGGGCATGCGCCGCTGACGTCGACGCCATTGATCACGCCGCCTTCTTTACTCACTGCGTTTTCGCAGATTTCGCGCAGACCCGGCAGGGCGCGCTCAGCTGGGAGCGAGCGGAACTTGGTCCACGAGTCCTGCATCGTCTCGGCGGTGAAACCGAGCGTCGGCGAGATCCCGTCGGTGGGGACGCCGCTGTTGTACGTGCCCATCCGCTGGGCGACCATGTCGATCCCCGTCTGGGCACGCATCCCCGGGTTCTGTTCTTCGCCGCCTAGGGCAGGTGAGAACCCGGTGAGCGGGCTGTTCGCGTTCGCGAGCCAGAACGAGTTGTTGGAGTTCTCGACATAGTCTTTGCGGATCAGCGACGGCTCGGCGCTGCCCGCGAGGATGCCCGGCACGATCGCACCCGGGCTTTCGGGCGCTTCGCATCCATCGTTTGCGAAGTACGGGCCGGTGAGTGACCCCGGCGAGACATTGCAAGGCGAGTTGACAAAGGCCTTCGTCAGACTCGAGGCCACCGTGATCTCTGTGTAGAACGCGTTGCCTTCGGCGTCGGCACCGATCGTGTTCACCCACGGCACACCCTGGATGGCGCGCTCGGCTTCGATCACCTGCGAGGCGTTTTCGGCTTTACTGATCGCGAGCCACTGGTCTGGACCGCGGAGGTTGTTGGCGTTGGCGTCCTCGACAGCCACCCGCAGACCGTTCTCCCAGAACACCGGCCCGTATTTGCTGTAGTAGAGGGTGCCGGTGCGCGGCACCAGTTCCCCGTGTTCCAGCGCCTCGACCGTCACGGAGCGTTTCTTGATCCCTGCTGGTTTGCCCTTCCAGTGGTATTTGTTCGGGCCGGCGGAGGTCAGATACCAGAACCTGATCGTCGTGTTCGTCGAGACGGTGTGAGTCCAGGCGATGTTCTGGTTGTGACCGATGTTGATCCCGGGCAGTCCCCAGATTCCCACGCCGGTCGCGTGGTAGCTGCCGGGGACTTCGACGTTCATCTCCCAGAAGCGTTCAGAGCCATGCCACGGGAAGTGAGGGTTGGAGAGCACGACGCCGCCTCCGTTGGTGGCGTCTTCGCCGCCCACGGCGAGCCCGTTGGAGCCCAACAGCTTGCTGTGCCCGATCTGTCCCATTTCCGCAAGCGACATCTCGGGTGTCGAGGCCTTGTGCGCGCTCTGCCCCTTCGCGGCCGGAGCGGGCGGGCCGTACGCCGGGTTCGCCTCGGCGGCCGGACCGAGGGCAGAGTTACCAGCAAGGTCGTCCACCTGGTAGATACGGCGCCAGACGTCGGCCGCCTTGATCGGCTTCACCCAGGCCGCCCCTTTGCACGCGGGGTTCGTGACTCCAGCCGGCCCGCCGATCTGCTTGAGGTAGGCGTCATAGCCGGCGGCGTAGCCCTTCACCACTGCGCGCGCTTCCGCCGAGGGGCCCTGCGGGTAGGGGAGCTTCAGCAGTTTCTGGATCGTGTGGTCCTTCTTGACCGAGGTCCAGTAGAGGTCCGAGTTGAGGTTCGTGAACACCACACCCCCCTCGGCTTCGTTCTTGAAGGTCCCTTCCGGGCCGAAGAAGGCAGACCGTTCGCCGTCGACCGTCAGGAAGGTTTCGGCGAGCAGACAGATTCCGTCCTGCGCCTGACCGTAGCCGATCCCAAATCCCGTGTCGGCCAAGTCTTGGCCGGAGATGTTCGCGACGCCGCCCGTGGTCCGGGTGAGTGACACGCTGTACTTCGCTGAGGCGGAAGCCGGCAAGCACATCCCAGCTGCGGCTACCGCGAGCGCCGCGAGAAAGCGCCCCCTCATAAACCGCCTCTTCCCGACGCGGCCGTCGTTCGCGCAAGGCGCAGAATGCGTCCCCGTTGGGCGTCGCATGCGTGTCGCTTCCTCACCCTCCATAGTTCATTCCCCTCCAGCACCAAGGCATTGATGGACTAACCCGTCCCTTACTCGGACTGGTAATGTACCAGCGTGTCCACCACTACGCAACCCGGTACCGAACGGCTCCCCCGCGGGCCGCATCGCCTCTCTCGCGAGCAGGTTGGGAACCACCAGCGCGAGCGCATCCTCGCCGCGATGATCGCCGCGGCCGGGACGAAGGGATATGGATCGACGACGATCGGCGATATCACCCGCCGCGCGCGGGTCTCGCGCGACACCTTCTATGAGCAGTTCGCCAACAAGGAAGCCTGCTTCCTCGCCGCCTACGACGCGACAACACACGAACTGCTGGACCAGATGGTCGCCGCGGGAACAAGCCAGCCGAGCTACGTCGAGGGAATACGCGATGGGGTGCGTGCCTACCTGAGATTCTGGAGCGAGCGCCCGGACGCGGCACGCCTCTGGTCACTCGAGATCCTCGCTGCCGGCGAGCAGGCGCTCATCCACCGCGAACGTACGCTCGAGAGCTTCACGCGCCTCTTTCAGGCCATCGCTGAGCGAGCGGGCACCGAGCAGCCGGGGCTGCCGACCGTCCCGGATCTCGTGGCGCGCGCGATGGTCGTCGCTGGGGTCGAGCTCACGACCAAGCACATCCGAGAGGATCGCGTCAGCTCACTGCCGGAGCTCGAGAACGACGTCCTCTACCTGTGGCTCATGGTCCTCGCCGGCCACGAAGTGGCCGCTCTTGCGGTGAAGCCGCTTGACGGCGTTCGGACACTGCAGGGCGGCGCACGCTTTCTCCGTAGCTGATCAATAGCCGCTCGGCACGCTCGAGTTCAGCCACGGCGATCCTTCTCTCCGATCGCTCTCGAGCACTCCTTCCGAACCGTGCTTCCGAGGCGCACCAGGCAACACCCCGGACGGTCCCAGCCAGATCAGGTGCAGGCGATGGACGCCCTCGACGTCCGCCACGCCTAGCGCAAGCGACCCGGCTCCCACCCCGGAGAAACGGCCGGCCCCCACAACGGAGCTCGGGCCCGGCACGACGGCCGCAACCCAAGCGGGCCGGGCCCTCCCCCTCGACGTGAGTCCGGCCAGCAACAGGCTTGACATGCAGCCGTACGGCTGCCTATAATCATGCAGTCAAATGACTGCCTTTCGTTCTGAGATCCCCCAGACGAAGACGATGGACCTGGTGTTCCGGGCGCTCGCCGACCCGGGGCGCCGGCAGCTGCTCGACAGCCTCAACGCGCGCAACGGCCAGACGCTTCGCGAACTCTGCGCGGAGATGCACATGACCCGCCAGTCGGTGAGCAAGCACCTCTCCGTGCTCGAGGAGGCGAACCTCGTGAGCACGGTGCGGCGGGGCCGGGAGAAGCTGCACTACCTCAACGCCGCACCGATCAACGACATCTCCGAGCGCTGGATCGACCGCTACGAGCAGCGGCGAGTAGAGGCGCTCTCCGACCTCAAACGAGCCCTGGAGAGAGACACGATGGACAAGCCCTCATTCGTTTACACGACGTACATCCGGACGACGCCCGAGCGCCTGTGGGAGGCGCTGACGAGCCCGGCCTTCACCGAGCGCTACTGGAACGCGAGCTTCGAGACGGACTGGGAGCCGGGTTCGGAGATGGTCTGGAACAACCGCGGCGTGCGGATCACCGACCCGGGGCAGGTCGTGCTGGAGGCCGAGCCCTACCGGCGGCTCTCCTACACCTGGCACAGCTTCACCCCCGAGCTCGCACAGGCGATCGGAGCGAGCGAGCAGGTCTTCGCGCTCGCGGCGAGCGAGCCGCGCTCGAAGGTGACCTTCGAGATCGAGCCGGCGGGCAACGCGGTGCAGCTGAGGGTGATCCACGACGGCCTCGCCCCCGGCGGCAAGGTGATCGAGCTGATCGGCGGCGGCTGGCCGCGCGTGCTCTCGGCTCTGAAGACGCTGCTCGAGACGGGCGAGAACCTGCTGATCGAGCGGGGCGCGCCCGCCCCGTAGGACGAGGACTGACATGCGCCACGGCGCGCGAGATCGACCAACCACTCAATCGATTGAAAAGGAGAAGAGAATGATCCCCGAGACGACCACCCGCGAGCAGTGGCTCGCGGCGCGCCAAGCGCTGCTGGCGCGGGAGAAGGAGCACACGCGGCTCGGAGACGAGCTCGCCCGCGAGCGGCGCGAGCTGCCCTGGCTTCGGATCGAGAAGGAGTACACCCTCGAAACCGCGGAGGGCCCGAAGACGCTGGCGGAGCTCTTCGCGGGCCGCTCGCAGCTCGTGATCTACAACTTCATGTTCGGCCCCGACTACGACGCGGGCTGCCCGGTCTGCTCGTCGATCGCAGACAGCTTCAACGGCGTGCTCGCCCAGCTTCGGGCTCGCGACGTGACGATGATCTGCATCTCGAAGGCCCCGATCGAGAAGCTGCTCGCCTACCGCGAGCGGATGGGCTGGGAGTTCCAGTGGGCATCGAGCTTCGAGAGTGACTTCAACGAGGACTTCGAACGCTCGCGGCCGCGCGACGAGGGGATCGCCGGTGACCTGCCGCAGGTCGTCGCCGAATTCGCCGCGTCATCGGGCACCGACCCGGTGGGCTACGTCGCCCAGCGACCGGGCCTGCTCGTCTTCGCGCTCGCGGATGGCGAGGTCTTCCTGACCTACTCGACGACCGCGCGTGGGCTCGAGCCGGTCATGACCTACTACGAGATCCTCGATCGCGTGCCCCGCGGCCGCGACGAGGGCGAGCCGGCATCCCCGAAGTGGATGCGTAGGCACGACGAGTTCGCGGCGGCCTGAGCGATGGCCGAGATCGCGATCCGGCGTGAGAGGGATCAGCTGCTCGCCCCCGCCGCGATCCTCGCTGCGATCCTCGCGGCGAGCGCCGCCGCCTGGGTTGTGCTCGCTGCGCGCATGTCGGGGATGGACAGCGGGCCGGGTGGCGACCCCGGCGCGCTCGGTTGGTTCACGGTTTCCTGGGCGGTGATGACGGCGGCGATGATGCTCCCCGCTGCCGCGCCCGCCGTCCTCCGCGCGACGCGCGTGGCGCAATCGAAGACGGGCGCTGCCCTGCCCTTCCTGGCAGGCTATGGCGCGGTCTGGATGGTTGCCGGGCTCGCGGGCTACGCGGTCGTCGTCGCGGTGCGCTCGGCGCACCCGGGCGCGCTCGCCTGGTCGGCGGGGGGCCGCTACCTTGCCGGCGGCGTCGTCGCAGCCGCCGGGCTCTACCAGCTCAGCGGCGCGAAGCGCCGCTGGCTCGCGCGCTGCACGGCGGCGCCGCTGAAGCTCAGGAGCGCGGGAACAAGGGGCGCCCTGCTCACGGGCGCCGAGCATGGCGGCTGCTGCGTGGGCTGCTGCTGGAACCTGATGGTCGCGCTCTACGCGCTCGGCATGATGAGCATCCCCTGGATGGTCCTGCTTACCGTCCTCATCGCCGCCGAGCGGTTCCTGCCTCGGCGCGAGCTCGCCGTCTCTGCCGCGGCCGCCCTGCTCCTCTTGCTCGGCACGGCCCTCGCCGCGGCGCCAGCCGCGGTACCGGAGCTCACCACGCCGGGCGCGGGGATGAAGATGGGTGACGGGATGCAGATGAGAAAAGGGACAGAGATGAAGGCGAAGTCGACGATGGGTCCTGCGCCGGGAAGCTCGGTGCGCCGGCGCAGCCGCGCGGCTATCCCCCCTAGGCCGGGACGCTGAGCGCTGCGCGCAACGCACGCTCGGAGCTGAGCGTCGCCGCTTCCTCGTTGGTCACACGAATCACACCGGGCTTTCGATTCTCGCGGCCAATCTGCCGCTGCGAGTCGCTCACTCATTGATCCTGTGCTGTGGCCGTTGGCCACGCTGCGCACAGGAGATCGGTGAGCAAGAGATGTTGGCGCTCGTCGCTGGTGTCCTCGACATCCTGGATGGCTCGCGCGATCAGTTCGAGTGCGCAACGCGCCTCGAGCCGCCATCCGTCAACAGAGCTGTCGCGTCTGTCCATTTCCATCCGTATCGCTCCCGGTGGCCCACAGTTGACCGGAATAAATCTTGATGTCTATACCCCGCAACAAACTGCCCGAAACGCACATCTTCGGCGCCTGAGGCGGATCGGCAACCGATCTGCGCGATCGGCTCAAGCCAGTCCTCGACGTTCCGTCGGGCACCGCACTCGTGCCCAGGCTCCCTAACGTGCCGTGAAAGGCGGGATGCTCGAGGAGGAGGACCACATGGCGCTCAAACGGATGGACAACGTCGGGATCGTCGTCGAGGACCTGGAGGGGACGATCGACTTCTTTCGCGAGCTCGGCCTCGAGCTGGAAGGGCGAGCCATGGTGGAGGGAGAGTGGGCTGGGCGCGTCACGGGATTGGGCGACCAGCGTGTCGAGATCGCCATGATGCGCACACCAGACGGCCACGGCCGACTCGAGCTCTCGCGCTTTCTCGACCCGCCTGTGGTCGCTGATCACCGGAACGCCCCGGTGAACGCTCTGGGCTACCTCCGGGCCATGTTCACCGTGGACGACATCGACGAGACCCTCGCCAGGCTCAGCAAGCGAGGCGCGCAGCTTCTCAGCAGCGAAGTGGTGCAGTATGAAGACGCGTATCGGCTCTGCTACATCCGCGCGCCCGGCGGCCTTCTCATCGGGCTCGCCGAAGAGCTCCGCGAGCAGGGGCAGGTGGGTCCGAGGCACCGGGCTGCCGCTCCGCACGCGGGGGATAACGGCTAGCGCGAGCTGAGCGGGCGCTCTTTGGGTGCAGTGCGGCTCGATCAGCAGTGGGCTGTGAAGACGTGGGCGACGGCTCCGCGGCTGAATGCGGTCGTGCTCACGGGCGTGATCGTGAGCGGTGCGGTGAAGAGCCGCTCGCCGGCGCCGAGGATGACCGGGTGGATGACGAGGCGATACTCGTCGATCAGTCCGGTCTCCACCAGCGATCGAGCGAATCGGACGCCGCCCTGCGCGAGAACGTATCCGTTCGAGTCCTCCTGCTTTATACGCGCGACGGAGTCGGCCAGGTCTCCGGTCGCGATCGTGGCCTCGCCCCAGTCGGCCGATTTGAGCGAATTCGAGAACACGACCTTGGGAATTTCGTTCATCGGCGCCGCGAACGGCCCGGATGCACCGGGCCAGAAGCTGGCCCAGCGCGCGTAGGTCGCGGCGCCCACGAGGTGCGCCTTGGCCTTGCTCAGGGTGTCGAGGACCCACTCGGCGCCGTCAGGAGAGCGTCCCGCTGCCTCCCAGTCGGAACTCCCGTCGGCCGGCGCGACGTAGCCGTCGAGCGAGACGGACATCTTTAGGACTAGTGAGGCCATGCGCGCCTTCCTTTCCGGATCGAGGACGTGCAGCGATTGATTCTGCCGACCTCGGAGACTCATCGGCCGGAAGCGTTCACCTCGCCGGCCACCGCCGGAGCGGCATCGGCCGCGGCCGCCCTCGCGCGGTCGGCGACTACGCCGACTCCTGCACCACGACGCGCAGATTGCGGCGACGCAGCTCAGCAACCGGGACCCGCACGATGCCGAGGTCGTAGCAGTCCTCCAGCTCGACGGTCTCCTCCCCCCGGCCGGCGACTGGGTCCACCACCCGGTACAGGAACACCCCGTCCGTCAGGTACGCCCCTCGCTGGGAGGCTCCTCCGAGGTTCTCGTCGGGCGCGGCGCGGCGGCCGCCCGCCGTCGCGGACGATCCCTGGGTGTCCGATGGTTTCGGCACGGTCGAAACTCTCGTGCCGGGCGCCAGCTCTCTCATCCGCAGATTTCCGCGCCGCTGCTGATGGAAAGTACCCGCCGTGGCTGCCATGCCCATCGCTCACGCCGCGAGCTCGACGATGGCGACGAGTATCAGGTAGATGCCGAGGCCGCCACTCGCGACTACGAGCAAGGCGCGCCCATGAGCGGCGAACCAGCCGTTGACACGCTCCAGGGTGAGCACGGAGCGTGCCGGGAAGGCGATCAACATCAGCATCGGCAACTCGATCAGCCAGAGCATGATCACCAGCATCTGCCCGAGGTAGGCGAGCTCCTGACCCGCCGAGGCGTTCGTATCGGCGATGGCCCTCACCGCACCCGCGAAGATCGGCGAGGGAACGACGTACAGGACCACGCCGAGCCCGAGCACCAGCCAGCGGCTCTGAAGGTATCGATCGATTCGCGACCGCTCCGAATGCTCCGGCGATGGGGATCGGGATCGGGGAGCCCGGCGGAGGCGAGTCGCTGCGAACAGCAGCGCCGCACCCGCCGCGACGTACAGCCCCGCGCTGGGAGCGATCACCTGCTGACGCGTCACGTCCAGTTCGTCGAAGAGGAACAGCATGAGCGCGCCGGTGACGAGCGCCGTGAAGTAGGCCGCGATCACGAACAGCACCACGCGGAGTCGCACCTCGACGCCGCGGCCGAGCGCGATCACGGCCGCCAGCGCCGGCGGGTAGATCGACGCGGCGAGCGCGAGCGAGACCGCTTCGGGGGGCATGTCAGCGCGGTCCTCGTGATGCCGAGCGGCGAGCGAGCATCGGCGATGGCGGGCCGTCGATCGTCACCGGAGCGGCAGAGTGTCCCAAAATCATCGGCGAGAGCCGCCCCGGCGAGGCGCGATCGCCGAGGTGGCCGGTGAGCGAGCGTCGGGCGGCTGCTTTCCTCGACCTCGCGCTCGATGACGTGGTCCTGTGGAGGATCATCCCTTCTACCTTGCCTTCCCGGAGATGGATCGCCACCTGCGGATCGCAGTCGGTGAGCGCCTGCCCGCAGGTACCGACAGCGGCGTTCGCGTTCTTCGAGCGTGACTTCGTGGCCGGGTGCACGCTCCGGTGAGCGCGATCTTCGCTCTCGGTGCGGCGTTCTCCAACGCCCTGTACGTGGCGACGCAACATGTCGCCAGCACGAGCGGCCGCGTGGGCAAGGCCTCCGGCCTGCGACTCGTCGCCTATCTCATCCGCAGCCCGCTGTGGCTGCTCGGCTGGGCCGCCGCGGTCGGGGCGTTCGCCTTTCAGGCGGCCGCCCTGAAGAACGGTCAGCTGTCGATAGTGCAGGCGCTGCTCGTCACCGAGCTCGTCTTCGGTCTGGTGTTGCGGACGGTCTGGATACGTCAGGGCATCCGTCCCGCCGCGTGGGGCTCGGCCGTGCTCACGTGCGTCGGACTCGCGGCCTTCGTGGTCCTCGACCAGCCGCAGGGCGGCAACCCGACACCGACCGCCCACGCATGGGCGGGGGCGCTCGCGGCATTCGGTGGCGCCGCAGCCGTTATGACGGTGGCCGCCCGCTGGGGGTCACCTCGGCGCAGGGCCGCGCTCTACGCCGCGGCCGCGGCGATCGTGTGGGCGCTCGTGGCCACCTTCATCAAGACGGCCACCGAGACTCTGACCGAATCCGGCATCGTCGCGATGTTCGCCGACTGGCCCGTGTACGCATTGGCGGCGGGCGGGGCCGCCGGCATCATCCTCACGCAGGCCGCACTTCACGTCGGCCCACTCAGCGTGTCCCAGCCTCTGCTGGTGATCGTGGACCCTTGCGTGAGCATCATCCTCAGCATCTGGCTCTTCCAGGAGCGCTACGCCGCGGGTCCCGCGGCGGTCGCGGGCAGCGTGCTCGCGTTCGCCGTCATGTGCGCGGGCGTCGTGGCTCTCACGAGGACCGCTCCGCAGACGATGCAACCCGTTCTCACAGGCTCATCCGGGGACTGAACGTCCGCACGTCAGGCAGCCGGCGCCCTCGCGAGTCGCTGGTGGACGGAGCGTACGGCGCTCGATCCCTCGCCGACTGCGGCGGCGACCCGCTTCATCGATCCATGGCGGACGTCCCCCGCCGCGAACACTCCGGCCAGCGAGGTCTCGAAGGGCAGAGGTCTGAAGACTTCGCGGTCCGTGCCAGCTTCGAGCTGGCGGTCGGTGAGGATGAAACCGTCCGGGTCGAGCTGGATGGCGCCGTCGAGCCACTCGGTCTCCGGGCGCGCGCCGATGAAGCAGAACAGGCCCGCGCAGGGGATCGTCTTGCTCTCGCCTGTGGCCGTGTGGCGGAGTGTGACCTGCTGCAGGCGGTCCGCCCCGGCGACACCTTCGACTTCCGTGGCGGTGACGAGCTCGATGTTCGCGTCGGCGTCGATGCGCTCGATCAGGTAACGGGACATGCTGTGCTCCAGGTCGCCGCCGCGGATTACGAGCTTGACGGCGCAGTTGCTCTGGCTCAGGTAGATCGCAGCCTGCCCGGCGGAGTTTCCCCCGCCGACCACCAGCACGGGCGACCCGGCGCATGCCCGCGCCTCGAGGTCGGTTGCCGCGTAGTAGACGCCGGCTCCCTCGAAACGTGCCAGGTCCTCGACGTTCAGGCGCCGATACTGGGCGCCGGAGGCGATGATGATGGCGCGGGCAGGGATCTCGCTGCCGTCCTTCAGCACGACGACGTGGAAGCTCGCCTCCGATCGCAGCCCCGCGACCTCGCATGGAGCGTTGAGGCGTGCGCCGAGTCGCATCGCCTGGACAGCGACCCTGGCGGTGAGATCACCGCCAGAGATGCCGTCCGGAAAGCCGGCGTAGTTCTCGATCCTCGAGCTCGAGCCCGCCTGGCCACCGATCGCGACGGCGTCGACTGAGACGGTGCGAAGGCCCTCAGACGCCCCGTAGACGGCGGCGGAGAGCCCGGCGGGGCCGCTGCCGATGACAACCAGGTCGAAGACAAAGCCCGGCACGGGCTGGAAGGTCAATCCGAGCGACTCCGCGAACGTCGCCGGGGTGGCGCGCCTCAGCAGCCCGGTCGGCGTGACCACGACGGGAGTGTCGGCGGCGGTGAGCCCCATGCTGCCGAGCAGCACGTTCACGTCCTCCGCTTCCTCGAGGTCGATCCACGTGTGCGCAAGGCGGGAGTGCTCTGCGTAGGCGCGAAGGCTCATCGCCGCCGGCGAGTGGCGGGACCCGATGATCCGGATCGCGAGCGAGCCGCCTCCCGAGCGAAGAATCTCACGCCGCGCGAGGAGCGCACCGAAGATCGTCTCAGCCAGCGCAGGGCGGAGACTCATCAACCTGCGAAAGTCCGCCTGCTCGATAACGAGTACAACGCCGGCCTTCGTGACTCGTCCCGTCAGAAAACGGCGCTGCCCGGTGAGCAGGGTGAGCTCGCCCACGAATCCGCCGGGGCCGTAGCTCGCTATTACCTCCGTCTCGGCGCCCTCGACTCTGACGACCTCGGCCTCGCCCTCGAGGACCACAAACAGCTCGTAGCTTGCCGCGCCGGCCTCGAACAGCAAGTCTCCAGCGGCAACCGCTCGCTCGCTCCCGAAGGGCGCAGCTTCCGCCAGCTGCGCCGCTCCCAGCACCGGGAACGCGCCCTCCCGTCGATCATCTCGGCTCTCCCCCGCGCCACTCACGTGCACCGCCGGAGGATCGCGCGCCCCATCCCCGGATGATCGCTGATCCGTCCCACGGCTGAGACGACCCGGGCGGCACCCGTGCGGCCGACGAGCTGAGCTCAGCCCGATGCGGTGGACCGATCTGCCGCCTCGACGATACGCTCGCCCAGCCGTAGCTCCATGTCGCCGTAGGTGTTGAGTCCGAGCTTCTGCGCGTTGACGAGGAGCTTCTGCTGGGGGGCCCCGGCCAGGTCGGCGGCCAGCTTCGGTGCCGGGTCCCCTAGCTCCCGTCGATGTCCCCGGCGTCGCGACCGCCGTCCTGTGAGAGGTACCGAGCCTCGTTCTCGTCCATCTGGCGGCGGCCCTCGGCGTCCGAGGTCTGGCGGCGAGCCTCGTTCTCGTCCGTCTGGCGGCGGGCCTCGGCCTCCGAGGCCTCCCGGCGCTTCTCGTTGGCGAGGGCCTGGCTTCGCGACGCACGCTCTGACTCCTCAACCCGGGCAGCGTTCTCGGCGGTGAGGCGAGATTGTCCGACGCGTCGAGCGCTGTCCTCATCCGTAGCTGCAGCGTCCCTTGAATCGCCTCGGCGGCGCCTGAAGAGGCTTGACATCGCCAGCTCAGTCTAGATCCCAGCGCCAGCGCGGAAGGCGCACCGGACTCAATGCCAGCGGGCTTATCAATCAGTTGATAGGCTTCAACCATGTGTCGCGTGGCGTTGGTGACTGGAGCGAACCAGGGGCTCGGCCTGGCACTGGTCGAGAGCCTTGCCGCGAGCCTCGGCCCCGGGGACACCGTGTATCTGACGGGTAGGGACAGTGGCCGAGTTGCCGATGCGGGCGCAAGCCTCGCGATCGGGCACGGCGCTCGTATCCAGACCGAGCTGCTCGACGTCTCCCGTACGGAGTCCGTCGAGCAGCTCGCGGAGAAGCTGCTCGATCGTCACGGCTCGCTCGACATCGTGATCTCGAACGCCTATAGCCGGGTCCTGCCGGACGATCACCCAACG
Organism: uncultured Solirubrobacteraceae bacterium; assembly: GCA_963841055.1. Lineage (GTDB taxonomy): Bacteria > Actinomycetota > Thermoleophilia > Solirubrobacterales > Solirubrobacteraceae > Palsa-744. Next base: position 2,500,474 of record CAWJAV010000001.1, on the reverse strand, counting down.
GAGGTGATCGATCGCTATGTGGAGACCAACAACCTCGGCACGACGCGCGTGCTGCGCTCCTTCATGCCAATGCTCGCCGACGGCGGCACGATGCTCGTGGTGGCGAGCACGCTCGGGACATTGCACCACCTCGCGCCCGTTCTCCACGATCGTTTCGATGAGCCCGAGACACTCGCGGCGGTCGATGGCGAGGTGGGCCGCTGGCAACGTGCGGTCCGCGACGGCAGTTGCCTGGCGGAGGCATGGCCCGCGTTCATCAACATCCCCTCGAAGATCGCACAGGTCAGCGCCGTCCGGACGCTCGCCCGCGAGCGGCGCGATGCCGACCTGAGGCGCGGGATCCTGCTCGCCGCGGTCTGCCCCGGCATGATCGACACGGGTGCCTCGAGACCCTGGTTCGACATGAGCCGGGCTCAGACTCCCCACGAGGCCGCCGGTCCGCTGGTCGAGCTGGCCCTTCGGAGCGCCTTCGAGCCCGCCTTCTACGGCGAGCTCGTGCGGTTCGGAGCGATCCTGCCCTGGAAGCCATGACCGGCTCAAGCGGCGCGTCGGGGGCCGAGGAGAGTTTCGGGAAGCTTCTCAAGCGCGCCGAGCAGTCGCTGCTGCGGACGAAGAGCGAGGCGCTCAAGGCGATCGGGCTGACCCTCCCCCAGTACGTCGCTCTGGCCGAACTCGGCGAGCACCCCGGCATCACCGCCGCTGAGCTGGCGCGCCGATGCCTTGTCAGCCCGCAGGCGATGATGGTGGCACTGAAGGGCATGCAGGAACAGGGGCTCGTGGAGCGCAAGCAGCACCCCCGCCATCAGAGCGTGCTCGAGATCCATCTGACTGCCGTCGGGCGCGAGGCGCTCCAAGCGGGACGAGAGCTCGTCGAGCCGATCGAACAACGAATCGCAGCGGCCATGACAGCCGCAGAGACCGCCACCCTGCGCCGGCTCCTCCAGCGCTGCATCGAGGCAGTCCACTCGTCAGAGGCATGAACCTCCTGACCGAGGCCCGATGTAACCGCTGCCCGTGATCGCCTCCCGTAAGCGAAGCTAGTGACGGTCGACCCCTAAGCTGACGCCCCTGAGCGAGTAGGGAATGGAACCAATCGACGAGCTCATCGACCACGTCCGTGGTCCGCGCGAGGCGCGCCTGCTCCTTGTGTACGGGGACTTCGAGTGCCCTTACACGCGTCTGGCGCTGCGTGAGATCGAACGGGTGGAACGGCAGCTCGAGGGAGGCCTGCGCTTCGCCTTCCGCCACTTTCCACTGACCGAGATCCACCCGCACGCGCTCGCCGCATCCGCGGCGGCTGAGGCGGCCGGACTGCAGGGCCGCTTCTGGGAGATGCACGCTCAGCTCTTCCACCGCCAGAAGGCGCTGGAGGACGAAGATCTGCGGCGCTATGGCAGCGAGTTGGGATTGGACGCCGTGCGGTTCGACCTCGACCGGAACGGCGCAGCGGTCCTTGCGCGGATTTGCCGCGACGTCGACAGCGGGCGAGCCTCGGGGGTGCTCGGAACCCCGACGCTCTTTATCGACGGCGTCGTGTACCTCGGGGCGCGTCATGCGCCGAGCATGCTCGACGCGCTGACGGGCCCAACGTGAGCTGCTCGGCGGTGGCTCGGCGTGGCGGAGAGCCCGCCAAGACTGGACACGAACACCTACTCGCGGGCCGTAGCTCAGCGGTTGTGGTTGACGACCTCGACGTTGTGGCCGTCCGGGTCGAGCACGAAGGCGCCGTAGTAGCCCGGGTGGTACACGGCGCGCTCGCCGGGGGCGCCGTGGTCCCCGTAGCCCGCGGCGAGCGCGGCAGCATGAAAGGCCCGCACCGTGGCGTCCGCGTCCGCGGCGAAGGCGAGGTGGACGTGCTCGGTGAGCGGGCGCTCGTCGCGCACGAGCGTGAAGGAGAAGTCCGGACCGGAGAGCCGCACGCGATCCGGCGCGTCGTGCGCCAGGCGGAGCCCGGCGTGCGGCGCGACCGTGGTGTAGAAGCGCCGCGACGCCTGCGGGTCGCGGACGCGGAGCCACAGGTGGTCGATGCGGCCGTCGGGAACGGCGCGCTCGCGGTCGCGGTGGACCGCCTCGACGCTGTTGCCGTCCGGGTCGAGCAGGAAGCCGCCGTAGTAGTCGGGGCCGTAGACCGTGCGGGGCCCGGGAGTGCCGTCGTCCGCGTGCCCGGCGTCGATCCCCGCCTTCCAGAAGGCGTCGACTGCCGCGCGGTCCGGCGCGCGAAAGCCGACGTGCAGGCCGCGGGTCACGGGGTGCTCGCTGTCCATCGGGCCGATCGCCCAGTCCTCCCACTCGACGATCTCGGCGTCCGCGTGGCTCGGCTCGACGCCGAGCACCGAGAGCACAGTGCGGTAGAAGCGCTCGGACGCGGCGAGGTTGGACACGGCGATCCCCACGTGGTCGAACATCGCCCCGAGGCTACCAGTGCGGGAATGCAGAGCCGCCTTCCGGTTACCTCAGATTTGGCTCTGCAAAGCCAATCGGCGGCGCGTCGCGCCCGACACCGTCGAGAATTCAATCCTCCGGGAGAGCGGCGAAATCGCGCTTGGCCTTTCGGTACCACCCCATCCCGGCAACCGGATGCTTCCACCTACCCTTCATCTCCTTCAGGGCCTCTCGGTGGGTCTCATCGCCCCCCGCGACGATCTCGTTCAAATGCCGGTCCTGCGACTTGATCACCTCATTCGCAGTCACTCCATGATGCGCGGCGTCACAAGGCCCACCGAGTTCTCTGCACGTCATCGTCTTCACAGGCTCACACTCCTTGGTCGATTCGTGTCACGGCCGCGTCCGCAGCGATAGTCGCGGGAGCGCCTGTTCTCACGACGAACGGGCGGCGGGGAAATCGACAGGTCCCCCAAAGCCACCCGCCACGAACAGCTCATCGGGGTGACGAGCGTGCGGCAGGGTCAGGTTGCGAGGTTGCCGGCCGTGAAGCTTTCATCCGAGGTGCGCAGTTGTGGCCAGGCCGCGGGCCCTTTTGCCCGCGCATGGGTCCGGCGGTGCGTAGTGCCCGTTCGGATCCGCGCTGTCAATCAGTCCAGGCTGCGTCAATCTCATCCGGAAAGGCCGTCATCCAGTAGTCGGGCAGGACCTCCTTCAGTGGCTTCCAAACCACCAGTGCTGGGTCCGAAGCATCGGCGACCGCGACGAGCACATTGGGGCCATGGACGGCCAGTCGCTCCCGACAGACCCCGCAAGGGCTGAGGACCACCGTTCTGCCGCCTGGCTCTCGATGCAGACACACCGACGCAGCGATGGATCTGCCCAGCCGGAACGCTGCACAGTAGGGCTCGGTCTCATGGCAGAGCTCAACTGAGGGATTGATCGCATCGGGCGCGGTGCCCGTCAGGACAGTTCCGTCGTCGAGGAGCACCGCCGCCGCGCCGTGATGATCGTCGTCATGGAACCGGTCGCGGATCAACGACCGGCATGCATCGATCGCCACAACGAGATCGTCCTCATCCACGAGGGCGATCCTACCGAGGTGACTCGCGGCGATCCCGAGGCGGCGCCGATCAGGCAGCCTTCCCTGACGGCCTAGCGCCCGGCCATCACCCCGAACCGCCTCGGCAGTGCGGGGTCAAGGAAGGCTTCGATCGCAACGATTTGGCGCTCCTCGACCTCGAGCACGCTGACTCCATGCGGGACCCAGATGTCATCCTCGCCCCGCATCTCGATCGTGACCGCGGGCCGGCCGTTCGCCCAAACCGGCCTGTGCCGGATCCGGGTCAGATCGCCGCTCGCTGTCTCGCGGAAGAACTGCGCGATCTCGAGACCGCCGACCAGCGTCGGCTGTGGGGGCATCCGAAGCGTCGCGTCCTCGCGCAGCAACGCCACAAGCCCGTCCATGTCGGCGTGCTCGAACGCGGCGACGTAGCGGTCGAGCAGCTCGCGCTCGGCCGGATCCGGGGTCGCTCGGATCGTCTCGGGGAGATGGCGCTCGGTCGCACCGCGTGCGCGCTGCAGCGCGCTGTTGACCGACGCGACCGTCGACTCGAGCACCTCTGCGACCTCAGGGGCGGTCCAGCCGAGGACATCGCGGAAGATCAGGACCGCGCGCTGACGACCCGGCAGCTCCTGAATCGCTCTCAGCAGGGCCAGCTCCATCCCCTCGCGGATCGCGTATCGCGCAGCCGGGTCATATGTCGGCGCAGCCGCCTCCCCTGGGCCCCGGTCCGGGAACGGATCGACCGGCTCGGGCCGGCGCGGCCGGCGCTCGAGCTCATCCAGACAGGCGTTCGTCGCGATCCGATAAAGCCACGTCTGAAACTGCGCCCTCGGCTCGAAGCGCTCGAGCGCCCGCCACGCCCGTAGCAGCGTCTCCTGCACCAGGTCCTCCGCGTCCGGCACGGACCCCAGCATGCGGTAGCAGTGAACCTCGAGCGCGTGCCTGTACGGCTCGGCGAGCGCACGGAATGCCCGCTCATCCCCGGCCTGGGCGCGAGCCAGAAGAACACGCTGATCGGGGTCCTGGGCCGTAATGACGTTTTGGTTCATGTCACGGAGTCCCGTACTCGTCGTGGCGACGAATCCAAAGTTGCCAGGCCTCGTCCTCGGCGCGTCCCTTCGGCGCCCGGTCGAGGAACCCGTAGTACGGCATCAAGAACTCCACCCCGCGACCGGTCGTCGAGTAGGTCTGGAAGACGCTGCCGCCCTCCAGCGTGAAAGCAGTGAAGCCGAACAGCTCTGTCATGTAGCCGTAGATGTCCGTACCCGCGACCTCTGCGTTGCGGAAGGCGACCGCAGGCAACTCCTCGAGCATCGGCTCGACTGCCTGCCTCGCCTGCTCGGGAGTCTTCGAGAAACCGAGGTCGAGGTTGAAGTCGCTCTCGTAGCTCGACGCCCAGTTGAACCTCCACCCCATCCGCTCACGATAAGCCGACAGCTTCGCCAGCGGGGCGCCGGAGACAGCGATCAGCGTCACGTCACGAGCCCGCAGGTGCGGAATCAGACCGTCGAACGAATCGGCTATCGAGCTGTTCACGGGGCAACCGCTCTCGTAGCTCGGTCCGAACATGAATTGGTAGACCAGCAGTTGGGAGCGGCCATCGAACAGCTCCGCCAGTGTCCTCTCCCCGTCCGTCGACTGAAGCGTGTACTGCTTCTCGAGCGCCACCCAGGGCAGCTCCCGGCGTTGAGCCGCCAAGTCGTCACCCATCCGGGTGTGTTCCTTCTCCCGCGTCAGAAGCGCCGCGCGGGCAGCCTCCCACTCTTCACGCGGGACGATCCTCTGTGTGGTCGTGGTGGTGTGCATAGTGGACCCTTCACGCCGCGATCGGCGCGGCCGCTACCAGCGCCGCGTTCTGGCGCTCGAATTCCTTCGCGACGCCCGCGCGCCAGGCATCAGCAAGCGACTGCGACATCGGGTCGGGGAAGATCTCCTCCTCACCCCGCTCCACGCCGTCCAGTGTCGCTCGTGCGACGTCCTCGGGCGGCGACTTGGGGATCTCGAGGTCGCGGACCATGTCGGTATCGATCGGACCCGGCAAGACCGCATGGACGCTCACGCCCCGGCCGGCGAGGTGCGCGCGAAACGACTGCGCGAGCGAGAGCGAAGCTGCCTTTGAGACCGAGTAGGCCGGAAGGACGGGCACGGCCGCAAGCGCGCCGAGCGAGACGACGTTGACGATCGTTCCCTGGCTTCGCGTCAGCGCCGGCAAGAACGCTCTGGTGACGTCCAGCGTCCCGTACAGGTTGACCGCCAGGTGGTGCTCGAACGCCGAACGATCGCTCAGGTCATCGGCAACGGACACACCCGCGTTGTTGATGAGGATGTCAAGCGACTCGACCTGCGCGACGGCGCTCTGGATCTGTGCCTGGTCGGTGACATCCAGCGTCACCGGCACGACGCGGTCCTCCCCAGCGACCATCCCGTTCCGCGAGGCGGCATAGACCCGCTTGGCCCCTCTCCTCAGGAGCTCATCGACAAGCGCCCTGCCGAGGCCGCGGTTCGCCCCGGTCACCAGCACGGTCTTCTCTGCGATCGTCATCGGCATCGTTACGTCTCCTTTTCGAGGTCTGCACTTCTCACCTCGTCAAACGACGGACAGCAGCGAAACTCATCGCAATGGTCACCGACGGCCGCGCAACCGATCCCGCGACCTGCAGGGAGACGGTGGCCCGGGGCTACGCGCCGGTGAACCGATACTCGGTCTGCCAGGCGTCCTTCGAGTCGGTGTGGGCCCTCCAGAAGAGCTCCGCCCAGTACAGCTAGGCGACCTTGAATCGCACCTCGACACGTAGTCCGCCCTCCGGTTGGGCATGAACCGCGAGCTCGGCCCCGTGGGCGGATGCGATCGCGTCGACGATCGACAGGCCGAGACCATCCCCGGGGTCCTGGCTCGTTCGATCAGGGCCGAGCCGCCGGAAGGGGCGTACGAGGGCGCTGAGCTCCTCGGGTGCGATCAGGGGTCCGCTGTTGGCGATGGTGAGAAGCGCCTCGCCGGCCTCGAACGAGCTCGCCACGGTCAACCAGCCCTCCTGGCTGTTGTGGCGGATCGCGTTGTCGATGAGGTTGGCGACCAGCCGCTCGATCAGCCGCCTGTCACCGCTGATCGGGGCGCGGCTGAGCTCGGCGTCGAGGCGCAGTCCACGGCGCGCGATCTCCTCGCGGCGCTCGTCGAGCACCTTGGCGGAAAGCTCGTCGAGCAGCAAGGGTTCGCGCCGCTCGACGCCGCGCTCGCTGCGTGCGAGGGTCAGGAGCGCGTCGATCGTGTGCTCCTGCTCCTCACCGATCGCGAGCACCCGCTCGCAGGCGGCCCGCAGCGACGCTGCGCTGGCGTCCGGATCGGCGAGCGTGACCTCGAGGATCGCGCGCTCCAGGGTGAGCGGCGTGCGCAGCTCGTGCGAGGCGTTGGCAACGAACTGTCGCTGGGCGGTGAAGGAGGCCTCGAGCCGTCCGAGCAGCTCGTCGAAGGTGTCTCCGAGCTCGCGCAGCTCGTCGTTGGGTCCGTCGAGCGCGAGGCGCTCGTGGAGACTGGAGGCCGAGATTCGCCGCGCCGCGGCGGTGATCGTCTGCAGAGGGCGCAGGGAACGCCCGGCGAGCAGCCAGCCGAGGCCCATCGAGGCAAGCGCCATGAAGGCCAGGGCGACCCCCGACCAGGCGAGCAGCCGGCGCTGATCGTTACCGTGCACGTTCACCGCGAGCGTCCCGAGCTGCTTTTCTTCAGCGCGCGACTCGGGGGTGACCGAGAGGTTCGCCTGCGGTTCCGACCCACCCGGCTTGGGTTCAGGCGCCGGCGAGGAGCTGCGATGCACGGCCACGCCGTCGACCGCCCGGGCCACCTCGCTGCGCGAGAGGGAGCTGGAGCCTCCCGCATAGGCGATGCCCAGCAGCACGACGCCCAAGATCAGAAAGACGCCGCCGTAGAGCACGGCGAGGCGAAGACGGATGGTGTAGCGAGGCAGGCGCAGCCGGCGCCTCGATCGACGTGCGCCGGCCGGCGCAGGAGACCCATCGCTCACGTTCACGGGAGCCTCATATTCGGTAGCCCCCACGGGGCACGGTCTCGATCACCGGCGGCTCACCGAGCTTCGCGCGTAGACGCCTGATCGTGACCTTGACGGTCGTCGTGAAGGGGTCGGTGTTCTCGTCCCAGACGTGCTCGAGCAGCTCCTCGGCGGAGACGATGCGCCCGCCGGCGCCGAGCAGGTGCTCGAGCACGGCGAACTCCTTGGGGCTGAGAGAGAGGCGCCGGCCGTCGCGGCTGGCGAGACGGTTGCCCGGATCCACGCGCAGGTCCCCGTGCACGAGCACGGGCGCCAGTTGGGCGCCCGAACGTCGCCCGAGGGCGCGCACGCGTGCGACAAGCTCGGCGAAGGCGAAGGGCTTGGGCAGGTAGTCGTCGGCGCCGAGGGCGAGGCCGTCGACGCGATCTTCGATCGAGCCCGCGGCGGTGAGCATCAGGATCCGCCCGTCGCGGCCCTCGGCCACGAGCGAGCGGCAGATCTGATCGCCGTGAACGCCGGGGATGTCGCGGTCGAGAACGAGCACGTCGTAGTCGGTGATCGCGAGGTGCGCGAGCGCGTCGTTGCCGTCGAGCGCGACGTCGACGGCGATGCCTTCGCGGCGCAGACCGACGGCGACCGTGTCGGCCAGCTCGACGTGATCCTCGACCAGGAGTACTCGCATTGGGCCACCAAACGTGGCGTATCGGCGGTTACAGCGCGGTTACAGCGTCGCTCACGGTGCATGTAACCGCCCGTTTCGTAGAACAGCCTCGCACACAAACATGAGGACGGCGCGAGGAGACGACGAGATGAAGGCGATGCAACTGATCACAGGGTTCCTGACCCTCGCCCTGCTCGTTGCCGGGTGCGGCGGCGGCGCGAAGACCCCCACCGTGGCGCAACTCGGCTCGAGCACTTCCTCGAGCAATCCCTCGAGCGGCTCGGGCGGCTCGAAGCAGGGTTCGTCCTCGCCCGGCAGCCAGGCGGTCGCGTACTCGGCGTGCGTGCGAGCGCACGGAGTACCCAACTTCCCCGATCCGAAAATCTCGACCAGCGGCAACTCGACACGCGTGGCGATCGGGATCACACCGGCGATCTCGGGCAACCCGCATTTCAAGGCGGCGCAGCGCGCCTGCATCGGCCTGCTCAAGGAAGGCGGCGCGGGACCGAGCCACCCGATTTCGCCCCGGGAACAGTCGGAGTACCTGCGGGCCGCAGCGTGCATCCGCTCGCACGGGATCCCGAGCTTCCCGGACCCCACGTTCTCCGGTGGCGACGTGCACCTGCCGAAAACCGCGGGCCTCGACCTGCACTCACCCCGGGTGCGTGGGGCAGAGGAAGCCTGCCAATCGCTGATCCCGGGCGGCCTGCACGGTAACCACTAGTGAGCAGCACGCGCCCGCGCCGAACCGCCCTTGCGGGCCTCGTGCTCGTGACCGTCGCCGTGGTCCTCCTCGTGAGCGACCCGTTCGCCGGCACCGCCAGGCCGAGCGGCGCCTCCGACAACGCGACCCGAACCTCTCTCGTGACGGTGACCCGCCGGTCGCTCTCCTCCCAGACGCAGGTGAACGCCACGCTCGGTTACGCGGAAGCCGGACACGTCCGTGTGCCGATGGGCGCGCCTCCCGCCGCGGTGTCGCAGGCCGAGCAGGCCGTGAGCCACAGCGAAGGGATGTTGCAGGGCGCGCGGGAGTCCCTCGCCTCGGACAGTGTGACGCTGGCGAACGCCGAGGCGACGACGTCGGCGTCGCGGGGGAAGGAGACGGTGGACTGCGCAGGGGACAACGCGGCCGAAGAAGCGCCAGGCGCCTCCTCGCCGAGCGGCGAAGCCGCCTCGAGCGGATCACCATCGAGCAACGCGGCGGCGAGCGTATGCGCGGGCGACGTGCAGGCGCTCGCGAGCGAGGAGCAGCACTCGGCCGCAGCGGCGATGAAGGTGCAGGGCGATCGGGGATCGCTCTCCTCGGCAGAGGCGGCGCTCAGCAGCGCTGAGCTCTCCGCCTCGACGGCGCGCTCAGGGGCGGCCGACTACGACGCTGGCTCGACGTTCACGGCGCTGCCCCCGGTCGGCGCCGTGATCGCGCGGGGACAGAGCCTGTTCGCGCTGAGCGGCCACCCCACCGTCCTGTTCTACGGGTCGATCGTCCCATCGCGGGCATTCGCGGCGGGGATGTCGCCGGGCCGGGACGTGGCGGCCCTGAACGCGAACCTGGAGGCGCTCGGCTACGAGGGCGGCTCGAGCGGTGAAACGTTCAGCGCCCAAACCGGCGCCGCGCTCCGCGCGTTTCAGTCCGCCCGAGGGCTGACGGTGACGGGCGATCTGCCCGTGGGCTCGGTCGTTTTCGAGCGGGGGCCCGTGCGGGTGACGAGCGTGACGGCGGAAGTGGGCGGCAGCGTGACGGCGGCTCCGGTGCTGGGGATCACCTCGACGCGCCGGCAGGTGGCGATCGCGCTGAGCGCATCCGAGCAGTCGAGCGTGAAGGTCGGCGATCACGTCGCGATCAGCCTGCCGAACGAACAGACGACACCGGGCGTCGTCAGCTCAGTGGGAACGGTGGCGAAAGCCCCGGCGCAAAGAGAAGGCGGCGGTGGCGGGTCTGAAGACGGCGAAGAAGGCGGGCCGACCGTCGAAGTGGACGTGAAGCCGAGCGAACCACGGGCGATCGGTCATCTCGACGAGGCACCGGTCGAGGTTTCGATCACGACGGAGAGCGTTCCCGATGCGCTGTGCGTGCCGGTCGCCGCGCTGCTCGCGTTGGCCGGTGGCGGCTACGCGCTCGAGGTGGCCGAAGGCGGGGTGCACCACCTCGAGGCGGTGAGGACGGGCCTGTTCGACGACGCCGAAGGCCTCGTTCAGGTCCGCGGCGGCAGCGTGCGGCCAGGCCAGCGCGTGGTGGTGCCCTCGACATGAGCGCGAGCGTGCTGGAGCTGCAGGAGGTGAGCAAGTCCTACGGAGCCGAGCCCCCGGTGCTCGCGCTGCGGGATGTGAGCTTCCACGTCGGGGAAGGCGAGCTGGTGGCGATCGTGGGTCCGTCGGGGTCGGGCAAGACAACGCTGCTGCACGTGATCGGCACGCTCGAGCGCCCGAGCAGAGGGGTCGTGTCGATAGTCGGCATGGACGTGGCTGAGCTGTCTGACCGGGAGCTGGCGAGACTGCGGGCGCAGAGCATCGGGTTCGTCTTTCAGCAGTTCTTTCTCGCCGAGCATTCGACGGCGCTGGAGAACGTGGCGGACGGGCTGTTGTACGCGGGCGCCGGCGTGAGCGAACGGCGCGAGGAGGCGGCGGATGCGCTGGCACGGGTCGGCCTGGCCGAGCGTGCGGGCTTTCGCCCGAGCAAGCTCTCCGGCGGCGAGCGCCAGCGCGTCGCGATTGCGCGGGCCCTCGTCGGCCGCCCGGCGATCGTGCTCGCGGATGAGCCGACGGGCAACCTCGACAGCGCGGCGGGGACGGCGATCGTCGAGCTGCTCGAAGAGCTGAACGCTCAGGGCGCGACGATCGCGGTGGTCACCCACGATCGTGAGCTCGCGGCGAGCCTGCCACGTCAGGTGCAGATGCTGGACGGCCGGATCGTCGCCGACACAGGAGTCGTCCGTGTCGACTGACGCGATCGCGAAGGCACGAAGAGCCGCGGTCCGGGCGCAACGCCCCCTGCTCCTCGGCGCCGTTGCGAGCGCGGTGATCGCGACGCTCGCCTGCGGAGCGCTCCCCGCGGAGGGCGAAACGGGACCGCCGAGCGGCCCGGGCGGGGCGAGTTGCCCGTCGCCGAACCCGCCGAACGAGCTCACGCTGTCGGCGGGCACGCCACAGACGGCGAAGCTCGGCAGCGTCTTCGCGACCAACCTGCAGGTGGCGTTCGCCAACAGCGACGGCTGCCCGGTGACGACGCCGGTGGCGGGCATCCCCGTCAGCTTCATCGCGCCCTCCTCCGGCGCGAGCGGAGTCTTCTCGGCGAGCGGATCGCACACGGTGACGGTCGGCAGCGACGCCTCGGGGATGGCGGGCGCCCCCGTGTTCACCGCCAACGAGGCAGCGGGCGGCTACAGGGTGACGGCGAGCTCCGCCTACGGGTCGGTCTCCTTCTCGCTGACGAACGTCGTGGCTGGCGGCTCGGGCGCCTGCGGCGCCGCTCCCCCGACGGCGGACCCGCGCACCGGCCTCGCGGGCAGAACGAGCAAGCTCACGGTCGGTGTCGGCGCCCGGCAGTCGACGCCGACGGGAAGGCGTTTCCCGCTCCGTCTTGCCGTGACCGTCACCGACGCCGAGAGGGACCCCCTACCCGGCGTGCTGGTCACGTTCGCGGCGCCGAGTCGCGGCCCGAGCGGACGTTTCACAGTCCGCTCGGGCGGCGCCCACCCCCCCACCTCGCACGCGGTCCGCCCGCACACGGTGCGGCTGAGCCGGGTCGAGGTGAGAAGTGACACGTGTGGCGTCGCGCTGGCGCCGGCGTTCACCGCGAACGATCACGTCGGAGGCTACGTCGTGGTGGCGAGTGTGGAGCAGGCACGGGCGGCGTTCGCGCTCGTCAACGAAGGAGGGTGAGAGTGCGCGCGACCACGGCGGACCTCGCCCCCCGCCGGCTGCGCCCCGCGGACCTCGCACGAGTGGCGAGCGTGGGCTTGCGCACGCGGAGGCTCCGGGCAAGCCTCTCGGCGCTCGGGATCGCGATCGGGGTGGCTGCGATCGTGGCGGTGCTCGGTCTCTCCTCCTCCAGCCAGGCCGGCCTGCTCAGCCAGATCGATCGCCTGGGGACGAACCTGCTGACGGTGACGAACGGCCGGAGCCTCACCGGCAAGACGGCCGAGCTGCCGCTGCGCGCGCCGGCGATGATCGCCCGCATCGACCCCGTGACGAGCGTGGCCGAGACGGCGAAGGTGACGGCAAGTGTCTTCCGTACGCCGTTGATCCCGACGATCGACACGAACGCGCTTGGCGTGCAGGCGGCGAGCGTCGATCTGCCGGCGACGCTCGGCGTGAAGGTCGTGCAGGGGCGCTACCTGAACGCGGCGACGGCGACCGAGCCGGTCGCGGTGCTGGGTGCTGTGGCGGCGGCGCGCCTCGGGGTGGACCGTCTCTACCCGGGCGAGCGGATCTGGATGGGGGATCAGTGGTTCTACCTCGTGGGGGTCCTCGGCCCGGCGGTGCTCACGCCCGAAATCGAAGGCTCCGTGCTCGTGGGCTTTCCCGCGGCGGAGAGGTACCTCGCCTCGAACGGCCACGCGGACACGGTGTACGTGCGGGCGGAGAACGAAGCGGTTCCGGCAGTGCAGTCGGTGCTCGCGCCGACGGCCAACCCGGAAGCACCGAACGAAGTCGACGTCAGCCAGCCATCGGCCGCCCTGGTTGCCCGGGCGGACGCGAAGAGCGCGCTGAACGGCCTGTTCCTCGGTCTGGGCGCAGTGGCGCTGCTGGTGGGCGCGGTGGGAGTGGCGAACATCATGGTGATCTCCGTGCTGGAACGCCGCTCGGAGATCGGCCTGCGCAGGGCCCTCGGAGCGACGAGAGGGCAGATCAGGACACAGTTCCTCTGCGAGGCGATCCTGCTGGCGCTCGGCGGCGGCACGGTCGGAGTCGGCCTCGGCGCCCTGGCGACCGCCGTCTACGCGACGACGAAGGGCTGGGCGATCGTGATCCCGGCCTCCGCCTGGGCCGGCGGCTTTGCCGCCGCGATGCTGATCGGCGCCCTCGCCGGCCTGCTGCCGGCGATCCGCGCCGCAGGCCTCGCGCCGGCGGACGCGCTGAGGGCGGTGTAAGGCAGTAGCGTGAGATGCCGCTCGCTGGAGGCTCGGCTTGGTCGCGTACAGCCAAGCCGGGCGAGGAGGTATCCGGCAGCCGCCGTGGTCCGATCAGGAAGCGCTAGCGCGCCGAGACCGCCCCCGCCGCTACCGCGCCCGTCAGCCACTCGCGCAACCGCGCATAGACCTCCGGATGGTTCAGCAACGCCAGGTGGTGGGTGGGGCTGACGTGGTAGCCATGCTCGTCGCTGAACGGGATCCGCCGGGTGCGGCCGCGCCCGGTCGCACTCGGGACGAGCACGAGGATGTCGCCGAGCATCCGCCCGAGCGGGTGGCTCGGGTTGCGCGTGACCGTCGCCGAGACGAAGTAGTGCGTCGCCCCTTCCAGCAGCGGCACCTCACGGGAGGCCGCGCCACGCAGCGCGTTCGGGTCGCGCCCGCGCCAGTCTTCGTCGACGAGCGAGCCGTGGCGCAGATCGCGGATGCCCGCCGAGCGCTTGCGAAGAAAGGCGCCGAGCATGCGCGTCTCGGGCAGCGCGTGAAGCGCCTCGGCGATCACGTGCACGCCCTGCTCGAGCGGGGCGCCCAGATGCGGGGTGCCGAGCGAGACCACGTGTCGCACGCGACCGGTCCAGCGCTGCCCGGACCGCGAGCCCTGGTGGGCGGCGCTGCGGGCGACGAGGCCTCCCATCGAGTGGCCGACCAGCGCGATCTCGTCGACCTCGACCGGCCACGCGTCGAACAGCCCATCGAGCAGCGCGGCGACGTCGCGGCCGTTCTCGGAGATGTGCAGGCCGGTGGGGTAACGCACGTAGAGCGGCGTGTAGCCGAGCTCGACGGCGAGGCGCGCGCCGTAGGTGTCCTCCGCATCGGCTCCGCCCCATTGCCAGTAGTGCTCGTCGCCCATCAGCCCGTGTAGGAAGACGACCAGCCGCCCGCCCGCATCGGGGAAGGCCGCCCCTACGGCGGCCGCGTCCAGCGCCACGGGCTCGCCGCCGAGGCGCACCGACGCCGGCTGGTGGAGGTCGCTGCCAGAGCGCTCCAGACGGTCTCCGATCAGGCCGCTCAGCGCCGCAATCGTCGCGCTGCCCGTACGGCTGCTCGAGAGGCTGATCCCCTCACCGATCGCGCCCCGCTCGATCACGGCGTCCGCGGTGCGCCCGATCGCCGCGGCGCCAGAGGCGACGGCGCCGTACGCGCCCTGCGAGAGCGTGTCGTGGATGACCTGCGCAGGGCGTCCAGCGGGGCCGACGGCGCGAAAGGCACGCTCGGCGATGCCGAGGTGCATGTCGCGGATCGCCCCCGGAAAGCCCCCAAGCTCCTCGAACGCCAGAGCGGCGAGCGCCCGCACCTCGTTCGGGCTGCGGCGCGAGGACTCCGCGACGCTCCTCGCACTTCCTCCGACCCTCTTTGTGGCAGTCATCCAGCCCCTCCGCGGCCAGTCGACCATGCCGGTCGGCTCGCCTGCGCGGGCCGGCCGAGCGACCGTCGCAGCGTACACCCCGAGGACACGACGGACGACCCGGCGGCGCCAAGTGTGCGGGTTTCCCCGTAGGGCCGATGTGGCTCTGTGCGCCTGCCGGCCGCGCCGGCTCGGCGTAGCATCTCGCCGACGGCAGCTCGAAGCGTCTTCAACGTGAACGGAGCAACGCGATGGCACAGACAACCGGCTCGAAGAAACGGACCAAGAAACCAGCAGCGGGTGCGCGCAGCGGCTCGACGGCGCAGCGGCGCCTCAAAGCGGCCGCAGGACGCCGCAGAGCGGGCGTCAAGAGGACCAGCGAGTTCTCCGAGGATGTGCTGCGGTCGCTCGAGGACGGACAGCGAGCTGCGATCGAGGCCGTGCACAGCTTCGTCGACAGAGTCGATCGAACTCTGCCCGCCCTGCCGCACGAGGACGGCCCTTCACGGCGGCAAGAGATCATCGACTCCGCCCTTGAGATGACCGACCGGCTGGTGCACGCGCAGTACGACTTCATCCGCGAGGTGGTCCACTCGACCGGCAAGTCGCTGAGCCGACCCGCCGCCGCGAAAAGCTCCAGGGCCGCGAAAAGCTCCGCCGCCGCGAAAAGCTCAAGCGCTGCGAAACGATCCAAAGCCGCGAAAAGCTCCCGTCCCGCGAAACGCTCGGGCGCCAAGAAGAAATAGCCGCCCTGCCGGCCCAGCGCCGCGAGCCCCGGGAGGCCTCACCAGGGACGTGAGGGTCCATCCGGGCTCCGGCGGTGTGCTGAGCGGCCCAGCCCACAAGCTGGTAAACACGATGATCCCGAACTAAGGAGCCGTCGTGTGCCTGGCGATCCCGGGCCAAATCGTTGAGGTTCTCGACGAGGCCAACCAGCTTGCGGAGGTCGATGTCGCCGGCGTGCGCCGTACGGTCAACGTCTCGCTCCTCGACAACGGCACCGGTGCCGCGCCCGGCGAGTGGGTGCTGATCCACGTCGGCTTCGCCCTCTCGCGGATCGACGAGCGCGAGGCGTACGCGACGCTGCAGCTGCTGCGCGAGGCGGACGGCCAGCTCGACCAGGCGATCGACGAGCTGCGAGGGAGCGCGATCGAGTGAGCGGCGCCGGCCCCAGCTGTGGCGTGCCGGACGGCAGGCACGCCCCCGGCTGCGTCACTTGCGCCGACGCGGCCGTGTGGATGCGCGTCGTGGCGGTCGACGCGGACAACGCCCTGGCACACTGCGTCGACGAGGGTGGGCACAGCGAGACCGTCGCCACCGAGCTGGTCGGTGCCGTCGCGCCCGACGACGCGCTGCTCGTCCACGCCGGCACCGCGATCCACCGGGAGGGCCGGTCGACGGCAGCCCCCGTCCAGGGGGGCGAGCGATGAAGTTCGCCCAGGAGTTCCGCGACGGCGATCTCGGTCGCGCGCTGGCCGCCGAGCTTCCGGCGCTTGTGGAGCCGGGCCGCGCCTACAAGCTCATGGAGGTGTGCGGCGGGCACACGCACACGATCTACCGCTACGGGATCGAGGCGCTGCTGCCGGACGGCGTCGAGCTGGTCCACGGACCCGGCTGCCCCGTCTGCGTGCTGCCGATGGGGCGCGTGGACGACGGCATCGCGATCGCCCGGCAGCCCGGCGTGATTCTCACCTGTTTCGGGGACATGATGCGGGTGCCCGGCTCACAGGGAAGCCTGCAGGAGGCCCGCTCGCTCGGCGCCGACGTGCGGATGGTCTACTCGCCCCTCGACGCTCTGCGCATCGCCCGCGAGAACCCCGACCGCGAGGTCGTGTTCTTCGCGCTCGGCTTCGAGACGACCGCCCCTTCGACCGCGTTGACGCTGATGCGGGCCCGGCGCGAGGGCGTGCGCAACTTCTCCTGCCTGTGCAACCACGTCCTGATCGAGCCGCCCCTGCGTGCTCTGCTCGATGCGCCCGGGCTGCAGGTCGACGGCTTCATCGGGCCCGGGCACGTGGCGACCGTGATCGGCGCGCGGGCGTTCGGCTTCATCCCGCGCGACTACGGCAGGCCGGTCGTCGTCGCCGGCTTCGAGCCGCTCGACGTGATGCAGTCGATCCAGATGCTGCTCGCACAGCTGGCATCGCGCCGCTGCGAGGCCGAGAACCAGTACCGGCGGGTGGTCTCCTGGGAGGGCAACCCGCGGGCACAGGCGGCGATGGCCGAGGTGTTCTCGCCGCGGGAGCACTTCGAGTGGCGCGGGCTCGGCAGCATCGCAGACAGCGCCCTGGGGATCTCCGAGGAGTACGCAGCATTCGACGCGGAGCACCGCTTCTCGGTGCCCGGGGCACAGCTGGCCGATCCGCGCGAGTGCCAGTGCGGCGAGGTCCTCCGAGGCGAGATCAAGCCTTGGGAGTGCCGGGTCTTCGGCACGGCATGCACCCCCGAGCGGGCGATCGGCGCGTGCATGGTCTCCCCCGAGGGGGCCTGTGCCGCCTATTACAGCTACGGCCGCCACCAGCCCGTCGGCGAGACGGTGTGAGCCGATGAGCGCCGATACACGCCGGCAGCGGGTGGCCGAGATCGTCCAGACGGCGAGGTCCAAGCGCCCACGCATGCGCGACGAGCGGATCACGATGGCCCACGGCGCGGGCGGCCGCTCCTCGCAGGCCCTGATCGAGGGCCTGCTGGTGCCGGCGCTCGGGAACGCGGGCCTGGAACGGCTGGCCGATGCCGGCACCCTGACGGTGGGCGACACCGCGCTCGCGGTCACGACCGACAGCTTCGTCGTCAGGCCGCTGCGCTTCCCCGGAGGCTCGATCGGCGAGTTGGCGGTCAACGGGACCGTCAACGACCTGGCCGTCTCGGGCGCCCGGGCGCTCGCGCTGACGCTCTCCCTCGTGCTCGAGGAGGGCCTGCCCACCGAGCAGCTGCGCGCCGAGGTCGAGGCCGTGGCCCGCGCCGCTGCCGCAGCGGGCGTGGAGGTGATCGCGGGTGACACGAAGGTCGTAGAGCACGGCCGCGCGGACGGCATGTACGTCTGCACGACGGGCGTCGGGCTCGTCGATCCGCGGGCCACGCTCTCGACGGACGGCCTCCGGGTGGGCGACAGGGTGCTGGTCTCCGGGCCGGTGGGCGCGCACGGCATGGCGATCATGCTGGCCCGCGGCGAGTTCGAGCTGCAGGCACCGATCGCATCGGACACGGCGTCCCTGTGGCCGGCCGCCGATGCGTTGCTCGAGGCTGCCGGGGCCGATCTGCACTGCATGCGCGACGCCACCCGGGGCGGTGTCGCCTCGGCACTGAACGAGCTGGCGCGCAGCTCGGATGTCGGCGTGCTCGTACGCGAGGCGGACGTGCCCGTCGAACCGGCCGTGTCAGCAGCCGCGGAGCTGCTCGGCATCGATCCCCTCTACGTCGCCAACGAGGGCCGGCTCGTGGCGTTCCTCGCGCCGGACTCCGCCGACGAGGCGCTGCAGGCGTTGCGCGCCGTCGCCGGCTGCGAGCAGGCGGCCGAGGTCGGCGAGGTCCAGGACGGTCCTGCGGGGATGGTGCTCGTCGACACCGGCTTCGGTGGGCAACGCGTGCTCGACCTGCTCGCCGGCGACCCGCTGCCGAGGATCTGCTGATGCACGAGCTCGCACTCGCCCGGGCGATCCTGGCGACTGCGATCGATCGCGCAGAAGGCCGCCGCTTATGCAGCGTCGAGGTGACTGTGGGCGCGCTTCGCCAGGTCGTGCCGAGCTCGCTGGCCTTCAACTTCGAGGTCCTGGCGTGCGCCGCGGACTGCGAGGGGGCGACGCTCGAGCAGCGGCTCGAGCCCGCGCTGCTGCGCTGCGCGTGCGGGGCCGAGTGGGAGCTCGAGGAGATGTCCTTCGTGTGCCCCCGCTGCGGCGGCGGGCAGACCGAGGTGATCGCCGGCGAGGAGCTGCGGATCGAGTCGATCGAGATCGAGGAGGAGCCGTGCACCGCACCAAGGTGAGGGTCGCCGAGGGCGTGCTCGACGCCAACGAGACGATCGCGCGCGCCAACCGTGCCGACTTCGACCGTGCCGGGGTGCGCGTGGTCAACCTGATGAGCGCGCCCGGGGCCGGTAAGACGACCCTGCTCGAGCGCGTGCTCGCCGACGGGGTCCTCGCCGCGAGCGCAAACGGCCACCGCCCGCGCGCCGGGGTCCTGGAGGGCGACGTCCAGGGCTCGCTCGACGCGGAGCGCCTCTCGGCGCTTCACGTCCCGGTCACCCAGCTCAACACCGACCCCGGCTTCGGGGGCGAGTGCCACCTGGACGCCAACATGGTCCGCTCCGCGTTGCCCGCCGTGCCGCTGCAGGAGATCGACCTGCTGGTGATCGAGAACGTCGGCAACCTCGTCTGCCCCGCCGAGTTCCGTGTAGGTGAGGACGCCCGCGCGATGGTCTCCTCGGTCACGGAGGGCGAGGACAAGCCCCTGAAGTACCCGTTGATGTTCCGCGCGTGCGAGCTGATCGTCGTCAACAAGATCGATCTCCTCCCCCACCTGGACTTCTCGCTGGAGGACTTCCTGGGCAACCTCGAGCGCGTCAACCCAGGCGTGAAACACATGCTGCTCAGCGCGCGCACCGGCGAGGGCGTGGACTCCTTCGCGGCCTGGCTGGCGGAGGTCGCCGCGCGCGACCCGTCCGCGCTGTGAGCGCCGGCGAGGCGACCCGCGCGCGGCTACGCCTCAGCATCGAGGGTGTCGTTCAGGGCGTCGGCTTCCGCCCGTTCGTGCACCGCCTCGCTTCCCGGCACGGGCTCGCGGGGTGGGTCTGCAACGACACACGCGGCGTGCTCCTCGAGGCAGAGGGCGAGCCGCTCGCGCTGGAGGGCTTCCTGCGCGAGCTCGCCGAGCGCCCGCCGCCGATGGCCGCGATCGAGCGGGTACGCAGCGAGCCGGTGCCCGCGACCGGCCAGCGCGGCTTTCACATCGCGGACAGCGCCGCCGCGCCGAGCGGCACGGCCCGGGCCGGCGCCGGCACGCTCGTGCCTGCCGACGTCGCGCCCTGCAGCGCGTGCCTGGCGGAGCTCGCCGATCCGCACGACCGGCGCTATCGCTACCCGTTCATCAACTGCACCGACTGCGGACCCCGCTTCACGATCGTGCGGGGCACCCCTTATGACCGCCCGCTCACGACGATGGCGGCGTTCGCGATGTGCCCCGACTGCCTGCGGGAGTACGAGGACGCGGCCAGCCGGCGCTTCCACGCGCAGCCCAACGCCTGCCCGGCGTGCGGCCCGCGACTGCGACTGCTCGACGGCGCCGGGCGCCCCGCGGCGGTCGGCGAGGACCCCATCGCCGCTGCGGTCGCCGCGCTCGGCCGCGGCAAGATCGTCGCGATCAAGGGCGTCGGCGGCTACCAGCTGGCGTGCAGAGCCGATGACACGCGGGCCGTGTCCGAGCTGCGACGGCGCAAGGGGCGCGACGAGAAGCCGCTGGCGGTGATGGCCGCCGATCACGCGATGCTGGCCGAGCTCGTGGAGCTGTCCCCTGTCCAGGCGCGGCTGGTGGGCGCCCCCGGGCGCCCGATCGTGATCGCTCCCCGCCGGCCCGGCGCGCAGGTGGCCGACGCGGTCGCCCCGGGGCTGCGCGAGCTCGGCACGATGCTCCCCTCCACGCCCCTTCACCACCTGCTCCTCGGCGACGCGGCCACGACGCTCGTGATGACGAGCGGCAACCGCGGCGGGGAGCCGATCGTGATCGACGACGAGGAGGCGCTGGCGCAACTCGGCACAGTCGCCGACCTGCTCCTCCTCCACGACCGTCCGATCGCCGTCCGCGCCGAGGACTCGGTCCTGCGCCTGCTGGGGACACAACCGCAAACGCAGGACGCGCCGGGGCTGGGGCCCGCGCCGCCCCCGGCCCCCCTCCCGGCGGCGCTGCCGATCAGGCGCGCCCGCGGCGAGGCGCCCCGCAGCCTCGGGCTGCCGTTCGGCGCGCCCCCCCTTCTGGCGTGCGGCGCGGAGCTGAAGAACACGTTCTGCATCGCCCGGGGCACGCGGGCCTGGGTCGGGCCGCACATCGGCGACCTGCGCAGCTTTCAGACGCTGCACTGCTTCCGCGAGGGCGTCGCCCACTTCGAAGCGCTGTTCGATCTCGAGCCTGTGGTGGTCGCGCACGACGCGCACCCCGACTACCTCTCCAGCGGCTACGCCTCCCAGCGCGAGGGCGTCGAGTTGGTCGAGGTGCAGCACCACCACGCCCACTTCGCCGCGGTTCTCGCCGAGCACGGGCACCGTGGCCCGGCGCTCGGAGCGATCTATGACGGCGCAGGGCTCGGCAGCGACGGCACGGTCTGGGGCGGCGAGCTCCTTGCGGGCGATCTCACGAAGGCGCGCCGCGCCGGGCATCTCCACGCCGTGCGTCTCCCGGGCGGCGACGCCGCGGCCCGCCAGCCGTGGCGAATGGCCTGCTCGTGGCTGGCGGCTGCCGGCGAGGAGGTCCCGGCGCTGCCGCCGGCCCTCGCCGGACGCGTCACGCAGGAGCGCTGGGCGCAGGTCTGCGAGCTCGTCCGTACCGGTGTCGCATCGCCGCTCACGAGCAGCGTGGGCCGCCTCTTCGACGCGGTTGCCGCGTTGTGCGGGATTCGCCCGGAGTCGCGCGAGGAGGGCCTCGCCGCGCTGGAGCTCGAGGCAGCAGCCGACGTGGCCGAGCCGGGGAGCTACCCGCTGCGGGTGCGCGAGGGCGGGCAGGTGATCCTCGACCCGCGTGAGACCCTGCAGGCGCTCGCGCGCGACCTCGCCCGCGGAACGCCGACCGCGCTCGTGAGCGCTCGCTTCCACAACTCCCTCGCCGTGGCGACCACACACGCTCTGGCGACGCTCGCCGAGCGTGAGGCGACGAGGACCGTGGTGCTCTCGGGCGGCGTCTTCCAGAACCGGCTACTGCTCGAACGGTGTTGCGATCGGCTCACGGCACGCGGCCTGAAGGTCCTCGTGCCGCGCGTCGTGCCACCCAACGACGGCGGGATCTCCTACGGGCAGGCGGCCGTGGCGGCCAGCCGCTGGGCCTCCTCCAGCACGCACCGGGCGAGCGGATCGATCGCGTCGAGCAGCGCCGCCGAGAGCCCGCAGCCGGCGTCGAAGCACGCGCCCGTGACCCCGTAGACGACGACCCGTCGCGGCAGCCGCCCCAGCACCCGGCCCAGCTCGATCGCGTCCGCCACGCCGATCGCGTGCGTGGAGCTCGAGCCCTCCAGATGCGCCGGCAGCGCCCGGCGGGAGACATCGAAGCGCTGCAACGTGCCGACGGGCGCGCTGTCGTGGATCGCGTCGGCCACGATCACCGCGCCGGCTCCCTCCCAGGCCCCCAACAGCGCCAGCATCTCCCCCTCGTGCTCGCGGAACTCGATCGCCCCGACGAGGTCTGCGCGCGCGACGGGCGGGGCCAGCGCCCGCGCGCGGCGGACGACCTCGAGACCCGCGGCGTCGTCGTGGCGCAGCGCGTTGCCCACTCCGAGCACGAGCACGCGGTCCACCGGGCCTACACGCGGTCCACGGTCAGCTTCAGGAAGTGGGTCGCGCAGGAGATGCAGGGATCGTGGTTGCGGATTGCCTGCTCGCATCTCAGCGAGAGCTGCTCGTCGGGCAGATCCAGGCCGTCCTCGACGACGGCGCGCAGGTCCTCCTCGATCGCCAGCTGGTTCTGGGAGGTCGGCGGCACGATCGTCGCGTCGAGGATCGTGCCGCGCTCGTCGAGCTCGTAGCGGTGGTAGAGCAGCCCGCGCGGCGCCTCCGTCGCGCCGTGGCCGACGGCGGCGCGCGGCACGACCTCGACGGCCGGCGCATCGGGCTCCTCGTAGCGCTCGATGATCGAGAGGGCCTGGTCGCAGGCCTCGACGAGCTCGACCGCCCGCACAACGATGCTCTGGAACGGGTTCTCGCACACCTCCTCGAGACCCGCCTCGCGCGCGGCCCGCGCCGCCGGCTCCGACAGGGACGCGGAGGAGAGCGCGTAGCGCGCGAGGGGGCCCGTGAGATAGGTGCCCCGCTCGCGAATGCGGGCGTGCAGGGCGTTGGAGTGCTCCACGTGCTCCTCGACGATGTGCTCGCCGAACTCGCCCGGGACGATGTCGAGGCCCCTGTCGGAATGGATCGTGCCGCGGTCGACCGGGTACTCCCCGGCGGGGTCCGAGAGCGCGACGCGCTCGGGCTCTCGGCGTACGTCGGGGAACGGCAGCTCCGCCGCCCAGCGGACGGTCGCGAGCGCGGTCTCCCGCGCCTCGCTCAGCGGCTCGATCAGGCGGCGAAGCTCACGCCGGCTCGGTGCCTTGTAGAAGCCGCCGACGCGCACGTTGATGGGGTGCACCTCGCGACCTCCGACGAGCGCCATCAGCGCGTTTCCGGCCTTCTTCATCTGCAGGCCCTGTTCGACGATCCCGCGGTGGTCGCGTGCCATCTCGACGGCGCCCGCGTACCCGAGGAAGTCCGGCGCGTGCAGCATGTAGACGTGGAGGCTGTGGCTCTCGATCCACTCGCCGCAGTAGATCAGGCGCCGCAGGTCGCGCAGCGGGCCCTCGTCGATGCGCACGCCGCAGGCGTCCTCCATCGCCCTCACCGAGCTCATCTGGTAGGCGATCGGGCAGATACCGCAGATCCGCGCGGTGATGTCGGGAGCCTCGGTGAACGCGCGGCCGCGCAGGAGCGCCTCGAAGAAGCGCGGCGGCTCGTAGATCCGCAGCTTGATCTCCTGCACCTCCCGGCCGTCGAGCCTGACGTACATCGCGCCCTCGCCCTCCACGCGGGCGAGGTAGTCGGTGCGCAGCACGCGCGCGCCCCCCTCGCCGCCGGGCGTTCCCGCCGCGCTCACGCGCGCCGCCGCCCGTCGTTCGCCTGCGTCGTCACGACGCCGCCCCGCCGCGGTCCTCGGCAGCGCGCGCGAACGGCTCGGACGCGGCGTTGAACGTGCGGTAGACGCGCACGAGGTCGACGTCGTCGCTACCCAGCTCCGCCATGCGCGCACTCAGCGAGGGCGTGTTGGGGCTCTCCATCGGGCCGTAGCACCCGTAGCAGCCGCGGTCGTAGGCGGGACAGAGCGCTCCGCACCCGGCGTGCGTCACCGGGCCCAGGCAAGGCGTCCCGTGGGCGACCATCACACACACGGTGCCGCGGCGCTTGCACTCCACGCACACGCTGTGCGCTCGCACTCGTGGGGGCCGCCGCGCGAGGTGCGCGCCGATCACCTCGAGCAGCTGGTGCTTGTTGATCGGACAGCCGTTCAGCTCGAAATCGACTGGCACGTGGGCGCTGATCGGCGTCGAGGTGCCGAGCGTAGAGATGAAGTCGGGCGAGGCATACACCGTGCTCACGAAGTCCTCGACGTCGGCGAAGTTGCGCAGCGCCTGGATCCCCCCGGCGGTGGCGCATGCGCCGATCGTGACCAGTGTGCGCGAGCTGCGGCGGACCTCCTGGATGCGCTCCGCGTCGTGTGCGGTCGTGATCGAACCCTCCACGAGCGACAGGTCGTATGGGCCCTCGACGGTCGCGCCGCTCGCCTCCAGGAAGTAGGCGATCTCGAGACGGTCGGCCAGCGCCAGAAGCTCGTCCTCGCAGTCGAGCAGGCTCAGCTGACAGCCGTCGCAGGAGGAGAACTTCCAGACGGCGAGGGTCGGCCTGCTCGGCATCGGCTCACAGCTCCCTGATCCGGAGCCAGTCCTCGAGCTCGCTCCAGCGATAGACGGGCCCGTCGCGGCACACGAGCGTCGGTCCGAGCTGGCAGTGCCCGCAGTGGGCGATCCCGCACTGCATGTTGCGCTCCATCGACGCGTAGACGTCCGCCACCGGCACGCCCGCCTGCGTCAGCGCGGCGACCGTGAACCGCATCATGATCTCCGGCCCGCAGACGAGTGCGGCCGACCGTCCGGGGTCGAACCGCGCGCGGGTGACCAGGCGCGGCACGACGCCCACGTGGCCGAGCCACTCGGGCCCCGCCGAGTCGACGCTGACCGCGACCTCCAGCCCACGCGCGCTCCACTGCTCGAGCTCGTCGGTGTAGAGCAGCTGCTCGGGGGAGCGCCCGCCGTAGAGCAGCAGCAGCCGCCCGTAGCGCTCGCGGCGGGCGAGCAGGGCGAGGATCGCCGGGCGCAGCGGCGCCAGCCCGATCCCCCCGGCGACGACGATCACATCCGACCCCTCGATCTCGCTCACGGGCCAGGGCCGCCCGAAGGGGCCGCGCACGCCCAGCACCTCGCCGGGCCCGGCGCGGCAGATCGCCGCGGTCGCGAGCCCGACCTCGCGGACGGTGTGCACGAGCGCGCCGGGCCGGTCCGGGTCGCCGCTGATCGAGATCGGCACCTCCCCCGCCCCGAAGGCCGAGATCATCGTGAACTGGCCCGGCGCGAAAAGCATGCCCTCCTGGCCGGGCCCGGTCAGCTCCAGCGTCCAGGTGTCCGCGGTCTCCTGGCGCTTGGCGGCCACCGCGAACGGCGCCGGCACCATCGGGCCCGGTGGCTGCGCCTCAACCGGCGGAGCCATGACCGTAGACGTCGAGGAGCTGGAGACGGGTGGCCTGCAGGCGGTCGATCAGCAGGGCAGCGAAACGGCGTAGCAGCTGATAGCCGAGCTCGTGGTCGTCTTCGGCCTTGCCGCGCAGGCAGGCGCCGTCGAAGGCGACGGTTGCAGTCGGCATCGTCGCGCGCGCGTTGAACTCCCAGCGGTAGGGCTCGAAGAGCCAGGACCAGCCCACCACCTCGTCCTCGTGCAGCGTCTCGATCACGAGCGCCCCGCGCCCTGGGGCGTCGACCTCCAGCGCGACCGCGCCCTGGCGGATCAGGTAGAAGCGCTCCGCAGGGCCTCCCTCGCGGAACAGACGCTCGCCCGCAGCGAAGTGGTGGTTGACTCCGCAGCCCGCGATCAGCTCGAGCTGCGTGGCGGAGAGCCCGGCGAAGACGGGCGCGGAGGCGATCAACTCCTCAAGCGCCCGGACGGACATCGCCGTCGCTCTCCCTGATCGCGAGGGCCTCCTCGGTGATATCGATTCCGACCGGACACCAGGTGATGCAGCGCCCACAGCCGACGCAGCCGGAGCTGCCGAACTGGTCCACCCACGTGGAGAGCTTGTGCGTCATCCACTGGCGGTAGCGCGAGCGCGTCGATGGGCGCACCGCGCCGCCGTGGATGTGTGAGTAGTCGATCGTGAAGCACGAGTCCCAGCGCTGGTGACGCTCGACCTGCTCTCCGGCGAGGTCGGTGACGTCCTCGACGGTCGTGCAGAAGCAGGTCGGGCAGACCATCGTGCAGTTGCCGCAGGCCAGGCAGCGCTCCGCGACCTCATCCCAGCGCGGGTTCTCGTAGTTGCGCTGGAGCAGCTCGCGTATGTCACCCGCCTGCATCTCTCGCCCCATCTCTGCCGCGGCCCTGGCACGGCCGGCCGCGGCGGCCTCCAGCGCGGCGGCGTCGGCGGGGTCGAGCTCGAGGCCGCCGAGCAGCTCGGCGCCCCGGTCGCTGCCGGGGTCGAGCACGAAGTAGTGACGGTCCTGCTCGAGTACCTCGGTGAGGGCGAGGTCGTAGCCGGACTCGGCCGTCGGACCGGTGCCCATCGAAGCGCAGAAGCAGGTGCCGCCCGCCTGCGTGCACTGGACCGCCACGACGAACACGTCCTCGCGCCGTACCTGGTCCGCCGGGTCGGTGTGCGCGCCGCCCAGCAGCACGCGGTCGAGGATCCCCATCGCGTGCAGCTCGCAGGAGCGCACGCCGAGGAATGCGTAGCGGGGCCGCTCGCGCGGCGGCTCGGCCAGCTCGACGAGCTCGCCCCCCTCGCCCCGACGGGCGCGCCACAGGCGCACCTCGGGCGGCAGCTGGTAGCGCTTCCACGAGTGGGGTCCGACGTTGTAGCCGAAGAGCGCCTCGTCGTCGCGGCGGCGCAGCCGATAGGTGCCGCCGTCCTGCTCGTCTGTCCAGCCCGCGGGCAGGTCGGCGCTGCCCTCGATCTCGTCGTAGACGATCGCGCCGTCGCGCACTGTCGGCCCGAGCACCGTGTAGCCGCTGCGGCGCAGCGCCGCGAACAGCGCGTCGAGGGCGTCCCGCTCGAGGATGTAGTCGCCCTGCCCGCCCATCCGAGGATTCTACGGCTGGCTCGGGATCGCCGCTCGATGGCCGTTCGGAGCGCCGCCGACCATTCGTCCACTCTCGGGGTCGGCGAGCGAGAGTAGCCATGCCGGGCGCCTACTGTGTCGAACGTGGGGGTGTTGGACCGGACCAGAGCGAAGCGCGATGTCGAAGTCTGCGAAGGCGTGCCCGCACTGGTCGCCGTGCTGGGTGAGACCGGCTCGGTCGCATGTGCCACGAGCGGCTTCGTGGACCGGTTCGAGGTGCGCGACGGCGCGCTCGCCTCGACTCCGAACGAGGTCGAGCTGATCACGACGGGACAGGCCGACCGCCTCACGGCGTCGCTCGACGGTCTCGAGGCGAGCGTTGCCGCGGCGGTCGACAGGCAGGGCCGGCGGCTGGCGGTGCTGATGATCCCCAGCGACCGCGATGAGGCGGACATCGGGCCTGTGAGCCCGCTCTTCGAGGCGCCATTGGACGAGAGCCCCGCGATCGTTTGGCTGAAGGACCTGGAGGGCCGCTACCTGCGCGTGAACAGCCGCTACCTCGAGCAGCTCGGGACCGATGCCGAGAGCGTCTGCGGCCACACCGATGCCGAGCTCACCGCGGCAAGCTCGATCGAAGGCCTGAGGCTCGAGGACAAGGAAATCGCCGCGTCGGAACCGCTGGAGCTCGAGTACCTGATCGGTGCCTTCGAAGAGCGCCCCGCCTTCGCGGCTCTGCGCTTTGCGCTACGCGATGGCGACGGACAGCCAACGGCCACCTGCAGCGTGGCGGCACCGCTCGCAGAGGCCGCGCTGGCCCGTGCGGAGTGCGACCGGCTGATGAGGCTCGATCGATGGCGGCGGCTCGACGCATTCGCGATCCGTCAAGAGCTGCTCGAGGAGTGGGGGCTCACGCTGACCGACGGAAGCTTGGGGCCGCCTCTCGACCGTGACGAGCGCGTCGCGGCAGCCCTCGCCGAGCGAGACCAGGCGCTCGCCACAGCCGCACGGCTTGAGGAGGAGCTGGTAGAGGAGCGGGGGCAGCTCGAGAGCCTCCGCGCCGAGTCCGAAGATGCCGCCCAGCGCGCCCAGGAGCTCGACGGCGCCGTCGCGGCGGAGCAGGCGCGATCCGACGAGCTCAGGCAGTCGCTCGTCCGCGAAGAGACCCACGCGAGCGAGCTGGAAGCCGAGCTGAGCAGCCTCCAAGAGGAGCACGCCCGTCTGCTGCCCGACGAGGCGGCCGAGGCGGCCGAATCCACACCCGCGAACGACGGCCCCAAGTGGGGCGCAGGTGCGCAGCGCGCCCTCTCGGCAACGTTCGTGGGCCTGACCGAGTGGCGATCGGTGCTCAAGCACACGATTGACACCCTCGGCGAGGAGGGAGGCTGGGACGCAACGATCGCGTGGTCCACCGAGAGACCGGGCCGTTCGATGAGGTGCGGGGTCCTCTGGATGGCAGACCCCGCCGGCCTGAGCTCATTCGAGGCCCGGGCCTGGAAGCACGTGGAGGACCCTTCGACCGCAGAGTTCGGTCGTGCCCGCAACCGGATGGCAACCACCTGCCTGCTGGATCTGCAGTCGGCAGAGGACCCGCTGCTGAGGGCGGCGGCGGCGGAGGGCATTGGCTCAGCGATGCTGGTGCCGATCAGCGACGGCGGCGATACGATCGCGATGCTCGAGCTGTTGTCCCGGGACACCACCGCGCCGAACCCGGAGCTGGTGGTCTCCCTGGACGCGATCGCCCTGCAACTCGGCGCGCTCGCTCGGCTCCTCAAGTTCACCGACGATCGCGAGTGGCGCCTGGGGCGTGTGTGAGCGCCCCGGACCCCGGGGTCCGCCGACTGCCGGCCTCCGCCCTCCGCCCTCCGCCTCAGGCGGCGAGTCGCGCTGTCGCGCTGTCGGTGATCGCCTGCAGCGTCCGCACGGTGGTGTGGATGTCCGCCACCTCGAACTGGCCGAGCAGCTCGTTTCTCGGGACGGCGATGTAGTCGCGGAGGCTCGCATGGAAGGCGGAGCCCTCGGCCGTCAGCTCGAGCTCCGAGTCGCCTCGGATCAGTTCGTCGGCTTCGAGCGCGGCGAGCAGCTCAGCGGCGGAGTCGGCATCGAGCGCCGGGGATCCCGCGAGGTCTCCGATCAGCGTTTCGCGGTCGATGCCCGGGCCACGCGTGGCTATCAGCTGCAAGGCGTACCAGGTCTCGGGTGTGGTGCCGCGATCGGCGAGGTGCCGCCGCAGCGTGGCCGTCAGGGCCCGCTCTGCGAAGGCGAGAGTCTGGCCGAACTGGCTGAACGAGGCGGGTTGGGTGGTCATGTCAGGCTCCGTTCCGGTAGGATCGACAGGTACCTGACTACCTTAGCAGTTTAGACAGGCTCCTGTCTATCTCGTGAATGCAGACTTCCCAGCTCGCCCGCTGATCGGCCTCCTGCTTCGGCTGGTCTACCAGCACTACTCGCAGGACATCGAGGCGGCCCTGACCGCAGCGGGTTTCGGCGACATCAGACCCGCGCACGCAAACGTGTTCCCGTTCGTGCCACCCGAGGGGATCACGGTTTCCGAGCTCGCCGAGCTCGCCCGAGTCCGCAAGCAGACAATGGCGCAGGCCGTGGGTCAACTCGAGCGCATGGGCTACGTCGAGCGCCGGGCGAACACGGCGGACCGGCGCTCTCGCCTCGTGTTCCTGACGGCACGCGGCCGATCCGTGCCGCCCGTGACCCATGCGACTGCCGCGCAGGTGGAAGAACACTGGGCGGAGCTGATCGGCCCAGCCGAGCTCGAGGCGCTGCGCAGTTCGCTACTCGAGCTGCTGAGAGAACTCCGCGCCGAGCGGCCCCCTGCCTGATCCCGCCGCTCACACCGTTTCGCTCACGACCGCCTGGATCGGGTCGAGCGCCGGCTGGCCGGTGGGCTCGCCGCGCGTGTTCGTCGCGCGCGCCGCGATCACCGCTGCCGCCACCAGGAACAGGCTGCTCGCGAAGAGTGCCCGTTGGAACCCCGAGGTCAGCGCGTGGTCGAGCGGCGCGCCCGCGGCCACGAGATCGTGCGCCCGTGAGGCCGAGATCGCCGAGAAGACCGCGAGCCCGAGGGCTCCGCCGAGCCATGTCGAGCTGTTGATCAGCGCCGCCGCGAGTCCCGCCTTCTCAGACGGCACGCCCGCCTGCGCAGCCGTCGTGACCGCGACGAAGATCGCTCCGAAACCGAGCGACATGATCACCAGCCCGGGCAGCAGGTCGCTCACGTAGGAGCCGTGCACGGGTATTCGGGACAGCCAGACGATCCCGACCGCGTCGATGAGCGCCCCGCCCACCATGATCGGCCGCGTACCCGTCCGGGGGATCAGCTGCGAGCAGACGCCCGCGGCGATCGCGACGCCGAGAGCTGTGGGGACGTAGGCGGCGCCGGCCTGCAACCGGGAGAAGCCGAGCACGTTCTGCATGTAGAGGGTGACGAAGAAGAACATCGAGTAGGAGCCCGCCACGGCGACCACCTGTGTGGCGTCAGCCGCCGCGAGGCCGTTGATGCGCAGGATCGAGAAGTCGAAGAGCGGACTCGGGTGGCGGCGCTCGTTGAGCGCGAACGCCCCCAGAATCGCCGCCGCGGCTGCGAGCCCGCCGATCGTACGGGCGTCACCCCAGCCGACGTCCGGGGCCTTGACGATGGAATAGATGAGCACCAGCATCCCGACCGTCCCGAGGAAGGCACCGACGATGTCGAAGTTTGCAAGCCGGGCGCGGTGGTGCTCGCCTGGGAGCAGACGGAACGCCGCCACGATGTCGATCACGCACACGGGGATGTTCACGAAGAACACCCAGCGCCAGCCCGGCCCGCCGGCGAGGACCCCGCCGAGGAACACGCCGAGGGCGGAGGCGAGGCCGGCGGTGGCGCCCCACGCCCCGAGTGCCGTCGCCCGTTCGGCGCCGTCCCTGAACGACGTCGTGAGAATCGAGAGGGCGGCCGGCATCGTCAGCGCCGCACCGACGCCTTGCACCAGGCGGGCCCCGACGAGCATCGCTTCGCTCTGAGCCAGCCCTCCGGCGAGCGAGGCGAGCGCGAACAGCGCGGTGCCGGTTACCAGCACGCGCCTGCGGCCGATCAGATCGGCGGCCCGTCCCCCGAGCAGCATGAAACCTCCGTAGGTGAGGAGGTACCCGCTCAGCACCCACTGCAGGTTCTGAACGGAGAAGTGCAGCGAGTGACGGATCGACGGCAGCGCGACATTGACGATCGATGCGTCGACGAAGTCGAGAAACCCCACCCCGCAGAGGAACAGCAGTGTCAACCTTCCGCGGCGAGTCGAGAGGAACGAGTCGGGAGCCGGTGCCGGACTGCTCATGAATGACCTCCGTGCAGAGTTAGTTGGACAACTAACTTAGCAACCGGATGAGCTAGACTTCAAGTCAGATGACCAACTCAGCAGTCAGCGACGTAGTGGGCAAGCGGGAGCGCCTGATTGCGGGCGCGATGCGCCTCGTACACGAGCAGGGAGTGGAGAAGACGACGATCGCCGAGATCGCCAACGCCGCGGATGTGCCGGTCGGCAACGTCTACTACTACTTCAAGACCAAGGACGATCTGCTGCGAGCGGTCATCGGCGAGCACGCGGCGCATCTCGAAGCGACGCTCGATCAGCTGGCGCAGGCCCACCGCACGCCCGCGGCGCGCCTGAAGGCACTCGTCGTGATGATCGCCGGCGAAGGCGATCTCGCCGCGCGTCACGGATGCCCGCAGGGGACGTTGTGCTCCGAGCTCGACAAGCGCGAGGACGAGCTCTCGCGCTCGGCTTCGAGGCTCATGGAGATCACGATCGAGTGGTGTGAGGGGCAGTTCCGGGCGATGGGTCGTCGCGATGCCCGCGAGCTGGGGGTCGCGCTGATCGCCTCCTACCAGGGGATCTCTCTCTTGACCAACACCTTCCGCGAGCCGGAGCTGATGAGGCGCGAGTGCAAACGCCTCGAACGCTGGATCGACGCGGTGGCCCGTTCCAGCACGAGGAGCAGCTAGCCCGGCGTTTGCCGGCTAGAGAACCCTCACCTGCCGTTGCGCTCGCGGTGCTTGCAGCCCGGCCAGCAGCATGGGCGGCGCTGGCCTTCCTCGAGCTCTTCCCGGGTCCGCCGAATGCGTCTCTGCCGCGTCGTCTCCTGCTTTGCGTCCTCGACCCAGCAGATGAACTCGTTGCGAGCCAGGGGCGTGATGTCGTTCCAGGCATCGAGGGCCGTGGCGTCGGCGATCAACGCCGTGCGCAGATCCGCGGGCAGCTCATGCACCACCCCACCGGGCACCTTCTGGCCGGACACGCGAACATCTTAATCAGCCGGCGGCAAGCGGCCCCGTGGATGGCTGTCCCGCCGATCAGGCGGCGGCCCGCGCAGCCTCCCGGTCGGCGGGGAGAATCGTCTGCACGAGCCCGGTGACCACGTCGTAGACGTGCCCGGAGACGGCGACCCGAGGCGGGATCGCGGGGGCGGAGCGGAGGCGTTGGACGTCGCTTCGGACCGTCTCGGCGGGGTCGAGGACAGCGTGCTCGCGAAGCCTGGACTCGTCGGCCCCGATCCGCTCCGCGTAGCTGCGGCGGAAGCCGTCGTCGGCGAGCGCACCGGCTCCGCACTGCGTGTGGTGGATCACCGCGACCTCGAACAGCGGGCCGTCGGGCAGCACCGTCTCGGCGATCTGGCCGATGAAGGCGACGTCGTTGATCACCTCCGGCGTGACGCGCCCGCCGACGTTGCGGACGACGATCGCGTCGCTGAGGTCGATGCCCAGAAAGTGCGCGGGGTCGACGCGGGGGTCCAGGCAAGTGATCACGAACAGCCCCAGGTTGGGGAACACCACAGCGCCCTCGTGGCCGCCGGCGGCGGCAAAGGCGCGATTGCGCTCGAGTGCGGGATCGATGTTGGTCGTGGGCATCGCAGTGCTCCTTTCTCGGGTGACAGGTTCTGATCGGCGCGCGCCGCTCCGGCTCCTCAGACGCGCGAGGCCTCCGGCGCGCGCCGCGCGGACGTTCCACCCTCTCGCAGCCCGATCCGGTCGTGCAGCCGCCGCAGCGGTCCCGGCGCCCACCAGTTCCACGAGCCGAGCAACGCCATCAGCGACGGGACGAGCAGGGCACGAACGATCGAGGCGTCGATCAACACCGCCAGCGCCGCGCCGAGACCCAGCTCCTTGATGAACACGAGCTCCGACGTGGCGAACGCGCCGATCGCGACCGCGAACAGCACTGCCGCGGCGGTGATGATGCGTCCGGTTCGCTCGAGACCGACAGCCACAGCCTCGGAATCGGAGATCCCGCTGTCGCGCGCCTCCTTGATCCGCGAGAGCAGGAACACGCCGTAGTCGGTGGCCAAGCCGAAACCGATCGCGGCGAGGAAGATCGGCTGTGTTGCGTCCAGCGCCCCCGCGCTCGTGAACGACAGCGGGCCCTCCAGGTTGCCGTCCTGGAAGATCAGGACCAGGATCCCAAGCACGGCGCTCAAGCTGAGTGCGTTCATCAGAACCGCCTTGACCGGCAGCACCACGGACCCGGTGAACAGGAACAGGATGATCAGCGTCGAGGCGACGATCAGCGCGAGCGCGATCGGCAGATGCGCACCGAGGCTGTGCTCGAGGTCCAAGAAGTCCGCGGTCTGGCCCGCAACACCGACGTACACGGGCGCTCGGATAGCCCGTACGTCTCGCACGAGTTGCTTGGTGGCACCGCCGAGCGGTCGCTCGATCGGCGCGACAGCGAGCAGCGTGGTGTGCGTACCGGCCGCCCTGGCCGGAGCGATCGCCGAAACGTCCGGCAGCCGACGGATCTGCCCGGTCAGGGCCGCCACCTCGTGTGAACCGGCGGGCGCGCCCACCACGACCTGCAGCGGCGAGGTCCGGTTGGGCGGAAATTCACGTGCCAACGCCTGATCGACTCCTCGCGCGCTTGCGCTGTGGGGCAGCACGCTCGCGGTGACGCTTGTGAACCTGATGCCCAAGAAGGGGAGCCCGAGGGCGATCAGCAGGGCAGTGCTGACGGCGGCGACGCTCCTCGGGCGACTCGTGACGAACTGCGCCAGCCGGTACCAGGCCCCGCTCTGTGCGGGCCTGGCCTCGCGGTCGGCGGCGCGCTGCAGCCGCTTCGGGGCCAGGGCGTTGACACGCGGGCCGAGCACCGTGAGCAGGGCCGGGAGCACGACGAGGGCCAAGGCTGCCGCGATGAGTGTGACCACTGCACCCGCAACCCCCATCGAGTAGAGGAAGCGCTGCGGGAAGATCATCAGCGAAGCGACGGCTGCGGCCACCGTCAATGAGCTGAAGAGAATCGTCCTTCCGGTGGTGTTGAGCGTGCCTCGCAACGCCCACAGTCCGTAGCCGGAGCTCGCGGCCTCCTCGCGGTAGCGCGAGACCATGAAGAGGCTGTAGTCGATCGAGAGCCCGAGGCCGAGGCCCGTGACGAAGTTGAGGGCGAACACCGACAGGTCGGTGAAGTTCGAGACGATGCGCAGGGCGAAGAAGCTGATGACGATCGCCAGGCCGCCGATGAGGGGCGGAATCAGTGACGCGACGAGCGAGCGGAAGAACAACAGCGACAGCAGGAAGATGAACGGGAATGCGATCAGCTCGGCGCGCGCCAGATCCTTGCCAACCTGCGTGTTCGCCTGGGCGCTGGCGATCTCTTCCCCACCCAGTCGCACGTCGTGCGCTCCGGCGAACCGTTGTTCGATCCTCTGGGCTGCGTCCTTCAGCTGCTTGTCTGAACGCCGCTTGAAGTAGACCAGCACGTATGTCGAGCGGCGATCGCGAGAGACCATCGCCGGGTCGTGGGCTTCATAGAAGCTCACGACGCTTGCCACCTCGGGCTGGGCACGGAGCTGGCCGGCGACCTGCCCCACCCGCCGCTCGACCGCGGGGCTTCGAACATCACCGGCCCTCACGATCGCCACGATCCCCGGGTCGATCTTGCGATCGGTGGCGGCTTCGAATCGGCGTTCGGCCTGGACGGATTGGGTCGCCGGGTCGGTGGCGCCGTAGGGGCTCATGTGCTTTTCGACGCCGAAGCCGAAAGCAGCGGCGATCACTGCGCCGCACACAGCGAACAGGAGCACACGGCGTGCGTGTGCGTCGATGAACGTGGCCAGTCTCCTCAGCATGGAGCTACTCCTTCTCTGTCTCGATCGCGAGCCGGCGCTCGGTCGCCTCGCACCACTCGATGGTCCACTCGGTCAGGCCGATCCCCATCTGCAGCGTCAGGTAGGCACCCTGCGGGCCCCTGCTCGCATCCGGCTCGATCGCGCGCAGATGGGCGAGCGCGCGCTCTTCCCGCTTCCGGATCGCGCGGACGATCTCGATCCGCTGCCCGGGCATGCTGTCCGAGAAGAACAGCTTCAGCATCCCTTCGTCGCGGAGCTCGTAGAGCTGCTCCGCCTCGGAGGAGAGCCACGCTTTCAGAGCCGCCTCCCCGGCCTCGGTGAGCTCATAGACGGTGCGGGCGCGTCCGCCCGAGGGCTCCGGGCGGCCGGTGACCAGGCCCTGTTCCTCCAGGTGCTTGAGCTCGGGATAGATCTGCCCGTAGCTCGCCGCCCAGAAATACCGCGTCGTCTTGTCGACGAACGTCTTGATGTCATAGCCGGTGCGCTTGCCGAACGGGATCAGCCCGAGGACCACACGACCTGTCGCGCTCAGATCTACGGCGGGGAACTTCCGATTGGACGACATGCCTCGGGATGATACATCGTGCCGAGACATCCATCAAGGGGCGCCGGCAACGGGCTCACTCGGTCTTCGGCTCTCCGAACCAGGTCGTGAGCGCGTCCTCCAAGCCGGCTTCTGTGCCGTCGCCCACCCAGGCCACGTATCCGTCGGGCCGGATCAGCACGGCCGTGGGGGCGGTTACCGAGCCGAGCACCGGAAGCTCCCACGGGCCGTCGTGTTCGGCGTCGACCCCCTGGACTCGGCGGGCCCATCCAGGGACGCCGACGCTGCCGGGCTGACCGAGGTTCAGTAGCAGCGGCTTGGCCTCGTGGAGCAGTTCGTAGAGCCGGAGCGGGCCGCCGCGGGTCACCAGGTCGAGATCGGGCATGCGGCGCCCGAGCAGCGGATGTCCCTCGCCGAGGTCGTAGTGGATGTCCAGCCCGGAGGCGATACCGGCCAGGCGCTTGCGAGGCTCGTCCATGCTCGCCAGCTCCGAGAGGACGTCGACCAGCGCTCGGATACGGTCATCCCCGCGCTGGAGCGCGGTCTGAGCCATCGTGTAGCGGAGCGCCCGTGCGGCAACCGGGTGGCGCTCGTCGTGATAGGTGTCAAGGAGGCTCTCGGGGGAGCTCCCATTCGTCACCTGGGCCAGCTTCCAGCCGAGGTTCACCGCGTCCTGCACACCAAGGCTGAGGCCCTGTCCGCCCGCCGGGTAGTGCACGTGCGCCGAATCGCCGGCGAGAAGGACTCGTCGCGCTCGGTAGGTCGCGGCCTGGCGGGTCATGTCCGTGAACCTCGAGATCCAGGTCGGGTCGTGGATCCCGAAGTCGGTGCCGTAAACGGCGATCAGCGCCTCGCTCAGATCGCGCAGGGTGGGCTCGCCGCTGGGTCCGATCTGCTGCTCGGTCAACGTGATCCGCACCGGCCCCCCCTCCCCATAGACGACCTCGCCGTCGCGGATCTCGTACTCCAGCCTGCCGATGCCATGGACGCCGAGTGCGTCGTGCCGGATGCCCAGCTGCGGCTCCTCGCTGACCTCGACCTCCGCGATCAGGTTGCTCCTCGTCGGATCCCACCCCGGGAATTCGATGCCGGCGTCTCTACGGACGAGGCTGCGTCCGCCGTCGCATCCGACGAGGTACTGCGCCCGCAGCGAACGGCCCCCTGACAGCGCGACGTCGACGCCCGTGTCGTCCTGGGTGAAGCCCGTCAGCTCGCTTGCGTAGTAGATCCGCACCGGCAGCTCCGCGACCCAGGCGGCCATGATCCGCTCGATCTGGTTCTGCCAGATCCCCAGCGAATACGGATGACGGGTCGGGAAGTCGCTCATGTCCAACACGGTCGTGGCGAACATCGCGGCCTGAGCCACCTGACCCTCCGCGAGGAAGCGATCAGCGACCCCGCGCTGATCGAGGACCTCGATCGTGCGCGCGTGAAAACCGCCGGCCCGCGAGCCGGCGAGCACGTGATCGGGACGCCGCTCGACGACAGCGACATCGACTTTCGCCAACGCCAGCTCGGCTGCCAGCATCATCCCAGCCGGACCGCCTCCGGCGATCACCACGGCATGCTCGCTCATGGACACACTCCCGCCGGGCGCTTCGACAGCGACACACGCATTTCGCGACTCCCATCTCCATAGCTTTTCGGCCTCGTTCGGCGGTTTTACAGCACGCGGCGAGGCTTCATGAAGGGCTCGTGGGTGGTATAAATTGGAGCTGGATGAGGCTTGGTGGATCGCCTCTCCAGCGTCGTCAGCGGTTCTGCCGCGCAGTGAAGGCAAGAGCGTCTGCCTCAGCACTCCAAAGCGGAGAGCGCCGAGGGGGACGGGCAGCGGGAGGGCCCCCGGCTGGCCCTTGGGCCCTCCTTGGAAGCGCCGACTGCGAGGACTTCGCGACCCACCTCCCGGTTGTCTGAAATAGGCTGGGCGGTCCACCCTGGAAGGAGGCCGAATGCCCAGTGTTCGCCGACCCGAGCCGGCGCAGCACGACTCTCCGGTACGTCGGGGAGCGCGCCAGTTCCTGGCTCCGAACAAGCTGCGCCCGCCGATCAACCCGGCGCTGCTGAAGCATCAAGAGGAGCGTGCCTCGGCGACACAGAACCGGATCGCCGACGCGATCACGACGTTCGCCGGCTCGATGATGTTCGTCTACATCCACATCATCTGGTTCGGCTGCTGGATCGGGTTCGGCGTCGAGTCCTACCCCTTCGGCCTGCTCACGATGATCGTGTCGCTGGAGGCGATCTTCCTCTCCACCTTCGTGATGATCTCCCAGAACCGCGCCGACGCCAAGCGTCAGGTGGTCGCCGACCAGCAGTGGGTCACCGTGCAGGAGGAGGACAAGCAGAACGTCGAGCTGCTCGACATCTCCAACCAGATCCTGGCGCTGACCAAGGAGGTTCGCTCGCTCACGGGGCAGCGATGAGCATCGCGGCAGGAAGCTCAGGGCAGCGGATCGCCGTAGATCGCCGACACCCAGATCCGGTGCAGCACCTCGACGGTCAGCTCGGTGTCTACGGCCTCGCCTGACCCGTACACCTCGGAGAGGTAGCGCTCGGACAGCCACACCAGGGCCCGTCCGGTCTCCTCGGCGTGCAGCGACGGCGACACCAGGCCAGCCTGTTGATCGGCCCGGATCTTGGCGGCGCTGGCGTCGACGAAAGCCTGCACCAGGCCGCGGTAGGTCTCCTCGAGGCGAGCGTCGGATGCGCTGGCATCCGCCAGCGCGCGCAGCACCACCCCGTGGCTCTCGTACACCCGCCCGACACCCGCGAACGCATCGTGCGCGTGCTCCGGGCCCTCGCTGCGCAGCCACTGGTCTGACTGCTCGAAGAGCTTCAGCTCGATGTTCTCGACGACGCGCAGCACGAGTTCGTAGCGGTCCCTGAAGTGGGCGTAGAAGGCCGGCCGCTTGAGGCCGGTGCGAAGCATCAGCTGCTCGACGGTGATGTCACGAAACGGGCGCTCGCGCAGCAGCGCTTCGGCGGCGAGCAGGATCTCTCGTTCCGTCTCCCGGGGATCCTGGCGCGGCCGGCGGCCGCCGGGGGCTGGGCTCACGGCCGGCATCGGCGCGACGGTAGCACGCCCGGGCCCCCGACGGGATGTCATTGACACTGTGTCACTAGGCTGTTAGCGTCGACGCGGGCCGCCGCGCCGCCGGGCCGGGGGCAGCTACCGGGAAGAGAGGAGACCGCCGTGGCCAGCGTCGAGCGGGACGTCGAGAGCATCGAGGTGTCGGAGCCGAAGCTGTGGGCGGAGGGGCCGCCCTACGAGCTGTTCAAGGAGCTGCGCGGAGGGTGCCCCGTGCACTGGACGCCACGCGTTGAGCAGTTCCCGCAGGAGAGCGGTTTCTGGTCGGTCACGACGGCGGAGGACGTGCACACCGTCAGCCGCGACTACGAGACCTACTCCTCGGAACTGGGCGGCATCACGCTGTTCGCCGAGACCTTCCCGATCGAGCTCGCGAGAGCGATGTTCATCGGCATGGATCCACCCAAGCACGACCGTGTCAAGGCGCTCTTCCAGCGCGGCTTCACGCCGAAGCGGATCGCCGACCACGAGGAGCGCATTCGCGAGATCGTCGTCGGAGTGCTCGACGGCCTCGAGAACGAGCAGACGTGCGACCTCGTGGCGGACGTCGCGCAGCCGGTCGTCTCGCGCGTGATCGGCAGCTTCATGGGCCTGCCCGAGGAGGAAGACGCAGCCTGGGCGCGGATCGTCAACTCGGCGCTCGCCCCCGACGACCCCGACCTCTCCCCCGAGGGGATGGACGGCGTGCTGGAGAAGGACATCCCCGAGATGTTCGAGCGCTGCCGCAAGATGATCGCCGAGCGCCGCGAGAACCCCACGGACGATCTCACGAGCGTCCTCGTCAACGCCGAGGTGGAAGGCCAGAAACTCGAGGAGCACGAGATCGTGATGGGCTTCTTCCTGCTGATGGCCGCGGGAAACGACTCCACGAAGGCGACGTTCTCGCACGGCATGCGCGCGCTGATGGAGAACCCCGAGCAGAAGCGGATGCTGATCGAGGACCCGGCGCTGATACCGGACGCGGTGGAGGAGTCGCTGCGCATGTTCCCCGCCTTCGCCCACTTCCGGCGCACCGCCACCCGCGACACCGAGCTGCACGGGAAGAAGATCAAGAAGGGCGAGAAGGTGGTGATGTGGTACGTGTCATCCAACCGCGACGAGACGTGCTACGAGGATGCGGACCGCTTCGACCTCACGCGCAAAGCCGAGCACCAGGCGTTCGGGGCGGGGGGCGGCACTTCTGCCTCGGCACCGCCCTGGCGCGCCTCGAGCTGAGAGTCCTGATCGAGGAGACGCTCGCCCGCTACCCGGAGATCGCGCTCGACGGGCGCCCGGTGGCCGCCGAGGCGCTGTTCGTCAACCAGCTCAAGGCGCTCCCGGTGAGGCTCGCAGGCTGAGCGGTGGCCAGGGCGCGGCTTCGGTCAGGGCACGATCCGAATCCGCCGGGCTAGCGCGAAGGAACTTGAGCTCGCGGCGTCTGCCGCGTCGATCCGAACGTTCACGTAGAGGCGCCTGTGCCGCGCAAATGCACGGCGAAGAGCCGGGAGCGTGCGCTCGCGTAGGCGCAGGCGCAACTTGGCCGTTGCGCCCGGGGCGCCCAGCCGCGCGCTTCTGCCAACGAGTGGAAGGGAGCGCGCCACGCCGGGCACCGCGATGCTTCCGTGCACGCGCACCGTCAATGCCATCGCGACGGACACTGTGAGCCCGACGAAGCGTCGGCCGAGCACCGACTGCGGCTGGCTGAAGGTCACGGCCACGACTGCGCTCGGGGCGGCGCTCGGCGGCAATCCCGGCGACGTCGGTCCGGGAGCACCTGGCCCCGAGGGCGAGGACGACGAGCCTGGTGGCGGAGAACCGGGTGGCGGCGTCCCGGGGGGTTCGGGTATCGCGGCGCAGTCTGCGATCACGATGTCATTCAGGTCGGCTTCGATCGTGTTGGCCGGAGGGCATGAGTGCACGACATCCATGAAGCCGTTCTCGCTGTTGAGCGTGCCGCCGCCGAGACTGCCGTAGAGCACGTTGCCGCCGACAGGCCCGGCCGTGAGGTTGCTCGTGCCAGCGTTGACGCTGACCGAGCCGCCGCTCAGGGTCGCCGGCGTCGGCGCGCTGATCGTGATGCTGGAGTTACGCGTGGGGTCCGATTTCGAGGCGTTGCCGGTGCGAACGTACAAGGCGCTGATTCCCGAAGCCGGGCAGCGCACGCTCGTCTGTTCGGCCAGCAGCGGCGTGCACTGCGCGGGGAAGAACATCCCGGTGCTTTCCGGATCGTCGATGACGTAATAGGTCCCCGATGAGTCCGTGTTCTCAGAGATCGTCACCCTGTTGTTCCGGTCCACGGAGATTCCCG
Source organism: uncultured Solirubrobacteraceae bacterium (assembly GCA_963841055.1). Lineage (GTDB taxonomy): Bacteria > Actinomycetota > Thermoleophilia > Solirubrobacterales > Solirubrobacteraceae > Palsa-744. The sequence continues at coordinate 2,459,816 of CAWJAV010000001.1, read as the reverse complement.
GGAACTGCTGGTAGATGAGCGTCGAGCTCTGGATCAGGATCTGGGCGGTGTGGCCGTACGCACGGGCGCTCAGCCCCAGCGCCAGCGCGACGACGAGGCAGACCGTCCGGGCTGTGGGTCCTCTGCGAGTCATGGTGAGAAAAGGACGCTCCAGCGACCTCCGCCATCCACAGACGTCAGGATGCGGCCGTCGTTGAGCGCAGCGTACAGCTCGCCGGCGGCGCTCTCGAGGAGCTTGCCCGGGGTGCCGGCCAGCCTCCCAACCTGCTTCCAGCCGCCGCCGCGATCCGTCGAGCGCAGGACCCTGCCATCGGCATCGGCGCGAAACAGCCCGCCCGGCGTCCAGGTCAGACGCGATTCGGTGGCTGCCGCCAGCCGCCGCCAACGCGTGCCCTGATCGCTCGAGGCGAAGATCGATTGCGGCGTGCTCGCAAGGATGTAGCGCGCGTCTTTCGGATCAACGGCCATGTCCAGGACCGTGGGCCCTGCCGGCGCTGAGCGCTCAGCGAAGGTGCGGCCGCCGTCCGTGCTCACGACGACGCCCCCGAGCACTGTGTCGAAGCCGTAGATCGTGCCGTTCTGGACGAGCAGCACGTGAAGGTCGGAGAACCCGGCACGCGCCACCCCGCTCCAGTCGCGGCCGACATCGTGTGACTGCAGCACTCCGAGGAATGGCGGCAGGTGGGTGAGGACGCGATTCGGGTGCCCGGACCCGAGCAGTCGCCCCGGGCCGTCAAAAGCCAGCGAGGAGACGCGTTCGCCGTACGGTCCGACCGCGCCGCCGACACTCACGCGGGCGTGAACCGTCTGCAGCTCCTGGCCGTCGGCCGAGACCCGGTAGAGGCCCGTGTTGGTGGCAAGGAGCAGTGAGTGGTCGGACGGATCGACCGCCAGTCCGGTGATGTACGGGGGGCGTCCCGCTTCGACGAGTTTCGTCGAGGACTGCGCGCTCGAGGCGGTGTGCGTTGCAGTGCCCCCGCACGCGACCAGCGTCGCGGCGGCAAGCGCGCCCAGGCCCCCGCAGAGGAGGCGACGGACGGTGAGCAGGGCCCCCCCTTTCCACAGAATTTCGATCGGCCAATGTTAGGCTCTGACCAAGGCGAATCGTAGATCGGCGGGGAACTGATGCGGGGTCCGACCTCTCTCGTGATGGCTGTGATGGTGCTCGCGCTCGGCCTCGGGGCGATCGCCCCCATTCAGGCCGGCGCCGTCCCCGCCGTCGGCTGCGGGTCGATAACGGTTCACCACACTCGGTATTCCGTCCGGGCACACGTGCTCAAGTGCCCGCTCGCGCGGCAGTGGTCCGTCGCGTTCCTCGCCCATGGCTCGGTGCCGTCGGGCTATGACTGTCAGCGCTACAGCCCGAAGGTGACGCGCGTCCGCTTCTTCTGCGACGACCCTGCGACCGTCACCCGCCTCGACGGCCCGCTCAGCTTCAGCGCCAGCCGCTGAGCTACTCGCCCTCCCCCCCGGCTTCGCCCGGCGGCCGGGCGCGATCGCCTCTGGCCCGGAAGAACGCGATCAGGCCGATCAGGAGGAGCAGCCCTCCCGGGGCGGCGAACAGGACCGCGGCCGGCGGACCGCTGCCACCCGAACCGCCGGAAGCCACCGTGGGAGTCGCGATCGCCTTCCCCTTCGCGTGCAGCAGCACCGCGGCCGCCGCGATGGCTGAGCGGACGAGGCCGTCGGACCCGTGCCGCGTGTCGATCTTGATCGCCGCCAGGCCCTTCGTCGAGCCCGCCGCCGCGACCCCGAAGCCGGCCGGCATGACGACCAGCAGGGGCGGGTGATTGTTGAAGGAGATCTCGCGGTCCAGGAACTGCGCATAAGCCTGGGGGTGCCCGTAGAAGCTCGGCACGCCGCCGAGATCGCCGCTCGAGCCGATCACCGCAACCTTCAACGGCATATGTGAGCCGCCGGCAGAGCTCAGGAGCCTGTTGAGCGTGGCTTCGAGGCCCTTGGAGACGGTCGGCTGATAGGGGTAGTAGGCGCTCTGTACGAGCAGCACGTCGCTGGCTGGGTCCGCGTCCCCGAGCGCTGCCCCCGGCCGCATCAGACCGAGGAGAAGAGCTGCCAAGACGAGCGCACAGCACGCCGGCGAAGCCACCTTGTGACGCAGCGGAAGGCGACGAGCGCGCGAGACCGTGGCGTCCATCGCCCCAGGCTACGCGAGCACGAGAACGGCAAGCGGACCGCTAGCGCCCCGACGCGACTGACTGCAAGGGTGGAAAGCTGTAGCTGCGGTGGGGTGGCACGTAGGGGCCGACCTCGATCGTGATCTGTGCCCCCGGCGCTAGCGGGGCGGCGGACGGATCCCTGGGCCAGCGCCGGCCGTTGATGTACACCGATACGCCACTTCTCTTCGGAGCCGAGAACCCCGCCACCCGTTGACGACTCAGCGGCTGTCCCCACAGGTCAAAGAGCCGGCCGAGCGTGGTTGGGCGGCCGGCCTCCGTCAACACGAGTCCGGTCGGCTCCACCGTCCGCATCCGATACGCACACCGCCCGCCTCGCACGTAGGCGCCACGACGAGCCAGCGGCGGCGCGAAGCCGATACCGGCCGGAATCACGACGACGTGCCCGGCGGCGAACACCTCGACGTGGGCCAGCGAGGCGACCTGCCTCGGCGGCAGGCAGCGCATTCCGTCCACAGGCGCGGCCCGCGCCGCGAGAGCGCCGGCGGGACTCGGCCGGAATCGTGGCCCGTCCCCGACGTTGCGAGCGCTCGCCAGGTCGGGCGTCGGCGAGCCGCGACCGGAGGAGGAGCGGGTCTCGGACGAGCAGCCGGCGCAGAGCAGGGCGAACAGGACGAGCGGCGCGACCCTGATCGGCAGTGAGCGCGGAGCCGTACCCAGGCAAGCCCGCCGCCGGCGCGCAGCGCCGGCGCGAGGAGCGTCTGCAGGACCCATCAGAGCCGAAGGCTACGGAGCCGACCTCGCCGACGCTGCTCGACAAACCCCGCCGGGGACTGCACGGGCTGGCGTACACTCGCGCAGCAATGAATGCTCCTCGGCGGCTGCTCGTCCCCCTGTTCGCCGCGCTGGGGGCGGCGGCGCTCGTGTTCCCAGTGAGTGCGCTGGCCCACGGCATCGTCGGCAGGGCCGACCTGCCGATCCCGGTGTGGCTGTTCAGCTGGGCGGCGGCGATCGTGCTGGTGGTGTCCTTCGCGGCGCTGTCGGTGCTGTGGACGAGCCCGAAGCTGCAGAGAGAGCACCGGGTGCGGCTGTGCCGCGTGCCGCCTCTGCTCGGGCATCTCGTGAGCTTGCTCGGGGTCGCGGTGTTCGCGCTCGTGATCTACAGCGGCTTCGCCGGGACGCAGGTGTGGTCGGCCAACTTCAGCGTGACCTTCGTTTACGTGGTCTTCTGGGTCGGCATGCCGATCGCCAGCGTCCTGCTGGGGAACGTGTTCGCGGTGCTGAGCCCGTGGCGCTCCTGCGCCCGCGCGATCCGCTGGGCCGGCCGCCGCTTCGCGCCGGGAGCGTTGGACGAGCCTCCGTTCCGCTACCCGGAGCGACTGGGGCAGTGGCCGGCGGTCGCCCTTCTCGTCGGCTTCGCCTGGCTCGAGCTCGTCTACGTAGAACGTGACAGCCCGTCGAAGATCGCCGCGCTGTCGCTCGGATACTTCCTCGTGATGGTCGCCGGGATGCTGGCCTTCGGGGTCGAGGAGTGGACCGAACGGGCCGACGGCTTCGGCGCCTATTTCGCGATGCTCGGACGGATGTCCCCGTTCTGCGGCGAGCGGGACGGGGAGCTCTTCGTCCGCCGGCCGTTGAGCGGCCTGACGCAGATGCCGGTGCTGTCTGGGACGGTCGCGCTCGTCTGCGCCGTGATCGGCACGACGACCTTCGACGGGGTCTCGAACGACGTCCTCTGGCGAAAGCTCGAGCCTCACCTGCAGAGCTTCTTCGGTGGCGTCGGCTTCCACCAGACACCGGCGATCGAGCTGGCCTACACGGTTGGGCTGCTGCTGTGCATCGCTCTGATCGTGGGCATCTACGAGCTCGGTATCCGCGGCGTGCACACGGTCAGCCGGCGCTATGGACGGACCGAGCTGAGCCACAGCTTCGTCCACACGCTTGTGCCGATCGGGTTCGCATACGTGCTCGCTCACTACTTCTCGCTGTTGCTCTGGCAGGGTCAGGCGATCGGCTACCTTGCCTCGGACCCGCTCGGGGACGGCTCGAACCTGCTGGGCACCTCCTCCTACCAGATCGACTACGCGATCATCTCCTACGCGGCGATCTGGTACGTGCAGGTGATCGCTCTCGTCGTCGGCCATGTCGGGGGTCTCACTCTGGCCCACGATCGGGCCCTGAGCATGTATCGCAACACACAGGAGGCGGTCCGCTCGCAGTACTGGATGCTGACCGTGATGGTCGCCTTCACGAGCTTCGGCCTGTGGCTTCTCTCCGCGGTCGGCACGTGATCTCCAGGCACTCCGCCGAGGAGTAAAGTTCGCTTCCTCGTGCGCGAACGGAACGAGGCCCGGGGGCAGTGCAGGCCGGCGGCACGGCGACGGCCGGCACGGCGACAGGCGGTTACGCTCGCCGGCCTTGGCGCGATGGCCGCCGCCGCGGCTGCCCTGGCGTTGATCGACCCGACAGCGCTTTGCGCCCTTCCCGCGCTCGCCCTCCCTCTGCTGCTTGCCCTGCGGCGCTACCCCGGAGAGAAGCTCCTGGCAAGCCTCTCCCCCGGGGAGCGTGCCCGCCATGCCCTCCCCAGCGGTGTACCTCTCCCGGTGCGTATCGCACTCTCGGTGCCGCGGGGGGGCCTGTTGCTGGCGCGGTCGCTGGCTGACCGGCCCCCGCCGGACTTCGCACCGGCGACGAGCTAGTCCGAATCCTCACCGAGGGCCGGCTCGCCCCGACGGACCCGCTACGCGCTCCAGCGCGGCCCGGGTGCCCTTCCTGTCCTCTGCGAGTTCATCAGGAGCCACGATGTCACGCCGTTTAATGCTTGCCCTGTTCGCTGCCCTGACCTTGTCGCTCACGGTCGCAGCGGCCGCGGCAGGCACCAACCAACCGTCGACGCAGGAGAGCGGAAACCCGATCAACGATCAGGGCTCCAGCTACCACTACCGAACCTACGTCACCTCCGTCACCCCGACGGCGCCGGGGCTGAGCGTGGAAGTGCTCGAGTTCGCAGACAGGCTGCTGCTGCGAAACCACACCGGCAAGACGGTGATCGTGTACGGCTACTCCGGCGAGCCCTACGCACGCCTGCTCCCCAACGGCTCGACTGAACAGAACGGCCGCTCTCCGGCCGTCTATCTCAACACCAACTTCTACGCCAACGTGACGGTCCCGAAGTCGGCGAGCGCCACCGCCGCGCCGCGATGGGAATCGCTCGACAGGGCGGGTCAGTTCGAATGGCACGACCACCGCATCCACTGGATGAGCCCGGTCACTCCCCCTCAGGTCAAGGACAAGAACAAGCGCACGAAGATCTTCGACTGGACCGTCCCCATCAAGGTGGGATCGCAACCGGGGGCGATCAAGGGTGAGCTGTTCTGGGTGCCCCAAGGCTCCAATGCCTCCACTGGGACGGTCGCCGTTCTCGCGGCGATCGTGGCAGCCTTACTGCTGGGCGCGATCCTGGTGAGACGCCGACGCAAAGGCGGCGGGTCGCGAGGCGAGCCGGAGGCAGGATCGCCCGAGCCGCCCGCGCAGCGCGAGGCCTGGTGAGAGCCACCGAGAGTTCGCTGCGCCCGATCCGACCTCGCCTGCTCGGGGTCGTGCTCCTGTCGGCCTGCCTGCTCGGGCTCTTTGCCGCGCCGGCGGCAGACGCCCACGCACAGCTGCTCGGAACCTCACCCGCCGCCGGCGCAACGGTTCCCTCCCAGCCCGCGGAGGTGATCTTCAAGTTCAACGAGCATGTCGGCGGTACCCTCGGCGCGGTCCGCGTCTACGACGCGCAGGGCAACGAGGTGGACAACCTCGACGTCACCCATCCGGGCGGCAACGCGCGGTGGATGGGGGTCGGGTTGAAGGCGCATCTCGCGGACGGCACCTACACCGCCACCTACCGGGTGATCTCCGCGGACACGCACATCGTCTACGGAGGCCTGGTCTTCGACATCGGCCATCCCGGCGCCGCGCCGAGGTACACGGTCGCCGGGCTGATCGGGAAGAACGAGAGCGGGAAGGCCACCAAGGTCGCCTTCGGCGTTGTGCGCGGCCTGGACTACCTGACCATCGCGATGATGATCGGCGGCCTCGCCTTCGTTCTGTTCGCCTGGTCTCCGGCCCTGGCTGCGACGGCCGGTAGGGAGCCTCGCTGGTCGGTGGCCTCGCACGCGCTGCGAGGGCGTATGACGGTGCTGTTCGCGGCGGCGATCGGGCTCGGGCTGCTCGTGAGCGTGCTCGGCGTCCTGCTGCAAGGCGCCACCGCCGCCGGAGTCTCGCTGTGGAGCTCGCTGAAAGGCTCGGTCCTCAAGGACACGCTGGAAAGCCGGTTCGGCGAGGTTTGGGCACTGCGCGCGCTCGACTGGATCCTGCTCGGGGCCGTGCTGCTCGCGGCACGAGCAGCCGGCCGAGACCCGGTTCCCGCGTTGGATGCGTCCGGGGGCGATCCGCAGGCACAGCTACGCCGTCCCCCCGGATGGCTTCTCACGGTTCTCGCGATCGGATGCGTCTACCTAGCCCTGACGCCGGCGCTGGCCGGTCACGCGAGCATCGAGAGCCCGACGGGCGTGTTCTTCCCCTCCGATGCGCTCCACGTGCTGGCTGCGAGCTTGTGGGTGGGCGGAATCGCCTGCCTGCTCCTCGCCCTGCCGTGCGCCACCCGGTCGCTCGAGGGCCCTGAGCGCACCAGGCTGCTGTTGGCGACGCTCATCCGCTTCTCGCCGATCGCGCTCGCAGCGGTCATCACGATCGCCGCGACGGGGGTGGTGCAGGCGTACATCGACGTGCGAAGCCTCCACGGCCTCCTCCACAGCACCTACGGCGCGCTGATCATCGCGAAGATACTGCTGCTGTCGGTGCTGATCGCCCTCGGCTGGATCAACCGCGAGCGGGTGATCCCGGCGCTGCGGTCGATCGCGGGCCTGAACGGCCCGCCTGGTGGGACGGGAGTGCTCGCCCGCCGCACGATGCGCACCGAGTTCGCCCTGATGCTGTGCGTGTTCGGCGTGACAGCCGCGTTGATCACCTACACGCCCCCGATCGACGCGGCAACAGGTCCCTTCTCGGCCACGACCACGATCGGCTCGGCCGAGCTCGAGATGACCGTCGAACCGGCCAGGGTGGGCCCGAACACGGTCCACCTCTACCTGATAAACGCAGCGACCGGGGGGCAGTTCACAGCCACGAGGGAACTCACTGCAACCGCCTCGTTGCCCTCCAAGCACATCGGGCCGCTGCCGCTGCGGGTGTCGCCCGCCGGACCGGGCCACTACATCATGAGCGCCGCCGTGCTCAGCCCGGCGGGCACCTGGACGATCGCGATCACCGATCGAGTCTCCGAATTCGAACAGCACATGCGGACCGTGAAGGTGCCGGTCCGATGAGCGCCGGCCCGTATCAATCACACCAGCTCCCAAGGAGGAAGGACAGATGAAGAGAAAGCTCTCGGTGGCCCTGCTCACGACAGCGGTCCTGCTGATCCCGGCCAGCGCACAGGCACATATCAGCCTGCATCCGAACACGATCCCCGCAGGCGCCTTCGCGACGCTCGACGTGCGCGTCCCCGGAGAGCAGGAAGGCGCGCACGTGACCAAGGTCGCCGTGCTGTTTCCGCAAGGGTTCGTGGGCGTCGACTACGAGAACGTCCCGGGTTGGAGCACGAAGGTGATCGAAAGTAAGCTCGCGACCCCGATCAAGGAAGACGGCGAAACTATCTCCACCGAGGTCTCCGAGGTCGTGTGGACGTGGACGGGTCCACTCGGGAGAGTCGACAACGGGCAGTTCGTCAACTTTCCGCTGTCCCTCGCGATCCCGGGGGACGCCACGGGCAAGGCGCTCGAATTCAGGACCGTGCAGAGCTACAGCAACGGCCAGGTCGTCCACTGGATCGACACCTCGCTGACCGCGGAACATCCGTCCCCGAGGATCAACGTGACCACGAAGGGCGGCGTGATCGAGGATGTCGCCGGTGCGGAGGCAGGACCCGAAGCAGGGCAGACCGCCACGGCGGCCTCGGAGGCACCGGCGCAGACGGTCACCAACTCGAGCAGCGGAGCGTCCAAGGGCCTCGGCATCGCGGCGCTGATCATCGGCGCGCTCGGGCTGGCTGCCGGCCTCGTCGCACTGCTGGCCACGAAACGAGTACGCGCAGGTGACTGACAAGACCCGACCCGATCGCCGGCGGGCGCAGCCGTGGACCCGTCGCCCGCCGGCCCAGAACCGTCTCGCTGCTCAGACTCGTATGGGAGACTGGGCCTCATGAGCGCCGAGACGCCCGGCACGCGTGAACCCGACGCTGGCGCGGAGCCGCCCGCGACATCCGAGCAGCCGGCGGCGAGGCCGTCGGTCGGCCGGATGCAGTTCGTGCTCCCGGTGATAGTGATCCTCGTGCTCCTCGGCGGGGTGGCGCTGCTGATCGCCGGCGGCTCGACAAGCAAACAGCAGCTGCCCGGCGGGGCCGTGAGCGCCCACGTCGGCCGCTTCGAGGGCCTGCTGCTGCAACCCCTCAGGCCCGCGCCCCCGCTGTCGAGCCTTCGCAACTCCCTCGGCCAGCCCGTGAATCTCGCCGCCTACCGGGGCAAGGCGGTGTTCGTCACCTTCCTCTACACCCACTGCCCGGACGTGTGCCCCTTGATCGCCTCCCAGTTGCACAACGCGCTCGGCAGGCTGGGGGGACAGGCGAGCAAAGTGCAGCTGATCGCCGTCTCGGTAGACCCGCGAGGGGACAAGCCGCCGTCTGTAGCTAAGTTCCTCAGCGAGCACCAGCTGACGGGCCAGATGCAGTACCTGATCGGCTCGGGAGCGGCACTCGCGCCCGTTTGGAAGGCCTGGGGCGTAGGCTCGGCGAAGGACGTCGGCAACCCGGAATTCGTCAACCACTCGGCGCTCGTGTACGGCATCAGCGCCAGCGGCAAGCTGACGACCGTCTACACCGCGAACTTCCGGCCCTCGGAAATCGTCCACGACGTCCCGGGGCTGCTCAGGAGCTAGGCGCTCGATTCGGCCCTACGGCGCGGCCGAGGCGGGCGAGGCGGCGAACTCGTAGTCGTCGAGGTCGAAGTGGGCGCTGCGCCAGGCGGCCTCGAGGGTCAGGCTGGGCCGGAACGGCACGTCCCCGTGCTTGTCGAAGTAGTAGCTGTTCGAGGCGGCGCACGAGCCGCGGAAGAAGACCTGGTTGTTGCGCCGCGCCAACACCGATTCGAAGTAGCGCCGGTTGGCCTCGGGGGTGATCTCGACCCGGCTCGCCCGCTCGGAGCGCGCGCGCTTCAGGCAGCGCACGATGTGGCGCATCTGGGTCTCGATCAGACCGAAGTACGACTGCCCGTTGAAGCCGTAGGGGCCGGTGATCGTGAACCAGTTCGGGAAGCCGGGGACACTCACGCCCTCGTAGGCCTGCTGCCGGTTGGCGTCCCAGAAGTCGGCCAGCTCGGTACCGCCGGCGCCCCTGACCGGGAACGGCGGCATGTTGCCCTTCTCGAACACCTTGTAACCCGTGGCGAGCACGAGCACGTCGATCGGGTGCAGGACGCCGTCGCTCGTGCGCACCCCCTCCGGGGTGATCTCCTCGATGGCTGCGGTCGCGAGGTGCACGTTGTCGCGGTTGAAGGTCTGGACGTACTCGTTGGAGAAGCTCGGCCGCTTGCAGCCGAGGCGATAGCTCGGCGTCAGCTCCTCGCGCACGCCCGGGTCCTCGACGTCGCCGAGCAGCTTGCGCGCTTCCGCCTCCCCGCGGGCCGGCAGGAACGGGAACGTGCCGGCGAAGTGGGCGACGAGCACGAACGTCAGCTCGACGAACGCCTGGCTCAGCCAACGTGCGGCGAGCATCGCCCCGGGCACCCAGCGCAGGGCGGCGCGGGCACGCGATCCCAGGGGCGCGTCGAGCTTCGGCAGGCACCAGATCGGAGTGCGCTGGAAGACGGTCAGCCGCTGCACCTCGGGCGCGATCGTCGGGATCACCTGCACGGCCGAGGCGCCGGTGCCGATGACGGCCACGCGCTTGCCCTGCAGCTGCACCGAGTGATCCCAGCGGGCCGTGTGGAGGGTCGATCCGGCGAACGTCCCGGCGCCCGGGATCTCGGGCAGCTTCGGCTGGCTGAAGACCCCGGTCGCGCCGATCACGAAGCGGGCACTGATACGCCGCCCGTCGGCGGTCTCGACGTACCAGACGCTCGAGTCCTCATCGAAGCTCGTGCCGGTGACCTTGGTGTTGAGGCGGAAATGCCCCCGCACCCCGTACTTGTCGGCGCAGTGCTCGGCGTAGGCCTTCAGCTCGCGGCCCGGCGCGTAGATACGCGACCAGTCGCTGCGCTTCTCGAATGAGAACTGGTAGCTGAAGGACGGGATGTCGACGGCCACCCCGGGGTAGGTGTTCCAGTGCCAGGTGCCGCCGACGCCGTCGGCTTCATCGAGCACGACGAAGTCCGAGAAGCCGGCCTCGCGGAGCTTGATCGCGGCCCCGATGCCCGCGAAGCCGGCGCCGATGACGACGATCTCGTAGTCCGGCTCTGCCCCCATGGCGCTCATCCTTTCAGCCCGCCGTCGTAGACGTCGCTCAGCCTGTAGGCGTGGCGGCCGGAGGCGCTCGCCGCACCAGGGGAGGAGCAGCGCCCCGTCTCTGCCCTGCGGACCTTCCGCGCGGCATCTCAGCGGTACTCGGGGTTCGGGAAATCGAGGCTGCACCCCGCTTCCCACGCGGCGCGCTGATTGCCGTGAACCGGAATGCCGCCGGCGTCCTTCAGTATCCGGGCGAGGTGCATGATGTTCCATGCCGCAAAGGTCGTGTTGCGGTTGGTGAAGTCGTTCTCCGGGCCGCCCGAGCCCTCATCGAGGTAGGACGGCCCGGGCCCCGCCTCCCCGATCCATCCCGAGTCCGCCTGCGGCGGGATCGTGTAGCCGAGGTGCTGCAGGGAGTAGAGGACGTTCATCGCGCAGTGCTTGACTCCGTCCTCGTTGCCGGTGACGAGGCAACCGCCGACCCGGCCGTAGTAGGCGTACTGGCCGGCGTCGTTGAGCAGGTGCGAGTTGCCGTATAGGCGCTCTACGATCTGGGTGGCGACCGAGGACTTCTCGCCGAGCCAGATCGACATGCCGAGCACGAGAATGTCGGCCGCGATCACCTTCTCGAAGATCGCCGGCCAGTCGTCCACATCCCAGCCGTGCTCGGTCATGTCGGGCCAGACGCCGGTCGCGATCTGGTGGTCGGCAGCGCGGATGTTCTCGACGGCGACGCCGTTGCGGCGCATGATCTCCGCAGAGATGTCCATCAGGCCCTGGGTGTTCGAGACCTCGGGGCTGCGCTTCAGGGTGCAGTTGATGAAGACCGCGCTGAGGTCGGAGTAGTCGGTCTTGCTCCGCTCGCACAGCTCGGCCTGCATGTCGGTCAGTTCGGTCACTCGTGTCTCCTTCGTCGAACGATCTGCGTAGGTGCGTGCTGCGAGCCTGTTGACGCAAGCCACGACGAACAGTGCGCGCCGGCGGGGAATCGTTACACGACAAGGAGCGGCCCGAACGGGGCGATCGGGAGGGGGACGCCTCACATCGCCGCAGCACCCGCGGCGGCGGCCCGTCTATCTGGACGGCTCGGCAAGCGGCGCCGCCGCGGTGCCCACGATCAGCGGGCGAGCGAACTTCGGGACCTTGTTGAGCGTCGTGTGGCGAAGCTCGCTGACCTCGAAGCCCTCTGCCTGAATGGTCCGGAGTGTGGGGCGATTGCAGTCACAGCACACGACGAGCCGATTGAGACGATTCATTCGGTCCTGGAAGCGGGCAAGCCCGGGCTCGTCCGAGCGTACGTGCTCGATGAAGACCAGCCGGCCGCCGGGGCGGAGGACCCGGCGTACCTCCCGCAACGCCCGTGGCTGGTCATCCACACCGCACAGGACGAGCGTGGACACGACGGTGTCGAAGGTGGCGTCCTCGAAGGGGAGGTCTTCGGCCGGAGCGCGCAGGACTGTGGCCGCCGGAGCCTGCTCGCTCGCCCGCCGTTGCAGGCGCCGCATCATCGGCGGCTCGGGCTCGGTGATGGTCAGGGACTCGACCGACGATCGGTAAAAGGCGAGGTTCGCGCCGGTCCCGGCGCCGATCTCGAGCACCTTGCCGTCCGCCGTGGCCACGAGCGCTTCACGGAGCGCCCTTAGACCAGCCTGTTCGACCCTCGCGGTCTGGCGGTCGTAGGTGAAGGCAAAAAAGCGGCTTCGCAGACTCATCGGGACCCCCATCTGTCTCGCTTCACGACTGTTGCCCTGAACCTAACCGCGAGCAGGCTTCCCCGCATGGGTTGATCGCCGCCGCCGATGCCTACCAGGCGATGCGCGAGCCCCGCCCGTATCGCCCCGAGCGGTCGGCCGAGGAGGCGGCCGCCGAGTTGCTCACCGAGGTCAAGGCAGGTCGCCTCGACGCAGAAGCGGTGGAGGCCGTGCTTGGCGCCGCCGGGCACCGCGTCCCGCGTCGGCGGGGCGGTCCGGCGGGTCTGACGGCGCGCGAGGTCGAGGTCCTCAGGCTCGCCGCACGCGGACTGTCGAACAAGGAGATCGCCGCGCAGCTCGTGATCTCACCGAAGACGGTGGCCAACCACGTCGAGCACATCTACGCGAAGATCGACGCCTCGAGCCGGGCCGCGGCGAGCCTGTTCGCGATGCAGCACGGGCTTCTGCCGGACGAGGAGTTCGCGCCGAAGCCGATTCCCGGCTCCTAGGCGCCTACAGCATCAGCAGGTCGTGCTTCGCCTGGTCGAGGATGCCGACCACGCGATAAAGGTCCGGCGTGTTGTGCCGGGTCCGGATCATCGACCCGACGGCCACTTCGACGCCCTCTGCGTTGACCTCGCGCTTCTGCAGTTCGACGATCGTGACCACGGTCCCGACGTGAAGGCTGTCGTCGTCGCCGAAGTCTTTTTCGAGCGCCTCCATCTGCTCTGAGGCGCACGTTGCCGAGGATCGTTCCATCGAGAGCCATGTTCCCTCCGAAAGGTAGGTCGGTATGTTCGACAGCTTCAGCGACTGGGGCTCCGGGCACGCTACTGCTCCCGCAGGGCAGGTGACGGGCGCTCGAGGACACCCTTGTGGGATGCTTGACGCGTGACCGAGGCGAACGTCGATCTGGTGAGGTCGATCTACGACGCGTGGGAAGCCGGCGACTTCTCACGCGCCGGGGAGTGGGCCCATCCGGAGATCGAGTGCGCGAGCTTCGGGGGCCCCCTCGCGGGCGGCTTCGTGGGGACGGCGGCGATCGAAGACGGCTGGCGCGTCCTGCTCGAGACGCTCGACGACGTGCAGCCGCAGGCCGAGGAGTACCGGGACATCGACGAGGAGCGCGTCCTGGTCCTGAGCTGCCTGCGCGGTCGCGAGAAGGACAGCGGGGAGAACGTCGAGCAGCTGAGGGCGAACCTCTTCCGGATACGCGACGGCCGGGTCGTGCGGCTGATCTTCTACTGGAACCGGGGACGCGCCTACGCCGACCTCGGCCTCTTGCCCGACGGGCGCGACCCCAAGCGCAACCCCTGATCGGGCCGGCGGTGATGAGGCCGGGACACAGGATCGTCCATGGCCTCTCAAGCAGCCGCCGGAACTAGCCGATATCTAGATGACACATCTGACAGCCGGCTGAGCTCGCCGACCCGGAGTCGGCGCCGAAGCGGGCCCCGCGTCTCCGATGAGCACCACCGACCACACCATCGACCAGGCGGCCGACATCACCGCCCAGGCACCCGATCAGCTCGATCCCGAGCCCACGCTGACTCCCGAGCCCACGCTGGCTCCCGAGCCCACGCTGACGCTGGACCTGGCTCTGAGCGAGGCCGAGGCGCTCCGCGTCTGGCTGCTGAAGCCGGCCGGCGACGGAAGCACCTCCCTCGATGACCCCCTGGTCAGCCGCGCCCTGGCCAGGCTTGGTGTCGCGGTCGATGCGGCGCGAGCCACCGTCAACGTCCGCCGCGAGCTTCAACAGGCGGGCCTCGGGGTCGACCATCTCTCCGATGAGCAGTTGCACGATCTGGGGCGCCGCGTCACCGAGGCGCTCTCGGCCGTGCGCGACTAGCTCCGTCAGCTCCACGGAGCTTCCGCAGTTCCCCAGGCCGTCGCATCGTGCATGGTCGCCCGCCGTCGGCGCCGCAGATCTCCCTCAGGCGGGCTCGACCGGTTGCTCAGCGCGCCACTCGAACAGCGCGTCGAGCGCCGCGTTGACCACGCGCCCGCGGAAGGTCTCGGCGTCATTGGCGTGCGGGAGGGGCTCCTCCGGAACGGGCACCTCAAGGAACTCGCACAGCGGCTCCCACCCTTCGGTGACCTTCCAGACCAGCAGCCGCTCGGGGGCGATCGCCGCCCGGACGGCCTCGTTGTGGGCTTCCATCTGCGCGATCATCTGCGCGGGCTCATCGCCTGCGCCGAAAGGCGAGCGCTCACTCCAGAGCATGCGCTGAACCAGTTCGAGGTAGCGCCGCCAGCGGGGGTCGATTTCCCGCCGGGCGTCGGACAGGTGGCTGATCAGGGAGTCTCCGCGCGTGAAGTTCCAGATCGTCTGGCGGTAGCTGTTCTCCCAGGCCTCGGGCTCACGCACGCTCAGCAGCACCTTCGCCGAGGGATCTCGCTCGGCCAGCTCGCGGTAGTAGAAGCCGCCGGGCCAGTCCACGGTCGAGTTGTGCCCCGCGAAGATCTCCTCGAAGACGTCCTCACCGTCGAGGGCTCTGTGCCACAGCTCCACGGCGTCCAGGTCGGAGATCAGGTTGACCCAGTGGTAGCAGGGGCCGAGGCCGAGCTGCTCCAAGGCAAGCTTCTGCGTCAACGTCCCTGTGCGAGGCAGTCCGGCACCGATTACGCGCATTTGCATCCCCTGATCGTTGGCGAGGCAGGGAATCTTGCCCGATCGTGGCATAAGAAATGCCGAAGGATCGCCGCTCGACGGGTAACCGCGGCAGGTTCCTGCGGTTGACCGTGCAATCGTCAGAGATGCCGGCAAGACCGCCGGCATCGCGATCACAGACAGGGCGGCCTCAGATCACTCCACCAAACGCGGCGACACAGCACACCCGACTCCAGCGCGAACACAACGTTTGGACGTCATATGTCCCGAGGCAGCTCCACCGCGTCGGCGGTCTGGCGGTCGTCGGCGCGCAGGGCCGAGTCAGCCAGCAGGAGGCGCTCGAGGCACTCGGGCTGAGCGAGGACGAGTTCGCCCTTCGCATCTTCGAGCGCTCAGGGGTGCGCCGGCGGCATCTCGACATCGAGCCGAGCTTCTTGGAGAGCAACCTCCAGGGCCGGGCTGAGGAGGTCGAGCAGGAGCTGCTCCGCCAAGCCGTCCTTGCGATCGATCAGCTCGACCTGGATCCCGGCTCGGTCGGCACGGTCCTCACCTCGAGCCTCTACTCGCTCGGCTGCCCGAGCCTCGCGCACGGCTGATCGAGCACTACGGGATGCGGCCGAGCACGGACAAGTACCACGTCACGGGTGTCGGTTGCGCGAGCGCCGTGCCGCTGATGCGACTGGCGGGGCAGACGCTGCAGGCCGACCCATCGCAGCCGGTGCTGGTGGTCGCCGCGGAGAGCATGAGCTCGATCATGATGCCGGCCTTCTCCGACGAT
The DNA here is from genome assembly GCA_963841055.1 of uncultured Solirubrobacteraceae bacterium. Taxonomy (GTDB): domain Bacteria; phylum Actinomycetota; class Thermoleophilia; order Solirubrobacterales; family Solirubrobacteraceae; genus Palsa-744. The sequence continues at coordinate 2,444,120 of CAWJAV010000001.1, read as the reverse complement.
CCAAGGGCCAAGACGGTCGGCTCGGCGATCTTCGGCGACGGCTGTGCCGCCGCGCTGCTGACCAGCGATCCGGCCGCCGCCGGTCCGGCGATCCTCGCTACCCGCGTGCACCAGATCCCCGACAGCCTGGATGCGGTGAAGCTCACCGCCGAGGCCCACGACAGCCATCTGCACCTCGCGCGCGATCTGCCCGATATCGCGGCTGAGAACCTCGCGGAGCTGGTCGGCGACTTCCTCTCCTGCAACGACCTGAGCGAGGAGCACATCGAGCACTGGCTACTGCATCCGGGGGGACGGCGGATCGTCGAATGCACCCGCGACGCACTCGGACTCGACGACCGGGACGTGGCCGTCAGCTGGCAGGCCCTCGCCGACCACGGCAACGTCGGAACTCCCTCGATCTTCTACGTGCTCGAGAGCACCATCCGTGAACGCTCGCCCGCGTCCGGAACGCATGGCCTAGCCATCACGATCGGGCCCGGCGTGTCGGTAGGGTTGATGTTGCTGCGCTTCTAGCGCGCCCGCGACGCTCAGCGCTCGGCCGGGGCCTGCGCCTGCGCCTCGCGCCGGCGGGCCCCTCGCGCGGCGAGGCGACGGAGCTTCGCCGCCTCGACGTCCCAGTCGTAGACGACGGCCGTGTTTGCGATGCGGTCGTATATCGCCTGGTGGGTGCGCCCGAAGATGATGCCGAGGAACCCGAGACCCAGCGTCAGGAACCCCAGGGGGAAAGCGACCAGGCGGATCAGCGCGTGGCGGCGGCCGAGCGCTGATCCGTCGGCCCGCACGATCCGCAACCCCAGCAGCCCCATCCCGGGCGAGCGGGCGAAGATCACCCACGAGTTGCCGAAGTACACCGCCGCCCAGATCAGCTGCCCCACCAGGACGAGGCCGTAACCGCTCTTGAATTCGACGGACCACGGCGTGGCGGCGTCGATCGCGAACTGCACGACGGCAAGCGCTGCTGTGTAGACGACAGTGAGGATCAGCACGTCGGCGCCATAGGCGAGCAGGCGGCTGAGCGCACCGGCATACCGGCCCTGCTGCGAGGTGCCAAGGCGACCGTCGGCCGCGCTCACGTCGACTCCCCGTCCGGCGCCTCGGGCCCCTCCGGCCGGGCGTCCGGGGCATCAGCCTCGTCCATCGCGGACTTCTCGCGCGTGAGCAATGGCGGACCGGCGGGCAGGTCGTCCCCCCTGCGGCGCAGCACCCGGTTCACCGCCCGGCTCACCCGGCTGTCCACGTCGGCTGTCTGCCTTCGGGCCGCGTCGAGCGCCTCGGTGGCGAAGCCGCTCGTGGAACGCGCGACGATCGTGCCGAGCTCCGTCTGCTCGACGACCGCGTCCACGTCGATGCGTTCGGCGATCGCATTCACGTCGATGCGAGAGACAACCGCGTCGAGGTCGATCCGCTGCATCACGGCGTTCAATTCGATTCGGCCGACCAGCCGGTCGATGTCGATCCGGCCGACGAGCCGGTCGATGTCGATGCGCTGCACGAGCCCATCGATGTCGATCCGGCCCACGAGCTGATCGATCTCGATCCGGCGGACCAGCTCGTCGATGTCGATCCGCTGCACAAGCTCATCGATCTCGATCCGCTTCACCAAAGCGTCAATATCAATCCGCCCGACGAGCCGGTCGATGTCGATCCGTGAAACGAGGTCGTCGATCTCGATCCGCCGCACCAGCTGATCGATGTCGATCCGGCCCACCAGCCTGTCGATGTCGATCCGCTGCACAAGCTCATCGATCTCGATCCGCTTCACCAAAGCGTCAATATCAATCCGCCCGACAAGCTGATCGATGTCGATCCGCTGCACAAGCTCATCGATCTCGATCCGCTTCACCAAAGCGTCAATATCAATCCGCCCGACAAGCTGATCGATGTCGATCCGCTGCACAAGCTCATCGATCTCGATCCGCTTCACCAAAGCGTCAATATCAATCCGCCCGACAAGCTGATCGATGTCGATCCGCTGCACAAGCTCATCGATCTCGATCCGCTTCACCAAAGCGTCAATATCAATCCGCTGCACAAGCTGATCGATGTCGATCCGCTGCACAAGCTCATCGATCTCGATCCGCTTCACCAAAGCGTCGATATCAATCCGCTGCACAAGCTCATCGATCTCGATCCGCTTCACGAGAGCGTCGATGTCGAGCCGCTCAGCGAGGGCGTTGATGTCGATCTGCCGCACGAGCCGATCCACGTCGAGCGCGTCGATCAGCGCAGGCATGTTGGCTTCCAGGAGGCGTTGCGTGCGCGCCTGCGCAGAGGACCAGGCCTGGGCCCTCACCTCGCGGCCCCCGTCGGCCAGTGGGCGGGCGGCGGACTTGATCAGCGCGCCCGCGCGGCCCGCGCCGGGGAGCGCCGAGGCGGCGCGTCCGGCCGAGAGGCCCACCTCCAAGCCCGTGCCGCCGACCCGGATAGCGAGCCGCGTCGCGTGAGAGGCCGCTCCGATCGCGAGATCGGTCGCCAACCACAGCGCGCCCGTCAGTCCAGAGCCGGCCCTATCGGGGTCGTGAGGCACGATGTCGGTTCCCGGGGAATGCGCGTGTGGGGTGTCGCTGGTCATCGGCCAAATCTCAGTCTTCCGTCCGGGGCAGTCGGCAAACCTGCGCGAGCTGTCTCACCACACGTTGAGCGCGACCGCCGACGCCATCTCGTTGGCGCGGAGGGGCGGGGCAGGCAATCGTGACACGGCTCGTGTTCAAAGGATCGGTCGGCGGCCCGAAGCCGGTGCCCTACGCCGCCGCGGCAACGCGTTCGGCCGCCTCATCGCACTCGCGGGCGCGATGGACCGAGCGGTCGCCGGCGAAGCGCTCTGCCACGCGCACCACTTCCCCGCCCAGCGAGATGAGCTGCTCCTCGACCACCGGGTCGCTGACCCTGCCCTGCTCGTCGAAGACGCGAGCCGCGGCCGCGACGGGGACGACATACGGGACATCCCAGGCGCGCAGTGCCCGGACCGAGAACTCCATCGTGTTGATCGCCTGCAGCCCCTGGGTTCCGCCCGCCGCGCTGATCAGCCCGACGACCTTGTCGTGGAGGAACGGGGGCTCGCGGCTGCCCAGATCGTGGAGCCAGTCGAGGGCGTTCTTGAACGCCCCCGAGATCGTCCCCTGGTACATCGGGCTGCTCCACAGCATTCCATCGGCGGAGTAGCACGTCTCGATGAGCTGCCGGGCCGCCGGGCCCGGGTCGGCCTCATCGGGGGAGTACATCGGCAGTTGGAGCTCGCGCAGGTCGAGCATCGTCGTCTCCGCCCCCGCCCTCGCTGCCCCTTCGAGGGCGAGCAGCAGCGCGGCGCGGCTCCTCGACACGCTCGCCAGCGAGCCGCCCAGCCCTACTACTTTCAGCGATCTGCCCACGGCACCATGCTCGCGGATGAGCCTACCTCAGGCGGCCGAGCTCCCTCGAGCTCGGTGCGTCCGACGCATCATCGATACTGCCGCCATGGATCGTGACCACTCCCGAGCCTCTGGCGGCACCGGCTTCATCTGGGCCGGAGATCCATCCTCTGCTCGCGTCCTCGATCGCCAGCGCGACGAGTTGCGACGCGAGCGCGACCGGATGATGCTCGACCTCGACGCAAGCCTCGGCCGCGATGAGTTCGCCGAGCACCTCGGCGTGAGCGCAGCTTCGATGTCCAGGTTGCTGGACGAGGCGCGCCGGCGACTCGGTGGCCCGGACTGTGCGCTCCCCGAGATCAGTGCTCGGCGTCTCGGCGACGGCAGCGATCGCTGGGCCGCGGCCGACGCGCACTACGCGAAGCTGGGACGCGCTTCCGAGTAGCCGCCGGGTGCATCCCCGGCGGGGGCGCACCGAGCCGGTCGACGTACGCCTCGTCCCCGTCGCAGGTAGGGCCCTCGGCGGAGGTGCTCCGTCACGGGAAGCGGACCCGAGGAACCTGCTGCCCGCGCCGGGCCGCCTCACCCTCCAGCCGAGGCGAGAGGAGACGGCCCTTCTTCATGAACGGGGGCCGCGGCGGCGGGCCTCTCCGGCGACCGCAACGACGGCGCGGCAGCGCCGCCGGGGCCTTGGCCCGTCGTCGGCCGCGTAGCTTCCCCGGATGCCCGAGCGTCGGTGGACCCTCTAGCCTCGAATCGCAACATCGAGAGGGTGGCGCGGCGGCAACGATCTGAGGGAGGTCCACGTGGAGAAGATGAGCGCTCTTGACGCCTCGTTTCTCGACGTCGAGGACGCGGTCAGCCACATGCACATCGGCTCGATCGGGATCTTCGAGGGTCCTCCGCCCGCACGTGAGGAGCTCCGGAGCATGGTGCTCGGGAAGCTCCCCCTCGTTCCCCGCTACCGCCAGGTCGTCCTGGCTGTCCCGTTCAGCATCGGCCGGCCGGCCTGGGTCGACGACCCCCATTTCAACCTCGACTACCACCTGCGCGCCACGGGCCTGCCGGCTCCGGGGGGAGTGCAGGAGCTCCGCCGGCTGGTCGGACGGGTCATGTCACAGCAGCTCGACCGCTCCAAGCCGCTGTGGGAGATGTGGGCTGTCGAGGGCCTCGACGGCGGCCGCTGGGCGCTGATCTCCAAGATCCACCACTGCATGGTCGACGGCGTGGCGGGCACCGACCTGCTCGCCATCGTGATGGACCGCGAGCGGCGCCCCACGAGTCCACCCGTGCGGGCATTCTCGCCACGGGCCGCGCCGCGGACGGGCATGCTCGTCGCGAGCGGGATCGCGGAGAACCTCCTGATCCCCTGGCAGGTGGCCCGGGCACTGTCGTCCCCCGACAGGGCCCTCCGGCGCGGACGCGAAGCCGCGCGCGGGCTCCTCCGTCTGCGGGGTGTTGCGAGTCCGACGCCGTCGTCGTCGTTGAACGGACCGCTCGGGGCGCATCGCCGCTGGAGCTGGGCGCGAGCCGAGCTGTCGGAGATCAAGGAGGTGCGGGCGGCGCTGGGCGGGACTGTGAACGACGTCGTGCTGGCGGCCATCACCGGCGGCTTCCGGCGGCTGATCCTCTCGCGGGGTGAGTCGGTCGAGCGCGTCCTGCGCACGCTGGTCCCGGTCTCGGTCCGCTCCGCGACCGAGCACGGTATGTACAACAACCGCGTCTCGGCAATGTTCGCCGACCTCCCCGTCGGGATCGAGGACCCGGCCGACAGGCTCCGCTCGATCACGGCGCAGATGGCCGACCTGAAGGAGTCCCACGAGGCGGTCGCCGGCGAGGTGCTCACCTCGCTCGGCGGTTTCGCCCCGCCGCTGCTGCTCGCGCTGGCCGAGCGCCTCGCAACGCGGGTCCCGCAGCAGAGCGTCGACACGGTCACCACGAACGTCCCCGGGCCGCAGCATCCGCTGTACGCGTGCGGGCGCCGGATGCTCGAGTCCTTCCCCTACGTCCCGCTCGGCGGGCACGTGAGGGTCGGCGTGGCGATCTACTCCTATGACGGTGCCTGCACGTTCGGGGTCACCGGGGACTACGACACGGCGCCGGACATCGAGGTCCTCTGCGAGGGAATCGATCGCTCCGTCAGGGAGCTCCTCGGGCGCGCCCGCGCGGGCGCTGCCAAGGGCAAGGCCCGCAAGCGAGCGCGTGGCCGGGATCCTCGCGCTGCGCGGGCGGCCTCCTGACGCCGCAACGCTAGGAGCGGCTGTGGCGCCCCGTGGCCGGACGCCTGCTGATGGTCGGACGGACCGCCGCCGAAACACACTGGTTGGACCAGCTGCTAAGCTGCCCACGCGATGGCTCTCCAGGCAGTACAGAAGCGCTCGCTTCCGGACGACGTGTTCGAGCAGCTGACGGCCGAGATCGTCAGCGGGGGCTACCCGCCCGGCGCCACGATCCCCTCCGAGCGCGAGCTCAGCGATGTGCTCGGCGTGAACCGCCACGTGGTGCGAGAGGCCGTCAAGCGCCTCGAGCAGGTGGGACTCGTGAAGGCGAGCCAGGGAGGCAGGACGAAGGTCCTCGACTTCCGCCGGAGCGCAGGGCTCGACCTGCTCGCGATCCTCGCCGCCCACCCCGATGCCGCCGATGCGCTGCTGCCCCTGCTCGGTGCGGCACTCGAGATGCGGGCGGGAATCGGCGTCGACGTCGCGCGCCTGTGCGCGAAACGAGCGGGGGGCGAGCTGCGCGTCGAGCTGCCGGCGATCGCCGAGCAGCTCGCACGGGCCGACCCGCCCGAGCTGCTCTCACTCGACCAGCGCTTCTGGCAGGGCGTCCTCGACGGGGCCGGCAACCTCGCCTACCAGCTCGCCTTCAACAGCCTGATCCGGGCCGTGCACACGCTCCACGACTTCAGCGCGCCATGGCTCGAGCAGGAGCTGAGGAGGGGCGACTATCGCCGGCCGATCGCCGCCGCGATCGCCGCCGGCGACGCCGAGTCCGCCGCCCGGGTCACCCGGCTGGCGCTCACCCCGCCGGAGAACCAAGCACTCAGCGCACCGGGGCCGAGCCGACCGGGGGGCAGTGCATGAGCTCAGAGCAGGTCCCCGCCTCCTATCACCGCGAGCTGACCTCCAGGCGCGCCGACCTCACCGGGCTGGGCGCCTGCTGGCGGGAGTTCATGGGGCACTACTCTCCCCGCGCGGCGCTGGTGGCGTTCCTGCTCGCCCTCGGCGGCAGGATCTACGTCGGTCAGTGGTCATGGCGCGATCTGGTCCCCCTCGCCGTGCTGCTCGCAGCGCAGCCCTTCGTGGAGTGGGTGATCCACAAATACCTCCTGCACCTCCCGCCTTTCCAGCTGCGCGGGCGCCGCATCGAGCTGTACGGCTCGATCCAGCACCGCAACCACCATCTCGACCCGTCCGACCTGCGCCGGGTGCTCCTGAAGCCGGTCGAGGTCTTGAGCTTCGTCGTACAGATCGCGATCACCGTGGCGCTGCTCACGCTCGCGGTCGCACTCCCCACCGGCGCCCCGTTCCTTGCGCTGGCGCTGACGGGCATCGCGTTCTCCTACCTCGGCCTGTTCCGCTACGAGTGGTCGCACTTCCTGATCCACACGCCGTACGTGCCCAAGACCCGCTGGTACCGGACGATCTGGCGCAACCACCGCCTGCACCACTTCAAGCACGAGGGCTACTGGATGGGCGTCAGCTCCAACCTCGGCGACCGCCTGCTCGGGACCAACCCGGATCAGCGGTCCGTGCCGAAGTCGCCGACCGCTCGCACGCTCGGCACGGCCGGCGACTAGACCGCATCTCCCGGCGCCTGCCTCGGCGGCGAGCCGTCGCCGGCCCGCCGCCGATCGATCAGGCCGGCGGCTCGTGCAGCCCGACGTAGTTTCCGTCCGGGTCGCAGATCCAGGCCGCGCGGTAGGCCCCCATGTCCGCGATCCCGTCGACCGTTTGCAGCGAGGGGGAGTCGTACTCCTCGAAGCGGATCCCCTTCGCCCGCAGCGACTCGACCACGGCAGGCAGGTCATCGACCTGGAAGGCGGCGGTCGTATGGGACGGCGCCACGGCGTCCGCGCGGTACAGGAGCGGGAATATCGTGCCGTTTCCCGCGGCCATGAAGATGCCCGTCGGAACCTCCGCGGTCACCGTGAGACCGAGACGTTCGTAGAACTCTCGTGCTCTCGCGAGGTCCCGCACGAACAGCGTCGGGTGGGCCAGCGCCGTGCCGAGCATCAGGGGCGCACCTCGAGCACGATGTTGAAGGGCGTTTCGGCGGCCCGCCGGACGCGGCTGAAGCCGCCCTCGTTGAGCACCTCGGTGAGGCGGACCTCGCCTGCCTGGGCGCCCAGCGCGAGTCCAACCTCTTGGCTCAGCGAGGCGGGCGTGCACAGCATCGTCGAGCCCCCGTAGAAGATCCGGCCGACCGGGTTGAGGTTCTCCTCGATCGCGTCTCCCGCCCACGGCTCCACCACCATCCAGGTGCCGTCGGGGCTCAGCGCCTCGCGCACGTGGCGAGCGGCGCCGACCGGGTCGCCCATGTCGTGCAGGGCATCGAACACGCACACGAGATCGAACGGCCCGCCCCCGAAGTCCTTGGCGGAGGCGACCTCGAAGGTGACGCGATCGGCGACACCGCGGCGCTCGGCAGCGGCTCTGGCGGCGTCGATCGAGCCCGCGTGGTAGTCGGATCCGACGAACTGCGACGCGGGGAACGCTTCGGCCATCAGAATCGTCGACGCGCCGTGTCCGCATCCGATATCGGCGACGAGGGCGCCCTGGTTCAGCTTCTCGACGACGCCATCGAGGGCGGGCAGCCACGAGTCCACGAGGTTCGCGAGGTAGCCCGGCCGGAAGAAGCGCTCGGTGCCCGCAAACAGGTCCTCGTGGTGCTCGTGCCAGCCGAAGCCCTCGCCGGAGCGGAAGCGTTCGGCGATCTGGGGCTCGTCCTTGACGACCGCCGCGACGAGCTGGAAGGCGCCCGGGATGAAGGCCGGGCTGTCTTCGTCGGCCAGCGCCATCGCCTGCTCCGGGGGCAGCCTGAAGGTCCCGTCGGCGGACTCGTACTCCACGTAGCCGCTGGCGGCCTGCTGGCAGAGCCACTCACGGACGTAGCGCTCACGGCAGTCGGTCCGCGCGGCCAGCTCCGCGGGCGTCAGCGGCTCCCCGTCGGCCATCGCCTTGTACAGGCCCAGCTTGTCCCCGATCAGCACGAGCGGGCCCGTGATGGCCGCGCCGAGGTCGCCTACGAACTGCCCCATGAACTCTTCGAGCTTCGCTTCATCGATTCCGGTCGCGCTCATCGCTGACTCCTTGTTCCGGTTGCAGGTGCGTGGTAGAAGCTGACGCCCGCCACGTCACGGACGCGTCAATCGACCGTCAAAGCCGACAGCTCCGCGAGATTGGCCAGCGATCGGCGAATCGTCTGACGTTGGCCCTCCAGTCGCTGGCTCTCGGCCTCGGGGATCTCGACATCCACGGTGATCCGGGTTCCACGGTCCTCGCCGAGTGGCTCCAGCAGCCAGTCGAAGCGCAGGTCGGAGACCAGGCACGAGACGGTCACGCGCTGGTCTGCCCGCACCGATTCGAGCAGCTGAGCCATCGGGTAGTCCGGATAGCCCTCGGGGTACATCGTGTACGCGCCGTCCTCCGCTCCTGCCTCGACGGTGCCGATCCCGTCCCACCACTCGGGGAACCGCGATGGGTCATAGAGCAGCTTCCACACATCCTCCGACGCCGCGCTCGTGTCGGCGCTGTCATGGAAAGACGGCATGTCCGGCTCCTTGCTCGACGGTTTGGATCGCCCGTAGATCCTGCTCCACGAGCGCCAACTCGACCTCCGCCTCGATCAGGCCCACTACCGGTCTGCCGAGGTCGGCGAGGGCCGTCGTGAGGCTATCGCCACGACTGAGCGTGGTGACCTGCCGCCGCCAGCCCTGCGCGGCCTCCTCGAAGCGGCGCTCGGCAAGGCCGAAGTCCCCGGAGAGCGCGGCGATCAGCCCCTGCATGCGGGCCATTCGTGCGACCAGCGTCGCCGGGAAGTCGCTGGGCCGCACGGGCTCAAGCGTCATCGCACGCAGTTCGGCGCTCGCCTCCTCCAGACGGTGCGCTCGAGCCAGGCCCTCGGCGCGGCGTAGGCGGGTCAGGGGCCGGCTGATCGGCGCCGGTTGCTCGAGCGCGAATGCAAAACGCTCGCAGGCGGTCTCATAGTCGCCTTCCGTCATCGCCACGATCGCTCGATCGTGGGCAGCGATCGCGTACAGCCCGGGATCGCCGAGGTGATCCGCGAGCCGTTCCTCCTCGCCCACCGCCTCGCGCGCCGCCGCGGTCCTGCCGAGGCGCAGCAGGACGAAGGACCGCATCGCGTGAAGCTGCAGCTCGAGGCCGACGAGCCCCTTGCCCGCCAGCGTCACCCGCGCCCGGTCGATGAACTCGAGCGCGCGCCCGTACTCGCCGGCCGCCGCGGCGGCGCCAGCCACGTTGGCCCAGCAGCCGTAGGCGAGGTCCGGCCGGCCCGCGCGGGTGATCGCCTCTCCCGCCGCGATCGCCGGCGCATAGCTCTCGACGAACGCCCCACGTCGCATCATCGCAAGCGCCCGGGCGTGTCCCACGTCGTAGACGGAGAGATCGTCCGCGGGCAGGCTCTGCGAGAGGGTGTGAATCTTCACCAGCAGCTCCTCGGCCACCTCGGCGCTGCCGGAGACCGCCTCCGCCCAGGCGAGCGCGGCGAGCGCCTCCCGCCGCTCGGTCAGGAGTCCATCCCCGGCCTGATCGAAGAGCTCAAGCGCCTCGCGGCAGCACTCCCGGACCATCGCCGGCACGCACACCGGTCCGTGGTACCAGCGGGCCGCGCGAAGCAGGGCTCGCGCCTGCTCGGAGCGCTCGCCCCCGAGTAGCGGCCGCGCCCGCGCGAAGGCCTCCTCAGCCTCTGGGCGAAGCCCGCGCCAGGCCTGCACCTCCGCCAGCTCCAGCCACAGCTCGGCCTGATCCCCGCTCATCGACACCGCCTCCTGCAGGTACCCGGCTGCCTCGGTGAGGGCGCCGACGGCGCGGGCGTCGCGCGCAGCCAGCGACAGCTGCTCGACCGCCTCCCGGTCCCTGCCCGCGAGGCGCAGGTGGCGAGCGACCTCCGCCGCGCGCCGCGGTCGGCCGCTCGCGGCCAACCCGAGCAGCGTCCGCGCCCAGCTCTCGTGCAGGGCGGCCCGCCGGGGCTGCGGCAGCTCTGAGTAGGCCGCCTCGCGAAGCAGCGCATGGCGAAATCCGATCTGCCGGTCGTGCTCGGCGAGCATCCCGCTCTCGAGCCCGTCGACGGCCGCCTCCGCCGGGTCCTCGATCGGGAGCGCCGCGATCTCCTCGGGGGCAAGCTCACGGGCCGCAACCGCCGCGTAGTCGACGAAGCTCCGTCCGGGCTCGCTGAGCGAACCGAACGCTCCCCGCACCGCTCCTCTCACCCCCTCGGCGAGATCCTGCTCTCCGCGGGCGATCGCGCGGGCGCTCTCCACGGCCAGCAGCGCGTTCCCCTCCGACGACTCGACCACGCGGGCGAGGTCCCGCTCGTCCAGGGGCGCCACGCCGAGGGCGATCTGCGTGACCTCAGCCGGGTCCAGCGAGCCCAGCAGCAGCTGCTCGCGCAGCAGGCCGCGCGAGCGGACCGCGTGCTCGAGCCGGTCGGCCTCGATACTCCGCGGCAGGACGCGGCGCGTGAGCAGGAACAGCACCGGCAGGTCCACGATCCGGCGTGCCACGTAGGCCGTCAGCTCGAGGCTCGAGGGATCGACGATGTGGGTGTCCTCGATCAGCAACGCCAGCGGGCGCTCCGCGGCAGCCCACTCCACTGCGGCCACGACCGCCTCCAGCAGCCGGGCACGCTCGAGGTCCGGCGAGACGAACGGGCGCTCGGTGACGGCGAGGCCCAGCAGCGCCGCGCACTCCGGCACGAGCCGCGCCAGATCCTGGGGCCAGACCGCGTCGACCGGTGCGCCGGCCACGTTCTGCAGCAGCTTGCGAAGCAGTTCGGCCCAGAGCCCGAACGGCGCCATCCCGCCGAGATCGAGCGGCGCACAGGCCGCCGTCGCCGCCCCGCTCTCGCCCGCTTGGCGCAACAGCTCGCTGGCCAGTCTCGTCTTGCCCACGCCGGCCTCGCCGCAGATGCTCACCACCGCCCCGGCGCCGCGTTCGACACCCCGCCACACCTCGAGCAGCCGCTCGAGCTCCGCTTGGCGACCAACCAGCTGCTGAGGGGAGGCTGATGAGGCCGGCGCGACCGGGCCGCTCGCCTGCGCGAGGTCGCCGAGCGCGGGCATAGAAACCGGTGCCGGGCTCGACCGACTCGGCCCGACGGGCCCGTCGTCGTCCCCCTCCACGCTCAGCCGCTCCACCAGCGCGCGGGTCGCCGGCGAGGGAGCGACCGAGAGTTCCCTTCTCAGGCGGTCGGCCAGGGCCCGGTACACCGTGAGCGCCCGAGCCCGGTCGCCCGAGGCGGCCAGCCTGCCGATCAGGCGGCGGTGCGCCTCCTCGCCCAGCGGATCGATGGCCGTCGCGCGACGGCTCCACTCGACGGCCGCCTCGAGGTTGCCCTGCTCCTCCTCGGCGGACGCCAGCTGCTCGACGGCGTCGAGCAGCCGCTCGCGGTGCATCTCGCGCGCGATCAGCGCCCACTCCTCCTCGAAGCCGGCCAGCAGCTCGCCCCGGCACAGCTCCACAGCCTCCCGGGTGCGCCCCGCCCGAAGCCACTCGTCGAACTCGACCGCGTCCACCCACAGCTCCCCGTCCGGGTCCAGCCCGACACAGTTTCGGTCCACGATCAGGTGCCCCTGCGCGGCGGGGCCGAGCGCCCGCCGCAGCGACCACACGGCGCTGCGCAGGCTCGCGCGGGCGCTCGAGTCGAGCACGTCGGGCCAGAAGCGCGAAGACACCTCGCCGCGGGAATGGGCGCCCGGCGCGAGGGCGAGATAGGCGAGCAGCGACCACGCGCGCCGCGCGCCCGGCGCAGTCAGCTCCTCGCCGTCGCACTCCACCGCCATCTGCCCCAAGAGGCGTACGCGCAGCACGAGCCAAGCGTACCCCTCCAAGTCCGGCGCGAGCACTCGGCGGATGCTGCAAGACCCCCCGTCGAGCTTTGACGGTCGCTTGACGCTGACCGAACGGGCCCCTCGCGAGGATCGACTTCGTCAACCACACAGAGGAGCTCACGATGACCGCAACAAAGACATTCGACCTCGAGGCCTTCAGGCAGGCGATCGAGGAGCGTGACGCGAGCGGACAGCTGACCATGTACGCGCCGGACGCGCATGTGACCCTGATCGACAAGGTCTCCCAGCCGAGCGCCCCGCGGGTGCTGCGGGGAACCGAGGCGATACAGGGCTGGCTGGAGGACGTCTGCGGACGCGACATGACCCACCAGCTGCAGCACACGGTCCGTGATGGCCGCGGCGCGGCCTTCACCGAGTCCTGTCGCTACCCGGACGGCACTGGCGTCGTCTGCGCGACCGTGCTCGAGCTCGACGACGGGCTCGTCAGCAGGCAGACGGTCGTGCAGGCCTGGGACGAGTAGACGGCCCCGCGGTGGTGCCGCGAGGGCTTGAGCCGTGCGGCCTCCGGGCTCGCCGCACGGCTCATGCGCCGGCCCGCGCCAGGAGGTCGTCGTCGAGCCCGTCGGAGCCGAGCGGCTCGAAGGCGAAGTTCTCGAAGACGACGCCGGCCTCGGGGTCGATGGCGCTGGCGAAGGCCCGCACCTTGCGATAGAGGATCTGCTCGACGGCGGCGATGAATTCGTCTTTGGTGGCGAACTGGAAGGCGATCCGCATCTCTCGCACCCTCGCCGCTTCGCCGAGTTCGGTCATCTTCTGCTCGGCCGGCAGCAGGGCGTCCTCCATCACGCACACCAGCGCGTCGCGGCCGCTGAAATAGGACCGGGCTGCGGTCGGGCCCCGCCCGAACTGCTGCTTGTGAAGCGACACCATCGCCCTCGACACAGCGGCCATGTCGTTGGCGAGCTTGGTCTGATCGGCCATTCGGCCTGCCTGTCCCTCCCTCAGAAGCGGACGCAGACAGGGCCGAGGAAGATGGAGCCTACGTGCGCGACATCCAGCGTACCGCACGTGACCGCCTGCGCCCGGCCGCCCCGCCGGCCCCCGGAACGCCGCGGCTGATCTCTAGCGGCGCCCGCCTCCGAGCAGCTGCAGGAAGAACAGGAACACGTTGAAGATGTCCAGGAAGATCGATGCGGCGATCGGCACCGCACTGCGGGGATCGGCGCGGCGCAGCCGGTTGAAGTCGAAGATCGTGAAGCCACCGAAGATCACCAGGCCGAGCACGGCGTAGATCACGTTCGCCTGCGGGATCGACACGAAGATCGCGACGATTCCGAACACGATCAGCGCCAGCAGCGCGAAGAACAGAACCCGCGCCCAGGAAGACAGGTCGCGGCGGGTCGCGTAGCCGTAGGCGCCGAGGCCGGCCACGAATGCGGCGGTCGCACCGGCAGCCTGCCAGAGCACCGCCGGGTCCGTTTCGGCGTACACGGCGAGCATCGGGCCGACGGCGGCGCCCAGCAGGATGCCCAGGCCGAACAGGAACCCGATCGCGAGCTGCTCACGATCCTTGGCCGCGGCGATGTTCAGGCCGAAGATGCATCCGAAGGCGAGGATGAAAGCGACGATCCCGGCGCCGCCGGAGAGATTGCGTCCGAGGTAGGCGCCCAGCGCGGCGCAGCCGACGGTCAGCGAGACCAGGCCCATCACCTGACCGAACACGGCCCTCGATTCGTCCCGCGCGGTCGCGCCGAAGGCGCGTTCACCGTAGCCCGCCGAACCCAGTGGCTCCGGGTTTGCCGCTGTCGGCGTTCCAGGGTCGCTCATCGTCTGTCTCCTATCGGGTCGAGGTAGTTGCCCTCGCGCTGCCCGCCGCGTTTCGGCGTCCTCTGAAGTGTTGCCTATTTGCGGCGCGGTGGCCAGAGGCCGGAGGGCGCGAGGCTAGGTGCCCGCCGCCGCGGCAGGCGCCACGGCGTGCTCGACCGCCCAGTCCAGTGCGTAGTCCGCGACCTCCTCCCAGCCGTCCTGGCCGACGGTGAAGTGCGAGCGGTCCGGGAACTCCCTGTAGTCGGTGACGGCGTCCGTGCGTTCGAAGCGCTTGGAGGTCTGCCTGTCGATCACCGCGGGCACGACGTGGTCGGAGCCGCCCGCGATCAGCAGCAGCGGGGCACGGTCGGGGTTCTTGAAGTCGAGCTGGAGCGGGGTGCGGGGGTTGAAATTGGCGAACGCCCCTTCCCACAGCACACGGCCGGGGCCTGGCACGGCGTAGCGCTCGTACGCCTCGCGCGCGTGCGCCTCGTCCATCGTGTTCGTGAACGAGTAGTGGAACTCGTCGAAGGTGAGTGCCACCGCGCGGTGTTTGTTCGCGGGGTTCTTCAGCACCGGGAAACCTGACCTGAGCGTCGAGAAGGGCAGCTTGGTGACGCCGCGTACGCCGGCCGCGTCGATCGCCACGCCGGCCGCCCCGAGACCGCGATCGAGCAGCACCTCGGTGAAGGCCCCGCCGAAGGAGTGGCCCATGATGATCGGCGGCCGCGCAAGCTCACGGATCTTCGCCTCGTAGCTCTCGAGGATCTGCTCGATGCCGAGGTCCTCGATCGCGCTCGGGTCGGCCCGCAGCCCCTGGATGTCGCCCTCCATGCCCGGCCACCCCGGGGCGAGGACCGCAAAGCCGCGTCCCTCGAACCGCGCTTTCCAATGCTCCCAGCTGAGCGCGCTCAACCACAGCCCGTGGATCAGCACGATCGTGTCCGGCTTCGGCTCGCTCATGACCCCCCTTTCGTCGGCAGCCCGGATGGGCCTGCTCCAATCGGCCCGACCATACATACGCGCGGGCCCGTTGTCGATCGAGATCGTCGGTCACTGGCCTTTCAGGTACGCGAGGACGGCCAGCACGCGGCGGTGGTCACTGCCGGACTGAGCGAGGCCGAGCTTTCCGAAGATGTTCGCGATGTGCTTCTCCACGGCGCCCACCGTGAGCACCAGCGCCCGGGCGATGCCGGCGTTTGAGCGGCCCTCGGCCATCAGCTCGAGCACCTCGAGCTCGCGCGGCGTGAGCTCCGACAGCGGTCCGTCCTCGCGCCGGCTTGCGACGAGCTGCGCGACCACCTCGGGATCGAGCGCGGTCCCGCCCTGCGCGACCCGGGTCACCGCCTCGACGAACTCGCCGACGTCCATGATGCGGTCCTTGAGCAGATAGCCGATCCCGCCGCGGCCATCGCCGAGCAGCTCCGAGGCGTACGCCGGCTCGACGTACTGGGAGACCATCAGGATTGCCGTCTCCGGCGCCGAGCGGCGCAGCTCGAGCGCCGCGCGCAACCCCTCGTCGCGATAGTCGGGCGGGAGGCGGATGTCGACGACCGCGACCTCCGGCCGGTGCTCGCGCACCTGCTCCAGCAGCGAGACCGCATCGGCGACGGCCGCAACCACCTCGAAGCCGTTGTCACGCAGCAGGCGCTGCAGGCCGTCACGCAGCAGCGCGAGATCCTCGGCGATCACTACCCGCAAGGCAGCTCCGCACGGATCGTCGTGGGGCCACCCGGCGGACTGATGACCTCGAGCGTCCCGTCGAGTGCCTGCACGCGGCGCCGGAGCCCGCTCAGCCCCCCGCCCGCGGGGTCGGCGCCGCCACGGCCGTCGTCGTGGACCTCCACTCGCAGCACCTGCCCCGCGCGGGAGATCCGCACGTCCACGCGCCCTGCCTGCGCGTGCTTGCCGGCGTTGGCGAGCGCCTCGGCGACGACGAAGTAAGCGGCACTCTCGACCGGCGCCGCGGGACGCTCGGGGACGGTCGCCGAGACCGTCACCGAAACCGGCGAGGCCCCCGCCAGCGCGCGGACCGCCGCGTCAAGGCCGCGGTCGGCGAGCACCGGCGGATGGATGCCGCGGGCGAGGTCGCGCAGCTCCCGCAGCGCCTCCCCTGCGCCGGCGCGCGCGTCGGCGAGCAGCTCGGCCGCCGCCTCGGGTTCGCTGGCCAGCTTCTGCTCGGCCATGCCGAGGCTCATACCGAGCGCGACCAGCCGTGCCTGGGCGCCGTCGTGCAGATCGCGCTCGATGCGGCGGAGTTCCGACTCCTGGACGTCCACCGCGCCGGCACGGCTGGACTCGAGTGTCGAGATCCGCTCGGTCAGCACGCTCGTGTCGGCACTGCGCGAGCGCAGCGCCGCTGCGTGGGCGCCGAGCGCCGGCACAGCCAGGAGCAGCGGCCACACGGGCCAGAAGTAACCGCCCCCTGACACCGCCCACACGCCGGTCAGGAACAGCAGCAGGACGACCCATGCGCCGGCGTGGATCGCGAAGCCGGTGTCCAGTCGCTGTTCGTGCCACCAGTCCGCCTGCGCCTGCGCGCCGAAGATCACCCACGCGTGGATGCCCAGCGCGAGCGCCATCGCGAGCATCGCCCAGACCGGCCAGAAGTAGCCTCGCGACGTGAGCGCCCAGATCACGACCAGGAACAGGCTCAGCCCACCGGCGGCGAGCGCGTGGATTCTCACCCCGCGCTCGCCCGGGACCGCCTGCTCGCGCCTGTCAGGTGAGAGGTACACCTCACCGACCAGGGTGACTGATCCTCGCCGCCACGGCACTGCCGGGGCGGGCGGATGCCGGCCGCGCAGCCACCGGTTCACCCGGCGTCCGGGAGCGAGGGCCCGAACGCCCGCTCTCCGCGAACGCGCGGGATCCAGCCGAGCCAGCGCGGCAGGTACCAGTTCCATCGGCCCAGCAGCTTCATCGTCGCCGGGAGCAGCAGCGCGCGAATCACGGTCGCGTCGATCAGCACGGCGACGGCCAGACCGACGCCCATCTGCTTGATTTCGAGCGTCGAGAGGGTCGCGAAGATCGCGAACACGGCCACCATCACCGCTGCGGCCGCGGTCACCGTGCCGGCCGTGCCCGCGATCCCCTTGGCAACGGCCTGCTCGGTGCTGGCGCCGCGGTCGGCCAGCTCCTTGATGCGGCTCACGATGAACACGTGGTAGTCCATCGAGAGGCCGAAGAGCACAGCGAACAGGAACAGCGGCAGCCACGTGACGATCGCGCCGTCGGAGCGGAATCCGAGCAGCCCCTGCAGGTGGCCCTGCTGGAAGATCCACACGAGCACGCCGTAGGCGGCGCCGACCGACAGCAGGTTCAGCACGATCGCCGTCGCCGGTATGACGAGTGAGCGGAACGTGAACAGCAGCAGCAGGAAGGCCAGGCCGAGCACGAACGCGAACACGATCGGCCAGTGGCTCTTGGTCACGTCTGTGAACTGCTGCGTGCCGGCAGTCTGCCCGGTCACGGCGAAGCTCGCGCCCGGCGCCCTGCCGATCGTCGCCGGCAGCACCCGTTCGCGCAGCGACGCGAGCGCCGCGAAGGACCGGGCGTCGGCGCCGTTGCCCGCGAGTGGAATTTCGATCTTGGCGAGATCGTGGCGCGGGTTCACCTGCACCGACACCGGGCCCCCCATGTCCGGCGCCTCGCTCGCGAGTGTCCGTAGCCGGCCGATCGCGTGGGCGACCGGGGCGGCGTTCACGTCAGGGGCCTGCACGACCACGACGGCGGGAACGGGCGCACCCGGGAACGAGCGCTGGACCTGCTCGTAGGCGGAGAGCACCTTCAGCCCGCGGGGCAGGTCGGTGAAGCTCATCAGCCGCGTGTGCATTCCCAGGCCCGGGCTCGCCAGCACGATCAGCGCGGCAGTCGTCCCGACCACAGCAGCCGCCGGGTGGCGCAGCGCGGGCCGCAGCACAGCGCGCCAGAAGCGCGATTCCCCGTCCGCCCCCTTCAGGCGGGCGAGGAGGGTGCGGCGTTCGCGCAGGCGCACCAGCCCGCGGGGCTGGCCGAAGCGGCGCAAGGGGCGGAGCAGCGCGGCTGCCAGCACCGCCAGCACGCCCCACTCGACACGGTCGCCGAGCCTGCCGAGGAGCGCGGGCAGCACGGTCAGCGAGCCGATCATCGTCACGAACACGACGATCATCGCGCCGACGCCGAACGAGCTGAAGATCTTGCTCCCGGCCATCAGCATGCCGGCCATCGCGATCAGAACGGTCGTCCCCGAGACCAGCACGGCGCGCCCGCTCGTCGCCGCTGCTCGCGCGAGCGCCTCCTCCGGTCCGGCCCCGCGACGCTCCTCCCGCTCGCGCTTCAGGTAGAACAGCGAGTAGTCCACGCCCACGGCCATGCCGATCAGGAGCATCACCGAGCTGGTCGCGCCGGATGCGTGGACAAGGTGGCTCGCGAGCGCCGAGATGCCCAGCGCGGCGAGCACGGCCGAGAAGGCGAGCAGCACCGGCACGGCGGCGGCCACGAACGCGCCGAAGGCGAGCAGCAGGATCAGGAAGGTCACCGGCACCGACAGTCCCTCGGCGTGCGAGAAGTCACGGTTGACGGTGTCGTCGAGTTCGTGCTGGGCGCTCGCGTCGCCGAACTCCGCGACCGTGAAGCCCGGCGCGGAGCGCTGCAGGGCAGTGACCTTGGCGAGCACCGGCGCGACCCGCCCGGCGGCCGTTTCCGGGGAGCCGCGCAGGTCGAACTGGATGATCGCCGCGTGGCGGTCCCGCGAGATCTGCGCGGCGTGCCCGCGGAGCGGGGTACGCACGTCGATCGCCTCCCCGAGTCCCCTTACCGCGCCTTCGACGCGCCCGAGCTCTGCGCGGAAGGCCGGGTCGGAGACGTGCAGCGAGTTGCTGCGCACCAGCACGGCCTCGCCGGCGTGCCGCTGCAGGCCGGAGCTCGCGAGGGCCCGCTCGGCACGCGCCGGTTCGCCGCTCGCCTGGTCGGCGTCGCTCAGCTTGACCGTCCCCAGAGCCTGGCCCAGCACCACCGCGACAGCCACGAACGCCAGCCAGCCGAACGTGGCGGTCTTCCAATGCGCGGCGCTCCAGCGCCCCGCTCGCTCTGCAAGATTTGCCTTCATCGGTCTCGCTCCTCGGGTCGGGTTTGCTCTCGAGGCGAGACTCGCATCGCATCTCCCGGCCGCCAACGGGGCGACCCGGCGTCTTGATCCTGGGGCTAACCCGAACGCCCCCGGGGGCAGCCGCCGGCGCTCTACGCTGCCGACGCGGCCGCGAGGGCCGGCGGCCGATCACGGCCCCGCAGCCGCCGCACGCTGCTCGTGCGCGAGCAGCCACCGCTTGCGGACGAGCCCGCCGCCGTAGCCGACGAGCGAGCCTCCGGCGCCGATCACCCGGTGGCACGGCACGATGATCGCGAACGGGTTGCGACCGTTCGCGAGACCGACCGCCCGGCCCGCGCCGGGGCTGCCGATGAGCCTCGCGAGCTCGCCGTATGAGCGCGTCTGGCCGAAAGGGATCTCGCACAGCGCGCGCCACACCCGGCGGCGGAAGGCGCTCCCGTGGATACGCAGCGGAAGGTCGAAGGCGATTCGCTCACCCGCGAAGTACTGCCCGAGCTGGCGCGCCAGCTCGCCGAAGGGCTCCTCGGCTGTGCGCCAGTCCCGGCCGACGTCCGGACCCCACCGCTGCCCCTCCAGCCACATGGACCACAGAGACCGTTCATCCCCCGCGGCGAGCAGCGTTCCGATCGGGCTCTCCAGGCGGGTGTAGAGCGCGCCTGCGAGCGTCGGGGCCCCGGCCGCGGGGTGCCTGCCGGCGGGGCGGGTGCTCACGCCGCGAGCACCAGCTGAGCGGCGCGGCTCGCGCGGGGCACGCTCCGTGGCGGCGAGTTCAGGCTTGCCCAGAGGTGCTGGGTGGCATAAGCGCGGTATGGGCGCCAGCGCTCCGCGCAGGCTTCGAGCTCCGCGCCCGCGACCCCCGGCCGCAGCGATTCCAGCGCCCGGCGAACACCGAGATCGCCCTCGGGGAACGCGTCCGGGTCGCGCAGCGCGCGCATCGCCACGTACCCCGCCGTCCAGGGTCCGATCCCCTGCAGCGCGAGCAGCCCGGCGATGCTCCGTGCACGGTCCGCCCCCTCGTCGAGGCTCAGCTCGCCGCCGCCGAGAGCGCCGGCGAGACGGACGAGCGTCGCCGCCCGCGCGCGCGGCATCGGGAGCGCCCCGGGGTCGGCCTCCGCCAGCGCGGGGGCGGAGGGAAAGAGGTGGGTGACGGTGCCGACGGGCACGGCGAGAGGCCGGCCGTAGCTCGCCACCAGCCGGCCCGCCAGCGTGCGCGCTCCGGCGACGGACACCTGCTGGCCGAGCACCGCCCGGGCGGCGAGCTCCCCACCGTCGGGGTGGCCGGGTACCCGCCGGCCGGGCTGCTCGCGCACGAGCGCTCCGATCACGGGGTCCGGGCCGAGCCGCTCGAGGATGCTCTGAGGGTCCGAGTCGAGGTCCAGAAGCCGCCGGCAGCGACTGATCGCCGGCCCCAGGTCGCGCAGGTCCTCGAGCCAGAACGTCGCCCGCACCTGTCGGTCCCCCGGCGTCAGCTCGACCACCCCCGCGGCCCGCGGCAGCGCGAGGCTGCGCCGGTAGGCGCCCGGCAGAGCCTGCTCGACGCCGGGCACCGCGCGTGCCGCCAGGAACGCGAGCAGGCCGTCCGCGTCGAACGGGGGCCGGTAGGACAGGTGCACCGTCAGGCCTCCCGGCGGCACCTCCCCCGGTGCCGCTCCGTCGGCACGCGCGCCCAGGGCGCGCAGCTCCCGCGGCGTGCGGCCGAAGACCTGGCGCATCGTGGTGTTGAACTGCCGGACGCTCGCGAAGCCGGCGGTGAGCGCCAGCTCGCCGATCCCCAGGTCGCTCGTCTCGAGCAGCACCCGCGCCGTCTGCGCCCGCTGCGCGCGGGCCAGCGCCAGCGGTCCGGCGCCGACCGCCTCGAGCAGGCAGCGGTGCAGGTGGCGCTCGCTGTAGCCGAGCCGCGAGGCGAGCCCGGCGACTCCCTCGCGGTCGACGACCCCGTCGGCGAGGAGGCGCATCGCGCGGCCGACCAGGTCCGCGCGCGAGTCCCAGTCGGGCGAGCCCGGGCGCGGCGTCTGGACGGCAGCGCTTGCAGGCGCGGAAGCCCGCCGCCTGGGCCGCGGCGGCGGTCGGGAGGAAGCGCACGTTCTCCGCCTTCGGCGTCCGCGCCGGACAGCTCGGCCGGCAGTAGATCCCCGTTGAGGTGACGGCGGTGATGAACCAGCCGTCGAAGCGGCCGTCCTTCGCGGCGATCGCCCGGTAGCAGTGCGCGAAGTCCAGCATCTGCTGAGCATCGCACGACCGCGGAGCTATTTCTGGCCG
The DNA here is from genome assembly GCA_963841055.1 of uncultured Solirubrobacteraceae bacterium. Lineage (GTDB taxonomy): Bacteria > Actinomycetota > Thermoleophilia > Solirubrobacterales > Solirubrobacteraceae > Palsa-744. The sequence goes on along the minus strand of CAWJAV010000001.1, from coordinate 2,422,585 downwards.
GAATCGGACATCACCGTCGGGCGGCGGCGCGGCCCCGGCGCATCACGCCCGGCGGCATGCTCGCGGCGACGCCCAGAGCCTGCCGCAGCGAGCCTCCTCGCATCAGCGCCCGGCGCAGCGCGGCCCGCCCGGGCGCCGCGGGCGCCGGACCCGACGGGGCGTAGCGGCGCCCGCGCAACGCGGCCAGATAGCCGCCAGCGACCTCCTGGCCACCCGCGCGAAAGCGCTGCTCGAGCCGCGCGAGCGTGGTCTCCCCGCCTGTCTCTCCGAGCCGGTCGAGCACGCGGCGCAACTCGGTGACCGCCGCGGCTCCGTCCCCCGCGAGCGCCTGGCGCAGGCGCAGGTGACCGCGCAGCCAGAGGCCGCCGAGGGCGATGGCGAACAGCGCCCCGGCGGCGAGCGCCGCCTCGAGTGCGACCGAGCCGCCACCGGCCCCCGGCCCGGGGGCGATCGTGCCGGCGCCGGCCGCAAGCCGCGCCGCCCTGCCGGAGCCGGAGGACCCGCCGCCGAGGATTTCGCTCTTGTTCTTCGCCGCCGCCGCCGCGCCGGGCAGGGCGATCGGCGCGGCGGGGGTCGGGTCGAAGGGGATCCAGCCGATGCCGGTGAAGAACACTTCGACCCACGAGTGGGCGTCGAGCGCCCGGATCTTCCAGCTGCCCGACACGGGGTCGAACGACGCAGGCGAGAAGCCCGAGGCGACGCGGGCCGGGATCCCGTCCATCCGCAGCAGCAGCGTCATCGCGCCCGAGAACTGCTGGCAGTAGCCGCGACGCTGTTCGAACAGGAACGCCTCCAGCGGGAAGCGCGCCTGCGGGACGTGTTCGTCGTAGCGGTAGTTGGTGAGCAGGTATCGCCGGACTCGTTCGGTGACGTCGTAGGTGCTCGGCGCGCCGACCGCGAGACGGCGGGCGAGAGCGAACATCTGCCCGTAGGGAGAGGCTTCGATCCGCGCCGCAGCCGCCCGGTCGGCCGCCACCGGGCGGCCGGGCGCCGGCGGCCCGACCGCGCTCGCGGCCGGGACCCGGGCGCGGGCCTCGGCCGCGAAGCGCGGCTGGATCAGCCCCGAGGCCGAGCGTGCGGGGAGCTCGAACCGGGCGTAGGGCATGTAGGCGCGCGGGAACCACCGCGGTGCGTGGCGGAGTTCCGCCGCCGACGGGCGGGGGCGGTAGCTGCGAACGGTGTAGACCCCGGCCCTCACCACGCCCGGCGAGGAGAGCGTGCCATCGGCTTCACGTACCACCGGCGGCGGGGTACGCGACAGCCACCGCAGCTCGAGAGCCAGCCCGTCGCCGCCGAGCAGGAGCCGCGAGCGCAGTCCGGCGATCGTGATCGTCTCGCGGGACACCCACCGGTGCCGGTGAGGGCCGCCGCCGGCGTCGAGCCGCGCGATGCCGGGAGCCGCGTTCGAGCGCAGGAAGCGAATGCCGTCGAAGCGGTCGAGCGAGGTGATCCGCAACAGCCCCGGGTGGGCGGCGGTGATGCTCAGCATCGTCGCTTCCGTGCGCGGCCAGGTGATCGGGCCGTACACCTGATCCCACTGGAATCTCGCCTCGGCGGAGACCGCTCCAGGTGCTTCGCGGAATCCGATCCAGGCGCTCGAGGAGCTGAGGACGGGACGCAGGGCGAGAGCGAGGAGCGCCGGCAGGATCAGCCAGCGGGCGGCCCGCGCCCCGCCGCCCGGGTGGGCGCCGGGCGCCCACATCCACAGAGCGATCCCCGCCAGCAGCACGAGCCCGCGCAGCCCGGGCTCGGATTGCGGCGTGTTGGCGGCGCCGGTCAGGAACAGCCCTACGAGCACCGCGAGCGCCACGGCCCGCCGGCCGCGCTCACCGTGCGCCGCGGGCCAGAAGCACAGGCCGCCCGCGATCACGAGGACGACCGGAACGACGAGCAGCACGGCCAGCCGCGGCCACTGCGCGCCGCCGCGGTAGGGCCACAGCCAGGCGCCGAGGCCGTCGACGCCGTCTCCGACGTGGCGGGCGAGCCGGCCCCAGCTCCCGGGGAGGACCAGGTGCGCGGGCACGCCGACGGCGAGCAGCGCGAGCCCGAGCGTCGCGATCAGGACGAGCGGCCGGGCCGGCCATGGCAGCAGCGGACGGGCGTCGCGGCGCCGCAGGGCAAGCGATGCGCAGCCGGCCGTCGCGATCGCACTCGCCGCCAGCAGCCGGCCGGCCGGCGGGTGGATCAGCAGTTCGCCGTACTGAAGCGCCGCGAAACCCGCGAGCGCGAAGAACGCCACGGCGCGCAGCGCCACGCTCTCGGGCGCCCGCGCGTCCGCACGCGTCACCTGCAGAGCCGGGCCGCGCGCGGCGAAGGCGCTCATGCGACGCTCGCGGCGAGCCGTCCTGCGGACTGAAAGGAGCAGCCCGCGACCTCGAACAGCGATGCGCGCTCGCGCCGCGGCAGCGGCGAGACGGTGCAGCAGACGAGTCCTGCCCCGGCCCGTTCGAGCCCCGCTCGCCGGGCGCCGACCCAGATCACCGACCGTGCCCGTTCGGCTGCCGCCCACACGGGCCGGCCGCCCGCCTGGACCGTGGCGAGCCGTGCGTGCAGGTATGGCCAGGCCACGAGATCGGCCCGGACCGGCTGGGCCTCCTGGGCTCCCGGCAGCAGCAGCGAGCAGCCGCCCAGGCCGGCGAGCGCGACGCACAGCGAGGCGGCCGCCCGTACTGCCATGTCGAGCGCCTCGGCGCTGGCCGGCGAGCCCGCGTCGAGCACGACCATGAAGGGCATGTCCTCGGCGTCGCGCTCGGCGCGGCGCTCGACCAGCTCTCCGACGCGCGCGACGGTCAGCCAGTGGATACGCGAGGCGGGCGCCCCGGGGCGGTAGGGGCGCAGGCCTTCGACGTCGGGGCCGTCGTCCAGCAGCGCCCGGGCACGGCCGAGACCGAGCGCGCGCTCGAGCTGCTCGCGAGCGATGCGCTCGACCCGTGGCAGCACGAGGATGCTTCCCCGCGCCGAGCGGAGCTCGCGACGGCAGATGCCGAACGGGTCGCCGAGCCGCACCGTGGCCGGCCCCACCGCGTGCTCGCCGCGCCGGGCGGGACGCAGGGAAAGCTCCTGGACCGTCCCGCGGAAGGACACGGTCCGCCACTCCCCTCCGGGGAGCGACTGCAGCTCGCCGTGGCTGAGCGCCAACGCCCAGCCGCCGGCGCGCACCCTCAGCGGCGCCGGAAGCCCCTCTTCGACGCTCGAGCCGTCGAGCTCGAGTGTCACCCCGCCGCGCTTCGCGGCCAGCCGCACGCTGACCTCGGCGGCGAGCGCAAGCACCACCAGCGCCACCCCCGGCACGTACAGCGGCGACACCGCGAAGGCCCCCGCCAGCGCCGTCAGCGCCACCCCCAGCGCCGCGATCCGCGACGCCCTGCTCACAGTGCCGAGACCGCGGCCAGGGCCGAGGCGACGATCTCGCCCCGCGCGCTGTCAGGCACCCCCGGCGCGAGCAGCAGGCGGTGTGCGAGCACGGAGCGGGCCAGCGACTGGACGTCATCGGGGAGCACGTGGTCGCGCCCTTCCAGTGAAGCCCCGACGACCGAAGCACGCAGCAGCATGAGGCCCGCGCGCGGACTGCCCCCGAGCTCCGTGCGAGGGTCACGCCGGGTCTGCTCGAGCAGCGCCACGATGTAGCGCCGCAGCGACTCGCTGGCGTGGACCCGCGTCATCGAGTCCTGCACCGCCACGACCTCGGCGATCGTGCTGACCGGGGTCAGCTCGAGCACGCGGTCGCCGGCCACGTGCTCGGCGAGCATCGCCGCCTCGTTGTCGGCCGACGGGTAGCCGAGCGACAGCCGCACCATGAACCGGTCCAGCTGCGCTTGCGGCAGCGCGTAGGTGCCCTCGAACTCGACTGGGTTCTGGGTCGCCAGGACGAGGAACGGCCGGGCCAGCTCGTGCGTGGTCCCGTCGACGGTCACGCGGCGCTCCTGCATGCACTCGAGCAGGCCGGACTGGGTCTTGGCCGAGGCACGGTTGATCTCATCGACGAGCACCACGTTGGCGAAGACCGGCCCGGGGCGGAACTCGAAGCGCCCGTCGCGTTGGTTGAAGACGTTCGCGCCGACGAGATCGGCGGGAAGCATGTCGGAGGTGCACTGGACCCGTGCCACCTCGGCCTCCACGGACGCGGCGAGCGCGCGGGCGAGCGCCGTCTTGCCGACGCCGGGGTAGTCCTCGATCAGCACGTGACCGCCCGCCAGCAGCGCGATCAGCATCTCCCGAGTGACGCGGTCGGGCACCCTCACCCCCAGGGCCACGTTGGCCGCGACCTTCGAGCCGAAGGCCGCCACGTCAGCCGGTCCGAGCTGATCGACCGCTCCCATCGCGCAGACGATGCTACGCCGCGGGCGCCGGGCGCGGCGCACCGGGCCGGCGTAACCACCCCGCCCTGCCCGCCACACTGTGAGCGATGCGCCTCCCCCCCGCAGGACGCCCCCTGTGGCTCAGTCGAGTGTTTCTCGCCGCCCTCACCGCGCTGGCCTGCGGGGTGGCGTCCGGCTGCGGCGGCAGCACCGGCGGCGGCCCGGCGGGCGCGGCGGGCGCGGCGGGCGCGGCGGGCGCCACCCACTCGGATCCCCCGAGCACTTCTGCCACAGTGCGCACGGCTCCAGCGGGCAGGCAGGCGACGGCCGCGGAGCGAAAGCGCGCGCTCGTCGCCAAGGTCGATGCGACCTCGGATCGCGTCCTCGCCGAAGGCAAGGTCCACATCGCCGCCGGCGCTCCCTCCGACGCGGAGGTCAAGCGCGAGATCGAAGCGGCGAAGAAGAACGGCATCAAACTTCCCTCGGGGGAATCGGTCGCGGCATTCGAAGCGGCCGAGGCGCAGTCGCAGGGGCCCGCCGCAGAAACCGAAACGCCGCTGGCGCCGTGGAACCCGCGCTCCAAGCCGATCGCTGCCTGGATCGTGCCCGTGCTGCAGTGGGCATACGAACACGGCTGGCGGGGAACTGTCACGAGCGGCTTCCGCACGCTCTTCGAACAGGCCCAGCTGAACGCCGCCGGCGCCTTCAGTGCGCCGGCCGGATACAGCAACCACGAGACCGCCGCCTACCCGGGTGGCGCGGTCGACGTGACCGCGCCAGGCCAGCTGATAGCGGTGCTGCGTGGATACCCGGGTTCGCCCAAGCTCGTCGGCGGCGTGCTCGGCCCGGTCGACCCCGAGCACTTCTCCGCGACCGGCGACTAGCCCCCGACGAGCGTCCGGTGGGAGAATCCCTGCGTGGCCCTTTACGCCGGTCCGAGCAGCAGGAGATGAGGGCGGTCGTCTGCCAGCAGGCCGAGCTCGACGTGCGTGAGCGTCCCGCACGGGCGCCGGGCACGGGTCAGGTGCGGCTGCGGGTGCTGCGCTGCGGGATCTGCGGCTCCGATCTGCACGCCCGCCACGGCTGCGACGAGTGGGCCGGGCTGGCGGCGCGGATCGGCTACGACCGCTTCGCCCGCTCCGAGCAGCAGATCGTCTTCGGGCACGAGTTCTGCGGGCAGGTCGCCGAGCACGGCCCGGGCTGCAAGCGCGAGGTGGCGGAGGGCGCGAGCGTCGTCGCGCTGCCGCTGCTGCGCTCGCCGGGCGCGATCGACACGATCGGCCTCTCCGAGCACGCCCCGGGGGCGTACGCCGAGGAGCTGCTCGTCCAGGAGTCGATGATGATGCCCGTCCCCAACGGCCTGGGCCCCGATGTGGCGGCGCTGACCGAGCCGATGGCGGTCGCCTTGCACGCCGTCCGTCGCGGCGAGGTCGGCAAGCGCACGGTGGCGATCGTGATCGGCTGCGGCCCGGTCGGGCTGTCGGTGATCCTGCTGCTGAAGGCCCGGGGAGTGCGCACGGTCATCGCCAGCGACCCCTCCCCCGGCCGGCGCTCGCTCGCCACCGCCTGCGGCGCCGACGTCGTGATCGATCCCGGCGAGCGCTCGCCCTTCACGGCCGCCGGCAGCGGCGATCACCTCAACACGATGCCCGCCGCCCTGGAGCTGGCGGTCGGCACGCGCGAGAAGCTCGGGCGGCTGCCGTTCGGCTGGTGGCACGCCTGGCGGCTCGGCGAGGCGCTCGGAGCGAAGCCGAAGCACCCGGTGATCTTCGAGTGCGTCGGCGTGCCGGGCGTGATCGACTCGATCGTCGACGGCGCGCCGCTGTTCTCGCGCGTGGTGGTCGTCGGCGTCTGCGTCGGGCCCGACAAGATCACGCCGGCGATGGCCATCAACAAGGAGATCGACCTGCGGTTCGTGGTCGGCTACACGCCGCTCGAGTTCCACGACACCTTGCGGATGCTGGCCGAGGGCGTGGTCGATCCCCGTCCGATGATCACCGGCACGGTGGGCCTCGATGGCGTCGCCGCGGCGTTCTCGGCGCTGGGCGATCCCGAGCGCCACGCGAAGATCCTGATCGACCCCCAGAGCAGCGCGGCCGACCCGCGCTAGCCCGCCCGGCGCAGATCTGGTTTTCTTCGCCTGATGGGAGATCCGGCGCCCTCTCCGCGCGCCCCGCGCCTGCCCGAGGAGACGACCCTCGAGCGCGTCGCCTCGCTGCGCCACGACGAGATCCTCAGCGAGGTCGAGCTGAGCGCGCTCACCCTGAGCGACCAGGATGCGCGCGGCGTGAAGGTCGAGGCGGCTCGTCTCGTCGACTGTGACCTGTCCGCCTCGCGCCTCGAGTCGCTGCGGCTGCTCGACTGCTCGCTGCAGCACTGCAACCTCGCCAACCTGTTCGCGAGGGGGGCGGGCGTGACACGCAGCGAGATCGCCGACAGCCGCCTCACGGGTCTCTCGCTGCTGGAGTCCAACCTCCTCGATGTGACCGTCCGTGACTGCCGGGCCGACCTCACTGTGTTCGCCGCTTCGCACCTCAGCCGAGTGACGTTCGAGGACTGCCTGCTGGTGGAGTCGAGCTTCATGGATGCGCACCTCGAGTCGGTGCGCTTCCACCGTTGCGATCTCACAGCGGCCGATTTTCGCGGCGCCCGCATCGAGCGCTGCGAGTTCCGGCGCAGCAGGCTGTCGGCCGTACAGGGGCTCGCGAGCCTGCGCGGAGCGTCGATGGAGTGGCCGGACGTCGTCGAGCTCGCGGGCGAGCTGGCCAGCGCCCTCGGCATCGGCACCCTGGACGAGCCGGTCGACGCCGCCTAGTCCTCCCCGCGCGCTGCGGGGGCGGCCCGGACCGGCCGCGGCACCTGCTGGGTGATGCAGTGGATGTCGCCGCCGCCGAGCAGGATCTCGCGGCCGCCGACGCCGACCACCTCGCGTCCCGGGAAGCAGGCGCCCAGCACGGTCGCAGCCTGCCCGTCTCGGTCCGGGTCCAGCAGCGGGAACACGACGCGGTCGTTGGCAGGGTAGAAGTTCACGTAGGAGGCGGCCATGCGGTCGCCCGCGCGGCGCGGGTGGGTGCCCTGGACGCCGCTGACCCCCGCTGCCTCCTGCGGCTCGATCGTGAGCTCCCCGGGAGCCGGGATCCCGATCACCTGCAGCGTGCGGCCGCGGGCGTCCGTCGCGCTCTCCAGGCGGCGGCGCGCGTCCGCGCAGACCTCGTTGAGCTCCCCGTCGCGGTCGTCGCTCTCGGTCAGCAGCACGACCCCGGGGGCGATGAAGCAGGCGAGGTTGTCGACGTGTCCGTCGGTCTCGTCGCCCGGCAGCCCGTCGCCGAGCCAGATCACACGGCTCACGCCGAGGTACTCGCAGAGCAGGCGCTCGATCTCGCCGCGGCCGAGATCGGGGTTGCGATTCGGGTTCAGCAGGCACTGTTCGGTCGTGAGGACGGTCCCCTCGCCGTCGACGTGGATCGAGCCGCCCTCGAGCACGAGCGGTGCGCGGTAGCGATCGGCCCCTTCGATCTCGAGCACGCGGGCGGCGGCGGCTTCGTCGCGCTCCCAGTGCTCGTACAGCCCACCCCAAGCGTTGAAGCGCCAGTCCACGCCTCGCAGGCCGCCCCCGGCGCCGAGGAGGAAGCTGGGACCGATGTCGCGCATCCAGGCGTCGTCGCTGGGCAGCTCGACCACCCGCACCGAGGCCGGCAGCAGCTCGTGGGCGCTCTCGAGCTGGGCGGGGGCAGCTGCGACGCTCACGGGCTCGGACTCGGCGATCGCCGCTGCGACCGCCGCGAAGGCCCGCTGCGCAGGCCCGGCCTGCTCGCGCCAGTTGTCGTGACGGTGCGGCCAGGCCATCCAGCAGCCCGCGTGGGGCTCCCACTCCGCAGGCATCCGATAGCCGTCGGCGGCCGGCGTCGAGGCGAGGGTCACCGTCATGGCCTGATCATCACAGAAGCGCCTAGAGTCACCTCATGGCCGAGCCGATCCGACTGCTCGCAGCCGACGGGCTGCTCGACTCTCCGGCCCGCACCCGCCCGCCCCAGCGCTCCTCGCTGCGGGTCGGCGCCGTCCAGGATCGCTGGCATCCGGACCGCGAGGAGCACGAGCAGGCGCTCGCCGCGGGCATCCGCCTCGCGGCGTCCAATGGCGCGAGGCTCGTCTGCCTGCAGGAGCTGACGCTCTCGCCCTACTTCGCCGTGGACGCCGCCGGCCCGCGGCCCGGCGGCGCCGAGCCCGAGCCGCTGCCGGGCGGCCCGACCCACAGCTTCGCCGCGCGCATGGCCCGGGAGACGGGGGCGCACGTGCACGCCTCCCTCTACGAGCGCGCCGAGCAGGAGGACGGCCTCGGCTACAACACGGCGATCGTCGTGGCTCCCGACGGGGAGCTGCTCGCGCGCACGCGCAAGCTCCACATCCCGGTCACGACCGGCTACCACGAGGACCGCTACTTCCGCCCCGGGCCGGCCGGCCCGGACGCCTTCACGCTGCTGCGGATCGGCGAGGCCCAGGTCGGCCTGCCGACCTGCTGGGACCAGTGGTTCCCGGAGCTCGCTCGCGCATACAGCCTGCGCGGCGCCGACGTGCTCGTCTACCCCACCGCGATCGGTTCCGAGCCGGACCATCCGGGGTTCGACACCGAGCCGCTCTGGGAGCGCGTGATCGTCGGCAACGCGATCGCCAACGGCACCTTCATGATCGCCGTCAACCGCACCGGCGAGGAGCCGCCGCTGCGCTTCTACGGCTCGTCGTTCATCTGCGACCCCTACGGCCGCGTCCTCGTCCAGGCTCCCCGCGACGAGGCGGCCGTCCTGCTCGCCGACCTCGACCTGGATCAACGTCGCGACTGGCTCGAGCTGTTCCCGTTCCTGACCACCCGCCGCCCGGACGCCTACGCCTCGCTCACGTCGCCCGGCCCGGACCCCGAAGGGAGTACGCGATGAGGTACTACGCGATCGCGGAGCTGGACATCACCGACCCGGCCTGGATCGGCGCGTACGTGGAGAACACGACCCGGATCGTGGAAGCCCACGGCGGGCGCTACCTCGCCCGCACGCCGCAGGTGGAGAGGATCGAGGGAGCGCGGGAGGCGCGGCAGATCTTCCTGCTGATCGAGTGGCCCTCCAAGCAGGCCGCCGAGACGTTCTACGCCAGCGATGAGTACCGCCCCTACCGCGACAGCCGCATCGCCGGCTCGAGCGGCGAGTTCTTCCTCGTCGCCGGCGAGGACGTCAACGGCGTCGCCCGGATCGCCGGGTAGATGACGCGCCGGCCGTCGGCTTAGAGCGGCGCCGGGCGAGCATCGCCCGCGACCAGCTCGACGCCGTGCTCGGCGAGCCGGGGGATGCCGCCGTCGGTGACGTGGATCACCTCGCGGGCGCCGTGCAGCTTCAGCAGGCTCGCGGCCGTCGCCGAGCGCTTGCCGGCGGCGCAGGCGACCGCGATCGGCCGCTCCGGGTCGAGCCCCCGCGGGAGCGAATCGATGTCGTGCCAGGGCATCCACACCGAGCCCTGAACGTGCCCGGCGTCCCATTCGTCACGCTCGCGCACATCGAGCAGCTGCAGCTCCGGCTCGCGCGCCATCCGCGCCGGCAGCTCGTCGGCGGCGAGACGCTCGGTGCGGGCCACGGCGTTGCCTTCCTGTCGCCAGTTGGTCATGCCACCCGCCAGCAGCCCGGCGACGTTGCGCACGCCGACCGAAAGGGCAAGTTGGGCGGCGCGCCTGCCGTCGGCATCGTCGCGGCCGATGAACACCACCTCGCGGTCGTGGTCGGCGATCCAGGCGAGCTTCGAGCCGAAGCCGGGGCTGAAGGACGGGATGCAGACCGAGCCCTCGATGTGCACGTCGTCGAACTGCAGGTCCGTGCGAACATCGATCAGGAGCGCACCCTCGGCGCGCTTGAGCTCGACCTGATGCGAGTACAGGGCCGGGGTCTCCACGCCGCTCGTGACCAGCGGGCCACGGTTGATCGCGACGATCTTCTCGAAGTTCGGCGGCTGCGGGCCGAGCCGCTCGAGCGCCTGCCGCACGAACTCCGTCTCGGAGGCGATCGCGAGCGTCGGGTTGTGATGGCGCTCGAAGCCGATCGTCGAGCAGATCTTCAGGTTCATGTCTGCCCCGCCGCACATCGAGCCGCCGAGATGCGCCGGCCACAGCTCTGTCTCGTCGGGCAGGCCCAGCAGCCGCTCGTGCACGGAGCGGAAGATCTGGCGGGCGCCCTCGGCGCTCTCCACGGCCAGGTCGGTGCGGGCGACATCGCCGACGAACAGGCTGTCGCCGCTCAGCACCGCCCACGGCTCTGCTCCGCGCTCGCTGTCGATCAGCACGAAGGCGGTGTGCTCCGGCCGATGTCCGGGCGTGTGCACCGCCCGCACCAGCAGCGCGCCGAGCCGCAGCTCCCAGCCGTCCTCGATCGGCTCGTGGGGGTACTCGGGGGCGGCCAGCCGGTGAACGTGGATGCGGGCGCCGGTGGCGGCGACGAGGCGGCCGTGCCCAGAGACGTGATCGGCGTGGTTGTGCGTCTCCAGCACGTGCGCGATCGTCACCCCGCGGTAGCGGGCGAGCTCGAGGTACTCGTCGATCTGAAAGCGCGGATCGACGACCGCGGCGAGGCCGGCGCGCTCGTCACCGATCAGGTATGAGGCGCAGCCGAGGTCGTCGTGGGTTATCTGCCGGAAGAGCATCCTGAGCGGACATCATCGCGGGCCGGGGGCCGGCGGGCGCCGCGACTCGGCCGGCGCCCCCGCCGGCGACGCGCGGATCAGGTCCGCGGCTCGTGCGGCAGGCGGGGCACGCGGCGTCGAACGTTGCGCACGCCTCCGCGATGCTCGCGACGGGGCGGCGCCGGGGGCGCTTTGCGCCGGTCGATCAGCAGCGCGAAGGTCGGGCAGGCTGCGGCGGCGCGCTCGGCGTAGGCGAGGAGCTCGCCGGAGAGCGGCTTGCCGTCGACGATCGGGTAGCCCCACTCGTCGAGCTCGATCAGCTCCGGCAGCAGCTCCGCGCACATGCCGTGCGCCTCGCAGGCGATCGGATTGACGCGGACGTGCCTGTTCATGCGATCGCGCCCTCCGGGCGCTCGGCGCGGCGCGGCGCGGCGCCCGGCAGCGGCAACGCCGGTTCGCCGCCGCAGGACTCGCAGGCGCCGTGGCGGGCGTGGTCGGCCCACTCCTCGGCGAACACCTGCAGCGCGCTGGCGACGAAGCGCAATGTGCCGTCGGGATGCCGGCAGGCGCCCCGGCCGCGGATCACCGAGGCGAGTCTGAGGACCTCCTGCTCGGCGCCCGCTTCGCCGCCCCACGCGAGCCGTTCGAGCTGTGTCGCGATCGCCACCAGGCCGTGCACGCAGGGACCGCATTGGCCGGCGCTCTCCGCCGCGAGCCAGCGAGCCACGCGGACCGTCTCGAAGACGCCGCAGGAGCGCTCGCCCAGCAGGGCGATCACGCCGGCGCCCGTCGAGGCCTGACGGGGGACCAGCCAGCCGTCGTCGAGGGTCATCTCATCCAGCGCGGCGCCGTCGATCCAGGTGCCGGCATAACCACCCACGAGGATCGCCCGGACCGGCTCCATCAGGCCGCCCGCGGCGTCGACGAGCGAGCGAAGGGTGGCTCCGTGCTCGATCTCGTAAACACCCGGGTAGGAGACCGGGCCGGAGAGCGTGACGAGCGCCGACCCGGGGTGCTCGGCGGTGCCCAGCATCCGAAACCAGTCGGCCCCATGGCGGGCGATCAGGGCGATGTGGGCGAAGGTCTCGGCGTTGCTGAGGAGCGTCGGGCGGCCTGCCACCCCACGCTCGAAGATCATCGGCGGCGTGAACAGCGGCTTGGCGGGCCCGCCGTTGAGGTGGCTGACCAGCGCCGACTCCTGGCCGCAGACGTAGCCCTCCGGTACGGCCGAGAGGCGCATCGCAGGCTCGCCCGGCAGCCGGCGCCGTTCTGAGATCGCAGCCGTGACGGCCCGCAGCGAGGGGGGCGAGGCATCGGATACGCAGACGATCACCTCGCCTGCGGAAACCGCCTGTGCGGCGAGCATGGCGCCGTCGAGCACGAGGTGGGGCACCGTGCCGAGCAGCGTGCGGTCCTTCTCGCTGGCGGGCTCCCCCTCGGTGGCGTTGACGACCACGGTCCTGCCGCGCCCTCGCGCGCCGGCCACCGCATGGAGCTTCAGCGCCGTCGGGAAGCCCGCGCCGCCGCGGCCCCGCAGGCCGGACTGTTCGATCTCGTCGACGAGGCCACCCGCCTGCCCGCGTCTGGGCTTCGCCTGCGCGGGCGGACGGCCGTGGACGGCGAGGTGGGCGTCGAGGTCGAGCGGCCCCTCGGCCGTGACGCCCGCCAGCAGGCGGGGCAGTCGCCTGGCTTCGTTCGGGCCCGTCACCGTGAGGCCTTTCCGGCCTTCTTGGCCTTCGAGGGATGCAGCAGCGATTCGGGCGTGCCCGAGCGCCGCGCCCATTCTGAGCCGAGCGGACCGCCGGGTAGCCACAGCGCCAGGAACAGGGCGAAGGCCGCGGTCGTCGCCAGCGCTGCGCCGCGGGTGCGCAGCGCGCCCGGCCAACCGGCCGCGACCCGCACGATCACGCTGATCAGGACGACCGCCAGGCAGGCGAGGCTGAGACCCATCAGCCAGGTGTCCTTGACGTCGCTGCCGGTGCCGAATCCGTGGAGCAGCGCGATCGGCCAGGAGGCGTAGGAGAGCCAGTGGACCGCCCGCCAGGCGTTGTATCCGACGCGGCGACGCAGCAGGCTCGTGATCGTCACGGCCAGCAGCAGGTCGAAGGAGATAGCGCCGAGCCCGAGCCAGAAGGGCCGGTAGGAGCCTGCGAAGGGGATCACCGCGTCGAACAACCCGATCGGGGCGAAGCTGTCGAGCACCGAGGTGAGGATGTGCAGCACCAGGAACACGATCGTCAGCAGGGCGAAGTTCCGGTGCAGGCCGTCGATCAGGAAGCGAGGCCAGCGCTCGGAGGCATAGCGCCGCACGTCGGCGACGCCCAGGGCGACGGTGAGCGTCAGCAGGACCATCGCGACCGCCCCCGTCGAGCGGGTCAGATACCAGTACGCGCTGGGACCCACGCTGGCGGCCAGGGCGGTCATCGGCCCACCTCCACGGGCCGCTCTCGCTCACCGGCGGGCCAGCCGGCGACCGTGTGGACGGTGCCGTCCAGTTCGACCAGGCGGGCGGGCAGGCCCCGCCGTTCCAGCCAGCCGATCGCCTCGCCGTCGTGTAGCAGCGCGGTGGTGCTGGCGATGTTCGCATCCGTGCAGTTCGCCGCGGCCACGCTGACGGTGCGCCAGCGCGTCACCGCCGGACGGCCCGTGACCGGGTCGATGATGTGGTGCATCGACTCGCCGCCGCGCCGCCAGCGGCGGGTGACGGTGCTCGAGGTGGCCAGGCCTCCGTCCTCGATCGCAACGCGCTGGCCCGGGGCCCGCGCGCCCGCGCGATGGTCGTCGGTGACGTGCACCCGCCAGCCGCCGGCCGGAGGCTCGCCGGCGGCGGCGAGATCGCCGCCGAGCGCGACGAGCACGCCGTGCCCGTGCATGTCCCCTACGGCCGCGCAGGCCATGTCGGCCGCGAGCGCTTTGGCGGTCGCCCCGAGATCGAGCTTGCTGCCCGCGGGTACCCTGATCGTCCCCTCGGCGCGGTCGACGGCGAGGAGCCGCCAGGCGGCGCGCCTTCGCGCCACCAGGCGGGGAGCAGCCGGCTGTCCGCCGGCCACGCCCGGAGCCTCTCCGGCGCCTTCCCGGTCACGCACGAGCTCCCAGTCGCGGTCGTAGCCCGCCTGCTCGAGCGAGCGCCCCAGGCAGGGGTCGAGCATGCCGTCGCTCAGCTCCGCGCCGCGCAGGGCGACCTCGACGGCTCTGAGCAGCAGCGGGGACACCCTCACGGGCCGGCCCGCACGGGAGTTGACTCGGCTCAGATCCGAGTCCGGGCGGAACCTGCTGCAGGCACGGTCGAAGCGGTCGAGAGTGCCGCGGACGGCGACGATCGCCGGCTCGAGCTGCCAGGGCTCGGGAACACGCACGAGAGCCGTCGTGCCCAGGGCCTGCCAGCGAGCGGTGGCGAGGGGTCTAGCGGCCATCTCGCCTCCCAGGGACAGTCGGCGGGGTGCGCCGGATGACCGCGCGGCCGGGGCGGCGAGCTAGACGTGCGCGGCGTGCGCGGCGCCTCAGCAGCCGTTCGCCCGCCATCCAGATCACGCAGAGCGCGAGCACCGCCAGTCCGGCGAGGGCGAGGATCGCGAGCCCGGGGGCGACGATCAGCCCGAACAGCGCGAGCGCCGCGCCGGCGCCCAGATCCGCCGTCAGGAGCCGCCGGCGGCGGACCCGCGAAGCGGCGACCCGCCGCCGTTGCAACGAGGCCGCGCGCGTGTCGTAGAGGCGCTGCTCGGAGGCCGGGAGCTCGTCGGCGTCGAGGGGGAGCTGGTGGCTCATGCGGGAATCCTCCGCAGCACCGCTCGCGGCAGCAGCCGCACGGCGAGCATCACCCAGCGCAGGATCGCTGGCGCCCACACGGTGGGCGAGCGGCGGCGCAGGCCGCCGACCGTGCGCCGCGCGACTGCCTCGGCGCTGGTCGCGAAGGGGGCAGCTGGCAGGCCCTCGGTCATCCGCGTCCGCACGAAGCCGGGACGCACCACCATCACCCGGACGCCGCTCCCCGCGAGGTCGTCGTCGAGCGCCTGGGCGAGCGCGTCGAGCCCGGCCTTCGAGGCGCCGTAGACGGCGTTGGCGGCACGCGGGCGCTCGGCTGCCACGGATGAGAGGACGATGATCGTGCCGCTGCCCTGGTCCCGGAGCAGGCGGGCCGTCTCCATCAGCAGCGAGCCGGCGCCGACGGTGTTGACCCGCAGCACCTCGATCGCTGCGGGGATGTCATCGGGCAGGCCGCCGCGCGCGCCGAGCACGCCGATCGCGAGCACCGCCACGTCGATGCCGCCGAGCGTCGAGGCGGCGCTCTGCAGCGCCGCCGCGTGGCCGAAGGTCCGGGACGCGTCGAGCATCACGGTCTCGACGCGCTCCGCCCCGCGGGCGATCAGCGTCGCAGCGGAGCGCCCGAGCGCCGCGGCGTCGCGGCCGGCAAGGACGAACTCGCGAGCGCCCTCGCCGACGAGCTCGAGGGCGATCGCATTGGCGATCTCCGAGCTGCCGCCGATCACGAGCACTCGCCGTGGCGGCGGCGCCGCCGTCGCGGACGCCGGGGTGCGGCGGCTCATCGCGTCAGCCCCAGCCGCCGTGAGAGATCCGAGCGCAGCGTCTCGTGCGGGTCGAGGCGGGCCCGCACGTCGAGGAACCGCGGCAGCGCCGGGTACATGCCGGAGAGCATCTCCGGGCTCATGCGGGCGTCCTTGGCGAGATACACGCGCCCGCCGGCGGAGGCCACGAGCAGATCCGCGCGGTCGAGCGCCGCGGCGAGCCCGTGGGCCCCGGCCGGGATGTCGATCGCGATCGTCCATCCCGCGAGGGGGAAGGAGAGCATGCCCCCGCTGCCGGGGCCGAAGCGCTTCAGGGTGGCGAGGTACATCGGCAGCCCCTGGGCCCGGAGCATCTCCAAGATGCAGCGGAGCGTCCACTCCTCGCCATCGGGGACGGCGAACTGGTACTGGATCAATCCCCGCCGCCCGTACAGCCGGTTCCAGGCGCCGACCGCGTCGAGCGGGAACAGGGCGGCCTCGATGCCCATCGGATGCTCGCGCGCGCGGCGCGGGCTGCGCAGCCAGTGCAGGCGGTTGAAGGCGCGGGCGCTGGAGGGCCGCAGCACGACGGAGGGAAGCCGAGCCGCCACACCGGCGTGCTCGGCGGCCAGCCCGAGACGGCCCGGCTCGGCCGCGGGCTCACCTTCGCGCGAGCGGTTGACCACACCACGAGCGAACCCTCGTCCGCGCGCCATCAGGTCGAGCCAGGCAATCGCGTGCGTGTGCTCGCCGGCGCGCATCAGCTCGACGGCCTCCTCCAGCGTTTCGACCTTGTCGATCTCGGCGAGGGCGATCGGCTCGCGGAGCACGGTCGTGCGCAGGGTGGCCGCCGTGATGATCCCGGTCAGGCCCATGCCGCCGAGCGTCGCCGCGAACAGCTCCGGCTCGCTCTCCGGTGTGACCTCGATCTCGCCCTCCGCGGGCGTGCAGAGGGCGAACGAGGGCACCTGGCGGGCGAAGCTCCCGGCGTGGGGGTGGTTCTTGCCGTGCACGTCGGCGGCGATCGCCCCCCCGACGGTCAGATGCGCCGTGCCGGGCATCACGGGCAGGGTCAGGCCGTGCCCGGCGAGGAACTCCAGCAGCTCGGCGAACCTCGTCCCGGCTGCCACCCTGACCTCGCCGGTGCGCGAGTCAAGCGCGGCGACGCCGCTCAGGGCGGTCATGTCGAGCACGGTCCCGGCGTCGTTCTGGGCGGCGTCACCGTAGCTGCGGCCGGCGCCCCGCGGGATCATGCCGCGGGCCGGGGGCTCGCCGGCGAGGAGCACGGCCACCTGCTCGGCGTCGCCGGGGCGCACCAGCATCGCGCGGACCGGGTTCGTCCGCCCCCAGCCGCTGAGCTCGGCCTGCGCGGCGCCGAGCGGCGGCGGTGCCTGCCTGAGGTCAACCGGCGACATAGACCCCGGAGATGAACAGCGCCAGCCAGGCGGCGCTGACGGTCAGCAGGAAGCGGTCGGAGAAGACGAGCTTCTCGGGCGATTCGCCGTCACCCTGCTCGAGCAGCAGGGCGTAGCGGAGCAACCAGAGCACGAACGGGATCACCGTCAGCTCATACCAGGAGAGCCGCTGCTGATGGGAGCGTTGGAAGGCCCACAGGCAGTAGGCGGTCGTCGCGACGGTCGCCGCGAGCCCGATCACGAACTGCAGGTAGCGCTCGGAGTACTGGGCGAGGGAGGCGCGCTCGGGATTCCCGCCGGCGGCGCGCAGCTCCGCGTAACGCTTGCCGGCGACGACGAAGAGGGCGCCGAAGGAGGTGACGAGAAGGAACCACCGTGAGACGGTGATGTCGGTGGCGACGCCCCCGGCGAGCGCCCGCAGGATGAAGCCGCAGGAGATAGCGGCGATGTCGGCGACGGCCACGCCGCGCCACCACAGCGTGTAGCTGCCGGTCAACAGCAGATAGGCCAGGCCGACGGCCGCCAGCTCGGGTCGCACGACGAAGGCGAGCCCGAGCCCGCCCGCGGCCAGCGCCACCGCCGTGAGGAGGGCGAGCGTGGGCGAGACCGCGCCCGAGGCGATCGGCCGATCGCGGCGGCGCGGGTTGGCGCGATCCTCACGGCGATCGTGCAGGTCGTTGAGCAGGTAGGTCGAGCTCGAGAGGGCGCAGAAGGCGACGAAGGTGACGGCGAGCCGCCCTGGGACCTCGGGGTGCGTGAGGATGCCGGCCGCGCCGGGCGCGGCGAGTACGAGCAGGTTCTTGACCCACTGCCTCGGCCTGCAGGCGCGGACGAGGGCTGCGGCGGTGCCCGCGAGGCGGGCCGTTCGGGGGCGCCGATCGGGGTCCAGGCGCTCCACCACATCGGCGGGTGCGGGCATGGATTGGTCGAGCGGCGTTCCCACGTCTGAGGACATGGCACCACGGATAGCTCAGGGCGGCATAGGGATCTGGTGAAAATGCTCTTACGCAGGCGCTTTTCGGCCGGACGGGCGGCGGGCGTCTGCCACGATGCGGCGATGGACTCCGCGGCTGCCCACGGCCACGCGGGCGGCGTTCCCCAGAGGCCGCCGGTCACGATCGGCTCCCCCGCCGCGGCGCGCCGCATCCGGCGTGTGCTCGCGACGGCCGCGCTGCTCGTGCTGCTGCCGGCCTGCGTGTCCTTTGCGATCGCCCTGCTCCAACCGTCGAACTCGAGCATGGGGATCCGCTCGGTGGAGTGGCTGCGCGACCACGGCGCCGCCGGGCTGGTGGCCAAGGTGGAGTCGATCTACTACTCGCTGACCGCCCCGGCCAAGGGCGGCCCGGCGCTGAGGGCCCTGCCGCGAGTGGGCGTCGGTTCGAGCCAGGCCCAGCGGGCGGCGGCGGCCGCGGCCGGCGCGGCGGTGGTCGACCGGCCACCCCGGATCGCGCCGCTGACGAGCCCGGCACTGCCCGGCGAGGGGATGTGGAGCGGGACGCTCGAACACGAGAGCCGAAACGACCCGCCACTGCTGGTGACGACCTTCCGCAGCGACCCGGCCGAATATCCCCGGCTGGTGGCGGGAGTGGCGTGGATCAACACGTCGAACACGACCGTGTCGCTGATCGCCGGCCGCCAGGAGCCGGCGGTGCAGCTTCCCTCACGGGGCGCGATGGACGTCCCCACCGCGAAGCGGGCCCAGCTGCTCGCCACCTTCAACAGCGGCTTCAAGCTCAGCGACTCGCACGGCGGGTGGGCGGCCAACGGCCACACCTACGCGCCGATGCGCGACGGCCAGGCGACGTTCATCCGCTACACCGACGGCCACTACGACGTGCGCGCATGGCAGGGTGGCCCGCGGGTCGGCCCGAACGTCGTGTTCGCGCGCCAGAACCTGCCGTTGATCGTGTCCAACTCGGCGTCCAGCCCGCGGCTCTCCAACAGCTCGGAATGGGGGGCGACGGTGGGCAATGCCGTGCAGGTCTGGCGCTCGGGGCTGGGCGTGGACGCCCACGGCAACCTCCTCTTCGCGGCGGCCAACGACCAGACGGTCGGCAGCCTCGCGCGGGTGCTCAGGCACGCGGGCGCGGTGCGGGCGATGGAGCTCGACATCAACTCCTACTGGATCAGCTTCAACACCTATGCGGCCCCGGGCGCCATGCGCCCCGCGAAGCTGCTGGCCGAAACGGAACGTCCCGCCTCGCGCTACCTGACGCCGGACGACCGCGACTTCTTCGCCGTCTATCGCCGCTGAGGCGTCTCGACGGGCGGCGTCGTCCGGCGGCCCACTGGCCGGGGCTGCTCAGGAGCCGCCGGAGACGACCGGTTCGGACGGTTCTTCGACCGGCGGAGCCGCTTCCTGTGCTTCCGGGGCGGGCGTTTCTTCGGCGGGCGCCGGTTCGGGCGCTGCTTCCTGGGCCGGTTCCGGCGCCGATTCGGCGGCCTGCGATTCGGCGGGTGGCGAGGATTCCGAGGATTCCGAGGATTCCGCCGGCGCGGGCGTGGCCTGGGTTGCCGTCGTTTCCGGAGCCGGCGCTTTCGCGGGCGGCGCCAAGGGCTTGTGCTTGGAGCGCGTGCGCGAACCGGTCGTGCCCGTGTGGGCGGTGTGGCCGGGGAAGGCGTTGGCCGCCACATCGGTCAGCACGCCGGTGAGGACGGCGGTGCCGGCGATCAGCCAGCGGTTCATGCGGCCGAGCCGCCGCAGGGCGGCGTCGCGGGCGCGGGGCGTGTGGACTGTGTCGTTGCGGTGGATGGTCTTCACCTGTTCGTGCACCTCAATGATCGTGGAATGAGCGGTGGTAGTGCAGCCAGGGGCCGAAATCGCTCCTCAGCGCGAGCGCCAGGACGAGGCCGCCGAGGAGGGCGAGGCCGAGGGCGGCGGCGCGTCCCGGGCCGCCGGCGGCGCGCGCAGCCATCGTGTAGCCGGCGAGTGACAGGCGAGCGCCGGGCGACGGCCTGACAGGGGTTCCCGCCGCCGCGAGGATCCGCTCGCGGTCCTCGCGCGGGGCGATCAGGCCGCGTCGGATCTCCGGAAGGTGGCCGAGCACGTGCAGCGCGGTGGCAGCCAGCCAGGCGAAGAAGAAGACCTTGTGGAGCAGCAGCCAGGTCGACCGCGAGGCGGGGCCGAGGGCGAGCAGCACGACGCCGGTGGCGAACACGCCGAGGGTGCTGAGCACGACCACCGGCCCGAGCATCCGCAGGAAGGCGGGGGGCGGGCCCTTGCCCAGGTAGGCCGGATCGCCGGTGTAGTAGCGAACGAAGCGGTAGCCGGTGCTGGCGATCTTCAGGGCCACCGGCCCGATCAGCAGCAGGCCGAGGAACAGGTGCAGCCAGGTCAGCTGGCCGATTCGCAGGATCGTGACGCCGAGCACGGCGAGCAGCACGATCAGCACGGCTCCCGTCTGCACGGTGAGACGCTCGTTGCCGTCGGTGCCACCGGCGAACGGGCTGCGCCGCCGCGCGCCCACCCCGGCCGCTGCCTGGGCGGCCTGCGAGCGTGGCGAGGCGGAGGGGGCGGCCTGCGCGGCCGTCAACTCGACGGCGCGGTGCGCTTGTCCTTGCTCGGCCATTCTCCCACTCAGTGTCGGCATCTCGGGTAAGACGCCAGTAACCACCGGATGAGAAGCCTCTTGGATTCGGCGCTCCGGCGGTCAAGGGGCGCTTCGCCCGGGCCGCTGCCCGTATCCTGAGCGCGATGACTCCTACCGCCGAGCAGAGCTCGCCGGGACCGGGCGCCGGCGAGGAGGCGGCGGGCGCCGAGGTCCTTCTGATCGAGGACGAACCGGGCATCGTCGACTTCGTGCGGCGGGGCCTGGAGGCCGAGGGCTTCCGGGTGCGGAGCGAGACGGACGGCATCCGCGGCGAGGAACACGCCCTGCGGGAGAGCGTGGACGTGGTGGTGCTGGACCTGATGCTGCCGGGCCGCGGGGGCATGGAGGTGCTGGCGACCCTGCGCTCTTCCAAGCCCGAGGTCCCTGTCATCGTGCTGACCGCCAAGGGCGAGGTCGAGGACCGCGTGGCCGGCCTCGACGCGGGCGCGGTCGACTATCTGGTCAAGCCGTTCTCGCTGGCCGAGCTCTCGGCGCGGATCAGAGCGCAGCTGCGGACGGTCGCCCTCGGGACGACGACGCGGCTGCAGGGCGAGGACGTCGAGCTCGACCTGCTGACGCGCAAGGTGACCCGTGCCGGCGTCCCCGTGGCACTGTCGAGCACCGAGTTCGAACTGCTCGTGCACCTGCTGCGCAATCGTGGCCGCGTGGTGAGCCGCGAGGAGATCCTCAGCGCCGTGTGGGGCTACGAGCACGACCCGGCAACGAACATCGTCGACGTTTACATCGGCTACCTGCGCCGCAAGCTCGGCCGGCCGGACAGCCCGGCCCCGATCCACACGGTGCGGTCGGTCGGCTACCGCTTCGGTCGTGCGGGGCGCTAGCCGCCTGCGGCCGCTCGAGCTTCGCTGGCGCCTGGCGGCATCGGTCGCGGTCGTGCTGATCGTCTCCTCGGCGGTCACCTTCGTGGCCGTCTACCGGGGCACGGGCAGCCAGCTGCGCCACCAGATCGACACCGAGATCACCGGCGACTCCGACGAGCTCGGCCGCGCGCTGGCGTCCTCGGGAGCGCGGTCGACAGCCGAGCTGCGCACGACCGCGAGGAATTACATCCACGGGCAGCCCTTCAGCGCTAGCTCGACGCTGCTGTTCGTCCTCCTACCGGGCGGCGGCACGGTCACCAACAGGCCCGAGCTGTTCAGCCGCCAGACCCCCGACGACGGCGAGTCAGCTCCAGAACAGACGGCGGAGAACCACCTCGCCGGACGGCTCGTGAGCGCAGGCAAGGGCTACTCGACGGTGCAGATGCCCGACGTGGGCGAGCTGCGGCTGCTGCGGCGGACGGTGCACGTGCCCGCCCGCGGGTCGATGCCGGCACGCACCGTCGCCGTGGGCGTGGGCGAGCCGCTGGCGACCGTCTCGCGCGCGCAGGATGTCGTCTCTCGGGCCTTCATCCTGGCGGGCCTGATCGCACTGGCGGGCGCGCTGCTGGCGGCGCTCGTGATCGGCACGCGCCTCTCCAGGCCGCTGCGCCGCATGGCCGGAGTGGCGGCGCAGGTGGACGCCGGGGATCTCCACCACCGCATCCACGACACCGACCAGGGGGCACGGGAGGTACGGGTGCTGTCGGAGTCCTTCAACCACATGCTCGACCGCCTCGCCGACGCCTTCGCCGGCCAGCGGGCGTTCGTGGCCGACGCCTCGCACGAGCTGCGAACGCCGCTGACCGTGATCCAGGGTCAGCTCGAGGTGCTGGCCGCCCAGGAGCATCCGCCGGCGGAGGAGATCCGGCGGGTCGAGCAGCTCGTGCAGGCCGAGGTGGCGCGGATCACGAGGCTCGTGGATGACCTGTTGCTGCTCGCCCGCAGCGAGCAGACGGCCTTCCTGCGGATCGAGAGCGTTCCGGTCGAGCAGTTCGTGACCGACCTCTGGGACAGCTTCACGCTGCTCGATGAGAAGCGCCGCTTCGAACTCGGCCCGCTGCCGGCGGGCACGCTGCAGGCGGACCCGGACCGGCTCGCTCAGGCGCTGCGCAATCTCGTCGGCAACGCGATCGCCCACACCGACCCGGGCAGCGGCCGGGTGCTGCTCCACGTCGAGCGCGGCGGCCCCGGCTGGGTGCGGTTCGTAGTGCAGGACGACGGCCCCGGGATCCCCGAGGACCAGCGCGAGCTGGTGTTCGAACGCTTCCACCGCACCGACTCCGGCCGGGCGCGGTCATCCGGCGGCACGGGCCTCGGGCTGGCGATCGTCAAGGCCATCGCCGAGGCCCACCACGGCCGCGTGCGCGCCGGCCCCGGCGCGCTCGGCGGCGCCCGCATCGAGCTCGAGCTGCCCGGCTTCCTGCCCGCCCCCAAGGCACTCGCGCGGCCCGCCGCGGAGGTCACGAAGGCCTGAGGGCCGCCTCCGCGGTCATCCGGGGTGCTCACGTCGCATGCGACGTGAGCGGGACGGCCGCATGCGGCCGTCCCCCGGCCGGCACATGTGCCGGCCGGAAAGACGATCCGAGAGGCTAGGCCCCCGCCCGGGCGTACATCAGCGAGCCCGGCGTCGTCAAGTCCTCGCCCGTCTCGAGCACGGTCTTCAGGCCCGAGAGGATCATCGGCCAGCCGCCGTAGAGCTGATCGTTGGCGCCCTCGCGCAGCTGGTCGTGGACCACCCGCAGGCGGCAGGAATCCTCTACCTGCTCGATCTCCCAGGTGACCCGCGACGTGCCCTCGCTCTCGACGTCCTCGCTCCAGCGGGCGTTGAAGCTCTGCACGAGCCGGCGCGGCGGGTCCACCTCGAGGTTCTCCCCGGAGGAGATCAGGATTCCCGCCTGAGGGTGGACCGCTTCGTAGCTCGAGCCCGTGCTCCAGTCGGAGTCGATCCCCACGCCGAACGTGTACCGCCGGCGCAGCTCGGGGTCCGTGATCGCCTGCCAGAGGCGCTCCGGGGTCGTCTTGATGTAGATCTCGAACACCTTTTCCATCGTCGTCTCCTCGATCGTCTTCTTCAGCCCTGTAAGCGTCGCCGCCCAGGGCTCTGCATACCTGCTCACCCACCTGTCGTGGACGAGGCGGATCGGGACGGGGTTCAGGAAGTGGAGCTTCTCGCGGCCACGACGTTTGGTCGTCACGAGCCCCGCCTCCTCGAGCACACGCAGGTGCTTCATCACGCCGAAACGGGTCATCGGCAGCCGCTGCTCGAGGGCGGTCAGGGTCTGACCGTCCTCGCGGTGAAGCTCGTCCAGCAGGCCGCGGCGCGTCGGGTCCGCCAGCGCCTTGAACACCTCGTCCATGTCCCCACTATAGGTGACCTTTTGGTCACCTGTCAAGTGCCGATGTCAGACTGCCGCGATGCTCCTCTACGACTCCGCCGTGTCGGGCAACTGCTACAAGGTGCGACTGCTGCTCGGCATGCAGGGCATCCCGTTCGAGCGGCAGGAGGTCGACGTGGTCGACCGCTCCGGCCGCCTCGAGCTGCTCGGCGCCCTGAACCCGGCCCTGCGGGTGCCGACGCTGGTGCTCGACGACGGCGAGGCGCTGGCCGAGTCGAACGCGATCCTCTGCTATCTGGCCGAAGGCACCGAGCTGCTGCCCACCGAGCGCCTCGAGCGGGCCCGCGTGCTGCAGTGGCTGTTCTTCGAGCAGTACAGCCACGAGCCCTACATCGCCGTCGTGCGCTTCTGGGTGCGCTTCGCCGACGCGCCGCCCGGGGAGGCCGAGATCGAGGCACGGCGCGCGGGCGGCTACGCCGCGCTCGACGCGATGGAGCGTTACCTCGGCCGCCGTGCCTTCCTCGTCGGGGAGCGCTTCACAGTGGCCGACATCGCGCTCTACGCCTACACCCATGTCGCCCACGAGGCCGGCTTCGAGATGGCCCCCTACAGGGCGATCGAGGCCTGGCTGCGCCGGGTCGCAGCGCAGCCGGGCCACGTGCCGATGACGGCCTGAGCGCGACGCGGCGGTCAGGCGGAAAGGCAGATGTTTGAGCGTCGAGGCCGGGGGTACGGCTCAATCGATGACACCACGAGCAGCAGCCCCCGCCCCGGAGCCTCCGCGCCCGGATCCCGCGCCGCCCGTGCCGCGTCCCTCGCCCGTGCCGCCGGTGCCCGGCCCCGACGTGCCGCCGGCGCCTGAGCCGCCGCAGCCGACGATCGGCGCTCGAGCGGTGGCCTACCCCTTGTTCGCGTCGACGGCTCGCTGCAGCTGGCCCTTGTTCATCTTCGAGCGCCCTGCCACGTTCAGCTTCCGGGCCTCGTTGTAGAGCTGCTCGCGGGTGCGCCCGCGGGGAGCGGCTTTGCCCGACCGCTGGCCGCCGCGGCTGCTCGCCGACCGACCGCGGGTCGAGCTGCGCGAGCTCGTCGTCGATTCGCCGCTGCGGGCGCGTTCCTTGTTGACGGTCCTCGCGGCGATCTCCTCGGCGCGTTTGGTGGAGGCTCCCTGCTTCTTCTCCGACTCCTTGATGTGCTCGTACTGGCGGCCCCGCTTGCTCGATTTCTTCACGCCCCGCGGCGGCATCCGCGACCTCCTTCTCGTCGGTGGTACTGGTCGGGCACTACCCCGGAGCTGCAGCGCGAAAACGGCGGGCTCAGGCGGACAGGAACGACACGATCGAGCCCGCGAAGCGCGGATCGCCGACGACGGCCATGTGATCACCAGCGAGCAGCTCGAGCCGGGCGTGCGGGATCGCGTCGACCAGCACCTGCGGCCTGCTCGCGAGCGGATCGCCCTCGCCGGCCAGCACGAGCGTCGGGGCGGCGATCCGCTCGAGCGCGACCCCCGAACGGTGGATCGAGGCGGCTTGGGCGAGCAGGGCCAGACGGTCCGCGTCGAGCCCGTCGGCCAGCCTCCGAAAGGCCGCCGCGGCGGGATCGAGGGACGCCAGCTCGTCCTCGCCCTCGGCCGCCAGCGCCGCTTCGATCGACTCGTTGGAGACGATCCGCCGGTCGACGCCGCCGCACTCCACGACCCCCGAGCCGACGCCGCCGACGACCAGCCGCCGCACCCCTTCGCCGGTGCTGGCGTGCAGCAGGGCGACGATCGCACCCATCGAGTAACCGGCGAGGTCGATCTGCTCGACGTCGAGCCGCGTGACGAGCGCGGCGAGGTCACGTGCCATGTTCGCCTCGCCGTAGCGCTCCGGCTCGTGGGGCTTCTCAGAGCGGCCGTGTCCGCGAGCGTCGGGCGCGAGGACCTCGCGACCGGCCCCCAGCAGCGCGGCCACTACGCCCGGCAACACCCAGTTGACCGTGGCGTCGGCGACGAAGCCGTGGTGGAGCACGACCGGCGGCAGCGGGCCCCGCTCCCCCCACTGCTGATAGGCGATCTCGGTGCCGTCGAAGCTCTCGAAGCGCTCGCGCCGAGGCGAGGCAGCCAGGTCGTTCATCGTGGGCACACCCTCACCCGGCCGTCGCCCGCCGCACCTCCGAGCCGCAGAAGGCGCACCTCCGCGCGGGCTTCGGGATGTCGCTCAGGCATTCCGGGCAGGGAGCCGTCTCGGAGTCCACGTCGGGCTCGACCCGGTGCCTGGCCATCAGCGCGTTGACCGGCTGGACCACGAAGAAGAACACGGCCGCGGCGATCGACAGGAAGGCGATCAGTGCGTTCAGGAAGGAGCCGTACTTGAACACGCTGCCGTTGACCGTGAAGGTGAGGTTGGAGAAGTCCGGCTTGCCGATGATGGCGGCGATGACCGGCGTGATGAGATCGGCCACAAGCGCCGTGACGACCGCCCCGAAGGCGGCCCCGATGACGATCCCCACGGCGAGGTCGACGACGTTCCCCCGGAGCAGAAACGTCTTGAAGTCCTTCAGCATGCTCGCTCTCCCCTTCTCGTGGAACCCCGCCCCGGCGCGATCGTACCCGGCTAGGCGAGGACGGCGAGGAGCTCAGCCCGGACGGCCTGCAGGGGGGCGGTGTCGCGCCGCGCCCGCGCGAGCAGCAGCGCGCCCTCGATCGAGGAGAGCACGAGCAGCGCCCGGCGAGCGGCCGACTCGTCATCCATGCCCGCGCGGCGCAGCGCCCGCTCGAGCTCGGCGAGCCAGGTCTCGAACACGCGCCGGGCGGTGATCCGCAGCGGCTCGGAGCCGGCGGCGGTCTCGAGCGTGACCGTGGCGATCGGGCAGCCGTCGCGATAGCCCGAGGCCTCGAGGCCGCCCGCCAGCGCATCGATCAGCACGCCCAGCGAGGCGGCGGGGCCCTGCGGAGCGGACATCAGGCCGGCGATCGCGCCCCGCAGCTGCTCCCCGGTGTGCTCCATCGCGGCGATCGCCAGCTCCTGCTTGCCGCCCGGGAAGTGGAAGTAGAGCGAGCCCCGCGGCGCGCCGCTGCGGGCGACGATCTCGGTGAGGCCGGTGGCGGCGTAACCCTGCCGGCGCAGGAGCGTGCCGGTCGCCTCCAGGAAGGCTTGGCGCGAGGAGCGGCCGTTGCCGCGCGTCGTCGCTGCGCCCGCCTGCGGGGAAGCGGGCGCCTCGCTCGTCCGCCGGGACGACGGCGATCTGTCCATCCGCTTATTATACCGATCGGTCTACAGACTCCGAGGAAGCGAGGCACCCATGCAGCAGCTCGTCTACACCGCACCGCGACAGCTCGAGTGGCGTGAAGCACCCGAGCCGCGCCTGCTCTCCGATGCGGCCGCGCTGGTGCGTCCGGTGGCGGTCGCGACGTGCGATCTCGACGCGCTGATCGTCGCCGGGAGATCGCCCTTCGAGCCGCCCTTCGCGGTCGGGCACGAGTGCGTGGCGGAGGTCGTCGAGGTGGGCGATGCGGTCGCCTCGGTGGCCCCGGGCCAGCTGGTCAGCGTGCCCTTCCAGATCTCCTGCGGGGAGTGCCCGGCGTGCCTCGGGGGACGCTCGTCGAACTGCTCGGCCGTGCCGTTCATGTCGACCTACGGCTTCGGGCCGGCCGTCGGCGAGTGGGGCGGCTTCCTCGCGGATCTCGTGCCGGTCCCCCACGCCGAGCACATGCTCGTGGCGCTGCCCGAGGGGCTCGAGCCGGCGCGGGTGGCGAGCGCCTCGGACAACATCGCCGACGCCTGGCGGACCGTGGGGCCGCAGCTCGAGCGCGAGCCGGGAGCCCCGGTGCTGGTCGTGGGCGGCGCCGCGGCGGGCTCGATCGGGCTCTACGCGGCGGGCATCGCCCGGGCGCTCGGTTCGGAGTGGGTGCTCTACGTCGACGCCGACGAGTCGCGGCGGGCGGCGGCCGAAGCGCTCGGCGCCCAGACGATGGCCGAGGCGCCGAGGCGCCTCGGGCCGTTCCCGATCACCGTCGACGCCTCCTCCGACCCTGACAAGCTGGCCCTTGCGCTTCGCTCGACTGCCCCGGACGGCATCTGCACGAGCGCGGCGATCTACTTCGGCGAGGACCCGGCTCTGCCCCTGCTCGAGATGTACACGAAGGGCATCACCTTCATCACCGGGCGGGCCAACGCCCGGGAGGCGATGCCGCACGTGCTGCAGCTGACCGCGTCCGGGGCGCTGCACCCGGAGCGGGTCACGAGCGCCGTCGTTCCCTGGCTGCAGGCCCCTGAGGCGCTCACCGAGGACGGCTGGACGAAGCTCGTCTTCGAGCGCTGAGGCTAGGGCTCCTCCGCCGCCGAGATCGCCCTCGCGAGGACCGCCCGCCCATCATGCAGGACCGGTTCGCCATGTGAGAGGAGCAACATCTCCACGGGGAGCTCGATGAGTGGCCGCATCAGCCGGGCCAGTCCCGCGCGGTCGACCTGCACGCCCTCGAGCCACGATTCCGGGCAGAGGGCCGCGCCACCCGAGCGCTCTCCGAGCAGCCGGTCGCCGAAGACGAGCGCCCGGGCGCCGGGCAGCCAGTAGTCCGTCTCCCCAGCCCCCCGCAGCGGTCGCGCCTCGACGCCGTGCGGGATGAAGTTCCAGGCCCGGGAGCTGTTCGCCCGGTAGCGCTCCGCCAGCTGCTCGCGGTCGCGCCGGTGCCACTGGATCGTGGTGAGCACGCTGACGGCCCGTCCAGCCACGATCGCGTCGAGCAGCTCGAGGAATCGCTCGCGCTCCTGATCGGGCAGCAAGGGGTCGAACAGCACGACCGTGTCCTGCGTTTCATAGAGGATCGAGCCGACCTCCGGCCCCCAGTCCTCGGCATCTCCCTGGACTGCGCCCGGGTGCCACTCGGGATGGCGGGCCGTCCATCGGTAGAGGCCCGGCGCCAGCTCTCGGGGGGCGGCCGGCGACGTCGTCAGGCCCCCCGTCCGCTCATTTGGCCTGCGCGGCCTTGACGGCGGCCTTGAGTTTCACCATGCAGCTCTTGGCTCCCTTGGAGGTCGTCGTGGCCGAGCAGTTGAGGCCCGCCTTGCCTTCCTCGACTTCGCGCAGCAGCTGCGTCCCGGGACTGTGCGGGAAGCTCGAATCGGCGCCGTAGCCGATCGAGAAGTTGTCCCCGTTGCGCATCACGTAGGCGGCGGGGTCTTCGAGCGTGTGCCCGTTGACGTAGAAGTGAAGCTTGTTCCCGCCCAGGCCCGTGAGGCCTCCGACCTGCGCCGGACCCAACTTCACCCCCCAGACCTTGAAGAACTCGCCGAGGGTGAACTTGTACGGATGGACCGTCTCCATGTGGATGATCCCGCTGGTGTCGTGTGTGTGCAGGCTCATCAGGATGCCCTTCTGCACCGCGATCCCGACGAGCGCCGGGACCGCCAGCAGCAGCCCTTCCTTGTAGATGTGAAGCGCGGCATGGATGTGGAACTTTTCGCTGCCCACCGGTGGCAGGTGCATTTCGTTGCGGCGTTCGGGGAGGTGCGCGTATTCGGCCGGCCAGGGGCCGGGACCGGTCTGCAGCCCGGGACCGCTGATGACGAGGCCCGCCGGGGCGGCGGCGCTCGCGGCCGTGCTCGCCGTGGTCGGGCTGCTGGACCCGCAGGCCGCCAGGGCGGTGATCGCCAGCGTCGCGAGCGCGCCGGCCAGGGCGCTCCGCCCGACGCGCCCGACGTGCCCGGCGCCCAGTCGAGCAATCTTGCCTTGCCCCCTGTCTGACACGCCGCGAAGCCTAGCTGAGCCATGCCGCCCGTCCGCCGCCTCGGCGTCGCCCGCAGCGCGGCTCGCCTAGGCTCCAGGCTGTGAACGCGGCGCCGGCGCGGGTAGCGGGAGAGGCGGATCTCGAAGAGGTCACCGAGACGCTCTGGCTGGCCTTCCGTGAGGACCCTCTGTGGAGCTGGGCCTTTCCCGACCATGCGGCCCTGGGGAGCTGGTGGCGGTTCCTGATCGCCGCCGCGCTCGGACACGAATGGGTGTGGGTAAGCGGAGACTTCGCGGCCGCGTCGGTGTGGATCCCGCCGGGCCGGGAGGAGCTCTCCGGCCAGCAGCAGCTCGAGGCCGAGGACCTGCTCGGCGAGCTTCTGGGCGAGCGCCGCAGCGAGGTGTCCGAGCTCATGAACCGGTTCGGCGCGGCTCACCCCGAGGGCGAGCCTCACTTCTACCTGAGCCTGCTGGGCACCCACCCCGACCACCGTGGCAAGGGGCTGGGCATGGAGCTCCTCGCGCAGAACCTCGCTCTGATCGACGAGCGCCGGGCGGCCGCCTACCTCGAGTCGAGCAACGCCCGCAACGTCCCCGGCTATGAAAGGCTCGGGTTCGAGGTGGCGGGGGCCTTCACGACCCCCGACGATGCCCGGTCGGTGACGACGATGTGGCGCGCCCCCGCGGGGCGCGCGTAGCCTTCGTGCCCGAGGCAACGTGTTCGGCCTGGACCAGGAAATCGCATCGCTAGCATCGGGGCGGCCGCTGATCGCTCTGGCGGTCGCGCTACTCCTCGGCCTCAGACACCCGCTGGATCCAGACCACCTCGCCGCCGTCGCGGCGACGGCGCGAGACTCGCGTCGTCGCTCGGCGCTGGTCGGGTTGAGCTGGGGCGCGGGCCACGCCACCACTGTGCTCGCGCTAGGCGTTCCCGTCGTGCTCTGGACGGCAGCGATGCCCGAGGGCATTCACCAGACGATCGAGGCTCTGATCGGGGTGATGATCTTCGCGCTCGGCCTGCGACTCCTGATCCAGCACCGCCGCGGCGAGCTGCACGCGCATCCCCATCGCCCGCCGCGGTCGCTGCGGGAGGCGTATGCGATCGGCGTCGTACACGGCGCGGGTGGGAGCGCGGCGATCGGGTTGCTGATCCTCGCGGCGATCCCCGATCACGGCGTCGCGCTCGCCGGACTGCTCGTCTTCGCCGTCAGCGCCGCGCTGGCGATGGGCGCGGTCGCTGCCGGCCTCGGCCGTGTCTTGGGCGCGCTGCCCGCGAAGCCCGTTGGAGGATTCATTTGCGCGTTCGGCGTCTGGTATCTGGCCGCCGCTGCGGTTGGCGCTCCCTACCCATTCTGAGCCGGCCAGCGCGGTCCGCCGATATCGCCGTGGCGCGAGCGCGCATGCGGGCCTTCGCGAGGGGTGAGCGAGGGGACTCGAACCCCCGACCGCCTGGACCACAACCAGGAGCTCTACCAACTGAGCTACGCCCACCACGGCGGTGCGCAGCAGAGTCTAGCGACGGGTCAGCCCTGCGGAGGGGACTGTCGCTGCAGCTCGCGTTCGGCCAGCGCGAGGCTCTCGCTCGGCGCGAGGCCGCCGGTACGGGCGGCGACGGCGCGCCAGGCGGCGAGCAGACGGGCCGGCTCTCCACCGAGTACGCCGGCGAGCTCGGCGGCGATCGCGAGATCCTCCGGCGAGACCGCCGGTGCGGTGAAGGGGTCGCTCGGAGGCGGCTCGTCCGTCCTGCTCGGATAATCCTCTGCCGGCGCGGTCTCCGGCGGCCCGGGCGCGTCGTGCTCAGCCACGGGCTGCGCGTAGGCGCTGCCGTCGGCGAGGGCCTTGCGCGCTTCGTCGAGGACCCGCTCGGTCACGTCGGTCCCCTCGCGCTGTGCGGTGTTCCAGCCGCGGCCGAGCGACAGGCCCCCGATCGGGATCGGCGGCCCTTCGATGATCTTGATCGTCGACTCCCAGGGCGCCCACTTCTCATCGTCCATCTCGATGATCCGGTTATCGACCCAGAGCAGAACGATCGCTCCGAGCTCCTCGCCGGTCTGGTTGAAGCGGGTCTCGACTCTGGGAAAGTTGCGCAACTCGATGTGGTAGGTGGCCATCGCGGCAGGGAGTCTAGGCGGGCAGGCCGGCCGTGGCGTTGCCCGTAGCCGCCTCGATCGCCGCCAGACGGGCGCGCATCACACGCACGGCCTCCGGATTGGAGTCGATCAGGACATAGCGGCGCCCGAGCCGCGCCGCGACGGCTCCGAGCGTGCCCGAGCCCGCGAAGAAGTCCAGGCACCAGTCGCCCGGGCGTGTCGAGGCGGCCACGATGCGCCGCAGCACGCCCTCCGGCTTCTGCGTCGGGTAGCCGGTCTTCTCGGCTCCCGCGGTCGGCACGATCGTGTGCCACCAGACGTCGGTTGGAAGCTTTCCGCGGGCCGCCTTCTCGGGTGTGACGAGCCCCGGGGCCATGTAGGGCTCGCGGTCCACCGCCTCGGAGTCGAAGTGATAGCGATTGGGATCGCGAACGTAGACCAGGATCGTGTCGTGCTTGGCGGGCCACCGGCGCCGGGTGCGCGCGCCGTAGTCGTAGGCCCAGATGATCTCGTTGAGGAAGCACTCGCGCCCGAAGACCTCATCCAGCAGCAGCTTGCAGTGGTGGGCCTCCCGGTAGTCGATGTGGAAGTACAGCGTCCCCTCCGCCGCGAGCAGGCGGTGGGCCTCGGCCAGCCGCGGCTCCAGGAAGTCGAGGTAGTCCTCGAAGCTGTCGCGGTAGCTCGAGCGCTCGAGCAGCTCGGTGCGGTAGCGCCGGCCCTTGAAGCCGGTGCGCTCGCCGGCGGGATCGCCCACGGCCCGCAGCGTCCGCCGCTCCTGGCGCCTGCCGGTGTTGAACGGCGGGTCGATGTAGATCAGCTGGAAGGACCGATCGGCGAAGCCGCTCAGCAGCTCCAGGTTCTCGCCGAGCAGGATCTGATCCTCGCGAGGCGTCTGCGCGGCGCCGTCCACGGCGTGAGCTTACGGGGGCCCGCCGATGGAGTGCCGGCGTGTGTTATTGCTCGATGGCATGAGCCGAAGGGGATGGTTCGCCTTCGCGGCGATGTCGAGCATCTGGGGCGTCCCGTACCTGTTCATCAAGGTCGCCGTCGACGGCGGAGCGCCCCCGGCCGGCGTGGCCTTCGCCCGCGTGGCGCTTGCGGCTGTGGTGCTGCTCGCGCTGGCCGCCCGCTCGGGCACGCTGGCGCCGCTGGGTGGCAGGATGCGCTGGGTCGCTCTCTACGGGATCGTCGAGATCGCGATCCCCTTCCCGCTGATCGCCTTCGGCGAGCAGCACATCCCATCCTCGCTCGCCGCGATTCTGATCGCCTCGGTGCCGCTGATGATCGCGCTCCTGTCGCTGCGCTTCGAGGGTGCCGAGCGCCCCACCCCGGTCCGCATGACGGGCCTCTTGATCGGCTTCGCCGGCGTGGTGGCGCTGGTCGGCCTCGATGTCTCCCACCGGCCGGGCGAGCTGCCCGGGGTGCTGGCGGTGCTGGGCGCGGCGGCGGGCTACGCGGTCGGCCCGCTGATCCTCAAGCGCCACCTGCTGGCGCTCGACCCGCGGGCGACGATGGGCGCGAGCCTCGGCATCGCCGCCGCCGCGCTGGCCCTTCCCGCCGCCGTGACGGCGCCGGCGCACCTGCCGAGCGCCGGCGCGATCGCCTCGATCGTCGTGCTGGGACTGCTCTGCACGGCCCTCGCGTTCGTGGTCTTCAACGTCCTGATCGCGGAGGCGGGTCCCGCGCGTGGCTCGGTCATCACCTACCTGAACCCGATCGTGGCGGTGGCGCTCGGCGTGCTCGCACTCGGCGAGCAGCCCGACGCCGGCATGGTCGCCGGACTGCTGCTCGTGCTCGCCGGCTCATGGCTCTCGACCGACGGCAGGCTGCCGCCCGGCCTCACCTCGCGCCTGCGCGCCCGCCGGGCGGGCCGCCCGACCGCCGATGCCCCCGGCTGGACTCGAACCAGCAACCCCCGGCTTAGAAGGCCGGCGCTCTATCCAGTTGAGCTACAGGGGCCCGCCACCATCTTGGCGGCTGGCGGGGACATGCGCGGCCGCGGTGCCGAGCGGACCGGATCGATTACTTAGGCGTCCTTGATGAGAAATCTGTAAAAGTTGCGGCTGTGAGCAGCGAAGAGAGCGCAGAGGGAGATCTGACCCGCAAGCAGCGCCGCGAGCAGGCGCGCGCGGACCGCAAAGCGGCCGAGGAGGCCGCCGCCGCGGGCGCCGCCCGGCGCCGCCGCATGACCCAGCTCGGCGGTGTCGTGGCGGTCGTGGTCGTGGCGATCGTGGCGATCCTGATCGCCACCAGCGGTGGCGGCAGCTCGAACAAAGCGGCCAAGGAAGTCGAACAGGCCAAGACCGGCCAACTGAGCGGCCCGACCAAGACGGCCGTTGCTTCGGTCAAGGAAGAGCTCAACGGCATCCCTCAGAGCGGCAACACGCTGGGCAACCCGAACGCGCCCGTGACGCTCGTCTACTACGGCGATCTGGAGTGCCCGATCTGCAAGGAATTCACGCTCGGAGCGCTGCCGAAGGTGATCCAGAACCAGGTCCGCACAGGCAAGCTGAAGATCGAATACCGCAACCTCGAGACGGCCACGCGCGAACCGGAAACGTTCCGCAACCAGCAGACCGCCGCGCTGGCCGCCGGCAAGCAGGGCAAGGGCTGGGACTACATCGAGCTCTTCTATCACCTGCAGGGCCAGGAGGACAGCGGCTACGTGACCGAAAAGTACCTTCAGGGGCTGGCCGAAGCGACACCCGGGCTGAACCTGTCGAAATGGCAGACCGACCGGGGCAACCAGGCCTTCCAGGCCAAACTCGCCGTCGACACCCAGGAAGCGAACAACGCCGGCTTCACCGGCACACCCTCGTTCCTGATCGGGAGAACGGGCGGCGCGCTGAAGAAGCTCGAATACTCCTCGCTGTCGGACCCGACGAGCTTCGAAGAAGCGGTCGCCAAGCTCGCCAAGGGGTAGAGCCGGTGAGCCGGCGGGCGCTGCGGATCACCCTGATCGTAATGGCGCTGCTCGGCGTCGGCCTCGCCTCGTATCTGACCTACGTCCACTACGCCGGCATCAAGCCTCTGTGCGGCCGCAACGGGGGATCATGCGAGTTCGTCCAGACCTCGAAGTACTCCCACCTTGCGGGCGTGCCCGTCGCCCTGATCGGGCTGATCGGATACGTGCTGATCCTCGGCTCGCTGCTGGCCCCCGAAGAAGAGCGCTTCCGGTTCCTCACCGCGGCGCTCGTGCTCGGCGGCTTCGCCTTCAGCGCCTACCTGACCTACCGGGAGCTGTTCTCGCTGGAAGCGATCTGCGAGTACTGCGTATCGAGCGCGGTGTTGCTGACGGCGATGCTGCCGCTGTCGGTGTGGCGATTCCTGCGGGGCGGTGATCTCGGGGGCTCCCCGGGTGAATCGGCCGGCGGGCCCGGCGATCAGACCCCCGCGCTGGGCACGCCCGGCTGACCGCAACACCCGGCTGAAACGCCAGAGGAACCGGCCCGCCGGCAGCCCGCCGCCGCGAGGGGCGGCGATCGGAGATGCCACGTGTTGCGGAGCTTTTTCGTGTCAATCCGTCCAACCGCCGGGCGCCTCGGCCGGGCAGCGACCCGCGACGGCCGAGGAAAGCCTTGACCATGGGCAGAGACCCGATCACCGTGCGCAGCGTGGCGCCGGCGCTGACCAGCGGACCCGGCCCGTCGGTGCATGCCGACGGGGGCGTGCACAAGCTGTTCGAGATGACCAGCGACCTGCTGGCCACGATCTCGCTGGACGGTTGCTTCATGCTGCTGAACCCCGCCTGGGAGCAGCTGCTGGGATGGAGCCGCGAGGAGCTGCTGTCCCGTCCGGTCGGCGACTTCGTGCACCCCGACGATGCCGAGCAGCTGAAGCCGCTGCGGGCCGGAGCGGGCCACCCTGCCGAGGTCGAGAACTTCACCACGCGCTACCGGCACCGCGACGGCTCCTGGCACTGGCTCCTGTGGAGCGCGCGGCGCGACGGCGGCACCTGGTACGCGGCGGCCAAGGACGTGACGGATCGGGTCTGGCTCGAGCGCCAGGCGCTGCACGACCCTCTGACGAGCCTTCCGAACCGAACGCTCTTGATGGACCGCGCCCGCCAGGCGGTGACGCGGCTGCACCGCAGCGACGGCGTGCTGGCGATGCTGTTCGTCGACCTGGACAAGTTCAAGGCCGTCAACGACAACCTCGGACACGACGTCGGCGACCGGCTGCTGGTGTCGGTGTCCGAGCGCCTCGCAGAGCTGATGCGCGACAGCGACACGATCGCCCGCCTCGGCGGCGACGAGTTCGTGATCCTGGCCGAGGAACTCGAGAACGAGGGCGAGGCGATGACGCTCGCCGGCCGCGTGCTCGACGCGCTCGAGCAGCCGTTCCCGCTCGGGACGGCGGAAGTGGCGATGCTCGCCAGCGTCGGCGTGGCGGTCACGGAAGACCCCACGTCCGACCCCGAGGCGATGCTCCGCGAGGCCGACCTCGCGATGTACAAGGCGAAGGGCGCGGGAGGACGGCGCCTGGAGCTGTTCGACGAGGACCTGCGCCAGGCGATGGACACGCAGATCGAGCTCGAACTGCTGCTCCGGGACGCCCTGCCTCGCCAGGAGCTGATCCTCGCCTACCAGCCGATGCTTCCGCTGACGGGCGGGCGAGCCGTCGGCATCGAGGCGCTCGTCCGCTGGCGCCCGACACGGGACGGCCACAGCGAAGAGCTGCTGCCGGCGACCTTCCTGCCGCCCGCCGAGGACTCAGAGCTGATCGTGCAAATCGGCAAGTGGGTTCTGCACAGCGCGTGCGCCCAGGCAGAGCGGTGGCGGCGGGCGGGGATCGCGGTACCGGTGTCCGTGAACGTGTCCGGGCGCGAGCTGACCGAGCTGGATCTCGCCGAGCGCGTCCGCGAGGAGCTGGCCTACTGCCGGCTGCCCGGGCGGGCGCTGTGCATCGAGGTCAGCGAGGAGGCGGTGATGCGCGATCCGGAGCGGGCACGGGAGGCGCTGAGCGACGTCAGGCGGTTGGGCGTGTCGATCGCGCTGGACAAATTCGGCGCGCGGGGTCTGTCGCTGGGGCTGCCGCGGGGCATCCCGCTCGACGTCGTCAAGCTCGACCGTGAGCTGACCAGCAGCTTCGACCACGACAAGCAGCGCCGGGCGATGTTCGCGGCGACGATCGCCCTTGCCAAGGAGGCCGGCCTGACCGCGGTCGCGGTGGGCATCGAGACGAACCGCCAGCTGGCCCTCGCGCGCAAGCTCGACTGCTCGATCGGGCAGGGATATCTGCTGCAGGGCCCGTCCGCGCCGGAGCGCGTTCGCCTCAGGGACAGCACGGGGTCGGTAACGTCCGCGCCATGGCGTCCACTGGTGCGACTGGGCGGCGACAGCCGCCGCTGAGCGAGAACGGTCCGGCAGCCGCCCAGAAGCGCGCCGCCGCCGAGGCCGCGGCGGAGCTGATCGAGCCGGGTATGCGGGTCGGCCTGGGCACGGGCTCGACCGTCGCCCACCTGTTGCCCGCGATCGCGGCCCGCGGGCTGGCCGGACTGCGTTGCGTGGCCACCTCGCCGGCCACCGAGAGCGCCGCGCGAGAGCTGGGCCTGCCGGTCGAGCCGCTCGACGATGTCGGCGAGCTGGACATCGTGATCGACGGCGCCGACCAGGTCGACCCCGCCGGGTGGCTGATCAAGGGCGGCGGCGGCGCGCACGTGCGCGAGAAGATCGTCGCGTCCGCCGCGCGCCGGTTCGTCGTGATCGTCTCGGCCGACAAGCCGGTCGCGGAGCTGACGGCGCCCGTCCCGCTGGAGCTGCTGCTGTTCGGTATCGCCCACACGCTCTCGGCGCTCGCTCCGGCCGCCCTCCGCGAGGGGGCGCCGCCGAGCCCGGACGGCGGGCTGATCGCCGACTACGGCGGCCCGATCGGAGACCCCGCGGCGCTGGCGGCGTGGCTCTCGGCGACGCCCGGGGTCGTCGGGCACGGCCTGTTCGAGCCCCAGCTGGTGAGCGAGGTGCTGGTCGGCGAGGAGGGCGGCGTGCGCCGCCTGGCGGGGGCCAAGAACACCTAGTCGCCACCGGCGAGGGGCTTGAGCTCCTCGGCGTAGGACATCGCCTGGCGCACCAGCGGGCCGTTCTCGCCGACGGCGTAGGCGCCCATCCGCAGCAGCGGCGGTGAGTAGACGTGCAGCGTCACCGCGGGGTCCTCGCCGGCATGGCGGACGCGATGGATGTCGGAGGCGGCGAAGTGAAGGTCTGCCCGGTCCTGAAGCTGCGGTCGCGGGGCTCGCCGCCGAGCACCAGGCCAGCTCGGCGCACCGGCGATCCCGCCACGATCAGTCGGTATGGTCGCCAGCATGAGCCCGGTCGAGGAGACGCAGTCCGCGCTTCAGTCCGGCGAGTCACCCGAGCGCGGCCGGGCTGCGCGGGGGGTCGCGCCCCGGTCGGCACACGGCGACTGGGCCCCGGCAGCGGACCGGCCGGACCCGGTCCAGACGCTGCGCGCCCAGGCGGCGTCCCGGGTGCAGCAGCTGGTGCCGATCCGCTACGGGCGCATGCTCGTCTCGCCGTTCACCTTCTACCGCGGCGCGGCAGCCGTGATGGCCGCCGACCTGGCACGAACACCGGACTCGGGCATCCTCGTCCAGGCCTGCGGGGACGCGCACATCTCGAACTTCGGAGGGTTCGCCGCTCCCGACCGCAGGCTGATCTTCGGGCCGAACGACTTCGACGAGACCCTCCCCGGACCGTGGGAGTGGGATCTCAAGCGGCTGGGCGCCAGCGTCGAGATCGCCGGGCGAGACGTCGGGGCTCCGCCCGGGAGGCGCGAGCGGATCGTCAGATCGTGCGTGCGGGAGTACCGCCAGGGCATGCGGGCGTTCGCCCGCGAGAGCCACCTCGACGTCTGGTACGAGCGCCTCAACGCGAGCGAACTGGTCGGTCGCTTCGGCGGCGAGCTGGGCACGAAAGGAAGGATCGTGTTCGCCGAGCCGTTCGCGAAGGCGCGGCGCAAGACGAGCCTCCGGGCCGTCAGGAAGCTCACCGAGCGCGTCGACGGCGAGCTGCGGTTCCGCCATGTGCCGCCGCTGCTGGTTCCCCTGCGCAACCTCTTCAGCCCCGCGGACGCCCGCGATGAGGGCGAGTACGTACGGGAGCTGCTGAGCGAGTACGAAGCGAGCCTCGGCCCCGATCACCGGTACCTCTTCGGCACCTACCGCTTCCTCGACATGGCCCGCAAGGTCGTGGGCGTCGGCAGCGTCGGCACGCGCGCATGGGTGTTCCTGCTGGCCGGCCGCGAAGGCAGGGATCCCCTCGTGCTGCAGGCGAAGGAGGCGCAGCGGTCGGTGCTCGAGCCCCATCTGGGCAGGAGCCGATTCGAGAACAGCGGCGAGCGGGTTGTGCGCGGCCAGCAGATCTCACAGGCCGTGAGCGACGTGTTCCTCGGCTGGCAGCGAAGCGAAGGCCTCGAGGGCGGCGAGCACGACTTCTACGTGCGCCAGCTGTGGGACTGGAAGGCCTCCGCGGACCTGTCGACCCTGGGGGAGTCGGGTCTGCATGCCTACTCGCGGGCCTGTGGCTGGTCGCTCGCCCGCTCACACGCCCGCTCCGGGGACCGGCTGGCGATCGCGGCCTACCTGGGCGGCGGCTCCAACTTCGACAGGGCGATCGCCCGCTTCGCGGCGGCCTACGCCGATCAGAACGAGCGCGACCACGAACGGCTCGCCGACGCGGTGGCCGGCGGGGAAGT
This sequence comes from uncultured Solirubrobacteraceae bacterium, assembly GCA_963841055.1. Taxonomy (GTDB): domain Bacteria; phylum Actinomycetota; class Thermoleophilia; order Solirubrobacterales; family Solirubrobacteraceae; genus Palsa-744. Next base: position 2,383,427 of record CAWJAV010000001.1, on the reverse strand, counting down.
CCCCGCCGAGCTCGGGGTGTGAGGCGACCGGGCGCGGGCTAGGTCGTGGCGTTCAGCGCCGCCGGGGCACGGCCCGACGCGATCAGCACGGAGCCGGAGAGGACGACCCCGTCCCCGTCGCGACTGGAGGACCGGGCCCCGCATCCATCGCGCGCTGAGCGATCTGTTCGCGTACGCCGGGCTCCATGGCGGCCAGCGCGATCGCGAGCGGGCCCGCCATCTGCGGCACAAGCTCCCACCAAGCCTCGACAGAGGCGGCGTGCATGGGCGTCTGGACGGCGTCGACCCGCACGTCCTCGAGACCCCCCCTTGCAGCTCGGCTGCCAGCAGCGCCGGGTCATCGAGCGAGAACGGCCCGCGTATGTTGGGGGGCGGGAACGGAACGCCGAACTGCTCTCCGACGGCGTCCAGCACGACCCGAGCCACGGGTTCGTCGCCCTCGGCCCCCAAGTCATCGCGGCGAAGCCCCCTCCCGGGCAGAGGACGCGCACCGCCTCCTTCACGGCGCCCGCGGGGTCCTCGGCGAACATCAGGCCGTGCCTGCTGACCACGGCATCGAACTGCCCGTCCTCCGCGAGGATGTCGCTCTGATCGAAGACGGCGACTCGTCAGCAGGAGCCACGGTGCTCGTACTCGAGGACACCCACGACTTCGAAGTTGCCGACGGCACGCTGGGTGCTGCTTCAGCCGGTGGGACACCAAAAGGCCGCACAGTGCGGGCTTTCAACAGCCATCCTCAAGGCGGGGGACCCAGGAATCGAACCTGGCGTTGCGGTTTTGGAGACCACCGTGTTACCGATACACCAGTCCCCCGGGGGCACAGGATTGTAGGCGCTACCAGCAGCGGGGCGACCCCCGCCGCCGGCGCCGCCGGCTTCCAATCAGGAGGCCCAGCCGGTACGCTTTCGTGACTCGGGGCGGACGGGCCCTGATGGCAGGACTGTCAAGGAGGGCAGATCTTCGAATGGGCGCAAGGGGTGTGGCGCTTCTCAGCACGCTGTTCCTGCTCGCGTTCGCCGGGCAGGCGTCCGCCTCCGGCGTCACCAACTCCGGCGATGACCTGCGCACGGGCTGGTATCCCGGTGAATCGCTGATCACGCCCGAACTGCTCGAGGGGGGCACCTTCGGACAGGAGTGGTCCACGAAGGTCGAAGGCCAGGTCTACGCGCAGCCGCTGCTGTACAACGGCACCCTGCTGGTCGCGACCGAGCGCAACTCCATCTACGGGCTCGACCCTTCCACGGGAGCTGCGAAATGGTCGAAGACCCTCCCCCACGGCACGCCCTGGAACCCGGCCGACATCGGCTGCGCCGACCTCACACCGTCGATCGGCGTCACCGCCACGCCAGTGATCGACTCCTCCACGGGCACCGCCTATCTGACACACAAGAGTTACGCCAGCGGCACGTCTGGCCCCGCGACCTGGTGGATGGACGCGATCGAAATGTCGACCGGTAACGAGAAGGCGGGATTCCCGGTCGAAATGGGGGGCGAAGCCCAGAACTTTCCCGGCCTCGGCTTCGACGCCGCCAACGAGCTGCAGCGCCCCGGGCTGCTGCTGCTGGAAGGTGTCGTGTACGCCGCCTTCGGCTCGCATTGCGACCACGACCCCTACCAGGGGTGGGTGTTCGGTGTCTCCACGAGTGGCGCGGTGAAGGCTCGCTGGGCGGCCGACGGCGACGGCGCGGGGATCTGGCAGTCCGGCGCCGGTCTGACCTCGGACGGCGCCGGGCGGATCCTGCTCTCCACGGGTAACGGGTTCGACTTCGCACCACCGATCCCGGGCTCGACACCGCCGGAAGCGCTCGGCCAGTCGGTCGTGCGCCTGCAGGTGCAGAGCGACGGCACGCTGAAGGCCGCGGACTTCTTCGCGCCCTACGACGCGAACGAACTGAACACGTGGGACGCCGATTTCGGCTCCGGCGGCGTGACGGGGCTGCCCAACGCCTACTTCGGCACGCCGGAAACCCCGCACCTGGCCGTCGCCGTCGGCAAGGACGGCTACGTCTACCTCCTCAACCGCGACAACCTCGGCGGCTACGGGACGGGACCGAGCGGACAGGACAACGTGGTGGCACGGATCGGCCCCAACGGCGGGGTCTGGTCACGGCCCGGGGTCTGGCCCGGCGAAGGCGGCTGGGTGTACATCCCCACGGCCTCGGCGGGACACAGCGCGGGGGGATCGTCGGGCAACCTCGACATCTACCACTATGCGCTGTCGCCGTCGGGCAAGCCGAAGCTCTCGCTCGAAGGCGAATCCCCGGAAGCCTTCGGCTTCTCCTCCGGGCCGCCGGTCATCACCTCCAACGGCATCGAAAAAGGGTCAGCGTTGGTGTGGGACGTGTGGGCACCGAACGGCGGCGGCGAAGGCGCCGAACTGCGCGCCTACGCTGCGCAGCCGGTCGAAAAGAAGGCCGTCCTGCTTTGGAGCAAACCCGTCGGCAAGGCGGCCAAGTTCTCGACGCCCGGGGTAGGCCTGGGGCGCCTCTACGTGGGGACTCGCGATGAAACCGTCGTGGCCTTCGGCTCGCCGGTGACGCCGCCCATCTCCGGGTCGCGCACCGAATTCCCGCTCACGCAGGTCGGGAAGAGCTCCGAAGAACGGACCCTCACGTTGACCGCCAACGTTGGTGTGACGGTCGAAAAGATCGAAGTCAGCCAGCCCGAGTTCACGGCCAAGAAACCCACGCCGCCGCTGCCCGCGACGCTTGGACCCGGCCAGCAGATGACTATCCCGGTCATCTTCTCCCCGACCGCGGCGGGGCCGCAGGCGGCGACGCTGAAAGTCACGATCAACGGCGGCGAAACACTGTCCTTCTCGCTGTCGGGCACCGGCCAGGCGATCGGACCGAAGCTCGAAGTGAGCCCCAGCGTGCTGACCTTCGGCGGCACCACGATCGGCTCAACCGTGGTCGCGACCGCGCTGATCAAGAACGTCGGCTCCGAAAAGCTCGTCGTGACGGGGCACAAAGGTCCCGGACTGCCCTTCCAGCTCGAAGAATCGCTGCCCAAAGAACTCGCGCCCGAGGAAGCGGCCGTGGTGCCGATCGACTTCTCGCCGACCACGAACGGCAGCTTCGCCAGCGTCGTGGAACTCGAAACCAACGGGGGCAACGGGGCGATCCACCTGACCGGCGTCGCCGCCCCGCCCGGGCTGCTGGCGATCACCCCCGAACACAACGACTTCGGCCAGGTTCCCGTCGGCGGCGAAGCCGTGCGGTCCTTCGCGATCACCAACACCGGCGGGCTCCCCGTGAAAATCAACATCTCCAAGCCGCCGGTCGCGAGCGAGTTCCGCGCCATCACCTCCCTGGCCGAGGGCGAAAGCGAAATCGGGCCCGGCGAAACGGTGACCGAGAGCGTTCGCTTCACGCCGACGGTGCTCGGCCCGGCCGGCGACGTCTGGCGCATAACCGGACAGGACGCGACGGGTCTGCACGAAGTCAGCTTCGTAGGCGAAGGCACGGCCCCGGCGGGCACACCGACGATGGTCTCCTCCACCCCCGGCGGCGGGTCGCTGGCGTTCGCCGCCGGCATCCCCCGCGCGTCCCTGACGAGCACGCGGCTGCTCGCAAGCCACTCCGGAGCGATCTCGGTGAGGGTGCGATGCGGCGGCGGGGCGGGGAGCTGCGCGGGCACGATCACGCTGCGCACCGCCAAGCCGGTCCGGCCATCGGCGAGCTCGCACAGGGCCGTGATCCTGACGCTCGCCTCGGCCCGCTTCCGGATCGCCGACGGCCATGCCGCGACCGTCGTCCTGCATCTGAGCGGCCTCGCCCGCGCGCTGCTCGCCAGAGACCGCACGCTGCATGTGCGGGCCACCACCGTGACGCGCGACTGGACGGGAGCGACCCACACGCTCGGCGCGCTCGCCACGCTGCGCCCCGCCCCCGCCGTCAAACGCCCCTGACCCACAACCGCTGACGCCGCGCCCTCGGCTCCGCCCCGCCCTGTGAGGACTCTCCAAGGCGCCTAGAAGGACCCCTCCTGCTCAAGCAGCACCTGGGCGGTGCCGACACGACTGTAGGTCCGGAGCCTATTTGTGTCGATGCGCACTTTTACCAAGATGACGTCGGGTCAGCGGGGGCACGCCCTCCGAGCGCTGAAAGCCGCCCGCGGGAGGCTTGACCCGAAGGGCCCCCGGGGCGAGGACGGCTTCCTGCTCGTCGAGGTGATGATGAGCGCCCTGCTCGTCGGCCTGATCGTCGTGGCGACGTTCAACGGCCTCGACGTGGCCACCAAACTCTCCGCCGACCAGCGCCGCCACGACGCGGCCGCGGTCCTCGCCGCCCAATCCCAGGAGCAGCTGCGCAGCGAGCCCGCCAGCGCCCTTGACGCCCTCGAGACCAGCCCCCACAAATACACCCGGACCGTCGGCGGCACCGAATACACGATCACCCAGGAAGCCAAAGCCGCCGGGAAATCGGGCGAAAAAGCGACCAGCGGCTGCAGCGTCACCGACACGGCCTCGGAAACGAACAACATCCAGATCAGCTCGACGGTGACCTGGCCGCAGCTCAAACTCGCAGCAACGACCCGGCCCGGCGTGAAAGAGGCCAGCGTGATCACGCCTCCGACCGGTTCCAACATCGAGGTGGACGTGATCAACGGAGTCAACGCCGGCGTCTCAGGCATCACCGCCAGGGCGACCTTCACGCCGGTCGAATCCGGTTCCGCGAACACGATCGAAGGGACCACCGACTCCGCCGGCTGCGTGGTGCTGTCGGGCATCCAGGCAACCTCGGCCGAAGTCGAAATTCTCGAACGCACCGGCTACGTCACCCGCAGCGGCGCCCTGAAAGTGCCCAACAAGAAACTCACGATCGCGCCGAACATCACCACCCACTACGTCGTGCCCTACGCCGAAGCCGGCCGCATCGCCGCGCACTACACCTACAAAGGCGCAACGACCTTCGAAGGCAAAGAAGTCGTCGGCGACACGTTCGTCGCCCAGCACATCGAAGAAATGGAAACCGAACCTAAGTACGAGGTCGGCAGCACGTTCTTCGAATACGAAAAAGTCGGCGAAGAAAAATTCACGCCGATCCTCGGCACCTGCAACACGGCCGCGGCCTGCGTGCCCCGGAACAAAGTCGTTCCCGCCTACGAACCGACCGCCTACACGGCCGCCGGCTCCAAGTACCCCAACGGCGACCTGTTCCCCTTCAAAGAACCCTGGCGCGTGTGGGCCGGCGACTGCGAAGCCAACGCCGCCGCCGAAGCGGTCGTGACCTCGAGCCCGGTCACGAGCGGCGTCACCACGACCGTCAACGTGCCCCTCGCCCTCACCGAACTGAGCGTCTACAAGGGCTGGGGGGCCGGCCACGAAGAAGGGTTCGAAGAAGAAGCCCTCGGGCCCGTGAAGATCACCAACGAAGCCTGCGAATCGGCGCCGCTGCCCCCCAACGCCAAGGCCCAGACCTTCGTCCACGAACAGAAGGAAACGCTGCCCAAAGGCCGCCTCGAAGACCCCTTCCAGCCATTCGGGACCCTCCAGCTCTGTCTGGTCAACAAAAAACTCAGCAAGACCTACAGCATCCCCTTCACGAACGTGAAAGCCGCCGTCCCGTCGAAACCCACGATCTACCTAGGCCAGCGACCGAACGCCGAACTCACCGCCGAAAGGGCGGCAAAGGAAGCTGAATACAAAGCCAAGGAAGCCTACAAAGAAGCGGGCGGCTACGTAAACAAGGGCGCCGAAGCGATCACGGAAAAAAACAACTACAACGCCGAAAAAACGGTGTACACCAACGACCTGAACAAATACAACACCGAAAAAACGGCGTACACGACCGCCCTCGGCAAATACAACACGGAAAAAACGGCGTACACCAACGACCTGGGCAAATACGAAACCGAAAAAACGGCGTACACCAACGACAAAAGCAAATACGAAACCGAAAAAACGAAGTACGAAACAAAGAAAGCGGCATACCTGGCGAAGAAAGCCGAATACGAAAAATCCGCGGCCGAAGGCGGCAAAAAAGCCAGCCAGAAAACTGAATACGAAAAATTCCAAAAAGAATATAAAGAAGCCGAAACCGCCTACAAAAAATACGAAAAAGAATACAAAGAAGCCGAAACCGCCTACAAACAATTCGAAACCGAATACAAAGAAGCCAAACTCGCGTACGAAAAATACGAAGGCGAATACAAAACCGCGAAAATCGCGTACGAAAAATACGAAGGCGAATACAAAACCGCCGAAACCAAATACAAAGCATACGAAGCGGCTTACAAACTCGACGAACAGCAGGCCACTGAATACCAGTACTACCTCGAATGGAAAGCCGCCAAAGCCGCCTACGAAAAAGCGAAGGTCGAAGAGGAAGCCGCGATCGCATCCGGCGTGACCGTCAAAACGGGGACGACATGCTGACCCTCCTCCCTCCGCACCGCCCCCGGCGCGCCGGCCGGGTGCTCCGCACCGCCGCCCGCGATCAGCGCGGCTTCACCCTCGTCGAGACGCTCGTCGCGATGGTCACGGGCGTGATCGTCACGGGCGCCCTCTTCACGATCCTCGACTTCTCGGTCAAACAGTCCTCGCGTCTATCCGGCGTTGCGCAGGCCACCCAGGTCGGCCGCGGCGCGATGACGCGCGTGGTCGAAGAGCTCCACTCCTCCTGCCTGGCGAACGGCTTCACGCCGGTGATGGAAAAAAGCTCTCCCACGAAGCTGATCCTCGTCAACGGCTACAACGAAAAAGAAGAACCGAAAAACGCCGTCGAACCTCCTGCGGAACTGCTTGCCTCGGGCATCCACAAGGACATCATCGAATACGAAAAAGGAACCGGCCGGCTGATCGACACGACCTACCGGGCATCGAGCAACACGCCGCTGAGCACCCCCGAAAAATTCGCCTGGGAAGCGACGCCGGCGAGCAAAGTTCGCCTCGCCGAACACGTCACCCAGATGGAAGAAGGCGGCAAAACGCTGCCGGTCTTCAAGTACTACGCCTACACGACCACACCGGCGACAGCGACGACCGCTCCCGCCACCACGCTGAACGAAGAAACGCTGACGAAAACCGAAGCCTCGACGCTCGGCGAAGCGGAAGCCAAGACCGTTGCCGGGGTCGTCGTGAGCTTCCGCACTGCGCCCTACTCCAAAGAAGCCCGCATCTCGAGCGCCTCTGAAAAAGCCACCTTCTCCGACCTCAGCACGCAGACGACCTTCGCCTTCAGCGCGCCCAACTCCGAAACCCCGATCTCCGCCGGCCCATGCGAATGAGACCTTCCCGCCTCCACGCCGCCGCCGTCCTCGAGGACGGCTTCACGATGATCATCGCGATCGGTGTGATGTTCGTGACCGGGCTGCTGCTCGTGGCCGCCTTCACGGTCGCCAATGGCGACGTCCACAACTCGCGGCGGGACGCCACCGAAAAGATGGCCTACTACGCCGCGCTGGCGGGCGTGCAGCAGTACGAGTACCTGCTACAGGCCAACCCCAACGTCTGGCAGTCCTGCAAAACCGTCGAAAGCCAGGTCCCGGCCGAAAAAGAAGAGAGCTACGTGGTCAAGCCGGTACCGGCGACCGGCCAGGCGGCCTGCAACGAAGCGAGCCCCTTCACGTCGATGATCGAGTCCAAAGGGCTCTACGCCAACACCTTCCGCATCCGCTCCACCGGCTACGGCGGCCCCAAGGAAAAAGCCGGCTCCGCCGTCAGGACCGTGATCGCCACCTTCGCCGTCAACGGCTTCCTCGACTACGTCTACTTCACGAACTACGAACAGGCCGACCCGGCGCTGTACGCGAAATCGGGTGGCACGGGCACATGCGCTGGCGGCAAATCCTGCGGCGACGAAGAACTGGCGAAACAGTGCGAAAAGAAGTACTACGCCCAATGGTCCAAAGAAGGCATCGGCTGCGTCTCGATCAACTTCCGCGAAGGCGACCAGATCGAAGGCCCCTTCCACACCAACGACGCCGCCTCGATCGTCAGCGCGGCCAAGTTCGGGCGGCCCGGCCACGTGCCGACCGACGTGGTCGAAATGAACGGTGGCAGCTACGGCGCGGCCTCGGGGTGCCCGAGCAAAGGCGCCATCTACTACACGGCGAGCAAATGCTCGTCGGTGGGCGCGACCCTGGAACCGCCCCCTGACGACACAAGCCTCGAATTCTACGTAAAGCCCGAATACCACTTCTACGGGGTCACCAAAATCAAGCTCGAAGGCGCGACGATGACGATCACCAACGGCGGAGTCGAAAAAAAATCCGTCGCCTGGCCGTCCAACGGGCTCGTCTACGTGCAGGGGTCCGGCAGCTGCGCATATGAATACGAACCCTCCAACTCCGACAACGCGACCGAGACCTCCAAAGAGACGGGCTGCGGGAACGTGTACGTCCAGGGCTCCTATGAAAAATCGCTGACCGTGGCGGGCTCGAACGACCTGGTCGTGACGAACAGCATCTACCCGACCTCGGTGGCCGGAAAATTCGCCGAAAAAGGCAAAGAAGCGACAAAGCCCACCGGCACCGCCGTGATGGGGCTGATCGCCAGCAACTACGTACGGATGTATCACCCCTGCCCGGGGACCGCGGTGGAAAACCCATGGATCTACGCCGCGATCCTCTCGACGGGACACTCCTGGCTGAACGACAACTACGGCTGCGGCAGCCCGACCGGCGAACTGAACGTGTACGGCGCCATCGGCCAGAACTACCGCGGCACCGTCGGTCAGGAATCGGGCGGCGTACCGGTGCACGGCTACATCAAGAACTACGAATACGACGACCGCCTGGCGACCGACGAGCCGCCCTATTTCCTCGCGCCCCTGAAGGCCGGCTGGAAAGTCGCACGCGAGACGGCGCCGGCCCCCGGCTAGACAGCGCAGGCCCTCCCCCGCCCCTCAGGGCGTGGGCCCGGCGATCCGATAGGGACAAGGCAGATGTCCGTGCTGGTGCGTCACACACACGAGCAGCCGCCTCGCCAGACCCGCGAGTGCCTTGGGCTGCTGCTCAAGGTGCTCAACGAGCACGACCCGGGCGTGCTCGAGGATCTCAACCGGATGGGCCACCTCGCCAGCGACACGGCCCGGGCGATCGGGCTGGAGGACCGCGAGGTGGAGCGGGTCGAGCTCGCCGCGCGACTCCACGACGTCGGCAAGCTCGCGATCCCCGACGCGATCCTCGCCAAGCCGGCGGCCCTCGACGCGGACGAGTGGGAGGTGATGCGCACGCACGCCGAGATCGGCGCGCGGATCGTGGCCTCGGCGCCGTCGCTCGCCCATACAGCAGATCTGATCCGCTCCCATCACGAGCGCTACGACGGGAACGGCTATCCCGACGGCCTGGCAGGTGAGGAGATCCCGATCTCCGCCGCGGTGATCTCGGTATGCGCCGCGTTCGTGGCGATGATGCGACACCGCCCCTACAGCGACGCGATCACCGTCGCCGAGGCGCTGGCGGAGCTGCGCCGGTGCTCGGGGACGCAGTTCCACCCCCGGGTCATCACGGCCTTCTGCGACCAGTTCGCCTAGTGGCGGTGCGCCCCGCGGCGGCGGTGGGGCGTCTTCTTGGCGGGCACGATGGTGACGAGCGCGGCGCTCGACGGATTCAGGCGCAGCGACACGACCCCGCCGTGCACCGGCGCATGCTCGCTCTGAGCCGGCGGCTGCCACGAGCCCGTGGCGCTGACCGCGCGGCCGCCGAGACGCACGCCGCCGGTGGCGCCCAGCGATGGCCCCGTGAGGCGCAGCACGCGGGCCGCGCCCAGGCCGGCGCCGACGGGGATGCGAAGCGCCAGCGGGCTCGCCCCCGGCGCTTCCTCGTCCACCAGCAGCAGCTTGCGCGTGTGGGCGGGCCCGTCGAATCCGTAGGCGGCCAGGTTCGGTTCGACCGCCGCCGAGATCGTCGTGGGCAGCGGCCGGTAGCCGACCAGCGAGCTGGTCAGGAGCAGGGCGTACCAGTCGGGCTGCGCCCGCAACGCGCCGGCGCCGAGCGCCGCCGCGTCGGGCGCGCAGAGCGGCGTGTAGCCGCCGCAGTTGGTGGGGTTGCCCTGCAGGTTTATGCCGACCGTGCCCGCGGCCATCCCCTGGCCGATATAGGCCGCGGCCCACAGCGATGAGGCGTAGGTGTTGCTGACCCCGGCGACGCCCCCGCAGGACACCGAGCCCGTCTCGTCCATGCGGAACGGGATGTTCCGGGGGCGCGAGATCCCGAGGTAGGTTTCCAACGAGTGCGCCTCTGCGCCTCGGATAGCCGCGCTCAGCAGCAGTTCGATCGAAGGCGCCGGCACGTGGGTGCAGCCGAGGGGATAGTGGTGGCCGGTCAGCAGCACCGGCGCCTGCGAGAGCGCCTCGGCATAGCCCCATTCGCGGAACGCTCCGGAGCCCGACACGTCCGGTCCGACGATCCTCACACCCGGGGTCAGCGCGGCGATCGCTTCCCGGTATTCGCTGACCTGTTCCTCGTAGCCCTGCGCCAGCCATGGCATTTCGCGGAAGCCGTGACGGCCGTAGGCGTCGGGCTCGTTGCCGATCTCCACGGCGGCGAGATAGGGCCCGAGGGCCGCATGCGCCGCTGCGACCTCGCGGGCTGCCGCCTGCGGTTCGTAGTGGGCCATGCCGACAGTGAGCACGACCTGCCAGTCGCTGCGGTGGGCGAGCCTGCCGAGCGCATGCATCTGGGGCGGCCCGATCACGTTCGTGGCCCAGGCCGGCCGCGCCGTCGCCGAATCCGTCCAGGCGACGTTCTGATCAGCCGTGATGCCGCCGAAGCGCAACAGTCCCGGTCCCAGCGACCGCAGCATCGTGACGAGATTCCCATGCCCCCCCAGCGCCCCGAACTGGTCGATCGCCTGTGCCTCGAAGGACAGGCCCAGGAACCGCGGCGGCACGGGACGGCCCGGGGCGAGAGCGTTGATCGCGATTTCCACGGGCGCCGCCGCGGGTGGGGGCGGCGGGGGCGGGGGCGCCGGCGTCGTTGGGGGCGGGGCAGGTGCCGGGGCCGGGCCTTCGCTCGTGCCGGGTGCCGCCGTCGCGCCGGTGTTCGCCGCTTCGGCAGCGCCGGCCTGGCCGGGCAGGATCGCGGCGAGGACGAGGGTCAGCGCGGCCAGTTGCGCGAGCGCAGGGATCTTTCTGAGGGTGGTGGGCATAGCTCGTCGCCCGCCGCACGAGGGAAGGCGGACAGGAACATCAAACCGGATCGGCGCCCGAAGTCTCGCCGCGAGGGCGTGGGCGGCGACCGGGGCTGCCCAGACGGCGTTCCGGCGCCGGCCGGTCCGCCGGGGCGCAGCGGACGCTCCTACTGTGGTCCGCGCTCGATCCGCGCGGCCCCGACGAAATGAGGTGACCAGGGCTGGGCCGAGCTCGTCCACACCTCCACTCCGGGCTCGAGCCACGATGCGTCGTCCAGCGAGCCGGCCTTGATGAAGGCCAGCTCGGGTGCAACCGCGGCGATGCTGAAGATCGGCGAGCCGCAGGCCGAGCAGAAGCTCCGCTGCGTCTCCCTGTCGTGGTCCTCGCCGATCGTGGCGAAGGAGGCGAGGGTGCTCCCTTCGATGCTGAACGCCGCACGGGGCACGCCCACGATCACCGAGAACGGGTTGCCCGTCTGGCGCTGGCAGTCCGCGCAGTGGCAGACGGCCTGGACCACCGGCTCGGCGTCGGCGCTGTAGGTCACGCCACCACAGAGACAGCGACCGGTTATCGGCTTGGGCGGATCAGTCACGCCTGCCCGACGCTACAGGAGATCGCGCGCCCGGGCGCGACGCGGACAGGCCCCGGAGACCCGCGAACCGCTTCGCCGCGCCGTAAGGAGGGAGGCAGCGCGGGCGAAGGGACTCGAACCCCCCAAGGGCTTTCGCCCACCGGCTCCTAAGGCACCAGCCAACCGCGCGACCACGACGGGTACATGCGATCCGACGCGACCCGGGCGCGCTCCGGCGACTGCTGTTCGCCGTTGTTACCGAGCGCGTTACGACGAGAGACGCGGGCGTCTCGAGGTCAGGCAGGCTCGTGCTGCCGGCCCCCGCCGCAGTCGGCTCCCGTTGTCCTTCGTATCGTGCCGCCTGTCGGGGGCTCCAGGATCGCCTAGGTGATGCTCAAACCCGGATGGGCTGCCCGGCGGCGACCTGGTCGAAGCGGGCCTTGCCGCCCTTCGCCGACTCACTCTCTGTCATTCCCGACAGCAGCCGAGCAGAGAGGAACCTCTGCGGGTCGAGCACGCGATTACTTCACAGGCGGGAGAAGTAAGGCAACGAGCGAGGTAGGCCCCACAACCACGTCAGGCCCGCGAGCCGAGTATTTGACCGTATACGCCACTCCGATGGTGTGGGCGCCGGGTCCGACGGTGACCACTTCTTGGATCGGTAGCTGTAGGGAGCGACCACCGTCGACACTGGCCGGGTGTTCCTTTCCGGCTCGTCGATCAACAACCAGTTCAGCACTGACCGTCGCATGGGTGCCCGCCGCCCCCCGGTTGTCGATTCCGAGGATGGCAGACAGCAGCACCTTCCCGCGGGAGCGCGGATGGATCGTGAGTTCGCGTCCCGGTGTTCGACCGCCTCCGTGCCGAAACACGCAAGGCGGAGCCGGTTCGCCTGGGATCAGTGGCCACCCGTTGCAGGTGCCTCCGGGAACGTCGTCCAACCGTTCGTCTGTCACGCTCGCCAAGCCCAGCGGAAACCCAAGCGCCCGAGGAGTGACTGCTCCGGTCCGGAGCTGCCTTGGTCCAACGCTGTTTGCCGGAAGCGAGACCGCCGCATAGGAGGCGCCTCCGAGGCTCACGAACAGCGCGACAGTCGCGGCAACGTTTGCGTAGGAGAGACGCGCTTGAGCCCGCTCGCGCGGTCGAATCAACATGCCTGGATACTAACCTCGCAGCGCGGCCCGCGCCAATCGACACGAGCCGCGCCTGGCAGTCCCCGTTCGCCTAGCACCCTCCGTCGTTACCTAGCCGCCAAAGTGATACGAGTCTCGCAGTTCGCTGAAGTTTCCTGCCGTGTACCGCTGCGGCCATGAGATGTTGCGTATCGGGTTGTGAAAAAAGGCCGTAGTGAGTAGCGGTTCTGGTTCTTTCGCCGTCGCTTTGAACCCGAGCCCCGGCGCTTTGGCCATCGTCGCGCACGTACAACTACCTTTGTTTCCGTTCCCCATAGGGGTAGTGGGTGCGTTCGGCGTGTCGTAGACCTCGCCGTAGACCTGTTGTTCGTTGCCCGTCTTGAAATGCTTGCCATACATCTCGTCCGAGACGCGCCCGATCCATTTGCTGCCGAACTTCAGCCACCAGGCCCCTTTGTACTGCTTGACCTCGAAGCCCACAGTCTCGCTGCACGGTTTGACGATTTCGGTGCCGACCCCGCATTCGCTTTCCGCACTGCCGTCCGTTGGACGATAGTGTTTTTCGTACGGATTTTCCGTTACGCCTTCAGCCAGGACCAAACCGCAGTCGTAGCACGACAGTGGGCCGTAGTTGTCAGGGTTTATGAAGAAGAACGGCCGCGATCCTTTGTAGCCTTCAGTCTGATCTTGCCGTTCTTTGATCCAGCCGGTCTCGATTGTGTACTGACTCTTTCCTCCACCGACCAGGGCCAGCTGGCTGACTGTGTGGGCACCCGGGGCTGCGCCTTCGGGCACGACAGGTGACGACAACTGGGACGCGTAAATCATCGTGCCGATTTTGGCTTGTTCCCAGATGTCGCCAACGTAGTAGTAGCCTTCTTCTGCGGGCGCTTTTTCGCTTAGCGGCATGACAAGACGCGTGAGGGACGGTTCATCCGGCATCGAGCCGTTCCTCGTTTTACGAGGGCTGTCCCAGCCAGTCGTCACACCCAGCTCGCCTGCCGGGCAAGCCGACAGACCCCTCTGCCGTGGGAGTCGTTCGCCGTTTGAGCCGGTGGACGGCGGCGGCGTTTCGGTCGCGGCCCTTTCTAGTTCTGGCTTGCCTTCGACCCGCTCGCAGACGTAGCCGCGATGAGCATCCGCCTGGCCGGGCGGCGCCGCTTCGGCTATCGGTTCGACGTCGGGCGTTTCGGCGAAGGCGACATTCGCGGCCAGACCAGAGAAGGCGAGCAATGCGATAAGCGCCAAGGCGACTCGTAGTGGAAGGACGATGACTCGTGAGTTAGACATTGGCCACACCCCCAAAGATCGAAAGATCAAAGCCCGGTCACGTTACTCAGTTCCGAATAGCGCGAATAGTCGAATAGCCAACCGTTTTCTGAGGCCATCGCAAACGGCGATGGCCTCGGACTACGCCCTTTCGATCATTCGTTGGGTGGATCCGGGGGTGACAGTGGAGTGACAGCTCGTGAAAAGCTGTCAACCACACCCCACCGGACCAGATGGCATGGCAGGAGTGCCAGTTGGGGAACTAGGCTGGATCGATCCCCGGCCCACGCGAGATCGTGGTGGTCCGGCCTGAGCTGGCTAACTCGTAGGGTGCGGTTCGGCACCGGCTTTCTGGGGCAACAGTCCGCCTGGCGTTGGTGGACACGCATTGGGCCGAGGCGCCGCTGCTAGGCCCACGGCTCGTGGAACTGGCGTCAGAGCGACCCGCTTCGTTGACGTAGGCGGCGCGTATGTCTGGCCGCCCTATCGGGTCCGGCGCCTGCAGATCATCCAAAATGCGGGCGAAGGGACTCGAACCCCCAAGGGCTTTCGCCCACCGGCTCCTAAGGCCGGCGTGTCTACCAGTTCCACCACGCCCGCTGGCTGGCTGGCTGCAAGGGTAACCACGCGGGGGCAGGCGGGTGCCCACGCGAGCCGTCCCAGCGGGTATCTTCAGAAGCGCATGTCGGCCTACGAAGAGCAGGATCGGCCCGCCGGGACGATCATCACGCATCCGAACCGTGACAAGCCCGTCGTGCAGGCGACGAGGGCCACGGTGATCGTGCTGCTGCTGGCCAGCGCGGCGCTCGTGCTGATCGTGACGATCGGCGGCTGGGGCGTGCTGCAGGGGATGGTCCCCGTGACGATCCTCTACGTGATCGTGTATGTGACCCTTGCCTTCTACGCCGGTCGCTGGAACCGCGGCGTGCTGCCGGTCGCCGCCGCGCTCGCGGTGCTGCTCGCCATCTTCGCCCTCGTGGCCGGCCCCGGCTGGTTCCAGCGCGACAAGACGGGCTTCGAACAGCCGTCGATCGACGCGGGCGTGCTCGGGCTGCTCACGCTCCTGATCGTGCCCCTGCAGATCCTGCTCGTTGCCTTCGCGATGCGCGGCTTCCAGCAGGGCTGGAACGTCGAGCTCGAGCGCCGCGACCCGGCCGCCCAGCCCGACCTCTACGCCGGCGCGCCCCCCCATCCCGCCTGAGCGGCGGGGTATGCTCGCTCGGATCGTGCGGCCCGCGGCGGTGGCGGAACGGTAGACGCGGGGCCCTCAAAAGGCCCTGTCCGAAAGGGCGTGTGGGTTCGATTCCCACCCGCCGCATCGATCGCCCTGGTTGACACGGACACCCCCATTTGTAAACTTCGCGGTTGCCGTGACGAGGGTTCGGGGTAGCCCTCCCCTGGAGTGGCGAGCGAGGAGCTCGCCGTCAACCGAGAGGAGGGGGGAGGAGCAGTCTCTACATGAAACGCATGAGCGTTCTTGGGATCGCCCTGGTTGTGCTGTTCGCGATCTCGATGCTCGCCGCGGCGGGAGCCTCGGCGAATCCCCACTGGTACGAATGCGCCAAAGTGACCGGCGGCAAATTCGAAAAGGGCTGCGCCACGGAAGGCGGCAAAGGCGGCTTTGAACTCAAAGAAGGGATCGGCAAAGCCAAACCGTTCAAGGGCAAGGGCGGAAGCGCCATCCTGCACACGGTGATCCCGGGCAAAGGGGACATCAAGATCGAATGCGCGTCCTTCAAGGACTCCGGCAAGCTCGCCGTGCCCGACAAGGAGTTCGATGTCGTGGCGGTGTTCGCCAAGTGCAAATCGCTCGGCTCCCCGTGCAAAACGGAAGGCGGCAAGAAGGAAACGATCACGACCGAAAAACTCGCCGGAAACCTCGGCTGGCTCGACAAGAGCTCGCTCGTCGCGGGAGCTTCGCTGTTCGACGAAGCCGCGCCGGGCAGTGGCTTCCTGGCGGCGTTCGAATGCGAAGGGCTCGCCAAAGTCCGTGTCCACGGCGGCGTGATCGGGGTTGTGGCACCGGTTGGGACCATCAGCAACATGGCCACCGTCACCTACTCGGTCGGCCCCTACCTCGGCGAAGTCTCGCCGGGCTACACGCCGCAGACCAACCCGCCGGCCTTCGAAGAAGAAGAAGTCGGCGTGCTCCTGACCGAACTCAACGGCCCCGAAACGGGCAACACCTGGCAGCCCGAAGGCGGACTGCCCTCCGGCCAGGAAACATCCGCGATCAACAAGGGCGAAAAGCTCGAGATCAAGTAGGCCTCTCGAGCCGGGCGGCTGCGGGCGCGCGGGAGGACCGTGCGCCCGCCCGCCGGGCGCGCTCGCGGCCTGCGCCGCTAGCCGCCGGCGACGATCCCGTGCAGCTGCCCGGCCAGGCCGGGGCGTCCCGCGAGAATCCCCCCGGGCAGGCCGGGCGTCTCTGCGAGCTCGATGATCTCGAGGCCTGCGCGGCGGCAGATCAGCTCGCCGGCGGCGATGTCCCAGGCCTTCACGGACCGCTCGTAGTAGGCGTCGAAGCGGCCGGCGGCGGTCCAGGCGAGGTCGAGCGCGGCGCTGCCGAAGCGCCTGATGTCCCGGACCAGCGGGATCAGGCGCGCCAGCACACCCGCCTGGGCGGCGCGCACCCGAGCGTCGTATGCGAGGCCCGTCGCCACCATCGCCGTCGCCAGGCCGTCCGCCTCGCCGCCCTCCTGGCCGTGTGGATCGACGGCGCGGCCTTGCAGCTGCCGCTCGCCGCCCGCGTCGAGCAGCAGCGCGGGCCCCTCGCGCGTGGCCGTGAAGAGCTCCTCGCGATTCGGGTCATAGACCGCTCCCGCGATCGTCCCCCGCCCGTCGGCGACCGCCACGCTGACCGACCACTGGGGGATCCCGAACAGGAAGTTGACGGTGCCGTCCAGCGGGTCGACGATCCAGCGCAGGCCGCTCTCCCCCACCTCCTCGCCACCCTCCTCCTCCTCGCCGAGGAATCCGTCGTTTGGCCGCCGCCCCGAGAGCAGCTCGCGGATCGCCCGCTGCGAGGCCAAGTCGGCCTCGCTGACGAGATCCGTCGGGGTGCTCTTGCTGGCGACGGAGCGCTCGGCGCCGCGGGCGGCGCGCTCGGCCAGCAGGCCGCCGCCGAGCCGCGCCGCATCGATCGCGACCCCGAGCAGCTCCTGCTCGGCGCTCACGCGAATTCCGGCGGCAGCCTGTCGGCCCAGGGGCGCGCCGCCTCGAGCTGAGCGGCGAGGGCGAGCAGCGGGCCCTCGCGCCCGGGGGGCGAGACGATCTGCACCGACAGCGGCAGCCCCTCGACAGAGAAGCCCGCCGGCACGGAGGCGGCCGGCTGGCCCGTGAGGTTCCAGACGCCGTTGTAGGGCACCCAGCCGGCGACGGCGTTCAGCGTCCACAGGGCGCCCCGCCCCTGCAGCGCGCCGACGGGGGGCGCCATCGCCCCGACGGCCGGGGTGATCAGAAAGTCGTGGTCCTCGAAGAGGAGGTTCAGACGCGCCGTCAGAGCCTGCTCGGCGGCGAACGAGCGGTCCAGCAACCCCGGGCCGATCAGCCCGCCGATCCGCGCGAACGCGCGGGTGCGCCGTTCCAGGCGCTCGGGATGCTCGAGCGCCGCGACGTCGTCGTGGCCGCCTCGCAGATATCGCGCGAGCACGTTGGGGATCGTGTCGTTGCCGTAGTCGGGGTCGCGCTCTGCCACCTCGTGCCCGAGCGAGCGCAGCAGCTCGACGGTCTCATCCAGCGCCCGTGAGGCCTGGGGGTCGAGCTTCGCGAGCACGACCCCCGGGAACTTCTTCGAGAAGGCGATGCGCAGCCTCCCCGGCGGTGCGGCGGCGGCCTCGGCGAAGCCCACCTCCGGGGCGGGTGGGCGGTCGACGTCGGCCTCCGCCGAGCCGGAGGCGACATCGTGGAACAGGGCCGTGTCGGCGACGCGGCGCGTGAGCACACCATTGACCGACATGCCGTGCCAGGCGCGTGGGCGCGGCGCCATCGAGACCCGTCCGCGCTGCGCCTTCAGGCCGAGCAGCCCGCACCAGGCCGCGGGGATGCGGATCGAGCCCGCGCCGTCGGAGCCGAGCGCCGCCCCGACGAGCCCGGCCGCGACAGCCGCGCCGCTGCCGCCGCTCGAGCCTCCAGGCGTCCGCTGGGTGTCCCAGGGGTTGCGCGTGACGCCGTAGGTGGCGGTCTCGGTGAACGGCCACAGGGTCATCTCGGGCACGTTGGTCTTGCCGATGATGACCGCGCCGGCCTCACGCAGCCGCCGCACGACCTCCGCGTCGGCCGCTGCGGGCGTCTGCTTCGCGTTGGTGCCGTAGGCGGTCAGCTCGCCGGCCACGTCGATGTCGTCCTTGACCGCGATCGGAACCCCCAGCAGGGGCCGCCTGCCTCCGGCGGAGCGGCGGCTGTCCGCCTGGTCGGCCTCGAGCAGCGCCCGTTCGGCGAGCACCGCGCGGAAGGCGTTGAGGACCGGCTCGTGGCGGGCGATCCGGCCCAGGTAGAGCTCGGTCAGCTCGCGCGAGGACACCTCGCCGGCGGCGATCAGCTCAGCCTGCCGGGCGATGCCCGCGTATGCCAGCTCGACAGGCTGCATCGGTCGCCCAATCTATGCGAAACCGGGCAGCGCCGCCGCCCTCGCGCCTAGGATGCGCGCGGGAAGACGACCCGACCAGAGGGGAGCGCGATGTCCTATCCAGTCACCTTCGAGGCCGACTACACCGAGCAGCGCAACCGGCTGACAGCCTTCTTCCGGCTGATCCTCGCGATCCCGCTCGCGATCCTCCTCTACGTCTACGCCATCGCCGCCGCGATCGTCGTCCTGATCGCCTGGTTCGCGATCGTGATCACGGCACGCTACCCGCAGGGCCTCTACGACTTCGTGGCGGGTTTCGTCCGCTTCTTCACGCGCTTCCTGGCCTACACCGCGCTGCTCGTCGACCCCTACCCCCCGTTCGGCGGCTCCGAGGAGCGGGCCTACCCGGTGCGAATGTCCTTCGCCGGTCCGCTCGAGCGCTACAGCCGGCCGAAGACGTTCTTCAGGGTGATCCTCGCGATCCCGATCCTGATCCTCCGCTACGTCATGAACCTGCTGCTCGAGGTCGGGGCGGTCGCCGCGTGGTTCATCATCCTGGTCACCGGCAAGATGCCGCGGGGCCTGTTCGACCTGATGGTCCTGGCCAACTCCTACACCGCCCGCAGCGACGCCTATGTGCTGCTGCTGACCGAGACCTACCCGCCCTTCCAGGACGAGCAGACCCGCGCCGCGGGGATCGCCTAGAACCCGACGGCCCTAGACCGGCGTGACGGGGTTGTGCTTGCGCGGCCATGCCCGCTGCTTGGAGCTCGCGTCGCGGAAGCGGCGGATCAGCTCCTCGCGGAGCAGCTCGGGTGCGATCACGGCGTCGACGACCATCTCCGAGGCGAGGTGCAGGATGTCGATGTCGGCGGCGTACCCTGCCCGCAGCCGCTCGGTCTCCGCGGCCCGCTCCCGCTCGTCGGCGATCGCCTGGAGCTGGTTGTAGTAGACGGCGTTGATGGCCGCCTGTGGCCCCATCACCGCGATCGAGGCGCTCGGCAGGGCGATGCAGCAGTCCGGCTCGAAGGCCGGCCCGGCCATCGCGTACAGCCCCGCGCCGTAGGCCTTGCGCACGACCACCGAGATCTTCGGCACGGTTGCCTCACTGACGGCGCTGATCATCTTCGCCCCGTGGCGGATGATCCCGTGGCGCTCGACCTGGGTGCCGATCATGAAGCCGGGGACGTCGGCGAGGAACAGCAGCGGCACGTTGAAGGCGTTGCAGTTCCAGATGAAGCGGGCGGCCTTGTCGGCCGAGTCCGAGAACAGCACGCCGCCCTTGTGCTTGGGCTGGTTGGCCACGATCCCCACCGCCTGGCCGTCCAGGCGGGCGAAACCGATCACCAGCTCCTTGGCCCAGCGCGGATGGATCTCCAGAAAGGAGCCTGCGTCGAGCAGCCCGTCGATCAGCTCCTTGATGTCGAACGGCTTGTTCTCATCGGCGGGGATCAGCTCGCCGATGTCCGCCCCGGCGGGCGCGGCGGGCAGCGCGGCGGGCGGCAGGCCCTGCCAGTTGCTCGGCAGGTAGGAGAGGTAGCGGCGCGCCACCTCCAACCCCTCCTCGTCGGTCTTGACGAGCTGGTGCCCGCAGCCTGAGACGCCCGTGTGCATGCGCGCGCCGCCCATCTCCTCGAGCGTGACCTTCTCCCCGATCACCATCTCGGCCATGCGCGGCGAGCCGAGGTACATCGACGCGTTGCCGTCGCGCATGATCACGATGTCGCAGAAGGCCGGGATGTAGGCGCCACCCGCGGCGCTCGGCCCGAACAGCACGCAGACCTGGGGCACGAGCCCTGAGAGCTTGACCTGGTTGTGGAAGATGCGCCCGGCACCGCGCCGCCCGGGGAACATCTGCACCTGCTCGGTGATGCGAGCGCCGGCCGAGTCGACCAGGTAGACCATCGGCACTTCCAGCGACAGCGCCCGTTCCTGGATGCGGAGGATCTTCTCGACCGTCTTCGGGCCCCACGAGCCCGCCTTTACGGTCGGGTCGTTGGCCATCAGAGCCACGGGGCGCCCGCCGATCGTGCCGACGCCCGTGACGACCCCGTCGGCGCCGAGCCCGTCCTCCTGCCAGTTGGCGAGCAGCGCCTCCTCCGCGAAAGAGCCGTCGTCGAGCAGCAGCCCCACCCGTTCGCGGACGGGCAGCTTGCCCTGCTCGAGGGACTTCTCGCGGTGGCGCTCCGGGCCGCCGGTTAGGGCGCGCTCGATCGCGCCCTCGAGCTCGGCGTCGCCGCTCCCCGCCTCGGTCTCGCTTGCGCTCATCGCAGCTGGCCGCGGTGGGCGCGGTGCCCGCGGCGGGGTCCTCCTCGCCGCCCGCGCCGCCGCGATCTGCGGCCGAGCTCGGCCTGGACGCGGTCGAGGTCCGGCGCCGGCCCGTAGAGCCGCCACGCGTTGCGGAACAGGAAGATCGCGGGGAAGATCAGCAGGAAGGCCGGCCAGAAGGCGCCCTGGGCGCCGGAGGCGGCCCACACGAGGGTGAAGATCACGAACGGGGTCAGCGAGCCGCCGGCCTGCTGGACGAGATGGCGGCGCAGCTCGGCTCGGCGCACAGCGAGCTCGGCGCGCCGTGCGGCAGCGGAGACCGGGAGGGCGGGCAGGTCGTGCACGACGGCTTCGAGCTCGGCCACGGTCCGGGCTGCGTAGACCGCGTCGAGCCGGTCGGCCAGCTCGCCGTCACCGATGCGGCCGGCGGCGAAGTGCTCACGCAGGTTATGCGCGCAGCGCTCGCGATCCTCGTCGGAAGCACGCAGGTGGGACGCGTCGCTCATCCCAGCAATCTAGCTCCACCGCGAATCGAACCCACCGCCCGCGCCGCCGCGCCGCCTCAGATCCCGGGGTTCTCCCGGGGGGTCTCGCCCGAGTAGTCGTAGAAGCCGATCCCCGACTTGCGCCCGTACCAGCCCGCCGCGAGCATCTTGCGCAGCATCGGCGGGCGCGCGAAGCGCCGCTCGCGGAACTCGTCGAAGAGCACGTCGCAGATCGAGCCGAGCGTGTCGAGGCCGACGAAGTCCGCCAGTGTCAGCGGGCCCATCGGGTGCCCGGCGCCGGCCTTCATCGCCTCGTCGATCTCTGCGACCGAGCCCACGCCCTCTTCGTAGGCGCGCATCGCGTCGAGCATGTACGGGACGAGCAGCCTGTTGACGATGAAGCCGGCCTTGTCCTTCGTCGGGATCGCCAGCTTGCCCTCGCTGCGGGCGAACTCGAGCGCGGTGTCGAACGCCTCGTCGCTCGTGGTCACGGCACGCACGACCTCGACCAGCTTCATCACCTGGGCCGGGTTGAAGTAGTGCAGGCCGACGAACTGCCCGGGACGGCTCGTCGCGGCGGCCTGGTCGATCACGGCGAGCGAGGAGGTGTTGGTCGCGAACACCGCCTCCCCCTTGACGATCGCGTCGACCTCCTTCCACATCTCGAGCTTCAGGGGCAGGCTCTCGGTGATCGCCTCGATCACCAGGTCGCAGCCGGCCAGGTCCTGGTAGTCGGTCGTGCCGGCGATCCGTCCGCGCACGGCGTCGGCCTCCTCCTGGCTCGACTTGCCCTTCTCGACGGCGCGCGCGAGCTGCTTCTCGATCTTGCCGAGGCCCCTCTGCAGGGTCGCGTCATCGACCTCGCGCAGCACGACCCCATAGCCGGCCTGGGCTGCCACCTGGGCGATCCCATGACCCATCAGACCCGCTCCCAGGACCCCGACACTCTCGATCTGCTGCGCCATCTCGCTCCTCGTTCGCCGTTGGCTGTCGAAACACCGCGGGCCCTCGCGGCGCCGGCGGGCGGCCGCTCGCGACCGGCCAAGAGCCTATTACCGGCGCGTTGGGAGCGTCGCGGGGAAGGTTCCCGCCAGAGAGGTGTCTAGCCCGATGAGGGTCGTGGTGCGCGACAACGGCCGCGCGGAGGGGGCTGGGCCCTGATCCCCTCGGAGGCCGGCTCACAGGCGAACTTCGCCGCGCCGGCGCCTGCGCGGCCCCCGCCGGCGGCCGTTCCCTACGCTTCAGGGTCCAACCGCAGAGGAGGAGGCCGTCGTGAGCATCGTCGTCACCGAGGACCGCGGCCCGGTCCGCCACATCGTCCTGAACCGCCCCGAGAAGCGCAACGCGATGAACCAGGAGCTGCTGCTGGCGCTGGGCGCGGCCCTGCGAGAGGCGGCCTCGGACCCCTCGGTGCACTGCGTGCTGCTGCGCGGCGAGGGGCCCGTGTTCTCGGCCGGGGTCGACCTCAACGAGCTGATGGACTCGACCGGCCAGGTCGGCATGCTGCGCCCCTTCCGCCAGGTCTTCCTCGACTGCGCGAACCTCTGCGAAGAGATGGCCAAGCCGGTCATCTGCCAGATCCACCGCACCTGCGTCGGCGGCGCGCTCGAGGTGGCCCTTGGCTGCGATCTGCGGGTCGCATCAAGCGACGCCCAGCTGGGGCTGCCGGAGGTCAGGTTCGGGATCATCCCCGACGTCGGCGGCTCGACCCGGCTCCCAGCCGTCGTGGGCCTGGGACGGGCCAAGGAGCTGATCATGACGGGGCGCACGATCGGCGCCGAGGAGGCCGAGCGGATCGGCCTCGTCAACCGGGTCGCCGAGCCCGAGGAGCTCGAGGCGGCGACGGCGGCCCTGGTCGAGGAGCTGCTGGCCAACTCCCCCGTCGCGGTCGGCCGGGCGAAGCGCGTGATCGACGCCTCGGCCCGCCCGGCGCTGGCGCAGACGCTCGAGATGGAGGTGTCGGTGCAGGAGTACTGCGTGGCCGCCGCCCGCGAGGCCGCCCGCGAGGTCGAGCAGGCGCTGGCCGGCTAGCGGCGCCAGTCCACCGGGCCGGCGAGCAGCGTGTGGCTGCCCAGCGGCCGCCCGAGCACCTCCCGCACGTCGGCTGAGCAGGCGAGCAGAGCGGGCAGATCGATGCCCGTCTCGATGCCCATCTCGTCGAGCATCGACACGAGGTCCTCGCTGGCGATGTTGCCGGTCGCGCCGGCGGGCACGGGGCAGCCGCCCAGCTCACCGAAGCTCGACTCGAAGGAGTCAACCCCGGCGGCGAGCGCCGCGAGCACGTTGGCGAGACCCTGGCCGCGGGTGTTGTGGAAGTGGGCGGTCAGCTCGACCTCGCCGAGCTCGGCGCGGGCGCGGGCGAAGAACGCGGAGACCTGCCGCGGGTTTGCCATCCCGGTGGTGTCCCCGAAACCGATCTCGACGGCGCCGGCGTCGCGCAGCTCGGCGGCGATCCAGAGCACGCGCTCGGCCGGCACTTCGCCCTCGTAGGGGCAGCCGAAGGACGTCGAGATCACCCCCTCGCAGCGCAGCCCCCGCTCGCGAGCCCGGGCGAGCACGCGCCGCAGGCCCTCGAGCGACTCGGCGATCGAGCGGTTGACGTTCTCGCGGTTGTGGGTCTCGGAGGCCGACAGGAAGACGTTGACCTCGTCGAACAGGGGACGCTCGCGCTCGTTCGCCTCGAGCAGAGCCAGGGCGGTGTCGAGACCGCGCTCATTCGGGATCAGCACCGACAGGCTGACCGCGGCCGGGACGTCGATCGCCCGCAGCACCTCCGCGGCGTCGGCGAGCTGGGGGATCACGTCCGGCCGCACGAAGCTGGTCACCTCCAGGCGCCGCAGGCCGGTGCGGGCGAGGGCGTCGATCAGCTCGACCTTGCGGGCGGTCGGGATCACCTCGGGCTCGTTCTGGAAGCCGTCGCGCGGGCCGACCTCGCGCACCCGCGCCGTCGCCGGCAGCGTGAAGCCCTCCCCGCCCACCGCGCTCACCACATCGACAGGCCGCCGCTGACGCCGAGCGTCTGACCGGTCACGTAGGAGCCGTCCTCGCCGGCGAGGAAGGCGATCGCCGCGGCCACCTCCTCGGGCTGGCCCGAGCGGCCGAGGGCGGTGGCGTTGACCATGCCCTGCTTGAGCCGCTCGCCGAGCTCACCCAGCATCAGCGGCGCGGCGTTCAACAGGGGCGTCTCGATCGGCCCGGGGGCCACCGCGTTGCAGCGCACCCGGTAGCGGGCCGCCTCGCGGGCGATCGCCTTGGTGAAGCCGATCACCCCGGCCTTGGCGGCCGAGTAGCAGACCGACCCCTGCGAGCCGACCCGGCCGGCCTCGCTGGCGACGTTGACGATCGAGCCGCTGCGGCGCTGCTGCATGCCGCCCAGCACGGCGTGGGTCACGGCCATCGTGCCGCGCAGGTTCACGCCGAGCACGAAGTCCCAGAGCTCCTCGTCGGTGTTGACGAAGAAGGCGAAGCGGTCGGTGCCGGCGTTGTTGACGAGCACGTCGATCGGGCCCAGAGCGCCCTCGATCTCGGCCACGCCCGCGCGAACCGAGGTCGTGTCGGCGACATCCATGCGCACCGCGATCCCGTCGAGCTCGCCCGCCAGCTCGCGGGCCCCGTCCTCGGCGACGTCGCCGATCGCCACGCGGGCGCCCTCGGCGGCCAGCCGGCGAGCGGTCGCCGCGCCGATGCCCGAGGCGCCGCCGGTGACGAGCGCGATCTTTCCCTCGAGCCTCATCGCGCTAAGCCTATACTCGGCCGCCGTGTCATCCAGCCCCTCGAAGCCGGTAGCGATCATCGGCGCCTCCGGCGCCCTCGGCTTCGGCATGGCCGTGCGTCTGGGGCGCGCGGGCGTGCCGATCGCGATCGGCTCGCGTGATGAGGGCCGAGCCGGCGAAGCCGCCGAGCGCTGCCGCGTGCACGTCGAGGACGGCTTGTTCACGGGCCACCAGAACGCCGACGCCGTAGAAGCCGCGGACATCGTGATCCTCAGCGTCCCCTTCGCCAGCCAGGCCGAGACGCTGGCCAACCTCAAAGACGCGCTGCGCCCCGGCCAGCTGCTGATCGACGCGACCGTCCCGCTGGCCGCTGCCGTCGGCGGCAAGGCCACGCGGATGCTCGGCGTGTGGCAGGGCTCGGCCGCGCAGCAGACGCTCGAGATGGCGCCCGAGGGGGTCCGGGTGGTCTCCGCTCTGCACACGATCAGCGCGGCCTCGCTCACCGATCTCTCCCACCCGCTCGAACAGGACGTGCTGATCTGCGGCGACCGCCGCGACGACAAGCGGGAGGCGGCTGCCCTGATCGAGCGGATCGAGGGCCTGCGGGGCGTGGACTGCGGGCGCCTGGAGATGGCCCGCACGACCGAGGCGCTGACGGCGCTGCTGATCGGGGTCAACTCCCGCTACAAGATCCACTCGGGGATCAGGCTCAGCGGCCTGCCCGACAAGCTCTGGGAGTGAGCGCGCCGGCGGGCGACATCCTGCTCCTCTCCGGCGGCACCGGCGGCGCCAAGCTCGCCCTGGGGCTCGCCGAAGCCTTCGGGCCCGAGCGGCTGTCGGTGATCGCGAACACGGCCGACGACATCGAGATCTACGGCGCGCTGGTCTCGCCCGACCCGGACCTCGTGTCCTTCTGGCTGGCCGGGCTGATCGACGCCCGCGGCTGGGGCCTCGAGGGGGACACCTTCGCGGTCATGGACGGCCTGCGCGAGCTCGGCGAGGAGGTGTGGTTCAACCTCGGCGACCGCGACCTGGCCTGGTGCCTGACGCGCTCCGCCCTGCTCGCCGAAGGCCACACCGCGACGGCGGCGCTGGGGCGGCTCAACGCCTCAGTCGGGCAGCGGGTGCCCGTGCTGCCGATGAGCGAGGAGCCGGTGCGCACGTGGGTCTCGACGCCCGCGGGCGGATGGTGCCCGTTCCAGGAGTTCATGATCCGCGGCCGTGCCCGCGGGCCGATCGACGGGCTCGAGTTCCGCGGCGCCGAGGCGGCGCGGCCGACGGCCGAGGTGCTGGCAGCCATCGCTCGCGCGCGCACGATCCTGATCGGCCCCTCGAACCCGCTCGCTTCGATCGCACCGATCCTGGCCGTGCCGGGGCTCGTCGTGGCGCTCGGCGCCGCCGGCGCGCCGGTCGTGGCGGTCAGCCCGGTGGTCGGCGGAGAGGTGCTGAAGGGACCGACGGCGGCCTTCATGGAGTTCGCCGGGTACGCCTGTGACGGCGGCGGGGTGCGCGACCACTACGGACCCGCTGCTCGACGGGATCGTCGCCGACGAGCCGATCGAGGGCCCCTCCTCGGCGGATCCGATTCCGGCGCTCAGAACAGCGACGCGCATGGACGGGCCGGAGGCGCGCCAAGCGCTGGCCCGGGCGGCCGTCGCGTTCGCCGAAGGCCTCGGCTGAACCCCGCGGCCAGCTACGCTGGCTGACGCCGTGCGCACCGCAGCGATCCTCCCCGTGAAGAGCTTCGCCCGAGCCAAGCGGCGGCTGAGCGCGACCGTCGAGGAGGATCTGCGCCTGGCGCTGGCGGCGGCGATGGTCGCCGACGTGCTCGCGGCGCTCGCGGCCACGGAGGCGATCGCGGCGACGTTCCTCGTCACCCGCGAGCAGCGGGCCGGCACCGCGGCGCGGGCGAGCGGAGCGATCGTGATCGAGGACGTCAGCGAGAGCGGGCAGTCGGCGGCGGCGGCGCTGGGCGTGAGGAGGGCCGTGGCGGAGGGCTTCGAGCGGGTGCTCTGCGTGCCCGGTGACTGCCCGGCCCTCGACCCGGCGGAGCTGGCCGGCCTGCTGTCGGGCCAAGTGCGCCGGGAGGCCGAGGTGGTGGTGCTGCCCGACCGTCACGGCACGGGCACCAACGGGCTGCTGCTGGCGCCGCCGGAGGCGATCGGGCCGAGCTTCGGGCCGGGAAGCTGCGAGCGCCACGTGGCACTCGCAGCCGCGGTGGGCGTCCGCTGCCGCGTCGAGCCGCTGCCCTCGCTCTCGCTCGATGTCGACACAGGCGACGACCTGGCGGCGCTGCGCGAGGCGCTGGCCGGGATCGAGGGCCGGGCGCCGCGTACGCGGGCGGTGCTCGAGGCCTCCGCCCGCGGCCCCGCCGACCGCTCGCTGGCGACCCGGCCGTAGCGCTCGATGGCCGAGCTGACGCTGCGGGCGCTCCAGGGCATCCCGGAGATCCGCGAGGGCGACGATCTCGCCGCGGCGATCGCGGCGGCGATCGGTTCCGCCGCCCCTGCGAGCCTCGTGCTCGCGATCGCCCACACGGTCGTCTCCAAGGCCGAGGGGGCGGTCGTCGAGCTCGCCACGGTCGTTCCGGGCGAGCGGGCGCGGGCGCTGGCCGAGGAGCAGGGCAAGGACCCGCGGCTCGTGCAGGTCGTGCTCGACCAGTCGGCCGAGGTGATGCGGGCCGAGCGGGGAGTGATCATCTCCCGCACCCGCCACGGCTTCGTCTGCGCCAACGCCGGCGTCGACGCGTCGAACGCCGGCGGGCCGGGCCGCGCGATCGTGCTGCCCGCGGACCCGGACCGCTCGGCCCGGGAGATCCGGTCGCGGCTGGGCGCGCTCACCGGCGCGGCGCCCCCCGCGGTCCTGATCACGGACAGCTTCGGCCGCGCCTGGCGCCACGGCCAGGTCGACGTGGCGATCGGCCTGGCGGGCCTTCAGCCGCTCGAGGACTGGCGCGGCCGGGCCGACGCGGAGGGCATGGAGCTGAGGGCCACGTGGCCGGCGATCGCCGACGCCGCGGCGGCGGCGGCCGACCTCGGCCGCGCGAAGGACTCCCGTGAGCCGGTCGTGGCGATCGCCGGGCTCGAGCGGTTCGTGACCGTCGAGGACGGGCCGGGCGCGAGGGCGCTGCTGCGGCCGCCCGAGGAGGACATGTTCCGCTAGCCGTCCTCGCCGGCCATGCGCGTCCAGAAGCGCACCGACTCGCGCTCGTGGCTGATGCCGCGTTCCAGCGCCAGGAGCTGGCCGCGGGGCAGGTGCTCACTGTGCTCGAGCAGCTCTACGTAGGTGGCCAGCTGGCGGCTGTGAGCCTCCACCTGGCTGGCCCCGAGCGTCGCCGGATCCCCGCCGAAGAACAGCTTCAGGGTGCCGGCGTCACGCAGTTCATAGGCATCGTTGGAGGGTTCGCTTCGCCACCTCCCGAGGTGCTCGCGGCCATCCGCGGTGATGCTGTAGACGCGCCGCCTGCGGCCCGTCTGCTCGCGCTCCTCGCTGAGCAGGCCGAGGCCGGCCAGGCGCGAGCACTCGGTGTAGATCTGCGTGTGGGGGATCGTCCAGAAGTTGTTCGTGCTCACCTCGGCGGCCCGCTTGAGGTCATAGGGCGTGCCGGAGCCGGCGTGCTCGAGCAGTCCGAGGACGATGTAGGAGGTCTCCGAGAGCCTGGGACTTGACACCCCCGCCAGACTAGCGTACGGTGCGTATCGTTCGATCCGAACTATCCGGGAGGCATTATGTCATCGGCCACAGCATCCTCGACCATGCCGGCAGTGGGCTTCGAAACGCTCGAAGCGGAGACGGTGATCGACGAGTTGGAGCTGACGGGAGAGCTTCCGGCCTGGCTGGCGGGCTCGCTGCTGCGGACGGGACCGGCGAAGTTCGAGGTCGGGGATCCGACCGCCGATGGCGGCGCTCATCGGATGCGCCACTGGTTCGACGGCCTGGCGATGCTGCACCGCTTCACGGTGGGCGAGGGCCGGGTGTCCTACGGCAGCCGCTTTCTCGAAAGCCGTTCCTATCGGGCGGCCAAGGAGAAGGGCCGGATCGTCTACGGCGAGTTCGCCACGGACCCCTGCCGCTCGCTGTTCAAGCGCGTGCAGACGATGTTCACGCCGCTCAGCGCGATGCCGGACAACGGCAATGTCAACCTGACGAGGCTCGGCGAGCGCTTCGTGGCGATGACCGAGTCGCCGCTGCCGGTGCAGTTCGACCCCGTGACGCTCGCCGCCGCGCAGGTTCGCCCATACACGGCTCCGGGGCAGCTCTCGACGGCCCACCCGCACATGAACCGCGCCGACCGCGGGATGATCAACTACGCCGCGAAGCTCGGCCCGCGCAGCAGCTACCGGTTCTTCGCCGTCGACCCGGCCCCGGGCCCCGAGGACGAGTTGAACACGCGGGTGATCGGCTCGATCCCGGTGAAGGAG
Source organism: uncultured Solirubrobacteraceae bacterium (assembly GCA_963841055.1). Lineage (GTDB taxonomy): Bacteria > Actinomycetota > Thermoleophilia > Solirubrobacterales > Solirubrobacteraceae > Palsa-744. The sequence continues at coordinate 2,353,925 of CAWJAV010000001.1, read as the reverse complement.
CCGGCGTACATGCACTCCTTCGGCCTCACCGGGCGCTGGCTCGTGCTGGCCGAGTTCCCCTTCGTGGTCAACCCGCTCGCGCTGGCGACGGCCGGGCGGCCGTTCATCGAGAACTTCCACTGGAAGCCGGACCTCGGGACCCGCTTCACGCTGATGGACCGCGACACGGGCGAGACCCTGGGCGGCTTCAGGGCTGACCCGTGCTTCGCCTTCCACCACGTCAATGCCTTCGAGCGGGACGGTGAGGTCGTGGTCGACCTGTGCACATACGAGGACGCGGGGATCATCGAGGATCTGTACCTCGAGCGGCTGCGCGCGGGCAAGCCCGTCAGGGGCGCAACGCTGACGCGGTTCACCCTTGGGCTCGAGGATCGGTCTGTCCGCAGCGAGCGCCTGGCCGAGGCCGGCATGGAGCTGCCCCGCATCAACTACGGCCGCTGCAACGAGCGCCCCTACCGCTACGCGTGGGGCATCGGTAACGGCCCGAGCGGCTGGCTGGAGCGGGTGCTGAAGATCGACGTCGAGGACGGCTCGGCGACCTCCTGGGCCGAGGATGGCTGCTATCCGGGCGAGCCGGTGTTCGTCGCCGCACCGGGCGCCGAGGGCGAGGATGAGGGCGTGCTGCTGTCGGTCGTGCTCGACGAGCGCACTTCCCGCTCATTCCTGCTGGTGCTCGACGCAGCCGATCTTCGTGAGCTGGCGCGGGCAGAGGTCCCCCACCACATCCCCTTCGGCTTCCACGGGCAGTTCGCCCGGGCGTAGGCCAGAGGGTCAGACGGCGACGGCGGCGCCCACGGACCAGTCGCTGGCCGGCTCGGCGGGCAGGGGGAAGGTGCGGCGGATGTCATAGAGGGTGGTGCGTTCGGCGGCGGGCCGTGCGGCGGCGTGGGCGGCGGCGATCAGCTGCTCCGGTTCCAGTCGGGTGCCGTGGTAGCTGCCGGCGAGGCGGCTGATCGACTCCTCCATCAGGGTGCCGCCGAGGTCGTTGACGCCCCAGTGCAGCGCCTCGGTGGCGGCGTCGAGGCCCATCTTCACCCAGCTGGCCTGGACATTCCGGATCGTCCGCCCGAGGGCGAGGCGGAAGACGGCGGTGTGCTTGAGGTTCTCCTCGCGGGAGATCTCCTCGACGCCGTGGGTGCGGCCTAGGAGCGTCTGGAAGGGGATGAAGGAGAGGGGGACGAACTCGGTGATGCCCCCCGTCCGCTCCTGCAGCTCGCGCACCACGCGCATGTGCTCGGCGAGCTCCCAGGGCTCCTCGATGTGGCCGAACATGACGGTGGAGGTCGATCGCAGACCGGCGGCGTGGCTGGCCTCGATGATCTCGACCCAGCGGGCGACGGGAAGCTTGTTCGGCGAGATGCGCTGGCGCACGCCGTCGTGGAGCACCTCGGCGGCGGTGCCGGGGGTCGAGCCGAGACCGGCGTCGCGCAGCAGCGCGAAGACCTCCGAGGGGGGCAGGCCGGAGATGTCGCACATGTGGGCGATCTCCATCGGGCTGTAGGCGTGCAGGTGCAGCTCGGCGCCGGCCTCGAGGGCGGTGTGCTTGGCCAGGCGGAGCCAGCCAAGGTAGTCCTCCAGGGCCCAGTCGGGGTGGATACCCGACTGGATGCACAGCTCGGTGGCGCCGAAGCGGAGGGCCTCGTGGATGCGCCCGACGAAGTCCTCGGCGTCGTGTTCGTAGGCGTCCGGTGAGCGCTTGCCCTGGCCGAAGCCGCAGAAGGCGCAACCGACGGTGCAGACGTTGGAGATGTTGATGTTGCGGTTGACGACGAAGGTGACCGTCTCGCCGGCCAGCTCGGCGCGCAGCCCGTCCGCGGCGAGGCGGATCTCCTCGATCGCCTCGGGGCGGGTCTCGGCGAACAGCGCCGTGAGCTCCTGCGCCGTCAGCGCCTCACCCTCGCGGGCGCGTTCGATCGCCCCCGGGACGAGGCTGGGAGCGATCGGCGTGGGCGGCTCGGTGCGGCCCGAGCCGCGGCGGGGGATGAAGGACCAGTAGCGCGCCTTGATCGTGTCGAGCACCCCCTGGGCCACCCAGTCGGAGTCGATGTAGCCGGGATAGACGCAGAGCCGCTCGGTCAGGGCGTAGCCGTCGCGCTGAAGCTCCCGGCGGACCTGGTGGGGCGAGGGGAAGGGATGCTCGGGGGAGATGTGATCGCCGTTGGCGGACAGGCCGCCGAGATCGGTGGCACCGGCGGCCACCAGCTCGCCCCACCAGTCGGCGAGGTTCGGCGGGATCTGGATGCCGACCTCGGGCATCAGCCGCCGCGCCTCGGCGATCAGGCGCTTCATGTCCTCGATCTCGACCGGGCAGGCCCAGTCGGGCAGGGGCAGGCTGGGGCGGTGGTCGGCCACGCCGGTGCGCCAGTAGTCCCGGGCGGCGTCGTCGGCGATCTCAGCCGGCTCCTGGCCGTAGTAGCGCTGGTGGGGAACGAAGTTCTGGAGGATCACCTCCTGGATGTGGCCGTGGCGCGAGTGCAGCTCGGCGATGGCGGCGAGCGAATCCATGCGCTCCTGCTCTGACTCGCCGATGCCGACGAGGATGCCGCTGGTGAAGGGGATCCGCAGCTCACCGGCGGCAGCGATCGTCTCGAGGCGCCGGGCGGGGTGCTTGGTGGGGGAGCCGGCGTGGACGGTCTCCATCAGCCGCTCGGAGACGGACTCCAGCATCAGGCCCTGGGAGGCCGTGACCTCGCGCAGCCGGCCCAGGTCCGTCCGCGAGAGCACGCCGAGGTTCGTGTGCGGCAGCAGGCCGCGCTCGAGAGCCCGTTCGCAGGCCCAGACGACGTAGGCGGTGAAATCCTCGTGGCCGTACTCGGCCAGGCGCTCGCGGACGCCCGCGTTGACCTCCGGGCGCTCGCCGGTCAGCACGAGCAGCTCCTTGACGCGCCTGCGGACGGCGCCGTCGAGCAACTCGATGACCTCCTCCGGGGAGTGCAGATGCGCCTGGTGGGTGGCGAAGGCGCAGTACTTGCAGAAGCAGCGGCAGGTCCGCGACAGCGACAGCGTCAGGTTGCGCGAGAAGGTGACCCGGCGGCGCATGGGTGGAGTCTATGACGCAACGGACTCGCTGCCCGGGGCGCGCAGGGAGACGGCTAGGCTGAGCTCATGCGCGCGGTCCGGCTGGTGCCTTGACGATGGCCGAAAAGCGGGCGACCATCGACCACGTCACGATCGGCGTGTCGGATCTGGCCCGTAGCCGCAACTTCTACGAAGCAGCCCTGCGGCCGCTCGGGCTCGATGAGACCCTCACCTCCGATGTGCTCCCCAACGAGGTCGAGTTCGGGTCGGGCGGCGAATGGGCGTTCGCGATCTCGACGGACTACCGTGCAGGCGCGCCGGCCCACGTCGCCTTCGGGGCGGAGAGCGTCGAGCAGGTGAGGGCCTTCCACGAGGCCGCCCTGGCGGCCGGAGGAAGCGACAACGGCGGGCCGGGCCTGCGGCCGGAGTACTCCGAGCGCTACTACGGCGCCTTCGTGCTGGACCCCGACGGGCACAACATCGAGGCCGTCACGCGGGTCTAGGCCCGATCACGGGAACATCCTCACGTCGCCACCCCGGCCACGGCGGTTACGCTCGGGGTCAACCATCTAGGAAGGGGAGCCGCAATGGCAGTAGGTCTGAGGTTGAAGTTCGCGGGCGGCACGCAGGAGCAGTACGACGCGATCCACAGCCATATGGGCATCGACGCGAACCCGCCCGCGGGCATGATCTTCCACTCGGCCGGACCGATCGACGGCGGCTGGGGCGTGATCGACGTGTGGGAGTCGCGCGAGGCGTTCGACGCCTTCACCGGCGGGCGCCTGATGCCCGCCGTCGGCGAGCTCGGCGACCGCGCGTTCCAGGGCCCTCCGGACATCAAGGAGTTCCCGGTCCACCACTACACGAAGTCGTAAGCGCAGTCGCGTCCTCGTAGGAGGGTCCGCGCATGCGCGGACCCTCGGCCGGCGCATGCGCCGGCCGTTCGAGTGGCGCATGCGCCACTCGTGGGAGCGGCACATGTGCCGCTCCCGGTGGGGCCGCATGCGGCCCCACCCCTCTCCTCGGCGGGCCTTTACGACTCCGCCGGGCCGGCATCAGTACCCTCGGTGCTGGCCTCCAAGAGGCACCTTCTTTGAGCAGAAAAGGACAGGAGCGACATGACTGACAGCGTCAGCGAGAGCGAGAGCCCGGCGATCGCGAGCCCAACCGCCACGGTGGCCCGTCCAAGGACGAACCAGGACTGGTGGCCGAACCAGCTCGACCTCAGCGTGCTGCACCGCAACTCGCCCCTCTCGGACCCGCTGGGGGAGGACTTCGACTACGCGAAGGAGTTCTCGACCCTCGACCTCGAGGCGCTGCGGCGTGACCTGATCGAGCTGATGGGGACCTCGCAGGAGTGGTGGCCCTCCGACTACGGCCACTACGGCCCGCTCTTCATCCGCATGAGCTGGCACGCCGCCGGCACCTACCGCATCGCCGACGGGCGCGGCGGCGGCGGCCATGGTGCTCAGCGCTTCGCCCCGCTCAACAGCTGGCCCGACAACGCCAGCCTCGACAAGGCGCGCCGGCTGCTCTGGCCGATCAAGCAGAAGTACGGACGCAAGATCTCCTGGGCCGACCTGCTCGTCTACACCGGCAACGTGGCGATGGAGTCGATGGGCTTTCAGACATTCGGCTTCGGCTTCGGCCGCGAGGACATCTGGGAGCCCGAAGAGATCTTCTGGGGCCCCGAGGACACCTGGCTCGGGGACGAGCGCTACAGCGGCAACCGCCAGCTCGCAAAGCCGCTCGGCGCGGTGCAGATGGGCCTGATCTACGTCAACCCCGAGGGCCCGAACGGCAACCCGGACCCGGTGGCGGCCGCCGTCGACATCCGCGAGACCTTCGCCCGCATGGCGATGAACGACGAGGAGACCGTGGCCCTGATCGTCGGCGGCCACACCTTCGGCAAGACCCACGGCGCCGCTCGACCCGAGCACTGTCGGGCCGGCGCCGGAGGGCGCCTCCCTCGAGGAGCAGGGACTCGGCTGGAAGGGCAGCCTGCACCGCAACGGCGACGGCGTGCGCATGCTCACCGGCGGGCCGGAGGGAGCCTGGACGAGCGAGCCCACGAAGTGGAACAACGACTTCCTCGACAACCTCTTCAGATACGACTGGGAGCTGACGGAGAGCCCGGCCGGCGCCAAGCAGTGGACCCCGAAGGACCCCGAGCCCGACGACCTCGTGCCGGACGCCCACGACCCCTCGAAACGGTCCCCGGTGATGATGCTGACGACGGATCTGGCGCTGAAGTTCGACCCCCTCTACGAGCCGATCGCAAGGCGCTTCTACGAGAACCCCGACGAGCTCGCGGAGGCCTTCGCCAAGGCCTGGTTCAAGCTGCTCCACCGCGACATGGGGCCGCGCTCGCGCTACCTCGGCCCGTGGATCCCGGAGGCCCAGCTGTGGCAGGACCCGGTCCCCGCCGTCGAGCGCGAGCCGATCGGCGCCGCGGACGCCGCCGCGCTGAAGGAGAAGATCCTCGCCTCGGGCCTCTCGTTCCCCGGCTGATCGCGACCGCCTGGTCGGCCGCCTCTTCCTTCCGCGGCACGGACAACCGCGGCGGGGCCAACGGCGCGCGGATACGCCTGGCGCCCCAGAAGGACTGGGAGGCCAACGAACCGGCCGAGCTGGCCGCCGCGCTCGCAACGCTCGAGCAGCTCCAGCGTGACTTCAACGAGGCGCAGTCCGGGGGTAAGCGGGTGTCCCTCGCCGACGTGATCGTGCTGGGCGGCTGCGCGGCCGTCGAGGCGGCCGCGAAGGCCGCCGGCCATGAGGTCACCGTGCCCTTCACCCCGGGACGCACCGACGCCTCCCAGGAGCAGACCGACGTCGACTCCTTCGCCGTGCTCGAGCCGACCGTCGACGGCTTCCGCAACTACTTCCGCGGCGGCGAGCCCTTCCCGCTGGAGCACGGCCTGCTCGACCGGGCCTTCATGCTGAACCTGACCGCTCCGGAGATGACCGTGCTGATCGGCGGCATGCGTGCCCTGAACGCGAACTTCGGCGGATCCGCGCACGGCGTCTTCACCGACCGGCCCGAGCAGCTGACCAACGACTTCTTCGTCAACCTGCTCGACATGGCCACCGAGTGGAAGGCCTCCGGCTCCGCCGAGCAGCCTCTACGAGGGCCGCGACCGAAAGACCGGCGAGATCAGGTGGACCGCCACCTCCGTCGACCTGGTCTTCGGCTCCAACTCCGAGCTGCGGGCGCTCGCCGAGGTCTACGCGAGCGACGACGCGCAGGAGAAGTTCGTGCGTGACTTCGCCGCCGCCTGGGACAAGGTAATGGGCCTCGACCGCTTCGACCGATCCTGACCTCCTCGAGCGGGGTCTACCTCGCCCGGCACGGTCAGACCGCCTACAACCACGAGGGCCGCTTCCAGGGCCAGCAGGAGATCCCTCTCGACGACACCGGACGCGCCCAGGCCCGAGAGCTCGCCGAGCGCGCCCTCCCCTACGGCTTCACCGCGCTGTGGTGCTCCCCCCTGCTCCGCGCCCGTGAAACGGCCGACGCCGTCGCCGCCCGCACCGGCCTCGAGCCGGTCGAGGACCCGCGCCTGATGGAGACCGACGCGGGCGACTGGACCGACCGCTTCTTCGCCGAGGTGCGCGCCGAAGACGCCGCCCGCTTCGACGCCTTCGCCGCCGGCGATCCGGGCTTCGCCTTCCCCGGCGGCGAGTCCTTCGCCGAGCAGGAGGTGCGCGTCGAGGCCGCCCTCGCCGAGATCCAGCAGGGACCGCTGCCCGCGCTGGTCGTCTGCCACGGGATGGTCATCCGCGCCGCCATGCACCGCCGGGCGGGCGCCTCCGGCGCCGCCTTCACGCGCGTGGCCAACGCCGCCCTGGTTCCGCTCGATCCGCTGGCCGCCGAGCACGCAGACTTCGGTGGCGGCGCCGCCACCACGCCCAGCTAGGACTTCGCCGCCGCGACGGCCGGCGGCGTCGCCGGCAGGCCCAGGAAGCGCCGCAGCGAGCGCCGCGCGGCGGGCAGCCGCCGGCCCGCCTCCAGCTCGCGGATCGCGATCTCCGAGGTCATCGCCGCCAGCAGCTGCGCCGCCGCCGTCGCCTCCGGCCAGCCCATCGCCCTGATGCTGGGGATCGCGCTCGCCGCGAAGCGCTCGTGACGGGCCGACATCGAGGCCGTCAGCGCCGTGTCGGTGCGGGCCTCCAGCGCAAGGGCCTTGATCGCCTTTTCGGACAGGCACACGTCGAGGTAGGCCTCCGCCCCGCGCCAGATCCGCTCGGCCCCCGGCGGCGTGCCCGCGGTCGCCTCGTCCACCGCCGCCACCACCCGCTCGTGGAACCGCTCGTGAAGCGCGTCCACGAAGGCCTCCCGGTCGGCGAAGTGCACGTAGAAGGTCCCCTTCGCCACCCCCGCCTCGGCCACCACGCGGTTGACGCTCAGCCCCGCGAGGCCCTCGCGCTCGGCGACCGTCACCCCGGCGGCCAGCAGGGTCTCCCGCGTGCGCCGGGCGCCCCGGCCCGGGGTCTTGGCCGGGGTCTTGGCCGGCGGCGGGGGGTCCTTCACTGTCTCTCGCGCGTGCGCCATCGTCTATGCGCGCCTGCCGACGGGTCCCGGTCTCATCGGAACATCCTAGATGACCGACTGGTCGCTTTAGGTGACCGACCGGTCAGTCACTGTGATAGGGTGCGCCGATGACCGATCTCATCGACACCTCCACCGGCCCCATCGCCTACGACCGCCGCGGCCCTCTCGCCCGGCCCGGCGGGCCGCCCCCGCTGGTGCTCCTGGCCAGCGGCGCCCACGACCGCCACGACTGGGACGAGCTGCGCGAGCTGCTCGCCGAGCTGCCCACGATCGCCATCGACTGGCCGGCTCACGGCGACTCTCCCCCGGGCCGCGCCGAGGCCACTGCGATGCGACTCGCCGACGTCGCCGAGGAGGCCGTCCAGCGGCTCGCCCCGGAGGGCGCGATCGTGGTCGGCAACTCGATCGGCGGCTTCTCGGCGGGGCGCATGGCGATCCGCCGCCCCGACCTGGTCCGCGGCCTCGCGATCGTCGACGGCGGCGGCTTCGCCGGGCGCTCTCCCCTCGTGCGGCTGTTCTGCGCCCTGATGTCGAGGCCGCGCTTCCTGCGGGCCGTGTACCCCGCCTTCAGCGCCCGCTACATGCGCGCCCGCACCGCCGCCGACGCCCGCGCCCGCGAGACGGCCATCGCCACGACCCGCCGCGAGGACGGCCTGCGCGCGCTCAACCAGCTGTGGGGCAGCTTCGCCTCGCCAGAGCACGACCTGCGGGACCGCGCCGGCGAGATCACCGCGCCCACGCTCCTGATCTGGGGCCGTCGCGACCCGGTGATCCCGCTGCGGATCGCCCGCCGCGGCCAGCGCCTGATCCCCGGCTCGCGGCTGGTGGTACTGGACACGGGCCACGTCCCCCACACGAGCGACCCGCAAAGCGTGGCCGGCGCCCTGCGCGAGCTCGCGGCGAGCGTCGCCGCGAACGAGGCCCGATCGCCGGATGCCCCCGCCGCGGCGAGCAGCCGCGAGGCGGCATGAACGCCGCCGCGGGGTGGCGCTCGGAGCTGCTCGGTGACGATCTGCGCCTGGAGCTGCCGCAGGGGCCGATCGGATGCTTTCGCCGCGGCGCCGGCCCGCCGCTCGTGTTCTGCCACGGCTGGCTGGCCAACGCGAACCTGTGGCGCGACGTCGTCGAGCGGCTGGCCGCCCGCTTCACCTGCATCTGCCTCGATCTGCCCCTCGGCTCTCATCGCCTGGCGATGGGAGCCGAGGCCGACCTCACGCCGGAGGGCTGCGGGGAGCTGATCGCCTCGGCCCTCGGCGTGCTCGAGCTGCGCGAGGTGACGCTGATCGGCAATGACTCGGGAGGCGCCTACTCCCAGATCGCCCTGGCCGCACACCCGGAGCGGGTCGGGCGGCTCGTCCTGAACTCGTGCGAGACCCCCTACGACGAGTTCCCCCCACCGCCCTTCGACGGTCTGCCCGCCGCCGCCCGCGACGCGGACACGCTGCGCACGCTGCTCTCCGCATTGCGCGACCGCGATGTGCGGCGCCTTCCGGGCGCCTACGGGCTGCTGATCAAGCATCCGATCGAGGACCGCGTGTCAGACGCCTATGCGCTGCCCTGCCTGGAGGACGACGGCGTCATGCGCGACCTCGCCAAGGTGATGTCCTCCGCCTCCTCGGCACCCGTCCACGCGGCCGGCGGGCGGCTGATCGAGTCCTTCCACGGCCCCGTGCTGTTCGCCTGGAGCCGCGAGGACCGGGTCTTCCCCCCGGCTCACGCGGAGCGCTACGCCGCGGCCCTGCACGACGGGCGCGTCGAGCTTCTCGACGACTCCTACAGCTTCACCGGCGAGGACCAGCCCGGGCCGCTCGCCGCCGCGATCGCCACCTTCGCGGGCGCGGGCTAGCGCAGGATCACGCAGCCGGTGCTGGCGTGGGCGAACAGCACCGACTCGTCCTGCTCGAGGAACAGCCGTCCCTCGGCGGTCGCCGTCCGGCGGCCCGCAGTGCACGACGCGGCCCTCGGCCAGCACGCGCCCGCCGCCCGCTCGCATCGAGCGCAGGTAGCGGACCTGCAGGTCGGTCGTCGTGTAGCCCACGCCGGCCTCGAGGGTCGTGTGGACGGCGCAGCCCATGCAGGAGTCGAGCAGCGTCGCGGCGATGCCGCCGTGGACGGAGCCGATCGGGTTGTACATCCACTCGGCCGGCTCGAGCGCGAACACGGCCCGCCCGGGTTCGACCTCGACGAGGTCCATTGTCGAGCAGGCTCGCGATCGGCGGCGGCGGCAGCTCGCCGGCGGCGATCTGGCCCATCATCTCGATGCCCGGCCGGTCCGGCCGCGCGGTCGGCCACGGCCTGCGGATCGTCCCATTCGAACGTCCGCGCGCGCGTCGCTGCTCGACCGCGCTCATGCCGGCGCTCTCGCGCCAGCGTCTGCGGCGGCCGGCGATGTCCTGCGCGCGGGCTTGCCGATCGCCGCCAGAGCCGCCCCGGCCGCGAGACCCGCCACGACCGTGATCAGCCAGGCGCTGTGGAAGTCCGCCGCCGTGGATCCCCCGGTGCCGAGCACGGCCACGAGGATCGCCACGCCCAGCGCCGCTCCGATCTGCCGGCCCATCGTCAGCACCGCCGCGCCGGTGGCGAACCGCTCCGGCGCCAGCGAGGAGGCGCCGGCGCCCGTCAGCGTTGGGATCACCAGGCCGACCCCCGCGCCCGTCACGATCGCGCCCGGCAGGTACTCGGTGAGGTAGTTGGGCGTGTCCCCGGTCTGGGTGATGTACCACAGCGACCCGAGCGGCGAACAGCACCGCCCCGACGATCCCCGGCAGCCGGTACCCGAAGCGCGCGCCGAGCCGCGCCGAGGGCATGCTGAAGGCCGTCGCCATGGCCGGGCCGGCGAACAGCATCAGGCCGGCCGTCAGCACGTCCTCGTGCCACACGCCGGTCAGGAACAGCACACCCGACAGCAGCATCGCGCCGAAGCCCGCGAAGAACAGCACCGACGCCCCCACCGCGAGCCCGAAGCTGCGGACCCGCAGCATCGCCGGCTCGACCACCGGCGTGGGGTGGCGGTCCGAGCGCCACCAGATCGCGGGCAGCAGCACCGCGGTGGCGATCAGCAGCCCGAGCACGCGCCGGCGATGTCCAGCCCCATTCCTGGCCCTTGACGATCGCCACGACCAGCGCCCCGATCGCGATGATCAGCGTCGCCGCGCCCACCAGGTCCGGCCGGCCCGGCGCGGACTCGCGGCGCTCGGCCAGGATGCGCGTGCCGAATCCCAGCGCGAGCAGCCCCACGGGTACGTTGACGAGGAACACCAGGCGCCAGTCGGCCTGCACGAGCAGCCCGCCGAGCGGCGGCCCCGCGGCGGCGGCGATCCCTCCGCTGGCCGCCCACAGCCCGATCGCCACGTGGCGCTGCTCGGGCGCGAACTCGGGCAGCATCAGCCCGAGCGAGGTCGGCAGCATCAGCGCACCGCCCGCCGCCTGGACGACCCGCGCCACGATCAGCGCCCCGACCGAGGGGGCCGCCGCGCAGCCTGCCGCTGGCCGCCACGAAGATCGCCAGGCCGAGCAGGAACGCCCGCTTGCGCCCGAACGCGTCGGCCCAGCGCCCGGCGGGCACGAGCAGCGCGGCGAACACGATCGCGTAGCCGCTGAGGACCCAGGAGAGCGATCCCAGCGAGGCTCCCGCCGAAGTGCCTGCTGATGGCCGGAAAGGCGATGTTGACGATGAACAGGTCGAGGCTCGACATGAACACCCCGGCCGCGACGATCAGTGAGACCTGCCACTTGCGTTGCATGATGAAACGCACCGTACCACAACTCGGCGGATACCCGTTGCATGATGCAACCCATTGGCGCTATGCTGGGTGAAGATGCTGCGCAACGACTACGAAGACCAGGTCTGCTCGATCGCCGGCGCGCTGGAGGTGGTGGGCGAGCGCTGGTCGCTGCTGATCGTCCGCGACATCCTGCTCGGCCTGCGGCGCTTCGATGAGCTGCAGTCCGACCTCGGGATCGCCCGCAACGTCCTGCAGACCCGCCTCACCCGCCTGCAGGAGCAGGGCGTGATCGAGAAGCGCCTCTACCAGGAGCGCCCCCCGCGCCACGAATACAGGCTGACCGAGAAGGGCCTCGACCTGTGGCCGACGATCGTCTCGCTGATGAAGTGGGGCGACCGATACGCCGCGCCGGACGGGCCGCCCACGCTGCTCGAACACCGCGACTGCGGCGGCACCGTCGACGAGCACCGCACCTGCGAGCGCTGCGGCGCGAAGCTCGGGGTGCGCGACGCCGTCGCCCAGGTCGGCCCGGGCGCCACCGACGATCACCCGCTGCTCCGCAGCCAGGCCCGGCGGGCGGCGCGGTCGGCCTCGGCCCAGCCGGCCCTCTAGCTCCGCCCGGAGGGCGCCGCAGAAGCGCCGCTCAGCCCGCGGTCAGCGCCGCGAGCAGCTCGGCCGGCTCGCGAGCCATCCGCGAGCGCGGAACCACCAGGTCGAAGCCGGCCCGCTCGGCCTCGCTCGCGGACCTGCGTGTCCACGTGCGAGTAGAAGGCGAGCGTGTGCAGGCCGCCGAGCCTGCCCTCGCCGCGCAGCGATTCGAGGGCCGCCGCCCCGTCGAGTCGATCGTCGGTGAGGTCGACGATCAGCGCCCTGGCGTCGCCGTCGGACCGGCCCGCCAGCCGCTCGCGCAGCGCCTCCTCGGATCGACGATCAGCTCGACCTCGTGCCCGGCGGCTGTGAGCGCGGCCTGCAGGCGCGAGCCGAACATCAGATCGGCGCTCAGCACCAGTACGCGGGCCATGCGGCTACTGGGCGCGCAGGCGGCGGAACTCCTCGCGAGCCGACTGCGGACGGCCCCAGATCGGCATCACCTCGACGCGCCCCTCGCGAATCTCGCGCACGACCATCTCGCCCTCGATCCCGGCTTCGTCGAGCAGCCGCAGCGCCCCGTGCACGGTCGGCGCCGCGGCCGCGTGGCCGAAGCGGTGGGCGACCAGCAGACGCCAGTGCCAGTCGTTGCGGGAGTAGGGCCGGGCGTTGCACGTGGCCAGGTACAGCGAGGCTTCGACGTAGCGCGACTCGTCGGCGATCCGCATGTCCAGCTCGAGATCGGTCCAGTCCTCCGGGAGCGAGTCCACGATCTGCTGGAAGGTGTCGGCGAGGCCCATCGGGGCGAAGCCTAGCGCGGCTATTCTCGAAGCAATGGCAGGCACAGCCGCCGACACGCTGAGCGAGGATCACCGAGAGCTGCTGGAGGGCTGCGGGCTGCTCGACCGCTCCGAGCGCGGCAAGCTCGCGCTGACGGGCGCCGAGGCCGTCGAGTTCCTCAACGGGCAGGTCACCAACGAGCTCGCGGACCTGGCCCCCGGCGAAGGGCGCTACGCCGCCTTCCTGACCCACAAGGGCAAGATGCTCGGCGACCTGCGCGTGCTCGCCGTGCCCGGCGCCGAGGGCGAGGGGCCGGAGCTGCTGCTGGACACCGAGCGCGAGGCCCTGCAGGCCCTGTTCGACATGATCCGCCGCTTCAAGGTCGGCTACCGCGTGGAGCTGCACAAGCGCACCCTCGAGCGCGGGCTGCTGTCGCTGATCGGTCCCCGCGCGGCCGAGCTGGCGGGGGCGGACCCGGGCCCCGCCGAGCACGCCAACGTCCCCGTCGAGATCGACGGCATCGGCGCGCTCGCCGTACGCACCGACGCGGCATCGACCTGCTGTGCGACAGCGGCGACACCGAGGCCCTGGCGGGCGCCCTGCGCGACGCGGGGCGCGAGGCCGGTGGGCGAGGCGGCGGCCGAGTGCCTGCGTGTCGAAAGCGGTCGCCCCCGCTACGGAATCGACCTCGACGAGTCGGTGATCCCGCAGGAGGCCGGGCTCAACGAGCGCGCGGTCAGCTTCACCAAGGGCTGCTACGTGGGGCAGGAGACCGTCGCCCGCCTCTTCTACAAGGGCAAGCCCAACCGTCACCTGCGCGGGCTCGCGCTCTCCTCTGCGGCCGAGCCGGGGGCGGAGCTGCTGCTCGGCGAGCGGGTCGTCGGCCGCATCGGCACCGTCGCCGAGTCGCCCCGTTTGGGGCCGATCGCCCTCGCGCTGCTGCGCCGCGAGGCCGAGCCGGGCGCGACCGTCACGCTCGCGCGGCGGCGCCACCGCAGAGGTGGTCGAGCTGCCCTTCGCCGCCCCGGGCTGAGCGTCCCGCGCCCCGCCGGGGCCACTACTCCCCGGGCGAGCCCAGCTGCTTGAGGATCGTCTGTTCGGCCGCCCGCAGGTAGCCGATCGCCGCGTAGGGGTCGGAGATGTTGTGTCGCATCCGCACCGTCGAGCTGTATTCCCCCTCCCCCTCGAGCCGTTTCACGACCTGGACGATCGTGATCACCGCTCCCACCTCGGCGAGGTGATCGTCCTCATAGTCAGTTTCCAGCGCCTCCATCTGTTCGGATGCGCACCTGCCCAGAATCGTTCCGTCGAGCGCCATCTCTGCCTCCTCGTGGGCGTGCCGGCCGGCACCGCACCAGTCATAGCGCGACAGCCTCTGTGTGACCGATCGCACACGACAACCATTGCGCGCGGAATATCGTTGCGCTCATGCAAGCAATTGCCTCCCAGCCGCCCTCGCCCACGGGGAGCGACCGCGAGACCCTCACGGGCGACCTGTACGCGCTGGCCGCCTACCTGCTGCGCAACGCGAACGTCGGCACCTTCAACGCGATCGCCGAGCTCGACCTCTCCTTCACCCAGATCAAGGCGCTCTGCGCGCTCGAGCTGGACGGCGTCGACCGCTCCGTGAAGGCGCTCGCCGACTCGCTCGGCGTGTCGCTGGCGGCGATGAGCCGCGCCGTCGACGGTCTGTATCGAGCGCGGCCTCGTGGAGCGCGAGGAGGACCCGGCCGACCGGCGCATGAAGCGCGTGCGCCTGACGGTCGCCGGCCGTGAGGTGCCGCTCGCGCTCAACGAGGGCCGGCTCTCCACGCTGCAGGGCCTGATCGACTCGCTCGCCGAGGACGAGGCCCGCGCGCTCGGCGAGGCACTGGCTCTGATCATGCGCAGGCGCGAGGAGATCGCCGCCCACAGACCCGCAGGGAAAGGAACCGCCCGATGACCGAGAAGATCCGCGCGCTGCAGATGAACGACGACAACAGGCGCTGGTGGGCCCTCGGGGCGATGTGCTTCGCGCTGTTCATGATCATGCTCGACAACACCGTCGTCAACGTCGCGCTGCCGTCGATCCAGCGCTCGCCTGCACGCCTCCACGGCCTCGCTGGAGTGGACGGTCAACGCGTACACGCTCTCGTTCGCCGTCCTGCTCGTCACCGGTGGGCGCCTCGGCGACCTGTTCGGCCGGCGCAAACTGTTCCTCGCGGGCGTCGTGATCTTCGCCTCGCGCAAGTGCCGCGATCGGCTTCTCGCCGAGCGACACCTGGCTGGTCGCATGGCGGGCCGTGCAGGGCGCGGGCGCCGCGCTGATGATGCCCGCGACGCTCTCGATCATCACCAACGCCTTCCCGGCCGCCGAGCGCGGCCGCGCGATCGGCACGTGGGCGGGCGTCTCGGCCCTGGCGCTCGCGATCGGCCCGGTGCTCGGCGGCTTCCTGGTCGAAAACGTCAGCTGGCAGTCGATCTTCTTCATCAACCTGCCGGTCGCCGTCGATCGCCGTGTTCGTGACGCTGTTCGCCGTGCGCGAGTCACGCGACGAAACGGTCGAGCGGACCGTCGACGTGCCCGGCGTGATCGCGCTGACCGTCGGCCTCGCCGCGCTCGTGCTGGCGCTCGTCGAGGGCAACGACTGGCACTGGGGCTCCGCCCGCGAGATCGGCCTGTTCGCCGTGGCGGCGATCGGCCTCACGGCCTTCGCGGTGATCGAGACGCATCGGCGCGTCGCCGATGGTCGACTTCAGGTTCTTCCGCTCGCGCAGCTTCCTCGGCGCCAACATCGTCGCCTTCATCGTCAGCTTCGCGATGCTCGCGATGTTCTTCTTCCTCGCCCTCTACATGCAGAACATCCGCGGCTACACGCCCCTGCAGGCCGGCGTGCGCTTCCTGCCCTCGACGCTGATGATCGTGCTGATCGCGCCGATCGCCGGGCGCCTGGCCGATCGGTCGGCCCGCGCCCGCTGATGACCTTCGGCCTGCTCTGCGTCTCGGGATCGCTCTTCTGGCAGTCCTCGCTGACCGTCTCCAGCGCCTACGCGGCGCTGCTGCCCGGGTTCGTCCTGATGGGCATCGGCATGGCCTTCGTGATGTCGCCGATGAGCACCGCGGCGATGAACGCCGTCGAGCCGACCAAGGCCGGCGTCGCATCGGGGATCCTCTCGATGAACCGCATGGTCGGCGGCACCTTCGGCGTGGCCGTGCTCGGCGCGCTCGTCTCGACGCTGGGCGGCTCCAAGCTCGGCGAACTGCTCCCCCGCGTGCCCGCCGCCACGCGTTCGACGCTGACAGCCGGTCTGGGCGCCGGGACGCCGGCGCACGGCATACCGGCACACGTGGCCCAGGCGGGCCACGAAGCCTTCGTCTACGCCCTGCAGAACGGCCTGCGCCTCGGCGCCGCCGTGGCGCTCGCCGGCGCGATCGTCGCCTGGACGCTGATCGGCCGCGACAAGGTGCCCGACGCCGCCGCGATCCCGGCGGCCGCCGCGGAGGCCGAGACGGGCTCCGACGGGGCGGCCCTCGAGGCCGCGCGCCGCGCCGAGACGGTCGGCGTCTAGCCCGCAACATCCACACCCGGGCTCGCCCCGGGGCTAATGGCGCGAGCCCGGCGTGCCGATCCGGTCTGTATGAGGCCCCTGATGCTCGAGCCGGCCCTCGGCGAGGGCCCGCGCCCGATCGCCCCCCCGGGCGAGGAGGCGCGCGACAACCTCGCCGTCGTGCGGATGTGGTGGACGGTGCTCGAAAGCGAATGGCTGGCCGCGCTCGGCAACGGCGGCGGCGCGATCGTCGAACCGTGCGTGCGCAATGCCCTCGAGCCCTTCGACGAGTTCGACGCCTCGCTCGAGGAGCTGCTCGCCTGCGGACCTGTCGTGGTCGCGGCGGTGAGGCTCCGGGGGCGGATCGGCGAGCAGAGCATCGACGCCACGGAGGCGTGGCTGTGCCGACTGGAGGAGGGGACGATCACCGAGGTGCGCGACTATCCGACCGTGCAGCGGGCGCTGCTCGCGGCCGCGGCCCCGACTCCCCCCGCCGCAGTCCCCGGCTGAGCCGGCCGGCCACGGCGATAATGCGCCGATGGCCTCGGCGCACGAGTTCTTCGCAGCGTCCGCCGGCGTCGCCGGGGCGCTGATCGGCCTGCTGTTCGTCGCGCTCTCGGTCGCGCCCGAGCGCGTGCTCGGCCCGCGGGCACGAGAGGTCCACGCGGTGCGGGCAGCCGCCGCGCTGACGGCCTTCACGAACGCCCTCGCCGTGTCGCTGTTCGGGCTGATCCCCGACTTCGACCCCGGCGCCGCCGCGACCGTCGTGGCGGTGATCGGCCTGCTGTTCATCCTCGGCGGCCTGCGGCGGCTGATCCCGGAGATGCGCCGGGGCGAGGTGGGGTTGTGGGAGCTCAGCTTCCTGGGCGGACTGGCGGTGGTGTTCGTGTTCCAGCTGATCGCCGGGATCCACCTCGACGAGCACAGCCACAACCGCAGCAGCCTGCAGACGATCTGCGTACTGGTTGTGGTCTGCTTCCTGATCGGCATCGAGCGCGCCTGGGAGCTCGTCGGCGGCCCTCGCGTGGGGCTGTGGAGCACCCTCGTCGGCGGCCGGGGGGAACGCGACCGCGGCGAGGGCGACGCGTGAGCGGCGGCTACTCGGGAGCGCCGCTGTGGAAGAAGCTCGGCTGCAAGCCCGGCGGGCGGCTCCTGACGCGCGGCGCGCCCGCGGGCTGGTCGGCCGGCGAGCTTCCCACGGGCACGCGCAGCGCGGCGCTCGCCGAGGGCGCCACGGCCGGCGGCCCGGGCGATGTGGCGGTCGCGTTCTTCAGCTCTGCAGCCGAGCTGGCCGTGGCGATCGGCGGCCTCGGCGAGTCGATCTTCCCCGACGGCGCGGTGTGGATCGCTTGGCCCCGCCGCGCCGCCGGGCACTCGAGTGACATCCGCGAGCAGGACATCCGCGACGTGGCCCTCCCGCTCGGGCTCGTAGACGTGAAGGTGGCCACGCTCGGTGAGGACTGGTCGGGCCTGCGCCTGGTGTGGCGCTCCGAGCGCCGGCGCGGCTGAGAGCGCCGCGGGCCGATGCGTCGTGGCCCCCCGGCACCCGGAGCGGCGCCGTCACGGCCCCGGCGGCGACCCCCGGCTAGGATTGGACGGCTGCCCACCCCCGAAAAACGAGGTTCAGAGCACCGTGGCGATCGATCTCCAACAAGTCTCCTCCGTCGACACCGAACCCGGCGAGCTGCCCAGCACGATGGCCGCCTGGGTGATCCGCGAGGAGCGCTTCGGCGAACCGAAGGACGCATTCCAGATCGAGGAGATCGAGGTGCCGGAGCCCGGCGCCTTCGAGGTGATCGTGCGCGTGATGGCGGCCGGCGTCAACTACAACAACGTCTGGGCGGCGCTCGGCAAGCCGGTGTCGGTGATGAAGTACGGCGACCACCCCGAGTTCGGCCACCACATCGGCGGCTCGGACGCATCGGGGATCGTCTGGAAGGTCGGCGCGGGCGTGACCCGCTGGAAGCCCGGCGACGAGGTGGTCGTGCACTGCAACCAGGCCTCCTACGAGGACCCCGAGGTGCACGGCCTGGACCCGATGGCCGCCCCCTCACAGAAGATCTGGGGCTACGAGACGACCTGGGGGTCGTTCGCCCAGTTCACGAAGGTCCAGGCCCAGCAGCTGCTGCCCAAGCCCCACGCGCTGACCTGGGAGGAGGCCGCTTCCTACGGGCTCGTCTACTTCACGGCCTACCGCATGCTGGTCACGCGCTGCAAACTGCAGGCGGGGGCCAACGTCCTGATCTGGGGCGCCGCGGGCGGGCTCGGCGTGTTCGCCACACAGATCTGCAAGGCCGCGGGTGCCAACTGCGTCGGTGTCGTGTCCTCGGCCGAGAAGGGCGAGCTGGTCAAGCGCCTCGGGGCCGTCGACTACATCGACCGGGGCGAGTTCGCCGGCATGATGCGCAGGGGCGGCGAGAGCGCGGAGGAGGAGAAGGAACGCTTCAAGGTCTCGCTCGGCTTCGCCAAGCGGGTCAAGGAGATCCTCGGCGACGCCCCCGACATCGTCTTCGAGCACGTCGGCAAAGCGACGTTCCCGACCTCGGTGTTCACCGCCAAGACGTTCGGCAAAATCGTCATCTGCGCCGGCACGACCGGGATCGACCTCGACTTCAACGTGGCCTACCTGTGGATGCGCCAGAAGGAGATCCTGGGCTCGCACTTCGCCAACGCGTACGAGTGCATGAAGGCCAACGAGCTGATCGAGAGCGGCCTGATCCGGCCGGTGCTGTGGCGAACCCTCGGCTTCGAGGGCGTGGCCGAGGCCCACCAGCTGATGCTCGAAAACAAGCACCTCGGCAAGATCGCGATCCTCGTCGGCGCGGACGCCGAGGGTCAGGGCAAGACCGCCGAGGGCCCGGGCGCGATCCACGCGGAGGTCGGTGCCTGATGGCGGGCACGATCATCGTCCCCTGGTACGCGACCGGCTTCCGCCCCGACGGCTTCGAGGTCGCGCTCAACGAGGTCGCGGCCGTCGCCCTGCGCTATGGCGCGAGCTCCTACGCGGTCTACCGCGCCCGCGACGACAAATACAAGTTCCAGCAGTTCGCCGACTTCGAGGACTACGTCGATTGGGAGCGCTACTGGGAGGGCGACGAGATGGTCTACTTCCGCGCCAAGCAGTCGAGCTGGTACCAGGTGCCGGTGCTCTACGGCTGGTGGGATCGGACGGCCGCCGGCGCGGTGGCGAGCGGTCCGGCCGCGGCTGGCGCCAACGGCCACGGCGGCAACGGCGCCGGGGTCGGCGAGAGCGCCTAGCGGGCGGCGTTCGCCCGCCTCAGGCCTGCTCGAGCGGAGCCATCGTCAGGCCCGCTCCCTTGAGCTGCTCCCAGTAGTGCTCCGCGGCCTCCTGGTGGCCGCTGTAGACGATCGCCCGGCCGGCCGAGTGGATCACGTTGGCGATCTCCATGCCGCGCTTGAGGGTCATCCCCGGGATGAACCGTGCGAGCGTGCGGGCGACGTGGTCGAAGGTGTTGTGATCGTCGTTGCGGACGATCACCCTCCAGGCCCCTCCCAGGCCCGTCCCCGGCCCACCTGCGCGCGGAACCTCCACGGTCTGGTCCATGGGCGGCAGGATAGAGCCCTCGCCGCGACCGTACAATTATGTCCATGAGCTCCGAGCAGCCGCCGCGCCTGCCCGAACCGGAACGCCCTTGGATGATGCGCACCTACGCCGGGCACTCGACGGCGAAGGCCTCCAACGAGCTGTACCGGCGCAACCTGCAGAAGGGCCAGACCGGCCTTTCGGTGGCCTTCGACCTGCCGACCCAGACGGGCTATGACCCGGATGACGAGCTGGCGCGCGGCGAGGTCGGAAAGGTCGGCGTGCCGGTCTCACACCGCGGCGACATGGCGGCGCTGATGGACGGGATCCCGCTCGGCGAGATGAACACCTCGATGACGATCAACGCCACGGCGGCCTGGTTGCTGGCGCTCTACATCGTCGCCGCCGAGGACCAGGGCGTTCCGCAGGTGCAGCTCCAGGGAACCACCCAGAACGACATCATCAAGGAGTTCCTCGCGCGCGGCACGTACGCGTTCCCCCCGGGCGCCTCGATGCGGCTGATCGCCGACATGATCGCCTACACCGTCGAGCATGTGCCGAAGTGGAACCCCATCAACATCTGCTCGTACCACCTGCAGGAGGCGGGGGCCACTCCGGTCCAGGAGATCGCCTATGCGATGAGCAACGCGATCGCGGTCCTGGACGCCGCGCGCGAGCGTGTGCCGGCGGAGCGCATGGAGCAGGTCTTCGGGCGGATCTCCTTCTTCGTCAACGCGGGCGTGCGGTTCATCGAGGAGCACGCCAAGCTGCGGGCGATGTCGATCCTGTGGGAGGAGCTCGGCCGCGAGCGCTACGGGGTCACCGACGAGCGCCGGCTGCGGTTCCGCTACGGCGTGCAGGTGAACTCCCTCGGCCTGACCGAGGCGCAGCCCGAGAACAACGTGCAGCGGATCGTGCTCGAGGCGCTGGCCGTGACGCTCGGCCGCGATGCCCGGGCACGGGCGATCCAGCTGCCGGCCTGGAACGAGGCACTCGGCCTGCCGCGCCCGTGGGATCAGCAGTGGTCGCTGCGGATCCAGCAGATCCTCGCCTACGAGACCGACATCCTCGAGTATCCGGACATCTTCGAGGGCTCGAAGGTGATGGACGGGCTGGTCGCCGAGCTGCTCGAGGGGGCCCGCGCCGAGATGGCTGTCGTCGCCGAGCACGGCGGCGCGGTCGAGGCCGTCCCCTACATGAAGGCGGCGCTCGTCGACTCCCACCGCGAGCGGATCCGCCGCATCGAGTCCGGAGAGCAGGTCGTGGTGGGGCAGAACCGCTTCACCGAGACCGAGCCCTCACCCCTCACGGCTGACGCCGAAGGTGGCATCCTGGTCGTCGACCCCGGCCTCGAGGCGCACCAGATCGAGGCGCTGCGGCTGTGGCGCTCCGAGCGCGACCAGACGGCGGTGGACGCGGCGCTGGCGGCGCTGGCGGCCGCCGCCCGCGAGCCCGAGGGCGAGAGCAACCTGATGGAGCCGACGATCGCTGCCGCGCGAGCGGGAGCGACCACCGGCGAGTGGGCAGGGGCGCTGCGCGAGGTCTTCGGCAGCTACCGGGCGCCGACCGGCGTCGGCGAGGCGGCGGCCGCCGTGGGCCCGATCGAGTCCGATCTCGCCGAGCTGCAGGCGGAGGTGGCGCGGCTGCAGGAGAAGCTCGGCCGCCGCCCCAAGATCCTCGTCGGCAAGCCGGGACTCGACGGACACTCCAACGGCGCCGAGCAGATCGCCGTGCGGGCACGGGACGCCGGCATGGACGTCGTCTACGAGGGCATCAGGCTGACCCCCGCGCAGATCGCCGCCTCGGCACTGCAGGAGGGGGTCCACGTGATCGGGCTGTCGATCCTCTCGGGCTCCCACCGGGAGCTGATCCCCGCCGTGATCGACGCGCTGCGCGAGGCGGGCGTGACAGCGCCCGTCGTGGTCGGCGGGATCATCCCCGAGCAGGACGTGGCACCGCTGCGGGCCGCAGGCGTGGCGGCGGTCTACACGCCGAAGGACTTCGAGATCACCCGCATCATCCGGGACATCCTCGCGCTGCTCTCCGAGGACGCCGATCGCGCGCCGGTGGCGGTGGCGGGCGCCGGCGCCGACAGCGGAGCGTGAGCGGCGAGGGCGCCGCCCTCGGCGCGCGCCTGCGCGCGCGGGACCTGACCGCGGCGCCGGCGGCGCTGAACCTGCTCGAGAGTGCCTCTCCGGAGGATCGCCGCGAGGGCGCGGCGCTGCTCGCCGAGCTGTCCCCGAGCGCGCTCGGCGGCGAGGCACCCGGCCACGTGATCGGCGTGACAGGGCCGCCGGGGGCGGGCAAGTCGACACTGCTCTCGGCGCTGCTCGCCGCCTGGCGCGCGCGCGGGCAGACGGTGGCGCTGCTGGCCGTCGACCCGAGCTCACGGCGCTCCGGCGGGTCCCTGCTCGGCGATCGCGCGAGGATCGAGTTCGACCCCGCCGACCGCGGCGTGCTGATCCGATCGACCGCCGCCGGCGAGCGGCTGGGCGGGCTCGCGCGTGCGACCCGCGACGCGGCGCAGGCGCTGGCGGGCGCGTTCGACATCGTGGTGATCGAGACAGTCGGCGTGGGCCAGGCCGAGACGGAGGTCGCGGACGTGGCGGACACGGTCGCCGTGATCGTGCAGCCGGGCAGCGGCGACGTGCTCCAGTTCCTGAAGTCGGGGATCATGGAGATCCCTGACGTGCTGGTCGTCACCAAGGCCGACCTCGGCACGCTGGCGATGCGCACGCGCCGCGATCTGTCCGCCTCGCTGCGCTCGCTCGGCTCGCGGCAGACGGACGTGCTGGCGGTCTCCTCGCTCGCCCCGCCGAGTGGCATCGAGGAGCTGATCGCGGCACTCGATGAGCACCGCCGCTCGCTCGACCTGCCCGCGCGCCGCCTTGACGCGCGGCGCGCCGGCGCTCTCAGCGAGTTCGCAGCCGAGCACGGCGAACGGGGGCTGCGCGCCCTCGGCGGCCGCGCCGGTGCCACCCGGCTGCTGGGCGATCAGGATCCGGGGCTCGGGACGGGAGCGCTGCTGGCGGCGCTCGAGCGCGCCGCCGGCGAAGCGGGGCAGCGGTGAAGGGCGACCTGCTGCTGATGTTCGGCTCCCTGTTGGCGGCGACCGCCCTCGCCGGCCTGCTCGGAGCGCCGAACCTCGGCACCGCCCTCGCCTTCGGCCAGATCGCCTTCGCTCTGAGCGTGGTCTACGTGATGCTGAGGCGCTGAGCCGCAGCAAGCGGCGGCGGCACCCGAGCACATATGCTGGGCCCGCGATGGCCACGGGCTGCTTCATCTCCACCGGCCGCTCCCTGCCCGAGGCAGTCGAGCGGGTCAAGCTCGCGGAGTCACTCGGCTTCGAGTCGGTCTATGTGACGCATGTCGCCGGGCGCGAGTCGCTGACCGTGCTGACGGTCTACGCCCAGGCCACCACACGGATCCGCCTCGGCACGGGCGTAGTGCCGATCTACACCCGAACGCCGGCCACGATGGCGCAGACGGCCGCCACGATCGACGAGCTCTCGGGCGGGCGGCTCACGCTGGGCCTCGGCGTGTCCCACCGGCCGGTCGTGGAAGGCTGGCACGGGCAGACGATCGACCGTCCCGTCGCCGAGATGCGCGAGTACGCCTCGATCGTGCGCGCGATCCTCCACGGCGATCCGCCGCCGCGGGGCGAGAAGTGGCAGACGGGCTTCCAGCTGCTCGGGATCGAGAAGCGTCCGGAGCTGCCGATCTACATCGCCGCGCTGTCCCCGGCGATGCTGCGCCTGGCCGGGGAGATCGCCGACGGGGTCGTGCTGTGGCTGTGCAACCCGCGCTACATCGCGGAGGTCGTCGTCCCGGAGGTCACGGCGGGCCGCGAGAAGGCCGGCAAGAGCCTCGAGGGCTTTGACATCGTCGCGGCCGTTCCCGGCGCCGCCACCGATCAGCGTGAGGTCGCCTATGCGGCGATGCGCAAAGACCTGATCCCCTACTTCGGGCTGCCCTTCTACCGGGCGATGATCGAGCGCACCGGCTTCGGCGAGGACATCGCCGCCTACGACGCCGCCAGCGGGGACCTGGCGGCGATGCAGGCCGCGATCTCCGACGGCTTCCTCGACGAGCTGACGGCCGTGGGCAGCGAGGAGGAGGTGCGCTCGGGCCTCGAGCGCTACCGCTCGGCCGGAGCCCCCTCGCCCTGCATCGGGCCGAT
Organism: uncultured Solirubrobacteraceae bacterium; assembly: GCA_963841055.1. Classification (GTDB taxonomy): domain Bacteria; phylum Actinomycetota; class Thermoleophilia; order Solirubrobacterales; family Solirubrobacteraceae; genus Palsa-744. The sequence continues at coordinate 2,330,010 of CAWJAV010000001.1, read as the reverse complement.
CCCGAAGACGGACTTCGAGCGCACCCTGCACGCAGCCGCCGGCTCCTGACGGGATCGCCGCCAACCGGCGTGTAACGCGCCGCGCGCCCGGCAGACTGGAGAGTGACCAGATGATCGTCCTGATCGGCTTCGCGATCCTCGCCGGCGCGGGCACGGCGCTGTCGCCATGCGTGCTTCCGGTGCTGCCCGCGCTGCTGTCGGCGAGCGCGGTCGGCGGCCGGCGGCGGCCGCTGGGGATCGTCCTCGGCCTGTCGGTGACGTTCACCGCGGCGATCGTCTTCCTCTCGAGCGTGATCGACGGTGTCGGGCTGGGAGTGAACGCGGTTCGCTACCTCGCGGTGGCGGTGCTGATCGTGTTCGGCGTCGCCCTGCTGCTCCCCGACCTCAGCGCTCGGATCGAGGCCCCGCTCTCACGCCTGGCCCGTTTCGGCCCCCGCACGAGCGGCGACGGCTTCGCCTCCGGGCTGGTGGTGGGCGGCGCGCTGGGGTTCGTCTACACGCCCTGCGCGGGACCGATCCTGGCCGCGGTCGTGTCCGTCAGCGCCGCCTCCGGGAGGACCCTGCCCGTGGCGGTGGCCTACTCGGCGGGCTCGGCGATGGTGCTGCTCGTGCTGGCCCTGGGCGGGCGGCGGCTGAGCGAGCGGGTGCGCCGGGCCGGTCACGGCGCGGGCCTGCAGCGCCTGATGGCGGTGATCATGATCGTGACCGGCCTCGCGATCGTGACGAACCTGGACCTCAGCTTCACGAAGTTCGTCGCCAAAGACATCCCGAACGTCAGCCTGACCGCGGGCTTGGAGTGCTCGAGCGCGGTCACCGAAAGGCTCCACGAAGTCACCGGCCATCGCCCCAAGTTCGTCCCGGCCAACGGCACCTCCTCCTGCAAAGGCACCTCGAGCAGGATCCGGACGGCCGCTGCCGGGGCGTCGCAGACGACGCTGCTGGCCGCGGCGCACACGCTGCCCGCGCTCGGAGCGGCGCCCGACTTCACGGAAACCGAGGACTGGTTCAACACCCCCGGCGGGCGGCCCCTGTCGCTGCCCGCCCTGCGCGGGCACGTGGTGCTGGTCGACTTCTGGACCTACACGTGCATCAACTGCATCCGAACGCTGCCCTATCTGAAGGCATGGGACGCGGCCTACCGCTCGGACGGCCTGACGATCGTCGGCGTCGAGACGCCGGAGTTCGCCTTCGAGAAGGACGCCGCCAACGTGCGGGCCGCGATCGGCCAGTTCGGCCTGCGATACCCGGTGGTGCAGGACAACAACATGGGCACCTGGAACGCCTACGGCAACGAATACTGGCCCGCCGACTACCTGATCGACGCCAACGGACAGGTCCGCTACGCCGCCTTCGGCGAGGGCGACTACGACAAGACGGAAACGGCGATCCGCGCGCTGCTGGCCGAAAAAGGCAGCCGCGTGGGCGGGCGGGGACGGCCCAGGGGCGTCGTCGTGCCGTCGCACCGCACGACCCCCGAGACCTACGTCGGCACGGCCCGGGCCGAAGGCTGGCTGCAACAGCCGAAAGCGGGCCTGCACGACTACGGCGGTCCCGTCACGGCCGACCCCGCCCTCAACCAGTTCGTCCTCAGCGGCCGCTGGCAGATCGCCGAACAGCCGGCGACCGCCCGCGCCGCGGCCGGCATCGACGTCGAGTTCCAGGCCCGTCACGTGTACCTCGTGCTGAGCTCCCCCCATGAACGCCCGCTGCCCGTCCAGGTGCTGCTCGACGGGCGCCCGATCCCGGCGGCAGACGCCGGCGCCGACGTGCATCGAGGCGTCGTCACGGTCCGCGGCCAGCGGCTCTACTCGCTCGTCTCCCTCCCGCGCGAGCGCCGCGGCCACCTGTCGCTGCGCTTCGCGCCCGGGGTGAGCGCGTACGCGTTCACGTTCGGCTGAGCTGCCGGCGGGCGACCACGCGCACACCGAGAGACGCAATCCGTCCAATTTCCGGGCTTTTTGCCGCTGCGGCCCCCCGATCGGATGTAGGTTTCGGCCTAGGCAAAGGGGGCGTAGTGGACGCCGGCAACTCGGGGGCGCTCAGAGCGAGCGCCGGAAACGGAGGCAGCATGACCAACTCGATGAAGCGCGGATCGGCGCGCGACACGCACAGGGCGAGAGGTGCGCGCGTTCTGATAGCCGCGATCGGGGCGCTCGCCGTGATCTTCGCAGCGCTGCCCGCCGGCGCAGGGGCCCAATCGGACTCGACCGCGGTCACCATCCCCGGCTCGCCCATGACCGTCTACGTCGGCCCGCGCGGAGAGTGTCAGTCGAGCTACACGATCGCCGGGCAAGTCGCAGGCAACTATTACTTCGGCCCCAACCCGGTCGGCGACTGCGGGTTCTTCCTCGCCTTCCCAAAAGAAGTCTCGGGCCAAAAAAACCCGGCGCTGCTCGAAGGGAAGACCTTCGGCTTCGAAGGCCAGGCGGGCCCTCGCGGGCTCGAAGAATACGAACGGGGCACGCAGAGCCCGGTGACCGGCGACGGCAGCGCCGCGACGCCCTTCACCCAGACGACGACCTTCTTCGTGAAGCCTGAAGGCGGCTCGAACGAAGCCGAAATCACCGAGACGACGACCTACGTCAACGGCCAGCCGCAGTTCACCTCGACCTACACGGTCAAGAACATCGGGCCGGCGCCGAAAATCTATGCCCGCGCGCTCTACGCCGGCGACCTCTACGTCAACGGCAGCGACGTCGGGATCGGCATATTCGGCGGCGGTCCGCCGCGCTTCATCGGCGGCCAGAACACCAACTCCGGCGTCGTCGGGGGCTTCGGCGAAGTCTCGCCCTGGGCCAACTGGCAGGAGGCCTACTGGGACGAAGGGCTCGGCCTCTCCGAAGGCGACAACGGGATCTGGCACGACATCGAGCAGTCCTTCGCACCAGAAGGCGAAGGCGTCTTCAACGACACGATCGAGCCGATGGAAGTCGACAACGGCGCCGGCGTCGAATTCGCCCAGACCCTCTCGAACGGGTTCGCGAAAGGCGAACCGGTCTCATTCACGATCATCAACCGCACCCAGGTGCCGGACCAGCTGAAATTCAGCCCCGCCACGCAGTCGCTGACCGCGGGCCAGACCGCGAGCATCGCCGTCACGGCGCTCGACACGGCCGGCCTGCCCTACGTCGGCAAGCCCGTCCACTACACGATCAGCGGCGCGAACCCGCAGAGCGGTGCGGTGAACACGAACGGCGGCGGCCAGGCGACGATCAGCTACGTCGGCAACAACCCCGGCGCGGACACGGTCCAGATGTACCTGGACCTGAACAGCAACGGGACCCAGGACCTGAACGAGCCGGCCGGGACCGCCACCGTCACGTGGGCGCCGAAACCGCCGACGCCGAACAGCGGCTACACGATCAAATCGATCAAAGCCAACTCCAACGGCACGATCACGATCGTCTTCGTACCGATCCAGCCCGGTCAGGCGACGCTCGAAGTGACCGTCCCGACGGCCACGATCAGCTCGGCCCAGGCCGCCAAGGCCAAGAAATGCAAGAAGGGCCAGGTCAAGATCCACGGCAAGTGCCGGCCGATCAACACCCTCTCCGGGAAGGTCAAGGCGAGTGGTGTGGCAGGTGTGCCGCTGACGCTGACGGTTCACCCTCCTCGAAGGTCAAGGCGGCGCTCAAGAAAGGACACAAGGTGCACCTCACCGCGAAGCTGACCTACAAGTCGGCGCTCGGCGGCGCGCCGGTCGGTGCACGTGTACCACCTGACGGTCAAACCCCCGAAGAAGAAGCACCACTAGCGCAGGCCGCTGACGCGGGATCTGAGGCGGGCGGGCGCCAGCGGGCGCCCGCCTCTCGCGGGGACCGGCTCGGCGCGGGTGCTCCCGGCCAGCCCGCGCGGCCGGCGGCAGACGATGGCGCGGCCTACAATGCTCGTCATGGAGGGCTCGATGGCCGAGACCAGTGCCCGCAGCTGGCTGCGCTGCTATCGCTGCTGGTCGCAGGATCTCGAGGTGCAGGTGCACTACGAGGGGATCCACAAGATCGACCCCGACACGGGCGAGCGCGCCGAAGTCGTCGACGAGCTGCAGGAGGCGGTCGTGCAGTGCCTGGACTGCATGCACGACCAGCCCCACCTGGGCTTCAACAACGGCCGCGTCGAGCCGATCGAGGACCGCTGGGAACGGATGATCGCGGGCACGCCCTGGGTCGCCTCCTGCACGGTCACGGTCGACTCCGAAGACGTCGAGAGCTGCTCGGGACCCGAGGCCGGCGATGCCCTCTCCTACGCGGCGTTCGGCGACCACGGGGTACGCGAGTTCTTCACCCACGTCCGCTTTCACAAGCACGAAGACGACGCCCGGATCATCGTCCACCTGCTCGTCGAGCTGTACGCGCGCTCCCTCGAGGAGGCGACCGAGGTGCTCGAGTCCTCGGCACGCGGCTCGCTGACGATCACCTCGCTGGCCGAGGAGTCCCGCCCGCCGGCCGCAGCCGGCGAGACCCACCGCGACTAGCCGACTTCAGTTGGCGGGCCCCCGCGCCGATGCAGAGCGAGCGAGAGATCGCGAGCGAGCACCAGCGTGGACCGGGCAATCAAGGTACTGATCGCGGACGACCACCCCCTGATCCTTCAGGGGCTTCGCCGCACGCTCGAGGAGTGCGAGGACATCGAGGTCGTCGGCGAGGCCCGGACCGGCAGCGAAGTGCCGCCGCTGGTGGCTCGACGGGCCCCCGACGTGGTGCTCGTGGACCTGAGCATGCCCGGTCTGAACGGGATCGAGTGCGTGCGCGAGATCAAGGCGGCGGAGCCCGCCGTGAAGGCCGTGCTGCTGAGCGCCTCCGAGGACCGCGGGGCGATCGAGGAAGCGATCCGGGCGGGAGCGAGCGGCTACGTCCTGAAGAGCGTCAGCGCCGTTGACGTGCCGGCGGTCGTGCGCCAGGTGGCCGCCGGCTACACGATGTTCCACGAGCCCTCCGCCGGGAGCTCCGGCGAGGACGCGGAGGACGCCGAGCGGCCCGCCCTGACGGCGCGCGAGGCGACGATCCTCGCGGCCGTGGCGGGCGGCAAGACCACCAAGGCGATCAGCGCCGAGCTATGGGTCAGCGAGCACACGGTCAAGTTCCACCTCACGAACATCTACCGCAAGCTCGGCGTCAGGAACCGCAGCGGGGCCGTCCGCTACGCCTACGAGCACGGGCTCGCCACGGCCGCCGCGACTGAGGCGGCCACGACTCAGCCGCGCCGGCGCGCCTCGCCGCCGCCGGCCGGTGCTGCGGCGCCGCTCCATCGGGGCAGCGCCAGCGTAACCTCCGTCGGTCCGCCGGGACGGCTCTCGACACGGCAGTGGCCGTCGAGCAGCCGCACCCGCTCGTGCATGCCGGCCAGTCCCATGTGGCCGCTGCGCGCGGCGCGCAGCAGCTCGCGCTCGACGTCGAACCCGCGACCATCGTCGCGGACCCGCGCTCGCAGGCCCGTCGCGGTCGAGCGTGATCGTCGACGCTGACGGTCGCTGCCCGCCGTGCTCGCGGACGTTGTTCGAGCGCCTCGCCGACGACGCTCAGCACGGCCAGGCGCTGGGAGGTCGAGATGCTCTCGAGATCGCCCTCGCAGGCGAGCACCGGCTCGATTCCGCTGCGGGCCTGAAACGGCTCGATCAGGTCGCGCAGGGCGTCGCGGAACGGACGGCCCACGAGCACGTCGGAGTGCACCGAGGATGAGATCCGGCGCAGTCCCGCGCTCGAGCGCCACGAGCCGCGCGTCGAGATCGTCGAGGCGGCCGCCGAGCAGCTCGTTGCCGCGACGCCCCTCGAGCACGATCGCGAGCTGGCGGCGGAACAGCGCAGAGGTCCTCGCCGACCAGCAGCAGCTCCTGCAGCGGGCCGTCGTGGAGATCGAAGCCGAGCCTCGTCAGCCGCCGCTCGCTGGCCTGCAGCAGCATCCGCTCGCTCGGCGGCGTTGCTCGCCAGCAGCGCCTCGCGCTCGAGGATCGCCGACAGTGGCGCCTGCGCCTCGGCGAGGAAGGCGCCGGCGCGCCCGGAACGGCCGCCGCGGCGGCGTGCGCACCAGCGCGCCGACGGGCTCGCCGGCACGGACGATCGTGACCGCCTGCAGCTCCCCCGGACCGTCGGGAGGCGGCTCGCCCGCGATCGTCGCACACGCGAGGCGGCGCGCCGCGGGCGATGGCGAGCCCTCCCCGAGATGCGCCGGCAGGCGACCCGCCCGGAGCCGTCGCGACGACCACACCGCGAGACGTAGCGCAGTTCCGCACAGGCCACGAGCGCCGCCAGCACGACCTCCGTCCCCGCGCCGGGTCGAGCGATCTGCAGCGGCGGCGCGCGCAGCGCCTCGCGCAGCAGCGCGAGCGGCTCGATTCCCGACCCCTGCGAGAGCCCGCGTCAGCTCGCCGAGCTCCTCGGCGCGCGGGCCGGGGACCGCCACCACCTCGACGAGGAGCCCGGCGGCGAAAGGCGCGGCGATCACCTCCTCCGCGGCGACCCTCCCAGCCTGCGAGCGACGCGAGGGCGTGCTCGCGGGCGGCGGCGAGGGCCTGCTCCCCGGTTCTCGCCTCGAGCCGGCCCTGCATGGCGAAGACCGCCGTGACGGCGTCGAGGACGGGCGGCGCGCCCCGCGGTTCGGTCTGCTCTTCGCTCATCTGGCGGACCACCGGGGCAGGCGTGATTACCCGCCGCGCGGTCCCTCCGTCTATCGGCAGCGCAGCCGGCCGACTCAAACGGCGCCGGGCCGCCGCGCCGAGTCCGGCCACCGGGACACACCGTCCTCGAGCGGCAGTCGTCGCGCGCGATCGCGATCGGCGATCGCCTGGTAGAGGCGCTCGAACGGCCCCCACTTGTCCAGTGCGGGCCGGCCGCTCCCGGCGGAGGCGTCGGCGATCTCGCCGAGATCGCCCGGGCTCGCCGACGACCACCACTGCTGACCGGCGCCACGCGACGCCCGGCCGCCGCGCTCGCCGCGTCGATCCGAGCGGCGATCGCTCCCGCCCGCCTCAGGTGCTCGCCCGGTGGCGGGTCGAGCTCGACGACGAGCACGTCCACCGGCTCGAGCAGCGCGCTGGGCATCCGCCTCGTGCTCGTCGGCGGCGCTCAGCACCGTGCAGCCGCGGCGGCTCAGCAGCATCGTCGCGGCGGCGCGGAAATAACGGTCGCCGGACAGCACGAGCACTGCGATCGGCAGCAGCCGCACGACCGCTTCGCGGCGCTCGGAAGCGGCCGCGCCTCCGCATCCGCGCTCGCCCTTCGCGGGGACGGCCACCTCCGGCGTCTGGGGTTGGGAGTCGTGGTTGTCGGCGCCTGAGCTCATCCGTTCACGGCGCCCGTGCGCCTCGCCGCAACGATCTTCGCGCCCGCCCACCGGTGTTCCTACTGGCCGTTGGTCTAGATCGCGCTCCGAGCGGCTCTCCGGCCTCGCCACGTCACTCCTACCCGAACGTCTAGGCGGGACTAACCGAAGGTCCGGCGACGGGATCGCGGGCGCCTTCACCATGCCCTCATGGAGCTGCACGCTCTCCGATGCACACACAACTTCAGAGTCCGCGCGGCCGCGGGCTCGGAGACGAGCGCCGGGAAAGCCGTGTCGTGGACGGTCGGCACGGCTCCATGGGGGACACGCTCGTAGACCCGCTCAACGGCGCCCTGACCGGTGCCGAGCGCCTTGGGGCACGGATGCCCCGGGCGGGCGGGTCTCCGCTCCCGGCGCCGCGGCACAGCTCGCCGGCGCCGGGCGCGCGGGCCACGGCACCGGACTTGATCTTGGGGGAGACAACGTGAGCGGCCCGGGCACTGCTCAGACGGCGGTGCACCGGGCCGACGCGCGCGTGACGCGCCCGGCCGAGCGGCGCCGCCGACCCCCTGCTAGGCGAGCCGCTCTTCGAGCGCCTTGAGCTGAGCGGTCAGCTCGTGCGGGCAGGTTCTCGAACTGCGCGAAGTGCTGGTGGAACTGCGGCAGCTGGCCGCGCCAGCCCTCCACGTCGACGCGCAGCAGCTCCTCGATCGCGCCCTCGGAGATCTCCAGCCCGCGCGTGTCGATGCCCGTCGGCGCCGGTCGGCGGGATGAAGCCGATCGGCGTCTCGCTGGCAGCGCCGTGACCGCCGCAGCGGGCGAACACCCAGGCCAGCACGCGCGAGTTCTCGCCGTAGCCCGGCCACAGGAAGCGGCCGTCGTCGTCCTTGCGGAACCAGTTGACGTAGAAGATCTTCGGCAGCTTCGCCCCCGTCGTGCGGCCGATCTCCAGCCAGTGAGCGAAGTAGTCGGCCATGTCGTAGCCGCAGAACGGAAGCATCGCGAACGGGTCGAAGCGCAGCTCGCCGACCGTGCCGGCCGCCGCGGCGGTCTTCTCCGAGCTCATCACCGAGCCGAGGAACACGCCGTGCTCCCAGTCGAACGCCTCGGTCACGAGCGGCACGACCGTCGAGCGCCGGCCGCCGAACAGCATCGCGTCGATCGGCACCCCGGCCGGGTCCTCCCACTCCGGCGCGATCGCCGGGTCCTGGGCGGCCGGCGTCGTGAAGCGCGCGTTCGGGTGCGCCGCCGGCGCGTCCGAGTCGGGCGTCCAGTCGTTGCCGTGCCAGTCGATCAGGTGCGCCGGGATCTCCTTGGTCATCCCCTCCCACCACACGTCGCCGTCATCGGTCTTCGCGCAGTTCGTGAAGATCGAGTTCGCGCGCGATCGTCTCGATCGCGTTCGGGTTGGTCTCGTCGCCCGTGCCCGGGGCGACGCCGAAGAAGCCGGCCTCGGGGTTGATCGCGTAGAGGCGTCCGTCGCTGCCGAACTTCATCCAGGCGATGTCATCGCCGATCGTCTCGACCTTCCAGCCCTCGAGGGTCGGGATCAGCATCGCCAGGTTGGTCTTGCCGCAGGCGCTCGGGAAGGCGCCGGTGACGTACTTGACCTCGCCCTCGGGCGAGGTCAGCTTGAGGATCAGCATGTGCTCGGCCATCCAGCCCTCGTCGCGGGCCATCACCGAGGCGATGCGCAGCGCGAAGCACTTCTTGCCGAGCAGCGCGTTGCCGCCGTAGCCCGAGCCGAAGGACCAGATCTCGCGCGTCTCGGGGAAGTGGACGATGTACTTGTTGTCCGCGTTGCAGGGCCAGGGCACGTCCTCCACGCCGTCGCCGAGGGGCATGCCGACGGAGTGCAGGCAGGGCACGAAGTCGCCGTCGCCCAGCGCATCGAGCGCCGCCTGGCCCATGCGCGTCATGATCCGCATCGAGACGGCCACGTAGATCGAGTCGGTCAGCTGGACGCCGACGTAGCTCTTGTCGGAGCCGAGCGGGCCCATCGAGAACGGCACGACGTACATCGTGCGGCCGCGCATCGAGCCGCTGAACAGGTCGGTCAGCGTCTCGCGCATCTCCGCCGGGCTCGCGCCAGTTGTTGGTCGGGCCGGCTTCCTGCTCGGTCGCCGAGCAGATGAACGTCCGGTCCTCGACCCGCGCCACGTCGCCGGGGTCGGAGAGGGCGAGGTAGGAGTTCGGGCGCTTGGCGTCGGAGAGCCGCTCGAAGGTCCCGGCCTCGACCAGCTGCGGCACAGAGCGCGTCGTACTCCTCGGCGCTGCCGTCACACCAGTAGATCGAGTCCGGTTCGGTCATCGCCGCCACCTCCTCGACCCAGGCCAGCAGACGCTCGTTCTTGGTCGGTGCGGGAACGGTGGTGTTCATGGGGAACTGGCGGCTCCTTCGATTCGCGGTCTCTGTCGACTCGCGCAGTGCGTCTCCGAGGCCGGGGCGGGAAGGGCTCCGGTCAGCAGGGAAACACCCTCTGGGCGCGTGTCCCGGAAGGGTATCGCAAGCCTTTTCTACTCGACATTCCCCTCCGGCGGCTCGGTCCCCGGGCTCTTGCGGGGCACCAGCACGAGACGCTTGAACTCGGCCACCAGCACGCCGTCCTGGTTGAGCACGCGGGTGTGGACCTTGACCGTGCCGCGGTCGGGCTTGGAGCGCGACTCCTTCTTCTCGAGCACCTCCGACTCGCAGAACAGCGTGTCGCCGTGGAACACCGGCGCGGGGTGCTTGAGCTCTTCGGTGGCGAGGTTCGCGATCGCCTTGCCGCTGACGTCGCTGACCGACATGCCGAGCGCCAGCGAGTAGACGAGCGGGCCGACGACGACGTTGCGGCCCTGCTGGGACTTGCTCGCGTACACGTCGTTGATGTGCAGCGGGTGGTGGTTCATCGTGATCAGGCAGAACAGGTGGTCGTCCGCCTCGGTGACGGTCTTGGCGGGCCAGTGCTTGTAGACGGCGCCGACCTCGAACTCCTCCAGGTAGCGGCCGTAGGGGTGCGCGCCGCTCGCCTCGCGGGCGGCCTGATCGGTCTCGACGGAATCGGTCTCGCTCATGTGTCTCGGGGGTCTCCTCTGGGGTCTTTGGGCGCGCCGAACTCTAGTGGGCGCCCGCTGCCGCGGCCGGCGCGGCCCGGTGATCGGCGCCCGGGAAGACGGATCCGAGCAGCCATCATCAATACTTGCTAGCAGCGAAGACCTACAACGCGCCGCACCCTGGCCAGAACGAGGAGACCACTTGCGCAACCCCCGAGACTTCTTCAAGCCGCTCGCGATCGACGCCCCCGAGCCGATCCGCGAGATCCCCTTCAAGCCCTCCCGGATGATCCACTTCATGGACTTCTCGAACCAGAAAATGGTCGAGAAGACGGCCGATCTCGCGCCGAAGGTGGACATCCTGCTCGGCAACCTCGAGGACGCGATCTCGGTCGACAAAAAGGAGGCCGCGCGGGCCGGGCTGATCAAGGTCGGCCGCGAGATCGACCTCGGCGACACGGCGCTGTGGACGCGGGTCAACGAGCTCGCCTCGCCGTGGGTGCTCGACGACCTGACCGAAATCGTCACCGAGATCGGCGACAAGCTCGAGGTCGTGATGATCCCCAAGGTCGAGGGCCCGTGGGACATCCACTACGTCGACCGCCTGCTCGCCCAGCTCGAGGCCCGCGCGGGCCTCGAGCGGCCGATCCTGATCCACGCGTGCTCGAGACGGCCCAGGGCGTCGCCAACCTCGAGGAGATCGCCTGCGGCCTCGCCGCGGATCCAGGGCATGAGCTTCGGCCCCGCCGACCTCGCGGCCTCGCGGCGCATGAAGACGACGCGCGTCGGCGGCGGGCACCCGGGCTACCGCACGATCGCCGACCCCGACCCCGAGCGATCCGGACGCGCCCCGCGCCAGCTACCAGCAGGACCCGTGGCACTACTCGATCGCCCGCATGGTCGACGCCTGCACGTCGGTCGGCGCGCTCCCCTTCTACGGCCCCTACGGCGACATCTCCGACGAGCTCGGCTGCGAAACGCAGTTCCGTGCCTCGTTCCTGCTCGGCTGCGTGGGCGCCTGGTCGCTGCACCCCGGCGCAGATCGCGATCGCCAAGCGCGTCTTCTCGCCGGACCCCGAGGAGGTGGCCTTCGCGAAAAAGGTGATCGAGGCGATCCCCGACGGCCGCGGCGTGCACATGATCGACGGCAAGATGCAGGACGACGCCACCTGGAAGCAGTGCAAGGTGATGGTCAACCTGGCCGAAATGCTGGCCCGCAAGGACCCGGAGCTGGCCGAGGCCTACGGCCTGCAGCCCGTGGCGAGCTGAGCTCCGCCGTCCCGGCGGCGCTCGAACGGGGTCGCGTCACGGGCGGCGCGGCTCCGTATAGGCTTCCGCGCCGCATGAGATTCTTCGAGTTCGAGGCCCGCGAGATCGTCAAGCGGGCCGGGATCCCCGTAACCGACTACGGCTTCACGACCGACCCAGCCGAGGCCGGCGCGATCGCCGGGCGGATCGGCGGCCCGACCGTGATCAAGTCCCAGGTCCTCACGCGGCGGGCGCATGAAGGCGGGCGGGGTCAAGTTCGCCGACACCCCCGAGGAGGCCGAGGAGTACGCCCGCGACATCCTCGCGCTGGAGATCGACGGCCACATGCCCCGCGGCGTGCTCGTCGACCCGAAGGCGGAGGTCGAGCAGGAGTACTACGCCGGCGTGGTCTGGGACGGCATCCGCAAGCAGCCGGTGATGATCTTCTCGCCGGTCGGCGGCATCGACATCGAGCAGGTCGCCGAGGAGCAGCCCGAGGCGGTCGGCCGGCGGCACTTCTCCAACATCCTGCCCTTCTCGGAGTTCCAGGCCAAGGAGGTGATCGCCGCGACCGGCGTCACCGGCTCGGCCCTGAACAAGCTCGTCCCGATCCTCACGCGGCTGGCGCGGCTGTTCGTCGAGAACGACATGGTGCTCGCCGAGATCAACCCGCTCGGCCGGCTCGCCGACGGCTCGTTCGTGGCGCTCGACGCCCACATGGACATCGAGAACGAGGCCCGCGGCCGCCACAAGAAGCTGCTCGCCGACCTCGGCGTGGGCGAGGAGGAGACGCGCCAGGCGCGCGAGGCGACGCCGTTCGAGCTGGCCGGCGAGGAGGTCGACGCCACCGACCACCGCGGGGTGGCCGGCAACGTCACCGAGTTCGACGGCAACCTCGGCCTCGTGATCGGCGCCGGCGGCGGCTCGCTGACGCTGTTCGACGCGGTCCGCGCCCACGGCGGCAAGCCCGGCGAACTACTGCGAGATCGGCGGCAACCCGTCCGTCGCCAAGGCCTGCGGGCTGGCCAAGCTCGTGCTGAGCAAGCCCGGCGTCGACAAGATCGCCGTGATGATGTCGATCGTCTCCAACACGCGCGTGGACATCGTCGCCCGCGGCGTTATCAAAGCCTGCCTCGAGCTCGGCTACGACCCGGCCGAGAAGATCGCGATCTTCCGCATCCCGGGCGCCTGGGAGGAGGAGGGCTTCAAGATCCTCGAGAAGCTACGGCGTCGACTACGCCGACCGCTCCGTGTCGCTCAACGAGGCCGCCCGTCGCGCGGTCGAGAAGATCCAAGGAGTCGCGGCGTGAGCATCCTGATCAACGGCGACACCACCTTCATCGTGCAGGGCATCACCGGCCGCGAGGCCGTCAACCTGACACGCGAGTGCCTCGACTACGGCGCCGGGCGCCAAGATCGTCGGGCGGCGTCACGCCCGGGCGCCTCGGCCGCGAGGTCCACGGCGTGCCGGTGTTCGACACCGTCGCCCAGGCCGTCGAGCACCACGGGGCTCCGATCGACGGCTCGGTCGTCACCGTACCGCCCGCCTTCACCAAGGACGCGGTGTTCGAGGCGATCGAGAACGGCGTCAAGCTGATCGTGATCGTGACCGAGCGGATCCCGCGGCGCGACGTCGCCGAGATGGTCGAGCTGGCCGCGCTGCGCGGAGCTCGGATCATCGGCCCGAACTGCCTCGGGCATCATCGTCCCCGACGTGATCAAGATGGGCGGCATCGGCGGGCCCGGCGAAAAACGCCGCGCAGGCCTACACGCCCGGCCCGATCGGCGTGATCTCGCGCTCCGGCGGCATGACCACCGAGATGTCCTCGACGCTGAGCGCGGCCGGGCTCGGCCAGTCGACCGCCGTGTCGATCGGCGGCGACGCGATCATCGGCTCGAGCTACGCCGAGCTGATGCCGCTGTTCGAGGCCGACGAGCAGACCGAGGGGATCGTCATCTACACCGAGCCGGGCGGCCGGATGGAGGCCGAGCTGGCGCGGTGGGTCACCGACCACGACTCGCGGCTGCCGATCGTCGCCTTCATGGCGGGCCGCTTCATGGACGAGATGCCGGGCATGAGCTTCGGCCACGCCGGCACGATCGTGGAAGGCAAGGAGGACACGGCCTCCGAGAAGATCGCCCGCCTGGCCCAGGCCGGGATCACGGTGGCCGAGCGGATCGAGGACATCCCGGAGATGATCCGCGCGAAGATCGCCGAGCGCAGCAGCGGGGTCTCGGCATGAGGGCGGACGGGATCTTCATCGCCGTCGAAGTCGACGACGCGCTCGCCGGCGACGCCGAGATCGCACGGCGGCTCACCGAGGCCTGCCCCGTGGACATCTTCGCCCAGGACGACGCGGGGCACGCTCGAGCTCGTCGAGGAGAACCTCGACGAGTGCGTGCTCTGCCGGCTGTGCCTGGACGCCGTGCGGCGGGGATCCGCCGCCCCTCAGGGTGATCAAGCTCTACGACGGCGGCGCCGTCCTGGCCTGAGCCGGGGCCCGCCGCGCCCGGTTCCGGCCGCGGCATTATGCTGTCAGCAGGGAGATCACGCGCATGAACGAAAACTTCTCACTGATCGTGATGTGCCTGTTCCTGCTCGGCTCGCTCGCGTTCCTGGCCGAGCAGCTGACCGCCTACCACTGAGCGCCTGGCGCCGGCGCGACGCCCGGCGCCGGCAGGCGTGCTGGCGCGCCTTCGGTGTGCGGTCGCGCTCCTGCTGGCGCTCGACGACGTTCGACGATCAGCTTCAGGATCTGCTCGGGGCCCGAGGCCTTGGCCTGGCCGTAGGTGAAGGCCTCGACCCAGTCGGGCACCTTCGCCTTCGCGGGCCATCACGTTGAAGAACTCACGGCGCATGTCGACCCGCACGCGGGCGTCCGCGGCGGGTCCGTGCGTGACCTTCACGTCGGGCATCTCCAGGCGGAACTGCTGGACGTCCCCGCGGCCGCGCAGCTCGACGCCGACGACCAGCTTGATCGGCGCGAGCGCCGGCACCTCCTCGAGGAACCTGCGCACGGCGACTTCGATCAGAGCCTTGGCGTCATCGGCCATACGGTGAACCTTCCTCTCTGGTGGGCCGACGGGCCGGCGGCGGCTGCTCAGATCTTATGACGCTGCAGGAGCTTGCGGCCGATCACCATCCGCTGGATCTCCGAGGTCCCCTCGCCGATCAGCAGCAGCGGCGCATCGCGGTAGATGCGCTCGATCTCGTACTCCTTGGAGTAGCCGTAGCCGCCGTGGATGCGCAGGCACTCCTCGGCGCAGAAGCGTCCCGCCTCAGAGGCGAACAGCTTGGCCATCCCGGCCTCCAGGTCCGAGCGCTCGCCGGCGTCCTTCATGATCGCGGCGCGGCGCACCAGCAGCCGGGCGGCGTCGACCTGGGTGGCCATGTCGGCGAGCTTGAACTGGATCGCCTGGTGCTCGGCGATCGGCTTGCCGAAGGTCTTGCGCTCCTGGGCGTATCGCAGCGCCAGCTCGAGCGCGCGCTGCGCGAGCCCGACGCCGCGAGCCGCCACGTTGACGCGTCCGAGGTCGAGCGCGTCCATCATCTGCGCGAAGCCCTTGTTCAGGCCCTCCTCCTCGCCGCCCAGGACGTTCTCGGCCGGGCAGCGGTAGCCGTCGAACACGAGCTCCGTGGACTCGACGCCCTTGTAGCCCATCTTCTTGATCTTCGGGGGGACGTTGAAGCCCTTCAGGGCTCCCGTGTTCTCGGCCACGCCCGGCTCTTTCTCGCAGATGAAGCAGGTCATGCCCTTGTAGCGCGGGTCCGCGTCCGGGTCGGTCTTGACGAGCGTGAAGACGAGCGTGGAGAGCAGGCCGTTGGTGACCCACATCTTCTGCCCGTTGATCTCCCAGCTGCCGTCGTCCTGCTTCTTGGCAGAGGTCTTGATCGCCTGCACGTCGGAGCCGAGCTCGGGCTCCGACAGCGAGAAGGCGGCGCGAATCTCTCCGGTGGCCATCCTCGGCAGGTACTTCTGCTTCTGCTCCTCGGTGCCGAACTTCATCAGCAGGTAGGAGCCGATGAAGTGGGTGTTGACGACACCGGAGATCGAGATCCAGCCGCGCGAGAGCTCCTCGACGATCATCGCGTAGGTCGTCAGGTCGAGGCCCATGCCGCCGTACTCCTCGGGGATCGTGACCCCGAACAGGCCGAGCTCCTTCATCTGCTCGACGATCGGCTCGGGGAACGAGTCCTCGTGGTCGTAGTGCTCGGCGTTCGGCAGGATCTGCTCGTCGACGAACTGGTGGACCATCTCGGTGATCGCGCGCTGCTCGTCGGTCTTGTCGGTGTACGGAGAGGCTACGGCCATGCTGATCTGGGCTCCAAGGTCGGTTTCTCGCGCCACCAGGGCGCGCACGCCTGCTCGCTCCCACCCTTCGGGGCGGGCGCTCAGAGGAGCATACCGGCGAGCAGCGGAGCGCCGATCGGCTCGCGGACGGACGCTCGCGGCGTGGATCGATACGAGGCCGCGCCGGCCGCGCCCCCGCCCATTCGGCGCACACCGGCGCCCGATCGCCCCGAATACCATCAGCCGCCGATGAACTTCGCCGCCGAGATCGTCGACGCCGCGCCGCCCGGGCGCCTCGCGCTGCTCGAGCTGGCGCGCGACGGGTCGCGACGGGAGTGGACCTTCGGCGAGGTCGCCGAGCGCTCGGCGCGCCTGGCCGGGACGCTCGCCGCGCGAGGGGTGAGGCGGGGGGACGTCGTGATGACGCTGATCGGCAACCGGCCGGAGTGGGTGCTGGCGATGATCGCCTGCTTCCGCCTCGGCGCCGTCGTGCTGCCCTGCACCGAGCAGCTGCGGGCCAAGGACCTGCGACTGCGCATCGAGGTGGCGCGCCCCGAGCGCTGATCCTCGCCGACGAGCGCGACCTCGGCGAGCTGGACGGTGTGGACGTGGCCGTGCTGAGCGTGCCCGATGAGTCGCTCTACGCGGCCGAGCCCGCCGCCGCCGCCGAGCTGTCCGGGGGCGAGCCCTGCCTGATCACGTTCACGAGCGGCACCGCGGGCGAGCCGAAGGGCGTGCTGCACGCCCAGCGCTACCTCTACGGCCAGCAGCTCCAGGCCGAGCACTGGCTCGCGCCCGCGCCGGGGGAGCTGGTGTGGTGCACCGCCGCGAGCGGCTGGTCGAAGTCGGCCCGCAACGTCTTCATCGCGCCCTGGCTGCGCGGCGCCGCGGCGCTGCTGCACGACGCGCGCTTCGACCCCCACGAGCGGCTCGAGCTGCTGGAGCGCGAGCGCGTCGCGCGTGCTCTGCATGGCCCCCACCGAGTACCGCGTGATCGCCAAGCGCGCCACGCTCCGGGCGCTGCCGCAGCTGCGCGGCATGGTCGCGGCGGGAGAGGCGCTCAACCCGGAGGTGCTGCGCGCCTGGGAGGAGGTCACGGGCCTGCGGATCCGCGACGGCTACGGGCAGACGGAGACCGGCCAGCTGACCGGGGCGCGGGCCCGACCCAGCAGGGGTCCCTCGACGGCGAGCCCCGCCCGGGCTCGATGGGACCGGCGCTGCCCGGCATCGGGCTGACGGTCCGGGAGGGCGAGCTGATGGTCGATCCGGCCAGCGTTCCGACCTTCTTCCTCGGCTACCTCGGCGAGCAGGTCTCGCGCGGGGAGGACGGCGCGTGGCGGGTTGAGGACCGCCGCGAGGGCATGCCCTGGGCGACGGGCGACCGCGTGAGCCGCGACGAGGACGGCTGGCTCTACTTCGAGGGGCGGGGCGACGACGTGATCGTCTCCGCCGGCTACCGGATCGGGCCGTTCGAGGTCGAGTCGGCGCTCGTCGCCCATCCCGCCGTGGCCGAGGCGGCGGCCGTCGCCGCCCCCGACGAGGAACGTGGCTCGGTCGTGCGGGCGGTGGTCGTGCTGCGCGACGGGTTCGCCCCCGGCGCCGAGCTGGCGGCCGAGCTGCAGGAGCACGTGAAGAGCGTGACCGCCCCCTACAAGTACCCCCGCATCGTCGACTTCGCCGAGGAGCTGCCGAAGACGGCCTCGGGGAAGGTCAAGCGCGCGGAGCTGCGCCGGGCCGGGTCCTGAGCGCGGCTCGCGCGCCCAGGCTCCCGGCCCGGAGGTCCTCTCAGGCGGCCTGCGCCGCCGGCTCGACGGCCGTCAGGCGCTCGGGCCGGGCCCGGACCCGGGTGCAGCGGGCTCCGGCGCCGCGGGCGTCCCGGGCCTCGCGGGCGTCCCGAGCCTCGCGTGCGTCCCGGAGCAGCGAGCGCGCCATCTCGGTGACGGTCCCCGCGTCGGCCCGGCGCGAGCGCCCGGCGAGTCCGCCGACGCCCGTGCCGGGGCGACGAGGTGCCACCCGGCTCTGGTACTGCGTGACGGCGCTCATGCCGCCTGCGCGATCGGCTCGGCGGCCTGCACGGACTCGATCCGCTCGAGCTCCGAGTCGGTCTCCTGGACGACCGGCTCGGAGGGGTTGCGGAGCACCAGCGCCGCGGCGAGGATGCCCAGCCCGACGGCCGCCGCGGCAACGACGTAGGCCAGGTGGTATCCGCCCGTCAGCGCCGCCAGCGCCCCGTTGCCCTGCTGGGCCAGCGCCTTGGAGTGGTTGGTCGCGATCGTGCCCAGAGTCGCCAGCCCGATCGCCCCGAACAGCTGCACGGAGACGTTGATGATCCCCGAGGCCAGGCCCGCGTCGCGCGCCGGCGCGTCGGACATGCCGATCGTCAGCAGCGGCAGGAACGAGGCACCCGCGCCGAGTCCCATCAGCAGGAAGGCCGCGAGCAGCCCGGGGAAGTAGCTCGCCCCCACGCCCTGGGTGGCGAGCAGCGTCAGCCCGCCGATGATCGCAACGAGGCCGCCGATCAGCGTCGGCACCGAGCCGAAGCGATTGATCAGGAGAGCGGCGCCGCCCATCGACATCACCGCGATCGAGAGCGTCAGCGGCATGAACGCGAGGCCGGTCTGGATCGCGTCGTAGCCGAGCACCCGCTCGAGGTAGAGCGAGCCGAGGAAGAAGGCTGAGAACATCCCCGTGATCAGCATCCCGCGAACGAGGCTCGAGCCCATCAGCATCCGCAGGCGCAGGATGCGCAACGGCATGATCGGGTTCTTCACGCGCGCCTCGAGCGCGAGGAAGCCGGCCAGCAGTGCCAGCGAGGCAGCGCCGGCGCCGAGCGTCCGCGCGGAGGTCAGGCCGAATTCGCCGGACTTGACGATCGCGAAGGCGCCGAGCATCGTCGCCAGCGTGATCAGCACCGAGCCCGCCACGTCGACGCCGCCCGACAGGCCGATGCCCTCGTTCTCCTCGATCAGGGCCGAGCCGAGCACGAACGCGATCACGCCGATCGGGACGTTGACGAAGAAGATCCAGTGCCAGTCGAGCGACTGCGTGAGCGCGCCGCCGGCGAGCAGCCCGATCGAGCCGCCGCCCGCGGAGACGAAGGCGTAGAGGCCCATCGCCTTGGCCTGGTCGGCCCGCTCCGGGAACTCGGTGACGATGATCGCGAGGATCACTGCGGAGGCCACCGCGCCGCCCGCCCCCTGCAGCAGCCGGAAGGCGATCAGCATCCGCCTGGCTGGTGGCGAGGCCGCACAGGACCGAGGCGGCCGTGAACAGCACCAGGCCGGTAAGGAAGACGCGCTTTCGGCCCACCAGGTCGCCGAGTCGCCCCGCCAGCAGCAGCAGCCCGCCGAAGGTGATCAGGTAGCCGTCGATCACCCAGGTCAGGTTGCTCTGGCTGAAATGCAGGTCGTGCTGGATCGACGGCAGCGCGACGTTCACGATCGTCGCGTCGAGGACCATCATCAGCTGCCCGAGGCAGAGCACGCCGAGCGCGATCCAGCGGCGCCGCTCCGAGGAGGCGGCGGTCTGGGTGTTGATGCGGAAGAGGTTGGTTACGGCGGTCATCTCGATCCTTCCTTGTTGCGGTGAGATGCACCATATCAAGGATCATCCTTGTCTCAAGGATTATCAACATAAAAATTACAATCGGTGCTAAAGTGATGACAGATTGAGCAATGACAGGTAAGGTGATCGAGATGGCGGAGAGTCGCTGCGCACCCGGTTCGATGGTGCTGCTGACCCGATTGGCGAAGCAGGTCTACAGGCGCACCAACGAGGAGCAGCTCGGCATGCAGCTGCGCCATCTCGTCGCACTGACCTTCCTGCGCGACCACCAGGGCTGCCCCCAGCAGGAGCTGGCCGATGCCTTCTGCATGGATGCCAACAACGTCGTGCTGCTGCTCAACGAGCTCGAGCAGCTCGGTTACGCCACGCGGCAGCGCGACCCGCTCGATCGCCGACGCCACGTCGTCGAGCTGACCGCGGCCGGCGCGAACGCCCTGGCACGGGCCGAGCAGGCCACCGAGACCGTCGAGGACGACGTGCTGCGGGCGCTCGACGAGGATGAACGCCGGGTTCTCTGGCAGCTGCTCACACGCGCACTCCGCGGCGTCGAGCCGGCCGACGGCCCGCCCGTCGCCGTCGGCGCGGCGAGCAGCGCCGCCTAGAGCGCCACGATCGCGTCGATCTCGACCTGCGCGCCCTTCGGCAGCGCGGCGACCCCGACCGCGACCCGCGCCGGCGGATCGCCGCCGGCGAAGAACGAGCCGTATACCTCGTTGACCTCGGCGAAGGCGCCCAGGTCGGTCATGTAGACGGTCAGCTTCACCGCCGCCTGCAGCGACGTTCCGGCAGCCGAGCAGACCGTCGCGAGGTTCTCCAGGCAACGGCGGGCCTGCTCGGCAGCGGTCTCCCCGACGATCTCGCCGCTCGCCGGGTCGAGCGGTATCTGCCCGGAGCAGAACAGCAGGCCGGCGCTCCGTACGGCGTGGCTGTAGGGCCCCACGGCGGCGGGTGCGCCCGCGGCCTGCACGGCCTCTCGCTCGGCGGACATGCCAGCCACACTACCGCGCGAGCCACCCTCGACACCGCGGCCGTGGGACCGGTGACGCGCGGGGCCGATGAGGCCAATAGATTCCGAGGAATGCAACGGTTTTCGGGGAGAGCCGCCTCGCTGCTCGCGCTGCTGGCGGCGGGGGCGATGTCGCTGGCCGCGCCCGCCGACGGGTCGATCGCGTACAAGCCGTGCGCGAGGACGAACAACTTCGCCTGCGCGCGCCTGCAGGTGCCGCTCGACCCGACCGGCACCGCGCCCGGGACGTTGACGCTTGCCGTCAGGCGCCACCGCGCCCCGATCGGCGAAGCGCACACCGCGATCGTGGCGCTCGCGGGCGGACCCGGCCAATCGGCGATCCCGTTCGCCGAAGACTTCGCCGAACAGCTCGGGCCGATCGCCGCAACCCGGGATCTGATCGTGTTCGACCAGCGCGGCACCGGCGAATCGGGCGCCCTCTCCTGCCGGGCCTTCAAGCATGTCTACGCCGCAAACCCGCCCGGCCGGGTGATCCAGGCGTGCGCGGCGCAGCTCGGCCGTTCCCGGGCCTTCTACGGCACGGCAGCCAGCGTCGCCGACATCGAGGCGATCCGCCAGGCGGGCGGCTACGAAAAGCTCGTCCTCTACGGCACCAGCTACGGGACCAAGGTCGCCGAGGAGTACGCGCAAGCCCATCCCGAACGGGTCGAAGCCCTGGTGCTCGACTCGGTCGTGCCGCCCGGCGGCCCGGAAGCGTTCGACCGCTCGACCTTCGCGGCGGTGCCGAAGGTGCTGTCCGAGCTTTGCGCCCAGCACGCCTGCCGCCACGTCACCCGCAACCCGGCTCGGGACCTCTCGCGAGTGCTCTCGCGGGTCCACGGCGGCGGTCTTCACGGACGCGCCGTGGGGCCCTCGGGACATGCGCGCCGGGTCGCGATCACCGCTCAAAGGCTGCTCGGCGCGCTCCTGATCGGCGACTTCTCGAGCGTGCTGCGGGCCGCGATGGTCAGCGCCGACCGCTCCGCGGCGCTCGGTGACTACGCGCCCCTGGCGCGTCTGGAGGCGACGATCCCGGGCGAAGAAGAAGAAGGCGAAGCGGAGGGCATCGACATCCCGCTCTACTACGCCACCAGCTGCGAGGACCAGGCCTTCCCTTGGAGCCGGGCGTCGAGCCCGGCCGCGCGGCTGACCGAAGCCCGCGCCGCCGCCCGCGCGCTCGGAGCGTCGGCCTTCGCCCCCTTCGACGCCACCGACGCGATCAGGCTGAGTGACATCCCGGCCTGCGCCTACTGGCCGTTCGCGACGCCCTCCCCGGCCGTCTCGAGCGGGCCGATCCCCGGCGTGCCGACACTGATCCTGAGCGGCGCGGACGACATGCGCACGCCGACCTCTGGGGCGCGAGAAGTGGCTGCCGAGATCCCTGGCTCGCACCTGCTCGTCGTGCCGCGGGTGGGCCACTCGGTACTCGGCGCGGACCCGAGCGGCTGCGCCACCAAGGCGCTGCAGGCGCTGTTCGCCTCTCGGCCGATCGTGCCGTGCCGCCGGGGCCCGTGCCCGCGCGGCTGAGACCGGCTCCGCCCGCACCGCTCAGCGTCGCGGCGCTACCCGCGCTGCGCGGCTACCGCGGGCTGCCGGGGCGCACCGCCCGTGCCGTGCAGCTGACGATCCAGGACCTGGGCCGGCAGCTGGCGCTGACGCTCGAAACGAGCGCCAGCGCCGAAGCCCTGCTCACGCAGCCGTCGATCAGCATCGGCGGCCTGCGCTCCGGCTCGGTCAAGCTCACGGGCGGCGGGCTGATCTTCCACGACTACTCGTTCGTGCCCGGCATGACCGTTACGGGCGCCCTGCGCGTGGAAAGCGCGGACCTGAGAATCGGCGGCCCGGGCGTCGCGCCGGGCACGCTTCGCCTCGGCACCCACCACATGCTGGTCGGCACCCTGGGCGGACTCCACGTCCGCCTGTCGGCGTCCGGAGAACGTGCGACGGCTATTGTCGGGACCGATGCCGCGGCGCGTCACGCTCTCGATCCTCACGGCTCTGCTGGGAGCGCTCTCCGCGAGCGTCTGGCCCGCCGCCTCGAACGCATCCTCGACGCTTGAGTTCATCCCCTGCCCGCGCCAGCCGGCGCTGTCCTGCACGAACCTGCCGGTTCCGCTCGACCGCTCGGCAGCGGTCGCCGGCACGATCACGCTGAGCGTCGCCCGCAAGCTGGCCGGGACACAGCCGAGCCCGACGGCGCTGGTGGCTCTCGCCGGCGGCCCGGGCCAGCCGGCGCTGCCG
Organism: uncultured Solirubrobacteraceae bacterium; assembly: GCA_963841055.1. Taxonomy (GTDB): domain Bacteria; phylum Actinomycetota; class Thermoleophilia; order Solirubrobacterales; family Solirubrobacteraceae; genus Palsa-744. The sequence continues at coordinate 2,307,369 of CAWJAV010000001.1, read as the reverse complement.
TTCGCCGAATTCAACGCCAAGTCGATGTCGGCGGCGCTGCACACGCGCGATCTGCTCGTCTTCGACCAGCGCGGTACGGGCCTCTCGGACCCGCTCAGCTGCCCGGCCCTTGAACGCTTCTCCTCCTCCTCGCTGAGCCGCCTCTTCGCCGACTGCGCCGAACAGATCGGACGCGCCCGCGGTGCCTTCACCACCCAGGAATCGGTCCGCGACATCGAGGCGCTCCGCCAGGCGGCGGGGTACGAGAAGCTCGTGCTCTACGGGACCTCCTACGGGACCAAGGTCGCGCTCGAGTACGCCGAACGCTACCCCCAGCACGTCGAAGCGCTCGTGCTCGACTCGGTCGTGCCCACGGACGGGCCGGAACCGTTCGCGATACCCACCTTCGAGGCGGTCGGCGAAGTCATCAGAGGCCTCTGTGCGGCCAACCTCTGCTCGGCGATCACGCCCGACCCGCTGGCTGACCTGACGCGGCTGATCGCGCACCTGCGAGCGCACCCGCTGAGAGGCTCCGTCTACGACGGGCTCGGCCGCCGCCACGAGACCGAGCTGAGCGAGCGCGGCCTGCTCGGCGTCCTCGAGGCGGGAGACCTGAACCCCGCCCTGCGCGCGCTGCTGCCGGCAGCGATCCGCTCCGCCCTGGACGGAGATCCCGACCCCCTGCTGCGCCTGCAGGCCCTGTCTGAGGGACTGATCCCGAATGTGCCGGCGGGCATCGTGAAGGCCGGTGGCGAAGAAGAAACCGACGAAGCGCTGTTCATCACCACGACCTGCGAGGAGGCGCCGTTCCCCTGGCAGCGCGCCGCACCCGCCTCGACGAGGCTCGCGGAAGCACTTGCCTACCTGCACGCCCAGCCGGCCTCGGACTTCGCGCCCTTCGACGCCGCGACGGCGCTGCGCTCGAGCCTCGTGGAACCGTGCGATGCCTGGCCGGACGCATCGACCGCGCCACCGGCGACCTTGCCGCTCCCGAGCGTCCCGACGCTGATCCTCTCCGGGGCCCAGGATCTGCGCACGCCCACCTCGAACGCGAGGCGCGTGGCGGCGCTGATCCCCGGCGCCCAGCTCGAGGTCGTGCCCTTCACCGGCCACTCGGTGATCGGCAGCGACCTGACGGGCTGCGCCGCGAAGGCCCTGACGGCGTTCTTCTCCGGCCAGCCGGTGGCCCCATGCACCTCGACCCACGACCTGCTCGGCCCCACGCCGGTGACGCCTACGAGCCTCGCGCGGATCCACCCGCCGGCGCGGCTCGGCGGCCGGCCCGGCCGCACGCTCGTCGCCGTCCTCGACACGCTGCTCGACCTCAACCGCCAGGTGATCGCCGCGACGCTGCAGGCCGACGCGAAGCTGCCGAGCGGCGCGAGCTTCGGCGGCCTGCACGGCGGCTTCGCCCGGCTCACCGCCCACTCCGCGCAGCTGCGCAACCTGTCCTTCGTGCCGGGCGTGCAGCTCAGCGGCACCTTCCCCGTCAGCAAGGGCCACCTGCTCGTGAGCACGATCCGCGTCAGCGGGTCCCGGGCCGCCGCCGGCGAGATCCGCCTCGGTGCCCCCTCGCGGCACGTCACGGGCAGGCTCGGCGGGCACCGCTTCGATCTGAGCCTCGCCAAGGTGCGACTCTCGCGAGCAGAGGCCGCCGGCGAATGGCCCTCGGCGGCGCCGCTGCTCGCGGGGCCGGCCGAGAGGGCCTCCCCGGCGCGCTCTCGGCGGCGCTCGCGCAGCTACCCTGAGCGCGTGCCCAACGCGCTGGCGCGGGAGACCTCTCCCTACCTCCTCCAGCACGCCGAGAACCCGGTCGACTGGGTGCCCTGGAGTGCGGAGGCCTTCGCCGCGGCGGCCGAGCGGGGCGTGCCGGTGCTCGTCTCGATCGGCTACTCCGCCTGCCACTGGTGCCACGTGATGGAGCGCGAGTCCTTCGAGGATCCCGCCACCGCCGCGGTGATGAACGATCGAGTTCGTCTGCGTGAAGGTCGACCGCGAGGAGCGTCCCGACGTCGACGCCCTCTACATGGAGGCGGTCCAGGGCATGACCGGCCGCGGCGGCTGGCCGCTGAACGTGTTCCTGACGCCCGAGCAGATCCCGTTCTACGGCGGCACCTACTTCCCGCCCGAGCCGCGCCACGGGATGCCCGCCTGGACGCAGGTCCTGCAGGCGATCGCCGAGTCCTGGCAGGAGAACGGCGAGGAGATCCGCGCCGGCGGCGAGCGTCTGCGCGAGCAGCTCTCGGGCGCCGCCCGCCTCTCCCCCACCGCCGGCCCGGTGACCGAGGAGGCGCTGGAGCGAGCCGTGGAGAACCTCAGCCAGACCTTCGACGCGCAGAACGGAGGCTTCGGCGGCGCGCCGAAGTTCCCCCAGGCCTCGGTGCTCGAGTTCCTGCTCGCCGGCGACGGCGGACGCGAGGGCGCGGTCGAAACATGGCCGAGGCGACCCTGCGGGCGATGGCCGCGGGCGGGATCCACGACCAGCTCGGCGGCGGCTTCGCGCGCTACAGCGTCGACGCGGCGTGGACCGTGCCCCACTTCGAGAAGATGCTCTACGACAACGCGCTGCTGGCGCGCGCCTACCTGCACGGCTGGCAGATCAGCGGCGATCCGGACTTCCTGCGCGTGTGCCTCGACACGCTCGGCTGGGCCCTGCGCGAGATGCGCGGCCCGGAGGGCGGCTTCTTCTCGGCGCTGGACGCCGACTCCGAGGGCGTCGAGGGCCGCTACTACGTGTGGCGCGACGCGGAGCTGCGCGAGCTGCTCGGCGAGGACGCCGACGCGGCGATCGCCTGGCTGGGCGTGAGCGAGGAGGGCAACTTCCAGGACCCCCACCACCCCGAGCCGGGCCTGAACGTGCTCACCGCCCGCGGCCCGGAGCCTCCGCCCGAGCAGCGCGAGCGGATCCGCGCGCGGCTGCTGGCCGGCGCGGGCGGCGCGGGTGCGGCCCGCGCTCGACGAGAAGCGTCTGACCTCCTGGAACGCGCTGATGATCTCGGCCCTGGCAGAGGCCGGCGCCGCCCTCGCGCGCCGAGCAGCCCGAGCTTCCGCCAGGCACGGCCGAGGGGCTGACGGCGGCGGCGATCGCCTGCGCCGAGTTCATCCTCCGCGACCTGCGCGACGAGCGCGGACGGCTGCTGCGCAGCTACAACGACGGGCGGGCCAAGATCGAGGGCTTCCTCGAGGACCACGCCTACCTGCTCGAGGCCGCGATCGTGCTGTTCGAAACGACCTGCGAGGAGCGCTGGTTCGAGCTGGCCGTCGAGCTCGCCGACGAGACGATCGAGCGCTTCGCCGACCCGGCGCAGGGCGGCTTCTTCTCGACGCCGCCCGACCAGACGCTGATCGTGCGCCGCAAGGACCTCGAGGACAGCCCGATCCCGGCCGGCGCCTCGAGCGCCGCGGCCGGGCTGCTGCGCCTTGCGCAGCTGACCGGGAGAGGAGCGCTACGAGCGCCACGGCGACTCGGTGATCGCTCTGCTCGGCGAGATCGCCCCGCGCCACCCGGCCGCGTTCGGCCACCTGCTGCAGGCGATGCACTGGCGGCTCGCGCCCGCCCGGCCGATCGCCTGCGCGGTGCCTGCGATGCACCCACCGGGGACGGGAGCCCCACCGGCGAGCCGCGCTGAAGGGCGCCGGCTAGAGGATCGACAGGTAGCGGTCCAGCTCCCACTGGGAGACCTGGACGCGGTAGTCGTCCCACTCCTGGCGCTTGATCTCGACGTAGCGGTTGAACATGTGCTCGCCGAGGGTGCGCAGCACGAGCTCCGACTCGGCCGTGAGCTCGATCGCCTCGCCGAGGCTCTCGGGCAGCTGCTCGACGCCGAGGCGGCGGCGCTCCTCGCCGGAGAGGTGGTAGAGGTTCTTCTCCATCGGCTCGGGCAGCTCGTAGCCCTTCTCGATCCCCTCCAGGCCGGCCTGCAGCAGCACGGCGAAGGTCAGGTACGGGTTGCAGGCCGGGTCCGGGCAGCGCAGCTCCATGCGGGTCGCCTTCTCGCGGCCTGGGTGGTACAGCGGCACCCGCACCAGCGCCGAGCGGTTGCGCCGCGACCAGGCGACGTAGACGGGCGCCTCGAAGCCGGGGACCAGGCGCTTGTAGGAGTTGACCCACTGGGCGAAGATCGAGCAGATCTCGCGGGCGTGCTTGAGCTGGCCGGCGATGAAGGCCTTGCCGACGTCGGACAGGAAGTACTGGTCGTCGGGGTCGTAGAAGGCGTTCTTGCCGTCGGCGAACAGCGACTGGTGCGTGTGCATCCCCGAGCCGTTCTCGCCGAACAGCGGCTTCGGCATGAAGGTCGCGTGCCAGCCGTACTTCATCGCGAACTCCTTGACCGTGATGCGGTAGGTCATGCAGTCGTCGGCCATCTTCAGCGCGTCGGCGTAGCGCATGTCGATCTCGTGCTGGGAGGGCCCGACCTCGTGGTGGGTGTACTCGACGTGGATGCCGAGCTGCTCGAGCGCCAGCACCGTCTCGCGGCGCACGTCCGAGCCGGCGTCGAGCGTCGTCAGGTCGAAGTAGCCGCCCTCGTCGAGCACCTCCGTCGAGCGCGAGTCCTTGAACAGGAAGTACTCGAGCTCGGGTCCGACGTTGAAGGTCTCGAAGCCCATCGCCCGGGCGCGCTCCAGCGCGCGCCGCAGCACGTGGCGCGGGTCGCCCTCGTAGGGGGTGCGCTCGGGCGTGATGACGTCGCAGAACATCCGCCCGACGCCCTGCTCCTCGGGGCGCCAGGGCAGCACCGCGAAGGTGCTCGGGTCGGGCATCGCGATCATGTCCGACTCCTCGATCGCGTTGAAGCCCGTGATCGAGGAGCCGTCGAAGCCCATCCCCGCCTCGAACGCGTCGTCGAGCTCGGCGGCGTTGATCGAGAACGACTTCAGCTGGCCGAGGATGTCGGTGAACCAGAAGCGGATGAAGCGGATCTCGCGCTCCTCGACGAGCGCCTTGACGTCCTCTGCTGTCGTCGGCCGGTCAGCCATCAGCCGGGACCCTAGCCGATGGCCGGAGGCTGCCGGTATCGACGGCTGGCCAAAGGGACGCCGCCGGACCGAGTCTGTCCCGCCAGAGCGACGCCGGCCAAGCAGATCAAGGACACAGGGAGCGAAGTGTGCGCCAGCACGCGAGCGACCGAGGACGCCGAGCTGCGCCGGCCAGCGTCGCTCTGGTCAGTGGCCGGCGACGGCGGCTACGAAATCGGCGACCTGTTCGGCTTCCTTGCCCTGGTAGAGCAGAGCCGGCATCTGGCCGAGGCCGCGCGCGCGGCCTTCGGGATCGCGCTCAGCACGAGCGCCTTGCGCCCGGCGGGCGTGGCGATGTCGTCGCCGACGCGCACGTCGAGGTTGGGGCCGGTGCGGGCGACGGACTTGACGGCCGCGAGCGTGTGGCAGACGGCGCAGGAGCGGGCGAACAGTTCGCGGCCCTTCTGCTGCTCGGCGTTGAGGTGCACGCCGCCGACGGCGACGCTGGCCTTGTGGTTTTTGTTGGACGCGAGCACGAGCGCCGGGACGGACAGGCCGAAGGCGAACAGCACGATCACGCCGATCGTGACGAGCCGGCGGCTGACGGTCGATTCGGTGTGCAGGGCCGCGCGGGCGCCGCGCGGCCCGCCGCGCATCGCGGTGAAGAACACGGCGAGGCCGACGAGAACCCAGAAGAGGACGAAGGCGATGACCATGGGGGCGGGAATCTATCGGCTGGCGAGGAGGAACGGGGCGCCGAGGAGGGCGGAAGGGCCCCACCCACGGCGGGGCCTGCGGGAGGCGCCGACGCCTGCGTCGGTTCTCATCGCACCTTTATCCGCCGCGAAGCTCCGGCGCTAACCTCAGATCAGGAGTCTGTCCAGCGTGGAAAGGGAAACCTAGGTCGTGAACCTGCTCCGCCGCATCTCCCTCACGCGCCTGCTCCTGCTGTGCGGCGCGACGGTCGCGATCGGCGTCTCGGCGACGGCGCATCGCGCTCGCCCTCGGCTCCGGGCCCGACGCCGCCCGCGAAGCCGCTCGCGCAGGCCGTCCACGACGCGCTGGCCGGCGGCCAGAGCAACCCGGTGCAGGGCTACAGCGCCTCGGTGAAGCTCACCAACCACCTGGTCGAAGGAGCCGAGCTGGCGACCGGCGGCGGGCAAGGCGGCGGCGGGCTCTCCTCGAGCCCGCTCCTCACCGGCGCCTCGGGGCGGCTGTGGGTCGGCGACGACGGCCGCATGCGCCTGGAGCTGCAGGCCGAAAAGGGCGACACGCAGATCGTCTACGACGGTCACACCGTGACGATGCTACGACGCCGCGACCAACACGCTCTACCGCTACACGCCCTCGCCCGGGGAAGTCGAGCGGCGGCCACGGCCGCCGCGAGTACGACAGGGCGCCGGGCAGGAAGTCCCCTCCGTCGGCGAGATCGAAGAAGCGCTCGCCAAGGCCGGCAAGCACGCGAAGCTCTCGGCAGCGACGCCGACCGACGTCGGCGGCCGGCCCGCCTACACCGTCCGCGTCTCGCCCGAGGAAGCCGGCAGCCTGCTCGGCGGCGCCGAGCTGTCCTTCGACGCCGACAACGGCCTGCCGCTGCGCACCGCCGTCTACTCCTCGACCAGCTCGGCGCCCGTGATCGAACTGGCGGCGAGCGGAGTCTCCTACGGCCCGGTCGACCCGCTCGGTGTTCGCGATCACGCCGCCGCCGGGCGCGAAGGTCGAAGAACTCACGCCCTCCCACGACAGGGGCCGCCGGAAAGGCCTAGCCACGGACACCTCGCAAGCCGAGCGTCACCACCCACGGCCAGGGCGTCGGCGCGATCGCCGTGCTCGAAGGCCAGCGAGCTCGGCGCAAGCGAGCCCGTCCAGCCTCGAAAACCTGCCGAAGGTCAAGATCGGCATCGGCGACCGCCAGCGAGCTGCGCACCGAGCTCGGCACGATCCTCACCTTCGAGCGGGGCGGCGTCCGCTACGTGCTGGCCGGCGCCGTGCAGCCGGCCGCCGTCGAGGCGCTCGCCAGAGGCCTGTAGGTGACGTCCGACGCGCCGGGCGAGCGGGCGCCGGTCCGTGCGCGCGGGCTCGTCAAGCGCTACAAGGAGGTCCTGGCGGTCGACCACATCGACCTCAACGTCGATCACGGCGACGTCTACGGCTTCCTCGGGCCGAACGGCGCCGGCAAGACGACGACGCTGCGCATGGCGCTCGGGCTGATCATGCCGAGCGACGGCAAGGTCGAGCTGTTCGGGCGCGACCCGATGCGCGAGGGAGCACGGGCGCTGGAGGGCGTCGCCGGCTTCGTCGAGGCGCCGCGCTTCTACCCCTACCTGACGGCACGCAAGAACCTGCAGCTGCTGGCCGCGCTCGACGGCGACGGCGCGCGGGAGCGGATCGGCGAGGTGCTCGACGTGGTCGAGCTGACCCCGCGGGCCGGGCCACCGCGTCGGGCGGCTTCTCCCACGGCATGCGCCAGCGCCTGGGCATCGCCGCGGCGCTGCTGCGCCGCCCGCGGCTGCTGATCCTCGACGAGCCCGCCACCGGCCTCGACCCGGCCGGGATGCGCGACATGCGCCTGCTGATCAGGCGGCTGGCCGACGAGGGCATCACCGTGCTGCTCTCCAGCCACCAGCTGCCGGAGGTGCAGGAGCTCTGCGACCGCGTCGCGATCGTCGACTCCGGGCGGGTCGTCTACGAGGGCGCGCTGGCCGACCTGCGCCGCCAGGGCGGCGCCGGCTACCGGCTGCGCACGACCGACGACGGCCGCGCCCTGCAGCTGGCGCGCGCGCAGCCCGGGATCGAGAACGTCCGCGCATGCCGAGGGAGGGCATCGACTTCCAGGCCGAGGAGCGCGACGTCGGCGAGCTGACGCTCGCGCTCGGCCGCGCCGGCGTCGGGATCCTCGCGCTGGCGCCGGAGCTGGCCACGCTCGAGGACCTCTTCTTCCGGCTCACCGAGGGCGCCGCAGACGGGCGCGGGCCCGACGCGGGCGAGGACGGCCGGCGCAGAGCCCGAGCTGGTGAGCGCGCCGTGAGCAGCGTCGCCGCCGCACCGCCCCTGCCGATCGACGAGCCGCGGCGCGCGCGCCGGCCCTCGACGCTGACCGTCTACCGCTGGGAGCTGCGCAAGCTCGTCTCCCAGAAGCGGACCTACCTCGGGCTTCGCGCTCGTCTGCGGCGCTGCCGCTGATCTTCGTGATCGTCGAAAACATCCACCAGCATCAGGGGCACCGCGACAACATCTTCGCCAGCCAGATCACCCAGTCGGGGCTGGCCACGCCGGTGCTGATGCTGCTGTTCCTGTCGGTCTTCATGCTCCCGGTGGTCGCCTCGCTGGTGGCCGGCGACATCGTCGCCAACGAGGACGGCAACGGCACCCTGAAGACGATCCTGACGCGCTCGGTCGACCGCGGCCAGGTATTCGCCGCCAAGGCCCTCGCGGCGATGACCTACGCGATCGTCGCGGTCTTCCTGTCGGCGGCGGTGTCGACCGTCGCCGGGATCGCCTCCTGGGGCTTCAACAGCATCACCACCTTCTCCGGCACGGTCGTATCCGCCCCCAAGGGCCTGCTGCTCGTGTTCGCCGCGAACGTCTGCTACCTGATCCCGCTGCTGACCGTGGCGAGCTTCGGCGTGCTGCTCTCGACGGCCACCCGCAACAGCGCCGCGTCGGTCGTGGGCACGATCGGCTTCGTGATCCTGCTGCTGATCGTCGGCCAGATCCCCGGCCTCGAAGGCCTGCACCCCTACCTGCTCAACGAACAGTTCGAGAACTGGCACGGCCTGCTGCGAACGCCCACCGACTGGGCTCCGATCGCCCACTCCGCCTGGGTCTGCGCGCTGTACGCGGTGCCCAGCCTGATCGCCGGCTACCTCGTCTTCCTGCGCCGCGACGTGGCCGGCGGCTGACGCTCAGCCGACGTCGGCGGTCTCCGGGATCTCGACGACGTCGACGTCGCCCATCAGCCGCCGCGCCTCGCGCGGATCGATCAGGCCGGCGCCGAAGCGGCCGGTCGACTCGGCGCCGCAGGCGACTCCGAAGCGCACGCAGTGGTCGGGCGGGCGGCCTTCGTAGCGAGCCGCGAGGTAGCCGGCCAGGAACGCGTCGCCCGAGCCCCGTTTGGCGATCGGCTCGCGCGGCTCGATGCGGGCTCGTTTGAGACGCGGCTGGCCGTCGACGAGAACCTGTGCGAGCGCACCGTCGGGCAGCGTCATGATCACCTCGCGCGGTCCCAGCTCGCGATCTCGGCCATCGCCAGCGTGCGCTCCTCGTCGCTCGCGAACTCGTGGCCGACCAGCTCCTCGGCCTCGAGCACGTTCGGCGAGACGAGGTCCGGCTCGGCGCGCACGGCGTGGCGCAGCGGCTCGCCGTCGGTGTCGACGACCGTCGTCACCTCGGAGCGCTCGAGGTCGCGGATCAGCGACGCGTACAGGTCGGGCTCGACGCCGCGCGGCAGCGAGCCGGCGAACACGACGATCGCCGCGCCGCGTGCCAGGTACAGGAGCTTGTCGCGGAACAGCTCCACCTCGCGGGCGGTCACCGACGGCCCGCGTTCGTTGATCTCGGTCTGCGCGCCCGTGGTCGGATCGAGCACCGAGGTGTTCGTGCGCGACTCCTCGCGGATGCGCACGAAGTCGTTGAGGATCGACTCCTCGGTGAGCTGCTCGACGATGTGCGTCCCGGTGGCGCCGCCCGCGAACCCGGTCGCGATCACGGGCTGGCCGAGCGCCTTCAGCGTGCGTGCGATGTTGACGCCCTTGCCGCCCGCCATCGTGCGCTGTTCGACCGTCCGGTGGCGTCTTCCGAAGCGGAAGTTCGGCACCGCCAGCGACTTGTCGATCGCCGCATTGAGCGTGACCGTGATGATCATCGTGGCTCGATCCCCTTCACAGGACAGGCCCGAACGACCGTCGCCGGGGCGTGCAGGACACAGGCTAGCGGACCGCCGAGAGTTCCCATGCGGCCCGCCTTAGACGCTCGGCCTCCGCCGGGCGGCATCGGCCGGAGAGCCCCCGGCCGAGAGGTGGGCGCCGGCGATGCTGCGCGAGGCCGACACCAGGCCACCGGCGCGGCCGGGGCGCGAAGGCCGGCCGCAGCTCCTCGACGCGGCCCCCCTGAGCGCCGATCCCGGGCAGCAGGAAGCTCGCCCGGGGCATCAGCTCCCGCGCTCGGCCGAGGTGCCAGGGCGCGGTTGCGCCGACGACCGCCCCGACGTCGCTGATGCCCGCCTCGCCGACGCCGCCCGCGCCGAGCTCGTCGACCAGCGCCGCCGTGCGCTCCCAGACCGTCCCGCCGCCGTCGAGCTCGAGATCCTCGATGTCGGCCGCGCCCGGGTTCGAGGTGCGGACCAGCAGCAGCACGCCCGCGCCCGGCCGCCCGGGCGGCCGTCGACGAACGGCTCGATCGCGTCCCGGCCCATCAGCGGATTGACCGTGGCGAGGTCCGCTCCGAGCCCGTCGATCCGCCCGAACGGCGTGTCCAGCCCGCCGAACAGCGATGCCGCGTAGGCCTCGGCGGTGACGTCGATGTCGCCCCGCTTGCCGTCCGCGATCACGAGCAGCCCGGCGGCGCGCGCGTGGGCCACGACCGCGCCGAGCACCGCCCGGCCCGGCTCGCCGAGCGCCTCGAAGCGGGCCAGCTGCGGCTTGACGGCCACGCAGGCCGGCGCGGCCGCGTCGATCAGCGCCAGGCAGTGTGCGAGCACCGCCGCGGCAGCGGCGCTCGCCCGGCGCAAGCTCGCCGTCGGGCGGCTGCGAGGCGGGCCACAGCGCAGCTGGATCGGGATCGATGCCGAGGACGAGCTGGGACTCGCGCTCGGCCACCCGCGCGGCCAGCGTGTCGCCGAGGCCCAGGGTCCGCTCAGCGCCCCTTCACGGCGCTCTTGAGGCCGCTGCCGGCGGTGAACCGCGGAACCCGCGAGGCCGCGATCTGAATGCGCTCGCCGGTGCGCGGGTTGACGCCCATGCGCGCGCCGCGCTCGCTGACGTGGAACTTCCCGAAACCGGACACGGACACCTCGCTGCCGCGGCGCAGCGCATCCTCGACGGTCGCGATCACGGCGTCCACCGCTCGCGTCGCGTCCTGCTTGGTCAGCCGGGCGCGATCGGCCACCTGGTCGACCAGCTCAGACTTCGTCACCTCACCCCTCCTCGTTCGTACAGTCGGTTTTTCGACGCTAACACCACACGCGGACATGCGGCTGCGCAAGAATCCGGGGATGGCCATCGAGCGTATCGCCTGGATCGCGACCGTGCTGGTCGCGCTCGTCACCGCGCTGCTGCTGCTCCTGTCCGGCTACAACGGCTACGCGGGACTCGGCCTGGCCGTGGCCATCTCGGCCGCGATCAACCTGCTCTGAGCTCCAGCCAGGCGAGCAGCGCACGCGCCGCCCGCCCGCGATGGCTGATCGCATCCTTCTGCTCGTCGCTCAGCTCGGCCATCGTCAGGCCCTGCGGGCCCTCGTCGGGCAGGAACGCCGGGTCGTAGCCGAAGCCGCCCTCGCCGCGGGGGCGCTCGGCGAGCCGGCCGGCGCAGCGTCCCTCGAACAGCTGCTCCTCGCCCGTGGCCGGATCGACGAAGGCGATCACGCAGACGTATTCCAGCGCGCTGCCCGCGGGCGCGTCGGCGAGCAGCTTGGCGAGGTTCTCCTCGTCGCTCGCGTCCTCTCCGGCGAAGCGCGCCGAGCGCACGCCGGGCGCGCCGCCGAGCGCGGCTGCCGCGATGCCCGAGTCGTCGGCGATCGCCACGCGCCCTTGCCCCGCGGCGGCGGCCCGGGCCTTGCCGATCGCGTTCTCGGCGAATGTCGCGCCGTCCTCCGGCGGCAGCTCGAAGGAGCGATCGAGCGCATCCAGCTCGACACGCTCGGGGCCACCGGCGAGGATCCGCTCGAACTCGCGCCGCTTGTGGTCGTTGTGCGTTGCGAGCAGCAGCCGCACGAGCCTCAGCCCGCCGGCTCCGGGCTCTCGCTCGGGGCCGGCACGATCGCCTGCTCCTGAGCGGAGCGCAGACTGGCGATGCCGTCCTCGGCGAGCCGCAGCAGCTCCTCGAGATGGGCCCGGGACAGCGGCGTGCGCTCGGCCGTCGTCTGCAGCTCGACGAGGCCGCCCTCACCCGTCATCACCACGTTGGCGTCGACCTCGGCTTTCGAGTCCTCGCTGTAGTCGAGGTCGAGCAGCGGCACGCCGCCGATCACACCGCAGGAGATCGCAGCGACCGAACCGGTCAGCGGGCTGCGCTGCGAGCAGGCCCTGCCCCTGCAGGCGCTCGCAGGCGAGCGACAGCGCCACGTAGGCCCCGGTGATCGACGCGCAGCGGGTGCCGCCGTCGGCCTGCAGCACATCGCAGTCGAGGTAGATGGTGCGCTCGCCGAGGGCCTCGAAGTCGACGATCACACGCAGCGAGCGCCCGATCAGCCGCTGGATCTCGACGGTCCTGCCGTCCTGGCGCCCGCGCGTGGCGTCGCGCGGCTTTCGATCCCCCGTCGAGGCAGGGAGCATCCCGTACTCGGCCGTGAGCCATCCGCGCCCCTGGCCGGACATCCAACGGGGCACGCTCTCCTGCGCCGACGCCGTGCAGATCACGCGGGTCTCCCCGATCGAGATCAGAGCCGAGCCCGTGGCCGTGCGCATGAACCCCGGCTCGATCGTGCAGGGACGCAGCTCGCCGGACGATCGGTCGTAGCTTCGTGCGGGTGGCGCCTCGCCGTTCACGCGGGCCATCATTCCAGAGCGCTACGGTCGGGGGATCGTGCGGGCGCTCGTCGTGTCGAACATGCTGCCCGACCCCGCAAGTCCCGCGCGTGGTCGGTTCGTGCGCGACCAGGTGGACGCTCTGCGCCGGCTAGAGGACACGGAGGTCGAGCTTTACGAGTTCCCGCCCGGTCCCCGCGCGCTGGCCGCGGCGTTCCGCTCGCTGCGAGGTCGCTTCGGCCGCGGGCGAGGCGGGCGCCTCGACGTCGTGCACGCCCACTTCGGGCTCACGGCCTGGCCCGCCCTGGCCGTCCCGGCGCAGGTCCGGGCGCTGACCATGCACGGCACCGATCTGGCCGACCCCCGCACGCGCCTGGCCACCCGGGCGGTGCTGCCGCTGATCGACCTCCCCGCCGCCGTCTCGGCGGAACTCGCAGAGCGGATTCCCGGCCGAGCCGCCGAGCGGGCGGCCGTGCTCCCGTGCGGCGTCGACACCGACCGCTTCAGGCCGCTGCCCCGGGCCGCGGCTCGAGCCGAGCTGGGCCTGCCCTCCGAGCGGCCGCTGCTGCTGTTCGCGGCCGATCCGGGGCGCGCCGAGAAGCGCTTCGATCGCGCCGTCGCGGTCGCCGAGCGAAGCCGCGCCGAGCTGATCGCCCTGGAAGGCGTGGCGCCCGATCGGGTGCCGCTGTACGTGAACGCCGCCAACGCGGTGCTCGTGCCCTCCGAGCGCGAGGGCTTCGGGCTCGCCGTGCTCGAGGCGCTCGCCTGTGACGTGCCCGTGCTGGCCACTCCCGTGGGGATCCACGCCGCCGCGACGGCGGGCGTCGTAGGCACGCTCTGCGCGCCGTTCGACCTGACCCGCTGGAGCGACGCGGTCGCTCAGCACCTGCGCGCCGAGGATCCACGCGTCGCAGGCCGCGCGGCGGCCGAGCGCTGGTCGGCCGGCGCGATGGCCGCGCAGGTGCGCGAGGCCTGGCGCCGGGCAGTCGACGGCTCCCGCTAATCGGGCGGGTAGTGTTAAACGCGCGTGGATCAGACATCCGGCACGAATCCCACCGACGCACCAGCACCGCAGGGTCCACAGGTCAGCCCGCCCACCGAGGCGGCGACGGACGGTCAGCCCGGTTTCCGCTCGCGCGGCCAGGCCCGTCGGCGGGCGCGTTTCCTGCGACGGGCCCGCGAGCTCGCCTATCGCGACCTCGGCGGCCTCGTCTTCAACCTGCACCGCTTCGGCCAGCGAAACGACGCGCTGGTGCTGGCGAAGCTCGGCACCCTGAGCCACATCGACGGCGAGCTGCGGGCGATCGAGACGGCACTGGCCGAGCGCCGCCCCGTCACCGTCCTGCGCGAGGCCGGAATAACGGCCTGCCCGCGCTGCGCCGCGATCCACGGAAGCGAAGACCGCTTCTGCCCGAACTGCGGCCTGCCGATGTCCCGGCACGCCGACCTGCCCGTCGCCGGCGCCCCGGCCGGCGAACCCGTGCCGCCTGCACCTGCACCCGCACCCGCGCCGGCGGCGCCATTGACCGCACCCGCGGCGCCCCAGCCGACGGCGCAGTTCGCGGCCGTTCCGGCCCCGGGGGCACCTGCGACTCCGGCCGCCCCAGCCCCTGCGAGCGGACCGCCCCGGCCGGCACCGCCGTCGCCCGCGCAGAGCCCCGTGACCGCCCAGCACCGGGCCGTCGGCCCCGCCACCGGACGCGCCCCGGTGCCACCGGCCCGAACGCCACCGCCGAGCGGCGCCGCCGCGGGCGCGGAACCCTCAGCGGTCCCCGACGAACCGACCGAGATCATCCACCCGCAGGCGCCGGGGTCGTGAGCGCCCAGGCGCCGGCGACGCAGGCGCCGTCCGTCCAGGCGGCGCCCGGGGTGCAGTCGCCGCCCGAAGCCTGCCCCCTGTGCGGGGCGCCGCTGGCGCCCGATCAGGAGTGGTGCCTGAGCTGCGGCGCGGCGGCACGGACGCGCCTCGCCGCCGCGCCCGGCTGGAAGGGACCGATCGTCGCGATCGCGACGGTCGCGGTCCTGGCCCTCGGCGTGCTGGCGGCCGCGCTGGTGAAGCTCGCGGGGGACTCCGGCCCGGCACCGGTGGCGGTCACGCGCACGATCACCACGGCCGCCCCCCCTGCCGCGGCCACGCCGACGACCGCCCTGCCCGGCGCGGCCACGACGCCGCCGCCCGCGAGCACTCCCACGACGACCACGCCGGGAGCGGCGAGCACGCCTGCGCAGACGACCAGCACGCCAGCGCAGACAACGAGCAGCACGCAGACTGAAACCACGCCGGCGGCTCCCCCGGCGGGCGGCGGCTCGGGAGCGACCAACACCAAAGCCGGCAAAGGCCGGTTGCGGGGGCTCGCGCCGAAATAGCCGAGGCTCGCGGGCGACGCCGGCTGCCCGGCTGCGGATACGGTGTCGGCGATGCACGGCCCCTCTGCGCGCACGCATCAGGCCGACATCGCCGTGGTGGGCGCGGGCGCGGCCGGCCTCTACGCGGCGATCTGCGCAGCCCGGCAGGGCGCCAGTGTGGTCCTGATCTCGGCGACGCCCCTGGCGCAGACGGCCAGCTACTGGGCCCAGGGAGGGCTGGCGGCGGCGCTGGCGCCGGACGACAGCTTCGAGCGCCACCTGCAGGACACCGAACGCGCCGGGCGCGACCTCGTGCGCCGTTCGGCGGCCGAGATCCTCGTGCACGAGGCTCCCGACCGCGTCAGGGACCTGCAGTCGCTCGGCGTGCGCTTCGACGCGGACCGCTTCGGCGGACTGGCGCTGGGTCTCGAGGGCGGGCACTCGGTCCGGCGCGTCGTGCACGCCGGCGGCAGCGCCACGGGCCGCCGGGTCGTCCGCCAGCTGTCCGCCCTTGCCGTCGCCGAGCCCAGGATCAAGGTGCTCGAGGGCTCGCGGGCGCTGGCCCTGTGGCGGGCCGGCGGGGCCTGCCGAGGCGTGGTATGCGAGTCGCAGACGGTGCTGGCGGGACGGGGCGTGCTGCTTGCCACGGGCGGCGCCGCGGCACTGTGGGCACGCACCACCAACCCGCCCGGCTCGCAGGGGATCGGCCTCGTGCTCGCGCACGCCGCCGGAGCAGCGCTCGCCGATCTTGAGATGCTCCAGTTCCACCCGACGGCCGTGATCGGGGTACAGGGCCGCGAGGGCTTCCTCGTGACCGAGGCGATCCGCGGTGAGGGCGCGACCCTCCACGACGCCTCCGGGGCACGCTTCGTCGACGAGCTGGCCCCACGCGACGAGGTCTCCCGTGCGATCGAGGAGCTGCTGTCCCGCACGGGCGACACCTCCGTCGGCCTGGATATGCGGGGCGTCGACCCCGCCCACTTCCCGAACGTCGTCGGCGCGCTGCGCGAGGCCGGCGTCGACCCGTCAAGGGAACTCGTGCCGGTGGCCCCGGCGGCCCATTACATGATGGGCGGGATCGTCACCGATCTCGACGGCCGCTCGACCCTCGAGGGCCTGTACGCCGTCGGGGAGTCCTCCTGCACCGGCCTGCACGGCGCGAACCGCCTCGCCTCGAACTCGCTCAGCGAGTGCTTCGTGTTCGCCCACCGGGCCGTCGCTCATGCCCTCTCGGGCGAGAGCCCGCCCGGGACCGAGCCGAGCGCGGCTGAGATCGCGGCGCTGGCCGCAGAGGAGCCGCCGGCGGCGACGCGCCGGACCCGGGAGGCGCTGTGGCGCGACGCCGGGATCGTGCGCCGGCCGGATCAGCTGCGCCGGCTGCTCGAGGACCCGCACCCGCTGGCGAGGCTGATCGCGCGCTGCGCGCTGGCGCGTGAGGAGAGCCGCGGCGCGCACCTGCGGGCGGACTTCGCCGAGCGCGATCCCGCGCTCGACCACCGCCACGCGGTGGTCAGCGGCGAGGACGCGCTCGACTGGCAGACCTGGCGCTGATCCAAGCGGCGGGGCCTCCCGCATAGAGGGGGAAAGGGCTCTGCCGGGCGGGAATCTTTAAGAGATTCGGCGGGTGGTCTTTATCTCGATCCTTTTAGATCGAGTGTGTGTTTGCGCACTTGGAAGGAGTTTCAAGCGGTCGGAGTCTCACAAGACGGTGGGTGTGCTCCCGGGGGACATTCGGATCGATAGAGAGGGTCAGGAGCAGCAACCATGTACCAGTTCAGTCGGGCCATCTACCGGGAGCTTGCTCCTCAGATCGCTGAGCCCCAGTCAGGCTCCCCATCCGCGAACCACGCCGCCGTGCTGCGAGCCTGCGAGGCCGTGATCACACGGATGGCGATCGATCGCCACTACTTCGCCCGCCCCGAGCGAACGCTCTTCTGTGACATCCGGGGCTATTTCCCGATGGCCGCGCAGGCGCGCGTGCACCTCGTCGTCTCACACTACGTGGGCCTCGCGCAGCAGTTCCTCGCGGCCCACCCGCTCGAGGGCTACACGGCCGTCAGCGGCGCGCCGCCGCGCTGCCGCGCGACGACGCGCAAAGGCTCGGCCTGCCAGCGCACGCCGCTGGCCCGCAACGGCTACTGCCCGTCGCATCAGCACCTCGCGGACACCGAGGATCGCGAGCTGGCCGCGGCCTGAGGCCGGCCGCACGGGCCGGCCCGGGCTGGCTTAGTCTGGCCCCATGCTTCTCGGGGTCGACGTCGGCGGGACCTTCACGGACGCCGTACTCGTCGGCACCGGCGGCGCCGTTCACACGGCCAAGGTTCCGTCCACCCCGGGCGGACAGGCCGTGGGCGTGATGAGCGCCGTCGCCGAGGTGCTCGCCCGCGCGGGCGCCGATGCCACGGCGGTGGAGCGCTTCGCCCACGGGATGACCGTGGCGACGAACGCACTGCTCGAGGGACACACGGCCCGCACGGCGCTGCTCGCGACCGAGGGCTTCACGGACGTGATCGAGCTGGGTCGCCAGGCGCGGCCGCACCTGTACCGCCTGTGCGAGGCGGCGCCGCCGCCGCTGGTGGGAGCGGACCTGCGCTTCGCGGTGCCCGAGCGGGTCGGCCCGCAGGGCACCTCGCGCGAGCTCCCACCCGACGCCTGCGAACGGCTGGCCCGCGAGGTCGCCGCGGCCGCTCCCGAAGCCGTGGCCGTGGCGCTGCTGCACTCCTACCGCGATCCGGCCCACGAGCGGATGCTCGGCGAACAGCTCGCCCGGGAGCTGCCGGAGGCGGCGCTGTCGCTCTCCAGCGAGCTCGTGGGGACGTTCCGCGAGTACGAGCGGACGGCGACGACGGCGCTCGACGCGGCACTCTCACCGCCGCTCGCCGGCTACCTGCGGGAGCTGCTCGGGCAGGCCCTCACGGCTGGGCTGGCCGAGCCGCAGGTGATGCAGTCCTCCGGCGGCTTGACCGAGGCGAGCCGGGCAGGCTCGCACGCCGCCCTGACCGTCCTCTCGGGCCCCGCGGGCGGGGTCGCGGGCGCGCTGCTGCTGGCCGCGCTGGCGAACGAGCCGGACGTTGCCTGCTTCGACATGGGCGGGACCTCCTGCGACGTGTGCCTGATCGAGTCCGGGCGCGTGCCCGAGACGGCCGAGCGGGTGATCGCGGGGCGGCCGGTCGCCCTGCCGGCGCTCGACATCCACACGGTCGGCGCCGGAGGCGGCTCGATCGCCTGGCGCGACTCCGGCGGGGCGCTGCGCGTCGGGCCGGCTTCGGCGGGCGCCGACCCGGGCCCCGCCTGTTATGGGCGGGGCGGCGCCGAGGCGACGGTCACCGACGCGAACCTGCTGCTGGGCCGCCTGCTCGCCGACCAGCCGCTGGCGGGCGGGCTGCACCTCGACGTGGCCGCCGCCGAGCGCGCGGTCGCAGCGCTCGCGGCGCGACTCGGCCTCGACACGCTCGCCTGCGCTGAGGGCATCGTCCGCGTGGCGGAGTCCGAGATGCTCGGGGCGCTGCGCGTGATGACCGTCGAGCGAGGCATCGACCCGCGGTCGTTCGCGCTGATGCCGTTCGGCGGCGCCGGCCCTCTGCACGCGGCGGCGCTCGCCGAGCGCCTCGGCATCTCGAGGGTGCTCTGCCCGCGCACGTCGGGCGTGCTCTCCGCGCTCGGGCTGGCCGCGGCGGCGCCTCGCCGCGATGCCGCCCGCACGGTGATGCTGAGCGGCGAGGAGCTTTCGGGCCCCGCGCTCGAGCGCGGCCGCGCCGAGCTGCTGGCCGAGGCGGGGCGAGCGCTCGGCGAGCCCGCCACCCGCTCGCGGGTGCGCTACGAGCTGCGCTACCGGGGACAGTCCTTCGAGCTGCCCGTCGACGAGCACGCGGGCGAGGGTGACCGGGCCGGGCCGCCGCTGTCGGCGAGCGAGCTTCGGGAGCAGTTCGACGAGGCGCACGAGGCCCGCTACGGCTATCGCGACGAGCACGCGGAGATCGAGCTGGTGAACCTTCGTGCTTCCGCCTGGGGGCGGGCGCCCGTGCTCGAGCCGGCGGCCGGACGGGCGGGCCCGGCCACGCGAGGGCGCGGCGAGATCGTGTTCGCGGGCAGCCGCGTGGAGGCGAGCGTGGTTCGCGGCGAGCCGGAGCCCGGGGAGCGGCTGGAGGGCCCGGCGCTGTGCGCCCTGCCGGAGGCGACGCTGCTGGTGCCCCCCGGATGGTCGGGGGAGGTCGGCCGCCACGGCACGATCGCCCTGCGCAGGAGCGGGGCGCCGTGAGCCTTGACCCGATCGAGCTGCAGGTGCTGACCGGAGCGCTGCGGGCGAGCTGCGAGGAGATGGGGGTCGTGCTGATCCGCTCGGCCCATTCGTCGAACATCAAGGAGCGCCGCGACGCCTCGACGGGCCTGTTCGACGCGGACGGCCAGATGGTCATGCAGGCAGAGCACATCCCCGTTCACCTGGGGGCGATGCCCGCCGCCGTGCGGGCGGTCCTCGGTGCCCGCCACGCTCCGGGGGTCTCCTGGATCCTCAACGACCCGTTCGCGGGCGGCACGCACCTCCCGGACATCACGGTGATCACGCCGGTCTTCCACGGCGGCGCGCTGATCGGCTTCGCGGCCAGCAGGGCCCACCATGCCGACGTCGGCGGGCGCCGCCCGGGCTCGATGCCGGCGGACAGCACGACACTCGCCGAGGAGGGGGTGGTGATCGCCCCTACGCCGCTGACGGAGGAGACCCTGCGGTCGCTCACCGCCGCGATGCGCCAGCCCCGCGAGCGCCGCGCGGACCTGCGCGCCCAGCTGGCGGCGAACCGGGCCGGCGCGCAGCGCCTGGGCGAGCTGGCCGCGAGCCTCGGCCCCGAGCGGCTGCGCGAGGGAACCGACGAGGTGCTCGACTACTCCGAGCGGCGCACGCGGGCCCGCCTGGCGGCGCTCGGCGAAGGCACGCGGGAAGCGGTGGACGTGCTCGAGGCGCGCGAGGGCGACCTGCTGCTGCGGTTGCGGGCGGAGCTCTCGGGGGACCGGCTCGTGCTCGACTTCTCCGGCAGCGCCCCGCAGCACGCGGGCAACCTCAACTGCCCGCTCGCGGTCACCTCCTCCGCGTGCATGTTCGCCGTGCGGGTGCTGACCGATCCCGACATCCCCCCCACCGCAGGCGCCTACCGGCCGATCGAGGTGCGCGCGCCGGAGGGCAGCCTGGTCAACGCCCGGCCGGGAGCGGCGGTGGCGGCCGGGAACGTCGAGACGTCCTCACGGGTGGCGGACATGGTGCTGAGCGCCTTCGGGCTGGCCCAGGGCCAGGGGACGATGAACAACCTGAGCCTGGGCGACGAGGAGTTCTCCTACTACGAGACGCTCGGGGGCGGGCAGGGCGCCTGCGCCGACGCCGACGGCCCCAGCGCCGTGCACGTGGCGATGAGCAACACGCTCAACACGCCCGTCGAGGCGCTCGAGCGCGAATTCCCGCTGCGCGTGCTCGAGTACTCGCTGCGCCGCGGCTCGGGCGGCGCCGGGCGCCGGCGCGGGGGCGACGGCGTGGTCCGTGAGCTGCAGGCGCTCAGGGCGATGAGCTACTCGCTGATCGCCGAGCGCCGCCGCCATCCCCCCCGCGGGGCGGCCGGCGGCGGCGACGGGCTGCCGGGACGGGACACACTGGACGGCGAGGTGCTCGCCGGGAAGTCGGCCGGCACGCTGGCGGCCGGGCAGCGGCTACGCATCGAAACGCCCGGTGGGGGAGGATTCGGCGATGCCAGCGGCGACTGAGCGGATCGGCTTCCTTGGCCTCGGGATCATGGGCTCCCGGATGGCCGCCAACCTCGCTCGGGAGGGTTTCGAGCTGGCCGTCTGGACGCACACGCCCGGCAAGGCGGCGAGCTGGGCGGCCGACCACGGCGCCGTCGCCCACGAGACGCCCGCTCTCCTCGCGGCGAGCAGCGACATCGTGATCACGATGGTGGTCGACGGTGCACAGGTCGAATCGGTCCTGCTCGGCGAGCACGGCGCGATCGAGTCGGCGCGGCCCGGGCTGCTGGTGATCGACTGCTCGACGATCGCCCCACCCGACACGCGGCGGATCGGGGCTGCCCTGGCCGAGAGCGGGGCGAGCATGCTCGACGCCCCGGTCACGGGTTCCTCGCCACGTGCCGAGGACGGCACGCTGACGATCATGGTGGGCGGCTCCGAGCAGGACTTCGCGCGGGCGCAGCCGGTGTTGGCGACGATGGGGAAGCTGATCGTGCACGTCGGGGAGCTCGGCCAGGGGGAGATGCTGAAGCTGATCAACAACTCACTAGGCGCCGCCAACGCCGCAGCCGTGGCCGAGGCCCTGCTGCTGGCGCAGGCGACCGGCGTCGATCTCGACGCGCTCGTCGAGGTCGCCTCGGCGGGCTCGGGCGCATCTGCACAACTGGAGCTGAAGTCGGCGGCGATGCGGGGGCACGACTACAGGACCCTGTTCAAGACCGACCACATGCTCAAGGACGTGCGGCTCTGCCTGGAGGAGGCCCAGCGCGCCGGCGTCCCGTTTCCCGCGGCCGCCCACGCGCGCGATCTGCTCAGCGCGGCAGCGGGGCGCGGACACGGCGAGGACGACTACGCGTCGATCATCGAGCCCGCCGAGGGCCTGGCGGCGAGGCGGCTGGCCGGCTAAGCGCACGCGGCGCGCCCGTCCCTGCCCGGCGCGAACCCGGCCGCGAGCTCCAGCCGGGTTCGCCGGATGCGCCCAAGATGCGCCCAGGACGCCGGGGACGCGATCCCGCAGGTGCCAGTTGACTGGCCAGTCAGTCAGGAATCTGTGAAAAACCCGCCTATTTGCAGGCGATTTGGGATTTTCGCCCAGGTTTCGTATCTTTAACATGCCGCAACGTTGCCGAGGGCTTCGGGAGCGGTGAAGTAGAGGCTGTCCCCCTCATCGACTCAATGCCAATTGCTTTCAAAGAATGGGCTGTCACCGTTCGCGCTCTAGCGGAAGGTGAGCAGCTTCTGACGATCCGTAAGGGTGTCGCGCCGCAGGCCGACCGACCCTTCCGCTTGGCCCACGAGCGGTTCTTCCTGTACCCCACTTTCGACCACCAGAACGGTGATCTGGTGCGCGAGTCCCACCAGCCCGAGCTGCGCCGGGCGCTGGAGGAGGGTGTATGGAGCGACGGCGAGCCGCCGATGCACGTGTTCGCCTCCGGAGCCCCCGTGCAGCAGCCCGACCGGGTACGGATCCGGGCCTGGGCCGAAGTGACCGACCACTTCACGATCGTCGACCCGCGATGCGTCGACGCGCTTTCGCCGTTCTACGTGTGGACGCCCGACTACGCCGAAAAGCGCCTCGGCTGGCGCGGCCGCCAGCCTCTGCACGTGCTGCTGCTGCGCACGTATCGCATCCCCCGCCCGGTGACCGTCAAGGTCAAGGACGAGTACATGGGCCCGAACGCCTGGGTGCAGCTGGCGCGGGAACTTCCCTTCGAGGGCACCCCCGTCCTCTCCGACGCCGAGTTCGAGCGGGCCTCCGAGGAGATCCGCTCGATCACGAGCGAAGCCGGCCAGCCGGTTCTCGTCTAGGCCGGCGGCGCGAGCGCTTCCCGGGCCGCCTGCGCGGCGGACTCGGGCACGAGGATGTCGCGCGGCCCGGCGGCAAGGAAGTCCGGCACGTCGAAGCCGCCTGAGCGTCGCTGCATGCTCGGTATGCCCTCCTCGAGGAGCAGCGTCTCGATCAGCTCCGCCTCCGGCTGGTTCGAGGCTCGGGCGACCTTCACGAGCGCTCCTTCGGTGTACTGGGGCTTGATCTTGCGAGCCTTGCGCTGGCGCTCGGTGGCGTCGCGCCGGGAGCCCGGGACGTGCACCAGGGGCATCCCGCAGTCCGCGCAGAAGCGCTCGCTGCGAGGATAGGTGCGAGCGCAGCCCGGGCAGACCAGCGGCTCCTCGCTCACGCCGTCTCGCCGATCGGCACCTCTTCGATCGCTCCGCTCTCGACGTCGATCAGGTAGGAGCGCAGCTCGGGCTCCCGGTCCGCGGCGAGCCCGACGATGAGCCACTCGATGCCCGGCCAGGAGCGGGCGAAGTTGACGTCGGTCTGCGAGGGATAAGGGGGACTGCGAACGTGCGAGTGGTAGATCGCGCCGAGCGCGCGGCCGCCGTCCTCGATCTCGTTGTGCAGCCTCAGCAGTTCCATCGGGTCGATCTCGAACTTCATCGGGCTGGCATGGATGTTCCTCGCGCGCAGCACGGAGGTGGCGGTGCGCTCTCCGTCGTCGGTGACGGCGATCAGCCCGCAGACCTCGTTGCCGGGATCCTCCAGGGCGTGTGCGGCGACCTCGTCGAGCAGCTGCTTGGAGATCCTCATCGCGGCGCCGGGGCGGAGAGCCCGCGGCCTACCACCAGACGGTCGACTCGAGGTTCTCGATCTCGTCGACGGGCAGCGTGTAGATGCCGCTGGAGAGGTACTTCCAGCCATCGTCGGCGACGACGAAGACGACGTTGCCCTCGTCGAGCTCGTTTGCGATCCGCACGGCGATCGAGGCGATCGCGCCCGTCGAGACGCCGGCGAACAGCGACTCCTCGTCGAGCAGCCGCCTGGTCCAGACGATCGCGTCGCGGTTGGTCACGAAGATCTTGCGGTCGAGCAGCGAGATGTCGATGATCGGCGGGATGAAGCCGTCATCGAGCGAGCGCAGCCCCTGCACGGGCTCGCCCTGCATCGGCTCCGCGGCGACGATCTTGACGGCGTCGCCGAGCTCCTCCTTCAGACGCCGCCCGTTGCCCATCAGCGTGCCGCCGGTGCCGAGGCCGGCGACGAACGCGGTGACCTCGTCGAGCTCTTCGAGGATCTCGATGGCCGTGCCGTTGTAGTGCGCCCCCGGGTTGGCCTCGTTGCCGTACTGGTAGGGCATGTAGACCGAGGAGTCCGCCTCGGCCATCTCGAGGGCCATCGCCACGGCGCCGTTGGATCCCAGGTCGCCGGGGGAGTAGACGATCTCGGCCCCGTACATCTTCAGCAGCTGGGTGCGCTCCGGGGTTACGTTCTCGGGCATCACGACCTTCAGCCCGTAGCCGCGCCGCGAGCAGATCATCGCCAGCGAGATCCCGGTGTTCCCCGAGGTCGGTTCGAGGATCGTCGCCCCCGGGCGCAGCGCGCCTTTCGCCTCTCCGTCCTCGATCAGCGCCCGCGCGACGCGGTCCTTGACCGACCCGGTGGGGTTGTGGGACTCGAGCTTCGCCCAGATGTGCACGCCGGGCTTCGGCGAGAGCGTCGGCAGCTCGACCAGGGGCGTGTTGCCGATCGACTGGACGATGTCGCCGTAGCGCCCCCCGCAAGGCCGGTTCCTGAGCCTCTCCACCGCCATTACTTTACGGAATATAGCGCCCGGGATCCCTGTTCAGGGGCGGCGGCTGCGCGGCCGTGGGGATGTGTGAGCAGGCACACAAAGCCGGCCCCGGCCGGGTAGCATGCGCCGATCGGCGACGCGGCGGGCGGGCGGGCCGCACGAACACGAGGGGGCGGGCATGTTCAGCGAGATCTGCGGGCGCCGGATCCCACCGTTCGCCCGCGCCGGGACGGCTCTTCTGGGCGGTGTCCTGTGCGTGCTGGCGATACCGGCGGGCGCGGTCGCAGAACCACTGTCGCCGACGGACCCGCTGTACAGCCCCTCGGCACCGCTGCTCGACGAAAACCCCTACGTCAGCGCCGAATACAGCGGGACGCTCACGCAAACGTCGGTGACGTCGTCGGCTCCGACGCGAACCGTGACCGCGATACTCACCTGGAACACCAAAGTGAGCGGCCCCGTCGACCAGATCGAGTACGCCGCCACCTATGGCGCCAGCGCGATCCACTGGCAGGTGACCGAACTCGGGGGCTCGGTCAACATCAAAAACGAAAAAACCCCCCCGTGCTCGGCGACGTTCAGCCAGAGCGGCACCGACGGTGGCACCCGGGGCATCGAACTTCCGCTCGACGAGCCGGGATTCCCGGCCGTCGGCGGGAACCCGGCAACGAACCCCGACTATAGGGTTGCGCCACCGCAGGGCATACCGCTGATCCTCCTGTCCAGCAGCGCAGGCACCTCCGGGGAATGCGGGTCCACCGTGTGGGACGCGTCTGAAAGCTGGTTCGGAGGGGCGCTGAGCCAACCGGGCTGGGAAGGAGCAGCCGGTCCCGTCTTCTACTTCCCGCCGGGGGCTCCATACACGCAGAACATCAACCCGCCCGACTTCACCTGCTCCTGCGGGCCCGAACAGAGCTTGAAAGTGACGCTCACCTCGACGCTCAAGTTCACCTCGCCCCCGCTTCCCGGGACTCGACCGGGCGGCCCCGTGAGCGGCGCGCCGCCGAGCCCACCCGGCCCACCGATCAAATGCGGGGCAGGGTCCAAGCCCTCCTGCCTGGACAAGCTGGCCGCGCAGGAAGATCTTCGCCGTGAGCTGCGCCCGGCGACGTTCGAGTGCGAGCTCGCCGCCCTGGGGGTCAGCGGGATCATCGCCGCCCTGGCCGCGCCCGAGGTCAGCGCCGCGGCGTTCATCGCCGCCGAGGGCGTCGTCGGCGCCGAGGTTGCGGCGCTCGCCGGAACGACCTGCGGCCTGCTGCTGAAGCGCATCTACGACGATGCCAAGACCGTGCACGATCCTGCCGCCGGCCAGCTCAGGAAGCTCGCCGAACCCGCGTTTCCGAGACATGCGGTGATCCACCCGCCGGCATGCGCGCATTACGGGAAGGCGCTCTCGTTCTGCAAGCGGCTTCGTGCCCAGATCCTCGCCTACGCGAGCGCCGTCGCGGACGGGCAGGCCGTCGCCGCGGCCCTCATGACAACGGTCGATCGAATGACGGGTGCCGAACACGCACACAACGGAGGGGCGCTCGCGAGCCAGGCACGTCACGCGAGCCGCCTGCGCTCGCAGTTGCTCGCCCAATACTCGGCTCAGCGTCGCGCCGGACGGGCGATCTCACGGCTTCTGTCCGGCGCGCATTTCAACTCGTCGATCTCGGCCTCGCAGGCGGGCGCGGGCCTGGCGGCGGTGGTCTCGAAGCTCGGTCGCCGCGGGATCTCGAAGGCCGCGCTCGGCGAAGCGGCCGCCTCGGCTCTTCCCGAAGGGTCGATCGCAGCCGAACCGGGCTTCGCGGGCTGAGAGACACGCGTCGAGTCCTTTGACTGGCCAGCTGGCCAGTAAGTGACTAAGCTACCTGCAGCCCACGGTGGAGGGACCGCTCGATGGCACGCTCGCACGACACATACGACTTCGACTGGCTGGTGATCGGCTCCGGCTTCGGAGGCAGCGTCTCGGCGCTCCGCCTCTCCGAGAAGGGCTATTCCGTCGGCGTGCTGGAGTGCGGGCGGCGCTTCGCCGATGACGAGTTCCCGAAGAACACGGCCGACCTCAAGCGCTACTTCTGGAATCCGCGGCTCGGCATGAAGGGGATCTTCCGGCTGACGACCTTCAAGGACGTGTCGGTCGTCTCGGGCTGCGGCGTCGGCGGCGGCAGCCTCGGCTACGCCTGCACCCTCTACGTGCCGCCCAAGCAGTTCTTCGAGGACCGCCAGTGGGCCGGGATGGAGGACTGGGAGGCCGAGCTCGCGCCCCACTACGCCGAGGCGCAGCGGATGCTGGGCGTGACCGAAAACCCCCACGAGGACCCGGCCGACCAGCTGCTGCGGGAGCTCGGCGAGGAGCTAGGGGTGGGAGACACCTACAAACACACGCCGGTGGGCATCTACTTCGGCGAGCAGGGGCAGACCGTGTCAGACCCGTTCTTCGGCGGCGAGGGGCCCGACCGGACCGGCTGCCAGCTGTGTGGGCGCTGCATGGTGGGCTGCGTTCACGGCGCCAAGAACACGCTCGTCAAGAACTACCTCTGGTTCGCAGAGAAGCGCGGCGCCAAGGTGATGCCCGAACGCATGGTCCTCGACATCAGGCCGATCGGCAGCGGCGACGGCAGCCAGGGCTACGAGGTCGAATCGGTCCGCTCCGGCGCATGGCTCCGCAAGGAACGGCGCGTTCAGCGCGCGCGTGGCGTGGTCGTCGCGGCCGGGCCGCTGGGCACCAACCGCCTGCTGCAGAAATGCCGCCTCGAGGGCTCGCTGCCGGCGATATCGCCGCGGCTCGGCGAGCTGGTGCGCACCAACTCCGAGTCGATCCTGACCGTGACGGTGCCCGAGGACTACCCGGAGGACCTGATCAAGCGGGTCGCCATCACCTCCTCGATCTATCCCGACCCGAACACGCACATCGAGACGGTCACCTACGGCAAGGACGGAGACTCGATGCGCCTGCTCTACACGCTGCTGACGGGCGACGGCACCCGCGTCACGCGCCCGCTGAAGCTGCTTGCCGAGATCGCGAAGCACCCAGGCCGGCTCGCGAAGGTGCTGTTCGCCAAGCGCTGGTCGCGGCGGACGATCATCCTGCTCGTGATGCAGACGCTCGACAACGCCATCGCGCTGCGTCCCCGAAAAGGCCCCTTCGGGTCCTTCTGGCTGCAGACCGAACAGGACCCCGAGCGTCCCAACCCGACCTTCATCCCCGTCGCCAACGAGGCCGCCGAATGGTTCGCGAAGCGAACAGGCGGGATCGCTCAGAGCTCCTTCACCGAGGCGATGTTCAACATTCCCTCGACGGCCCACATCCTCGGTGGGGCCGTGATCGCTCCCGACCCCTCGCAGGGGGTGGTCGACTCCGGCCAAAGGGTGTTCGGCTACGAGAACCTGCTCGTCTGCGACGGTGCCGCCGTGCCCGCCAACGTCGGCGTCAACCCGTCCCTGACGATCACCGCGCTGGCCGAGCACGCGATGAGCCTGGTGCCGCCCGCCGGAACCAGCGCCCCGGCCGAGGCCGGACGCGAGGCGGCTTCGGCCGAGACGCCCGCCGAGGAGGCCGGCGCAGCCGCCTAGCCGACGGCGAGCGAGCGCCGGGCGCCGACGTGCGCCGCCGCGGAGGTCAAGCCACCGGCCCGCAACCGCAGGTGAAGGCGCCCGCTGAGGGCGAGCGGCGCGTCGATCACGCCGCCGGCGCCGGCACGAAGGCGAGCGAGCACGCGCCACCGGCCGCCGGGGCGGGCGCCGAGCAGCTCGGCCCTCTCCCCCGCTGCGGCGGCCAGCGCCCACACGCGGATGTGACCGCGATCGAGACGCACGGGGTCAAACGGAAAGCGGAACGCCGCCACGAAGGCCTTCGGCTGCGCCAGCGCCGGATCGCCGCCGGGTCCCGGCGAGTAGAGACCCGCCGGGCGGAGATAGGAGAGGAGCCTTCCGTCGGGAGCGGCGGCGGTGAGAGCCGGATAGGGATCGACCAGGAACTGCCAGGCGACGAGGCCGACCCCCGCCGACCACAGCCGGTGCAGCGCCCGCGAGAGCCATGGCGCCTGCCGCGCGGGCGGGACGCCCCCCGGCGCCTGGGGTGAGCTTTCCCAGTTCAGCTCTGTGACCCACAGCGGCTTGGCGACCGCCGGCGCGACGGTGCCCAGCCGCACGGCGGCGCGCGCCAGGGCGCTGACCTTCCCGGCGTCCGCGACGGAGACATCGAGGGCCGACGCAGCGGGGCGGTTCGGGTCGCCGACGGAAAGCGGATGGAAGGCAAGCGCGTCGAGGTGGACGGCGCCCCCGCAGCCACGGGCGCGCCGCAGTGTGGCGCGGGGCCCGGGCGCGAGGCAGAGCATCGCGCGCAGGAAGCGCATCGGCGCCATCCTGCCGACCCCTTCGCGGTCGCCGTTGGGTGCAACTCCTGCCGCCGCGACGACGTCGCCGGGTGCGACGGACTTCACGCCCCGGTAGAAGCCGTCGAGCAGCTGCCGGTAGAGCAGCGGCGCGAAGGCGCTCCAGCGTTCCCCCCGTGCGACCCACTGCGGCTCGAGGTAGCGGGCCAGATTCGGCTCGTTCCAGGCCTGCCAGAGCCGCACCCCCGGCAGCGTGCGGCCACGCTCGGCCGGATCGGGGTAGGAGCCGTCGTAGCGGGTGGCAAGCGCCGCCGCGAACGCTTCAAGCGCGGCGGGGTCGGGCGCCCAGCTGCCGGGGTAGGCATAGGGCCAGCGGTCGGGCGCTTCGGCGAAGGCGGGGGCGTGGGAGACGACCAGCAGCGGCTCGAGCCCGGCGGCGGCCGCGCCCCTCACCGCGGCGTCGAGGTGCGAGAAGTCATAGCCCGGGCTGGCCGGATCGCGCGGGCTGAAGCCCGGCGGCACGATCACGGGCGCGACGCTCCGCCAGTCGGCGCTGATCCGCGCGACGCCCGCCCCGGCGGCACGGGCGAGCGTGAAGGCGGCTTCGCGCCCGGCGGCGTCAGCGCTCTGGAAGAGCTTGCCGTCTGACACGCCGCGCACGAGCCCGCCCGCCGGGAACGGCCCGTCGAGCATCGCGCGACTCTGCGCTCGGACCAGCGCCGCCGGCGTGCCGGGCGGCGACGGGCCCGCGCGCGGCACCGCGCCATACGGCCGCGGCGGCCCTTCGGGCCCGCTGCGGGAGGGCAGTGGCAGCACGGCCGGCGGCAGGATCCAGAGCGCGCCGGCGACGGCGAGACGCGCGGCCCCGGCCAGCACGGCCGAGGCTAGCGGTGCAGCGTCAGCGTGCGACGCGGCAGGCTGAGCCTGGCGCCGCCGGTGCTGCGCAGGGTCGTGACGAGAACCACCGTGACCTTGTGGGCCGAGCGCAGCCTGCGGCGGCCGCGGCGGGTCACGTGCAGCGAGACCTTCACCGTGCCCGCCGCCCGGGCCGTCGCCGAACCACGTGCAAGCAGCAGGGCGGGCGGCGCCTTGTGATGCTTGGCCGAGCTCGCGAACGCGGGGACCGAGCCGCCCTTGAGGTAGAGGTCCTGCACGACCGTGCCGGCCTGGTTGATGCTCACGGAGTCTTTGGCGCCCGACTTCAGCAGCCCTTTGATCGACATGTGCAGGGCCCGCGCGAGTCCGCCTGAGAGGACCGGCGGCGGTGGCGGTTTGTAGGGAGCGGGCGGAGCGGGGCAGTTGCCGACGGGCCGCTCGGTTTCGGAGATGAAGGTGTAGGTCGCTTCGCCGGGCAGCGGGGTTTTCAACGACTCGGTCGCGATCACGTTCTCACCGAGCAGCAGCGGGGTCAGGAACGCGCCGCCGTAGGTCGTGCCCGAGAGGGTTTTGACCTGGGCTTCGCCGAACGCGGTGCGCTGCAGTTCGGGCGAGTGGTGGTAGGGGCGAACGAGTACCTCGTTTTCGTAGAACCCTTCGACGACCTCGCCGGGGGAGTTGGAGCCCGAGAAGTTCGTCGAGCCCGCGCAGACGGTGGTGTCGATGCTCGGCAGGCCGTCGTAGACGGCCGAGCCGATCAACGTGCCGACGGGCGATTCGAGCGTCACCACGTCCCCCACCTGCGGAACCTGGGGGAAGCCCGCCGAGCCTTCTTCGTGCGGGGTGACGTCCCGGTAGACGGTCACGCCGCCTCGCACGATCGAGACTGCGACCTGAGCTTTGTGGTCGACGTAGCCGCTCGTGTAGGCGACCCCGTCCCATTCGGGCAATGTCGACTCGCCCTCGGAGATCTTCAGCGTGTAGTGCGGCCCTTTCGCCGACGTGGCGCCTGCGGGCGCGGCAAACGCGAGGGCCGCGGCGAGTGCGAGGAGGAAGGGCGCAGGGAAACGAGAGTGGCTCATCGGGCTCCGGACTCGATCGGGTGCGCTGCGGGAGGACCTTTAGGTAAGGAACCTGACTTCGACGCGAAGGCTACGGCGGAGCCCGGCGGAAGCGCCCGGCTAGGCCCGGTAGCGCACGAGCACCGTGTGCGCGCAGCCGACGAGCGTGAAGTGACGATTCTGCGGCAGGTAGCGCACCACGAGCGTCTTCACGCCGGGGCCGTCGCAGTACACGGTGCCGTAGCCGTAGACGAGGGCCAGGTGATCGTTGCCGGCACCGGTCCAGATCACGTTGTGGCCCTTGCTCGCGTAGATCCAGTCCGGGCCGGCGCCGCCGTGCAGCCGATCGCTCTGGTTGGGCGGGTCCTCGGGGTGGGAGTCGCCCCAGATCACATCGCCCAGGTTCCCCGCCCAGATCGTGTCGTTCCCGTCGCCGCCGAGGAGCATGTTGTGGACGCCGTCGAGGCCGCGCTCGACGCCGCTCTGGTTGCGCGGGTGGCCGACGTGGTGGCCGATGTGGGGCCAGCCCGTGTGGTCGGCCATCGCGCCGGCGCTCGCCGGCAGGGCGAGCAGGAGGAGGAACACCACGAGGCGAGCAGCCGGGGCCATCTGTCCCCCATCGTCACACCGGGGCCTGCGCCGAGGCGCCGCTCGCCTCTCTGGACGGGAGTCCTAGCTGGCCCTGCCGGGCTGCGATCCGGGCTATCGGCCCGGCTGGTTGGCCCCGCCGGCCATGGCCGGCAGGATCTGCAGCGTGTCGCCGTCGGCGACCACGGTGTCGAGACCGTCGAGGACGCGCACGTCCTCGTCGTTCAGGTAGACGTTGACGTAGCGGTTCAGGTCCCCGTCGGCGGAGAACAGCTGGCCCTCGGTGGCCGGGTGGCTCGAGGCGAGGTCACGGAGCACCTCGCCGACGTTCGCGCCGGACGCGCCGACCTCCTTCTCGCCTCCGACGGATGCCCGCAGCACCGGTGGGATCTTGACCGTGGCCATCGCGGGCCAGCCTACCCGGCTGCGGCGCAGAACGCCTCGTAGTCCGGGAAGACGCCCATCTCATCGTCGGTGATCTCGCCGGGCTCGCGGGAGCAGATCGGGCAGTCCGGGTCACGGTGGACCTTGACCTCGGTCAGCGTGGCGCCGAGGGCGTCGTAGAGCAGCAGCCGGCCGATGGCCGGCTCGCCGATGCCCAGGATCAGCTTCACGACCTCCGTGGCCTGGAGCAGGCCCATCGTGCCGGGGAGCACGCCGAGCACGCCGTTGGCGCCGCACGACGGAGCCAGCTCGGCCGGTGGCGGCTCGCGGAACAGGCAGCGGTAGCAGGGGCCCTCGTAGGGCTTGAAGACCGAGAGCTGGCCGTCGAAGCCGAGGATCGAGGCCGAGACGACGGGAATCTTCAGACGCACGGTCGCGTCGTTGAGCAGGTAGCGCGTGGGGAAGTTGTCCACCCCGTCGACGATCACGTCGTACCCCTCGATGATCTCCATGATGTTCGAGGCATCGATACGCGTCTTGTACTTGACCACGTTCACGTCGGGGTTCAGGGCGTGGATGGACTCCTCGGCGGAGTCGACCTTGGGGATGCCCACGCGCTGGGTCGAGTGGATCACCTGGCGCTGCAGGTTCGACAGGTCGACCTCGTCGTCGTCGACGATGCCGAGCGTGCCGACGCCGGCCGCGGCGAGATACAGGGCCGTGGGCGAGCCGAGCCCTCCGGCACCCAGCAGCAGCACCTTCGCATCGAGCAGCTTCTGCTGGCCCTCGACGCCGATCTCCGGGATCAGCAGATGCCTGGAATAGCGGTCGCGTTGTTCCGCGCTCATCGCGCGGGGCACCTCGACCTCATAGCCGCGGTCCTTCCACAGGGCGATGCCGCCGGTCATCGAGCGGACGTGCTCATAGCCGAGATCCTCGATCATGGTGCGCGCGGCGTAGGCCGAGCGCTGGCCGGAGGCGCAATACAGGATCACCTGGCCCGAGCGATCGGGCACGACGCCTTCGATCCGCGACTCGAGGTGACCCCGCGGAACGCTCTTCGCACCCGGCAGATGGCCCGTCGCGAACTCTTCGCTGCCGCGAACGTCGACGATCGTCACGCCCTCGTGGGCGAGCTCCTTGACCTCGGAGGGGTCGACCTCCTCGATCCTGCTCTTGATCTGGCGGAGCAGCTCAGGTCCGGACGTGCTCATCGCGAAACTCCTAAACGAAGGTCGGGATTCATAGACTTCAGAAAGTATAGCGCCGTGGAAAGGGGTCCGCGGCCGGTCGCGAGACGAATTGCGCGGTCACGAGAAACGGCGCCGGAGCGGGCCGGGAAGGGCCGCGAGCCAGCGATCGCTGGCGTAGGCTGGGAGCGATGAGACGGGCAAGACTGATGCTTCCCGCGGCCCTCGGCGTGCTCGTCCTCGCGGCGCTGGCCTTCGCGATCGTGGCCTCCAAAGACAGCGCCAAGCCGACCACCTCGCCCGTCGTGAGCGTGCCCGCGGCCCCCGCCCAGCCGGCCGTGCCCTCGCAGGGCGGATTCGAGGGCGCCGCCCTGCCCGGCTCCAAGCGCGCCCCCGGCTTCAGCCTGACCGACCAGTACGGGCGGACGGTGTCGCTGGCCTCGCTGCGGGGCGGACCGGTCGTGCTCGCCTTCCTGTACTCACGCTGCGGCGGGCCATGCGTGCTGATCGCCCAGCAGATCCGGGGCGCCCTGGACGAACTGGGCGCGCAGCCGGTGGCGGTGGCGATCGTCAGCGCCGACCCCTCGGGGGACTCGCCGAGCTCGGTGCGGCGGTTCCTCGCCGCGGTCTCATTGAGCGGGCGGGTGCACTACCTGACGGGCAGCCAGGCCGAGCTCGGCGCCGTCTGGAAGGGCTACGGCGTGCGCCCGGCGTCGGCCGGCACGAGCGCCTTCGCGAAGTACGCGACGGTCCGCCTGCTGGACTCCCAAGGCCGTGAAAGGGTGCTCTACGGGCCCGAACAGCTGACCCCCGAAGCGCTGGCCCACGACATCGGGAAGCTGCGGAGCGGCTGATACCCTAGCTCGCAGGTAGGAAATCAAGATGATGTTCTCCACAAAGGCCGAGTACGGCGTTCGCGTGATGGTTGAGCTGGCTCGGCGCAGCGGCGGCGAGCCGATCCCGCTCGCCGAGATCGCTGCCGGTGACGGGATGCCGCTGGCCTACCTGGAGCACCTGGTGGCCCGCCTGCGCAAGGCCGGCCTGGTCGACTCTCGCCGGGGCTCTCGCGGCGGCTACATGCTGGCCCGCCCGGCGGCCCAGATCACGATGGCCGAGGTGGTCGAGGCCCTGGAGGGCTCGATCGCGCCGATCGAGTGCATCTCCGAGGCGGCCGACGGCTCGATCGTGTGCGCCCGGGAGTCCAAGCTCGACCACGTCTGCCCGACCAAGCTGCTGTGGACACGGGTTCGCTTCTCGATCGTCAACACGCTTCGTGAGACGACCCTCGCCGACCTGCTGGTGAGCCCGCCGATGGCCGCCGACACCCTGCAAATCGAACCCCTAACGACCGGAGCCTGAGCACCGAACATGGCCGACCTAGAGATCAGAGACCTTCACGTACGCATCGAGGAGCGCGAGATCCTGCGGGGTGTCGACCTCGACATCAGCCGTGGCGAGATCCATGCCCTGATGGGCCCCAACGGCTCGGGCAAGTCGACGATGGCGAACACCCTGCTCGGCCACCCCTCCTACGAGATCACGGAGGGGTCGATCGTCTTCAAAGGCGAGGACATCACCGAGGCCGAGCCGCACGAGCGCGCCAAGGCCGGCCTGTTCCTGGCCTTCCAGTACCCCGTATCGATCCCCGGCGTGTCGGTGGCCAACTTCCTGCGCATGGCCATCAACGCCAAGCGCGAGGAGCCGATCCAGGTCAAGGAGTTCCGCACGCAGCTGCAACACGCGATCGAGCTGCTCGACGTCGACCGGGCCTTCACCTCGCGCCATCTCAACGACGGGTTCTCCGGCGGCGAGAAGAAGCGCGCGGAGATCCTTCAGATGGCGATGCTCCAGCCCGACGTGGCGATCCTCGACGAGACCGACTCGGGCCTGGACATCGACGCCCTGCGCACCGTCGCCGAGGGCGTTCAGCGCCTCCACGACGAGCAGGGCCTCGGCGCCCTGATCATCACCCATTACCAGCGCATCCTGCACTACGTGCAGCCCCAGTTCGTCCACATCCTGATGGATGGCCGGATCGTGCTCGAGGGCGGCGTCGAGCTGGTCGAGCGCCTCGAGCGCGAGGGTTACGACCAGATCCGACAGGAGGTCGGTGCGGGCGTGGGCGCTGGTGACGAGGATGCCTGAGCCGGGCGAGGTCGCGAGCACCGGCAACGGCGCCGCGCCGGGCAAAGAAAAGGCGGGCCGCCACCGCGAGGCGACGCTCTACCAGGCGCTGGGCGGGGCGGGAGCGGGCGACGGGCGCTCGCTGGCGGAGCTGCGAGAGGCCGCGCTGAAAGCATTCGAGGCCGCCGAGCTGCCCGTGTGGCGCCGCTCGGGCTTCTGGACCACGAGCCTGCAGAGCCTCGACCTCGACGCCCTCCGTACGAGCGTCAGCGAGCAGGGCGTGCCGGAGATCGTCGAGCAGACGATCCCCGATCGCCCGCGGGCGGGGCGCATCGTGCAGAGTGCCGGCGCGATCGTGCACGTCGAGCTCGACCCGGAGCTCGCCGAGCGCGGCGTGATCCTGTGCTCGCTCGAGGAGGCCTTCGAGCGTCACCCCGAGATGACGCGCGAATGGTTCTCCAAGCGCCTCCCGATCGACCGTCACAAGCTCGAGGCCGCAAACGCCGCCTTCTGGACCGGCGGGATGTTCCTCCACGTTCCCGATGGGCTCCCCGTCGAGGACCCCTTCGAGCTGGTCTACGCGATCGCCGAGCCGGGCATCGCCCAGTACGGGCGGACGCTCGTCGTGGGCGGGCGGGCGAGCGAGTTCAAGGTGCATGAGTACGACCTCGCGGGGGACCTCTCAGGAGTTGACGGTGAGGCCACCCAGGCACTGCACGCGGGCGCCTTCGAGCTGTACCTGCAGGACGGGGCGCGCTGCCGCCTGGCGCAGGTGCAGGACTGGGGGAGCAGCGAGGTGTTCGACGTATCGACGCGCTTCGTCGGCGTCGGGCGGGATGCCTACTGCCATTGGCTGCCGGCGCTTCTGGGCGGCCACATGGTCCGCCAGCACCTCGAGCTGGCGGTATCGGAGGCGGGCGGTGACATGGCCTTCCGGGGACTGTTCTTCGCACAGGAGCGCGAGCACCTCGACGTGTTCGCCGCCGACCTGCACGAGACCGGACCGTCGGGAGGCGACGTGCACTGGCGCGGCGCCGCCAGCGGCGAGAGCCGCGCGAGCTTCGAGGGCCTGATCCAGATCGACCCCGGGGCCCAGCAGACCCACACCTACCTGCAGATCCACTCGATGATGCTCTCGCCAAAAGCGAGGATCGACGCGATCCCCTCGGTGCTCGTCTCCTCCGACGACGTGTCGGCCTCGCACGGGGGCACGGTGGGCGAGCTCGACGAGGCGGCGATCTTCTACATGCAGAGCCGCGGCCTGGACCGGGCCAGCGCCGTGCGGATCATCGTCGAAGGGTTCTTCGAGCCGCTCATCTCCGAGCTCGCCGACGAGCCGCTGGAGGAGCTGGTGCGGGAGAAGATCGCGGTCAAGCTGGCGGCTGCGCGGGAGGACATCGAGACGTATGCCACCAGTCGCTGAGCACCCGCTGGCCCTGCGCGCGGACTTCCCGATCCTCGCTCGCCGGCCGGGCGATCGCCCGCTCGTGTACCTGGACTCGGGAGCGACCTCGCAGAAGCCGAGGCAGGTGATCGAGGCGCTCTCGGCGCACCTCTCCGAGCACAACGCGAACGTGCATCGGGGCGTCTACCCGCTCGCCCAGGAGGCCGATGCGGCGTTCGAAGCCGCGCGGCAGGCGATCGCGGCCTTCACCGGCGCCGATCCGCGGACGACGATCTTCACCAAGAACGCGACCGAGGCGATCAACCTCGTGGCGGCCTCGTGGGGCGCCGCCAACGTGGGGCCCGGCGAGGCTGTGCTGATCACCCAGATGGAGCACCACGCGAACCTCGTGCCCTGGCAGCAGCTGTGCCGGCAGCGGGGCGCGGAGCTGCGCTACCTGGAGGTCGACGAGCACGGCGAGATCTCCCTGGCCGCGCTCGACGCCGAGCTCGCGCGGGGCGACGTGAAGCTCCTCGCCTTCGCCCACGTGTCGAACGTGCTGGGCACCATCAATCCGGTCGCCGAGATCGCCTCGCGAGCGCGTGCGGCGGGCGCGGTGAGCCTGATCGACGGCGCCCAGGCGGTGCCCCAGATGCCGGTGGACATCGAGCGGATCGGCGCGGACTTCTATGCGTGGACCGGCCACAAGGCGCTGGGACCGACCGGCATCGGTGTGCTGCACGGACGCCGCGAGCTGCTCGAGGAGATGGAGCCGTTCCTGACGGGGGGCGACATGATCGCCTCCGTGTCGCTGCAGGAGACGACCTGGAACGAGCTGCCCTTCAAGTTCGAAGCGGGTACGCCGCCGATCGCCGAGGCGGTCGGGCTGGGCGCCGCGGTCGACTACCTCGCCGCGATCGGCATGGAGCGGGTGCGCGAGCACGAGCGGGCGCTGACCGAGCTGATGCTCGCACGGCTCGCCGAGGTGCCGGGCGTGCGCGTCGTCGGGCCGCCCGCGGGCCGCGAGCGCGGTGCGCTGGCCTCCTTCACGGTCGAGGGCATGCACCCCCACGACATCGCCGAGCTGCTGGGCCGCGAGGGGGTCTGCGTGCGGGCGGGTCACCACTGCGCGCAGCCGCTGATGCGCTGCCTGGGCGTGGCGGCGACGGCCCGGGCGAGCCTCGGGGTCTACAACGAGGAAGCCGACATCGAGGCGCTGGCCGAGGGGCTGCTCGGCGCGAGACGGATCTTCGGGCTCTGAAATGAGCGACGACCTCTACCGCGACTACATCCTCGAGCACTACAAGCGCCCGAAGAACTTCGGCGAGCTCGACCCGCACGACCTCGAGGGGCTCGAGCACAACCCCCTGTGCGGCGACGAGCTGGGCGTCCACATCCGCGTCGCCGACGACCGCATCGAGGACCTCCGCTTCCACGGTCACGGCTGCGCGATCTCCCAGGCGGCCGCGTCGATCGCCTCCGAGGAGCTCAAGGGGATGGCGCTGGCGGAGGTCGGCAAGCTCGACGCGGACTGGATGATCGACCTGCTCGGGATCCCGGTGTCCGCGACGCGGCGCAAGTGCGCGCTGCTCAACCTGAAGGTGGTCCGCGGCGCCGTGACCGGGGAGAACGACTGGCCGTCCTGAGCCGCTAGGGTCCCCCATCGGCGGGGGGTCCCCGCTCACAACTCACGAGGGGGAATGAGCATGGCGCTGAAGGTCGTTGGAGCCGGTGTCGGACGGACCGGCACGCACTCGCTGAAGCTGGCCCTCGAACAGCTGCTCGGTGGCCGCTGCCACCACATGATCGAGATCCTCGGCGAGCCCGCCCAGGCGGCCGGCTGGACCGACGCCATCGAAGGACGCGAGGTCGACTGGCAGCAGGTGATGGCCGGCTACGTCGCCCAGGTCGACTGGCCCGGAGCGTCGTTCTGGCGGGAGATCTCGGCGGCGAACCCCGATTCGCTCGTGCTGCTCTCGACGCGCGATCCCGAGTCCTGGTATCGCAGCGCATCGAACACGATCTTCCAGCCGATCGAGCCCACCCCGCCCGGCCTCGAGGACTGGTTCGGCACGACGATGCCGAAGCTGTTCGGGACGCGCTTCTCAGACGACCTGGGCAACGCGACGGCGATGATGGAGGCGTTCGAGCGCCACAACGCCGAGGTGCGGGCCGGGGTCCCCGCGGAGCGGCTGCTGGAGTGGACGGCCTCAGACGGCTGGGAGCCGATCTGCGCGCGGCTCGGCGTCGCGGTTCCCGACGAGCCCTTCCCGCTCAAGAACACCACTTCGGAGACGCGGGCGATGCTCGGCATGCCGGCGCTCACTTAGGCCGATCGGGCGCGGATGGAGCGTCCGCAGGCCCGATTCCGCCTCCACGACCGGAAGGGGGGCGACGGGCCCGATACAATTCCTACCTCAGAGCACAGGATTCGCGACCCCCAGCGAGGACACCCATGGCAACTGTTGACCGCATCGCAAAACCGAGCCCGATCATCGAGGACGAGCAGGGCCAGCTCGTCTCCCGCCAGGGCATCTCGCGCGAGGTCGTGAGCGAGCTCTCCAAGATCAAGGGTGAGCCCGACTGGATGGCCGAGAAACGGCTGAAGTCGCTGGAGATCTTCGAACGCAAGCCGATGCCGAACTGGGGCCCGGACCTCAGCGGCCTGAACCTCGACGAGCTCGTCCTCTACTCCCCCCCCACGGCGGGCCGCTTCAACAGCTGGGACGAAGTGCCGGAGGAGATGAAGCAGACCTACGAGGATCTCGGCATCCCCCAGGCCGAGCGCGAGCACCTGGCCGGAGTCGTCGGCGTGTGGCGCCAGGAGCCCGTCTACGAGGGTCTCAAGGAGGAGTACGCGAAGCTCGGGATCCTGTTCTGCTCGATGGACACGGCGATCACCGAGTACCCGGAGCTGGTCCAGAAATACTTCATGAACAAATGCGTGCCGCCGCAGGACAACAAGTTCTCGGCGCTGCACGGCGCGGTCTGGTCGGGCGGCTCGTTCCTGTACGTGCCCAAGGGCATCAAGGTCGACCTGCCCCTGCAGGCCTACTTCCGCATGGAGGGCGCCGGCGAGGGCACCTTCGAGCACACCCTGATCGTCGCCGACGAGGGCTCCGAGGTGAACTACATCGAGGGCTGCACGGCGCAGACCTACAGCGTCAACTCGATGCACTCGGCGGTTGTCGAGATCTTCGTCCACGAAGGCGCGAAGGCCCGCTACACGACCGTGCAGAACTGGTCCAAGGACGTCTACAACCTGAACACCAAGCGGGCCGTGGTCGACGCCGGCGGCACCGTCGAGTGGGTCGGCGGCTCGATGGGAGCCAAGTACGTGATGCTCTACCCGGGCTCCTTCCTGATGGGCGAGGGCGCCCGCGCCGATCACCTCAACGTGGGCGTGGCGGGCAAAGGCGTGCACAAGGACACCGGCGCCAAGGTCGTCCATCTCGCCCCCAACACGACCTCCAACATCCTCGCCAAGTCGATCTCCAAGGACGGCGGCATCATGGGCTACCGGGGTCTCGTGAAGATGGGCCCCAACTCGGCCGGCTCGAAAGCCCGCGTGCAATGCGACGGGCTGATGATGGACGGCGAATCGCGCTCGGACACCTGGCCCGACATCCAGATCCAGAACCCCCATGTGACCGTCGCCCACGAGGCCACCGTCGGGCGTATCTCCGACGACCAGCTGTTCTACATGGGCTCGCGCGGCTTCACCGAGGACGAGGCTGCGGCGATGATCGTCAACGGCTTCATCGAGCCCGTCACAAAGGAGCTGCCGATGGAGTACGCCGTCGAGCTCAACCGGCTGATTCAGCTGGAGATGGTCGGCTCCATCGGCTAGGACGCCCGATGGACGGCGGCCTGGCGGTGTCCTCAGCAGGGCTGAGCGTGCGGGTACCCGTCGACAGCATCGCCGCTCCCCTCTTCCCGAGGAACCTGCCGTGGGTTAACACGCCCGGCGGGGAGCAGGTCAGCATCATCCAGCGCGACCGGCCCCTGCTGGTCGAGTTCTGGGACTTCTGCCGCCCCAACTCGATGCGCACGCTGCCCTACCTGAAGGCGTGGCACGAGCGCTACGCGGGTGAGGGCCTGCGGGTCGTCGGCGTCCACTGCCCGGGCTTCGAGCCCTCGCGCGACGAGCAGGCCGTGCGCGAGGCCGTCGCGCGGCTCGGGATCGCCTATCCGGTGCTGATCGACTCCGAGCTCGAGCTGTGGCAGGAGTACGAGAACGAGGGCTGGCCTGCGCGGTATCTCTTCGACGGCCGGGCGCGGTTGTTCGAGTTCCACTACGGCGAGGGCGACTACGAAGGCACTGAGCTGGCGATCCAGGAGCTGCTCGGCCTGGAGGGCGAACCGCTCTCTCCGCTGCGGCCCGAGGATGCGACCGGCGCGCTGCTCGTACGCCAGAGCGAGGACCGGGCGGGGGCCTACCAGGGCCCTTATGAAGCCGGCGCCGTGTGGGCGGTGCTGAGCGGAGACGGAGTGATCGGGTTCAGCGCCGCAGCAGGCGCCGAGGGGCGGATCGAGGTCGACCATCCCGGCGCCTACCAGCTCGTCGACCACGGCCGCCACGTGGCGGGGGAGCTGAGTCTCACGGTCGATGGCGAGGTGGTCTGCCACGCCACGTGCTTCACGCCAGGGCTCGCCCCGTAGCGGCGAGCGCGCCGCGAAGCCCGGTTACGCTGTAAGGGAGATGCGGCTGCTCGCGCTGTGCTGCCTGGCGGCTGGCCTGCTCGCCGTACCGGCGCTCGCCGATGGGCAGACGTCCCTGAGGGTGAGCCGGCTGGAAGCGAACGAGGGGCCACAGGCCGGCGGCAACACGATCACGATCCACGGCGTCGCGTTCGCCGGCGAAAGCCCCGTGCGCAGCGTCACCTTCGGCTCGCGGGCGGCGAGCTTCAAGCTCGAATCGGACAGCTCGATCACGGCGATCGCGCCGCGGGGCAGGGGCGAAGTGAGGGTGCGCGTGACGAACGGACGCGGCGAATCCTCGCCGTCGGTCCCAGCCGACCGCTACGCCTACGACGCGCCGCCGGAAGGTCCGTGGCTCGGCCTGAACGGCAACAGCTCACGTTTCCTCGGGCCGCTCGACGCGTTCGTCGAACACGGCGTGGCCTATGACCGCAGCGGACCGGTCGAGTGGGTCGCGGGCGAGACGCTGGCACAAGCCGGGAAGGGCCTGCGCGTGTCGATTGACGCCGGCATGATCCCGGTCATCCCGATCGAGTACAAGGCCTACGTGAACTGCAACTTCAACAGCCAGTGCCTGCCGACGAGCGCCAGGGCGATCTCCGAATACGTCTCGGGTTTCATCGTCTCCGCCCGTGAAATCCTCGCCAGGTACCCGGCCGTGCCGCTGCTCTTCGAGGCGACCAACGAGCCGTGGGGATATGGCAGCGCCGCGCAGTACGCGGCGCTCCTCGCGAGCTTGCTGCCCGCCGCGAAAAGGGCACATCTGCCGCTGTCGCGGATCTACGTCGGCGCGACCTCGGGCGGCTGGATCGGGGCGCTCTACAAGACGCGACCTCAGCTGCAGAGCGAGATCAAGGGCTGGTACGTGCACCCCTACAACCCCACGCACGACCCGGCGACGGGGATCGGCGAGCTCCCCGGCCTGCAAGCCGAAATGACCTCCGGGCAGAACAACGTGATCGTCTCGGAGATCGGCTTCTGCGCGCCCGACGTGAACCGCTCCAACTCACATTGCTACGGCGGGTCAGGGCCGATTCGCGACAGCGCCGAAGCCGCCTCGGCACTGACGCGCGAACTGAACCTGGCGGTGCCGTTCCACCGCGCCGGCTGGCTTCGGGCGCTGCTCGTCTACTCGCGCAACGACGGCGGTTGGGCGATGCAGCTGCGCGGCGGCGCGCTGACCGCCCAGGGCCATGCGCTGCAGGCCTTCGCCGAGGCCAACCCCTGAGGCCCGGCCGGCCCGCGAAGGGCGCTGCCGGCGAGGAGGACTCAGGCGGACCCGAGCGCCCGAGCCGGGCGTAGCTGCTCGCGAGTGCGGTCCTCAAGCAGGCGGCGGATCTGGGGCGGCCCCTCCTCATCCACCCTCACGCAGGCGCCCGGCCAGTAGGGGCTGTCCTGTGCGGTTCCCCGCAGAAAGATGGCCGCGTAAGTCCAGCTGCCGCAGTTGACGAGGCGGGCGCCCCCACCGCCCCGCCACTCGCCGGGCTCATCGCCCGGCAG
The DNA here is from genome assembly GCA_963841055.1 of uncultured Solirubrobacteraceae bacterium. Taxonomy (GTDB): domain Bacteria; phylum Actinomycetota; class Thermoleophilia; order Solirubrobacterales; family Solirubrobacteraceae; genus Palsa-744. Next base: position 2,264,983 of record CAWJAV010000001.1, on the reverse strand, counting down.
CGGCCCCGGACGGTGTGTGTGTCCGAACACCACGTAGGCGTCGCCGAGCTCGAGCCGCTCGGCCACCTGCCCCATCGCCGCGAGTCCCGCCCGGCGCAGCTCGGCGGCCGAGATCTCCGCGCGCAGCGGCCCCAGGCCGGCACGGTTCAGGGCGGCCACGGCGAGGGGGAAGCCGAGCACGAGCGCCTGCCGGCGGGCACGCCCGCGGAGCCTCGCCACGCGACCCGGCCGTCCATTCGCAGCGGGCGGCTTCGGCTCCGAGGAGCTCCCGCCCAGCGCCTGCCAGGCGCTGACCGTGGCCATCCCGTTTAGCGCTGCGCCAGTGTGGGTGTAGCGGGCCACCGCGTCGCGCCAGGCGAACACCGGGGCGCCCATCGCCTCGTAGTCCTCAACCCGGTCGAACGCCGAGGCCGGCCGGCGCAACAGGCGGCTCATCGCGCCGACGCTCAGCCGCTCCAGCGTGGGGATCGTCAGGTGGCAGTCGAGGTAGTGCCCGTGCATCGCGTAGACGTCGGGTCGCAGCCACAGGCCGGGATAGGCCACACGGACGGGCCCGCGGCCCTGCAGCCCGACCCAGGCCGCGATCGTGGCCATCGCCGGTGAGGCGTCGGCCGGCGCGATCAGCTGCTCGGGGGCGAGGAGCGAGGGCTCCGGATCGCCGCCGCGGCCCTCCAGCCACGGTTCCACCAGGGCGTGGTCGTGGTTGCCCGCCGTGATCACCAGCTCCCGCCCTCCGAGCGCGCCACCCAGCTCCTCGAAGAACGGCCTGGCGGCCGCCATCGCCTCGCGCAGCGGGCCGTGGCGCAGCTCGAGCACGTCGCCGAGCAGGACCAGGCGATCGGCCCACTGCACCTCGGCGAACAGCGCGGCTCGGATCTCCGGCCGGCGCAGCAGATCGGCGCGGGAGTTGCTGCCAAGGTGGAGGTCGGAGAGGATCAGGCTCTTCACGGCCGCCTCCACCTCGCGGTCCCCCCCACGCAGACCCTGCGCAAGCGGGGGGTCCCTGCGCCGGGCCCGCTCAGGACGCCCCGGCCGCCGTCGCAGCCTGACGGATCTGCTTGGGAAGCATGAAGCGAACGTCCTCCTTGACCGCGTCGAACTCGGAGATGTCGCTGACGCCGCGCTCACGGAAGAAGTCGACCAGCTCCACCACGAGGTTCTCGGGCGCGCTCGCCCCCGAGGAGATGCCGACGACGCGGCGGCCGTCGAGCCACTGCTCCTGGACCTCGCCGGCGTTGTCGATCAGGTGGGCGTCGGTCCCGCAGTCGCGGGCGACCTCGACGAGCCGCTTCGAGTTCGAGGAGTTGCGGGAGCCGATCACCAGCATCAGGTCGCATTTGGAGGCCATCTGCTTGACGGCCGCCTGGCGGTTGGTGGTGGCGTAACAGATGTCGTCGGTGCGGGGCCCGACGATCTTCGGGAAACGCTCGCGAAGCCTGTTCAGGATCGCCGTCGTTTCATCGACGGCGAGAGTCGTCTGGGTGATGTAGGCGACCCGCTCGGGATCCTCCACCTCGACGGTGTCGACGTCCTGCTCGTCCTGCACGAGCACGATCTTGTCGGGGGCCTCGCCCATCGTGCCTTCGACCTCCTCGTGGCCGGCGTGGCCGACCAGCACGATCGTGTAGCCCTGCTCGGCGAAGCGCACGGCCTCGCGGTGGACCTTCGTGACCAGCGGGCAGGTCGCGTCGATCGTCTCCAGGCGCCGCTGCGCGGCGCCCTCGCGGACGCTGGGGGCGATGCCATGGGCCGAGAACACGCACACAGCCCCCTCGGGCACTTCGGTGTGCTCCTCGACGAAGATCGCCCCTCGCTCGCTGAGCTCCTCGACGACGTGCTTGTTGTGGACGATCTCCTTGCGCACGTAGACGGGCGCGCCGTGTATCTGCAGCGCGCGTTCGACCGTCTGCACGGCCCTGTCCACGCCCGCGCAGTAACCGCGCGGCGCAGCGAGGATCAGCCTGTCGACCGAGTTGGCCACGGGGACATTGTATTGGCCCCCTCGGGGTTGGACCGGTTAACCTAAGCGCCGATGGCGCAGCGGCACCTCGATCGCCTGACCCCCGTGGACGCTTCGTTCCTGCACCAGGAGCACGCGAACTCGCACATGCACATCGGCGGGCTGACCCTCGTGGAGGGCCCGCCGCCCGGCATGGAGGAGTTCCTCGAACAGATCCGCCGTCGCCTGCATCTCGTGCCCCGCTACCGCCACAAGCTCGCCCACACGGCGATCGACAGCGGCCGGCCCGTGTGGGTGGACGACCCCAGCTTCAACCTCGAGTACCACGTCCGCCACACCGCCCTCCCGGCCCCGGGCAGCTGGGAGCAGCTGCAGGATCTCACCGCCCGCATCTTCTCCCAGCAGCTCGACCGCTCCAAGCCGCTGTGGGAGATGTGGTTGATCGAGGGTCTCGAGCAGGACCGCTTCGCCCTGATCACCAAGACGCACCACTCGCTGATCGACGGCATCGCGGGCGTCGACCTCGCGACGGTGCTGTTCGACCTGTCCCCCGAACCTCCGGACATCCCGCACACGGGCCGCCCGTGGAAACCCCATGCCGAGCCGAGCACGGCGGCGCTCCTCGCGGCGGGTGTGACCGGGGCTGCGCGAACCGGGGCCGCGCTGCTGGAGAGCGCCCTCGACGCGATGGCCCACCCGGAGCGGGCGATGGCGCGGGCGCGGGAGGTCGCCGAGGGATTGGGCGAGCTGGTCTGGGCGGGTCTGAACCCGGCGCCGGAGACGCCGCTGAACGTGCCGATCGGGCCGCACCGCCGCTTCGTCGGCGTGACCGCCGGCCTCGATGACTTCAAGACCGTCAAGGACGCCTTCGGCGGGACCGTCAACGACGTCGTGCTGGCGACCGTCGCCGGGGCGCTGCGAACGTTCTTGATCTCGCGGGGACGCCGCACCGAGGGCGTCGAGATGCGGGCCCTCGTCCCGGTGTCTGTCCGCACCGAGGACGATCACGGCACGGCGGGCAACCGCATCGTCGTGATGCGGGGACCGCTGCCCGTCTACATCAGCGACCCGCTGAACAGGCTGCGGTTCGTCTCGCAGGCGATGAACGGGCTCAAGGAGTCCAAGCAGGCCCTCGGCGCGGAGGTGATCGCGGGGGCGCAGAACTTCGCCCCGCCGACGATCCTCGCCCAGGCCTCGCGGCTGAACTTCTCGACGCGGCTGTTCAACCTGATCGTCACGAACGTCCCCGGTCCGCAGTTCCCCCTGTACGTGCTCGGACGCGAGATGGTGCTGGCGATCCCGGTGGCGTTCCTGCCCGAAAACCACGCGCTGGCGATCGCCATCATGTCCTACAACGGCCAGATGAACTTCGGCCTGCTGGGCGACTTCGATGCGCTGCCCGACATCGATGTCCTCGGCGAGAACATCCGCTCCGAACTGTCGGGGCTGGTGGCGCTGGCACGAGAGCAGGAGCCCGCGGCGGTCTGAGCCGGGCTGTGCCGCCTGTCCTCAGTAGCCGAGGGCGAACTTCGCGTCTTCGCTCATCATCTCCGGCGTCCAGGCCGGGGTGAAGACCATCTCCGATTCGACGGTGCTGACGCCGTCGAGTTCACCGACGAACTCTTCGATCTGTTCGTTGACCTGCGGCCCGATCGGGCAGCCCGGCGTGGTCAGCGTGAAGGTCACCTTGACGTTCCCCTGGGCGACCTCGACGGCGTAGATCAGTCCCAGCTCGACAAAGTCGAGGCCGAGCTCCGGGTCGATCACGTTGGAGAGCGCGTCCATCACGTCCTCCTCGGTGGGTGCTGCGGTCAACTCCGACATGAGAACAGTCTAACCACGGCGAGAGGTCTCGCGGTGCTCGGGAACGGGGCCCGGCATCAGGCCGGGCGCCAGCCCGCCAGCACGGCGAAGTGCAGCTGTTTGAAGAAGCAGTCGCAGTCCTCGAGTCCGGCCTCGGACATCCAGCCGAGCTGGGTGAATGCGTCGACCGAGCGATCGGCCTCCATGCGCCCTTCAGCGCTCGCGAGCTCCTCCTCGCCCGCGCCGGCCGCCGTGCAGGCCGCCCGCCACAGCCGGCGGTAGCTCCGCTCCAGCCACGGCGTCGCGCCGGCGACGTGCTCGGCGTTCACGTACACGCCCCCGGGCCGCAGCACCTCGACCACGCGCCCCAGGAGATCGCGGTTCTCGGCATGCTCGAGGTGGTGGATCGCGAGCGCCGAGACGACGGCGTCGAAGGGGCCCTCGGGAAGTGGATCGCGCAGGTCGGCAACGACGAAGCTCGCCTGCCTTGCCGTCAGCCGCTCGCGCGCCTGCTCGATCATCTCCTCGGCCCCGTCGAGGAGCACGACCTCGGCGCCGGGATAGCGGGCGAGCACCGCCTCGCTCATCAGCCCCGTGCCCGCGCCGAGGTCGAGCACACGCCGCACCGGCCCCTCACGCAACCCGAGCAACTGGGTGGCGGTGCCGTAGAACTGATCGAAGCACGGCACGATCCGTCGGCGCTGGGCGTGGTACTCGAGTGCGTGCTCTGCGAAGACGCTGACCGAGTCGCTCACCTTCTGTACGCTATCACGTACACGAAGATGATTCGGACGGTCGCCGGGCGCTAACGGTCGCGGCGCAGCGCATCCCGCGCGATCAGCAGCAGCAGCGCCGTCGAGGCGAGCAACAGCACCGACGGGCCGGAGACGACCGGCGCTCCCTGGACGAGCACTTTCAGCTCGCATGCCACAGCGACCGCCAGCAGCAGCGGCCCGAAGCGCACAAGCCTCTGTTCACGCGCGTTTCGCATCGAGAGGCCGATGCTAGCCATACTTCCCCCTCGGGTGCGCAAGTAAGCTCGCAGGCCCCACGCGACCCTTGCCCGAGAGGCTCCTCGACGTCGGCGGTCGCACCTGCCTCGCCCCCAAGCGGGTCGAGAGGCAAGCCAGACTAGGACGCAGGTGACGTGGCGTGCTTCGCTCGCGAGTCACCGAGGACGCCCTCCGGGTGCTGTGCCCGCGTGTCGCTCCACAACCCGGGGCTAGCGGGTCGTAGGCCAAGCCTGGCGAGGACGCAGGCGGCGTGGCCTACTTCGTAGGCGAGCCGCCGAGGACGCTGCCAGGCGCCCGCATACGGCCCGCTAGTTGTCGCAGCCGAGGCGGTCCCACATATACAGCTGAATGCACTCGTTCGCGAGTTCCACCGCGCGCTCGTGGGACAGCCGCGGCAGGACCGTGTCGAGCGCCTGCTCCTCGGCGACGCCCGCCTGGAAGGCTTCCTCGCCGCGGAACCCCGCGGCGATCTTCAGCGCCTCGCGTCGGTTCTCGCCGAGGCTGGGGAACACCCCGACCAGGAACTCGGTGTTGGGAATCGGCTGGCCGACCTCCAGCGAGGCGTGCCAGGCGGCCAGCAGGTGCAGGTCGTCCTCGTCGAGGTCGGCGATCGCCTTGGCGTAGTGCAGCGACAGTTCCTGGTCCGGGATGTCGTCGACCCACGCCCGCACGACCTCGCCGACCAGCTGGCGTCGTGCCTCACGGCCGAGCGAGTCGGCTATGACACGGATCGCGTCCTGTGGCTGGATGAAGCAGAGGGGCATCGCGCCTCCGGGGTCCGAGGGGAACTGACTGATTGCAGGGTAGGTGGCCGTGTGGACGGCATCGCCTGCGTGCGGCGCGGGCCCTGCACGGCCGCCCGAGGGCCCGGGGAGCGACGATTCAGAGGCCCAGAGCCGATGCGATGCCGCTGTCGTCCGGCTCCTCGGCCGGACGGTAGCCGAGCGTCGCCCGCTGCGGCGCGGCCCAGTTGAACAGGGCCAGGTCGAGCGCTTCGAGCGGCACCGAGGCGGCCTCGGCGAAGGCCGCAGCCCGGCGGTCGAGCAGAAGCGGGTCGCCGATGCCGAAGACGCGCTTTGCGGCCAGGGCGGTCGCGTCCTCGCCTCCCGCCGCCCGGGAGATGGCCAGGCGCAGCGAGTCGGCGCTCATCTCGTACAGGCCCGCTCGGCCGAGCGTGACCAGCAGGTCATAGCGGGCCGCACGGCTGAACCCGGGTAGAGCGAGGCGTTCGAACAGCCGTGCGAAGCGCCGCTCGGGCGGCCAGGAGGCATCACCGGTGAACGCCTCCGCCTGGGTTCGCCCGGGCCCGCCGGACCGCTGCACCCACTGGGCGTAGGCGAGCAGCGTCCGCGCGCCGTTTCCCGGCTGGTGGGAGCTGCGCGGTCCGAGCGAGAGGCCTTCGAGCAGCTCGTCCAGCTCGGCCGACACAGCCCCGGGAGCGGGCGCCGCGGCGAGCAGGGCGGCGGCCGCCGCGAACGGGTCCTCGTCCTCGGACGGGGACAGGTAGGCGAGCACGAAGCAGACCCACGTGGCGCGCTCGAAGTCCCCTTCCGCGGCGCTGTCGACGGCCCACCCATAGCCGCCAGGCGGATCGAGCGCGAGCGCTCCGAGGCGTGCGCTGGAGAAGGCCATCTCCCTCGCCAGCCGCTCGGCGTCGGCGGACGCGCGAACCCCCGGGACCAGCTCGGACTGGTAGCCGTCCTCGGCGGCCCGCCCCTCCCGGCGCACGCGAAGGCCGCCTCGATGCGCGCGCCCGCCGGCCTCAGCGGAGCGGCGCGTCGCGCTCGAGCCGGCACGCGCCCGGCGCGGCGTCGCCGCAGCCGGCTCGTTGCCGGGCAGCGTCTTGCTGCAGATCGGACAGCGCTCTATGAAGCGGTTGTGGCGGCAGAAGGTCGGCATGGCGCTGGGGGAGCGTAGCCACGGTCTCTGGCGCGGGCCGCCCCCGCCCGGCGCTCCCTGGCGAGCTCGTAGAGGTAGTCGTCGTAATCGACCTGGATCGTGTGCCGCTTGGAGGCCACGTAGCGCTTGCGCATCGCCTCCTGGTCGGCCCGGATGTCGGCCCGCATCTGCTCCGGGCCGGGCGGTGCGTAGTCGCCGAGCAGGTAGTCCCCGACCCATGCGCCCTGCGCCTCCGCGAGCGGCATGATCGCGCCGAGGGGCTGCAGCAGGCCGATGAACATCACGTTCGGGATCTCCGGGTGAAAGACGCGGCGGTACAGCTCGATGTGGTTGTCAGGCGCCGAGATCAGCTGCTCGTCGAAGAACGGGAAGGTGATCTTGTAGCCCGTGCAGTAGACGATCACGTCCGCCTCTGCCTCGCTGCCGTCCTCGAAGCGCACCCGGGACTCCTCGAGTGAGGCGATATTCGGCTTCGGCTCGATCGTGCCGTGCTGGATGCGGTCGAGGATCCGGCCGGAGATCGTCGGATGGGCCTCGCCGAAACGGTGGTTGGGCTTCGGCAGCCCGTAGCGCTCGGGCGGGCCGGCGTAGCTGCGCACAAGCTGCTGAATCACCCGCTGGCGGACCTTGAAGGGCACCCGCGGGTCGTTGCGGATCTGGTCGACCGGTTTGCCGAACACGTACTTGGGGATGATCCAGACTCCCTGCCGGGCCGACAGGCAGGTGCTCTCGGCCACGTATGAGGACTCCACGGCGATGTCCATCGCCGAGTTGCCCATCCCGACCACGACGACGTGCTTGCCCTCGAAGATCGCGTTGTCGAGGTAGGAGTGGGCGTGCATCTGCGTGCCTGCGAAGCGGTCGGCTCCGGGGAAGGCGGGTTCTGGCCAGCGGGGGTTCCAGTGGTGCCCGTTGGCCACGACCAGCGCCTCGTAGCGGCGGCTCTCCCCCGTGTCCAGCTCGACCGTCCAGGTGCCGTCTGGTTCGCGTCGGGCGTGCTCGACGCCCGTCTCGAAGGTGATCCGATCCCGGAAGCCGAAGTGATCGACGTATTCCTCGAAGTAGGCCGCGATCTGGCTGTGGTGGGGGAAGTCCGGGTAGGACTCGGGCATCGGCAGGTCGGAGTACTCCATGCGCGGACGGGAGGTGTTGATGAACAGGTCGCGATAGGCCGCCGACATCCCGTTCTTGTTGCCGAACACCCAGTTGCCCCCGACGCGATCCGACTTCTCGAAGCAGTCGAAGTCGATGCCGCGCTCGTGCAGCGCCTTGGCCGCCGCGATACCCGAGGAGCCCGCGCCGATCAGGCAGACACGGCCACCCGCCGGCGCTCCGTGCGCTCCGTTGCTTGCCCCGCTCTGCACGCGCTCAGGGTAGCTACCCGGCGGGGACGCCGGGCCCGACGTGCTGCGGCGGGCCCTCGGGCCCCTCGTCGGCGTCTGCGTGGCCTGCGCGCCCCTGGTCCTCGCGGCCCTCCCGCCCTCCGCCGCCGAGGCCGGCGAGGTAGCGGTCGACCATCCGCGCGCACTGGCGGCCCTCGTTGATCGCCCAGACGATCAGGGACTGCCCGCGGCGGGCGTCCCCCGCCGCGAAGACCCCCTCGACCGATGTCGTGTAGGGCGTTACCGCGCGCACGTTGCCGCGGCGATCCTTCTCGACCCCGAGTTGGTCGAGCAGACCCTGCTCGGGGTGCAGGAAGCCCATCGCCAGCAGCACGAGCTGGGCCGGCAGGTCGTGCTCGGTGCCCTCCAGCGGCGCGAACGGCGGTGCCGGCGCCGCCTCGGCCACGGTGAGGCCGGTGAGCCGGCCGTCCCGGCCGGCGAAGGCGGTGGTGGCGACCGAGTAGTCCTGCTCGCCGACCCGCAGCTCCCGCGCCTCCTCCATGGCGTAGCTGAGCCGGTACTTCAGCGGCCACTCCGGCCACGGCGTGCGGTCGTCGGGCCGCTGCGCGGGGGGCTCGGCGAGAAGCTCCAGCTGGACGATCGAGCGGGCACCCTCGCGCAGGGCGTTGCCGACGCAGTCCGCGCCCGTGTCGCCGCCACCGATCACGACCACGTCCTTGCCCTCGGCGGTGATCGGCCGTCCGGGCTCCGGCGCGGGCATCAGCGGCTCGGGCCCGACTTCTCCGGCGACCCAGCGGTTTCGCTGGTAGAGGTAGTCCATCGCGAAATGCACGCCCTCCAGCTCACGGCCGGGCACGGGCAGGTCGCGGGGCACGCGCGAGCCGGTCGAGAGCACGACCGCCTCGAAGCTCGCCAGCAGCTCCTCGGCGCTGATGTCGCTGCCCACGTCGACGCCGCAGCGCAGCTCCACGCCCTCGGCGGCGAGCTGCTGGACCCTGCGCTCGACGACCGTCTTCTCGATCTTGAAGTCGGGCACGCCGAAGCGGACCAGCCCGCCGATGGCCTCGTCGCGCTCGAACAGCGTGACCTCGTGACCCGCTCGGCGCAGCTGCTGCGCGGCGGCCATTCCGGCCGGGCCCGACCCGACCACCGCCACCGAGTGGCCGCTCTCGCGGCGCGGCGGTTGCGGGACGATCCAGCCCTCCTCCCAGGCACGGTTGACGATCGAGTTCTCGATCTGTTTGATCGTCACGGCGTCGCCCTCGCGGATCTCCAGCACGCACGAGGCCTCGCAGGGCGCCGGGCACAGGCGCCCGGTGAACTCGGGAAAGTTGTTGGTCGCGTGCAGCTGGACGATCGCGTCCTCGAAGCGGTCTCGGTAGACGAGATCGTTCCAGTCCGGGATCAGGTTGCCCAGAGGACAGCCGTTGTGGCAGAAGGGCACACCGCAGTCCATGCAGCGGGCCCCCTGCTCGCGCAGCTCGGGCGTCGGGCGTGGCAGCAGGAACTCCTGGTAGTCGCGGGCGCGCTGTGAGCTGTCCCGGTAGGGGACGCCGTGGCGCTCGATCTTCAGGAAGCCGCCGAGCTCACCCATCAGCCGCCTCCGCCCTCGGGGCCGACCCCGCCTTGCGGCCGTGTGCCCGCCCCCTCGCTGGCCGGTTCGGGGACGCGAGTGGAGCGAGTGTCACCCGCTCCGGCCGCGTCCAGTGACCGTGCGCCGACGATCGCCCCGTTGGTCTGAGCGGACGCCGCCAGAGCCTCTTCCTGGGCCCGTTCCCGCAGCACCCGCTTGTAGTCGTTGGGCATCACCTTGACGAAGGCGCCCGAGGCGATCAGCTGCTCCCAGCGCCCGAGCACGTCGGCAGCAACGGGGCTGTCCGTGCGGGCGAAGTGCTCTTCGATCATCGTCCGCAGCTCGATCTGGTCGGCCTCGGAGAGCTCCTCGAAGCCCACCATGCCCATGTTGCACCGCGCAGGGAAGGCGCCCTGCTCGTCGAGCACGTAGGCGATGCCGCCGGACATGCCGGCGGCGAAGTTGCGCCCGGTCGGGCCGAGCACGACGACGCGGCCCCCGGTCATGTACTCGCAGGCGTGGTCGCCGACGCCCTCGACGACTGTCCAGGCACCGGAGTTGCGCACCGCGAAGCGCTCTCCGGCCAGGCCGCGGAAGAAGGCGCGGCCCCGAGTGGCCCCGTAGAGCACCGTGTTGCCCACGATCACGTTCTCCTCCGCCAGGAAGTGCTCGCCCATGCCCTCACGGGGCCTGAGCGCGAAGACGCCCCCCGAGAGGCCCTTGCCGGCGTAGTCCTGCGCGTCGCCTCGCAGGGTGAAGGTCACCCCGGGCGCGAGCCAGCCGGCGAAGCTCTGCCCGGCGGAACCCTCGAGCTCGACCTCGATCGAGCCCTCGGCGAGCCCCTCGGCGCCGTGGCGGCTCGCGATGTGGCTCGAGAGGATGCCGCCCACGCAGCGGTTGCGGTTGCGGACCGGCAGCGACAGCCGCACGGTCTCGCCCCGCTCGAGTGCAGGCTCGGCACCGCGCACGAGCTCCCAGTCGAGCGCGTCCTCGAGCACCGCGGGCGGCGGTTCGGTGCGGTGGCGCGGCGCGTCGCTGTCGAGCTCGATGTGGGTCAGCAGGTGGGTGAGGTCGACGCCCCGCGCCTTCCAGTGATCGATCGCCCGGCCGGCTCCGAGCAGGTCCACGCGGCCGATCGCCTCATCGAGCCTGCGCAGTCCGAGCGATGCCAGGATCTCGCGAACTTCCTCGGCCACGAAGAAGAAGAAGTTGACCACGTGCTCGGGCGTGCCCTTGAAGCGCTTGCGCAGCTCGGGGTCCTGTGTGGCGATCCCGACGGGGCAGGTGTTCAGATGACAGGCCCGCATCATGATGCACCCCGTCGCGATCAGGGGGGCGGTCGAGAAGCCCATCTCGTCGGCGCCGAGCATCGCCGCGACGACCACGTCCCGTCCCGTCTTCAGCTGTCCGTCGGTCTGGACGACGATCCGCGAGCGCAGGTCGTTGAGCAGCAGCGTCTGCTGCGTCTCGGCAAGGCCGATCTCCCAGGGCACGCCGGCCGCCTGGATCGAGGACAGCGGCGAGGCGCCCGTGCCGCCGTCGTGCCCTGCGATCAGCACCCGGTCGGCGTTGGCCTTCGAGACGCCGGCCGCGACCGTGCCGACTCCGACCTCGGAGACGAGCTTCACCGACACCTCGGCCCGTGGGTTGCCGCAACGGAGGTCGTAGATCAGCTGCTTGAGATCCTCGATCGAGTAGATGTCGTGGTGGGGCGGCGGCGAGATCAGCCCGACGCCCGGCGTGGTGTGCCGGATCGAGCCGATGTACTCGTCGACCTTGTGGCCGGGCAGCTGCCCGCCCTCGCCGGGCTTGGCGCCCTGGGCCATCTTGATCTGCAGCTCGTCGGCGTTCACGAGGTAGTGGATCGTCACGCCGAAGCGGCCCGAGGCCACCTGCTTGATCGCCGAGCGGCGGCGATCGCCGTTGGCGTCGGGGGTGAAGCGGACCGGGTCCTCCCCGCCCTCGCCCGTGTTCGAGCGCCCGCCGAGCCGGTTCATCGCGATCGCCAGCGTCTCGTGGGCCTCCCGCGAGATCGAGCCGAGGCTCATCGCGCCGGTGCAGAAGCGCCGCACGATCTCCGTGGCGGGCTCGACCTGCTCCAACCCGATGGGCACGGGCCTCTCGCCGCCTGCGCCGATCTCCAGCAGGCCGCGCAGCGTCGCCTTGCGGGCCGCGTCCTCGTTTACCGCCCGGGCGTACTCGCGGTACTTCTCCATCGCCGGGCTCTCGCGCACCGCCGCCAGCGCCTCGCCGTCCCCCGTCAGGGCAGCCGGCACGTCGCCGTTGGCGGAGCGCACGGCGTGCTGGACAAGCGCGATCGTCTCCGGGTTCCACATGTGGTGCTCGCCGTCCCGCCGCCAGGCGTAGACGCCCCCGACGGGCAGCAGGGAGTCGATCCCCGAGCCGGCGTTGGGGTAGGCGCGGGCGTGGCGCTCCAGCGCCTCTTCGGCCAGGACCTCGAGGCCGATGCCGCCGATACGCGAGGCCGTGCCCGTGAAGTGCTCGTCGATCAGCTCCCGCTCGAGGCCCACGGCCTCGAAGATCTGGGCTCCGCGGTAGGACTGGATCGTCGAGATGCCCATCTTCGAGATCGTCTTGAGCAGCCCTTTGCCGATCGCTTTGACCACGTTCTGGGCGGCCTCCTCGGCGCCCACCTCGACGGGGGCGCCGTCCTTTCCCGGCCGCAGCACGCGCTTTTCGAGCACGAGCTCATCGAGCGTCTCGAGCAGCAGGTAGGGGTTCACAGCGCTGGCCCCGTAACCGATCAGCGTGGCGAAGTGGTGGACCTCGCGGGGCTCGCCCGACTCGACGATGATGCCCGCCCGCAACCGTGTGCCCTCGAGCACGAGGTGGTGGTGGACGGCCGCCACCGCCAGCAGCGACGGGATCGGCACGCGCCTGGGCCCGAGCAGCCGGTCGTTGAGGATCAGGATGTTGGCCCCCTCCTCGATCGCCTCGGTCGCCGTGCGGCAGAGCCGATCGAGTGCCTCTGCCATCCCGGCGGGGCCCTTCTGGATGAGCCACGTGGCGTCGATCGTGCGCGCTTTGTAGACCTCGTGGTCGACGTGCCGCAGCGTCTCCAGCTCGCGGTTGAGCAGGATCGGCTGGTCGAGCAGCAGCTTGTGGGCGTGCTCGGGCGTCTCGTCGAACAGGTTGCGCTCGTTGCCCAGCGATGTGGCCAGGCTCATCACGATCTCCTCGCGGATCGGGTCGATCGGCGGGTTGGTGACCTGGGCGAACAACTGCTTGAAGTAGGAGAACAGCGGCGGCGCCTGGTCGGAGAGCACCGCCAGCGACAGGTCGTTGCCCATCGAGCCGATCGGCTCGGCTGCGTCGACGGCCATCGGCGTCAACAGCACCTTCAGGTCCTCCTGCGAGTAGCCGAAGGCCCTCTGGCGCAGCCTCAGCGGCTGGTCGGAGAGGGTCACTTCGCTCGACGGCGGCAGCTGCTTGAAGGGCACGGCGTTGCGGGCGTACCACTCGCCGTAGGGGTGGGCGGTGGCCACCTCCCTCTTGACCTCCTCGTCCTCGACGATGCGGCCGCGCTCGAGATCGACGAGAAACAGCTTGCCGGGTTGCAGCCGGCCGAGCCGGCGAACCTGCTCGGGCGGGATGTCCAGCAGGCCGGACTCCGAGCCGAGCACGACGTGCCCGTCGGTCGTCTCGACCCAGCGACCCGGGCGCAGGCCGTTGCGGTCGAGCGTGGCGCCCACGACGCGGCCGTCGGTGAAGGCCACCGAGGCGGGGCCGTCCCAGGGCTCCATCAGGCAGGAGTGGAAGGCGTAGAAGCCCTTCAGGTAGTCGGGCAGGTCGTCGCGGTCCCGGTATGCCTCGGGGATCATCATCATCGCCGCGTGGGGCAGTGAGCGTCCAGCCAGCATCAGCAGCTCGAGCACGTTGTCGAAGGTCGCCGAGTCGGAGTTCCCGGGGCCGACGACCGGCAGGATCTTCTCGAGATCCTCGCCGAACAGCTCCGAGTGCAGCTCGCTCTCGCGGGCTCGCATCCAGTTGACGTTGCCCATCACCGTGTTGATCTCGCCGTTGTGGCAGATCACGCGGTAGGGATGGGCCAGCTCCCAGCTCGGGAAGGTGTTGGTCGAGAAGCGCGAGTGGACGAGGGCCATGGCGCTCTTGCAGCGCTCGTCGCGCAGGTCCTCGTAGAAAGCCGCCAGCTGGAAGCTGATCAGCATGCCCTTGTAGTTGATCGTCCGCGAGGAGCTCGAGGCGATGTAGGCGCCTCCGAAGCCCGGGTCGAGCTCGCAGATGCGGCGGATCACATAGAGCTTGCGCTCGAAGGCGTCCCGGTCGGCGGCCTGCGCCTCGCCGGCGCCGACGAACAGTTGGCGGACGACCGGGCGGCAGGCGGCCGCGACGACGCCGGTGCTCTCGGGGTGCACCGGCACGTCGCGCCAGCCGAGCAGCTGCTGGCCCTCGCCCCGGACGGTCCGCTCGAGCAGCTCCTCGGCGCTGCGCCGCGCCTGCTCCTCGGTGGGCAGGAAGCACATCAGGACTCCGTAGCGCCCGGCGGGCGGCAGCTCGAAGCCGGCCACTGCGCGCAGCAGCTCGTCGGGCATCTGCATCAGGATCCCGGCCCCGTCCCCGGTCGTCGGGTCGGCCCCCGATGCGCCGCGGTGCTCGAGGTTCTCGAGTGCCGTGATGGCGCGCGTAACGACCTCGTGGGTCGGCTCGTTGTCGAGCCGCGCGACCATGCCGACACCGCACGCGTCGTGCTCGAAGCGGGGGTCGTAAAGGCCCACGGCCTTCGGCTGTTTGGGGTGCATTGGCATGGGAGTGCTCGTGGGGGCGGTGCTTCCCGGTTGCACACCCGGTGGGCGCGTGCGGGCAGGCGGGCACCTGAGGCGGAGCCAGGAAGGGTATCAGCGAAAAGCGGCCCGAAATAGTCGGCGGACGCGAATTTTTTGGCGTCTTTGCCGGGCCTCGGCTGCCGTTTCAGGCCCCCTCAGGGGGGTTCTCGCGCATCGTCTCCTGCTCACCCCAGGAGCACATGCCCCCTCGTCCCGGGCAGGTCAGGCAGAGGCCGCGGTGAGGTCTGGGGCTGACCGCGAACGGGTCGGCCCAGTCGTGCACCAGGCGCCGCGCGAGCTGGTCCTCGAGCGCCGCCCGCTCGCCGAGCGTGTAGCGGGCCACCGCGGGCTCGCCGGGCCGCTCGAGGAACCAATGCACCACCTCGACCACGAGCGCCCCCTCCCGGAGCACGGCGAGGGCGTAGAGCAGCCGCTGCACGGCGTAGTCACGCGCCACCAGCTCCTCGGGATCGGCTTGCGGGGAGAGCCTGTCGCTCTTGTAGTCGACCACGAGGGCCGTGCCATCCCGCTCTTCGCCGAGCAGGTCGATCACGCCGGTCACGAGCGGCGTGCCGGCGCCGAGGCTGAAGGCGAACGGGTGCTCGGCTCGCCTGCGGGCGGCGGCGGCTATCCGCGCCGCCATCGGGCTCGCGAGTCCCCGCTGCAGCAGCGCCGCGAGCTGCTCCGCCTCGGCGGGAGGAGGCTCGAGGCCCAGCTCGGCGGCGGACGCCGCGACGAGCGCCGCGGTCGGAGTCTCGGGCGAGTCCCAGTCGTTGCGCTCGAGCAGCCGGTGCACGAGCGTTCCTCTCGCCCGCGCCTCGAGGCCCTCGCCGCGCCCCGCGCCCGCCGCCTGCTCCTCCGGCATCCGCAGCACGCGTTCCAGGTAGTAGCGGTAGCCGCAGCGCTCGAGCAGCGCCAGCGAGGTGTAGCTGAGGGTGGCCGGCAACGCCGGGGAGCCCTCACCGGTGCCCGGCGCCGCGGGAGCGGACCGGAGCGGCGGCGCGGCCCGGGGGGTGCCCGCCGAGGCCTCGGCTACGGCCGGAGTGTCCCCGTCGGGGCCTCTCCGGGCGCACAGGATCGTTCCGTAGGAGGACGGGTCGCTGAGCGTGATCCTGACCGGCGGCCCGTCGCCATCCTCGCCGGCGGTGACCGTGCTCACACCGCCACCGCCCTGGACCAGGCCGGGCAGAGGCGGATAGAGGGCCGGGCCGAGCCAGCTGATCGGCGGCGCCGTCGCGCTCTCCTTCGGCCAGGAGCCGAAGTCGACGGCGCCGCTCAGCAGCAGCCGCTCCCGGGCCCGGGTCATCGCGACATAGAAGACGCGGCTCTCCTCTTCGCGCTCTCGCGCCTGGCGCTCGGCCCTGAGCTCGTCGAACTCGAGCGTCTTGATGCCCTCGCCCTGGCCCGGCCGCCACAGGCGCAGTCCGAGCCGCTCGCCGTCCACGAACAGGCGATCGTCGGGGCTGGGCCGTTTGCGGCCGAGGTCGGCGAGACACACGACGGGGAACTCGAGCCCCTTGGCGGCATGGATCGTCATCAGCCGCACGGTGTCCGGCTCCACATCCTCGACCGGGGCCTCCGGCTCGATCGCTCCCTCGTTGCGGAGATCCTCGACGTGATCGACGAAGGCGCGCAGGTCGCGCCCCTCGGCCGCTTCGAAGGCGCGCGCCACGCGGAGCAGCTTGTGCACGTTCGCCAGCCTCCGCTCGGGCCAGTCCAGGGTCAGCACGTGGTCGACGTAGCCGCCCTGCGAGATCGCCCGCTCCAGCAGCGCCGAGACCGACCGGCCGCCGGCCTCCGATCGCTCGGCCTCGAACCATCCGCGGAAGCGCACGAGCCGTTCGCGGTCGGCCTCGCCGAGCTCCTCCCGACCGTCTTCCGCGAGGGCCACCGCGGTCTCCCAGACGCCCCCGCGCTCCGGGCTCGACGCGATCGCCAGCAGCGCCAGCCCGTCGCGGGAGAGTCCGACCAAGGGCGAGGCGAGCAGGCCGTAGAGAGCCTCCTCGTCACGGGGATTGGCAAGCGCACGCAAGTAGCTGTGCAGGTCGGTGATCTGCTGGCGCTCCCAGAACGTCCCGACGGTGGCCAGCGTGCGCATCCCCTCCAGCTGGAGGGCCCGCTCGAACGTCTCGATGTCGCCGCTCGCCCTGAGCAGCACGGCGACATCCCCGGCGCGGGCCTGGCCTGCGTCGATCAGCTCGCGCACGCGCTGAGCGAGCAGGCGCGCCTCGGCCAGGCGCGCGAACACGCGGGTGTGCGGCAGGCCGGCCGCGATCGCCTCGGCGTCGGAGAGTCCGCGCCAGCCATCGCCGGCGTCGGTCAGGAGCAGCTCGACCGCCGGCTCGGGGGCCTGGCCGGACTCCTCCTCGCGGCCGTGGACGAGCGGGCTGAACCGTTCGAAGCGCTCCGCGAAGACCACGTTGACCGCCCCCAGCACCTCCGGGCGGCTGCGGAAGTTGCTCCTCAGGGCCAGCGCTCCGCCCGCCGCAGCAAGCTCGGCCCGGCGCTCACGGAACAGGCTCACGTCGGCGTGGCGGAAGCCGTAGATCGACTGCAGCTCATCGCCGACGGTGAACAGGTTCTCCCGGTCCAGGCAGCGCAGGATCGCCAGCTGCCGGGGGTTGGTGTCCTGGAACTCGTCGACCATCAGCAGCTGGAAGCCTTCAGCCCAGGCGCCCCGCAGCGCCTCGTTGCCCGCCAGCAGCTCGCCGGCGATCAGCTCGAGGTCGTCGAAGTCCACCGCCAGGCGCTCCTCCTTGGCGCGCTCGTAGCGGCCGCCGAACAGGTCGAGCAGGCGGTCGAACAGGGCGACCGCGGCGAGCGCGTCGGCCTCGTCGCCGTCGCCCCCCGGGGGAATGGCCCGGAGCGGCAGCCGGGGTCGGCGCCGGCCCCGGCTGCGCAGCTCGCCGTGCAGCTGCTCGATCATCACGCGGACTTTGTCGACGCCGTAGGCCGCCAGCAGGTCGACCGCCTCCTCGCCGCCTCCGGTGATGAACTCCGCGAGCGCATCTTCATAGGCCCGCCTGCGCAGCCACCGCGAGCGCGGCGCGTCGAGGATCGCGAAGTCCGGATCGAGCCCGGCGGGCAGCGGGTGGGCGCGGAGCAGGCGCGCGCAGAAGCCGTGGAAGGTGCCGATGAATGCCGCCTCGGTGTCGCGGGCAGCCTCCCGCTCGCCGAGCTCGAGCAGGCGCTCGCGCACCCGCGAGCGAAGCTCGCCCGCGGCGCGCTCGGTGAAGGTGATGGCGAGCACGGCGGCCGGCGCGATGCCGTCCTCGCAGACCGCCTGGACGAAGCGCTCGACGAGCACAGAGGTCTTGCCGCTGCCCGCCGCGGCCGACAGCAGGATCGCCCGGTCGCGCTCGCCCACCGCGGCCCGCTGCTCGTCGGTCAGCCGCAGCTCGGCGGCGGCGCGATCGGGCTCGCCGATTGCCGCCGCGATGTCGATGCTGAGCTGCTCCATGCTCAACGCTCGCAGCGGCAGATCGTCGGGTACATGCAGCCCCGCCCGCCGTAGCCGCAGCTCTCCGGCCGCGCCTCGAGCGCGCCCCGTCCGGCCTCCCCGGCGGCGGTCCGGGCGATGTCGAGCACCTCCGCCAGCAGCTCGTCGAGGTCCTCTGAGTCCACGCGGTCGGGTCTGACGCAGTTCTCCGCGGCGTCGTGATCCTCGAGCAGCACTCCCCTCGCCCTCAGGTCCCTGCCCGAGAGCGGCTGGTAGAGCCCGCCGACCACGCGCAGGCCGAGCAGCTGTTCGGCGGCCTGCATGTAGAGGGCCACCTGCAGGTTGCGCCGCTCGATCCACTTCTCGCGGGGCTGGGCGGTTTTCGCCTTGTAGTCGATCACGACCGCCTCGCCGCCCGCCCCCACGTCGATCCTGTCGATGCGGCCGCGCAGCTTGACCCCGCCGCCGAGGTCGAACGCGGGCAGCTCGCTCGGCTCGCCGTGGTCCTCGGCCTCCGGGTCATCGAAGCCGAACCCGAGCTCGAGCTGCTGCGGCACCAGCGACCCCTCGAGGCCGGCGGCGTGCTCGAGGTAGCGTTCGAGATCGGCCCGCAGGCTGCGCTCGATCGCGGCGGCGCGCTCCGGACTGACCGAGACGCGCCGGGCGGGATCGGCGCTCGCGGCGGCGAGGGCCGCGCGAGCGAGCTCGCGGGCGCGGCCGACCGTGGCCGGGGTGATCCGCGCGCTGCCCGTCTCGGCACGCAGCCCCTCGAGCGTCTCCTTCAGCGCGACGTGGGCGAGGCCGCCCCGAACCAGCGGCTCGGGCTCGGGCTCGAAGCGCTCGGGCGAGAGCAGCCGCTCGACGAACCAGGCGACCGGGCATCCCACCCACTTCTCGATCGAGGTCCCGGACCAGGGACGATCACGCAGGCGCGAGAGGACCCGCTCATCGCTCAGGTGACCGCCGTCGGGCAAGGCTGCCGCCGCATTCGAGAGCGGGACTCCCGGCTCGTCGAGCGCGCCGAGCGCGCGGCGCGCTCGTCGCTCGTAGAGGCGCTCGTCGAACAGGTCCCGCACGTCGTCGAGGAACAGCGAGCGCGACAGAGGCGCGGCTTCGTCGTCGGTCTCGTGCCAGCTCAGCGCGAGCAGCTGCTCGGGACGCGAGAGCACCGCGTAGAGGAGGTAGCGCTCGGCGGCTAGGACCTCCTCGGTGTCGCCGAGCAGCAGCCCCGAGGCCTGCGCGACGCGCCCGCGGTCGCGGTCACCCAGCAGCGGCTGCGGGCGGGCTCTGAGCGGGAAGAGGCCCTCCTGAAGGCCCGACAGGAACAGCGCCCGCACGCGCCGCGCCCGCAGCTGCAGAGGGTCGAGCACGGCGACCTGCCCGGGGCCGGGCAGGGCGCCGCTGTTGACCTCGACGCCGCCCAGCACCGCCGCGAGCTCGGCCGCGCTCGAGGGGGCGGACTCGGGCGCGAAGCGAGCCAGCTCGCGCAGCTCGGCGAGCGCGCTGCGCCCGCCCGCGAGTGCCCGCGCCTCATCCATCTCCTCCGCTCCGAGCACGCTCGCCGCGCCACGCCGCGGGGCGGCGAACAGGCGCAGCAACTCGCGGCTCGCCCGCTCGGCCAGCACACCGGGGCCGCGCCGCTGCGCCTCGGCGAGCCGGTCGATCGTGTCGAGCGGAAAGCGGCGGTCCTCCCAGTATGCGCGGGCCTGCTCCACGCTCCTCAGCCCCTGCCGCCGCACGGCCAGCTCGAGCGAGTCGGCCAGCTCCGGGCGATCGAGCCGGCCCGGCGCGCGCAGCCAGGCGAGCAGGTCCGAGGGCGTGCCCGGCGCCGGGCCGTCCGGCCTCGGCACGCAGCGCAGCAGCCCGAGCAGCGCCCGGCCCACGGCGGTGTCGGCGAAGGGGCGTTTGACGGGCATCGCGAACGGGATCCCCGCGGCCGCGAAGACCTCTCCGACGAGCGACGCCGAGGCGGCCGGGTGGCGCACGACGACGGCGATCTCCTCGGCGGGCAGGCCCTCGTCGAGCAGCGCCGCCACGCGGGCGGCGATCAGCTCGAGCTCGGCGCGCTCGCCTCCCCCCTGCATCAGCTCTACGGCCCCGGTGGGGTCCACGCGTGCGGCGCCCGGCTCGAACAGGTTGCGCTCGAGGTGGGCGAGCGCGGTGCGCGAGCCCTCGGCATAGTGGTCGGCTCGCGGGGGCAGGCTGTGATGCTCACCCGCCAGCGGCGCCAGCGTCTGGAACGTGCCCGCCCGCCCCGCCAAGGCTGCGCGTCCGGCCTCGTAGGCCAGCGAGACGGTCACCTGAGCATCGACGACTCGGCCCAGCGTCTCGATCGCATCGAGCTGCAGCGGCGTGAGGTCGTCGAAGCCGTAGAACAGCACCGGCACCCCGCCCCACAGCGCGGGCGCCTCGCGCAGGCGGTCGAGCGCGCGCAGCGTCCGCTGCTCCTCGTCCAGCCTCCCGACGCCCTGCAGCCGGCGGAGGTACTCCCCGTATGCGGCCGCGAGATCGAGGCCGAGCGCCGCGGCCCCGTCGCCGAGGCCGGCGTCGAGGGCGGACGCGAGGCGCTGGGGCGGCACGCGCTTGATCTGCAGCTCGGCGAACAGCTCACCGAGGGCGCGCCGCAGGCCCGGGTGGGCGGACAGCCGCGCGGCCGCCTCGAGCGATCCGATCAGGCGCTCGCGGGCGAGCGCCCCGAGCACGGGCTCGGCGATGCCCGCCCGGCGCACGAGCTCCTCGACCAGGCCGTCGAAGACGGCCACCCGCACACCGATCGCGGCATCGCCGCCGGCCAGCTCGCGCAGGTAGTACTCCACGTCGGTGCGGGTCGGCACGACGAGCAGCGGCTCCTGGCGGTGGGCGATGTGACGCCGCACGGCGTCCATCACGACCTCGGCCTTGCCCGCGTTGGCAGGGCCCGTGACCAGCGTGATGCTCATTCAGCCATCCTGGCGCACGGCGCCGACGCGCCCGCCGGGCGCTCCGCCCGGTGCCCGCTCAGGCCGCGCTCGACGCGGCGACGGCAGCGGCGTCCGCCGCCTCGACCTCCGCCTCGGGCGGCTTCGCGCCCTCGCGGGCCCACGGCTCGTCGAACTCGACGCGCCATCTGCCCTCGTCGGTCTGTTGCAGCGCCAGGTGCGCCCGGAAGCTGCGCCCGCTGCGGCCGCGAAAACCGGTCACGGCCTGCGCGGTGTAGCCCTTCTTGATCAGCTCGCGGGCGATCGCGACGGGCAGGGTCTTGCCCGCTTTGGCCTTCCAGATCACGAAACCGCAGCCGGGGTCCTCGCGTGCCCAGCAGGAATAGCCCTTGCGGTTCTCGACGATCTCGTGTCCGCAGACGGGACAGGGACCGAGCCGTGCACGAGGGATGCGCACGTCTTTCAGCGTCTCGTCGAGGGTCTTGACGGTCTCGGTGGCGAAGCCGGCGATGTCGCTCATGAACTGCTTGCGCGAGTCCTCGCCGCGCTCGATCTTGCCGAGCCGCTGCTCCCAGCTGCCGGTGAGCCCGGGCGAGGTGAGCGCGTGCTCGCCGAGCAGGCGGATCACGTTGAGACCCTTCTCGGTGGCCACCAGGGCACGTCCGTCGCGCTCGATGTAGCCGACGGTGATCAGCCGCTCGATGATCGCGGCGCGGGTCGCTGGAGTGCCGATGCCCGACTCCTTCATCGCCTCCCGGAGCTCGTCGTCGTCGACGAGCTTGCCCGCCGTCTCCATCGCGCCGAGCAACGAGGCGTCGCTGTAGCGGCGGGGCGGTTTAGTTTCCTTGCGGGCACTCTCGATCGAGACCGTCTGCACGTTTTCGCCGTCCTGCAGCCGGGGCAGCTGCTGGTCGGCCGCCTCCTCCTCCTCGCCTCGCCCCTCGCCGTCCTTCGCGTCGGCGGCGATCTCGTCGTAGACGCCACGCCAGCCGGGCACCAGCAGCAGCTTGCCGCGGGTGCGGAACACGTGCTCGCCGCCGTCGGAGGAGACGGTCGTCTCCACGCGCGTGTTCTCGAACACGGCCTCGGGGTGGAACACGGCGAGGAAGCGGCGCACGGCCATGTCGTAGATGCGGCGATCGTCGGAGCTCATCTTCTCCACCGGATGCTCCGAGCGGGTCGGGATGATCGCGTGGTGGTCGGTGACCTTCTCGTCGTTGACCACCCGTGCCAGTGGCAGCACGTCGAGCCCGACCACGTACTCGGCCCCTTTGCGGTACTCGCTCTGCCCCTGCAGCAGCTCGGCGATCGGCTTGATCTCCTCGATCATGTCGGTCGGCAGGTAGCGCGAGTTGGTCCGCGGATAGGTCAGGGCCTTGTGCTCCTCGTAGAGCCTCTGAGCCGCCCCGAGGGTGCGTTTCGCGGAGAACCCGTAGCGGTTGTTCGCCTCCCGCTGGAGCGTGGTGAGGTCGTAGAGCATCGGCGCTTTCTCGCGCTGCTCCTTCTTCTCCAGCTTGGAGATCGTTCCCGTCCGTCCCTTGCAGGCGGCCACGATCTCCTCTGCCTCCTGCTCGGTGCCGAGCCGTGGCCCTTTGGTCGAGCCGGGGCTGCCCGCGGGCGCCTGGTAGTGGCCTACGTAGCTGCGCTCGCCGCCGCCCTCCGGGTCGGGCTCAGCGCGGAAGGTGGCGTCCACCAGCCAGTAGGGCTCCGGCTGGAAGGCTTTGATCTCCTCCTCGCGGCGTGCCACGATCGCCAGCGTCGGCGTCTGCACGCGGCCCAGCGAGACGGCTCCGTCGAAGGAGCTGCGCAGTCGGATGGTGGCCGCACGAGTCGCGTTCATGCCGACGATCCAATCGGCCTCCGAACGCGAGCGGGCGGCCTCCTCGAGGCGCTCGAACTCCGCGGCCGGCCGCAGCGCCTCGAGCGCCGCGCGCATCGCCGCGGTGGTCATCGAGTTGAGCCACAGGCGTTTCACCGGCTTCTTCGCTTTCGCCTTCTCGAACAGGTAGGCGAAGATCAGCTCGCCCTCACGCCCGGCGTCGCAGGCGTTGACCACCTCGGCCACGTCCTCGCGCCCGAGCTGTTTGGTGACCGCCGTCATCTGCTTGCGGGAGCGCTCGTCTCGCACCACCAGCTTGAAGCGGTCCGGCACGATCGGCAGGTCGGCCATGCGCCAGCTCTTGAACTTCGGATCGTAGGCTTCGGGCTCCGCGAGCTGAACGAGGTGCCCGACGGCCCACGTGATCACGTGCTCGGGCCCCTCGAGAAAGCCCTCGCTCTTCTTGAACGGCCCCGGCAGGACGCGCGCCAGGTCCTGTCCGACGGACGGCTTCTCGGCGACCAGCAGGGTCTTCGACATGGCGGTCAGCGTAGCGAGCGCCGGGCGGCACGCAAACTCAGCCGCCGGTGCAGGGGCCCGTCGAGACACGCCCGCCGCGCCCGCCGGCGGTGCGGTGCAGCACGCTCGCGACGGTCTGATCGGCGACCCCGTAGCCCCCGCGGCTCCCGGCGCCGACGGTCGAGGCGAAGACCGTCGTGAGCACCCGCCCGGCGTCGTCGACGAGCGGGCCGCCGGAGTTCCCAGGGCGCACGAGCCCCCGTAGTGGTGTCAGAAGGCGCTGCACCGGCCCGCGACCGTAGGCGTCCTGCGTCAGCACCGTCTGGGTGCGCCCGATCCGCCCCGGCTGGACGTCGAAGGGCCCGTTCTCCGGGTAGCCGAGGACCGCCCCGCTCGTCCCCGATTCGGTCGAGGCGGCAAGCGGCAGCGGCCGCAGGCCCAGTCCCCGCACGCGCAGCACCGCGATGTCGTCGGTCGGGTCGAAGGCCACCGGTTCGGCTTCGACCTCATCGCCGCGCCCGCCGACCTGGACGGTCGTGTCGGACTCACCGGCGACGACGTGGGCGTTGGTCACGACGATGTCCGGTTCGGCCACCCACCCCGAGCCCTCGATGGCCAGACCGCAGGCGGTGCCGAGCACGCGCACGACCGATCCCGACGCTCGCTTCACACCGGGCAGTCGCGCCACGCCCGTCTGGGGAGGAGCGACGTCCGCCGAGGGGCCGGTGATCGAGGGCAGGGGGTCCAGGCGCGCGAGGGCATCGAGGATCGGCCCCGAGGGCGGCAGCACGGAGTTCAGCTCGCGCAGGATCGCCGAGCGCTGGATGTCGACGCGGAGCTGGCGCGCGCCCGGCGTCTGGCCGGCGACGGCCGCGGCGATCCACACGACGCCGAGCGCGAGCCCCGCGCCGAGCACGGCACCAAGGGCGCCGTCGAGCACCCCGAGGCCGGGGACGATCAGGGTCCGGCGCAGGCGGAACCCGAGGCCCTCGAGACCGCTCGCGAGGATCGCGCCGCCGAGCAGGGCCCCGACCAGGCCGAAGGCGGGCGCGTAGGGTGACGCCGACCCCTTCGGCAGCACCAGCGGCGCGATCCGGGTGCCGAGAAAGGCCCCGGCGATGAATCCGGCGAAGGACAGCACGCCGACGATGAAGCCCTGCCGGAACCCGAAAAGGGCGAGGACCGCCGCGAACGCGACAATTAGCCAGTCGAGTCCGGTCACCAGCATGTTCTACAAGCTCCCTTGACTGATAACCGCCACCAGCGCCTGCGCCGGGCGCGGCCCGTGGCGGCGCTTGCGGCGGTCTCCTTCGCGATCGGCCTGATCGTGGGCGCCAACCACGGCGCCTCGGCCTCGGTCTCGGTGGCCGACGGTTTCGTGCAGGCGTGGTCGCGGGGCGACTACGCGGCGATGTACGCCGACATCACACCGGCCGCCCAGCGCGAGGTCTCGCCGAGCGAGTTCGCCCGCGACTACGAAGCGGACATGCGCACGGCGACCGCCGAGGGCCGGCGGGTCGCCGGCCGGGCCCGCTCGCTGGGCGGCGGGCGGGTCGCCGTGCCGGTGCGCGTGCACACACGGTTGTGGGGAACGCTGCCCCTCCAGTACACGATTCCGACGGTCTCGGTCGAAGGCGACACCCGCGTCGCCTGGACCCGGGCCGAGGGCTTCCCCGGAGTCGCGCCCGGAACGACGCTCACACGCCGCACGACGCTGCCGCGGCGGGCGACCCTGCTGGCCCGCGACGGCACCGTGCTCGCCGAAAGCCCGGCCGAAGGCGGCTCGCGCAGCACCCCGCTGGGCGTACTGGCCAGCGCGGTCGTGGGCGAAGTCGGGACGATCCCGTCCTCACGGCGCCACGAGCTGGAAGCCGAAGGGGTGCCGGGCGACGCCGAAGTCGGCGTCAGCGGGCTCGAGCGGGGACTGGACGATCACCTCCGGGGCAAGCCCGGGGGCGAGCTGCTGGCGGGTAACACGGTGCTCGCCTCGGCCGTCCCCAGGCCCTCGCGGGCGATCCGCTCGACGATCTCTCCGGCGATCCAGCAGGCGGCCGTGACGGCGCTCGGCGGCCAGCTCGGCGGGGTCGTCGCGATGAAGCCCTCCACCGGCGAGGTGCTGGCCGTCGCCGGGCTCGGCCTCGAAGGCCTGCAGCCGCCGGGTTCGACCTTCAAGATCATCACCCTGTCGGGCGCTCTCGGGGCGCATCTGGCCACGCCCCGCACGACCTTCCCCTACGCGAGCTACGCGACGCTCGACGGCGTCCGCCTCAACAACGCGAACGGGGAGAACTGCGGCGGCTCGCTGGAACTCGCCTTCGCGGTCTCCTGCAACTCGGTGTTCACGCCGCTCGGCGTCAAGCTCGGCGCGAGCCGGCTGGTGGCGATGGCCGAAAAGTTCGGCTTCAACCACGACCCCGGCCTGCCCGGCGCGTCGCGCAGCACACTCCCGGCAGCCTCACACATCCAGGGCGAACTCGCCGTCGGCTCGACGGCGATCGGACAGGGCGAGGTGCTCGCCACGCCGCTGCAGATGCTGGTCGTGGCCGCCGCGATCGCCGACGGCGGTCACCGGCCCTCCCCCACCTTCATCGCGGGCGCGCCACGCGGCGGCGCGCAGGCCGTCAGCCCGGCGGTGGCACGCACGGTCCGCCACCTGATGACCGAGGTGGTGCGCCAGGGCACCGGGACCTCCGCCGCGATCCCCGGCGTCGTGGTGGCCGGCAAGACCGGCACGGCCGAACTCAAGTCGGCCTGCACCGCCTCGAGCGAAGAAAGCGAAACGCACGAATCCGAACAGAGCGAAACGGCCAACGGCGAAGGCTGTCAGGGCGGTGAAAGCAGCGCCAGCAACACCGACGCCTGGTTCACGGCCTTCGCCCCCGCGGTCCATCCGCGGATCGCGGTCTGCGTGATGCTCGTGAAAGACGGCGCGGGCGGCGACACGGCGGCCCCCGTCGCCCGCCAGGTCCTGGAAGCCGGCCTGCACGGCTAGCCGGTGCGGGCCCTCTAGCGGCCGGGCGAAGCTAGACGTCGAGCTCGGCCCGGGCCGATTCGGCGAGGTCTTCGGGGTTCGTGATCTTGATCTCGAGCGGGCGGTTGTCGAGCGAGGAGACCCTGATCTTGTAGAGCAGCAGCGAGCCCTGCGTGGGCCCGAAGGCCTGCGTCGTGTCGGACGGCGGGAGCTGCTCTTTGGCGGGCACGACGCCGCCCCGGAACGCGTAGGGGTTCGTCTCGTTCGGCACGATCGGCGCGTAGACGTTGCCCTGGGTGTCGCTGATGGTCATCGTTTCCGCCGCGCGCTGGGGCTGGTCGGTGTTGTTGTAGACCTGCATGAAAACCGCGAACCACTCCTGCCCCGGATCGAGTTTGGCTTCCGCGGGCCCGAGCCCCGCGAGGTAGCCCGAGTCCTCGCTGTTGGCGGGGTTCAGCTGCCGCGACAGCTGCACCTGGTACTTGAGCGGCCCGACGTCGAGGTAGGGCGCGTTGGCGCCCGACTCGCCGGCGTAGGTGCCCGTCGTGACCTTCGTGTGCGAGTCGCCGCACGCGCCAAGCGCCAGCGCTGCCAGCACGGCGGGGAGGGCGAGGATCGGCTTGCGCAGGCGGCTTCTCATGCGCGCGGCAGTCTACCCACCGGCGACGGTGACGCGCCGTCCACGCCGCGCCGCGCGGGGACTGCCGGCGGCGCCCTCCTCCATGATCGCCCGCAGCCGGTGCATGGCCTTGCGGTTCTTGCGGCGAAACCAGGTCCGTGCGCCCAGCGCCTCCATCAGGCGGTCCGCCAGCGTCGCGGGGGCGGTCTGCAGCGTGAAGGTCACCCGCGTGCCTCCCGCGACCGGGTGGAGCTCGTAGACACCGAGGGTGCGGATGCGATTGCTCTTGCCGGTGCGCCCGCGCTCGACGATCCGGTGCGGGCGCTCGACCTCGGCGAACGTCACGTCGGCCCAGCTGTAGCGATTGCCGGGAGCGGCCACGCGGAAGCGCGCACCGGCCCCGCGGCCGACCGAGTCGATCCTCGTCAGATTCCAGTGGCGGAGGTAGTGGTCGGTGAACTCGGCGTGGTTGGCGATGTCCTGGAGGTAGTCGAAGACGACCTCGCGGGGAGCGGAGATCACGGTCGAGACGGTCACGGGATCCACGGCCGGGAGTCTAATGGCCGCGCTGCCGGCCGGCGGGCGTGAGGCTCAGGCGGCGCGGGCGGTCAACCGCACGGTCTGACCGTGCTCGCAGTGGCGCACGATCTCGCTCGCCAGCGGCTTCTCGCGGCGCAGCTGGCGGCACAGCTCGCAGACGACCTCGGGCGAGCGCGACTCGTAGAGGTGCACATGCTCACCGGTGAGGGGCGTCCGCCCGCAGTCCGAGCAGCGGCTGCGATCGGCCTCGAGCGCTCCGAGGCCCCGCATCAGCAGGATCCGCTCGAGCTGCTCGGCGTCGTCGGCGACGGTTGACATCGATTTGGCTTTCGCCGCGCCGCGACGCCCTCCTGCCGCCGGGCGCTCACTCTCAGAGGGCAAGCCGTCCCGCGCCGGCGCGGCTCTGCGCGCGGCACCGGCGAGAAAGCGGAATGGGGCCTGTTCGAGCATTCAGAATGCACTTCTGGAGTGCCCAGGGTTGTTATGATCGCCACGAGGTTTCCTCGGGGAGGGAACCTCCCCTTCGGCCGTACGTCTTGAGAGGGAGGAGCAGTCCATGGAGTCACTCAGCGCGGGTACGTTTGTGGGCGCGGGCTCCTTCCGCTGTCAGCACTGCGGCTATGCGCTGACGCTCGAGGGCACGGAAGTCCTCACCCCCTGCCCCAGCTGCGGCGGACGGGCCTTCCTGCGAGCTTCGCTGTTCAGCACCGAGCGGATCTCGCCCTCGGGCGCGGAGCAGCCCACGCACGCGGCGCTGGTCCAGCCCGCCGCGCCAGACCTCGACGAGCGCCTTGAAAAGGCCCGGTCGAAGCTCGACAAGCCGGGGGACTACCTCGTGTTCGAAGAAGGCGAGGAGGTTCGCACCGTCGCGCTGACCCGCGAGTGGACCCGTATCGGCCGCAGCCTCGCCGCCGATCTGCGCTTCGACGACCCCACCGTCTCCCGCCGCCACGCTCTGATCGTCCATCACGCCGACGGCGTTCGGCTGCTGGACGACCGCAGCCTCAACGGCGTGTTCGTCAACGGCGAGCGGATCGACGGGCGCGTTCTGCAGGACGGGGATGAGATCATCGTCGGGCGCTACCGCCTGAGCTTCCTGCACGTGGGCTCGGAGTCATCGCTCTCCTCGGCGGCCGGCTCAGGGTCCGTCTCCTCGGAGGCCTGAGCGCACCCTCGAAGGGCCGGCGGGCAGCGCTCGGGCGGCCGGCCCGCGCCCGTCGGCGACCGGCGATCGGCGATCCGGCCACCCGCACGCCACCGGGCAGGCGTCGCAGCGTAGTATCGGGCCCAATGGCGAAGACGATCGCGGTCCTCTCCCAAAAGGGCGGAACGGGCAAGACGACTACGGTCAGGACCCTCACCGACGTGCTGCGCCGGGCCGGGCTCCGCACGCTCGCCGTGGACCTCGACCCGCAGGGAAACCTCTCCGACTACTTCGACCTGCCGACGGACGCCGAGCCGACGATCGCCGACGTGCTCTCAGGGCGCTCGGCGCTCGATGAGGCGATCTTGGGGGACATCGTGCCGGCGAACCTCAGCCTCGCCGAGGCCGAGCTGATGCTGGGCGGCAAGATGGGGCGCGAGATGACGCTGCGCCGCGCGCTCGCCAAGGCCGGCGCCGAGTACGAGCTGATCCTGATCGACTGCCCGCCCTCGCTCGGGCTGCTGACGATCAACGCGCTCGTCGCGGCGGACTACGCGCTGATCACGGCCGAGGCGCAGTACTTCGCGCTGCAGGGCGTCGAGCAGGCGATGGAGGTCGTGGAACTGGCCAGGGACAGCCTCAATCCCGACCTGACGCTGCTCGGCGTGCTGCTGAACCTCGCCGACATGCGCACGGTTCATTCGCGCGAGGCGCTGGCATCGCTGCGGGAACGCTTCGATGACGACGTCTTCGAGACCGTGATCCGCTCGTCGATCGCCTACGCCGAGTCCGCCGAGCGGGCCCGCTCGATACTCGATCACAGGCCCGACCTCGGCGCGGACTACATGTCGCTGGCACAGGAGCTCCTGGAGCGCCTCGGTGGCCTCGACGGCGCGGACGAGCGGCTGCGCAAGCTCGCCGCCGAGACCGCCGAGACCGCCTAGCCGGCGTCCGGCCGGGCCTCGGCGCAGGCTCCGCTCACAGCTCCTCCACGTAGGCTCCCTGCGGCTCGAAGGGGGCGCGCAGAACCCTCGCCCAGCCCCCGACCTCGCCCGCCAGCGCCTCGGCGACGGCGCCTGTGTGCTCGTAGAAGCACCACACCAGCACGGTCGGGCCGGCGCCGGAGATCGTCGCGCCGAGGGCACCGAAAGACGGTGCGCGTTCGGCCAACTCCATCGAGCGGGGGAACAGGTGGGCACGGCGCTGCTGGTGCAGCCGGTCCTGCAGGCCGCGAGCCAGCAGGTCCCAGTCGCCGCGGGCGAGCCCTAGCGTCAGCAGGGCGCCGTGGGCCACGTTGAAGACGGCCTCCCCGATCGGCACCTCCGCCGGCAGCGCCGCGCGCGCGGCGCGGGTGCGGACCGGCTGCTCCGGCACCACCGCCAGCGCCTCGAGGCCGGTCGGCGGGTCGAAGCGGGTCGCCCGCCCGTCGGCGCAGATCACGAAGCCGCCCCGTAGCGATGCGGCGACGTTGTCGGGGTGGCCCTCGATGTCGGTGGCCAGCGCCAGCAGATCGGCGTCGAGCTCGAAGATGTGGTCGGCGGCGGCCAGCCCGGCGACGATCGCCGCGGCGCTCGAGCCGAGTCCCCCCGACAGGGGGATCTCCGAGCGGATCCGGAAGGTGAAGGCGTCGGCCGGGTGCAGGCGCTCGAAGGCGCGCACGCACAGGTTCTCCCGGCCGCGCGCCACCGGCAGGTCGGTCTCGACCGCGAAGCTGCCGGTCTCCTCCACCTCCAGCTGCAGGGGCAGCGACAGCGCCGCCGCCATGCAGTCGAAGCCGGGCCCCAGGTTGGCCGATGAGGCCGGGACCCGAACGACCCTCCTACGGGTCACCCAGCACCGCTTCCTCGATCGCCGCGCTCTCGACCGGGCAGGTGATCATCCGGCCGTCGTTGTTGGCGATCGCGGTCTCCGGGTCCTTCAGTCCCCGGCCGGTCAGCACGCAGACGACCTGCTCTGCCCCGTCCGCCCCGTACTTCAGGAGGCCCGCCACCGAGGCCGCCGAGGCGGGCTCGCAGAACATCCCTTCGCGGTAGGCGAGCAGCCGGTAGGCCTCGAGGATCTCCGCGTCGCTGACCGTACGGATCGTTCCGCGGGAGTCGGTGGCCGCGGCCATCGCGTCCTCCCAGCGAACGGGGTTGCCGATGCGGATCGCGCTGGCGACCGTTTCGGGGTGCTCGATCGGATGTCCCTCCACCAGCGGCGCCGCGCCCTCGGCCTGGAAGCCGAGCATCCGTGGGGCGGTGCCGACCTCGCGGAAGCCGCGCCAGTAGGAGGTGATGTTGCCGCCGTTGCCGACGGGGATGCAGAGCGCATCGAGGCCGCCCTCGAGCGCCTCGTGGATCTCGAAGGCGGCGGTCTTCTGGCCTTCGATGCGGTACTCGTTGACCGAGTTGACGAGCACGATCGGGTTCGTCGCGGTCAGCTCGCGCACGAGCGTGAGGGCCTGGTCGAAGTTGCCCAGCAGCGAGATCACGCGGGCTCCGTGCATCAGCGTCTGGGCCATCTTGCCCTGGGCGATCTTGCCCTCGGGGACGATCACCGCGCAGGTGATGCCCGCGCGCGCCGCGTATGCGGCCGCGCTCGCGGCGGTGTTTCCGGTCGAGGCGCAGATCACCGCCTTGGCACCATCGCGGGCGGCCGCCGAAACGGCACAGGTCATGCCGCGATCCTTGAAGGAGCCGGTCGGGTTGCCCCCCTCGAGCTTCAGCCGCACGGTCGCCCCCACCATCTCCGAGAGCACGGGCGCGCGCAGCAGGGGCGTGGAGCCCTCCTGCAGCGAGACGAGTTTGTCCCCGGACTCGAAGGGCAGGCGGTCCAGGTAGCGTTCGATCAGGGGCACGTGCGTGCCCGTGTTGGCCGTGCCTTCGATCCGTGGCAGCGGGACGGGTGCGTAGCTTCTCATATGAACTCCTCTTCGATCACGCGGATCGTCCTCGGGGCCGAGCGGACGAAGTCGAACGCGGCGAGCCGGTCCACGGCCTCGCGCAGCCCCGACTCCAGCACGGGGTGGGTGACCATCACCAGACGTGCATGCTCGCCCATGCCGCGCTGGACGACCGACTTGATCGACACGCGCTGCTCGCCCAGCACCTTCGTGACGGTAGCCAGCACGCCGGGCTCGTCGGCGACGTCGAGGTGCAGGTAGAAGGCGCTTTCGACGTCCTCGATCAGCTTCATCGCCAGCGGCGGCGCCGGCGGCTTGGCGCCGCCGGTCATCACGCTGACGACATCGCCGAGCACCGCGCTGGCGGTCTGGCGGCCACCGGCGCCCGGGCCTGAGAGCGTGATCTCGGTGATCGTCTCGGACTCGACGGTGACCGCGTTGAAGGGGCCCGAGACGCTTGCAAGCGGATGGCCGGAGTAGAGGAAGGTCGGGAACACATGGACCGACAGACCCCCCTGGCGACGCTCGGCTGTGCCGACCAGCTTCAGGCCGAGGTCGAGCTCCCGGGCGTACTGCAGGTCGTCGCCGTGGAGGTTCTCGATGCCCTCGTAGCGGACCTCGTCGAGATGGACCGGTGCGCCGAAGGCGAGGCGGGCGAGAATCGCCATCTTCGCCGCCGCGTCGCGGCCGGTCACGTCATCGCCGGGATCGGCCTCCGCGTAGCCGATCCGCTGGGCCTCGGCGAGCGCCTCGGCGTAGCTCGAGCCGTTGCTCATCTCCGTGAGGATGTAGTTGCTGGTGCCGTTGACGATGCCGTGTATGCGGTCGATGGGGGTGGCCGAGAGTGATTCCTCGAGCACGCGGATGACCGGCACCGCGCCCCCGACCGCGGCCTCGAAGCGGATCCGCACGTCGTGCTCGCGGGCGGTCTCGAAGAGCTCCTCGCCGTGCTGGGATAGCAGCTGCTTGTTGGCCGTCACCACGTGCCTGCCCGCGCGCATCGCCGCCAGCAGGTATTCCCGCGCCGGTTCGATGCCACCGATCACCTCGACCAGCAGGTCGGCCTCGGCCAGGATCTCCTCGAAGTCTCCCCGCGAGCGCGTGAGGATGCCGCAGATCACGGGGCGCAGCCCGTTGAAGCGCTCGATCTCGTCGGCGCGCTCGGCCAGCAGCTGCTCGAAGGCGGCGCCCACGGTGCCGTGCCCCAGCAGACCGACCTTGAAGTCCGTTGCAGCCATCGGCTCAGGCGCCGGCGTCCAGGGGGTGGTCGGGAGACAGCGGCTGGTCGCGCCCGGTCAGGTCCTCGAAGGACTCGCGCCGCACCACTTCGCGCGCGCGGCCCTCGGCGCAGAAGACGACGGGCGGCCGCGGCACGCCGTTGTAGTTGTTGGCCATCGCGTAGCCGTAGGCGCCGGTCGCCGGGGTCACGATCACGTCGCCGGGGCGGGGATCGTCGAGCAGGGCCTCGCGCACGATCACATCGCCGGACTCGCAGTGCTTGCCCGCCAGCACGCAACGGGTGATCCCGCCGAGGCGGTCCACCACGTGCGCTTCATAGCGCGCCCCGTAGAGCATCGGGCGCAGGTTGTCCGACATGCCGCCGTCCACGGCGACCCAGCGCGAGACGTTCTGCTTGACGCTCTCGACCGTGTACAGGGTGACCCCCGCGGTGGCCGTCAGGGCCCGGCCGGGCTCGACCAGCAACCGGCCCCCGTGCCCGCCCAGCGCCGCCACGATCGTCTCGAGGTACTCCTCGACCGCGGGCGGCTCGGGCTGGTCCTCCAGGTAGGGCACGCCGAGGCCGCCGCCGACGTCGATGACGGGAAACCCACCCACTCCCTCGGCTAGCTCGGCGAGTTCCCGGCAGGCGCGGCGAAAGGGATCGAGCTCGAGCAGCTGCGAGCCGATGTGCGCGTGGAGCCCCTCCAGCGAGAGCCCCGCCGTGTCCCGCACGCGGGCGATCGCCTCACCCGCCTCTGACATCGAGAAGCCGAACTTCGAATCGGCCTGGCCGGTGGAGATCTTCTCGTGGGTGTCTCCCTTCACGTCGGGGTTGACGCGGATCAGCACCGGCTGCCCGGCGGCGCCACGGTCCACGCCCTCGCCCTCGCCGATCAGGCCGGCCAGGCGGTCGATCTCGTCGAAGTTGTCGATCACGATCAAGCCCAGGCGGTGGCGCAGCGCCATCCGCAGCTCGGCCTCCGACTTGGCGTTGCCGTGCAGCACGATCCGCTCCGGGGCGAAGCCGGCGGCGAGCGCGACGTGCATCTCGCCGCCAGAGGCGGTGTCGCACCACAGCCCCTCGCGGGCGAACAGCGCGAGCACGGCGGTACAGGGGAAGGCCTTGGAGGCGAACACCACGTGCATGTCCGGATGCAGCCGTCGGGCGGCCGCGACGAACGCCCGCGCCCGGGCGTTCAGGTCCTCCTCGGCGACGATGTATGCAGGGGTGCCGAACCTCCGAGCCAGCTCGATCGCGTCGCAACCGCCGATCTCGAGCACGCCGCGCTCGTTGATGCGGCTGCCCAGGGGAAAAACTGAGGAGAGACCGGTTCCGGTTGCCATCGCGGGGCTGATTATCGCGTGGCGGCTCAGGCGGGGCTCGGCCGCAGCGCGCCGAAGCCGTCGCGGCGGGCCATCAGCCACAGCCAGGCCGAGCCGATCAGGATCAGGACGATGCTCTCCAGCTGCGGCGCTGTCAGCCCGAGCGCAACCTCTTCGTTGCGGCGGATGAACTCCACGAGGAGACGCTCGAGGCCGCTGCCCACGAGGTACAGCGCGAAGATCACTCCGGGCCGGACACGGTCGCGCAGCCGCCACAGACCGTAGGCCAGCAGGCACATCGCAACCGTCTCGTAGATCGGCGTCGGCAGCACCGTCACGCCCGGAGGCGTGGGGACGGTGCCGTGCGGGTAGCCCATCGCGGTCGGCAGCGTCGAGCGGATGCCGTAGTCGCCGTCGCCGGAGACCTGGCAGCCGATGCGGCCGATCGCGTAGCCCAGGGCGAGCGCTGTGGCGCACATGTCGAGCATCCGCAGTTCGAGCACGTGCCGCCAGCGCATCCAGCCGATCACGCCGATCGCGCCACCGATCGCGCCGCCGTACCAGACCAGGCCGGAGCCGGAGAAGATGTTGCCGAGGACGCTGCCGTGCAGCGAGGAGGAGTTCTCGATCAGGTAGTAGACGCGTGCGCCGATGACGCCCCCGATCAGGGCCGCGAAGGTGATCTCATAAGCCCAGTCCACCGGCCGGTCCATCTCACGTAGCCGCCGCGCCACGACCGCCCCGCATGCGACGAAGCCCAACGCGAAGGTCACGCCGAACGTCTTGATGGAGATGCCCAGCAGCTGAACTTCGGGCTTCATGGCCGGCGCGGGGGGAGCATCGGGACCAGCAGCACTTTAGGGCAACGGAATCATCGTCTGCGAGAATCAGCGGCGATGGCGAGTAGACGATCGAGCTTCGGCAAAGACACGGGCCTGCAGGCGCGGATGCTGCTGACCCTGTTCCTGCTGGGCCTGCTGTACGTGGTGTTCGTCGGCGTGCTGTTCGCGGCGGGCGCGGGCGCCGGCGTAATCGTCGTCGTGGCCGTGGGACTGCTGCTGGTGCAGCTGTTCGCCTCGGACAAAATCGCGCTGGCCACGCTGGGCGTGAAAGAGGTCACACCGGCCGAGGAGCCCGAGCTGCACGGGATCATCGATCGCCTGTGCGTGCAGGCCGATCTGCCCAAGCCACGGGTGTGCGTGATGGAGACGCCGATGCCGAACGCCTTCGCGATGGGACGCTCGCGCAAGACGACGACCGTGTGCGCGACCCGCGGGATCCTCGAGATGCTCGACTCTTCCGAGCTGGAAGGGGTGATGGCCCATGAGCTCACGCACGTGATCAACCGCGACGTGATGGTCATGACACTGGCCGGCTTCTTCGCCTCGCTGGCCTCGCTGATCCTGCAGTTCGCCTTCTTCTTCGGGGGCGGCGGGCGAGACAACGAAGAGGAGCAGGACATCATGATCGTGATCCTCGTCTCGGCCGTGGTCTACGCGATCTCCTTCCTGCTGCTGCGGGCGCTGTCGCGCTACCGCGAGTTCGCGGCCGACCGCGGCTCCGCGGTGCTGACCGGCAGGCCCAGCGCGCTCGCCTCGGCGCTGATCAAGATCAGCGGCGCGATCGAACGCTCGCCGAAGCAGGACCTGCGCGCGGCCGAAGGGTTGAGCGCCTTCTTCATCGTGCCCGCGAAGGCCAAGAACTCGCTGATGAACCTGTTCGCCGACCACCCGCCGCTGGAGAAGCGGCTGGCGGCGCTGGAGCGCCTCGAGTCGCAGCTCCAGGGCGCCGTCTAGGCGCCGCCGCCGTGGGCCTGCGCGACATCCTCACCGGCCGTCACGAGGTCAAAGGCCCGGCGCCGGACAGGCTGTTCGCGATCGCGACCGCCTATGTGACGCTGGAGAGCGAGCACGGCATCGCACCGGTCGGGAAGGCGGCGATCGTCTTCCAGGCGCTGGCCACGAGCGAGTTCGAAGCGACGCTCAAGGAAATGGAAGAAGTCGTGACGGCGACGGGCGGCGAGAGCGGCACGAAGGTGGCCAGCGAGGACGACAGCTACGGCTACCGCTGGATGGTGCTGCACAACCCCGAGGGCGCGCCGAGCGTGGAAGACCTGGCCGTGGGCATCAATGCCGTCTCGGGCTCGATCGAGACCGCCGGCCACGGCGATCGGCTGCTGTGTGCCGTGTTTCGCATTCGCCGACCCCCAGGGCAAGCCGATCTACTTCATCTACAACTACAAGCGGGGCTACTGGTACCCGTTCGTGCCCACCGGCAGCGGCTCGGACAGCCAGGAGCGCTCGACCGAGCGCGAGCTGCAGATCAAGGCCCAGATCGGCGAGGAGCTGCCGATCGAGCCCGAGATCGAGCGCTGGTTCCCGCTCTGGGGGATCCCGATCTAGGACGACGCGAGCGCCGGCCGACTTCTCTGAGGCCGGCATGGAGCGCCGGCCGACTTCTCTGAGGCCGGCATGGAGCGCCGGCCGACTTCTCAGTCCGGGATCAGTCCTTCGCCGGTGAATTCGGCGGCGGCCTCCTGGAGGCTCGTGTCGGACGGAGGCAGGATCACGTCGGAGCCCTCGAGCTCGTCGTCCCCGATGCGCTCGCCGGTGCTCCGCACGAAGTCGAGCAGCGTCGCGAAGCTGGAGGCGTAGTCGCTCTCGCTGCAGCTGTCGACGGCGGCGATGACGGCGCGCTCGAGCTCGTTGAGGCGGTCCGACTCCGTGTCGGCGAGGGTGAACTGCCCCTCGCCGGAGATGCGGACGATCATGCCTGGCCGCTCTCGCCGGCCGGAGCGCTCTCGCCCGATGAGATCTGGGCCGCCGCGGCGCCGTCGCCCTGGCCGAGCTCGCTCTTCATCTTCGCGAGCTCGTCATCGACGGCCGGCTGGCTGGAGAGCTCCTTGAGCTGACGGTCGATGTCGTCTTCGCCGGAGCCGAGCTGGGTGATGTCGTCGAAGGTGCCGGCCGCTTCGAGCTCCTGCACGGCATCGGCGCGGGCGCGCATGTTCTCCGTCTTGTCGACGGCGCGCTGCATCGCGAGACCGACGTCCGCCATCTGCTCGCCGACCCCGGTCGCCGCCTCGGAGATCCGCACCTGGGCCTCGGCGGCCGAGTACTGGGCCTTGATGACCTCCTTCTTGGTGCGAAAGGCTTCGATCTTGGAGCGCAGCTGTTTCTCGGACTCGGTGAGCTTCTGCTGCTGGGTTTCCAGTTCGGTGACCTGGGTGTCGAGGCCCTGGAGCTCGGTCTGGGCGACGTTCTTGCGTTCGAGCGCTGCGCGGGCGAGGTCCTCGTGGCCGGCGGAGAGGGCCTGGCGGGCCTGCGTGTCGAGCTTGACCACGCTCTGCTGAAGGGTGCTCTCCTGCATCTGCAGGCGCTTCTTGGCCGTGACGACGTCGGCGATGCCCTTCTTCACGTTCTGCAGCTGTTCGACCTGCTTCTGGTAGCTGTAGTCGAGTGTCTCGGCCGGGTCTTCGGCCCGGTCGAGCATCTTCGAGACCTTCGCCTTCACGACAGTGGACATGCGCCCGGCAAGGCCGGCCATCTGATCCTCCTATGGGCTTGAAGCTGAGCGGCCGGTCGGTGACCGGCCCACAGCTTCAAGCGTAGCCGACGGACGCGGCGCCCGGCGGTGCTACAGGCCGAGCGGGTGCCGGAGCCGGTAGCCCTGGTTGCCGACGCGCAGCGGCCGCCAGCGGGGACCCTGCAGACCGGAGGGGTCGTCGGCGGCGCTCGTGTCCAGCCGCAGCCCGGCCACGGTCATGTAGGCGTGGCCCGGGTTCGAGAAGATGGCGACCCACCGTCCCGCCCCGTGGGAGCCCCACGATTCGAATTCCGAGGAGTCCTCTGGCGTGGTCAGCAGGCTGGCGCCGTGCAGGGCGAAGGAGACGGTCGCCGAGCAGTCGTAGCCGCGGGCGATGAAAGAGGCGTGGCCGCCGCCGTAGATGTAGGGCAGGCCGATCAGCTCGTTGCCCGCCCAGATGATCTGCTGGATCGCGGCGGGGGCGCTCATCGGCGCCGCGGCGAGGCCGCCGACGAAGCGGGCCGTGCTGCCGGGCACGAGGAGCTCGGGCCGTGCGACGGGCCCCGAGGCGGCGGTCATGCCGCTGCCGCTCGTCAGTT
The DNA here is from genome assembly GCA_963841055.1 of uncultured Solirubrobacteraceae bacterium. Taxonomy (GTDB): domain Bacteria; phylum Actinomycetota; class Thermoleophilia; order Solirubrobacterales; family Solirubrobacteraceae; genus Palsa-744. The sequence goes on along the minus strand of CAWJAV010000001.1, from coordinate 2,227,066 downwards.
CTGCCGGGACGCCGCTGCTGGGCGCCGGCGCGCCGGGGGTGACCGCGGCGCCACCCGTCGCGCTGGCGGCGCTGCCCGTGGTCGTCGAGGCCGGGGTGCCCGGGACGTACGGGAGAACTTCGCCGGTGGCGGTCTTGACGTAGACGGGGCCCTTGTAGGCGACGCTCCTGGAGCGGGCCGTGACGGGGAAGAGATGGATCTTCGGAGCGGTGCTGACGGGGGCCGAGGGGGCCGTCGTTTCGGTGGCCGAGGCGCCACCGGTGTTCGCCGCGAGTGCGGAGGACGCGCTCAAGCCCATCAGGACCAGGCTGCACAAGAACGCGCGTACGGTACGTACCTGCAAAACACAAACCTCTTTCGTCGGCCTGCGGGGTTAGCTGACGGGCTAGCGCTGAAAGAGCCTGCGCTTCCTGCGGATCAACCGCGGGATTCGCCCCAACAACCTGGGTCCCCCGTTCCCTGACACCCGGCCAGGGACTCGGCGTTCGGCGGCACGCTAGCAAAGTGCAATGACGCTTGCATGCGTTGACGCCCATGGAAATCTGTTTTCCCCGCAGTTCCGGGCTTTCCGACCTCCCCGGTAGTGTCCCCCGGCGGATGCGGTTCAGGCTTGCTTCAACGCGGAGCGCGATTCTCCTGCCCCTCGTGGCGCTGTTGCTCGCTGGCTGCGGCAAGACCGGCCGCGAGCAGGCGCCGGGCGGCGGCCCGTTGCTCAAGCTCGCACCGGTCGAAGCCGAGGGCGCGGTCAGCGTCACGACCCGCAACACCACCCGCGTAGGCGGTGCCACCCCACCGGTCGACGCCGCCGCTGTGGCCCGGGTCGTCTACCCGGGCCTGACGAGCGGCTCGCGGCCGCAGGCGGTGGTGATCGCCGACGGCCGCTCCTGGCCCGCCGCGCTGGCCGCCTCCTCGCTGGCGGGCGCGCCCCTGAACGCCCCGATCCTGCTGGCCGAAGGCGACTCCCTGCCGCAGGTCAGCCTGGAAGCACTCAAGGCGATGGGGCCGACGGGGGCAGGCACGATCGGCGCCCAGGTGATCGAGATCGGGACCCGCGCGCCGCTCCCCGCCGGCTACTCGGTGCGCCGCATCCCCGCCGGCGAAGCGCCTTCGATGTCTGTCGCGATCGAGCATCTGCTCGCGCAGGCGCAGGGAAGCCGGCCCAGCCAGGCGCTCGTGCTGGGCACGGGCGGCTCCCACGCCCTGCAGATGCCGGCCGCCGGGCTCGCCGCCGAGAGCGGGGCGCCGGTGATGCTGACCGATCCCACGTCGCTGTCGCCCGCGACCGCAACGGCATTGCGTGCGCTGCACCATCCCGCGATCTATGTGATGAACGGCGCTCTGCTCAGCAAGCAGCTGCGCGGAGAACTCGCGAAGCTGGGACGCGTCACCGAGATCCCCGAAGCCGGCGCGGGCGAAAGCCCCTCGCCGGCGACCGCCTCGATCGCGGCGGCGCGCTTCACCGACGGCGTCTTCGGCTGGGGCGTCAAAGAGCCGGGCCATGGGCTCGTGTTCGCGAACTCCGCGCGGCCTCTGGACGCGCCCGCCTCGGCGCTGCTCTCGGCGACGGGGGAGTACGGCCCGCTGTTGCTCCTGGAAGCCCCCAACCACATCGACCCGGCCCTGGCGGCCTATCTCGGCGATATCCAGCCGGCCTACACCTCGGCGCCCGAATTCCGGCCCGTGCGCGGGGTCTACAATCACGGCTGGCTGATCGGCGACGAACGGGCGATCACGCTTGGCACCCAGGCGGAACTCGACTCGCTGCTGGAGATCAGCCCCCGCAAGCAGGGCGCCACCGAAGAAGCCCCCGTACCACAGGCCGAATAGACGAAAGGACCGACTTGAGCGAGGCCGAGGACCCCCGCCGCGCGCGCAGGCAGGCGGCACACGAGGTGACCGTCGAGGACGTCCGCCAGCTGATGGGAGCCTCCACTCCACATTTCGCCCTGCAGCTGCGCAACCGCATCGCGGCCCTGATCGAGGGCCTTCCGCCCGGCCACCCCGCACGCGCCGAAGGCGAACGCGAGATCCGGCGCCTGGAAGAGCTGGGCCTGCGGGGCGAGGCACGGGGTGAGGGCCTGGTCGAGGGCGAGCGCCCGCTGCCCTCGCTGAGCCTCGCGCCGGAGCGCGGCTGACGGCGGCGGCGCTCAGCGCCGGCCGAGGGCGAACACGCGCTCGCGGCGAGCGTCCTCGAAGCGCGCCCGCAGCGTCCTGAAGAGCAGCCAGAAGACGGGCACGTCGACCAGCAGCGGCGCCAGCACGAGCACCTCGCCGCGCGCGCCGAGGGCGAACAGCGCGAGGGCGATGGCGCCGTGCACGAGGGCCGTGGGCACGGCCGCCAGCAGGGCCGCGTGCGACCGGTAGCCGCTGCGATGCTCGCGGATCGTGAACTCGAGCGTGCCCAGCACGACCGCGCCGAGTCCCGCATAGAGCAAGCGGCCGTCTTCTTTGAGGACGCCCACGATCGTGCCCACGGCGCCGACGAAGATCAAAAGCTCCGAGAACGGCCAGGGATGCCACGGCGCCTCGGGTCGCTCGCCGACGCCCCCGGGGTCGCGGTGGGTGACACGCTCGGCCGGCCCCCGCCTGGCTCCCCGCTGGCGGCTGGCGCCCCGCCCGGCCGCCGGTTGCGAGACCGCCCCACCGTCCCTCGCGGGGGGAGAGCCCTCCGCCTGCGCGGTCGCGGCGGCCGCTTCCCCGCCGCCGGGCACGGCGGCTCCTCGCCGCTTGCGCGCCCTGCCGCGCCTACCAGCGTTGCGCTTGGACATCGCTCAGGCGCAGGGCCGGGTTTCACCGCTCGGCATCGCCGTCGATCGTAGCGCCTATGCTGGCCACGATGTCCCTGCAGACAGGCACCGACGGCGCCCCCGGCGCGGGCATTCCCGACAGCCCCCTGCCCGGTCCTTTTCCGGTCGGCCGCTATGCCGCGAAGCTGCGTGAGCAGCTGCGGTCCTTCCAGAGCGTGCAGCTGCTCGGCGAGCTCGTGAACCTGCGGGTGGCGCGCACGCGCGTCTACTTCGAACTGCGCGACGCCGCCGGGGCGATCCCGTGCGCGGCCTGGCTCGGCGATTGGGAGAAGATGCTCGCCAGAAGCGGCCAGACACCCGCCGAGGGCATGCAGGTGGTGGTGGCCGGCGGCTGCGACTACTACAGCGGTAGCGCGACCTCCTCACCGGCCTTCTCCTTCAACGTCACCGACCTGCGGATCGCCGGCGAGGGCGACCTGCTGGCGCAGATCGACAGGCTGCGCAAGCAGCTGGACGCGGAGGGCGTGCTCGAGCGCCAGCAGCAGCTCGCGCGGCCGGTCCTGCCGGCGACGATCGGAGTCGTCACGGGCGAGACGGGCAAGGCCCGCCACGACCTGCTGGCGGCGCTCGCCCGGCGCGGCTGGGCAGGACGGATCGTGTGGGCCTTCGCTCCCGTGCAGGATCGCCACGCCGCGCCGGCGATAGCTCGAGCGCTGGGCGATCTCGCGGCGATTCCGGAGGTGGAGGTCGTGATCGTCGCCCGCGGAGGCGGCTCGCTGGCGGACCTGCTGTGCTTCTGCGACGAGACCCTCTGCCGCACCGTCTCGATGCTGAGCGTGCCCGTGATCGCCTCCGTCGGGCACCACACCGACCGCACCCTGCTCGACGATGTGGCGGCCGTGAGCTGCTCTACCCCGACCCATGCTGCGGAGGCGGCGGTGCCGCTCGACTGCGCCCGGGCCCGCGTCGAGCAGCTCGCCGCCGCCGGGCGGCTGGCCGATCACGGGCGCAGGGCCCTGGCGGCGCGCTCGCGCCTCCTGGACTCGGCACACCGCCTGCGCGACCACGGTCGCCGGGCCGTGCTCGAGCGGGCGCGGCGCCTCGCGCTGGTGTCCCGCGCACCGTCCGCTCATCTGGACCGCCAGCGGACCCGCCTGCACCAGCAGCTCCGCGAGATCCGCGCGGGATCGCGGCGGCGCCTCCTCGACGAGGGCCGCCTGGGCGGCACCCGCGCGCTCGTGCTCGCCCGCAAGGCGAACTCGACCCTGCGCGAATGCCGCGAGCGGCGGCCGGGCGAGCTCGAGCGGCTCGCCCTCGCCCTGGCGGCTCACGACCCCCAGCGAACGCTCGAGCGGGGCTATGTGCTGGCCACCGCGACCGACGGGAGGGCTCTGCCCAGCGCGGCCGCGGCACGGGCCGCGGGCGAGCTGTCGCTGCGCTTCGCCGACGGCGAGCTCGGAGCACGGGTGAGCGAGCGATGAGCACCGGGGAAGGACCGGCGGGCGAGACCGCCCCGGGCGGACCGGCATCCGGCGCTCCCCCGGCGACGCAGCTCAGCTACGAGCAGGCGGCCGCGCGGGTGGAAGAGATCATCCGCAGGCTCGACTCCGGCGAGGCGAGCCTGCAGGAGACGCTGGCCCTGCTCGCGGAGGGGAAGCTCCTGATCGAGCAGTGCGCCGGCGAGCTGGCCGCCGTGGGCGACGCGCTCGAGGAGCTCAAGCTCGACGAGCTTGTGGCGCGGCTCGAGCAGGAGGCGGGCGGGTGAGCACCTGGGAGCGCGTCGCCGGACTGGAGGTGACGATCGAGGACTACTCGCTGGAGGGTCTCGAAGAGGCAGTCTCGAGCGACTTCCTGCGCAAGAGCACGCTTATCCGCCTCCAGGGAGGCGGACGGGAAGGGCTCGGCGAGGACGTCACATACGAGGCCGTCGACCACGACATCGCGCAGGCCGCGGGACCGTCCCTCGCGCTGCAGGGGCGTTTCACGATCGCGAGCTTCTGCGAGCACCTGCGGTCGGTCGAGCTGTTCCCCGAGCCGCCGCAACGTGAGGTCTCGGCCCGCTACCGGGCCTGGGCGTACGAGTCGGCGGCGCTGGATCTCGCCCTGGCCCAGGCCGGACAGCCGTTGCACGCCGTGCTCGGGCGCAAACCCGAGCCGGTCCGTTTCGTCGTGTCGCTGCGCCTCGGTGAGCCGCCCACCCTCGAGCCGCTGCGCCGGCGCCTGGACCCCTACCCGGGACTGCGCTTCAAGCTCGACCCCACCTCCTCCTGGGATCCGGAGCTGATCGCCGAACTGGTCGCGACGGACGCGGTCGACTCGGTCGACTTCAAGGGCCTTTACACGGGCACCGTGGTCGACCAGCCCGCCGACCCCGTCCTCTACGAGCGCGTCGTGACCGCCTTTCCGCAGGCCTGGATCGAGGATCCGAAGCTGACACCGGAGATCGACGCTCTGCTGGCCCCTCACCGGGACCGCTTCTCCTGGGACGCCCCGATCCACTCGATCGAGGACATCGAGGCGCTGCCCTACCCGCCGAGGATGGTGAACATCAAGCCCTCGCGCCTGGGCGGTCTGCGTAATCTGCTCGAGGCCTACGACTACTGTGCCGCACGAGACATCGGCAACTACGGCGGCGGCCAGTTCGAGCTCGGCGTGGGCCGCGGCCAGAACCAGTACCTGGCATCGCTGTTCCACGGCGATGCCCCCAACGACGTCGCGCCCACGGGCTTCAACCTGCCCGTCACCCCCGCCGGCCTGCCGAGCAGTCCTCTCGCGCCGGCGCCGGCGCCGACCGGCTTCCGCTGGGGCTGAGGCGGCCACCGGCGGCGGCCCCGGGCCGAGCTGGGGATTTGCCGCAGCGCAACTTCCGTCGCGCCCGAGCGTTTGCGGGGGCAGAGCCGGTAACGTCGGTTCGAGCCACGGGAGAGGCTCATGCCGCCCCGGGGCGCTGAAAGTCACCTCGGCACGAAAGGGTCTTCGTGATTCCGGCGAGCAGAGGCGCCGCAAATCGATTTACCGCGCTCGCGACCGCGCTGTCAGCGGCGGCGCTGGCCTGCTGCTGCCCGCTCCCCGCCGCGCAGGCCGCGAACGTGGGCGGCACCTCCTCCGGCGGCAGCGTCCCCGGCGGCGCGGCGACCGGCAGCGGCGCCCACGTCACGAGCGTGCGGATCACCGGCGTTGCCTGCACGCCCTCGCCGCATTGCAGCGGCAACCCCCGGCAGGTCTCCACCCACGGCACCCTGCTGCTGAAGGGGATCGGCCTGCAAGCGGGGATGGTGCTCGGCTTCCCCAAGCGGCCCGGGGCGAGCGTGACCCCGACCTCACCCGCGGCGCGGCTTCGCAAGACCTCCTTCGGAATGCTGGCGACGGTGCCGAAGGCCGCCCACTCAGGGCACGTGAAGATCCTCCTCAGCCACGGCCGCTACACGAGCTCCTACGGACCGATCTACGTCTACAAGCACGCTCTCCACCCCCCCGCCCCCAAAGTCACCTCGCCAGTGCGCGCGGGCGGCGTGCCTGCGGGCGCGCTCGAAGGCCAGGGCATGTGGATCTGGTACGTGAGCAAATCGAGCGGAGGCTCGGTGCCGGCGATCATCGCCCAGGCGCACGCGGCGGGCGTGACGACGGTGTTCGTGAAGAGCTCGGACGGGTCGAGCAACTACTGGAGCCAGTTCTCCCCGCAGTTGGTGGGCGAACTGCACGCGGGCGGCCTGAAGGTGTGCGCCTGGCAGTACGTCTACGGATCCAGCCCCGCCGGCGAGGCCGCGCTCGGTGCTGAGGCGGTTGCGAACGGGGCCGACTGCCTCGTGATCGACGCCGAGGCCCAGTACGAAGGCAAGTACGCCGCTGCGCAGACCTACATTGCCGACCTGCGGGCGAAGATCGGCCCCTCCTACCCCCTCGCCCTGGCCTCCTTCCCCTACGTCTCCTACCACGGCTCCTTCCCCTACTCCGTCTTCCTCGGGCCGGGCGGGGCGCAGTTCAACGCCCCGCAGATGTACTGGAAGGACATCGGCGTGTCGGTGGACACGGTCTACGCCAACACCTACATCGCCAACCGCATCTACCTGCGCCCGATCTTCCCGCTCGGGCAGACCTACGGAGGCGTCTCCTCGGCGGACCTCCTCCGCTTCCGCGAGGAGGCGGTCGACTACGGGGCATCGGGCTGGTCCTTCTGGGACTGGCAGGAAACGTCGTCCGCCGGCTGGAGCACGCTGGCCGCGCCGATGGCGCCGCTGACGAGCGTCACACCGAACTCGAGCTATCCCGAACTGTCCAAGGGCAACAAGGGCGATCAGGTGCTCTGGCTGCAGGAGCACCTGGCGAGCGCTACGCCGACCCAGGAAACGACGGGCAACTTCGGCGCCCAGACGACGGAAAACCTCGAGACCTTCCAGAGCGCCAACGGGATTCCGCCGACGGGCGTGGCGACGGCCGCCACCTGGTCAGCACTGCTCTCCTTGGCCCCGGTGGAAGTCCACTGGACCGGCAGCGGCCCGGCGGCCTGAGGCGACGCCGCGCCCGGCGTCGGCGTCGCCTGGGGGGCCGGCTCGTGGCGAGCGCGGCCTGGGTCAGGTCGGTCTCGGACTCAGACGCGCTGGATCAGCGTGGCTGTGCCGAGCCCGCCGCCGCAACACATGGTGACGAAGCCGATCTCCTTGTCGGAGCGCTCGAGCTCGTGCAGCAGCGTCGTGATCAGGCGCGCCCCGGTCGAGCCGAGGGGGTGGCCGAGGGCCATCGCGCCACCGTTGACGTTGACACGGTCCATGTCCGGTTCGAGCTCGCGTCGCCAGGCGGCGACGACGGGGGCGAAGGCCTCGTTGATCTCGATCAGATCGATATCGCCGATCGACATCGAGTTGCGCTCGAGGATCTTGCGCGTCGCCGGGATCGGCCCCTCGAGCATTTTCACGGGATCGCAGCCGACGGTTGTCTGATCGACGATCCGCGCCCGGGGGGTCAGGCCGAGGCCCTTCGCCTTCTCGCCTGACATCAGCAGCACAGCCGCGGCGCCGTCGGAGATCTGCGAGGCGTTGCCCGCCGTGATCTTGCCGTCGGGCTTGAAGGCCGGCTTGAGCTGGGAGAGCGCCTCGAGGCTCGTTTCAGGGCGAATCCCCTGGTCGGTGACGAGCGTCTCCCCACCGACGGTCATCGGCACGATCTCACGCTCGAAGCGGCCCTCCTCGGTCGCCTGGTGGGCTAGCGCATGGGATCGCACGGCGAGCTCGTCGAGCTCGGAGCGGGAGATCTCCCACTGGTCGGCGATCATCTCGGCGCCGAGACCCTGGCCGACGATGTTGTGCTTGGCCATCAGCTCGGGGGTGAAGGCGTAGCCGAAGTCCTCCTGGGTCTTCATGCCCGCGGCGAAGGGCAGATGGCCCATGTGCTCGACGCCGGAGCCGATCATCGCGTCGTGCACGCCGGCGGCGATCAGCGCCGCGGAGAAGTTGACCGCCTGCTGGGCAGAGCCGCACTGGCGGTCCACGGTCGTGCCCGGCGTCTCGATCGGCAGGCCGGCCTGGAGCCAGGCGTTGCGGGCGATGTTGAAGCCCTGCTCGCCGAACTGCTGCACGCAGCCGGCGATCACGTCCTCGACCTCCGAGGCCTCGACCCCGGAGCGCTCGATGACCTCCGTGTAGCACTTCGCCAGCAGGTCGTTCGGGTGCGTGTCCTTGTAGTAGCCCTTCTCCTTGTGGCCACGTCCGATCGGCGTGCGAACCGCCTCGACGATCACGACTTCCCGGCCCTCTGCTTGCCTCATCTGTGCAGTCCTCTCAGGTGTCGGTTTACCGGCGGCTGGAGCAGCCCGAGCCGGAGCGCCGCAGGGACGGCGGGGCGCGTCTGGAAAGATGCCCGGACCCTGCAGCGCGTACTCTACCGCCTGCCCAGTTGACGGTTGGCCGCCCGGCCAGGGCGCAACGCCGCCCGCCCAGGGCGGCGGCGGACGGCGCAAACCCCGGAGAAAAGGAGCGATGTGAGCAAACGTCTGGCGGTAGCGGGAAGCGGCGCGATCGCCTGCGGCCTCGCGGCCACCGCGGCCCATCACGGTCCCGTGCTGCTGCTTGCCCGCTCGGAGAGCTCGGCCGACAGGGCCCGGGCGACGGTGGAGAAGACCCTGAGCAAGCTCGGCGCCGAGGTCGACCCCGAGCACGTCGAGATCGTGACCGAGCCCGAGGCCCTCGCCGAGGCCACCTTCTGCGTCGAGGCCGTCGTCGAGGACCAGGACGTCAAGGCCCGTTTGCTCGGCGAGCTGAACGCGATCGTCGGCCCGGAGGCGATCCTCGCGAGCACCACCTCCTCGCTGTCGGTCGCCGCGCTGGCCGCCGCCAGTGGCCGCCCGGACCGGTTCCTGGGCCTGCATGTCTTCAACCCGGTGACGAGGATGAAGCTCGTCGAGCTGGTGTTCCCCGCCGCGGCCAGCGAGGACACCCGCCGCCGCGCGCTGCAGCTCTGCGAGACCTTCGAGAAGACCCCCGTCGAGGTGCCCGACATCCCCGGCTTCGTCGTCAACAGGCTGCTCTTCCCCTATCTGTTCAGCGCCGTGCGGCTGCTCGAAGAGACCGGTATGGACGCCGCGGACGTCGACACCTGCATGAAGCTCGGCGCCGGCCATCCGATGGGGCCGCTGGCCCTGCTCGACCTGGTCGGCCTCGACGTCTCGGCGGCGATCGGCGAGACGATCGGCGAGCCGGTCCCGGCGCGCATCAGCGAGCTGATCGACGAGGGCGCCCTGGGGCGCAAGACGGGCCGCGGACTGCACTCCTACTGATCGCCTCAGGCCCGGCAGCGCAGGGCGGCGGGCAAGATTTATCGGCCCTAAAAGGAGTTTTAGGTGGGGTTCATCAAGGTGGGGATACTTGTTCATGCGACATCAAAGTCGCAACGCACACCCGCCTCCTCCCAGTGCGCACGATCCGGTCCGCTCCCCCCGCGGGCCGGACGTGTTTAACGGCCCGGTCCGCCCCCCCGCGGGCCGGACCTGCTTAACGGCCCCGTCCGCGCTGCCGCGGGCCAGACAGGCTCATGGGCGCCCCTCGGCCTCCGCGTCGCGCTGCCCGGCCCTAGGCACCTGACGGCGCTCGCGGATGCGCAGCGCCTCGATGCGGTTGTCCCGGACCGACTCCACGCGGATCGAGTAGCCGTCGGCGCTGACCGTGTCGCCGCGGCGGGGAAGCCGGCCGAGCTGGGCGAAGACGAAGCCGCCGATCGAGTTGTAGGCGTCGCTGTCGGCGGGCAGGTCGATGCCGTAGTCGGACAGGTCGGTGACGGCCACGTGACCGCGGACGAACCAGTCCCCGTTGGCCAGCCGGCGCACCTCGCCGGCGGCCGGGTCGGTCTCGTCGGCGATCTCGCCCACGACCTCCTCGATGATGTCCTCGACGGTCACGACGCCGACGACCCGGCCGTACTCGTCGACCACCACGGCCATCGAGGTGCGGCCCCGCTGCAGATCGGCGAGCAGGTCGTCGAGGGGCTTCGTCTCGGGCACGATCAGCGCGTCGTGGACGACGGGCGCGATCGGCGCGTCGGGCCCCTCGGCGGCCAGCAGGCCGGCAAGCTCGGAGACGTGGACTATGCCCTTGACGCGGTCGCGGTCTTCGTTCTCGGTCACGACCAGCCGGGTATGGCCGCTGGCGACGCACAGTTCGACCGCGGTGCCCACGTTCTGGGACGCGTCGAGCGTCACGACGGCCGGAATCGGCGTCATCACCTGGCGGGCCTCCTGCTCGTGCAGGTGGAAGACCCCCGTCAGCATCCCCGCCTCTCCGGGGTCGAGGTAGCCGCCGGCGTAGGACTCGGCGATCAGCCGCTTGAGCTCGTCGCTCGAGCCGCCACGGCGCTCGGCGTTCATGTCGACGCCCAGCAGCCGCAGCAGCCGGTTGGAGACGGCCGTGAGCATCACGATCAAGGGGTGGAAGACGAGGCTGAACGCCTGCAGCGGCCTCGCCACGCGCCTGGCCACCGACTCCGCGCGGTCGATCGCGTAGAACTTCGGCACCATCTCGCCCCCGACGAGCTGAACCGCCGCGATCACCGAGAAGGCGACGATCGCGACGACGGCGGCGGCGACCCCGGTGCTCCAGGCGGGGCCGAGCGCACCCTTGAGCAGCGCCGCGAGCGCGGGCTCGCCGAGCGCGCCGATCGCGATCGAGGTCATCGTCACCCCGATCTGGACGGCGGAGATGTACTCGTTGACGTGCGAGAGCTGGGTCAGCGCCAGCGTCGAGCCCTTGGCGCCTTCCTCGCGCATCACTTCCAGCCGCGCCCGGCGCGAGCGCACGAGGGCATACTCGGCGATCACGAAGAACGCGTTGATCGCGACCAGCACGGCCGCGATGGTGAGCTTGAGGCCGTTCACGCCCGCGCGGTTGTCCCCGCGAGCGGGCCGATCGCTGACTCGGTGCCCCGTCCGGCGCGAGCGTAGCGCTGGCGGACCGGCGGGGCCACGCTACTTCGGGGGAGTTCTTCGTCGTCGTTCATCGCGCTTGGCAGCCGTTCAAAGGTAGCAAGGTGGACCGGCGGAAGATCGGGCGCGCCCGGCGCTCAGGACAGCTCGTCGATGCGCGCGGCGAGCGCGAAGTCGGCCTCGGTGAGACCCCCCGCCGAGTGCGTCGAGAGCGTCATCCGGACCTTGTTCCAGCCGTGCAGGAGCATGTCCGGATGATGATTGATGACCTCAGCCGCCTCCCCAACGCGGTTCAGGAAGGCGAGCGCAGCAGCGAAGTCGGCGAGCTGGAAGTCGCGCTCGATCGCGGGGGAGCCCTCGCCGGTCACGAGCCGCCAGCCGTAGAGCTCGGTGAGCCGCTGTCGCGCCTCAGCTTCAGTTAGCAACGCCATCGGTGCGAGCCTACCCCGAACCGAGGCCGGGCACCGTAAAGTCCGGTGCATGCGCATCGTCAGCCTCGTCCCGCACGCAACCGAGCTGCTGTTCGCGCTCGGCCTGGAGGGCGAGATCGTTGGTGTGACGCACGAGTGCGACTATCCGCCCGAGGCCGCCCTGCTGGCCCACGTGACGCACGACAGGCTCCCGGCCGGACTGGGCGCTGGGGAGATCGATGCGGCGGTCAGAGAGCGCACGCTGGCCGGCGAGGCGATCTACGAGCTCGACGCGACGGCGCTCGCAGAGCTCCAGCCGGACCTGATCGTCACACAGGCCCTGTGCCCGGTGTGCGCCGTCTCCTACGAGGACGTCGCCGCGATCGCTGCCGAGCTGCCGGCGCCCCCGCGGGTGATCGCCCTCGACCCGAAGACGCTCGGCGAGACGCTCGGCGACGTGCGCACGCTGGCCGACGCGACGGGCCGCCGCCGTCAGGGGGTCGAGCTGATCGCCCGGACGACGGGCCGGATCGAGCGAGTGCGGCTGGCGATGCGCGGCCTGCGCCGCCCACGGGTCGCCGCCCTGGAGTGGCTGGAGCCGGTGTTCGCCGCGGGGCACTGGACGCCACAGCTGATCGAGCTCGCGGGCGGGGAAGACGTGCTCGGCCTGGCCGGCGAGCCCTCCGAGACGGTCACCTGGGAGCGGGTCGCCGAAGCGGACCCCGAGATCGTGGTGGCGATGCCCTGCGGCTACGACGCGCCGCGGGCCCACGAGGAGGCTCTCGCCCACGCCGAGGAGCTCAGAGAGCTGGGAGCGAGCCGGGTCGTGGCCGTCAACGCCTCGGCCTACTTCTCGCGGCCTGGGCCACGGCTCGTCGACGGCCTCGAGCTGCTCGCCGCGCTGCTGCACCCGGGCCGACTCGAGGACGTCGAGATAGAGGGACGGGCGATCGAGCTCGAGGCCCTCAGGGCCTAGGCGAAACCCGTTCCTGTCGCTTTGGCGACGACGAGCGAGCCCGCGACGGCGATCACCGCGAGCGCCAGACAGGCGAGCCCGCCGAGCCACGGGACGCGGCGCTGATCGGCGGTGCGGATCGCGAGCGCCGCCAGCGTGCCGCCGATCAGGCCGCCGATGTGGGCGCCGACGGAGATGTTGGCGAAGGCGAAGCTGAAGATGAGGTTGATGATGATCAGGCCGCCGATCCCCGACTGCATCACGGAGAAGCCGCGCGCGCGCAGCTCGACCGCGGCGCCGCCCATCAGGCCGAAGATCGCCCCCGAAGCGCCGAGGCTGGCGGCGGGGGTGGCCAGCAGCGCCCCGAACGAGCCGGCCAGCAGCGAGACGCCGTAGATCGTCGCGAAGCGGAGCGAGCCGATCGCGGGCTCGAGCATCATGCCGAGCACGTACAAGAGGTACATGTTGAAGGCGATGTGCAGCAGGTTCTCGTGCAGGAATCCGGCGGTCACGAGCCGCCAGTACTGCTGTCCTTCGGCGATCGCCGAGCGGAACAGGACCCCTTCGTCGATCACCTTGCCGTGGATTTCCGCGCCGCTCAGCGACAACTGCCCCTGCTCGGTCAGGAAGATGGCCACGTTGATCGCGATCAACGAGTAGGTGACCCGCGGGCGGGGTGCCGCGTCCCGGAGGCGCTTGACGGGGGTGCGCTGCCGGGCGCACTCGGGACAGCGCATGCCCACCGTCGTGGTGGTCATGCAGTCCGGGCAGATGGGTCGTCCGCAGTTCGAGCAGGAGACACCCGTCTCGCGGGAGGGATGGCGGTAGCACGTGGCCATGGCGGAGGGAGAGCCTAGCTTGGCGGCGCGCCCCTCCCGGCCGCACCCGGGCGCTCGCGGCCCGTGGCTCAGTGGTCGCCGAGCAGCTTGCGGGTCTCCCGCTCGAGATCCTCGATCGCGCGCTCGGCGGCGTTTCGCAGTCCGCTCAAGCTCGGCGGCGAGGAGGATCCACGGCGCCTGGCGCGCAGCACCACGAGCGCGGCGCCGGCGGTGCCGCCGATGACGACTGCGGCTGCCGGGCGCGCCCAGTTCCGCGGGTCGCGCATCGCCGAGAGCTCCCAGGCCTCGAGCTCATCGGCGGCCATCTCGGTGATGCTCCTCAGCGCCCCCTCCAGCCGCTCGACGAGATCGGCGGGCGGGTCGACCGGGGCCAGCGCTTCCCGCAGCAGGCTCTCGAAGTTGCTCGCGGCCTCAGTCACCGGCCCGCTCCCCGTCGCTCGCCTGCTCGGCCGCCGGGCCGCCGCCGCGCTCGCCCACGATCTCCTCCAGCTGCCGGATGGCGCGATGGATCAGCACCTTCGTCGCCCCGTCGGAGCGGCCCAGCGCACGGGCGATCTCGCGATTGTCCATGCCGAGGGCGAAGCGCATGATCAGCGCCTCGCGCCGATCGTCCGGGAGCAGGGCGACGCCCTCGAGGATGCGGCTCAGCTCGTCGCGGCCCTCGACCAGTTGCTCGGTCGTGTGCGGGGCGGTGATGGTCGTCGTCTCGTCGATCGGCGAGGCCGGCTTGCGGGAGCGGTCCCGGTACAGGTTCGCGGCGAGGTTGTGGGCGATGCGGATCAGCCAGGGACGCAGCGGACGGCCCTCCGATTCGCGCTGTGCGCGCTCGAAGTGGCGGTAGGCCTGCAGGAAGGTCTGCTCGGTCAGGTCCTCCGCGTCGTGATGGTTGCCGATCCGGTAGTAGGCGTAGCTGTAGACGTCGCGAAGATGAGCCCGGTAGAGGTCCGAGAACTCGGCGTCGAGCTGAGCCTTGCTCTTCGGGCTTGAGTGCTCGGCCACTCATGGCACCCTATCCAGTGAGACTCGCGGGCTTATGCCGCGCGAGAGATCTCACTCGGCCTTCGCTCCGGCCCGCTGTCCGAGGGCGCGGTGCCGGCGCCTCCGAGCCAGTCCCACTGCAGCCGCACGCAGGCCCAGATCCGTTCGGTGACGGCGCTGGCGAGGTTCGGCGAGCATCTCGCGACGGTCGGATAGTGCAGCGGCCTGCCGACCCGCAGGCGCACCTTGCGGGGCCGGATTCGCCACCCGCGGCGCACTTCGTCGGTGCCGATCACCGCGATCGGGGCGATCGGGGCGCCCGTTTCCAGCGCGAGGCGGCCGATGCCCCGCCGGGGCTCGCCGAGCGGGCGCCGGCGCATGCGGGTGCCCTCGGGGAAGATGACCACGCAGTCGCCGCGTTCGAGGATCGCGCGGGCGGTGGCCATCGCGTCCCCATCACCCGCACCGCGGTCGACCGGAAAGGCCCCGAGGGCGTTGAGTATCCAGGCCTGCCAGCGCTTTTCGAACAGCTCGCGCTTGGCCATGTAGTAGACGGGGCGTTTGACCAGCGTGCCGATCACGAAGGGGTCCAGGAAGCTGCGGTGGTTGGAGGCGAGCAGCAGCGGCCCGGTCCGCGGCAGGTGCTCGCGCCCGATGCGCTGCATGCGGAAGTAGACGAGGAAGAAGGGCACTAGCAGGCCGCGAAGCACCCAGTAGATGACCGGGTTGACGCCCCGGTTCAGGGAGCGCTCGCGAAAGCCGCCGAGATCGACCCGCGCGGGGGTCCCTTCCTCCCCCTCTCTAGGGCGGTCGGGACGGCGTGAGGTGATGGGAGTCGCCACGCCTTCTGTACACCGCCCCCGACCGTCACGTTACAGCTGCCCAGAGCCCTTTTTTCGCCCGCCGCGCGGCGCGGCCGAGGGCCTCCGGCGGGGGCGTTCAGGCCTGGGGTGCTCGAGGGTCGCTCGAGGGCCCGGGGAGCTCGCCTGGGGATTCCCCGGAGAGCAGCCAGCCGTTGTCGGTCGAGCGCACGATGCCGCGCTTCGAGAGCAGCGTCAGGGCGCTCGTCACGGTCGGGCGCCGCGCGGCGACGAGTTCGGCCAGCACGGCGTGGGTGAGCCTCAGCGGCACGGTCACGCCGTCGCTGCCCACCCGGCCCCAGCGTGCGGCGAGGTGCCAGAAGAGCATGTGCAGGCGCACGTCGACGCGGGCCTGATGGACGATGGCCATGTTCACGGCGATGTTCCGCGAGCGGCCGACGGCCCGCCCAACGAGACGCCCGCCGAGCTCCGGGTAGTCGGCGAGATGGCCCATGAAGGCGTCGTCCAGCACCGCCACCCGGGCAGCCTCCAGCACCCGCCAGCCGACCGTCATCGGCAGCGTGGGCATTTCGTCCTCGCCCTCCGAAGGCCGCAGAAGATCGCCTTCCCCGAGCAGCTCGGCGCCGAAGCGTCCCTCGATGCCCACACGCCTGACGAGCAGCCCCTCGAGAACAAGCAGGCCGATGCCGAGGCGATGCCCGTTGAGCAGGGGAGTGCCCCGCCAGCGCCCGGTTGGGATCGACATCTCCCGCGCCAGGCAGGAGGCGACCGCCCGCTCCCGCAGAACGGGAGGGATCCCCTCGGCGAGGCCGGGGTCGAGCTCCAGTACCCGTCGCAGGTCGGAGGCGGTTGAGGTGGGGGCTGACGCCATATCTGTCCAACGGCCCAGTTCCCGGGCTTATCCGCCAGGAGAAGGTCCGCTGTCATTTCCGTTACCCACATTCGTCCTCCCTCAACTGGATTCCGGATGTTGGGCGCCGGCGCCCACCACCCGCGGGCCTCCGGCGGGACCGTTTGGCCTGCCCGCCCGGCCCGCGCGATCGACCCTATGATCGCTTGCACTTCTCCTTTGCCGGAGTAGCTCAGTTGGTAGAGCGCCTGTCTTGTAAACAGGGGGTCACCGGTTCGAGTCCGGTCTCCGGCTTCGCCACAACGCCCTGCTAATGCCGTCCTTTCTTGCGCCGACGGCACACAACGGAGGGGCGCAATCAGCAGGGGTGCGGCTGTCCGACAGCCATCCAGGCCTGAGCACAGCTAGGCCTGAGCGGATCCGCCCGGGCGTCGGCCGCTCATGTGCGGGCCCCACGGGCACGGGGGCGGCGTCGTGGAAGCGCCTCGAAGAGAATCATGTAGACCGCGACGGCGAAGTAGATCGCTACGGCCACTCGTGGTGCGACGAGCCCGATGAGGATCGCGCCCAGGTACCCGCCGAGCACGGGAAGGAGTTCGAGCGGTTCGTCCTGCTGCGCCTCGCCCGCCTCCGGCGGCGAGGAGAGGTGCTCGCGCCGGGCATATGCATCCAGTGCGAAGCCGAGAGCCCGGATGGCAAGCAGCGTCAGCCCGTACATCGTCACAAAGACGCGCTCGTCTGTGTGGGAGTGCAAGGCGTCCGCGACTAGTTTCGTCGGGAACGGCAGGAACGCCACCACGAGCAAGACCAGCAGGTTGATTCGCAGCAACAGCGGATCTGTCCGCGTGAGCCCCTCGGTGAGCTGCGTGTGGCCGAGCCAAGCCGCGCCGATCGTCAGGAAGCTCACGACATACGCGAAGTAGAACGGCCACGCTTTGAGGACCTGTTCGATCGCTGTGCCAGGCGGATGAATCGCGATATCCAGCACCAATAGGGTGGCGGCGATCGAGAAGACACCGTCGCTCAGCGCTTCCATCCGCGTGGTGCCGAGCGATACGCGCTCGCGCGGTGACTCTTCGCGGGGGGACATGCGGCGATCCTTACAGCCCGGCAGGCCCGGGACCGCGACCGGTTTGCTGGCCCTCGCTTTCGCCGGTTGGAATCATCGTGGATGCCACGGGAGGTTCCCCTCGACCCCAGCCTAGGAGCATTTGAGCGATTCGTAAGCGCGCTTGTAGCTCGCAGCGAGCCCGGCGATGGCGGTCTTCACAGCGGGCTCGGATTCCTTGAGCACGGCTTCGACGTCTCCCGAGGATTTCGCCGTTGTGGCCACGGTCTTCGCAAGTGCTGCAAGCTCGACCTGCAGCGCCGTCTGTGCGGTTTCCACTTGAGCCTTGCTCGAAGCAGGCAAGTCGCCGACGGATTCGCTGATCTGGGCCGCTTCCTTTTTCATCACTTCGGCCGCGGTCTTGATTTCTTCCGGCGCTTGTGAGGAGATCGACAAATTCGATAGTTTGGCGAGTTGGGCCTGGATTTCCTTGGTGGAGGAGCAGACGTGCGCGGTCGCCTTTTCTTCAGACGATTCGCCACACGCCGCAAGCCCTATCGGGAGAAGCAGAATCGTCGCTACGACTGCTGGCCTGCTGAGGGTCTTGAACATAGTGTCTCCTTCACGGTTTGGACGAGCCTTGATGGTCAGCCGTAGCCGTTTCCCTTGTGGCGAAGACCGACGTGCCGACTGCCGGCACCCCGGTCGAGACGAGCAGAAACCATCTCCCCAATCGCCGTGGAAGTGCTCACGTTTCGGGTGGCGAAACGGCGAGAAAGGTGCCGCAGCACGGCGCGGCGCAGAACAACATCACCGATCACCAAAGCCGGGCAAGCGCACCCTGTTCCTCGTCGAACTCAGGCACGATCCGACCTCCTCACCGTCGCAGTTGGCTACTGGTCTTCCGCTTCTTCCTGCTCAGCGTCGAGCTCGGCCTCGACCGCGACGATGGCGATCCCAAGTGCCTTGGTGATCTTCGTGGCGGCGGACACCGTCCGTGGCGTGCCGACGATCGGCGCGACCGCGATCAGGATGCCCTGAACCTGCTCGAGCGTGACGCCGGCGTCGGCCGCGGGGCCGATGTGCGCAAGATAGGAGGCAGCGGGCGCATCGACAGCGACAAGCGCTGCGATCCGCGCCGTGAGCAGCGAATTGTCGTCCAATCCGGAGCGCTCTACCGAGTCCGCGGTGATCGCCGCAAGTGTGTCCAGGACAGGTGTGTCGGAAATGATTGCCATCTTGATCCTTTCGGGGTCGGGACTGAAGTCTCTTCTCGCGCTGGAGCGCACCGCAACCACTACGGCTCTTTCGCTCAGCCGCTCCGGTTCACAGCCGGATGCGCGCACTTGTTCAGCTGCGGCCGGGCTGGCTCGGCCGCAGCTCGTCTCTTCAGCTAGGCCGTGGCGTACTCCTTCTCCGCCTTGTCCAGTTCGCGCTTGAACTCCTTGCTGTCGACGTCGATTTCCTTCTCGATCGTCTTTTCTGCGCGTGTGAGTATCTTGTCGAGCTCTTCTTCAAGGCGCGATTCGCCGATCACGAGCAGCGTTGCCTGTCCCGCCTCGATGAGGTCGCCCAGTTCCTTGGCATCGGCACTCGAGATGCCCTTTTTGAAGTGTCCGCCCAGGCCGCCGATGACCCCGCCGACAAGTGCCGCGGGGATCACTGCCGGTGCGGCCACGACCCCGACCGCTGCTCCGACGGCGATGCCTCCCCAGGCGCCGTGCTGGGTGGGCTTCTCGTGCTTCTCGACGTGGACCTTGCCGTCGGCGTCCTTGGTGACCAAGGCGACGTCGTAGGTTCCCACGAGCTTCGCCGCGTGAAGTTCGAGAAGGATGTCGTAGTCCGCTTCCGCACTCGCGGCGTCGGGATAAGTGGCGGCGTAGATAAAAACCGGATTGTCGCTCATCTCGTCTCCTGTTCTTGGTGGTCTCGACATTTGAGCAAGGCCTCAGGCGGCCTGCATCGACCAAATAGGTTGAAATTTGATGAGCTGGCCGAGGGGCGTCGGATGCCCCCGACTTCCTCAGCTAGATCGGGCGAAGTCGCGAGAACGGGTCACGGCTGGGGAGTCGATCAAACCGAGCTTTGCCGCGCGCTCGATCGCCTCGCCGCGCTTCGTGACCTCCAACTTGCGATAGATAGACACAGCCTGTGTCTTGATCGTGGCTCGTGAGACGTATCGCCGCTCAGCGATCTCAGCGATGGTGAGATGGGTCGCCAACAGCGGTAGCACTTGCAGCTCAGCCTCGGTGAGCAGGGGGGTCCAGTCACCGGTAAGGGCGTGCATCGCGTTGACCCGATCACGGAGTTCGCCGGCCTGCCCGACGAGTACGCCGAGGTCGGGGACCCGCCTTAACAGCTGGTCGATCTCCCTTTGCAAGATCATTGCACCCGCGGCGTCGCCCAAAGCGATGCGGGCGCGCACCAGCTCGAGACGAACCTGCACACCGTTGAACGGCATGAAGTACGTCAGCAGCGGTCTCAGGCGGTCGGCCCCAGCGAGATGCCTTTGCGCCTGCTGGAGTTCCCCCCTGTGTAGCGCGACCCTGCCCAGCGCGGCGAAGGTTGTCGCACTCGGCAGATACGCCTCAAACCGTCCTTCGAGCACGCATCGCTCCGCGTCCTGGGCGAGTTTTTCGGCCGTGTCGAGGTCGCCATCCGCCGCCGCCAGTAGCGAGCGCTGAGCGAGAGCGACCGAGGCGTTGCTGGCCATGTCGAGTTCCTTCGCGGCCTGCGAGTTGTCGCTGAAGACCTGATGCGCCTGGTCGCTGTCACCTGCGAGAAGTAATGCGACGCCGAGCATGTTCGACGCCACCGGTCGCTGCAAACTCCAGTTGGGGGACAGCTCAAGCGCTCGCTCAGCGTCGATCCTCATACGGTCGACGCCGTGGCGACACATGGCCGCTTCAAGGCATCTCACCCACGGCTCGATCGTCGCGCCTCCATCCGGCGCCGGCTCGTCGGTGTCGCACTGTTTGGCCTCCATCGCCCAACGTTCCGCTTCGACAGGATGGCCTGACAGACCCTCGCACCAGGCTCCCAGGACCGCTATCGCCGGATATTGTCGTGGGGCTGCACGTTCGGATAGACGCTCGATCCATTTTCGTACCGTCTCGAGCCGTCCAGCCTGGTGCGCGGGGATCGCGCAAACCGCCACCAACGTCGCGGCGCGCTTGACGTCGTCGCCCGCGAACGCGTACTCGATCGCCGCCTCCCGCGCACCATTATTCTCGCTCCAGTCAGCTGCGCGGCGGTTGAGCGTCGGGATCAGCTCTGGCTCGCGGACGTTGAGTTCGCGCGCGAGCAGATCACGGAAGAGGTGGTGGTAGCGGTACCACTCACCGTGCCGGTCGAGCGCCACGAGCAAGCGGTTTGACCGCTGCAGCGACTCAAGGACCGCTGCGCTCCCCGTCTGCTTGAGCACGGCGTCGCACAGCGGCCCGCACATCCGGTCCAGCACAGCGGTCCGCGTCAAGAACTCGACCTGATCGGGCGGTAAGCCTGACAGGATCTCAAGCTGAACATAGTCCGCGATCTCACGCGGTGTTCCGCCGGTCTCGGATCCGGCATGCCGATCGCGATTGCCGGTCTCACGCAAGGAGAGCGCTGTCAGATAGATGCTGACGGCCCATCCCTCGGTATGGGCCGTCAACTCTGCGACCTCCTGTTCGGTGAGAGCGATCCCAGCGGCGCGAAGCAGAGACCCCGCCTCGACCACGTCCAGAGCAAGGTCATCGACCTGCAGGTCAGCAACACGACGCTCAGCTCGGACACGAGCAAGAAAACACTGCGGCTCGTGGCGGCCCGCGAACATAAGCTGGGAGCCCGCCGGAAGGTAGTCGCAGATCGCAGTGAGAACGTCGCAGGCATCGCGCTCGCAAAGCACATGCAAGTCGTCGAGCACCACCACCACGGGATGCTCGATCGAGATGAAGGCCGCTCGAAGCCGCGGGAGCGTCGTCGACCAAAGCGCGTGAGGCGGGTTGCTACCGGCGTCGAAGGTCGTCGGATCACCGCTGCTGGCCCAACTAAGAGCCTGTGCGAGATGGGTCGCAAGGACGACGGGATCATTGTCGGCGTCCTCGAGCGAGATCCACCCGAAGCGCCGACCATCTAACTCCGATGCTTGCGCGAGCAGGGTCGTCTTTCCGTACCCCGCCGGCGCGAAGATCGCCACGACGGGCTCCGTTTGATGGGCCAATCGCCGCAGTAGCGCAGTCCGCGGGACCAAGTCCGGATGGAGCCGTGGTCCCCCTGAAGTGATCCGCATTGGCACCTGAACGTCCGGCTGCGGCGCACCCACCCTGTCACTTAGCCCCGAAACCGAGATCGTCTCTGCCCCCTGTGACTCAGCATTACATCCACTCTCAAGCAGAGTACGGAACCGATCGCCCCCGTTTAGCGAACTTCTCCGCGCGATCCCTGCGTGAAACTACTTACCGTGGGGTGCCGGCAGCACGTGGCGGTACGCCCTGGCGACCAGCCCAGATCGCTGAACTCTGTCTTCGTGCGATTTCAACCTCTATGGCCGATGCTCGCCCGGCGTCCCGGCGCTGCAATGGAGCAGTGGCTACGACCGAAGACACGCTGTTGAGAATCGCGCTCAGGGACGAGAGCTTCATCCAATCCTTGAGCAGGTCTGGCGGCGAGGGAGCTGGGTTCGACTGTGAGCTCGACCAACGCACGTGTGAGCTCGTCAAGCTAGCTGTGCTCATCGGTATCGAGGGAGCTATCCCGTCCTATGTCGCGACTGTCCAGGCGGCCCAGGCCGCGGGCGCATCGGACGCAGAAATCGTCGACACTCTCATAGCGGTCCTCCCGTCGGCCGGCATCGTTCGGACCAGCTCAGCCGCGCCGAAGCTTGCGCTCGCGCTCGGATATGAGCCGAACCACGCACTCCGCGAGGACGAACCCGAAGCGCCGCGGGGACATCGCCCATGACAGTCGTCCCTGGACAGTCTCGAGCAGGCGAACGCGCACGATCGTGGCCACCACTTTTATTTGCGTCCCTATCGGGCTGGCCGCACCTCGCCCATTCTCCTATCCAAGACCTCAAACAAGGCCTAGGCGTAGATGTCTCCTTCAACAGTCCCGTCGTCAAGTGGGCCTCGCCCGATTCGTGGCTCAGCCACAACAAAAGGGAACGGTACGGTCGGGGCGGTACAGCACGTGAGCGTCGCAGAGCGTGTGGCCCGCGGAAAGGCGGCTCGGGCCGAGGTACCGCGCTCCAGCCACGCCGAGTATGAGCCGCCGCGCCGGC
Source organism: uncultured Solirubrobacteraceae bacterium (assembly GCA_963841055.1). Lineage (GTDB taxonomy): Bacteria > Actinomycetota > Thermoleophilia > Solirubrobacterales > Solirubrobacteraceae > Palsa-744. Next base: position 2,204,751 of record CAWJAV010000001.1, on the reverse strand, counting down.
GCCCTGACCCGATAAAGCTGCTCGAACGCCAGGCAAAGACGCGCGTGCCGGAGCTCGTCCCGATCCGTTACGGGCGCATGCTGGTCTCACCTTTCACGTTCTACCGCGGAGCCGCGCTGATCATGGCCAGCGACCTCGCCGCGACGCCTCGAACGGGTCTTCAGGTGCAGTGTTGCGGCGATGCGCACCTGTCGAACTTCGGCGTGTTCGCCTCGCCCGAGCGGCGGCTGGTGTTCGACGTCAACGACTTCGACGAGACACTGCCCGGGCCGTGGGAGTGGGACGTCAAGCGCCTGGCGGTGAGCATGCTCATCGCAGCGCAGTACAACGGCTTCCCGGTCAAGGACCAAGAGCGGATCGTGCTCGACACCGTCGCCGAGTACCGCACGGCGATGGCAGGTTTCGCCGCCATGAAGAACCTGGGGGTCTGGTACGCGCACCTGGACGTCGAGGCGGCGATCGCCGAACTCGGCTCGCAGTTCAAGCCCAAGCAGGTCAAGCAGGCCGAGAAGGGGCTCGCAAAGGCGCGCACGAAGGACAGCATGTCCGCGTTCTCCAAGCTCACCCGCGAGGTCGACGGGCAGGCGCGCATCGTGGCCGAACCGCCCCTGATCGTCCCGATCGACGAACTCGCGCAGGGCATCGAACGCGACGAAATGTTCGACGCGCTGCGCGGGACCCTGAGTTCCTACCGCGCCACGCTCCAACACGACCGGCGCGTCCTGCTCGAGGAGTTCCAGCTGGTCGACTTCGCGCGCAAGGTGGTCGGCGTCGGCAGCGTCGGCACACGCGCCTGGATCGCCTTGCTCGTCGGACGCGACGGCCAGGACCCGCTGTTCCTGCAGCTGAAGGAGGCGGAGGCCTCGGTGCTCGAGGAGTTCCTCGAGGCCAGCGAGTTCGAGAACCACGGCGAGCGAGTCGTCACCGGACAGCGCCTCATGCAGGCCTCCAGCGACATCTTCCTCGGCTGGCTGCACGTCGAGTCAGGGCTCGACGACAAGGCCCGCGACTTCTACGGGCGCCAGCTGAAGGACTGGAAGGGCTCGGCCGAAGTCGAACAGATGGTTCCGAGCGGCATGGCTACCTACGGTCGCCTATGCGGCTGGACGCTCGCACGCGCACACGCCCGCAGCGGCGACCGGATCGCGATCGCCGCCTACCTCGGCAAGAGCGCCGCCTTCGACCGCGCAATCGTCGAGTTCTCCCACGCCTACGCCGAACAGAACGAGCGCGACTACAAAGCCCTGACCGATGCCGCCGAATCGGGCCGCATTGCCGCTGAGACGGGGCTCTGATGCCCCCGCGGAGGGTATCAGCCAAACCCACGATCGAGGAGACCCAAGTGTCACCAGAAGCAACAGCTCAGCCCGACCAGTTCGAGGCGCTGTATGTCCAGAGTGCGCAGGGCGTGACGAGCACCGACGGCTCGATAACACTGCAAGGGCTCGCACCCTCAACGCTGATGTTCTCTGACCGGCCCGAGCGCATCGTAGGTCACCTCACCTCCGCCCAGTTCGTGGAGGGCTGGGGAGACGGTGACAACAGCTTCCTTGAAGATCCCCCGAACGCTGTGCTCTCGTTCCTGGCCTCCCAGGACGAGACGCCCGAGGACGTGGTGGTGACGCTCACGAACCCGAGCTTGGACGGCGAGACGCTCACCTACGACGTGGCCGTGCTCGAAGGCGCAATGCCCGCTTCGACGGGCCCCTGCTCGCTGTTCATCGACCCGATCGGTCGGCCGCTGAGCCCAGTGTCGGTGTGCGGTGTCAGGCGGCGCTCGCGCCGGCGTGCGGCCCGCTAATGCGTTCCGGTCTGCAGCCGCCGGGTGCTCACCGGGTGGCCCGTGCTGATGGTTGCACCACAAACACCTTGACGCAGACGCGCGATCCGAGTACTCGCAACGGTTTGCCGAACTGCACTGTTCCCGTTCCCCCTCGATCGACAAGGAAGACACCATGATCCTGGCCTCCAGCTACCCGTTCCTCGAAGTCCTGTGGACGCTGTTCATCTTCATGGGGCTCGTGATCTGGCTCTACCTTCTCTTCGTTGTGTTCGCCGACATCTTCCGTCGCCGCGATGAGTCCGGATGGACCAAGGTCCTGTGGATCATCTTCATCATCGTGCTGCCGTTCTTCGGCGTCTTCGTCTACCTCATCGCCGAGAACGCCGGGATGGCAGAACGCACCCTGAGCAGGCAATAGCCGCTCAGCGACCGCGACGTTCTCAGGGCGCTCATCATGACGTCGTTCATCCTCAGTCGGCCGGGCGTCATGTCTGTGACGAATCGCCGGCCGAAAGCGTGCCGGCCCCGCCGGCCGGCGCTCCCACATCACGTCGCACACGAGCGATGAACACGGTGTCGAGTAAGGCAACGGCGGTGGTGGCTGGCGGCGTTCTGCTGACGCTGTGCGCGGGCCAGTTCCTGATGATGCTCGACAGCTCGGTGATGAACGTGTCGATCGCGACGGTCGCCAAGGACGTCGGCACGAGCGTCACCGGGATCCAGACAGCGATCACGCTCTACACGCTGGTGATGGCCGCATTCATGATCACCGGCGGGAAGATCGGGCAGATCATCGGGCGCAAGCGCGCGTTCGCGATCGGGTGCGTGATCTACGGCTGCGGGTCGTTCATCACGGCGATCTCCACGAGCCTCGGAGTGCTGCTGCTCGGATGGTCCTGCCTCGAGGGCATCGGGGCCGTGCTGATCCTGCCGTCGATCGTCGCGCTGGTGGCGGTCAACTACGCAGCCGACGAACGGCCGCGCGCCTACGGGCTGATCGCCGCGGCTACCGCGATCGCGATCGGGGTCGGCCCGATCATCGGCGGCCTGTTCACCACCTACCTCTCATGGCGCTGGGTATTCGCGGGCGAGGTCGCGATCGTACTGGCGATCCTCGTCCTCGCACGCCGGATACCCGAGGGGCCGCGTGAGAAGGGGGGACACCTGGATCTCGTGGGCACGGCGCTGTCGGCGCTCGGCCTCGGGCTGATCGTCTTTGGTGTCCTGCGCTCGGGCGTGTGGGGCTTCGTCAAACCCAAACCGGGAGCTCCCGAATGGATCGGGCTCTCGCCCGTGATCTGGCTGATGCTCGCGGGCGCTCTGGTCATCTATCTGTTCATCGAATGGGAGGATCGGGTGCTCGCCCGCGGCGGCGAGCCGCTCATCGACCCCAAGATCCTTCAGGTCCACGTGCTGCGCGGCGGCCTGAACTCGTTCTTCTTTCAGTTCTTCGTGCAAAGCGGCGTGGCCTTCGCCGTGCCGCTGTTCCTGTCCGTCGCCCTCGGGCTCTCCGCGATCCAGACAGGGGTGAGGTTCCTGCCGCTGTCGATCGCGCTGATCCTCGCGGCAGCCGGCATCCCCAAGCTCTTCCCCAAAGCATCGCCGCGCCGGGTGGTCCGGCTCGGCTTCATCGCGATGTTTTCCGGCCTCGTGATCTTGATCGCCCTGCTCCAGGAAGGCGCGGGACCGGAGATAACCACGTTCCCGATGCTGCTCGTCGGCCTCGGCATCGGGGCGCTGTCCTCCCAGCTCGGGGCCGTCACCGTCTCATCCGTTCCCGATGAGCAGAGCAGCGCCGTGGGCGGCCTGCAGAACACGATCAGCAACCTCGGCATCTCCATGGGCACCGCGCTGACGGGCGCGATCGTCATCGCCGCGCTGAGCACCTCGTTCCTGACAGGGGTGCAGCAGAACTCCGCCGTTCCCGCGCGGGTGAAATCGCAGGCTACGACCCAGCTCGCAGGCGGCGTCCCCTTCATCTCCGACAAGCAATTGAAGGACGGGCTCAACAAGGCCCACGTGCCGCCTCGGGCCACAGACGCGATCGTCGAAGAAAACGCGAAAGCGCGCCTCGACGGCCTGCGCGAGGCGCTCTCGATACTCGCCATCTTCGCGTTGATCGGACTGGCATTCAGCCGGCGGATACCGACCGCTCCAGCTGGGTCGTCCAAAGAGCCGGCCCCAGCGGCCGAGACCGGCACGGCGTCCCAGGCGGCTGCGGCCGCATGATGACCCGGACCACGTCGTCTACAGCCACGCGACGCCATGTAGTAGCCGGTCTTCCGTGGCCGTGCTGCGCCGAGGGTCTCCACGGTGGTTGGCGGCGTCGGTGGGACTATGCTCAGGCGATGGTTCGACGCCGCCGCCCGATGCTGCTCCTCGGAGCCTGCGTATCGTTGTTGTTCTTCGTGCTCAACGTCATCAACGGTGTGTGGGTCCTGGCCGCGATCTTCGGCGTGCTGCTCGTCGTGAACGCCCGCGGCTACCTTCGGCAGTGAAACTCTCGGGTCGCCGGCGACGGCGGAGACGCGACGGTGTTCGGCCGCCCCTCGGCTTGCGCCTTAGTCTGCGATAGCCGTGAGACTGCCCCGCCGAGCCTCGTGAGGTGACGGCTGCTCAAGGCACTCGGCAGTCAACGCCAAGATTTACCGGCCCTGTGTTCTTACCAGCGCGGACGGTGACCTTCGTCTCGACTGGGCAAGCTTCCAGCCGCCTTCCTTCCGTGCCGATCACGATTGGGCTCAACTCGTAGCGTCCCGGCGAGAGCGCCACCGCAAAGCCTTGCCGTTTGGTCGCGCGGATGCGGCGAACGACATCCCCGCTTGCGTTACGCACAACTACCTTGCCGTCCAACCGCCGGGCCTGGATCGATCGACTTGGCCCGCCCACAAAGAGGATCCAGCCGGCCACCTGGCCGTGTGTGGTGCCGCCGCTGGCCGTGCCCGCCGAGATCGCCAACGCTAGAGCCGCTGCCACCAGTGGGATTCTGCAACGTGCTGACATCTCCCCCTCCTCCGAGGGCTGGCTGCTGTTGAGCGGATTCTGACAGGTTGAATGTTGTCACCGCCCCGATGCTGAGGGCCGCCTCACCCTCCAACCTTCTGCTCCAGCGACCGTTCTTAAGACGGTCGCGCGCCAGAGGATCCCGACTGCCTCTCAGTATCGATCCCGTCCGAGAGGTGGCCCAGAGGCCCCGCCCGGGCGGGGCCTCTGCGGTTCCCGGCCCTGCCCACTCCGCGTTCCCGCGCCGGCGCCGCCCAGCGCACCGACACGCCCTCGAGAAACTTTTTTGCCCCGCCCCAACCTTGGCGTCCCTCGTGCGTTGTAAGGCCAGTCGATTCCCCCTCCAGGAACACGACGTCAGCGCCAGGGGCCTCGCGCACGACGCGGGGCTCCTGCCGTTTAGAGGGCGCGGCCGCAGGGAGGCAGGCGGGCCGGTGGGGCCGGGGGGCCCTCCGGCTCGTCGCGCCCCCTGCACCGGATCCGCAGCCGCGCCCTGCCCGGCCATCCGCAGCCCTCCGCCCCCGGATCCGCAGCCCGTCGCGGGGCCCGTCTGATGTCCAATGGGTTGACACGAGAGTACCTTCGTGTTAGACCTGTCCCTGGAGGGCCGGGCGAAGGTGTGCCCGCGATGCGACACCGGCCTCGCACGAGGCACGGGCTCGCTGGAGGTCCTCCGGGACTCGAGAAGCCCGTCGTCGTCTGCCCGACCCAGGCAAAGGAGAGAGACATGAGGAGGAGGCGCTTTTCCAAGCGCGGCGCCGCTCGCGGCCTGCCGGCGGCCCTCGCCGCCACCCTGTTGTGCGCCCTGCTCGGAGCAGGGGCACCGCCGGCCCTGGCCAACGGCCAGCTGAAGGAAGAATTCGCCGAGTTCCTCGACTGCCCCGAGGCGACCGCGGGCGTCTGCACGGTCGCCCACACGACGTCGGGCGAATTCAAGATGGGCTCCAAGGACGTGCCGATCGTAAAGCCCATCACCCTCCAGGGAGGGCTCGCCTTCAGCTCTCTGCAGACCCAGCCCCTGATCCCGGCGCGGGACGGCAACACGCTGATCAGCCCGCCCCAGAAGGTGCCGGGCGGCCTGCTCGGGATCGGCCTGCTCGAAGGGATCACCGGCGAAGTCACCGCGACCGCCACGATCGCCGGGCCCCCCACGGGGATCCAGGTGAACCAGTTCTTCCTCGCCGAAGGTGGAGGCACCGCCGTGGTCCTCCCCCTGAAGATCAAACTCGACAACCCCCTGCTCGGCGACGAATGCTCGATCGGTTCCGACGCCGAACCGGTCGTGCTCCATCTGGCGACGACGAAGAAAGGCACGGTCAGCAACCTCGCCAAAGGGAAAATCACCAAGATCTCGGACGTGACGCTCGAAGACACGTCCTTCGCCGTGCCGGCGGCGAAGAACTGCGGGCTCACCCTGCTCGTGAACATTCTCGCCGGCCTGCCTTCCGGAGCCGGCCACAACAAGGCGGTCATGAGCGGCGACTTCGAGCAGACGCTCGATGCCTTCGCGCTCAAATACGCCAAGCCCCCGAAGGAAAAAAAGAAAAAATAGGGCGAGCCGCCGGGCGGGGCCAGGCCTTCGCGGTCAGGCCCCGCCGGCGTCCCGTCAGCTCGCGGCGAGCACTCCCCGGCGCCGCAGGAAGTCGATCTGGTCGGCGGCCACCCGGTCGGGCGCCCCGCCGATGAAGGCGCCGAAGTGCTCGTAGGGGTAGCGCTGCAGCTCTGCGCTCACGGCGCGCTCGGCGAAGCGCTCGATCGCCTTCGCCGACACGGTCACGTCGCGCTCGCCGAGGCCCAGCCACACCGGCGATGAGACCGCCCTCGCCCGCCGCACCGGGCGGTGCAGGCCGACGCTGAGGAAGATCGCCGGGGAGATCTCGTTGCGCCAGGGCGAGCCCGGCCCGACCACGGCCGCGAAGCCCTCCGCCTCGCCGGGCAGCGTCATCGCCGCCCGCCCGCCCGGCTGCGCGGCAACCGGAACCAGGTCGTGCCCGCCGAGCTGAGCGACGAGCGCGCGGGGGATCAGCCAGGCGCGCAGCCTGGCCGGCGTCGCCATCACGCGGGCAAAACCGTCGAGCATCGGGCAGAGGGCGAGCGTCGCCGCGATCCGCGGGTCGGCGGCGGCCGTTTCGACGGCGTGGCCGCCACCGAGGGAGAAGCCCCACAGCACAATCCTCCGCTCGTCTACGCCCTCGAGCGTACGGGCGTAGGCGACCGCCGCCCGCCAGTCCTGCATCTGCGCAGCGGTGCGCAGGCGCTGGCGTGGCTGGCCGGCCGAATCGCCCAGGTAGCGGTAGTCGAAGGCGAGCACGGCGGCGCCCGCCGAAGCCAGCCGCTCGGCGTAGGCCGGCAGGCCGTCGTGGCGCGTCAGGGAGAAGCCGTTCGCCATCACCACGCACGGCGCGGGCCCGTCTGCCTGCGGGCGGTAGAGCCACACCGCGCAGGCATCTCCCGCGGACGGGAAGCGCAGCTCCCTGCGCTCGACGCCCACCGGCCGTTTCCGCGCCTAGCCCGCGTACATCGACTCGATCGTCGCGTCGTACTTCGCGGCGATCGGCTTGCGCTTCAGCTTCATCGTCGGCGTCAACTCATCGCCGCCCGGCAGCCAGTCCCCGGGCACGATCGAGAACTTCTTGATCTGTTCGACTTTGGCGAGCTTGGCGTTGGCGGCCTCGACGCCCTCGGCCACGGCCGCGCGGACGCGCTCGTCGGAGGCGAGCCCCTCCAGCGAGTTGTCCTCGATGCCCTGCTGAGCGGCCCACACGGGCGCGAAGTCCGCGTCCAGCACGATCAGGGCCGTGTTGTAGGCGCGAGCGTCACCGATGCAGCAGGCCTGACCGATCAGCGGCGAGGCCGTCTTCAGCGTTGCCTCGATGTTGGCCGGCGACATGTTCTTCCCCGCCGCGCTGATGATCAGCTCCTTCTTGCGGTCGACGATCCGCAGGTAGCCCTCCTCGTCGAACTCGCCGATGTCGCCCGTGCGCAGGAAGCCGTCCTCGGTGAACGCTTCGGCCGTCTTCTCCGGCAGGTTGCGGTAGCCCGTCATCACGACGTCCGAGCGGATCAGCACCTCGCCATCGCTGTCCAGCTTCAGCTCCACCCCGGGCGCGGCGGGTCCGACGGTGCCGATCCGGATCTTGTCGGGCGGGTTCACGCTCCCCGCCCCGCAGGTCTCGCTCATGCCCCACAGCTCGGCCAGGGGCAGGCCGATCGCGTGGAAGAACTCGAGCACCTCGACCGGCGTGGGGGCCGCCCCGACGTTGATCGCCTCGACCTGGTCGAGCCCGAGCATCGAGCGCAGTCCCGCGAAGATCTCCCTGTCGGCACGCTCGACCTCCTCGGCCAGCTCCGGCGGAACCTCCTCCCCCGCCTGCTCCAGGCGCACCTTGCGAGTCGCCGCCGCGATCGCTCCCTCGACCTTGGCCCGCTGCTCCTCCGGCTGGGAGGCGAGCATCGTCTCGAGGCCGGCCTTGAGCTTCTCCCAGATGCGGGGCACGGCGAAGAACCAGCTGGGTCGCACTTCGGGCAGATAGGAGAGCACCTGGCGCGGGTCCTCGCAGCAGGTGATCTGCAGCCCGTAGATGATCGGCAGGTAGTGGTGGGCGTTGCGCTCGGCGATGTGGGCAGAGGGCAGCCACGAGATCACGCGGCCATCGCGCGGGAACTCGATCAACTCCTCCAGGCCCTCGCAGGCGGCGATCAGGTTGCGGTGAACCAGCTGCACGCCCTTAGGCGGCCCGGTCGTGCCGGACGTGTAGATCAGGGTCAGAACGTCGCTCGACTGCAGCTGCGCCACCGAGGCCTCGACGTCGAAGTCCACCTCCGCACCCTCGACGTCGGCGAGCGCGGTCGTGCCCTCGGGCGCCTCGCCGTCGATCACGATCACGTGCTCGAGGCCGGGCAGCGACGAGCGGGCCTCGAGAACGCGGTCGAGGTACTGCTGCTCGCAGATCAGGATGCGCGCTTCGGCATCGCCGACGAGGTAGGCGATCTGCTCGGCGGTGTAGGTGCTGTAGATCGAGAACGGCGCGGCCCCGACCATCATCGCGGCGATGTCGCAGAGGTGGAACTCGGGGCGGTTGCCGATCATCAGGGCGAGCGTGTCGCCGCGGCGCAAGCCGAGCCCGTACAGGCCACCCGCGAGGGCGTCGACGCGTTCGCGCAATTCCCCCCAGGTGATCGTGAAGGCGTCGTCCTTGGTGCGGATCGCGACCTCCTGCGCGCGCTGCGCAGAGGTGATCCGGAACGCCTCGGCGATCGTCGCGGCCGCAGCCGCTGTGCCCTCCCGGCCTGCCGTTCCTGAAACTGCGGCCTCCATTGCGATCCTCCCTCTCCGGTACCCGCCTCCCAGTGCGGACGCGTCGATGATAACCCCGATCCGCGGCGATTGGCGCCCGCGCGACTAGGCTCGCAAAATGCGAACGGGCGAGCTCGGTTTCTGGTGGCGGTCGCTGGGCGGGCCGCCCGCGCCTCGCCCGTCGCTGCCCGGCCCCGCCCAGGCCGACGTGGCGATCGTCGGAGCGGGCTTCACGGGCCTGTGGACCGCCTACTACCTGAAGCGTGCCCGACCCTCAATGCGAGTGGTGATCCTCGAGGCCGAGCAGGCCGGATACGGCGCCTCGGGCCGCAACGGCGGCTGGCTGTCGGGGTTCTTCTCGGGCCCCCCGCGGGCCTACGCCCGCGGCGGGGACACGGCGGGCTACCGGGCCATGCAGCGGGCGATGTTCGACACCGTCGAGGAGGTGGCAGGCGTCGCCGCCGAGCACGGGATCGAGGCCGATCTCGTCCATGGGGGCAACCTGACCGTGGCCCTCGACCGCGCTCAGCTGGCGCGCCTGCGCGAGGAGATCGAGGCAGCACGCGTCCTGGGCGTCGGCGAGGCCGACCTGCGTGAGCTGGGAGCCGATGAGCTCGGCGAACGGGTTCGCGTGGCCGGAGCCCTCGGCGGCGCCTTCTCGCCGCACGTGGCCCGGCTGCACCCGGCGAAGCTCGTGGTCGGCCTGGCCGCGGCTGTCGAGGGGCTCGGCGTCGAGATCTACGAGCGCACGCCGGCGCTTGAGATCGCCCCGGGCGAGGCGCGGACACTGCGGGGAACGGTCTCGGCACCCTGGGTGGTGCGGGCGACCGAGGGCTACACGGCGACCCTGCGCGGGCTGCGCCGGGCGCTGGTGCCGATGAACAGCTCGATGATCATCACCGAGCCGTTGCCCGCCGAGGCCTGGGAGCGGATCGGCTGGGAGGGCGCGGAGACGCTCGGTGACGGCGCCCATGTCTACGTCTACCTGCAGCGCACGGCCGACGGGCGCATCGCGATCGGCGGCCGCGGCGCGCCCTACCGCTACGGCTCCCGCACCGACGGCGCGGGCCGGACGGCCGCGAGCACGGTGCGGAGCCTGCATGAGAAGCTGCTGGCGATGTTCCCGGCGGCCCGGGGCGCCGAGCTGGCCCACGCCTGGTCGGGAGTGCTGGGCGTCCCCAGGGACTGGTGCCCCTCGGTGGCGGCGGACCCGGCCAGCGGGCTCGCCTGGGCCGGGGGCTACGTCGGCGAGGGCGTGGCCGCCTCGAACCTCGCGGGGCGCACCCTGCGCGACCTCCTGCTGGGTGAGTCCAGCGAGCTCACCGGGCTGCCCTGGGTCGGCCACCGCCAGCGCCGCTGGGAGCCCGAGCCGCTGCGCTGGGCGGCGATCCACGCCGTCTACGCCCTGTACCGCCGGGCCGACGCCGCCGAGCGGCGCAGCGGGCGCCCGTCCCGGCTGGGCGCGCTCGTCGACGCGCTGTCCGGCCGCGAGTGAGGAGCCGGCCCGCGGGCGATGCGCGGGCACCGCGAGCGAATAGCATCGCCGCCGTCCACCCTCCAGGAGGCCCCGAGATGCCCTACGAGACGGTGCTCTTCAAGATCGACGGCCCGATCGCGACGATCACCCTGAACCGGCCCGAGCGGCTCAACACGATCGTGCCGCCGATGCCCGACGAGCTGCAGGACGCCGTCGATCGTGCCTCCCTCGACGGCGCCGTCAAGGTGATCGTGCTGCGTGGCGCCGGGCGGGCGTTCTGCGCCGGCTTCGACTTCGGCGGGGGCTTTCACCACTGGGACGAGGCGATGACGACGGACGGACGTTGGGACCCCGGCAAGGACTTCGCGATGGCGACCTCGCCGGCCAGCGGGCCGGTGCCCAAGTTCATGAGCCTGTGGCGCTCCCCGAAGCCCGTGATCGCCCAGGTCCACGGCTGGTGCGTGGGCGGGGGCAGCGACATGGCGCTGTGCGCCGACCTCGTGATCGCGAGCGAGGACGCCCGCATCGGCACTCCCTACTCGCGCATGTGGGGCTCCTACCTGACCGGCATGTGGCTCTACCGCCTCGGCCTCACGAAGGCCAAGGAATACGCGCTGACGGGCCGGCCCCTGTCGGGCGCGGAAGCGGCACAGGCCGAGCTGATCAACCGCGCGGTGCCCTTCGCCGAGCTCGAGCAGACGGTCGCCGCCGAGGCAGAGCGGCTCGCGGCGATCCCCCTCTCCCAGCTGACGGCGATGAAGCTGATCGTCAACCAGGCCTACGAGAACATGGGCCTCGCCTCGACTCAGACGCTCGGGCCGATCCTCGACGGGCTGATGCGGAACACGCCCGAGGCGGGCGGGTTCATCGCCCTCGCCGAGCAGGAGGGCGTCAGCGCCGCCGTCGGCCGCCGGGACGGGCCCTTCGGCGACTACAGCCAAGGGCCGGCGGAGGAGCAGCCCGACCCGAACAACGTGATCGAGCCGTAGACGACCGGCTCAGGCCGGCGACTGTCGCTCTGGCTTGACCGCCCCGTAGCGGCGCCAATGGCCCTCGGGAATGTCGTCGGGGTCCTTGTACCAGTACCACGTGCAGGGGTCCTTCGCGTAGTCCTGGGGCGGCTCCGAGGGGTAGAGCGGGTAGCCCGACCACTGGATCGGAAGCGACTCGTTCATGAAGGAGCAGTGCGTGCAGTAGAGCGGCAGGCCCTTGCGCCCGAAGGACCAGTCGTGGGCCTCGCGCGTGAGGCCGCCGTCGGGCAGCCCCTCGTAGGCGCCGTTGCGGACCAGGCGCTGGCCGGACCCGCAGGGGTTCATCGAGAACGTCACCTTCTGCTCGTCCTCGGTGATCGTGAAGCTGCCCGGGTTCGGCCCGACGCCCGAGCAGGAGTGCGCGCGCCAGGTGGCGGCGAGGAGCTCCACGAGATCGCGCCGTTGCAGCGAGACGATCGCGTCGTGGTGGCGCCGCCAGCCACGGTTCATCGACTCCGTCCAAGCTTCGGCCACGCCCTCCTCGCCGAGGCGCTGCTGGATGAAGGAGACGAGGTCGAGCACGCCCGCGGCCATCAGGTCGTGGAGCATCTGCCACTCGTGCTTCATCTCCCCGCACAGCCGTCTGGCGGCATCGAGCTCGCCCGCGTCGATCGCCTCGATCGCGCGATCCATCGTCGGCCGCGAGAGCTCCGCGAGCTCCTCATCGGTAAACCAGCGGTCTGTCATCGTTCCCTCCTTCGATGATCGTCGGAGGGCAATTGTGACCCAGCAGGCCAGGGCGCTCGTCACGGGCGCGGCGCGAGGGATCGGCGCGGCGATCGCGGCGCGCCTTGCCGGCGACGGGATGGAGGTGCTGAGGCTCGACCGCCGTGAGGGCTGCGACCTCGCCCTGGACGTGGCCCGGGACGAGTTCCCGCCGCTCGGTGACATCGACGTGTGCGTGGCCAACGCCGGTGTGACGAGCACGATCGCACCGGCCCATCGCATGACCGCCGAGCAGTGGCAGCTCGACATCGACGTCAACCTCACGGGTGCCTTCCGCACGATCCAGGCCTGCATCGGAGGCATGCGCGAGCGGCGCCATGGCCGGATCGTGGTGATCTCGAGCGTGGCCGCCCTGGGCGGCCTGCCGGGACAGGTCGCCTACGCGGCCTCGAAGGCCGGGCAGCTCGGCATGGTCCGCACGCTGGCCGTCGAGAACGCCGCCCGCGGGATCACGGTCAACGCGATCCTGCCCGGCCTGGTCGCCACCGAGCAGGTTCTGGCGATGCCCGAGGAGGTCCGTGAGCGGGCGCTCGCCGGGGCCCCGGCGGGGCGGCTCGTCGAGCCGGCCGAGATCGCCGCGGCGGTGTCTTTCCTGGCGAGCGCGGAGGCTGCGCAGGTCAACGGACAGACGATCGCGGTCGACGGCGGCGCGTCGCTGACCCAGCTCACGCTCGGCAGCTCGCGCCCGGCCGCGGCCCGCGGGCCCGCCTAAGCCTCACCGCGCCCCCACCGTGCGGTGAAACCTACAGACCCGCGCGCCGGGCCCGGCGGGCGATCTCGTGCACGCTCCGGACGATCGTCGAGGCCACCGCATCGATTCCCGCAGACGCGGGTTGGGGGGGTCGGAGGGACGAGAAAACGACTTCCGACAAGGAGAAGGCACAAATGCGTTCACCCAAGCTGGCCAAGGCCATGACGGCCGCGGCAGCCCTGCTGGCGCTGGCTCCGGCCGGAGCGGCGGCGGCTCACAACCATCGCCACAACGCCCTCAAGCATGCCGCCCACTCGGGTGTCTGCAAGGTGACACTCAGCGTCGCGCCGCGGCTGGTCACGAGCGGCGAACCGGCGCTCGCCTCGGGGCTCGGCACGTGCGGCGGTGCAGCCGCCGCCGAACAGCCGGTGACGCTCTACGAGCGCGCCGCGGGCAGCCCGGGCTTCAGCATCGCGGGCACCACGACCACGACCAAAGAAGGGGCCTACCAGCTCACCACGGGCCCGCTCACGAACAACTCATCCTTCTACGCGGCGATCGGCGCCGCCCGCAGCCGCGAGCGCAACGTCAGGGTGGCTGCGCAGGTGACCCTGACCGGCCCGCCGGAAACGAAAACGCTGTTCTCCGGCATCCACACGGGTCGCCGCAACGCCGTCACGTTCAGCGGCACGGTCAGTCCCCGGGACCCTGGCGCGACCGTCGTGCTGCAGCGCGAGAACGCGATCAAGGGCAACGAATGGCACGAGATCGCCCGGCCCGTACTGGTCGACACGAACGGGAACTTCTCGATCACGCATGCCTTTGCGGTGCCCGGCGCGTCGAGTATCCGCGTCGTGGTGCGCTCCAACCACCGCAACGTGGCGAGCCCGTCGAACGTGCTCAGCTACGTGATCTCGCAGGCCCAGAACCCGTCGCTGACGATCGAAAGCGCCCAGGACCCGCTGGCCTTCGGCGGCTCCACCGTGATCAGCGGGATCGTGGCCGGCGAGCCGAACACGGCCGTCACGCTGATGGGCCACGGCGCCCACGGCAAATACGCGCCGGTCACGACCGCGACGACCGACGGCACGGGCAAATACTCGTTCCCGGCGCAGTCGCCGACCCAGAGCACCTTCTACCGCGTGCAGGGCGGCGGGCGCAGCTCGGCCGTGCTCTATGAGGGCGTCAAATACATCCTCACCGCCGCACCCTCGGCGACCTCGGTGCCCTCCGGGCAGCCGCTGACGTTCGCGGGCACCGTGACGCCGGCCAAGGCCGGCCACCAGATCTACCTGGAGAAGCTGAACCCGTCGGGGTCGAACTTCCACGTCGTGGCGATCGGCACGGTCGCCGCCGACGGGACGTACTCGATCACGCGGACCTTCTTCGCGCCCGGCGGCTACGTGCTGCGGGTGAAGATCCCCGGTGACTCCGAGAACGGCGGAACGGCCAGCACGACGTTCCCGACGACCGTCACGCCGATCCCCTCGGCGAAGGTCCCCGCCGAGTCCCCCGGCAACGGCACCCTGCCCCCCGAAGGCCAGGTCTAGGGCCCCAGGGACGCCGGGGAGCGTAAACCTCGATGATGCGCTGCGGCCGCCCGGAGAGGCGGCCGCAGCCGTTCCCGGGGCGAGGCGCCCCTCGCTAGGCGGCGACCGGGTCGGGTCGGACGACCACGGTGTCGGCGACCGCGATCACCTCGTCCGCGGGCATGCCCACGCGTGCGGCATGGTCGCGGATCGCCTCGGGACTGCTGGCCTGGTAGACGCACACGGTGCCTAGGCGACCGTCGGGCTCGTTGATCACGTAGCTGCGAAGCCAGCGAATGTCGTCCCCCATCTCCTCGTCACCGATCTGTTTCGAGCGGGCGGCGATCTGCTCGAGCTCCTCGGGCGAGCCCCAGGCCCCCCGGCGCAGGATCACGTAGGTGTCCATCGGCGCTTCCTTTCGGTCTCTGGTTGAGAGCTTCAGGGCTCGGTTGGGCGATCCCCCCGGCCTTTGCGCCGATCGTAACGATGCCGGAGGGCGCCGGTGTGTGATCTGGCGCACGGGAGCGCCGCCTCCAGCGGGCCCCCGGTCCGGCCTGCGCCGCCGCGAGCGCCCCGCAGCCGCGGAGGCCCCTCGGCTCCCCTATGCCGGGCCGTCGCCGCTCAGGCGGCGACGGCGCGCGAGTCGAGGTGCGCCCCGACCTTGCGCTTGACGCGCTGCAACGCGTTGTCGACGGTCTTCGTGTCGCAGCTCAGGCGCTCGCCGACCTGCTCGTAGGAGTAGCCGTCGAGGTACAGCGACAGCACCCGGCTCTCGAGCTCCGACAGCGCCGTCGACAAGCAGCCGACGAGCGAGCGCAGCTCCTCTGAGGAGATCACCTGGTTGACCGGGTCGTGGACGGTCGGGCCGGGCAGCATCTGGTCGAGCGTCGGCACCTCGTCACCGGAGCCGGCCGGAGTTGAGGAGAAGGACACGTACTGGTTGAGCGGCGTGTGCTTGTTGCGGGTGGCCGTCTTGACGGCCGTGATGATCTGCCGCGTGATGCAGAGCTCGGCGAAGTTGCGAAAGCTCGACTCGCGATCGGTGCGGAAGTCGCGGATCGCCTTGTAGAGGCCGACCAGCCCCTCCTGGATCAGGTCGTCGGCGTCGCCGCCGGCGAGGAAGTACGAGGAGGCCTTGAGCCGCACGAAGCCGTGATAGCGGCGGACGAGACGGTCGTAGGCATTGCGGTCCCCCTGCTTAGCCAGGGCGATCAGGAAGTCATCCTCGACCTTAGGTTCAGAGTTAGGGTTGTGGGAGATACGTGCCACGAGCAGATCCATCCTTTCTTGGGACCACCTCCCTGGTGGACCCGGGTGTTTGCTCAGTGGCGCACTCCTCCCCTGGCGCCAAAGCTATTCAATTCCTAAGGCTTCTCAACCTTAGGTACAGCGTTATGCGCGGCAGACTCGCACAGTTATGAAGAGCTGTCAACCCTTTTTTGCAAGATCTCGTACAGCAGCGCGGCGCTTGCCGCTGCGACCCCCAGCGACTCGACCCGCCCGCGCAGCGGCAGCGCGATCAGCTCGTCGCAGACCGCGGCCACACGGGGACGCAGCCCGGAGCCCTCGCTGCCGAGCACGAGCACGACGCCTGCGCCGCTGTAGTCGGGCCTGTCGTAGGGCACCGGCGAGCGCCCTCCCTCGTCACCGCCGCTCGCCCCGTAGGACCAGCAGCCGGCCTTGCGGGCTTCGCCGAGGAAGTCGGCGAGGTTGCGCACACGCGCCACGGGCAGGTGCTCGACGGCGCCGGCCGAGGCCTTGCAGACGGCGGGGGTGACCTCGGCGGCGCGCCGCTCGGGGATCACCAGGCCCGCCGCGCCCGCGCACTCGGCGGTGCGGCAGATCGAGCCGAGGTTCTGCGGGTCCTGGACCTGGTCGAGCGCCACCAGCAGCGGCTCGGGGCCGGCCAGCAGCTCGGACGCGCCGGCGTAGGGATAGGGCCCGGCCTCTGCGCAGATCCCCTGATGGGCCTCCGAGCCGCAGCGAGCCTGGATCTCCTCGGCGCTCGCGGTGCGGAACTCGATGCCCCGCCAGCCACGGCTCCCGCGCCGCCCCGCCGCTGACCCACAGCTCGCTTGACCGCGTGCCGCCGCCGGCCCGCGCAGCGCCTCGCGGACGGGGTTGCGCCCGTAGAGGATCACAGCGGCAGCAGCTCGAAGCCCTGCGCGCCGTCGCGGACCTCCCACCCGAGCGCGGCGATCTTCTCGCGCAGCTCATCGGCGGCGGCGAAGTCCCGCGCCGCCCGCGCCTGCTCGCGCTGCTCGGCCAGCTCCCGCACCTCCTCCGGCGCCTCCGCGACGGGCGCCAGGAGGGTCTCCAGGCCGAGCACGGAGAGCATCTCGCGCAGGTGGGAGTCGCCCGCGGCCTCGCCGGTGGCGCCGGCTGCACGCAGCCACTCGTTGAGCAGCGGCAAGCGCCTCGGGCGTGTTGAAGTCGCGCGCCAGCGCATCGAAGAAGGCATCGCGGAGCGGCTCGAGATCCGGTGGGCGAGGGCTCGCCGGAGGCCAGTCGCCGTCCCGCCTCGCGGATCCGGTCGACGTTGGCCCGCGCCTGCTCGAGGGCCGCCTCGGAGAAGGCCAGCGGCTGGCGGTAGTGGCCGGAGATCAGGTACATCACGACGGCCTCGGCGCCGTAGCGCTCGAGCACCTCGTGCAGCGAGGGCGATGTTGCCGACCGACTTGGCCATCTTCTCGCCCGTGAACTGGATCATGCCGTTGTGCATCCAGATGCCCGCCAGCTCCGCGCCGCGGGCCGCGCGCGTCTGCGCGGCCTCGTTCTCGTGGTGGGGGAAGACGAGGTCCGAGCCGCCGCCGTGGACGTCGAAGCCCACGCCGAGCAGCTCCTCGGCCATCGCCGAGCACTCGATGTGCCAGCCGGGGCGCCCATCGCCCCAGGGCGCCGGCCAGGACGTGTCCTCGCCCTGCTTGTGCGCCTTCCACAGCGCGAAGTCGAGCGGGTCGCTGCTTGCGCTCGGTCCCCTCGACGCCCTCGCCCTGGTCCATCTTGTCGAGCCGGCGATGGGAGAGCCGCCCGTAGCCGGGGTCCGAGCGCACGTGGAAGTAGACGTCGCCGTCGACCGCGTAGGCGTGGCCGCCGTCGATCAGCGCCTGGATGTAGTCGACGATCGGCCCGATCGTCTCGGAGGCCAGCGGCTCGTGCGTCGGGCGGCCGATTCCCAGCGCGTCGGTGTCCTGCCGGTAGGCGGACGTCATCTGCGCGGCCAGCTCGGCGCTGGGCAGCCCCTGGCGGCCGGCGGCGTCGTAGATCTTGTCGTTGACGTCGGTGACGTTGACCACGAGGTCGACCTCGTAGCCCTCGTGCGCGAGGAAGCGCGTGAGCAGGCTGAAGACCACGAAGGGGCGCGCGTTGCCGATGTGGATGCGGCTGTAGACGGTCGGGCCGCAGGCGTAGATCCCGACCCGTCCCGGGATCGCGCGGGGCCAGCTCCTTGAGCTCTCCGCTCTGCGTGTCGTGGATCGCGATCTCGCGCATCGCCGCGCAACCCTAGCGACTGCCCGCCGGCTCGGGGCGGTGCTCCTGAGCGGCCCGGCGTGCCTCTCAGACGACGAGTTCGAGCGTCGCGATCGCGATCGCCGCGACGCCCTCGCCGCGGCCGACGAAGCCGATGCCCTCACCGGTGGTGGCCTTGACGTTGACGTACTCCGGCTGCACCCCCAGTGCCCCCGCGAGGCTGGCGCGGATCTTCTCGCGGTGCGGCGCCAGCTTCGGGCGCTCCATGACGACCGTGCTGTCGACGTTGACGAGCCGCAGCCGGGCACGCTGGACCATCGACATCACGCGCCCCAGAAGCGCGATCGAGTCGGCGTCCTTCCAGCGCTCGTCGCTGTCGGGGAAGTGGTGGCCGATGTCCTCGAGGCCGGCCGCGCCGAGCAGCGCGTCGATCACCGCATGGGTCAGGACATCGGCGTCGGAGTGCCCCTCGAGGCCGAGCTCGTGGGGGATCTGGACGCCGCCGAGAATCAGCCGCCGCCCGGCGACGAGCCGGTGGGAGTCATAGCCGATGCCGGTGCGGCTCACTCGGCCTCCCCCCGGCTGAGTGCGCCGATCGGCTCCAGGCGCCGCTCGCGGCGCTCGAACACCGACAGCTCCTGCACGCCCAGCTCGGCCAGCAGCTCCAGCGCCTGCTCGTAACCGGCCCCGACGTCCTGGGGGCGGTGGGCGTCGCTCGACAGCGCCACCGGCACCCCTGCTTCCACGCACATCTCGAGGAACGGGGGCGCCGGATACATCTCCCCCACCGGCTTGCGCAGCCCCGCCGTCGAGAGCTCGACGGCCACGCCGGCCTCCGCGAACGCTTCGACCGTCGGCTCGTAGAAGAAGCGCGGATCGCGCCCGGGCGTCCGTTCGGGGTGCTCGGAGCCCCAGATCTTGACCAGGTCGGGGTGCGCGATGATGTCGAACAGACCGCTCGCCGCGCTCGCGGCGACCGTCTCGAAGTAGCGGCCCCAGATCGCCTCGGCCGAGCGCCGCGGGTCGCTGGGGTCCCACACGGTGAAGTCGTCCATGTCGACTGCGCCCTCGCGGATGAAGTGCACCGAGCCGACCACGTAGTCGAAGTCGCGGGCCTCCAGCAGCGACGGCCATGCCGATCCTCGGCGCCGGGCACGAAGTCGGCCTCGATCCCGAGCCGCAGATCGGTCTGCTCGCGCACGAAGGCGCAGTACTCGTCCAGATCGTCGTGGGCGAAGCGTTCCCAGAAGGGGTGGCGCCAGATCTCGAGCGCCTGAGTGAAGCGGTAGATGTGTTCGGAGACGCCCAGCTCGCCGATCCCCCGCTCGCCCGCGGCCTCCCGGTAGCGCTCGACGTTGGCCGTCGTGAAGTACTCCGACGGAGCGGCGCACGGCGTCGTCGGGGCGCAGGTGCAGGTGATAGTCGCTCAGCATCGGCCGCGATTCAAGCAGGATCGGCCGGGCCGCCGCCGCCGCGCTCGGCGAGCAGCAGCGCCGCGAGGCGCAGGTCGACCGGCGTCGTGACCTTGATGTTCTCGGTCGGGGCGGGGACGACGATCACGCGGCCGCCCGCCTGCTCGACCAGCCAGGCGTCGTCGGTCGCCCGTGCAAGCGTCTCGGGGTCGACGGCGAGGGCGCCCTCGAGCGCGGCGCGGCGGAACACCTGAGGCGTCTGCACCGACCACAGCTCGCCGCGGTCGAGCGTCTCGCGGACAGGCCCGCCGTCCCGCCCGGCGCGCTTGATCGTGTCCGTGACGGGGGCGGCCGCGATCGCGGCGTCGGCCGCGGGATCGGCCTCGAGGGCGGCGATCACGGCCTCCGCCAGCCGCCGGCGTGAGCAGCGGCCGGGCGGCATCGTGGACGAGCACCGGATCGCCCGCCGCCGCGGCGAGCGCGAGGCGCACGGACTCCGAGCGCGAGCTCCCGCCCTCGACGAGCTCGACGGGCACCTCGACGCCCGTGGCAACCGTCGGATCGGTGAGGCCGGGGGGCAGTCGCGATCACGATCCGCTCGATCGCCGCCGCGGCCGCGAGCGCGGCGAGGCTCCAGCTGAGCATCGGCCGGCCGGCCAGCTCCACCAGGCCTTCGGCCGGTCGGCGCCGAGGCGCTCGCCGCTCCCGGCCGCGACGATCAGCGCGACGGCCATCGCCTGAGTGGCTGTCGCGCACGCGGCATACCGGCGCGGACCGGTGCTGCCGCGTGCGCGAAAGCCTGCCTACTTGGCTCCGGCGACGGCCATCTGGTGGTTGGCCGAGTCGGCGAGCAGCTCGTCGAGGTAGTTCTCGGCCTCCTCCTCGTCCTTGTCGAGCGCGTACATCAGCTCGGAGGCGAGGATCTTCTTGGTGCGGGTGAACATCTGCTTCTCGCCGGTCGAGAGGCCCTTCTCGCTCTCCCGCAGGGAGAGGTTGCGCACGACCTCGGCGAGCTCGTAGATGTCGCCGGTCTTGATCTTGTCGCGGTTGTGCTTGAAGCGGCGGTTCCAGTTCTTCGGCATCTCCGAGACGTCGTCGCGCAGCACGTCCAGGACCTTCTTGACGGTCTCCTCGTCGATCACCCTGCGCAGGCCGGCCAGGGCGGCGTTCTCGGTCGGCACCCGGACGGTCATGTCGTTGTGGAGGATCTTGATCGTGAGGTACTCGCGGCGTTCGCCGAGGATCTCCATCTCCTCCTTCTTGAGCACCTTGCCGGCGCCGTGATGGGGGTAGACGACGTGGTCGCCGAGCTCGAACTCGATGTACTCGACTTCGCGGGTGACCTCGAGCTCCTCCGTCAGCGTTGCTTCTTCGGATGCTTGTGCCGGAATGGTGTCCTCCTTCGGTTGCGGCCGGCCCGGGGGACCGGCCCTTGTTCAAGTCTGTAGGTAGCGATCCACGAGGTTCAGCTCCTGCAGCCTGCGCAGGCCCTCGCGGATGTCCTTGGCGCGGATCTCGCCCACGCCCTCGACCGCCTCGAGCTCGGAGTCGGTCGCGGCGAGCAGCTCGTCGAGTCCGCCGAACTCGGCGACGATCTGCGCGACGACGAGCTTCGGCAGCCGCGGGATGCGTCCGAGGACGCGGTAGCCGCGCGGCGAGCACGGGGTAGTCGAGCGTGTTCAGCTTGCGGTCGTAGCCGAGCAGCTCGGCGAGCCGGCCGAAGTCCAGCAGGTCCTGGTGGGTGAGCCGGCCGATCTCCTCGAGCGCGGCGGCGAACGCCTCGTCGGAGTAGCTCGAGAGGTAGTCGCGCACCAGCGCCGCCTTCTCGGCCGCTGCGCCGACCATCGTCTCCTCGAGCTGCATCTCGATCAGGCGCCCCTCGCTGCCGAGCTCGACGATGTAGCGCTCGATCTCGACGGCCATGCGGGTGACGAGCTCCGAGCGCTGCAGCACCGTGAGCACGTCGTGCAGCGTCGTCGCGCCCTCGAACTCCAGCGCGGTCAGCCGCGTCGAGACCTGGTCCAGGCGCGTGCGGAACTTCTCGAGCGTCGCCAGCGCCTGGTTGGCCTTGGCGAGCACGACCGGGATGTCCTCGAGGATGTACTTGACGCCGTCGACGTAGACCGAGACGACCTCACGGCGCTGGGAGATCGCGATCACCAGCGCGTCGGTCTGCTTGGACACGCGCTCGGCGGTGCGATGGCGGGTGCCCGTCTCGTGGGAGAGGATCGTCGGATCGGGCATCAGCTGGACGTTCGCCATCGAGATCTTCGTGGCGTTGGCGTTGAGGATGATCGCCCCGTCCATCTTCGCCACCTGGTAGAGGAAGGCGGGCGTGTAGTCGATGTCGAGCTTGATCCCGCCGGAGAACAGGAAGCTCAGATCCTCGGGCTCGCCGATCGCGATCAGGCCGCCGGTGCGGGCGTGGAGGATGCTCTCGATGCCCTCACGGAGCGCCGTCCCGGGCGCGATCATCTCCAGCGCCCTCATCAGTCCCGGATCCGGCCTTACTGCATTGTCTACATCTTCGCCGGACCGAGGTGCCACAATCCCTAATTCTAGGGCATTTAGCGATTTCTTAGCGCCTCGTCCGACTGCCGGAATCGGCTACAGAACGCCGAGTACGGCCTCCTCGGGAGCTTCTCTGCGGTCCCTCGCGCCTTCCCGCCGGCGCCCCTCGGTGGCTCCCGGGCAGCGCCATCGCGAGGGCCTCCCGGAGCGTCGCTGGCCCCGCGCGAGCCGGCGCCGCTGTCGGGGGGCGCGATCACGTCGCCCAGGCCGTGCCGGGCAGCCTCCTCCAGGCGCCGCTCCGGATGGCCGACCCAGCGCAGCTCGCCGGTCAGGCCGAGCTCGCCGAAGCAGCACCGTGGGCTGCCGCTGAGCGCCACGCCGCGCGATGCGCTCGCGACGGCCAGCGCCACCGCGAGGTCGCAGCCCGGCTCGTCCACGCGCACGCCGCCGACGACGTTGACGAACACGTCCGCCGCGCCCGTGCCGACGCCGCCGTGGCGGCCGAGGATCGCCAGCACCAGCGCGAGGCGGTTGCGGTCGAGCCCGGAGACGACGCGGCGCGGCTGCTCGAGCTCCGAAGGCGCCACGAGCGCCTGCACCTCCACGAGCAGCGGCCGCGACCCCTCCATCGTCGCCAGCACCACGCTGCCCGGCGCGCGCGTCGCCTCGGCGACGAACCGGGCCGAGGCGTCGAGCACCTCGACCAGGCCGCCCTGGCGCATCTCGAACAGGCCCGCCTCGTTGGTCGAGCCGAAGCGGTTCTTCAGCGCCCGCAGCTCGCGATAGGGGCGCTCGCGCTCGCCCTCGAACTGCAGCACGCAGTCCACCAGGTGCTCGAGCACGCGCGGGCCGGCCAGCGCCCCGTCCTTGGTCACGTGCCCGACGAGGATCACCGCCGTGCCCTGCAGACTTGGCCAGCTCCATGATCCGCGCCGCGACCTCGCGAACCTGGCCGACCGAGCCGGGCGCCCCGGACAGCTCGGCCGAGCGCAGCGTCTGCACGGAGTCGATCACGCAGGCCGCCGGGCGCTCGGTCCTCGAGCGTCGCGAGAATCGTCTCGAGGTCCGTCTCGGCGAGGATCGGCACGTCGAGCGCCGGGCGACCGCGAGCGTCGCCGCTGAGCCGCTCGGCGCGCAGCCGCACCTGCTCGGCCGACTCCTCGCCGCTCACGTACAGCGTCCTGTGCCCGGCCGCCGCGAGCTGGCCGAGCACCATGTTCGTGAGCGTCGACTTGCCGATTCCCGGCGAGCCGCCGAGCAGCACCAGCGAGCCCGGCACGAGCCCCCCGCCGAGCACGCGATCGAGCTCGCCGATGCCGCTGGACATGCGCTCCACCGGCGCCGCGCCGACGTCCCGCAGCGGCTTCGAGCCCTCGCCCGACCCGACGGCCCGGAGCCGCCGCGAGCCGCCTCGCGATGAGGACTGCTCGCGCAGGGCCTCCTCGACGAGCGTGTTCCAGGCGCCGCAGGTCGGGCACTGACCGTGCCACTTGGCCTCCTGCGCGCCGCAGTCGGAGCAGACGTGGACGGTCGTGCGCGGCATCGCGCCAGCCTACGACCCGGCGGGGACGGCCCCGTGCGGCGCCGCCGGCTAGGACTCGTCGGGGGGCGTGTCCGGAACCACCGGAGTCTCGCCCTCGGTGAGCTCCGGCTCCACGCCGGCGCCGCCGTCGGCCCCGACGCCGACCGGCGTCTTCTGCTTCTTCGGGTTGACGATCGTGAGTTTGACCTCGCCCTCGGCCGCCTCGTCCGGGTCGACCACCACGGTCGCGCCGGGCGTGAGCTGCTCGCGCAGCACGAAGTCGGCCAGCGGGTCCTCGATGTAGCGCTGGATCGCCCGGCGCAGCGGCCGCGCTCCCATCGACGGATCCCAGCCCTTTTCGACCAGCAGGTCCTTGGCGGGCTCGGTCAGCTCGAGCTGCAGCTCGCGCTCGGCCATCGACTCGCGGATCCTCAGCAGCAGCAGCTCGACGATCTGCTTGATCTCCTCCTTCTGCAGCTTGTGGAAGACGATCACGTCGTCGATCCGGTTGAGGAACTCGGGCCGGAAGACTTTCTTCAGCTCGCCCATGATGCGGTTCTTCATGTCGTCGTAGGTGATCCCCGTCTCGTCGTCGGAGACGGCGAAGCCGAGCGGCGTGTTGCGCGCGATCTCCGCGGCGCCGATGTTCGACGTCATGATCACGATCGCGTGGCGGAAGTCCACCGTGCGGCCCTGGGCGTCGGTCAGCCGGCCGTCCTCGAGGATCTGCAGCAGGATGTTGAACACGTCCGGGTGGGCCTTCTCGATCTCGTCGAGCAGCAGCACGCTGTAGGGCTTGCGCCGCACGGCCTCGGTCAGCTGACCGCCCTCGTCGTAGCCGATGTAGCCCGGGGGCGAGCCGACCAGCCGCGACACCGCGTGCTTCTCCATGTACTCGGACATGTCGATCCGGATCAGCGCGTCGTCGTCGCCGAACAGGAACTCCGCGAGCGTCCGCGCGAGCTCGGTCTTGCCGACACCCGAGGGGCCGAGGAAGATGAACGAGCCGGTCGGGCGCTTCGGGTCCTTCAGGCCGGCGCGCGAGCGCCTGATCGCCTTCGAGATCACCTCGATCGCCGGGTGCTGGCCGATCACGCGCTTGTGCAGTTCGTCCTCCATCCGCATCAGCTTCTGGGTCTCGGCCTCGGTCAGCTTGAACACGGGGATGCCTGTCCACATCGAGACGATGTCGGCGATCTCCTCCTCGCCGATCGACGGCCGCTCGCCGGACTCGCCCGATTCCCAGGCCTGCTCCAGCTCCCGTTTCTTGTTCGTCAGCTTGCGCTCCTTGTCGCGCAGCGAGGCGGCCTTCTCGAACTCCTGCGCCTCGATCGCGGCCTCCTTCTCGCGCCGCGTCGTCTCGACTTCGCCCTCGAGCTCGCGGTTGGCGGGCGGCGAGGTCATCGACTTGATGCGCATCCGCGAGGCGGCCTCGTCGATCAGGTCGATCGCCTTGTCGGGCAGGAAGCGGTCGGAGATGTAGCGGGAGGCGAGTTCGCCCGCCGCCCGCAGCGCCTCGTCGGTGATCTGCACCTTGTGGTGCTGCTCGTAGCGGTCGCGCAGCCCGGTCAGGATCTCGACGGTCTGGTCGATCGTCGGCTCGTCGACGCGGATCTGCTGGAAGCGGCGCTCGAGCGCCGAGTCCCGCTCGAGGTACTTGCGGTACTCGTCGAGCGTCGTCGCGCCGATCGTCTGCAGCTCGCCCCGCGCCAGCGCCGGCTTGAGGATCGAGGCGGCGTCGATCGCGCCCTCGGCGGCGCCTGCGCCGACGAGGTTGTGGAGCTCGTCGATGAACAGGATGATGTCCCCGCGCTGGGTGATCTCCTTCATCACCTTCTTGAGGCGCTCCTCGAACTCACCGCGGTACTTCGAACCGGCCACCAGCGCGGCCAGGTCGAGCGTGTAGATCTGCTTGTTCTTCAGCAGCTCGGGAACCTCGGAGCTCGTGATCCGCTGAGCCAGGCCCTCGACGACGGCGGTCTTGCCGACGCCCGGCTCGCCCACCAGCACGGGGTTGTTCTTCGTGCGCCGGGAGAGGATCTGCATGATCCGCTCGATCTCGGTCTCGCGACCGACGCAGGGGTCGAGCTTGCCGTCGGCGGCCAGCTTCGTCAGGTTGCGCCCGAACTGGTCGAGCAGCTTCGAGGACTTCTTGCCCTCGCCGGCCGGCGCGCCGGCGCCGGCGCCCGAGCCGCTGGAGCCGCCCTGGCGGCGGCCGCCGGGACCGGAGAGCATGCGGATGACCTCGTTGCGGATCTTCTCCGAGTCGGCGTCGAAGTCCAGCAGGATGCGGGCGGCCACGCCCTCGTTCTCGCGCACGAGGCCGAGCAGGATGTGCTCGGTGCCGATGTAGTTGTGACCGAGGCTCAGCGCCTCGCGCAGCGCCAGCTCGAGGACCTTCTTCGCGCGCGGGGTGAAGGGGATCTGGCCGGAGGTGACCTCCTCGCCGGAGCCGACGATGCGCACGACCTGCGCCCGCACGCGCTCGACGGTGATGTCAAGGCTCTCCAGCACCCGCGCCGCGAGGCCCTCCTCCTCCCGCAGCAGACCGAGCAGGATGTGCTCGGTGCCGATGTAGTTGTGCTTCAGCGTCCGCGCCTCCTCCTGCGCGAGGACCACCACCTGTCTTGCCCTTTCTGTGAACCGCTCGAACATTTGTGATTCCTTCCTGCCGGGGCGGTGCCCCAAGGGTCTTTTGGTGGTCCTTATGACGCCTGGAGGACCAGTCTACCAACCGGTCCGACTGCTCCATCGGGGTCATCGGCACCGCCGAGCCGGGGCTTGATCGCGGAATCCCGGGGCTCGCTCGAACATAGGTCCAGGAGCGCGCCCAGACTCTTCAGCCGCTGCTAGGGCCGCGGCCTCAGTTACTGCGCATCGCGGGGAACAGCACGACCTCGCGGATCGAGTCGCGACCGGTCAGCAGCATGACCAGGCGGTCGATGCCCAGACCCACGCCGCCGGTCGGCGGCATGCCCTGCTCGAGCGCCTGTACGTAGGCCTCGTCGTAGGGCATCGTCTCGGTCCCCCCGCCGCTCAACGTGTCGATCCGCTCCTGGGCGGCGAAGCGCGCGCGCTGCTCGTCGGGGTCGATCAGCTCGCTGAAGCCGTTGGCGATCTCCATGCCCGCCGCGAACGCCTCGAAGCGCTCGACGATGTCAGGCCGCTCGGGGCGCTCGCGCGCGAGCGGCGAGAGCTCCTTCGGGTAGTCGACGACGAAGGTCGGCCTCGTCAGCTTCGGCTCCACGTACTTGCTGAGCAGGTCGTCGGCCAGCTGGAACCAGGCCACGTCCTTGGCCTTCGTCTCGATCGCCAGCCCGCGGCGCTCGATCTCGGCGGCCAGATCCTCACGGGACGGGAACTCGCTCAGATCGATCCCCGTCGCCTCCCGGATCGCCTCGACGAAGCCGAGCCGCGGCCACGGCGCGGAGAAGTCGAGCTCGCCCTCGTAGCCGACCGCCGCAGCGGCGGCCCGGACGATCGCTTCGGTGCGCTCCATCGCCTGCTCGTAGCCGGCGTAGGCCTCGTACCACTCCACCATCGTGAACTCGGGGTTGTGCTTGTGCGAGACGCCCTCGTTGCGGAAGTCCTTGCCGAGCTCGTAGACCCGCTCGAGGCCGCCGACGATCAGCCGCTTGAGGTACAGCTCGGTCGCGATCCGCAGGTACAGGTCCCGGTCGAGCGCGTTGTGGTGGGTCGTGAAGGGACGCGCCATCGCACCCCCGTAGAGCGGCTGCAGGACCGGCGTCTCGACCTCGATGAAGCCATCGCCGTCGAGCGCGCCGCGGACCGCCGAGATGATCCGCGCGCGGTCGATGAACAGGCGCCGGCTGTCCTCGCTGGAGATCAGGTCGAGCTCGCGGTGGCGGTAGCGCGTCTCGACATCGGCCAGCCCATGGTGCTTGTCGGGTGGCGGCCGCAGTGCCTTGCCGAGGATCCGGAAGTCCTCGACACGCAGCGACACCTCTCCGTGGCGGCTGCGCATCGCGCTGCCGTCGACGCCGAGCAGGTCGCCGAGGTCCACAGAGGTCAGCAGCGCATAGCGCTCCTCGCCCAGCACGTCCTGCCGCGCGTGCAGCTGGATCTTGCCGCTGCGGTCGACGAGATCGAGGAAGGCGGCCTTGCCCGAGCCGCGCCGGGCGGAGATCCGCCCGGCGACGCGGTGGCGCTCGTCGGTTTCCTCGCCCGCCTGCAGGCGCTCGTAGGCGTCGAGGATCCTCGCCACCGGCTCGACGCCGGGATAGGCGTGCGGGAACGCCTCGGGATCGGCAGCCCGCAGCCGCTCGGCCTTCGCGCGGCGCTCGGCGATCAGCTCCTGCAGGCCGTGCCGGCCGGGCTCCTCGCCGGCAGAGCCGCCCTCCCCAACCGACGGGCGGGGCTCCTCGGATCCGCTCATCGCGGCGAGCCTACTCGAGGCCGACGTCGATCTTGGTGATCTTCAGCTTGCGGGCCGGCCCACGAGGCACCTTGACGGCGACGGTCTCGTTGCGTTTGCGCCCCAGCAGGGCACGGCCGACGGGGGACTCGTTGGAGAGCTTGTGTTCGAGCGGCTTGGCCTCGGCCGAGCCGACGATCGTGTACTTGACCGACTTGCCCGTCTTTTCGTCCTTGACGTGCACGACCGAACCGACCTGCACGACGTCGGTGGAGAGGTCCTTGGCCTGGATCACCGTCGCCATCCGCAGCTTCTCCTGGAGCTGGGCGATGCGGCTCTCGATCATCGCCTGCTCGTTCTTGGCGTCGTCGTACTCGGAGTTCTCCGAGATGTCCCCGAACTCCCGCGCCTCCTTGATCCGTTCGGCGACCTCGCGCCGCTTCTCGGTCGAGAGCAGCTCGAGCTCCTCCTGGAGCTTCTGAAGGCCTTCTGGGGTGAGGATTACGTCCTTCGGCATGGCACCCTCGATCGCGAGTTTCGACCTCGGCCCGACACGCAAAACCCCGCTGCGAGCGGGGATGAGAGGGACCGTCGGCTCGTGAGAGCGCAGCAGTATAGCGAGGGGGCGCTCCCCCACGAGTGAGACTCAGACGGCGCCCGCCAGCGGGCGCGGGGCCAGCGCGAGCAGCTCCCGGGCGGCGCTCAGCGTCTCGGCTCGCTGCAGCGCCTCCTGCAGGTGCTTGGCCTCCGCGGGCGCCAGTCCCAGCCGCGGCAGGTACCACGGATAGAACTTGCGCAGGTAGCGCGTGGCGCGAGGCTCGCCCAGGTGCTCGACCGCCCGCTCGATCGTCCAGTCGAGCTCGCTACGTACCTCCTCCGGCGTGGGCTCGCCCGGCGCCCGGCCGAGCAGCTGGGAGAACAGCCACGGGTTGCCGAGCGCGCCGCGGGCCAGCATCACGGCGGCGGCGCCCGTCCGGTCGAGGGCCTCGGCGATGCTCACAGGGTCGTCGAGGCCTCCCGTCAGGATCACCGGCGCCGGCAGGGTCCGCACGAGCCGCGCCGCCAGCTCGTAGTCGGGCTGGCCTTTGTGGTGCACGGCGGCCGACCGCGGGTGGAAGCCGATCGCCGCCACCCCCGCCTCCCCGACAAGCCGGTGGGCGAGCTCGAAGCCGCTCGACTCGCCGCTGCGCAGACCCGAGCGCAGCTTGACCGTGACGGGTACCCCCCGCCCGGGCTTCACGGCCGCCTGCGCTGCGCCTTCGACCGTCGCGCGCGCGACGGCAACCGCGCGGTCCGGGTCGGCCAGCAGCTCGGCGCCGGCACCGGTCCTGCGGACCTTCGGCACCGGGCAGCCCATGTTGATGTCGATCGCGTCCGCCCCGGCCGCGACGACGAAGGCGGCAGCCGAGCGCATCGTCTCCGGGTCTTCGCCAAACAGCTGGATCGCGACCGGCCCCCCCTCGCGCTCGCGCGGGTCGATCCGCAGCATCTCCCGGCAGGTGCGCTCGTTGCGGTGGTGGATCGCATGCGAGGACACCATCTCCGAGACCGCCATGCCGGCTCCGTAGCGCTTGGCCTGCAGGCGCACGAACCAGTTGCCGATCCCCGCCAGCGGCGCGAGGATCACGCGGTTGGGGACTCGCAGGGGCCCGAGCATCCAGGCTTCGGTGAGCGGCCGGTCGGTCATTGTGTCCATTATTCCCCGATCCGCGAGGTTGCCGGGAGGGGCGGCGATAACGTGTCTCGCATGGGGGCATGCCGGGGGGCACTGGGCGCATTGGCCGCCGTCGCACTGGCGATCGGAGCACCGGCCGCGGGCGCGGAAACGCTGACCACCGGCTGCACGGGACTCCAGGGGGCGATCAACACCACCTCGGGGCACGCCGCCCACGGCGCGGGCGACGTGGTGGTGCTGAACGAAATGTGCAACGCGGCGCTCCTGAAAACCAAAACCGGCGTGACGGTCCCGGCCGAATCGAACATCACGATCGAAGGGGCGCCCGGCACGACCTCCGGGTTCGACGGGGCCGGCGTCGAAAAACCGATGTTGCGCTCGGCGAGCTCGGAAGCAGTCGGCAGCCTGACGATCCGCAACCTCACCTTCCAGCACGCCAACGTGACCGCGAGCTCCGGCGCCGCGCTGCAGCTGCTCGTCTCGCACCTGACCCTGGCCGGCGACACCTTCCAGGAAAACACGCTGCACGGGTCGATCGGGGGCGCCGTCCAGGCGTTCGTCAGCGAACCGACGTCGAAACCCCCCTGTCCCGCCGCGGCGGCGCCTCCGGGGGTTCGCGTGACGAGTTCGGTCTTCCGCGCCAACAAGGTGATCGGCGTCACCCAGGCCTACGCAGGGGCGCTCGACATCGGCCAGATCTGCGTGTTCCCCGAGAGCGTTCTGGAAGGCAACACCTTCGAAGGCAACACCGTTGAACTGACGGGCAACGGCGAAGCCCTGGGCGGGGCGGTGAGCTTCGAACCCGGCGGCGGAACGCCGGCCGCGCTGATCCAGCGCGGCAACGTCTTCGACTCCAACCGCATCGTCTCAGCCAGCGCGACCTCGAACTTCGGCGGCGGCGGCGAGTGGACCGAAGGGGCGAGCGTCGCCAGCGTAGGCGACCGCTTCTCGCGCAACTCGATCCCCGGAGCGGGCCCGTCGCGGTGGAGCTGGGGCGGCGGGATCGGCATCCTCAACTCGAGCTGCGCCCTCAGCGGCATGACCGAAAGCACCCTCGAAGACGGGGTCGTCACGGGCAACTCGATCGCTGCGGGCAGCGGCGCGCTCGGCGGGGCCGGCATATACGTCGGCTGCAGCCCGGCCACCACACACCCCAACAGCCTCCTGCTGCGCGACTCGACCGTGACCGAGAACTCGGCGCCCGCGAGTGGTGTCGCGGGCATCGCCGGCAACCCGGGCGATTCCCTCTCGCTGCTCAACTCGATCGTGGCCGGCGATGTGGGCGGTGCCGAGACGGGCGGCTTCAACGGCGCCGGAGGCTCGCTGGCCTCCGCCTTCAGCGACGTCTGCGCGGCCGGCGGCCTCTCTCCGCTGCCCGGCGAAGGCAACCTCTGCGTGGCCCCGCACCTGGCCAACGAGGGCAACCCGGCATCCGTCGACGTGCGCGAGACCGAAGCGAGCCCGACCCTCGACGCCGGAGCCAACGGCCTCGTCCCGGCCGGGCTGACGACGGACTACTTCGGCGGGCCGCGGATCTTCGACGCGATCGAGCGGCCCGGCTGCGAAGCGGTGCTGCCGAACCCGCCACAGGTGGACATGGGCGCGCACGAGTACACGGGGACGGTGCTCCGAGGCCCGGCGCCCCCTTGCGTTCCGATGATCCTCCCCCACTCCAAGTTCACCTTCCCGGCCCTGCACGTGGGCCGCGGCGGCACGATCAGGCTGAGCTTCAAAGCCCTCGCGGCGGGCAAGCTGGTGATCGTCGCGACCGCCAGGACGAGGCGCACGATCGTCACCCACCGGGGCGGGAAGAAGCACACGACCCACAAGAGCGAAACCGTCCCCTATGCGCATGCGACGCTGACCTCCTCGGCGACCGGCGCCCCGCTCAAAGCGGGCGCCCTCGCCGTCACGCTGAAGCCGGGCAGGCGCGCGCTGTCCCTCCTGCGCCGCAAGCACACGCTGCGCGTGACACTGAAGATCACCTTCACCCAGCCCGGGCTGCTGCCGACGGCGCAGACGAAGTCGATCTTCGTGCGTTACTCGCCGCCCCGGCGGGCCAAGCACTGAGCCCGGGCGCCCCGCGAGCGTTTCAGCTGTTGCGTTCGTAAAGCAGGCGCAGGCCCGTCAGCGTGAGCAGCTCGTCGACCTCGTCGATCTCCTCGGAGTAGGGCACGACGAGCCCCGCCAGCCCGCCCGTGGCCACGACGTCGGCGCGCTCGCCGAGCTCGTCGTAGATGCGCCGGAGGATCGCGTCGATGGCGCCGGCATAGCCGAAGACGACGCCCGAGCGGATCGCGTCGATCGTGTTCTTTCCGATCACGCTGCGGGGCGGGGCGAGGTCGATCTTGGGCAGCCGGGCGCCCCGTTCGGAGAGAGCTTCGAGGGAGATCTCGATGCCTGTCATCAGCGACCCGCCGAGGTACTCGGCGTCCCGTGAGACGACGTCGAAGGTGGTGGCCGTGCCGAAGTCCACGCACACGGCCAGGCCATCGAAGCGCTCGCGCAGGGCGACCGCGTTGACGAGCCGGTCGGCGCCGATCTCGCGCGGGTTGTCGTAGCGGATGGCCATGCCGGTGCGTGTGCCGGGCCCGACGGCGAGCATCTCGTGCCCGAGGTAGCGGCGGGCCATCGCCGTCCACTCGGGCTCCAGCGCCGGCACCGTCGATGAGACGATCGAGCCGTCGATCTGCTCGAAGGAGCAGCCACGCAGCTCGAGCAGGTTTCGCAGGGCCGCGCCGAGTTCGTCAGCCGTCGAGGAGCGGACCGTGGCGAAGCGCCAGTGCTCGAGCAGCCGTTCGCCCTCGTAGGCGCCGAAGTGCGTCTGCGTGTTCCCGACGTCGACGGCGAGCAGCATCCCGGAGCATTATGCTCGGCACCGCACATGGCAGCGGGCCTCCCCAAGCTCTACGTCCTCCCCGGCTCACATCCGTGCGCCGCGGTCGAGGCGGGCCTCGCGCTGAAGTCGATCGCCTACAAGCGCGTGGACCTGCTGCCGCTCGTGCCCGTCCTGGCCGGGCCGCTGCTGTACGGCGGCATGACCGTGCCGGGGATGCGGATCGGCTCCGAGCGGATCGTCGGCTCACGGTCGATCATGCGCCACCTCGACGAGCTGTCCCCCGAGCCGCCCTTGCTGCCCCCGCCCGGCGATCCGGGCTACGCCCGTGTGCTCGAGGCCGAGCGCTGGGGCGATGAGGTCTTCCAGGGGGTGCCGCGGCGGTTGATCGACGCGGCCTTCATGCGCGCGCCGGGGGCGATGGAGAGCTATGCCGCCGACGCCAAGCTCCCCCTGCCCCGCGCCTGGCTGCGCCCTGCGCTGCCCCTCACGGCGCGGCTGATGGCGATCAAGAACGGAGCCCGCGACGACGCCGCCCGGGCCGACCTGGCGGCACTCGCGAGCCAGCTCGATCGCATCGACGGCTGGATCGCCGAGGGGCTGCTCGGCGGCGAGCGCCCGAACGCCGCCGACCTGCAGATCGGCAGCACGATCCGCCTGCTGATGTCGATCGGCGACGTGAGGCCGCTGATCGCCGGCCGCAGCTGCGAGCGGCTCGTGCGCTACTTCCCGCCGATGGTCGGCGAAGTGCCCGCCGGCGTGCTGCCCGCAGAGTGGTTCCTCGGCGCCGAGCCGGTGCGCCCGAGCGCCTCCGCCGCGACCTGAGCAGCAGCCAGCGAGGCCCGTGCGGGGGCGGGCTCTCGCTAGCCGTGCAGCGGCAGGCTCCGCGTCAAGGACACCGCCGTGCCGCCGGGTGGCGTCAGCGACACCTTCGCGGTCAGGAGGAGGTGGCCCTTGGTGTGCAGCGCGCGGCGCGCCCGCGCGCTCAGCTTGATCGACCAGGACTGCGCGCCGGCCGAGATGTAGGCGCGCGTCAGGCGCCCGACCTGAACGCGGTGCCCGCCGAGCTTGGCGCTCAGCACGACAACCAGCGTCCCTCCCGCGGCCGAGGAGTCGACCTCCAGCGAGCCGCGCACGGTCGTGCCGTGGCGAACCGCACCGATGTGCAGCGCGCTCAGCAGGGCCGCCGCCGGTGTCGTGCTCCCGCCCGAGCCCGGGGAGCCGCTGCCGGTGGGGGAGGTCGTGGTGGTCGTCGTCGTTCCCGTCCCCGTGCCCGTGGGTGGCGGCGGCGTGCCGACCGTGATCGTGCCGCTCATCGCGGCGCCGTGGGCGGTGCAGTAGTAGGTGTAGGTGCCCGCGGTCGTGAACGTGCAGGTGCCGTTCCATTTCTTGCCCGCGGCGGCTTCGGTCGTGCCGACGGGAACGCCGGCCGTGCAGGCGGGCGCGCCCGCCGGCGTTTTGAACCAGCGGATCCCGTGTGCCACTTCGGTCGGGTTCGAGAATTCGACGGAGCCGCCCGGTTCGATTTTCACAGCGGGCGGCTGCCAGTAGTGGGTGTAGAGACCAACGTTTTCGGCCACAACTCCGGGCGTCGTTTCCGACAGCGCCGCGGCAGGCAGCACGACGACGGCGGCGCCGAGCACGGCAACGCCCGCCAAACCCAATGCTCTCCGGATCCTCACGCCATGCCTCCCGTTTCCCGCCGTTGCGACGCCGCCGTGCGCCGCCAGGCGCACGCGGGTCCGTATGCAAGAGGACGCCTATCGCATGCGGAATCTTCCCGCTACAGTCGCCTTGGGGGAAGTTTTCGCTCGCCCGAGAGCGCCGTCCGTCCCGCTCCACCAATGCGCACCCTCGACCCGCAGTCGCTGACCAAGCATGTGGACCGCCTCTACCGAGCGGCGTGGGCGCTGTGCGGGTCCCGCGAGGATGCCGAGGACCTCGTCCAGGAGACCTTCGCACGGGTCCTGTCGCGACCGCGGGTGCTGCACGGCGACGACGACGCCTACTACCTGATGAGAGTCCTGAGAAACACCTTCCTGACAAGCCTGCGCACCGCCTCCAGGCGCCCGGTCACGGTTGCGACGCTGGAGGACGTCGTCGCCGCCGACCCACGGCCCACGGCCCGCCCCGAGCAGGCACTTGAGGTGCAGGAGATCTACGGCACGATCGCCGAACTGCCGGAGGACTTCCGCCTGGCGCTGGTCGCCGTGGACGTGCTCGGGCTGTCCTACCGCGAAGCCTCGCGCGCGCTGAAGGTGCGTGAGGCGACGCTGACGACGCGGCTGTTCAGGGCGCGCAAGCAGATCGCCGCCAAGCTCGCCGCCGAGGAGTCCCCCACGCCCTCGACAGGCGCCGCGGCGAGCCCGGCGGCCCAGCCTCAGGGCGCCTCCTCCCGCGAGGCGGCGGCGAAGGGAACGATCCGGGAAGGGAATGGCCCGGGCGGAGTCCTATCTGGTGGTGAGAGCCCATGACAGATGACCCGCGCCCCCGCGACGAGGCCGCGCTCGTCGACCTGATCCGGTCGATCGACGTCGGCGCGCCCCGCCACCTGCACGACAGCATCGAGGCGATGGCCGCCGGCCGGCAGCGCTCCGCGAGCCGCCCCGGCGCGTTCGGCGGGCTGCGCCTGCGGCTCGGCGCCGCCGCGACCGGGCTCGCTGCAGTCGCCGCCGCGCTGGCCCTCGCGCTGTCGGGCTCCGGCGGCGGGCTGAGCCTCGGCCAGGCCTCCTCGGCGACGCTGCGCCCGGCAACGTTGGGGGCGCCGCGCGAGAACCCCGGCGACCACGGCCAGCTGACGGCCGCCGTGGACGGCATCAGCTTCCCCTACTGGGGCGACCGCTTCGGCTGGCGCGCGACCGGTTCGCGCGTCGACCGTATCGGCGGACACACGCTGAAAACCGTGCTCTACTCCAACGGCAAGGGCCGCACGGTGGGCTACACGATCGTCGCCGGCACGCCGGCGCCTCCGGTCGGCGGCAGCGGAGAGGTCACGTGGCGCTCCGGGACCGCCTACCACCTTGCCCGCGTGGGCGGTGTGAACGTCGTGACCTGGACGCGTGACGGGCATCTCTGCATCGTCGCCGGGCGGGGCGTTGAGGGCGCGAAGCTTCTCACGCTGGCGAGCTGGGACGACCAGCCGCGGGCGACATAGCGGGCGGGAAGGTTCGCGACGGCCCGGCGTCCTCTGTATCGAGACACACCGCAAGCAACTGCAGGCGACGGAAGGAGCTGGCGATGAGCAGCAGAAGACTCGGCACCATGGCGGCCTCGGCGCTCGCTCTCGCCGCACTGGTTCCGGCCGTCGCGCTGGGCGGCGCCGACAGCGCGAGCAGCCACACGGTCGTGCTCAAAGAAGTCCGCTTCCACCCCGGCACGTTGACGATCAGGCGGGGCGACTCCGTCACCTGGCTGTGGCGGGACGGCGGCGAAGAACACAACGTGACCTTCCATGGCCTTCACTCCCGCACGATGGGCCGCGGCTCCTACACGGTCCGCTTCAGCCGCAGCGGCACGTTCAGCTACCGCTGCACGATCCACGAAGCCGAAGGGATGCGAGGCAAGATCATCGTCCACTGAGGCCCGGTTCCTCCAGCCGGCGCCTCAATCGCGAGGGCTGGGCGCTGGGCAGGCCAGGGGTGGCCCTGCCCAGCGCACGCCCTCGGAGACGTCCAGCGCGGCCAGGGCGTCCGACAGCCGCCCGCCGCCGGGCGCCGTCAGCTCGAAGTCGAGCTCGAGCGCCGGGATCAGCACGAAGCGGCGGCTGAGCAGCTGCTCGTGGGGCAGCGTCATCCGCTCGCCGCTGAGCTGCACGTCGCCGAGCAACAGGATGTCGATGTCGATCGGCCGCGGCCCGTGCCGCACCCCGCCCGGCTCGCGCCCGAGCCGCGCCTCGAGCGCCTTGACCGCTTCGAGCAGCGCCAGCGGGTCGAGCGCCGTCTCCACCAGCAGGCAGGCGTTGAGGAAGCTCGGCTGGTCGAGGACCTCGCCGACCGGGTCGGTGTCGTAGACGCTGGAGCTGGCCAGCACCGCGACGCCGGCCGTGGCGAGCCCGTCGACCGCGGCCTGCAGGCGGGCCCGGCGACCGCCCCCTCCGTCGGGGGCGTCTCCGACGTTCGAGCCGAGCCCGAGCAGCCCGCGCCGGACCTCGGCGGCGGCGCCCGGGCCCTGGCCCCCGGTCACGCCCTGGTGGTCGCGAGCCCGGCGGCCTGGGCCTTCTCGCCCATCGCCTGGGCGAACGGCAGCAGCCCGGAGATCGGCCGCAGCATCACCGTGAAGTCGGCGATCAGACCCTGCTCGTCGAGGCGGATCAGATCGAGCCCCTCGATCTCCCGGCCGCCGATCCCGGCCCGGAAGATCAGCGCGTGAAGCCCATCCGCCTCGATCTCGTCGGTGTAGCGAAAGTCCTCGAAGGTGTCCGCCACGATCTCCAGCAGGCGGGTGACGGTCTCACGGCCGACGAACGGATGGAAGGTGGCCGGGCTGTGGAAGACGATGTCCTCGGCGAACAACTCGCTCGCCGCGGCGATGTCCTTGCTCTCCGCGGCCGCGCGGAAGCGAGTGGCTGCGTTCATGCGCCCAGCCTACCCGTCCGCTTCGCGCCACACCTCGACCGAGACCTCCTCGACCGGCAGGGCGATCGGCGGCTCGGGCTTGGCGGCCTTGACCCACACCCCTTCTAGCTCGTAGTCGGCGAGCAGCCGATCGGCGATCGTGCTGCACAGCCGCTCGAGGGTCTTGTGCGAGCGCTGCTGGGCGATCAGCGCCACGAGCTGGCAGACCTCGGCGTAGTCGACCGTGTCCTCGATCGAGTCCGTCACGGTGGCGTCGGTCTCGCCGATGTCCAGCCGCAGGTCGAGCACGAGCCGCTGGCCGACCTCGCGCTCGGCCTCGCTCACGCCGTGGTGGGTGTAGAGCGACAGCCCGGCGATCTCGATCGTGACGGACTCGGCACCCTGCTCGCCTTCCTCGCCGTCCTCGTCGAGGTCGTCGTCGTGGGAGTCGTCCTCTAGCTCCTCGCCGTCCTCGCCCCGCTCGGGATCCATCGCCGGCCCAACGTAGCAGCCGCCACGGCCAGCGCATCGCCCACGGCCCTCACGTCGTGCACGCGGAACACCGACGCGCCGCGCTCGTAGGCGAGGACGTTGGTCGCGATCGTCCCGGGCAGGCGCTCGTCCGGTCCGGGCGCACTCGGGGCGAGCCGCCCAAGAAAGCTCTTGCGGGAGGTACCGACAACGAGCGGTCGCCCGAGGACCAGGAGCTCGTCGAGCCTGCGCAGCAGCTCGAGGTTGTGCTCGGCGGTCTTGCCGAAGCCGATCCCGGGGTCGAGCAGCACCCGCTGCTCGGCGATGCCCTGTGAGACGGCGAACTCGAGACGCTCGGCGAGGAACGCCTTGACCTCGTCCACCACATCCACGTAGCGGGGCTCGCGCTGCATCGTGCGCGGCTCGCCCAGCATGTGCATGAGACAGACCTCGACGCCGCGGTCGGCGACCAGCGCTGCGAGATCGGGCTCGGCGCGAAAGGCGGTGACGTCGTTGACGAGGCTCGCGCCTGCGTCGAGTGCGAGCGCGGCGACGGCGGCCTTGGAGGTATCGATGGAGATCTGCCGGCCGGCCCCCGCGAGGCCGGAGACGACGGGCACGACACGAGCGATCTCGTCCTCGGCGCTCACCGGCTCGGCTCCCGGACGCGTCGACTCGCCGCCGACGTCGAGGATCTCCGCGCCCTGCTCGACCAGCTCACGGCCGTGCGCGATCGCGGAGTCGGCGTCGAGGTAGCGCCCGCCGTCGGAGAACGAGTCGGGGGTGACGTTGAGGACGCCCATCAGCGTGAATCTCCGCGCGTCCGCCCGATCGGTGTCCTTCGTCGGTGCCCTCACGCAGCAGAGTGTCCCAGGCCGGGTACAGCCTCAGCCCGACGGCGGCGCGGCTCGCGGACGTGGCGAGCGCTGCCACGCCCTTCCGACCACGAAAGTCAGCCATATCAACCCTGCTCCGAAGACGAAGCTGAGGACGATCGAAGCCAGGAACGGGGCTCCGTGCAGCGTCAGGATCGAGCCCAAATAGATCCAAAGGACGATCGTGGGAACGACCGAGAGGTCGATCAGGACCAGGATCACGAGCGCCATCAGTAGCCAGAGGCGGCGCATCAGCGGAACTTACCGCCGCGCCGTCCCACCTTGCACGGCGGCGGGACCTACGCTTTCGAGGTGTCCACACCGATCAGCTTGCGTCCCGCAACCCTCGAGGACGTCGCGCTTCTCACCGCGAACGTCGCCGACGGCTTCGCGACCTACCTCGAGTGGGCGCCACCAAACTGGACTCCGCCGGTACTGGAAGAGGCGTCCATGAACCGTCAGGCGGAGCGACTCGCCCGCGAGGATGTCTGGTGCCTGATCGCGCTCGACGCCGGCGAGGCGGCCGGGCATATCGGGCTCTCGCCGGTCACGGCCGAGGAACCCGAGCCCGCAGGGCCCGGCGCGATCTACCTCTGGCAGCTGTTCGTGCGCGAGCGATGGCGAGGCAGCGGGCTCGCAACGCAACTTGTGACCGCGGCGGTCGAGGAGGCCAAGCGCCGCGATCTCACGAAGCTGATCCTGTGGACGCCGCGCGGCGCGGGGAGAAGCCGCCGCTTCTATGAGCGGGAAGGTTGGATCGCAACGGGCCGCAGCCACGAGGACTCACCGTCGGGCCTGCCGACCGTCGAGTACAGCCGCTCGACGGCCGACTAGCTCAGGCGCGCCTCGGGCGCAGCGTCAGGGAGACCTTGGCGCCCCTCGCCAGGCGGCGCCCGCGCGGAACGCTCTGGCCGGTCACGACGAGCGCGCCGTGGCGCCCGCGTGGGGCGGTGACTGCGCCCAGGGCACAATGCGCGGCGGCGAGCGCCCTGCGGGCCGCGATGAGCGAGTCTCCGCGCAGACGCGGCACGACGCATCGGGCGGCACGGGCAGCCGCTTCGCGTTCGGCGGCTTCGCGTCCGGCGCGTTCCCCGGCCTGGCGCGCCGCCAGTTCGCGGGCCGCCCACTGCGCGGCTTCCCGCACCAGGCGTTCTTCGGCTTCGCGCTTGAGGGCTTCCCGCTGGGCTTCCAGAGCTGGGGCTTCTTCGCCGACGCGGCGCGCACCTTCGATGTTCCACAGGGACTCCCCGCCGGGCGCCGGCTGCATCGGGCAGGGGCCGGTGGAGGGGCAGGTTTTGAAGCTGACGCCGAGGTACCCTTCGCGTCCGGCTGAGTTGGTCGCGATCACCCCGTAGCGGTAGTAGGAGCCGGGCTGCAGTCCGCTCACTGCGGCGCTCACCGTCTGCTCCCCGGTCGGCGCGCCCAGTACCGCCACCTGCCGCTGCGGAGCGCCCACGGGTTCGCAGCTCCCTCCGGCTTCGCGGCATTCAAGCCAGATTTCGTAGCTCGTTTCCTTCCCCTCGGGGTTGATCCCGACTTCGATCGTTGCCGCCGTCGTGGTCACCGCCGTGGCCACCATCGGCGTGACTTCGGGAGCCCCGCCGCCGGCTGCCGCCGGCAGCGCTGCGCAGCCGAGGCTGAATGCCGTGGCCGCCGAGACGATCAGCGGCCGGCGCGGGAGCGCGCTCAGACGAAGTCCCATCCTCTCCCCTTCCGTTGGCCTGTCGAGACGATACCGACTGGCCGAACGGACGCGGCGGGAGGCCGCTCAGGAGACGGTCGGGCCGTCGGGCCCGTCGCCACGCATCTCGGCGGTGCCGCCGGCCAGGCCGGGGCGGGGGATCGTGCGCGGCGGAGCCTCGCGCTCGGAGCGCTCGGGCTGCATCGGCGGCGCCGGCAGCTCGGGCTTGGCGGGGTCCTCGTCGCCGAACACTTCGGACTCGCTCTTGCCGTCCAGCAGCGCCAGGAACTCCTCCTTCTCGATCGTCTCGCGACGGACGAGGATTTCGGAGATCTTGTTGAGGTCGTTCTGGTGATCGGTGAGGATCCCGCGAGCCCGCTGGTGGGCTGCTTCGATGATCCGCCGGACCTCGTCGTCGATCTCGCGGGCGATCTCGTCGGAGTAGTCGGGCTCGGTCGAGAACTCGCGGCCGAGGAAGGGCTGGCCGTGATCGTGGCCGTAGACGCGCGGGCCGAGCTTGTCGCTCATCCCGAAGCGCATCACCATCTGCTTGGCCGTGGCCGTCACCTTCTCGATGTCGTTCGAGGCGCCGGTGGTGATCTCGCCGAACACGAGCTCCTCGGCGGCGCGGCCCCCGAGGGTCATCGCCATCGTGTCCTCGAGCTCGGCGCGGGTCGTCAGGAAGCGGTCCTCCTGGGGCATCGAGATCGTGTAGCCGAGAGCCTGGCCGCGGGAGATCACGGAGACCTTGTGGACCGGGTCGGAGTGCTCGAGGAAATGGCCGACGATCGCGTGGCCCATCTCGTGGAAGGCGGTGATGAGGCGCTCTTTTTCGCTCATCACGCGGGTCTTCTTCTCGGGGCCGGCGATCACGCGCATGATCCCCTCCTCGAGCTCGTCCTGGCCGATCTCGCGCTTGCCCGTGCGGGCCGACAGCAGCGCCGCCTCGTTGATCAGGTTCGAGAGGTCGGCGCCGGTGAAGCCGGGCGTCTGGCCGGCGAGGGCGTCGATGTCGATCACCTTGGCCAGCGGCTTGCCCCGCGTGTGCACCTCGAGGATCTTCGCCCGGCCCTTGCGGTCGGGGCGGTCGACGGCGATCTGACGGTCGAAGCGGCCGGGCCGCAGCAGGGCCGGGTCGAGGATGTCGGGGCGGTTTGTCGCCGCGATCATGATGATGTTGTCCTTCGCCTCGAAGCCGTCCATCTCGACGAGCAGCTGGTTGAGCGTCTGCTCGCGCTCGTCGTGACCGCCGCCGAGACCGGCTCCGCGGTGGCGGCCGACCGCGTCGATCTCGTCCATGAAGATGATGCAGGGGCTGTTCTGCTTGGCCTGCTCGAAGAGGTCTCGCACACGGGAGGCGCCGACGCCGACGAACATCTCGACGAAGTCCGAGCCGGAGATCGAGAAGAACGGCACGCCGGCCTCGCCCGCGACGGCCCGGGCGAGCAGCGTCTTGCCGGTGCCCGGCGGCCCGTAGAGCAGCACGCCCGTCGGGATCCGCGCCCCGAGCGCCTGGAACTTCTTCGGATTCTCGAGGAATTCCTTGATCTCGTGGAGCTCCTCGACCGCCTCGTCCACGCCCGCCACGTCACGGAAGGTGATCTTCGGCGAGTCCGCCGACATCCGCTTCGCGCGAGACTTGCCGAAGGACATGACTTTCGAGCCGCCTCCCTGGACCTGGTTCATCAGGAAGATCCAGAACCCGAAGAACAGGACGAAGGGGATGATGTACATGAGCAGGCCGAGCAGGGCGCTGCTCTTTTCGGATTCGATGTTGTAGTTGACCCCGGCGGTCTTCAGTTCCTTCATCAGTTCCGGGGCGGCCTGGTCGATGAAGCCGACTTCGTACGTTTCTTTGTTGCGCAGCTTGACTTCGAGGGCCTTGTTCTTGTTCTTGAACTCGACCGTGTCGACTTCGCCGCGCGGGAGCTCCTGGCTGACGAGCGTCTGGTAGCTGTGCTTGCGGTGGTCGGTGTTGCCGTTGTTGACCAGTTTGACCGCGAGGAACGCCAGGATCACGACGATCAGGATCGGGAACGCGGCGCTCTTGAAGAAACGGCTCATTGTCTAATCCGAAGTCCGCTGGCGCCGTCGCAGATCGTGGTCACCAGGCCCCTAGCCTACCATGGCAGTCCCGCCGCTCCGGCGGTTATGGACCCCCGGCGGCGCCCGGTGGACAGACCGTTCTAGCTCTCCAGGACGGCCACGTAGGGCAGGTTCCGGTGGCGCTCGGCGTAGTCCAGGCCGTAGCCGACCACGAACCTGTCGGGGATCTCGAAGCCGACGTAGCGGGTCGGCAGGTCGACCTTGCGACGCTCCGGCTTGGTCAGCAGCGCGCACACCTCGAGGCTGGCGGGGTTGCGCGAGCCGAGGTTCCTGAGCAGGTACTGCAAGGTCAGACCCGAGTCGACGATG
Organism: uncultured Solirubrobacteraceae bacterium; assembly: GCA_963841055.1. Lineage (GTDB taxonomy): Bacteria > Actinomycetota > Thermoleophilia > Solirubrobacterales > Solirubrobacteraceae > Palsa-744. The sequence continues at coordinate 2,162,417 of CAWJAV010000001.1, read as the reverse complement.
TCCTCGACGATCAGCACGTCGCGGCCTTCGATCGCGGCGTCGAGATCCTTGAGGATCCGCACGACTCCCGAGGAGTCGGTGGCCGAGCCGTAGGAGGCGACCGCCATGAAGTCGACCTCGACGGGCACCTCGATGTAGCGCATCAGGTCACTGAGGAAGAACACGGCGCCCTTCAGGACGCCCACGAGGAGCAGGGGGCGGGGCGGGGTGGCCCGGTAGTCGTCGCTGATCTCCCGGCCGAGCTCGCCTACGCGCCGCTGGAGTTCCTCGGCCGTCACGAGCACCTCGCCCAGCCCAGGCTCGTCGGACAGACGCGAGGGTGTGGCCACGAGGGGGAGTCTAGTCCCCGCCCGGCGGAGCGCCCTCGCGCGGCGGGAGCCTGACCATCCGCAGCACGCCGTCCTCGACCACGGCCCCGGCGCGGCCCCCGACGTGCAGCTCGGCCCGGCCGCCCCGCCGGGCCAGCTCGAGCAGCTCGGCGACCCGCTCGCCGGCCTGCGGCACGTAGGTGCCCGCCGCCTGCTCGGCGAGCCGCACCACGACCATGCGCGCGAGCGCCGCCGGCATCTCGCGCAGCCGCGCGATCTCGACGCCCGTGCGACCCTCGAGCTCCGCCGCGACCAGCTCCTCGAGCAGCTCCGTCTCCTCCCGCAGCAGGGCCGCCGTGCGCAGGACGTTGCGCTCGGCGGCCGGGTGCACGGCGCGCAGGGCGGGCAGCAGCCCATGACGCACCCGCGTGCGCGCGAACCTGGGGTCCTCGTTGCTCGGATCCTCACTGAAGGCGAGGCCGCGGGCCTGGCAGTACGCGGCGGTCTGCTCCCGGGTCAGGGCCAGCAGCGGGCGGATCAGCCGCCCCTCGGCGGCGGGCATCCCCAGCAGCGCCCGCCTGCCCGGCGAGGCGGCCAGGCGGTAGAGGATCGTCTCGACCTGGTCGCTCGAGGTGTGACCGGTTGCGATCAGGGCGTCCCGCTCCCCGGCCAGGCGCTCGGCCTCGGCGTAGCGCAGCTCCCGCGCCCAGGCCTGAAGGTTGCCCGGCTCGCCCTCGCCCGGCGGCCCGCCGGCGCCCGTGCCGGCCGCGGCCACGACCTGCAGCTCGACCCCGAGCGAGTCGCACAGCTCCCGGCAGCGGCGCTCCTCCACGCCGGCCGCCTCGCGCAGCCCGTAGTTGACGTGCAGGGCGCACACGGCGGGGGCGCCGAGCAGGGCCACGGCCACGTCGAGCAGGCAGGTCGAGTCGCGCCCGCCGGAGAGCATCGCCACGAGCGGGCGGTCGCGGGCGAACAGGCCCGAGGCCCGGACGGTGTCGCGGACAGCGGCCGGCTCGATCGGGGTCACCCCTCGCGGGCGGCCACGGTGAACAGCTCGGTGGGCTCGGAGAAGCCCTTCAGGCGGACCTCGCCGATGCGGGCGAACTGCAGGCCGTCGGTGCCGTCCGCGAGATCGACGACGGGCCGCGTGACGAGCACCTCGCCGCCACCGGCCCGGGCGACCACGCGGGCGGCCTGGTTGACGTCGCGGCCGAAGTAGTCGCCGTCGCGGTAGAGGGCCTGTCCGTAGTGGATGCCGATCCGTGGCGAGGGCTCGCCGTTGGCGATGCCGCGCTGCAGGCCCACAGCCCAGGCGGTCAGCGCGGCCGGGTCGGGGCCGACCACCATCACCTCGTCGCCGAGCGTCTTGATCACGCGGGCATCGGCGGGCAGCGACTGCCCGACGGCCTCGACGAACCGCTCGACCGTGCTGACGGCGGCCTCGTCGCCCTGCTCCACCGTCAGCCGGGCGTAGCCGGCGAGGTCCGCGAAGGCGATCGCCACGCGCAGCCTGCCCTCCTCGAGCTCCTCCTCGCCGAGCTCAGCCTCGACGTGGCCGATCATGTCCTGCTCGACGAAGTGGGACAGCAGGCGCGCGTGGAGGTAGCTGATGAAGGGCGAGGCGAGGGGCAGCACTTCGCGGGTCATCGCCTCCATCTCTTCGGCGATCTCGACGTTCGGCACGCCCGCGCGCATCAGCGGCTTGTGCACATAGAGGTGCATCAGCCGCACCTCCGCGTCGGCGATCTGGGCCATCACCTGCCCGTAGACGCGCAGCAGCTGCAGGTAGGCCGGCAGCGGGAAGCCGGCGGCCAGCACGGCGGCGGCGTAGCGCATCATCTCGAGGTCCTCGTCGGAGAGTCCCTCGGGGGGCAGGGGGCCGAGGCCCATCGTGGCGTGGATCTGGCGGATCAGCTCCGCCGGCAGGCCGCTCTCGCGCGAGACGTGGCGCAGCGAGTGCAGTCCGCCGGATGAGCTGAGCAGGTCCTCGATCGGGCCGATCGCCAGCTGTCCGTCGTCGCTCGCCCGCTTGATCCGCTCCAGCGAGTGCCCCCGTGCGCGCAGGCGGGCGACGACCCTCACATAGGCGACCGCCGAGGGGGTCCAGCGCCCGTCGAAGCCGGGGACCAGGCCCCGGGCGACCCAGCGACGGATGGTGCCGGCCGACACGCCGACCTTCTCGGCGACCTGGGCGAGCGTCAGCTCCGGCGGCTCCTGCGCCTCCTCCTCTTGCGGCTCGGGCAACTCAGTTCGACCGCGCGGCTGGCCTGGGGGCTGGCACCTGCATACACCGGAGTCTAAAGTCGCGGCCCGTGTCCGAGCTCGAGCATCCCCACCTGCGCCCGACGGCGCCCCTCGCCGAGCGCCTGCTGCTGCCCGGCGACCCTGGCCGCGCGCTGGCGCTGGCGCAGGCGCTGCTCGAGGAGCCGCGGATGTTCAACCACCACCGCGGCCTGTGGGGCTACACGGGGGCCGCCCGGGACGGCGAGCCGCTGACGATCCAGGCGACCGGCATGGGGGGACCGTCGGCGGCGATCGTGCTGACGGAGCTGATCGCGATGGGAGCGCGGCGGGCGGTGCGGGTGGGCACCTGCGGGGCGCTGGACCCGAGCCTCGAGCTGGGCGACCTGGTGATCGCCACGGAGGCGGTCTGCGCCGACGGCACCTCGCGGGCGCTCGGCGCGGGCGAGCGGGTCGCCGCCGACCGAGGGCTGACCTCGGCGCTCTGCGAGCAGGCTCCGGAGGCGACGGCGGGGGCCGTGGTCAGCGTCGACCTCTTCTACGAGGAGGGGCCGCCGGGCGGCGGGCGGGCCGGGCTGGCGGTGGAGATGGAGGCGGCCACCCTGTTCGCGCTCGGCGCCGCGAGGTCGGTGGCGGTGGGCTGCGTGCTGGCCGTGACCGACGTGTTCGGAGCGGACGGCGCGCGGGGGCGCATCGAGGAGGGGCGGCTGCTGGAGGCGGCCGAGCGGATGGGCGCCGCAGCGATCGCCGCCCTGTCGGGCTGAGCCACGCCCGGAGGCCGCGGGAGTCAGGCTTTGCCCGGCGCGGAGCGTCCCGCCCGCGATCGCGCGGAGGGGGTCTTCGCCGCTTTGGCGGGTTTCGTGGCTTTCGCCGTGCGGCCGGCCCGGGCTTTTGCCTCTTTGGCCGCCCGGACCTGTTTGGCACGAGCCTGTTTCCCGGCCCCGCCGCCGCTGCGCCGCGAGGATTTCGCGGTGCTCGCGCGCGACCCGGCGACGGCCGGCGCGGTGGCCCGCTCGCCGGCCGCTGCAGGCCGAAGGAGCGCCCGGTCGAGCTTGTCCGAGAGGGAGGAGATGCTCGCCTCGATCGCCTCCAGGCGGGCCTCCACGCCGCTCGGCGTGAGCGCCCGGTCGAGCCGGTCGACGCCGTCCTCGATGCCCTCGAGACGGTGCGAGACGGCGCGCAGCCGGCGGGTGAGGCGTTCGATGTCGGCCGACGAGGGGAGGTTGAGGGCCCCCATCGCCACCTCCTGGGCCTGAGAGGCCTTCTCCCGGGCGTCGAAGGCCCGGCCGATCGCCCCGGTCAGCAGTGGGTTTTCGAGCAGCTCCGAGAGAGCTTTGCCGAGCCGATCCTCGGTGTTCCCGCCGAGCCGCTCCCGAATGCTCTTCGCGACATTGCCAGCGTCCGACATCCTCGACTCCCCGCTCTCGACGGGGGCGTGCCAACCGGCACGCCCGTTGGCTTACGGCCGACGGCCGTAAGGGAAGGATACGGTGAAGCGATGGCACGCCAGCTGTTCGTGTTCGTGCAGCTCGAGTTCCCCTGGGTGCTGGGACCATCCGACGGGCGCTACCTGCTGCGCGACGGCCCCGACGCCGAGCCCGAGCGGGTGGTGGTGCTCGAAACGCTCGGCGCCGGAGCGGCTGCGCCGGACCTCGCCGGACCGGCCGGCTGGGTGACGCGCCGGAGCCGGCGGCGAGAGCGCGATGCGGAGCCCGAGCCGCGGCCGACGCCGGTGGCGACGACCCGTGTGACCGTGATCGACCCCGTGCCCCTGTCGGCCGACGCACAGGCACGGGCCTGGCTCGAGGAACTCGATCGCGAGCGGGACGTCGAATCGGCCGTCGAGGTGGTCAACCGGGTCGTGCACTCACACCGCATCGCCGCGGCCGATCCCTACGTGCGCGAGGTGTCCCCCGGGCAGGCCCTGGTGACCCGCGCCGGCTGGGGCGAGGGCGAGCAGGTCGCCTCCGGCCTGTGGCTGCACGCCCGCGAGCTCTCGCCGCGCAGGCGCAGACGCGGCCCGCGCCGGGACCGCTCGGGGGCGCTGCGACCCCAGGAGCGGCTGGCGGCGCTGCTGGGCGGGCGCAGCCGCGGGCTGCTCTGCGAGGAGCTGACCCTGCGGGCCCGACTTGACCTCGACCAGGGCCGCCCCGGCCACGCGGCGGTGGGACTCGACGGCGCGCTGGCGGCCGCGGTCCGCGAGCTGGCCCTCGAGGAGCGCCCCGACCTCGCCCTGCGCCTGGCCGAGCTCGAGCAGCTGCGGGCCGGCGTGGGCGAGGAGTCTGGAAAGGTCCTGCGCCACGGCGGGGGGCCGGACGAGGAGATCGTGGCCCACGCGCTCGGCCGGCTGGAGGCGGCCCTGCGCGCCCGCACTGCGCCCGGGGTCTAGGCTGAGGAGCCGAATGGACCCGACGGCCACAGCGATCGGCACCTGGAGCGGCGGGCGCTTCATGCACTTCGGTGAGCCACTCACCGACGAGCGCTTCGAGGAGCTGCTGCGCCCCGGCGGGGGAATCGACACGGTGATGACCGCGGACGCCTACGGCGCCGGCGCTGCGGACGAGGCGCTCGGGCGGGCCCTGCGGGGCATCGACCGCGACAGCTACTGCCTGATCGGGGCGATCGGGCACGACTTCTACGAGGGCGGCCGCGACGGCGCCAAGGGCTTCCCCCGCTTCACCGACCCGGCCCTGCGCGGCGAGGAGGCCTACGCGGACTACATCCGGATGGCCACCGAGCGCAGCCTCGAGCGCTGCGGGGTCGAGCACTTCGACGTGCTGCTGCTGCACAACCCCGACCGCACCGGCTACCGCAGCGAGGCCGTCTGGGATGGCATGGAGGCGGTTCGCGAGGCCGGTCTGACGCGGCGGCTGGGCGTCGCCCCGGGTCCCGCCAACGGCTTCACGATCGATCTGATCGGCTGCCTGGAGCGATTCGCGGCGGCGATCGACTGGGCGATGATCATCCTCGGCCCGATGGAGCCCTGGCCGGGCGAGCTGACGCTGGCGGCCGCCGAGCGGACGGGCACGCGCGTGATCACCAGGGTGGTGGACTACGGCGGGCTGTTCCACGACGACGTGCGGGTAGGTCACGAGTTTCCCGAGACCGACCACCGCCGCTTTCGCCCCGACGGCTGGGTGGAGGCGGGCCTGCAGAAGCTCGAGCTGATGCGCCCGATCGCCGAGCGCCACGGCCTGAGCATGCTGCAGCTGGCCTGCGCCTGGAATCTGGCCCAGCCGGCCGTGGGCTGCGTTGCGCCGACCCTGATCCAGGAGCCCGGCGGGGACGCCCGGCCGGTCGAGGCCAAGCGGGCCGAGCTCGCCGCCGTGGCCGGCCTGGCGGGCCGGCTCAACGCCGAGGAGGTGAGCGCGATCCGGGCGATCGGCGAGAACGGCGGCAGCATGGCGCTGAAGGGGGGAGCGTCGAACACAGCGGTCAGGCGCGGGCCGACCGCTGGGAGCTCGACGAGCAGCTCGCGGCCGTGGCGCAGCGCTGGCGGATCGATCCGCAGCGGGATCTCGCGAAGACAGAGATGGTGGGCGCAAACGACGACTGAGGGGGACCGATGAGCATTGACGTGAGCGGCTTCAAGGAAGGCCAGAAGGCGATGTGGACGGCCGGTGACTACGCCGAGGTGGCGCAGCGGATCGTGGCGGTGGGCGAGTACGTGGCCGAGCGGGCGGGAGCGGGGCCCGGCATCGAGCTGCTGGACGTGGCGACGGGTACTGGCAACGTGTCGGTGCCGGCGGCCCGGGCGGGGGCGAAGGTCACGGGCCTCGACCTGACGCCGAAGCTGCTCGAGGACCAGCGGGCGCGCGCGACCGCTGCGGGCGTCGAGATCGAGCTCGTCGAGGGCGATGCCGAGGAGCTGCCCTTCGCCGCGGGCTCATTCGACAGCGTGACCTCCTGCTTCGGCGTGATGTTCGCCCCGCGCCAGCCCGTGGCGGCGGCCGAGCTCGTCCGCGTCGCCAGGCCCGGGGGGAGCATCGTGGTGGCGGCGTGGACACCCGAGGGGATGGTCGGGCGGATGTTCCGCGCCTCCGCCCCCTACATGCCGCCACCGCCGGAGGGCTTCGTGCCACCGGTCATGTGGGGCGTCGAGGAGCACGTCCGGGGACTGTTCGCGAACAGCGGCGCCGAGCTCTCCTTCGAGCTGCGCACCGTCACCTTCGAGGGCGAGTCGGTCGAGGCCTGGGTCGAGAAGGACGAGCAGATCCTGGGCCCGTCGGTGATGGCCAAGGCCGCCCTCGAGCAGCAGGGCCGCTACGACGAGCTTCGCCGGGACGTCGTCGGTCTATACGGCCAGTTCAACGAGGCCGGGGACGGCAGCTTCCGCGCGCCGGCGGAGTACCTGGTGACGGTCGCGCGCATGCCCGGCTAGGGCGAGGGGCACGCCGCGAACAGCTCCCACTCGCCGGGCACGCCCTTCAGCGCGTGCGCGCCACGCTGCTCGAACTCGAGCCCTGACCCGGCGACGAGGTCGGTCACGGTGCGCGAGACGAGCACCTCGCCGGGGCCGGCCAGCGCACCGACGCGCGCGCCGATGTTCACGGCGATGCCGCCGATGTCCTCTCGCATCACCTCGACCTCGCCGGTGTGCAGGCCGGCGCGGATCTCGAGGTCGAGGGAGCGGACGGCATCGCGCGCGGACATCGCCGCGCGGATCGCCCGCGCCGGGCCGTCGAAGGTGGCCAGGAAGCCGTCCCCCATCGTCTTGATCTCGCGACCGCGGTGGCGGGAGATCATCTCTCGCACCAGCTCGTCGTGGCGCTCGACGAGCTCGCGCCAGCGGCGATCCCCGAGCTGGACCGCGCGGTTCGTGGAGTCGACGATGTCAGTGAACATCACCGTCGCGAGCATGCGGTCGGGCTCGCGCTCGCTGCGCGCGCCGGTGAGGAACTCCTCGACCTCGTCGAGGATCTGCTCCGGGCGCACGATCGGCAGGTGGTCTTCGCCTGCCAGCTCGACGAGCCGCGCGCCGGGGATCCCTTCCGCGACCGCACGGCCGGCCGCGAGCGGCATCAGCCGGTCTTCCTTGCGGTGCAGGACGAGCGTCGGCGCGGTGATCGTCGGCAGCACCGCGCGCACGTCGATCTCCGTGTAGAGACGCAGCAGCGCCGCCGCACCCGCCGGGCCGCTGCCGCTGCGCAGCAGCCTCGCCCACCAGCGCTCTGCCTGCTCGTCCCCGGCCAGACCCGGCGCCCACAGCTGCAGCGCGACGGGCCCGCCCCAGTCCTTCACCGCCATCTCCACGAACACGTCGAAGGCGTCGGCCGACACGCCCTGCGGGTAGTCCTCGGCCCACAGCAGGCGGGGCCAGGTCCCGTAGAGGACGAGCGAGGAGACGCGCTCGGGGTAGCTCGCCGCGAGCAGGGTGCTCATCGGCCCGCCCTCGGAGATGCCGTACACGGCGGCGCGCTCCACGCCGGCCGCGTCGAGCACCGCGCGCGCGTCCTCCATCGACTGCTCGAGCGTGGGCGGCGAGGGCGGGCGATCCGAGAGGCCCTGACCGCGCTTGTCGTAGAGCACGACGCGGCTGAAGGACGCCATCCGGCCCAGGTACCGCTCCACGTTCGGGGCCTCGAACATCAGCTCGAGGTGCGAGACGAAGCCGGGGATGCAGAGGAGATCCAGCGGGCCTTCGCCGAAGGTGGTGTAGGCGATGTTCGTGCCGTCCGGGGCCTGGGTGTAGCGGACGTCCGGCGAGCTCAGCATGTCCCGAACATAACGGCCGCGAAGCGCCCGGCGTGAGTCACACGCCGAGCGCGGCCCGGAGCGCCTCGAGCTCCTCGACCACATCGCCGTGGAGGCGCACCTCGGCCAGGGCGTCCAGCGGCGTCGGCCCCTGGGTGAGGATCGCCACCGAGCCACCGGCGGCGCGGGTGAGGCCGGGGAGCGCGGCGACCGGGTGGACCTCCAGCGAGGAGCCGATGCAGAGCAGCACATCGGCGCCCTCGCAGAGCCGCCGGGCCCGGTCGAGGACGCGCGGGTCGAGCAGCTCGCCGAACAGCACCACGTCTGGCTTCAGGGGGGCCTGGCAGAGCTCGCATCGGGGCACGCCGTCGGGCGCCGCGGCGAGTCGCGCGCGTGCCTCCTCGAGCTCGACCGTGCCGGGGCAGGACAGGCAGGAGCAGGTGGCGATCGAGCCGTGGACCTCGACCAGCTCGGGGCCTCCGGCCCGGCCGTGGAGCATGTCGATGTTCTGGGTGATGATCGCGTCGAGGAGCCCCGCACGGCCGAGCGCGGCGAGCGCATGATGGGCGCCGTTGGGCCGCTTCTCGCGCAGCGAGGCGAAGCGCTCGCCGTAGAAGGACCAGAAGCGCACGGGGTCGGCGCGGAAGGCGTCGATATGGGCGACCTCCATCGGGTCCACCCGCTCCCACAGACCGGTCCGGGGCGAGCGGAAGTCGGGTATGCCCGAGGGCACCGAGATGCCCGCGCCGGTCAGGGCGACGACGGAGCCCGCGTCGGCCACCAGCTCGGCCAGCCGCGCGAGGGCGCCGGGTGTCGCGGTCGACTGCCCGGGCGCCACGGCTCAGCTGCCTTTGAACCGCGGGGCCCGTTTGCCGAGGAAGGCGGCGATGCCCTCCTTGGCGTCCTCGCTGGCGAAGGCCGCCGCGAAGCCGCGCTTCTCCGCCTCGATGCCCTCGTCGAGGTCCCCCGCACCCGAGGCTCCCTTGATCTCCGCAACCGCCAGCGGCGCCTGGCCGCCCAGCTTGCGGGCCCACATCAGAGCCGTGTCGAGCAGTTCGTGATCGTCCACCACGCGATTGACCAGGCCCAGCTCGAAGGCTTCCTCGGCGAGGATCGGATCGCCGACGAGGTTCATCTCCAGCGCCTTGTTGGTGCCGACGAGCCGGGGCAGGCGCTGGGTGCCGCCGAAGCCGGGGATGATGCCGAGCTTGATCTCCGGCTGGCCGAAGATCGCCGAGCGGGCGGCGATCCGCACGTCGCAGGCCATCGACAGCTCGCATCCCCCGCCGAAGGCCAGGCCGTTGACGGCGGCGATCGTGGCGATGCCCGAGCGCTCCATTTCGCGGAACAGCCCGTGGGTGTTCTCGATCAGCAGGCGCCCGGCCGCCTCGTCCATCGTGGTGAAGGCCTTGATGTCGGCGCCGGCGCTGTAGAGGAAGGGGTTCGAGGAGGCGATCACGAGCGCCCGCGTGCCGTTGGACTTGACGACCGCCCAGACCTTCGCGAGGTCCTCGACCACCTGCGGGGAGATCGAGTTCATCTGCCCGTTGGCCAGCCAGGCGATCGTCACGCCCTCCGGTCGGGTCTCGAGCTTGATCACCTCGGCGGGCTGGTCGGCATCGGGCCGGGGGTAGGGGTAGAAGCCCTGGCCGCTCTTCTGGCCGAGGCGCCCCTGGGCGACCATGCGGCGCAGGACCGTCGGCGGGGCGAAGCGCTCGCCGAAGCGCTCCTCGGCGCTCTCCATGCGCTCGAGGATCGCGTCGAGGCCCTCGCTGTCGGCCTTCATGAAGGGGGGCATCAGGCCCCGCCTGGGGTCCAGGCCGGCGCCGGCCATCATCCCGAAGTCGATGTCCCGGTGGGTGGCCACACCCTCCTCGAGCACCAGGCAGGCCTCCAGCAGCGTCTTCAGCGAGAGCATCTCGACGAGCTCAGCCACGTCGGGCTCGGCCTCGCCGGGGAGGTTGGGCTCGCCGTTGGGGTCGTAGAAGCCGTCGCCGCCGGTCTTGGCACCGAGTTTGCCGTCGGCGACCAGCTTCTGCATGCCCTTGGGGACGTAGAAGCGTTCCTCGCCGTAGGACTCGACGAGGTGCTCGGCGACGTGCAGGACGGTGTCGAGACCGAGCAGGTTGACGAGGTAGTAGGGCCCCACCGGGACGACCCCCGCGGCGCCCACGCCCTCGTCGATCAGCTTGATCGAGAGACCCTTCTCCTCCTGCTCGCGCCAGACCTCGGCGATGCCCGAGTTGAGGATGCGGTTGACCACGAAGCCGGGGACCTCGGCGCAGGTGATCGGCTGCTTGCGGATCGCCTGGGCGAAGGTGACAGCCGCCGAGACCGTCTCGGCGGAGGTCTCCTCGCCCTCGACGATCTCGATCAGGGGCATGATCGAGGCGGGGTAGAAGTAGTGGAAGCCGATCACCTTGTCCGGCCGCAGCGTGGCTTCGCCGATCTCGGTGATCGACAGCGAGGAGGTGTTGGAGGCGAGGATCGCGTGGCCCGGCGTGGCCGCGTCGAGCTCGGCGAAGACGCTCTGCTTGATGTCCATCCGCTCGGGCACGGCCTCGACCACGATGTCCACGTCCCCGAAGGAGCTGTAGGAGGTGGTGCCCTCGATCCGCCCGAGGATCTCGGCGATCTGCGCCTCTGCCTGCTCGGCGGTGATCTTGCCCTTCTCGGCAAGTTTCCCGACCGCTCCGCGGGTCACGTTCTCAGCCTCCTCGAGTCCCGCCTGGACGAGCGCCTGATCGATGTCCTTGAGCACCACGGGGATGCCCGCGGCGGCGATGGTCTGGGCGATCTGGCCGCCCATCGTTCCGGCGCCGACGACGGCGGCTTTGAACACGAACATGCTGGCTCTCCTTGGTGGCTGGGGGCGGGAGCCTAGATGATTGATTCCCTCCTCGTGTGCCCTCCCGCCGGCGGGCCGCACCTCCGGGCCCGCCCGGGGGTTGAGGCATCAGGGTGTGTACGCAAACGTGACAAACGGGTAAGGAGGCGTACATGGGCGACAATGTGAGGGATATGACGCACGAACAGGCGGGGGGCCCGATGGCACGACAGGAGCTCGGCAGGATCAGGCGGCTGGCGCCGCCGGCGCTCGCGCTGGTCGCGGCGCTGGCGATGGCCGCCCCCGCGCAGGCGGCGTCGAAACCGACGCTCAGCACCGGCGCAGCGAAATCCGTGACCTACAACTCGGCCACGCTCGGCGGCTCGGTGAACCCGCAGGGGAGCGCCACCTCCTTCTACTTCCAGTACGGACCGACGCGGGCCTACGGCGGCCAGAGCGCTATCGGCTCGGCCGGCGCGGGCACGAAATCGGTCGCCGTGGGGATCGGCGTCGGAGGCCTTCAGCCGCTGACCCTCTACCACTACCGGCTCGTTGCGGTCAACGCGGGCGGCACCACCCTCGGGGGCGATCGCACCTTCCAGACCACCAAGGTGCCCCTGTCCCTGGCGATCCTGGCCTCGCCCAACCCGGTCGTCTTCGGCGGCCCGGTGGTGATCCAGGGGACGCTCTCGGGGACGAACAACGCGGGCCGGAAGGTGATCCTGCAGGGCAACGCCTTCCCCTTCACGGCGGGCTTCGTCAACGTCGGCAACCCCGAGCTGACGAACGCCACGGGCGGCTTCAGCTTCACGCTGCTCGGAGCGGCGACGAGCGAGCAGTTCCGCGTCGTCACGACCACCAACCCGCCCGTGGTCAGCCCCGTGGCCAGCGAGAGCGTGGCCGTCAGGGTCTCCAGTCACGTCGCCCGCACCCGCCGCCACGGCTTCGCCCGTATCTACGGCACGGTCACACCGGCCGAGAACGGCGCCCAGGTGGGCATGCTGCGGATCGTCCGCGGCCACGGCGTGCTGGCGGGCGGCACGATCCTGAAGCCGCACGGCACGACGGCCTCGAGCTTCAGCCGCGTGGTCCGTGTGCACCGGGGCGTCTACCGCGTGCTCGTGCGGGTCGTCGGCGCGGGGCAGATCTCCAGCTACGGCCAGCCCCTGCTGATCCGCTGGGGGACTCACGAAGAACGGCCGCGCTGGCGCGGCCGGCCGAGCGGGCCCACATGTGGGCCCGCTCTGGGGGCGCACATGTGCGCCCCCGGGAGCGGCGCATGCGCCGCTCCCCCGCCCGGCGCATGCGCCGGGCGGTTCAGCAGCAGCTGCTCAGCGATTCAGAGGCAGCCGGCGCCGGCCCGCTCAGGCCGGGACGGCGGTCGGCTCCTCGACGCGGCGCGGCAGCAGCGTTTCGCGAGCGATGACCAGGCGCTGGATCTGCGAGGTGCCCTCGTAGAGCTGCATGATCTTGGCGTCGCGGAACAGCTTCTCCACGGGGTACTCCTTGATGAAGCCGTAGCCGCCGTACACCTGCACGGCGTCGGTGGCGATTTTCATCGCCGTGTCGGCCGCGAAGCGCTTGGCGTGGGAGGAGATGAGCGTGTTCCGTTCGCCGTTGTCGAGCATCGCCGCCGACTTCCAGGTCAGCAGGCGGGCCGCCTCGATCTCGGTGGCCATGTCGGCGATCATGAACTGGATCGCCTGGTGCATCGCGATCGGCACGCCGAACTGGACACGTTCGCGCGAGTAGTCGACGGCGAACTCGAAGGCCGCCCGGGCGATCCCGGTGGCCATCGCCGCCACGCCCGGGCGCGTGCGGTCGAGCGTCATCATCGCGAGCTTGAAGCCCTGGTTCTCCTCGCCCAGCAGGTTCTCGGCCGGGACCTCGACGTCGTTGAAGGAGATCGTCGCGGTGTTCGACGCGCGCTGCCCGAGCTTGTCCTCCTTCTTGTCGACGACCACTCCCCAGTCACGCTCGACGACGAACGCCGAGATGCCGCGGTGGCCGGCGTCCTTGTCGGTCTTCGCGTAGACCGTGTAGTAGTCGGCGTAGCCGCCGTTGGTGATGAAGCACTTGGAGCCGTTGATGACGTACTTGTCGCCCTTCTTCACGGCCGTCGTGCGCATGCCCGAGACGTCCGAGCCGGCGTCGGGCTCGGTCAGGCAGAAGGAGGCCAGCTTCGGAGCTTCGGTGAGCATCGCCGAGGTACTTCTTCTTGATCTCCTCCGAGCCGCCCAGCGCGATCGGCGCGGTCGCCAGCCCGTTGCAGCCGAGCGAGGTCTGGATGCCCGAGCATCCCCATGACAGCTCTTCCTCGATCAGGCAGCCGTCGAGGTAGCTCGCGCCCGCCCCGCCGTACTCCTCCTCGATGTGGCTGTTCATCAGGCCGACCTCCCAGGCCTTCTTGATGACGTCCTCGGGCCACGTCCCGTCCTTGTCGTACTCCCAGGCGACCGGGCGGATCTCTTTGACCGCGAAGTCATGCGCCATCTCGCGCAGGTTCTTCTGCTCGTCTGTGAGCGTGAAATCGACCATTCTCTAGCCCCTCCTAACGGGCTGGCACGAAGTTAGATTGACTGGTCAGTCAATCGGGCCGTAGGAGGGTAGCGGAGAGCCCGCCGATCGGCAAGAATCGACCCCGTGCAAAGCACCCACGGCCGGTCGTGCTCGGACTCGCGGCCAACGGCCTCACGTTCGTCGTGCTCGGCACGGTGGCCTTCTCCCTGGTGATGTCGGTGCTGTTCCTGGTGACGCGGGGCAGCGACTCGATGTACGACCAGATCGGCCAGGGCGGGATCTCGCGGGAAGGCGACCACGCCGGCACCGGCGCCGTGGCCCCGCAGGAGCAGGCCGGGCACTCCGAGCAGGAGCTGGAGATCCGCCAGATGCTCCGCGCACGCAGCGACAGGCGCGTGTCGCGGGGAGAGCAGCCGCTGGACATCGACGCGGAGGTCGCCCGCCTGCTGGCCGACGCGCGGGGCGCGGGCGAGCACGACCCGGCGCTCGTCGCCGAGGTCCGCCAGCTCGTCCAGGCTCGCAACGAGCGGCGCGCTGCGCCAGGGCCTCGAGCCGCTCGACGTGGAGGCCGAGATCGCCCGCACGCTGGACGAGCTCGACCCTCGCGCGTGAGGCCGGTGCTTGGGGTATAAACGCCCGATGCGCAACGTCCGCCGCTTCCCGCTCGACGAGCTGCTCCTGCGCCCGGGCACCTACTTCAATCCCCAGACCGAGATCATGATCGTGGTCGACGACTCCCCCGAGGTGGACAACGAGATCTTCGAAGCCGCCGAGATCGACGCCACGGAGTGGGTCCAGATCTCCGAGGAGACCCCCCTCGACGAGCACCAGCGCGACGATCTGATCGAGCGCTTCCAGCTCTCCCAGCAACCGGGGGCCGAGCTGGACGACGACGATGCGCTCGACGAGGAGGAGGACGAGCTCGACCCCGACGAGGAGGACGAGGAGGACGACGTCGAGGAGCTCGACCCGCTCGAGTTCGAGGAGGAATGAGGCCGGCAGTCCGCAACTGAGCGCCCCGGCGGCGTGTTTCGTTGTGCAATGCCCTTCGCCACGCGGCCCTCTGCAAGCGCTGCTGCACAGCCTCGACGCGACGCCCCTAGCATCGGCCCCCTGCGCTTCAAGCTTCCCACCGCAGGCCGTCTCGCGGCCGCCCTCGCCACGCTGAGCGCCCTCGCCGGGCTCTGCCCCGCGGGCGCCTCGGCCCTGCGGGCGAGAGCCGCCGAGGCGCTGCCCCCGCTCGGCGCACCCGTCCGGGCCCACGCCGCCGCCACGCACGGGCCGACCGTCAGCGCTGCGCTGGGCGCACTGCTGCACTCCGGCCAGATCACCGAAGCTGTCTACCGCAAGGACTACGCCACCTACACCGCCGCCAAACGCTCGCTCGGCCGTCTCACCGGCACGCGCCGGGCCGAACTGGGCGCCGTGATGGCCAACGTCCAGGCGATGGCCGCCGCCGGCTACCTCACCGCCTCGCGCCAGGCGGTCATCTTCCTGACGCTCGAAAAGAACCAGCTGTGGTGGACCACCAAACCGCTGCTCTCGGGCGAGGTCCGGGTCAGCTTCCCCCCGAGCAAGCTCGTCTGGGAGCACTACCCCGGCCAGGGCATCGAGATCCAGTGGCTGGGCACGTTCGGAGAGGGCAACGGCTACTACCTCTCCGGGCACGAAAACTCGAACCTGCGCCAGCTCGTCGAACGAAGTCATCCCGCTGGCCACCAAGCGCGCCGGGGGGATCGCCTGGGAGTACATGTTCCGCTTCGACGGCGGCGCCCCGCCGTGGACGAGCGGCCTCTCCCAGGGGACCGGCCCTGCAGGTGCTGGCACGCGCCTGGTCGCGCTTCAAGGAACCCGCCTACCTGACCGCCGCCCAGCAGGCGATCGGCATCTTCCAGGAGCGCGCCGCCGCAGGGCGTCCGCGTCGACCACGGCCCGGGGGCCAACTACGCCGAGTACACCTACGCGCCGAGCGACCGCATCCTCAACGGCTTCATCCAGGCGCTGTCGGGCTCTATGACTACACCTCGATCACCAAAGACCCCGTCGGCCTGAAGCTGTTCGAAGAAGGCGACGCCGAGGCCCGCGCGGAGGTGCCCCACTACGACACGGGCTTCTGGTCGCTGTACGACCAGTACGGGGAATCGGACCTCAACTACCACGAACTGCTCACCGAATTCCTCCAGCACCTCTGCGAACGGACCCGCAAAGGGCCGCCGATCGCCGCCGCCCCGCCCCCTCCCGCGCCCGTCCCCCCGGCGCCCACCACCACCACCACGACCCCGTGACCCCAGGCGGCGGCACCTCCCCGGGCGCCCGAGCGGCCGGCGCCCGCAACGCCGCCGCGCAGATCGCCGGCGATCAGATCTACTGCACGACCGCCCAGCGCTTCACGGCCGATCTGAAGACGCCGCCGGCTGTGTCGCTGCTGAGCACCAAGCTCCTCGCGCGGCACCCGCGCCGGCGTGAAGATCTCGCTGTCGAAGATCTCCACCGTGACGATGACCATCAGGCAGGGCTCGAAGGTCGTGTGGAGCAACCGCGCGACCGTCGCCGGGGGCAAGCCGAAACTGCTCTGGGCCACTCCCGCCAAGGGGGGCACCTTCTCGGTGACCCTCACCGCCGGCGACCTCGCGGGCAACTTCTCGACCGCCCAGGGCACCCTCACCGTCAGCAAGCATTAGCCCGGGGCGCCGGGCCTAGACTAGGCGGCAGTGAGCGACGAGGACGGACAGCCCCGCCGGCGACGGGCGGGCCGATGACCCGGATCGGGCAGGCCTGGGCGGCGATGAGCCGCGAGCGGCGCCTGGCCGCGGTGGCCGCCCTGGCCCTGCTGGTGACGATGTTCACGCCCTGGTACGGCCTGCAGAGCCTGAACCGCAAGACCGGCGCGATCTACTCCCACAACATCAACGCCTTCGGCGACGTCTCCTTCGTGGAGGCCGCCATCTTCCTCGTCGCGGCCGGCGTGATCGCCCTGCTGCTGGCCCGCGCCGAGGAGCGCAACTTCAGCCTCCCCGGCGGGGACGGCCTGATCGTGGCGATCGCCGGCGGCTGGGCGGCCCTGCTGATCTTCTACCGCGTGTTCGACCGGCCCGCCGGCAACGGCTATCCGGTCGGCATCGAGTGGGGCTTCTTCCTCGCCTTCGTGGCCGCCGGCGCCCTCACCTACGCCGGCTGGCGGATGCGTCACGGCGAACGCCCGCCGGCTCCGGCTCGCCACCGCGGCACGCGGCCGCTCGGGCCCGACGGCGAGGACCCGGCCGAGCCGGTTCAATACGAACCCGCCGCTGCCCCCGAGCCCCCTGTTCCGCCGCGACAGCCGGCCCGCCGGCCCCCCGAGGAGAGCGGTGAGACGACGCTGATCCCGGTGGCCGCGAGCCGCCGCCCCCCGGATCGCCGCGAGCCCTCCTCCCCGTCCCCGGCTCCCCGTCGCGACCGTTCCCGCTACCCGCCCCGGCCGGGCGAGCCCGAGCAGCTCTCCTTCGAGGACCCCCCGCCGAGCGAGGACTAGCGGCCTCGGGGGCGGGCCTGCCCGCAACGGGCTCGCCGAGGCCCGGCGCCTATCATTCGGCGGACGATGTCCGACACGAGCCCTCCCGAGCCCACCTCCGTCGCCGAGGTCGCCGAGGGCCTGCGGTCGGTCGGCTACCTGCCCGGCGACTCGACCGCCCTCGTCTCCTACCTGGCGACGAAGCTCGGCAAGCCGGTGCTCGTCGAGGGACCGGCCGGCGTCGGGCAAGACCGAGCTGGCGAAGGCGCTGGCGTCCTACCTGGGCCGCGAGCTGGTGCGGCTGCAGTGCTACGAGGGCCTGGACGAGGCCAAGGCGCTGTACGAGTGGAACTACCGCAAGCAGCTGCTGCGGATCCAGGCCGAGGCCACCGGCACCGGCTGGGAGGCCGTGCAGGAGGACATCTTCGGCGAGGAGTTCCTGCTGGCCCGGCCGCTGATGACGGCGATCGCCTCAGAGCAGCCCGTGGTGCTGCTGATCGACGAGATCGACAAGACCGACCAGGAGTTCGAGGCGATGCTGCTGGAGGTGCTCTCGGACTTCCAGATCTCGATCCCCGAGCTCGGCCGGGTCGAGTCGCGCACGCACCCGATCGTGCTGCTCACCTCGAACAACTCCCGCGAGCTGACCGAGGCGCTGAAGCGCCGCTGCCTGTACCTGTGGCTCGACTACCCGGCCCTCGAGCACGAGCTGGAAATCGTGCGGCTGCACGCCCCCGAGCTGTCGGAGACGGTCGCCCGGCGGCTGGTCGAGGTGATCGGCATGGTCCGCGACCTCGATCTGAAGAAGCCTCCCTCGATCGCCGAGTCGATCGACTGGGCCCGGGCGCTGCTGCTGCTCGGCGTCAAGGACATCGACGCCGACACCTTCGCCGACACGATGGCCGTGATCGTCAAGCACCGCACCGACATGGACGTCGTCGCCGAGCGGGTCGGCCTGAAGCTGGGCACCCCCGCCGATGTCGCCTGAGCGCCCCGCCGGGGGCATCGGGCGCGGGTCCCTCGCAGGCCCGGCTCCGGAGGGCCTGCCGGCGCGGATCCTCGAGCTGGGCGAAGAGCTTCGCCGCGAAGGCGTCGCCGTGGGCACCTCCGAGCTGCTCGACGCCTTCGAGGTGCTCCGCGAGGTCAGCTGGACATCCCAGCGCGACTTCCGCGAGGCGCTGGCGGCCACGCTCGCCAAGAGCCAGGAGGACCGGCGGGTGTTCGAGCTGGTCTTCGAGCGCTTCTTCTTCCGCGCCGTGGAGGTGGCGGCCGCCCGCGAGGGCGTGACCGAGGAGAGCCTGGCCGAGCTGGGAGAGCTGACCGAGGCCGAGCTCGACTCCCTGCGCGAGCAGATCGCCGCGGCGCTGAGGGACGGGTCGGAGGGGGCGATGCGCGACCTCGCCCGGATGGCGATCGCCGCCTTCGCGCGCCGCCAGGAGGGGTCGGGCGTGATCGGCGTGGACGTGCAGCGGATCCGCCGTGCCCTCGGGCTGAGGGCCGAGCCCCAGCCCGACCTGCCGCCGGATGACCCCCGCCACGACGGCCTGCCCCGGGACGCGCTGCGCCGCTTCGAGGCACTGCTGAGGCGCGAGCTCGAGCGGGCGCAGATCGAGCGCACCGGCAACCTTCCGCCGTCGCGACCGCTCGGCGAGCTCGACCGCGCGCTGCCCTCCGGGCCGCTGGCGGACCTGGCGGCCGTGCACCGGGTGGTGGCCCAACTGCGCCGGCGCCTGGCCACGCAGGGCCTCCAGATGCGGGGCCACCGCCGCCATGCTCACGTGGACGTGCGGCGGACGATGCGCGCCTCCCTGCAGACGGGGGGCGTGCCGGTCGAGCTGAAGTTCCGGCCCAAGCGCCCGAAACGCCCGGAGATCTACGTGCTCTGCGACGTCTCCACCAGCGTGACCTCGGCGTCCGTGTTCTTCCTGTCGGTGCTGCACGCCCTCCACGACACCTTCCGCAAGATGCGCTCGTTCGTGTTCATCGAGCGGATCTCCGAGGTCACCGACATCTTCGAACACGAGCGCAGCTTCAAGGCCGTCAGCGAGCGGATCTCCACCGACGCCGGGGTGGCCGACATCTCCGGCTACACCGACTACGGCCGGGTGTGGTCGGAGTTCCTCGTGCAGGTCGAGGACGACCTGCACCCGCGGGCCACGGTGATCGTGCTCGGCGACGCCCGCACCAACGGCCGTGACCCGCGCTCGGACGTGTTCGCGCAGATCGCAGCCAAGGCCGGGCGCACCTTCTGGCTGAATCCCGAGCCACGCCTCTACTGGAACTACGGCGACTCGGTGATCGCCGCCTACGAGCAGTACTGCACCGCCTTCGAGTGCTGGACCACCTCTCAGCTCGAGGACTTCGTGCGGGCCCTGACGCGGCCGGTCGTCTCGGCCTAGCCGTCGTCGCCGAGCATGTTCTCGCCGGAGCGCACTCAGACGCTCCCGCGGGCTCGCGGCGCTAGGATCAGCCGCAGGAGCACAGTCAACATCAGGGGGGCTGGCGGGAAGGCCGGCTGAGATGGCGCCCCCGAAGGGACTCCCCGGCGCCGACCCTTTGAACCTGTGGGGTAATGCCCGCGAAGGGAGTTTCAGTGCCGATCGAACTGCAGCCTCGCGCCGAGTGCCACACGGCGTCGGCCGAGGGCTCCCCGGCCGGCCCTCGCCCGGCGGTGCTGCTCGAAGACGTCCACCACGCCTACGCGACCGCGCGGGGTGCCTCGGTGGCCGCCCTGGCAGGCCTCTCGCTGAGCGCCGATGAGGGTGAGATCGTCGCCGTCGTGGGCCCGAGCGGCTGCGGCAAGAGCACCCTCCTGGAGCTCGTCTGCGGCCTGAAAGGGCCCCAGGCGGGAAACGTCACGGCCAGGCCGGCCGTGCTGATGCCCCAGCACGACCTGCTCCTGCCCTGGCTCGACGCGGTGGACAACGCCGGCCTGGCCCTGCGGATCGCGGGCGCCGGTCGGGCCGAGGCGCGCCGACGCGCCGGCGAGCTGTTCGCCGAGCTGGGCATCGACGGCTTCCAGAGCGCGGCCCCCGCCGAGCTCTCGGGGGGCATGCGCCAGCGGGTGGCCTTCCTGCGCACGCTGCTGTCGGGCAAGCCCGTGCTGTGCCTCGATGAGCCCTTCGGGGCGCTCGACGCGATCACCCGCGCGGAGATGCAGGAGTGGCTGGCGGGGGCCCTCTCCCGCGAGCCCCGGACCGTGTTGCTGGTCACCCACGACGTGGAGGAGGCGATCCTGCTCGGGGACCGCGTGCTGGTGCTCTCACCCCGCCCGGGACGGCTGCAGGCCGAGCTGCGGGTCGAGACCCCCCGCCCGCGCCGGCGCGAGGAACCAGCCGTCACCGAGCTTCGCGCACGGGCGCTGGAGCTGCTGGCGGAGGCGGCCCGGTGAGCACACAGCGGGCGGCGCGGGCGCTGCCCCCCTTCGTGCTCTGCCTGGCCCTGCTCGGCCTGTGGGAGATCTACGCCGACACGGGCGGCGTGGATGCCGCCGTGCTGCCCGCGCCCCACGAAATCGCCTCGGCCCTGTGGCATGGGGGGAGCGTGCTGTGGCACAACTTCGCCGTGACGGCCGAGGAGGTGGCCCTCGGCCTCGCGTTGGCCCTCGCCGCCGGCTTCGCCCTGGCGGTGGCGATCCACCTCTCGCCCCTGCTGCGCCGGGCCGTCTACCCGCTGGCGGTCGGCTCGCAGGCCGTGCCGATCCCCGTGATCGGCGTGCTGCTGGTGTTCTGGTGGGGTTTCGGGATCTTCCCGAAGCTGGTCGTGATCGCCATGATCTGCTTCTTCCCCGTGCTGGTCACGACCGCCGACGCCCTCGCCGCCGTGGACCCGGACCAGCTCAAGCTGATGCGCACCCTGGACGCCTCGCGCTGGCAGGCCTTCCGCCTGGCCGAGCTGCCCGCCGCCCTGCCCGCCGCCCTCAGCGGCGCCCGGATCGCGCTCGCGGTGGGGGTGATCGGAGCCTTCATCGCCGAGGTGGCAACGCCGACGACGGGCCCCTACCCCGGCCTCGGCCGGCAGATCATGACCGACGTCAACTTCCAGGCGGCGCGGGCCTACGCGGGAACCGCGATCCTGATCGCCTTCGCCCTCGCCTGCTTCTACGCACTGGCGCTGGCCGAGCGCAAGCTCGCGCCATGGCGCCCCCGACCCCGACCCCGAGGAGACACCACGTGAGCATCGCCCGCCCCCGACCGCGACGCCGGATCAGGACGCTCGTGGCGCTGGCGGCGCTCGCCGCCTGCGCCGTGGCCCTCTCGGCCTGCGGCTCCAAGCAGGACGCCCTGTCGGCGAAGAGCCTGAAGCGCTTCACGGTGATGCTCGACTTCTTCCCCAACGCCGACCACGCCGCCCTCTACTCGGCGATCGCCCACGGCGACTTCCGGTCGGTCGGCCTCGAAGTCGTCCCGGTGACGCCCGCCGACCCCTCCGAACCGCTCAAGCTGCTCGCCGCCGGGCGCGTGGACATGGCGATCTCCTACGAGCCTGAGCTGCTGCTGGCCCGCGACGAAGGGCTCAAGGTCGTCTCGGTCGGAGCCCTCGTGCAGCGGCCCCTGACCTCGATCATCGCCCTGCCGAACAAGCACGTGACGAGCGTCGCCCAGCTCGCCGGCAAGCGGGTCGGCACCGCCGGCATCCCCTACCAATCGGCCGAGCTGCGTACGGCCCTCGAACACGCCGGCGTGGCCCCCTCCACGGTGCAGGAAGCGAACGTCGGCTTCAACCTGATCCCGGCGATGCTCTCCGGACAGGTCGACGCCACCCTCGGCGGCTTCTGGAACTACGAGGGCATCCAGCTTCGCCTGGCCCACAAGCGCCCCGTGGTGATCCCCGTGGACCGTGCGGGCGTGCCCTCCTACGACGAGCTGGTACTCGCCGCCCGCGACCAGCAGGCGCGCCGCGACGGCCAGGACCTGCGGGCGTTCCTCCAAGCCCTGACACAGGGAGAGCGCGAGGTGCGGGGCGATCCCGCGGCCGCCGCCTCCACGGTCGTGAAGGCGAGCCCCTCGCTGAACCGCAAGCTGCAGCTCGAATCGATCAAGCAGACGCTTCCCGCCGCCGTGCCCCGCGAAGCAGGCAAGCCGTTCGGCTGGCAGAGCCCGCCGGCCTGGGCCGCCTTCGCCGCCTGGATGTTCTCCCACAAACTGCTCAAGACCGACCCCAACATCGGCCTGCCCCCGTTCACGAACGAGTTCCTGCCGGGGCAGGGGATCTAGTCCCACGACGCAGGGATGCTGACGGAGGCGACGGCCCTGGCCGAGCGCCCCGAGCTACTTGACGATCGTGAACCTCAAGGTCTGCGGGGCCGACGCCTTGCCTGCGCTGTTGACCGCGACGATCGTGAGCGTGTACGCGCCGAGGGGTAGCTTCTTCGACGGCGAGATGCGTCCCGCGAAGCGCACGCTGTTCTTGCCCGCGTGTCCGGCGAAGGAGAACGTGCCGGCGACGATCGTGCGCGAGCATCGCGGCTTCTGGCGGTTGCCCCGCGTCTGCGCCAGGCACTTACCTTTGACCTTGCGGCCCGTCGCCTTGGTCTTGAACGCGAGTGTCACGCGCGCGGGCTGATCGAGGGTGAAGGAGAACGTCGTGCCGACCGGAGGCCGCTTCTTGGCGAAGCTGACCCGGAGGGCCGCGTTGCTCTCGCGCCAGGAGGTCGCGGACTGCTTTACGCCGCCGAGGACGGGCGATGATTTCGCCGGTCCGGGGCCGGGCGAAGTGATCGGGGTGGGGGTCGCCGGCGGCGTGTAGCTGATCTGGATCTCCGCCGCGGTGCTCAGCGAGACGGATTCGAGGCTGCCGCCCGCGGGCAACAGCGAGGAGCCGCCGCCACCGCCGGCACCGCTGTCGCCGTCGCATGCGCCGCCGCCGCCGCCGCCGTACAGTCCGCCGCCGCCGCCGCCGCCGTTGGTTTCGTACACCCCTCCGGCACCGCCGGCGCCGAGGGTGCCCGCTTCGCCGAACCCGTCGCCTTCGCCGCCCAGGCCGCCTCCGGTCGCTGTTCCGGCGCCGCCGCCCAGGCATACGCCCAGGCTCTCGGCGGTGCCGGGGCTTCCCGCCGCCCCACCGTCACCCGGCGTCGTTCCTGCCAGACCGCCACCGCCGCCACCGCCGCCCGCCACGAGCAGGCGATGTTCGAGCGTCCCGGTCGCAATCCGCGGCACGGTGCGGACATCCGAGGCGCCACCGCCGCCCGCAACTCCGATCGCGCCGCCGTTGAAGCCGCCGCCGCCCGTGCTCCTGCCGTTGCCGCCGACCTCGAGGTACAGGATCTGTCCCGGCGTGACCGTCAGGTTGCCGCTCGCCTGCGCCGCCGGGCCGCCGGCGCCGCCGCTCGACCCGCCGCGCCCGCCGACCGCGACGACGTGGACGCTGCTCACGCCCGCGGGAACGGTGAACGTCTGCTCGCCGCCCGTGAACCCGAACTCCTGCGGCGGCGCGTAACTGATCTGTACCTGGGCCGCGGCGCTGCCGGCTGCAGCCGCGACGCTGCCGCCGACGGGCGCCAGCGAGGAGCCGCCACCGCCACCACCGCCGCTGAAGCTGAGGCAGGCGCCGCCGCCACCACCGCCGTACAGGCCGCCGCCACCGCCACCGCCGTTGGTGATTTCGATGCCGCCGGCGCCGCCTTCGCCGATGAAGCCCGTGCCGCCGCTCGCATCGCCGCCGCCGCCCGCGCCACCGGCGTTCGATTTCCCGGCGCCGCCGCCTATGCAGAAACCTTCACCCTCAGCGGTGCCCGGTTTTTCCGCCGCCCCACCGTTACCCGGCGTCGTTTCTCCGAGGGCGCCGCCCCCGCCGCCGCCGCCCGCCACGAGCAGGCGATGTTCGAGCGATCCGCCCACGGCCCGGGGCACGGTGCGCAGATCGGAGGCGCCGCCGCCGCCGCCGGATGGGTTGCTGCCGCCGCCTCCGTTGCCGCCGCCGTTGAAGCCCCCGCTCGTGCCGCTGCCGTTGCCTGCGACCTCGACGTAGAGGGTTTCGCCGGGGGAGACTTCGAGGTCGCCGTTGACCTGCGCGCCGGCGCCGCCGGAGCCGCCGGCGGCTGCTCCTTTCCCGCCGATCGCGAGCACGTGCACGCTGTACACGCCGGCCGGCACCGTGAACGTCTGCTCCGCGGCCGCGTAAGAGAAGCTCTGCGTGGTCGCGGCGGCCGGCGCGCTCAGCACGAGCAGACCCAGCGCCGCCCCGAGCGAGGCCTTGCCGACGCGACTCATGGCGCGAGGCCCCCTACGTCGCTTTCTATCGCTGTCCCCCACGGCACGGATGACCATTACACCCGCAGCGGACGTATTCAACCGAACTCGACGAAGGGAGGATCCAGGAGCACTCGCCTGCGTGTTACGCCGCCGGCGTCGTCCGGGCCGGGGCGAAGAAGTCGACCAGCAGCTCGTTGACGCGCTCGGCCTCGTCGTGGTGGACCCAATGCGAGGCCTCGGGCAGGCGCTCGACGCGGTCGAGGTTGGGGACGTCCTCGTGGTGGGGCTCGGCGAGATTCGGGCCGAGGTAGCGATCCTTCTCGCCCCAGATCACCAGGGTGGGCGCCGAGATCTGCTGAAGCTCCGTCTTGGTGCCCTTCGGCGGTCGCACCGCCGCGCGGTAGTAGTCGATCATCGCGGCCGCGGCGCCCGGCTGCGACCACGCCTCGATATAGCGATCGGTCTCCTCCTTGGTGTACGGCGGCTGAGCGTCGCGCAGGAAGTGCTGGAAGAACTCCCAGTCTTTCGCCTGCACGTGGTGCTCAGGCAGGTCTGGGAGCGCGAAGTAGAAGAAGTACCAGGACCGCGCGAGCTGGCTGGGGTGGCGCAGTCCCTCGTTGAGCTTGCGCGGATGGGCCGCGTTGAGGATCACCAGACGGTCCACGACCTCGGGGTGGTCCATCGCCGCCATCCAGGCGGCGGTTCCGCCCCAGTCGTGACCGACCAGCAGCGCAGACTCGGCGCCCCGCTCGCGGATCAGATCGCGCACGTCGTCGGCCAGCTTGCCGGCGGTGTAAGCGGCGACGCCGTCGGGCTTCGATGACAGGTTGTAGCCGCGCAGGTCGGGCGCGACGACACGAAAACCGGCCTCCGCGAGCGGTGCGATCTGAAGCCGCCAGCCATACCAGAACTCCGGGAAGCCGTGCAGCAGGACGACCAGCGGCCCATCGCCGGCCTCGACGTAATGCAACCTCACGTCATCGCCGACCTCGGCGTAGCCCTCCCGAAGTTCGGTCCGGCCGTCCGACACCAGCGTCGTTAGCGCCTCCGCCGTGCTCATCGCGATCTCCTCTCGAGACAGTGCCTGGCACGAGGTTGGTGCCGTTGCTCCATCATCGCGCCCGGTGATGCCCTGGTCTGCTCCCTGGTGCTCCACCGAGCGAGGGAGCGCGGCGCCCCGGCACGCGACGGCATCCACTAGCCCACCGGCCACCACCGCCCGACCTGCTCCACCGCCCGTCCCACCAGCGGGTCCGGCGAAGCCACGCTCGAGGAGCGACCGGCCTCTCCCCCGCCCTCCCCGGCGAGCACCGGCAGGATCGCGCAGACGCACTCGGCCAGCACCGCGGCGTCGTAGCCGCCCTCGAGCACCACGCCCAGCGGCGCGCCCGCGCGCGCCGCGAGCTCGCGCAGACGGGCGCTCATCGCCACGAACGTGTCCGTCTGCAGGAGGCATTCCGCCAACGGGTCGGCCGCGTGCGCGTCGAAGCCCGCCGAGACGAGGATCAGCTGCGGCTCGTAGGACACGGCCGCGGGCAGCACGACGCGCTCGACGAGCTCCATCCAGAGCCCGGGGCCCGTGCCGGGCGGGACGGGCAGGTTGATCGTGTAACCCTCGCCGGGCCCGCTGCCCGCGTCGCGCAGGGGCCCCGTGCCGGGATACAGGGGCGACTGGTGCAGGCTCGCGAACAGCACGTCCCGGCGGGTCCTGAAGATCTCGGCGGTGCCATTGCCGTGGTGCACGTCCCAGTCGAGCACGAACACCCGCTCCAGGCCGGCCCCCGTGATCGCATCGGCCGCGGCGACAGCCACGCTGTCGAACAGGCAGAAGCCCATCGCCCGGTCGCGTTCGGCGTGGTGGCCGGAGGGGCGCATGCCGCAGAAGCCGACCGCGGCCTCCCCCGCCAGCAGCGCCCGCGTCATCTCGCAAGCGCCCCCGGCGGCGCGCAGGGCGGCCTCGTACGAGCGCGGTCCGACGAAGGTGTCGGCGTCGATCGCGCCGCCCCCCGCCTCGCACAGGTCTCGCACCGCCCGCACGTGTGCCGGATCGTGCACCAGCTCGAGCTGTGCCTCGCTCGCGGCCGGCGCCAGCCGCCGCTCCCAGCCGAGCCATTCGCGCTCGGCGAGCGCAGCCTCCAGCGCGAACAGCCGCTCGGGCGTGTCGGGATGGCCCGGCGAGAACAGCCGCGGGTCGTGCTCGAGGCTCGCTGGGTGGCTGAAGTAGAGGGGCGGGCTCATCGCGGAGGCGGGACCGGCTCGAAACCTGCATCAATATGGCGCAATGGCGATCGCGGCGACGATGCGGGCGATGGTGCTGGACGGGCCGGGCCGGCCGCTGCGGGCGACGGAGCTGCCGGTGCCGGAGGCGGGGGCCGGCCAGGTGCTGCTGAAGGTGAAGGCCTGCGGGGTCTGCCGGACCGACCTGCACCTGCTGGACGGCGAGGTCGACGTGCCGCACCCGCCTCGCGTGCTCGGCCACCAGATCGTGGGCGAGGTCGTCGCCGGGGACCCGCCCGAGCGGATCGCCGCCGGCGGGCTCGTCGGCGTCCCCTGGCTGGGTTGGACGGACGGCACCTGCGAGTACTGCCTGAGTGGGCGGGAGAACCTCTGCCCGAACGCCCGCTTCACCGGCCGGGACATCGACGGGGGTCACGCCGAGTACACGGTGGCCGACAGCCGCTACTGCTTCCCGCTGCCCGCCGGCTTCGGCCCTCTGGAGGCCGCGCCGCTGCTCTGCGCCGGGTTGATCGGCTACCGCGCGCTGCGGATGTGCGGCGACGCGAGCCGGCTCGGCCTCTACGGCTTCGGCGCCGCCGCCCACATCCTCACCCAGGTCGCGGCCTGGCAGGGCCGGCGCGTGTTCGCCTTCACCCGCGAGGGGGACGAGCGCACTCAGCGATTCGCCCTCGAGCTGGGCGCGGAGTGGGCCGGCGCCTCTGAGCAGCGCCCGCCCGAGCAACTCGACGCGGCGATCATCTTCGCCCCCGTCGGCGGACTCGTGCCGCTCGCCCTGGCCGCCCTCGCCCCTGGCGGCATAGCGGTCTGCGGCGGCATCCACATGAGCGACATCCCCTCCTTCCCCTATGAGCTCCTGTGGATGGAGCGGACCCTGAAGTCGGTTGCCAACCTGACCCGTGAGGACGCAGTCGAGATGCTCGATCTCGCGCCCCGGGTGCCGATCCGCACGACGGTGAGCAGCTACGAGCTCGCCGAAGCGGGACGCGCCCTGGAGGATCTGCGTGCCGGCGCCTTCAACGGCGCCGCCGTGATCGTCCCCTAGTCAGAGAACACACGCGGGCACCTTTCGCCCGTCTGGTCGCGGTCTTGGGGCCGCCGGATCGAGTCCTCGGAATGATTTGGGCAAGATTGACGGGGCGTCGGTTATCGTCCCTGATGGGAGACCGGCCGGAGACGAGGAGGCATGGCCAGCGCCAGCCCGGAGAAGACCAGATGGATGCGGGGTCCGTCCACTCCGCTGCGCGGCGCCCTGCTCGGGCTGCTGCTGGAGCGCCCCGGTCACGGCGGTGACCTCGCAAACCGGCTCGCCGCGCGTCTCGGCGAGACATGGCGGGTGGACACCAACGACGTCTACCGCCTGCTCGAGCAGCTCGAGAAAACGGGCCTGGCGGTCTCCCGCGACGAGCCCAAGCGGGGCAACGTGCGTCGCACGCACCTCGTCTACCACCCGACGCCCGAGACCTCCAAGGCGCTGACCCTGTGGATGGAGACTCTGCTGCCCCGCGAGCCGGTCCGGCTGGGCCTGCAGGCAAAGCTGTCCGTCGCACGCGAGCAGGACGCGTTCCGGCTGCTCGTGGCGCTACGGGCCTATGAGCGTGAGTGCCTCGTCCTGGCGCAGGTCCTCTGCCCGACCGACGGCGCCGCGCGCTCGTGGGCGGCGCTGTGCATGGACTGCTCACGCGACGCCGTCTACGCCCAGCTGCAGACCGAGGTCGACTGGGCGGCGCGGACCCGCCGCCGGATCAACGAGTTCGTGGCGGCCAACCACGCAGGGCACTCAATCCGAATACTCGAAAGTCAAGTAGTGGACTTTCCACTTGCCCCGGTCCCCGACAGCTGGGAATGATCAAGTGACTTCCCGGGGGCTGACAATGACCAGCAGCAGGGGTATCACCATCGAGTTGACGCGGCCGCAGATCGATCGCGTCGTGCGGGAGTCGGGGCACGAGAGCGGCGTTTCGGGGCTGCTCCGCGGGCTCGCCGAGGAAGGGACCCTGGCCTCCCGCTACGAGTCGCTGGCGGAGAGCCCGAGACTGTCACGCTCGCTGCTGCTGGGCCTGCTCGTGCTCGCGACCTTCCCCGCCGACGGTGGCTCGCTGGCTGTCACCGACGTCGCCGGGCGGCTCGGCATGAGCCCCAGCACCACGCATCGCTACATGACCACCCTGCTCGCCGTCGGACTGCTCGAGCAGGACCCCCGCACGCGCCGCTACCGGGTCCCGGCCGAGGCGGGCTGATGCGGGCGCTGCGCGACCGCCGGAGTTGCGCGGGCCCACCGGCGGGGATCCTCTGCGCGACCGCTCCGGCTCGCGGACGGCGCCCGCCGCGGACGATGACTGAGGTGCGGATCCGCTCCTCCTGCCGCCGCCGGGAGGACTTCACCGGCCGCGGCTTCGGGCGCAACCGGCTGCGCGAAGCACGCTAGCTCCCCAGCCCCGGGGCGTCAGGCGCCCGGCGCCGGGGGTGAGCGCTCCGCCTGGCCCTCAGAGCCCGACGGCGTGGACCGCGGCGAGGCCTGCCCACTCCTCATAGGGCGCGAAGAACTCCCGCACCTCCTGCTCGGCAGCGACGGCCCTTGGATCGCCGCCGGAGCGCATGCGGCCCACGAACTTGAGCAGCCCGAGGTCGCCGGCCGGCAGCTGGTCGTGGCGGCCCTGACCGTTCAGGGCGAGCATCTCGACGGTCCACGAGCCGATGCCGGGGATCGCCCGCAGGCGCCGCCAGCCGTCCTCGTGACGCGAAGCCGACAGGTCGACCCGCCCGCGTGCGACCTCGCGCGCCGCCCGCGTCAGCGTGATCGCACGGCATCCCGCGAGATCGAAGGACTGAAGCAGCGCCGGCGAGGTGCCGGCGAGACGCTCGGGCGCAGGCATGTCGGCCAGCGTGCTGTGTCCGCCGTCCCAGCCGATCCACCGGCGCCCGAGCGCAGCGACGATGCGCCGCTCGATCGCGGCCGCGCGCTCGTACTCGATCAGCTGCTCGCAGATCGCGAGCACGAGCGCCTCGAACGGCTCGGGCCGCCGTCCGACGCGCAGCCACGGGCGACGGCGAACCGAGCGGCCGATCAGCGGATCGCGGGCGAAGCGGCGCAGGAAGGGCCGCTGGTCGAAGTCGAGCCCCAGCGCGAAACGCATGCGGGCGATGCCGTGCGCGGCCGCCTCGCGCGTGGGGGCGCGAGCTCCGAGCAGAACGCGCTCCGGGGACGGTTGGGCGACGCGCACGAGCACCGGATGCTCACCCTGGTGGAGCAGCCGCTCGAGCACCGACCCGCGGCGTCTGAGCATCCCGTCCATGCCGTTGCGGCGGGGTAGCCGGAAGGGGCCGGCCGGAGACACCTCCTCGCGCAACTCGACCGGGCCGGTCACGGCCCTGCCTTCAGCGCTCGGCGCCCGGACCGCCGAGCAGGTGCACGTCGAGCAGCAGCGAGCGGCTGCCCACGATCTGCAGGAGGTCGGCTGCGCCCGGGTTGCGGGCCGCGCGGCGCCGCCCCAGCAGCCCGCGCCCGCCGCGGGCCCTCGCCAGCGCGCGGGCGTGCCGGCGGTGGACCAGCCCGACGACGGCGGCCCCGGCGACGAAGCCACCCGCGGCCGCTGCTGCCGCCTGAACGGTGGGCAGGCTCGTGCGGCGGCCCTGCTCGAGCGCCGTGGCGGCCGGAGCGGCCGTCACGAGCTCGCCCTCCTCGACGGGTACGGGCATCACGCTCGCGTCGGGCTGCTCGCTCATCCGCGGGAGTGTAGAGGTCACCTCAGATCGCTCCGCCGGGAGGCGCCTCGGGCCGCTCCTCGCCGGGGCTGAACGCCGCGTCCGCCGGCGCACCGCCGTCGAGCATCCGCTCGTACACGCGGTATCGCTTCACGACCCGTCCCCCCATCGCTTCCATGCCGCGGTTCATCGCCGTGTTCGTCTCGAGGATCCAGCCCATCTCACCGCCGCTCTGGGGCCGTGCGGCGGCCGCATTGAAGTGCTCGACGTACAGCTTTGCCGCGACCCCGGTGTGCTGGTGCTCGGGCTTGACGCCCAGGAAGCCGACCCGCACGCGGTGGATCCTCCGGCCCTTGGTGAGGAAGCGCCACCAGCCGAGCGGCAGCAGCCGGCCGTGCATCTGGGCCAGCACTTCGTTGAGGTCGGGCACGGTGATCGCCATCCCCACGACCTCGCCGGTGTCTTCTTTCTCGGCGATCATGAACCAGTGCTTGTCGAAGGCCAGCTGCAGGTCCAGGTGATAGGCGTCGAGGTCCTTCTTGGAGAACGGCACGAAGTCCCAGTTGCGCGACCAGGCGGCGTTGTAGACCTCGGCGAACGCGTCGAGGTCCTTGCGCAACTGCCAACGACGCATCGGCCGTACGCGGATCCCGTGCTCGCTCTGCACCTTCTCGGCGAGCTCGAAGATCACGGGCAGCACCTTGTCACGGTCTGAGACCTCGAGGTTCCACATCAGCAGGTCCATCGCCTTGGTCAGCCCCGCCTGCTCGATCAGCTCCTGGTAGTAGGGCGGGTTCCAAGGCTGCACGATCATCGGTTTGAGCTCATAGCCCTCGACCAGCACGCCGCTGTCGTCGTTCATCGCGAAGCTCGCCGGGCCGACCATCCGTTCCTTGCCCCGTGCCGTCAGCCAGGCCGCCGCCGTGTCCAGCAGGGCGCTGAGGACCTCGGGATCGCGCTCGAACTCCAGGAAGCCGAACCAGCCCCAGTTCTTGTGCTGGTACTCATCGAAGGCGTGGTTGACCTGAGCGCTTATCCGCCCCACCACACGCCCGTCGCGCCGCGCCAGGAAGTACTCGGCTTCGCCGTGGGTGAAGAAGGCGTTCATGCGCCGGCTGAGGAACAGGCGGCGCTCGAGCTTCAGGGGAGGTACCCACAGGGGGTGGTTAGCATTCAGGCGGAACGGCAGGTCGATGAAGGCGCTGAGCTCTCGCCCGCCGGACACCGCTGTCACCTCGACGCTCACCTGCAAGCCACCTTATATGCCCACCTCCACCGACGTCTTCGCAAAGGTCAGAGGCCACGAGCGCGAGGATCTGCTGCGGGCGGCGCGCGAAGCCGACGTGCTCCCCTACTTCCACGTGCTGAGCTCTCCCGCCATGCCGGTGGTCGAGATGGAGGGCGCCGAGCGCATCATGCTCGGCTCCAACAACTACCTCGGGCTGACCGGCGATGAGCGGGTGATGGCCGGCGCCGAACAGGCGCTGCACCGCTACGGCACCGGCCTGACGGGCTCGCGGCTGCTGAACGGGACGATCCCGCTGCACCTCGAACTCGAGGAGGAGATCGCCGAGTGGATGGAGACGGAGGCCGCGCTCGTCTTCAGCACCGGCCACCAGGCGAACCTCGGCACGCTGGGCACGCTGCTCGGACCCGGCGACACCGTGATCGTCGACTCCGCCGACCACGCCTCGATCCTCGACGGCTGCCTGCTCTCGCGCGCCAAGCTGCGCCCGTTCCGCCACAACCGCCTGGAGAAGCTCGAGCGGATGCTCGAGCGCGCCCAGGGCGATGGCGGCGGCGTGCTGGTGGTGGTCGACGGGGTCTTCTCGATGGAGGGCGACCTCGCGCCGCTGCAGGACATCTGCGAGCTCTGTGAGCGCTTCGGGGCGCGCCTGATGGTCGACGAGGCCCACGGCGCGGGGGTGCTCGGGGCGCGGGGCGCGGGCGCGGCGGAACTGCTCGGTGTGGCCGACCGCGTCGACCTGCGGATCGGCACCTTCTCGAAGTCCCTGGCCTCCTGCGGCGGCTTCGTCGCCGGCCCCGAGGAGGTGATCGACTACCTGCGTATCTCCTCGCGCTCCTTCCTCTTCACGGCCTCGGCCGTGCCGGCGGCGGTCGGCGCCGCGCTGTCGGCCCTGCGGGTGCTGCGATCCGACGACGGGCCGCCGCTCCTGGAGGACGTGCTGAGGTGCGCCGAGCGGCTGCGCGACGGCCTCGAGAATCTCGGCTTCGCCGTCGTCAGCCCCCAGCCGCTGCCCGCCGGCAGCGGCGTCCAGGAGCACGCCCCGGGAGTGCGCAGCGACGCCGCCGGCAACCTCACGATCGTGACGCCGATCGTCCCGGTGCTGGTCGGCGACGACTGGAAGGCGGCCCTGCTCTGGAAGGCCCTCTATGACGCCGGCGTGTTCGTCAACACGGCTCTGCACCCCGCCGTCCCGCCGGGCGGAGCGATGCTCCGGACCAGCGTGATGGCGACTCACGACGCCGCCACGATCGACCGCGCGCTGGACGCCTTCGCGGCCGTGAAGCGCGCCTTCGAGGCCGAGCACGGTCCGCTGCCGGGACCCGGCGCGGCCTGAGCACCGTCCTCGCCGGCCCGCCGACTTGTCCAATTCTTCACAAGTCCGGCGGCAGAGAAAAAGCCCGCTTCTAGCGCACGATCCGCCGCCTGGATATTGACCGGGAACCCCGTCCTGACGTAGCTTCCACATGCGCTCTGCATGACCGTTCGGGGTCACGCCCTGAATGATGAAAAGGCACTGGAAGGGTGATCTGCCGGGACTGCCGCGCCCGGCCGCAGGTCAGTCCTGTGCGGTCATAGAGGGCGCACCCACACGTCCAAAATCGAGAAAGCATGTTGCCGGCGCGCGACGCTCGCGGCGGTGACGGGGAGATGCCCAGAATGAACGCGACAGCGACGGTTGCCCCTGCCGGCCCTCAGTACATGCGCGCGCTCGAACGCGCCAACAAGGTCCGACTCGCCCGCGCCGATCTCAAGCGCCGCGTGGCGGTCGACGACGTGGCCGTCGCGGAGGTGATCATGGACTGCCCCTGGGAGGCCCAGAGCATGGCCGTCGGTGACCTGCTGATGAGCCAGCGCCGCTGGGGGCAGACGCGCTGCCGCAAGTTCCTGGCCCAGGTGCCGATGTCGGAGAAGAAGACGATCGGCTCGATGACCGACCGTCAGCGCCGCACGCTCGCTGCGATGCTCACGGCCTCGCAGCGGGGACGCTCCTGGAACGCCGAGGGCGGGCTGCCGTTCGTTACGGACAGCCTGATGAGAGCGTGAGCTCCCACCACCCGGCCAGCATGCCGATCAGGCCGAGCCGCGGACGGACCTCGTAGACGCCGCAGCCTGACTGCCCGAGGTCGCGCACGGGAACCCGGTAGTACTTGTAACGGCCGGGTTCCAGGCGCATCTTTTCGAGCAGCTCGGCGGCGTTGCGCTCGTGCGCGCTGCGCCGGGCCGCGCGCGAGCGCAGCTCCTGAACGCGTGTGGCGAGGCGGTCGCGCGAGCGCTCGAGCTCGCCGAGACCCTGCAGGCACGGGCCGGGCGAGGGAGCGGGCCGTGGCTCCGGGAAGGCGGGCGGGGCGGCGATGAAGGGGAAGCGGTCGGCGAGGATCTGAGAGAGCTCGTTCTCGAGCTTCGCGATCTGCGCGCGGAGGTTCGCGCGCGCGGCGCGCTCGCCCTCAACCGGGGGAGCCTGCGCGGGCCGCGAGGTCGTCGCGATCGCGTCCGCGCCGCGCCACTGCAGTCCCGCCTCTTCGACGGTTCGCTCCCGTTCGGCTACCTGCTCGCGGCGCTGGGTCATCGTCCCTCTCCTACGCGGGCCTCCGAGCGAGGATCTTACCAGTGGCCCGCGCGGCGGACGCCGCTTCTCAGGGCGTCCTGAGTGATGAGGCGCAGGCCCAGAGCGCCTCTTCGGCGAACAGCGCCGGGACGCCCGGCACCTGGACGGCGTAGAGCAGCAGGCGCCCCGTCCGGGCCCGGGGCAGGTGGCCCGGTCCCCGCTCGCCGAACAGGACCGCCAGCGCGGCGTCCTCGTCCGCCACCACGAGCCGTCCTTCCGGCAGCAGCGGCGCGTCGCCGAGCCGTCCGAGCGGCTCGCCCTCGCGGCTTTGGCGGATGCCGAGCGAGCCCCGCACACCGTCCGCGTCGAGCGCCCACACGGGCACTCCGGTGTCGAGCAGCGCGATCAGGAGGATGTCGTCGAGCAGGCCGCCGCTGAGGAATCCGCCCCGCAGCATCCGCTCGAGCACCGCCGCCTCGATCGGCGTGCGCTCCACATCCGGGTCCATCCCGACCTGCCGGAAGAACACTCGGTAGGCGGCGGGGATCGGCTCCCGGCGGATGCCGATCGCGCGCGCCCCGCGCACGCGGTTGGACATTTCCCGCAGCCGCGACTCTATGTCGGGCGGCGAGTCGCCGGTCAGCGAGCCGGCGCGGGCGACCTCGACCTCGCTGTAGAGCAGGGCCAGCCCCGGCAGCTCCGCGGCCACCTGCGGCGCCTGCCAGCCGACCGCCGGGTCTGCTCCGGCGGGCGCGCTCAAGGCGCCCCCGGTCCCCGCGCCACGGCGTCGCCGGCCGCCAGCGCGGCGACCCGTGCGCGGAGGGTCGCCGGCGACGGGCGGGCCAGCAGGGCGCGGCTCTGCATGACTCCGCCGCGCTCGATGAAGCTGACCTGCGGGCATGTCGCGAGCTTGTAGAGCGCCGCGAGGGCGCCGTCACGGTCGAGGCCGACGGGGAACGTCAGCCCCTTCGAGCGGATCAGCCTGCGCACGCCCGCGGTTCCCCCCTTGATCGCCACCGCGGCGAAGTGCACGTGCGGGTAGGCGGCGACGAGCGCCTGCATGTCGCCGAGCACCCGCGGACAGGAGCCGCCGTCGACGAACAGCGCGAGCACCACGGGCCCCTGTTCGTAGAGTTCGCAGATGTTGAGGATTTCCGGGCCGCGCTCCCGGCAGGCGGGAACGTTCCCCGCCGCTCCCTCGTGGGGCCGGGTGGCGACGTCGGCTTCGCCTGGGAGATTGCCGGTCGCCAGCGGCACGGCGAACGGCGGCACCCTCGCGCCCGGCGTGATGCCGGTGTCGCCGTTCGGTTTGGTGGAGACCGTGTTGATCGTGATCAGGACCAGGATCACCAGCGCGAGAAGTGCCACGTAGCGGCCGTATCGCGGCGGCTGCGCGACCGGACGCGAGGGATCGGAAGGCCCCTTGGCCGCGTTCTCGCCCGGTCGCTCAGGCGCGGCCATGACCGGAGCCTGCCCGGCGCCCTGCGAGTCTCGCCATCAGCGAGCCGCGGGGCAGCCGGCGGCGAGAGCGCTCGCCGCTGCCTTCGGCGATGACCACCGCGGCGGGCAGCGCCACCAGCACGCCGAGCAGGGACACCGTGAGATCGATCAGGGTCACGAGGCCGAAGTCGCGCAGCATCCTGATGTCCGAGAGGACGAGCACTCCGAAGCCGAAGATCGCCGTCACGCCGGAGGCGGCGACGGCGGCGCCGGTGCGCGCGTAGGCGCGGCGCAGCGACTCGATCGTGTCGTGGCCCGCCAGGCGCTCCTGGCGCTGGCGCTCGGACAGCAGCACGCTGAACTCGGTCGAGATCGCGATCACGAGCGCGCCGAGGGTCACGGACATCGGGTTCAGCGGCACGCGCAGCGCGAACAGCACGAGCGCCGACCAACCCGTCGCCAGCACGATCGGGGCCAGCGGCACGAGGGCGCGGCGGCGGTTGCCCCGGAAGGCGACCAGCAGCACCAGCGCGACCGCGGCGAGGCCGGCGAGCAACGTCTCCAGGCGCCGCCAGGGGTCGGCGACCTGCGAGCCGGACTGGGCGGCCAGCACCGGCAACCCGACGAGCTGTGCGCTGACCCCGGCGGGCGGGTGCAGGCTCGCCCGCATCTGTTCGATCAGGCGCTGCTGCTGCTGGAGGCTCATCAGCCGGATGCCGAACGAAAGGGTCGCCACCTTGCGGTCCGGGCTGATCACGTCCTGTGAGAAGTAGGGCGGGATCGTCCCGAGCAGACCCTGGATCGCGCGGGCGGTCAGCTTCGGCGCCGGCCTGCCGGGGGTCGTCTGGGTCTGGAAGAGGTCGGGGAGCGAGAAGGCGGGGCACAGCCGCGCACGGCCGCAGCCTCGAGCCTCGCTGTAGCCGAAACGGGCCAGGACGCGTCGCTGGTAGCCGAGCATCCATTCGATCGTCGCCGGCGAGGTGAGATCGTGGCCGGAGAGCAGCACGGCTACTTCGCCGCCCACGCCCGTCGTGCGCTCGAGCGTGTTCAGGGCCCGCAGCGAGCTGAGGCTCTGGGGCACGAGCTTGGTGATGTCCGTCTCGACCTTAGTCTGCGTGTCGAGGCCCCAGCCGAGGGCGGCGAGGGCGAGGCCGACCGCGAGCACCCGCTCCGGGCGCCGCAGTGCAGGCCCCAGCGCGAAGCGCACCACTCCGCGCGTCAGCGGGTTCTGGCGCAGCAGCTCGCCGGCGCCCCGCCAGGACGCCGCCAGCGGCCCGGGGATCGGACCCGCCCGCCCTGGCCCGGAGGTCTGGGGTGCGGTCCACAGCGTCATCGCGGCGGCGCCTGCGGTGAGCGCGCAGAGCAGAGCGATCGCGACGCCCGCGACGAGCAGCACAGCGAAGCCGCGGACCATCGGCACGGGCGAGAGCAGCAGCACCAGCATCGCCGCGGCGCTCGCCGCCGCCGCCGTGGCGATCGTCGGCGCGCCGGCGGCGGCCGCCCGTTCGATCGCTCTCACCCGGCCCGGGCGCTCGCGAGGGTCATCCTCCTCGAGGGCCTCTCCGGCCCGCGACTGAAATTGGATGGCGTAGTCGACCGCGAGCCCGATCACGACCGGGAGGACGGCGATCGAGGCGACGGTCAGCGAGGCACCGATCGCGGACAGCGCGCCGAATGTGATCGCGGCGGCGAGCAGCGCCAGCGCCAGCGGCAGGAGCCGCGGGCGGCCGAGGAAGATCAGGCCGAGCGTTGCCGCCATCACGATCAGCACGGCCACCAGCAGCAGCTCGATCGAGCTGGTGATCGATTTGGTCAGGTCCGAGACGATCACGGGCTCGCCGGTGACCAGGTAGCCGGCGCCGGCGGTGCTCAGCTGCCACTGCGGCATGAGGACGGCTTCGCGGATCACGGCGATCGTGCGGTTGCGCTGCTGCTGTGAGAGGCCGGGCCGCATGCGCACGGAGATCAGCGCCGTGTCGCGGCTCGGGAACAGGTAGGCGAATCGCTGCTTGGGGGTCCCCGCGGGCTTGGAGGAGTCGAACACCACGTCCGAGATGAATTCCTTGTTCTGCAGGCTCGGCGGTGAGGTGAGACCGTAGGACAGGGCGAGCGAGACCAGGCTCGAGCGGAAGCCGGCTTCCGCCACCTTGCGCGCTTCGGCACCGAGCGAGCTGGATTCGGCGGCGCTGTGCCCGCTCGCTCGGGCGGCCGCCCGGACCGACCTTTCGGCTTCCTTGCCGCGGGCGCCGGCCCGGGCGTTCAACCCGGTCAGCTGTTCGTCGATCCGCGCCACGGCCTCGTTCAGGAACGTGCCGGGGCCGAACACCACCTTGACCGTGCCGAGCTGCCCGAGCCGCGCGCATGGACCGTGCAGACCGCCCACGGCCGGCAGCGCCTTCGCCGGCACCCGGCCCGAGAGGCAGCCCTCGAGTCCCACCAGCCGCTCGAGATCTCCACCGAGCACGATCCGCTGCAGGTCCCCGTGGACCAGCACCGCGACGGGCTCTTCGCCGAAGTGCCGGTAGAAGCTCTGCGTCCCGCGGTAGCTGGCGCTGGAGGAGGAGACGAAGCCGCTGGTCGCCGCCGTCGGCTCCAGGCGCAGGGCGAGCACCGCCGCGCCGATACCGAGCACGGCGGCGATGACGAGCACGACGCCGGCGCGACGAGCGGCGCCGCCGGTCAGTTTGCTGAACAGCCTCGCGCTCGTCATCGCACGCAGGCTTCGGTGGAGCTGAGCCGGGACGACCGCGCGCCCGGCTCTACTCCATGCCGAGGGGGCCGATCGACTCGCCCGAGAGGAACTGGCGCACGAACGGGTTTTCCGATGCGAACAGCTCCTGGGCCGGGCCCGTTTCCACGATCCGGCCCTTCCACAGCACGGAGATGTGCTCGGCCACACGGCGGGCGCTCATGATGTCGTGGGTGATCACGACATAGCAACCGCCGTTCTCGGCGTGGACTTCCTTGATCAGCTCGCAGAGCAGCGCCGTGCGCACGGGGTCCAGGCCCGAGTCGGGCTCGTCGAACAGCACGATGTCGGGTTCCATCACGAGCGCCCGCGCGAAGCCCGCGCGCTTGCGCATCCCTCCCGAGAGCTCGTTGGGCATCTTCTCGTTGGCGTTGCCGAGGCCAACCTCCTTGAGACGGCGGTTGACGATCTCGGCGATCTCCTCGTCGCCCTTCTCGGTGTGCTGGCGCAGCGGGAAGGCGACGTTGTCGTAGAGGTTCATCGAGCCGAACAGCGCGCCGTCCTGGAACAGCACGCCGAACTTCTTGCGTAACTCGAACAGCTCCGCGTCGGGCAGGCTCGGGATCGAGCGGCCGTGCACGATCACGTCGCCCTGATCGGGATAGAGCAGGCCGACGATGTGCTTGATGCACACCGACTTCCCGGTCCCCGACGGGCCGAGGATCATCGAGATCTTGTTCTCGGGCAGGCCCATGTTCAGACCGCGCAGGACGTGGTTGCGCCCGAAGGACTTGTGCACGTCGATGAACTCGATCGCGTCGGGCTCCTCGGTCGCGCGGACCGTGCCCGTGTGGTAGGCGAACTCGTCATCCCCGCCCGGCCGGTCGCGTTCGCGCTCGACACGCAGTTCCGTCGTGCTCTTCCCGGGCTGCCCGGCCGGCGCGAAGCCCGCCTCGTCGACCTCGCCGCTGTCCTCCGGGGGCTCGAACTCCGGTTCGCCGGCGGGCTCGCGGCCGGGGAAGTGGTCGATCGTGTGGTAGGAGGGATGCGAGTGCTCGCGCCCGGCGTCGCGGGACTCCGCCGGCCCGCCGGCGTCGGCGGCTTCAGCCTGGTTGAAGGTCGGCTCGGGGGCGTCCTGCCCGGGTGCGCCGTCCTCCCCGCCCTGCCGGGGGATGTCGCGTCGCTCGTCGCTCACAGCCTCACCCGCCGATCGGCGCGCGCGGATTGGCGCCCCAGAAGATCTGGGTTCCGAGCATTCCGATCACGTGCACGAGAACCAGGTTCAAGACCATCGACTTCGCGGTCGCCTTGCCGACCCCGACGGGGCCGCCGCTGGCGTTGTAGCCGTAGTAACAAGCCACAAGCACGATAGCCGTCGCCATGAACATGGCCTTAATGAGGCTGTATAAGAAATCCGGTGGGTTCTGGAACTGCCAGAAGATCAGGAAGTAGCCGCCCGAGGAGACGTAGCCGATCTGATCGACCACGGCTATGTAGGAGGCCAGGAAGGCGGCGCCGATGCCCGCCATGTACATGAACGGCAGCACCAGCCAGGAGGCGAGCAGCCGTGTCGCGCAGAGGAACGTCATCGAGTTGATGCCCATCACCTCGAGCGCGTCGATCTCGTCGGAGATCCGCATCGCTCCCAGCTCGGCCACGATCCCCGTGCCGACCTTGGCCGACATCATGTAGCCGAACGCGTAGGGGGTGATCTCGCGCAGGTCGCACCAGGCCGTGAAGACGCCCGAATAGGCGGGCGCGCCCTGCGCGGCCGTGAAGTAGGCGCCCTCGATGCCGCACTGCAGCCCGAGGATGAACATCAGGGTCCAGATGATCGTGGTCGAGCCGACGATCAGGATCCCGCACTGGCGAAGCGACTCGCCGAAGAACCGGAACACCCGCAGGCCGTAGACGTCGCGGACGATCGTGCCGGTGAAACGACCGATCTCGCCGGTCGCCTCCAGCCATTCGCGCGGCATCGCCAGCAGCTCGTTCACGGCCGTCTCACTTGATGATGAGGATCTGTGGGTGCGTGGCGAGCAGCGTCT
Organism: uncultured Solirubrobacteraceae bacterium; assembly: GCA_963841055.1. Classification (GTDB taxonomy): domain Bacteria; phylum Actinomycetota; class Thermoleophilia; order Solirubrobacterales; family Solirubrobacteraceae; genus Palsa-744. The sequence continues at coordinate 2,122,230 of CAWJAV010000001.1, read as the reverse complement.
GCGTGAAGACGTAGTCGAAGGAGAAGATCGCGGTGAAGGCCAGCACGACGGCCTCGTTGACCGCGCGGCCGACGCCCTCGGCGCCGCCGGAGGCGGCCATGCCCTTGTAGCAGCAGACGATCGCGATGATCGCGCCGTAGATCGTCGTCTTCAGCACCGAGCCCCACAGGTCGGTGGTCGACGCGTTGGCGAACAGCGTCGCCCAGAAGGGCCCCAGCGCCTGGCCGTTGACGAGCTCGGCGATGATGCCGCCGAAGATCCCGAACAGCAGGGCGTAGATGTCGAACAGGCCGGTCACGAGCATCAGTGCCAGGAAGCGGGGGACGACGAGGTTCTTGACCGGGTCGACGCCGAGTACCTGCAGGGCGTCGAGCTCCTCGCGGACCTTGCGCGCGCCGAGGTCGGCCGTGATCGCCGTGCCCGCCACGCCGGCGACCACGATCGCCGTCACGCTGGGGCCGATCTCGCGCACGGCGCCGAGCACGAAGAAGCCGCCGAGGCGGTCCAGGGCACCGAAGATCGTCAGGAAGTTCGCCGCCTGCAGTCCCGGCGCGGCGTAGCAGATGCAGACCGTCGAGACGAGCAGCGGGAACCAGCACAGCCGCACCGCGAACAGGAACTGCTGGACGAACTCGCCGCCGTAGGGGTACGGGCGGCCGCAGGGCAGACCAGATGGTCTTCCCCGTCAGGATCATCATGTCCCCGAATTCCTCGAGCAAGTGCCGCGCGGATGGGAACACCCGCTCGGCAACGCCGCGAACCATCTCTGCCTGGCCCTCCCTCGGGTCGCAATCGGTGGTCGCGGTAACTCTACGCCATGCACCGACAGGGTGCCACCGTTACCGAACGTCCTGCACCCACTGGTAATCTGGCTCGATCGTGAGGGGAGGACGGAGAGTCTTCTTGCCGCTCGCCGGCCTCGCCGGTGACGCGCGTCGCATGCCGCCCGCCGCGCGGGCGTCGCTCGCGTCGGTCGCGCTGGCCGCCGCCGTCGGCGCGCTGGCCGGCTGCGGCGGAGGCTCGCAGGCGACGGCGGGTGAACCGGCGCGTGGCTTCGACGTCAGGGTCGCCGCCGCCCACTTCCCGCGCATCCAGTCGATCGCCAAGCCCGAGCGGATGGTGCTGGCGGTCCGGAACACGAGCCGCAGCACGATCCCGAACGTCGCGGTCACGGTCGACTCGTTCAACTACGCCTCCAACTATCCCGAACTGGCGGCCAACAAACGGCCGGTCTGGGTGATCGAACGGGGCCCCGGCGCGGTGGCCAAGCTGCCGGTCGAAACGCAGGAAGTGAGCACGCCCGGCGGCGGGCAGACCTCCTACCTGAACACATGGGCGCTCGGCCCGCTGGGCCCGGGCCGCACCGCGGTCTTCGCCTGGCGCGTGGTGCCGGTCAAGAGCGGCACGTTCAAGGTGCGCTACATCTTCACGGCCGGCCTCGGCGGCAAGGCCACGGCGCGGATGGCCGGCGGCGGGCCGGCCGCCGGACGCTTCGTCGTGCACGTCGCGGGCGCGCCGCCGCCGACGCACGTCGACCCGAAGACCGGGAAGCTCGTCCCGGGCGCCTACCCGACCGGGCCGTAGCGAGCGCCGGCCCGCCGCGGGGGCCCGTTTGGCCTGGTGTCGAAGAATCGGGCCGGCGGTTTCGCCAGTCGTTGATCCTTTTCGTACCGCTGGGGTCTACGATTGACGACGGCTCCGCGCTCGACGGGCGCGCGCCCACGCGACCTTTTCTCTAGGAGGGATTCGACCACGCTCATGCCCAGGACTCGTCAGCAGAACGTCACCGCCGCGCAGTGGAGCGCCAACGGAGCCGCGCTCGGCTCGCTCGACCTGACCATCCCGGACAACCAGGTCTTCGGGGCCAACGTCTTCTCGGCGGCCGTCCAGCGCAGCCGCCTGCCCAAGCACGTCTACAAGGCCCTCCAGCGCACGCTCGCCAGGGGCGAGGCGCTCGACACGACGCTCGCCGACTCGGTGGCCCAGGCGATGAAGGAATGGGCGATGGAGAAAGGCGCCACCCACTACACGCACTGGTTCCAGCCGCTCACGGGATCGACGGCCGAGAAGCACGACTCCTTCTACGGCCCCTCGGGCGACGGCACGGCGATCGCCGAGTTCTCCGGCAAGGAGCTGATCCAGGGCGAGCCCGACGCGTCCTCGTTTCCGACGGGCGGTATCCGCGCGACCTTCGAGGCGCGCGGCTACACGGCCTGGGACCCGACCTCCCCGGCGTTCATCCTCGAGAACCCCAACGGCGCCCTGCTGTGCATTCCCACGGCCTTCACCTCGTGGACGGGCGAGGCGCTGGACCACAAGATCCCGCTGCTGCGCTCGATGGACGCGCTCTCGACTGCTGCGATCCGGGCGCTCGACCTGATCGGCGTGGAGGGCGCATCGCGGGTCTTCACGACAATCGGCTGCGAGCAGGAGTACTTCCTGATCGACGAGCAGTACTACTTCGAACGGCCCGACCTGGTCACGACCGGCAGGACCCTGTTCGGTGCCAAGCCGCCCAAGGGCCACGAGCTGGACGACCACTACTTCGGCTCGATCCCCGAGCGGATCCTGGCCTGCATGCTCGAGGTGGAGCTGGAGCTGGCCAAGCTGGGGGTGCCGATCAAGACGCGCCACAACGAGGTCGCCCCGAACCAGTACGAGGTCGCTCCGATCTTCGAGAACTCGAACGTCGGCGCGGACCACCAGATGCTGACGATGCAGGTGCTCGAAAACACCGCCCGGCGCTACGGCCTCGTCTGCCTGCTGCACGAGAAGCCCTTCGCCGGCGTCAACGGCTCGGGCAAGCACAACAACTGGTCGATGGGCACCGACAGCGGGCTGAACCTGCTCGAGCCGGGGGACACGCCCGCGGAGAACCTGCAGTTCCTGTTCTTCTGCGCCGCGGTCATCCAGGCCGTCAACAAGCACCAGGCGCTGCTGCGTGCATCGATCGCCAGCGCCGGCCAGGACTTCCGGCTGGGCGCCAACGAGGCGCCCCCGGCGATCATCTCGATCTTCCTCGGCGCGGAGCTCGAGAAGGTCTTCACGGCGATCGCGAGCGGCAAGGTCCAGGCCTCCAAGCCGGGCTCGTTCCTCGGCCTGGGCACACCGGTGCTGCCCCCGATGCCGCTCCACGGCGGCGACCGCAACCGCACCAGCCCGTTCGCCTTCACCGGCAACAAGTTCGAGTTCAGGGCGCTCGGCTCGAGCAGCTCGCCGTCGTTCCCGAACACGGTCCTCAACACGATCGTGGCCGAGTCCGTCGACGAGCTCTCGGGCAACCTCACGGCAGCCCTCAAAAAGTCGGGGGCGACGCTCGAGAAGGCGGTCACGGCCGTGGTCAAGGACGTCTGGGCCAACAACAAGCAGATCGTCTTCGACGGGGACGGCTATTCCGAGGCCTGGCACAAAGAGGCCGCAAAACGCGGCCTGGCCAACCTCAAATCGACGGTCGACGCGCTGCCCTGGCTGACCAACAAACAGACCATTGCGGCCTTCAAAAAGTACAAAGTGCTCTCCAAGCGGGAGCTCGAGTCACGCGAAGAGGTCTTCGTCGAGCAGTACGTCATCAGCGTCAACATCGAGGCCGAGACCGCCGCGATGATCGCCCGCACGATGCTGCTGCCGGCCGCCGTGCGCCACCTCAACGAACTCAGGGCCAGCGGGCTGGAGGACCTCATCGGCGAGGTCGAGCCGCTCGTCAAGGAGATGCACTACGCGATCGTCAAGCTCGAGGACGCGAACCTCGACGAAAACCACCCGGATGACGTCCACAAGGAGGCGGTCTACATGCGCGACACGGTGATGATCGCGATGGAAGACGTCCGCGACGTGGCCGATCGGCTGGAGAAGCTCGTCGCCGACGACCTGTGGCCGCTGCCCAAGTACGCGGAGATGCTCTTCATCAAGTGACGGATCGCTCCTGATCGGTGATCATCAGAGGCCCCGCCCAGGCGGGGCCTCTTTTCGTCCGGCCCCGGAGCGGCCGTTCCGGCGCCAGGTGGGGCGGTCGGGGCCTCCCGCCGCCGCCTCGAGCGTCCGCCCCCCGGAGCGGGCGTCCGGGCGCCAGGCGGGACGGATCCGGCGTCCCGCCGCCAGCTCGGGCGTCCGGGCCACGGAGCGGGCGGGCCGGCGAGGGCTCGCAGGGGCGGCTCCTAGCTAGCATGGCTGGATGGCCCGCGACTACCTGAAGGCGATAAACAGCCATGTCGTCATCTACGACGGCGGCATGGGCGCGACGCTCGAGCAGTTCGAGCTGACCAGCGAGGACTACGGCGGACTGCAGGGCAAGTGCCACGAGGCGCTCGTGCTGAACCGGCCCGACGTGATCGAGGGCGTGCACTCCTCGATGCTCGAGGCCGGCGCCGAAGTGCTCGAGACCGACACCTTCCAGGGCTCGCGGCTGAAGCTGGACGAGTGGGGACTCGCCGACTACACGGTCGAGATCAACACGAAGGCCGCTGAAATCGCCCGCAAGGCGGCCGGCGAGAGCCGCTACGTCGCCGGCTCGATCGGCCCGACCGGCTTCCTGCCGGCCTCGGAGGACCCGTCGCTGGGCCAGATCCGCTTCGGCGAGCTGGTCGAGGTGTTCTCCGAGCAGGCCGCCGGGCTGATCGACGGCGGGGCTGATCTGATCATCATCGAGACCGCACAGGACATCCTCGAGGTCAAGGCCGCCGTGTTCGGCGTCCGCCAGGCGTTCAAGTCCACCGGCCGCACGCTGCCGATCCACACCTCGGTGTCGCTGCTCCCGAACGGCGGCAAGATGCTGCTGGGCACCGACATCTCCTCGGTGCTGGCCACGCTCAGCTCGCTGCAGGTCGACGTGATCGGCCTGAACTGCTCGACCGGCCCCGAGGACATGCGCGACGCGATCCGCTTCCTCGGCGAGTTCTGCCCGGTCCCCGTCGCCTGCATCCCCAACGCCGGTCTGCCTCTGCAGGGCCCCGATGGCGAGACGATCTTCCCCGAGCAGCCCGAGCCGCTGGCCGAGGCGCTGCGGGAGTTCGTGGAGCGCTACGGCGTGGGCGTCGTGGGCGGCTGCTGCGGAACGACACCTGCCCACATCGCGGCGATCGCCGAGCGCGTCGCGGGCCGCGAGGTCGCGCCACGCCCCGCCCCCCGCCCCGCGCATCTCTCCTCGATGATCGCGGCCACGCCGCTCGTGCAGGAGCCGCGCCCGACGATGGTCGGCGAGCGCGTCAACTCGCAGGGCTCGCGCAAGGCCAAGGAGCTGCTGCTGGCCGACGATTACGACGGGCTCGTGCAGATCGCCGAGGACCAGGTCACGGGCGGCGCCCACGTGCTCGACCTGTGCGTCGCGCTGACCGAGCGACAGGACGAGGACGAGCAGATGAGGATCGTGGCCAAGAAGGTCTCCCTGACCCAGCCGGCGCCGGTCCAGATCGACTCGACCGAGCCCGAGGTGATCGAACGGGCGCTGGAGCAGGTGCCGGGACGGGCGATCGTCAACTCCGTCAACCTCGAGGCGGGCCGGGACAAGCTCGACCGCGTGGTGCCGGTGGCACTGGCCCACGGCGCCGCGCTGATCGCGCTGACGATCGACGAGGTCGGGATGGCCAAGACGGCCGAGCGCAAGGTCGAGATCGCCAAGCGGATCCGCGACCTCTGCTGCGAGGAGCACGGTCTGGACCCCGAGCTGCTGATCTTCGACTGCCTGACCTTCACGCTGACGACGGGAGACGAGGAGTGGCGCCCGTCGGCGGTCGAGACGATCGCGGGCATCAAGGCGATCAAGGCCGAGATCCCGCACGTGAAGACCTCGCTCGGCGTCTCCAACGTCTCCTTCGGCGTGTCGCCGACGGCCCGGGCGGTGCTCAACTCGGCGTTCCTGCACCACTGCGTCCAGGCGGGCCTCGACCTGGCGATGGTCAACCCGAACCACATCACTCCCTACTCGGAGATCCCCGACAACGAGCGCGAGCTGGCCGACGACCTGGTCTTCAACCGGCGCGAGGACGCGCTCGAGAAGTTCATCGCCCATTTCGAGTCGAAGGGCGACGAGGAAGGCCCGGCAGGGGCGGCCGACCCGACCGAGAACATGGAGCCCGAGGAGGCCCTGCACTTCCACATCCTCCGCCGGCGCAAGGACGGCGTCGAGGACCAGATCGACCGTAGCGTCGAGAAGATCGGCGCCGTGCCGACGCTCAACGAGGTGCTGCTGCCGGCGATGAAAGAGGTCGGCGACAAGTTCGGCGCCGGCGAGCTGATCCTGCCGTTCGTGCTGCAGTCGGCCGAGGTGATGAAGAAGGCGGTCGCCCAGCTGGAGAAATACCTCGACAAGATCGAGGGCTACACGAAGGGCACGGTCGTGCTGGCCACGGTCTTCGGCGACGTCCACGACATCGGCAAGTCGCTCGTCAACACGATCCTCACCAACAACGGCTACACCGTCGTGGACCTCGGCAAGCAGGTTCCGATCCAGACGATCCTCGACGCCGCCCAGGAGCACGAGGCGACAGCGATCGGCCTGTCCGCGCTGCTCGTCTCGACCTCCAAGCAGATGCCCGCCTGCATCCAGGAGCTGCACGCCAAGGGCCTCGACTACCCGGTGCTGATCGGCGGCGCCGCGATCAACCGGGCCTTCGGCTACCGGGCGCTGTTCCCCGGCGGCAAGGACACCCAGGAGATGTACGAACCGGGTGTCTTCTACTGCAAGGACGCCTTCGAGGGGCTCGCCGTGATGGACCAGCTGATCGACGATCAGGCGCGGGAGGGGCTCGTCGAGAAGCTCCGCTCGGGCGCCCGTGCCTTCCGCGAGAAGGGCGAGGAGCCACAGGAGGAGCTGAACTTCGCCGATGACTCGGTGCGCTCCGCCGCGCGCACAGACGTGCCGGTCCCGGAGCCGCCCTTCTGGGGCGTGCAGGAGATCCCGGTCGATCTCGAGGAGGTCTATCGCCACCTCGACACCCACGTGCTCTTCAAGCTCCACTGGGGCGGGCGCGGCGTCAAAGGGGAGGCCTGGCAGAAGCTGCTGGCCGAGGACTTCCGGCCCCGCCTGGAGCGGATGTGGCGCGAGCAGGACTACCTGCACCCGCGGGCTCTGCTCGGCTTCTTCCCCTGCTACGCCCAGGGCAACGACATCGTCCTGCTCGACCCCGAGGACCGGGCCACCGAGCTCACGCGCTTCGTCTGCCCCCGCCAGCCGAAGGGCGACCGCGTCTGCCTGGCCGACTTCTACCGTCCCGCCGTCGACGGCCGGCCGCCGGAGCAGCTCGACGTGATCGCAGTGCAGGCCGTCACCGTCGGCGGCGAGGTCACCGAGCTGATGGCCCGGCTCGAGGCCGAAGGCGAGTTCGCCGAGCAGCTGTTCGTGCACGGCCTCGGCGTACAGACCGCGGAGGGACTGGCCGAGTGGCTGCACTACCGCGTGCGCAACATGCTCGGAATCCCGGCCACCCAGGGTCGGCGCTACTCCTGGGGCTACCCGGCCGTGCCCGAGCAGGCAGAGCACCTGAAGGTGCAGGAGCTCCTGCACCTCGAGAACATCGGCATGCAGATCACCGACGGTTATGCGCCCGATCCCGAGCAGTCGACGCTGGCGATGATCGCCCATCACCCCCAGGCGATCTACTTCGGTACCCGCCAGGGCCGCCTGCTGCCCGACGGCAGCCCCGACGACGTGATCCGCGGATCCAGCCGTGATCCCTCGTTGTTCGGCGAGCTCGCCGACGAGGACCCGCCCGACGGCGCCGTCGAAGGCGAGGACGAGCCCGCGATGGCGGGCGAGGGCGTCTAGCGGCCGCGAAGGCAAGGCACGCCCCGGAGAGCTACGCCGGGACCAGGCCGCGGACCCCGTCGACAGGACGGCCGCTATAGCTGGGCGCGGGAGACAGCGAGAACCGGAACGTCGTATCGCGCGAGGGTGGCGTCGGCAGTGGCGAGGGTCATTCCCTCCAAGCGAGCCTGGGCGACAAGCATGCGATCGAAGGGGTCGCGGTGATGGAGGGGCAATGCTCCCACCCCGGCGGCGTGCTCGAATGTGATCTGTAGGCGCTCGAAGCCGCTCTCGTCGATCAGCTCGATCAAGCGAGCGGGCGGCTCGAGCTTTCCCACGGTGGCCTTGATTCGCGACTCCCACACGCTGGCGGCGCTGACCCAGACGCTATCTGCCCGATCGCCGATGACCTCGGCGTACTCGCCCGTCAGCTCCCCCGCCAACGCCCACAGCAGCACATGGGTGTCCAGCAGAAGCTTCAGTCTCGCGTCCCTTCGAACGCTTCCTGTATGTCCGGCGGCAGCGGCGCGTCGAAGTCGTCGCTGATCCGGATCTGCCCCTTCGCCAACCCCAGCGTGCGCTGCCTGCGCTCCGGCATCGCAACAAGCCTCGCCACCGGACTGCCATTGCGAGCAATGACGATCTCCTCACCCCGGGCAGCGCGCTCGGCCAGCCGCGAGAGGTGAGTCTTCGCTTCATGCATGTTGTAAGTGGCTCCCACCAATGGTTAGTCTAGCTTAGTCCAGTCAAGGCGAGGCCAGGAGAGTAGGCGAGCGCCTCTACAACGGCTCCGCCCCGAAGCGACGCCGAATCATCCCGGCAGCGGACGAGCTCCACGCCCGAGGGGGGCACCTCAGGAGGATGACGCCGAGTCGTCCTGCACCGCGGCGTCCCGGGCGATCCGCCCGGCATGGGCGACCCGGCCTTCGGTCGCCAGCTCGAGGATCTCCTCGGCGGCCAGCGGCTGGGCGAAGTGGAAGCCCTGGCCGAAGTCGCAGTGCATCCCCTTGAGTCGCGAGAGCTGCTCGGGGTTCTCGACGCCCTCGGCGACGGCCCTGAGGTTGAAGATCCGGGCCAGCTCGACGATCGTGGCCGTCATCCGCTCGACCTGCGGGTTGGTGTCGGCGAGGAAGGAGCGGTCGATCTTGAGGATGTCCACGGGCAGCTCCCGCACGTAGTTGAGCGACGAGTAGCCGGTGCCGAAGTCGTCGATCGCCAGTTTCACGCCCAGTCCCCGCAGCGCTTCCAGGCGCAGCAGGCTGACCTCCATGTCCTGCATCATCACGCTCTCGGTCAGCTCCAGGGTGAGGCTGCCGGCGACGATGTCCGTCTCGCCGAGCGCCTCGGCGACCTCGTCGATGAACTCGGCCCGCTGCAGCTGCTTGGCCGACACGTTGACGGCCATCGACAGCGGCGGGTCGCGGGGGCACTCGCGCTGCATCCGCGCGGCCCAGGCGCAGGCTTCGCGGAGGATGTGGCGGCCGACCGGGACGATCAGCCCGGTTTCCTCGAGCAGAGGCACGAACTCGGTCGGCGCCAGCGTGCCCTGCTGGGGATGCTCCCAGCGGGCGAGCGCCTCCATCCCCGCCATGTCGCCCCGCTCGAGGTCCATGATCGGCTGGTAGCGCAGCGTGAACTCGCCCGCGTCGAGGGCTCGCTGGAGTTCCGCCTTCAGCTCCATCCGGGCCATCGCGCGGGCGTGGATCTCGGGGTTGAACAGCTGGTAGTTGTCCTTGCCGTTCTCCTTGGCCATGTACATGGCCGCGTCGGCGTTGCGCAGCAGTTCGTCGGCGTCCTGGGTCGCGACCATGTGCTGGTCGGAGAAGGCGATCCCCACGCTCACGGCAAGCGTCACGTCGCGTCCGGCGAGGACGATCGGCGCCTTCAGGGAGCTCATCACCCGGCCGGCGATCTCGATCGAGTGCAGCTCGCTCTCGGTGTCGCGGATCAGGATCGCGAACTCATCGCCGCCGAGGCGCGCCGCGGTGTCGACGGGACGCATGCAGTCCTGCAGGCGCCGTCCGACCTCCTGGAGGACCTCATCGCCGGCGGCGTGGCCGAGCGAGTCGTTGACGTACTTGAAGTCGTCCACGTCCAGGAACAGGACGGCCACGGGCAGCAGGTCCCGCCGCCGGCCCACCAGGGCGTGCTCGACGCGGTTGCGGAACAGCGCCCTGTTCGGCAGACCCGTGAGCGTGTCGTGAAAGGCCTGGTGCTCGAGTTCGTCCTGGAAGGCCTTGCGCTCGCTGACGTCGCGCATGTTCAGCACGATCCCCTCGACGCTGTCCTCGGCGAGCAGGTTGCAGGCCAGCGCCTCGACGTCGCGCCAGCCCTCCCCGTCGGCCCCGGCGATGCGGAACTCGACCAGCGAGCGCTGCCCTGCGGGCTGGCCGGCGATCGCCGCGATCAGCGAGCGCAGGCGCCGGGTGTCCTCGGGATGGACGATCTCGAGCAGCTCGCGGCCGGCGAGCGCGTCCGGGTCCTGGCCCAGCGTCTGTGCCAGCGAGGGGCTCGCCCAGCTGACCCGCGTGTCGGCGGCGACCACACAGACCACATCGGAGGAGTTCTTGATCAGCGCGCTGAGACGCTCCTCCGAGCGGCGGTTCAGGGACTGTTCGGCCAGCTCGATGCGCAGTGCCGCCTCGCGTACCGTGACCTCCTCGTGGCGGCGCACGATCCCCGCCATCCGCAGCAGCACGAGGGCGAACATCGCCGCCGAGGCGCCGATCAGCACGTACAGGTCGATGTGCTCGTTGAGCGCCCGGCGAAGGATGATCACGAGCGGCACCGTCAGGCTCGCGCAGGCCAGCAGCGACAGCCGCGCCCGCGTCAGCGTGGAGGCCCGCGGCCCGGGTTCTGAGAGCCGTCGCATCGAGGGGTGCATCGCCGCCGTTCCCAGCAGCACGTAGAAGACCGCCCAGCCGGCCATCGTCACGGGCCCCGGGCTGTGGTGGGATTCCAGCAGCCGCCAGCCGTAGAAGGCATCCGCCAGCAGCAGCACGCCGACGCCGCTGAGCATGAACACGAACGACGGCTCGCGGCGGTGGCTGCCCGCGGCCATCCTCGCCAGCACGCCGACGACGAGGATGTCCATCGCCGGGTAGCCGATCGAGGCCAGGCGGGTGAACGTCGACATCGTCTGATCGTTGGCGTAGGGGGAGATCAGGTAGACCCACAGCAGCGTCCCCAGCGCCAGCGTGACCGTCAGCGCGTCGATCAGCGCGCTGCGGTCGCGATCCTCGTCGCGTTCGTGGATCAGCAACAGCATCCCGCCGACCAGGAAGGGATAGAAGGCGAGGTGGAACGAGTCCGCCACCGACGGGAAGGGCAGCGTCGTGCCGAACAGCCGCTCGTAGTTGTAGGCCAGCACATCGCTGGTCACGAACATCGCCTGGCCGACGGCGAGCAGGTACCAGGGCAGCCGCCGGTTGGGGGCGTTGATCCTCGCCCCGACGATCAGGCCGGCGATCGACAGCCCGCCGAGCAGGTTGAACACGAGCCCGCTGTGCAGCCACTCGGGACCGAACAGCCCGGCAAGGATGTAGCCGCCGGCCAGCAGCCCGGTGAGACCCGCGTACCAGCGCCAGGGCGCCCGCCGCGTTTCGGCTGCCGGCTCCATTCCCCGGGGCTCCTCGTCAGGCGCCTCGCCGGCCATCGGCTCCGCTGCGCCCGGGCAACGGCGGGAATGCGCGCAGGCGCGCAAGCTCGGCGCGAACGAGGCGCGTGTCGAGTAGTCCGGGCAGGCGCTCGCGCACCGCGCTCGCGACGTTGGGTCCGGACCGAGCGGGACCGGTCAGCCGGACCCGCAGATCTGTGAAGGCCTCCCCGGGGTCGGCCAGCACGGCGTCGAAGTCCTGCATGGGCGAACCATCGGGACGGCGCGGGCGCATTCTGAGCCGTGACAGCGCTCGTGCGTTTCCGCGCTCCGCGCGTGCGGCGGCGGGCCGGCCGGCCGGGGCGGGCCGCTAGTCGTCTTCGCGGGGCGGCGGGCGGAACAGGATGCGCTTGACCTCGGCCGCAGAGCCGCCGCCGAGCCGCAGTGCCGTCTGGATGCCCTCGTTGCCGAGCTCGCCCGTGTCGAGCGCGCGGCGCAGCTCGTTCAGGGGCGCCAGGTCCTCCTCGCCGACCTGCTCACGCGCCGTCTCGATCAGGATCAGGTGCCGGGGCCTGCGCTGGGCGGCGGCGGCGCGAAGGAACGGCTCTCGCTCCTCGGGGGTGAAGCCGTCGGTCGCGAGCACCACGGTCTGGCGGCTCTCCAGACGCTTGCCGGCTGCCGCCAGCAGCAGCTCGCGGGCGCGCTCCTCGAGCTCCTCCTCGCCGACGCGGCCGGCCAACAGCGCCTCGACCTTGCGAAGCGACAGCACCGCCGAGCGCTCCTCGATCAGGCGGTCCAGGAAGGCGTCGAGCTCGGCCTGCGAGCCGCAGGAGACGATCAACAGGCTCCCGGGCGAGTAGCGCAGCCGGTCGGCCGGGCGCAGCACGCTGCAGTGGACGGTGAGGTTGGCCGGGCGCTGCGGCGCGCCCTCGCGGCGCGGCCGGTCCGAGGACCAGCCGGTGCGCTCGTCCTCTGAGATCTTGACGCTGCGTCCTGGGGGTCTGCTCGCCATCTACCCCATCATGCCGTAATCGCGCCGGCCTCCCCGATCAGCGCCAGCTTGGCAGTGCGATCGAGGCGCTTGATGCGGGCCTCCTCGCGCATCGCCGCGCGGCGGTCGGCCATCTCGCGGGCGAGGACCAGCTCGACGGGCAGCCGCGAGGCCGTATAGCGGCTGGCGGTCCCCGCGCGGTGACTCGCGAGCCGACGCTGCACGTCGGTGCTCCAGCCGGTGTAGAGCGAGCCGTCCCGGCAGCGCAGCATGTAGACCCACGCCTCGGCCACGCCGGGCTCTTCCTCAGTCGCTGCCGGCGGCCCGCACGGCGGCGGACTTGGGCAGTGCGGGCAGCCGCACGGGCGTGGCGTGCATCGTGCGCAGGCGGACCTCCCGCCAGGACAGGCCCTCGTTCAGCAGCGCCGGCAGGCCCATGATCAGCGCCGTGGCGACCTCGACCGCCTGCAGCACGATGCCGAAGGCGATCGCTTCCGGCGTTGAGACGTGGTAGGCGCCCGCCAGCACGGCCACGCAGGCGGCCTGGAAGACGCCGACGTTGGCGGGGGTGGCGGGGATCACGGCGGTGACGTTGACCGCGAACAGCACGCCTGCGGCTGCCCCGGCCCCGGCTCGATCATCGATTCCGAGGGCCATCAGGAGCAGCCAGCAGGACAGCCACTGCAGGGCCCAGGCCCCGAGCTGCGCCGCGGTCGCGCGCGCCGCCGGGCCCGGCTGGCGGAACACCGACAGGCCCTGGCGCAGCCGCAGCAGCGAGCGCCGCACGCCGATCATCGCCGCCTGCAGGCGGCGGAAGCGCGACACCGCCGAGGGAGGGATCAGGACGGGCGCGGCCAGCAACATCAGGATCGCCGCCAGCGGGGTCAGCGCGATCAGCACGAGGTCGCGGTCGTGCCCGTCAAGCACGCTGACGCGCGACAGCGTCACGGCGCCGAGCACGGTCAGCGCCAGCAGGTTCAAGAGCGTCTGGGAGACCATCGTGCCGAGCACCACGGGCAGCGTCTCGCGGGCGCGCCCGAGGCGCCTCGCGACGATCAGCGCGCGCGAGGGCTCGCCGAGACGGGCGGGCAGCGTCGATGACATCAGAACGCCGATGAAGGTGCCCTGCATCGCGTCGCGCCGTTTCGCCCGCCGCCACGTCGGGGCTGCCGCGAGGATCGCGTGCCAGGAGATCGCACGGGCGAACATCGCCGCGCACATCAGCGCCACGCCGGCAGCCAGCAGGCCCGGCTTGGAGGTGGCCAGTGAGGCTGCCACGCGAGCCACGCCCACGCTTTGCAGTGCCAGCGCTGCGAGGGCGAGGCCGAGCAGCGAGCTGCACAGCAGCGCCGCGCGGCGCAGGGTGCGAAGGCGCCGGGCGGGGCCGGACGGTCCGGCGGGCGGCAGCGGGCGGACGGGTTGCAGGCTCGGCAGGCGCTGGGCCGGCACCCGCGGCAGGAGGTCCGACGGGGCGAGGCCGTAGCGCCGCGCACCGCGCCCGAGCCGCCCGGCGCCGGCCCGCGCGCGAGCCGCCGTCGCGATCGCCTGCTCGTAGGCGTCGGTCGCTTCGGCGGCGACGTGGGGCCAGGCGAAGCGCTCGGCGCGCTCGCGCGCGCTTCGCGCCATCCGCGCACGGGCGGGCGGGTCGAGGGCCAGCGTGCGGAGCGCCTCGGCGAGCGCGAGCGCGTCACCGGGGGGGCTCAGCACGCCGTCGCTGCCGTCGCGGACGACGTCGCGGTAGCCGGGGATGTCCGAGGCCACCACCGGCGTCGCCGCGGCGAAGGCCTCGGTCAGCACCATGCCGAAGCTCTCGCCGCTCAGGGAGGGCGCGCAGAGCACATCGGCCTCGCGCAGCTCGCGCAGCTTGTCCTGCTCTGAGACCTTGCCGAGGGCCGTCACACCAGCGTCCTCGAGGGTCATGTGGGCAACCTCCGCGGCGCTCGGCCCGATCAGGCGCAGAGTCGCCGGGATGTGCTCCCGCAGCGCCTCGAAGGCCGACAGCAGCACGGGCAGCCCCTTGCGCTGCACGGCCTGGCCGATGAACAGGATGCGCAGCTCGCCCGGCTCGCGCTCGCCGTCGCTCGCGTCGCTCACCGCCGGGGAGGGGCTGCAGGTTGACGCCGTTGGGGATGATCCGGTAGTTGCCGCCGAAGAACCGCCGCGCCGTCCAGGCGGCCGCTTCGGATACCGCGATCCGCCCGTGCAGCCTGTTCATGCGCCGGCGCCCGCCGAGCGGGACCGCCGCAAGGCCGTTGGTGAGGGCGTTCTCGGAGTAGGTGTGGAAGGTGCCGACGAGCGGCAGCTCGCCGGCCGAGCAGAGCGCGTCCCAGCTGATCACGGGCACGACGGGCTCGTGGATGTGGGCCACGTCGTAGCCGCCCCCGCGCAGCTCGCGCCGCAGGCGGCTGACAGCCGTGGGCCCGATCGCGAGGTTCGAGACGGCGCCGTTGGCAGGCAGGCCGACCGTCCGCCCCAGCGAGATGAAGCCCTCGGGCACGGGGTGGCGCTGCGGCCGGGCGCCCCGGTGCAGGCGCGTGGAGGTGGCGTCGTCGGGGTCGTGCGGGGCGAGGATCCGCGGCTCGTGGCCGGCCGCCGCGAGCTCGGTGGCGAGCGCCTCGATGTGGCGCGTTACACCGCCGGGATATGTCCAGGAGTACGGCGAGACGAGCGCGATCCGCACGGGTCCAAACAATATCCGCACGGGAGGCCGCCCGCTGCTCGGATGCGATACTGGCTCTCGTGAGCAGCAGGCATTTCGTCAAGTACACCTTCCTCAAGGTTGATCCGGCCTGGCGCCGCCGGCCTGGCGAGCAGCGCGAGCAGGACAAGCGGGAGTTCATGGCGGCCTGTGAGGATTTCGGCGACGGGCACCTGCTGCAGAGCTTCTCGCTGATCGGCACGCGGGGCGACGCCGAGCTGCTGCTGATCGCCGAGGCCGAGAACCTCGAGCGGATCCACGAGTTCCACGTCGTGCTGGCCCAGAGCGGCCTGATGAAGTGGTCGGAGATCTCGCACTCGTTCCTGGGGATGCGCAAGACCTCCGAATACTCCGAAGACGAGCGCACGCTGCCCCGGGCCTTCCGCGGCAAGTACGTGTTCGTCTACCCCTTCGTGAAGTCGCGCCAGTGGTATGCCCTGCCGGCGGATGAGCGCTGGCGGATCATGCAGGGCCACATCGAGGTCGGCCGCGAATATCCGGGCGTCGACAACCACACGACCTACTCCTTCGGTCTCGACGACCAGGAGTTCGTGGTCGCCTTCGACACCGACGACGTCGGCACGTTCCTCGACCTCGTGCAACGGCTTCGCACGACCGAGGCCTCCGCCTACACGGTCCGCGACACGCCGAGCTTCACCTGCATCTCGATGTCGCTCGAGCGGGCGCTGAACGCGCTCGACGGCGAGCCGATCGGCGCCGAGGCCTTCTGAGCTGTCCAGGCCGCGGGGACTCGCCCACCTGAAGCGCTCGGACCCGGTGCTGGCGGGTCTGATCGCCGCTGCCGGGCCCCTCGGCGACGCCCGCGAAGGCCGCCCGCAGCGTGAGGACCACTACGGCGCGCTGGTGCGGGCGATCGTCGGCCAGCAGCTCTCCGTGCGGGCCGCGCGGGCGATCTACGGGCGCCTGCTGGCGCGCTTCTCCGATCGCCCCCCGACGCCGGCCGAGATCCTCGCCGACGACCCCGAGGAGCTCCGCGCGGCGGCGGGCCTGTCGCGCGCCAAGGTCACCTACCTGCGTTCGCTGGCCGAACACGTGCTCTCGGGAGAGCTCGAGCTCGACCGGCTCGATCAGCTGGGCGACGAGGAGGTGGTCGCCGAGCTCACGGCCGTCAAGGGCATCGGTCTGTGGTCGGCGCAGATGTTCCTGATGTTCCACCTCGACCGGCCCGACGTGCTGCCCGTGGGCGACCTCGGGATCCGCCGGGCGATCGAACGGGCCTACCAGCTGCCGGAGCTGCCGCAGGCGGCGCAGATGGAAGGGATCGCCGAGCCGTGGCGGCCCTACCGGACGCTGGCCTGCCGCTATCTGTGGCGCTCGCTGCAGAACGAGCCGGCCTGAGCGGCGCGACGGGCCCCGGCGCTCGCCGCGAGCCCGCCCGTCACCGCCACTGCTATTTGAGCTTCAGCGCGTAGGTCTTGCGGGCGTGGGCCACGCAGGAGTTCAGCTTCTTCTTGTGCTTCTTATTCTTCTTCTTGCAGGTTGCGACTGCCTTGACCTGCTTGCGCGCGGTCGCGTTGCACTTCGCCCGCTTCTTGTGGTTCTTGACTTTCTTGCACTTCTTCAGAAGCTTGGCGAGTTCGGATTCGTGCTTGACGCCGGCGACTTTGCCGCAGTTTTCGACCGTGACCTTGGTCGTGTTTTCGATCAGCGCGCCGTTCTGACCGCCGAAGGTCGTGGGCACGTTGATCGGCTTTTCGCAGAGGTTGCCGAAACCGCTGAAGGCGGAGTGCGGACCGCGGGGGAGCGTGACTTCGAACGTTTCGACGGGCGCGTCGGGGACCGTTTCGAAGGTCGAACTGGTGACGCCGCCTTTGATGTTCGTCTTGCCGTCGAGGACCAGCTTGATGCCTTCGCCCTGCAGCACGAAGACCGCGTCGGGGAACGATTCGTTGGCGTGGGAGACGAGGTAGGCGGGGCCGGTCAGCGGCGATTTGAGGACGGGCGTGTGAGCGACCGCGGAGCCGATCACGGAGCCTTCGGGGCAGGTGGCCGGGTTCGCGTTGAAGGTCGCCGAGGGGCAGGCTTTCTGGATCGTCGTCAGCCGCGAGGGCACCGATTCGGGGAACACGAGCTTCGTCTTTTTGATGTTGGCCTGTCCTTTGCCCGAGGTGACCTTGATCTTCATCCCGGTGCCGTCGAGGCGGCTGTAGTTCGATTCGACGTTGACCGAGATCGTCGGTTTGAAGGGCAGGGCGCCGCAGTTGGTGGCCGTGTAGGGGTATTCGACAGCGTGCGTGCCTTCGGTGCCCGCCGGGCCGTAGCCGGTGAGGGTGCCGGTCGTCGCCAGCGGAGCGCAGCTGGTCGGGTTGAAGGTGAATTCCGGACGGTCGACGACGACGCTCAGGCGTTTGATCTGAGAGGGAACGCCTTTGACGAGCTGGGGCAGCGGGTCGCTGGTGACGGTCGCCTGGGCGGTGTTTTCATTGACGGTGATCCCGGACATGACGGGGATCCGCCCGAGGTTGAACGGACCGACGTTTTCGGCGTTGGAGACGGCCAGCAGCCCGAACGGCACGCCCGCCCGCGGCGAAGCGGTCAGGAAGACTTCGCCGGGGATCGTCACGTTGCTCGTGCCGAAGCCGGCCACCGCGGTGGAGTGACCGACGAGGCTCGATGCCGGGCAGGCGTCGGCGTTGGCCTGGGCGATCGGGCAGGGCGTGACCGATGCGAGCATCGCTGCGGCGCCGAGCGGCAGGTGCACGGCGATCGTCTTCAGCGCCTGCTGCCCGTCGGGGCGTTCGATGTTCACGACGAACGGGCTGAAGGCTCCACCTTCGGTGCTCGCCGATCCCGCGCTGAAGCCGGGAGCGAAGGGCTGGGTGCTCGGCGAGGATTCGCACGGGGTGCCGCCGGGCTCGGAGGTGATGTCCAGCGAGGGGTTCGGGGGCGAGTAGGATTCCGCCGCCCCGTGGTTCATCGCCCATGATTCGAACGAGGCCGAGCCTTCGTGCACGCCGCACGTTTCGGGCGTCGACTGGCTCGCGCGCGGGCCGTCCATCAGGTGCAGGTTCAGTTCGCTGAAGGCCACCGGCGGCGTTTCGGCGAAGACCGACTTGAGCTCGCCCGTTGCAGGGTCCGGTTTGACTTCGCCGGCGAGCTTGACCTGCACGCCGGAGTGTTCGTCTTCGGCGACTATGAACAGCACGAGGGGGGACTGGAAGGGCGCCGTGTTGAGGCGCGCCAGGTAGACCGAGCCTTCGAGTTCGTGTTCGAGCAGCGGCGTCTTGATGTTGACCGTCCCGACCTTCGAGGCGTCGGGGCATTCGACGTTCGCGGTGTTGAAGTGGTCGTTTTCGAGCAGCGGAGTCAGTTCTTCGGCGCCGCCGATCAGCCCGAACTGCCCGTTCGTGCAGGTCTGCAGGCCGTTCGCCGCGCCGGCCGAGGCCATCACGCCGGCGGGCAGCGTGAGCGTGGTCTTGCGAACCGCCGCCTCGGCGAGTGAGCTTTCAGCGCCCGACAGCGTCGTGTCCTGCGGCACTTTGACGCTGACGGTCATTCCGGAGGGGGTCGCCGCCGAATGGGTGTCGGGTGTGACTTCAACGGTGGGGTTGAAGGGCAGCGCGTCGCAGCCGGTGAACGGGGCGAAGCGCCATTCGTCTTCGGTCGTGCCGCCGTACGTGGCGCCGCTCCATGCTTCGCCGGTCGTGGTGGTCGTAGGAACCCCTTCGCAGGAGGTCGGCATCGTCAGGAACGCGCTCGGGTGGGCGGCTTCGGCGGATTCTTCGCACGGGTGTTTCCCGGGGAGCGAGCTGATCTGGGCGCCTTCGAACAGGCACTCCCAGCCACGGCTCGTGTTATGCCGTTTGTCTCCGGGCGCGCCCCAGAACGTGACCTCGGTTCCCTCGACGTTGGCCGCCTCGGAGGCGTAATGGACGCTGACTTCGACGCCGTAGTTGGTGGCGGCATCGTTGGTCCCTGTGAGGACCTTGGTGGTGAGCACGACGGGCACGCGGTAGAACTCGAAGCCGAAGCGGGCGGGTTCGCCGGGCGAGGGCACGAGGTTGAAGATCGGCGCCGGCACGTTGGCGAGGCCGAGGGCGTTCGGTTCCAGCAGCGTCGCCGTGGCGATGCCGATCGCCGTGTCCTGCTTGCAGAGGTTGGTGCGGCCGTTCGTGAGCGTGTCGAAGTCGGCTTCGGTGCACTGCGGGCGGTCGTTCACGTTCCCGATCAGGCCGGGCGGCAGTACGAAGTGCAGGTTCTTCGCGAGCGCCGGCGGAACGGGGTTGAGGTGTTCGGAGCCGCCGAAGAAGATCGTCTCTTCGGGCTTCTCGTTGAAGTCGACCGTGCTCGAGAACTGGAACGGGTGCGACCCGGCCTGCGTCTCGAGTTCGCCTTCCGAGTTTTCCGGGCGCATTTCGAAGCGCGAGAGGCCGAACGGAGCGGATTCGGCCGACACCGGCATATGCCGTTCGACTTTGCGGGGGACCATCTGTTCACCGCCGCCGTCCTGGCCTCCTTCGACCGCGAAGGTGCTCAGGGCGCCGTCTTCGAGACCCGCTTCGCCTTCGACTTCGATCTTGAGCTTGATCCCCTCGGCGGGAAGCACGAGCGCCGTCGAGCCTTCGAGGTTGCATGTCACGGTGCTGGCTTCGTTGCTGATCGCGCATGGGGTCGGGATCGGTTTCTGGCTGCCGAACGGGGCGAAGATCCCGGCTTCGCCTTCTGCCTTCAGAACCTTCAGGCCTTTCGGCATCTTGGCCGTGATGACGATCGGCTGTTTGACCCCGGAAGCGGTCGTGAAGCCGCCGTTGATCGCGTTGTCCAGCACGATCGCCTTCTGGCCGGGCGCGAAGTTCGTGACACCGGTGCTGTCCAGTCTGCCACCAGGCGGAGTGGGCCGAGGCGGAGGCGGTGCCGCACGCGAGCGCGAGCAGCAGGCAGCCGCTCAGCGCGAGACCGGCGAGCCGCAGGCGCATGCCGCCCCGCGCGATCATCGTCCCCTCCCGGCGGCGGTGTGCGAGCTGCTCCGGTGGGCCTTCTTCTTGGACTTGTGCTTGGCGCCGTACCTCTTGCGCGCCGACTTTTCGCAGGCCGCCCGCTTCTTGTGGGACTTGATCTTGTGGCAGGACTTCAGCGCCCGCGAGAGCAGCTGGGCCCGCGTCAGTTTCGGCGTGGTTTTCGGCTTGACTTCTTCTTTGCTCGTCAGCACTTCGTGCTTGCCGGTGTTGCCGTTCGGCGCGGACGCGCCGGTGGCGGGCGGCGAGAACACGGGGCCGACCGATTCTTCAGGCCCGGGGCGACAGGTTTTCAGTTCGGTGCAGACCACTTTCCCGGCGGTCGGTCCTTCGACGCACGGACGCGGGCCCGAGGTACCGCACACCGCGGCGTCGTACACGTCGAAGCCACCGTCTTTGTCGGCTTCCACCAGCGGTGCGGCGGTCATGAAGAACACGTCTTCGCCGGTTTCGCTCGCGTCGAGGAAGGCAGATTCGTGGGTCGCGGTTCCGGAGGAGACCAGCGACACGCAGCCGTTCCTGTCCTCGTGGAAGGTTTCGGCGCTTTCGGTGCAGCCGCCGACTCCCACGGGCTCGTACTCGTACACGTCCATCTTCCCGTTCTTGTCCTGCGGCACCAGCGCTTCCACGCTGTTGAAGAACAGCCGTCCCTGGTCGTTCAGGTAGCGGTTCTGGTAGAAGGCCGCGCCGATGTCGTAGTTGTCCCAGCCGGGCACGATCGCCGAGATTTTCCGGTCGCCCCAGGTTTCGCGAGCTGTCGACCAGCAGGCCGATCCCTTCGCCCGATTCTTTCTGGTCGAAGAGCCCATGCGGACGGGCGCCGCTCGGGTTGCAGGACGCGCAGGCGACGCTGCCTTCGCCGCGGTTGTCGTAGTAGTAGACCTGCTCGTCGGCGCGGCCGTCGGCCGCGTCGCGCGTGTCGTATCCGGTGAGAGAGCGGTCGGACATGAACGCGAGCCCTTCTCCGTCCGGCGCCACGCGCGAGCTGAGGCCGGTGAGGTTGCCGCGCGCGCCGCCCTGGCCTTCGGTCGAGCCAGTCGGATTCGTCTTCGTTGGAGAGCCGCGTGACGAGCCTGGGGGTGCTCCAGGTTTCCGAGGCGGCGTCGTAGTGCTCGGCGTACAGGTTGCAGAGCAGGTTGGCCCGCCGCGCTTCGAGTTCGCCGTCTTCGGCTTCGTTTTCTTCGTGTTCTTTGAGGCCGTTCGCATAGCCGTTGGAGCACTTCGCCGCCTGCGCGCCTTCAGCGAGCTGCCCGTTGGCGACGAAGTAGACCGTGCTCCCGGTGAGCTTGCCGGCGGAGGACGTCGAGCCGGCGCCGAGGGTGCCCTCGAGGAAGCCCGCCTGCGATTCGCTGTCGACCGTCAGGTCGTGAAGGTGGCATTCGAGTTCGCCGCTTTCGCTGGTGAACAACACGCAGGCATACAGGTCCGGCTTCTTGGGCTGGGCGGTCGAGTCTTTGGTGAGCCGCCATTCGTCTGCGAAGTAGATGACCGAGCCGTCCGCCGAGGCGTCCTGGTAGTAGGGGTGTTCGAATTCGGCGGGGCTGCCTGTGTAGAGGCCGGCCGGGAGCGTGACGCCCGGCTGCTGCTTGTCGATCTGCACCGTCTGGCCGAGCGCGGTGTCGCGCACGTAGAGGTGCTGCGGAGCGGCAGATTCCGAGGGCCTGGTCGTGAACGCGACGCGGGTGCCTCCTTCAGAGACCGCGTGGGCAACCATCGCGCGTGAGTAGCCGAGCGCCGGGAAGGCCGCAGGCTGACCGTTGGGCAGCACGCTCACGAGTTCGTAGCCGGGCGCTTCGACGCTGCGCTCGTAAAGGCTGCGACCGCCCGCGATCGGCGCCGGGGTCAGCTGGGAGCCCGAGGTGACGACCACGTGCTTGAGCCCGGCGTCGCCGCCGGCGAAGTTCGCCTTGCCGCCGTACCCGGCCGGCGCGTCGGCGCTGCTCAGCAGCGGGATGAAGCAGCTGGTGGGCGCAGGCGAGGGTTCGCAGGCGGGGCTGTTGTCGCGCACGTAGGGGGTGCGTTCCTGGGAGGCTTCGCCGGTCAGGGGAGGGAATTCATGCGCCCCGGTGCCGGTCGTTTCCAGGGCGGCGAGGTCGAGCTGTTCGGAGAACAGGACGTAGTTGTTGCCGTTGCCCGGGAACAGGCCTTCGCCTTTTTCGTGCTTGACGTCGAGGTTGCGCGCCGACCAGCCGCCCGCGTGCCAGCGGCCGAGGATCTGCGTCAGGTAGGCGGCCTGGTTGCCTTCCGGTTCCGGGTTCCCTTCGGAGTTCGGGATCGCCCCGGCGCCGACGTAGGTGAGCGCGCTGCCGTCGGCGGCGGCCTGGATCACGGCGCCTTCGCGCTGGAGCGGCATGAACGCGGAGCCGTTCTTGTCTTTCGGCGAGACCTTCTCGTAGGCTCTGCCGTCCGGCAGCGTGGAGCCGACGGTGAACGGGGTGGCGAAAGAGCGTTGCTCACTCGCCGTGGCAAGCAGTTCGCCGCCGACCGTGCCCTCGGCGATGACGCGGTAGTGGTAGCGCGTTTCGGGAACGAGCCCTTCGATTTTCGAGGGCGGCGTGCTGATGTCCCCGAACCCGCTGCCGCCGAGGGCGCTCAGCGGCGCTTCCAAGCACGTGCCCGCGCACGGTTCGCCCGCGCCCGGCACCGCGCCGGTGCTGAGCCGGAACGTGTACTTGGGTTCGCCGGCGCCGTGGGGATCGATCGTCGTCGCCAGTTCCGCCGAGGTGCCGGTCACGTTGCTCGCCGACAGCCCGTCGACGAGGGGGGCGCCGGGCGGTTCGGGCCCGAAGACGTGGACCTGCCCGGTCGCGGCGTCGGCGACGTAGATCAGTTCGGTGCCGGGGTTGACGGCCACCCCCGTGCCCTTCGTCAGTTCGCCGTCTCCGACCGTCTGCACGAGTTCCTTGTCGGGAGAGAGCACCGCAATGCTGGTTTCGTTGTTGAGCACGAGGTCGCCGCGCCCGTTTTCGTATGCGACCGCGGAGGTCGGCTTGTCGTAGACGGTTTCAAGCAGGACTTCCCCGTTGGGCTGGTCCTCGGTGATCTCGGTGGCGCCACTGCGCAGGTGCCCGCCGATGAATTCGTAGTTGTTCGGGAAGGCGTCGCCCAGATAGAGGTTGCCCGCCGGATCGACGGCGAGCCCGTGCGCTTCGCTTCCTTCGACTTCGCCTTCGACGGCCAGCCCTATCTGCTTGTTCTTGAGCGCGTTGTCGTAGGTCGCGACGTATTCTTCGTCGCGCGCCCACACTTTGCCGCTCGCGTCCACGAACAGGCCGAACGGTTCTTCGAATTTTTCGGTGAACGTCTGGCCGCCGCTGAATTTGTATTTGAAGGTGTTGATCTGTTCGAGGAACTGTCCTTCGGCGGTGAACTTCTGGATCGCGCCGTATTCGCGTTCGATTTCTTTTTTGCCTTCTTTGGTGACGAACGGCATCACTTCGACGTAGACGTCGCCGCGCGAGGGGTCGCTCGCGCTCGTCGAGTTGTCGACGCCGATGTCGCGCGCGGCGAACAGGTCGCCGCCGCCTTTGGAGGGGAGGCCGACGAGGCAGGTCGTGGTGCAGACCTCCGGGTTGTGTGCGCCGTCGAGGACGCCGAGGCCGAAGGCGGAGATGAATTTGCCGCTCGAGTCGAAGCGGTCGACCCGCGCGTTGCCGTTGTCGACGACGTAGACGTCGCCGCTCTGTTCGTTGACGGCGACCCCCTGGGGGTTCTTGAGCTGGCCCGCTTCGGAGCCTTCGCTTCCGAACGTCCCGGCCGGCACGTGGCCGCGCTGGCTGAGCGCTGAGGCCGGGGCGACCAGGACCAGCAGCAGGCAGACGGAGGCGATCACCGACGAGGCGAGCGCCAACGTGCGCTGGGCGCGCCTTCTCCCGTGCGACCGATTGGTCCCGACTGCTTCCCTCATTCCCGATCCCTCTCCCGTCCGTCCTGTCTCGCGGAAAGTCTATTGGGCGGTTTTCGCTTGTCAAGCGGCAACCGTCGGGTGCCTACACATCTAGCCGCCCGCGCCACGCGATCCGGCGTCTCTCAACCGATGGTCGAGTGTTGCCCGCTGCTCCGGCCGGCCCGCGGGCGGGCCCGGCGAGCTCCCACTCGCGGGGACAAGCGCCGAGAACCGAACCGTCCGTTAACGACGCGTGGGGCCCGAGGGCCCCACGCGCCTGCTTCAACTTCTTGGCTGACCGCTCACATCGTGAGCGTGGTCAGGTCGCGAGAGGTCGACTAGTTGACCTCGAGGCTTTCGCCCTTGTTTTCCGCGACACCTTCCTGACCGGACGGAAGGCCGCCTTCAGGCGCCCATTCGTTACCGGTTTCCGGACCGTTCAGTTCGGTCAGCAGGACGCCAACCGGTTCTGCGCCTTCTTCGAACGCCGGCACGTTGACCAGCGGCGTGTAGCCCGGGGCCACTTCGCCAAGGTACGGGCCGACCGAGAAGGTCGACGTCGATTCCTTGGAGATCGACGCCGAACGGCGTCAGCGCACCGATGACGGCACCGTGGACGCGGACTTTGGCCAGACCTTCACATTCGAATTCGGCCAGGTAGCCGCTGCCCGGAGCCGCTTCGCTCGTCAGGGACTCACCAGCGGCGGTGTGGGCTTTGTTCAGGTAGCCCAGCGAGCCGGCGAGTTTGTTCGTCGTGATGGTTTCCTTTTTGCCGCCTTCCGTTTTGCACGGGGCGCCAAGCGATTTGCACTTCTTGAATTCAGACGTGACGTTGAACACGCCGGACGGAGCGGACACCGAGCCCGCGTCCTTGAACGAGGCGCATTCGACCTTGATGTCGCCTTTGCCCGGGATCACGTTGTGCAGAATGGCTGTTCCGCCCTTCCCCTTGAACCCCTTGCCTTTGCCGATACCTTCGTCCAATTCGTACTTGCCGGTGCCAGGGGCGCCGACGGTGCACAGCTTGTCGGTGAAGTTCGCCGGTGTCTTTGACGGCGAATTCTTCTGGTGCAATATTTCCACGTGGGTTTGCTGGCCGACGCAGCGGTCGCGGTCATCGCGGCAAACGCGAAGACAGCGACCAGGGCAAGCCCCAGAATCCTCATGCTCTTCATTGGTGAACTGCTCCTTTTCCCTCTTGATTAGATCGACCGACGAAGGATCCAGCCCCTCAGAAAGACGAGGCTGCCCCCCAAGCCTGTCGCGACCGCCTCGCTGATCCTCAGCTCCGCGGTGTTGCTCCCGACCTTGGCAGAAACCATCTCGTGCGTCAAGGTCAAGCCTTGTGGGCGGTGGCGGGCACGAATGCAGTCCGTCCCCACGCTGGTAACGCACGCGTTGCCGCGCGTCTGGGCATCCCTCCCCATCTCCACCCTCGACCTCATGTCGCGGCGACCGTAGCACACCGTGACTCGGAGCGTCAACCACCAAGCGGCGCCCGCGGACACTCAATTCTCTGGCTGGCCGACCAGTCAGAGAATTGAGCCCGCGCGGCTTGGGCCGCCCGCTGCCGGGGCACGCGCTGGAGCTGGAGCGGCGTGCCTGGGTTGAGCACAAGCCTAGCCGTCAACCTAAGCTCGACCCTTGCACGCCGCCCTGGCCCAGGCTCCGCGCGACGGCCGGAACGCGCTCACGGCCGCGCCATCATTTCGCCGCCCTTCTCTGCGAGCGTCCCTTCCAGACCGACCTCGTAGCCGCCTTCCGGAGGCCTGCCGGTCAACCCCCGCAGCCGGCGGCGGGCTGGCGGCCGCGCTGCAGCCACACGCCGTACGTGCGGAAGGTCCGGCTCAGGCCCGCGTCCATCAACCCGACCGGGAAGGCCGGATCGTCGCGCAGCTCGTACTGCAGGACGACGGCGACACGCGGGTCGGCGCGCCACGCTTCGAGCTGCCGGGCCAGGGCCAGGCAGCCTTCGCGTTCTTCGGCGGGCGCGGACAGGCGCGGCCGGCCCGGCTCGGGGGCGCCGGCGCCCGCCTCCGTGACCCACACCGGCGCGCCCGCCGCGCAGCCCCCGCGAGCGTCGAGCGCCCGCTCGAGCGCGGCGACCGGATCGCTTTCGCGCGCGTGCGCTCCCCACGTCGCGTAGGCGTGCACCGACCAGGCGCCGCCGAGGCAGGCGACGTCCGGGGGAAGCGCGGCGACGAACTCCGCGGCCGCGAGGCGATGCTCCGAGCCGCTGCCGTAGCCGCCGAGCTCGCCGAGCAGGATCCGCCCGCCGGCGTGCCTGTCCGACAGTTCGCGCGCGAGCGCGCGCGCGAGCTCGGCGTAGACGGCGGGTGCGAGCGGCCTGCCGCCCGCCGCACAGCTCGCGCGCTGCGGGGCGAGGAAGCGGGGGTCGTTCGGCTCGTTCCACGGGCTCCACCAGGCAACCGGCGCCCCGGCCGCGCGAGCCGCCGCGGCGAGATCGCCGACGAGCGCCCGATAGTCGGCGATCGCGACCGGGCGGAGCGCTCGCGCGAAGTCCGTCGTGCCGGCCGATTCGCAGCCGTGCGCGGTGTCGGCCGCCCATGCCGGCACGCCGAGGATGTCGAGCACCAGCTGCGGCGCCGGGCGCCCTTCTGCCCGCGCCGCGCGCTGCTGGGCGGCGACCGCGGCGAGCTGTGCGACGACGCCTTCGTAGGTGCCGCACGGCGGCAGGCCGCGCGCGCAGCCGCCGACACGCTCGGCGAGATCGGCCGGCCGGCCGGCCGCCGGCTGCAGCGCCGCCCAGTCGACCAGCACCCGCAGGTATTCCGGGCGCAGCGCCGCGAGCGCGCGGCGGGCGGACAGGAACGGAGCCGCCGCGGCGGGAGCGCCGCCGCGCGGCGGCCACAACACATCGGCGTTGTCCTCGGTCAGGCCGAACGCCGGCCGCGCCGGCGCGGCCGGAGCGGAGGCCTTCGTCGCGGTCCGGCGCGGCGGGTTCGCGTGGCCGCATCCAGCCGCGAGCGCGACCAGGGCGAGGACCGTCAGGACCGCGCCCGCCTCCCATCGGCGCGCCGACCGGGCGACGCGTGCCGCCCTCAGACTGCGGAGACCTGCTCCTCCTCGGCGACGCGGAAGGAGGAGCCGCAGCCGCAGGCGGCCACGACGTTGGGGTTGTTGACCTTGAAGCCCGCCCCCTGCAGGCTCTCCTCGTAGTCGATCGTCGAGCCGCTGACGAACTGCAGGCTCTCGCGGTCGACCAGAAGCTTCAGCCCGTGGCTCTCGAAGACGACGTCGCTGTCGCGCTGCTCGTCGAAGGCGAGCTGGTACTGGAAGCCCGAGCAGCCGCCGCCGCGGACGCCGACGCGAAGACCTGCAAGGCTGACGTCCGCCTGTTGGGCGGAGAGGAACTCGTGCACCTTCTCGGCGCCCTTGTCGGTGATCTCGATCATCGCGTTGCTCCCATTGACGGCTCCAAGACTTTCCAAAGTATAGCGCCGTGCTCGGCGGTCGCGGCCGCCGTGCGGCCCCGATCGGGCTCCGGCCGCAGGGGCGATCTTCTACGCTAGGAGCGAAGTGCCCGCTCCGGAGGAAATCAAGCATCGCATCGAGGCCGCCCTGCCGGGCAGCGAGGTCGAGGTGCTGGACACGACCGGGACCGGCGACCACTTCCAGGCGACGGTCACCTCCGAGGCGTTCGCGGGGCTGAGCCGGATCGAGCAGCACCGGCTCGTCTACGGCGCCCTCGAGGCGGACATCGGCGGCGCGATCCACGCGCTGGCGCTGAAGACCAACGCCCCTTCCAAGATCGAGACCCCCTGAGCCAGGAGCGAGAAATGTCAAGCAGCCAGTTCGACCCGATCCCGATGGCGAGCAGTGCGCCGGCTGCCCCGCCGGCGCCGGCGGCCGAGCCGAGCCCGATCCGCGAGGCGATCCAGGAGGCGATCTCCGGGCACGACGTGATCCTCTTCATGAAGGGCACGCCCGACGCACCCGCCTGCGGCTTCTCGGCCCGCACGGTCGCGATCCTGCAGTCGCTCGAGGTGCCCTTCGCCGCCGTGGACATCCTCCCCGACCCGCGCATCCGCCAGGAGCTCTCGGCGATCTCCGACTGGCCGACGATCCCGCAGCTGTTCCACAAGGGCGAGCTGCTCGGCGGCTGCGACATCGTCACCGAGATGTACGAGTCAGGGGAGCTCGAGGAGGCGTTGCGGTAGCGTCTCGCGCCGCATGACTCCAGTAGCGATCGCGACCGACTCAACGCACTATCTCCCCCGGGCACTCGCCGACGAGCGAGGCGTCCATCAGGTCAGCCTCTACGTCGGCTGGGCCGGCCAGCCCCAGCGCGAGCTCGAGATGGAGAGCTTCGACGCCTTCTACGAGCGGCTGCGCACCGACCCGGAATTACCGAGCACCTCCCAGCCCTCGATCGGGGACTTCCTGGCCGTCTGGGAGCCGCTGCTCGAGGAGGGCAGGGACGTCGTCTCGATCCACCTCGCCGGGGGGATCTCGGGAACGGCCGAGGCCGCCCGGCAGGCCCACGCGCTGCTGGCCGAGCGCGGCCTCGGCGAGCGGGTCGCCGTGATCGACGGCGAAACCGGCTGCGGTGGGGCGGGCATGCTGATCCTGGCCGCCTGCGCCGCGGCGGAGGCGGGCGGCGACAAAGACGCCGTCGTCGCACGCGTGCTCGAGGCGCGCAAATCGCTGCGTATCTGGTTCTGCCTGGACACGCTCGAGTACCTGCGCCGCGGCGGGCGGATCGGCAAGGCTCAGGCCTGGCTCGGCGGCACGCTGCGGATCAAGCCGATCCTCTCCCTGGAGTTCGAGATCGTCCCCGTCGAGCGCGTCCGCACCGCCGGACGGGCCTTCGAGCGGATGGTCCGCTACGCCGAGGAACTGCGCGACGCCGGCTCAGACGGCTGGGTCGTGCAGCACATCCAGGCACCGGAGCAGGCCGAGCGGCTGATCGAGCGCTGCCGCGAGATCTTCGACTCCGAGCCCCTGTTCACCTCTGAGGTCGGGCCCGTCATAGGTACATACACGGGCCCCGGGCTGATCGGCGTCGGCGGCGTGTCGCGGGCGCTGCTGAGCTGAGGCCGACGGCCGCTCCTGCCCACGCGAGCAGTTGGCAAGGCGAAGAGGGCCCCACGTCGCCGCGGGGCCCTCTCTCCCCTATGAGATCCCGAGCGCTTCGCCGGTTAGGGCGAAGTTCCCTTCCAGGCCGGACGGAATTCCGCCTTCCGGCGTGAATTCGAATTCGGTTTCGGGGCTGCTGATTTCGGTCTGCAGGGTGCCCACGAATTCTTCTTCGAAGGCCGGCGGGTTGACGATCGGTTTGTCGCCCGGCGAGGGTTCACCGATGTATTCGCCGGTCTGGTAGTTCAGCGTGTGTTCCGTGGTGAGGGCGCCGCTGGGACCGAGTCCCGCGATGAAGGCACCGGTGATCCGGAATTTGACGCCTTCTTCGCAGTTGACGTTCGCGATCACCCCGGAGCCGGGCGTTTTTTCGCTGGTCAGCGATAGACCCGCGGTTCCGGTCGACTGATCGAGCCAGCCGAGTTTGCCGCTGAGCGGTTCGGTCTGGATCGTGTCGCAGGTCCCCCCCTGCCAGGAGCACTTGGAGAAGCTCAGCCTCGCCTGGCTGATGCCGCTCGGCGCAACGGGGTGGCCCGTGAAAGAGGCCTTCCCGCAATCGATGTGCACTTCGATTCCCAAGGGGACCGCCACGATGATTCGCGTTTCGGTCGCCTTGCCCTTGAGCGGCTTTTTGCCAACCCCCGACAGGATTTCGTACTTGCCCTGTCCCGGCAGGCTTGCGACCGTGCAGTTCTTGTCGGTGAAGCTGCCCGTGTTCTTGGGGCTCGCCTTCGCGCAGTGGTGCCATTGAGGCAGCGCGGCCGAAGCGGCAGGCGCGGCCCACACACCAAGCATCGCCATCCCTGCGACTACGAGTCCGAGAGCTCTCCCTCGTCCCATCGTTCCCTCTCCTCCTGAAGGTTGGTATCGGCGCAGCGCAGCCTAACGCGAGGGAACGGCTCTGTCGAGATCCGGGACCCGCGCTCTGTGCTCCGCGGGCGCTTAGTGGCGACCGCGGCGGCGCAGCATGCGCACGCCGATGAACAGGCCGACGACGGCCGCCCCGGCCATGATTTCGGGACGGTGGCGCTCGACGTGGGCACGCCAGTCGGTCAGCCGCGTGACCTCGCCGCGCAGCTGGTCGACCGACGCCACGAGCTGCTGGCGGTTGGCCTCGATCGAGGTGCGGATTTCCGCGGCTGAGCGCTGCGGCGGGGGCTGGGGCTGGGGCATCTAGCTGTCTCCTCCCGGCGCGGGCACAGGCGAGGCGCCCGCAGGACCCTGCGTCCCGGGGTGAGGGGGGCTGAGATCCTGTTTGATTTTCTGGGCCTCTTCGATCGCCATCGTGGGCACGGGCGGGGAGCTGCGTTTGACGACTTTCGAGGCGATCAGGCCCGCGATCGCGCCGAGCACGACGAGGATCACGGCCATCGCGAAGAAGCCCCAGAAGTAGGCGAAGTCGCCGACCGGCAGGTAGAAGTACAGGAGCCAGGCGCCGCCGATCAGCACGAACATCAGGGCGAAGAAGAAGAAGATGCCCGCGACGATGCCGACCGCCGCGCCCTTGGCGAGCGTTGCCGCCTTCTCCGCGACCTCGGCCTTGGCGAGTTCGATCTCCTCGCGGACCAGCAGGGTGGCGCGGTCGGAGACGTCGGTGATCGCGGTCGCGATGTTCTGCGGGATCTCCGGGCCGGGTTTCGGTGCGGTGCTCACTCGGGGGGATCCTCGTCGAACAGCCGCCGCCAGACGGTCGCCGCGGCGCGGGTCGCGGCGATCGAGGCGAGCGCCCCGAAGCCGGCCAGCAGCCCCGACCAGACGAGTCTCTTGACGATCTCGTTCTCCATCTCGCGTGAGTCTATTGCCCGGTGCCGTCGAGATCGAAAACGCCGGCCCGCGGGCGCCGTCCGCTCAAGCGCGCTCCGCCGCTTCGCCGCTGCCGGACTCGAGGCCGCCGCAGATCGTCTCGACGACGAGCCACTTGGCGCGCTGGAAGTCCTCCGGTCCCTGCGGCAGCAGTTCGAAGATCCAGCCCGTGAGGAGCTGCTCGATCGCGCCGTAGAAGGCCATCGCGGCGAAGCGGGCGTCGATCTCGGGCTTGAACAGCCCGTCCCTCTGCGCCTCGGAGATCATCCCGCCGATCAGCTCGTAGGCCTCGCGGATCGTGGCGATGTGGGTGTTGCCGAACGAGTTGGCCGCCCGCGTGACCTCGACGATGATCACCTTCATCAGCTCGGGGTCGTGCTGGTAGGAGTCGACGATGAACGAGGCGATCGCTTCCAGCTTGTCCCGCACCGGCCGGCTCTCGCTGTCGACCTGCCGGATCAGCTCGAGCATCACGTTCCAGCGCTCGAGGAACAGCGTGTCGAGCACCTCGTCCTTGGAGGCGAAGTAGTGGTACACGAGCCCGTAGGCCACGCCGGCCTCGTCGGCGATGTCCGACACCCGGCAGGCGTGGAAGCCCTGACGGGCGAACACCCGCACGGCTGCGTCGAGGATCAGCCGCCGCTTGTCGGCGGCCGACTTCGAGCGCGTGGTGCCAACCCCGCCGCTGCTCATGCCGGCTGGCGCTCCTGCGGCCAGGCGTAGGACTCCGGGCGGCGGTTGGCCAGCGAGGGCAGGCTCGCCCGCACCTCGAGCTGGCGCTCGAGATCGAGCTCGGCGACGATCGCTCCCTCGCCGTCGGCGGCCTGGGCCAGCACGATCCCCCACGGGTCGACGATCATCGAGCGCCCGCCCGAGTGCTGGCCCGCCGGGTGCGGGCCGAACTGGTTGGCGGCGATCACGAAGACCTGGTCCTCGATCGCCCGGGCCCGCACCAGCGTCTCCCAGTGGTCACGCGTGGTCGCCAGCGTGAAGGCCGCCGGGATCGTGATCACGCGGGCCCCGCGCACGGCCAGGATCCGGTACAGCTCCGGGAAGCGCAGGTCGTAGCAGACCGACAGGCCGAGCTCGATGCCGCCGGCGGTCCGCGAGAGGACGATCTCCTCCCCCGCCTGCTCGATCTCCGACTCGCGGTAGACCCTCCCCGCGACTTCCACGTCGAACATGTGGATCTTGCGGTAGACGGCCTTGATCTCGCCGTCGGGGCCGACGTGCACGGAGGTGTTGGCGAGCTTCTCCTGCCCGGGCACCGTCTCGAGGATCGAGCCGGCGAGGAGATCGACGCCGAGCTCGCCGGCGGTCTCCCGCGCCCAGGCGATCGCGGGGCCCTCGAGGGTCTGCGCGGATGCGCGCAGCTCCTGCTCGGATCCCATCGCCGTCCACTTCTCGGGGAGTACGATCAGGCTCGCCCCCTGCGCCGCCGCCGCGCGGGTGAGGCGGTCGGCCGTGGCGAGGTTCGATGCCTCCTCGGCGTTGGCGTTGAGCTGTACGGCAGCGACCCTCAAGAAGGCTCCCTCGCGCGGGGGACCGCCTGGGCGGCGGAACAGGACCCCACGGAATAGATTGACTGGTCAGTCAATGATGCGAAGCATAACGGCAGAGCCCTCGGCCGGGTCCCTGACGGCCGACCGTTTCCTCGCCGGACGGGGCCTCCTCCACCGCGGCCGGCCGCTCAAGCGCTGGCGCTACGTGGGCGTCTTCGGCGAGCAGCTGATGGCATGCGCGGCCCGTGTTCAGATCGGCCCGGCCCGCCAGACCTTCTGGGCGCTGCGCCTGCCGGGTGACGGCGCGGGCGGTGCGATCTTGCGCGAGCGCACACGTCTGCTGCCCCGCCGGGGCGAGGTCGAGTTGAGCGAAGGCGGCCCCGCGGGCGATCCCCCCGGGCGGCTCGTGATCCGCGACAAGGGGGTCGAGCTCGAGCTCGAGCTGAGAGAGCAACGGGGCATCGAGGCGCGCTGCCCGAACGGCCGCTCGGAGTCCTGGACGCGAAAGCAGGCCGGCGTGGCGGCCGGCGGGACGCTGCGCATCGACGGCGGCCCGGCGCGGCAGATCGAGGCCCTCGCGGTGATCGACGATTCCGCCGGCTACCACGAGCGGGTCACCGAGTGGCGCTGGAGCGCCGGCGTGGGCAGCGCCGCCGACGGCACGCCGCTGGCCTGGAACCTCGTCAGCGGCATCAACGATCCGGCGAGTGGGCAGCGAGCGGGCGGTGTGGGTGGACGGCGCGCCGCACGAGGTCGGGCCGGTCGAGTTCGCCGCCGATCTCGGCTCGATCCGGGCGGGCGACGGGGCGCTGCTGTCCTTCGAGGCCTGGGCGCATCGCAGCCGCCGGGACAACCTCCTGATCCTCAGCTCGGACTACCAGGCTCCCTTCGGGAGCTTCTCCGGCGCCCTGCCCGGCCCGATCGAGCTGGCCGCCGGGCTGGGCGTGATGGAGCACCACCGCGCGCGGTGGTAGGGGGGTCAGCCGGCCCCGAGCAGGCATACCTCAGTCGGAGCGTTTCCCCCGCGCCCGGCGCAGCTCCCCCAGCAGGAGCTTCGAGTGCATCGCGCCGATCAGCTCCCGCAGCGGCTCCACGCCGGCGACGACGATCTCCATCGCCCGCTCGACCTCGACCTCCCCGGCGAGGCGCTCGAGCAGCGCCCGCACCTCCTCCTGGACCAGCGGCTCCAGGGCGCGCCGGTAGCGGAGGGTGTCGTACACGGTGAAGCCGAGCGCCTCCTCGTAGCCGCCCGCGCGGAAGGCGGCGATCGCCTCGATGATCTTCAGGTCGTCACGGTCGTAGCCCCGCTGGTTGGGCGTCAGCACGCCGATCTCGGCGAGCCGGTCGAGCACGTTCCGGGGCAGGCCGTAGCGCTCGGCGACGACCTTGCGCGAGGCCCGGCTGCGGTCCTCGGCGCTGTCCAGGGCCCGCTCGAGGATGCGGTCCTCGAGCTCGATCAGGGCACGAACGCGGTCGGGGTCCTCGCGCAGCGCCACCCGGATCACCCGCAGGGGCATGAAGCGCTCCTCCTGCAGGCGCTTGATGAGCACGATCCGCTCGACGTAGTCGGGCGGGTAGTAGGCCATGTTGCGGCTCGTGCGGACGACGTCCCCGCCCTCGCCCAGCAGGCCCTCGCGGAGGTAGTAGCGGATCGTGCCGGGGCTGACGCCGGAGCGCTCGGCCAGCTCACTCATCTTCAGCAGCGTCCGCTCGCCCCGTCCATTGGCCCGCCCGGCGGCGGCCTGCTCGGTGGTGGCCCGGGCGGCGCTCATCGCGGCCGGCTCACGCTCGCAGCGTCGCGCCGTGCTGCGTCTCCGCCGGTCCCGCCGCGGCGCCCCCGGCGAGCAGCTCGGCGATCTCCTCCTCTGAGTAGCCGGCCGCAGCCAGCACCTCTTCGGTGTGCTCGCCCAGCGCCGGCCCGGGCAGGCGGTCGTGGGCGCCGGGGGTGCGGTCGAGCTTGACGGGGATGCCGAGCTGGCGAACCGGACGGTCGGCGCCGGGCTGGCTCGAGCTCGACGACCATCTCGCGCGCGGTCACCAGCTCCGAGGAGAGCGCCTCGTCGAGCTCGAGCACCGGCTCCAGGCAGCAGTCGTGTTCGCGGGCGAACGCCTCCCACTGCTCGCGCGTGCGGCTCTTGAAGATCTCGGCGACCTCGCCGTGGGGGGCCGAGCCGGGCCGCTCGAACTGGGCGACGATCAGGTCCTCGCGGCCGACGCCCCGGCACCAGGCCTGCCAGAACTTCGGCTCGAGCGCCCCCAGCGAGACCCACCCGTCGGCGCACTCATAGGGCCGGTAGCAGACGAGCGAGCCCGCCAGCGGAAGCTCGCCCCGGCGCGGCACCTGGCCGTCGGCGAAGTAGGCGCCGGCGACCATCGCCAGCCAGGAGAGCGCGCCGTCGGCCATCGACACGTCGACCATCTGCCCTTCGCCCGAGCCGGAGGAGGGCTGGCGGGAGGGCGTGTCGGTCCCGGCGGCCGATGCCGGCCCCACGCCGCCGCCGTCGCGCTCGCGCAGCGCCGCCATGATCCCGAAGGCGGCCATCAGGGCGCCGCCGCCGAGGTCGGCGATCTGCCCGGCGGCCTGCACCGGCTCGCCGCCGAGCTCCCCGGTCAGGCCGAGCAGCCCGATCAGGCCGAGGTAGTTCATGTCGTGACCCGAGGCGTCCCGTTTCGGCCCGTCCTGTCCGTATCCCGAGATCGCGCAGTAGACGATCCCCGGGTTGACCTCCCGCATCCGCTGGTAGCCGACGCCGAGGCGCTCCAGCACGCCGGGGCGGAAGGACTCGAGCACCACGTCGTATTCGGCCACCAGGCGTAGCAGCGCCTCGCGGCCGCGCTCGTTCTTGAGGTCCAGGCGGATCGAGCGCTTGTTGCGGTTGAGCGCCAGGAACAGGGCCGAGCGGGCGCTGTCGTGAGCGCCGTCGTAGTAGGGAGGCGACCACCGTATGTAGTCGCCCATGCCCGTGTCCTCGACCTTCAGCACCTCGGCCCCGAAATCGGCGAGCAGCAGCGAGCAGAAGCCGCCGGGCAACAGGCGTGAGAGGTCGAGGACGCGCAGGCCCTCGAGCGGCAGGCTCACGCCGGGCTCCGCTCGGCTTGGGAGATGCCGAGCATCGACCGGGCCTCGCCCACGGTCGCCGGGCGCCGGCCGGCGTCTTCGGTCATCTGCCGGGCCTTGGCGATCAGCTCGCCGTTGGAGGCGGCCATGCGCCCGTCGGGCAGGTACAGGTTGTCCTCCAGGCCGACCCGGATCGAGCCGCCGAGGGTCAGGGCGGCGGCCACCAGCATCCACTGGTCACGGGAGATCCCGATCACCCCCCAGTGGGAGCCCGCGGGGATGTTGTCGACCATCGCGGCCAGGTTGCGGGCCGTGGGCGGGATGCCGCCGACGACGCCCATCACGCAGTCGACGTGGAGGGGCGTGTGCAGCACGCCCATGTCGATCAGCGGCGCGAGGCTGCCGACGTGGCCGACGTCGAAGCACTCGTGCTCGGGTTTGATGCCCAGCTCGTTCATCGCCTCCAGCAGCTCGATGATCTCGCTGAAGGGGTTCTCGAAGACCATGTTGAAGACGAACTGTTTGCGCGAGCGCGAGTACTTGGCGTAGTTCATCGAGCCCATGTTCAGGGCGGCCACTTCCGGACGGCACTCTCTGAGGTATTCGATCCGCTTGGCCACGGGGACGCCGATCGTGCCGGTCGAGTAGTTCACGATCGCCGCATCGCCGACCTCGCCGCGGATCGCGTCCGTGATCGCCTGGAAGTCCTCGACCTCGTAGGAAGGGGTGCCGTCCGGTTTGCGGGCGTGGATGTGGATGTGGACGCCCCCCTCGTCGACGATCCGCCGCGCCTCGGCGGCGTACTCCTCCGGTGTGTAGGGGATCGCCGGGCACTGCTCGCGGTTGGCGATCGCGCCGGAGATCGAGCAGGTGATCACGACCGGGTCATCGAGCGACATGTGTGGTGCTCCTCGGGTTGGGCGATGGGGGAAGACAGGTCGCGTGCGCGATGGTCACTGCATCTCCGGTCCGCCGCGACCCGCTGTAGGTACATATGCGCGGGCGGTTCCGTTCGGAGGTCATACGGGCACCACGCCGGAGCGCTTCCAGGGCCGCTCGACCTTCTTGCCGGCCGCCATCTCCAGCGCCCGGCAGATCGTGGCCCGCGTCTCGCGAGGGTCGATCACGTCGTCGATCATGTCGTTGCCGGCGGCGATGTAGACGTCGATGATCTTGCGGTAGGCCTCGATCAGCTCGGCCTTCTTGGCGGCGGGGTCCTCGGCTTCCTCGACCTGTTTGCGCATCACGATCTCGACAGCACCCTCGGCGCCCATCACCGAGATCTCGGCGCTCGGCCAGGCGACGATCAGGTCGGGCTCATAGGCGCGGCCGTTCATCACGTAGTAGCCCGCGCCGTAGGCCTTGCGGGTGATGACGGTGATCTTGGGGACGGTGGCGTTGGCGACCGCGTAGAGCATCTTTGCCCCGTGGCGGATGATGCCGCCCGCCTCGACCTTGCTGCCGACCATGAAGCCGGGCACGTCCATCAGGAACACGAGAGGGATCGAGAAGGCGTTGCAGAGGTTGACGAACCTCGCCGCCTTGTCGGCCGAGTCGTTGTCGAGGATGCCTCCCAGCTGCTTGGGCTGGTTGGCGACGATCCCCGCGGGCCGCCCGCCGAAGCGGGCGAAGCAGGTGATGATCGTCTTCGCCCACTGGCCCTTCATGTCCAGCCACTCGCCGTCGTCGACGATCCGCGAGATCACCTCGTACATGTCATAGGGCTTGCGATTGGACTCGGGGAGCACGTCGAGGAGGGCCTCGTCGGCGCGATCGATCGGGTCTGAGCCGGGCCCGACCGCCCGCACGGGCAGCGGGGCCTCGCAGTTCTGGGGCATGAAGGAGAGGTACTGCTTGATGCGCTCGATGCACTCCTCATCGTCGGCCACCTCCATGTCCCCCACGCCCGACTTGCGGCAGTGCACCCGCGAGCCGCCCAGCTCCTCCTGGGTGACGTCCTCGCCGACGGCGGCCCGCACGAGGTGGGGACCGGCCAGGGCCATCGAGCCGCGGCCCTTGACCATCGGCACGAAGTCGGCCAGGCCCGGGATGTAGGCGGTGCCGGCCGCACAGGGGCCCATCAGGGCGGCGATCTGGGGGATCACGCCGCTCATCACCACCTCCTCGCGGAACAGGTGCCCGGAGCCGGCGAACAGCGAGCCCACGGCCTCCTGGATGCGGGCCCCGGCGGAGTCGAGCAGCCAGATGAAGGGGATCCGCTTGGTCAGGGCCAGCTCACGCAGGCGGGTGACCTTCAGCTCGCCGGTCATGCCCATCGAGCCGGCCATCACGGTGAAGTCGTAGGCGCACACGGCGACCAGCCGCCCGTCGACCTTGCCGTAGCCGGTGATCACGCCGTCGGCGGGGGCGTCTTTGCCCTCCATCGCCCGCTGGGAGAAGTGGGGGCGCCCGTGGATGCCCATCTCCACGAAGGTGCCCTCGTCGATCAGCAGGGCCAGGCGCTCGCGAGCGGTGAGCTTCTCCTGGGCGTGCTGGCGGGCGATCCTCTCCTCGCCGCCGCCGAGGGCGATCTGGGCGCGGCGCTCCAGCAGGTCCTCGACCAGGGGGCGAAGCAGCGAGGTCGGGGGGGCGGGTGTCTCCTCCGCGGTGCTCATCAGCGTCCTTTCCAGACGGGGTCGCGTTTCTCGAAGAAGGCGCCGACGCCCTCGACGATGTCCTCGGTGGACTGCGCCAGCGAGAGCTGCGCGCGCAGGTAGTCGAGGGCGTCGTCCAGGGGCATGTCCATCTGCCGGCGCATCGCTTCCTTGCCCAGGCGCATGATCACGGGGGACTTCCCGGCGAGCTTGCCCGCCCAGTCGGCCACCGTGGCGTCCAGCTCGCCGTCGGGGACGACGCGGTTGACGATGCCGGCCTCGAGGGCCTGCTCGGCGCTCCAGCGCTCCCCCAAGAGCAGCAGCTCGTTGGCCCGCTTGCGGGGGACGTTGCGATAGATCAGGGCCATGATCATGAAGGGGAAGGCGCCGATGTTGATCTCGGGGGTGCCGAAGCTGGCCTGCTCGGAGGCGACGATCAGGTCGCAGGCCAGGGCGATGCCGAGGGCTCCCGCCAGGACGTGCCCGCGGGCCGCGCAGATCGTGGGCTTGCCCAGCTCGCCGATGAGCTTGAACAGGGACACGAAGCGCTCGCCGGCGAAGTGCTTGTGGACGAGAGCCATCTCGGCCGCGAAGCCGCCGAGGTTGGCTCCTGAGGAGAAGGTCCGCTCGTGCGAGGAGCAGAGCACGACACACCGCACCTCATCTTCCTCCCGCGCGCGGGTGAAGGACTCGATCAGCCCCTCGAGCAGCTCCGCCGAGAGGGCGTTGCGAGTCTCCGGGTCGTGCAGGGTGATCGTGGCGACGCCGTTCTCGTCGACGGCGTAGAGGACCTTGTCGGTGGGCACCGGCGAATCCTAGCCCGATCGGAGCGCGGTGGGAAGTGCGCAGTCCTACTACGCACTTCTGATGGTGGCGGCGCGACGCACTTTTGATCGTGGCGGTGGGCGCAAGAGCGCTAGGTCCGCGATGGCTGTGGCTGCGGCCATGGCTCCTCCCCCGCGCTCTTGCGATCGGGGCGCACATGCTCTCGCCCGACAGCTGGAGCCGGACCGGCGAAATCGTGGCGGGGAACGGGGCCGGCATGCCGCCCCGGCAGGGCGACGCACAGCGCGCCGCCGGTGAGCAGGCAGATTCCGGCGAACGCCCAGCCGTGATGGAACGCGGGGAGGCCGGCGGGGCCGCGCGCGTTGCCCAGGATCGCCACGAGCGCCGCGATCCCGAGCGCCGCGCCGAGCTGTCGCGAGACGGCGTTGAGCGCGCTGGCCAGGGCATACCGGTCGCCTGGCACGGACATCACCGCCGCGCCGCTGACGGCGGGGAACGTCGTCCCCGCCCCGATCCCCGAGAGCACGATCACGGGCAGCAGCGTGCCGAGGAAGTCCGGCCGGGCGCCCGCAGTGGTGAACAGGTACGCCGCACCGCTGGCCCAGATCAGCGCGCCGGGGATGATCACGGCGCGGTGGCCGAAGCGATCGATCGGGCGGCTCACGACGGCGGCGACGGCCATCGCCACGAGGGGACCCGGCATCAGAGCCAGGCCGGCCTGCAGGATCGAGTAGCGCCACACGCCCGTCAGGAACAGCACGTTGCAGAGCGTGTAGCCGTAGAAGCCGAGGGCGAGGACGGCGGTCGCCCCGTTGGCGACGTCGAACGAGCGCAGCCGCAGCAGCGCAGGGTCGATCATGCGCCCCGGGTCGCGCCTGCAGCGGGCGAGGAAGGCGGCGGCGAGCACGAAGGCGGCGCCCAGCGTCCACAGCGTCCTGACGCCCAGCCACCCCCATTCTTCGCCCTTGACGATCACCAGCACGAACGCGGCGATGGACAGCGAAAGCGCCGCTTCGCCGCGCAGGTCTGGGAGCCGGCGGGTGCCGGGACGCCTGCTCTCGGGCACGATCGCGCGCGCCAGCGCGAGCGTCACGAGGCCGACGGGGACGTTGACCAGGAACACGAGCCGCCAGCCCGACGCTGTCACGAGCAGGCCGCCCAGCGGCGGCCCGATGCCGGCCGCGGCCGCCGCGGCGGCGGCCCACAGCGTGATCGCGCGGACCCTGCGCTCGCGCGGGTAGGCGTCGAGCACGATCGCAAGCGAGCTGGGGATCATCAGGGCGGCGCCGCCGGCCTGCAGGGCGCGCGCGCCGACCAGCACCGCGAGCGTCGGCGCCAGCGCGCAGAGCGCCGAGGCGCCGGTGAAGACGCAGAGGGCCAGCGAGAAGATGCGGCGCCGGCCAAACGTGTCGGCGAGCTGGCCGCCGCCGATCAGAAACGCGGCGAACACGACGTTGTAGGCGTTGAGCACCCAGGAGACGCTCGAGAGCGGCTCGGCGGGGAACTGCGCGGCGATGCTCGGGACGGCGATGTTGACGACGGTGGCGTCGACGAACGCCATCGCGGTGCCGAGCACGGCCACCGCCATCACAAGCCCGGCGGACCTCCGTTGCGAGCGCCCAGGGGCGCTCGCGCCGCCCGCGGACGCGGACCGCACGTACATGCCAGCTCCTTTCTCGCGCGGCAAGCTCCCCACGAGCCACGGCGGCCGTGCGTCTCGCGCGTATGGCCAAGAACTCCTTGGGGGACCGTTTCTTCCCTCTCGCGACTGTGCGAAGCGTCCAAGAGTTGCCCCGGCCCTTGTGCTTGCAGGAGACCCTGCGCGCGGGTGCGCTCGCCCCGCGCGGTACCGCCCTCGCCCCAGCTGCGCCCAAAGTAGCTAGCTCTACTGTTTACTTTTGCGGGTCGCTGCGTTAGCGTCCGCCCGACCGCCCGCGCCAAGCGCGGCGAGACCCGTCAGATCCGACCAAGGAGACTGCGCCAGCCATGGCCGCAACCGCCGAGAGCGTTCTCAAGCCCGACTTCAAGTCACAACGCAAGCACTTCATCTTCACCGACGAGCACGAACAGCTGCGCGAGTCGATCCGCAACTTCGCGATCAAGGAGCTGGCGCCCCACGCCGAGGAATGGGAGGAGACGACGTTCCCCGACTCGGTCTTCCCGCGCATGGGCGAGCTGGGCTTCCTCGGCCTCGACAAGCCCGAGCAGTACGGCGGCCAGGGCGGGGACTACTACACCAGCCTGGTGCTGGCCGAGGAGATCGCCAACGCCAACTCCGGCGGCCTGGCGATGGGGATCGCCGTGCACACCGACATGGCGATGCCGCCGATCCTCGCGTTCGGCAGCGAGGAGCAGAAGCAGGAGTGGGTCGTACCGGCGATCAAGGGCGAGAAGATCCTCTGCCTCGGCATCACCGAGCCGGACGCCGGCTCGGACGTCTCCGGGATCAAGACGCGGGCGGTCAAGGACGGCGATGACTACATCATCAACGGCTCCAAGACCTACATCACCAACGGCCACCGCGCCGACGTGATCGTGCTCGTCACAAAGACCGACGTCGACGCGGGCTACGACGGCTTCACGTTGTTCCTGGTGCCGATGGACAGCCCCGGGGTGATCCGTGAGAAGCGCCTGGAGAAGCTCGGCATGCACGCCTCCGACACCGCCCTGCTCGCCTTCCAGGACGTCCGCGTGCCCTCGACGGCGGTCCTCGGCCAGATCGGCAAGGGCTTCTACCACATCATGTGGGAGCTCCAGGGAGAGCGTTTGATCGGCGCGGCCGGCTGCGTCGCAGGGGCCCAGAAATGCTTCGAAAAGACCCTGCAGTACGCGCACGAGCGCAAGGCCTTCGGCCGCGAAATCGGCAAGTTCCAGGTGATCCGCCACAAGTTCGCCGAGATGGCCACGAAAATCGAGTCGGCGCGGCAGATGGTCTACGTGACGGCCTGGCGCTTCAACAACGGCGAGTACCCGGTGCGGGAGATCTCGATGGCCAAGCTCCACGCATCTCGCATCGCCTGCGAAGTCGCTGACGAATGCATCCAGATCCACGGCGGCGCGGGCTACATGCGCGAGTACGGCGTCGAGCGGGTGTGGCGGGACATGCGCCTGAACCGCATCGGGGCGGGCACCGACGAGATCATGCTCGACGTGATCGGCCGCTCCTACGGGCTGTAGGAGCTCAGCGGGCGCCGGCGCGGACCTCTTTCGTTGAGACCAAGCGCCGGCGCACGAGGCCGCCGAGCAGGGTGACGGCGAGCGGCGGACCGACGTCGCGCCAGAGGTTCAGCGAAGTGCCCGGCGGCGGGTTGGCCATCAGCCGCTCACGTTCCGCTTCGCCCGTCGCGGGGTCGGCCGAGTGGCGCCGGTAGGTGTCGGCGATCTGATCCTGGAAGCGCTCACGCGCGAGCGCCTGCTCCGGCGAGGGAGTGCCGGGCGCAAGACGGGAGGCGAGCAGCTGCGCGCCGGCGCCGGCCGCGAGCACGGCGAGCGAGCGCCACAAGGCAACCCGTGCTCCGGTCCGCTCGTCGATCGTGCGGATCCCGAGCAGCCGCTGGCCGGGACTGCGGAGTTGCTGGCGCACGATCTCGCTGGAGGGCCCGAGCATGCTCATGCTCTCGGCGAAGGAGGCGCGACCGCCGCGCCGCAGCGCCCATGCGGCCGTGCCCGCGACGGCGAAGTCGGCGAGCCCGGCGAGCGTGCTGCGCCAGCGCGGCGCCCGTTCGATCCCGATGTCTGCCATGCGCGCATTGTCCCTGTTTACGGCTTCGATCACGGCCCGGTGCCGCGCCGGGCGAGACGGCCTATCTGACGATCGTGAAGCTGAGCCGGCTCGAGGCCGAGTGGCGCCCATCGGCAGCCGTGGCGACGATCACCACGGTGTAACGGCCAGGCGCGAGAGTCTTGGACGGCGAGATCCGCCCCTGGAAGGAGATCCTGTTGGCGCCCGCGTGGCCCGTGAACGCGAGCGATCCTCGACCCACCGTCCGCTCGCAGGGGGGCCTGTGGCGGTTGTTCCTGCTGGGAGCGACGCATCTGCCCTTGACCCTCCTGCCGGCGCGGCGGGCGGCGAAAGCCAGCTTGACGCTCGCAGTCTCGTTGAGCGTGAACGCGAACGTCGTGCCCACGGGCACCTTGCGCTTGGCGCTGGCGCGGGCGAGGCGGCTGCCGGCTCGCCAGCGGACGTGCGCCTGGGTCAGGCTCGTGATGAGAGGCGCCGGTATCGGGGCCGGCGCCACGACGACATGGGTCGTGGCGCTCGCCGAGGAAGAGCCGTCGCAAAGCGACGTCTGACCGCTGAACAGGAACGTCGTCGAGCAGCCGTCGTCGTCGGTGAGGGTCAAGCGCGCCGTGTACGTGCCGGTCGCGCCGTAGGTGTGGC
Organism: uncultured Solirubrobacteraceae bacterium; assembly: GCA_963841055.1. Taxonomy (GTDB): domain Bacteria; phylum Actinomycetota; class Thermoleophilia; order Solirubrobacterales; family Solirubrobacteraceae; genus Palsa-744. Next base: position 2,079,122 of record CAWJAV010000001.1, on the reverse strand, counting down.
TCGTGCTCGGCACCGTGGTCGAGAGCGCGGTCCCATCGCCGAAGTCCCAGAAGTATGACGCGATCAAGCCGTCCTGGTCGGTCGAGGCGGAGGCACTGAAGCCGGTCGGCTGACCCAGCGTCGCAGCGCTCCCGGCGAGCGCTGCGAGCGGCGGCTGATCGGGGGTGACCGTCATCCCCTCGGGGTTTTTGCCGACCGGGATCGTCGCTCCCACGGTGTTCGTGGCGGTGTCGATCGGGGTGACGTTGTCTTTGCAGGCGTCCGCGACGTACACCGTCTTCCCGTTCGGCGCAGCCGAGATCGCATCAGGGCATTCCCCCAATTTGATCGCCGGGCCGGCGGTGTTGGTAGCCGTGCTGATCGGCGTCACGCTCTGGCTGTTGTCGTCGGCGACGTAGACCGTCGCGCCGTTCGGCGTGATCGTGATCGCGTACGGACGCATCCCCACTTTGATCGGCGCGCCCGCGGTGTTGGTAGCGGTGTCGATCGGCGTCACCGAGTTGCTCGACTGGTTCGCGACGTAGGCCGTCCTGCCGTCGGGCGTGATCGCGATCGAATTGGGTTCGCTTCCTACTTTGATCGGCGCCCCCACTACGTTCGTGATCGTGCTGAAGGGCGTGACCGTGCCGCCGTAGTCGACCACGTAGGCGCGGCTGCCGTCCGGCGTGATCCCGATCGCTTGCGGTCCGACGCCGGCTTCGATCGGTGGCCCGGGTGTGCGAGTCGCGAGGTCGACGGGCACGATGCCGTTGGCTGTGACGGCGTAGGCGGTCCTGCCGTCCGGCGAGATCGCGATCGCGTAGGCCGCGCTGCCGGTCGGGATCGGGGCGCCCGGCGCGCCGGTGGCGGTGTCGATCGGCGTGAGGGTGCCGGCGCCGTTGGCGACGAAGGCGGTCCTGCCGTCGGGCGTGACGGCGATCCCCCGGGGGGCAGCATCGACTTTGATCGCCGGGCGGGGCGTATTCGTGGCCGTGTCGATGGGTGTGACCGTCGCCGCCGTTTCGTTGGTGACGTATACGGTCTGGGCCGCAGCGATCTGCGGGACCGCCGCGCATAGGCCCCCGAGCAGCACCGCAACCCACCGTCCTCCGCGCCGCGCCAGCCGGCTGTGCGGTGCGACCGCGTCTGGGCCCGGGCCCCCTCGCATCGGCGCGATCGTAACAGGCGTAGGGGCGCCCGGCCGCGCCGTAGACGACCGTTCGACTAGGTTTCTGAGGGAGCGCGATGAGCCCACTCGACCCACCCTTCACCGCCGAGCACGAGGAGCTGCGCGAGTCCGTGCGAGGCTTCATCGACCGGGAACTGGCCCCACACGCCCAGCAGTGGGAGCAGGAACGCTGGTTCCCGGACGAGGTCTTTCCGAAGATGGCCGTCCAGGGCCTGTTGGGACTGAAGTACCCCGAGTCCTACGGCGGCCAGGGCGGGGACTACCTGCACGAGGCGGTGCTCTGCGAGGAGATGGCCCGAGCCGGCTCGGGAGGTACGGCCGCCGGTATCGGCGCCCACATCAACATCGCCACGCCGCCGATCTGGAAGTTCGGAACCGAGGAGCAGAAGCAGCGCTATCTCGTGCCATCGATCGCCGGCGAGCTGATCGGCGCCCTCGGCATCACAGAGCCGGGAGCCGGCTCGGACGTGGCGGCGATCTCCACGCGAGCCGACAGGGTGGACGGCGGCTTCCTCGTCAACGGCGAGAAGACCTACATCACGAACGGGGTGCGGGCGCACTTCATCGTCACGGCCGTGAAGACGACCGCCGAGGGGGGCCACGGCGGCATCTCCTTCCTGATCGTCGACCGCGGCGAGGGCGTCGAGTCCTCGAAGCTCTCGAAGCTCGGCTGGCACGCCTCCGACACTGCCACGATCAGCTACCAGGACGTCTTCGTGCCCGAGGAGAACCTGCTCGGCGAGCTGCACGGGGGCTTCAAGCTGATCATGGCCAACTTCCAGTGGGAGCGCCTCGCGATGGCCCTGGGAGCGGTCGGGGCGATGCGGTTGGCCTGGGAGCGGACGGCCGAGTTCGCCCGCGAGCGGGCGGCCTTCGGCCGGCCCCTGTCGGGCCACCAGGCGATCCGCCACAAGCTGGCCGACATGGCGACCTCCGTCTACGCCTGCCGCTGCGTCACCTACGACGCCCTGCGCCGGTTCGTGGCCGGTGAGGAGCCCCTCAGCGAGGTGACGATGGCCAAGCTGCTCACCCAGCGCGCCTCCTTCGAGCTGATGGACGACTGCCTGCAGATCCACGGGGGCGCCGGCTACATGCAGGAGTACTGGGTCGAGCGGGCCGCCCGCGACGCCCGCCTCGGCCCGATCGGCGGTGGCAGCGACGAGATCATGCGAGAGATCCTGGGGCGCACCCTGGCCCTGTAGCCGACCGTGTAGCGATCGTCACGTTTGGGCAGGGTTTTGCAATTTGTCCAAACCTCCGCCATCCTGCTCATGTCTTGCCATGAGGAGGCCGATAGGCCCCCATGGCTCGAACCGGCATCGCCTCAGCGACGGCCGCCCTCACCCTCCTCCTCGCCGCCGCGGCCCCCGCCGCGGCCACCTCGCACGGCAAGGCCCGCTGCCCCGCTCACGGCGCCGGCGCCCCCCACAGCGAAACCCGCAGCTTCCACCAGTCCCACTGCCCGAAGGGCGGCGCCCGCCGCCACCACCACGGCAAGCCCGCCCACCTGCTGTTCTTCACGGCTCACGAAGGCCGCTGTCCCGACGCCCGCCTACAGCCCAGCGCCTCGGACATCCCCCAGGTCCGCGCGGCCACGCTGTGCCTCGTCAACCGGGAACGCGCCGCCCACGGCGAGCGGGCCCTGCACTGGAACATCCACCTCGTCGCCTCGGCCCAGAGCCATACCGAGAGCATGGCCTACGGCAACTACTTCGAACACATCGGCCCGGGCGGGCAGACCCCCCTCAGCCGCATGCGCCACGACGGCTACATCTACAGCTCCCGCCTCGGCTTCGAAGTGGCCGAGAACATCGGCTGGGGAAGCCTCTGGCTCGGAACCCCCCGCGCCGTTGTCGCCTCCTGGATGGCCTCGCCCGGCCACCGCGCGAACATCCTCGACGGGCGCTTCCGGGACACGGGCATCGGCGTCTCCTCCCACACCAACGGGCTCTCCCACGGGCAGCCCGGGGGCATCTACACACAGGACTTCGGCGTCCTCGTGGGCTGAGCGCTCCGCCCCGGGGCGACGAGGCGTCGCGCCACTCTCCCCTGCCTCCTCCGAGGGCGCTGGGATAACCTCCGGCGCACCTCAACCAGACAAGGAGAAGCAACAGTTATGGGAGTACTCGACGGCAAGTCGGCCATCGTCACGGGATCCGCGCGAGGGATCGGCCGAGCCACGGCGGAGCTCCTCGTCGCCCAGGGCGCGCAGGTCCTGATCAACGACCTCGACGCCGACGTGGCCGAGCAGGCCTCGGGGGAGATCGCCGGCGAAACGGCCGTCTTCGCGGGCGACCTGACCAAGCCCGGCACCCCCGACGAGCTCGTGAAGAAGGCCATCGACTCGTTCGGCAAGATCGACATCGTCGTCAACAACGCCGGCTACACGATCGACGAACCCGTTCACAAGATGACCGATGAGCACTTCCAGGCGATGCTCGACATCCATACCATCGTGCCCTTCCGGGTCATCCGCGCCGCGGCTCCCCACCTCCGCGAGCCGGCCAAGAAGGAGCGTGAGGAAGGCAGGGAGGTCTTCCGCAAGATCGTCAACGTGTCCTCCACCTCGGGCACCTTCGGCAACGCCGGCCAGGCCAACTACTCGGCCGGCAAGGCCGCCGTGGTGGGTCTGACGAAGACGGTGGCCAAGGAGTGGGGCCAGTTCAAAGTCAACGTCAACGCCGTCGCCTTCGGCTTCATCGACACCCGCCTCACCCAGGCCAAGGTCGACGAGAACGCGATGGAGATCGGCGGCGAGAAGGTCCAGCTGGGCATCCCCGAGCAGATGCGCCAGATGGCCGCGATGCTGATCCCCCTCGGTCGCCCGGCCAGCCCCGAGGAGGCCGCCGGGGGCATCTTCTTCCTGTGCTCTCCCTGGTCCAACTACGTCCACGGCCAGACCCTCCACGTGACGGGCGGGCTGTTCGGGGGGATGACGGGCTAGGGGTCCCGGGGCCCCGTCAGCGGCGGGGCCCCCGCAGATCCATCAGGCAGCCCGAGAAGTAGGCGCCCGCGGGCGAGAGCAGGTAGCAGGCGAGCGCGGCCAGCTCCCCCGCGGAGGTGTCCTCGCCCGGGGCCACGGCGACCGCCGTGATGCCGTGCCGGGCCCACTCGATCGAGAGGGTCCGGGCGAGGTTCTCGAGGCCGGCCGCGACAGGGCCCGCGTATTCGCCCCCGGCCGGCGGAGCCAGCAGCACGATCCGCCCACCGGCTTCCTCGGGTAGGAAGACGAGGCCGGCGGTCACCCGCGCGGCGTTCCAGACCGAGGCCAGGCAGGCGATCAGGGTGTCCCGCCCGCCGGCGCCGGCGAACAGGCTGCCAGCATCGACGATCAGGCCGTCGAGCGAGCCGAGGCTCTCGAGCGCCGCGGCCAAGGCGGCCTCCGCCTCCCGCTCCTCGATCTCGGCCTCCCCTCCGGCGGAGATCCGGACGTGCGCCACGGCTGCGCCGAGCCCCGCGGCCGCCTCCCCGACGGCCGCTGCGAGCGGCGCCTCACGACTCGCGGCGACGGCGAGGGTCACCCCCTCGAGCAGCCCCGGCCGCAGCAGCTCCCTCGCGTCCACTGTCATCGCGCCGCTGACCCTAATGGGCGCTGGCGCCGGGCGGCGCTCAGCCTTCGCCGAAGGGGTTCGGCGCCGTGCCGGGGGCGGGCACCGGGTCGGAGGCGGGCACCGGGTCGATCGCCTGCTCGGGCTCGCCCGGCTCGCCGGACGGGCGACGCTCTCCCCGCAGGGAGATCAGTTCGAAGTACAGGACCGACTGGGCCAGGGCGGGCAGCGGCGCGGTCAGCACGCCCACGACGACGGCGACCACGATCCCGACTCCGGTCCCCGCGGACTGTCCCGCCCCCTGCAGGATCAGGGCGACGATCAGCACGAGGAAGTAGAGGACCGCGATCACGCCGAACACCTGCCAGCCATTGCCCCGCACCAGCTCGCGGCTGCGACCCAGGGCGCCGAGGCCGGGCGGCTTCTCGACCACCACCACCGGCACAGCCACCGCCCAGATCGTGAGCAGGATCAGGCCCGGGACGATGATCAGGAAGAAGCCGATCAGGATCAGGATTCCCGCGACCAGCGCGACCACGATCAGCGAGCCGAGCACGGGTACGACTGCCCGCAGCAGCTGCCCTGGGGTGGCGTCCCGGCGTCCGTCCTGCACATCTGAGACGAGCTCGACCACCATGCCGGTGAACAGCCAGGTCGCCACCAGCCCGACGAGCTCGGCCACCAGGGCCAGGCCCGAGCCGGCCTTGATCAGGACCGTCGAGATGATGCCCGTGAAGACGAACACGACCGCCGCGGCCGGCATCAGCACTGAGGCCTGGTCGACATAGATGTGCCAGACCTTGCGGATCACCCCGCCGACGTCCAGGCGTCCCTCCATCAGGCGACCGCGGCACCTTTCGGCGCCCCGCGGCGTGCGCGGCGCTGCTCTCGCACCCTGCGCATGATGCCCCGCCTGCCGTGCTCCTGGAGGCCCGCGTACAGCCGGCGGATCTCGGCCAGGACCTGATCGGCCACCGCCTGCTGCTGCTCGCGGGTCGGGTTCTCGATCTGCTCCCAGCGCATCGGCTCGCCGTACTGGATCGTGACCTTCGGGAACTGCAGGCGCTTCCAGTTGCGGACTTTCGAGGAGCCGTAGATCGCGATCGGCACGACCGGCGTCCCCGTCTCCAGAGCCAGCCGCCCGATGCCCGGCTTGGCCTTCTCGGCCAGTTTGCCCGTGCGCGAGCGCCCGCCCTCGCAGTACATCGTGATCGCCCCCTGGCGTTCCATGATCGTGCGGGCGGTGATGAACACTTCCTCGTCCCGGGCGCCGCGGCGCACCGGGAACACCCCGCCGTGGGTGTAGATGAACTCCATCGGCCCGTGGAACAGCTGCGACTTGGCCATGAAGCGCACCTTGCGGCGGATGTAGCAGCCCATCAGGAAGTGGTCCATGAAGGAGAAGTGATTGGGGGCGAGGATCACGGCCCCGCTGCCCGGCACGTTCTCGACGGCGATCGCCCGGGCGCGCAGGAAGGTGTAGGCGTAGATCGAGGTGACCACCCGGACCGCCTCGTAGACCCAGTCCGGTTCGCGCGTTCGGGCCCGCTCGTGGAAACGGTCGAAGTACTCCTTCGGGCGAGGGTCCGTGTAGACCTGCTCGCGCATCGGCGCCAGCTCACTCATCTCTCTGCGCTCTACCTCCCAACCGCCCCAAGGTTACGCCGCCCCTTTCGTGCTGCGCGACGGCCATTTGCCCGCGCCAGCCTAGCGGCGCCCCACATATACACGCGCGAAGTCCACGAGCTGGCGCCCGCGATGCGCGAAACCGGCGGCCGTTCGGCCCGTGGCGCGGTGGGAGAGGTCGAGCTCCACCTCCGCGACCCGCGCCCCGCCGCGGACCGCGTCGATCGTCATTCCCACCTCCATCCCGTACCCCCCCGCGAAGGGCAGCACGGCCTCGAGCGTCCCGCGGCGCAGCGCCCGCTGGCCGGAGATCGGCGCCCGCGTGCGCAGCCCGCTGCGGCGGCGGATCGCCCAGCCGGCGAACCCGAGCGCGAGGCCGAAGCCGCCTCCCACCGCGCGGGCGAAGACCGCGACGGCCATGTCCGCCCCGCCCTCGCCGACCGCTCGGGCCAGCGGAGCGAGCCGCTCCGCGGAGTCCCCGAGGTCGCCGTCGCAGAGGATGAACACGTCCTCGCCGGGGCCGGGGTGCGCCTCCAGGGCCGCCCGCGCTGCGACGGTCATCGCCTGGCCCTTGCCGATCACCCGATCGCAGCGGACCACCCTCGCACCGGCTTCGCGGGCCAGCTCGGCCGTGGCGTCGCCCGAGCCGTCGTCGGCCACCCACAGGGACGTCCCGGGCAGGGCCCGGGCCAGCGCCGCGAGCGTGGCGCCGATGCGGTCGGCCTCGTCGTGGGCCGCCACGATCGCCGCCACCGGCCCGCTCGCCGCCCGGCCGTCACCGTGCCTGTCTATTGTCCCGGCCAAGTTGCCTGCGATCGGCGAGAGGAGGAGAGATGACTGACATCGAGGCTCATATCACCGGCACCGTATGGAAAATCGAGTGCGCGGTCGGGGATCAGGTCGAGGAGGGCGACACCGTCGCGATCCTGGAGTCGATGAAGATGGAGATGCCCGTCGAAGCCGAAGACTCGGGCAGGGTCACCGAGATCGTCTGCGAGGAGGGCCAGGCGGTGAACGAGGGCGACACCCTGGTCGTGCTCGACTAGAGCTGCGGCCGCCGGAGAAGCCGCCCAGTAGCCTGTCGGGCCGTGTCCAGCGTTCCATCCAGCGAAGAGCTCGCCAGCGGCAAGCTCCTGATCGACGAGCCGGCCGCCGGGGTCGTTCGGATGACGATCTCGAACCCGGACAAGCGCAACGCGCTCGATCATCCGATCCTCGACGCGATCAGCGAGACGCTGAGGAGCCTGGCCCTTGCCGGCGACGCCCGCTGCGTGATCGTGACGGGCGCACACGGCATGTTCTCCGCCGGCTACGACATCGGCGAGATCCCCGAGGAGGAGTTCGAGGAGCGCGCCGAGCGGCTCGTGGCGCACCCCTTCACCGAAGCCGTCGATGAGCTCGCGGCCTTCCCCTACCCGACCCTCGCGATGCTGCCCGGCCACACGATCGGCGGCGGCCTCGAGCTGGCCCTCGCGTGCGATCTGCGGGTGGCCCTGGACGGGATCAAGCTGGGCATGCCCCCCGGGAAGCTGGGTCTCGTCTACTCGCACACCGGCCTGCGCCGGTTCATCGACGCGATCGGCGCGGCCCGCACCCGCGAGCTGTTCCTGCTCGGCCAGTACATCGACGCCGCCACCGCCCTGCAGTGGGGTCTGATCACCCGCTTGGCCCCTGCGGAGGGGCTGGAGGCGCTGACCCTCGAGCTCGCCGCCGAGCTGGCCGGCAACGCGCCGCTCTCCCAGAAAGGCAACAAGCGGGTGATCGCCGCCCTGCTGGCCGCCGAGGGAGAGCTAACCCCGGCGGTCGAGGAGGAGCTGATCGAGCTTCGCCGCGCCTCGTTCGCCTCGGAGGACATGCGCGAGGGCATGCGGGCCTTCGCCGAGCGGCGCCCGCCGCGCTGGCAGGGTCGTTGACGGGCGGAGCGTCCGGCGATCCAGGCGCCCCCGCCCGTCTGCCAGCGGTGCCTCAGCCTGGCAGTGGCTCGCCCGGAAAGCGCAGATCGAAGCGCTCGAGGAGCCCCGGGATGCTGTCCGGGTCCATCTCCAGCCCATAGCGCCCGCACAGCTCGGCCAGGGCGGCGGGGTCGGTGCCGGGTCCCACCCCGCCCATCTCCACCAGCTCGGCGAAGTAGCGCTCGAACCCCGCAGGCGAGATGATCTCGAGGATCCGGCAGGGCTCTTCGCCGGCGTTCCAGAACGTGTGCCACTGGTTGCGCGGCTTGAGCACGAGGTCCCCCGGTCCGGCTTCGAGCACGTCCTCGCCGAGCAGCGCCCCCATACGCCCTTCGAGCACGTAGCTGTACTCGTCCTCGCGCGTGTGACGGTGTAGGGGCGCAGCGAGCGCCCGCGGCGACATCGGGTGTTCGACCAGGGCGAAGTCCTCGTCCGTGCGGTCCCCGTCGACCATGAAGCGCACGCCGATACTGCCGAGAAAGCCGGCCTTGCCGTCCCGCGGCCCAACTACCTCTGCCAAGCCCGTCTGCATTTGGCACCCATTTTCGTTAGACACTGTTGTCGCGTGAAATGTACACGAAGACCGCTCGGCCTGTCAATATTGGTCGGACAGCGATGACCGACCAATCTCGCCAATACCGCATGCGCCGCCGTGCCGAGGCCCAGCAGGAGACCCGCCGCCGCATCACCGAGAGCGCCGTGGAGCTGCACGGCACGCTCGGCCCCTCTCGCACGTCGATGAGCGCCGTGGCCGAGCACGCCGGTGTGCGACGCTCGACCCTCTACCGCCACTTCGCCGACGAGGCGGCTCTGTTCGATGCGTGCAGCGCTCACTGGGCGGCGGCCAACCCGCCTCCCGACATCGGCGCATGGGCCGCGATCGACCCACCAGGGGCCCGCCTGTCCGCCGCCCTGGATGAGCTCTACGCCTTCTACGGTCGCGTGGCCCCGATGCTCGAGAACCTGATCCGCGACGAGCAGACCGTGCCGCTGATCCGAGAACGCTTCGCCGGCTTCCACGGCTACCTCGACGCCGCCGCCGACACGCTGATGGCGGGTCGGGGCCTGCGCGGCGCCGCGCGGCGCCGCGTGCGCGCGGTCCTCGGCCACGCGGTGGCCTTCTCGACCTGGAGGTCGCTGACCGCGGAGCAGAGGATCGAGGCGAAGGAAGCCCGCGTGCTGATGTGCGCGCTCGTCGAGGCCGCGGGGACCGCGCCGGGCCGGCAGGCACCCCGCCCCCGTCCCGGCTAGCCGTCCGCCGCGGGGCTTACGGTTTCGCCCATGCCGCCGTTGATCTCGCGCGAGGAGGCCCTGCAGCTGGGCGAGCTCGAGGATCACGCGCAGATCGAAGCGCTGATCGAGCGCGCCTGGGAAGCCCGCGTCGAGCGCTTCGCCGATTCGACCGACATGTGCTCGCTGGTGAACGCCAAGTCGGGCGGCTGCGCCGAGGACTGCGGCTTCTGCGCCCAGTCGCGCTTCGCCGACGCCGAGACGCCGATGCACGCGATGATGGAGCCCGAGCAGATCCTGGAGCACGCACGGGCTGCCGAGGCGGCCGGGGCGCACCGCTTCTGCATGGTCACCCAGGGTCAGGGCCTCTCCAAGCGGGACTTCGCGAAGTACCTCGAGGGCGTGCGCCTGGTCTCGGAGAAGACCAACCTCAAGCGCTGCGCCTCGGTCGGGCACATCTCCGCGGAGCGGGCCCGGGCCCTCCGCGAGGCGGGAATCCAGCGGGTCCATCACAACGTGGAGACGGCCTACAGCTACTACGGAGAGGTCACCAGCACGGTCCGCTACGAGGGCCGCCTGCGCACGATCGACGCGGTTCGCGAGGCCGGGCTGGAGACCTGCGTGGGCGGGATCCTCAACCTCGGCGAGACGCGCGAGCAGCGCGTGGAGATGGCCTTCGAGCTGGCCGAGATCAACCCCACGAGCGTCCCGATCAACATGCTCAACCCGCGACCCGGCACGAAGTTCGGCGACCGCGAGTTCATGGACCCGTGGGAGGCGGTCAAGTGGATCGCGATCTTCCGGCTGATCCTGCCCGAGGCCCTCTTCAGGCTCTGCGGGGGCCGCGTGGAGAACCTCGGCGAGCTGCAGGAGCTCGCCGTCCAGGCGGGCATCAACGGCGTGATGATGGGCAACTTCCTGACCACGCTGGGCAACGAGCCCGAGACCGACCGCTCGATGTTCGAAGAGCTCGGCCTGAACGTGGCCCGCCAGCCCGACAACGCCGCCAACCCCCGTCCCGACAACCGCTCGGGCTGGATGGAGGGCGAGACGCCCGACCTGGTCGAGGAGCTGCTCGCCGTGGAGGAGCGGGCAGCCGAGCTCGTGGTGCGGCTGTGGGACCCCTCCAAACAGCTCCGCTACAGCGCCAAGCGCGCGATCCCCCCGCGACCCGACGGCGCGGCCAACACCGTCCCGGTCGGCTGAGGCTGCAGAGATGACCGAGATCGCCGAGCGCCTCGCAGAACTGGAGCGTCTCGGCCTCTCGCGCCGCCTGCGGATGATCAGCGGGCCGCAGGGTCCCACCGTGCTGCTCGACGGCAAGCCGGTGCTGCTGCTGTGCTCGAACAACTACCTCGGCCTGGCCGACCACCCGAAGGTGCGCGAGGCAGCCGCCGACGCGGCCATGCGCTGGGGCGTCGGCGCGGGCGCGTCCCGCCTCGTGTCCGGCTCGATGACCATCCACCGCCGCCTGGAGGAGAGGCTGGCCAGCTTCGAGGGCAGCGAGTCCTGCGTGCTCTTCGGCTCGGGCTACCTCGCCAACATCGGCGTGATCGGCGCCCTGGCCGGCTCCGAGGACGTGATCTTCTCCGACGAGCTGAACCACGCCTCGATCGTCGACGGCTGCCGCCTGTCGCGGGCCGAGGTCGTGATCTACCGCCACCGGGACATCGAGCACCTCGACTGGTGCCTGCGCCGCCACGGCGAGCGCCGCGCCGGGCGGCTGATCGTGACCGACACGGTCTTCTCGATGGACGGGGACATCGCCCCGCTGGCCCACATCGCCGAGCTCGCCCAGATCTACGGGGCGCGGATCGTCGTCGACGAGGCCCACGCCACCGGCAACGTCGGCCCCGAGGGTCGTGGCGCGGTGGCCGCCGCCGGGCTCGAGGGCGAGATCGATGTCGTCATCGGCACGCTGGGCAAGGCTCTCGGCTCCTACGGCGCGTATGCCTGCGCGAGCACGGAGACGATCCAGTACCTCATCAACACCGCCCGGCCGCTGATCTTCTCGACCGCTCCCGGCCCCCCCGCCGTCGCGGGCGCGCTGGCGGCGCTCGAGCTGCTCGTGGAACGCCCCCACCGCGTCGACCGCCTGCGTTCCAACGCCCGCGCCCTGCGCCGCGGCCTGGCCGAGGAGGGCTTCAGCGTGGCCGATGGAGAGATGCACATCGTGCCCCTGGTGATCGGCGAGGAGCGCGACGCCATGGCCCTCTGCCAGCAGGCGATCGAGCGGGGCGTCTTCGCCCAGGCGATCCGCCCGCCGACAGTCCCGGAGGGCACGTCCCGGCTGCGCCTGACGACGATGGCCTCCCACACGCCGGGCGAGCTGCGCGAAGCCGCTCGCACGCTCGCCGAGGCTGCCCGCCGGGTCGGTGTAGACCCCGGGCAGGTGACCGCGCCGCCCACCGCCGAGCCGCTGCAGGAGATCCAGGAGATCGAGACCGCGCTGGTGCGGGCCGAACGTCTCTCTGGAGCGGCACGAATCGAGTCCCAGCCGGGTGGCACCGCGCCCTTCGACTTCGAGGTGGAGTCCAGCGGCGATGCGCCTAAGGCGCAGCCGCTCGTCGCCGGCGAGGGCCGGCGCGCCGGCCTCGAGGAGCCTGCGCCGCAGGGCGTGGGCGCCCCCACCGAGTTGTTCGACTTCGAGCGCGAGAGCTCCGTCCGCGCGGCCTGACGGCGTCCCGGGCGCGAAAATGCGGGGCCTGTTCGTCACCGGCACCGACACGGGCGCCGGCAAGTCCGTCCTCAGCGCCTGCCTCGTGGGAGCCCTGCGCGCCGCAGGCGTGCCGGCAGGCGCTCACAAGCCCGTCCTGACCGGGACCGAGGAGCCGCCCGGGCCCTGGCCCCGCGACGACGAGCTGCTCGCCGCTGTAAGCGGAGCGGAGGCCGGCGAGGTCGCCCCGCTGCGCTTCGGCCCGCCCGTCTCACCCCACCTGGCGGCCCAGCTGGCCGGGACGCCGATCGAGGCGGCCACCCTGCTCGAGGGCGTGCGGCGTGCCTCGGCCGTCCACCCGGAGATGCTCGTCGTCGAGGGAGTCGGCGGTCTGACGGTACCCCTGAACGACACCTACCTGGTGTGTGACCTCGCGGCGGACCTGGGGATGCCCCTGCTGATCGCGGCGCGACCCGGCCTGGGCACGATCAACCACACGCTCCTGACCCTGCGGGCGGCCCGTGCCGCGGGACTGGACGTGCTCGCGGTCGTCCTCACCCCATGGCCGGCCGAGGCGGGCCAGATCGAGCGCTCCAACCGCGAGACGATCGAGCGGCTCGGCGAGATCGAGGTCGCGGTGCTCGGAGCCCTGCCCGCTCCGGACCCCGGGCTGCTCGCCCGAGCCGGAGAGGCGCTGCCGTGGCGGCCCTGGTGGGAGGCTTCGAAGAGGTGATCCGGCGAGGAGGAGCGTCGATGCGAAGGACCCCGCGCGCCGCCGGCTGAGGCCCGTCGAAGGGTCTCACCGGGACGGCCGCCGGCCGCCGCGAGTCTCCGCGGCGGCCGGCCCTTGCCGTTCCTGCCCTCCCGGCCGCTCAGGCCGGCGTCGCCTGGAGGGCCTCGGAAGCGACCGGCTCCTCGAGGGCGTCCCGCTCGATCTCGCCCTCGCGGACGAGCACCAGCGACAGCAGCGCTCCGGCCAGCGCGACCCCACCGCCGATCAGCAGGATCTCGTTGAGGCCGTCCAGGAAGCCCTGGCGGGTGGCCGTGGTGGCGAGATGCTGGAGCCCTACGGGCAGCGAGCGGACCGCGGAGCCCAGCTGGCCTCCTGAGGCCGCCTCGACCAGCGCCCGTGCCCTGCCGTGCCCTGCCAGCGGAGTGCCCGCCGCCACCGCCGAGACCTTGCTGGTCGCCTGCGCCAGGAAGATCGCCCCCCACGCGGCCACGCCGACGGCCACACCGACCTGGCGGAAGGTGTCGTTGATCCCCGAGGCCATGCCGCTGCGCTCCTTAGGCACCACGCTGAGGGCCACATCGGCCACCACCGGGTTGAGCAGCCCGACCCCGGCGCCGGCGACGATGAAGCCCGGCAGCAGCGCGGTCCAGCCGTCGGAGGCGTGCAGGTTGCTCATCAGCACCAGCCCCACGCCGGTGGCGAGCAGACCGGCGGCCATCAGCAAGCGGGCGTGCACTTTGCCGAGCAGCACGCCCGCCGCGGGGGCCACGAAGAACGTCGCGAGCGTGATCGGCAGGTAGCGCAGACCGGCCTGCAGGGGCGAGTAGCCGAGGTAGTTCTGCAGGTACAGGGTCAGGTACAGGAACAGCGCGAACATCGAGGCCGAGACTGCGAACGCGGCGAGCTGGACGCCCGTGAAGGCCCGGCCGCGGAACAGCTCGAGGGGCAGCATCGGCTCGGCCACGCGGCGCTCGATCACCGCGAAGGCGGCGAGCAGGACGGCGGAGCCCGCGAACAGCCCGAGGATCAGGGTGCTGCCCCAGCCCTCGTCGTTGCCGCGGACCAGCGCCAGCACGAGCATGAACAGGGCGGAGCTGAACGTCACCAGGCCGGCCCAGTCGATGCGGGTGGCGTTGGGGTCGCTCGACTCACGCAACTTGCTCAGCGTCACCGCGATCGCGGCCAGGCCGATCGGCACGTTCAGGAAGAACACCCACCGCCAGCCGAGGCCGCTCGTGATCGCGCCGCCCACGAGCGGGCCGATGGCCACCGCGATGCCGATCGTCGCCCCGTAGAAGCCCAGCGCGCGACCCCGCTCGCGGCCGGGAGCGAACTCCTGCGCGAGCAGCGCCAGCGAGACGGCGAACATGGCCGCGCCGCCGATGCCCTGCACGGCCCGGGAGAGGTTCAGCACGGTCGGGTCCGAGGCCAGCCCTGCGATCAGCGAGGACACCGCGAAGATCCCGAGGCCGGCTGCGAACACCGCCCGGCGGCCCAGTCTGTCGGCCAGCGAGCCGGCCGTCAGGACCAGCGCGGCCAGGGCCAGCGTGTAGGCGTCCACCACCCACTGCAGGTCGGTGAAGCTCGCGTGCAGGTCGCGCTGGATCGACGGCAGGGCCGTGTTCACGACGGTTATGTCCAGCAGCAGCATGAACGTCGCCACGCTCACCGCCGTCAATGTCCACCACTTCCGCTCCACGGTCATCACCTCCGTCACATAGGCTACAATTGTCAGGCAAACTAATAAGTCTTCCTGATGATTCGCCTACCTTATCAACTCTCCTGACGAATGCCTTCACAAGCCGAACTGATCCGTACCAGCCCCCCGATGATCGGGCTGCTCGACGTGGCATTCGACCGCTTCAGCGCCGGCCTCTACGAGCGCATCGCCGCGGCGGGCTTCGGCGATGTGCGGCCCGGCCACGGATGCGTGTTCGGGACGATCGAGCCCGACGGCTCGCGCCTGACCGACCTCGCTGAACGTGCCCGCATGACCAAGCAGACGGTCGGCGAAGTCACGACCGACCTCGAGCGGCTGGGCTATGTGGAGCGGGTTCCCGACCCGCGGGACGGACGGGCGAAGATCATCAGGCTGACCGCCCGGGGCCGCGAAGCCCAGGGCGTCGGGCGCAGGCTGATCGAGGAGACCGAGACCGAGTGGGCCGAACGCTACGGCGAGGAGACGATGCGCTCGCTGCGCGATGCCCTCGAGGTCATCACTGCGGACTGGTTCGCCGCGATGTTCCCGGGCTGAGCGCGCAGGCGGACATTTGCCCTTCCCGCCTGCGCCCGCGATAGGGTCGCCGTGCAGGTTCCAGATCTGATCCAGCTACGTCGGGGGGCACCATGTCAGCGAGTCGTCGCAGGAGCGCATTCGTCGGTCTCGTGACCGCCACGGCGGCCGTCCTGGCCCTCGCGAGTGCCTCGGCGTCCGCGACCGTCCTCACCTCACAGGTCACGACGCCGGCGGACCCGACCTTCCTGCCGACGAGCGAAGCGCCCTTCCTCGGTCCCCTTGCGCAGGCACTCGAAGTCTCGGGAACCGTGACCACCGACGATGCGAACGCGTCGGACGAGGTGGAACTGGGCTGCTACTACACCTCCTCGATTGGGCTGCCCTCGGCGATCGAACTGGAGAACTTCGAAGGCCTGACGTTCGAACTGAAAGTGCACCCGGACGGCACCTTCAGCACCGCTGACCTGAGCGGCGAACAGCGGGTTTCCCTCGAACGCCTCTCCGACGGAGAACAGCCCTGCACACTGCGGGCGGTCCCGCCCGGAACGCTTCCCAGCGCCGACCTCTCCGCGTTCAAGGGCCCGAGGGTTGGGGTCTCGGAATTCAGCCGCACCGAACTGTCGGAAGGGTCCGGCGCCTTTGACTTCTATGGCACCGCGACGACGTTCGAAGGCTATTGGGGCTGGGACTCCGTCGCCAGCTGCGGCCCCTACTCGCGCCTCTTCGACCCGACCAGCTTCCGCGAACAGGGTCCCGACTACACCTCCGACTGCGAGGCCAACCTCTACTCCCCGAACGAGTCCGGCACGGCCCCTGGGATCGTCGTGGACGGCCACAACGCGTACGCGACCGAGACCCAGCGCCAGATCCACAGCAAAGGCGAAGGCGAGACGTTCGTTACCGACGAGCACCACGCGCTCAACCCGCTGGACGGAACGATGACGCAGACCTGGACCGAGGTGCTCATGCGATGCGAGAGCGCGGGCGGCGCGCCCGTCGACGAACTGCACCCGGAAGCCGTCAAATGCGTGAAGTTCGCGCCCTCCGGCGTGAAGGTCGTGCGTACCGTCGCCACCGGTGAGGGTGGCCTTCAGGCGACCGTCACCGACCACTTCGAAAGCACCGACGGGCAGGCCCATGCGATCGATATCAGCTACGGCGAGGAAGACAACGGCAGCGAAGAGAATCCGAGCTACCGGTTCCCCGGCGACGGGGCCTTCAGCGTCCGGGCCAAAGGCGACACCGCGGCGGTTCCTGCGGCCGCCACGATCTACTTCGAAGTCGACCCGCCGGCCCCCAACGGGCTCCAGAACCCGCTCGGCGCGATCACCCTGTCGACCGCGCCCGACAGCGTCGTGTTCGCCAGCAACCAGGTGTTCGAACTCCTCTATCCGAAACGGACCGTGCCCGCCAGCGGCTCGCTGACGTTCACCGAGGTGCTCTCCCAGGCCCTGACGCTGGAGCGGGTCCAGCAGCTCGCCCAGCTCGGCGAAGACCGTCTCGCCGGCCCCTCAGTGGCGATCTCCGCGCCGGCCTCGGGCACCGTCGTCTCGACGCCCAGCCTGACCGTGTCGGGAAGCGCGGCGGACAACTTCGGCGTGGCCTCGCTGAACGTCGGCGGCGCAGCGGTCCCTTACGCCGGCTCGGGCCCGTGGTCGACGACCGTCGCGCTGAAACCGGGAGCGAACACGATCACCGCCACTGCCGCCGATCACGCGGGCAACGTCGCCTCGACGTCCGTCACGGTCACCTACGTGCCGCCCGCGGCCGCGGCCGCGGCCGCGAAGCTGCGCAGGGTCGGAGCCGCCAAGGCCGCCAACGGCAAGGTGACCGTGACGCTCGCCTGCAGCGGTCCCTCCGGAAGCAGCTGCGTCGCACGGGTCACCCTCACGAGCGTCGAGAAGCTCAGTCACGGCAGGCTCAAGGGGATCGCTGCCCGGACCCGCTCGAAGACCGTCACAATCGGAACCGCCAGGGTGAGGATCGCGGCAGGCAAGCGCAAGACGGTCAAGATCGCCCTCAACGCGACCGGGCGTAGGCTGCTGGCCCGTTTCCACAGGCTGCCGGCGCATCTCGTCGTGCAGCTGATCGGCGCCGGTGGCAAGAGGACGACGGCCACCGCGCAGACCGTCACGATCACGCCCCCGCGCAAGCGCAAGCACAAGCACTGAGAGGCACGGGGCTCAGCCGGCGGCGGCGGCGACCATCCCGGCGGTGACGGCGGCGAGGTCCTCCTCGCCCATCACATAGGGCGGCATCGCGTAGATGAGCTCGCGGAAGGGCCGCAGCCACACGCCACGCTCGACGGCGGCCCGTGTTGCGGCGGCGACATCGACAGGTCCCCGCAGCTCGATCACGCCGATCGCCCCGAGCACGCGGACGTCGCGCACGCCCGGCAGCTCGCGGGCGGGGGCGAGCCCGGCCCGCAGGCCGGCCTCGATCGCGCGCACCCGGCCGCGCCAATCCTCGCTGCCGAGCAGCTCGAGCGAGGCGAGCGACACGGCGCAGGCCAGCGGATTTGCCATGAAGGTCGGCCCGTGCATCAGGCCGCCGCCCTCGCCCGCGGAGACCTCGGCGGCGACCGCGGCCGTGCAGAGCGTCGCTGCCAGGGTCATGTAGCCGCCCGTCAGCGCCTTGCCCACACACATCACGTCCGGGCTCACGCCCGCGTGCTCGCTCGCGAACATCGCGCCGGAGCGGCCGAAGCCGGTCGCGATCTCGTCGAGGATCAGCAGCAGGCCGTGCTCGTCACAGACCTCCCGCAGCAGCCGCACGCAGGCCGGCGAGTGAAAGCGCATGCCCCCCGCGCCCTGCACCACCGGCTCGGCGATCACTCCGGCCAGCTCGCCGGCGCGGCGCTCGGCCAGCTCCCTCACCGACGCCGCCCAGCCAGGATCGAGCGGCGCATCGAAGCCGTCCGGCGGGCGCTCCGCGAAGACCTGCTCGGGCAGCGCCCCGGCGAACAGCGAGTGCATCCCTCCGACGGGATCGCAGACCGACATCGCGCCGAGCGTGTCGCCGTGGTAGCCGCCCCGCACCGTCAGCAGACGTGTTCGCCCGGCGAAGCCGCGGGCGCGCTGGCACTGCAGGGCCAGCTTGATCGCCACCTCCACGGACACCGACCCGGAGTCGGCGAAGAAGACCCGTTCCAGGCCCGCGGGCGCCAGCTCGGTCAGGCGCTCGGCGAGCCGCACCGCGGGCTCGTGCGTGAGGCCGCCGAACATCACGTGAGCCATGCGCCCGAGCTGCTCCCGCACGGCGCCGTCCAGCGCGGGATGGCGGTAGCCGTGGATCGCGCACCACCACGAGGCCATCCCGTCGATCAGCTCGCGGCCGTCTGCGAGGCGCAGCCTCACCCCCTCGGCCGAGACGACCGGCAGCGACGGCAGCGCGGCCGGCAGCGCCCCGTAGGGATGCCACACGCGCTCGGCGTCGAGCGCCAGCAGGCGGCCCCAGTCTGGCGCCCTCTCGGTCCCGGGCAGCGCCGCTACGGCTTCCTAGTCCTCGTAGAGCGTGAAGTCGCGCTTGCGCGCGCCGCACACGGGACAGAACCAGGTGTCGGGGATCTCCTCGAAAGGAGTGCCGGGCGGGATGCCGCCGTCGGGGTCGCCCTCCTCGGGTTCGTAGATGAAACCGCAGGACTCGCAGATCCAGCGCTGCAGCGTCTCGGTGGCGCTCATCGCCGGGGAGCCTCGGTGGACTTGCTCATGCGTCGAAGATTACCGACAGGTAGGGTCAGCCGATGCGCCCACCAGGCGAGAGCGAGCGGCCGGGACCCGGTGAGGAGCTGAACACCGGACCGCCGGTGCGCCCCCGCCAGGCGGCCAGCGTGATCCTGCTGCGGGGTGGCTCGGAGAGGCTCGAGCTGCTGCTCGTGAAGCGCACGCCCGAGGCCCGCTTCATGGGCGGCGTCTGGGTGTTCCCGGGCGGGGCCGTCGACGCCGAGGAGGGCGACGGCGACGAGGCCCACAGGCTCGCGGCTGTGAGGGAGCTGCAGGAGGAGGCCGCGATCGAGCTCACCGGCCCCCGGGAGCTCGTGAAGTTCTCGCGCTGGATCACGCCGGCCGCGGTCTCGACCCGCTTCGACACCCACTTCTTTCTCGCCACCCTGCCCGACGGCCAGGAGGCGGCCGTCGACGGCGAGGAGTGCGTCGACCTCGGCTGGTTCACGCCGGCGCAGGCCCTCGAGGCCCACGCCGCAGGCGAGATCCTGCTCGTGTTCCCGACGATCAAGCACCTGGAGCAGCTCGGCGAGTTCGCCACCGTCGGGGCGCTGCTGGACTACGCCGACGGACGCGAGGTGCTGCCCGTCGAGCCCCACGTCGTGGTCGAGGGCGAGGTCGCCCGGATCCTGCTGCCGGGCGAGGAGGGCTACTAGGGAGCTCCGGCCGTGACGTTCGGGTCGCCGTGTGCCAGGGCGACCCGAACGTCACGACCTCCGCTCACCGAAGGGATCGCCGCGCTGGGGTCGGCCTCGGCGCGTTCCCGGCCGTCACGCTTGCGCTGCGCGGGCGCGCGGCAGCTGTCGCTCAGGGACGGGGCTGGAGTTCGATCGGGGGCGCGCCGACGCCGCCGCAGTCCGGGCAGGGAGTGGTCCGCAGGATCAGCTCGCTGCCCTGGCGTTCGGAGACCACGGTGGCGATGAAGGGCTGCTGGCAGTCGAGGCAGACGAGCTGCTTGGTCCGCGGGAGGGGCACGAGCAGATGCTCCCACGCCGACCAGACGCGGCCGCTCGGTGGTGCCCCTCTCGCTGAGCGGACGGCGCCGTCGGGGCGACTACGCCCGCCCCTGGGCCGCGATCACGTGCGTGACGGCGTTGATCAGGGCGAGGTGGGTGAAGGCCTGCGGGTAGTTGCCGAGGTGCCGCCCCGATGAGGCCTCCAGCTCCTCGCCGTAGAGCTCGAGCGGCGAGGAGTAGGAGAGAAGCCGCTCGCACAGGTGCTCCGCCTCTCGGTGCCGGCCGATCTCCGAGAGCGCGGAGACCAGCCAGAAGGAGCAGATCAGGAAGGTCCCCTCCTCCCCCTTCAGCCCGTCGTCGGTCACGTCGGTGCGGTAGCGCAGCACCAGCCCGCCCTCCGTCAGTTCCTCGCGGATCGCCTCCACGGTCGCCCGTACCCGTTCGTCCTCCGGGGGAAGGAACCTCACGAGCGGCACGAGCAGCGTCGAGGCGTCGAGCGCATCCGTTTCGTAGTGCTGGCGGAACACGCCCCGCTGATCGACGCCCTTCTCGAGGATGTCCGCCCGGATCTCATCCGCCCGCCCCTGCCACTGTTCAGCCTCCTCCTCGTGGCCCCGCCGTTCGCCCAACCGCGCGCCGCGGTCCAGAGCCACCCAGCACATCAGCTTCGAGGAGACGTAGTGGCGCGGCTCGCCGCGGGCCTCCCAGATGCCCTGGTCCGGTTCCCGCCACACCCGCCAGGCGCACTCGACCTGGTCTTTGAGCACCGGCCACAACCGGTCGGGGATGTGGTCGCGCTTCTTGGAGTGCAGGTAGACCGAGTCCATCACCGCTCCGTATACGTCGTTCTGGCGCTGGCGGTAGGCGCCGTTGCCGACGCGGACGGGCCGCGCGTTCTCGTAGCCCTTGAGGTGATCGAGCGTGTACTCCTCGAGGTCCTTCTGGCCCGTGATGCCGTACATGATCTGCAGCGAGCCGTCCTCGTTGCGCTCCAAGTCGGCCAGGTACTGGACGAAGTCATCGGCCTCCCAGTTGAGCTCCAGCGCGTGCAGCCCCCAGAGCGTGAAGGAGGCGTCCCGCATCCAGCAGTAGCGGTAGTCCCAGTTGCGTTCGCCCCGCGGCGTCTCCGGCAGCGAGGTCGTGGGGGCGGCCACCAGCGCCCCGGTGGGCATGAAGGTCAGCCCCTTCAGAACCAGCGCCGAGCGCTGCAGGTGAAAGCGCCACGGGTGGTCGGGGTAGGTGCCTTCGGCCAGCCAGGTCCGCCAGAAATGGGCCGTCCGCTGGTGGTGACCTTCGGCCTGCTCGACTGTGTGGGGGCCGCCGAGACCCTCCGTCCAGGACAGCGCGCAGAAGCGCTTCTCCCCTTCGGACATCGTGTGCCGGCCGTGGGCCCGATTGCCCTCGATTCCCATGTGGACATCGCTGAACAGCCGGAAGGCCGTGACGTCGTCGCTCGCGTCCATCGCGCACAGGCCTTCCTCGTCCGTGTCGAGGACCGTCCAGCTCGCCGGCGTGGCCCCGTAGTCGAGCATCGGCTCGCAGACGATCTCGACCTGCACCTGCCCCTGGATGCATTCGACGATCCGCACGATCAGATGGTCGGCGTCGTAGTCGGTCGGCGGCCGCGTGTGGCTCGAGCCGTGCGCGTTGTCGTGCCACGGACCGATCGTCAGCGCGTCGACCACCCGCAGCCAGCCCTGCGGCGTCATCCATGTTGTCTCGATCATGTTCGTGCCCGGGATGTAGCGGCGCCCGGCTGGGACATAGGTCCCGTAGGGGCCCACGCGCCAGCTCCCGGCCCCGCGGTCGAGCATCGCCCCGAACACCGACGGCGAATCGAAATGGGGTAGGCACATCCACTCGATCGAGCCGTCCGAGGCCACCAGCGCACCCGTGTGGCAGTCCGAGAGGAAGCCGTAGTCGGCGATCGGCGGGAACGGGGACTCGACCGACGGGGCGCTCGCGCCCTTCGCCACCGGCACCCCCGGTTCATCGGCGCTCACCATTCGATCCTCTCGAAATGCGGCCGCTCGACGCCCGAGGGCAGCACCTGCTCTTCCTCGAGCTTGTCGAGGTGCGCCGCCAGCGTCGCCGCCGCTACCGGCCGCAGCTGCGCCGGCACGTCCGACCAGACCGCGTCGAGTAGCTCCTCGATCGAGCGCCGTCCTTGGGCCAGGGCCATGATCAGGTGGTTCTCGCGGTCGATGCGATGGGCTGCATACTCTTCCAGCTTGCTGCGCGCGTCCCACACCGGGGGCCCGTGCCCGGGGCACAGGACGTTGAAGTCTTCACGAAGCCGCAGACGCGCAAGGGCCAGCAGGTAGCCCGCCATCGCGCCCGGATAGGGGCTGATGAAGACGCTCCCGCTGCCGAGCACCGCATCGCCCGTGAAGCAGGCCCCCTCGGCGATCAGCGCGTAGTGGTCGGCGGCGTGGCCCGGCGCGAAGACCGCGCTGAACGGCCCCACCGTGGCCCCTTCGCTCAGCACGATGTCGACGGCGCCCCGGCCCGCGGCCAGCGGTGCCCCGAACTGCTCGGCCAGAGTCCTGGCGGCTTCTGAGTGGTCGTTGTGGTCGTGCGTCAACACGACGCCCCCGAGCCCTCCGCGGGACGCGATCGCCGCCTCGAGTGCGGCCAGGTGATCGTCGAGCAGCGGGCCCGGGTCGACCACCCACGAGGGCGAGCGGCCGACGAGCCAGCTGTTGGTTCCGCTCAGCGTCAGCGGCCCGGGATTCGGGGCCCGCACGAGCTCGATGTCGTACTGCCGGCGCAGATCCGCCAGCGACTCCTCCTCGGCGGGCTCGCGCGGCTCGAGCACCTCACCTTCGCGGGTCTCCATGGCCGCGACGTTAGCTGAGGCCCCAGCGGTGCCTGTGCGCTATGCGGTTCGGATGAGCTTCTTGTTGACGAACTCGTCGGCGCCGTAGCGGCCGAGCTCGCGTCCGAACCCGGAGCGCTTGAAGCCGCCGAAGGGAAGCTCGGGGCTGTCGGCACCGACGATGTTGACGTAGACCATCCCGGCGTCGATCCGGTCGGCGACTCGCTCGGCCTGCTGCGGATCGGTCGTCATCAGATAGGAGCCGAGCCCGAACTGCGTGTTGTTCGCGAGCGCGACCGCCTCGTCCTCGGAGGAGACCTTGTAGACCTGTGCGACCGGCCCGAAGAACTCTTCCTGGGAGGCGGCGTCGCCGGGCTTGATGCCGGTGAGGATCGTGGGCTCGTAGAAGTTGCCCTCTCGGGTGCCGCCGATGAGGATCTCGGCGCCGCTCTGAACTGCGCGGTTGACCTGGTCCTCGAGCCGGTCGGCCGCGGCGGTTGATGAGAGCGGGCCGATCGCGGTGTCCGAGGACGTGGGGTCACTCGGCTCTGCCGCGGTCAGCTGCTGGCGGAGCTGCTCCAGGAACTCGTCGTAGAGGGTGTCGATGACGATGAAGCGCTTCGCCGCGTTGCATGCCTGGCCGGCGTTCTCGAGCCGGGCTTCGGCGGCCTTCTCGGCCGCGTCGGCGACGTTGTCGCTGGCGAGCAGGATGAACGGGTCGGAGCCGCCCAGCTCGAGGACCACCTTCTTGAGGTTCCGCCCCGCGATCTCCGCGACGGCGGCGCCCGCCCGCTCGGAGCCCGTCACCGACACGCCGCGCACGCGCGGGTCGGCGATCACCCACTCGATCTGCTCGTTCGTGGCGTAGATGTTTTCGTAGGCGCCGTCGGGGAAGCCGGCGTCATGGAAGATCTCCGCGATCGCCTCGGCCGATTCCGGGCACTGCGGGGCGTGTTTGAGGAGGATCGTGTTTCCGATCACGTGGTTGGGACCGGCGAACCGCGCCACCTGGTAGTAGGGGTAGTTCCAGGGCATGATTCCGAGCAGCACCCCGTACGCGCTGCGGCGCACCAGCGCGGTGCCCTCGCCCCCGAGCAGCTCGATCGGCTCATCGGCCATCAGCTTCTCCGCGCTCTCGGCGTAGAAGTCATAGATCGCTCCCGCGAAGTCAACCTCTCCGAGGGCCTGCTCGATCGGCTTGCCCATCTCGCGAACGATGATCTCGGCGAGCGTCTGCCTGCGCTCGAGGTGAAGTCTCCCGACAGCCCGGATCAGCTCGGCGCGCTCAGCCACCGTGGAGCCGGCGCCCCAGGTCCGAGCGGCGTCATCGGCGGCGGCGATCGCGGCCTTCAGGTCGGCGTCGGAGATCTCCGGGTACTCCTTGACGGTCTCGTTCGTGGCGGGGTTGACAACGGCGTAGCTGCTCATCTGGCTCCCTCTCTGCGTGACTTCGGTCGGTGTGGGCCACGATATCGTCGGACCCCCGTCTGCTCTGCTGTCGAGATCATGCGGGCGCGGGCATGCCGAGCGCCTCCGCGACAGCGGCGTGCGTGATCTCGCCGCCCTTCACGTTCAGACCCGAGCGCAGTTCGGCGCTCGCCTCGAGCGCCTCCTCGACCCCGCGCTCGGCGATGTCCATCACGTAGGGAAGCGTCGCGTTGGTCAGCGCGTAGGTCGAGGTGATCGGCACCGCGCCGGGCATGTTGGCCACGCAGTAGTGGGTGATTTCGTCGACCTCGTAGGTGGGGTCGGAATGGGTCGTCGGGCGAGAGGTCTCGAAACACCCCCCCTGGTCGATCGACACGTCGACGAGCACAGCGTGACGGCGCATCAGTTTCAACTGCTCACGCGTGATCACGTGCGGCGCCCGGCCGCCGTGGACCAGCACGGCCCCGATCACGAGGTCCGCCGAGGGCAGCATCTCCTCGATCGCCAGCGTCGAGGAGTAGACCGTCGAGGCGCGGCCGCCGAAGGCCACTTCGAGCTCACGCAAACGGTCGATCGAGCGATCGAAGACGAACACGTCGGCCTCCATGCCGATCGCGATGAAGGCGGCGTTCATGCCGACCACGCCGCCGCCGATCACGAGCACCGTGGCCGCCGCCACGCCCGGCACGCCGCCGAGCAGGATGCCCCTGCCGCCGAGCGGCTTCTCGAGCATGAAGGCCCCCGCCTGCGTGGCGATCTTGCCCGCCACCTCGCTCATCGGAGCAAGCAGCGGCAGACGGCCGTGCGCGTCCTCGACGGTCTCATAGGCGATGCAGCTCGCCCCGGAGGCCATCAGGCCCTGCGCGAGCTCCGGCTCGGCCGCAAGGTGCAGGTAGGTGAACAGCGTCTGCTCGGCCCGCAGCCGGGCCACCTCCTCGGGCTGGGGCTCCTTGACCTTGAGGATCAGCTCGGCCTCGCCGAACACGGCGTCGGCGTCGGCGACGATGCGAGCGCCCTGGGCAAGGAACTGCTCGTCGCTCATCGCGCTGCCCTCACCGGCCCCGGACTCGACGAGCACCTCGTGGCCCCGCGCCGTCAGCTCGCGCACGCCGGCCGGCGTGATCGCGATCCGGTACTCGTCGGTCTTGATCTCGGTGGGAACCCCGATCCTCATCTCTCTGGCGCTCCTTTCAGTTGCGGAATGCGCCCGGTGGAGCGCTCAGGTCTGGTCTGCTCACCGCGCCAGCTCCCGGCCGCGCAGGGCGAGCCAGAACTCGATGCGGTCGCGGGCATTGGAGAAGTCTCGGCCGGTCAGCTGCTCGATGCGACGGATCCTGTAGCGGAGCGTGTGCCGGTGGCAGAACAGCGCGTTGGCCGCCTTCTCCCAGTGGCCGTTGTGCTCGATGAACACATCCAGTGACCGCACGAGCTCGTCGCCGTACTCGCCCTCGCCCGATTCGATCGGTCCGAGCACGCTGCGGCAGTAGGAGCTCAATGCCTCCTCGTCCTGCAGCGACAGCAGCAGCTGGAAGGCGCCGAGATCCTCGTACGTGGCGACCTCGGGAGCGCTGCCGCCGGCTCTGCCGTCCAGCAGGCGCACCGCCTCCAGCGCGCAGCGCGCCTCGTGGAAGCTCATCCGCAGCGAGTGGGTGGCCGCGGGACGGCTGGCGCTGGCGCCGACGTCGCCGAAGCGCGTCAGGAGCTCGGCGCGGATCCGCGCCGCGATCGCGACGGGGTCCAGCGGCGGGTGGCCCTCGGCCTCGCCGGCGTCGATCACCGCACAGAGCAGCCCGCCGCGGATCGCCACCAGGTTGCCCACACGCTCGGCCCCCAGCAGCCGTTCCACGGCGGCGGCCGCGGCGCTCGCGTCGTCGACGCGGAAGGCGAGCACGGCGATGCGCTCGCCGATCCCGAACGGGCGCAGGCGGGCCTGCAGGTCCTCCGGGTAGAGATGCCCGCTGAGCGCCTCGGCGAGCACGTCCCCGACCATGTTGCGCTGCAGCAGTTCGTAGCGTTCGTCCAGCAGGCGAGCGAACGCACGCTCGGTGATCGCGATGAAGGGCAGCTCGTAGGGAACCTCGAACAGCGGGAAGTCGCGCTTGCGCGCGGCGGTCACGAGCGCCGCCGGAATGCGCTTGTGGGTGAAGCCGGTGCCGAATCCGAGCGCCGCGATCTCGTGGCCGGCGATCCGCTCGAGGAACTCCCGCTGCGCCTTCGGCCCCGGCAGCTGCAAGCCCGTCGTCAGCAGCACCTCGCCGCCTTTCAGCCACGGCGTCGGGTCGGGCAGCTCTGTGCTGTGCACCCAGCGGACGTGAGTCTGGGCGGCCCCGCCTCCAGTCACGAGCTCGAGGCCGAGCTCGCCGATCAGGCTCTGGACAGTGAGCTCCATGTCTCCATTCGCTCGCACGCCTCGGCGAGCACGGGCCGGAGGATTCCGACGATCTCCTCGAACTCCTCGCGTCCCGCGATCAGCGGCGGCGAGAGCTGCACGATCGGGTCGCCCCGGTCGTCGGTACGGCAGATCAACCCGCGCTTGTAGAGCTCACCGGAGAGGAAGCCGCGGAGCAGGTACTCGGACTCCTCGTCGCCGAACGTCTCCTTCGTCTCCTTGTCCTTGACCAGCTCGATCGCGTGGAAGTAGCCGGCGCCGCGAACGTCGCCGACGATCGGCAGGTCCCGCAGCCCATCGAGCATCTCGCGGAACAGACCCTCGTTTGCACGGACGTTGCCGGGCAGGTCCTCGCGCTCCATCAGGTCGATGTTGGCCAGGCCGACCGCGCAGGCGACGGGATGACCGCCGAAGGTGAAGCCGTGGACGAAGGACTCCTTGCCGTGCAGGAAGGGCTCGGCGATGTGATCGCCGGCGATCACCGCGCCGAGCGGCACGTAGGCCGAGCTGATGCCCTTGGCGGTCGTGATCATGTCGGGCTGGTAGCCGTAGCGCTCGCAGCCGAACCAGTGCCCGAGCCGGCCCCACGAGCAGATCACCTCGTCGGAGATCAGCAGCACGCCGTGGCGGTCGCAGATCTCCCGCACCCGCTGGAAGTAGCCCTCCTGGGGCGTGAAGCATCCGCCTCCGTTCTGGACGGGCTCGAGGATCACGGCGGCAACGGTGTCCGGGCCCTCGAATTCGATCGCCTCCTCGATCGCGTCGGCGGCCCACAGCGGGTCGCGGTCCTCTTTCCAGCGGTAGGAGTTGGTGTTCGGCACGTGCACGCCGCCGGGCGTCAGCGGCTCGAAGGGCTCGCGCAGCGGCTGCAGGCCCGTGGCGGTCAGCGCGCCCATCGAGACGCCGTGGTAGGCGAGGTTGCGGGAGACCAGCTTGTGGCGGTTCATGTCGCCCTGCGCGCGGTGGTAGGCCTTGGCGAGCTTCCAGGCCGACTCGACCGCCTCCGAGCCTCCGGAGGTGAAGAACACGCGGTTGAGGTTCCCGGGCGTCAGCCCGGCGATGCGCGCCGCGAGTTCGATCGCGGGCGGGTGCGCGTAGCTCCAGTTGGTGTAGAAGCCGAGCTGGGCCGCCTGGGCGGCGGCCGCCTCGCCGAGCTCGGTGCGGCCGTGTCCCGCGTTGACGCAGTACAGGGCCGAGAGGCCGTCGAAATAGCGCTTGCCGTTCTCGTCGTAGACGTAGCAGCCCTCGCCCCTGACGATCACGGGGACCGAGTGATGCTCGTCGTAGGAGCCCATCCGCGTGAAATGCATCCAGAGGTTCCGCTGGGCAAGCTGCTGGAGACGGTCCGGGTCGACGGCCAGGGCGGGTCCCGACGGGCCGGGAGCCCAGGTGTCGCCGGTCGAAGGCATGTCGGAGTCCGCCGCGGAGGTCGCCTCGTTCAGGTCGCTGCCACCCATCGCATCTCTCCTTTTCGGGTTTGCCCTGTGCCGGTGCGCAGAACGCGCGCCTAGACAGTCAGGACAACAGTATCCCTGTCCTCTTCGCCACTCAAGGGGCGACGTGGGCAAACGGGCGTGGGAGGCGTTGTACGAGACGTACATACGGCCGAGGCTGTTTTGGGACAGATGCCACTTGAACGTCCGCCGCCGGAGGGCGTAGCTTTCAGCACAAGAGGCGCGTGCGCCGCGCCGCACATACTCTTGGGAGAGGAGCGTCGATGGCAACCGAGGCCGCCGCTGTAGCCATGGCAGGAGCGCCCGCGACGGGGCAGGTCGAGAGCAAGGGCCTGAAGAAGAACGCGATCGGCTACGTCTCCAACATCGTCATCAGCGTGGCCTCGACCGCGCCGGCGTACTCGCTGGCGGCGACGCTCGGGTTCATCGTCGCCGACAAGGGCGTGGGAACACACGCGCCGGCAGTGCTGCTCGCGTCGTTCGTTCCGATGCTGCTGATCTCGCTGGCCTACAAGTACCTCAACAAGGCGGACCCGGACTCCGGCACGACGTTCGCCTGGACGACGCGCGCGTTCGGGCCCGGCTTCGGGTGGATCAACGGCTGGGCGATCTTCCTGGCCGACGTACTCGTGATGGCGTCCCTCGGCTACATCGCCGCCACGTACACCTTCCAGCTGTTCGAATGGAGCTGGGCGGAAGCGCACGTGGGCGCGGCGCTCGTCGGCTGCATCCTGTGGATCCTGTTGATGACCTGGATCTGCCACCGCGGGATCGAGCTCTCAGCCCGTGTGCAGCAGGTGCTCCTGGGGTTCGAGTTCACGATGCTCGTGATCTTCGCGGCAGTCGCGCTGATCGACGTCTACTCCGGCAACGCCGCCGCCCACTCGATCAAGCCGCAACTCGACTGGTTCAACCCGTTCGCGATGAACTTCGCCGACCTGGTCGTGGCGATGCTCTTGGGGATCTTCATCTACTGGGGATGGGACTCGGGCGTCGCCGTCAACGAGGAGTCCGAAGACTCCAACGAGGGGCCCGGGCGCGCGGCGGTCGTCTCGACGCTGGTGCTCGTGGCGATCTACCTGGTCGTCTCCGCCGGCGCGCAGTCCTACCACGGCACCGCATTCATCTCCAGTGAAGAAAACGCCAGCGACGTGCTGCACGCGCTGGGCAAAGGGGTACTCGGCTCGGTCGGCGTCAGGTTCCTGATCGTCGCCGTGCTCACCTCCGCCGCGGCCTCGACACAGACGACGATCCTGCCCACGGCCCGCACCACGCTCTCGATGGCCAAGTGGGGCGCGATCCCCTCGGTCATCGGCAGGGTGCATCCCCGTTTCCTCACGCCGACCGTCTCGACCTGGGGTTTCGGGCTGCTGTCAATCGCCGTGGCGGTGCCGTTGATCCTGATCTCTGAAACCGTGCTCGAACTCGCGGTCGTCGCGCTCGGGATCCCGGTGTGCTTCTACTACGGCTCCACGGGCCTCGCATCGCTCGTCTACTACCGCCGCGAGATCTTCGACAGCCCCCGCAAGTTCATCCTCGTCGGCCTGCTCCCGCTGCTCGGCTGCCTGATCATGTACGGGATCGGCCTGTACGCGATCAAATACTACGGGCACAAGGAAAACTCGGAAGGCAAAATCTATCTCGGGCTGACGCTGCCGCTGTGGTTCGGCCTGGTCGGCATGGCCATCGGAGTGGTAGTGATGCTCGTCTCCAGGCCCTACTTCCGCCCGTTCTTCTCGCGCAAGCCAGAAACCGCGCCGCCTGGCCTGCTCGACGCCCCCGTCGAGCGCGCACCGACGCACCTGATGGGCGGCGAACACGTGACCCACGGCGTGCACCTGCTGACGCCCGAGGCGGAGGACGAGGAGCAGCCCAAGCCACCGGTCGGCTGAGCCGCCGGGTCGCCCTTGAAGCGAAGGGGGGACGGCGTCCGGGCGTGGGTCCCGGGCGCCGTCTCGAGTATCCCCGGGGGGCGCCGCCTGGCGCTTCGCCTAGGGCGTCAGCTCGAGGACGCCGTGAGGCGCGCCGTACTCGCCGAGCAGCTCCAGGAAACGAGCCGCCGGAAAGGCCTCCGGGCCGAGCACACCCGCCCCGCGCCACTCGCCGCTGTCGAGCAGCTCGAGCGCCACGGCCGGGTTGACGGCTGTCTGCCAGACGACCGCCTGGCTGCCGTACTCGCGCATCGTCGTCTCGTTGTCGACGACGTGGTAGAGATAGGTCGACCGGGGCGCTCCGTCCTTGCCCGTGCCGGTCACCCACGTGCCGGCGCAGGTCCGCCCGCTCATCCTCTCGCCGAGCGTGGCCGGATCGGGCAGCGCTGCCGCCACGACGTCGCGGGGCGCTACCTCCACGCCTCGCACGCTCACCGGGTCGGTGCTGTCGAGGCCCAGCTTGTGCAACGTCGAGAGCACGTCGATGAACTCCTGGCCGAGGCCGTACTTGAAGGTCACCCGCTCGCAGCCGACCCAGCGCGGGATCAGGACGACCTCCTCGTGCTCGACGTTGACGCATTCGACCGCTCCGATGCCCTCGGGGAACTCGAACATCTCCGGCTCGGAGAACGGCGCCGTCGTGTAGAAGCCCCGCTCGCGCTCCCAGATCAGGGGCGGGTTCAGGCACTCCTCGATCGTCGTCCAGATCGAGAAGGTCGGCGCGAAGTCATAGCCCTCGACGACCAGGTCGGCGCCGTCGCGGACCCCGACTTCCTCGATGCTCGAGAACAGCTCGTCGGCAGCGTGGCGGGCGAAGATGTCGGACAGCCCCGGCTCGACGCCGATGCCGACGAGGGCGAGCAGGCCGGCAGAGGCCCACTCCTCGCTGCGGGCGAGCTGGTAGTCGCCGAGCATCTCTCCGACCAGCTCGTGGGGACGCTCGGGATGCGGGCGCGAGAGCGTCATCGCCATGTCCAGGTAGGTGACCCGCGCCTCGTAGCAGGCGTCGAAGATCGGCTCGTTGAAGCGCGGATCGCAGGCGTTCAGCACGGCGTCCGGGGTCGTGCGGGCGATCAGCTCCACGAGCTGGCGGAGGTTCGAAGCGTCGACCTGCTCGCCCGAGAAGCGGTCGGGCTCGCCGAGGCGCGAGGCCGCGGCGACGGCCCGCTCGCGCGAGACATCGGCAAGCACGACGTGCTCGAAGCAGTCCCGGCGCTGGGCGATCGCCGCAAATGCGGCACCAACGCCCCCCGCTCCAACCACGAGAACCCTCATCGCCGGCAGTCTGACGCAATCACCGCGAGCGGAACGTCACAACGCTCGCTTGACCGTGCGCCGCAACGTCTCAGGCGCCTCCCTTATGCTGCGCCGATCCGCGTGGCCCCCGACACCCGCAGGCCGTGAGCACCGGCCTCCCCACCCCCACCAGCAGCCCAGCCGACCGACCGACGGCAACGGGCGCCGCCCCCAGCTCCCCCCAGGCATCGCAGCGCTCCGCTGAGCCGCCCCGGGAGCCGGGGCGCTGGCTGCCCTCGCCGGCCTTCACGGTTCGCGAGGTGGCGCTCGTGGCACTGGCCGGCGTGCTGCTTGCGGTGCTGACGACCTGGCCGCTGATCCTGCATCTGCCGAGCCGCATCGCCCCCGATCTCGGCGATCCGGTGCGCACGGCATGGGAGATCGCCTGGGTGGGACACGCGATGCTTCACAGCCCGCTGCACCTGTTCGACTCGAACGCCTTCTATCCGCATCCGCTGAGCCTCGCCTTCTCGGACTCGCTGCTCGGCTACGGCCCAGCCGCCTTCTTCGGCTCGGGCACCGTTGCGGCACTCGTCCGTTACAACCTCCTGTTCCTCTTCGCCTACTCGCTGTGCTTCCTCGGCGCCTACCTGCTGGCCCGCGAGGTGGGGCTGAACAAGCTCGGGGCCGCGGCTGCCGGCGTGGCCTTCGCCTACGCCCCCTACCGCGTGACCGAGGCCGGCCACCTGCACGTGATCTCCTCGGGGGGGATCGCCCTTGCCCTGTTCCTGCTCCTGCGCGGCTACCGGCGCGGCTCCGGGCGCCTCGTGCTGGCCGGCTGGCTCGTCGCGGCCTGGCAGATCAGCCTCGGCTTCACGCTCGGCCTGCAGTTCTGTTACCTGCTGCTGGTGCTGGCCCTGATCGTCGGCTTCGAGCTCTGGCGAACCGGAGGATGGCGCCGGCTCGGCAGACGGCCGACCGACGCCGAGGGCAAACCTGACGAGGCCGCGACGGCCGGCTCCGGCACTCCGCCCGGCCCGGGCGCGACGACCGCTACCGGCGGAGCGCCGAGCGCCATCCTGCCCTCGCGGCGACTGCTGGCGATCACCGCCGCCGGGCTGGCGCTGCTCGGGCTGGTGACGATCTACCAGGCACGGCCCTACCTGCGCATCTCCCACGACTACCCGACGGCCAAGCGCACCATCAAGGAAGTCAAAAACTATTCCTCCGGACCGGCGGCGCTGGTCTCAGCCTCCTCCGAGAACCGGGTCTGGGGGAGCGTCACCGCGGGCGCCCGCGCACACGTGCACTCCAAGAACGAGGACGTCTTCTTCCCCGGGGGCCTGATCCTGGTGCTCGCGCTGATCGGGGTCGCGGGCGTGGGCGGCTCGCCGCTGACGCGACGATTGCGCCTCGGCCTGCTGCTGGGAATCGTCGTCGTCTCCGTGCTGGCGATGGGACTCGGCCTGACGGGGGCGGGCTATCCCTACAGGCTGCTGTTCGACTACGCCCCCGGCTGGAACGGCGTGCGCGTGCCCGGCAGGGTGTTCATGCTCGGCACGCTGCTCTACGCGCTGCTGGCGGGCGCGGGAGCACAGTGGGTGCAGGCCCGCTCGCGGGGGCTCGGCGAGCGCTCGCGCATGCCGGCGCTGTCGGCGCTCGTCGGCGGCGTGCTGTTGATCGGGCTGCTCGGCGAAGGCGCCGGCCATCTCGGCCATCCCGTCGTGCCGATGCCGGCGAAGGCCGAAGTCGGGCTCGCCGGGCCGCGCCTGGATCTGCCGACCGACGGGGCCTACGACCGCATCTGGCAGTACTACTCGACCGACGGGTTCCCGAAGATCCCGATCGGCAACAGCACCTTCGACATGCCCGCCGTCGACGACCTCCGGGGCGGCATGAAGGGCTTCCCCGATCAGGCCAGCATCGAGAAGCTCCGCTACTACGGGATCAAGACCGTGGTGCTGCACCTCGCCAAGATCAAGGACCTGCCGCCCGTCCACGGCCTCGGGAAGGCCGAGCCCCCCGACATCGCGGCGGCCGCCGCGAAACCCGTGACAGGACTCGGCGTGACGCGCCGGCAGGTCGGCTCGAGCGTGATCTATGAGATCGGTCCGGGCCCGGCGGCGCTGCACGGACACGACTGATGGACCCCACGCCCGCCTCGCCCGACGGGAGCGGCGCCACGGCCCCTGGAGGGGCCGGCGCCCGCCGCTCGCTGCTTCCCCGCGGGCGCCCGGCGCGGCTCGCGCTGGCCGCGATCCTGCTCGCGGGACTGGCCTCGTTCGTGATGCTGCAGAACTGGTCTGACAACCAGAGCTCGCACTACGACCTGATCCGAGCGCTGGACGCGGGCCGCGAGACGATCGACGCCGGCCCCTACCAGACCAAAGACAAGGCGCTCTACAAGGGCCACTATTACTCCGCTCGCGCTCCCGGCCTGGCGATCTACTCGCTGCCCTTCTACGAGGCGCTGAAGGTTGTGGACGCGCAGCGGATCGCCCGGTCCTCGCCGGCCCTGCGCGCCGAAGACGAGATCATCGACTTCATCGGCTGGTGGGGCAGCGTGCTGCCGGCCCTGGTGATGATGCTGCTCGTTTGGCGGGTGGCCGAGTGGTTCGAGCCCGGCTACGGCGCGGCCGCCGCGGTCACGGTCGGCCTCGGCACGCTGGTGCTTCCGTTCTCCACGCTGCTGTTCTCACACGTCTTCACGGCGACGCTCGGCTTCGCCGCCTTCGCGCTGATGGTCCGCGAGCGGGCCGGACCGCCCCGCCCGCTGCTGCTGGGCGCGGCGGGCCTGCTGGTGGGCTACGCGGTCAGCTCGGAGTACCCGATGGCCTTCGTCGCGGTCGTCCTCGGCTTGTACCTGCTCTCGCGCCGCGACGTGCTGACACCGGAGGGGGTGGCAAGGCGGGCAGGCGCGTATGTGCTCGGCGGCATCGTCGGGATCGTGCCGCTGCTGCTCTACAACCACGCCGCGTTCGGCTCCTGGACGCACGTGGCCTACGCGAACATCAAGCAGCAGCAACAGGGCTTCTTCGGGATCTCCACGCCGAGCCTGCGGGTGCTGGGGACGCTGCTGTTCGATTCGCGCGGCCTGTTGACCCTGTCCCCCGTGCTGGTCCTCGGCGGCGTCGGCACCTGGCTGCTGTACCGCCGTGGGCGCCGGGCGGAGGCGCTGACGATCACGGGAGTCTGCCTCTGTTATCTGATCTACAACTCCGGTTACTACCTGCCCTTCGGAGGCGGCGCGCCGGGACCGCGCTTCATGATCACGATGCTCCCCTTCCTCGCCTGCCCTCTCGGGCTGGCGCTGAAGCGGTTCCCCGGTCCCACGATCGCCCTGGCGGCGGTGTCGATCACGACGATGGCGATCGCGACGGCCACCCATCCGCTCGTCGGCTACGAGAACGAGACTGTCGTCTGGACGCGCCTCCTGAGCAAGGCCGAATTCCAGCCGACGCTCGCCACGGCCTTCGGCCTCGGCCGCGGCTGGGGCGGCATCTGGCCATTCGTGCTGGCCGCCGGCGGGGCGGTGGTGCTCGCGGCAGCGGCGACGCCGCGGCTGCGCCTGCCGGCGCGGGCGATGCTGGGCGGAGCCATGGCGCTCGCAGGCTGGGCGCTGTTCGCGGCGCTCGCGCCGACCGGCCTCGGCATCGATCACCGCGGCCTGATCGACATCAAAGGGGCCGGCGACAAGACGGCGCTCGACCTCGCGCTGCACGACGGCGCACGCTACCCGCTCACCCGGCTCGTGATCTATGCCGCCCTGGCCGGGGCCCTCGCGCTCGCGGCGATGTGGCTCGCGCGGCGAAGCCCGGAAGATCCGCAGCCCGGGCGGGCGGCCGGCGACCGCGCCGCCGAGCCGGTCGGCGCCTAGCCTCGCCCGGCGGTCAGTTGCTGGCCGTCTTCACGCCGCATTTCGCGGCGCGAAGCGCTTTGCAGACGACCACGTAGCCGGGGCGCGGCTGCTCGTGGGCACTCATCAGCCCGGCATCGAAGCGGGTCGAGTTGTTGCCGCCGCTCCAGTCGTAGATGTAGAGCCGCTTGATCTGCCGGTGGGCCGCGGCGACGGCGAACATGAACTTGAGCACCTTCGCCGCCCGCGTCAGACCCGAGCCGCGGGAGTTGGTGAAGGACGGCTTGAACTGCACGATCCCGCCCGTCTCGGTGAGCCATACCTGGCCCCCGAAGGCCTTCGTCAGTTCGCGCGTGCGCCAACTTTCGAGGCGGTTGATGTCCGAGTAGTTGTGCAGCCCCCAGATCGAGGGCATGACGGTGTGCAGGCGGACGATCTCGCGCTTGAATTCCGAGATGTAGCGCAGCGTGGCGTGGATCGTGGCGGCATCGAGGACGTCGAGCCCGATCACCGAGCAGCCCTTGCAGACACGCTTCAGCGCCTGGTAGTACTTCGCCGCCGAGGCGGCCGAGGGGCTCGCAAGCACGTGCCGGATGTTGCCCCGGTTGGCCTCGTCCCAGGACTGGTACTGGCGGACGTGGGGGAACTCTTTGACGAACTTCGCGACGTCCTTCTGGTAGGTCGCCAGGTTCGGTAGCTTCGTCGGGGTGTGCTCGGAGTGGTAGAAGGCGATCAGCACCTGCTGGTGTTCTGCTTCTGCATGGCTGATCCAGGCGCGCGCGCGTTCCAGGTCGTCGGGGCGCACGGCTGCGTCGTAGGGGGCGATGTAGCGCACGATCTTCGTGTGCAGCTGCTGCCACAGGGGGTTCGTGAACATCGCCAGCTGCTCGTCGCCGATGCCCGTCAGGTAGGAGGCGGAGGCGTGGGCGCGGGGCTTGGCGGCGGGACCGCCGATCGCGCTGGGCACCGCCAGCAGCGATGCCGCCAGCGCGGCGGCGAGGGCCAGGAGGGCGATGCGGGGGATTCGGTGGAGTCGGGTCATGTCTTCACACCAACAAGCTCGATCGTCGTGGGTTGCGCGATGCTAGTGATCTTTAAGGACGGGCCCGGGTCGCGTGTCGGGATCCCGACCAGGCGCCGCCGCGGGCTCGGCGTCTCAGACCCCTTCGGCGGCCTCCCCGTCGAGTCCTCCACTCTTTAGGAGCTCTTGATCCGGCGGACGCCGCAGTCTCGGGTCGGCGACGATCCGGA
Organism: uncultured Solirubrobacteraceae bacterium; assembly: GCA_963841055.1. Lineage (GTDB taxonomy): Bacteria > Actinomycetota > Thermoleophilia > Solirubrobacterales > Solirubrobacteraceae > Palsa-744. The sequence continues at coordinate 2,042,932 of CAWJAV010000001.1, read as the reverse complement.
CATCGACGCCGGGCAGGCCCTCGAGCAGGTCGGTGAGCAGCGACTCGCCCCCGTGCCACAACCGCCCGAGACCGCGCCGTTGCGGGGGCGTGCCGATCAGCACGTAGGTGGCGCCGATCGCCTGGGCGACCTCGATCGCGACCGCCGCGACGTCCTCCCCCTCCTCGACCCGCAGCCGCGCGCCCAACATCGAGGTGAGACGGCGCAGCGCCTCGAGGCGGCGCCGGTCCTCGGCGCTCGGCTCGCGGCCGGCCGGCCGCACGACCAGCACGTCGAGCTCGGCGTCCAGACGCTGCGCGGAGCGCCAGGCGCGGCGCACCACGTGCTCGGACTCGCGATCGAGGTTCGCCAGCGCGAGCAGCCTCTCGCTGATCGCCTGCGGCCCCGGCTCGGGCGGCTCGAGCACGCCGTCCTCGTCGCGCCGCCGCGGGAGCACCTCGTCGCCCGTCGAGCGCACGAGCCGCTTGACCTCCACGTCCTCTGCGACCTGCCGCAGGGCGGTCTCACGCAGCGCCGAGAGGTTCTCGATCTTGAAGAAGTTGTTGAGGGCTGCGGGCACACGCTCGGAGCGGTACACCTTGCCGGCCCGCAGGCGCGCGATCAGAGCCTCGGGCGTGAGGTCGATCAGCACGACCTCGTCGGCCTCGGAGAGGATCTCGTCGGGGATCGTCTCCCTCACGGTCGCGCCGGTCAGCCGCGCGACCTGGTCGTTGAGGCTCTCGAGGTGCTGCACGTTGACGGTCGAGAACACGTCGATGCCGGCTGCGAGCACCTCGTGGACGTCCTCGTAGCGCTTCTCGTGCTCGACACCGGGGGCGTTGGTGTGGGCCAGCTCGTCGATCAGGCACAGCTCGGGGGCGCGTGCGAGCACCGCCGGCAGATCCATCTCCTCGAGCGGCGTCCCCCGGTAGAGGATCCGCCGGCGGGGCAGGACCTCCAGGCCCTCCGCCTGGGCGAGTGTCTCGGCGCGGCCGTGGGACTCGAGGTAGCCGACGACGACATCCCTGCCGCTGTCGAGTTCCGCGCGTCCCTCCTGCAGCATCCGGTAGGTCTTCCCCACGCCGGGCGCCATGCCGATGAAGACCTTCAGGTGACCTCGTCCGTCTGACATGGAGACCGTGTGGGACGCTACCGCAGTGACTTCCTTCCAGACGGTCGCAGCGGTGCTCGGCGGCCTTCTGATGCTCGGGGCGCTGCTGTCGGGCCTGGCGCGGCGAAGCGTGCTGTCGCTGGCGGCGGTGTTCGTGCTCGCCGGCTTCGTGCTCGGCGAGGGCGGGCTGCAGGTGCTCCAGTTCCAACCTGACTCCGGGTTCGTCACCGACCTGGCGAGCGTGGCTCTGATCGTGATCCTGTTCCGGGACGGGCTGGAGGTCGATGCCGGGCTGCTCCAGCGCGAGTGGCAGCTGCCGCTGCGCAAGCTGGCGATCGGCATGCCGATCACCGCGGCCGTCGTCGCGATCGTCGCGCACTGGCTCGTGGGCCTGGGCTGGAGCGAGTCCTTCCTGCTGGGCGCGCTGCTCTCGCCGACCGACCCTGTGCTCTCCTCGGCGGTCGTCACCGATCCGCGCGTGCCCCGCGTCATCCGTCACTCGCTGAACCTCGAGTCCGGGCTCAACGACGGCCTCGCGCTGCCGGCGGTGCTCGCCTTCGCGGCGGCGCTGGAAGTGGGCCGTTCGGACTTCGTCTGGTGGCAATTCGTGCTCGAAGACGTGGGCCTCGGCCTCGTGTTCGGTCTCGCCGCCGGCTTCGTCGGGTCGTTGCTGATCCCGAAGGCGGACGGGCAGGCGAAGGGCGACGGAATCCCCGGTCATCAGCGCGCGCTGTACGGTCTCGGCCTCGCCTTCGCCACCTACGGCCTCACGGTGCTGCCTCCCCGGGGCAACGGCTTCATCGCGGTGTTCGTAGCGGCGATCGTGACCGGGATCCGGCGCCCCGATCTGCGTAGCTGCTTCGCCGAGCGCACGGAGGAGATTGTCGAGGTGATCAAGCTCGGCATCTTCGCCGTGTTCGGCTCGCTGTTGACGGTTAACGGCCTGTTCGAGGACGGGTGGGCTGCGGTCGGAGTTGTCGCCGGGACGCTGCTGCTGGCACGCCCAGTTGCGATATGGGCGGCGCTCGCCGGCACCGGCCTCGACTCGGCGGCCAAGGCTTTCATGGCCTGGTTCGGGCCGAAGGGGGTCGCGACGATGGCCTTCTCGCTTCTGATCCTCTCCCACGGAGTGACCGGGGCGGGACGGATCTTCAACCTCGCCGCGCTGACGGTCCTGACGTCGATCCTCCTGCACGGCGTGACCGATACGGCGGGACCGGAGTGGATCGCTCGTCGCGAGCCTCCTGACGCCGACACGCTCGGTCCTGACGGCCCGGAGGCCGTCACGAGCCACGTCGGGGCCGAGGCGCGTCCGGCGCGCCGTTAGACTCACGCGCGGTGAGCCGGGAAGCCTGGTCGGCGGGCCCCTATGGGGGGTGGATCAGGTGAACTCGCCCACAGCCGACAGACGACCGCGCCCGACCGGCAGCCAGGTGTGGCCCCGGCTGATCGGCCCTCGCAGGCGGCGAGATGTCTGATCTCGGGCTGGGGGCGATCTTCGCGGCCGGTGCCGCCACGAGCCTCCTCGCGAGCTGGCGGCTGGTCACCGCACTCGAGCGCGTCGGAGCGCGGATCGGCCTGTCAGAGGCGTTGCTGGGGATGCTCGCGGCGCTGGCCGCCGACGGACCGGAGATCACCGCGGCCGTGACCGCGCTGGCCGGCGGCGAGGACCGCATCGGCGCCGGGGTGATCCTCGGCTCGAACGTGTTCAACGTCGCTGCGCTGATCGGCCTGGCCGGGATCGTCGCTGGTCACATCGCCCTGCATCGCCGCGTGATCGAGCTGGCCGGGGCGGTGGCGCTGTGGATCGCGAGCGTCGCGTTGCTGCTGGTCATCGGCCTGCTCGCGCCACTCGTGGCGCTGCTGCTCGCGCTGGCCGTGTTCGCCCCCTACCTGGTGCTGCTCGGAGCGCGACACAGCCGCATCACCGCGCTGCGGCTTCCACGCGGCTGGACACGCTGGCTGGTGGCGGCGATCAGCGAGGAGGAGCAGGAGCTCGAGACCGCGATCCACCCGCGGCGCGGCGGTGCCCGGGACGTGCTGGAGGCACTGATCGCGACGGCGGTGGTGATCGGCGCGAGCGTCGCGATGGAGCGCTCCGCCTCGAAGCTCGGCGCACATCACGGGGTGCCCGCGATCATCGTCGGGGGGATCGTGCTGGCAGCTGTGACGAGCTTGCCCAACGCGGTCGCCGGCGTCTACCTGGCCGTGCGCGGGCGTGGCCCGGCGGTGCTCAGCACGGCGCTTAACAGCAACGCGATCAACATCATCGCGGGACTGCTGCTGCCTACGAGCTTCGTCGGCGTCGCGTCGCCCTCGGCGCAGACGACGTTCGTCGCCGCCTCCGCGTTCGCGATCACGTGCCTCGCCCTCATCTTTGCCTACAGTCGGCGCGGCCTCGCCCGCGCCGAGGGTTATGCGATCGTGGCGGCCTACGTGCTCTTCGTCGGTGTGTTGGTCGGCACCGCCGCGTGAGCGGGCGCTCCGGTAGGCCTCACAGCGAGCAGGCCCGCTGCTAACGGATAGGAGACGGCGGCGACGGGCGTGCCGGCCGCTCAGGCGGCGAGGGGGTGCTCGACTCGGCGTGCCGCCAGCGCCTCGGTCGCCTCCCGAGCCGCCTCGGTCACGGTCCGCTCGCAGCGAGGATCGAAGAGCGGGCTCAGGCCGTCGTTGAGCAGCGCGAGCGCGAGCGCGACTCCCCGCGGATGCACCGCGACGGCATCCTCGAGCCGCTCGGCCAGGTCGAGGATTGCCGAGCGGCCGAACCGGCTCGCCATTGGCTGGGCGATCGGCGGGGAGACCAAGCAGCGCGACCCCGTGTGGTCCACGTAATCGACGAGGTCGCGAAACGAGCACGCGATCCTGCGCCTCGTGCGCAGTGCGCTGAGCTGGCGCGCGCGCAGCGCCAGCTCAGCCGTCGCGTCGCAGTCGCCGCCCGCGGCGATCTCCCTGTCGAGCCGCCGGCGGTTCACGAGCGTCCTCAGGCGAGCGCTTCCAGGCGCGCTCATGTTGCACGGATCGGCACGACGGGCCGGCCCTCGAGCGCTTCGCGGATGTCACGGGCGGCCCGGGCGATGGTTCGGTCGGCGTGACGGTTGAACAGCGGGCTCAATCCGTCGCTGAGCAGCTGCTGGGCGAGGGCTACGCCGCGGGGATCCACCGTGCCAGCCCGTTCGAGCTGCTCGGCGAGCTCCGCGAGGGCCCAGCGGCCCCGTCTAACGACCGCTGCGTCGATCATCACCGACGACGCTACGACGCCGGAGCGGTGCTCCTCGGCGTAGTCCATGACGCGCCGCAGGTCTCGTGCGATCCTCTGCTGGTTTTGCGAGTCGGTCAGCTGTTCGGCGCGAAGAGCCAGATCCGCGCCGTCCACCGGCCGTTCGCCGGCGGCGATCATCCGGTCGAGGCGTCCGCGTGTGAGATACACCCTCAGCCGCAACCGCGCGGAAGCAGATGCGGCGCTCGATCGAGCGCCCCCGGCCCGCGTCCCGGGCAGCAATGGCGGCGAGACCTGGCTGTTCGTGTGAGCACTCATGCGGAGCACCTCCAACTTGAAGGAATGAAAGAGCAACCCGAGTGTTCCAGCGGCACGGTTACGCCCACGTGACGAACGGCGGCGCCCGCGTAACGATTCCATGAAGCTCTCCACGCCGCCGTCGCTGAGGACCGCGCGACCCAACTCGCGCACCCTGGCTGTTGCGTCGCGCCTCACGGCTAGGCTCAAGCCGGTGCCGCGCCTGTACTACCTGGGCGGCTTCGTCCCCGCAGCGGTGATCCTCGACCTGCTCGGGGCCGCGGCCGCGGTCGTGTTCGTCTGCTCGGCGCTCGGCGTGATCCCGGCGGCGGCGCTGATGAGCGATGCCACCGAGCAGCTGGCCGAGCACTCGGGGCCCGGGGTGGCGGGCTTCCTGAACGTCACGTTCGGAAACGCTCCCGAGCTGATCATCGCCGTGTTCGCGCTCGCCGACGGGCTACAGGAGGTCGTCAAGGCCTCGCTCGTCGGCTCTGTGATCGGCAACGCCCTGCTGGTGCTTGGTGCGGCGATGCTCGCCGGCGGCTGGCGGCGGCCGCGGCAGCTGTTCAGCGCCCGCGCCGCCCGCGCCCAGTCGGCGGTGCTGCTGGCCGGCGCCGCGGCGCTCGCGATCCCCTCGCTCGTGCACGTCGCCCAGGGGGGCAGCCTGCCCGTCGTCGGCGCCGAGCGCCAGGCCTACGGCGGCGGCCTCGAAGCGCTGTCCGTCCTCGTCGCCGTCGTGCTGATCGCCGCCTACGTCGTCGGCCTCATCGCCTCCCTGCGCGCCCACCGGGCGAGCGCGAGCCCGCTCGCCGCCGGGGAGCCTGCGAAGCCTCGCCGGTCGCGGCGAAAGGCGGTGGCGGTGCTCGCCGGCGCCTCCGTGCTGGTGGCCGTCGCCAGCGACACCCTGGTCGGCTCGGTCGAGCACGCCTCGAGCGAGCTCGGCCTCTCGCAGTTCTTCATCGGCCTGATCGTGGTGGCGATCGTCGGCAACGCCGCCGAGCACTGGGTGGCGGTGGTGGCGGCGACGAAGGACAAGATGGACCTGTCGGTCAGCATCGCCGTCGGCTCGGCCGCGCAGGTCGGCCTGCTGCTCGCCCCGGTCGTGGTGCTGCTGTCCTTCGCGATCGGCCCCGCCCCGATGGCGATGGTCTTCAACGCCTTCGAGCTCGTGGCGCTCGCCGTGGCGGGGCTGGGCGCGGCGGCGCTGACCGCGCGGGGACGATCGACGTGGCGATCGGGCGCGACGCTCGTCGCCCTGTACCTCGCCATGGCCCTCGCCGCGGCGCTGGTCTAGCGGCCCGGCCGCGCCGGGCCTACATCCAGCCGCGGCGCTTGAAGAAGCGGATCAACAGCACGCAGGTCGCGAGCATGCTGCCCAGGCCGAGCACGAAGAACGTCCAGTCCGGCGAGATGCCCTTGATCACGAGCCATTTGAAGTTCATCCCGAAGAACCCCGTGATGAAGGACAGGGGGAGGAAGATCGTGCCCACGATCGCGAGCTGCTTCATCACATCGTTCTGGCGGTTGCTGACGGTCGAGAGGTACAGGTCGGTGGTGCCGCTGAGCAGGTCGCGGTAGGAGTCGATCAGGTCGGAGATGCGAATCAGGTGGTCGTAGACGTCGCGGAAGTAGTCGCGCTCGTCGAGCTCGAGGCCCGGCAGATCGGCGAGCTGATCGATCGAGCGCGCGAACAGGTCGCGCTGGGGCGTGACGACCTTGCGCATCGCCACCAGCGTCCGCTTCATCGCGAACAGGCGTTGCAGCTGCGCGTCGGTGGGAACGGCGAGGATCGCGTCCTCGAGCTCGTCGATCTCCTCGTCCATCCGCGCGAGCGGCGGGAAGAAGCTGTCGGTCAGCGCGTCGAACACCCGGTAGAGCAGGAACTGCTCGCTGTGCAGCAGCTGGCCGTCGAGGCGCGACTGCTGATCGGCGAGCGCGGGGAGCGGGTCCTGGTGCACCGTCACCAGGTATTTGCCCGAGACGAACATCTGCACCTCCTGCAGCCGCAGACGCTCGGCCGTGTCCTCTCGGGCGCCGTAGAAGACGATGAACACGTACTCCCCGTAGTGGTCCAGCTTCGGCCGCTGTCCGAAGTGCAGCGTGTCCTCGAGCGCCAGCGGATGGAAGCCGAACAGATCGCGCAGGTGTTCGATTTCCTGCTCGCTCGGCGCGACGAGGTCCAGCCAGAAGAAGTGGTCGCTGGCGAGGTGGTCGCGTATCGCCTTCTCATCGAGCGAGTCGAGACACGGCACCGTGAAGCTGAAGTCGCCCCCGCCGCCCCGATCGGGGTGCTCTGACCTCGCCTTGCCGACCGCCATGCGGAAAACATACGAGTCGCCCCGGGCGGCACGGCGGGGTAGCCCAACTGTCGCGAGCTGCCCGGCCAGCTCAGAAATGACCTGCGACCGCCTCGGCCGAGATGCGGCGTTCGTCCTCGGGCGCCGGCCGCACGATCATGATCTCCGCGGGAACCCTCTCCAGCAGCCAGCGCAGGTCCTCATAGCTGAGGCCACGGCGTGGGTCTTCGTCTGCGGACACGATGATGCGGTCGAAATGCTCCGCGTCCAGGAGCGAGCGCAGGGCGTCGCGGGGGGAGCGTCCGCGTCCCACCCGAGAGTCGACGGGAATACCCTGCGCACCGGCCCGCTGCTCGATCGCCTCCAGCAGCGACATCCCATCGGCGCATTGCACCGGCAAGGCCGAGTCGAGCGGCAGGTTCATCGGCACGCGGGCCAGGAAGGCGGGCATGATCGTCGCGTTCTCCGCCTTGGCAAGGCGCACGGCGGCCTCGAATGAACGCCTCGATATCGCCTGTCCGGTGAACGGCAGCAGGATCCGTCGCACGGCGCGCGGCCTGTCCCGGAAGGCGAGGCGGCCATGCGGTGGCAGCCAATAGCCGGCCGCGATGCCCGCGAGAGCGGCGGCCGCCCCGATCGCGATGACGGTGAAGGCGCTCACTGCTCCCCGCTCTCCGTGCGGCGTGAGCGGTCGGCGACGATGCGCACGTCGACGCCGGGCAGCAGCTCCATCAGTCGTTGGGGCAGCGGCCTGCGCAGCCGCGCGAGCCCCCGCGCTGGACGTGAGCTGCCGATCAGGATGTAGGTTGTTCCGCGCCGGCCTGCCACGTCGGCTATCGAGGCGGCTACGTCGTCGGATTCCTCCTCGAGCATCCTCGCCCCGAGCACGGATGCGAGCTGGCCGAGGGCCGCAAGCGAATTCTGTTCTTCTTCGGAGAGGGTTCGCCCCGGTGGGCGAACCCAGAGAAGATCGAGGTCGGCGCCGAGTCGCTGGGCCGAGCGCCAGGCCCGGCGGACGAGCCGCTGTGCGCCCGGGTAGGGCTCGATCAGCGCGAGCAGGCGCTCGCCGACCGCCTGGGGCGCGTCGGCGGCAAGGCTCTCCTCGCGCGAGCCGACGAACTCGGTGGTGAGGCGCTTGGCGCCGACCTCCTCGGCCACCTGGCGCAGTGCGACCTCGCGCAGCGCGGCCAGGTTCTCGATGCGGAAGAAGTTGTTGAGCGCCGCGTCGATCCGCTCCTGCGGGTAGACCTTGCCGGCACGCAGCCGTTCGAGCAGCGCCTCCGGAGTGAGGTCGATCAGGACCACCTGGTCGGCGCGGCCGAGGATCGCATCGGGGATCGTCTCGCGCACGCGTATCCCGCTCAGCTCGGTGATGTGGTCGTTGAGTGACTCCAGGTGCTGCACGTTGAGGGTCGAGAGGACGTCGATACCCGCGTCGAGCACCTGCTCGACGTCGTCGTAGCGCTTGGCGTGCTCGGTGCCAGGGGCGTTGGTGTGGGCGAGCTCGTCGATCAGGCACAGCTCAGGCGCGCGGGCGATGATCGCCGGCAGGTCCATCTCCTCGAGGGAGGCGCCTCGGTAACGGACGTTCCTGCGCGGCACAACCTCGAGCCCGGCCGCTACCTCGGCCGTCTCCGCCCGGCCGTGCGTCTCCAGCAGGCCGATCACGACATCCCGGCCCGCCTGCTTCTCAGCATCACCCTCCAGGAGCATGCGATAGGTCTTGCCGACCCCCGCAGCCATACCGATGAAGACCCTGAGGCGACCCCGGGTGTTAGGTTCCGGTGCGCCCATCGCAAGCTCCTACCAGAATGGTGAGGGGGCGCGCCGCTCACCCTCCGAGCAGGTTGTGCACGATCAGGTCGATCAGCTTGATGCCGATGAAGGGGGCGATGATGCCGCCCAGCCCGTAGATCAGGAGGTTGCGTCGCAGCAGCCCGCTCGCGCCGATCGGCCGGTAACGGACGCCGCGCAGCGACAGCGGGATCAGCAGCGGGATCACCAGCGCGTTGAAGATGATCGCCGAGACGATTGCGCTCTGGGGCGTGCCGAGGTTCATGATGTTCAGCACGTGCAGGGGGCCCTTGCCTCCCGGCACGGCCGCGTAGGTGCCGATGAAGACAGCCGGCAGGATCGCGAAGTACTTGGCGACGTCGTTGGCGATCGAGAAGGTCGTCAGCGCACCGCGAGTGATCAGCAGCTGCTTGCCGACCTCGACGATCTCGATCAGCTTCGTCGGGTTGGAGTCGAGATCGACCATGTTGCCGGCCTCGCGCGCGGCCTGTGTGCCCGTGTTCATCGCCACGCCGACGTCGGCCTGGGCGAGGGCCGGGGCGTCGTTGGTGCCGTCGCCGGTCATCGCGACGAGGCGTCCGTCGGCCTGCTGCTCGCGGATCAGCGCGAGCTTGCGCTCGGGGGTGGCTTCGGAGAGGAAGTCGTCGACGCCCGACTCTTCGGCGATCTTCGCTGCGGTCAGCCGGTTGTCTCCGGTGACCATCACGGTTTTGATGCCCATCGCGCGCAGCTGGTCGAAGCGGGCCTTCATTCCCTCCTTGATCGTGTCCTTCAGGTAGATCACCCCGAGCACCTGGCTGTCGCGGGAGACGGCGAGTGGCGTGCCACCCTCGCTGCCGATGCGGTCCAGCTGTGCCTGTAGCTCGGGCGGCGGGGATCCTCCTTCACGGACCACCAAGTCGATGATCGCGTCGCCCGCTCCCTTGCGCAGCTGGTGACCGTCGAGGTCGACGCCGCTCATGCGTGTCTGGGCGGTGAACGGAACGAACTCGGCGTGCAGCGTGGTCATGTCATGCTCGCGGATGCCGTACTGCTTGGCCAGCACGACGATCGAGCGCCCCTCCGGGGTCTCGTCTGCGAGCGAGGCGAGCTGCGCCACCTCCGCCAGCTCGGACTCCGGCACGCCGGGCATCGGGACGAACTCGGAGGCCAGGCGGTTGCCGATCGTGATCGTGCCGGTCTTGTCGAGCAGCAGCACGTCGACGTCGCCTGACGCCTCGACGGCGCGGCCGGAGAGGGCCAGCACGTTGCGTCTGACGAGACGGTCCATGCCGGCGATGCCGATCGCGCTGAGCAACGCGCCGATCGTGGTCGGGATCAGAGCGACCAGCAGCGCGATCAGGGTCGTCTCGGAGATCGTCGTGCCTGAGAACAGGCCGAACGGGCGCAGCGTGGCGACGACGATCACGAAGATCAAGGTGAGCGCGGCGAGCAGGATGTTGAGGGCGATCTCGTTGGGAGTCTTGCGCCGCTCGGCGCCCTCGACGAGGGCGATCATGCGATCCATGAACGACTGCCCCGGCTCCTGGGTGATTTCGACCACGATCTCATCCGAGGTGACGCGCGTGCCGCCCGTGACCGCGCTGCGGTCGCCACCGGACTCGCGGATTACGGGCGCGGACTCGCCGGTGATCGCGGACTCGTCCACCGTCGCGATGCCCTCGATCACGGTGCCGTCGCCGGGGATCAGCTCGCCCGCCGGCACGATCACGACATCGCCGCGCGTCAGCTCGGAGGCCGCTCTGGTGGAGCCGTCGCGCATCCGCGCCACGGTCTCCTTGCGCATCGTGCGCAGGGTCTCGGCTTGAGCTCTTCCGCGGCCCTCGGCGAATGCCTCCGCCATGTTGGCGAAGATCACCGTCAGCCACAGCCAGAACGAGATCACGAACGTGTACCAGGCCGGCTCGTGGCCGCCGCCGAGCGGCTTGCCCCCGAACACCTGGATCAGCCATGTGACGGTAGTGATCACGGAGCCGATCTCGACGACGAACATCACCGGGTTGCGGATCTGCACGCGCGGGTCGAGCTTCTTGAAGCTGTCGATCAGAGCGTGGCCGACGATGTCGCGCTGGAACAGGGATACGGCCTGGCGTTCATGGGTGGCGGGTACCGGTGCGGACATCAGTGCGTTCCTCCGCTGAGACGATCGAGGGCCAGGTTCAGCTCGAGCACGTTCACTCCCGGCTCCCCGGAGAAGCCCAGTCCCCGTGAGTCGGTGTATTTGGAGATCAGACCCATCACAGCGGCCAGCGACATGCCGCGCTTGGCGGCGACGCGATGTGCCTGGATCCAGGCGTTCGCCGGTGAGATTTCGGGGTCGAGGTTCGAGCCGGACGTGTTGGCCGCGTCCACGGGCACCTGCGCGACGGTCAGGCCCGCGTCGTAGGGCTTGTTGAGTTCGAGGTATTCCTTGACGTTTGCTTCGTCTTCTTCCTTGGTCACCTTGTCGTTGGGACCGCGGTTGGAGAACGTGCTGGCCGCCGCGTTGTATGCCCCCCCTTCGGTCGCCGAGGGACGCGACTGGAAGTAGCGCGGGTCCGCTTCGGTGACTAGTTCTTCTTCTTCTTCCTTCGGCTTGCCGTTCTTTTCCAACACGGGACGCTTGAAGCTCTGGCCGATGATCTTCGAGCCGACGAGCTTGCCGTTCACGTAGACCTTCTGTCCGTTTGCGTTGCCGGGGAAGGCGACCTGGCTGACGCCCGTGATCACGAGCGGGTAGACCAGCCCGAGCATCACTGTGAAGACGATGATCGCGATGATGGATGTGACGATGTCGCGGCGCATGTCAGTACAGAGTTGTGGTCAGGCCCTGCACAATCGGGCCGAGCAGCAGGGCGGGGAAGAAGGTCAGCGCGCCGACGAGGATCACGACGCCGATCAGCAGCACCCCGAAGGTCGGGTTGTCGGTGCGCATCGTGCCAAGGCCGGTGGGCGTCACACGCTTACCGGCCAGCGCTCCCGCGACGGCGAGCGTGACGACAATCGGCCCGAAGCGCGCGAACAACATCACCAGCCCACCGAGCACATCGGCGAAGGTCACGCCGTGGGAGCCGATGTTGCCGGCGTTCGGCTGGATGAAACCCGTGTATCCGGCAAACGCCGAGCCGTTGTTGTTCGCCTGGGAGAGGTAGGCGTAGAAGCTCTCGGAGAAGCCCTGCGGTCCCTTCCCCAGTTCCGAGATCGAAGCGCGCCCGGCGTGGCTTGCGACGGCCAGGGCGGTGGCGAACAGCGCGGCCAGCGGGGTGATCAGGATCGCCAGACCGGACAGCTTGATCTCTCTGGCCTCGATCTTCTTGCCGAGCCACTCGGGCGTGCGGCCGACCATCAGGCCGCCGATGAACACGGCCAGCAGGACGTAGAGGAGCATCGAGTAGAGCCCCGTGCCGACGCCGCCGAAGATCACCTCGCTGGCCGACAGGTTGGCCATCGGCACGGCGCCGCCGATGCCGGTGAAGGACTCGATCGCGCTGTTGACCGCGCCGCAGGAGGTGACAGTCGTGACGACGTCGAACAGCGCCGACCCGGCGATCCCGAAGCGCTGCTCCTTGCCTTCCATGTTGCCACCTGCGGAGCCGGATATGACGTGCGTGTGAAGGCCCGCAGCGTGCTGTGCCGGTGAGCCATGGGCCTCGGCGATGTAGGCGACGATCACGGCGCCGAGGAACATGAACATCATCACGCCGTAGACGGTGTGGCCCTGACGCCGGTTGCCCGTCATGCGCCCGTACATGAAGACGAGCGCAGCCGGGATGATCAGCACCAGGAGCATCTCGAAGAAGTTGGTGAACGCGGTCGGATTCTCGAACGGATGCGCCGAGTTGACGTTGAAGAAGCCGCCCCCGTTGGTACCGAGCTCCTTGATGACCTCCTGCGAGGCGACCGGGCCCATCGCGATCGACTGGGTGAGCCCGGTCACGGTGTGGGCCGTGAGGTAGGTGTGAAACGTCTGGATGACGCCCTGAGAGACGAGCACGAGCGCGCCGAGAATCGAGATCGGCAGGAGCACGTACAGGATCGTGCGCACGATGTCCTTCCAGAAGTTGCCGATCCCCTTTCCGGTGCGCCCGATGATGCCGCGGATCAGCGCGGCGGCGACGCAGATGCCCACGCCGGCTGAGACGAAGTTCTGGACCGCCAGGCCGAGCATCTGGCTCAGGTAGGTCATCGTCGTCTCGCCGGCGTAGTACTGCCAGTTGGTGTTCGTCACGAACGACGAGGTGGTGTTGAACGTGACGTTCCACGGCGCGGAGTGAAAGCCCAGAGGGTTCAGGCCGTGGGGAACGTAGAACGCGTTCTGGGTGCGAAGGATCAGGTACAGAAGAAGCCAGCCGGCGACCGAGAAGATCAGCACGCTCTTGGCGTAGGCCTTCCAGTCCTGATCCCTGGTCACGTCTGCGCGCAGGACTCGGTACATCAGCCGCTCTGGCCGCCCGAGGATCGGCGACAGAAAGACACGCTCGCCCGTGTAGACCTTTGCCATGTAACTGCCCAGCGGTAGTGCGACCGCCGTCAGGATCACCGCGAAGAGGACGATCGTCAACCAACCGCTGAACGTCATCTCAGAGCTTCTCTCCGCGGATCAGCGCGTAGAACAGGTAGATGATCACGAGCACGGACACGACGAGGCCGAAGAAGTCGGCGCCGCTCATGTGCGCGATGACGAAGCCGACGGGAGTCGCAAAGCTCATATCCGGTCGACTCCCTCGATCAGCAGGATCAGGAGAGCGAACACAGCAAGGGCCAAGACCACTGCCAGGACGTCCATGCCGTCACTATTGGACGGCGCGCGTCACGCCGACATAACGATCGCCAGCGAGGGCATAACGATTTCGTGACGCCGGTCAGCCGGCGAAGCGGTAACCGACACCCGGGTCGGTCACGATGTAGCGAGGGGCTGCGCTGCCCTGCGGCTCGATCTTCCCGCGGAGCCGCGCGATGTGGGTGCGCAGCGGCTGGATGTCGTCGACGTATTCGGGGCCCCACACCTCGACGAGCAGCTTGCGGTGGGTCATCAGCCTCCCGCGGTTGCGGATCAGGACGCGCAGCAGGTCGAACTCGATCGGGGTCAGGTGAATCGTCTCGCCGTCGCGGCGCACGACGTGCGCAGCGAGGTCGACCTCGAGCCCATCGACCGACACGACCGGCTCCTCCTCTGCGCGCCCCGCCCGCCGCAGGGCGGCCTGCAGCCGCGCGACGAGCTCGCGGGTGCCGAAGGGCTTGGTGATGTAGTCGTCGGCGCCGGCCTCCAGGGCTCTGACCTTCTGCGCCTCCTCGCCGATCGCCGAGAGCACGAGGATCGGCATCTCGCTCCACTCCCGCAGGCGGCGCGTCAGCTCGACGCCGTCGAAATCGGGCAGCACGAGGTCGATGATCGCGCCCTCCGGAGGGCGCACCGCCGCGAGGTCGAGCGCCTCGGAGGCGGTTTCGGCGGCCACGGCCTGAAAGCCCGCCTCGCGCAGCACGACTTTCAGTGCTCTGACGATCTGCGGCTCGTCGTCGACGACGAGGATCCTCGTCGCGGCGCGCTCCTCCGGCTGCGGCTCTCCAGCCGGGCTCACGCGCCACGCCCGTCGGCAGGGGCCGGCGCAACCGGGGCCTGCTCGCCGGTGCCGTCGCCAGAGCCCGTCCGTGCATCGGCCCCCGCGGGGTCGCCGAGGGGCAGCTCGAACACGAACGTGGCCCCCTGGCCCGGGAGCGACTCCACGTGCAGGGTGCCGCCGTTCTCCTCGGTGAAGCCGCGGGCGATCGCCAGCCCCAGGCCCGAGCCGCGGTGCTCTCCGCCGGGCGTACCGGCGCGGTAGAAGGGCTCGAACACACGCTCCAGCTGCGCCGGCGGGATGCCCGGGCCGCGGTCGACGATCCGAACGATCAGCCGATCGCCGCCCGCGCCCACCTCCCCGGCGCGGCGGCGATCTGACAGCGAGCGCACGGCCCTCGCCCGCACCGACACCGGGTGCCCACCGGAGTGCCGGCGCGCATTCTCGAGAACGTTCACGAACGCCCGCTCCATCTGCACGGCGTCGATCAGCACCAGCGGCAGGTCGCGGTCGATCGAGAGCGCGAAGTCCGCGGGCGCGCCGAGCTCGGCGACCGCCGTGCGGATCAGCTCGTCGACCGACACCCAGTCGCGGCGCGGCTCGGCGGCGCCCGCTTCAAGTCGCGAGAGGTCGAGCAGGTTGTCGACCAGGCGTGCGAGGCGCATCGCCTCCTCCTCGATGACCGTGGCCATCTCGACGCGCTCGGTATCGGTCAACGAGGGCGATTTGAGCGCCTCGCCGGCCGTGGTGATCGCGGTCAGCGGCGAGCGAAGATCATGCGACACCGCGCGCAGCAACGACGTCTTGATCGAGTCGGCGCGGCGCAGCGCGGCCGTCTCGACGAC
Organism: uncultured Solirubrobacteraceae bacterium; assembly: GCA_963841055.1. Lineage (GTDB taxonomy): Bacteria > Actinomycetota > Thermoleophilia > Solirubrobacterales > Solirubrobacteraceae > Palsa-744. The sequence goes on along the minus strand of CAWJAV010000001.1, from coordinate 2,027,855 downwards.
GCCGCCGAGCAGGTTCTCCCGCTCGAGCGCCGCACTCAGCAGCGCCTCCAGGGCCGGCACCACCCGCTCCTGGAGCCGGCGCAGGTTCGCCTCCGAGGTGCCGGAGCCGACCAGCAGCGTGCCGATCCTGCTGCTGCCCTCGCGCAGCGGGAAGGCGATCCGCCGCTCGTCGCCTTCGACGGCCTCCATCTCGATCGCGGCGGAGCTGAGGTCGAGCATCTGGGAGAGCCGCGCGGCGGCCGTCGGCAGCGCCCGGGAGAGATCCTCGCCGCGGAGCAGCAGCCGGGCCATCTCCGCCGCGAGGTCGGCCTCGCGGCGGCGCTCCTGGGCGTCGCGGGTGCGCGCGCGCGTGACCTCGGCCAGGGAGCTCGCGATCCCGGCAACGACGAAGAAGGTGATCAGGGCTACCCAGTTGCGCGAGTCGCGGATCGTGAACTGCCCCGTGGGCGGCAGGTGGAAGAAGTTGAACGCAGCGGCGCTGAGCAACGCGGTGAGCATCCCCAGGCCGCCCCCCCAGATGATCGAGACGATCAGCACGGCCGGTAGGTAGACGACGCTCAGCGAGGCGACCGGCGCGACGTGGCGGAGCGGATAGATGATCAGCGTGGAGAGGGCGACGAGCAGCAGCGCTACCGCGGCGCCCACCCGCCGTGGCGGCGGCTCCGGAGCGAGCAGGAAACCGAATGCCGACATCGCCCTCCGCAATGTAATGGCGGGCGGGACGGGAGGTGGTCCCGTCCCGCCGCCGCGCTCTGCAGGCGCGGTCCAGCGGCGCTCCCTCAGGACAGGCTCGGCGCCGCGCTCGCCCGCCGCCCAAAGCTGCCGCCGTCCAGAGGTGATCCTCCAGCCTTCCCCCGCAGCGGGGGTGACTGCGGCGTGACCAGAGTGTGACGATCCGGTGACGCAGGGCCGGCGGCGTCCGTTCATGCTTTCGGAACTCAAGAGATGCGCGCCGGGTACCGAAACTTGAGAACGACCGCAGCATGAGCAGAACCCTGCGCACATTCACCCGTCCCCTGCTGCCCGCGGCCGCCGCGCTGGTCCTGCTGGTGCCTGCCGCGCGCGCGGAAACCGTGGCGCCGCTGCCCGAATCCGACTACGGCGCCCGCGCTGCCTGCCGCGCTTCAAAGCCAGGGTTCGCGGCGTGCACGGCGTTGCAGCTGATCCCGATCACAGCCGAAGCGCGGCGCCGCAGGCACCCGCTCGGGATCGTCCGCAACGCGGCCACCGCGCGGGCCACGGCGCTGACCCCGGCGGGCGGCTTCCTCGGCTACCGCCCCCAGGACCTCCACGCCGCCTACGCGCTGCCCACGTCGGCACCGTCGACGCAGACGATCGCCCTCGTCGACGCCTACAACGACCCGACCGCCGAGGCCGACCTGCAGACCTACGACGAAGAATTCGGCTTGCCCCCATGCACCACCGCCAACGGCTGCTTCAAGAAGGTCGGGCAGACCGGCTCTGAAGTCGAAGTGCCCTTCCCGACCTCGCTCGGGGAACTCCAGGCGGCTACCAAAGGCACTGTGTCCGAACGGAACAAAGCCGCCGAAGCGATCGGTTGGGGCGTTGAGATATCGCTCGACGTGCAGACCGCTCATGCGGTCTGCCAGAGCTGCAAGATCCTGCTGGTGGAGGCGAGCAACCCGTCCAGCAGCAACCTCGCCGCAGCCGAGCGGCGCGCCGTGCTGCTGGGCGCACAGGAGATCTCGAACTCGTGGGGCGCGCCCGAGAAATTCGCGGGTGGCAGCGAACGGGAAAGCTTCAACCACCCCGGCACGGTGATCACCGCCTCGGCGGGCGACAGCGGCTACCGCGAATGGGACAGCGGCGAAGGGGAATTCACGAGCTTCCCCGCATCGCACCCGGACGTCGTCGCCGTGGGCGGTACCCGGCTGCACACGCTGGGGATCGGCGGCGGCTGGCAGGGCGAGACCGTCTGGAACGGCTCGGGAGCATCAGGGGGTGGCTGCAGCAGCGTCTTCGCCGCACCTCTATGGCAGCGGGAAACGGCCGACTGGAGCTCGGTCGGCTGCGGCCCCGCCCGCGCCGCCAACGACGTCTCCGCCGATGCCGATCCGTACACGGGTGTGGTGATCCGGGACACCGACCTGCCGGGCGAAGAATGCGAAGAGATCTACGAAGAAGGCGGCGTGATCCACACGATCGCGGAATGGTGCACCTATGGCGGCACCAGCCTCGCCTCGCCGATCGTCGCCTCCGTGTTCGCCCTCGCCGGCGGCTCTGGCGGCGTGGCCTACCCCGCCCGGACGCTCTACCGCTCACTGCTCAACGCGCCGGCCGGGCTACACGACGTGACGGTCGGCTCCAACGGCGAATGCGGCACGCCCTTCGACGAAGAAACCGGGCTCTCCACCTGCTCGGCCGCCGAAGAGGCGGCGGCCAGCTGCGCCTCGGCCCTCGCCTGCCTCGCCGGCCCGGGCTACGACGGACCGAGCGGCGTCGGCACACCCAACGGGGTTCTCGCCTTCGTGCCGGCGGCCGGTGAAGCCGGCGAAGAAGAAGCCCCCCCGCCCTCCTCCGGGGCGTCCCCGGGCGCCGCCGCACCCGGGCCTCCGGCGACTCCGGCGAACGTGCAGGTCCCGGTCCTGCTGAGCGGGCTCGGCCTCACGAGCACCTCCGTGATCGCGCTCGACCGTCGTCCGAGCACCGGCAAGGTCTCCTTCGCCTTCACCTGCAACCTGATCGCGCCGCTGCGCGTAACGCTCGCCCGGCGCGTCCGCAAGCATCACCACACCCGCTGGGTCACGATCGGGCACCCGACGAGCATCACGGCCCTTCCCGGGCGCAACGTCGCGCGGCTGCCGGGTGCCAGGCGGCTCGGCTCGGGGCTCTACCGCCTGACGCTCACGCCGAGCAGCGGCAAGCCGCGGTCGATCCTCTTCCACATCGGCTGAGCGCCGAGGGGCGCCGCGCTAAGCGCGTAGCTCGGCAGGGGCGCCGTAGGGAGCGAGCGCGGCGGGCAGCTCGACGCTGCCGTCCTCGCGCTGGCCGTTCTCCAGCAGCGCCACGATCGTGCGCCCGACGGCGACCGCGGTGCCGTTCAGCGTGTGCGGGGCCCGGGTGCGTTTGTCGCCCCGCATGCGGATGTTGAGGCGGCGGGCCTGGTAGTCGGTCGTGTTCGAGCAGGAGGTCAGCTCGCGGTAGCGCCCCTGGCTCGGCAGCCACGCCTCGCAGTCGAACTTCTTCGCGGCCGAGTTGCCGAGATCGGTGACGGCGATGTTCACCACCCTGTAGGGCAGGCCCAGCTCGCCGAGAAGCTCCTCCTCGATCGCCAGGATCCTCTCGTGCTCGGCCGCGGAGTCCTCCGGCGCGACGAAGCTGAACATCTCCACCTTGTCGAACTGGTGCACCCGGAAGATGCCGCGGGTGTCGCGCCCGGCAGCGCCGGCCTCACGGCGAAAGCAGGGCGAGAAGCCGGCGTAGCGGAGGGGCAGGCGCTCGGCCTCGAGGATCTCTTCGTCGTGCAGCGAGGCGAGGGCGACCTCTGAGGTGCCCACCAGGAACAGCTCATCCTCGGGCACCGCGTAGATCTGCTGCTCGGTGTCGGGCAGGAATCCCGTGCCATAGAGCGCCCGCTCCCTCACGAGCACCGGCGGGATGACCGGTTCGAAGCCATGATCCTGAAGCCTCTCGAGCGCCCAGCGCACCAGCGCCAGCTCCACCATCACGAGCGCTCCCCGCAGGTAGGCGAAGCGCGACCCGGACAGCCGGGCGCCACGCTCGATGTCGATCATCTCGCCCGCCAGCTCGAGGTGGTCGCGGGGCTCGAAGCCGAGCTCCCGCACGGCGCCGACCTCGCGCACGAGCTCGTCCTCGGGACCGGGCGCGGCGCTCGGGTCGGGCAGGTTGGGCAGCGGCGCGAGCGCCTCCTGGAGGCGGGCCTCGACCTTCGCCAGCTCCTGCTCGAGCTCTTTGACGCGAGTGGCGACGCCGCGCATCGCCTCGATCTCACGCTCTCGCTGCTCGGCGTCGGCGGCAGCTCGGATACGGTCGTTGGCCTCGTTCTGCTCGGCGCGCAGGCCCTCGAGCTCGGGCAGCAGCGCGCGCCGGCGGCGATCGAGCTCGATGACCTTCTCCAGTGCCGCCGCGGTCTCGCCGCCGCGGCGCTCGAGGGCGGCGCGGACGCCGTCGGGGTCCTCACGGATCTGCCTGATGTCGAGCAAGGCGAGACTCCGCCCGAGGGCCTATTTGCCCGACGTGGACTGCTGCTTGGCGGGCGCCGTCGCCGTCCCTCCGGCGCCCGTGGTTTCGGTGCTCGTGGTGGGACTGCCGGCCGCGGGCTGCGTGCTGCCCGCAGCTTCGCTGGACGGTTCCTGCGGGATGTTCGTCGCCGGCACGTTCTGTTTCTGGCTGCCGGAGTACTTGGCCAGGAAGTTCGCGACTTCTTCGGCTTCTTTGCCGACGACGATGTTCTGCGGCATGATCGCCCCGGAGAAGCCGCCGTTCTGGATCGCGTAGAGGACCTGCTGGGCGTTCTCCTTGCGGATGTTGAAGTTCGGCCCGTTCGTTTTCACGCGGTTGGCGATGCTGGTCGCCGAGCCCTGTGCGCCGACCACGCTGAGCGTGTGGCAGCCCGAGCAGTGGTCGCGGAACAGCACCGCACCGCGGTGATAGGGGCTCGTCTTGGCGACCTGCACGCCCTGCGAGCCGCAGGCGCCCAGCGCCGAGGCGCAGACGAGCAGAACCAGCAGCGTGGCGGCGGCCTTCATGCGGCAGGAATATATAGGCCCGCCCAGGGCCCCGGTGCGCCGGGGGGCGGCTCAGAAGCCGTGCGCGGTGCCGGCGGCACGCAGCGCCAGGAACACCACGACCAGTGCCGAGGCGGCCATCACGCCGATCTCGCGGCGCATGATCGCCGCCACCAGGGCATGCTGCTCGGACTCCCCCAGCGCGGCCACCGCGGCGGACCCCTCGAGCCCGCGCTGGTCGAGCACTGCCTGCGCGGCCGCGACCCGGAGCTGCTCGGCGAGGAAGGCGATCGCGAGCGGCAGCAGGGCGTAGAGGTAGAAGAGCTTGTCGTTCGAGTAGTGACCGGCGACGGCGAGCGAGCCGACCACCACGGCGAGTGTCAGCGCCGAGCCCTGGCCGACACGCAGCAGCGGCCAGAAGATCCTCGCCGGCGCTCCGTCCGTGTCGACGAGCCAGAACGCGAGCAGGCCGTCGAGACCGGGGATCAGGTTCAGCACGGCCACCGCCAGAGCACCCCGCGACGACGGCCTCATTCATGGGGCGATTTCGAGCCGATTGCCACTATGTAACACTCTGCCACAAGGGTGATATAACAGCGTCCGGTGCTGCGCAGCTATCTCCCCGCGATCGTCTTTCTGGTGCTCGGAGGGGCTGTCGGCGGAGCCTTCGCGGTACTCAACTCGGTGATCGGCCCGCGCCGGTCGACGCCGCAGAAGCAGGACCCCTACGAGTGCGGACTGCCCTCGGAGATCAAGCAGGGGATGCGCTTCGGGATCTCCTTCTACCTGATCGCGATGCTCTTCATCCTGTTCGACATCGAGGTCGTGTTCCTGTATCCGATCGCCGTCGAGCTGCGCGCCTACGGCACCTACGCTCTGATCGAGACGATCGTCTTCGTCGTGCTGCTGTTCGTCGCCTTCGTCTACGTGTGGCGGCGGGGGGCACTCGAGTGGAAGTGAAACGGGAGCGCCTCGGCAACGCCGCGGTCGACCCGGCGAAGCTGAGGGTGCGCGAGCTGAACGCCCACCAGCTCCTGCGGGGAGCGGAGCTGGAAGGCCCCAACCAGCCGTCCCATCTCGAGGGCGAGGAGCTCGAACGCTACGTCGAAGAACGGGTTGTCACGACGACCCTCGACTCCGCGGTCGCATGGGCCCGTTCGAACTCGTTCTTCCCCCTGGCCTTCGGCCTCGCCTGCTGCGCGATGGAGCAGTTCCATGCCGCCGGCCCGCGCATGGACATCGCCCGCTTCGGCTTCGAGGCCTTCCGCGCTTCGCCCCGGCAGGCCGACCTGATCATCCTCGCGGGTCGCGTGTCGATCAAGATGGCGCCCATCATCCGCCGCCTCTACGACCAGATGCTCGAGCCCAAGTGGGCGATCTCGATGGGCGCCTGCTGCAGCTCGATGGGCGTGTTCAACAACTACGCGCTCGTCCCGGCCGACAAGTTCATGCCGATCGACGTGCACGTCCCGGGCTGCCCGCCGCGGCCGGAGGCGCTGATGCACGGCGTGCTCAAGCTGCGCGACCTCGTGCAGGACAACCCTGACGCCGGCTGGCGCGAGCGCTACGACGCGGCGGGCACCGAGGAGCGGCCCTAGATGCCCGACGCCACGGGCCTCGAGCTGCTCGCGGCCGACCTCGGCGAGGCGGCGCTCGAGACGGTCTACTTCCGCGACCGGGCGACGCTCGTGATCGACCCCGACCGGGTCCGCGAGGTGCTCGCGCTCGCTGCGCGAGCGCGGCTTCTCCTTCCTGGCCAGCGTGCACGGCGTCGACTACTACCCCGAGGAGCCGCGGCTGGGCGTCCACTACGAGCTCCTCGACATGGCCCGCGTCGATCGCATCACGGTCAAGCTGCGGGTTTCCACCGATCACCCCGAGGTCGACTCGGTGACGCCGGAGTGGCCGACGGCCGACCACCAGGAGCGCGAGATCTACGACATGTTCGGGGTCGTCTTCCGCGGCCACCCGGATCTGCGCAGGATCCTGATGCCCGAGGACTACGAGGGCCACCCCCAGCGCCGCGACTTCCCGGTCGGCGGCGAACCGGTGATCTTCACCCGCGATGAGCGCAAATGGCTGGAGGCGCGGGAGTGAGCGCGGCCGGAGAACCCGCCGCTGTCCGAGTACCGGCGGCGCGAGCAGAGCGTCACCCTCTCCCAGCTCGAGCAGACGCTGGACGTGGGCGAGCACGAGACGAGTCAGGAGCTGCTGACGCTCAACTTCGGCCCGCACCACCCTGCCACGCACGGCGTGCTGCGGCTGCTCGTGACCCTCCAGTCGGAGATCGTGCGGGACATCAAACCGGTGATCGGCTACGTGCACACGGGGATCGAGAAGACGGCCGAGGACAAGGCCTACTGGAAGGTGATCCCGGTCATCGAGCGGATGGACTACCTGGCCTACTACTTCAACGCGATGGCCTACTGCAGCGCGGTCGAGACGCTCGTGGAGGTGGAGGTGCCCGCGCGCGGGCAGTACCTGCGGGTGATCCATCTCGAGCTCAACCGCATCGCCTCGCACCTGATCTGGCTGGGCACGAGTGCGCTCGACCTCGGCGCCGTTTCGATCTTCCTCTACTGCCTGCGCGAGCGCGAGATGATCCTCGACCTGTTCGAGATGTCCTCCGGCGCGCGCATGCACACCCGCTACTTCCAGGTCGGCGGCGTGATCGAGGACATCCCGGCCGGCTTCGAGGGAAAGCTGCGCGAGTTCCTGAAGGTGATGCCGAAACGGGCCGACGAGTACAGCGCGATCCTCAACTCGAACGAGATCATCCTCGCGCGGCTGCGGGGAACCTGCCCGCTGGACGCCGAGACGCTGCTCGGCCTGGGCGTGACCGGGCCGCTGCTGCGAGCCGCGGGAAATCCCTGGGACCTGCGCAAGGCCGACCCGTACTGCTCATACGGGGACTTCGACTTCAAGATCCCGGTGGGCACGGTGGGCGACAACTACGACCGCTACGCCGTGCGGCTGGCCGAGATCTACGAGTCGGTGAAGATCATCGAACAGGCGCTCGACGGTCTGCCCGAGGGCCCGCACATCACGACCGACCGCAAGGTGGCGCTGCCGCCACGCCATGAGCTGGCGACCTCGATGGAGGCCCTGATCCACCATTTCAAGCTCGTCACCGAGGGCTTCCGCGTGCCCCCCGGCGAGGTCTACTTCCCGATCGAGTCCCCGCGCGGCGAGCTCGGCTGCTTCGTTCGCTCCGACGGATCGTCCAAGCCCGCGCGGGTGCACATGCGCGACCCGTCCTTCGTGAACCTGCAAGCCGCCTCGCACATGGTCAAGGGCAGCTACATCGCCGACATGATCGCGACGATGGCGATGCTCGATCCGATCCTCGGGGGGATCGACCGGTGAGCCCGCTCGGATGGGACACGCCGGCCGATCTCGAGAAGGAGCCGGCGGAGATCCCCGACCCGGAGACGACCGAGGTCCCGGCCGCGCTGAGGGCGGAGATCGAAGCGCACATGGCCAACTACCCGGACCGCCGCTCGGCGACGCTGCCGGCGCTCGCGGCGGCCCAGCGCGAGCACGGCTGGTGCTCGCCCGAGGCGATCGAGCAGGTCGCCGCGGTGATGCGCCTGACGCCGGCCTACCTGGAGTCGGTGGCGAGCTTCTACGACATGCTCGAGACCACGCCGGTGGGTCGTCACAGCGTGTACGTGTGCACCAACATCTCCTGCTCGCTGCGCGGCGCCGACGAGCTCTACGAGGCCGCCCGCGCCGCCGCCGCCGAGGACCCCGAGGTCAACGTCCGCGCCTTCGAGTGCCTCGGCGCCTGCGACATCGCGCCGATGGCCTCCGTCGACGGTGTGTACGTCGGGCCGCTGACGCCGGCCGACGTGCCGGCGCTGCTCGCCGACATCCATGCCGGGCGCCCGGTGCTGCCCGAGCGCCAGCTCGCGCGGCGCCTGGTAGCCGATCCCCGCGCCAACAGCCGCGAGTTCCCCGAGCACCCGATCGAGGGCCTGCCGGACGACGGCGCGGCGAACCTGGAGCTGACGGTCGAGGACCCCGCCGCGGCGATCGGAGAGCCGGGCGGCGAACGGCCCGGGCCGACCGCCGCGATCGAGGAGCGGCCCGAGCTCGAGGAGGAGGACTCGAGCTGATGGCCGCACCGGCGTCCTCCCCCATGCTCCTGTTCAGCGACATCGACGAGCCCGGGCTGTCGACCCGCTCGGTCTACGAACGGCGCGGCGGCTATGAGTCGCTGCGCAAGGCCCTGGCGATGGACCCCGCCGACGTGCTCGCGAGCCTCGAAGCGTCGGGTCTTCGTGGCCGTGGCGGGGCGGGCTTCTCGATGGGCAAGAAGGTCTCGTTCCTGCCGAAGGGCTCGATGGACAAGTACCTGGTGTGCAACGCCGACGAGTCCGAGCCGGGGACGTTCAAGGACCGCGAACTGATGCAGAAGTACGCCCCACATGCTGATCGAGGGGATCGTCATCGCCTCCTTCGCGGCCGGCGCCAGCCGCTCGTTCATCTACATCCGCGGCGAGTACGTGCTGCAGGCCGACGCCCTGGACGCGGCGCTGGCCGAAGCGCGCGAGGCGGGCTACGTCGGCGAGGACATCCTCGGCTCGGGCCACTCGCTGTCGCTGGTCGTGCACCGCGGCGCCGGCGCATACATCTGCGGCGAGGAGACGGGCCTGCTCGACTCGCTGGAAGGCAAGCGCGGCAACCCGCGGCTGAAGCCGCCGTTCCCGGCCAACCAGGGCCTTTACCAGGGACCGACGCTGATCAACAACGTGGAGACGCTCTCGACGGTCCCGACGATCATCCGCCTGGGGGGCGAGGAGTACGCGAAGCTCGGCGTGGAGACGTCGACCGGCACGAAGCTCGTGTCCGTATCCGGTCACGTGCAGCGCCCGGGCAACTACGAGATCGAGCTCGGCATCCCCTCGCGGGAGATCATCTACGACCTCGCCGGCGGGCCGCCCGAAGGCCGCGGCATCAAGTGCTGGTTCCCCGGCGGCTCCTCCTCGCCGGTGCTGACGGCCGAGGACCTGGATGTCCCCTACGACTTCGACTCGCTCGGCAAAGCCGGCTCGATGCTCGGCTCCGGGGCGATCATCGTCGTCGACGACGCCACGCCGATCCTCGACGTGGCGATGAAGACCGCGAAGTTCTACCGGCACGAGTCATGCGGCAAGTGCACGCCCTGCCGCGAGGGCACGAACTGGACGGTGAAGATGCTCGAGCGGATCGAGACCGGCCTCGCGACCCCGATCGACCTCGAGATCATGGCCTCGGTCCAGGAGCACATCATCGGCAACTGCCTCTGCGTGCTGGGCGACGCGATGGCGATGCCGATCGGCTCGATGATCGCGAAGTTCCGCGACGAGTTCGAAGCGCACATGGAGCGGGCGCGAATCGAGGAGGACCCGAGCGCGCCGAAAGGCGGCGCATAGCCGTGCCCAGGCCGCAGCCGCAGACCGATCACCTTCACGATCGACGGACTCGAGGTGCAGGCGCCCGAGAACACGATGCTGGTCGACGCGGCCAAGCTCGGCGACGTCGAGATCCCGGTGTTCTGCTACGAACCGAAGCTCGGCAACCCCGTCGGTGCCTGCCGGATGTGCCTGGTCGAAGATCGAGGGCATCCCGAAGCTGCAGACGGGCTGCTCGACGCCGGTCAAGGACGGCATGGTCGTCTACACCCAGACCGAGCGCGTGAAGACCGCCCAGCAGTCGGTCGTCGAGTTCCTGCTGATCAACCACCCGCTCGACTGCCCCGTCTGCGACAAGGGCGGCGAGTGCCCGCTGCAGGACATCACGTTCGGCTGGGGCAACGGCATCTCCCGCTTCATCGAGCCCAAGCGCCACTTCGTCAAGCCGCTCGAGCTCTCGCCGCTGATCGCGATCGACCGCGAGCGCTGCATCCTCTGCTACCGCTGCGTGCGCTTCTCCCAGGAGATCTCCGAGGACTACCAGCTCGTGCTGCTCGAGCGCGGCGCGCACTCCTACGTCGCGACCTTCGACGGCCACCCCTACGTGGCGCCCTTCAGCGGCAACATCGTCGAGCTGTGCCCGGTCGGCGCGCTGACCTCGCGCCCCTACCGCTTCCGGGCGCGCCCGTGGGACATCGAGGGTGCCGGCTCGGTCTGCACGCTTCTGCCCGGCGCAGTGCAACGTCAGCCTCACGGTCCGCGACGAGCGCGCGCTGCGGGTGCTGGCACGCGACAACGAGGGGGTCGAGGACGGCTGGCTGTGCGACAAGGGCCGCTTCGGCTATCAGTCCTTCCACGCCGCGGAGCGCATCACCGAGCCGCTGCTGCGCGACGGCGGCCAGCTGCGGCCGGTCTCCTGGGAGCGCGCGCTGACCGAGGCCGCCGACGGCCTGCGCCGCGCCGGCGAGCGCGCCGCGGCGATCGCCGGCGGCCAGGCGACGAGCGAGGAGGGCCACCTGCTCGCGCGGCTGATGCGCGAGGGCTCGCCTCCCCGCACCTGGACTCCCGCCGCGGCGGCGCCCTGCCGCTCGAGCTGCACCGTGCGCTCGGCGCCCCGGCGCTGCAGGCCCGGGTCAGCGACCTCGAGTTCGCCCACGCCGTGCTGGTGCTCGCGGCCGACCCGGTCAACGACGCGCCGATCCTCGATCTGCGGCTGCGCAAGGGCGTGCGCCGCCACGACCTGGCGCTGGCCCAGGCGATGCCCGCCGAGACCTCCCTGGAGGCCAGCCGCGAGGCTGTCGCTGCGCTTCGCCCCCGGACAGGCGGCGGCCTTCGCCACGGGCCTGGCGGCCGCCCTCGGCCCGCAGGCCGACGAGGCCGAGCTCGAGCGGCTCGCAGGCTTGGCCGGCAGCGACGCCGACGGGCTGCGCGAGCTGGCTTCGCTGCTCGAGGGGCCCGCACCGGCCGAGGGCTCCGCCGAGGAGCGCCGGGAGGTCGTGATCCTGTTCGGCGAACGGCTCCTCTCGGGGCCCGACGGCGCCGCCGGCGGCGCCGCCCTGCTGCAGATCGCCGAGCGGCTCGGCATGGCGGGCGTCGAGGGCGCGGGACTGCTCGAGATCCCCAGCGGTGCGAACGGCCGCGGCCTGCGCGAGGCGGGCGTGCTGCCGAACGCGGGACCCGGCTACGCCGCGCCCCCGTTGCGCGGGCGGCCGCGACGCCCGGGCGATCGCCGAGGGGCTCGTGGGCGGCGAGCTGGGAGCCCTCTACCTGCTGCAGAGCGACCCCCTGCGCGAGCTGCCGGACGCCGAGCTGTGGCGGCGCGCGCTGGCCGCCGCCGGAACGGTCGTCGCGCACGCCGAGTTCATGAGCGAGACGATCGCGGAGTACGCCGACGTCGTGTTCCCGGCCGAGGTCTACGCCGAGAAGGAGGGAACGGTCGTGCATCCGGACGGACGTCTGCAGCGCCTGCGCCCGGCGATCGCGCGGCCGGGCGAGGTGCGGGCGGGCTGGCGTGTGATCTCCGAGCTGGCTCTGCGCGTCGGGCTCGACCTCGACGTGCTCAGCGCGGCGACGGTCTCACGGCGGCTGTTCGAGTCGGTTCCCTTCTATGCCGGGCTGACGCTCGAGGCGCTCGGCGGGCGAGGGCGCCGCTGGCAGGAGGGCGAGGCCGCGGCGAGCTTCCCGGCCGGGTGGCGCCGCCGAGGGGCCGACGCCGGCGCTGGCCGAGCGCGACGCGGACCCGGACGTGGCGCTGCGGGCCCGGGAGATCGCGGGGTTCCGCTCGGTCTGGGATGCCCCCGAGGTGGAGCACTCCCCGGCGCTCGAGTTTCTCTCACCGCGGCGTGAGCTGGTGAGCGGATGATCGCCACGGTCGGCTACTACGAGCCCTGGTGGATCCAGATCCTCAAGGCGATCGTGATCTTCGCGATCGGCCTGCAGCTGGTCCCGATCGTGCTGCTCGCGGAGCGCAAGCTGCTGGGCCGCTTCCAGAGCCGCTACGGGCCCAACCGGGTCGGCCCCTACGGCGCTCTGCAGCCGCTCGCCGACATCCTCAAGCTGCTGACCAAGGAGCAGTTCCGGCCGACCACCTCGATCGGGTTCCTGTTCGCGCTCGCCCCGATCATCTCGATCCTGACCGCCGTGGCGGCCTTCGCGATCATCCCCTTCGGCAACACGCAGGACATCTTCGGCACGAAGGTCGGGCTGTACGGGATCGACGTCTCGATCGGCCCCCTGTACCTGTTCGCCCTCGGGGGCATCGCCTTCTACGGGATCATGCTCGGCGGCTGGTCCTCGGGTTCGAAGTACTCGTTCCTCGGTTCGATGCGTGGAGCCGCGCAGCTGATCTCCTATGAGGTCGCCCAAGGCCTCGCCCTGGTGGGAGTCATCATCACCGCGCAGACGCTGTCGCTGACCGGGATCGTCGAGGCGCAGAAAGGCATGTGGTACGTCGTCCCGCAGCTGTTCGGCTTCCTGATCTTCCTCGTGGCCAGCTTCGCTGAGACCAACCGCGCCCCCTTCGACCTGACCGAGGCGGACGCCGAGCTCGTCGGGGGTTACAACACCGAGTTCGGCGGCGGCCGTTTCGCCTCCTACTACTTCGCCGAGTACCTCAACGTGATCGTCGTCTCGGGGATCGTCACGACGGTCTTCCTCGGCGGCTGGCTGCTGCCCTTCGGCATCCACCCGCCCGGCTGGGTCGACCCGTTCGTGGTGCTGTTCAAGATGTCCCTGGTCACGTTCCTGTTCATCTGGGTGCGGGCCACCCTGCCGAGGCTGCGCTACGACCAGCTGATGAGCTTCGGCTGGAAGGTGCTGCTGCCGCTGGCGACCCTGAACACGCTGGTGACGGCGATCGTGGTGGTGGCCGCGCACTGATGAGCACCGTCGACCCGAATGCCACCGCGAGCTTGAACGTCGCAGCCTGGAGCCCCGGCGATGACGTGATCGAGGTCCAGCGCTCGCCCGCGCCCGGGCCCTCGCGCAGCGCCTGGAGGATCTTCGTCGAGACCCTGCGCGGCCTCGGGACGACCTTCGGCCGCTTCCACGAAACGCCCGTCACGGTCCAGTACCCCGAGGAGAAGACCCCGGTCTACCCGCGCTTTCGCGGCCGCCACAAGCTGCATCGCTTCGAGGACGTGCCCGCCAACGGGGAGCACGCCGGTCTCGAGAAGTGCGTCGGCTGCTCGCTCTGCGCGGCCGCCTGCCCCTCTGACTGCATCCGCGTGGTCGCCGCCGAGAACACGCCCGAGAACCGGGTCTCGGCCGGCGAGCGCTATGCGGCCGTGTACGAGATCAACCTCTCGCGCTGCATCTTCTGTGGCTACTGCGAGATCGCCTGCCCGTTCGACGCGATCACGATGGGCCACGACTACGAGCTCTCCGACTACGACCGCACGGACCTGATCTTCACCAAGGAGATGCTGCTGGCCGAGCCGATCGAACGCACGCCGCTGAGGAACGAGGGCGAATGAGGCTTCGTCGTTTCACGTCATCGTTCGCGCGCCGCTTCGCGGCAGGCGAACGCTGCCGTGAAACGACTCCGCCACCGAAGAAAGGGGCCGGACGGTGAGCGCCGTTCTCTTCTTCATCGCGGCGATCGGGGCGATCACGGGCGCCGCGGCGTGGTGCTGCTGCGCAACCCCTTCTACAGCGTGCTCGCGCTGGTCGGGCATCTCGTCTCCCTGGCGGTTCTGTTCCTGCTGCTGCGGGCCGAGTTCGTGGCGGCCGTGCAGGTCGTGGTCTACGCCGGCGCGGTGATGGTGCTCTACGTCTTCGTCGTGGCCTATGTCGGCGGGGAGAGCGAGAGCATCGGCGAGCGGCTGCACGGCGCGTCCGCCGGCTCGGGCGCGGCTCTCCGCCTGGGAGGAGCCGTGCTCGGCGGGGCGCTGCTCGTGGAGCTGCTGATCGCGCTCCTCGGCACGGGCCTGGAGGCGGTGGACTCCTACGGCGCGGGCTACGCCCCCGGGCCGCGCGCCTTCGGCACGCCGGCCTACATCGGCAACCTGCTGCTGACGCGCTTCCTGCTGGCATTCGAGATCGCATCGTTCCTGCTGCTGATCGCGGCGGTCGGCGCCGTCGTCCTGGCCCGCCGCCGGGGCGGGCTCGGCGATGAGGACCCCGAGCAGCATCGCCTGACGCCGCTCGACCTGCTGCGCCCGAAGAGCAGCGGCACGACCGCCGAGGGAGTCGGGGGGCGCAGAGGGTGACGATCGGCTGGTACCTGGCCGTCTCCGCGATTGTCTTCGCGCTCGGCGCGGTGGGCGTGATGACGCGGCGCAACCCGCTCGTGGTGCTGCTCTGCCTCGAGCTGATGCTGAACGGGGCGAACCTCGCGCTGATCGCCTTCTCGCGGATGTGGGGCAACGGCGACGGGCAGATCCTGGCGGTCGTCGTGATGACCGTCGCGGCCTGCGAGGTGACGGTCGGGCTCGGCATGATCGTCGCGATCTACCGGCGCAAACTGCCGATCGACGTCGATGAGCTCAGAGAGCTGCAGGGCTAGTGAGCACGACGACCTACGCCTGGCTGGTGCTGCTGTTCCCGCTGCTGGGATCGCTCGCGATCGCCTGCGGATACCGCGTGCTGGGAGGACGCACGGCGGGCTGGGTCGGGACGGTGGCGATCGGGCTGTCCTTCGTGGCGTCGATCGCGACGCTGTGTCGCTGCAGGACCACCCGGCCTCGCACCGCCAGCTCGTCTCCTCGCTCTGGAACTACGCCGCCACGGTCGGGGATCGACGCGAAGGTCCAGATCCTGGTCGATCCGCTGTCGGTGTTCATGATCCTGATCGTCACCGGGGTCTCGACGATGATCCACCTCTACTCGGTCTCCTACATGGAGGAAGACCGGGGCTTCTGCCGCTTCTTCTCCTACCTGAACTTCTTCGTCTTCTCGATGCTCCTGCTGGTGCTGGCCGGCAACTTCCTGCTGCTGATCATCGGCTGGGCCTTCGTCGGCGCCGCCTCCTACCTGCTGATCTCCTTCTGGTACCGCCGCAAGACCGCCACGGCGGCGGGGCTCAAGGCGTTCGTGATCAACGTCGTCGGCGACGTCGGGCTGGTGCTGGGCACGTACTTCATCTTCAAGCACACCGGCACGCTGGAACTGCTGCGCACCTTCCACCTGACCGAAGCAGGAGCGTTCGGCCACGGCAGCACCGGTGACGGCGACCTGGTGGCCGGCTGCCTGCTGCTGCTGGTCGGCGCGTTCGCGAAGTCGGCGCAGATCCCGCTGCACACGTGGCTGCCCGACGCGATGGAAGGACCCGACGCCGGTCAGCGCGCTGATCCACGCCGCGACGATGGTCACGGCCGGGCGTGTACCTGATCGCGCGCATGCACCCGCTGTTCGAACGAGCCCCCGCCGCGCAGGACGTCGGGGCGATCATCGGCGCCGCCACGCTGCTGATCGCCGGCACGATCGCGCTGGCCCAGACCGACATCAAGCGGGTGATCGCCTACTCGACGATGTCCCAGATCGGCTACATGATCATGGGCGTCTCCGTCGGTGCCTATGCGGCGGGGATGTTCCACCTGATGACCCACGCCTTCTTCAAGGCGCTGCTGTTCATGGGCGCCGGCTCGATCATCGGCGCGATGGGCGGCGAGCAGTCGCTGGACAGGATGGGCGGCTTCCGCAAGGTGATGCCGTTCACCTACGGCTGCTTCTTGATCGGCGGCCTCGCCCTCTCGGGGATCCCGCCCTTCTCGGGCTTCTTCTCCAAGGACGAGATCCTGCTCGTGACGGGCGAGCTCGGCGGCTGGCACTGGGCCCTCTACGTCGTCGGCTACCTGGGCGCCTTCCTGACCGCGATCTACACGTTCCGGATGATCTTCAGGGCCTTCTTCGGCGAGCGCGTGCCCGAGGCGCGGGAGCTCGCCGAAGGGCACCTGCACCACGAGGACCCGCCCCGCAACCCCGCCAACGGCGAAGCCGAGGACACCGACGTCGGCTTCCCCGGCCCCCACCACACGATCGCCGAGCGGGCGCTGCCGATGAAGGTCGCGATGAGCGTGCTGGCGGTCGGCGCGGTCGGCGTCGGCCTGCTGCAGATCCCCGAAGTCGACTTCGTGATCGACGACTTCCTGAAGCCCAGCTTCGCGACCTCCGCCCTGTATGAAGTCCACACCCGCGACGGGCTGCTCGTGCTCGGCCTGGTCCTCGGCACGGTGCTCGGGCTGGCCGGCATCGCGATCGCCTACCGCGTGTGGGTGCAGCGGCCCGGCACGGCCGAGGCGCTGCGCGAGCGCTTCAAGGGTCTCTACCGGCTGTTCCGGCAACAAGTGGTACTTCGACGAGCTGATCGACGTGGTCGTCGTCAAACCGACGCTGGCCGCCGGGCGCTTCGCGAGCGACGTGTTCGAGCGCCGGGTGATCGACGAGACGATCGTGGGCGGCACGACCGGCGTCGTGCGGGCCGGCTCGGCGGCGGTGCGCGCCATGCAGAGCGGCTTCGTGCGCTACTACGCGGCGCTGCTCGTCCTCGGCGTGGCGGCGGTCGGCTTCTACTTCCTCCTCCAGAGCTGACCGACGATGCCACCGCTATCGATCCTGATCTGGCTCCCCGCGGCCTGCGGCCTGATCGGCGCGCTGCTCCCGGCCGGCGCGCCGCGCCTGGCGACGCCCGCGACGGCGCCCGGCGGAGGGGTGCGGCGGCCGTCGAGCCCGACGGGCCTGCTCGCGGTGCGCGGGCTCGCTCGCCGCGCTCGGGCTGGCGATCGCCTACATCGCCGACTACAAGGCCGGCGGCGGCCTGCAGCACGTCACCGACACGATGTGGATCTCGGCGCTCGGCATCCACTACAAGCTCGCCGTGACCGGCCTGAACGTGGTCCTCGTGGCGACTGACCACGCTGCTGTTCGCGGCGGCCGTGCTCGCCACCAACCTCCGCGCCGCCGGGCCGCCGGAGCGCGCGCGGCTCTTCTACTTCCAGCTGCTGCTCGCCGAGTCGGCGGTGCTGGGCGCCTTCCTGGCGCAGGACCTGATCCTGTTCGTCGCCTTCTTCGACCTGATGCTGATCCCCTTCTACTTCCTGATCGGCACCTGGGGGCGCGACCCCGAGGGCTCGACACGGGTGCGAGCGACGACCAAGCTCGTGATCTACACGCTCGTCGGCTCGCTGCTGATGCTGGCCGGCGCGATCGCGGCCGGCGTGCTCAGCGCCCAGCAGAACGGCGGCCACGTCGACTTCGCGCTCTCCGCCCTCCAGCATGCGCCGCTCGCAACCGGCTCGCAGGAGTGGATCTTCCTGCTCTTCGCCGCGGCCTTCCTCGTCAAGATGCCCGCGTTCCCGCTGCACGGCTGGATGCCCGACGGCTACCGGGCGATGCCGGTCGAGGTGCTGATGGTCTTCTCGGGCGTGCTCTCGAAGGTCGGCGCCTACGGCTTCCTGGCGATCGTGCTGCCGCTGTTCCCGCGCGCGGCCGTGCACTTCCAGACGCTGATGCTGCTGATCGGCCTGCTGTCGATCATCTACGGCTCGCTGCAGGCCTTCACGCAGACCGACGTCCGCCTGATCGCCGGCTACTCCTCGGTCGCGCAGCTCGGCTTCATCACGCTGGGGATCTTCGCGCTGAACGCGCAGGGAGCGTCAGGGCGCGCTGCTGCAGATGGTCAACCACGGCCTGGTCGTGGCGCCGCTGCTGTTCATCATCGCCCTGCTCGCGCGCCGCGCGGGCGGCTCGGAAGACATCCGCCGGATGGGCGGCATCGCCTTCCGCGCGCCGCTGCTGGCGAGCGATCTTCCTGATCGTCTCGCTGGCGACCCTTGCGATGCCCGGCTCGGGGAACTTCGTCGGCGAGTTCCTGATCCTGCTCGGCGTGTTCAAAGCCAAGGAGGCGATTGGCGATCATCGCCTTCGCCGGCGTCGTGATGGCCAGCGTCTACGCGCTGCGGCTGTTCATCCGCTCGATGCACAACCGCGTCGGCTCGGGAGTGACCTCGCGCGAGATGACGCGTCCGCGACGGCTTGGTGCTCGTGCCGATCACGCTCGTGATCCTGTTCTTCGCGCTGTACCCGCAGCTGGCGCTGAAGCGCAGCGAACGGTCCGTGAAGGGGGCCGTCCTCGCCGCCCAGAGCGCCGACGGTCAACTCCTCGCGTCCACCTGCTCGAGCGAACGCTCGCCGGCCACGCTGCTCGTCGCCTGCTTCAAGGAGCAGGAATGACCGCCCTGCTCCTGGCCACCGCCCACCTCAAGGGCCCGCACGTCGACTTCGGCGGGCTCTCGCCGCTGATCGCGCTGCTCGGCGGCGCCGTGATCGTGCTGATGTTCGGCCTGATCGGCTCGCAGTGGGTTCGTGCCCAGCTCGTGCCGGCCCTCAGCCTCGTTGCGCTCGCGCGCGGCGCTCGGCCTGACGATCTGGCAGTGGGGCGTCCGACAAGTCGATCGTCTCCGGCGCGCTGCACATCGACGCGCTCTCGCTGGTGCTCAACCTCGTGCTGATCACGGGCGGCATCTGCACGGTGCTGCTGGCCTGGCGCTCACGGGCCGCGCGAGGAAGCCGCGCACGGCGAGTTCCACGCGCTGCTGCTCACGTCCGTCGCCGGCATGTCGCTGCTCGCCGCGGCCCAGAACACCGTCGCGCTGTTCATCGGCCTCGAGCTCCTGTCGATCCCGCTGTATGTGCTCTGCGCCACGGAAATGCGCCGCGAGCACTCGCTGGAGTCGGGGCTGAAGTACCTGATCGTCGGCTCGGTCGGCTCGGCGACGCTGCTCTACGGCCTGGCGATGATCTACGGCGCGACCGGCACGACCGACTTCGGCGGGATCGCCGCGAAGCTGACCGGGAGCGGGCTCTCGACCGACGTGCTGACGCTGACCGGCATCGCCCTGTGCGTGGCCGGGCTGTGCTTCAAGGCCTCGGTCGCGCCCTTCCACCAGTGGACGCCCGACGTCTACGAGGGAGCCCCCACGCCGGTGACGGCCTTCATGGCGGTGACCACCAAGGTCGCAGCGTTCGGCGCCTTCCTGCGCTTCTTCGACGTCGCCCTGATCGAAGCCCACTCGAGCTGGGCGCCCGCGCTCGCCGCGCTGGCGACGATCACGATCCTCGTCGGCAACGTCGGCGCGCTCGGCCAGTCCTCGCTGAAGCGGATGCTCGCCTACTCCTCGGTCGCCCAGGCGGGCTACATGCTGGCCGGCGTCGTCGTCGCCTCGAAGCTCGGCGTGCAGGCCACGGTGCTGTACCTGATCGTCTACCTGATGATGAACATGGCCGCCTTCGCGACGATCGTGGCGCGCGAGCGCGAGACCGGCCAGGGCGACTCGATCGCCTCGCTGGCCGGGCTGGGCCGCGAGCATCCCCTGCTCGCCTGGCCGATGACCCTGGCGATGCTGGGCCTCGCGGGGATTCCCGCGACGGCGGGCCTGATCGGCAAGATCTACCTGATCGAGGCGACCGTCGAAGGCGGCTACGCGTGGCTCGGCGTGGTGATCGTCGTCGGCTCGATGATCTCGCTCGGCTACTACCTGCCGGTGATCGCGACGATGTGGATGCGTGACGCGCCCTCCCGCGGCAAGCTGCCGAGATCCGGCGAGGGCGAGGGCGGCCTGCCGGTGCTCGCCGGAGGCTCCTCCGAGCTCGACGAGCAGGCGACGGTCCGTCGCTCCCCTCAGCCCGAGGTGGTGCTGGTCGCCGTCGTCGCGGGCGCCGCGACACTCGTGCTTCGGGATCGTTCCCCAGCCGCTGTTCGAGCTGGTGCGCCAGACCGGCTCCGCTCTGGGCCTGCTCTAGGGCGCTTCGCAGGGCTCGCAGGCGCGAGCGGGCTCCGCGAAGGCAGCCCGGCTTCTCGGCCTAGAGCCGCCCCGAAGCCTCGGCGGCCTGCTCGGCTTCGCCGAGCTGGCGCTCGACGAGGTCCAGCCCGGCCTCCCAGAAGCCCGGGTCGGCGAGGTCGATGCCGACGAGCGCCCCGAGCTCCTCGGGGCTTTTCGAGCCGCCTGCGGCGAGCAGGTCGAGATAGCGGGGCACCAGCTCCGCGCCGGTCTGCTCGTATCGCTCGTACACCGACAGGGCCAGGAGCTGCCCGTAGGCGTAGGCGTAGACGTAGCCGGGACTACCGATGAAATGGGGGATGTAGGACCACCAGGCGCGGTAGCCCTCGGTGACCTCGACGGAGTCGCCGAACAGCTCGCTCTGGCTCTCGGCCCACAGCTCGCCGAAGCGCTCGACCGACAGCTCGCCGTGCTCGCGCCGGTTGGTGTGGACGAGGTCCTCGAAGCGGTTCATCGCCACCTGGCGGAAGACGGTCGCAATCGTGTCCTCGAGGTTCTCCGCCAGGAGCGCCAGGCGCGAGGCGGGCGAGGTGTCTTCCTCGAGCAGTTTGCCGAACACGATCGTCTCGCCGAAGACCGAGGCGGTCTCGGCGAGGGTCAGGGGCGTGTGCTGCTGGAACACGCCCTGCTTGGCTGCGAGGGCGAAGTGCACGCCGTGGCCCAGCTCGTGGGCGAGCGTCAGCACGTCGCGCCGTTTGGAGGTGTAGTTGAGAAGCACGTAGGGGAACTCCGACGGCACCGTCCCGGCGCAGAAGGCGCCGCCGCGCTTGGCCGGCCGCACGGGGGCATCGATCCGGCGCTCGTCGAAGAACCGCTGTGCCAGCGAGCCGAGCTGCGGCGAGAAGCTCGAGTAGCAGTCGAGCACGATCTCGCGCGCCCTCGCGTAGGGGAAGGAGACCTGGTCCTCGCTGACCGACGCGCTGCGGTCGTAGTCGGCGAGCCGGTCGAGACCGAGCAGACGGGCCTTCAGGCGATACCAGCGGCGGGGGATCTCATAGCGCCCGCGCACGGCCTCGATCAGCGCCTGAACCGACTCGTCGCTGGCCTCGTTGGCGAGATTCCGCGCCGCCAGCCAGTGGGGGTAGCTGCGCAGCCGGTCTTCGGTGGCCTTGTCGGCGAGCAGTGTGTTGAACAGGAAGGCGCGGGTGCGGAGACCCGGCGCGAGGGCCGCCGAGACGGCGTCGGCACTCGTGCGCCGCACCTCGCGGTCGGCCTCCTGCAGGCGGCTGAGGGCGATTTCGAGGGGCACCTTGCGCTTGCCCGCGCCGTCGCCGTTCTCCCCCTCGGCCGGCAGCTCGACCTCGATCACCGAGGTCAGCTCCTCGAACAGCCGCGTCCAGGCGCTCGCGCCGGTGAGCGACTTCTCGGTGACGATCCGCTCCTCCGGCTCGCTCAGCAGGTGATCGCGGTAGCGGCGCACGTTGCGCAGGTGGTGGCGTGCGAAGTCGAGGCCCGCGCCGGCGAGCATCTGCTCGGCACGCTCATCGGGCAGCGCGGCCCACTCGAGCTCGAAGAACAGCAGCGTGGTCTGGATCTGGGTCTCCCGCTCCTGCACCCACTGCATCAGCGCCCCCGTAGCCGGGTCGGCGGTGTCGGTCGAGAAGCGCAGAGCGGCGTAGTAGCCGGCCCGCCCCACCAGTTCCTGGATCTCGGCGAGCTCTCCCATCGCCGCCGCCAGTCCCTCGCTGTCGAGCTCAGCGAGCTTGCCCGCATGGGCCTCGGCGAACGCCGTCGCGCGTTCGAGCGCCTCCCCCATGCGCCGCTCGACTCCCGGCTTGCCCTCGCCCGCGACCAGCGGCTCGAGGTCCCAGGAGGCCGCCTGCAGGTCCTTGTCGGTCTCGCTGGGGGCCGCCATCGCGGCCAGCTTAGCCGCTGGTCAGATCTCGGCCAGTGCTCGGCCGGCATTTCTGCCGCCATCTCGTTACCGTGACGGCTCGATGGCAGATTCCACTGATTCGAGCGCGCCCGCCGTCCCGCTGGCGGCGCGGGCGCTCACGCGGCGCTACGGCGAGGGCAGCACAGCGGTGGAGGCGCTCCGGGGCGTCGACATCGCGGTCGCCAGCAACGAGCTGGTCGCCGTGATGGGCCCCTCGGGATCGGGGAAGTCGACGCTCATGCACCTGCTCGCCGGCCTGGACAAACCGACCTCGGGAACCGTGGCGATCGCCGGCACCGAGCTGCAGGACCTGGACGACGGCGGCCTGACCAGGCTTCGCCGCGAGCACATCGGCTTCATCTTCCAGTTCTTCAACCTGCTGCCGATGCTCGACGCCGAGGAGAACGTGACGCTGCCGGTCACGATCGCGGGCGAGCGCGCGGACGCGGCCTGGGTGGACGAGGTGATGGACAAGGTCGGGCTCGGCCACCGCCGCCACCACCGTCCGTCGGAGCTCTCGGGCGGCGAGCAGCAGCGCGTGGCGATCGCGCGCGCGCTGGTGACGCGGCCGACGATCCTGCTCGCGGACGAGCCGACCGGGAACCTCGACTCGAAGACGGGTGCCGAGATCCTCGAGCTGATGCGAGCTTCGATCGACTCCTACGGACAGACGACCGTGATGGTCACCCACGATCCTCGCGCCGCCGCGATCGCGGACCGCATCCTGTTCATCGCCGACGGGCTGATCGTCAACGAGCTCGCGGAAGCGAGCGCAAACGATGTGCTGACCGTCATGGGTGAGCTGGCCGGGTGATCCGCGTCGCCCTGAAAGGGCTCGCCGGGCGCAAGCTGCGGGCGGCGCTGACGGCGCTCGCGATCGTGCTCGGCGTGGCGATGATCAGCGGCACATACATCCTCACCGACACCATCAAATCGGCCTTCGGGACGGTGTTCGGCGAAGTCTACAAGCGCACTGACGTGGTGATCTCCGCGAAGAGCGCGATCGGCGAAGAAAACGAAAACGAACGTAACAGCACCGCGCCGGCGTTCTCCGAATCCGTGCTGACCGAGGTGAGGAAGCTGAAGGGCGTCGAACAGGCAGCCGGGGGGATCAACGAAACGGCCCAGCTCGTCGGCCGCGACGGCAAGGTGCTGACCGTCGGCGGGGCGCCCGGCCTGGCCTTCAGCGTGCACGCCCACGGCAACCAGCGCTTCAACCCGCTGACCCTCGTCTCCGGCAGGTTCCCCTCGGGCCCGGGCGAAGTCGGCATCGATGCCAACACTGCCGAACGCCATCACTACGCCGTCGGGCAGACGATCGGCGTGATCGCGCGGGGCCCGGCGCAGCGGATGCGGATCTCGGGGGTCGTGCGGATCGGAGGCGTGGACTCGCTCGGCGGCGCGACGATGGCGATCTTCGACTACCCGGTGGCTCAGCAGCTGTTCCACCTGCAGGGGAAGCTCAACGCGATCTCGGTCGCGGCGCGTCACGGCTACACCCCCTCGCAGCTCGTGCGCGAAATCCGCCCGCTGCTGCCGCCGAACGCCCAGGCCCGGACCGGCGAAGCACAGGCGCGCCAGGCGACCAAGGACACCAACAGCTTCCTCTCGATCATCCAGAACTTCCTGCTCGCGTTCGCGGGCATCGCGCTGTTCGTGGGCAGCTTCGTGATCGCCAACACGCTCTCGATCACGATCACCCAGCGCACCCGTGAGCTGGCCACCCTGCGCACGCTCGGGGCCACGCGGCGCCAGGTCCTGCGATCGGTGCTGATCGAGGCATTCGTGATCGGGCTGCTGGCCTCGATCGTCGGCCTCTTCCTGGGCCTGGCCCTGGCGAAGGGTCTCAACTCCCTGTTCACCTCCTTCGGCATCGACCTGCCGCAGGCGGGCACGGTGTTCGCCACCCGAACGGTGATCGTCTCGCTGCTCGTCGGCGTCGCGATCACGATGCTCGCCGCGCTGCGCCCGGCGATCAGGGCGACCCGGGTGCCGCCGATCGCCGCCGTGCGCGAGGGCGCCGTGCTGCCGCCGTCCCGGTTCGCGCGCTTCGGCCCCTACGCGGCCGGCCTGACGATCGGGCTGGCCCTGGCGCTGATGCTGGTCGGGCTGCTGATCGAATCGCTCTCCACCGCGCAGAGCCTGATCGCCATCGGACTCGGCGCGGCCGGCGTGTTCATCGGCGTGGCGATGCTGGCGAAGACGCTCGTGCCGCCGCTCGCCTCGGCACTCGGCTGGCCCTCGACCCGCCTCGCCGGCGCCGCCGGGCGCCTCGCGCGGGCGAACGCGACCCGCAACCCCGCCCGCACGGCCTCCACGGCCGCGGCGCTGATGATCGGGCTCGCCCTCGTGACGCTCGTCGCCGTGCTCGCGGCCGGCCTCAAGTCGACGTTCGAGAACTCCGTGAACGAACTGTTCAGCGCGGATTACGCGCTGACGGCCACGAACAACTTCTCGCCGATCTCCACGTCCTCGGCGCAGGCGATCAGCACGGTCCCGGGCGTGCGGACCGTCTCCGAGATCCGGATCGGAAACGGCCGGGCGCTCGGCGACAAGATCACCGTGACCGGCGTGGCCGGCGATGTCAGCAAGGTCGTCGACGTGCACTGGCAACACGGTTCGCCGGCCGTTCCCGCGGCGCTCGGCGAAGACGGCGCCTTCGTGGACAAGGAATACGCCAAAGAACACCATCTGCACATCGGCTCGCCGATCGCCGTGGAGACGCCGAGCGGCAGCCGGATGCAGCTGGCGGTGCGAGGCATCTTCGCGCCGCCGAAAGGAGGCTCTCCCTACGGCGACGTGACGATCTCGATCACGCGCTTCGACAGCGAATACCAGAACCCGCTGAACCTGTTCGCCTTCGTCGACATCGCCGGCGGCGTGACCGCCGCGAACACGCGCGCCCTGCAGCGCGCTCTGCACTCCTACCCCGACGCGAAGATCCAGACCGAGAGCGAGTTCAAGAGCAACCAGGAGAAGGGCATCGATACGCTGCTGAACCTCCTCTACGTGCTGCTCTCACTGTCGATAATCGTCAGCCTGTTCGGAATCGTCAACACACTGCTGCTGACGGTCTTCGAGCGCACGCGCGAGCTCGGCATGCTCCGCGCCGTCGGCATGACCCGCCGCCAGGTGCGGCGCATGATCCGCCACGAGAGCATCATCACCTCGCTGATCGGCGCCGCGCTGGGCATCCCCGTCGGGATCGTCCTCGCCCTGATCGTCGGGCAGGCGATCGAATACCCGGCGTTCACCGTGCCGGTGGGCACCCTGATCGTGTTCGTGATCGCCGCCGTGGCCTGCGGCGTGCTGGCCGCGATCCTGCCCGCGCGCCGCGCCGGCAGGCTGAACGTGCTCGAGGCTCTGCAGTACGAGTGAGCGCGCCCGCGGCGCGCGTCGCGCTCAGACTTTCTTGAGCGGGTGCGCCGTCAGGATTTTCGAGCGCTGGCACGGATCGCTGATCTTTTTGAAGGTCAGCGTCGATCCGGATCGGGAGTACGTGTAGACCCCCGCGGCCTTGCATTCCGAGCCGGGACCGTGCAGCGTGATCTTCGATCCTGAGAGCGAGTAGGTGCCGTGCCCGGTGATGTTGTACGGCGCTTTGAGCGTGAAATGGCCGGGTGTGAAGCTGATCTTGTACGTGCCGCTCAGGGTTCCCGCGTTCTTGACGGTCGTCTGATAGGTCCCGGACAGGGAGCCGGATGCTGCGGCGAGCGACGGCAGCAGGGCGGCGAGCACGAGGGCGAGCGCCGGCACGCAACGAAGCTTCTTCATGGCTGGGCTACCTCCGGGGCGGTCGAGAAACGGGGGTGGTTGTTGAGCAGTCTGGCATCGATTCGCGCGGCGCGCGTAGCTGCCGATGCGAGAGGCTCGTCCCCCTCGAGAGGCCCTGCGGCGTCGAGCTGGAGCGCACGAAGCGCCCGGGCACGTGTTTCGGAGGGCTCGATCACGGCGTCCACGGCGCCCCTGCCGATCGCCGCCTCCGGCGTCAGGCTCTCCTTCGCGTAGCTGCGTGCGAGACGCTCGAGCAGGTCGTTGCCGCGGCGGCCGAGCAGCCGCCGCCCGTGGATGATCTCCACGGCGGCATGCGCGCTCATGATTCCGATCTCGGCGCCGGGCCAGCAGAACGAGGCGTCGGCGCCGAGGTCCTTGGAGTTCATCGTGATGAAGGCGCCGCCGAAGGCCTTGCGCACGATCACCGTCACCCGCCGGGTGCGGGCACCGGCGAAGGCGCGCAGGAGTTCCGCGCCATGGCTGATCACGCCCGCCGCCTCCTCGCGGCTGCCGGGCATGAAGCCGGGCGTGTCGACGAGCACGAGCAGCGGGATGCCGAAGGCGTCACAGGTCCGGATGAACTTGCTGCCCTTGCGGGACGCCTGCACGTCGATGATGCCGCCGCGGTGACGTGCCTGATTCGCAACGATCGCGACCGCGTAGCCGTCCAGACGGGCGAACCCGACGACGATGTTGCGCGCCCACCGCTCGCTCACCTCCTGGAAGCGCCCGCCGTCGACCAGCCTTGCGATCAGCTCGCGCACGTCGTAGTAGTTGCGGCTGAGCGGCGGCAGCACGCCCGCCGGATCGCCCTCGAGGGGCGGCACGCCGGCGAGTCGCGGCGGCGCGCCGGCCGCGTTCTGCGGCAGGTAGCCGAGCAGCTCCCGCAGCAGCTCTGACGCGGCGGCGTCGTCGCGGGCCACGAAGTCGCAGACGCCGTTGCGCGTATGGACTCTGGTGCCGCCCAGAGCGGCGGTGCTCACCTCCTCGCCGAGAGCCCGCTTCACGATCCGGGGGCCGGTCAGGAACATCGAGGCGCGCTCGGTCATGACGACGAAGTCCGTCAGGGCGGGCGAGTAGCAGCCACCGCCGGCCGAGACGCCGGTGATCACGGAGATCTGAGGTGCACGACCGGACAGGGCCACGTTCTCGAAGAAGATCCGCCCGAAGCCGCCCAGCGCCGCCGCGCCCTCCTGCAGCCGAGCCCCTGCCGACTCGAGGAAGCCGATCATCGGGATCCCCTCGGCGCGGCTGTGGCGAAGCGCCCGTACGATCACCTCCGCCTCGGCGACCCCGACCGAACCGGCCGCGATCGAGGAGTCCTGGGCGTAGCCCACCACGGGCCGGCCGTCGACGCGGCCGCGCACGGCACGCACGCCCACCTCTCCCGTCGGTTCACAGGCGGGCTCGAGCGGCTCCACGCTGTGGGGGTCGCAAAGCCACTGCAGGCGTTGCACGGGCGAGATGCGATCGGGTTGCGGCGACAGCGAAACCACGTTGAGCCGGCGCCCCCTGGCGGCGGGTGTTGGCGAAATGTGCTGCCCTGACCCGAGGTGCCCGGCTGCCACAGAGAACGCATCCGGCGTCCTGACCCGGGGTAGCCAGAGCCACATTACGGTCGGCCGCTGCCGTCGGTCAACGCGGTTTGCACCTTTGGGCAACCTTGCCCGAGTGCGCTTGACCACCCTGGCGCCGTGGCCCAAAGTCCTTGCAAAGTCCGCACTCTGGCTGCCTCCCCCATGGGGATGGCCGGGGGCAAGAAGGGGCACAGCTTGTTTGAATTCATCGTGTCGTGCCCCCTGGGTTCGACCGACGCCGCGATACCGATTGCCGGCAGCCGCGCCGGGGCGCTGGGCGTGCTCGACCTCGAGTTCGCCCGGGGGCCTGAGGAGGCCCGCTCCGAGCTGGACCGGCTGTGCGCGCTCGGCCACGGGCGCATCGGTGCGCTGGTGCGCTCGGCGCAGGCGCTGGAGGCGGTGCTGGCGATGGCGGGAGGGCGCCTCGACGTGATCCTGCTCGCCGCGGGCGATCCCGAGGAGCTCGCATCCGGCGTGGCCGCGGTGAAGGCATCGTCTCGCCAGGTCTACGCGGTGGCTGTCGACCTCGACCAGGCTCTGGCCGCCGAGGCGGCCGGCGCCGACGCCGTGATCGCGAAGGGCCACGAGACGGGCGGCTTCGTCGGCGAGGAGGGGGCGTTCGTGCTGACCCAGCGGCTGCTCGCGGAGCTCGACCTGCCGGTCTTCGTGCACGGCGGCATCGGGCTGCACACGGTCGGCTCGGCCTACGTCGCCGGTGCCGCCGGGGTGATGCTCGACGCCCAGCTGCTGCTGGCGCGGGAGTCGCCGGCCGATGGTGGGCTGCGCGCGGCCGGGTCGAAGCTGGACGGCAGCGAGACGGAGGTTCTCGGACGTGGCCTCGGCGCCCCGTTCCGGCTCTACAGCCGGCCCGGCATGGACGGCCCCGAACGCCTGCGAGCCGCCGAGCTGGCGGCGACCACGGCCGGCGCCGGCGGGCGCGACTGGCGCGAGACCGTCGTGTCCCATGTGGCCGGCGCGGAAGGCCCGCCCGTGTACCCGATCGGCCAGGACGCGGCGCTGGCGGCCGATCTCGCCCGCCGCTTCGGCACCGTCGCCGGGATCCTCGACGGCCTGCGCGACGCGCTCGCCAAGACCTGCGCCAGCGTCAGTGCCGCCAACCCCCTGGCCGAGGGAGCCGGCGTGGCTGCCAGCCACGGCACCCGCTATCCGCTCGTGCAGGGGCCGATGACGAGGGTCAGCGACCGGGCGGAGTTCGCCCGGGCCGTCGCCGACGGTGGCGCGCTGCCCTTCCTCGCACTGGCGCTGATGCGCGGCGCCGACGCGGAGGCGCTGCTGGCACGAACCGCGGAGCTCGCCGGCGAGCTCCCGTGGGGCGTGGGCGTGCTCGGCTTCGTGCCCGCCGAGCTCCGCGCCGAGCAGCTTGCCGCCGTGCGGGCGCACCGGCCGCCGTTCGCCCTGATCGCCGGAGGGCGCCCCGACCAGGCGCGCGAGCTGGAGGCGGACGGGATCGCCACCTATCTGCACGTGCCCTCGCCGGAGCTGCTGCGGCTGTATCTCCGCGACGGGGCGCGGCGGTTCGTCTTCGAGGGACGCGAGTGCGGTGGCCACGTCGGTCCGCGCACCAGCTTCGTTCTCTGGGACACGATGATGCGGGTCCTGCTCGAGGAGCTCGACGACGCATCCGACTGCGACCTGCTCCTCGCCGGGGGCATCCACGACGCCCCCTCCGCGGCGATGGCCGCCGCGGCCGCGGCAGCCGCCGCCGAGCGCGGCGCCCGCATCGGCGCGCTGATGGGCACGGCCTACCTGTTCACCCGCGAGGCCACCGAAACTCAGGCGATCACGCCGCTGTTCCAGGAGCGGGCGATCGCCGCCAGCGACACCGCACTGCTGGAAAGCGGCCCCGGACACGCCACGCGTTGCCTGCCCTCGCCGTTCGTCGAGCAGTTCGAGGCGGAGCGGCTGAGCCTGAGCGCGGCCGGGGTCGACGCCGAGGAGCTGCGAGGACGCCTCGAGCAGCTCAACATCGGCCGCCTGCGAATCGCCGCCAAGGGCGTGGACCGGGCGGGAGAGGAGCTCGTCGAGGTCGCACCGGAGCGCCAGTGGCAGGACGGCATGTACATGATCGGCCAGGTCACCGCGATGCGCGGATCGGTCACGACCGTCGCCGAGCTGCACGAGGACGTGTGCCGGGGCAGCACCGAGCTGCTCGCCGCCGTGTCACCGCCCGAGGCGGAGCCCGACCCCGAGGCGCCGCCGCCGGCCGACGTGGCGATCGTCGGGCTCGGCTGCATCCTCCCCGGCGCGCCCGACGTCGACACCTTCTGGGCGAACATCCTCGACAAGGTCGACGCGATCGGGGAGGTGCCGGCCGAGCGCTGGGACTGGCGACGGATGTACGACGAGGACCCGTCCACCAAGGACAAGGTCTACTCGCGGTGGGGCGGCTTCCTGGACCCGGTCGAGCTCGACCCGATCGCGCTCGGGCTACCGCCGAGGTCGCTGGAATCGATCGAGCCGTTCCAGCTGCTGGCGCTGCTGTGCGCGCAGTCCGCGCTGGCCGATGCGGGGTACGCCGAGCGGCCGTTCGACCGGGAGCGCACGTCGGTGATCCTCGGCGCAGGCGGGGGCGGCGCCGACAAGTCCGTCGGCTACACGGTGCGCTCGGCCCTGCCCTCGCTGCTCGGCGACGGGCACGAGCAGCTGCAGGAGCAGGTCTTCGAGCAGCTCCCCGAGTGGACCGAGGACAGCTTCGCCGGGCTGCTGATGAACGTTGCCGCCGGGCGCATCGCCAACCGGCTCGACTTCGGCGGCACGAACTACACCGTGGACGCGGCCTGTGCGTCATCGCTGAGCGCGATCGCGCTCGGCACTCGTGAGCTGCAGATGGGCACGAGCGACATGGTCCTCGCGGGCGGCGTCGACGCGATCCAGAACCCGTTCGCCTATCTCTGCTTCGCCAAGACACGGGCGCTCTCGCCGACCGGCCACTGCCGTCCTTTCGACGCGGCCGCCGACGGCATCGCGATCAGCGAGGGCTTCGCCACGATCGTGCTCAAGCGGCTGGCCGACGCCGAGCGCGACGGCGATCGGATCTACGCCGTGATCCGCGGCGTCGGCGCGGCCAGCGACGGTCGCGACCGCAGCCTCACCGCGCCGCGGCCGGAGGGGCAGATGCGCGCGCTGCGCCGGGCCTATGCCCAGGCCCGCTTCTCGCCCGCCACCGTCGGCCTCGTGGAGGCGCACGGCACCGGGACTGTGGCCGGCGACGGCGCTGAGGTCAAGGCGCTGGCGACGGTCTTCGGCGAGCACTCCGATCAGCGCCAGTGGTGTGCGATCGGCTCGGTCAAGTCGATGATCGGCCACACCAAGGCAACGGCCGGGGTGGCGGGGATCGTCAAGGCCGCCCTCGCGTTGCACCATCGCGTGCTGCCGCCGACGATCGGCGTGACGGAGCCCAACCCCAAGGCCAACTTCCCCGAGAGCCCCTTCTACGTCAACAGCGAGGCGCGCCCATGGCTCACGCCCGCCGCGGATCATCCGCGCCGCGCGGGCGTGAGCGCGTTCGGCTTCGGCGGCACCGACTTCCACCTCGTGCTCGAGGAGTACGAGGACTCCTACGTCGAGCCTGAGCTCGCCCCCGTCAGCCGCTGGCCCGCCGAGGTGCTCCTCTGGCGCGGGCCCCGGGCGGAGCTGATCGCCGCGACGCAGGCGCTCTGCGCCCGGCTCGAGGCGGGCGAGCAGCCCCCGATCGAGGATCTGGCGCGGGATCTGTGGGGCCGCGCCCAGGGCGCCCCCGGGCCCACGCTCGCGATCGTGGCGGCATCGACCGAGGAGCTTCGCGGCCGGCTCGCCCGGGCCTCCGAGCTGTTGAGCGCCGGCGCCGAGCGGGTGCACGAGCACGACGGCATCCACTTCGCCGAGGAGCCGCTCGGCGACCGCGGCCGGCTCGCCTTCCTGTTCCCGGGGCAGGGCTCCCAGCAGGTCGAAATGGGCCGGGATGTGGCGATCGCCTTCCCTGAGGCGCGAGCCCAGCTCGAGTTCGCCGACCGGGCCCTGGCCGGCTGCTACGAGCGCCCGCTGACGAGCTACCTCTTCCCGCCACCCTCCTTCACGGGCGAGGAACGCGGGCACAGGCAGTCCGAGCTGACCGACACACACGTCGCCCAGGCGGCGCTCGGGGCGACCGAGCTCGCCTGTGTCGAGGTGCTCGCGGCGTTTGGGGTCTCGCCGCAAATGACCGCGGGGCACAGCTACGGCGAGTTCGCCGCGCTGGCGGCCGCGGGAGCGATCGGCCCCGACCAGCTGCTTCGGCTCTCCGAGGCACGTGGGCGTTTCATGAAGGAGGCCGCGGCAGCCGAGGCGGGCGCGATGCTCGCCGTCGAGGCCGAGCCGAGCGCGCTCGGCGCGCTGCTGGAAGGCGGCGGCGTCGTGACCGCGAACCTCAACTCTCCCCGGCAGACGGTCCTGTCGGGTCCGCGCGAGCACGTCGAGGCGGCACTCGAGTGGTGCCAGGAGCGGGAGATCGGTGCGCGGATGCTGCCCGTCGCCTGCGCCTTTCACTCCCCGCACGTGGCCGGCGCGCAGCAGCGGCTCGCCGCGCTGCTCGCCGAGGAGCCGGTCGTCTCTCCGCGCGTGCCCGTGTACTCGAACACGACCGGTGAGGCACATGGGCAGAAGCCGGAGGAGATCGCGCAGCGGCTTTCCGAGCACCTGATCAGGCCCGTGGAGTTCGTCCGCGAGATCGAGGCGATGTACCGGGACGGCGCCCGCCTGTTCGTCGAGGCGGGCCCGCGCTCGGTGCTGACCGGTCTCGTACCGCAGATCCTCGGCGAGCGCGAGCACGTGGCGGTCGCGGTCGAACGCTCCGGGCGCCCGGGGCTGGCCTCGCTCGCGCACGCGCTCGCCGCGCTCGCCGCCGAGGGCATCGACGTCCAGCTCGAGAGGATGTTCCGCGGCCGCGAACGGCGCGCCGATCGCAAGGGCCGGGAAGCCGCGCGGCCAGGGGCCTCCTGGCTGATCGACGGCGGCAGCGCCTGGCCCGCGGGAGCGCCGCGCCCACAGTCCGCACCGATCCCAGCAACCGACACAGAGGAGCGCACAGCCGTGATCACGACGAGCACGAACGGCGACGGCTCACGCCCCGCCGCCACCCCCGAGCAGCCTCTGGCCTCAGGTCTGCCGGACCGCTCGCCACCACCGGCGACCGAGGTTCTCGGTCCCGCCGCCGAGGGCCTCGCACCCGCCGCCGGCGGCGATCGGGTATCTGAGGTGATGCTCCGCCACCAGCAGGTCATGCAGCAGTTCCTGGAGACCCAGCGCGCGGTGATGCTCGGCTACCTCGGCGCGCCCGAGGCGGCCCGCCGGGGGGCACCCCCGCGGGCCTCGGGAGCGATGCCGGCGGTGAGCGCTCCGGCGCAGGCCGCGATCGCCCCGCCCGCGGTCGCCTCCGCGCCGGTGGCGCCGCCGGCCCCTGCGCCGGCCGCCGTGCCGCAGCCGCCGCAGCGCCTACGGCCCCCGCCGCCGCGGACGACGCCACGGACCCGGCCGGCGGGCCGCCGGCTCACGGGCCGGCCGGCACGATGAGCCGGGAGCAGATCGAGGAGCGCCTGCTTGCGATCGTCAGCGAGCGGACCGGCTATCCGGCGGACATGCTCTCCCTCGAGGCGGACCTCGAGGGAGACCTGGGGATCGACTCGATCAAGCGCGTCGAGATCGCCGGGACGTTCACCCAGGACCTGCCAGAGGCCCAGCGCGAGGCGATCGACGTCGAGGAGCTCACCGCGAGCAAGACCCTGCAGGCGGTGATCGAGGCGCTGGAGGCCGCGATCTCAGGGCATCCGCCTGCAGTCGCGGCGGCGTCCGGCGCCGATACGAACGAAGGAGCGCAGCGCCCTTTTAGACAAGGGCCGGCCGAGGAGGAGCGCATCGGCCGGTTCGTCGTAGCACCCACCAGCGCTCCCGCGATCACGGCCACCGCCGGCCTGGCAAGCGCCGGCGCGATCGTGATCGCCGACGACGAGGGCGGCGTCGGCGAGCAGCTCGCCGATGCCCTGAAGCAGCGAGGCGAGCATGTCCTTCTGATCGAGGGTGAGCGAGTGCCGAGCGACCCCGAGGCGGCCGCCTGGCTCCTCGAGGAGCTTCGAGGACATGGCGGCGCGAAGGCGCTCGTGCATCTCGGCGCGCTGGGCACGGGCGGGGAGCGGTACGGCGGCCTGGAGGGGCTGCTCACGCTCTGCCAGGTGCTGCACGACGATCTGCAGGCCGCGGCGCTGGCGGGCGGCGCCGTCGTGCTGGCCGCGACGCGTCTCGGCGGCTCGTTCGGGACGGGCGAGACGGCGGGACCGATCGACGCCTCGAAGGGCGCCGTGACGGGCTTCGTGAAGACGCTCGCCCACGAGTGGCCGGAGGTTCGAGTGAAGTGCCTCGACCTCTCGCCCGAGGGGCCGGCCGAGCGGGACGCCGAGCACGTGCTGGCCGAGCTCGGCGCGGCGGACGGGCTCGTCGAGGTCGGCTACCGCGATGGGCTGCGCACGTGTCTGGAGCTCCGCGCCGTGCCGCTGTCGGAGCGTCCCGGCGAACCCGCCCTGGACAGCGGCAGCGTCGTGCTGGTGACGGGCGGTGCGCGGGGCATCACCGCCCGGGTGGCGCTGGCGCTGGCCGAGCGACACCGCCCGACCCTGGTGCTGGTGGGACGCACGAGCGACGAGCCCGAGAGCGCCGAGACGGCCGCTCTGCCCGGGCTCCCCGAGCTGCGAAGCGCGGCGATCGAGGACCGCCGGCGTGAGGGGCGACCTCTCACCCCCGCGCTGATCGAGAAGGACTGCCTGCGCATCCTCCGCGGCCGCGAGGTGCGGGACAACCTGCAGCGCCTGCGCGAGACGGGAGCGCGGGTCGAATACCTGATCTGCGACGTCGGCGAGGAGGCTGCTTTCGGGGCGCTGATCGACTCCGTCTACGAGCAACACGGACGCATCGACGGCGTGATCCACGGCGCCGGTGTGATCGAGGACAAGCTGATCTGCGACAAGCAGCCGGACTCGCTCGGGCGGGTGCTCTCCGCGAAGGCCGGTGCCGCGCAGACGCTCGCCGCGCGCCTGCGCCCCGCGACGCTGCGGTTCATGGTCCTCTTCAGCTCCGTCTCGGGGCGCTTCGGGAACCGCGGCCAGGCCGACTACGCCGCCGCCAGCGAGGTGCTCGGCAAGCTCGCCCACGACCTCGACAGGCGCTGGCCCGCCCGCGTCGTCGCCGTCGACTGGGGCCCGTGGCGCTCGACCGGCATGGTGTCGGCCGCGCTGGAGGAGGAGTTCGCGCGGCGCGGGGTGGCCCTGATCGGGCTCGAGCAGGGCAGCAGGCTGCTCCTGGAGGAGCTCGAACGGGGCCGGCGGGGCGAGGCCGAGATCGTGATCGGCGCAGCCGAGGGACTCGCCGGCCAGGCGGCGGGCGAAGTCCACGAGGAGCTCGCCGCCGTTCGAACCCGCCTGTCGGAGCTGCCGCTGCTCGCTGCCGCCGAACCGATCGGCCAGGGCGAGGATCGCGGGCCGGGACCGCTGCTGCGCGCGCGTTACAACCTCGATCTCGAGCGCGACCTGTACCTCGGCGATCACCGTATCGACGGGCGCCCCGTGCTTCCCTTCGCCGTGGCGATGGAGATGATGGCCGAGGCCGGCGTGGCCGCGAGCGGCGATCGGCTGGCAGGCCTGCGCGAGATCCGCCTGCTCGACGGCGTCGCCCTCGAGCAGGACCGTCCGGTCGTGCTCGATGTCCAGGTCTCGAGGCCGGGCGCGGCCGGCCTCGAGGTGACGATCGGCCCCAGCGGCGGCGGGCGCTCCCACTATCGCGCCGTGGTGGCGCTCCGCCCTGCGGGCGCCGGCGCGACCGTGAAACGGCCCGACCCCCCGGCGCTGGCGGCGCCGCGGCCCCTGTCGGTCAGCATCGAGGAGGCCTACCGGGAGCTGCTGTTCCATGGCCCGCTGTTCCAGGGCATCGTCGCGATCGACTCCCTCGACGAGGGCGGCGCGAGCGCCGTCTTGCGGGGGTCCGAGCCGGCCCGGTGCGTGGCCGGCGCGGAGGGACGTCGCTGGCTGCTCGATCCGGTTCTCATCGACAGCGCCCTGCAGGTGCAGGTGCTGTGGGCGCGGCTGCAATGGGACGTGACGCTGCTTCCGGCGCAGATCGGCGCCTACGTCGCCGCGGACGCGGCGGCTCCGGGCGAGCGTGTCCGCCATGAGCTCCGCCTGCGGGCCGAGAGCAGCGCGCCCCTCTGCCATGCCAACCACTGGTTCTTCGGTGAGGACGGGCGTCTCCTGGGCATCCTCGAGGACGTCGTCGGGGTCGGCGCGAAGGCGCTCAACCGGCTGGCGGGAGCGCAGCCGTGAGCGGACCCGATCCGGCGCGCGGGGTGGCGATCGTCGGCATGGCGTGCCTGTTCCCCGGCGCTCCCGACCTGGACGC
The DNA here is from genome assembly GCA_963841055.1 of uncultured Solirubrobacteraceae bacterium. Classification (GTDB taxonomy): domain Bacteria; phylum Actinomycetota; class Thermoleophilia; order Solirubrobacterales; family Solirubrobacteraceae; genus Palsa-744. Next base: position 1,991,831 of record CAWJAV010000001.1, on the reverse strand, counting down.
CTACTGGCGGAACATCCTCGCCGGGGTCGACGCGACCTCAGATCCGCCGCCGGAGGCGTGGGATCCCGACGTGTACTACGACCCGGAGTTCAACGACGTCGATCGCACCTACTGCAAACGCGGCGGGTACCTCGGTGCGATGGCCGCCTTCGACCCGCTGGCCCACGGCGTGCCGCCCGTGACGGTCGGCGGCGAGCCCGATCAGTGGCTGGCCCTGCAGGTCGCCCGCGATGCTCTGGCTGACGCGGGCATGGAGGAGATCCCCGACGCGGTCCGTGCCCGCACGGCGATCGTGCTCGGCAAGGGGACCTACCTGAACGGCGGCAACGCCGTGGCCGTGCAGCGAGGCCTCGTGATCGGCCAGACGCTCGAGCTGCTGCGCCGGCTGGACACGGGACGCTCGGAGGCGGAATTGGAGCAGCTGCGCGAGGAGCTGCAACAGCAGCTCCCGCCGCTCGGCCCCGAGACGGTCCCGGGGCTGATACCCAACATCATCGTCGGGCGCATCGCCAACCGGCTCGACCTGATGGGCCCCGCCTACACCGTCGACGCGGCCTGCGCATCCTCGCTCGTCGCCCTGCAGCATGCGGTCCGCGATCTGCTCGCCGGCGAGTGCGACCTCGCGCTGGCGGGAGGCTCACAAGTGTGGATGCCGGTGGCGACGCTGAACCTGTTCTGCCGTCTCGGGGCGCTCTCGCACCGAGAGCAGCTGCGAGCGTTCGACAGCGAAGCCGACGGCACGCTGCTCGGCGAGGGCATCGGCACGGTCGTGCTCAAGCGCGCCGAGGAGGCGCTGCGGGACGGCGACCGGGTGTACGCGGTGATCCGCGGAATCGGGGTCGCCAGCGACGGGCGGGGCATGAGCGTGATGGCGCCGCGGGTCGAGGGCGAGGAGATGGCGCTGCGGCGCGCCTACGACGCGGCCGGGGTCGAGCCCGGAACGGTCGGGCTGATCGAGGCTCATGGCACGGGAACCCCGGTCGGAGACGCCGTCGAGATACAGGCGCTGACCCGCGTGTTCGGTGCGCGCGAGGGCGAGCTGCCTCCGACCGCGATCGGGACCGTCAAGTCGATGATCGGCCACACGATCCCTGCCGCCGGCGTGGCCGGCGTGATCAAGGCGGCGCTCGCGCTGCACCACAAGGTGCTGCCGCCGACGCTGAACTGCGAGCAGCCGAATCCCGAGCTCGGTCTCGAGCGATCGCCGTTCTACATCAACACGGAAACGCGCCCCTGGATCCACGGCGGGGCGGCGCCGCGCCGCGCCGGGGTCAACGCGTTCGGCTTCGGCGGAATCAACGCCCATGCGGTGCTCGAGGAGTGGGGCGAGCCGGCGGGCGCAGATCACAGCCCGCCCTGGGACAGCGAGGTGTTCGTCCTCGAGGGGGACACACCGGAGGCACTGGCCACCGCGGCCGAGGAGCTGCTCGCCGCGCTCGCGGCCGGGCCCGAGCCTGCCGCGGCGGATCTCGCGTTCACCCTCGCCGGCGCGCTGGGGGCGGCGCCGAGGCGACTGGCGATCGTCGCCTCCTCGCTCGAGGAACTCGGCGGCAAGCTCCAGCTTGCGGCCGAGAAACTGCGCGATCCCGGCTGCGCGAGGATCAAGACGACCTCGGGGATCTACTACGAGGCGGAGCCGCTCGGCGCGGACGCCAAGGTCGTGTTCGTGTTCCCGGGCGAGGGCGCTCAGTACCAGGGCATGCTCGCGGACCTGTGCCTGCACTTCGTCGAGGCACGCGAGGCCTTCGACCGGATCGACCGGCTGTACGCCGATCACCCACGCGGCCATGTGCTGAGCGACTGGGTGTTCCCCCGCCCAGCCTTCTCCGAGGCCGAGCGCAGCCATGCCGAGGCGCGGCTGATGGAGCTCGACATCGCCGTCGAGGCAGTGCTTACGGCGAACGCCGCCGTCCATGCCGTCGTGGGCCGGCTCGTGCCGGCGTGCGACGCGATCCTCGGACACAGCACGGGCGAGCACTCCGCTGCGATGGCGGTCGGGGCGCTCGACCTCGACAGCGACGAGCGCCTGGCGGCCTTCTGCCACGGCCTGTTCGCGTCCTACGCCGACGCGGCGAGCCGCCACGAGGTGCCGGCCGCGGTGCTGCTGGCGATCGGCTGCGACGCGGACACCGCCCGGCGGATCGCGTCGGAGGCCGGCGGCGAGCTGTACCTGGCGATGGACAACTGCCGCCACCAGGCCGTCCTGGTCGGAGAGGCGAGCGCCGCGGCACGGGCGCGCGAGATCGCCGACCGCGAGGCGCTGATGTGCGAGCAGCTGCCGTACGACCGCGCCGTGCACACGCCGCTGTTCGCCCCCTTCGCCGAGGAGCTCCGGGCTACGTTCGCGGGCCTGCCGGTGCGCCTCCCCGATGAGCCGGGTCCTGAGCTGTGGTCGTGCACCACGACCGGGCGCTACCCCCAGGACGTCGAGCAGATTCGCGAGCTGCTCGTCGAGCACTGGACGAGCCCGGTCCGTTTTCGTGAGACCGTCGAGGCTCTCTATGAGGATGGGGCCCGCGTGTTCGTCGAGGTCGGGCCGCGGGGCAACATGACGTCGTTCATCGAGGACATCCTGCGCGGGCGGGATGCATGCGCCGTCGCCGCCGACGTACGACGGCGCTCGGGCACGACCCAGATCAACCACCTCGTGGCGCGACTCGCCGTGCACCGGATTCCGCTCGACTTCCGGTACCTCTTCGGCGGCCGGCCGGTACGGGAGATCGACTGGCGGCGGCCCGACTCCGGCGCCGAGACCCCGGCACGACTGATCCCCCTCTGGACCGCCTGGCCGACACTGCGCATGAGCGACGACGCCCTCGCCCGCCTCGGCCCGCCCAACGGAACCCGCAACGGCACCGCCACCGGCGGCGACGGGGGGGTGCAAACGAGCTCTGAGGCCGTGCCGGCGCCCGTCGCGGCGGTCGGGCCGGGGCGCGCCGCGGCCGCTTGGCCTTCGCCCGCCGCGGCGCCTGCGCCGGTGCCGGCCCCGGCGACCCTTGCGGCGCCGGTCGATCAGGCGATCGGTGGCCCGCCGGGTATCTCGGCGAGGAACGACGCCGCCGCGGTGCTGGAAGACCACATGGCCACGATGGAACGGTTCCTCGAGGCCGACCGGGAGATCATGAGCGCCTACCTCGGGGCGACGGCCCTCGCTCCGGCAGCCGCGCCGCTGCTCGGCGAGGTCGTCCGGCTGGAGCCCGAGCGCGAGCTGATCGCCGAGCGCCAGGTCGACCTTGAGGAGGATCGCTACCTGCTCGATCACACGCTCGGGCGCACCGTCTCTCGCGCCGACCCCGGCCTCCATGGCCTGGCGCTGATGCCGCTGGCGATGAGCATCGAGATACTCGCGGAGGCGGCGTGTCGTCTGTTGCCCGGGCGCGTCGTGACCGGTTTGCGCGAGCTCCGGGCGCACCGCTGGCTGGACTTCGGGGACGAGCCCGCGGCATTGCAGGTTCGAGCGAGGAATCTCGACGGCGGGCAGGGAGCCGAGCGCGTCCGCGTGGAGCTTCGCCGCCTCGAGGGCAGTGAGGCGAGCACTCCGGTGGTCGAGGCGACGGTCCTGCTGAGCGAGGGCTACGAGGAGCCGCCGGCTCCGATCGAACCCCCGCTCGCGGACGCCCGGCCGGCGCCGGTTCCTCCGGCTGCCCTATACCAGACGATGTTCCACGGGCCGCTGTGGCAGGGCGTGATCGACCTCGAGGCGGTCGCCCCCGGCGCCGCCCGGGCGCAGCTCGAAGCCCTTCCGCGGGCGGGCCTGTTGCGCAGCGAGCCCGAGCCCGCGTTCGTCCTCGACCCGGTCCTGCTCGACGCCGCGGGGCAGGTGATCGGGCTGTGGGCCGCCGAGACGCTGGAGCAGGCTCGCGTGGTGTTCCCGTTCCGGCTCGCGTCGCTCGATCTCTACGGACCTCCGCCGCCGAGCGGCGCGAAGCTCGGGTGCCTCGCGACGATTCGACGTGAGGGCGAGCAGTTGATCAGCTCGGACATCGACGTCGTCGACGCCGACGGCCGCTGCCACATGCGCCTGCGGGGTTGGGACGACAAGCGCTTCGCCGTGCCCGACAGCTTCGAGCCGCTGACGCGCCCGGTCGCCCTGAGCCCCATGTCCACGCCCTGCCCGGAGGCGGCGCGGCCCTACACCGGCCTGCCGGTCGCGTGCAGCCGCCTGCGTGCCGAGCTGCCCGCCGACGCTTCGCTGTGGAAGCCGGTGTGGGCCGCCCGCGTGCTCGGGCGGCGGGAGCGCGCGCTGTTCGCGGCTCTGAGAACGCCGGAGCCGCGCCAGCTCGAGTGGCTGGCCGCGCGGACCGCGGCCAAGGAGTGCGTCGCGCAGCTGATCGCCGAGGCGTACGGGCTGGCGCTGCTGCCGGCCGAAATCGAGATCCTCCCCGACGAGCGGGGGGTGCCGCTGGTTCACGCGCCGGCGCTCGCCGGCCTGCCGGAGCTTCCCGTCGTCTCGCTCACCCACTCGCGCGGCGAGGCAGCGGCGCTGGCGATGCTCGCGGCGCCGGGCAGCGCCGGCGCGGGGCTCGACCTGGAGCGGCTCGTTCCTCGTCCCGACTGGTTCGCATCGGCGGCGCTCAGCGAGCCCGAGCGGAATCTGCTGCGTGAGACCTGCGACGATCAGGCCGACGAGTGGCTGCTGCGTCTCTGGTGCGCCCGCGAGGCCGCCGGGAAGGCGCTCGGGACCGGCCTCGGCGGAGGCGAGGGGGCTCCCCGCGCGACGGCTCTCGACAGGGGAAACGGGGCTGTGCAGGTCGAATGCGACGGAGCTGCGGTGGTGTGCTGGACCAGCCGCGAGCAGGACGTGGTGATGGCAAGCGCCCTGCACCCCCGCGCGGGTGAGGGCGGCGAAACGAACGGAAGGGCGAGATGACCGAGATCGACCCGCAGGTCCTGCAGGGAATCCTCGCGCTGCTCGAAGAGGCGCAGGGCGATTGGGAGTACGACGGCCAGATCGGAGCGGATACGCGCTTCGTGGCCGACCTCGGCCTCGAGTCGCTCGAGATCGTCGTGCTCTCGACGATGGTCCAGCAGCGGTTCGGAAAGCTTCCCTTTCCCAAGTTCTTCGAGGAGATCGGCCAGCGGCCGGTGGAGGAACGCGACCTGACGGTCGCAGACGTTGCGGCCTTCGTGTGTGAGAACCGTCAAGCCGACGCACTGGAGGTGTGAGATGGCTCCGACCCTGCTGATCGGACTCGACGGGGCGACCTTCACGGTCCTGGACCCGTACATGGAGGCCGGCGTGATGCCGTTCCTGGCCGAGCTCTCGGGGCGCGGCACGCGCGCCGTGCTGCGCTCGATCATGCCTCCGCTCACCCCTCCCGCATGGACCTCCCTCGTGACCGGCAAGCACCCCGGCCAGCACGGCATCTTCGACTTCTTCCAGAAGGAAGAGCCGGGCAGCGTGTACTTCTCCTTCGCAAGCTCCCAAGAGGTCGGAACCTCGACGATCTGGACGCTCGCGAGCGAACAGCAGCGGCGCGTGATCTCGCTCAACTTCCCGCTGATGTTCCCGCCGCCGCCCGTGGAGGGAGCGATCGTCCCGGGAGGCATGATGCCGTGGCGCCAGCTGCGCCTCGGCTGCCACCCCCCGGGCCTGTTCGAGCGGCTCAAGGAGCTGCCGGGATTCAACCCGCGGGAGATGCTCGACATGGAGCTCGAGATCAAGGCCATCGACGGCTGCCCCGAGGACGAGCACGCCGAGTTCGTCGAGCTGCACATTCGCCGCGAGCAGCACTGGGCCGAAGTGCTGCGCCACCTCATGGAGTCCGAGCCCGGTGACCTGATGGCAGTGATGTTCGACGGCGTCGACAAGCTCCAGCACCTCTGCTGGCGATTCATCGACCCTGCCTGCCGGCCCGAGCAGCCCAGCGAGTGGGAGCGCGAGATGATCGAGCGCTGCGAGCGCTACTTCCGCTCGCTCGACTCGCTGATCGCAGGCATCGTCGAGGCCGCCGGCCCGGAGGCGACGGTCGTGCTCGCCTCCGACCATGGCTTCGGAGCGACCCGCGATGTGTTCCACGTCAACTCCTGGCTGGCCGAGCAGGGCTACCTGTACTGGGCAGAGCAGGAGGAGCAGCAGGCGCGCGGCGACACCGATGTCGGCTTTGCCGAGATGACGCGGCACGTGCACGCGCTCGACTGGTCGCGCACCGTGGCCTACGCGGCCACGCCCTCGAGCCAGGGCATACACATCGTCGACCGCGTGCCCGGCAGCGAGGAGCCCCTGCCCGCCGAGGTGCGGGCGAGGATCTCGAGCGAGATCGCCCTCGCCCTGCGCGATGTGCGCCGTCCGCACGACGGCGCGGCGCTGATCGAGGAGGTGTGGAGCCGAGACCAGGCCTTCGCGGGGCCGTTCGAAGCGCTCGGCCCCGACCTCTCGATGGTGCTGGCGGACGGCGGCACGATCTCGATCCTGCCTGCGGACACGATCGTCACCCGCCGTCCGGAGGCGCGGGGGCACCACCGCTGGGAGGGCATCTTCCTCGCCGCCGGGCCGGGGATCCGCGCGGACGCGGCCGTCGATGAGCTCTCGATCGTCGACGTCGCGCCGCTGCTGCTCCACAGCATCGGCGTGCCCGTGCCGGATGACATGTCGGGCACGGTGCCGGCGGCCATCTTCGAGCCGGGAGAGCTGGAGCGGCGGCCGGTCGCCTACGGCCCGGCGCCTGCGGCGCCGGCGGCCGGGCCCGCCCCGATCGAGTTCGCGCCCGAGGAGCAGGCCGCCGTGATGGAGCGGCTGCGGGCGCTGGGGTACGTCGAGTGAGCCGCGAGGGACAGCGCTGATGCCGAAGGCCACGCTGTCGAGCGGGCTGCGGCTGCACTACCAGCAGGTCGGGGAAGGCCCCGACCTGGTGATGGTCCACGGCCTCACGGGGAACCTCGCCGTGTGGCACCTGCAGATCGTTCCCGAGCTTGCGGACCGTTTTCGCGTGCTGACATACGACCTGCGGGGCCACGGTCTCAGCGATACGCCGCCCTCCGGCTACAGCGCGGACGCGATGGCCGGGGACCTGCTGGAGCTGCTCGACACGCTCGGCATCGAGCGCCCGTGGATCGTCGGCCACAGCTACGGCGCCGATATCGCCCTCTACTTCGCCCTGCTCCACCCCCGGCGCGTCCGCGAGGTGATCGCGATCGAGGCCGCGCTGCCGGCGCTCGAGCAGAGCCGCCGCCACGACGGCTGGGTGGGCTGGTCCTACTGGTCAAGGGCCCTGGAGGAGGCCGGCCACGAGGTCCCGGCCGAGAAGCGCTCGGACCTCCGGTACATGATCCGCGCCACGATCGACCTGCCCAAGCAGTGGGGGCCGCTGAAGGGACTTCCGCGCAACCCGAAGCCGCTGCTGCGGCTGCTCGATGAGACAAGCCTTCCCGAGGAGTACCGGCTGATCGGCAGCCTGACGCTCGACGCGGTTCCCACGATCGAGACGCCGGTCGTGCTGATGTACGCCGAGCAATCGGCCTTCGGCGACACCTTCGAGTTCCTCGACGAGCACCTGCCTCACGCTGAGGCCGTTCTGATGCCGCGGACCGAGTGGGGTCACTTCGGCCCGTTGGAGCAACCGGAGGTGGTGGCTGCCCATATCAGGGCGCGGCTGACCGGAGCTGAAACGTTCGAGATCGCGAGGGATTGATGGTTGGAATCGACAAGGGCCGGCCCGGACGAGCGGGCGATGCCGTGATCGTCACCGGGAGCGGCACCGGGATCGGATTGGAGACCGCGCTGCGGCTCGCCGCGGACGGCTTTCGCGTGTACGCCACGATCCGCAACGCCGGGCAGAGGGACGAGCTGCTGGCGGCGGCGGCGGACCGTGGCGTCAGCATGGAGGTGCTCCGCCTCGATCTCACCGACCGGGCGAGCATCGCCGAGGCGGTTCAGACCGTGGCGGAGGAGGCGGGCGGGATCTACGGGCTCGTGAACAACGGCGGAATCGGCCTGCGCGGATGCACCGAGGACTGCGAGGAGGAGGAGATCCGCCAGCTGTTCGAGACCAACGTGCTCGGCACGATCGCCGTCACGAAGGCGGTCCTTCCGCACATGCGGGCAGCCGGCTGTGGGCGGATCGTGACCGTCTCCTCGGTGGGCGGCCGCGTGGTCGGGTTCGGGGTGACGATGTACTGCGCCACGAAGTTCGCGCAGGAGGCGATCGGGGAGGGCCTCGCCCAGGAGCTCGCCCCGTTCGGGATCCAGTCCGTGCTCGTCGAGCCGGGCATCCTCAAGACCACCCGCTGGTCTCGCCATCGCGGCACGGCCGCGCGGGCGAGCGAGCCGACGAGCGCCTACCACGACCTGTTCTGGGCCAGTGAGGCGATCGCCGACCGGCTCGTCGAGCGCTCCCCCACGAGGGCCGCGGACGTAGCGGCGACGATCGCCGAGGCGCTCACCGCCGAGCGGCCCAGGATGCGCTACGTGGTCGGGCGCGGCGCCAAGGTGGCGATCGCGCTCAGGCGCCACATGCCGCAGGGCCTGTTCGAGCGCCTGTACTTCGGCGGACACATCCGCCGACTGGGTCGCCGGACGAAGGATCTGCCGCCCGCGGCGGCCGTCGAGGGGTCGCCGTGAGCCGGCGCATCCTGATCACGCTGTGGCCGTTCACCGGGCATCTGCTGCCTCAGCTCAGCATCGCCGTGGCCCTGCGCGAACGCGGCCACGAGGTCGCGTTCTACAGCGGCGAGGCGGCGCGCGAGCCGATCGAGCGTGAGGGCTTCGAGCTGTTCGGATTCGAGCGCCTCGACCAGGAGCGGGCGTTCCGGGCGATGCGGGCGGTCGACACGGGCGACCGGCGATCGCGGCCCGGCGGCGGCCGGCTGCTGCCGATCATGCGCGACTGGCTCGCCGAGACGATCCCGGACCAGGTCGCGGACCTGCGCGAGGTGATGGGGCGGTGGCGGCCGGAGGCGATCGCCACGGACCTGTCGCTGTGGGGGCCGATCGTCGTGCTGTGGGAATCCGAGCGGATACCTGTGGCGCTCTCCTCGACGTTCATGGGCCCGCTGATCCCCGGGCCGGGTGCGCCGGCCTTCGGCTTCGGGCTGCGTCCGCCGCGTGGAGCGATCGGCAGGGCGGCCTCGAGCACGCTGACCCGCGTGACCGAGCTCGTGGCCACCCCCATGCGGCGCAGGGTCGACGAGCTGCGGGCGGGCTACGGGCTGCCCCCGCTGGGCGAGTCCGTCAACCGTTTCACGGCGCGCCTGCCCCTCTACCTGGTCGGCAGCATCCGCGAGCTCGACTACGGCCGCCGCGACCTGCCGCCGAGCGTTCACTACGTGGGCAACTGCATCCGCTACCCGGACGCGGCCGAGACGTCGCGGTGGCTCGAGCAGATCCCGGCGACGCGACCGTGGGTGCACGTCACGGAGAGCACGCTCGCCTTCGGCGACCCGTTCCTGCTGCGCACGTCGATCGAAGCGCTCGCGGCTGAGCCCGTGGAGGTGATCATCACCACCGGGAACCAGCGCGACAGCGACGTTCTCGGCACGGCCCCGCTGCCGCCCAACGTGCACGCCACGAGCTGGCTCAGTCACGGCGAGCTGCTGCCCCGCTGCGCCGCGCTGGTCACCGTCGGCGGCAAGGCGACGGTGCTCGCCGCCGCCGAGAGCGGCGTCCCGATGGTGATCGTGCCGACCAGCTGGGACAAGCCCGACAACGCCCGCCGCGTGACAGAGACGGGCGCGGGCATACGCATCTCGCCGCGCCGCCTGACGGCGGAGACGCTGCGCGACGCGGTGCGCGAGGTGATGAGCGGTCCGTCCTACCGGGCAGCGGCGCAGCGGCTCGCCACGCTGCTCGCCGACGCGCCGGGACCGGCGCGCGCGGCAGAGCTGCTCGAGCGGCTCGCATCGGGCGGGGTCGACGACGACGCCGCCCGCACCGCGCCGATGGATCGAGAGCCGGCGTGAACGCGTTCGCTCAACCCGTGGGCGCCGCCGAGCGCCGGGACCCCTTCGCCGCGCCGTCGCAGGGGCTCGTGCCGACGCGGCCGCGCCTGCTCTCCTACGTGGGGCGGTGGGGCAGGGCGCGCCGCTGGCTCGGAGACGACGCGATGCGGGTGCTCGACGTCGGCTGCGCATTCGGCTACGGATCGGCGGCGGTGGCGGCCCGCGGGCCGGAGGGCAGGACGGTCGTCGGGGTCGAGCCCGACAGCGAGCTGGTCGCGCAGGCACGCAGGCGGTTCCCATGGCTGACGGTGATCGAGGCCGACGCCGGCGCGCTGCCGCTCGCCGACGGCTGCGCGGACGCGCTGCTGCTGCTGGACGTGATCGAGCACGTCGCCGAGCCCGAGGCGGTGCTGGCCGAGGCGGGCCGCGTACTGCGTCCGGGGGGGACGTTGATCGTCACGGTGCCCCACAGCGGCCCGACCCAGGTGATAGACGCCCTCAACTTGTACACCGCCCTGCGCCGGCGCCGGCCCGAGCTGCCGGTGCTCGAGGACGGCGTGCTGGCGACAGAGGACGGCGAGCACCGGCACTTCACGGCGGGCGAGCTCGGCGCCCTGCTGGGGCCCGACTTCACCGTCGAGCAGGTGGCGCGAACCGGGGTCGGGCTGCAGGAGCTCGTGCACCTCGCGATGCTGGTGCTGCGGGTGGGGCTGCGCGCGCAACGCGCCGCCCAACTGGTGGCACCCCTGCACCTGATGGCCTACATTTTGGACGACTTGGTGCCGACCGGCCCATTCGCGTACCACCTTGCGGTGCGCGCGCGCAGGAACCGGCGGCCCCAGCCGACCGGGGGGCCGAGCGGGAAGGAGCCCGCGTCAGCCGAGCGGGCAAGCGAAAGGAATCGGCCGTGAGTCTCAACACCAGAAAGAGAAGGGCCATCGCGGCGCTGTCGGCGATCGCTGCTGCGCTCGCGCTGACAGCGGCGAGCGCGGCCGGCACGGCCCTCGAACCGCGGTCCGGTGTCATCGCCCAGAACGGCTTCGGCGACCACAGCAACTCCTACGCCTGGTCGATGGGCTGGTTCAAGGGGAAGCTCTACGTCGGTACGGGACGGAACGTCCTGTGTGTCGAAAACGAGACGCTCCAGCACTTCCTGCCGCTGCTCGACACCTATCTGACCAACCCCTCACCGGGGGTGCGCTGCCCGCACGACCCGTACCACATGAATCTGCGGGCGGAGATCTGGCAGTACACGCCGGCGAGCGGCCACTGGAAGATGGTCTACCGCTCCCGCACCGAGCAGAATCCGCTCGCCCCCAACCTCAGGGTTGCGAGCGACATCGCCTACCGGGGGATGGTGGATTACACCGACCGCTACGGCAGGAAGGCGCTGTACGCGGCCGGGGTGAGCGCCGATGAGTACCTGCCGCCGCTGCTGGAAAGCAACCCGCCGCGGATCCTGCGCAGCTATGACGGCGTCCACTGGCAGGCGCTGAACCTGCCCGGGGTGACCGTGCACTACCCGGGCGGGAACATCCGCCCGATGGGCTTCCGCTCGCTGCTCGTGTGGCGGCACCGCCTGTTCGTGACCGCCACCCCGGACCTCACCGGCGACGGCGCGCTGTTCGAAATCCGCCGGCCCTACTCCAGCCACCCGCGCCTCGTCCAGGTCACCCCCAGCAACCTCGACGTGTTCGAGGTCCAGAAGTTCCACGGCGACCTCTACGTGGGCTGCGGAGACGCCCGCGAAGGCTACTCCGTGTGGAGAACCAGCGGCCACGGCCACCCCTTCGAGCCCGTCATCACCGGCGGTGCCGGACGCGGCCACCTGATCACCTCGGTCGTCTCGATGCAGGTGTTCCACGACGCCCTCTACGTGGGCTCGAGCGGCTGGTACAACCGCGGCACGCTGCCGCTCTCAGAGCTCGTGCGAATCCGCGCCAACGGCAACTGGACGCTGGTCGTGGGCAAGCCCAGGACGCTGCCCGACGGCGCGCCGATGTACCCGACCTCGGGCCTGGGCGACGGCTTCGGCAGCCTCTTCAACGCCCACTTCTGGCGCATGGCGGCGCAGGGCGGAGGCCTGTACGTCGGCACCAACAGCTGGAGTGACGTGCTGAAAAGCTATTCCGGCACCGCGTGGATCGGCGACCTGCTCGCCGACGCCACCGGCTACCAGCTGTGGGCCTCGTGCAACGGCGATGACTTCTTCCCGCTCACGCGTGACGCGTTCGGCGTCGGCGAATACAACTTCGGTGCGAGGACGCTGCAGCCCGGCGGCCCTCACAACGAAGAACTGTATATCGGCAGCGCCAACCACGCCCAGGGCACGACCATCATCGACGACCGGGCACCGGCCTGCTCGTCGCTGATCAACGGGCCCCGCGTATCCGCCCCCGGCGCGATGATCGCGGACCGGGTGGGCAAGGGAACGCTGCTCTCCTGGAAGCCCTCCGCCGGGGCGACCCGCTACCGGGTGCTGGCGGCGTCCCAGCTGACGGTGTCGCTCTACCTGAAGGCGCCGCCGACGCTCCCGAGCGGCTTTCAGATGGAAGGCGCGACGCCGATCGTGACCGAACCGGGAGCACCGGAAAGCGTCCAGGTGCAGCTCAGCCTCCCGGGCACGTTCGAACCGGTGGGGACGACGAGCGAATCGGCCTTCGTCGCCCACGCGAGCGGCCCGCAGGTGTACGCGGTGGTCGCCGAAAACGCCGCCGGAGAAGAATCCGATCCGTCCAACATCCAGATCGTCCCGACGCCGGAGCCCGCGGCGTCGTTCCCCTCCCTGTGGCGCACGCTCGGGCCGGCGGGCAAGGCGGCCGCCACGGCGAGGGCCGGCGGGCCGCGGGAGCTGCTCGCCGCGGCCCAAGCAGCGTGGGCGCGCGGGCACCGGGCGGCGGCGCTGCGCGATCTGAGCTCGCTGCAGGGGCGCGCGAGCGGCGGCTCTGAAGAGCTCGCGATGCTCGCCGCCCGCCTCGAACGGCGGCTGCGCTATGAGGGCGCGGCGGCCGGCGGGTGACCGGGGGCATGCGGTGGTGATCACGATCCTGGCACTCGGGTCGCGTGGCGACGTCGACCCGCTGCTTGCGTTCGGCTCGGCCCTGGCGCAGGCCGGGCACGATGTGCGGGTCGCCGCGTTCGGGAAGTTCGAGCCCCGCGTGAGCGCTCTCGGTCTCGACTTCGCGCCCCTGGCCGAGGGACAGGTGAGCAAGGGCCTCGGCAGCGCCGAGGGCCGCCGCTGGCTGGAGCGGGGATCGAAGCGCCTGCCCGCCGCCGTCGGGCTGATCCAGGATGCGCGATCGGTCGCCCGCCGCCGGCTCGCCGACGCGCTGGCAGCCTGCGAGGGGAGCGAGGCGATCGTCGCGAGCGAGCTGGGCGTGCTGCTCGGCTGGCAGATGTCGGAGCGGTTCGGAACGCCGCTCGTGCGTGTCCGCCTGAGCGCCCCCGGCCGCCTCTTCCAGGGGGCAACGGGCGGCGCGCTGCGACAGGCCGCCTGGCTCGCGGCCCGGCCATGGCTCGGCTCGGTCCGCCGCGACGCGGGGCTGCCCCCGCTTCCGCTCCACGAGCCGCTGGGTGAGCTCGCCGACCGCCGGACCCTCGAGCTGTACGCCTACAGCCCTGCCGTCGCCCCGGCGCCCGTCCACGCGGGGCCGTGGACCCACGTGACCGGCTACTGGTTCCTCGAGAGCTCGCTTGACCCTGATCCGCCGGCGCAGCTGCACGAGTTCCTCGACGCCGGCGAGCCGCCCGTGGTGTTCGGATTTGGCAGCATGCTCACGGCGGACCCCGCCACGATGGGCGAGCTGGCGATCGAGGCGCTCGCGGGCAGACGCGGAGTGCTCGTCGGGGACCTGCACGCGCGGGCCGGCGTCGAGCTGCCGCCGAACGTGCTCGCGGTGGCGGCGGTCGATCACGGCTGGCTGTTCGAACGCTGCGCGGCGGCCGTGCACCACGGCGGCGCAGGAACGACGGCCGCGGCGCTGCGCGCCGGCGTCCCGTCCGTGATCGTCCCGCACATGCTCGATCAGTTCGTGTGGGGCCGGCGTCTGGCGAAACTCGGCGCGGGGCCCGCGCCGATCCCGCGGCGCAAACTTTCGGCGCCGCGGCTGCGCGAGGCGATCGCGGCGGCCGTCGAGGATCCGCGCTTCGCGCGGACCGCCGCGGCGCTCGGCGAGCAGATCAGACAGGACGACGGCGTCGGGTGCGGGCTCGAAGCATTTCAACGCCACCTCAACGTCACCGAACACCAGTTCTCGACAATCACCCATGGGTAGCAGGAGGCATCAATGTTGACCAGGACCGCTCTCGCCGCGCTGTTGGCGGCCGTCATCGCAGGTGCCTTTGCGGCGAGCGCACCCGGGGCGATCGCGCCGACGGTGACGCTCAACCAGAACGCGGGGACAACCGCCGGATCCAGCCCCGCGACCGGGTTCGACATCAATCTCCGGCCGTTCGGCTCGGACTCGGCGAAAGACATCGCGATCACGTTCCCGCCCGGGATGATGCTGAACCTGCAGACGGCAGGTGGGATCTGCCTGACCTCGAAAGTGCCGCTCCCGGCCTGCCGGCTCGGCGGTGGCACGATCAACGGCCCGGGCGGAAGCCCCGTCAGCCTGTACCTCGTGGCGCCGCTCAAAGCGACCGACATCGGTGGCGTCGCGCTGGCCGAGGAAGGGGGGCTCACCACGACCGGTGATCTGATCCTCGAGACCGCGCCGACGCTCGGCGAGGTGATCTCGCTGCGGCTCTTGCCTCCGGGCATCGGCGAGCTGAGCTTCACGCTCGACAGCATGCGCCTGCCGACAACGTGCGGCTCCGAACAGACCCTCGCGGTGGCCGCCGCCACCTGGGACGGCTTCCAGGGATCGGCGACCGCGCCGGTGAGCGTGACCGGGTGCCCGTCACTCCCCTACGCGCCCAAGCTGAGCGCGACCGCCACCAAGCAGAACGGCGAAGAAGCGACCGTCGCGGTGACGTTCACCCAGGGGGCGGGCGAATCGGCCACCGGCTCGCTGGGCTTCGGGATCCCGACCGGGATGAAACTCAACCGGATCCTGCTGCCCTGCTTCCAGGGCACGAAGTGCACGATCGGCAGCGCCTCCGCCGTGTCGCCGCTGCTGCCGCCGGCCGCGCTCGGCGCCGGAACGCTGACGCTGACCGGCTCGCTGACGGGGTCGTCGCTGTACACGCCGATCAGCGGCGCCGCGCTGACGCTCGCCTTCCCGTTCCCCTATCCATTCCAGTTCATCGGCCCGGTGTCGCTGAGCGAACGCGTGATCACCTACAGCGCGCTGCCCGACATACCGTTCAGCACGATCACGTTCCTGTTCACCGGCACCAGCCAGGGCTCGGCCTTCACGACGCCCTGCCGGCGAAGCATGATCGCCGCGACATTGACACCCCAGGACGGCAACGCGCCCGTGAAAACGACGGCGCCGGTGACCCTCGTGGGCTGTCCGAAACAGCCGCAGGCGTCGGGCACGCTGAGGGGGCTCGCGGCGCACAAGCCGAAGCTTCGCCTTCGGGTCAGCGCCGCCGCCGATCCGGCGGACGTCTCCTCGCTGTCGATCACGCTGCCTGCGGGCCTCCGCTTCAGCGCCGGCGCGATCGGCCACGGGTGCAGCTCGAGCACGGCGAGCCGTTGCAAGGGAATCGCTGTTCGTGGCCTGCAGCTCGCGGGCACGCGCGTGGCGAGCGCCCGTGCCTCGGGACGCTCCCTGCGGATCACCTTCACCCACCCGACGGCCGGCCTCACGCTGAGCGCCGCTGGTCCGCTCGTGCACGAGACCGGCACGCGAGCACGCCGGAAAGCGGGGCCCGTGCGCGTGCGCATCACAGACGCGCAGGGCGCGGCAACCACCGTCAACCTGCGCTGAGAAGGGCCGCGCCGGGCTCGCCGCGGGCGCAGGCCGCACGCGGCCCGGAACGGTGCGAGCCCCTGTCCCGCGTCGGCTGTTCGTCCAGCGCGGCCCGCAATGCGCAGGCGATCCGCCGGGCGGGCCGATCAGCAGGCGATGGCCCACGCGTGCGCACCCCCGCCGTCGGGCCTCCGACGGGCGAGATACCACGTCCGTCGTCCCGGTCGCCTCGGCCCCGGGCGCGCTGTCGTCGCGACGGGCCTGTCGCTGCTCGCGACGCTGCTCTCGTGCCCGCTCGCGGATGCCGCGTTCACCACGAGCGGAACCCTGGTCGCGCAGAACTGCGCGCCGGTGGCGGCCACCAGCGGCGGCACGATGGTCTGGTACGGCCGCAACAGAGCCGGGCTCTGGGACGCGTACATCGGTCGCCCCGACTGCCAGGGCCAGCCGCTGCTGCCCGAATATCCCGGCAACCGGGGCCCCGCGGACATGACGGCCGACGGCCGCTACGTACTGCTCACGACGGCCGTCGGATGGGACCGTACGGCCCCGTGGTCGGCACCCGGCCGAGGGTCGCAGAACGCGATCCAGCTCTACGACCGGCAGACCGGAAGGCTGTCGACGCTGCTCGCCGGCGGCACCAGCTCCCAGCGCGGCGTGATCTGGCCGAAGCTGAGCCCCGACGGTACGAAAATCGCCTGGTCACAGATGGTCAACACGGGATCGGAAGTCCCCCCCGGCGGCCGGTGGGCACTGCACGTCGCGGATGTGAACCTCGAACAGGGCACCCTCAGCAACAACGTCGAATGGCAGGACCCGAACGGTGAACCGGCGTTCTACGAGGCATACGGCTGGGTGCCCGGGACGCACCTCCTGATCTTCATGTCCACGACCCGGGCGACCAGCACGGGCTGGGGCGTTGCGCAGCTGTTCACGCTTCCGGACGACCTCGGCGCGAGCACGGCGCCGACCCGCATCAGCCCCCGCTATCCGTCGGCGTGGAGCTGGCAGCCGCCGTTCGACGCCTACCACGAGTTCGCGGCGTTCGCGCCCGGCGACCCCGACACGCTGTACACGTCGATCGGCGCTGACACGGTGGGCGGCGACGACCTGTTCGCCTACGGCCTGCACACGCAGGAACCAGGGGGCCTCCTGGCGCTGCCGAAGAGGGTCAGCTACTTCGGCGGCGACGTCTACTTCAACGGCGGCGCACAGGCGATCCCAGGCTGGCCGAAGCCCACTTACACGGTCGTCACGACGATGGCGTGGGTGAACGGCGGCTGGGTGGCGACGACCTGCCCGGACCTCCTCTGCGAACAGGTCAGCGCCTGGCGCATCTCGCTGGACTCCGGCGCCGCCGTCACACCGCCGCCCACGGCGCCCGGGGTCACGCCCGAAGAAACTCCCCCGCCCTCACCGTCGCAGCCGAGCCCGCCGCGCCGTCCCCCATCAACCGGCCGTGGCGGTCACACGCACACCGGCCAGGGTGGGCACACGCGCACCGGCCGCGGCGGGCACACCCGCGCGAAGAGCCGGCCCTGCCGGGTCAGCGGCGCGGCGACCGCGGGCAAGGGCAGGCGAGCGGCGAGCCGGCCCGCGCGACATTGCCGGCGCCCTTCCCGGGCCGGCGCAAGACCGCGGTCCCGGTCGCGAGCGGGGCTCCTCAGAGGGGCCCGCTGAGCCGGCCCAGATCCCGCCCGCGCATCGCCGCCTCGGGCTCCAGACCCGAGCGGGCGAGGATCGTCGGCGCGATGTCGTAGATCGCCATGTCCTCACGGCGGCCCGCCGCCACCTCGGGCCCGGTGATGATGCAGATCCCGTCGCGGTCGTGGTTGGCGTCGTCGGGACCGGTGTCGTTGTCGTAGGTCCAGTGGCGGCCGTGACCGAGGCTGCCGTTGCTGCGCCAGCCGAGGTCGCCGAAGTACACCACCAGGTCGGGGGGGATGCCGCGCTGCTCGCGCCACAGCTCCGCCGGACGAAAGGCTCGCGTGCCGATCGGCCGGCCGTCGGGGCCGGGCAGCGCCTGCAGGCGCTCGGCGAGCTCGTTCAGGAGCGGCTCGTACTCCTCGGCGGTGACGGTGCCCCGCGGCTCACGTCCGGCGACGTTGAGACACAGGCGGCAGTAGTAGCCGCCCTCGCCCCATGCCCGGGTCCGGCCCCAGTCGACCTTCGCCTCGCTGAAGGGCGTCAGCTCGGTCGGCTGCTCCTCGAGCACGAGATAACCCTCCTGCGCGAGCCATTCGTTGACGCAGATCGCTCCCTCCATCGGGCGCGCGCCGTGATCGGAGACGACCAGCACCGTGGTGTCGTCGTCGAAGCGCTCCAGGAGGTCGCCGATCTCCTCGTCGAGATAGAGGTAGTAGTTGCGGATCGCGTCGCGGTAGCGGTGTTCGGGCTCGTGGCGGGGATGCTCCTCGTCGAGGAAGCGCCAGAAGGCGTGGTGCATTCGGTCGAGGCCGATCTCGACGACCATGAAGAAGTCCCAGGGCCTGGTGTCGAGCAGCCTGCGGCAGACTGCGAAGCGCTGCTCGGTCATCTCGTAGACCTGCGCCAGGATGCGGTCGCGGTCGTCGCTGCGGAAGTCGCGCACGTCCACGCGGTAGGCGCCTACCAGCGACTCGATCTCCGCCCTCAGTGAGGCGGGGTAGGTGAAGGGGTCCTTGCGCGTATCGCCCGTCAGGAAGCAGGACACGAGCTCGCCGTTGACGGGCACCGGAGGTGAGGTCTGTGGCACGCCGACGACGATCACGTGCTTGCCCGCCCGGGACAGGTGGTCCCACACGCGGTCCGTCTTGACGGCGCCGGAGTCCGCGACGGCGAGCGAGCGATAGTCGTGGGAGGTGCGGTTGCGGAAGCCGTAGATGCCCAGTTCGCCCGGATCGCGCCCGGTCATCATGCAGCTCCAGGCCGGTACGGTGATCGGCGGGTCGACGCTGCGCAGGGGTCCCCAGGTGCCGGACTCCATCAGGCGGCTGAGGTTCGGAAGCTCCTCCCGCCAGCGCTCGAAGACCAGGTGCGGCTCGGCGCAATCCAGCCCGATGACGGCCACCTTGCCGGTCACGGGCCGCTCCGCCTCTGGGCTCAAATCACCCCTTGCCGCGCGGCGAGCGCCACGGCGTGCGCCCGCGTCTTGCAGTTCAGCTTGACGAGCAGGCCCCTGACGATGTTCTTCACGGTTCGCTCCGAGTAGCTCAGCCGCTCAGCGATGCCCCGCGTGCTCTCCCCGTCGGCGAGCATCCGCAGCACCGCGTACTCGCGGTCGTCGAGCTGCGGTCCTGCCCGCTCGAGCGCTCCGGCGTCACGCTCCGGGAGCAGCCGCCCGAACAGGTCCGGATCGATCAGGCCGTTGCCGCGCGTCGCCGCCCGCACGCAGGAGGCAACGTGGGAGGCGGTCGCGTCGCGAAGGATCACCACGGCGGTGACCTCGCCGTTGTAGGCATCTGACCGTCGCTCGGGCATGGCGCCGCCCGACGGGGGCACGAGGCGCACGTCCCAGCGCCAACGGGACTCGTCGGTGGGGCTGGAGGCCTCGACGTCCACGTTGACGACCAGCACCGGCTGTCGGGAGGGCGCGGCGGCGCCGGGGCGTCCGGCCGGCGAGCCGATCTGAGCTGCCCGAGCGTCGGCGCGGCGATGTACGTCGACCGGCTTAGCGCGGGCGGCGCCGCGCTTCTTCAGGCGCGGCCGCGGCGCACTGCCCAGATTGGCTTCCTTGCCTTGGCTCATTAGCGGTGCGGGAGTCACGAGCGTCCCCCTTGATCGTCCATAACCGGGGGGACTGGCCGAATCGGCGAAACAGTTCAAAAACCCCCTATCTCTCAGCACTGGTTATCACGGCTATCCAAAGGTGTCAAGGCGGGCAACAGGCTGCGCAGGGGGTGACGCAGCGCCCGTTCAGGCCTTTTCGAGCACGAACCGAATGTAGAGGAGCCCGCCCGCGCTGAAGGAGCGGAAGATGGCGCTGCCCTCGACGGCCGAGAACTCGAGCACGTGGCGGCGCAGGGGCCGGGGTACTCCGCGGGCGACCCGTGCTCTCACCGCAGGCGTGGCGAGCGTCAGGGCCCGCACCACGAACGGAGTGATGTCCTCCTCCTCGACGATCCTCAGCCCCGCCGCAGCGATCTGCGCGCGCAGGGCGGTGACGTCGTCCTTTCCGTCGGCGGCGGCGGGCGAGGAGGGGGCAGGGCGGAAGTCGGCGAGGAGCAGCAGCCCGGCGGGCCGCAGCACCCTGCGGACCTCGGCCAGGAAAGCCTCGACGCTCGGATAGCAGTGGGAGGACTCGACGTTGATCACCGCGTCGAAGGACTCGGCGGGAAAGGGCAGGCTCTGCGCATCCGCGGCCAGGAAGTCCAGCCCGCTGCGCCCGTAGCGGCGGCGGCAGCGCTCGATCGCGGTGCGGGCCAGATCGACGCCCGTCAGCGAACGGGGCGCGAACCGCTCGAAGACGAACGCGGACCCGCCCCCCCTGCCGCAGCCGACCTCGAGCACGTCCTTGCCCGACAGGTCCGCAGCGCCGGCCACCGCCCCATAGAGGGCTAGCCCGAAACGATCCTCTCCCCCACCTGTTGCGGGCTCGTGATCCTCGCCCGACCGGGCGTACCCGTAGTTCATCAGCGCCGCGCCCGTGTCCCTTCCACGGAGGCTGGCGAGCTCGTAGAAGCCTCGCCACAGGGCCTTTTCGATCACCGGCTGCAGCTGCGGTGCGGCCCGCAGCAGGGCTGCGATAGCCGCCCGTAGCGGGCGCGGGCCCCCTGACGAGCGATCGCCGGTCTCGGTGCGCACGGGCCGGACGATATGGGATCCGGGCCGCCCGGCGAAGTGGCCGCCCGCAGGGGCGGGCCTGCTCAAGCCGGCTTGTCCCTGCCCGCCGCCCTACCGAGGCGCCCGAGCCCTTCGAGCACCTGCACGGCCCTCGTCGGGGCGATGCGGGCGAGGATGTCGACGAGCTGGGCGTCGCGCCCGATGAGGATCCTGGCCCTGCCGCGGTCGACCCCCTGGTGGATGATCTCCGCCGCCCGCTCGGGCGTGGTGCGGGCACGCGCCTCGAACTCCCGGGCATGTTCCTCGATGTCGCGTCCGTCGCTCACGCTGGGGTGGATGCGGGAGTTGCGGATCATGTTCGTCTTGATTCCTCCCGGATGCACGACGGTCACTCGAACCCCGGTGCCGGCGAGCTCGAGGCGCAGCGATTCGGTGAAGCCACGAACGGCGAACTTCGAGGCGCAGTAGGCGCTCTGGTTCCGGACGCCCGTCAAGCCGAAGATGCTCGAGGTGTTGACGATCGCTCCGTCGCGCTGCTCGAGCAGGAGCGGAAGGAAGGCACGGACGCCGTTGACGACGCCGCCGTAGTTGATCGCCATCACGCGTGCGTCCTCATCCGCCGAGCCACCTGCGACCGGCGAGCCGAGAGCGACCCCGGCGTTGTTGAAGACCGCTCCGATCGGCGCCGGCGACCACTCACCGACCTCGGCCGCCAGCGCCTCCAGACGCTCGCCGTCGCGGACGTCCAGCGGGCGGGCCAGCACCGGCCCGGCGAGCGCGCCGGCCGTCTCCTCCAGTGCCCCGCCGTCGACGTCCACGAGCACCAGCGGGCATCCGTGCGCCCCCAGCCGCCGCGCCAGGCCACGCCCGATCCCGGATCCCGCGCCCGTGATCACGGCGGTGCGGCCGGCCAGCGGGGTCGGGCTCGTGCTGCTGATCGCGCCGTCCATCGGCGACGACACTAGCTAGAGCTCCAGCGGAGGCCGGTCCGTCGCGCTCGCGCCGCCGTGGCGGCACGCCCAGGGACCGCCTCTACTGGTCCTCCAGCTGTGCCCACGCCCGCCAGGGTGCCTAACATCTGGGGCATGGCGATCAGCGCACGCGCCGAGGGGGTCCCTCCGCGGGCGCGCGAACGCGGCGCGTCCGGGACCGGCGCCTACGACAGCCGGACGGCGCTCGGGATCGTGCTCGCGCTGACGGTGATCGGCGCGGCGCTGCGCTTCGGGACGCTGGGCGTGCAGTCGCTGTGGCTCGACGAGTCGGCCACGATCATCCTCGTCCACCGCAGTTTCGGCGGGATGCTCTCGCACCTGTCCTCCAGCGAGTCCGCGCCTCCCCTGTACTACGTCCTCGCCTGGGCCTGGACGAAGCTGTTCGGGACCGGCGCCCTCGGTTTCCGCTCGCTCTCGGCGCTGGCGGGCACGCTGACGATCCCGGTCGTGTTCGCCTGCGGGCGCGAGATCTCCCAGCGGGTCGGCCTGTGGGCCGCGGCCCTCGCCACCTTCAGCCCGGCCATGTACTACTACTCCCAGGAGGCCCGGGCCTACGCGCTCTTGGTGCTGTTCAGCGCGATCGCGTTCCTGTGCTGGCAGCGGGCACTGAGGATCGGCGACGGTCGCAGCCTCGCGTGGTGGGCGGGAACCTCGGCGCTGGCCCTGCTGACGCACTACTTCGCGGTCTTCCTGTTCGTGCCCGAGGCGCTGATCCTGCTGCGGCGGATGGGGCTGCGCCGCGTGTGGGCGCCGATCGGAGCGGTCTGCGCGGTGGGGCTCGCGCTGGCGCCTCTGGCGATCAGCCAGCGCTCGGACGGCAAGGCCAAGTGGATCGAAGAATCCTCGCTGCTGAACCGCACCGCCGAGACGGTCAAGCAGTTCCTGGTCGGCCTCTACGGCCCGGTGGAGATCGCTACGGCCGTCGTCGCGGGCCTGCTCGGGCTGGCCGTCCTCGCGCTCGTGCTGTGGCGCACCGACCGTCGCGAGCGCGACGGGGCGCGGGATGCGGCGATCGTCGCGGGCGCCGGGCTGGGATTGCCGCTGCTGCTCGCCGCCGCCCACGTGATCGACGTCTTCGACGGACGCAACGTGATCGCGGCCTGGATCCCCTACGCGATCGTGCTCGCCGTGGGGGTCGGGGCGGCCCGGGCGGGCAGGATCGGGCCGGCCCTGGGCGGGGCGATGTGCGCGGTCGGGATCGGCGTCATCGTCGCAACGAACCTGCTGCCCGGATACCAGCGCGATGACTGGCGCGCGATCGCCGACGCGGTGAGAGGTTCGCACCTGACACCGCGGGCGATCGTCGGCGAACACTATGCCGGCTCGCCCCTGTCGGTCTATTTGGGGAGCATGCGGGGCGTCAGCACCGGGACCGTACGGGCGCGCGAAATCGCCTTCGCCGCGCTGCGCGTCCGCCGCACCGAGGGCGCCCCCTATCCCCCCTACGTTCAGCGCCAGGCCCCGCCGGGGTTCCGGCTGGCCAGCGTCAGCTCGGGCGAAGCCTATGCCGTCACGAGGTTCGTCGCGGACCGTCCGCGCGCGGTGTCGGTGCGAGAGCTCCTGCGCCTCAGCGGCGATCAGAGCGGCGAAGTGCTGCTCGTGCGCTGAGGCCTCGACGGCGCAAGCCATGAAGCGCCGTAGGAAGCGGCCGGCGCCCCTTGGCCGGATCCGGCCAAGGGGCGCTCCGCCCGCTCTCGCTCACAGAGCGAGCAGTTCTTGAGCTGCCGTCGTGTAGGCGCCCTTGGGCTGGTCTTCGTGCTGCAGCAGCCCGAAGTAGGCCTCGCGTTCTTTGCTCGCCCCGGCCACCTGCTGGTCACGGACCTGGTAGATCAGGAACAGCCCGATGCGGCTGCCGAGCAGGGCTTTGATTTCGTTGACGCTCTTCTTGAGCTGTTCGCCCGCTTCGGCGTAGCTCATGCACGGGTTGAGGCCGTAGTTTTCGTTCACGCACGAGGAGCCGTCGGTGGAGAGCCCCCACTCGGTGATGTCGATCGGCAGGCTCGACGGCGCGCCGTGCGCGGCGGCCTGTTTGATGATCCCTTCGAGCTTGCCCCGGCCGCCGGTGCCGTAGGGGTGGCTGACCCAGCCGGCGATGTAGCTGCCGAGGTTCGGCACCGCGGAGAACATGCCGTTCATCCAGTTGCCAGTCCAGTCGTCGGCGCCGGCGAGCAAGCCGACGTTGACGCCGGTCCCACTGATCGCGACGGCCGCTTCCTTGAGGCGCAGAGCGTAGTTTTTCGCCCGTTCCTGGTAGGAGGGCGAGCCGGCGCTGTCACCGTACTGGTAGCCGTAGCTGGTCTCGTTGCCGAACTCGATCGAGCGGATCGCGAGGTTGCCGTCGGTCCGTTTCGCCCAGAAGGTGCCGCCGGGACCGAAGGCCTTGGCCCACCCGGCCAGGTTCTGCGCTTCGCCGGGGGTGGGGACACGGCCGTAGAAGCTGGCGAGCGGCGCGACCCGGATCCCTTTGGCGGCGTAGTTGGCGACGGTCGATTCGAGCGCCGAGGCGGGAGCGCCGATCGGCATCTCGATGCGTACGATCTTGGCGCCGAGGATGCTGGCCCCGAGGTAGTCCTGGGTGTTGGTCCCGGAGTTGATTCCGGGCTGGAAGCCTTCGCTGCCGCTGACGCCGATCGACGGGCCGGTCGCCGGCGGTTCGCTGGGCGGGGCCGGGTAGGCGATCGTCACGTTCGGCGCCCAGGCGCTGCCGTCGACGGCGGTCCTGATGCTGTAGGCGACGGTCTTGCCGGGCACGGCGGGCGGCGTGAAGGACGTGCCGCTGACCGAGGTGAAGGTTTCACTCTGGCCGGGCACGGCCGTCATCAGCACGTAGCTGGAGACGCCGGCGACGAGGTTCCAGGTGAGGGTCTGGCCGGAGGCCCGCAGCTGCGGCGCCGCCTTCAGGTTCAGTTCTTCGCCGGTGTTGCCCACGGGCGGGGTGGGAGTCGGGGTCGGGGTGGAGGGCGCCGACGGGTAGGCGACCTTGACGGCGTTGGACCAGTGCGATGAATGCTCGGCTGTCCGCACCACGTAGGTGACCGTTACGCCCGGGACGGGGGGCGGCGTCGCGGAGGTCCCGTGGACCACCGAGTAGCGGTTTTCCTGGCCGGGCACCTCAGCCACGAGCACGTAGCCGTTGACGCGCGGGATCGCCGTCCAGGTCAGCTTGTAGCCGGACGCCTTCAGGACCGGTGTCTGGCTGTAATAGGAGCTGAGGGCCGCGTGACGGCCTGCGCGGCGGGCGCGGGCGGCGAGGCGGCGCTGGGCGAGGGTGAAGGCGCGACCGGCGCTCTGCACGGCGCCGCGGCTCGCGGAGCACGCGCCGGGGTGGCCCCCGGAGCTGCGCAGGCAGGCGTGCAGGGCACGCGCCTGGGCGACGAGACGGCGGTCGGCGCGAGCGCTGCGGGCGGCGGCCGCCCTCAGGGCTCCGTGAACTGCGACGGTGCGGTGGGCACGGCGGTGGACCACGGCGCCGGCGACCGGCACCAATGTGAGCGAAAGCACGAACAGGCCGAGAAGCGTGGCCACATGACGAGCCGGTCCCCTGCGGGAGCTGGTGAGCATTTATGTCTCCTTCGGTGGCTGGGCTGTCTCGCTGGGAGACCCCTGGCTTTGCGAACTCGTCTCGCGACGAGGGTGCCTTTATCGGGAGCACTCGGGTGAGCAGACGGACAGAGCCCTCCTCCCCCACGTGAACCCGCTGAGCTTGAGCTGTGCAAGCGGTATCGCAAGACGGCACGGGCTGCATTAGCCCGCGGGCGCCGACTGGACACTCGGTGGACGCGACCGCGCGGAGAGGGCTCGTGACGTCAACCATGCCCGCCCGGGGCGGGCCAGAGCGCCGGGCTGGACGGTCCTACGAATGACAGCGCGGGACGGGGCCGTCCCGGCCGGTCTAGCCTTCCTCGGCCTGGATCTCCTGGACCTTGCCCTCGAGCTGATCCATCACGGCCGGGTCGCGAAGCGTCGTCACGTCGCCGAGCGCGCGCCCCTCGGCGATGTCGCGCAGCAGGCGCCGCATGATCTTCCCGGATCGCGTCTTCGGCAGATCGTCGGCCCAGATGACGCGCTTGGGGCGGGCGAACTTGCCGATGCGCCCGGCGACCGCCTCGCGGATACCGTCGACCGTCTGCTCGTCTCCGGCGAGCTCCCCCTGGAGGGTGACGAAGGCGACGATCGCCTGACCGGTGTCCTCGTCGTGCTGGCCGATCACCGCGGCCTCGGCGACATCAGCGTGGGCGACGATCGCCGACTCGACCTCGGCCGTGGACAGGCGGTGGCCCGAGACGTTGACGACGTCGTCGATCCGCCCGATCACCCAGATGTAGCCGTCCTTGTCCTGGCGGGCCGCGTCTCCGACCAGGTAGGTCTCCGGCCCGAAGCGCTTGAAGTAGGTATCGATGAAACGCTCCTCCTCCTTGTAGAGGGTGCGGAGCATCGACGGCCACGGCTGTGTGAGCACGAGCAGGCCCTGGCCCTCGGATATGGGCTCGCCGGTGGACTCGTCGCGGACCTCGGCGAACACGCCGGGGAAGGGGAGCGTGGCCGAGCCCGGCTTGGTCTCGGTGATCCCGGGCAGCGGCGTGATCATGATCGCGCCCGTCTCGGTCTGCCACCAGGTGTCCACGATCGGGCATCGTTCGCCGCCGATCACCTTGTGGTACCAGAGCCAGGCCTTCGGGTTGATCGGCTCACCGACCGAGCCGAGCAGGCGCAGGCTGCTCAGATCGTGCATGCGCGGCCACTCGGCGCCCCACTTGATGCAGGCCCTGATCGCCGTCGGGGCGCAGTAGAAGATCGTCACGCCGTAGCGCTCGACGATCTGCCACCAGATGTCCTTCGCGGGGTAGTCGGGCGCTCCCTCCCACATCACCGACGTGGCCCCGTTGCAGAGCGGGCCGTAGACGATGTAGGAGTGGCCCGTGACCCAACCGACATCCGCGGCGCACCAGTACACGTCGCTCTCGGGCTTGAGGTCGAAGACGTAGCGGTGGGTCGCCGAGACGCCCGTCAGATAGCCGCCCGTCGTGTGCAGGATCCCCTTCGGCTTCGCAGTCGAGCCGGACGTGTAGAGGATGAACAGGGGATGCTCGGCGTCCAGCGGCTCGGCCGGGCAGTCGGGGTCTGCCGCCGCCAGGATCTCGTCGTAGAACACGTCGCGGCCGTCGGTCATCGGGCAGTCGACGCCCTTGCTGCGCACGACCACGATCCGCTCGAGCGTGGCGAGGTCGCCCATCACCTCATCCACCCGCTGCTTGACGGGAGCGGTCTGGCCCTTGCGGGCGGCGCCGTCGACAGTGATCAGGGCCTTGGCCTCGGAGAACTCCATGCGCTCCCGCACCGCCTCGGCGGAGAACCCCCCGAAGACCACATTGTGGGGCGCGCCGATGCGGGCGCAGGCGAGCATCGCCACGACGACCTCGGGGATCATCGGCAGGTAGATGCCCACGACGTCGCCCTTGGCAACTCCCTGGTCCTTCAGGGCGTTGGCGAAGCGCTGCACCTCGCCGAGCAGCTCGGCGTAGGTGATGTCGCGCTGCTCGCCCTCCTCCCCGCGCCAGTGGAAGGCGATGCGATCGCCGCGGCCCTCCTCGACGTGGCGATCCAGGCAGTTGTAGGAGACGTTGAGCGTGCCGCCCGTGAACCACTTGTAGAAGGGCGGCTCGGAGTCGTCGAGCACCTGCTCCCAGCGGCTGAACCAGTGCAGGCGCTCGGCCTGCTCTACCCACCAGGCCTGCATGTCCGCGGCTGCCCGCCCGTAGACCTCCGGGTCGTTCAGCAGCGCCTGCTCGCGGAACGCCTCCGGCGGCGGGAAGCGCTCCACCTCGAGCAGGTTCGCGAGCTCCCGGTCGAGCCCCTCCCCCCCGGTCTCCTCATGCGCTGGGGTGCTCATCGCCGCCACCCTACACCTAGCGCGCCGAGCGGCCGGGCGGGCGGCCGACGTTGAGCGGCATCACCGGCAGCAGGGTTCTCGCGAAGGTCGAGTTGACGACCGCGGCAAAGGAGGCGTACCAGGCGGCGGCAGCCGTCGCGAGGCCGATGTAGCCGCCCCAGTGGGTGACCGTCTTGTGCGGGCCCGTGGCCCCGATCGCGAGCAGCACGAAGGTCGCGGTGAGCAGCACGAAGACGAGCAGCACCGCACCGCTGACGCGCAGCGCCGCCACCGTCATGTATGCGGTGAAGATCGCCCAGGCCCAGAGGTAAACGCCGACGGCGTGGCCGGCGTTGCCGCCGATGTCCTTGGCGTAGAAGACGTTGAGCGCCCAGAAGGAGATCCAGAAGGCGCCGAACGAGGAGAAGGCGACGGCGCCGAAGGTGTTGCCCGTGCGGAACTCCCACATGCCCGCGAGCACCTGCACGATCCCGCCGTAGGCGAGCGCCAGGCCGAGCACCACCGGCGCACCCTTTTCGTTGACCAGATTGGCATTGAACATCGACAGCACGAATGTCGTCATCGCGAAAGCCGCCAGGCCCAGCGGCCCCGGGTCGGCCGGCTTGAAACCGCTGACCGCGACCCCAGGAGGAGGCGGCTGCTCACCGCGCGTCGGGTCTCGCTGAATAGTCGCTGCCTCCATCGCCAGCCTCCATTCCGATTGCCGTGCGAGCGAGACTCAGACCGGCGGGGGAGTCGGTCCTCCCTCGTTCCCTCTTCCCTCTATCTACCCCCCCGCCGGCCCACTCAATCGGAGCGCGGCCCGCATCAGGTCCGCGCGCTGACAGGGGCGTCACCGGGGGGTCCGCCCAGGGATCGAGCGCGAGTCCTCAGCCGCGCGGGGCGCCGCCCTTGCGGCGGCGCTTGCGCGAGGTGCCCGTCTGCTGCGGCTTGGGGGCAGGGGCGACGTCGCCCGCGCCGGCGGCCGCGGGAACGGGTTCGCCTTTGGACTTGGCGGTCCGTTCGGCCTGCAGCTGCGCGCGGGTCGGCCACGGGCGAGCCACACCGGCCTCCCAGGCGGGGGGGTCGCCGCCCATCCAGCGGCCGGCGAGCAGGATGCCCATCATCACCAGCCAGAAGGCCGGGATCAGCTGCAGGGTGGCGCCGACGTTGGGGAGCAGGATCAGCAGCCCGCTGAACATGCCGAGGACGCCCATCCAGCGCGGCACCAGCCCGCAGCGCAGGGCGTTCAGCAGCACCACGATCATCCCCACCACCAGCGCGAGGCCGGCCAGCAGCGACAGGTAGGCGACGATCTGATTGGCCGTGCCCTTGGTGAGCGCGTTGTCGACGGCGGTGCGGGTGAAGTCGTGTCCGACGGCGAAGTTGTGGGTCTCGATCGCGTAGACCACCTCGTGGGCGATGCTGGCGAGGGCGACGGCGATGCCGCCGCAGAGCACGAGCACTCGCGCGGGGCGCCAGATCGTGGGTCGGCGGAAGGCGCTGGCGTCGAACAGCAGCAGCAGGATCAGGGTCAGCGCAACGATCGCAACGGCGGCGAGAACGCTCCCGGCGACCAGCGGGAAGGCGTGATGTGAGATGTATTTGACCTCGGGCGTGCGGGGGCTTTCGGCCGGGTTGGCAACGCCGGAGATGGCCGGGCCGAGCCCTTGGAGCGGCCCGACGGTGGGCAGGCCGTTGAGCGTCGAGGTGATGACGATGGCGCTCAGCAGGTACAGGAAGCCGCCGGCGAAGGCGGGAACCGACAGGCGCGTGCGCCTGTTCAGCTCCCACTCGGTCTGCTTGCGGATCTCGGCCGTAGTGGGCATCGAGCAGGGCAGTC
Source organism: uncultured Solirubrobacteraceae bacterium (assembly GCA_963841055.1). GTDB lineage: Bacteria > Actinomycetota > Thermoleophilia > Solirubrobacterales > Solirubrobacteraceae > Palsa-744. Next base: position 1,962,632 of record CAWJAV010000001.1, on the reverse strand, counting down.
TATGATCTGGGCATGGAAAGCGGCGGGCTCGGAGATATGTTCGGCGATCCCGAGGAGCTGCAGCGGCGGCTGGCGGAGTTCGCCGAGCAGATGCAGGGGAGCCAGCGCCTGGCCTGGGCGGACAACGCGATCAAGCTGGCCGTGGACATGACCGTGGCGGCCGTCGGACGGGTCAACATCCAGGGCAACGCCGAGGCCCAGGCGGAGCAGATCCGCACGGTGATCGCGCGCGTGTTCCCCGAGGCCGTGGCTCTTGTGCGCGAGGCCCGCGAGGGCCTTCAGTAACGGGACCCCGCCCCGCGTTCTCGGCGACGTCGCGCCCGCGCCTCCTGTTCGCTCTCCGGATCAGGGGTCTCGTCGTCATGCCCGAAGTCGACCGGCCCTTCGCGCTCTGCCTCCTTCTCGGCCTGCTGTGAGGCCCGGCCCGCGGCGATCACCTCCCTGAAGGAGCGGAAGCGGAAGATGAAGAAGATCGCTGCCAGCCCGGCGATCGCGGTGAAGGCGGCGATGGCTATCTGCTGGCCCACGGAGTATGCGGCCACCACGGCCGTGCTCGCCTTGCCGGAGAAGACCTTCACGAGCAGCGCCTGCTGAACGCCGGCGCCGCCCGGGGTGAACGGCACGGCCCCGGCCACCTGATTGACACCGAACACGAGCAGCACGTTCTGCACCGAGCCGCCGACCCGGAAGGCCTCGAGCAGGAACCAGAAGGCGGCGAAGCGGCAGAGCCAGGCGACGGCCTGGAGGGCCGCGACTTCACGCAGGTAGCGGCGTTTGTCGGTGAGGATCGTGACGCCCTGGCGCACGCGCAGCCAGAAGGCCCGCGCCCGTGTCGAGAGCAGAGCGAAGGCGAGCAGCGCAGAAACGGCGAGGGCCGTTATCAGGAACAGCGTGAAGCGGAAATGGGCGAAGAAGAAGGAGATGTCGAAGGAGCTGATCTTCGAGAAGTCGGGGGGCTTCGGGAAGACGCCCTGGGTGAAGGCGTAGATCAGGACGAGGATGCCCACGGTCGCGTCGAAGATCGACTCGACGAAGAAGGCCGCCGCGACGGTTGGGTAGCGCGATCCGGGGATCGAAGACTTCGCCAGGAACAGCTTGATCACGTCGCCCCCCCGAGCGGGGACGACGTTGTTGAAGCCGACGGCGGCGAAGTAAGCCCCCCAGATGCGGCGCCACTCGAACGACACTGCGGGGTATGCGGCGCGGAGGCTGTTGAAGAAGGCCCGCGAGCGAATCGTCAGGTTGGCGCCGAAGAACAGCAGGCCGAGTAGCAGGGCCGGCCAGTGCACGGCGGCGAGATCGGAGAAGAACTGGCCCGCGGCGTCGAGGAACGAGCTGAGGCTCTGGCCGAGCGAGGTTGACACCGGCAGCGCGGGCACGACCCCAATTTACGGGAGCCCCACCCCGCCCCGGCTCAGGCGAGTGTCCCCGCGGTCCCCCGCAGGAACGCGACGGCGGCCAGCGAACAGGCGAGCACGGCAGCCACGAGGGCCAGCAGCATCGCCTCGCCGCCCGGCCAGCTCACCCCGAGGCCCTCGCCGAACCAGAAGACGCCGAAGGCGGTGAGCATTACCCCGACCGCGTACTTGATCGCGTTCTCGGGCACTCGCGCGAGCGGCTTCCGGACCGCCAGGCGCCGAGGGCCAGCTGCGGGTCGAGCCGACGGCGAGCACGATCGTCAGCGCCTCGACGCACTCGACGGCGCAGGCCAGGTAGACCGAAACGGCCAGCCCCAGCTCGGCTCCGCCCATCGCCTGAATCTAGCGGCGCGAACGCGGGTCGGACGGATGCGATAGAACCAAGCCATGGCCTCTCCCGCGAGAGCCCGCCGGCCAAGGCCGTTGACGGTCGCCGTCACCGGGCCGACCGGCGAGATCGGCCAGGCGGTGGTCGGCGCGCTCGAGCGAGCGCGCGAGGTCGGGCAGATCCTCGGCATGGCGCGGCGTCCCTTCGACCCGCGCGAGCGGGACTGGAAGAAGGTCGTCTACCGGCGGGGAGACGTGCTCGACCGCCGCAAGGTGGCCCGTCTGGTCGAGGATGCGGACGTCGTCATCCACCTCGCGTTCATGATCATGGGCGGCGCGAAGGAGAGCCGCCGGGTCAACCTCGACGGATCCCGCAACGTGTTCGAAGGGGCGGCCCAGGCCGGCGTCAAAAGGCTCGTCTACGCCTCCTCGGTGGCCGCCTACGGGTTTCACAAGGACAACCCGCAACCGCTGACCGAGGACGTCCCCGCACGCGGCACCGCGGCGCACTACTACTCGGCGCAGAAGGCCGAGGTCGAGGAACTGCTGGCCGACGCGCTGCACGGCTCGCGGACCAAGGCCTACGTGTTCAGGCCGTGCATCGTCGCCGGTCCCCAGGCGCCGTTGCTGATCGACAGCCTGCCCTACACCCAGGTCTCAGAGCGGCTCCCCGGGCCGGTGCTCAGCCTGCTCGACGGCGTGCCGATCCTGCGACCGGTGCTGCCGGATCCGGGCGTGCACTTCCAGCTGGTCCATCACGACGATGTCGCCTCGGCGATCCGTGCGGCCGTGATCGGGCGCGGGCGGCCGGGCGTCTACAACCTCGCCGGTCCCGGCGAGCTGACCGTCAGCCGGCTGGCCGAGGAGCTCGGGTGGTACTCGATCCCGGTCCCCGAGCTGGCCGTGGGCGCGGTCGCGGAGACCGTCTCGCGGCTCGGCTTCCTGCCGGCTCAGGCGCAGTGGGTGGCGGCCTTCCGCGAGCCGGTGATAATGAGCACCGCCAAGGCCCGCAAGGAACTCAGCTGGCGTCCGAGGCACAACGCGCTGGACACGCTGCGGGAGACGATCAGGGCGACGCGGATGGAGTCGATCATTCGCTGAGTCGGCACGAGTGCGGCCGCCCGCGCGGGCCCCTAGGCTGTCTGATCTGTGACTGACCCGCCGGACTTCGAAAGCAGACCGCTCGCCTCGGCCGAGGTGGCCGTGGTGACCGACAGCACGACCTATCTACCCGACCGGCTGATCGAGCGCTGGAACATCCGCCGGGTGAGCCTCTACGTCGGCTGGGACGGCGAGTTGCGTCCCGAGCCCAGCTACGTCGACCTTGACGCCTTCTACGCGCGCCTGAGGGAATCGCCGCAGTTGCCGACCACCTCCCAGCCTTCGATCGGCGACTTCCTGGACGTCTACCGGCCGCTCGTGGAGGCCGGGCACGAGGTGATCTCGATTCACATCGCCGAGGGTCTGTCGGGGACCTGCCAGAGCGCCCGCGAAGCCGCGGAGATCCTCGCCACGGAGTCGGCGGGGACCGTGACCGTGCTCGACGGACGCACCGGCGCGGGCGGCCTGGGGTGCCTCGTGCTGCTGGCGGCGCGCCTGGCGAGCGAGGGGCGGACGGCGGACGAGATCCGCTCGGCGGTGGACCGGGCCCGCGAGACGCTGGACATCTGGTTCTGCCTGGACACCCTCGAGTACCTCCGCAAGGGAGGCCGCATCGGCGCGGCCCAGGCGATGGTCGGAACGGCGCTCAAGATCAAGCCGATCCTCACGTTCGGCACCGAGATCGCGCCGGTCGGCCGCGTGCGCACCCACCGGCGGGCGCTGGAGCGAATGGTCGAGCACCTTCGTGAGCTGCGGGACCGCGGCGCGAACGAGTGGATCGTCCAGCATGCGCAGGCGCCCGAGGACGCGGGTCGTCTCGTCGCGGCCGGGGAGGAGCTGTTCGGCTGCGAGCCCCTGTTCTGCACCGAGGTCGGCCCGGTGCTGGGGGCGCACCTCGGCGCGGGCATGCTCGTCGGCGGCCTGGGCCACCCGGACTGATCCGGGTGGCCCGCGGCCTTCCGTGCCGGCCGGCGCCCGGCAGAGGGTGAACCGGGCGCCGGGGGCGTGTAGCGGAAGCGTTACTTGACGATGTGCAGCACCCTCTCCATCCCGAGGGCGGTGTGCTGGCGGCCGTCCTGGGTGTCCATGAAGCACGCCTGCAGGTACCAGCCCGGCTTCGCCGTGATGGTCTCCTGCTGGAAGGCGCCGCTGGAGAGCGGGCCGAAGAACTGGATGGGTTCGCCGGCGACCAGCTTGAAGATCGCCTTTTCCTTGCCCGTCTTGAAGTCGACGAGCCCCTTCATGGCGGCCTTCTTGCTCTTCATCGGGAAGCCGATGTCCATGTGCACCAGGAAACCTTCGTTTTCGAACCGGACGACCTCGCCGACTTTGATCGTGCTCGGCCCCTTGAAGCCGAACTCGATCGTCTTGAGCGTCGCCGCGGGCGCCGGCATCGCGGCGGGCGCGGGTGAGGCCGTGACCGTGAAGGCGGTGTGCGGCGGGTTCTTGGGGTTTTCACCTTCGACGTTCAGGGCGACGTAGTTGCCAGGCTGCAGTTCGGTCTGCGCTTCACTCGTACCACCCGGAGTTCCCTCCGCGTCGAACACGATGGCCCCGACTTTGGATACGTTGTTGGGGTCGCTGATCGCCTTCGAGTTGACGATCGCTTCGAGGTCGGCGACGGTCTTGCCGGGGTTGAGGCGGACGAGCACCGGCGACGGTTCCTTCAATCCCTTCGCAGCGGTGACCACGACGTTGACGGCGCCGGATACGGTGGAGCCTGAGACTGCCACCGAGCTCTTCGTGAGTGACAGGTCGAGCGCGGGCAGGGTTGCGCCCTGAGCGCTGGAGAGACCGGCGATCGACAGCATCGCCGAGCCGGCCAGGAGCGCGCACACTGCGGCCCGGCGCGGTAGATGGGACTTCGACATCTGGATCCTTTCGTTGGCTCCGGGCAGCCGCGGAGGCCACCCCAGCAGGAGATTGATGAGGCAAGATTCCCGAGCAGCCGGCGACCCTCCAAGTCGACCCCCCGCGTCCCGGGCACCCACGGCACGTGCCGCGGCGCCGGAGAATCTAACAAAGTGTCAAACCCTCTTGCGCCGGTTAGGGCCTACTCGCCGAGGCGCCGGTTAGGGCCTACTCGCCGAGGCGCCGGTTAGGGCCTACTCGCCGAGGCCGGCGCCCGGGGCGTCAGGGATCAGACGACAGGCGGGGCCGACTCGTGGAGAGCGTCGAGCACGCGTTGATCGTGCTCGGCCGGCTTCACCTTGCGCAGCACCGTGGCGACGAGGCCGTCCGCGGCGATCACGAAGGTCGTGCGCTCGTTGCCGAAATAGGTTTTGCCGTACATCGACTTCTCGACCCAGACGCCGTAGGCGTCTGCCACCTTGTGGCCCTCGTCGGCCAGCAGCGGGAAGTTCAGGCCCTGCTTGTCGTGGAACTTCTTGACCTTCGCGACCGGGTCGGGAGAGACGCCTAGCACGGTCGCGTGGGCATCCGCGTAGTCGGCGCGGTGGTCACGGACCCCGCAGGCCTGGGTGGTGCAGCCGGGGGTGTCGGCCTTGGGGTAGAAGTAGACGACCATGGGCGTGCCGTGGAAGTCCGAGAGCTTGACGGCGCGGCCGTCCTGGTCGGGGAGCTCGAAGTCGGGGGCCTCATCGCCGGGTTCGATCATCGAGCGATCATAGCCAAGGCCATGGGAGCCGACGCCGAAGGACCGGCGCCCGTCCAAGAGCCACGCACGCTCACCCGTTCGCGCACCGCATCCACTCTCCTCGCGTCGGGCTCAGCGCAGCATGCGTATCCACACCGACCCACGGCCCCGTCCGACGCTATGCGTCCTGGGCGGGGCGCCGGCATGGGGGCGGCCTTCAGTCGCTCCGGCCCCCGGCGCCATTGGTGATCGCCTGGAGCGCCCGGACGTGACCTTCGAAGGCTCGGCGGCCGTCGCCGGTGAGGCGCACCTGCACACGGCGCCCGCGGCCGCTCGTTGGCCGCTCAAGGCGGACGTACCCGACCTCCTCGAGCGTCGAGAGCTGCTTCGACAACGCCGAATCGGAAAGGCCGAGCTCGTCTCTGACGAAGCCGAACTCGACCCAGTCCGCACCGGCGAGCAGCGCCACGATCGAGAGCCGCGTGCTCGGGTGGATCAGCTCGTCGAAGCCTGCGACCGTCAAGCGGAAGCGACTCTCCGCGCGGCCCCGAGGCGCACATACGCAAGCAACCGCGGCCCGCCGAGGAGGATCAGAGACGCGACGAAGACGCTCGCGATCGTCACCGGGTGATTCGCCCCGTCGGCCGAGACCAGCACGGCAGCGACGATCGTCACTCCCACCAACGCGAGCAGACCCGCGATCACGAGCGTCGGCGTCCTCGCTCCGGCAAGATCGCGCCGCACGCTCAGGCTGTTCGTGCGGCGCCGCCCTCCCAACACGCGCGAGGCGACCGCCGAGTGGACCGCTCCGAAGAGGAGCGTAGCGACGGCTGTGAGCCACGCGTGTTTGAGGTCGGTGAGGTAGCCGAGGCCGATCCATCCCAGCGCGAGTCCCCACCAGTACCAGCGCGGCAGGTCGATCTCCTCCACGACGCGACGCTGCTCGCGCTCGATCGCGGCAAGCGCTACGCGCGCTTCGCTCGGGCTCATATCCTGGGGCATCACATTCCTTTCCATGTCGGAAACTTATCATAGCTTTCCGAACCGGAAAGTCAAGCCCGCCCGGGTAAGTTACGAGTTACTGCTTTTGGAGCCGGGGGTGTCCGCCCTTGGGGTAGCTGAGATCGGCGCGTCCGAGAGGCACACCGGCTGACGACTCGAAACGGGCAGTACTGCGATTCAGGGCCACACCGAGCTGTCCAAAGCGCAAGTCCTGAAGATCCGACCGAGCCACCCGGGCGCTCAGCCCGTGCGCAGCTCCCCGCCCCACTCCGACGGGTCGACGTCGGCGATCGTCTGAGAGAAGGTCCAGCGGTGGCCGAAGGGATCTTCGGCGTGGTACTGGCGCTCGCCGTACTCGAAGTCCGTCGGCTCCATCCCGATCCGGGCGCCCGCGGCCCGCGCGCGCTCGCAATGTGCTCGGGCGTCCTCGACCCGGACGAGCACGGAGTGGGTCGCCTCGCCCGGCCGCGGCGGTACCTGTTCCGCGCGCACATCGGCGAGGATCACGGCTCCCCCGCCGGGGACGTGGAGCTGGGAGCGATGGTCCTCGCCGATCCGGAGTCGCTCGCTGAAGCCGAAGGCCCCGCTCAGCCAGTCCACGGCGGCACGGACGTCGGACACGACCAGGACCGGGACCACCACGGCGTCGGGGATCGAGCGGTTCGTCTTCATCGGCGTCGAGCATACCCCGGCCGCGCCGGCAGCTCCGCCGCGTTCCCGGTGATCTCTCAGGTTCCTGCCGCTGCCCTCCTAGGCGGCCGGGTCACCGTGCTGAGGACACCCGGAACGACCCGGACTACGAAAGGACCAACCCGATGTTCTCCAAGACAAAGAGAGTGATGGCGGGGGTCGCGGCGCTTGCCGCCCTGGCCCTAGGCGCCTCGGCGATCGCCGGCGCAGCCAACTCGTCCACGAGCACGAGCACCGGCAGCGCCCCGAGCACGAGCGCTTCGAGCAGGCAGGCGCCGCCGGCCTTCAACGGCCCTGCCCACGGGACCGCCGCCCATGAGGATGCCGAGAAAGCGGTGACAGGCGAAGCCGCTACGAAGGCGCAGGCGGCCGCGGTCAAGTCGGTCGGCAGCGGCACGGCCGGCGCGGTCACGACCGACTTCACGGGCAACGGCTACGAGACGACCGTCACCAAGTCGGATGGCAGCAAGGTCGAGGTCCACCTCGACAGCTCCTTCAACGTCATGCAGGGACCGGGTGGCCCACATGGCCCCGGCCACCCGGGCGGCCCGCCCCCGGCGGGCGCCGGAGCCTGACCTCGGCGAAGCGTAGATAGTGGCGGCGAGGGCCCGCTCCGGCGGGCCCTCGGCGTGCTCGCCTACTTCAGCAGCCGTGACAGCCGCCGGTCCTTGAGCACCCGCCCTTCGGTCTGGTCGGTGGGGCAGTAGGCGATCACGTAGTCCTCGAAGTGGACTGCCCGCAGGGTGTCCCCGCAGCGGGGGCAGGGCTCCCCCTCGTGGCGGTGGATCCGCAGGGGCATAGGCAGCTTGTCGGGGATCGGCAGGGAGACGACCTGCTCGTAGTGGTCGAGCGCGCCGCCGAGCGTCGAGACGATCGCGCCGCGCAGGCGCTCGGCCTCGTCCTCGTCGAGGTCCGAGCCGCGCTTGTAGGGAGACAGCCGTGCCTCCCAGAGGATCTCATCGACCCACGAGCGCCCGATGCCGGCGATCGTGCGCTGGTCGCGGAGCAGCGCGTGCAGCGGACGGGGCGCGTCCAGGAGCTCCTTGACGGCCCCCGGCTCGGGCCACGCCTCGGGCCCCAGCTTCGCGATCGCCTCGTCCTCGTGAAGCTCGGAGGCGTCGAGCAGCTTTACCCACGCGGCCTGCTTGGAGCCGAACTCACGGAGTCGCAGCTCGAGCGGGCCGTCCTCACCCCCGGCGGGCTCGATCCGCACCAGCAGGCGGGAGGTGCGGTCGCGCGGGCCGGCGAGCTTGTCGAACAGCTGCAGCCGGCCGGCCGACATCAGATGGATCAGCAGCGCCAGCGGCCGCTCGGAGCCGTCGGTCTCGATGATCAGGTTCTTGCCCTGACGGCGCACCGCGGCGATCGTGCGCCCTTCGAGCGCCGAGAGGGGCGGGTCGAAGGTCTTCAGCGCGTTGATCCCCGGCGCGAGCGCCGACTCGATCCGCCGACCCGCGAGGGCACGGTCGAGCAGGCGCGCGGTGATCTCGACCTCGGGCAACTCCGGCATCCCAGCAATCCTAGGCCGACATCAGGGGCCACCCATCGTGGGTTGACGATGCGCCATGTCGGGTCAACCGTATTGACAGCACAGGTTTGTTGTGTTCGCGGACTCATCAGGATGTCCGAGGGTTGACAGTCCGGAGTACAATTGTGTCTCTCCCGTCGACGTCGACGGGAGAGAGCCGGGGTCGGGAGGGATGGGGACGAGCGTAGTCAATGGGCGATCCGGACGCCGCAAGAGCAGCGGCCGCTGGCCCGCACGCCGGCCCCGATCCCGCGGCCAGGCTCGAGCTGGATCTCGACCCATCGAGAAGGGGTGATCTAGAGAGATGAGACCGGGAAAATCACCGATTTGCCCGACGGGAACCGGAGGCGGCCTGGGCCCGGCGCTCCGGCGAACAATGATCGCCGGCGCCTGCCTGGCCTTGCTGGCCGCGCTCGGAGCGGCGGGCTCGACCGCGGCCGTGGGAGCGAAGCCGTGCGAAGCGCCCAACTACGGCGAATTCTGCGAAACGGCGGGTGAACACAAGGAATTCCAGGACTTCGCGGCGTGTCCGTTCGCGGCGGCCGAAGAACTCGACTGCTCTTGGGCGCGGACCTCACGCGATGAAAGATGGAGCGCCGGGCGGAGAGAAAGATGGGAAGCCGAACATGAACGCAAAGCCCCGGGACTTCCTTCTGAGATCAAGGCGGGAAACGTCACGATCCCCCTGAAGAAGGCGATCACGCTGCGGGGAGGGATCGGCTTCGAAGGCGAAAACGAGAGCTGGTTCGGGGCGGAAGGCGCCCCGACCATCGAACCGGTCGCGCAGACCGCGACGTCACTGAGCCAGGACGTCGACACAGCCTTGCTCTCGCCCTCGGAACTGAGCAGGTACAACGAAGCGATCAGCAAGGGGCGGACGAAGGTCACGGCGACCGTCGAACTGGCCGGACCGGCGAGCGCGGTCCAGGTGAGCGCGCTGAACCTGCTCGAAGAAAAAGGCACGGCCTTCGCCTTCCCCGTGAAGCTGAAGCTGAGCAACCAGTTCGCCGGCGATGAATGCTATGTGGGCTCGGACAGCAGCCCGATCGTCGTCGCGTTCACGACCGGCGTCTCAGGCGAACTGCAGGGCAAAGCCGGAAGCAGGATCAAATCGGACAGGAACGGCTTCATCCTGACCGTCGAGACCGACACGCTGGTCAACGGCGACTTCGCCTCCCCCGGCGTGAGCGGCTGCGGCGTGGCAGGCGGCGCAGACGAAGCGATCGACGCGGCACTCGGTCTGCCCTCAGCGGAAGGCAGCAACTTCGCCGTCCTCAACGGAACGCTGAAGCTGGCGACCGCGCAGAACGCCAAAGAAGGGCTCGAAGGCAAGATCTAGCCAGACCGTCCCGGCTCTCCCGGCCGAGGCGCGGAGCGCACGGGGCCCGACGTCCGTGGACGTCGGGCCCTGCGGCGCGCCTGGACCGTAAGCCGGTTGGCCTTGCGGCGCGCCTGGACCGTAAGCCGGCTGGACCTGCGGCGACGCCTCCCGGTCCCCGCGCGGCCGCGCGGGCCGTCGCGGCGATCAGTTGGCGCCGATCGCCGGGCCCTCGTAGGTCTTGCCCTGCGGGCTCTTCCACATCACGCGCCAGGCCAGGCCCCTGACGCTCGAGCTCAGCGACCAGTAACCGCGGCTGTCGGTGGAGACGCTCTTCAGCGTCCGGTAGGCCGAGGAGCCCTTCTTGCGTACGAGCACCTTGACCTTGGTCGCCCCCTTGGTCGGGCGGACGAGGCCCCAGAGCGAGAAGCCGTGACGCGTCTTGCTGACGACCAGCGGCACCGGCCAGGCCGCCAACAGGGGCTTCGCCTTGCCGTTGACGTACTCCAGCCCGGTCTGGAAACCGACGCTGCCTCCGGCGACGCTCGACCCGGGCTTGCCCCCGAGCGGGTCGTCCTTCAGCAGGTACTGCGAGAAGGCGGCCACCCGCGGGTTGCCCCAGGCGATCTTCTCGGCGATCGCGTCATATTCGGCCTGCTTGGCGACGGGTACTCCGAGTTCGCGGTTGGGGAAGCTCTGCACCCCGAACTCGGTCAGGTAGATCGGCAGCCCCGATGGGATCGCGTGGGCCGCCGCCGCCCGGTTGAGGGCCGAGGTCAGCCGCGAGAGCGAGCCGATCGTCACGTTGTCGGCGCCCGGGGCGACGTAGTGCGGGCTCACCGCCTTCGTGTAGGCGTGGTGGGCGTAGCCGCTCATCTGCAGCTTCCCGCAGGAGCCCGCGTGCCGGTAGCGGGCGTTCAGGCAGAGGGCGCCGCGCAGGAAGGCGATCGGGGCGACGTCGCGCAGCAGCGCCCGCGAGCCTTCCCGGTGGGGGTTGACCGTGTCGAACCCCGTCGGGGCGGTCTCGCCGAAGAGCACCTTCGGGTGGCTGAGCCCGGCCGCCTGCAATCCGGCGTAGCCGGCCTGGTAGAGGCCGCGGTAGATACGCGGCGAGGCGGGCGTCCCGTTGGAGTTCCACTGCGGCAGCAGGAAGGCGGGGTGGTTCGGCTCGTTCCAGATCGAGAACACCGACACCTGGCCGCCGAACTGACGCCCGACCGCGGTCATGAATTCCTGGAAGTCCCTGTCGTCGGGCCGTGTGATGTAGGGCGCCTTGTGGTTGGAGGTGGCCCAGCGCGGTACCGGCGAGGTGACCGTGAGCAGCACCGGCCAGCCGAGTGCCTTGGCCTGGGCGATCGCCGTGGCGTAGCCGCCCCAGGCGTAGGCGGCCGGGTTGGTGGCGTCGAAGGACGGCTTCCCGGCACCGCTCGGCGAGGGCGCCACGGAGGCCCAGGAGAGCTCGATGCGCAAGGCTTTGACGCCGAGCGTCTGCATCTGGGCGAAGACCTTCGACTGGTTGGATTCGAGCAGCGTCGAGCCCGCCTCGAAGTAGGTGGTCTGCCCCCGCGAGGCCATCGCCGATGCGGGCACGGCGATCAGCGCCGTGGCGGCGCAGGCGAGCAGGGAGAGAGTGAGGGAACGGAATCTGGGCATGGTTCGTTAGGACACCTCAGCGCAGGGAAGGTTGCGGTGGCTATAGCTTTCCCGTCCGTGAGCGCACCGATCGCCTCAGACGACATCGTCCGCACGGCGGCGGAGGGAGAGGCTAACAGCCGCCCTCCCCTGCTTGTCCTCGACCCCCTCGAGGCGTTCCTGGACGCCCACGGGCTCGGCGCCGGCGAGGTTCGCGCGAGCCCGATCGGCGAGGGCCACTCGAACGTCACCTACCTGGTCCAGCGAGGCGGGCGGGAGTTCGTGCTGCGCCGTCCCCCCCGCCCGCCACTGCCCCCGAGCGCACACGACGTGCTCCGCGAGGCGCGCCTGCTGCGCGCCCTCTGGGAGACACCAGCGCGTGTGCCGGAGGTCCTGGCCGTGGGGGCCGATGAGAACATCATCGGCGCGCCCTTCTACGTGATGGAGCGCGTCCTCGGCGACGTGATCGTCACGAGCATGCCGCCGGCGCTGGACAATCCGTCCGAGCGCGCGAACACCGCGGGGGAGCTGATCGAGGCGCTCGTGGAGATCCACGCGGTCGACTGGCGCGCAGCCGGCCTCGAGGGCTTCGGCAAGCCCACCGGCTACCTGGAACGGCAGCTGCGGCGGTTCCTCGGCCTGTGGGAGCTGAACAAGACGCGCGAGATCCCAGCCGTCGAGAGCGTGGGCGGATGGCTCGCGGAGAACATGCCGGAGTCCGGTCCCGCGACGATCGTCCACGGCGACTTCCGCCTCGGCAACACGCTCTACGCTCCCGGCGCACCGGCGCGGCTCTCGGCCGTGCTCGACTGGGAGATGGCGACGATCGGCGATCCCCTCGCGGACCTGGGGTATCTATGCATGATGTGGACCGAGGCGGGCGACCCCACCGGGGGGATGCGGGACGCCCTCGGCGCTGTCACGCGAGCCGAGGGATTCCCGACGAGGGCCGAGATGATCTCCCTCTACGAGCAGCGGTCGGGGCGCTCGATGAGCGACATCCGCTGGTACATGACGCTTGCGCTGTGGAAGAGCGTGGTGTTCATGGAGGGCAACTACAAGCGGGCCGTCGCCGGGACCACCGACGACCCCTACCTGAAGACCTTCGGCGAGGGCGTCCTCGAGCTCGCCCGTCAGGCCGAGGCGGTCGCGCATGGCGACTGAGGACGCCGGGACCGGCGAGCAGCCGCGGCGCACGGCGCTGCTGATCGACTGGGGCGGGGTGCTGACGACCAACCTGTTCGCCTCCTTCCACGCCTTCTGCGTACAGGCGGAGATCGACCCGAAGCTGCTGCTGGGGCGCTTTCGCACCGATCCCGAGGCGCGCAAGCTGCTGATCGCCCTGGAGACGGGCGCGCTCGACGAGGCGGCCTTCGAGCAGCGCTTCGCGAAGATGCTCGAGGTCGAGCCGGACGGGCTCATCGACGGCCTGTTCGCCGGAGTGGAACCCGACGGCGCCATGGTCCAGGCCGTGCGGATGGCCCATGAAGCGGGGGTGCGCACGGCGCTCGTATCCAACTCCTGGGGGGTGCACCGCTACCCCCACGACATGTTCGAGGCCCTGTTCGACGGGGTGGTGATCTCAGCCGAAGAGGGCACCCGCAAGCCCGACCGCAAGATGTATGAGCTCGGCGCCGAGCGGGCCGGGGCCAAGCCGGCCGACTGCGTGTTCGTCGACGACCTGCCCTTCAACCTGACTCCGGCCGAGGAGCTCGGCATGGCGATCATCCATCACACGAGCGCCGAGCAGACGATCCCGGAGCTCGAACGCCTGCTCGGCGTGGGGCTGGGAGCCGCCGACACGGCCTGAGGGCTCACCGGCGGCCACGCCCCGATCCGACACAGCCGCTACCCCTCCGCGGCGAGGAACTCGATCCGGTTGCCCCAGGGGTCCGCTGTGAAGAACCGCCGCAGCGGCAGCGCCTCGTCCCACTCGACCGGCGCTCCTGCCGCCGCCAGCCGATCGGCCAGCGAGTCGAGCTCCCCGGCCTGCACGCGCAGCGCCGGATGGGCCTTGCGGGCGGGCGTGAAGTCCCGCTCGACGCCGATGTGCAGCTGCAGCGCGCCGAGGGCGAACCACACACCGCCACGGCCACGCAGTGCCTCCGGCTTGTCCAGCTCGGCCAGCCCGAGCAGATCGCCGAAGAAGCGGCGCGCCTGCGGCTCGCAGCCGGGAGGGGCCGCGAGCTGCAGGTGGTCGAGACCGGTGACCGGGCCGCTCAGGCCCGCTTGCCCCGGCCGTACATGAACTTGAACACGCCGGCGAGGAACTTCGAGGTGCGCGACTTGTAGGGGTACATGAAGAGTTCCTTCTTCATCGCCAGTTTCGGCGTCACCACGATCGCCTGCTGGGAGCAGTACTTGCGGATCCCTCCCGCGCCGTGGCGCGAGCCGAGCCCCGAAGCCTTCGCGCCGCCCATCGGCAGCTCCAGCACCGTGTAGTTGATCATCGCGTCATTGACGTTCACCGCGCCCGATTCGACACGGCGTGCGATCGCCTCGCCGCGGGCTGTATCCCGTGAGAAGACCGACGCGCCGAGGCCGTAGGGCGAGTCGTTGGCCAGCCGGACGGCCTCCTCGGCGTCACTCACCTTCATGATCGGCAGGGTCGGTCCGAAGGTCTCCTCGGTCATGCACTTCATCGTGTGGTCGACGTCGACGAGCACCGTCGGCTCGAAGAAGCGCCCGGCGCCCGGAGCCTCGTTGCCCCCGGTCAGCACCCGCGCGCCCTTCTGGACAGCGTCGGCCACGTGGTCCTTGATCGTGTCCATCTGCGGCGGGAAGGTGATCGCGCCCACCTCGACCGAGCCGGGCCCGGCGGGCCTGCCGACCCGCAACTCGCGGACTTTCTCTGAGACTTTCGCGACGAACGCGTCGTAGACGGGCTCCTCCACGTAGACGCGCTCGATCGAGATGCAGGTCTGTCCGGCGTTCTGCATCGAGTAGTAGGTGGCGAAGTTGGCCGCCCGCTCGAGGTCGGCATCGGAGAGCACGATCATCGGGTCCTTGCCCCCGAGCTCAAGGGACGCCGGGATCAGCCGCCCCGCGGCGGTCTCGGCAACCTTGCGGCCGGTCTTCGTCGAGCCGGTGAACATGATCATGTCGACGTGCTCGATCAGCGCGGCGCCGGTCGCCCCGCGGCCGGTCGCGATCTGCAGGACGTCGTCGGGCAGGCCGCACTCGCGCAGCCCCTCCGCGAGCAGCAGAGACGTCAGCGGCGTGACCTCTGAGGGCTTCAGGATCACGCTGTTGCCGGCCATCAAGGCCGGGATGCAGTCACCGAAGGAGTTGGTCAGGGGGTAGTTCCACGGCCCGATCACGCCGATCAGCCCGAGGGGCCGGTAGCGGTTGATGATCTTCTTGCCCTTCACCAGCAGCTGGCTGGACTTGATGCGTTCGTCGGCGAGGTACTCGGGTCCGTACTTGGCCCAGAAGCCGAACGCGTTGCCGGCGTAGCCGATCTCGGCGAACTCGGCATCCTCGAAGGTCTTGCCCGTCTCGGAGACGATCGTTTCGATGACCCGCTGGGCGTTGTCCATGATCCACTTCTGGGCGCGCAGCATCACGCGGGCCCGGCCTTCGAAGCCGTAGGCCTCCCACTCGGGCTGCGCCGCACGCGCACGGGCGGCCATCTCGGCGACCTGCTCAGCGCCTAGGTCGGGCACGTGGGCGATGGTCTCGCCCGTCGCCGGGTTCTCGACGGGGATTCCGCCCGTCTCCGGCGCAGTGCCGTTCGTTACGCCGTTCTGAGTCTCCGGTACATGCTGCTCGACCGTGGCCATAGGGCCCTCCCCTGCTCGCTCACCCGATGCCAGGAAGGTTACTCCGAAGGAGCGCCCGCGGCGGCCGGACGGGGATAGGGTCCGAGCATCTGCCGAAGGGCGCGCGGAGCGCTGTGCGCTCATCGCGACGCCGTCCGCGTGAGTTCCTGCGGGACGGCGAACACCTTCAGACCAGCTCGGCCTGCCGCCGAAGTGAGGGACGCTCCTCAGGCCAGCAGCTCGACGCTCACGCCGAACGCTCGATATGTCTCCAATGCCCGGCGGTCTCGTGTCGCCAGCCCGAGCTCGTGCTCGACGGCTGTGGCGGCGACCAGGGCGTCATAGACGGCGCCGCCGGCGATCCCTGCCAGGTGCAGACGAGCGAGCAACTCGGCCGCAGCGCCGGCACCGAGGAAGCGGCTGTGCGGGAAGTTGGCGGCGAGCAAGCGCGCGACGGCAGCCGGCGTGCGGCGGGCCGGCGGAGGCAGCCGGGTGAGCACCGAGAAGGTCTCGAAGGCCGCGTGCCCGGCGAGCCCGAGGCGTCGATCGCCGAGTACGCGAAGCGTCTCCTCGTGGTGCTCGTGGTCGGCGACCGACAGCGCCACAGCCACGCTGGTGTCGACCAGCAGGTCGGGACGCTCAGCGCTGACCGGCATCGCGCAGCGAGCGGACGATCTCGTCGTCGATCGGAGCGCCGGCGGCTGCGATCACGAGCCGGCCTCCCTGCTCGACAAGCTCATCCTCCGCGGCCAGCTCGATACGGAGTCCGCTGCCGTCAGCCGTCACCTCGACCGCTCCCGGTCGCATCCCGACATGATCCCGAAGCTGCTTCGGAATTACCAGGCGCCCTGCCTGATCAATGGTAGCGCGCATGCCTTTAGAATACCACCAAAATGTCAGCAGGATCGGCAGCCTTCGAGCACGCCCTGGATCGGTGCCGTAGAGGTGCTGTTCCGGTCGGCGCATGCGCCGACCGGCGTCTCCGCACATGTGCGGAGACGGAGAGCGCCACATGTGCCGCTCTCCGGGAGGGCCGCATGCGGCCCTCCCCTGAAAAGGAGGGGAGGCCCTACTCCGTCAGCTCGATCGAGGCGATGCCGATCGGCTCTGCGGGGCGGTCGGCGCCGTCGGTCTGCACGCCCTCCAGGCGATCGACCACATCCATGCCCTCGGTGACCTGGCCGAAGACGGTGTGCTTGCCGTCCAGCCACGGGCAGGCGTCGGCGGTGACGATGAAGAACTGCGAGCCGTTCGTGTCAGGGCCCGCGTTGGCCATGGCCAGCGCGCCGCGGACGATCTTGTGGGGGTTGATCTCGTCCTCGAAGGTGTAGCCGGGACCGCCCGTGCCGGTGCCCTGAGGGCAGCCGCCCTGGATCATGAAGTCCTTGATCACCCGGTGGAAGGTGAGGCCGTCATAGAAGCCATCGCCCGCCAGCTTGCGGAAGTTCTCGACGGTCTTCGGGGCCTCCTCGTCGAACAGCTCGAAGACGATCGGCCCTTCGGTGGTCTGCATCGTGAGGGTGGACATGGGGCCTACTGTACCCGCACCCGCTCGAGGCTCATCGCCTGGCCGTTGACGCGCTTGCCGTCCACCGCCTCGATCACCCGGTCGGCCTCGCCCGCGGGAACGGACAGGAAGGAGAAGCGGTCGAGCACCATCACGTCGCGCACCGCCTCGCCGTCGAGGGCGGCCGAGGAGGTGACGGCGCTGACGATGTCGGCGACCTTGAGCCCCGAGGAGCGTCCGCCGCCGAGTACCAGCTTGACGTAGGGCTCGTCGTCGTCGCGCCGCGTGATCTTCGGCTTGGAGTGCCTGCGGGGCCGCTCCTGAACCGGGGTCGGACTCGCCTGCGCCCCCTTCTCCCACTTCGCCACGCTCGTGCCGATGTGCCGTTCGATCGCCTCCAGCTCGCGCTTCTGGCGATCCTCGACGAAGGTGATCGCGCGGCCCGTGCGGCCGACCCGCCCGGTACGGCCGATGCGATGCACGTAGGTATCCGGGCTCGTCGGGACGTCGTAGTTGATCACGTGCGTGACCGTCGATATGTCCAGGCCGCGGGCGGCCACGTCGGTCGCGACCAGGATCGGCACACGGCCGCCCTTGAAGGCCAGCATCACGCCGTCACGGGAGCCCTGGGACATGTCGCCGTGGAGCGCCCTCACGTTCATGCCCCGGTCGCGCAGGGTCCGGTAGAGCTGGTCGCAGCGGACCTTGGTGCGGACGAACACGATCGCCTGATCGGGTTTCTCGGCGTTCAGCACCTCGACGAGCATCTCCGCCTTGTGCTTGGTCTCGACGGGGAGCTGGAACTGGGCGACCGTGTCGATCGTGAGCGTGGCGGCCTCGACCCTGATGACCTCCGGGTCGTACATGTAGCGGTCGGCCAGTTTGCGGATCGGCGGCGGCATCGTCGCGCTGAACAGCGCCGTCTGCCTGCTCGAGGGGGTCAGGGAGAGGATTTTCTCGACGTCCTCCAGGAAGCCGAGGTCGAGCATCTCGTCGGCCTCGTCGAGGACCACGAAGCGGCAGTCGGTGAGCATCAGCGAACGGCGCGAGATCAGGTCGAGCACCCGCCCCACGGTGCCGACGACGACGTGCCCGCCCGCTCGCAGCTGGGCCTGCTGGGTGCGGATCGGCGCGCCGCCGAAGACGGCCACGACGTCGATGCCGCTGTGGGCGCCGTAGGTGCGCAGCGCCTGCGTGACCTGGATGCACAGCTCGCGGGTCGGCGTCAGCACGAGCGCCTGGACGGACTGCTCGGTGGGGTCGACGTACTGCATGATCGGCAGGCCGAAGGCGGCCGTCTTGCCCGTGCCCGTCTGGGCCTGGCCGATCACGTCGCGCCCGGCTAGCAGCGAGGGGATCGCCTCTTCCTGGATCGGGCTGGGCGACTCGTAGCCGACGTCCTGCAGGGCGCGAAGGGTGGACTCGGACAGTCCGAGCTCGGAAAATGACTTGCCCACTAGACGGTCGGGTCCAACAGCAGCTTGCCGGTCGTTCGGCGCTCGCGCAGATCGGTCTGCGCCTGCGGAGCCTGCTCGAGAGGATAGGTGTGGCCGACGATCGCCCGCAGCTCCCCGCCCGCGGCCCTGGCGAACAGGTCGCCGAGCGCCTCCGCGAACATGCCGGGGCGCTCGAGCGTGTGGAACAGGTAGAAGCCGACCACCGAGCGGGAGTGGCGCAGCAGGGAGCCGGTTCGCACGACGTTCTGATCGCCGGTGGCGATGCCGTTGACGACGATCCGCCCGAACGGCGCCAGCGCTTTGATCGAGGCGTCGAAGACGGCTCCGCCGGATGAGTCGAGCACGACATCGACCTCCCGCCCCTCGTTGGCCCCGAGCAGCCGCTCGGTCAGACCGTCGGGGTCGGGCGCAACCGCCGCGTCGGCGCCGAGCGCCCGGGCGAGGTCGCGCTTCTCCTCGCTCGAGGCCGTGGCGATCACCCTTCCCGCTCCGAAGGCGGGCGCCAGCTGGGTGGCGAGCGAGCCGACGCCGCCGGCCCCGGAGTGGACCACTACGCTCTCCCCCGCGGCCAGCCGCCCCGCTGTGCGAAGCAGGTGCCAGGCGGTGGTGCCCTGGATCACGAGCGCCAGGGCCGTGCCGTCATCGACCCCGTCGGGAATCGGAAAGATGCGCTCGCGCGGCGCCACGGCGTACTCCGCGTAGCCGCCTGAGCCGACCAGGGCCACGACGCGTTCGCCCGTCTCCTCGAGCGTCCCCGCGACCTCGCCGCCGGGGACCAGCGGCAGCGTCGCCTTCTGGACGTAGGAGTTGGTGCGGGTGTGGGTGTCGGCGAAGTTGAGGCCGGCCCGGGAGACCTTGATCAGCGCCTCGCCCGGAAGGGGCTCGGGGCTCGGCAGGTCGGCCAGCCGCAGCACCTCCGGGCCGCCGAACTCGGTCATCTGGATCGCTCGCATGGACCCGAGGCTATCGGAGTGCACCGCCCGGCCGCCGGTTGTCCTCTAAGGTCCCGGCCCATGCCCATAACCGTGGTTGGATCGATCGCCTACGACACAGTCAAGACCCCCTTCGGCGAGCGCGACCGGATGCTCGGCGGCGCCGCGGTCCACTTCGCCCTGGCCGCCTCGTTCTTCGACGACGTGTGCGTGGTCGGCCCCGTCGGGGACGACTTCGGCGACGCCCAGATCGAGGTGATGAGCCGGCGCGGCGTGGATGTCAGCGGGATCGAGCGCGTGGCCGGGGGCAAGACCTTCTTCTGGCAGGGGGAGTACGGCTGGGACCTGAACACGCGCGAGACGCTCGACACACAGCTCGGCGTCTTCGAGGGCTTCCAGCCCAAGCTCACCGAGGCGGCCCTTGCCAGCGACGTGCTGTTCCTGGCCAACATCCAGCCCGACCTGCAGCGGGAGGTCCGGGCCCAGCTGCCGGCAGCCCGGTTCGTGGCGCTCGACTCTATGAACCTGTGGATCGACGTCGCTCGCGACTCGCTCGTCGCCGCGATCGAGAACGTCGACTGCGTGATCCTCAACGACGCCGAGCTGCGCCAGCTGACGGGCAAGCCGAACCTCCTCGGGGCCGCCAGGGAGGTCCTCTCCTGGAAGCCCGCGAGCGGTTCCGGCCGCGGTCCGAGCGTGATCGTGGCCAAGCAGGGCGAGTACGGGGCGGCGCTGGTCACGGCCGAGGGCTTCTTCGCTCTGCCCGCGTACCCGCTCGAGACGGTGATCGACCCGACAGGCGCCGGCGACACCTTCGCCGGGGGTCTCGTCGGCTACATCGCCGCTCACCCCGGCGAGGAGCTCAGCGACGAGCTGCTGCGCCGGGCGATGGCTCACGCCACCGTGCTGGCCTCGTTCAACGTCGAGGAGTTCGGCACCGAGCGGATCGAGCGCCTGGAGGGGCAGGAGATCAGCGCCCGCATCGAGCGGCTGCACGCGATGACGCAGTTCAGCGGCGCGCCGCTGGCGCTGCGCGCCTGACCCCGGCGGGCCACCGCCGAGCAGCCACCGCAGCCGGCCGGCGGGGGCTTGCGGGTTTTTGGCAAAGGGTATGATCGTTGCCAGTGGATATATGGACCTTCCTGTGGCTGATGGTCTTCTTGAAGATCCCGATCGTCGGCCTGTTCCTGATCGTCCGCTGGGCCATCAAGGCGACGCCTGAGACGGCCCCCGGCGCGGACGGCGGAATCGGGCCGGCGCCTCGGCCCGTGCACCCACACCACCCGCGCCGCCGGCCGCCCCGCCTGCCCCGCCGCGGCCCCCACGGCGACCCGGCGCCCACGGCGCCCTCCCGCATGCGGACCGTCGCCACGCTCCGCCACGGCAAGCGTGTCTGAGCCCGGCTCCCGGGCCGGGCGAGCGTGCCTCGTGCCCCATAATCGATCGCAGAGCATCGACACCTCGGATAGGAGAAGCAGATGAGCACCGAGACCCAAACCGGCGGCCCCAACGGGCAGGCGGACGGCGCGCAGCCCGGCCAGGAGATGCTCACTGTCACCGACAGCCGCACCGGCAAGACCTACCAGCTGCCGATCACCGACGGCACGGTGCGCGCGACCGAGCTGAGGCAGATCAAGGTCGACCCCGACGAATTCGGCCTGATGGCCTACGACCCCGCCTTCATGAACACGGCCTCCTGCCGCAGCTCGATCACCTACATCGACGGCGACGCGGGGATCCTCCAGCACCGCGGCTACCCGATCGAGCAGCTCTGCGAGCACTCCACCTATCTCGAGGTGGCCTACCTGCTCATCAACGGCCGGCTGCCCACCGAGACCGAGCTCGCCGGCTGGATCGACGAGATCACGATCCACACCTTCGTGCACGAGAACGTCAAGGACTTCATGCAGGGCTTCCGCTACGACGCCAACCCGATGGGGATGCTCGTCGCCTCGGTCGGGGCGCTGTCGACCTTCTACCCGGACGCCAACAAGATCCACGACGAGCGGGTTCGGGCGATCCAGATCATCCGGCTGCTAGCGAAGATGCCCACGCTGGCCGCGTTCGCCTTCCGGCACAACATGGGCCAGCCCTACGTCTATCCCGACAACGACCTCAACTACGCGGGCAACTTCCTCGGGATGATGTACAAAATGACCGAGCTCAAGTACGAGCCCGATCCTCGGCTGGAACGCGCGCTGGACGTCCTCTTCATCCTGCACGCCGACCACGAACAGAACGCTTCCACCAGCGCCGTGCGCTCCGTGGGCTCGACCCAGGTCGACCCCTACACGGCCGTCGCCGCCGGGGTGGCCGCGCTCTACGGTCCATTGCACGGCGGTGCCAACGAGGCCGCCCTGCGAATGCTGGCCCGGATCGAGACGGTGGAGAACATCCCCGACTTCCTCGAGGGAGTGAAGGCCGGCAACGAGCGCCTGATGGGCTTCGGCCACAGGGTCTACAAGAACTACGACCCGCGGGCGCGGATCATCCGCAAGCACCTCGACGCCGTCTTCGAGGTCCGCGGCAAGAGCCCCCTGCTCGAGGTCGCCACCGAGCTCGAGAAGCGTGCGCTCGACGACGACTACTTCACCTCGCGGAAGCTCTACCCCAACGTCGATTTCTACTCGGGGCTGATCTACGAGGCGCTGGGGCTGCCGGTGGCCATGTTCCCCGTGATGTTCGCCATCGGCCGCACGAGCGGCTGGATCGCACAGTGGAAGGAGATGGTCGGCGACTCCGAGCAGAAGATCGCCCGGCCGCGCCAGATCTACACGGGCGCGCGGGACCTCGACTACGTGCCGATCGGCGAGCGCTAGATCACCAGCGTCGCCCCGTTGCGCGAGAGCCACGCGCGGTCCTCGCGCCAATCCGGCCAGTGGCGGCCGAGCAGCGCCCAGAACCGCGGCGAGTGGTCGAGCACCTCGAGGTGGCACACCTCGTGCCAGACGACGTACTCGAGCACCCGCTCGGGCGCCAGCAGCAGCCGCCAGTTGAAGCTCATCCGCCCCCGCGATGAGCACGAGGCCCAGCGGGTCCGCTGCGCGCGGATGTCCAGGCCGCTGTAGCTCACGCCCGCGGCGGCGCTCGCGAGATCCAGGCGCGGCGCGATCTCGCTGCGGGCGGCCCGGCGGTAGAAGCGCTCGATCGCCGGGCGGGCGTCGCCGTCCGGGACCAGCAGGCTCGCGCCGCGTCGGTGGGCGCGGGTGCGACCGGGCTCGGCGACGAGCGCAAGCGTGCCGTCGAGGTAGGGCAGCGTGGCACCCCGGCCCGCGAGGACCGCCATCGTCTCCCGGGCCTCGGCCAGGCGCCGCTCGATCCAGGGCCTCAGCTCGCGGATCGCCGCGGCCGCTTCCCGGTCTGGAGCGCGGGCGGGCAGGACGACCTCCACACCCGCGTGGACGTGGACGTTGACGCGGACCCGGCGGGCGCGGTTGGAACGGCGGACGGTGTAGGGGATCTCGGGGCTCACCTCGGCGTTCATCGCCGGATCAGGGTACGTGCCCGCGCGGGCGGCACCGCCCGAGGCCCCTTACGCTTCGCCCGTGAGCGACACCCCCGCCCAGCCCAGGCGATCGCGGCCGACGCTCGACGAGGAGCTGCTGCTGTGGCTGGAGGGCGAGTCGCCAGAGGTGCGCGCGGCCGACGCCGACCGCCTGCGGGACATCACCGAGGAGTTCGCCCGGGGCTTTGCCGCGCTGTCGGTCGTGCAGCGCGCGGTGACCGTCTTCGGCTCCGCGCGAACGCCGCCCGGGCACCCGGACTACGCCCTCGCGCGGGCCGTCGGCAAGTGCATCGGTGCGGCCGGCTTCGCGATCATCACGGGCGGCGGCCCCGGGTTGATGGAAGCCGCCAACCGCGGCGCGCAGGAGGCGGGTGCGCTGTCGATCGGGTGCAACATCGTGCTGCCCCGCGAGCAGACCCTGAACCCCTACCTCGACATCGGGCTGCGCTTCGAGCACTTCTTCGCCCGCAAGGTGATGTTCGTGCGCTACGCCAGCGCGCTGGTCGTCTGCCCTGGAGGCTTCGGGACGCTGGACGAGCTGTTCGAAGTGCTCACCCTCGTGCAGACGGGCACGACGCGCGACGTGCCCGTGATCCTGATCTCCTCCGGCCAGTGGCAGGGCCTGATCGACTGGCTGCGGGAAGGGCCCCTCGCGGCGGAGCACATCAACGCTCACGACATCGGGCTGCTGCAGCTCGTCGAGACGCCCGAGCAGGCGTGCGCGATCGTGGAGCAGGCCTACGCGCGCCAGCTCGCCGCCGCCGCCGAGGTGCCCCGCCGCACGCGCACCGCCGGCGGGCCGCGGTGAGGTGATAATCGGCTGATGCCCACATCGAGGGTCAAGCTCCCGCGCGACGTGCGGGACCCCTACCAGGTCTATCTCAACGGAGTCCCCCAGGAGCTCGGCGCGGACTTCACGGTGCGCGAAGGGTCGCTCGTGTTCCCGCTCGAGCTGCGCAAGGACAAGATCAGCGGCTGGCGCTGGCTGCTCGGCGCCTGGGGCGTGGGGACCTACCGCCAGAACGACAGCGTGGACGTCCGCTACGAAGCCGCCGACGGCTCGCCCCGGGTCGCCGAGGGCCTCGAGATCGAGCCCGGGTAGACGGCCTTCTCCCAGGGGCGGGCGAGCTTCAGGGCGCTGAGGATCGCCCGCGTGGCCGGCGATCGGTTGAGCGTGTAGAAGTGGATGCCGGGTGCGCCCGCGGCGAGCAGCTCGGCGCATTGGAGAGTCGCGTAGGCCACGCCGAAGTCCCGCACCGCCTCCGCGTCGTCCGCGCGGGCGTGCAGCTCTCGGCGAAGCGCCTCGGGGATCGCCGAGCCGCACATCTCGGCCATTCTCTCGACCTGTCCGACGCGGGTGATGGGCATGATCCCCGGGATGATCGGCGCGTTGATGCCGGCCGCCCGGGCACGGGCCACGAAGTCGAAGTAGAAGGCGTCGTCGAAGAACACCTGCGTGATCAGGAAGTCCACGCCCGCGTTGACCTTCTCGCCCAGGTAGCGCAGGTCCTCCTCGGCGCTGGTCGCATGGATGTGGGTCTCCGGGAAGCAGGCCGCGCCGATCGCGAACGGGTAGTCGGAGGAGATCAGCTCGACGAGCTCCCGTGAGTACTCGAGCCCGCCGTCGGTCTTCGTCCACTCGGTGTCCCCCGCCGGCGGGTCACCCCGCAGGGCGAGCACGTTGTCGATGCCGGCGGCCCGCATCTCGTCGAGCGTCGCCCGCAGCTCGGGCACGGTCGACCCCACGCAGGTGAAGTGCGCCATCGCCTCGAGCCCCCACTCGTCCTTCAGGCGCTTGACGATCTCGATCGTCTTCTCCCGCGTCGAGCCGCCGGCTCCGTAGGTGACCGACACGAAGGCCGGTTCGAGCGGGCGGAGGTCGCCGAGCGCGGCATACAGGTTGCGCTCCCCCTCCTCGGTCTTCGGGGGGAAGAACTCGAAGGAGAAGACGGGGCCGTCGCCGTTGAGGATCTCGTCGATTCGCATCCCCGGATTATGCCGTCCAGCGCTCCGGCTCGCCGGCGATCCGGCGCACGGCCCCGGTCGTCTCCAGGTGCGTCAGGTAGCCGAGCGTCTGCGACAGAAGCCACTGGCCGTTCTGCTGTGAGAGCGATTCGCCGTAGACCGCCCCGACCACGTCGAAGGCGGTCAGCTCCTGCCCGCCGACCGCCTGGAGGACCTTGTAGAGGTGCTCCTCGACGAGCGCCCTGTTGCCGTGGATGTGGGCGTGGACGTCGGTGAAGGTGCGGCCGTGACCGGCCAGGCAGAGGCGTGCCCCCAGCCGCTCGACCACGTCCAGCGAGTGGAGGAACTCGCCCACCGGGTTCGCGGAGTAGCCGTACTCGAAGTACAGCGAGATGCGCCCGAGCAGGTGATCGCCGGAGATCAACAGGCGCCGCTCGGGCTGGAACAGGCAGACGTGCGACGGGGCATGGCCGGGGGTCTCATAGGCCACCCACTCGCCGAGGTCGCTCTGCACCGTGACGCCGTCGAGCAAGTCGCGGTCGGCTCGCAACGGCCCCACGATCAGGGGGTTGGAGCTACCGCGCTCGGCCGCGTAGCGTCGCAGCGGCTCCGCGGGCACGCCGCTCTGGCGGGCCACCTCAAGGCGCCGCGCGAGGACCGCCTCGGGGTCTTCGACCATGCGGCTCATCAGCTCGTGGCTCGGATGCATCCACAGCTCGCAGCCGGCCCGCTGTGCGATCGGCACCGCCTGGCCGCAGTGGTCGGAGTGGGCGTGGGTGCAGACGACGAGGCGAACGTCCTCCAGGCGGAGGTTGCACATCGCCAGCGCCCGTTCGAGGTTCGCCATCGACTGTTCGTCGTGCACACCGGTGTCGATCAGCACGAAGCCGTCCCCCGCGGAGAGGGCCCAGGCGTTGCAGTGGGGCACCCCGGGCCAGGGCAGCGGCAGGCGCAGCCGGTACAGGCCGCGCATGATCCGTTCGCCCCTTCCCAGCTCGCCACGGCTAGTCACATCGGCCACGCGCCGCAGACTAGACTACGGCCCTTCAGCGGCGTAAAGGAGACGGGGATGGCCGATCGGGAGAAGGCGACCGGGGCGAGCACCAAGGTGGAGGAGGTCGCTGCCAACATCCAGCAGGCGGCGGCCACGCGCAAAAGGATCTCGGGAAGCAAGGCCGAGGGGGTGGCGAAGCGCTACTTCGAGGCGATCGACGCCCGCGACCTCGACGGCGCCGTGGCCCTGTGGGCGGACGGCGGCCGGGACAACGTGCGGGGGCGCGTGGACGTGATCGCGCCCGAGGGCGTGCGGACGTTCCTCGGCGAGCTGATCGACGCCGTACCCGACCTCAGGATGGAGGTCGTCTCGACGACCTCCGAGGGCGAGCGCTGTGGCGTCCACTGGCGGCTGCGGGGGACATTCGCGGGCCCGGGCAGATTCGGCGGGGTCGCCCCGACGGGCAGCCCGCTGGACATCGAAGGGTTCGACCTGGTGACCGTGAGAGACGGGCTGATCCAGCACAACGACGCGTTCACCGACAGCATGACCTTCGCGCGGCAGATCGGGATGATGCCGCTGCAGGGCTCCCCCGGGGAAGGGCGCATGATGGGCGCCTTCAACGCGAAGACCCGGCTCACGACGAGCCTCGGGCCGGGTGAGGCCGAGCTGGTGGCGGAGGGCGTGTGGGTCGTGCAGGGCCAGCCCGGTCGCTGCAACGTCTACCTGATCGAGGAGGACGGCGGCGTGACGCTGTTCGACGCGGGCGCGCGGACGATGACCCGTGCCGTGGCCAGCGCGGGGGCGAAGCTCGGCGGCATCCGCCGCGTCGTGCTCGGCCATGGCCACACCGACCATCGCGGAACCGCCCCCGCGCTGGGCGTGCCGGTGCTGTGCCACCCCGACGAGATGCAGGACGCCGAAGGAAGCGGCGGCTTCCGCTACTGGCCGGAGGGTCTGGCGGGGCTGCCCTTCGGGCACCGCCAGCTGCACCGCCTGATGCACCGCTACGCATGGGACGGCGGGCCCGTGAGGATCGAGGGAACAGTCGTCGAGGGCGACGAGATGGCCGGCTTCAAGGTCATCGCCCTGCCCGGCCACGCCCCGGGCCAGATCGGCCTGTGGCGGGAGTCAGACCGCCTCGCGCTGGTCAGCGACTGCTTCTACACGCTCGACATGTGGGGCCGTGACAGCGAGCCCCACGTACCGATGCCGGTCTACAACTACGACACCGAGCAGGCGCGCGCGAGCATGCGAAAGCTCGCCGAGATGGAGCCCGCCGCGGCATGGCCGGGCCACGCCAAGCCCGTCACGGGCGACGTACGCGCGAAGCTCTCGGCAGCGGCCGACGCGCCGGCCTGAGCGTGGGCCGGCGCTCGCGTCGCCGGCAGGCCGGCGGAGCGTCGGCACCGCGGGCGCCAGAGTCCGAGTACCGCGACGAGGCCGGGAGCGTGCTCGTGCTGCGCGGCTCGCTGACGCCGGGCTCCCGGCGCGACTACGCCGCCGCGCTCGCCGGTTCGCCGCTGTCGCGCGAGGACGCCGAGCAGCGGGCGCTGGAGCTGCTGTTCGAGCGCCTTGCGGTGCGCTGGAGCGTCGCGGGAGTGGCCGCCGAGGGCCAGCGCGAGCTGCTCGGGCGGCTGCGGCTTGCGAGCAATGCCGAGCGCCGGTGGGTCAGGGAGACGCTGAGGGCCCATTGCGCCGAGCACTTCCCGGACGTGACCGTGCCGTGAGGCGCGGATTGAGGCCGCTGCTCGCGCTCAGCGGCGACCGAGCAGCTCCAGGCGGGGACCCCCTGTGACGGCCGAGACGAATCGCGCGGTGGCCGGGCTCAGCTGGAACTCGTGCAGCTCGCCGCCCTCGGCTCGCACCTGCACGCGACGGCCCTCCTCGGCGACGCTCGTGATCACCGCCTGCTCGTAGCCGCCCCCGAAATGGGCGATCCTGGCGGGGTCGCCGACGCGCGGCATCGGCCGGGAGGGAACGGGCACCGGGGCGATGCTAGGAGAAGCACCGGCCCCCGCGTCGCGCTCGATACCGTGCGTGGCATGCGCCGCACGAAGATCGTCGCGACGATCGGCCCAGCCTCCCGCGATCCCGACACGCTGCTGCGCCTCGTCGAGGCGGGGATGGACGTCGCGCGGCTGAACTACTCGCACGGCACGCTCGACGAGCACGCCGAGACGGTGCTCCGGGTGCGCGACGCGGCGGGCCGCGCCGGACGCCCGGTGGCGATCCTGCAGGACCTGCCCGGCCCGAAGCTGCGGATCGGGCCACTGCGGGAGGGAGTCGTCGAGCTGACCGCGGGCGAGCACCTGACGATCCTCTGCGGTGACGGCGAGACGCCCGGGGACGCGCACAGCATGTCGATCTCCTGGGCAGGGCTGGCCGAGGCGGTCGAGCCCGACTCGGTCCTGTACCTCGCGGACGGCTCGGTGCGACTGCGGGTGACGGCGGTGCGGGCGGTGGAGTGTGAGGTGGACGCGGAGATCGAGGTCGGCGGCGCCGTCGCCTCACGCCAGGGACTGAACATCCCCGGCCCCATCGACGCCCTGCCCGCGGTGCCCGAGGAGGACCTCGCCCTGCTCGCCCACGGCGAGTCGATCGGCGTCGACATGGTGGCGCTGTCCTTCGTGCGCTCGCCCCAGGACATCGACACGGTGCGCGAGCACACCCGCCTGCCGCTGATCGCGAAGATCGAGAAGCCACAGGCGGTGGAACGGGCCGAGGAGATCATCAACGCGGCGGACTGCGTGATGGTCGCCCGCGGCGACCTCGGCATCGAGCTGCCGATCGCTCACGTGCCGGTGGTGCAGAAGCAGCTTCTCGAGCTGGCCGGCCTGCGGGCCCGGCCCTCGATCACGGCGACGCAGATGCTCGACTCGATGGTCAGCTCCTCGCGCCCGACCCGCGCCGAGGTCGCCGACGTCGCCAACGCGATCCTCGACGGGACCGACGCGGTGATGCTCTCCCAGGAGACGGCGGTGGGCGCCTACCCCGTGGAGGCGGTGGCGATGATGGCCGCCGTCGCAGAGCAGGCCGAGTCGATCGCCCCCTACGAGCGCTGGAACCAGTCGCGGGTGCGACGGACCGTCTCCGACCCGTCCTACACGATCGCCCACAACCTGTGCGACGCCGCCCTCGAGCTGCGCTTGGACGCGCTGGTGATCCCGACCCTGTCGGGGCGCTCGGCCCGGCTGGTCTCGGCGCACCGCCCGACGGTTCCGATCTACGCGCTCTCGCCCGGGCGGGAGACGGTGCGCCGCTGCGGCCTGATGTGGGGCGTCCAGGCCGCCTCGATGCGCCGCCACGAGACGACCGAGGCGCTGATCGCGGACGCGGCCCGGCGTGTGGTGGAGCTCGGCTGGTGCCGGCCGGGACAGCGCGTGGGCATCACCGCCGGGCTGCCCTCGGGCCGGCCGGGCACCACCAGCCTGTTCCAGATCCAGGTGCTCTGAGCTAGCGCTCGAGCTCGAACCAGACGGTCGTTCCGCCGTCGCCCTCTACACCCCAGCGACTGGCGGCTTTCTCGAGCAGGTAGAGCCCGTAGCCCTCGCCGATCCGGTTGGGGTCCCGCTGGCGGGGCGTGAAGCCCTCTCCGGCGTCGGTCACGGCGACCCGCACGCTCTGCTCGGTGACGCTCGCCTCGAGGGCGATCGCGGCCTCGGCCGGGGCGGCGGAATGCCGGACGGCATTGGAGACGACCTCCGAGACGAGCAGCACGATCGTCTGGCCAAGCGAACCGTCGACGCCCATCGAGCCGAGCTGCTCTGCCACCGCGGAGCGCGCGATGGCAGGCGCACGAACGTTGCGTTGCAGCTCCAAGCGCATCGACTCGGGCGAGCCCGCGGCGTCGGTCGCACTCATCGCTGAGGAGGCTCGTCGACGAAGGGCAGGTTCTCCTCGGCGCGGGTGATCTTGAAGATCGAAAGAACCGCCGGGCGGGGGCGGACGAGGGCCAACCGCCACCCCTGCGCCTCGGCGCGGTCGGCCAGCAGGATGAACTGGCGCAACCCCGAAGAGTCCAGGAAGGACAGCTCGCGCAGGTCGACCGTCAGCTCCGCCGGGGACCGTGCCAGGGCTCTGTCGACGGCCTCCTCGAGACGCGGCACGGTGGCGATGTCGAGCTCGCCCCGCAGCACCAGGAGGGCGCCCGGCCCGTCGAGGTGCTCGTCGATCTCGAGCGGTCTCGCGATCGCCACGCCGGCTAGGCCCCCGCCCCGGGCCCGGCCAGCGGCTGCAGCTCGTCGACGAAGGCCGGTCGCGCCAGGCGGCGCATCACGACCAGCGCCGTGTCGTCGGCCTGCGCACCGACCTGGAACTGCTCGAGTGCGGCGATCAGCCGTTCGCGGATCGCCGCGGGCGACTCGCGGCGCACCTCCATGAGAAACTCACGCAGGCGGGTGGTGCCGAAGCGCTCATCCTCGCTGCCGAGCGTGTCGGTGACGCCATCGGTGATCGCCACCAGCGTGTCGCCAGGCCGCATCCGGAAGCTCTCTTCCGGCCATTGCACGCGTGAGAAGGCGCCCAGCAGGGTTCCATGGCGCCCCACTTCCTCCACCCCGGCCTCGCTCAGGCGCCACAACAGCGGGTGCCCCCCGGAGGCCACCGTCGCGTGGGAGCCGCTCACGCGCAGGCAGAGGGCCGTGCAGACGGACAGCGAGGGGCGGCGGCGGAGGGCCGCGTTGACCCGTTCGAGCAGATGCGCCGGGCGGGAGTCGAATTCGGAGGCCGTCCAGGCGGTGTGCCGCACCAGCGAGGTGACCGCGGCAGCCCGCACGCCCTTGCCCGTGACGTCGCCGATCAGCATCAGCCAGTCTCCGTCGACGTCCCAGAAGTCGTAGAAGTCCCCGCCGACCTCGCTCTCGTGGCCGGCGGGCCGGTAGAGCGCGGCGATCTCCCAGTCGGGAAGCTCGGGAAGGGCTTCGGGAAGGAGGCTGTTCTGAAGCGTGCGGGCGATCTCCGAGCGCTCGCCGTAGAGGCGGGCGTTCTCGACCGCCAGCGCGGCGCGCTCGGCGATCTGACCGGCGAAGTCCACGTCGCCGGCGTCGAAGGTCCGTCCCGATTCGGCGCTGACCATGGTCAGCGCGCCGATCGTTCGGCCCCGCAGAGCCATCGGCACGATCAGTGCGGAGCGCATGCCCACGGCCCGCAGCAGCCGCAGGTGCTCCTCATCGACGGCTGCCGCGACGAGCATCTCGTCGGTGATCTCGCCGTACAGGGCCGGCTCCCCGGTCCGGAGCACCCGGCCGAGTCCCTGCTGGCGGTCGAGCTCCTCTGGTTGGTAGGCCCGTAGCTGCGAGGCCATCTCCAGGCGCGCCGGATCGGCGTGGGCGACGGCCACCGGTTCGCGCTGGCCGTCCTCGTCGAACAGGTCCACGCCGCACCAGTCGGCGATCGCCGGCACGGCCAGGCCGGCCACGTTGCGCAGCGTCTGCTGGTAGTCCAGGGAGGAGGCGAGGACGGTCCCCGCACTGGCGAGGAACTCGCTGCGCAACTGGTTCCGCTTGGTCTGGGTGACATCCTCGATGATCGTCACCGCGGCTTCGATCTCGCCCTCCGCGTCGCGCACGGCGGTCGCCTTCAGCAGCACCCACTGCTCCTCCCCGGTGCGGCTGTCGACCGTGCGCATCATCAGCGGCTCGGGCGTTTCGCCGCGCAGCAGGCGGACCGAGGGCAGGTCATCCATGCCGAGCTCGCGGCCGTCCTCGGCGACGGTCATGTAGGGCCCCATCAGGGCCCTGGGGTCGGCCGCCGCCAGTTCCTCGGCGGTGTCGATGCCGAGCCGGTCGAGGGCTGCGCGGTTGGCGTAGATCAAACGGTTGTCGCGGCCGCGGATCGTGATCGCCTCGGCGAGCGAGTCGACGATCGCGCGCAGGCGCTGCTCGCTGCCCGCGAGCGCACGCTCGAGCTCGTCCAGCAGTCGCAGGCGCTCGGCTTCCTGCTCGGCCCGCGCGGAGATGTCGGTGATGAAGGCGTGGAAGGTGGTCGTCTCGCCCTCGCGCAGGGCCGAGACGATCAGTTCGATCGGGAACTCGCTGCCGTCCGCGCGCAGCGCCAGCTGCTCGGTGCGGTGATCGAGCAGGGGCGTCGCGCCGCCCTCTTTGAAGCGGCGGAAGCCTTGGCGCAGCGGCTCGCGATAGCGGGCCGGGACGATCAGGTCGATCACGCTCTCGCCCAGCACCTGCTCACGGGGGCGGCCGAAGGTCTCTTCGGCACGGATGTTCCAGTAGGTGATACGCCCCTCTTCGTCCATCGAGACGAAGGCGCTGTGGGCGACGTTGAGGATCTTGCGAGCGTGACCCAGATCCATATCTCTGATTGTCCCCGATCGGGTCGCGGGATGCCTAGCGAGCGCCACCGCGCCGGGCGTAGAACTCGGCCTCCTGGCGGCCGAGGTCGGTGACCGGCTCATCTCCGTACATCCACTCGCGAGCCACGCGGTGCCAGTTGTTCTTGGCGCGCAGCTGGGAGAGCACGGCCAGCGTGAGCATCTCCATGCGCCGCCCGAAGAGGTGCTCGGGGCGCATGTCCTGGTGGCGCATCTCGCGGAAGTGGCTGGAGCGGGGGTCGGAGCTCTCGATCATCACCCGCGTTGCGATATCCGGCGTCAGCTGCACCTCCCGGTCGGTCGTGTACCACCAGATCGCGTCGCGGATGAAGTCGAGCAGGTTCTCGGGGTCGACGCGGTCGGGTTCGGGCAGGAAGCCCGACTCGGCCAGCAGGGCGTGGAGCTTGGCGGAGTCTTCCTCCACCACCGCGCGCTGGCAGGCCAGCTCGAGCTCGACCGCGGCGGCGTCCATGCGCTTGAACAACCCGAAGTCCAAGAACGCCACGCGGTTGTCCTCGAGCAGCAGGAAGTTGCCCGGGTGGGGGTCGCCCGAGAACTCGTGGTGGCGGTAGAGGCAGCCGAGGAAGAAGCGGAAGACGATCTCGGCGAGGCGGTCGCGGTCAGCCTGCGAGCGGTTCTTGAGCAGCTCGAAGCCGGCGCCCTCGACGTACTCGCTGACCAGCACCCGCTCGCGTGTCAGCGAGCTGACCACGTCCGGCACGACGATGAAGGGGTGCCCGGCGAAGATCCGGGCCAGCGAGCGCTGATTCTGGGCCTCGAGCTCGTAGTCGAGCTCCTCCTCGATCCGCTCGCGTATCTCCCGCGTGACCGCCTTCGCGTCGAGGCCCGGCGTCATCCGCTTGAGCAGCCTCATGATCATGTCCAGGTTCTGCATGTCGGCGCGCACGGCCCCGGCGACGCCGGGGTACTGCACCTTCACGGCCACTTCGCGGCCGTCGCGGGCGAGCCGCGCGCGGTAGACCTGTCCGATCGAAGCGGCGGCGATCGGCTCCGGGTCGAACTCAGAGAAGATCTCGTCGATCCCCTCTTCGAGGTCCTCCTCGATCACGCGGCGCATCTGCTTGAAGGAGACGGTCGGGGCCGCGTCGCGGAGCTTTGCGAGCTCACGCTGGAACTCCTCGCGGTGCTCCTCGGGGACCAGGCCCACGTCGAGGAAGGACATGACCTGGCCGAGCTTCATCGCCGCGCCCTTCATCGTCCCCAGCACGGCGACGATCTGCTTGGCCGTCTCCAGCTGGCGGCGGGACATCGCCTGCTCGGCGGCGTCATCGTCGCGCGTCACGTTGGCCGCGCGCGTGCCGAACTGCTTGACGGCCTCGCTGGCGGCGAGCGTGGCGACCGTCGCCGTCCGTCTCACACGCGAGGTCGGGATCTTCTCGTTCTCTCGCGCCATAAGTCAGATCCTAGGAGGGCGCGTCCGGTGGCGAGGGGCTCGCTAGGAGCCGCGCTCGACTTTGGACCCGGGAACGATGTCGTCCGCCCCGTCGGACCAGCGCACCCAGGCCTTGGTGCCGCCGTCGTAGTCGGCGCCGAGCAGGATCAGGGTGGCGGGCTCGCCGAGGGCGGTGCAGGGCTCGGCACCCTCCGGGTCGAGGCCGCGCCAGATCCGGATGAAGGCGTTCTGCTCCCACTCGCGCCCGACGGTCGTGTCGTCGGCGTGGCCGGGATGGATCACGGTCTCCGGCGGGAGTTCCATCAGCGTTCCCATGATCGAGTCGCGCAGATCCGAGTAGCTCGTGTGGCCCGGCGCTTTGACGCCCCCCACCGAGTCCTTGAAGAGGGTGTCGCCGGTGAACACCGCGCCGGGCTGCTCTGAGCCTGAGACGAGGAAGGAGAGCATCCCGCCGGTGTGGCCGGGCGTGTGCAGGGGCCGCACCGTGAGCGCGCCGAAGTCCCTGGCCTGACCCGCCTCGATCGTGTCATAGCGCGCAGCGGCGCCGTCCTGGCCGTCGGCCGCCGTGCCGAGCAGGTCACGCTCGCGGGAGCTGATCAGCACCTGCAGGTCGGGCCAGCGGGCTTTCAGGGCGTCGACCTCGCAGACGTGGTCGTAGTGGTGATGGGTGAGCAGCACGTGGGTCGGATCGAGGCCACGGCGCTCGGCGGCCTCGATCAGCGGCGCCACGGGTCCGCCCGCGTCGACGAAGAAGGCCGGCCCGCCCTCGCCGTCGGCGACGAGGAAGGTGTTGGAGATGAACTGCGGGTGGCTGGAGCGCTCGACGATCACTTGGCCATCCTAGGCGCCGGCGCCCGCTCCCGCGCCTACGAGCCGGCTGAGCCCCTCGAGGTAGGAGGAGTCGCCGACGTCGCGGCGCCACTGCAGCACGGGAACCCCTTCGGCCCATCCGGCGACCTGCATCCGCGCCCGCTCGAGCGTCGGCGCGGTGCTCGCCAGGGCCACGGCCCGGGAGGTGCCGACCGTTCGGTAGCCGTCGCCCCCGAGGCCGACGGCGGAGGAGAAGAAGACGTGCCCACCGGCGCCCTCGATCGCCTCGCGGTCCAGTGTGAACTCGTACGGGCCACCTCCGCGCAGGGCGTAGTCGGGAGAGACGAGATACAGCACGACCGACGCCTCGGCGCGGAGCGGCACGTCCTCGGCCGTCAGCGTGCCGGCGACGATACTGCTCATCACCTCGGGCCAGGACCCCTCGAAGAGGCTCATGATGTTCATGCACTCGGGGTCCCCGAAGCGGGCGTTGAACTCGATCACCTTGACGCCCTCGGCGGTGGCGAAGAAGCCGGAGTTCATCACGCCGCTGAAGTGCCGGCCGAGCGCTCCGAGGCGCTCGATCACCCGCTCGATGATCGAGCAGGCCGCCTCGTAGTGGGCCGGGGTCATGAAGGGCAGCGTCGCCGAGGGCAGCGACAGCGAGCCCATCCCGCCGGTACCCGGCCCCTCGTCGCCGTCGAAGCGGTAGGGGTAGTCGTAGGTGGCGTTGGGGAACACCACGGTCCTGCCGTCGGAGATCGCCTGGATCGTGAACTCGGCACCGTCGATGCGCTCCTCCACGAGCACCGCCTCGCCCGGTCCTCCCTTCTCGAGCAGTTCGAGCGCGTAGGCCCGGGCAGCGGCGTGGTCGGCGAGGTGGGGGCCCATCACCTTGACGCCCTTGCCCCCGGTCAACCCGGCGGGCTTGACCGCGAGCGGGGTGGCCCCGAAGGAGTCGAAGGCCGCGGCCACCTCGGCGGCGGTGCGAGCCACCTGCAGCCGCGGCACCGCCTCGGGCGCGACCTCGGCGAGGAGCTCGCGGGCGAAGACCTTGTTCCACTCGATCTCGGCACCGTCGCGGGTCGGGCCGACGACGCTCGTGCCCTGCGCCTGCAGCGCGTCGACGACGCCCGCGGCCAGCGGCTCGTCGGAGCTGACCATCGCCAGGTCGATGTCCCGTTCGCGCGCGAAGGTGGCCACCGCCGCCGGGTCGCAGATATCGCCGAGCCGGTGGCCGCCCCCGGAGCGCTCCGCGTGGAGCAGGATCGTCGGGTTCTCGTGACCGACGAACGCATGCAGCTCGCTGTGCTCGGCCATGCGCATCGCCAGCGCGCCCTCCCGTCCTCCATGGCCCACCACAAGCGTCCGCACGGGGCGCAGTCTAGAGACGATGCCGTTCGAGCTTTGCCCGAGGGCGCGGCGATGGCGGGTCGCGGTCCCGCGGCGGCCCGGGGCCTCTAGTGTTCGCCACTGTGTCCGACGAGCTGACTCCCGAGGCGGCCCTCAACCGGCAGCGCTGGGACGAGCAATCCGACGAGTACCAGTCCCGTCACGGCGAGCAGCTCGACAAGTCCGGCGGAACGGCGTGGGGCGTCTGGCAGATCCCCGAGTCGGAGCTGGGCGTGCTTGGGGACCTGTCGGGCCTGGATGTCCTCGAGCTCGGCTGCGGGGCCGCGCAGTGGTCGATCGCGCTCAGCCGCGAGGGCGCGCGGATGACGGGCCTTGACAACTCCTCACGCCAGCTCGAGCACGCGCGCCGGGCGATGGCGGAGGCCGGTGTGGACTTCCCGCTCGTCCACTCGAGCGCCGAGGCAACCGGCCTGCCCGACTCGAGCTTCGACGTCGTCTTCTGCGATTTCGGGGCGATGACCTTCACCGACCCACACAACAGCGTCCCGGAGGTCGCCCGCGTGCTCAGACCCGGCGGGCTGTTCGCCTTCTCGGCGCTGACGCCGATCGTGGACATGGCCTGGCCCGAAGGCGAGGAGGAGCCGGGCGAGCGCCTGCTGGTGGACTACTGGGAGGGGATACGGCAGTTCGCCGAAGCGGGCGAGCCCATCAGCTTCAACCTCCCCTACGGCGAGTGGATCGCCGTGTTCCGCAAGCACGGCTTCGCGATCGAGGACCTGATCGAGCTGCGGCCGGCCGCCGACGCGACGAGCAGCTACCGCAGCGAGTCGACCCGGGAATGGGCGCGGCGCTGGCCGATGGAGCAGATCTGGCGGGTGCGGCTGCAGGAGGCCTAGCCGGCAGGAGGGGAGTCGGCGGCAAGGCGCTCGGCGCGCTGCTTGGCGGCAAGGCGCTCGGCGCGCTGCTTGGCGGCAAGGCGCTCGGCGCGCTGCTTGATACCGAGCAGCATCCGGCGCTCCATCACCAGCGAGGCGGGCTCCATTGCGAGCATGCCGATGCGGGCGAGCGCGGTGGGCAGGCGGAAGCGGTTGCGGCTGATCAGCCGCGTGTGGCCGTCGTGTTCCTGCAGCGCGAAGGTCCAGACCCAGTTGCCGTCGGCCGAATGCCAGGCGAGCACGCCCTCGGGCTCGACGCGCTCGAGCACCATGCGGTTTGAGCCGAAGCCGATCGTCTCGCCCACCTTGGGATGTTGGAACTCGGGCAGGACCTCCCCGACGCTGTGCATTTCGAGGCCCAGCAGGTTCTCGATCCAGTCGTAGGTGTAGGCGCCGCCTCGGGGCGCCGGACCCATCTGAGCCAGCCAGGGCCACACCGCGGAGGGGGGCGCCGCGATCGTGACCGCCCGCGTCGAGACCCCGTCCGCGGCCTCTAGCAGCTCGTCCCCGGGCAGGCGGGCGGCGGCCTCCTCGGGTGTTGCACCCCAGCGAAGCACACGGCCACGTCCCACGCTCGCGTAGGCGTAACCCATACCCGCGAGGATCATCAGCCGCGACAGCTTCATGGAGCGGGCGACCCGGCCGTGCGCCGCCGCCGCGAGCCTCGGGCGAGGGGGATGGGCGAGGCCGGGGAGGGATCTCGCGCGCCGCCCTCGCGGCGTGCGACGAGGACTCCCGCACGCCACCCGGGCGCACGTCCGCCCGCAGGCGGCTCGATCTCCCCGGCGTCGATGCCCGCGCGTTCGAGCAGCCAGGCGACGACCGAATTGGAGTTCCACATCTCCCCCGCGGCGAGCTCGTCGCGGCCCCACACGGGCGTCGGCACAAGCGGCACCTGGTCGAGCAGGCATCGAGCGGTTCGCTCGTCGCTCGAGAGCAGCCGTGGGCTGTCGACCGCCTCGGCGACATCCGGTATCACGCCCTCGCGCCAGCGCCGGACCTCGTAGCGGAACAGGCGCAGCGCACCCGCCCATCTGGCGCCGACCGGGCCCTGTGCCACGGCGCGCCCGTCGCCGGGGGCGCCGCGCGGCACGGGCGTCATCTCGATCACGAAGCGGCCCTCGGGAACGCCGACCTCGAGCGCCGAGTGGTAGAGCGCCCGAGCCGGGCGCCCCTCGATGCGGGCCGCGACCGCCTCGAACAGGCGACCGTTGAGACGCACCGAGTGCCCTCCCGCGCCCAGCGGCAGCCAGTACAGCTCCACAGATCCGTGCTCCTCGCGCATCATCCGCCCACTGTCGCGGCCGGCGCCGCTTCGCTCATCCGCGAAAACCCGTCCCGTTACTGGGCGATCCACCGAAGGGCGCCCCTCGCTGTGCCTCCGCCGCCGCCCCTTCGTGCCGCCCGCGCAGCACTAGACTCCGCCGAATGGCACTAATCCACACCTGTTACCGGATCACCGACATCGACCGTTCGGTCGCCTTTTACGAGGCGCTCGGGTTCAAAGAGGTCGGGCGGCTGCCCATCAAAGACGAGGCCGTCAACGTCTTCATGAACCAACCGGGCGACGGCGACATGCCGCGCCTGGAGCTGACCTACAACTTCGGCGTCGACTCCTACGAGCTGGGTACCGCATACGGTCACATCGCGATCACCTCGGACGACCTCGACGGCACTTTGGCGAAGCTCGCCGAGCAGGGCATCGCGCCGGAGAAGCCCCCCTACTCCGTTCGCGAGGGCGGCTCACGGCTGTGCTTCGTGAAAGACCCGGACGGCTATCGAATTGAGATAATTGAGCAGACGTAGCACGGGTCGCGTCGCGGTCCTTGGGAGGAGAACGCGAGAGGAGACGTTCGAGTACGGTCGGGCTTCCACGTACTTTGAGCAAGGGGCAGCCATGAGTGAGCAGGACGTCGAGTTCGTCAAGGGTGTCTACGGCGCGTTCGACCGCGGCGATGTGGCAGCCGCGCTCAGCGCCTTCGCTGACGACATTGAATGGTTCGAGGCCGAGGGCATGCCGTACGGGGGCGTGTACCGGGGCCCCGAGGCCGTGGCGCAGAACGTCTTGGGCCCGATCAGGGAAGACCTAGACGGCTTCGCATTGGTGAAGGAGGAGTTCATGGCCTCCGACGGAGCCGTCGCAGCGGTCGTCCGCTACACGGGGACCGGCAAAGCGACCGGGAAGGAACTGGACCTGCCCGCGGTCCACGTCTGGGACATCCGCGACGGCAAGCTGACGCGCTTCCGGCAGTACATAGACACGGTCAAGTACGCAGAGGCCGTCCCGGCGTCCGCCAGCGTGGCCGGGTAGAAGAGCGCGAGCACCCAGCTCGCGTGCAAGCGATCTCAAGCCCGCTGGGCGGCGAGCCGGCCTGAGTTGCAAACCGACCACTACCTCGACGGCTGCCGGATCGAGATCATCGAGCAGCCGTAGTGCGTGGGTCGCGCCGCGGTCTGTCGCAATGGACGCGAGAGTTGTGGTTCGAGTACGGTCAGCGCTCCAGGTACGCGAACCAAGGGGGAAGCAATGAGTGAGCAGAACGTCGAGTTCGTCGAGGGCATCTATGGCGCGTTCGGCCGAGGCGACGTCCCCGCCGTGCTCGGAGCATTCGCTGAGGACATCGAATGGTTCGAGGCCGAGGGCATGCCATACGGGGGCCTGTACCGCGGCGGCGAGGCCGTGGCGCAGAACGTCTTCGGCCCGATTTCAGAGGACGTTGAAGGCTTCACGATCACACCCGAGGAAGTCATCGGATCCGGCGCGACGGTCGCGGCCATCGTCCGCTACACGGGCACCGGCAAGGCAACCGGCAAGGCGCTGGACGTGCCGGTGGTCCACGTCTGGGAGATCCGCGAGGGCAAGCTGGCGCGCTTCCGGCAGTTCATCGACACGGTCAAGTTCGCAGAGGTCGTCCCCGCGGCCGTAGCGGCTGCGTAGCGTCCGAGGGGAGACCCGGGCGCCCCTCAGACCCGTGCTGCGGGCGCGTTCTCCTCGGCCCAGCGAACGATCTCGCCAGAGCCTGTCACGACGGCCCCGTCGTCGAGCACGAGGATCGGCACGCCGCGCTGGCCGGACAGGCGCTCGATGTCGGCGCGATCCTGCTCTCGAGTGCGCCACGTCCAGAACTTCAGGGTGCCGCCCTTGACCTTGCGCCACTCGTAGTCGTAGCCCGCCTTGTCGAGGGCCACGGCGGCGCGCCCGCAGGGATGGGCCACACGAGCCGGCAGGGAGCCGAAGGACTTGCCGTCCGTGCACGTGTAGAGAACCACGGCGCGATCGTACCCGACCGGCCCCCGTCGGTCCTGTGACTTTTTCGATCACCCCGCGCGGCGCAGCGGGCCGTGCGGGCGAGGGCGCCGGGCGCCGGCAAATCGGTGGCGGGCAGGCGCTAGTCTGCCGGTTGAGAGCGATGGCTGACACGGGCAAGATCGCCAAGAACCTCGAGCGCTTCGCGCAGGCTGTGGCGGCGCACGATCGCGAGAATCCGACGCACACCGCCTACGGCATCGGCCTGGCGCATTTCGACATCGAGCGGCTCGGCCTCGAGGAGGGCGAGGAGATCCTGCCCGGCATCACGATCCAGGCGGACAGCGGCGTGACGGGCAACTTTCGCGTGCTCTGCGACGGCGATCACGAGGAGGAGCTGACAGCCGCCGAGGAGCAGGCCGTCGAGGCGATCGCCACCCGCTCGGTGCCCGGCTTCGAGCGCATCGGCGACGAGCGGCGCGAAATCTGAGCTGACGCCCTCCCGCCCGCGCCCTCAGCGGGCGAACTGACGGGGGTGGATTCTGGACACCCGGCTAACGCGGGGAGGGGCCGGGTAACAGAGACTGCGACCGTGGCGACGCGCGAGACGGAGCACTCCCGCGGGGGCGGCGCCTGCAGCACCTGGCAGGGCCATGTGATCGTCTGCGGCCTGACGGACGTCGGTCTGCGCACCGTCGAGCAGTTGCACCTCGCCGGTGCGGAGGTGGTCGTCCTGGACGACGACGCCGACGAGCGGCTGGCTCGCGTGGTGCGCGGATGGGGCATCCCCCATCTGCCGCGCGGCGCGCACCTCACCGAGCCGCTGTTCGACGCGGGCCTGCCCGGGGCCCGCGCGGTCGTGTGCGCCGAGGCGACCGACCTGCGCACGCTCGAGACCGTCCTGCAGATCCGTGACCTGCGCCCCGAGGTGCTCGTCGTGGCCGACCTCGACAACGCGGCCGTCGCCCATGCCGTCGAGCAGGTCCTCGAGTCGGTCGGGGTGCTCGACGTGGCCGCCCTGTTCGCGCCCGCGGTGGTCGAAACGATGCTCGGACGCCAAGCCCGGCCGATCGTGCTCGGCGAGGAGACCTTCGTCGCCGCCGAGGTGGCCGTCCCCTCGGCCGCCACGCTGCGCGAGCTGTACGGGTCGCTTGCCCCGGTGGGGGTGGTGACCGATGCCGACGGGGCACTGATCGCGTGCCCGGGGCGCGACCTGCCCGTGCGCCCCCGCGACCGCGTGACGCTGATCGGCACCCCTGCACAGCATCAGGCCGCGGGCGTGCCGCTGCCACCCGGCCCGGTCGACCGCCGCGGCCGCGCCGCGGACCTGCGCGCGGCGGCGGCCCGCGCCGAGAACACGCTGCGCTCGCTCGTGGACAGGCCGCTGCGGATCACGCTGGCTCTCGGACTGGCCCTGCTCGTGATGTCGGCTCTCGTGCTCCACTTCGGCTACCGGCGGCCGCTGGGGAACTCGCACCTGCCGCTGCTCGACGCCGTCTACTTCACGGTGGAGACGGTCGCCACGGTCGGCTTCGGCGACTTCTCGTTCTCCGGCCAGCCGACCTGGATCGAGGCCTACGGGATCTTCCTGATCGTCGCCGGCACGACGCTCGTCACGACCCTCTTCGCCCTGCTCACCAACGCCTTGGTCAGCCGCCGCATCGCCCAGTCGCTGGGCGGCGGGCGGATCCCGGGGATGCGCGGGCACGTCGTGCTCGTCGGCCTCGGGGCGGTCGGCGCTCATGTGCTCGAGGGCCTGCGCGAGCAGGGCCTGCAGGTGATCGTCGTCGAGCGCACGGACGCCGGCGGGCTGGTGGGGCGCGCACGCGCCCTCGGCGTACCCGTGGTTCTCGGCGACGCGACGAACGGCGAGACCCTCGACGCGGTCAATCTCGGCGCCGCCGCCGGCGTGGCGATCCTCACCTCGGATGACCTGACGAACATCGAGACCGGGCTCGCCGTCCGTGAGCGCCTCGGCGATCGCTGGTCGGAGGTTCCGGTCGTGCTGCGCGTGTTCGACCGCCAGCTCGGTCACCGGATCGAGCAGAGCTTCGGCTTCCGTCACGTCTGGTCGACCTCGGCCATCGCCGCCCCCTGGTTCGTCGGGGCGACGCTCGGCATGGAGGTGCTGTTCACCTTCTATGTCGGCAACCATCCCTTCCTTCTGGCCCGCCTGCGCGTCAGCGATGGCGGCGGCCTCGACGGACTGGCGATGCGCGAGCTGCCGGCGCGGATCCGCGTGGTGGCGATCCGCCGCGCCCAGCGCCCGGCGGAGCTCGAGCATCCCCCGCGCCGTGACACGCGCCTCGCGCCGGGCGATGACGCGTTCCTGGCCGGCCCCTCGGTCGAGCTGCTCGAGCTGCTGCGACACGACCGCTCCGGTCACGCCCGGAGCGGCCCGGACGAGCCGAGCGGCCTCGGCGAGGGTCCCTCCTAGACGACCGGCGGGGCGATGCCGGCGCGCGCCGCGATCATCTCGACGAGCCGCTCGATCGTCGGGCAGGCGAGTCCGTGGCGGGCGGCAGCCCGCATCACCGAGCCCGGAATGGCGTCCAGCTCGGGCTCGCGCCCGGCCGCGATGTCGCGCTGCATCGAGCTGCCGAGCGTCGCGTGCGCCCGCTCGAGCTCCTCGATCGCGGTCTCCCCGTCCACATCGGCGCCCTCGGCCCGTCCCGCCGCTGCCGCCTCCGTCATCGCGCCGACGAGGTCGGCCCGCAGCGAGGGCGTGGAGCGGATCTCACCGAGCAGCTTGTCGTAGGCGCTCGTTGTGCAGGCCAGTGCATTGAGCCGTACGAGCTTCGACCACATCACGTCGGCTTCGGAGCCGAGCACGGTCACCGGCACCTCGGCATCGCGGAGAGCAGCCGCCAGACGCTCGATCTGCGGTCCCATCGCCGGGGCACGGCTGGCCATGCTGACCAGCAGGAAGGGGCTCGTGTGAACGATCACACCCGGCTGCGGCCGGTCGGCCTCGACGCGGATCGAGCCGGCGAGCACGGAGTCCGAGGGGAAGCGGCGGCGCAGCAGCGCGATGTGGTCGAGGCCGTTGAGCAGTGGCAGCACAACGGGCGGCTCGACCTCGATCCGCTCGAGCGAGTCCTGCAGCCCGGCGGCCTTGGTGGCGACGAGCAGCGCCTCCGTGGGCTCGCCCAGCCGCGCGACGGCGCGTGGATGGGCAGTGAAGCGGCCGAAGGTGACGCTGTCGAGGTCGATGCCCCGCTCGGCGATGAGCGACGCCGTCGAGTCGCGTGCGACGACGGTCACCTCGTGGCCGGCCCGGTCGAGGACGGCCGCCAGCAGGCCGCCGACGCCGCCCGGTCCGAGCACGGCGATCCTCATCGCGCCGTCCTCATGCTTGCGGGTCCACCAGCACGCCGGGGTTCATCACGCCGGCGGGGTCGATCGCCGCCTTGGCGCCGCGCAGCGCGACCGCGAAGGGGTCGGGACGCTGGCGGTCATACCACGGGCGGTGATCGCGCCCGACGGCGTGGTGGTGGGTGATCGTGGCGCCCTGGTCGATCAGCACGTCCGAGACGGCCCGCTTGATCGCGCCCCACTGCTCGAGCTCCGCTCCCCGCCTGGCGGGCGCGAGCACGGTGAAGTAGGGCGCGGGACCGTCGGGATAGACATGGGTGAAGCGGCAGAAGACGCTGCCGCCCTCGCCGCAGGCCTCCCGGACAGCCTCCCGCGCCGCCTCCATCACGCGCGCATGGAAGGCCGGGAACCGCTCCCAGGTGATCGCCGTCTCGAAGGTCTCGCTGACGACGCCCATCGCGACGAGCAGATCGCGTACGTAGGGGGCGCCGATGAAGGCCCCCCGCCAGGACTCCACGGCGTCCCCGCCGGGTCCCTCGCGACGCGGAGCGACCGTTCCCCCGTGCTCGGCGCAGATCGAAAGGGCCCGGCGCATCGCATCGTCCACGGCGTGGTCGGTCGACTCGAAGCCGAGTACGAGG
The DNA here is from genome assembly GCA_963841055.1 of uncultured Solirubrobacteraceae bacterium. GTDB lineage: Bacteria > Actinomycetota > Thermoleophilia > Solirubrobacterales > Solirubrobacteraceae > Palsa-744. Next base: position 1,918,856 of record CAWJAV010000001.1, on the reverse strand, counting down.
AGCGCGTGGCTGCCGTCGCCGGCCATCGTCAGGCCCGCCTCGCCGGCGTCGAGCAGGCGGCAGTTCGAGGGATGAAGCCCCGACTGCGAGAGCTCCCGCACGCATTCGGCGCCCCGGCCGAACGTCTCGAAGCGAACCCCGGCGGAGGCGCGGTGGGAGGGCCGCGGCTGCACGCGAACCCAAGCGCTCGTGATCACGCCGAGGATCCCCTCCGAACCGGCGAGCAGCCGGTCCGGGCTGGGGCCGGCGCCCGAGCCGGGGAGCCGCCGTGACTCCCAGGCGCCCGACGGGGTGATCGCACGGGCCGACTCCAGGAAGTCCTCGATGTGGGTCCACAGCGTCGCGAAGTGCCCGCCGGCGCGCGTCGCGATCCAGCCGCCCAGCGTCGAGTACTCGAAGGACTGGGGGAAGTGGCGCAAGGTCATCCCCCGCTCCCCCAGGGCCGCCTCGAGGGCGGGCCCGGTCGCGCCCGCGCCGATGCGGGCCGCGCGGGAGACCTCGTCGAGCTCGAGCAGGCCGTCGAGGGCGGCCAGGTCGACCGACACGGCGCCGTTGTGGCCGGGACCGAGCTGCGGCGTCACGCCGCCCACCACCGAGGTGCCGCCGCCGAACGGGATCACAGCGACGCGCTCGGCCGAGCACCACTCGAGGACCCGTTCGAGGTCCCCCTCGTCGCGGGGGCGAGCCACGAAGTCGGGAGGGTGCTCGAAGCTGCCGCGAAAGCCGCGCACGACATCCATGTAGGACTTGCCGAGCGCGTGGGAGGCGCGCGCGTGCTGATCATCGGCGCAGATCTCAGCGAGAGCGAACGGAACCGCGATGCGCGGGGCGTCGAGCTCGACCCGCTCGAGCGGGACGGGCTCCTCGATCTCTCCGACGGCGATGCCGAGGCGCTGCGAGATCGTCGGGGCGGCCGCACGCGCCTGCTCGAGAGTCGGCTGCTGGTCCTCGAACCCCCATCCCCAATGCTTGCGCCGGCGGCTGGCCACGCCGCGAGTCTACGGCCCGCGCGGGAGGGCGGCCGCGGCGAGCCGCCCCGGCGTCACCTGCCGGTGGGGTCATTCAATAGCCTCCCGGGGGCGGTGTCAGAGACGACCGAGCAAAGCAGCCAGGTGCCCGAGATCCTCGCGCGGGGACCCTGGGAGATGGACCGCATCAGGGCGCGGTGGCTCGATGAGCCCTATCGGCCCTCGGCAGCCCAGACCGAGGCGGCGGACGAGGCGATCCGGGACCTGCAGGACCGTGGCTCGCCGAGCCACGACGGCGTGGCGGCGCGACTCGTGGACTACCGCCAGGAGAACGGCGGCATCTCCATCGAGCTGCAGCCCCTGCGCTGGGCTCTGCGGCTGGTCGCCGGCGACGCCTCGCTCAGCATGGCGGCCCTGTGCGTCACCCGAGCCGCCGACGGGCGCTGGCTTGCAGGGCGGCGCGCGCCATGGGTGTCCTCCTGGGCGGGCCGCTGGGCACTCGGGGCGGGCGGCGCCGTGGACCTCGGCGAGAGCCCCGCGAACACGCTCGTCAGGGAGCTCGAGGAGGAGTGGGCCGTGGCGCCGGAGCGCGTCCGCGGCGAGGCCCTCCTGCGACTCCCCCATCAGCTGGTGATGTTCGTCGGGCAGGCCTGGCTGGCTGAGGGCGACGATCAGTCCGTCCGGCCCGACGCCGAGCACGACGCCTACGCCTGGTGGCCCTCGGACATCGATGCCTGGCCCGCGGAGGCCGGCGAGGCGCTGCCGCGGATGGCTCGCTGGCTGACGATGTGAGCGAGCGGCGGGCCGCCGCCGGGCCGCTGACCTTCGCGCGCCTGAGGGCCGCCTCGTTCACGCATTCCTGCGTGTATCTGGCGTTGCTGGTCTGCGCCTTCGCGGCGGGCGGGCCCCAGCCGGCGACGTTCATCCTCGGTCTCACCCACGGCCTGATGTGGATCGCAATGTGCCTGCTCTGCCTACTCGCCGCCCGGCTGCGCCTGGTCTCGCTGCGACTGGCCGTCGCCGTGGTCGTGCTGGGGGGCATCGGGCCGTTCTTCGGGAGCTACGAGTTCGTCCGCGAGGGGAGGCAGCCGGCCGCTCCTCCCGGTGCCGGCGAGAAGCCCTGACAGGCCGTTTTCGCGGGCCGATACGGCTGCAACGGGGGGTCCGGGAACCCGTCACCGCAGGTGGCCGGGACGCTAGAGTGATGGTCGATGGCGACGGACACGACGACCCAGCAGATAGTGGACGTCGTGACCCCCGCAGCAGGGGAGTCGGTAACCGAGGGCACGATCCTCGAATGGCACGCCAAGGTCGGCGGGCAGGTCAAGGTCGATGACACGATCGTCGAGATCTCGACCGACAAGGTCGACGTCGAGCTGCCCTCACCCGCGACGGGCACGGTCACGGAGATCCTCGTCGCCGAGGGAGACACGGTCACCGTCGGCCAGGTGATCGCGCGCATCGCCGTCGGCGGTGGCGGCGTACCGCCCGCCGGCGCCGAGCCCGAGGAGGAGGCGGATGGCGCGCAGAAGCCTGCGCCCGACGCAACTCCCCCCACCGGCGACGGCAACGGCAACGGGGCCGAGCCGCCGGATGCTCAGGCGCCACCCGCCGAGCCGCCTGAGGAGGCCCCCGGGATCGTCGACGTCATCACGCCGGGGGCAGGCGAGTCGGTCAGCGAGGGAACGATCCTCGAATGGCATGTCGAGGTCGGCGCGCAGATCAAGGCCAGCGACACGATCGTCGAGATCTCGACCGACAAGGTCGACCTGGAGCTGCCCTCACCCGCGACGGGCACGGTCACGGAGATCCTCGTCGCCGAGGGAGACACGGTCACCGTCGGCCAGGTGATCGCGCGGATCGCCGTGGGCGTGGGCGCGAATGCCCCCGGAACCGGTCCCACGACAACGCCGCCGGCCCCGGCGGGCAACGGGCCAGACGGCTTGGCGACCGGGGTCCCCGACGGCACCCGCGTCTCGCCTGTCGCCGCCAGGGCAGCAGCCGTCGAGGGCGTCGACCTCGGGGCCGTATCCGGCAGCGGCCGCGAGGGTCGCATCACCAAGTCCGACGTGCTGGCAGCCGCAGAGGGTTCAGGCGAGAGCGGGGCCGCCAACGGCAGCGCCACCGCCACCGCCCCGGGCAGGGGCGAATCCCAGCTGATGAAGGGCGGCGCGGCCGCGCTCGCCCGCTACATGGAGCAGTCCCGCTCGATCCCCACGGCGACGAGCTTCCGCACGCTGACGGTGACCGTCCTCGACGGCCGCCGCCGCGAGCTCAAGGCGGGGCCCCGCAAGGTGTCCTTCACGCACCTGATCGCATATGCGATCGCCAGGTCCGCCCAGGAGATGACGGTGATGGCCAACCACTACGAGGAGGTCGAGGGCAAGCCCCACCGCGTGCTCGACGGCCAGGTCAACCTCGGGCTGGCCGTAGACGTCGAGAAGAAGGACGGTTCGCGCACGCTGATGGTCCCGGTGATCCGCGACGCCGGCGCCCTCGGCTTCGATGCCTTCCTCGACGCCTACGACGCCCTCGTGGAGAAGGCGCGCACCAACTCCCTGACCGCCGATGACCTCGTCGGCGCGAACATCACCCTGACCAACCCGGGCGGCATCGGCACGATCGCCTCGGTGCCCCGCCTGATGACCGGCCAGGGCACGATCATCGCGACGGGCTCGATCGCCTACCCCGTAGGCCTCGGCGCGATCGGCTCGATGATCGGCGCCGAGAAGGTCATGACGATGACCTCAACCTACGATCACCGGATCATCCAGGGCGCCGAGTCAGGGCGCTTCCTGGCGCTGATCGAGGAGCACCTGCAGGGCCAGCACGAGTTCTACGAGGGCGTCTTCTCCGCGCTCGGCCTGGAGCCGGGCCCGGCTCCCGCGGCGCCGGCACCCGCCGCGGCGGCGGCAACGGCATCCCAGCCTGCCCCCTCGCCGGCGGCCGGGGCCAGCGAGGAGATGCTGCGGGCGGTGCAGGCGGCCACCAACTACGTCCACCGCGTACGCAGCCACGGACACCTCGCCGCGCGGCTGGATCCGCTCGGCTCGGAGCCCGAAGGCGACCCCGGGCTCGATCCCGAGGCTCTCGGCCTGACGCTGGAGCTGCAGGCACGGATCCCGGCGAAGCTGTTCCAGATGTACGTGCCGGGGGCTACGCTCGCCGACGCGCTGCCCCATCTGCGCGAGACCTACTGCGGCACGATCGCCTACGAGATCGAGCACATCGCCTCGCACCGCCAGCGCGTGTGGCTGCGCGAGCACATCGAGTCCGGCGCCTTCCGTCACGAGCTCACGAACGACGAGCGCCGCAAGCTGCTCAAGCGCCTCGTCGAGGTCGACGCGCTGGAGCGGTTCATGCACAAGGCCTACCTCGGCCAGCACCAGTTCTCGATCGAGGGCCTCGACATGACCGTGCCGATGCTCGACGAGCTGATCCAGCTGTCCGCCGCCCACGGCGGGCAGGAGGTCGTGATCGGCATGGCCCACCGCGGCCGGCTGAACGTGCTCGCCCACAACCTCGGCCGGGCCTACGACACGATCTTCGCCGAGTTCGAGGGAGCCTCGATGCTCGAGGTCGTGACCACGATCCCGCAGGGAGGCACGGGCGACGTCAAGTACCACCACGGCACCCAGGGCACCTACGTGCTGCCCGACGGCGGCTCGATCCGGGTCAACCTCGAGTCCAACCCGAGCCACCTGGAGTTCGTCTCGGCGGTGGTCGAGGGCGCAACGCGGGCGGCGCAGACATCCCGGCGTGGACCCCACGCCCACCAGGACACGAACGCGGCGGTGCCGATCGTGATCCACGGCGACGCCTCGTTCCCGGCCCAGGGCATCGTGCCGGAGACGCTGAACCTTCAGGGCCTGGACGGCTACAAGGTGGGCGGCACCGTCCACCTGATCATGAACAACCAGGTGGGCTTCACCACCGACCCCGACGACGCCCGCTCGACCCGCTGGGCATCAGACCTCGCCAAGGGCTTCGACGTTCCCATCATCCACGTCAACGCCGACGACGTGCCTGCGTGTGTCAGCGCCGTGCGGCTGGCCTTCGCCTTCCGCCAGGAGTTCGGTCACGACGTCCTGATCGACCTGATCGGCTACCGGCGCTTCGGCCACAACGAGTCCGACGAGCCCGCCTACACGCAGCCCGAGATCTACACGAAGATCAAGGGCAAGAAGCGGGTCACCGAAATCTGGGCCGAGCGGCTCGTCGCGGACGGCGTCGTCACCCAGGGGGAGGTCGAGAAACAGGCCCAGGAGGTGTGGGACAACCTGACCCTCCTGCACCAGCGGCTGAAGACGAAGATCGCCGAGGTCGCAGAGCACGGCGGCAAGCACTCGACCGGCGAGTACCAGCTCGACCGCTCGCCCAGCCCCGATGTCGACACGGCCGTGCCGGCGAACCGGCTGCGTGAGCTCGGCGAGCAGCTGCTGCGGGTGCCGGAGGGCTTCACGGTGCACCCGAAGCTCGTCAAACAGCTCGACCGCCGGCGCGAGGCGCTCGCCTCCGGAGGCCACGAGATCGACTGGGCCCACGGCGAGGCGCTGGCCTTCGCGTCCCTGCTGACCGAGGGCACGCCGCTGCGTCTGACCGGGCAGGACACCGAGCGCGGCACCTTCAGCCAGCGCCACATGGTCCTGCACGACGCCAAGACGGGACAGACGGTCTGCCCGATCCAGAACCTGCCCGACGCGGCGGCGCCGCTGGAGTTGCACAACAGCCCGCTGTCGGAGCTCGCCTGCATGGGCTTCGAGTACGGCTACAGCCAGGAGGCGCCCGAGACGCTGGTGCTGTGGGAGGCCCAGTTCGGCGACTTCGTCAACGCGGCCCAGGTGATCATCGACCAGTTCATCGTGTCGGGCCTGGCGAAGTGGGGGCAGACCTCACGCCTGACGCTGCTGCTGCCGCACGGCTACGAGGGATCCGGCCCGGAGCACTCCTCGGCGCGGCTCGAGCGGTTCCTGGCGCTGGCGGCGGAGGGGAACATCCGGGTGGCGAGCCCGACGACGCCCGCCCAGTACTTCCACCTGCTTCGCCGCCAGGCACGGATCGCCAAGCAGCGCCCGCTGATCATGATGACCCCCAAGTCGCTGCTGCGGCTGCCGCAGGCGGCCAGCTCGGTGGAGGAGATGGCCGAGGGCACACGCTTTCACCCGGTGCTCGCGGAGCCGGGCGTGGACGACGCTCAGGTCACGCGGCTGGTGCTCTGCACGGGCAAGATCTACTACGACCTCGTGGGGCACCCCGAACGGGCCTCCCACACCGGTCTGGCCGTCGCCCGCGTCGAGCTCCTCTACCCCTTCCCCGAAGGCCAGCTGCTGACCCTGATGGCGCGCTACCCGAACCTGCGCGAGGTCCTGTGGGTCCAGGAGGAGCCGCGCAACATGGGTGCCCGTGCCCACATGTTCCCGCGGCTCATGCAGATCATGCCGCCCGAGATGCACTTCGGCTACATCGGCCGGCCCGAGCGGGCCAGCCCGGGCGAGGGCTACCCCGCCGCCCACGCCTCCGAACAGAACCGCATCATCACCACCGCGATCGACCTGCGCCAGCCGATCTCGCAGTACCCGCGCAAGACCCCGGGAGAGCGCTGATGGGCGCACTGTGGCGGCGGTTCAAGCAGATCATGGCGCAGCGCAAGCGCAGGAAGCAACTGCGCGGCTAGCCCCCCGTTTTCGCCACAGAGCGCGCTAGCGCCCTTTCCAAACTGGCTCCCGCTTCTCCTTGAAGGCGCTGGCCCCCTCCTTGGCGTCCTCGGAGGTCATCACGGGGCCGGCGATCTCCGCCTGCTTGGTCCACATCTCAGCGCTCGACCAGTCCCACTGCTCCTGGAGGATCTGCTTGGCGGCGCGCAGGCCGAGCGGGCCGTTCTTGGCGAGGGCCGCCGCGAGCTCCATCGCCGCGTCGACGGCGGTGCCGGGCTCGGCCAGGCGGTTGACCAGGCCGAGCTCGTGGAAACGCTCGGCAGGAAAGGGATCGCCGGTCAGAGCCAGCTCCATCACCACGTGGTAGGGCATCCTGCGGGGCAGTCGCAGCAACGCGCCACCGGCGGCCACGAGCGAGCGCTTGACCTCGGGGATGCCGAGTTTCGCGCCCTGCGCGGCGACGATCAGATCGCAGGCGAGGGCGATCTCCATTCCGCCGGCCACGGCGAAGCCCTCGATCGCGGCGATCAGGGGCTTATCCGCCGAGCGCTGGGCGATGCCGGCGAAGCCACGATCGCCATACCAGGGCGACTCGCCCTTGACGAAGGCGCCCAGGTCCATCCCCGCGCAGAAGAAACCACCGGCCCCGGTGATGACACCGACCGCCAGCTCACCGTCAGCGTCGAGCTCATCGAGCGCCTTGCCGACGCCTTCGGCGAGCGCCGCGTTGACGGCATTTCGGACCTGCGGCCGGTTGAGGGTGATCAGCAGCACGTTGCCGCGCCGCTCGGTGAGGACGGCGGGCTGCTCGGGGGCGTCAGGCTCTGCGGTCATCGAGGCTCCTTCTCCGTGGACTGCCGGGGAGCCTACCCAGGGCGATGATCGCGGGGCGCCCGCGCGGGGAGGACCGCGCTCAGCCGGCGAACAGCGTCAGGTCCGGCTCGCGTTCGCCTCGCAGCACGGCGATGTCGACCTCGACGCAGTCGATGCCCCGAGCCTGGGCCAGCACCGCCGCCTGGGGCTTGATGGTCTGGGCGGCGAGGACCCCGCCGCAGCTCCCCATCGCCGGGTCGAGACGGATCCGCTCGAGGTATCGGGCGAGCTGCTCGACGGCGTCGATCGTGCCCACCCGCTTGATCTCGACGGCGATCCACTCGTCCTCCCCGTCGCGGCACATCAGATCGACCGGGCCGATGTCGGTGGGCCACTCCCGGCGGACGAGGCGCAGGCCCTCCCCGCACCACTCGGGCGCGGCGGCGAGCAGCTCCTGGAGTTCGCGCTCGATGCCCTCCTTCTCGAGGCCCATCTCGGCGTCGAGCGAGTGCTCGACATCGGAGAGGATCTCGGCGATGTCGATCTCCAAGCGGTCCTCTCCGCGCTGGCGGCGGACGACCAGCGTACGCAGCTCGCCCTGCTCGTCGCGCTCCTCCTCGAGCACCGTCGGCGGGGTCATCCAGTTGAGCGGTTTCACCCCGCCGCCGTCGGCCCACACCATGAAGGTGCCGTCGGGGCCGAGCATCAGCAGCCGCACCCCCTCGGGGAGCACGGTCGACAGGCGCCCGGCGTAGGAGACGCGGCAGCGGGCGACGATCAGGCGCATCGCGCGAACCTACACCGGCGAGCGGACCGCTGCCGGACTTCCCTCACCAGCGGCGTCCCGCGCGCTCAACCGGTCGAGACGACCGACGTCCGCTGCGTCGCCCGCGCCCCGCCGGCGAGCGGCGGCCGCGAGATCGACCTGACGAGCACCCCGCCCGGTCCCAGCCATTCGACCTTGCTCGGCTCGGTCTTCAGCGCGATCGTGTGGACAACTCGCTCGATGCGGCGGTAGAGACTCTTCCTCTGGGCCTTCGTCGGGTGCTTGGGAGTCTGCTTGAAGAGGCGCCGCAGCATCCGCACCTGCGCGACCACCAGCCCTCGGGGCGGCGTGTAGAGGTAGGCGTTTTCCGAGACCGGGATCTGCACCCGCCGCGTGCCCGGCCCGACGATCCGCACCGAGGCGACCCCGTCGGGAACCAGCACAGCCGAGGTCGTCGACCCGAGGAAGGACAAGCTGAAGATCAGTTGCGAGCTGGCGACATCGGCGAAGGCGGCGCATTCGCTGCTTGCGACCCCCCGGCGGGGCCCCGTCTCGATCACGCAGTAGCGCGGCTCGGTCTGTCGCTTGCGTTCTTCTTCGAAGATCTTGGCGAGGCGTTTGCGCACGGACTTCGGGAAGCAGCCGAGCGGCGGCGCCTTGAAGGCCCGGGGCAGCCCTGGGATCACGAAGAAGCGCCGGCCGTCGGGAAGGCTTGCGACCTGGCGGATCTCCGAGGAGTAGTAGCCCGAGAGCTCACCTTCGAGTTCCGCTCCGGCAGGATTCACGGGCGGAAGCTGGTCGCTCGGCTGCTGCGGGCGGCGGAAGACGCCGAAGGCCCCCAGCACCGGCGCTTCGAGCGATCCGGGCAGTTCCACGGGGAACGATTCACCGAGACCGCCGAGCGGGCCGCCGCCCCCGCCGTTGCAGGCACGCGACGTCGCGGCCGAGGCCTGCGGGGCCGCGGCCAGCGCCAGCGTCACGGCGACCAGCAGTACCGGTCCCACTCTTTTGAATCCCGCCGCCATTTTTCGAACGCTACCCGAAACGGGGGCGGGCGTGAAAGCGAGCCCGGTTGTCAGGCCTGTCCGTTGGCCGACTGCTCGGGAGCCGGCGCCGCGGGCGCCTCGGGGGAGGCCGGTTGGGCCGCCGGCGCCTGCGTGGCTACGGGCGGTGGTGCGGGCGGGGCGGCGGGCGGCGGCGGGGTGACGGGCTCGTCGTCTTCGCCGGCGGACATCGACTCGCGGAACTCCCTGATGCCGTTGCCGAGCGATTTGGCCAGGTCGGGCAGACGGCGCGGGCCGAGCACCAGCAGCGCCACGGCGCCGATGAACAGCAGGTGCACTGGGTTCTCGATGCCCATCGCTGGTCAGGCTAGCGCTCCCGCGGACTCCGCGGCGCCGCCGGCAGCAGGTCGACGAACACTTCCGGACGTCCCCATACGCTCTGTGGGTGGCGCAGGAACCTCAGCCGGTCCCGGCGATCGCGCAGGGCCGCCGCCCCTATCCGCCGCCGCCGGCCAGCGAGCTTTTCTGGCCCGCGCAGGCCACCGTGCTGGCGGCGATCGCGCTTCAGTTGTCGCTGCCGGACCGGCTCACGGTGGGGCCGTCCTGGCTGATCCCGGCCCTCGAGGGCGCGCTGCTCATCGGCATGTTCTTCGCCACCCCCAACGAGCTCGAGTTCGAGCATCCCAGGCGCCGGCGGCTGGCCCTTGGCCTGATCGCCTTCGTGACCGCCGCGAACATCTACTCCCTCACGGCGCTCGCCAAATTCCTCCTGCACCACTCGGTGCACCGGGGCCACGCGCTGCTGATCTCCGGCGTGGTGATCTGGCTGACGAACTTCCTGATCTTCGGCCTGTGGTACTGGGAGATGGACCGAGGTGGCCCGGGCAAGCGCGCAGCGGGCCACGACGCGCCACCCGACTTCCTGTTCCCGCAGATGGCCGACGACACCATCGAGCCCCGCGACTGGCGGCCCAAGTTCATCGACTACCTCTACGTGTCGCTGACCAACGCCACGGCCTTCTCGCCGACCGACACGATGCCCCTCACGCCGATGGCCAAGAGCGTAATGGGCGTGCAATCGGTGGTGTCGCTGGTGACGATCGGGATGATCGTCTCCCGGGCCGTGAACATTCTCTGAGCCTCCTCCGCGGCGGATGGCCGGCCGCTCAGGCGCTCTGCGAGACGGGCCGCGGCTCGAGCGCGAGGGCCTGCGCGATCAGGCCGGGGACATCGCCTCCGGCGCCCAGCGAGCTGGCCCTGCGCAGCGCCTGCAGAGCCCCCTCGCGGTCCAGCAGCGTGAGGCGCAGGCGGCCCAGGCGCTCCCAGGCTCCGGCGTCGCCGGGGCCCCGCTGAGCTGCCCGCTCTGCCGCCTCCTCCGCCAGATCGACCGCGCCGATGTCTTCGTAGATGCGCGCGGCGAAGCGGTGGGCGGCGGGGCGCCCGCCGTCGACGCGTGCCCAGTCGCGCACGGCGCGGGCGGCCTCGTCGAGCTTGCCCGCCTGCCAGAAGGCGAGGGTCATCAGACGCAGCACGGCCACGTTGCGGGGCTCGGCGTCGCGCGCGTAGATCAGGCGCTGGGCGGCGAGGTCGTACTCGCCTTCGGCCATCGCGCGCTGCGCCGCGATGAGGAACCGCTCGACCCGCTCCTCGGCCGGGTCGGGCTTGGAGAAGTCGACGAATTTGAGGCTCCCGGCGGGGACCGTGCGGATGCCGTGGGCGAACTTGACACGGGCCCACTGCTGGACCTCCTCGCCGGCATGCTCCTCGTTGGAGAAATAGATGCCGGCGACGGTGCCGACCCCCCACTCCGGGTAGGAGACGCAGCGCGCATAGCGGTGCACGACCGAGTGGTCGGGCACACGCGCGCCGAACGGGTCGTGTTCGGCTTTCTCCTTGGCCGCCGCCCGCGCCCGCTGCTCGGCCTCGTAGGCCCTGCGCCCTGCCTCTTCGCGCTCGCGTCGCGCAGCCGCGGCGCTGACCTTGACGGCGTTGCGGGAGACGCTGCCGCCGCGGGAGCCCTCGGCCAGGCGCTCGAGCTGGTCGGCCGCCTCGTTGATCGCCTTGAGATGGCGCTCGTGCTCGAACTGGCGCCCGGCCGGCGCGACATCGGGATGCCAGCGCTTGGCCATCCGCCGCCGGGCGAGCTGGACATCACGCTTGTCGAACGGCGCCTCGAGCTCCAGCAGGAGCAGGTGCTGCTCGACGTCGAGGACCGTAGTGGGCATGACCCGACAACGTTAGCGAGGGAGGACACGATTCCTTCTCTCTATCCTGCGCGGGAATGTCCTCTCAGTACATCTTCACGATGCACCGTCTCTCGAAGGTGCATCCCCCCGACAAAACCGTCCTCGACGACGTCACGCTGGCCTTCTACCCGGGAGCCAAGATCGGCGTGCTCGGATACAACGGCGCGGGCAAGTCCTCGCTGCTGCGGATCATGGCCGGAGTCGACCAGGAGTACCGCGGCGAGGCGGCGCTCGCTCCGGGGGCGACAGTCGGAATGCTCGAGCAGGAGCCCCAGCTCGACGAGAGCAAGGACGTAAAGGGCAACGTCGAGGAGGCGGTCGCGGAGACCAAGGCGCTGCTCGACCGCTTCAACGAGCTGGCCGCCAACTACTCCGATGAGACGGCCGAGGAGTTCGGCCGCATCCAGGCGAAGATCGAAGCGGCCGACGCCTGGAACCTGGACACGCAGCTGGAGTACGCGATGGACGCGCTGCGCCTGCCCCCGGCCGACGCCGACGTGAGCACCCTCTCCGGCGGCGAGCGCCGCCGCGTGGCGCTCTGCCGGCTGCTGCTGCGGGCGCCGGACCTGCTGCTGCTGGACGAGCCCACCAACCACCTCGACGCCGAGTCGGTGGCGTGGCTCGAGCAGCACCTGTCCGAGTACAAGGGGGCGATCGTGGCGGTGACCCACGACCGCTATTTCCTGGACAACGTGGCCGGCTGGATCCTCGAGCTCGACCGCGGCAAGGGGATCCCCTACGAGGGCAACTACTCGAGCTGGCTCGAGCAGAAGCAGAGGCGCCTGGCGCAGGAAGAGCGCTCCGAGAAGGGCCGCGAGCGGACGATCGCCGCCGAGCTCGAGTGGGTGCGGACCAACCCGAAGGGCAAACGGACGAAGTCCAAGGCCCGACTGGCCCGCTACGAGGAGATGATCGCCGAGGAGCGCAACGTGAAGCTCGACGAGGTCCAGATCCACATCCCCCCCGGGCCCCGGCTGGGGGACAAGGTGCTGACGGTCACGTCCCTCTCGAAGGGCTTCGGCGACCGGCTGCTGATCGAGGACCTGTCCTTCGACCTGCCTCGTTCGGGGATCGTCGGCGTGATCGGCGCCAACGGCGCGGGCAAGACGACCCTGTTCCGCATGATCACCGGCCAGGAGCAGCCCGACAGTGGGACGCTCGAGCTCGGCGAGACGGTGCAGCCGGCCTACGTGGACCAGTCGCGCGACTCGCTCAATCCTGAGAAGACGGTGTGGGAGGAGATCTCCGAAGGGCTCGACCACATCAAGGTCGGCGATCGGGAGGTGAACTCGCGCCAGTACACGGCGGGCTTCAACTTCAAGGGCTCCTCCCAGCAGGCGCGGATCGGCAAGCTGTCCGGCGGCGAGCGCAACCGGGTCCACCTCGCGAAGCTGCTGCGAAGCGGCGGCAACCTGCTGCTGCTCGACGAGCCCACCAACGATCTCGACGTCGACACGCTGCGGGCGCTCGAGGACGCGCTCCTCGGCTTCCCCGGCTGCGCGATCGTGATCTCCCACGACCGCTGGTTCCTGGACCGCATCGCAACCCACGTGCTCGCCTTCGAGGGCGACTCCCAGGTGAGCTGGTTCGAGGGCAACTTCGAGGCCTACGAGGAGCACCGCCACGAGCTCCTCGGGGCAGCCGCGGACCGGCCGCACCGGATCACCTACAAGCGGCTCGTGCGTGGCTGAGGCCGAGCCGGCCGCCGACCCCGGCACGGCCGGTCCGTTCGAGCGGGACACTGCGGTCACCCGCCGTCGCCGGGCCGAGGAGCCGGGTGCGGCAGTGTTCGACGCGACCGTCGCCGACGGCTGGAGGGCGGGGCGGGGACCGCATGGCGGCTACCTGGCGGCGATGCTGCTGAGGGCCCTCACGGAGACGGTCGACGAGCCCGCCAGAGCGCCGCGGTCGCTGACCATCCACTACGCCCGGGCGCCCGAGCCGGGGCCGGTGGTGATCGGCACTCGCATCGAGCGAGCGGGACGCTCGCTGAGCACCCTGTCAGCGCGGATGGAGCAGGACGGACGGCTGCTGGCGCTCGTGCTGGCGGCCTTCTCGGTGCCCTGGACGGGGCAGCAGATCGACGACCTGCCGCTCCCCGAGGTCGAGCCGGCCGGGCCCGAGCGCGAAGCGGGAACGGCGCTCAAGTTCGGCGCGCCGCCCTTCACCCGCCACCTGATCATGCAGCCTCGCTTTCAGGGGGCGCCGCTGACGGGCGAGCGCCGTCCGATGGAGCTCGGCGCCTGGATCGGCCTCGCCGAGGCGCGCCCCCTCGACGCGCCGGCGCTCGCCTTCTTCAGCGATGCCCTGATCCCCTCGCCGTTCATGGCCACGGCCGAGCCGGCGGCCGCGCCGACGATCGACCTGACGATGCACTTCCGCACGGCCCTGCCGCGCACGGCCGACCCCGACCCGCACGAGCTGTGTTTCGCGAAGGTCGGCTCGAAGCTGATCCAGGACGGGTTCTTCGAGGAGGACAGCGTGATCTGGGCGGCCGACGGGACCGTGCTGGCGCAGTCGCGGCAGCTCGCGATCCTGCTGCCCTAGATCGGTTAGGGTGGCGCGCATGGCTGACTACACGGCGAAGCAACTCAAAGACATGCAGACGGGCTTCGGAGGCGGGTTTGTGAAGGTCCGCGCTGAGCTCGGGGTGAGCGCCTTCGGCATCCAGGTGATCCAGCTGCCGCCCGACTTCGGCGACTACCCGGATCACGACCACGCCGAGAGCGGGCAGGAGGAGGTGTTCGCCGTCCTGGGCGGATCGGGATGGATGGACATCGAAGGCGAGCGGGTCGAGATGAATCCGGAGACGGTCATCAGGGTCGGTCCGGAGACCAAACGGAAGGTCTACTCGGGCCCGCAGGGCCTGCGCATGCTCGCCGTGGGGGGCTGCCCCGGCGAGGCCTACAAGGTCTCAGAGATCACCGAGCTGGAAGCGGTCTGAGCACCGGGGGCGAGACGGGCCGGGCGGCTTCGCGCCGCCGGCCCGCGCCGCTCGGTAGCTCAGCGCGCGAAGCTCGTTGCGGCTTTCAGCCGCAGCGCGAAGCCGGCCACTAAGCGGGCGCAGGCCTGCACGTCGTCGAGCTCGACGAGCTCGACGGGCGAGTGCATGTAGCGCAGCGGGATCGAGACGAGGCCGGTGGGGACGCCGCCACGGCTGAGGTGCACGGCGTCGGCGTCGGTACCCGTGTTGCGCCCGCTGGCCTCGACCGTGAAGGGGATCTGCTCGGCCTCGGCCGTCTCGTGGAGGAGCTCGAAGACGTGCGGGTTGAGCACCGAGCCCCGCCCGATCACGGCGCCCGAGCCGAGCGGATGCTTGCCGAGCGGCTTGACCTCGATCCCGGGGGCGTCGGTCGCGTGGGTGACGTCGAGCACGATCGCCGCGTCGGGTGCCAGGGAGAAGGAGCTCGTTCGTGAGCCGCCGAAGGTGGTCTCCTCCTGGGCGGCCGCGACGGCCGCCACCTCCCATGCGGCGCCCCCTGCTTTCGCGATCAGCCGCGCGGCCTCGAGAGCGATGTAGGAGCCGAGGCGATTGTCCAGGGCGCGCGAGCTGAGGCGCCCGTTCGGCAGCTCGACGGGCTCGGCGTCGATCACCGCGACATCGCCGACGCGGACCATGCTGCGGGCCTGCTCGCCGTCGCGGGCGCCGATGTCGATGTGCATGGACTTGACCTCGGCGACCTTCTTGGCCTCCTCGCCGCGCAGCAGGTGGATCGGCTTCTTGCCGACCACGCCTTTGACCGGACCGCCGCGCGTGTCGAGCACGACGCGCTGTCCGACCAGTACCTGCGCGTCCCAGCCGCCGACTTCGCCGAACCACAGGAAGCCCTCGTCGTCGATGTGCGTGACGATCAGCCCGATCTCGTCGATGTGGCCCATCACGAGCAGCCGGCGCGAGGCGCCGCGGGCGCCTTTGCGCCGGGCGACGAGCGCCAGCGGCGTGCCGACCGGGTCGGTGCTGACCTCCGCGAAGGAGGCGGCAGCGTCCCGCCACACCGTGGCGGGGGCCGTCTCATAGCCCGAGGGGCCCTTCGCCTCGAGCAGCGCCCGCAGGACCGGCGGGACCTGCGCGGAGGAGGCTTTGCGAGCGGCAGCTCCGCGCCTGGCAGTGGTGGCTTTTCGTGCTGGCCGTTTCGGCTGGGGGCTCATGCGGCGAGCAACCCGCGCAGCACGAACTGCAGGATGCCGCCATGGCGGAAGTAATCGGCCTCGCGGGGCGTGTCGATTCGCACCCGGGCATCGAAGCTGACGGCCTGAGATCCCTCGCGGGCGGCCGTCACCTGCACCGCCCCGGGCGGCAAGCCGCCGTCGGCCATCCCCTCGGCCAGGCCCCTGATCGAGATCGTCTCCTCACCGGTGAGGCCGAGCGCGGAGACGCTCTGCCCGTCGGGGAACTGCAGCGGCAGAACGCCCATGCCGACCAGGTTGGAGCGGTGGATCCGCTCGAAGCTCTCGGCGATCACGGCGCGGACGCCGAGCAGGCGGGTGCCCTTGGCGGCCCAGTCGCGCGAGGAGCCCGAGCCGTACTCCTTGCCGGCGAGGATCACGAGATCTGTGCCCTGCTCCATGTACCGCATGGCCGCCTCGTAGATCGACATCTGCTCGCCCGAGCCGTCACCGAGATAGCGCGTGAAGCCCCCTTCCGGCAGCTTCTCGCCACCGCCGATCAGGTTGCGCAGGCGGATGTTCGCGAACGTGCCCCGGACCATCACCTCGTGGTTGCCGCGCCGCGAGCCGTATGAGTTGAAGTCGCGCGGCTCGACGCCCTGCTGCTGCAGGTAGAGGCCGGCGGGGCCGTCCCGCTTGATCGAGCCGGCCGGAGAGATGTGGTCGGTGGTGACGCTGTCGCCGAGCACCGCCAGCACACGTGCCTGCTCGACGTCCCTGACCGGCTCGGGCTGAGCGGGCATGCCCTGGAAGTAAGGGGGCAGCCGCACGTAGGTCGAGTCTGCGGCCCATGCGAAGCGCTCGCCCTCGGGCACCGCGAGGCTGTTCCAGCGCTCGTCGCCGGCGAAGACCTCCCCGTAGCTGTGCCTGAACATGTCTGCGCGAACGGCATCGCTGATCGTCTCGGCGACCTCCCGCTCCGACGGCCAGATGTCGCGCAGATAGACGTCCTGCCCGGCCTCGTCCTGGCCGATCGGGTCGGCGACGATGTCCGTGTCCATCGTCCCCGCCAGCGCGTAGGCGACGCAAAGCGGCGGTGAGGCGAGGTAGTTCATCTTCACGTCCGGGTTGATGCGTCCCTCGAAGTTGCGGTTGCCCGACAGCACCGAGACCACGGCCAGGTCGCCCTCGGCGACGGCGGCGGAGATCTGCTCCGGGAGCGGGCCGGAGTTGCCGATGCAGGTGGTGCAGCCGTAGCCGACGAGGTTGAAGCCGAGCGCTTCGAGGGGCTCGGTGAGACCGGCCCGGTCGAGGTATTCGGTGACGACCTTCGAGCCGGGGGCGAGGGACGTCTTGACCCAGGGCTTCACCTGCAGCCCGCGGGAGACGGCGTTGCGGGCGAGGATGCCGGCCCCGATCATCACGGAGGGGTTCGACGTGTTGGTGCAGCTGGTGATGGCGGCGATCACGACGTGGCCGTGGTCGACCTCGAAGCTCCGGCCGTCGATCTCGACGGTCTGAGCGGTGCCGTTGTGGGGCAGCGTTGCCGCGCCGCCGGCCGGCGGCTGCGGCGTGCTGACGGCGAGCAGCTGCTCGTGTCCGGGAGCGCCGTTGGACGGCGGATCGGACGCCGGGTAGGACTCCGCCACGGCCTCGTCGAGCGCGTCGGAGTGTTCGCCGTCGTCTGGCATGTAGGCCTTGAGGGCCTCGCGGAAGGCGGGCTGGGCGCCGCTCAGCGCGACGCGGTCCTGGGGACGCTTGGGCCCGGCGAGGCTCGGCTCGACCGTCGAGAGGTCGAGCTCCAGGGTGTCGGTGAAGGTCGGCTCCTCGGCGTCCTCGTCGTGCCACAGGCCCTGCTCGCGGGCGTAGGCCTCGACCAGCTCGATCTGCTCGGGGAGCCGGCCGGAGAGCTCGAGGTAGCGAAGCGTCTCCTGATCGATCGGGAAGATCGCGCAGGTCGAGCCGAACTCGGGCGACATGTTGCCGATCGTGGCCCGGTCGGCGATCGGCAGGGCTGCGACGCCGGCGCCGTAGAACTCGACGAACATGCCGACCACGCCGCGGGCGCGGAGCATCTCGGTGACGGTCAGCACCAGGTCTGTCGCCGTCGTGCCCTCGGGCAGCTCGCCGTGGAGCTGGACGCCCAGCACCTGGGGGATCAGCATCGACATCGGCTGGCCGAGCATCGCCGCCTCCGCCTCGATGCCGCCGACGCCCCAGCCGAGCACGCCGAGCCCGTTGACCATCGTGGTGTGGGAGTCGGTCCCGACGAGCGTGTCCGGGTAGGCCTGCGGCAGGCCCCCGCCGGGTGTCTCGCGCGGGAACACCACGCGGGCGAGGTACTCGAGGTTGACCTGATGGACGATGCCCGTGTCGGGGGGCACGACCGAGAAGTCGTTGAAGGCGCCCTGCCCCCAGCGCAGGAAGGCGTAGCGCTCCTGGTTTCGCTCGAACTCGCGCTCGGCGTTGAAGCGGAAGGAGTCCCTCGTACCGAAGGCGTCGACCTGGACCGAGTGGTCGATCACGAGCTCGGCGGGCACCAGCGGGTTGATCTTGGCGGGGTCGCCGCTCATCTCGGCCATCGCGTCGCGCATCGCCGCGAGATCGACCACGGCGGGGACGCCGGTGAAGTCCTGCATCAGCACGCGGGCGGGGGTGAAGGCGATCTCCTTGCTCGGCTGGGCCCCGGCCTCCCAGGAGGCGAGCGCCTCGATGTCGCCCGCGCTGACCGAGCCGTTGCCCTCGGTTCGGAGCAGGTTCTCGAGCAGGACCTTCAGCGAGAAGGGCAACCTGGCGACGTCGAATCGCTGCTGCAGCGCGTCCAGCCGGAAGATCTCGAACTGCCGGTCGCCGACGGTGAGGGTGTCCTTTGCCCCAAAGGTGTTCTCAGACATTCGACCTCCCGTCTTCGCTCTACATGGACGGCTCGCAGTCTCGCAGAGTCGCAGCGGCGATCCCGGCCAGCCGGGCGCGGTCGCGGGAGGCGCTCAGCGGTGCGCGTCGTGGGCGCGGGTCACGCGCCCCTTGCCCTGGCGCTTGGAGCGCAGCAGGGCCGCATCGCAGGCGGCGAGCAGCTCGTCGGTGCTCATCGGCGGCTGCCACTGGGCGACGCCGATCGAGGCCGAGACGCCTTCGCCGGTGCCGTAGGAGCTGAGCCCGCGTAGCCGCTCGAGCGCTCGCGCGGCGGCCGCTGCCGCGCTTTCCAGCTCGGCGTTTGGCAGGATCACGACGAACTCGTCACCGCCGTAGCGGGCCACGCGGTCGAAGGCCCGGAACTCGCCGACCAGCGCCCGCACCACCTCGCGGAGCATCGCGTCCCCCGCCGGGTGGCCGTAGCGGTCGTTGACCTGCTTGAAGTCGTCGAGGTCGATCAGCAGGCACGACAGCGGCCCGCCGGTGCGCATCGCACGGCCGATCTCCTCGTCGAGGCGGCGGCGCATGGCGCGATGGTTCATGCAGCCGGTGACCGCGTCGGTGCCCGCCTCCGAGCGGGCGCGCACGAGCGCCAGCGCCGTGGCCCCCTGCTCGACCAGCGTCCGCGCCAGTTCGATCGAGGCCGCCTCGTAGATCGCCGAGACCCGCCGCACCAGCATCACCACGGCCTCGACGTCGGAGCGCTCGATCACCGGAAGCAGCAGCACGCAGCTCATCTCGCCCGTCGCAGTCAGGCGCGGCACGCTGGCCGCGAATTCCTCGGCGTCGGCGGCCAGGAAGTTGCGCCTCGTACGCGCCACCCAGCTCACCCCCGGCGGGCGCTCGGCGCGCGGCGAGAGGTAGCTCAGCCGTCCCTCGCCCTCGAACAGGTAGACGTCCACGATGTCATCGGGCGCGTCCTCGGCAAGGTGATGGACGTGCACCTCCTCGGCTCCCGGCACCTCGAGCAGCTCCCGCGCGAGCGCGCGGTAGATCCCGTCAGCGTCTCCCGCCCCGTCAGCGAGCGCCGTCAGCCGTCGGATGCCCGAAAGCACCCGCTCCATGCCCCCAGACGACGCAGAGGTATCCGTACCCGATACGACATCCATGTTCCCAATTTACGGCATAGAGGGGCGGGTGTGACAGACCCGGGGAAACTTCTTGGTCGCTACGAGCATGCATTTCGGCCATCCGGAGTGCCAGCGCGAAGCGTCGCGGCCGAGGCCGAGGGCGCGGGCTGGCCCGCCCGCGCCCCCTCCCCGGCTCAGTGGAACTTGACCTTCGTGGACGCTGAGGAGCTCTTGCCCTTGTTCGGCTTGAAGCCGATGCGGACGTGGACCGTCAGCGGCTTTTTGCTCCGCCCGGCGCTGGTCAGCGGGATCTTCAGCGTGATGTTGTGGTGCGCTTTCTTGGCCTTCTTGTGGACCGTCACCAGCTGCGCGCCGCTGCCGCTGACCTTACCGGCGGCGGGAACGCGGACGGTGACCCAGACCTGGTTGCCGACGACCTTGCGTCCCACGATCTCGACGGGGCACCCGCCCACGTTGATGACCGTGTTCTGTTTGAACGACTTGCCGTTCTGCGCGGTCATCGTGGTCGGCATCACCAGCGCCTTGCTGCAGATGTTGCCGAACGCGGCCAGTGCCGAGTGCGAGCCGACGGGCAGTTCGACCCGGACGCTCGAAACCGGGACATCGGGCGTCGAGGCGAACGTCGTCGTGGTGATGCTGTTCTTGATGTTCGTGTTCCCGACCAGGATCACCCGCAGGTGGTTCGGGTCTTCGACCACGAGGTCCAGGTCGGGGAACGAGGCGCCCGCGTGGGAGACCAGGATCGCCGGGCCTCTCAGCGGCTGGGGCAGCGTCGGCGTGTGCACCGTCGCGCCGCCGACGAACGCACCGCTCGGGCAGCGCAGCGGGTTCGCCGCGAAGACCTGCTCGGTGCACGCTTTCTGCAGCGTCGACAGCCTCGAGGGCAGCTGGCGAGGCAGCTGGACCTTGACGGACTTGATGTTCGCCTGGCCTGCGCCCTGCGTGACTTCGGTCGTCAGCATCGCGCCGTTCGCACGCGAGACCTTCGCGCTGGAGGTCGCCTTGAACTTCGGCGAGAACTTCAGCGCGCTGCAGTTGGCGACCTGGAACGGCGACTGCGCGATGCTGCTCGCCGTCGCCCCGCCGGGCTCGAGCGTCGTGAAGCTGCCGACGGTCGAAACGGTCTGGAAGGCACTGCAGTTGGTCGGGTTGAGCATGAAGCCCGACTTGTTGACCGCGACGCTGATCGATCTGATGCGCAGCGGCACGCCGTTGCGGATCCTCGGCAGCGTGCTTTCAACGACCACCTGCGAGGTGAACGGTTCCACGTTGATCCCGGCGCGGGTCACGACCGTGCCGAAGTTGAAGGGTCCGGCGACAGCCGGCACCTTGATCGACAGGCCGTACGGGGCGCCCTGGTAGGGAGCCGTGAGGTAGACCGGCCCGCTGAACGAGAAGGGCCGGCTGCCGGAGCCCGCGAGCACCGTGGCCGTACCGATCTGGCTCGTGCTCGGGCAGGCAGCGGTTTCGCTGGACGCGGCCGCTTCCTGGCACCGTTCCGCGATCGCGATCTTGCCGACGAGGCCGGGCGGGAGCACCGTCTTCACGGAGCTCAGGTACTGGTCGCCGTCGTTGCGCAGGAGGTTGAACGTGAAGTTCGTGCTCGCGCCCGCGTTGCCGTTGCTGTTGGCGGTGTTCTGGCTCGGTTTGAACGGCGGCGGGATCGATGCACAGCCGGTCACCGTCTGACCGAACGCGTCGGTTTTCAGGACTTCGTGCGGTGTTTCTGCGCTGGTCGGTTCGAACACCGCCACGCCTTTCGCTTCGCCGCACAGCAGTGGGTTGGCGACGGGCGCCAGCACATTGCGTTCGAAGTGGATCTGGAGGTTTTCAAACGGCTGTTCAGGCGGACTGCTGAACGTCGTGGTCACCTGGCCGGTCGCCAGATCCGGTTCCACGTGGGCGATCAGGCGCACCGAGACGCCGTACTTTTCGTTGTTGGCGACCACGTACATCGTGAACGGCGGTTTGGTGATCGTGCCCGACTCGGGGCTGCCGAGGTAGGCGGCGCCGGTCAGGTCTTCGTCGAGCGTCGGCACTTTCAGCGTGACCGTGCCGATCTTCGACGCCGCCGGGCACGCGACACCGAATTCTTCGGTGAACTTTTCCGTGCCTTCGATTTCGTGCGCCTGGCTCGGCTTGCAGGCCTGCAGTTCGTTCGCGGCCGACGGGTTCAGCGTCATCCCGGCCGGCAGCACGAATTTCGCTGCTCTTGACCTGCGAGACGTCTGTTTTCGCCGGGTTGTGCGCGATCGACGTTTCAGCCGTGAATTCGTTCGGCTGGTCGGTGGTTTCCGTTCCGGGGTGGAACGCGAAGTTGATCGGGAATTCGAGCCCTTTGCAGCCTGTCAGACCGATCGGGGTCGTGAACGAGGACCTCGTGGACGACGGGGCGCTCGGAGGGATGATTCCCGGACCTTCGAGCGTCAGGTTCGTCGTGAGGTGACCCGGGCAGCTGGTCGCGTTCGTGATGAAGGCGCCGTTGCCGCTCTGGCCAAAGAACGTCAGGCGCGAGCGCAGCAGCGGCGGTGATGCGGCCGATTCGATTTCGAAGTAGTCGTGGTAGTCGGCTTCGGCGGTTCCGAGGCTTTCTTTGCCCCATTCCACGTTGCCTTTGATCAGCGAGTGCGAGTACCACTGTTCTGTGATCAGTTTGTTTTCGATGAATTCTTTTTCGGCTTTGCCGCCCGGGCCTTCGGGAAGCGGTTCGGCTTCGAAGTGTGCTTTCAGCTCGGGTTCGGTGAGGAATTTCGGCAGTTTGACGGCCACGCCGTAGAGCGCCGCGAGGTGCGGGCCGCCGGGACGCATGGTTTCACCGGCTTCCGGTACGAGGTCGTAGACCAGGCCTTCGACCGGAACGTCACCGGCGCCTTCTTTTTTGGCGAGGGACCCCGTGTAGATCGTGGCCTGCTGAAGCCCGATTTCGCTTTCTTCGCATTCCGCATTCGGGGCCGCGAACAGGCCTGCCGCCGCGAGTGGCGACGCACCGGCCCCACCTGAGAAATCGGTGAGCGAGCAGCGTTCGACCGCGAACGGGTTCGTGGCGAGCCCGGGCGCGACGTCTGTGCGGATGTGCGTGGTCGCAGCGGTCGGGACCTTTTCCGGGTAGCTGCCTTCGTTCGCGACCAGGAAGTCGGTCACGCCGAACGGCACGCGGCCGCCGGCCTGCGTAAAGCCTTCTTCTTCGGCTTCTTCGACCGAGATTTCTTTCTTCGGCTCGAAGAATTTGAAGTGGAACGGAGCACCAGAATCAGCGACGACTTCTTCCTCGCCGCATTCTTCTTCTTCGCAGTTCGTGGCGACGAACTTTTCGATCCCGATCGCCTGCGCTGCCGACGGCAGCGCGACGGCGAGCACGAGCCCGCAGACAATCATCAACACCCAGACCCGTGCGTGCGACCTCATGCCAACCTCCTCCTGAACCGGGACAAACACCCTCTACCCCTATGGAATCCCAAAACCCCGCAAAAGTTGCGGGCCTAGCGGTCGTATTGGACGAGAGCCGGGAATGTCCTTCCGTGGGCCCGGCGCCCCCTCGTGCATCCAGGCAGGCGAGGACGCTATTCGCATCCTCGGACGCAACCATGGCATACCGGGTGGTCCGCAAGGACCAGGATTTATCCGGAGATTGCTAGGAAGCGGTCGCTTCGAGCGCCGCGGCGCGGCCCTGGCAGTCGTAGAGCGTGCCCGCGGACGAACTCGAGGAGGACGCTCCCGAGCCGCCGACGGTGACGCGCACGCAGGCTTTCGCCGCTGCGTCGATCGCCTTGCGCGAGCCCGCGCGCGAGTCGCCCGGACCCCCGCCGAAGCCTCGCGACGAGCCGCCGGCGCCGAGCCCGCCCGGAAGCGACTGGTTGCCGGCGCTGCCGAACCCCCCGAGGGAGCCCGGGCGGCCGATGCCGAGGGCCCCGCCGGGGGAGCCTGAGCCTGTCGAGCCTTCTTCGTCGAGCACCCAGCGGATCTTCCCGTCGCGCACCATCTGCGCGAGCCAACTCACCGACACGCTGCTCTCGCGGCCGGAGAAGCCGCCGATGCCGGCCACCTCGGCGCCGTCGGAGATGATCGCGCCGGCTGCGCTGGACTGGCTCGACACCGCGATCGTGCCGTCGCCGTGGGCCTTGACGTAGGAGAGCACCTCCGAGCTGACCGAGCGCCCGAAGGCGCCGCCGCCCGGGCCCCCTCCGGACCGCGAGCCGGAGCCCGCGCCGGGCGGAGCGAAGCCGCCGGGGCCGGCAAAGCCGCCTGCACCCGATGAGCCGCTCGAGCCCCCGGAGCCGCCGGGGCCCGCGAAGCCGCCGCCACTCGCAGAGCCGCCGGGGATGGCGAACGAGCCCGAGCCCGAGCCCGCCCCGGGCGGAAAGCCACCCCCCGCGCGCAGACGCCCGAAGCCGCCAGGACCGAAGCCGCCGCCCGCCACCGCGCCCGGGCCGCCTTCCGGGAAGGTGCCGTTGAGCGAGCGCCCGAGCGTGTCCACCGCCCACACCGACGGACCGATCAGCAGCACGCCCGCGGCCAGCAGCGCCGCGCCGAGGCGCCAGGTGCGCGTATCGGACACCGCGAGCACGACCGCGGCGAGCCCCGCCAGCGCGATCAGCACCGGCACCAGCCAGCGCAGCTGCCCCGGGTAGTCGCCCAGGACCGCGAGCTCGCTCGCGACGCCCGCGGCGATCGCGAGCGGGGCGAAGACGCGCCCGCCCTCGCGGCCGGAGACGAAATGCGCGATCCCTGCTCCCACCAGGGCGGCGGCGAACGGCGCGAGCAGCGAGACGTAGTACGGGTGGAAGATCCCGCTCGCGAAGCTGAACAGCAGGGCGGTCGTACCGAAGGCCCCGCCCACCGCCAGGAGCCAGCCGGTGCGGGCGTCGGCGCGGCGCAGGCGGCTCGCGGCGAGCAGCGCGAGCGCGCTCACGGCGGCGAAGCCGAGCAGCCACCCGCCCTGTCCGCCGAGCGCCGAGTTGAGCAGGCGCAGGGGGCCGGTGGAGCCGCCGAACTGGTTGCCGCCGAGACCGCCCGGCCCGCCGCTCTGGCCGTCGACGCGGCCGACCCCGTTGTATTCGAAGATCAGCGACAGCACGCGGTTGTCGCTCGTACCCGAAACCCAAGGCCGGCTCGTGGTGGGAGTCAGTTCGACGAGCAGCGGCCAGGCCCCGCCGACCACCGTCATCGCCGCGCCACCGGCCAGCAGCTGACCCGCGGTGCGAAGTCGTGAGCGCGCGCCCGGCACGCACCAGAGCCAGGCTGCCGCGATCCCCGGCACGACGACGAGCGCGACGAGCATCTTCGTCTCGAAGCCGAGGCCCACGCAGACGCCCGCCAGCACCAACCAGCGCGTGCGGCCGTCCTCGAGCCCCCGCACCGTGAACCAGAGCGCCGCGACGGAGCACAGCACGAGCAGCGCGTCGGGCTGGTTGTAGCGGAAGATCGCGACGGTGATCGGGGTGAGGGCCAGAGCGAGGCCGGCGACGGTCCCGCCGAGACGGCCGAAGCGGCGCCGGACGAGGTCGTAGGTCAGCCCGACCGCGGCGATCCCCATCAGCGCCTGCGGCACGAGCATGCTCAGCGGGTGGTAACCGAAGACGCGCACGGAGAGGGCCTCCACCCACAGGGCCAGCGGCGGCTTGTCGACGGTCATGACGCCGCTCGGATCCAGCGAGGCGAAGAGGAAGTTGTGCCAGCTCGTGCTCATCGAGCGGACGGCCGCGCTGTAGTAGTCGTTCGCCCAACCGTTGCGGCTGAGCGACCAGAAGTAGAGGACGCCGGCCAGCACGAGCAGGCCGAGGAGCTCGGGGCGCGGGGTGCGCAGCGCCAGCCGCCGCCCGCGAAGCCCGGCGAAGGCGGGGGCCGGCGCGGCGGCGGCGGAAGGGCGTGAGCTCATGGCTGTGCAGCCTGGTGCCGGGCCGTGTGAGGCCCCTGGGCCGAAGCTCAGAGCTTGCTGAGACGCGCTCAGTCGATCAGGCGGCGACCGAGCTGTGAGATCGCCAGGCGCCACATCAGCAAGGCGAAGGCGACCAGCACTGCGAAGTGGCCGAGATCGCCCCAGTGCAGGTTGCCGAGGGAGGCGTCGCGGACGAGCTGCACGCAGTGGTAGAGCGGGTTGATCTCGGCGAGCACGCGGATCACGGGGGGCAGGTTCGAGACGGGGAAGAACGTGCCCGCGAGCAGGAACATAGGAGTCAGCACGGCGCTGGTGACGTAGTTGAAGTTGTCGATCGTCTTCGCGACCGCCGCGATGGTCACGCCGAAGCCGGCGAAGCCGACGCCCGTCACGAAGCCGATGAACGGGACCAGCAGCATCCCCGGCAGCGGTTCGAGCCCGAACGCGAAACCCACCAGCAGGGGTGCGAGGCCGTACACGCCCGCCCGCGCCGCGATCCAGAGGATCTCGGCCGTGATCAGCTCCTCCACGTCCACGGGAGCCGCGAGCATCGCGTCGTAGGTGCGCTGGAACTGCCAGCGCACGAACGTGTTGAACATCCCCGGGAAGGCCGAGGAGAAGAGGACGGCCGTGGCGACCACGCCCGGTCGCGACGTACTGTTCGTAGGTGAGCCCGTTCTTCGGCTGCAGGGCCGCGCCGATGCCGAGGCCGAAGGCCAGCAGGTAGATCGTCGGCTGCACGATCGAGGAGAAGGTCGTCGCCTTCCAGTAGCGGCCGAAGATCGAGATGTCCCTGCTCATCACGCCCGCCAGCGCCGCCGGTTCGAGACGGCCGACCCGGCGCGGCCTCGGGGCCGCGGCGGGCTCCTGCCGTGCGGCGGCGCTCATTCGATGTCCTCCCCCGTGAGAGCCACGAAGGCATCCTCCAGGTTCGATGGGCGGAGCACGCCATCCGGGGCCAGGCCGTCCAGCGTCTCGGCCCTGAGGATCGCCACGGCCGGTCCGCTGCGCCGGCTCGACCAGCCCTCCTCGCGGGCAAGCGCGCTCACCTCGGCCAGCCGCTCGGGCGTCCCGTAGACCTCGAGCACCTGCTCGCCGGCGTGGGCCCGCACGAGCTCCCCGGGGGTGCCCTGGGCGATGATCCGCCCGGCTGACATCACCGCGACCGTGTCCGCCAGGCGCTCGGCCTCCTCGATGTAGTGGGTGCTCATCAGCGCCGTCACCCCCTGTTCGCGGAGGCCGTCGATCAGCGTCCACAGCTCCTGGCGGACCTGCGGGTCGAGGCCGACCGTGGGCTCGTCGAGCAGCACCAGCCGCGGCTGGTGGATCAGGCCGCGCGCGACCAGCAGTCGCCGGCGCATCCCGCCGGAGAGCTCTCTGACGATCGTGTCGGCCCGGGGCGTGAGGTTGGCGATCTCCAGTGCCCGCTGGACCGCCGCGGAGCGCTCGGCTCGCGGCACCCTGTAGAGGCGCGAGAACACGGTCAGGATCTGGCGGCAGGTCAGCTCCACGTCGAGGTTGTCGAGCTGCGGAACCACCCCCATCTCGAGGCGTGACTGCTTGGATTCGCGGGGCAGCTCGTAGCCGAGAACGGAGATCTCGCCGCTGTCGGCGAGCGCCTGGGCGGTCAGCATCCGCATCGTCGTCGACTTGCCCGCTCCGTTCGGTCCCAGCAGGCCGAAGCAGACACCGGCCGGCACCTCGAGGTCGAGGCCGTTCACCGCCGTGATCTCCCCGAAGCGCTTGACGACCCCGCGCAGAGAGATCGCCGGGCCGCCTGCGCGAGCCTGCTCTGCCGCCGGTCCGCTCACGCCCGACACTCTAGGTGCGATGCCCGTATGTGCTGGTGTCGACCCGCCCCGCCCGCGGTTCCTACCCTCGTCCATACCGCTCCGGGCCGGCTTGGGGCAATCTTGACGTGTCGGATCACTACGAGGGAAGCGAGCGATGCCACACAAAGCTCCCCAGATCGTCGCGCTCGGAGGGGGCGGCTTCTCGATGGAGAAGGACGGCTCCCTGCTCGACGACTACATCCTGTCGCTGCTCGACGCCCCGCGGCCGCGCGTCTGCTTCCTCCCGACCGCCTCGGGCGACGCCGACCACTACGTGGTCCGCTTCTACCGTCGCTTCTCGCCCGGCTGCGAGGCCAGTCACGTCTCCCTGTTCCGCCGCGACCAGGGAACCGGCGGCGTCGAGGACGATCTCGCGGCCCATCTGCTCGCGCAGGATCTGATCTACGTCGGCGGGGGCAACATGGTGAGCATGCTCGGCGCCTGGCGCGCGCACGGCCTCGACTCGATCCTGCGCAGGGCCTGGCGCCGCGGCATCGTGATGTGCGGTCCCTCGGCGGGCTCCCTGTGCTGGTTCGAGCAGGCGCTGAGCGCCTTTCACGGCGCGCCCCGTCCCGTTCGCGGCCTCGGCCTCCTGCCCTATTCGAACTGCGTCCACTACGACGCGGAGCCGGCCAGGCGGGAGGAGTACCACCGCGCCGTCGCCGAGGGCATGAGCGCGGGCTATGCGGTCGAGGACGGTGTCGGGCTGCACTTCCGGGGGACGCGCCTGGAGCGTGCGGTCAGCTCTCGCCCGGACGGCCGCGCCTTCCTCGTTCGCCGCAACGGCAGAAGGGTGCGGGAGGCTCCGATCGAGACCGACTACCTCGGCGACCCGGTGCCGGCGCGCACGCGGGCGACCGCCGCCCCCGTCGCGGTGCGGGTCGCCGCATGAGCGCCCCGCCCGGACCGCCTGCCGCCGTGCCGCCCGAGGAGCGGACGATCCTCGCGATGGGCGGAGGGGGCTTCACGATGGAGCCGGCCAACCCCCTGCTCGACGACTACGTGCTCTCACTGCCCCGCGCCCGCGAACCGCGGATCCTGTTCCTTCCCACCGCCTCCGGCGACACAACGCCGCAGATCAACGCCTTCAAAGCCCGCTTCTCGGGCCGCACCTGCGTCGCCGAGCACCTGTCGCTGTTCCGGCTCCGCGAGACGCGCAAGCCGCTTCGCGAGCTGCTGGCCGAGCAGGACATCCTCTATGTCGGAGGCGGCTCGATGCGCAACCTGCTCGCGATCTGGCGGGCCCACGATCTCGACACGATGCTGATCGAGGCGTGGGAACGAGGAACGGTGCTGGCCGGCCTCAGCGCCGGCGCGATGTGCTGGTTCCAGTGGGGGCTGACCCGCTCGAGCGGACCTCCCGAACCGCTCGAGGGCCTCGGCCTGCTCGACGGCTCCCTCACGGTGCACGCCGACGGCGAGCCCGAGCGCCTGCCCGTCTGGCTGGCGCACATACGCGACGGCACGATGCCGGGCGGCTGGGCGCTGGACGATGGCGTCGGTCTGCTGTTCCGCGGCCGCCATCTGGAGCGGATCGTCAGCTCCCGGCCCGGCGCCGAGGCCCAGCGCGTCGACGCCATCGCGGGCGAGCTCGTGCGTCGGCGGATCGGCCCCGACCTGCTCGGCAGTCGCGCCAGCGATCCACTCGGCGGCTACGACGAGGCCGTCGAGGAGATGCGCCGCGTGCATCGGCTCCGGCGCGGCACCGGCGGCCGGCGCCGCTGAACGGGCGGTACCGGCGGCTGGGAGCCGGGACGCGGAGCGGCGGACGGTCGCTCACAATCCGCCCGGATGGCCAGTTTCCTGATCGCCCCCGACGCCTTCAAGGGCACCTTCTCGGCGGCCGAGGTCGCCGCGGCGATCGCCCGCGGCGTCCGTGCCGCGGGCGGCGCGGCAGAGGAGAGCCCCGTCGCGGACGGCGGCGAAGGGACGATCGATGTGCTGCTCGAGACGCTGGGCGGCGAGGAGCGTGCCGCCCTCTGCCACGACCCCCTGGGCCGACCGATCGAGGCCCGCTGGGCGTGGCTGGGAGACTCGCGCAAGGCCCTCGTCGAGATGGCACGCGCCTCGGGGCTCGCACTGCTCGCGCCCGGGGAGCGCGACGCCGAGGCGGCGAGCAGCGCCGGAACCGGCGAGCTGCTGATCGCCGCCCGCGACGCCGGGGCCCGCGAGGTGATCCTGGCGATCGGTGGCACCGCCACCAGCGACGGGGGCACCGGCGCCCTCGAGGCGATCGAGCGCTCCGGCGGGATCGGCTCGATGCGGCTCGTGCTCGCCTGCGACGTGCGCGTCCCCTTCGAGGCGGCCGCCCGGGTGTTCGGGCCGCAGAAGGGCGCCTCACCCGACGCCGTGGCAAGGTTGACCGCACGGCTCCTGGCGCTTGCCGGGGAGTTCCCCCGAGACCCGCGCGGGATCGCCATGACCGGGGCGGGCGGCGGCCTGGCGGGCGCGCTGTGGGCGGTTCACGGGGCAGAGCTGCGAGGGGGCGCGCCGTTCGTGCTTGCGGCCCTCGACTTCGAGCGGCGGCTGGAGGGAGCCGACGCCGTGATCGTCGGCGAGGGCTGCCTCGACGCCCAGACCCGCCACGGAAAGATCGCAGGCGAGATCCTCGCGCGGGCGGGTGCGAGGCCCGTGCACGCGATCGTGGGCAGCTTCGAAGGCGAGGCGGTCCGGCGGGAATGGGGCGAGCTCGCCTCGATCCGCACCGCCGAATCGGCGGCCGAGCTGGAAGCCGCCGGGAGCGAGCTCGTGATGGAGGTGGCGGCTAGCATCTGAGCGATGGCCGCGGCGCCCTCAGGCGAGCAGTTCGAGATCTCCTTCGGGCGCCAGCGAGCGACGATCGTCGAGGTCGGAGGGGGCGTTCGCGCCTACACCGACGGCGAGCGCGACGTGCTCGAGCCGTTCCCCCTGGAGGCGATCTGCGACGGCGCCCACGGCGCCGTGCTCCTCCCCTGGCCGAATCGCCTCGACGGCGGCAGCTACGAGTACGACGGCGCGCATCATCAGCTGCCCCTGACCGAGCCGGAGCGGGGCAACGCGATCCACGGCCTGCTGCGCTGGCGGCCGTGGCGAGCCCTTGCACAGGACTCCGACCGGGTCGTGATGGGCTCGCGCCTTCACCCGCGGCCGGGCTATCCGTTCGATCTCGAGGTGAGCGTCGAGTACTCGCTCGGCGAGGACGGGCTGGTCGTGGTCACGACCGCCACCAACGTCGGCGCCGAGCCCTGTCCATACGGATCCGGGCAGCACCCCTACCTCTCCGCCGGCGAGGGACGAATCGACGATTGCACCCTGCAGCTGCCGGCGGAGAGCGTGATCGTCACTGACCCCGAGCGCGGGCTGCCGACGGGCAGCGAGCAGGTCGAGGGTGGACCGCTCGACTTCCGCCGGCCCCGCCCGATCGGCGCGAGCACGATCGACAGCCCGTTCGGCGATCTGCGCCGCGACGCCGCCGGCCTCGCCACCGCCCGCCTGTCTCGTCCGGATGGCTGCACGGTCGAGCTGTGGGTCGACGAGCGCTACGCCGTGCTGGAGATCTTCACCGGCGACACCCTCGCGCCACAGCGGCGCCGCCGAGCGCTCGCCGTCGAGCCCATGACCTGCCCCCCCAACGCCTTCCGCAGCGGTGAGCACCTGATCAGGCTCGACCCGGGCGAGTCGGTGCGCTCCACCTGGGGGGCACGGCTGCTGGGCTGAGCACGGCGGCTCGCCACGCGGCGTGGTAGAAGGTGCACCGTGTCCGCCGCGCCGTCCGATGCCGAGCTTCGCACCCGCCGCGAGGCGGTCGTGCGCGAGCACATGGAGTCGGAGAACCGCCACGACTTCGACACGACGATCGGCACCTTCTCACACCCCCGTTACGAGATCGTCCCAACCGGTGACGTGTACGACGGCGAGGATGCGGTCCGCCGCTACTACGAGGAGACGCGCCGGGCCTTCCCCGACCAGCGCAACGAGCTCGTCTCGCTCCGTCACGCCGACGACGCCGTGATCGTCGAGTTCGACCTGCTCGGCACCCACCGCGGCCCACTGCGCTCGTTGCCGCCGACGGGACGCTCCTTCCGGGCGCGGATGACCGCGCTGTTCATCTTCGAGGGAGAGCGGATCGTGATCGAGCGGGTCTACTTCGACCAGCTGACGATCATGCGCCAGCTCGGCGTCGCACACGACCCGGCCTCGGCGGCCGGACGCCTCTCCACCCTCGTCAGCCACCCCGTCACGATCGGGCGGGCGATGCTCGGCGCCGCCCGGGGGCGCGTCGGCGCCGGCTGAGCGAAACGGCCCCGGCTGGGCAAAACGCCGAGGCGAGCGGCGTTCACTACAGGCGCCCCCGAAGGCTGTCGAAGCTTGCGGACATGTCGCACGAGTCAACCCCGTCACCGACTCCCAGGGAAGAGAGCCGATGCAATCACTGACGATCAAGCAGACCCCCACGGGATACTGGACCGTGCAGCGCGGCAGCGTCCAGCTCGCCTTCGCGATGACCCGCGAGGCCGCCGAGCACGAGCGCGAGATGCTCCGCCGTCTCAGCCTTTGCAGCAGCCGCCGCGCGGGCACCCGCGCCTAGCGGCGGCGACCGCGCCCCGGGTGAGCCGCAGCCACGGCTGACCTCGCGCGCCGGAGCCTGTTTCCAGCCGGCCCGGTGTACACGTGCGCCCCTGGGCGGATACCGCCGGGGAGCGTCAAACACATGTCCATATTCGGCCGGCCGGCGTTCACGAATCCGGCCATCGCCCGAAAAGGACGACATGCACTGCCCGAAAAGGACGACAGGAGAGATCGACCGCCCCGGCGTCGTGGTCTCGATGCAGGACCATGCCCGGGCGCGAAGCGAGGTGGGACCCCCGCTGCGGTGTGTCTCCTCCGGCTACATGTCGGGGGAGGCCTCCTGCGAAGCCACGATCCCCGCGCATGTCGTCGAGGGCGCGTGGGCGGCCGAGCTTGGCCGCTGCGCCGGCGAGCATCGTTTCTTCAGCTTCCCCTGGCGAGGTCGGATCTGGCTCGCCTTCGGCCTCGCCGACGGCGAGATCCGGGGCGTCTACTGCCCGGAGCATCGTGCCGCGCGAGAGGCCCGCTCGGCCGGCTGCGAGGCCCAGCACTACGCCCCGGCTGCCAGCGCCTGAACCGCACCCGGCCGCGGCCCTCGCGTGCTCGAGGAGCGCCGAGGCTCACAGCTCGCCCTAGCCGGCGCCGTACCCGAGCAGGGCGATGTTCGCGAGCGCCGCGTCGACCCTCGTCTCCGCCGCCGCCACAGCGCTGCGCGCCGCGTCGTATCCGCTGAGGCTTTCGGCCCGCGCGGCATCGGCCAGCGCTCCATAGGCCTCCCCCGCCTGGCGCAGGGAGTCGGCCAGCGCGGCGCCCGCCGGCGCGACGAGCTGGGGCGCCTGTAGCGCGGCCAGCGATTGGGAGGCAGAGGACAGGTTCGAGGCGAGCGTCGAGGCGGCGGTCGCGACCTTCGAGGCCGAGTCGGTGCTGCCCATCTCCTTGCGGGCCCTCGCCCGTTCCGCGTCCAGCGCGCCCAGCACCGAGGACAGCTGCTTGGCATAGATCGGTTCGGGCGTCAGGGTCGCGGGGGGCGGGCCCGTCAGCGCGACACCGGAAACGATCCGCTCACACTGCTGGCTGGCCGGGGTCAGCCGTTCCGGGGCGAA
Organism: uncultured Solirubrobacteraceae bacterium; assembly: GCA_963841055.1. GTDB lineage: Bacteria > Actinomycetota > Thermoleophilia > Solirubrobacterales > Solirubrobacteraceae > Palsa-744. Next base: position 1,885,936 of record CAWJAV010000001.1, on the reverse strand, counting down.
GCAGGCCATCACCCGGGCGCCGGCGCCGGTCGCGGGGATCACGTACAGGTCGAATGCCTTCCCCAGCCCCGCGAGGCCGATGTGGCTGTAGCGATATGCCTGTGTCGAGACGAGGTTGACGACTTCCACGTGGGGCAGCCCGTGCAGGCGGGCGAGGAATCCCGCCGGCAGCGGTCCCGCTTCGCCCGCCGGCAGCGCGCCCGCGATCAGGCCGGCAGCGGTGGTGCCGGCAGGCACGAGCGTCACCGGCCGCGTCAGGGTCAGCCCCGGGATCGTCCGTGGCGTCGACAGGGCACGCCAGCTGGCTGGATATTCGAGCAGCAGCCCCGAGCTGGACAGCGTGCGGGTGGTGCTGGGCGGTTCTTCGGAGGAGGCCGTGGCGGAGCCATGGTGGCTGCCCAGGAGATACCCGCCGATGGCGACCATCAGGAGCGCCACCACGAGCAGGGGATGGACGACCCGCCCCGGCGAATCCATGCTCAGCCGGAGCTTTCAAAGGAGGTGCCCGAGCCACCGCCCGAACCACCAGAGCCCGAGCCGCCTTTCGACGGCGCCGCCGGTTGTGGCGAGGGGGCCGGAGCGGGCGGCGGTGCGGTCGTCTGGACGGGGGTGCTCTGGACGGGGGCCGGCGCCGCCGTCACGACCGGCGCCACGGCCGGTTCGGCCGCGGGCGTTGCCGCTTTGCGTTCCGGGGCGGCAGGCTTCGGCGGCGGGGGCGGCTGCCGGACAGCCAGCTCGATCGGAGGGGCTGCCGCCAGCGCGGCCGGGATCGGAGTCGCCACGCGCGGCAGGCTCGGGGGGAGGCGTTCGGTCAGTGAGTCGGCTGTTCCCCTCGTGTGGGCGACGGCGAAGGCCGCCGCGAAGACGGCCGCGAACAGAGCCGCCGCCGAAAGCACCTTGCCGCGCTCCATCCGGGGCCCGACCGGCTTCAGGCGGCGTCGTCCGATCGGCTGTGTGCTCATGAGCTCGGACAGGCGGAGGGCTTGCCGCTCACGCCCAGGCAGATGTCCTGGCGAGTGGGGAGCCTGCCGCGGTGGGGTATGAAGCGCGTGAGCTTGCCGATCTGGCCGGCTTTGGTCACGCGCACTTCGAGCACCGCACCGGCCCTCAGCGGCCGGGCGAAGCGCGGGAAGGACATCACGACGGTCGCGCTGGCCGTCGGTTTGCGAACCGTCGCCAGGCGGCTCTCCGAGCTCGAGCGGCCCTTGCCGCCGCGCACGCTGACCGTGACCCGCGAAGAGACCGGAGCGGTGACCGTCAGCAGCGTCAGGCGCACGCCCGCCCGTGTCTCCCGGCCCGCGATCCTCACGATCGGGAACGGCTGCATCAGCGTCGCGCGGTGATGGCGCACGGAGATCGTCTCCGCGGCCTGGCTCGTGCGGCCAGCTGCGTCGGTCACCTTCAGCAGCACCACGTGGGGCCCCGGGGTGGTGAAGGACGTGGTGAGCGTCGGTCTTCCGTCCAGGAACGGGGCGCCACTGCCGAGCGCCCAGGCGAAGCCCGTGATGGGGCTTTCCACGGCGGACCAGCTCGCCACGAGCGCCACCGGTTCCCCGACCTCGGGGGATGCGGGGAACCAGGTGAAGGATGCCCTCGGCGGCACCGGCGCGACGACCTGCAGAGCGACGGGCTGGCTGAAGCCGACGTTTCCCGCGCTGTCGGCCTGCTGCGCGCGCAGCGTGTAGGACCCGGGTGGGAGTCCGGCGATCGTCCCCGACCAGGCTCCGTCCGCGACCGGGACTTCGATCGCCTGGACCGGTGCCCCTTCCGGAGCAGGGCCGGAAAATACCTGCACCGTCACCGTCGGCAGGTCTCCCGGAGCCGCCGTGGAGGAACCGGAGACCGAGACCGAGCTGCCGGACGTGACGGCGCCGGGAGACGGCGAGCCGATCGTGGGCGTTGGAGGCGTGGTGTCGATCGTGAACGTCACAGGAGGGCTGGTTTCCGGCACCGCTTCCGATTCAGGGTCTTCATAGCGGCTCGCCTGCGCCACGGCGGTATAGGTGCCCTGTTCGAGCGTAGCGGCGGGGCCGGTGAGCCAGCTGCAGCCCCCGAACGTTTCGGGGAGGTGCTGCAGCGCCGGCCCGGTGGTGTCTTCACCCGCGTACAGCGAGACTTCGACTACGCAGAATTCGACTTCTTCGCCCATCGGCACCACGGTCCCCGCGAACGTCGGTTCGGTGTCTTTCGTGTAGGAGCCGGAGAGGGGATCGGTGATCACGAGTTCGGCCCGAGCCGCGGCCGCCGGGCCGACGGCAACGGCGAGCAGCGTCGCCCCCGCCACGAGCGCCGCACGCGCGTAGCGGCCTGGGCACAGTGCCGCCCGCCTGCCGGTCACGAAGTGCATGGCACCGGGTTGGGTTCGGTTGCGTTCAGGCAGGCGTCGGTGCGCGCCGGCAGCTTGCCACGGCGGACCGCGAAGCGCGTGTACTTGCCCATCTGGCCGGCATGGGTCACGCGCACGACCAGCGAGGTGCCGGCTGGCAGCCAGCGCTCAAAGCGCGGGAATGCCAGCGACGGGACGACCGAACCCTTGGACTTCGGCGTGGGCACCACCCGTGCCTGGGACCTCAGCGGACAGCCCTTGCCGGTGCACGTCACGGTGACGCCGGCACCCCGCGGCGCCTGCACGGTGAGGGCTTTGAGGCGCACCCGTCCACGCGACCGGGTGCCCGCTATGCGCACGACCGGGAAGGGCTGCATCAGGGGATAGCTCACCGGGATCAGCTGCGACACGGCGCCGTGCCGGCCGGCGCCGTCGGTCACCTGCAGCTGGACGGTGTGGCCTCCCGGGGTCGGGAAGGAGACCGTCTGTGTCTGCCCGCCCGGGGCGAACGCCGAGCCGCGCAGATTCCAGGAGTAGGCGGTGATCGGGCTGAGATCGTCGGTCGAGCTCGACACGAGTGAGATCGGTTCGCCCACGTGCGGCCGGCCGGGGTACCAGCTGAAGGCGGCCGCCGGTCCGTGGCCGGTCGCGCCCGCTTCGCCGGCCTCCGTGAAGGTCGCTGCGGTGCTCACCCCGACGTTCCCGGCTTCGTCGAGCTGCAGCGCGCGGACCGTGTAGGTGCCGGGCGAGACCCCGCCCACGATGGCCGACCAGCTGCCGGACCCAGCCGGCACCGAGATGTTCTGGACCGGCGTGGCTCCCGCGGCGATGCCCGCGCCGGCGAACAGCTGGACGGTCACCGTCGGCAGATCGTGAGGGGCCGTTCCGGCCAGGCCCGTGACGAGCACCGAGCCACCCGTGGCGCTCGCGCCCGCCGCTGGGCTGCTCAGTGTCACTGCCGGAGCGTGGGTGTCGATCGTGAAGCGTGCGAGGCCGGTCGCGCCAAGGTCTCCCGCAGCACTCCTCTCCGAGGCGACGGCCTGGTATTCGCCGTCTTCCAGCGGGACCGCGAGGGTCGCCGTCCAGGCGCCCCCTGTGGCCGACGTTGCCGTCCATTCACCGTGCTGGGCCACGCATTCGGTGGCGAGACGGCAGATCGAGACGGTCACGGGCGTGACGTCCCCGGCGGTCCCCGAGAAGGACGGCGTGGGGGTATTTATCTGCGCCTTCGGAGGGGTCATCGAGATGCTCGGCGCGCCGGGGTCGACGAGGAATTTGATCGCTGTGCTCGTGCCTGTCGGGTTGCCGATCGTGCTGGCCTGCGTGGCGACGGCTGTGAAGGGGGTGGCTGTTTTCACGGACAGGCTCACCGGCGGCGAGGCCCACAGGCCGCCACTGGGCGACGCCGAGGTTTCGTAGGTCTTGCCGCCGCCGGAGATCTTGACTTTGACCGGGCTCGTATCGCTCGCCGCGCCGTTGAAGGACGGGGAGAGGTTGTTGGACGGCGTGGCGATCGGTTCGAGCGTGACGACCGGCGGGTTGGTGTTGACGACGAAGGCGACTTCGGCGCTCTCACCCGCAGCGTTGCCGAGACTGCTCGCCTGCGTGGCATACGCCGTATAGGCGTTTTCACCGCTGGCGAGCTGCGGGGCCAGCGGACCGGTTTTCCATTTCCCGCCCGACGGCGTCGCTTCTGCGCTCGCCACTTCTTTCCCGGCCTGCAGGACGTGTACGACCACGGTCGTGGTGTCGCTGGCTTCCCCGCTGAACGAGGGGGAGCGATTGTTCGAGGGCGTCGGGACGGACGCGATCGACACCACCGGTGAGGTCGTGTCCACGACCATCGAGCGTTCTTCGCTGCGTCCCGGTGCGTTTCCGATCGCGCTCGTCTCGGTGGCGAAGACCTTGTATTCGTGCCTGCCGGCTTCGAGCGCCGGAACCACCGGGCCGAGGCTCCATTTTCCTGCGCTCACGTTCGTAGCGTAGGTCGCGACTTCGGTTGCTCCGAGCAGCACGTGCACCGTCAGCACCGAAGCTTCGTTGGCGGTCCCGGTGAAGGTCGGCGAGGTGTTGTTGGTCGGCGTGGGCGGCTGGTCCAGCGTCACCGTCGGCGCTTTCGTGCTCACTTCGAAGGTCCGCGATTCGCTGATGCCTTCGGGATTCCCGATCGAGCTCTTCTGCGACGCCACGGCCGTGTAGATGCCGGAGACGAGCGCGGGCGAGGCCGCGCTGGACGCCCACGCGGCGCCCGTGCCGGTGGCCGAGGCGCTGGACACCGGCGTACCCGTCGCGGTGTTGCCTTTGTAGATCGCGACCGTTACGGTCGTCGTTTCCGAGGCCGTGCCGGTGAACGAGGGGGTCGTGACGTTCGACCGGGCGACGGCGGCCAGCGTTACGGCCGGCGCGCGCGTGTCGATTTCGAACGTTCTCGTTTCGCTCACCCCGTCGGGATTCCCGAGCGAGCTCTTCTGCACGGCCAGCGCGGTGTAGGTGCCCGTCACGAGGGCGCCGGAAACGGGCCCCGAGGTCCAATTCCCGCCCGTGCCGGTGGCGGTCGCCGTGGCGACGGGGCTGCCGCTCGCGGAGGTTCCTTTGAACACGGACACCGTGACCGTGGTCGTATCGCTGGCCGTTCCGCTGAACGAGGGGGTCGTGTTGCTCGACCGCGCCGCCGGCTGCGTGAGGGTCACATGCGGTGATTCGGTGTTGACCGTGAAGGCGATCGCGTTGCTCGTGCCGGCCGGGTTGCCGAGCGAGCTCGCCTGGGTGGCGACCGCCGTGTAGCTCCCGGTGCTGAGCGCTTTCGATACCGAGCCTGCTGCCCAGGCACCGCCCGACGGGCTGCCCGCGGCGGTCGCGACTTCCTGGGAGGAGCTGTTGAACACGTGCACGACGACGGTCGTGGAGTCGCTCGCCGAGCCGCTGAAGGATGGTGTCGTGTCGTTTGAGGGACTGGGCACGGAGTTGAGCGTCACCGTCGGCGAGCTGGTGTCGACGACGAAGGTGACTTCGTTGCTGACGCCGGCAGGGTTGCCCAGCAGCGAGCTTTCCTGGACGGCGACGGCGGTGTACTCCCCGCTCGGCAGAGCAGGGCCGGCATGGCCGGAGCTCCAGCCCCCGCCGGTCCCTGTAGCCGCCGCGCCGGAGACGACGCTGCCCGAGGCGTGAGCGCCCGCGTAGATCAGGATCGAGACGGATGTCGTGTCGCTGGCAGTGCCGCTGAAGCTCGGCGTCGTGTCACCGGTCGGTGTTTTCAGGCCGCTGAGGGTGACTTTCGGTGGCGCGGTCAGGACCGTGAAATGGATCGCTTCGCTGGACCCTTCGCCGTTGCCCAGCGAGCTTTTCTGAACCGCGATCGCGGTGTAGGCGCCGTCGGTCAAGGGCGCCGAGGCGCCCGAGCTCCATCCTCCACCGGTGCCGCCGGCAGAGGCCGATGCGACCGGGCTTCCCGACACCGAGCTTCCTTTGTAGATCAGGACCGTGACCGCGGTGGTGTCGCTCGCGAAGCCCGTGAACGACGGTGTGGTGTCGTTGGTCGGCGAGGCGATCCCGTTCAGCGTGACGACGGGCGGCGCCGTGTCCACGGTGAAGTGGATCTCACCGCTCTTCCCTTCCCCGTTCCCGACCGAGCTTTCCTGCACCGCGACCGCGGTGTAGGTGCCGTCGGCGAGCCCGGGGCTGGCGGCTGCCGAGCTCCATTTGCCCCCGGTTCCGCTCGCGTGCGCGGAGGAGACCGGGCTGCCCGTCGCCGATCCGCCTTTGAAGATGACCACGGTCACCGAGGTCGTATCGCTCGCCGTTCCGGTGAACGAGGGGGTCGAGTCGTTCGTCGGCGTGGAGATCGAGTTGAGCGTCACGGTCGGCGGTTCCGTGTCCACCGTGAACGTGCGTTCCTGGCTGAAGCCGGGACCGTTCCCGAATTCGCTTTCCTGTTCGGCCACCGCCGTGTACTCACCGTCGGGCAACGCCGGGGCCGCGGCCCCCGAACTCCAACTGCCGCCCGTACCCGACGCATGCGCTTCGGCAACCGGTTCCCCCACGGCCGAACCCCCCGCGAACACATAGACCGTCACGCCCGTGTGTTCGCTCGCGGTGCCTTTGAACGAAGGCGTCGAGTCGCTCGTCGGCGAGGAGACCACGTTCAGAGACACAGCTGGTTTGGCCGTATGCACCGTGAACGTGCGTTCCGGGCTGAAGCCCGGTCCGTTCCCGAATTCGCTTTCCTGTTCGGCCACCGCCGTGTACTCACCGTCGGGCAACGCCGGGGCCGCGGCCCCCGAACTCCAACTGCCGCCCGTGCCCGCCGCATGCGCTTCGGCAACCGGTTCCCCGACGGCCGAACCCCCCGCGAACACATAGACCGTCACGCCCGTGTGTTCGCTCGCAGTGCCTTTGAACGAAGGCGTCGAGTCGCTCGTCGGGGAGGAGACCGCGTTCAGAGACACAGCCGGCTTGGCGGTGAAGACCGTGAACGCCGATTCGGCCTCGGAGCCTTCCCCGGTGAGCAGTTCGAGCTGTTCCGCCACCACCAGATAGGACCCGTCGGGTAGCTTCGACGGGAAGCGCACCGCCCACGAACCGGACCCGAGTTCGGGATCCACGAGGGTGCTTTCGATCTGGGTGCTGCCCGCAAACAGGGTGACTGTGACGCCGTCGCTGGAATCACTCGAATGACCCGAGATCAGAGGCTTCGTTTCGTTGGTGACCCCTCCCTGTTCGGGCGTGGAAATGGAGAGCGAGGGCGCGGCGGAGGCGCCGGTGAGCGGCCCGGCGAGCACGCCCAGCGCAACCAGCAACACCGCCAGGATCAGGCGTCGTGCCATTCTCCTGGGCCTCATCTCGGGCCCCGCAGTCCTTCCATCTTGTCTCCAAACCGGGTCACCGGCCGGCCGTTGGCACCCCTCCAGGTGCCCCCTTCAAGCCTCCAAGCGACCTTTGCCGCCTCTGCGGATGATAAAGGCCGAGAGCCGCCACCGCAAAGGCGATCGCGGCCGGACTACCGCGACCGTCGCTGCACGTCTACGGAGGGGGAGGGATTCGAACCCTCGTCAGACCAATCAGGCCTGAAACGGTTTTCGAGACCGCCGCATTCAACCGCTCTGCCACCCCTCCCGGGGGACCGCCCAAGGCTAGATGATCACGTCGCCCGTGGCGGCCGCGGGCCTAGGCCGAAGCCTTGCCCGCCGCGGCCTTCCTCGCCGCCGCCCGCTTGGCGGCCGCCGCGACCGTGGCGGCCTTGTAGGCCGACACCAGGTTCGAGAGCGACTCGTGTGAGGTCTGGCCGTAGTTGGGCATGTCGAGCGGGTTCTTGGCACCCTTCGGAGAGATCCCGATCTCGAGGTGTGGCGCGGAGGAGATGCCGACGTGCCCGCAGCCGACGTCGGCGATCGGCTGGCCGGCGGCGACCTGCGTGCCGACCGCGACAAGGGCGGGCGCGGCGTGGCCGTAGTACACGTAGCGCCCGGCATCGGGGCCGCTTTCGACGAGCAGCACGGGCGCCGATGCTCCGAAGCCTTCGAGTCCCTCCCGGACGATCGTGCCCGACGCCACGGCCAGCTCGACGAGGTGCGGGCCGCATTGATTCGCCGTACCACCGAGATCCACGCCCTGGTCCAGCGACCACCAGCTGCGGGGGGCCGCGTGAGAGAGGGGATAGAGAGGGAAGACCCAGCCTTTGACGCCCATCGGGTAGGGGCTGGCGGTGAAGATCGGAGCAGAGGGGACCGACGGCGCAGCCGGCGTCGCGCCACCGGCGGCGGTGGGGCCGGACGACGGCGCCGATCCGGGCGCGGCCGTGCCGCCGGGTTCGCTCGCCCCGGCCGCCGAGACCGCCGCGAACAGCGAGACCGGCATGGCCAATAGGAGAATCACGGTGCACGCCCGCAGGCGCCTCGCTCGCCGCATCTGCCTCTCATCGTCGGCCTGCGGGGTTAGCTGACGGGCTAGCGACTCTTTCGCCTCCCGCGGATTCACCGCGGAACTCGCCCCAACAACCTGGGCCCCCCGCTCCCGGGCACAGCCCGGGATTAGGCGGACGCAAGCCTAACCGAAGACCAGGCGGGTTCGCGGTGCGATCAACGTCGCGCGGCGAAGAAGGCGCTCAGGAGCGCCCCGCACTCCTCCGCGAGCAGGCCGCCCGCGACCTCGGGGCGATGGTTCAGCCGCGGCTCGCCCAGCACGTCGAGCACGCTCCCGCACGCTCCCGCCTTCGGGTCTCGCGCTCCGTAGACGACACGGGGCAGCCGCGCCAGCACGAGCGCGCCGGCGCACATGGCGCACGGCTCGAGGGTCACGTAGAGGATCGCGTCGAGCACCCGCCAGCTGCCGTCCAGGCGCGCGGCCTCCCGCAGCGCCAGCACCTCGGCGTGCGCAGTCGGGTCGCCCCGCAGCTCGCGCTCGTTGTGTGCTCCCGCGAGGACCTCCCCGCCCCGCACGATTACCGCGCCGATCGGCACGTCGTCGTGTTCCAACGCACGCTCCGCCTCACGCAGGGCGAGCCGCATGAAGTAGTCCTCTCGTGGAAAGAAACGTTCGCTCATCGACTCCCCCGCAACGCCTGCGAGTGTGCCTACTCGCCCCGGACGCGGGCACTTCATCATTACAACGAGATCGATGAGCGCCATCACACAGACAAGGCCGCCCAGCCGCCCGCGGCGCGCCGCCTCCGCTTGCGGCCTGCTGGCGCTCGCCGCCTGCTTCGCCGCGGGCGCGCCGGCAGCTTCCGCGGCGACCCCGCCGGCGCGTCGCATCGTCGTCCGCTACGCGGCCCCCGTGCGCGCCACCGCCGCCTCCGCCGCCGAGAGCGAAGCGGCGGGGCGAACGGCGGTCCTCACCGTGCCCGCCGGTCAAGATCTCGCCGCTGCCCTGCGGCGCGAGCGGCGCCGCCCCGGTGTGGCTTGGGCCGTGCCCGACTACGTGGCTCACGCCAGCGGGACGGTCCTCCCCGACGATCAGGGCTCCGGGCACGCCGCGGGCGCCTGGCAGGAACAGCAGTGGAATTTCGCCGGACCCTTCGGCATCGGCGCTCCCGAAGCCTGGTCGAACGTCGCCGCGGCGGGGGCCGCGGGCGGGCGCGGCGTCGTCGTCGCCGTCCTTGACACCGGGGTCGCCTACGCCAACCGCGGGCGCTTCCGCATCTCGCCGGACTTCGGCCACTGGCAGTTCGTGAAGGGCTATGACTTCGTCGGCCGCGACCCCTATCCGAACGACCGCAACGGTCACGGCACGTTCGTGGCCGGAACGATCGCAGAGGCGACGAACAACGTCGTTGGGCTGACCGGGCTCGCCTTCGGCGCCCGCATCATGCCCGTCCGCGTGCTCGACACGGAGGGCGAAGGCGAAGCTTCGACGATCGCCGAAGGGGTGCGATTCGCCGTCGAACACGGCGCCCAGATCATCAACCTGAGCCTGGAGTTCTCCCCGGGGGTCACCGCCTCCGACATCCCCGAGCTGATCGGCGCCCTGCGCTACGCCCACCGCCACGGCGTGCTGGTCGTCGCCGCCGCGGGCAACGAGGGACACACCGCCGTCGCCTACCCGGCGCACGCGCCCGACGTCGTCTCGGTCGGCGCCACCACCGAACACGGCTGTCTCGCGGCGTACTCCAACGACGGCTCGGGCCTGACCCTCGTGGCGCCCGGGGGCGGCCCCGACGCCGACCTGCCCGGAGACCCCAACTGCGACCCGGAAAAGCCGGGCCGCGACATCTTCCAGGTGACCTTCACCGGCAGCTCGGTCCAGCGCTTCGGGATCCCGACCGGCTATGAAGGAACCTCGATGGCCACGCCGCATGTCTCGGCCACGGCGGCCCTGGTGATCGCCAGCGGCGTGCTCGGGCCGCACCCGACCCCGGCGCAGCTCACGGCGCGCCTGCGAGCGACGGCCCGCAAGCTCGGCGGCGGCGGCGACGAACGCCTCTACGGGGCCGGCCTGCTGGACGCGGCGGCGGCTACCGCTCCAGGCGGCCCGGGCGCCGCTAAAGGCTAGGACGCCGGGATGCCGATCACGAGGCGATGAGCTCCCCGGCCAGTGAGCGCGCGGACATCGCCGTCGTCGGCGGGGGCATCCTCGGCCTCGCTGTCGCCCGCGAGCTCGGTAGGCGCAACCCCGCGGCGTCGGTGTGCGTGCTCGAGCGCGAGCGCGAGATCGCCACCCATCAGACCGGCCACAACTCCGGCGTGATCCATGCCGGCGTCTACTACGTCCCGGGATCCCTGAAGGCGCGGCTCTGCGTCGAAGGGGCACGGGAGATGTACGACTACTGCGAGAGGCGGGGGATCGCCAGCGAGCGCTGCGGGAAGGTGATCGTGGCGACCGATCCGTCGGAGCTCGAGCGCCTGGACGAGCTCGAGCGTCGCGGGCACGCCAACGGCGTGCCCGGGCTGCGGCGGATCGATGCCGCGGGCATCGCCGAGATCGAGCCGCACGCCCGTGGCATCGCCGGGCTGCACTCGCCCGGAACGGGGATCGCGGACTTCTCCGCGGTCGCCCGCGCCTACGCCGAGGACGTCGCCGCGGCGGGAGGCACGATCGCCACCGGCTGCGAGGTGCTCGAGGTCTCGCGGAGCGGCCGGGCCCTGCGGCTGACCCACTCCCACGGCGTCACCGAGGCGCGCAACGTGGTCTTCTGCGCCGGGGCCTGGGCGGACCGCCTGGCCGTGGCCGCCGGCGCCGACCCGGATCCGCGCATCGTCCCCTTCCGGGGCGCCTACCTGCGGCTGCTGCCGGAGCGCCGGCACCTCGTGCGCTCGCTGATCTACCCGGTGCCGGATCCCTCGCTCCCGTTCCTCGGCGTCCACCTGACCAAGCACATCGACGGCGACGTGCTCGTCGGCCCGACGGCGCTGATGGCGGGCGCGCGAGACGCCTACCGGCTCGGCCTCGTGCGGCGGCGGGATCTGACCGAGACGCTCGCCTGGCCGGGCACCTGGCGGATGCTCGCCCACTGGTGGCGCACAGGCATCACGGAGCTGCGCCACGCCGCCCTGCGCTCGGCCTTCGTGCGTGCCGCGGCGCGCTACGTCCCGGAGCTCGAGATCGGCGACGTCGAGCCGTCGTTCGCGGGCGTCCGCGCCCAGGCGCTCGGACGCGACGGCAAGCTCGTCGACGATTTCGTCTTCTCCCACACCGACCGGGCGCTGCACGTCCGCAACGCCCCCTCTCCGGCGGCCACCTCATCGCTGGCGATCGCCCGCTACGTGGCCGACGAGGCGGAGCGGGCCTTCTCCTAGACCGGCCCCCACGCCGCGGCCGCGAGCCTGGCGCCGGCCCGGGAGGACTAGCCGGCCGCCGAGGGGGCCAGCAGCCGCGCCACCGCGTCCGGCACCCCCTGGCGAGCGCTCGGAAAGCTCGGCCGCCAGCCGAGCTCGCGCTTGATCCGCTCGTTGGAGGAGCGAGCGGAGCGCACGAGCGCCTCCACAGCGTTGCGGCCGGCCACCACGCGTGCCAGCGCCGCCGGGATCCGCCGCGGCGGCCCGACGCCCAGCTCGGAGGCGGTCAGGGCCATGAAGTCGTAGAAGCTGATCGGCTCGTCGTCGGCGACGTGGTAGACGCGACCGGTGGCGGCCTCGGCCGTCACCGCCAGCAGCAGCGCGGTGGCGACGTCCTCGACGTGGACGACGTCCCACAGGTTCGCCCCGCTGCCGATCACCGCGAAGCGCCCGGGTGCTCGCAGGCGCGGCACCAGCTCCAGCCCGTACCAGCCACCCGGCCCGTAGACGTGGGACGGACGGATCACGACGGCGGGCAGGCCGGAGCCGAGCACCATCCGCTCCCCCTCCTGCTTGGCCCGGCCGTAGGGCGTCTCGACCGGCAGCGGCTTGTCCTCGGTCAACAGCGCCCCGCGGGCGTCACCGGTCACGACCGTCGAGGAGAAGATGACCCGTGGCCCCGCAGCGGGGTCACCGGTCTGCGCGAGGCAGGCATCGAGCAGCCGCCGGGTGCCGGTGACATTGACCTCCTCGACCCTCGCGCCGTTGCGCTGGGAGGCGATCTCGGCGGCGAGGTGCAAGACGCACTCAGGCTCAGAGGCGGCGAGCGCTGCCGTCAGGCCCGCCTGCTCGCCCAGGTCGCCCCTGCGCCGGGCGGGTCCCGGGCGGCTCGGAGCCCGGACGGCGCACGAGCGCCGTCACCTCGTGGCCGTGCTCCACGAGACGCCTGCAGACGACGCCCCCGATGAAGCCGCTGGCGCCCGTGACGAGGATCCGCACCGGGGCGAGCCTATATCTCGAAGGCGGTGCGCCCGCCGCTCGCCACGAGGTCCTCGAGCAGCGCCCTCCCGCCCTCGACGGGACCGCCGTGGGCGAGCAGCAGCGTGTCGAAGTCCAGCTCCCCGAGCAGCCGCGCACAGGAGTCGAGCAGGCCTCGCTTGGTCTCCGGCGGGTCGTCCATCAGCGAGTCCGGCACGAACCCGAGTGGCCCCTCCTCGCCGGCGGCGCCGCCCCTTACGACCCCGTCGGCGAGAACCACCGCCCCGTGGGCGGGGAGGTACAGCGCGGTGTCGTCGGGGCAGATCGCGTCCATCTTGGCGGCCACCACGCCCCCGGGCAGGCGCTCGCCGACGTCGAAGCCCTCGACCGCGACCTCGCCGCCCGCGAACTCGTGCAGGCCCGTGCGGTTGCAGTACACCGCGCACCCGAAGCGCCCGACGAAGCGCCCCGACTCCCTCAGGTGGTGGCGGTTCGAGAGCAGGATCGCCCGCGGCGGGCTCGCCTCGAACGCCACCAGCCCCTCGGCCGGGACGAGCGGGTCGAACAGCACTCCCTCTCCGGGCAGCCAGTAGGAGGAGACGAGGATGCCGAGCTTTGGGTGGGTGGCGGTCCAGTGGCGGACCCCCGGCAGCACCTCATCCAACGGTCCCGCCCCCCTCTCCGGCCGCACCGGCGATCACGCCGGCCATCTCCTCCTGGAAGCGCAGGCGGCCGAAGCGACGGGCGTTCTCACGCACCACCCCCTCGTCCAGCGAGAGCCCCTCGAACCGCTCGATCGCATCCGCCAGCGAGCGCGCCGACTGCTCCGCGAACAGCGTCCCCGTGACGCCGTCGCGGACGGTCTCGAGGGCGCCGCCGACGCCGAGGGCGATCACGGGCACCCCCGCCGCCTGGGCCTCCACCGGCACGATCCCGAAGTCCTCCTCGCCGGGGAACAGCAGCGCGCGGGCGCCCCGCATCAGGGCGTCGCGCTCGCCGTCCCCGACCTTGCCGAGGAACTCGATGCCGGGCCCCGTGGCGCGGGAGCGCACGGAGTCCATCGCCCTGCCGTCACCCGCGACCTTCAGCCTCCGGCCCAGCTGCGAGCAGGCCGCGACGGCGAGGTCGACGCGCTTGTAGGGGACGACCCGCCCGAACGCGAGGTAGTAGTCGCCCGGGTGCCGCTCCAGGCCGAGGAAGTGATCCACGTGCACCGGCGGGTGGACGACCTCGCTCGAGCGTCCGTAGTAGCGCTGGATCCGCTCCGCCACGTGGGCCGAGTTGGCCACGAACACGTCCGGCCCGGCCGCCCCGGCCAGGTCCTGGCGGCGGAGCCGCGCCAGCAGCGGCGGCAGCAGCAGGCGCGTCGCCCGCCCCACTTCCTCGCCCTCCAGGAACCCCTCCTCCCAGGCGTAGCGCATCGGCGTGTGGCAGTAGCAGACGTGCAGGGTGCCCGGCGACGTGCGGACGTTCTTGGCCGTTGCGTGGCTGCTCGAGAGCACCAGGTCGAAGCGGGACAGGTCGAACGAGCGGAAGGCGCCGCTCATCAGCGGCAGCAGCTTCGGGTAGTGGGTCCTCGCCCCCGGCAGGCGGTTCAGCCAGGAGGCGTGGACCGGCCGGTCGGTGATCTCGGCCGGCCACGGCGCCGGGTCGTAGACCGAGGTGAACAGCTCCGCGCGCGGGAACATCGCCAGCAGCTCGAGCACGACCTGCTCGGAGCCGCCCGGGATCGTCAGCCAGTCGTGGACGACGGCGACACTCCGAAAGCGCTCGCGCAGCTCCTCCAGGCGCACGCCTGGAGCCGGGTCGGGAGCTGCCTGCACCGGCCCCAGGCTACACGCCCCGGCGCCTGGGATCATGGCGCCGATGAGTCTCCCGACGGCCCTCCAGGGGCGCGACATCGTCTGCGTCGGATTCGCCGACTGGGAGACCGATCTGTGGACCAACCAGCATCATCTGATGGCCCGTCTGGCGAGCGCCAACAGGGTTCTGTTCGTGGAGTCGCTTGGCCTGCGCCGCCCCCAGCTCGCCGGGCGCGACCTGCGCCGCATCGCTCGCCGGCTGCGCACCGGGCTGCAACCCCCGCGCGAACGCGACGGGCTGCACGTGCTCTCACCGCTGGTGCTGCCGTTGCACGGCAACGCCGCCGCGGAGGCGCTGAACGCGCGGCTGCTGCCCGCGCTCGTCTCGCGGGCGGCCCGCCGGCTGGGCATGCGCCGGCCGATCCTGTGGTCGTATGTGCCCCAGGCGGAGATCCTGATCGAGGCGCTGTCGCCGTCGATCGTCGTCTACCACTGCGTCGATGACATCTCCGCCCACGAGCGGATCGACACGGCCAGCTTCCGTGCCGCCGAGGCACGCTTCGCCGCCCGCGCCGATCTCGTGCTGGCGAGCGCGCCGGAGCTCCTCAGGCGCATGCGCGAGCTGTCCTCGAACGTGCTCGCGGCACCCAACGTCGCCGACACCGCGCTGTTCGCCCAGGCGCTGCAGCCGGGCGCGGCCGACCCGGCGATCGACGCGCTGGCGGCTCCGAGGCTCGTCTTCACGGGCGCGATCTCTGCGATCAAGCTCGACATCGAGCTGCTCGTGGGCCTCGCCCGCGCCCGGCCCGACTGGTCGCTGGCGCTGGTCGGGCCGGTGGGGCTCGGCGACCCGCACACCGACGTCGCGGCGCTCGAGCGCGAGCCGAACGTGCACCTGCTGGGCAAGCGCGCCTACGAGCAGCTCCCGGCGGTGCTGCGCGGGGCCGACGCCGGCTTGATCCCCTACGTCCGCAGCGGGCTGACCGACAGCATCTTCCCGATGAAGGTCTACGAGTACCTCGCCGCCGGGCTGCCGGTCGTGTCCACGCCGCTGCCCGCCCTCGAGGGTGTCGCCGATGTCGCCCTGGCCGACGACGCGACGGGCTTCCGCGAGCGCCTCGAGACCGAGCTGGCCGCCGACAGCCCGCAGCGCCGGGCCGAGCGCTCCCGCGCCGCCGAGGCCCACTCGTGGGACGCTCGCCTGCGTGAGATCGCGAGCGCGATCGAGGATCTCCCCTTGGATCGGCCCGGGCCTTGAACGACCTGCTCGTCACCACCCACACGCCGATCCTGCGCTCGGGTCAGACGATGCGCACCTACGGCATCGCCCGCGCCCTCGCCGCGGGGGGAGGCCTGACGCTGCTCTACACCCGCTTCGAGGGTGCCCGCCCCGACAGCGCCTTCTCGTCGATACCCGGGATCGAGCTGCGCGAGGTGCTGCCGACGCGGGGGGCCCGGCGGCTGGTCGCCTACGGCGGGGCGCGGCTGCGGGGCGTGCCCGACGGGTTCGCCCGCGGTATCTCCCCTGAGCTGGCCGGCGAGGCGGCCCGCCTGGCCCGAGAGCCGGGCCGCGGGCGCGTGATCGCCGACGGTCCGATCGCGGCCGCCGCGCTCGCCGGCCTCGCCCGGCGGCGCCCCGTCATCTACAACGCCCACAACCTGGAGTCGGCCTTCCGGCACGAGCTGGCGGGCGCCTCCGGGGCACTCGCCACGCTGGAGCGCTTCGAGCGCGGCCTGCTCGGGCGCGCCTCTGAGTCGTGGATGGTCAGCGAGCAGGACCTCGCGGCGGCCGCCGCGCTCTGCCCGCAGGCGAGCCTGCGCTACGTCCCGAACGTCGTCGACGTCGCGGCGATCGCTCCGCTCGCGGCACCGGCGACCGAGCCGCGGGCGATCTTCGTCGCGAACTTCGCCTACGAGCCGAATCGCAACGGCCTGCGCTTCCTGCTCGAGGAGGTCTTCCCGCTGGTCTGGGAGCAGCTGCCCGAGGCGAGCCTCTCGCTCGTCGGGGCCGGTCTCGAGCGCCCGCCGAGCGACGATCCCCGCGTCCTCGCGGCCGGCTTCGTGGAGGATCTAGGCGCGGCCTACGCCACGGCTCGCTGCGCGGTCGTGCCGTTGCTGCAGGGCGGTGGCACGCCCCTGAAGTTCGTCGAGGCGCTGGCCTACGGGTTGCCCGTGCTGGCCACCCCTCGCGCCGCCGCCGGGCTCGGAGTCAGTGACGGCGTCGACTGCCTGCTCGCCGGCGACGGGCCGGCGTTTGCGGCGAAGCTGGTGGGCGTGCTGCGCGACGGTGCCTGGGAGATCGGCTCGCGCGGACGCGAGCTGGCCCTCGAGCGCTACTCGATCGAGGCGCTCACCCGGCTGCTGGCGTGAGCGCGGGACCGGCGCCCGGCAACGACGCCGCCGGGCCCTTCTCGGGCTCCTCGGCGGACCCCGTGCGATCGACGATCTGAGATGCGAGCAGGGCCAGCAGTCCGATCTGACCTCCCAGCACGACCGTGAAGCGCAGTTCGGCGCCGGTGAAGGTGGCGGTCGTCTCGGCGACGAGCAGCCCGGCGATGCCGCACAGCGAGGCCAGCCCGAAGGCGCGCACGATCCCTTCTGTGGCCTTCCTCCAGACCTTCCAGGCCAGCCGCCCCATCGAGAGCAGCAGCAGCGGGTAGGCGACGAGGCCGAGGATGCCGAGCTTCATCCACCACCACAGCGCCGCGAAGTGCACGTACTCGCGAGCGTCTTCGTGTTCGATCGGCAGCGGCCGGGCGGTCGCTTCCCACGGCACGAGGATGCCCAGTCCGGTGATCGGTTTTTTCTCGAGCTGCGCGAGCACGTTGGCACGCTCGTCGAGGCGGTAGCGGTCTTCGACGTTCGTCGTCAGGCTCGAGGGGGACAGCGAGGCCGCGCGTTTGACGATCGGCGAGGAAGCCTGGAAGTTGATCGACCCCAGCAGCCAGATCCCTACGGCCACGAACAGCGCCGTCGGCACGAGCAGGCGGCGCCCGACCGGCGAGAGCGCCAGCAGCACCACCAGCAGCAGGCCCAGCACCGTGGCGATCCAGAAGGAGCGCCGGTAGGAGAGCACCAGCGAAGCGATCAGCAGCGGCGTGCCCAACAGCATCCACAGCGGCGGTCGGAACCGGGCCAGGATCGCCGCCACGATCCCCAGCAGCGCGATCATCACCACCCAGTTGGCCGTCGGTTCGTAGTAGGTCAGATTCGCGCTGCCCTCGATCGAGACGCCCTTGTGGGCAGCCACCTCGACCACCCCGAGGCCGGCCTTGAGCAGCGCCAGGGCGAACGCGCCGCCGAGCACGAGGCGCAGGCGCGAGGGCGCGACCTTCAGGTTCGCGACGGTCAGCGGCAGCAGCAGCAGGTAGAAGATCAGGTTCTCCGCGAGCACCAGCGACTTCAGCCCCGCGCCGCCGCCTTTGCCCACCACGATCCCCCAGATCATTCCCAGCACGAGGATCGCGTCGACGAAGCGCAGCTCGCGCGGGAAGCGCAGCGGGCGGCCGTCGCGGAGCATGTCCAGGGCGACCGAGGCGGCTGCCAACAGCACGAGCGCGTCGAGCGGCGTCAGGCGCTTGTAGAAGGTGTCGTAGAAGTGGGCCTGGAAGGTCAGCAGGCCGAAGCTGAGGTTCTCGCAGAGGATCGCCAGACCGATCGCGAGGCAGACGCACAGCAGCGGCCTCGTCACGAGGATCGCGACGAGCACGATCGCGAGCGGCGCCGCCAGCGAGAGCGTCGGGCTCAGCTTGCGCCCGGCGATCAGGATGATCAGCGCCGTGAGCGCGCAGGCCGCGACGGCGGTCAGCAGCTCGCGGCCGTCGAGCGCGCGCGGGTGCAGACGCCAGGAGGAGATCGTTGATCCTCCCTACAGCGGAAGTGGGTTTTTGCTCGAGCGGCGCGAGCGGCGCGACAGCCTGTCGGCGTTCACCTCGACGGTGCCGGTCCCCTCGCCGTAGGCCGAGTAGGAGTAGCGACCGCCGTCGCGCATGCCTGTGATCACGAGGCCGATCGGCTCGACCATGTGACGGTCGAGGATGCCCCGCGCCCGGCGCACCTCGTCGCGTGAGGTTTTGTTCAGGCGGGAGACGAGCAGCGTGGCCTGGACGGCAGAGCTGTTGAGCAGGATCTGCGCGTCGGCGACGGGGTTGAGCGGCGGCGCGTCGATGATCACCATCGTCTCGCCGCCGGCGCCCAGTTCGGAGATGATCTCGCTGATCACCGGGCTGGCGAGGAGCTCGGACGGGTTGTGCGGCAGCGGGCCGGACGGCAGCACCGACAGGTTGGGCACCTCCGGCAGCGGCTCGACGAGCAGGTCCCCGGGCGCCTCGCCGCGAAGCAAGGCCGTCGTCAGGCCGCGGCGCGGATCGACGCCGAAGTGGCGCGCGAAGGTCGGCATCCGCAGGTCGAGCTCGAGCAGCACGACCCGCCGTTTGGTCAGGGCGATCGCCTGGGCGAGGTCGATCGAGACGGTGGTCTTGCCCTCGCCGGGGACGGCGCTCGTGATCAGCAGCGTGTCCATCGCGCGGGTGACCGCAGCGAATTCGAGCGCGCTGCGCAGGATCCGGTAGGGCTCGAGCAGCTCGCCCCGTTCGTCGGCGCGGACCGGACCCATCGAGGACTGCGGCACAACCGTCAGCGCGGACAGGCGGTACTCGCGTTCGAACTCCTCAACGGTCTTGATGCGCCGGTCGAGCGACTCGAGCAGGAACAGCAGCGTGAAGGCCAGTGCGATCCCGACCAGGAAGCCGAGGATCACGGCCGTTTTGAAGCTCATGCCCGACGGACTGCTGGGCGGGGTCGCGCGGCCGATGATGTTCGCGCCGGACCCGACGACCGCACGGGCCTGGGCGAGCTGCTGGATCTGCAGCTGCAGCGAGGCCGCTTCCGCGGACCCGGCCGGCGCGGCGTTCAGCTGCTGCTGCAACTGGGTTTTGACGGCGTCGATGCTCGTCAGCTGCTGGTTGGCGCGGAAGGTTATGTACTGGTTGGCGAAGGCGTTGGCGATCCGCGCCGCCGATCTCGGATCGTGCGTGGCCGCGGTGATGTTCAGCACGTCCGCGTTGGGGGCCGCTTCGACGGTCACGATCGCGAGCAGTTCGTCCGTGCCGAGCACGTTGCCGAGCTGGGTGCGAACGCCCTGGGCGACTTCCGGGGAGTGGGCGATCGTCACTTCGGTGTCGATGTCCCGCTGCGGTTCGCCGCTGCCGGAGTTGATCTGACCGACGACTTTTTCGAGGATCGTGGAGTGCTGCAGGGCGACGCTGGCGGTGGCCTTGTAGACCGGCGTGGCTCGCTTCTGCTGCACCGCCGAGATCACCGTGCAGACGATCACGATGCCGAGCGCCAACGGCCAGCGGCGTCGCAGCACCTCGAGGGCGGTCGAGATCGAGTTGCCCTCGGCGGGCGGCTCGAAATGCGTGTCGGACCTCATCGTGAGGAAGCCCTCGGGGGGTGCACCATTCTGCTCCAGGCCACAGTTCTCACGACATCACTCCTATCGTCGCACGTCAGGCGGTTCTTGAGGGGTTCTCCCGCCTGCCGGCGCCTCACCCGAAGCTGCGTCACCGAGGCGGCTTCGAGCGGGGAATCGGTGACCACGGATGCTATCTACCCGCGGGCCTCGGAATCGCACCTCCCGTTGCGGGGCGCGCGCCTCTCCCGCCCGCGGCAGCGGCTCAGGATCTCGCGAGCGCCGCGTGGGCGTCGAGCACGAAGGCTTCCTGTGCGTCGAGATAGGGGCCGATCCGGAACTCATCGGCGCGCTCGCGGGCACGCTCGACGCGGTCGGCTGTGGCCTGCACCTCCCCCAACACGCGTTCGAGCGCCGCCGCGGCCCCAGCCGCGTCCCCCCGCCCGAACAGCAGGGCGTGCTCCTCGTCGCGCATGCCCTCGCCGATCCCGCCCACGTCCGAGGCGACGATCGGCACCCGCGCGAGGGCTGCCTCGATCGTCACGAGAGGAAAGGGCTCGTCCCAGACCGAGGGCACGATCAGGGCGTGCGCGCCGGCCAGCGCCGCCGCCGACTGCTCCGGCGTGAGCTGCCCGAGCCAGCTGATCGCCGAGCCGACGCCGAGGCGCTCGGCGAGCGAGCGCATGTTCGCGCCGTAGGCGGGTTCCTCGGGGCCGATCACGACCAGCCGGGCAGCCGGCTGAGCGCGGGCGCGCAGCCGCGCGAGTGCCTCGATCGCGACGCCGAGGCCCTTGTACGGAGTGACGCGGCCGAGGAACACGATCTCGGGGTCGGTCGCCGGCGCTCTCCTGACCTGCTCGTAGAGGTCCCCGTAACGGGGTACCGAGTGGCCCACCCGCTCCAGCACCGGTTCGACGAACGGGGGCGTGCGGACCATCCGCTCGAGCGCCTCGGAGTTCCACGAGATCGCGGCCGGCAACGGTGCCAGCGGGCGTAGGCGCAGCGGCGGCAGCCGGTTCAGCGCGCGGCACCAGGCCGCCCAGGCGCGCCGCGCCGGCGGACGGCTCGCGGGGAGCAGCTCGCGCAGAAACTGATCGTTGGTGAACAGCCCTCCGAACCAGTGCTCGCAGATACGAAAGGCGAGCGGCACGCCGCTGTCGGCCAGCACGCGGACCGAGGCCTGGGGGATCGAGGAGCAGTTCCAGGCGTAGATCAGGTCCGGTTTCCACTCGAGCGCGCGGCGCGCGGCGCCGGTGGCCCGCAGCGAGGCCCCGGGCGCCCGCAGCGCACCCTGCGCGTCCGCGCTCAACAGCCGCAGCTCGCGTCGCACGCTCGGCTCACCTCCGACCTGCCCGCGTCCCTCCGAGCTGGTCAGGACGAGCACCTCGTGGCGCTCGGCGAGGCGCTCGGCGACCCCGGCGCACTCGACCTCGTAGCCGCCGAGGGCGACCGGCGGATAGAACGTGGACACGAACAGGATGCGCACGAGGGTCCGTACGCTAGCCGCCGCCGCGGGGGCCGAGGCGGACCGCGGGGCCGGTTCCGGCCCTCGACGGGCCCTAGCCGCCGTGATTAGATGGATGCATGTCGACCGTCGCGCGCGCGGACGTGGCAGCGGCGATTGCAGCGGCAAAGGAGCCCGTGCCGGCTGTTGCGATGCCCGGCGCGGACCTGCGCACGCGGCTGAAGACCTCATTGCTGCTGCGTCGCTGGGTCCCGCTCGGGCTCATGCTCCGCCGCGCCGCGGCGAAGGGAGACCGGCAGTGGGACGACGAGCGGGCCCGTAGCCGCGCGCTCGCAGCGACAGAGGCGATCGTGGCGGGCACCGAACGCGCGGGCGAGGTCCAGGCGCTGGCCCGCCGCCGCCTGGTCGAGGACGAGGCCTACAACGCCCTCTTCTGGAGGCCGTGGCGGACCTCCGAGCTCGACCGGAGCTCGGCGGCGGCGCTCGAGCACGCACTCGCGTCGCAGCGGCACCTGCTGATCAGCGTCTGCCACCTCGGGCCGTACTTCCTGCAGCTGTCCCCCGTGGCCGCGCGCGGGCTTGCCCCGATCGCGGTCGCCGGCCCTTGGTTCTTCGCCACGCCGACACCGGACTACTGGGGCCGGCGGCTGGCGCGCTGGCGGCAGGGTGCCAGCGGGCGCGGCGAGCGGCTGGTGCCGACGAGCGCCGGCTTCGAGGCCCTGCGGGGGCTGCTCGAAGGGGGCGAGGTGATGATGTCCTACTTCGACCTTCCCGGCAGCATCCGCACCGACTTCCTGGGCAAGCCCGTGATGCTGGCGAGCGGGACCTGCCAGCTCGCCCACCAGACCGGCGCGCTGGTGCTGCCGATGCGCTCGCGCCGTGCGGGCAGGCGCGTCTTCACCGACATCTGGGAGGCGATCGACTCCCGCGACCATGCCACCGCCGAGGACCTGCACCGGGCGATCGCCGCCGTGCACGACCGCTCGATCCTCGAAATGCCCGAGGCGCTCGAGGACCCGGCGCGGCCGGGCGCCTGGGAGGACCAGGCCGGCCCGCTGGGATGGGCGCGTCCGGCGCAGGGCTGAGTGCGCGTCCTGTTCTTCAACGAGGGGAACCTCGGCGCGCACGTGATGGGCCACGGGCAGCTCACCGAGGCACTGCGCGTCGGGCTGGCCGAGAGCGAGGGCGTCGAGGCCCGCTTCGCCGGGCTCAGCCCGATGGGGAGGGTCGCCGCGGCGCTGGCGACGCGACCGGTGCCGGGACTGGCGGACCGGGAGCTCGACCTGCGCACGCTGCGCTGGCACCTGGTCCAGTCA
This sequence comes from uncultured Solirubrobacteraceae bacterium, assembly GCA_963841055.1. Taxonomy (GTDB): domain Bacteria; phylum Actinomycetota; class Thermoleophilia; order Solirubrobacterales; family Solirubrobacteraceae; genus Palsa-744. Next base: position 1,863,427 of record CAWJAV010000001.1, on the reverse strand, counting down.
CTGCGCGCCCGCGCCGCGATCGAGCGCGCGCTCGCCGGGCGCCGGACCGACGCGGTGTTCGTGCACAGCCACTCGGTGGGTCTGACTCTGGGGCGGCTGATGCGCAGGATCCCGACGATGCTGTCGCTGGACGTGACGGTCGGCGACTGGGCGCAGCTGCCTGCCCGGCGCTCGCGCCCGCCCTACGAGGAGGCGCTGCTGGCGCCGAGCCGTGCGCTCGAGCGCCGCGCGCTCGAGGGTGCCGCGCTGACGATCGCATGGACGGGCTGGGCGCGCCGGAGCGCGGAACGGGCGGCGCCCGGAGCGCGGGTAGCCGAGCACCATCCCGGGATCGACCTCGCCCGCTACGCGCCCGCCGCGCGCCGGCCCCGGCGGCTGCCGCGCGTCCTGTTCATCGGCGGGCGCTTCGCGGAGAAGGGCGGCCCGGAGCTGGTCGAGGCGCTCGCGGGCTCGCTCGGCGAGAGCGTCGAGCTCGACATCGTCACCCCGGGCGCGCTGCCCGAGCGTCCCGGCCTCCGGGCCCATCGGCTCCATCCGGGGGATCCGGTCCTGCTCGACCTGCTCCAGCAGGCGGACCTGCTGTGCCTGCCCTCCCATCGGGACGCGGCGCCGTGGGCCGTGCTCGAGGCGATGGCCTGCGGGACGCCGGTGCTCTCCACGCGCGTCGGCGGCATCCCCGACCTGCTCGACGACGGGCGCGCCGGGGTGCTGGTCGAGGCGGGGCGCCCCGACCAGCTCGGCGAGGCGCTGAGAACGCTGCTCTCCGACGAGGGGCTGCGCGCGGGGCTGGCGGCCAGGGCCAGAGAGCGCTGTGAGGAACGCTTCGACGCGCGTCGACAGGGCCCGGACCTGATGGCGATGATCGGCGCGCTCGCGCCGCGTTGATCCCCCCTCAGGTGAGAGCCCGGCGCTTGAGCAGCACCTGTATGTCCTCGGGGCCGACCGCCCGCAGCGCGAACAGCAGTGCCGGGTAGAGGATGCAGGCCGCGGCGGCGAGCGCCACGAGCGGCGCGTCGAACAAGGTCATCGCGCCGAGCAGCAGGCCCAGCACGAGTGCGGCGAGGGCCGTGCGCGCGACCCGCCCCACGGCCGGCCGGCGGATCCCGAGCTCGGCGGACACGAGCCGGGTGGTGAAGAAGAACACGACCGCCTCGGTCAGGAGGGTCATCCAGGCGGCGCCCATGAAGCCCACGAGCGGGACGAGGACGAGATTGCCGGCCACGTTCACGACGAGGGCGTAGAGGCTGATCCGCAGCAGCCTGCTCTGTTTGTTGAAGACCAGCAGCAGGTTGCCGTTGAGGTACCCGTAAGAGATCAGCACGAACGCGCCCAGCAGCACCGGCAGCGCCGGCGCCGCTTCGGTGAATTCAGAGCCGAACAGGAGCTGTACGACGGGGACGGCCGCCACGATCGCGAAGGCCAGGGATCCGAAGGAGACGACTGACAGCAGCTCCGCGGTGAGGCGGGCGGTGCGCCTCAGCCGCACCGGGTCGTGCGGCCAGGAGGCGGCGAGCACGGGGGAGAGCGTCGTGAGGATCGAGATCGGAACGAAGTGCGACTGGTTGAGGATGTTGTAGACGGCGCCGTAGAGACCCGCTTCGTGGGGCCCGGAGATCGAGTACACGATCACCTGGTCGATCTGGGCGTAGGCGATGATCAGCAGGCCTGACAGCCCGATCGGGATCGAGATCCGGACGAGCTTGCGAACGTGCTTGAGGATCGGGCGCGGCCGGCGGTCAGCCAGTTTCAGGGCCGCCACCGTCTGGACCAGCGTGCCGACGAGGTTCGTGGCGACCAGCGCCGCGGCGAAGGCGACCATGCCGCCCCCTTCGACGTGGATCAGCACGACGGCGCCCGCCCAGAGGATGCTGCGGATCGTCAACACGAGCATCGGGATGCGGTTGTCGACGCGCAGCTGGAACAGGAGCCCGAGCGCGCCCACCCCGCCGAAGGGCATCGCTACGACGAGTATCGCCCCGGCCAGCAGCATCTGATCGGTGTGGGGCAGCAGCAGCAGCACGCCGAAGCAGAGGGCCATCACGGGCCCGAGCAGGATCAGGCGCAGCATGATCACCGAGCCGATCCACTCGTGCTCGGTCTCGGGCACGCGGGCCGCTTCGCGCAGCGCGACGCCCTCGATGCCGAAGTTGGCGAAGTAGGAGACGAGGCCCGTGACCGCGAACAGCGTGGACCACTGCCCGTAGCCGGAGGTGCCGAGGGTGCGGACGACGAGGGCCGTGACGAACGCGCCCAGCGCGAGGTTCCCCACCCGCACGACGACCTGCATCGCGATGTCGGAGGCGGCGCGCTGGCGCGTGGCGTGGCGGGCTAGGGTCGACATCTGCTCGCTGCTCTCGTTCGAAAAGGGGTCACGATTATCCCTACATCGGCGGTGCCTGAGAGATCCTGCAGGCAGCGCGGGCCCATAGGCCGCCGGGCGTCTCAAGTCCGCCAGGGGGCCGTGCCGATAGCGGCTATACCATTGTGAGGCTCTGCATCGCAGTGGCCAACGACTCCTCGCGTCGCCGACGCGGGCGGCCGGCACGGCGGAACGACCAGAGAGGAAGCACGACGTGGGCACGACCTTGATCACCGGCGGCAGCGGCTACATCGGATCGCTGCTGGCACGCGAGCTGCAGGAGAACGGCCACGAGGTGCGGGTGCTGGACTCCCTGCTCCACGGCCAGGAGGACATCGCGGCCGAGCAGGAGCAGGCCGGCATCGAGGTGATCCGGGGAGACATCCGCGACGAGGCGGCCCGCGGACGGGCTCTGCAGGGGGCCGACGCCGTGGTCCACCTCGCGGCGATCGTCGGCGACCCCGCCTGCGCGCTGGACCCGGCGGTCTCCGACGAGGTCAACGTGCAGGCCACAGAGGCGCTCGTCGCCGACGCCAAGAGCGCCGGAGTGAGCCGTCTCGTGTTCGCGTCGACCTGCTCGAACTACGGCAGGATGGCCGACCCGACAGTGCCGATCACCGAGGATGGCGAGCTCCGCCCGGTCTCGCTCTACGCCGAGCAGAAGGTCGGCATGGAGAAGCTGATCCTCGGCGGCGGCACCGGCAACGGCCTTGCCCCCACGTGCCTGCGCTTCGCCACCGTCTACGGCGTCGGGCGCCGCATGCGCTTCGATCTGACCGTCAACGAGTTCACACGCGAACTGTGGGCCGACCGCGAGCTCGAAGTCTTCGGCGAGCAGTTCTGGCGGCCATACATCCACGTCCGCGACGCCGGCCGGGCGGTGCGGACCGTGCTCGAGGCGCCGGTCGAGAAGGTCGGCGGCAACGTCTTCAACGCGGGCCGCTCAGGCGAGAACTACCGGAAGCTCGACATCGTCGAGGAGATCGGTCGGCAGACCGACAAGGGCAAGGTCTCCTACGTCAAGAAGGACGAGGACCCGCGGGACTACAAGGTCAGCTTCGACAAGATCAAGGCCGAGCTCGGGTTCGAGACGCTGATGACGGTGCCCGACGGGATCGCCGAGATCATGGCCGCGCTCGACGAGGGCCGCTTCGGCGACCCGTACGACCCTCGCTACAAGAACATCCCCTGAGCGGGCATCCGAGCCTGGCTCCAACCGCCGCGATGGCATCCACCGAGACCTTCCCCGAGCTGCCGCTGTTCGACCTGCAGCTGCAGCCGCAGGACCTCGAGGCGGTCGCTGAGACGCTGCGCTCCGGCTGGCTGACGATGGGCCCGCGCACGGCGGCCTTCGAGGAGGCCTTCGCCGAGCACCTCGGGGCCCGTCACGCGATCGCCGTCTCGAGCTGCACCGCGGCCCTGCACCTCGCCTATCTGGCGGCGGGCGTGGGCCCCGGCGACGAGGTGATCGTGCCCTCCTTCACCTTCGCTGCCACGGCCGCGGCCGCGCTCTACTGCGGGGCCACACCGGTCTTCGCCGAGATCGTCTCGCGCGAGGTGCCGAGCCTCGACCCCGAGGACGTGGAGCGGCGCATCACACCTCGCACGAAGGCCGTGTGCATCGTCCACTACGCCGGCTACGCGGCCGCCGCGGACCGCATGAAGGAGATCTGCGACCGTCACGGCCTGGCCCTGATCGAGGACGTCGCACACGCTCCCAGCGCGACCCTGCACGGGCGCAAGCTCGGCACCTGGGGCCTGGCGGGGGCGTTCAGCTTCTTCTCCAACAAGGTCCTCTCGGTCGGCGAGGGCGGCCTGCTCTGCACCGACTCCGACGAGGTCGCCGCACTCGTCCGCTCGCAGCGCTCCCACTGCATGACCAGCGGCACCTGGGACCGACACAGCGGGCGCACCGACACCTACGACGTGGTCGGGCTCGGCTTCAACTACCGCCTCGACGAGCCGCGCTCGGCTCTGCTGCTGTCGCGGATGGGACGCCTGGAGCAGGAAATCGAGCGCCGCCGCGAGCTGACGATGCGCTACCGCTCGCTGCTCGCCGGCGTCGACGGGATCATCGTGCCGTTCACCGATGAGGAGGTGCCGAGCTCCTCCTGCTACGTGATCCCGATCATGATCGAGGAGGACGGCCGCCAGGCCGAGGTCTCGAGCCGCATGCGCCAGCGCGGCATCCAGACGAGCATCTTCTACCCCTCGATCCACCGCTTCTCGGCCTACCGGGAGCGCTACCCGGACGTGTCGCTGCCGATCACCGAGCTGGCCTCGCGCACCGAGCTGACGCTCCCCTTCTACCCGCACATGAGCCACGACGATCAGGACCGGGTCGTGGCGGGGCTCTCGGAGGCGGTGGCACGATGACCGACTGGCAGGTGCCGCTGACCACGATCGAGGTACCCGAGCAGGACGTGCGGGCGGTGCTCGACTGCCTGGAGTCGGGCTGGCTGACGATGGGCCCGCGCACGGGCGCCTTCGAGCAGGCGCTGGCCGAGTTCACGGGATCGCCGTACGCGGTGACCGTGTCGAGCGGCACCGCCGCGCTGCACCTCTCCTGCCTCGCCGCCGGGCTCGGTCCCGGTGACGAGGTGATCGTGCCGGCCTTCACGTTCGTGGCCAGCGCAAGCGCGATCCGCTACGTCGGCGCGACACCCGTGCTGTGCGATGTCGTCTCGCCGCGTGAGTTCAACATCGACCCCGCCGACGTGGCCCGGCGCATCACTCCTCGCACCCGCGCCGTGATCGGCGTGCACTTCTGCGGATATCCGGCCCAGGCGGCAGCGCTGCGGGCGCTCTGCGACGAGCACGGTCTGAAGCTGATCGAGGACTGCGCCCAGGCGATCGGCGCGCTGCTCGACGACGACGGCCGCCAGGTCGGGACGATCGGGGAGCTGGGAGCGTTCAGCTTCTTCTCCAAGAAGCAGCTGTGCGTCGGCGAGGGCGGGATGGTGACGACGGCCGCCGAGGAGCTCGCCGACCGCGTGCGACTGCTGCGCTCGCACGCGCTGACCAGCAGCACCTGGGACCGCCACCGTGGCCACGACCCCGCCTATGACATCACCGACGTGGGCTTCAACTACCGGCTCGACGAGCCGCGCGCGGCGCTCGGCCTGAGCCGCCTCGGGCGCCTGCCCGAGAGCCTCGAGGCGAGGCGGGCGACGGTGCGGGAGTATCGCGAGCGCCTGCAGGACGTCGCCGGGGTCGAGCTGTGCTTCGACGAGCGGGCGGTCGAGCGCGCATCGCATTTCGCATTCCCGGTCCTGCTGGCGGACCGCGAGCGGCGCGACGGCTTCCGGGACGAGCTGAAAGCCGCCGGCATCCAGACGACCTGGTACCCGGCGCTGCACAGCTTCACCGAGTACCGCTCGTGCGCCCCCGCCGACGGCCTGCCGGCCGCCACGGAGGTCGCCGAACGCCACTGCGCCCTGCCGCTCAGTTCCTCGATGAGCACGGACGAAGTCGAGACCGTCGTCGCAGCGGTCCGCCGGGCAGTCTCGGCCTGAGGCCGGCTACTCGGGCGGGATCAGACGGTGGCGCACGGAGGCGAACTCCTCCTGCGCCTGCTCGTAGTCGTCGTGGCGTCCGATGTCGAGCCAGTAGTCCTCGCTGAGCCACGAGCGGACCACGTCGCCCGCCGCGATCAGGCGCAGGATCAGATCGGGGAAGTCGAGCCGCTCGCCCGGCTCGATGTGGGTCAGCGCGCGGGGCGCGAAGCAGTACACGCCCATGCTCGCGACGTAGTCGATCGAAGGCTTCTCGTCGTAGCCGGTCAGGAGCGTGGGATCGGACTCGTTCCCGAAGCGGAGCACCCCCAGCGAGACCTGAATCTGGCGTTCCTTGGTGGCGATCGTCGCGGCCGCGTCGCTGTTTCGATGCCGCTCGAGCAGCGCTCCGTAGTCGATGTCGGTCAGCACGTCGCCGTTCATCACCAGCACGTCCTCATCGGCCACGCCGTCGATCAGCGCCAGCGCCCCGACGGTGCCGAGCGGCTCCCGCTCGCGGTAGTAGTCGATCGCCACGCCGTAGCTCTCGCCGTCCCGGAAGAAGGCCTCGATCAGCTCGGCAAGGTAGCCGGTCGCCATCGTGATCCGCTCGAAGCCGTGCGCCTTGAGCTGGCGAACGACGATGTCGAGCACGGGCCGGTCGCCGATCGGCATCAGCGGCTTGGGCAGCACGGTCGTGTAGGGGCGCAGGCGAGTTCCCTCGCCGCCCGCGAGGATCACCGCGCGCTTCACCGGGCCGACAGGGTGTTCGGCGCGAGGGGATCGGGCACAGCCCAAGAATACGTTGCGCCCTGGACGATCCCCGAGGGCGTCCGGCCCGCGGCGGGGTCCTCCGCCGCGCTCGGCGCCTGTCCTCAGGCCACGGCGCGGCTCGCGTCGACCTCGGCCAGGAAGTCGTCCCAGTGGGCCGTGTACGGGGCGATCGCCTCCAGCAGCCCTTCGAGGTCGGCCCAGCCCTCGTCGGCCTCCCAGCCCCAGTGCAGGACGATCGGCGCCCACAGAGCCGCGCCGCGCTCGATCAGCGCCCGGGCGCCGGCCCGTACCTCGCGGGCGTGCCCGTAGAGCGGGTGGTAGGAGGGCAGGTAGACGGCCTCGCCGCGCCACACGGGGGAGCGTTGGAAGCCCAGCAGCCCGACGGACTCGGGGCCGCCGCAGACGACGTCGAAGCGGCGGGCGAGGATCTCGTACTGGGCGGCGTCGAAGCGGTTGTAGGGGGGGACGAACACGCGGGGGCGAATCCCCGAGGTCTCCAGCTCGGCCATCGCCGTGTCGAGCAGCTCCTCTGTCGCCGCCGCGCTGAGGCCGCACAGCTCGGAGTGGCGGCGGGGGGAGGAATGGCGGGTGCGGTGGTCCAGGCCGTGGAGGCCGAAGGACACGCCCTCGGCGGGCAGCGCTCCGAGCAGCTCGCGCTCCTCGCCGTCGAGCTCGCGCCAGCTCGTGGCCTGCGGGTTCAGGGGATCGGCGGGGACGCGAGGCAGGGCGGCGATCAGATAGGGCACGCCCGCATCTCGCATCAGCTCGTGAAAGGGCCGGTAGGCGCCGGTGCCGTAGCGCTCGGGGCGGTCTCCGGCCAGGTAGTGGGGAAACTCGTCGACGCGCACAAGAAAGCGCGGCGGGCCCTCTGCGCCGGGCCCGAGCGCCGCGCGGCGGGCTGCGAGCAGCGGCTCGGCGACGGCGCGCTCATACTCCAGACGCCCGAGCTTGCGCTGTACGCGCTGGGCGAAACGCACCGGCGCCGAGGGCACGGGGCGCTGACGCAGCGCCCTCCGCACCGCCCGGATCCGCGCCGCCTGCTCGGCTGCGGCCGGGCCGAGCAGCAGGCGGGTGCTGCGTCGCAGCTCGGTGTCCTCAGCGATCGCCAAGCACCTCACGGTAGAGCGCGTCGGTGCTGCGCGCGATCGCCTCCCAGGAGTAGCGCTCGCTCGCAAGCCGCTCGCCGGCTTCGCCGCGGCGCAGGCACTCCTCGGGCCCGGCCTCGACGCTCGAGGCGAGCGCCGCCACGAGCGCTTCGGGGTCCGACCGCGCGCAGATCCAGCCCGTCTCGCCGTCGATCACGGCCTCGGCCATGCCCCCGACGGGGTACACGACGACGGGACGGCGGAAGCCGTATGCGAGCAGCAGCACCCCGCTCTGGCTGGCGACCTGGTAGGGCAGCGCCACCGTGTCGGCTGCCGCGAACAGGCGTGCCGCCTCGGCCATCTCGAGGAATCCCTCGCGGATCGTCACGCGGCCCGCGAGCTCCGGCTCGGCGAGCGCCTGCGCCTGCTCGGCGAGCCCACCGGCCTCCTGGCCCCCGATCAGCAGATGCAGTCCGGGCACGCGCCGCGCCGCGTAGATCAGGTCGCCGAGGCCCTTGTCGGGTCTCAACTGGCCGAACATCAGCGTGACCGGCGCGTCCGCCGCGATGCCCAGCTCAGCCCTCGAGGCGGTGCGGTCGGCGCTGCCGCCCGCCCGCGCGAGGCCCCCGTACTCCCCATGGGGGATCACCGCCGCACCTCGCTTGGCAGCCGGCGGGAGCCTCCTCAGATCTGCCTCGGTGTGGACAATCGTCCGGGCGGCGAGCCGCGCCGTGGCTTCGCGCACGACGGCACGGGTGCGCAGGAAGCGGCTCGCGCGCTCGAATGTTCCGTGCGCGGTCTGCACCACCGGCCGCCCGGCAAGACGTAGGCAGGCCATCGCCGGGAGACCGAGCTGCGGTATCTCCCAGCCCTGCGTGTGGACGATGTCGGCACGCCTGGCGAGGCGGACCAGCCGCGGCAGGGCGAGCACGAACAGCAGCCCGTTGAGCGGTCGTTTGAGACGGAGCCGGCTGAGGGCGCGGCCGAGGGAGCCTGTCTCGCGGACGTAGTGGAAGACCGGGCGCGGGGTCACGCCCGGGACCTGCTCGTAGAGGTGATCGTCGGCGCTCGCCAGGTCGATCTGCCAGCCGAGCGCCGCGAGGGCGCGAAGGAGCGCGGCGGTGTAGTCGGCAACGCCGCCCCGTCCGCCCTGCTCGATCATCAGCAGCCGCCGCGGGCGCGGGGCGCTCATGATCCGCCGGCGCGCGCTCCGTTCGCGGAGATCGCCTTCTCGAACAGACCCTCGATCAGGCCGGCGACGACCGGGGCGGCGTAGGTGCGCTCGGCGTGGCTGCGGGCGGCAGCGCCCTCGCGGGCGACCCGCTCGGGATCGTCGAGGTAGCGGACGAGCAGCGCGCGCAGCGACTCGGGGTCGTTCTCCGGGCTGGCGATGCCGCCGATCTCGGGCGAGATCATGTCGGCCACGCCCTCGGCGCCCGTCGAGAGACACGGCCGGCTGGCCAGCATCCCCAGGATCACGGCGCGGGGCGCCCCCTCGGTGGGGCTCGGGCAGAACACCGAGACGTCGAAGGCCGACAGCACCTCGGGCACCTCGCGGCCCGGCGTCGGTATGAAGTGGGCGCGCGCCCCGAGCGGCGCGGCGAGCTCCCGCAGCTCGGCTTCGGTTTCGCCGTCGCCGGCCAGCAGCAGGTGCACACGGGGATCATCGAGCGCGATCACGGCGCTGACCACGACGTCGTTGCGCTTCTTGAAGTGAAAGCGCGAGATGCAGCCGACGACGAACGCGTCGGCAGGGATCCCCAGCTCGGAGCGCACGCGCCGCCTGCCCTCCTCGGTGAAGCGGATTTCGTCGGTGCGAAGCACGTTCGGCACGACGGTCACCTTCGCCGGATCGACACCGACCTCGGTCACGGAGCGCTTCGTCCCCTCCGAGACCGCCATCACCAGCGGAACCCGCTCGGCCGCCGAGAGATAGGCGCGCCTGGGCAGGCCCTTGCGCATCGGGAACGGCACCGGCCCCCACTCCGACCAGACGACCGTGCGGCTCAGCTCGGCGGGGAGCATCCGGGCCATCAGCTGCTCCTTCTTGTAGTGGACGAGCAGCACCTCGTAGGGCGCCTCGGCCTTGAGAGCGGCGCGCAGCCGCCCGAGCAGCACCGGCCAGCGCGCAGCCAGCGCGACCCAGCTGCCGGTCGAGAGCTTCGGACCGAGCTCGATAGGGCGGATAGTGACGCCGGTGTCACGGCCGATACCGGCCATGTCGGTCAGCATCACCGTGTCGTTCCCCCGCTGGCGAAGCGCCTCGAGCATCTCCAGAGCGGCGAACTCGGCGCCGCCGCTGGAGTCGGTCGTCATCACGCTCACGATCTTCATCGCGCGGCATTATCCCCGGCCTCGTGGACGACCGTCGGCGGATCGACGAACCCCGGCCCGGACCCGGTGGGCCGCCGCGGCGGCTCGAATAAGCTGCCGGGCGATGCGCGCCCTCCTCGTCGACCAGGCCCGCGACCGTGCGACCCTGGTCGCCGTACGCGCGCTGACGGCGGCCGGCTTCGAGGTCGGCACGGGCGCGCCCGAAGCGAGCTTCGCGAGCCTCTCGCGCTACGCGCGGGCGCACCATCACGTGCGTGACGCCGGCGATCAGCAGGAGGGCTTCCTGACCGACGTCGCTGCGGCGGTCGCCGAGCGGGGCTACGAGATCGTCTTCTGCTCCTACGAATCGGGCCTGATGGCCCTCTCGCGACGCCGAGAGGCGATCGCCCCGGCGGTCTGGCCCTACGCCTCCTACGAGGTCGTACGGCGGACGTTCGACAAGCTCGACCTCTTCCATGCCGTGCTGGCGGCCGGCCTGAACGCTCCCCACACCGAGCCGGCAGACGAAGCGGCCCTCGCCACCTGGTCGGGGCCGGTCGTGGTGAAGGCACGAAACCACGTGCCGCAGCGCTTCGACACGGAGATCTTCCCCGGGCCCGAGCAGGCGGCGGCGCTGGTCGAGCGGACGGTGGCCGAAGGTGGCGAGCCGCTCCTCCAGCGTCCCCTCAGCGGCACGATGGGAGCGGTCGTGATCGTCGCCGGGCGCGGCGGCGAGATGCTGGCGGAGATCCACCAGGAGGCCACCCGGACCTGGCCTCCGGGAGCGGGCGACACGGTGCTGGGCCGGGTCGTGGCGCCGGACCCGGAGCTCTCGCGAGGGATCGCCCGGCTGGTCGCTGAGCTCGGCTGGCAGGGGCTCGCGCAGATCGAGCTGTTCCGGGCCCCCGACGGGACGGTCGCGATCACCGACTTCAACGGACGCTTCTACGGCTCGATGGCCCTGGCGATAGCCGCCGGGGTGAACGTCCCGGCGATCTGGGCCCGGGACGCGCTGGGCCTCGACCCCTGGGGCGGCGGCGCGCGGCGCGAGGCACGCCTGGGCGCCCGCTTCCAGTGGCTCAACCGCGACCTCGCCGCCGGCTACGCGCAGGGGCCTGCGGGGCTGTTGGATGCGCTCGTCGCGGCACCGCTGGCGGCGCACTCGATGTGGAATGTCCGCGATCCGCTGCCGGCCGTCCGCTACCTGCTGCCCGAGGCCGGGCGCCGGCTGCGGGCGAGGACGGCGGGCGGGTAGCGCCGGGTCCGCCGGCCCCCGGTGCTTTCCTAAAGGTCCAGGTGGATAGCGACGAATACGACCGCAGACGATGAAGGCCGCCTCGACACCCGTCGTTGTCCAGTACCTCTACGTCCACGAGCCCGAGGAGGGCTTCTACTACCCGACGGCCCGAGCGGGCGGCTCCGCGGCGCTGGTCGCCCAGCGGTATCTGGAGTGCGCGCTGACACAGGTCGCCACGCTGGCGCTCCGCGAGATCGACTGCGAGCTCGTGCTGGCCACGAACGTGACGGACAGGGCGTCGCTCGGTCATGCCGGCGCTGGGCTGCTGGAGTCGATCGAGGGTCTCGGCGCGAGGATCCTGCCGACGCCCTACACGCACCGCCCCAAGCCCGGCACCGAGATCTACGTGTCCTCCCGCTACGTGCTCGACGCGATCCTCACCAGCACCGCGGAGCTGGGCGAGGACCGGCAGGTTTGGCTGACCGACCTCGACTGTGTGTGGGCGAACCCGGAACGGGTCTTCGCCAGCGCGCCGGCCGCCGGGCAGGTCGGCTGCGTGTACATCGACTACCCGCCGGACTGGGACACGGTCGGCTTCGAGGTGCACGGCCGCACCCGCAACGGGATCGGTGAGCTGGCCCGGGCGATGGGCGCGGACGTGCAGACGCCTCCCTGGGTCGGGGGCGAGCTGCTGAGCGGCACGCCGAGCACGCTGCGCGAGATGGTCAGCGCCTGTGGGGAGCTCGACGAGCGGCTTGCCGAGGAGGGCAAGACGCTGCCCAACGAGGAGCAGATCCTGTCGCTCGCGGGCGCGTTGGGCCGTGTCCGCTTCGCCGACCTCTCCGCGGTCGCCCGGCGGATCACGACCGGACCGCGCAGCCACGCGGCGCGCGTGACCGACGCCGAGACGATAGGCCTGTGGCACCTGCCGGCCGAGAAGGGACTGAGCCTTCGGCGCACCGCGCGGCAGATCCGGCGTGGGCACACCCGCCCCCTGAGGCGCGACCTGGCCGACCCGGCCCGCACGGCCCGCCGCTTCAACGTCGGCGGCACGGGGCCGTTGCGCCGGCTGCGCGACGACGGCTGGATCGCGGCGCAGCGGCTGCGCAGCATGCACCCCCGCCCGGCCGGCGGCTGAGCGCCGTCCTAGGTAGTGCGGATGATCAGCACCGAGCAGGGGGCGTGATGGCTGACCTTGTTCGGCACCGAGCCCAGCAGGAAGCGCTTGGCACCCGTCATGCCCTTGTTGCCGACCACGATCAGGTCGGCCTCCTGCTCCTCGGCGACATCGAGGATCGCGTCGGCCGGGTCCCCCTGGCGGGCATAGGTGCTGACCTCGACACCGGCCGCGCGAACCACCTCGGCGGCCGCCTCGAGCGTCGCGTCGACGTCCTCGCGCGGATTGATCGTCCACTGCAGATCCTCCGGCGCCTGGAGTCGTTCCTCGCTGAGGCGCTGGGAGGAGACGGGTTCATAGGCGCAGACCAGCTCGACCTTCGCGCCGACATCCCGGGCGAGGTCAACGGCCTGGCGGACGGCCTGACTGGCGGTGTCCGAGCCGTCGGTCCCCACCACGATCGATTTGAACATCCTGACCTCCTCGCGCGGTCGACTGGCGGCCCCGTCGGTGGCCGCGGCGCGATCATATCCACGCCGTCCGATCAGCGACGGCCACGCGGGGGGCTATGGTGAGCCCTCCGATGGCGCGCGCAGAAGTCATCGCGGATCTGGGCGGCGCCGAAGCGATCGCGCCGGCCTGGGACGAGCTCGCGCGCGGGGCGTCGCTGCCGCTGTGCGCCCCGGGCTGGATGCTTCCGTGGTGGCGCAGCATGGCGCCGGAGTCCGCAGAGCTGCGGATCGTCGCGGTGCGCGAGGGCGAGGAGCTGATCGCGCTTGCCCCGTGGTTCGCGGGCCGCGGCCCGCGTGGCAGGGTCGACGTGCGCTTCCTCGGGGCCGAGATCTCCGACCGCGTCGATGTGCTCTGCACCCCCGGCCGCGAGCGAACCGCCGCTTCTGCCCTGCGCGAGGCGATCGGGACGATGCGCCCCCGGCCGGACCTGATCGCCTTCGAGGCGGTGCCGGCCGGTTCGGCCTGGCGGCGGCTGCTCGCCTCCGGCGCCGGGGGACGGGCCCAGCTCGCGCCGTACCGCAACTCAGCGCTGCCGGCGCCGGCGGTGACGCTGCCGGAGAGCGGGGGCTTCGAGGGCTGGATGGCGAGCCGCTCGAGCAACTTCCGCTCGCAGATGCGGCGCATGCGCCGCCGCCTGGAGGCGCGCGATGGACGGGTCCGGATGCTTCGCGAGCCGGGCGAGGTGGGCGCCGGGCTGGAGGCGATGCTCGAGCTGCACCGTCTGCGCTGGAAGGGCCGCGGCGAGTCGGGGTTGGCCCGGCCGGGTGTCACCGAGCTGCTGGCGGGAGCCGCCGCCGCGCTCGGCCCGGAGCGGCTTCGGCTCTGGGTCGCCGAGGTTCAGGGGCAGCCGATCTCGGTGCAGCTGTTCCTCGCGGCCGGCGAGGAGGTCAAGTACTGGAACGGCGGCTGGTCGGAGGAGCATGCCGATCTGAAGCCCTCGATGCTCACGATCCTCGCGGCGATCGAGGACGCGCTCGGCCGCGGCGAGCGGCGGCTCGATCTCGGCGTGGGCACACACGAGTACAAGCTCCGCTTCGCCGACGCCGAGGACACGCTGACCTGGGGCGGGCTGATCGTGCGCAACCGGCGCTGGCCGGCGACGCGCGTGGAGCTGGCGCCGCTCGTGCTGCGCTACCGGGCCAAGCAGATCGTTCACGCGCTGCCGGAGCCGCTGGCCGGACGGGTCGAAGCGCTGGCCGGCGGTGGTGGCGGGGAATGATCGACATGCACAGTCACCTGCTGCCGGGGATCGACGACGGCCCTTCCTCGGTGCACGGCTCGCTCGAACTGCTCCGGGCCGCGTCCGCGGCCGGGATCACGACCCTGATGGCGACCCCCCATGTGAGCTCGCGATATCGGAACGACGCCGCGACGATCGCGGCGGCCTGGGCCGCGCTCGAGGAGGCGCGCGGGGGCGAGGATTACGGGGTCGAGGTGCGGCTGGGCGCCGAGGTCGCCGTCACGCGGATCGCCGAGCTCGACCCGGACGAGCTCCCGGGGCTGTGCCTCGGGGGCGGCCCCTGGATGCTCGTCGAGCCGCCCTTCACCGATGTGATCGCCGGGCTGGACGTGACGATCGGCGAGTTGCACAGGCTCGGACACCGAGTGCTCCTCGCCCACCCCGAGCGCTGTCGGGCCTTTCATCGCAACCCGGCGACGCTCGAATCGCTCGTCGACGGCGGGGTGCTGACGTCGCTGACCTCCGGCTCGCTGGTCGGGCGCTTCGGTTCGCAGGCGCGACGCCTGGCGCTCGCGCTACTCGACTCGGGACTGGCCCACAACGTCGCCTCGGACGCGCACGACTCCGTCCAGCGGCCGCCTTCGATCGCCGCCGAGCTGGCCGAGGCGGGATGGGATCGGCTCGAGGACTGGTTGACCCGCGAGGTCCCGGCGGCGATCCTCGCCGGCGGAGAGATCCCGCGGCGCCCGGCGACGCCTTCCCCGTCGCGCGTCCGCCGCCGCGTGCCCTGGCTGGGACGGCGCCGCTAGCTCACGCCAGCTTGGTGATCGCGATGATCATTCCGATCAGGACGAAGACGACGATCGCAACCTGCATCCAGATCCACGTTGACGGCATCCCGGGGCAAGCCTAGCGGGCAATCAGTGAGCTCCCGCAGTTGGGGGAACCGGGGGGTGAGACGACCTCGCCCGTCTATCGTCGTCGTAATGCATCGCGCGATACGCAGGCTGGCCGCGCTGCTGGCGGTAGCGGCGACGGTCCTGCCGGCGGCGGCCGCGCATGCCTCGACGGGCTTCCTCGGCGGCGTCGACGTCCCCGGGCTCAGCGGCGGCTCGCTCCCCGCCCAGGCCGACCACGAGATCGCCCAGGCCAAAGCCCTGCATGCGCGTCTCGTGCGCGTGGACTTCCCTTGGTCGGTACTCGAGCCGACGGGGCCCGGACTCGATCCGCACGCGCTCGCCTTCACCGATCGCCTCGTCGCCGATGCCGAAGCCGCCCGCATCAAGATCGTGGCCACGGTCGCCAGCACTCCGTGCTGGGCGTCCTCCGCTCCGGCCTCGGTGCACGCCGGCTGCTCCTCGGGACGTGCAGACCGGGCCGGCTCCTGGCCGCCCCGCGACAACTCCACCTACGCATCGCTGCTGGCCAGGCTGGCCCAGAGGTACGGCAGCCGGCTGGCCGCGATCGAGGTCTGGAACGAGCCCGACCAGGCCAACGAAGACTATTTCGCGGGGCCCGAAAAGGCCGTCAAGTATGCGCGCCTGCTGCGCGCGGCCTACCCGGCGGTGAAGAGCGCCGCGCCGAGGATCACCGTGCTGGGGGGTTCGCTGGTCGGCTCCAACGGCAACTTCCTGAAGGCGCTGTACGCGGCGGGGATCAAGGGCTACTACGACGGCCTGTCGGTGCACTTCTACAACCTCACGCTGGGCTCGCTGCGCTCGATCCGGGAAACCCAGACCGCCAACGGCGACTCCAAGCCGCTGTGGCTCGACGAGTTCGGCTGGACGAGCTGCTGGCCCGGCCGCAAGATCGAGCAGGAACAGGCCTGCGTGAGCACGAAGGTGCAGGCGCTGAACCTGCGCAACGCGCTCCGGGAGATGGACCGTGCCCCCTATCTCGCGGCGGCGACGGCCTACAAGCTGCAGGACTCGCGCAACGAAAGCTTCGGCGCGCTCAGCGTCAGCGGTGCTCGCAAGCCCTCCTTCAAGGCGCTGGGCGAAGCATTCGACCGTCCCTCCGGGCCGTTCAGCTCGGTGACGCTGAAGCTGCGCCGCAGCGGCTCGCACGTCGTTGCCAGCGGCTCGGGCCCGGTCGGGGACTTCATGGAGCTCGAAGCCTTCAAGGGCGGCAAGCTGCGCTTCCGGGCTGTGTTCATCCAGAACCGCTTCAACGAATACTCCGTCGGCATCTCCTCCGTGCTGGGAACGAGCGGGCTGAAGGTGCGCGTGTACCAGCTCTGGACCGGGCCCTCGCGGGCGGCCCACAGGAGCATCTGAGGAAGACGGCCTAGCCGGCGTTGCGGAACAGCGCCACGATCGTCAGCGCGAGGATCTTCAGGTCGAGGCCGATCGACCAGTGGGCGATGTAGTAGTTGTCCCACTCGACCCGCTCGGCGAGCGAGGTCTGGCCGCGCAGGCCGTGGACCTGCGCCCAGCCGGTGATGCCCGACTTGACGCGGTGACGATCGCCGTAGCGGATGATGTCGTTGCGGAACAGTTCGACGAACTCGGGGCGCTCCGGGCGCGGGCCGACGAGGCTCATGTCGCCTCGCAGGACGTTGAACAGCTGGGGCAGCTCGTCCAGCGAGGTCGACCGCAGGAAGCGCCCGACGGGGGTACGCCGGTCCTCGCCCTCGACGCCGCCCGGCGCGATGTCGCCCGCGAGCAGGAAGTCCAGGGCGCTCGAGTCCTCGCCATCCGCCTCGGTGCGCTTCGCCTCGCGCATCGAACGGAACTTGTAGAAGTCGAACACGCGCCCGTCGCGGCCGACGCGTCGCTGCTTGAAGAGGGCCGGACCCGAGCTCGTGATCTTCACGACCAGGGCCGTGAGCAGGATCACCGGGGAGAAGAGGATCAGCAGCAGCGCCGCGAGAACGCGGTCGAGGGCGTGCTTGATCGCGAACTGCATCCCCTTCGGATCGATCGCCGTGAAGGACAGCAGCGGCAGGCCGCCGACCGTGTCGTAGCCGACGCGGTCGTTGATCAGATCGAACATGCGGGGAACGACCGAGACGTCGACGCCGAGCTCTTGGCAGCGCGGGATCAGGCGGCTGACGCGGGCGTCGGCGACAGAGGAGAAGGCGACGATCAGGTTCTTGACGCCGGTGCGGGCGACGGCCTCCTCGAGATCGTCGATCGTGCCCAGCACCGGCACCTCGCGCCCGCCGACCTCGGCGACCGAGCGAGGGTCCTCGTCGAGGAAGCCGACCGGTGCGAGGCCGTACTCGGGATGGTTCTCCAGCCGCCTGGCGACCTGCGCGCCGACCACGCCGGCGCCCATGATCAGCACGGGCTTGCCGATCAGCCGCTTCGCGCGGGCGTGGCGCTGGGCGAGCGCCAGCAGCGTGCGGCCGAGGCCGACGCCGACGAGCGCGTAGAACCACGCGCGGATCCACTCCCCCTGTTCGGGCACTTCATGGTTGAAGAGGATGCCGAGCACGGCGACACCCATCGCCGCCACCGACACGCCGCTGATCACCGGCACGATCCCGTCGAGGACCTGGGTGCGCATCTTCGTGCGGTACAGGCCCCGGATGTAGAACAGCAGCACGACCACGAACGGAAACACGAGCAGCGGCGCACGTAGGGAGTCGATGTTCACGATCGGCGAGACGCCGCCGAGCGCGATGATCAGCGCGACCCAGACCATCAGGAAGTCGCTGACGGGGCGCACGACCCCCCAGCCGGGACCCTCCAGCGCCCATTGCAGCGGACCGTGGAAGCTGCCCCGGCGAAGAGCCCGCGGGCTCGGCGCGTCGTGAACCAGCTCGCTTCGCAGCGAGATGGTGCTTGATGTCGTCTGTTGGGTGACTCGGGCGCGATCCATTGCTGGCGGAATTCCGTCCTTAGATGACTACTCGGGTGCTGGTTGGCATCCCTTTAGCCGCTCTCTGTCCTATTGCGTCCCACCCGCTCCGCCGGTGCGCCTCGCGAAGCGCGCCGTGACTGCGGCGGTCAGAGCGAGGGCCCCGAAGGCGAGGACTATGTAAACCAGGTCGGCACCGGTCAGTCCCAGCGTCCGGCCCCCGCCGGTCCCTGTCGCGGACGCGGTCGAGGTGATGTACGCAGGCCGAGCCGCCTTGGATGCATTTCCCGAGCGCGAGCGCTTCGCGCTGCCCGGCGCGGCCGCGTGCCCGGCACCGGGTTCCGAGGAGCCCGCGCTCGAGCCCTGCGGCAACGCGATCGAGGAGACCGACGAGGAGGCTCCCGACCCCGAGCCGCCGCCGTTGCCGCCACCCCCGATCAGCGTCGAGCCGAGGAGCGCCTGGTTGCCCTCGCCGGGCCCGCCGTAGCCGCTCAGCAGCGTGCTGGAGGCGCCGGCGGGCGCTGCGAACACGCACAGCAAGGACAGTCCCGCGAGCGCGGCCATCGTGGTGATGCGTTGCCTACCCATGATCCCTACCGTGGGGTCCCTTCATCGGCCGGGGCGGATGCGCCCTCATTCCATGCCACTCGACCGCGTGCGCGACGCCCGTTTGGCACTCAGCGGAGCCCCCCGCCCGAGCCTCGACGATTCGACGAGATGACACATAAGCTAGCGGAGCCCAGCCGACCTGTCGAGGTCGATTTCAATTGGTGGTGGCTGGTTTCACGCCAGCTGTTCCGCCTTTTCGAGAATCAGGCGGTTCAGCGCCCGAACGTCGACGCTGCGCCCCTGGAGGACGAGCCGCAGCGCTTCGCGGGTGAGGGGATCCCGCGGGTTCAGCGCGGCCGCGCGGGCGAGTAGGACCTTTGCTTCCGCTCGACGGCCCTGGGTGGAGGCGATCGCGCCGCGCTCGAGCGTTGCGTAGGCGTCGTCGGGCACCCGTCCGAGCGCTTTCTGGAACTGTTCATCGGCGCGGCGCAGTTCCCCGCGGCGCAGGGCGATTGAGCCCGCGATCAGGTAGGGCTGACCGCTGAGGGGATCCAGCCCGGCCGCGTCTTTGAGCCTCGAGTAGGCACCGGAGGGGTTCTTCGGCCATTCGCTCGCCGCGCTCTGCACCTGCAGCTGGCTGAGCCACGGCCCGGCCAGGGCCAGTGCGGCCGCGACCGCGACGAGCACGGCCACGAGCAGCCCGGCGGCCCACGAACGGACGGGAGCCCGGCGAGCGGAAGCTCCCCCACCCTCCGCCGGCCCCCCCTGCGGCTCGGCACCGGCGCGCGTTGCCCCCGCGCCCGGACCCTCGCCCGCCCCGTCGGCGGCGGCTCCCTCCTCGCTGCCGTCGCGACGGCGTGGGCGCCGTCCAGGGTCGAGCGCGCAGGCCAGGCCGAGCAGGGCGAAGGCCGGCGCGCCGAGGCCCGCGAACTCCCAGAACCAGTCGACCGAGCCGTGCACGACCCAGTAGCCGAAGCCCGCGAGCGCGGCGGCGGCGACGGCCGCGCCGAGCCGGTCGGGCCCGCGGGCGGCGCGCAGGGTGGCGATCAGGGCGGCGCCCAGGCCGGCGAGCGCCAGCAGCGCGCCGATCAGGCCCGTCTGGCTGAGCGTGCGCAGCTCGACGCTGTGGGGGTAGCGGGGCGTCTCTTCGCTCTTGCCCTCGCGCAGGTACTGCTGGGAGAAGTTGTCCACGCCGATGCCGGCCAGCGGATGTGCCGTGAATTCGTCGAGGGCGACGCGGTAGAAGTCGTAGCGGTTCGAGCCGAGGCCGCTCAACAGCCGGTTGCCGCCGCCTTCTCCGTATCCCCCCTTGAAGGAGTGCCAGGCGTGTTCCAGGCGGTGCACGGGGTTGCCGGCGGCGGCGAGCCCGGCGGCGAGGACGGCCACCAGCGCAGCGATCGCGGCCGCGGCCGTCAGCCGGTGAACGAGCCGGCGATCGCCGCCGGAGAGGGTGCGGTGGGACTCCAAGGCCGCGCCCGCGCCAACCACCAGACCGACGACGAGGGCCGCCAGCAGGGCGCCGCCCACGGCGTGGTGCAGGGTCGATGAGACGACCTGCCCTTCGCGCATGTGGTCGCCCACTCGCAGCACGGCGGGAGTCGCCGCGGCGATACCGGCCGCGACGGGCACGAGCAGGGCGAAGGTGCGCGTGCGGCCGGGCAGCAGGGCGAAGACGAGGATCAGCATCGCGGGCGTCGCATACAGGGAGCCCCGGCTCTGGCTGAGCAGCGTCACACATGCGAGCAGCACGGCGGCGGCGGCGAGCAGGCCGCGCAGCGCCCATCCCAGCCGCCGCTCGCGGGCCATCAGCACGGCCGGCCAGAAGGCCATCATCCACTCGGCGGCGTTGGCGTTCGCGTAGCCGCTGGGGAAGGTCAGGCGCCCGCCGGGCAGCAGCGTCGCGAGCTCGGAGGCGGCTGCGCCGTCGATGTGCAACAGCACGAACAGCGCCAGTCCCGTGATCGACAGCGTCCAGATCAGCAGCAGCGCGGCGGCGGTTGCGCCGCGCTGGGGCCAGCTCGCGAAGAGGGCGAAGACGAGCAGGTAGAGGAGCGTCCTGTCCGCCCCTTCGAGGGCTTCGCCGGGGTTCCCCGCCCAGAGCGTGGAGAGGTAGCTGAAGGCCGTGTAGGCGGCCAGGCAGGCGAGCGCCACGCGCACCGGCACCGACGCCCGTGACAGCGGCCGGCCGACGACGGCGACGGCGATCGCGACCAGGCCGAGCACGATCAGGCCGCCGGGGGCCCAGTGGGTTACGGGATAGCCCGCCTGGTCGGTGGCCCACACCACACACAGCGCGATGGCGGCGAGAGCCGGGACCGTCGCGGGCGCCGCGCGCAGCGACGCCGTGAGCTTGCTGGCCATCGGGGCAACGATAATCACAGCGGTGGAGGACTCCGCGACCCTGATCGGCTTCTACGAGCGCGCCTATTCGCACGGCGGCCCCGAGGCGGACGTCTATGCGCGCTGGCGCTCGCTCGGCGCGGTCGGCAAGGCCGACCACGTGATCGAGCTCTGCCGGCGGGCCGAGCTCGCCCCTGCGAGCACGCTCGACGTCGGCTGCGGCGACGGGGCACTGCTCGCCGAGCTGCAGCGGCGCGGTTTCGGCGGGCGGCTGGCCGGGATGGAGATCAGCGAGCCGGCGGCGGCGATCGCCCGGGCGGCCCTCGGCGAGGCGCGGATCGGGCTCTTCGACGGCGTCTCGCTCCCGCTCGAGGGCGACTCCTTCGAGCTGGGAGTCCTGTCCCACGTGCTCGAGCACGTGCCGGAGCCCGCGAAGCTGCTCGGCGAGGCCGCCCGGGTCTGCCGGAGGGTCGTCTTCGAGGTGCCCCTGGAGGCGAACTGGTCGGCCGGGCGCCCGGCCAAGCGCAGCCACGCCGCCGAGATCGGCCACCTGCACAGTCTCGACCGCGCCGCCGCGAGGGGGATCGCCGCGGCCGCCGGCCTGGAGGTCGCCGCCGAGCTGCAGGACCCCCTACCGCTCGACGTTCACCGCTTCTTCGCGGCCGGACGGGCGGGTCGCGCGCGGGCGCGGCTCAAGTGGGCCGCCCGAGCGGCACTCGACGGCGTGGCGCCGGCGCTCGCGCGACGGGCCTTCACGGTGCACTACGCCTGCCTCTGTCGCCGGCCGGGCGACTGACCGCGGCCAGCAGCAGCGAGAGGACGTTGCCCATCAGCTCGTCCGGCACCGCCCCCGGGTCGGCGAGCTTCTGGCGGGCGATGCCGTCGGCGAGCGCGTCGATCGCCACGGCGAGATGCTCGGCCGGGATCGTCAGCTCGAGGTCGAAGTCGCGGACGCCGTCGGCGATCAGGCCGGTCAGGACCTGGCGCATCTGAGCGAAACGAGCGGCGACCTTGGGACGCATGCGAGCGTCCCGCACCCCGTAGGCCCAGAACTCCATGAACAGCAGCAGCGCCTCCGGCTCGCGCTCGATCATCGTCATCCACTGCCTCGCGCCGCCCGCGGCCCGCTCGGAGATCGAGGCGCGCTCGCGCACGGCCGCGGAGATCTCCTGGGCGTGCTCGTCGATCTCGCGCTCCATCAGCACCAGGAAGAGATCCTCCTTGCCCTCGAAGTTCGAGTACAGCGCGCCGGTCGAGAAGCCCGCCTCGGAGGCGATCTCCTCGACGGAGGCGCCGTGAAAGCCGCTCCGGGCGAACGCGCTCCGGGCCGCAGCCAGCAGCCGCTCGCGGGTGTTGGCCCGGCTCTGCTCGCGCGTCATACGGGTGCTCGCCGAGGTGCCGGCCATGCCCGGCATATTACTTGACAGAGCAAACGCTATTCCGATAACGTCCGTTATCCACACCTGAATCGGAGGAGACGATGGCCAGCGCTACCGCCCCGAGCCCAGACCCTGCCGCACTGCCCACCGACGCGATCTCCTACGAGGACCTCTACGCCCGTTGGGAGCGCGGCAACTGGCGGGCGACCGAGCTCGACTTCAGCGAGGACGCGCGGCAGTGGCGGGAGGACTTCACGGAGTTCGAGCGCCAGGCGGCGCTGTGGAACTACTGCCTCTTCTTCTGGGGCGAGGATGCCGTCGCCGACAACCTCTCGCCCTACATCGACGCGGCGCCGCGCGAGGAGCAGAAGTACTTCCTGACGACCCAGCAGGTCGACGAGGCGCGCCACGCGGTGTTCTTCAAGCGCTTCATGCAGGAGGTATGCGGAATCGGCGACGGCTCGATGGCGAGCGGCCTGGCGGCGATCCGCCCACAGCTGAGCCCGGGCTTCCGCAAGATCTTCGGCCGTCTCGACACGATGGCCGACGAGCTCCGCGCGGACCGCTCGCCGGCCAAGCTGGCCGCCGCGGTGACGCTCTACCACGTGGTGATCGAGGCGGCCCTGGCACAGCCCGGCCAGCACTTCATCTGCGGCTATCTGGAGCGGCGCGACCAGCTGCCCGCCTTCCGCGAGGGCATGCAGAACATCGCCGCCGACGAGCAGCGTCACATCGGCTTCGGCGTGAAGCTGCTCTCGGACCTCAACCGCGAAGACCCCGTCGGCGTGCCGAAGGCGGTCGCGGCGCTGCTCCGCGACGTGACGCGCTACACGGCCCAGGTGCTGATGCCGCCGGGCTGGGATGAGAGCTACATCACCACCTTCGGTGCGACATTCGACGACGTCGGCGTGGAAGGGCTGACGTCGATGACCACGAAGCTGCGCTCCGCGGGCCTGCCCGTCGAGTCGCTGCCGGGTCCGCCGCTGCTGCCGCCCGGGCTGACTCCGCTGGAGCTCTCACAGCGCGGCCGGGCGCTCGCGAAAGCCGGGATCATCGGCGTGCGGGAGGGGCCCAGCAGCCGCGATCCGGAGACGGTGGCCCTGATGTTCGACACGATCACCCGCCAGGTCGACCCGCGGCACGGCCTGCGACGCCCGGTGACCTTCCAGTGGGAGTTCACCGACCCGGACGTGCCGACCTGGCATCTGCTCGTGAACAACGGATCGACGGCCGCCCGGCAAGGCGCGGCGGCGAGCCCGGACCTGAGGCTGCGGGTGTCCTGGCAGGACTTCGCCGACATCGTCGGCCAGCGCCTGAACCCGCTCCACGCCGTCGCCACCGGCCGGCTGCGGCCGAGGGGCAACCCGCTCGCCGTGCGCAAGCTGATGCGGGTCTTCCCCCAGTCCTAGCCGGGGGAGAACTCCCGCAGGGCCGCCTCCGGGGAGCCGTGCCGCGTGCCTGCGGGCGGCGGTCCGGTCGCGGCCGGGCCGGCGGCGGCCGCGCGCGCGAGCGGCGCGCGCCGGGAGCCTGCCCCGGCGCCCTGCCGCTCGAGGCTGAACTCGGAGGATCCCGGAAGCACGGGCCGCGGGTGGCGAACACGCGCGGTCCTGCCGGCGCCCGCCGAGCCCGGCGCAGCGGACGGCGAGGCACCGGGGCGGGCGAGCGCCCGGGCCGAGGGCACGGAGGGACGCGGGGGGGCCGCCGCAGAACTCCGCGGCCCGCCCTTCGCTCCGTGCTCGATCGCCACGCAGCCTGCGCCGATGCCGGCCACGAGCAGGCAGCCCGCCGCGAGCTTCGCGCCGAGGCCCCCGCCTAGCGCCCAGCTCCCGCCGGCGCTCGCGCCGCCGCCGGTGGCAGCCGACGCGCCCAGCGACGTGGAGCCCGGAGCGCCGGCGAGCTGGTGGCCGAGGCCGGCAAGCCCTGTCAGGCTGCCGGCACCGGCGCCGGGCAGCGTCAGCACCGGCGGCAACAGGGCCGCGGCGCCCCGCAGCGAGACGATGTAGCGGCGGCAGGCGGGACAGTCGCGACGGTGCATCACTGCCAGGCGGTAGCGCTCGCCCTCGGGGTCGAGCACACCGAAGGCGAAGGCCCGCATCAGCGATGCCTGCTGCTCGCAGAAGTCCCCGCCGCGGATCGTCTCGACCAGCTCGCCGACCTTCGCCGAGACGCCGGCGCGGCCCTTGCTGCCCTCCATCAGCTTGCGCATGCGGGAGTCGCTGACGCCCATCCGCCGCGCCGCCTCGCCCCGTGAACAGCCGTGCAGGTAGCAGAGCGCCGCCGCTTCTCGCTCGCGCAGGTCGAGCCGGGCGCGCATGCCGTGGATCAGGTTGCGCAGCCTGTCGCGGTCGTCGAGCTCTCCGGCGAGGTCCGGCTCGGCACCCGCGCTCGCCGGCAGGGGCTCCTCGCCGCTCCGTCTCGCGCGCAGCTCCTCGATCGCGCGGCGGTAGGTGACGAGCACGAGCCAGGCCCGCGGGTTGAGGATCTCCTCGCCGGCCAGAGCTGCCGCATAGAGGCCCTGCCAGGCGATGGCGTAGCAGGCGTCCAGCTCAGCCTGGTCGAGGGCGGCGCCGGCCGCCCGCAGACGCGCGCCGACGGTCCCCAGGACGGCGCTGCGCAGGGTCTTGAAGTCGCGCTCCAGCAGCCTCTCGGCGCGGTAGCGGCGGAGCGTGGCAGGACTCATGAGGGGAGAGTGCCAGCGGCGGGGCCCTGCGGCCAGCGCCACGGGCACACGATCGTAGAAGGTGCCTGTTTGCAGGCGAAACGGCGGGGCCGGACGGCCCGCGGTGTCTCCGACCCTCAGCCCGCGGGGGCGCCGGCGTAGTGGGCGATCTGCCCCAGGGTGTGCTCGCGCATGTCCTCGCCGTCGCGCTGGCGGCGGTGCCATTCGACGATCCGCGCCAGGGCCTCCTCGAGCGTCCAGGCGGGACGCCATCCGAGCTCGGCTTCGGCCGCGGCCGAGTCGAGCTCGAGATAGTGGGCCTCGGGCGGGTTCGGCGCCTCGTCGGCACGCCAGCTCAGGGCGCCCTCCCACAGCTCGGAGAGCCGCTCGACGATCCATCCGACCGGCCTGGCCTCGCCCGGAGGCGGTCCGAAGTTGAAGGCCCGGGCGGCGTCGGGGCGCTCGCAGAGGGCCTGCGCCAGCAGCAGGTATCCGGCGAGCGGGTTCAACACGTGCTGCCACGGGCGCACCGCGGAGGGGTTGCGCACGAGCAGCGGCCTGCCGCTCTCGACCGCACGCAGTGCGTCGGGGAGCAGACGGTCCTCGCCACGGTCGCCGCCGCCGATCACGTTGCCGGCCCTCGCCGTCGCGACGTTCGGCGTCCCCTCCGCGCTGAAGAACGAGCGCCGCCAGGATGCGGTCAGCAGCTCCGCCGCCGCCTTCGAGCTCGAGTAGGGGTCGCTGCCGCCGAGGGCGTCCCCCTCCACGAAGGGGCGGTCCCAGCCGGGCGGGTTCTCGTAGCACTTGTCCGATGTGACGACGATCGCGGCGAGCACCGCCCGATCGGCCCGCCGCACCGCCTCGAGCACGTTGACGGTTCCCATCACGTTGACCTCGTAGGTCGAGGCCGGCTCGCGCAGGGAGCGCCGCACCATCGGCTGCGCGGCGAGGTGCAGCACCACCTCCGCGCCCGACTCCGCCACCGCCGCCGACACGGCGGCGGCGTCGCGCACGTCGCCGCGATGCTCGCGCATGCCCTCGGCGACCCGGGCCTGCTCGTAGAGGGAGGGGCTGGTGGGCGCGCCGCCGGCCAGGCCCGTCAGCTCCGCGCCGAGGGACTGCAGCCACAGCGACAGCCAGGCGCCCTTGAAGCCCGTGTGACCGGTGACGAGCACCCGCCGCCCCAGCCAGAAGTCCTCGTCGATGGTCACGGCGCGAGGTATCTTCACGCAATCTCGCCCGAGGACGCTTCCCAACCCACGCTCCGGGTCGCCCCGCCCCCGCCGCCCGAGCGCGCCGAGGTGCTCGGCGTGTGGCTGGCCGTCAGCGACTACGAGGGAGTTCTCGACTGGATGGACGAGATGATCGCCGCAGGCGCCCGCGGCTACGTCACGGCCGCCGCCGTCAACCTCGTGATGAGCGCCCGCGAGGATCCCGACACGGCGGCGGCGGTGGCCGCGGCGACGCTCGCCACGCCCGACGGCCAGCCGCTCGTCTGGGCGCTGCGCGCGCTCGGGCACGAGCGCGCGACCCGCATCTACGGGCCCGACCTGATGGCCTCCTTCTGCGCCCGGGCGGCCCGCAGCGGCGTGCCCATCTACCTCTACGGGGGCCGCGACGCCGAGGCCCTGGCGCTGCTGCAGGCGCGGCTGCGGGAGCGCTTTCCGGGACTGCTCATCGCGGGCGCCCATTCGCCGCCGTTCCGGCCGCTGACAGAGCAGGAGAAGGGCGAGGACGCGGCCCGCATCGACGCCTCGGGAGCCGCCGTGGTGTGGGTCGGCACCGGCCAGCCCAAGCAGGAGAAGTGGATGCACGAGATGCGCCCGCGCCTGGCCGCACCGCTGCTCGTGGGCGTCGGCGCCGCTTTCGACTTCCACGCCGGCCTCGTCTCCCAGGCTCCCCGCTGGATGCAGCGGTCGGGTCTGGAGTGGGTCTACCGGCTGTCGCGCGAGCCGCGCCGGCTGTGGCGGCGCTACGCCCGCTACAACCCGCGTTTCGTCGCCGGATTCGCCGCCCAGTACGCCGCCCACCTGCGCCGCCGCGGCTAACGGCGCAACCGCTTGGCGCCCGCGCGCACCCGCTCGAGCCACGGCTCGGGCAACGTGCGCGTGAGCAGCTCGCGGG
Source organism: uncultured Solirubrobacteraceae bacterium (assembly GCA_963841055.1). GTDB lineage: Bacteria > Actinomycetota > Thermoleophilia > Solirubrobacterales > Solirubrobacteraceae > Palsa-744. Next base: position 1,836,500 of record CAWJAV010000001.1, on the reverse strand, counting down.
CGTGGCCCCTGGCGAGCTCGGGGGCGAGCAGGGCATAGGCCAGTGGCATCCGCGGCGTCGCCGGCAGCAGCGCCGTCCAGGCCACCGGGTCGTCGCCGTTGGCCATGCGGACCTTGTTCGAGAGGCTGCCGTTGCCGAGGCCGACCCGGTTGGCGCCCTTCTCGTAGGCGGCGGCGATGACCCGCAGCACCGCGAGCTTCGCCGGAGCGAGCTTCGCGTAGCGCTCGTCCCAGCCGACGTTGACCCCCGCCACCTCGCCGCCGGCGCTGAGGTGCAGATCCACGCACACGGGCTCGCCCCGAACCTCGAGCACGCACAGGCCGAAGCGCCCCTCGCCGATCAGGGGCGCGCCGACGTCGCTCAGCCAGTCCGGCAGCCGCCCGCCGAGATCGGCAAGGCGCGACCAGCCACGGTCCTCCCACCGTCCGGAGTGCAGGCGGGCAAAGGACTCCGCGTCGGCCCGGAGCGTCGAGGCGTCGGCCCAGCGGGTCGTGCCGCCGGCCTCCGTGAAGGAGCGCTCGCAGCGGCGCAGGTCGCGACGCAGTTTCGAGCTGAGCGTCTGAAACCACTCCTCGTAGCCCGCCTCCCGCAGCTGCACCACCGGCGACCCTTCGACGCGACGGCGCCGGAGCAGCGGCGGCAGGGGACCGGGCCAGGACTCACCCAGCGCCGCCAGCCAGGGCGAGGCGATCGGCATCGGGCCGAAGCTCAGCATCGCCGGAGCCGGCTCGGAGCCCGACAGGGCGGAGGCGATCCCCCCGGCCACATCCCACTCGCGTCCCGGCAGCGCCAGCGGCTCCATGCAGACGCCGAAGTCCGACGCCATCAGCCGGAACTCGGGAACGCCGCGGCGGCTGGAGGCGAGGTGGAACGGGGCGAGGCCCACCAGGCTCTCGCCGTCACGCACGGCGACGACGCGAGCGACCGTGCCCTCAGGCGCGACGTGGCGCCACCAGGCCAGCACCCACGCGGCGCTGGCCACGGGCTTTGAGGCCGCCACGGCGAGCGCTTCCCACTCCTCGCTGAGGGCGGACGCGCGCTCGAGGTCGCTGATCAGCTCGTGTTGGATGCTCACGGGAGCGCCTCCGCGGGCGCGAGCGCCTCGAACACCTCGATGCGCTGGGCCGGCCGGTCGAAGCGCAGCCCGCGGCTCGTGCGCAGGCGGCGAAACCGGCCCGTTGCGAGCACCATCTCCGCGCAAAGCGGGTTGGCGTAGAGCAACCTCAAAGGCCGTGGCCGGCGATCGAGCGATTCGAGCACCCGGTCGAGCATTCCCCGGAACACCTCATCCCGGAAGGGGTTGTACAGGTAGATGAACATCACGTCCTCGGGCACCTTCCAAGCCGTCGCATCGGCCGTGATCACCTCGATCCGCCTGCAGCGGCGCCGGGAGGCCGCCGCCAGCGCGTTGCTCCTCGCCACCGCCGAGGCCTGCTCGTCGAGATCGAGGCCGATCACGCGTGCGAAGGGCAGCCGGGCGGCATGAAGCAGGATCCGCCCGTTGCCCGAGCCGTAATCCAGGAAGGCGTCGCCAGGCCGGACCCGCGAGCGCCACATCGCCCTGTACAGCCACAGGTGCCCCGAGGACACGTCCGATCGGTCGGTGCTCTGCAGCCCCCGCTCGAAGACGGCGTGGCCGAGCCGGCGCAGCGCCCCGCGGTAGTGCCGGCCGAGCCGGCGCTTGACCGTCGGCAGGAGCTGCCGGGAAGAATGCATGCCCCCATTGTCGGTAACGAGGCCTCCAAGCGTGAGAGCCGCCGTTCACGGCCGCGGGCGCCCGCTTCGCAGGGAGGCCCGGCGCTAACCTCATGGCTTCGATGAGCGCCCAGCAGAGCAACGCCGACGTGGCGGTCGTCGGCCTCGGGCGGGTCGGGCTGCCGCTGGCCCTGTCCTTCGCCGACCGCGGGCTCGAGGTGATCGGCGTCGACAACGACCCGCACCGCCTCGAGGCCGTGCGCGAGGGGCGAATGCCCTTCCAGGAGACGGGCGCGCAGGAGCTGCTCGACCGCGTCCACGCCGGGGACCGCCTGACGCTCACCACCTCCGTCGCCGGGGCGGCGCAGGCCCGCCAGATCGTGCTCACGCTCGGCACCCCCTCCTTCTCCCATATCGAGATAGACATGCGCGACATCCGCTCTGCGCTCGACGACCTGCTGGGCGTGCTGGGGCCGGGCCACTCGCTGATCCTGCGCTCGACGATCGCACCGGGCACGACGGAGTTCGTGGCGGGCTATCTGGCCAAGCACCGCGGCTTTCAAATCGGCGAGGAGGTGTTCGTCTCCCACGCGCCCGAGCGCATCGCGGCGGGACGCTTCCTGGCCGAGATCGACACGCTGCCATGCATCATCGGCGGCGTGGGCGCCCGCTCGGGGGAGGTGGCGGCCGAGCTGTTCGGCCTGTTCGGCGCGCCGATCGTGCAGACGACGCCGGTCCAGGCCGAGCTCGCGAAGATCTGGGCCAACATCCTTCGCTACACGAACTTCGCGCTCCCCAACCTGCTGATGATGGACTGCGAGCGCTACGCAGCCAACGTGTTCGAGGTGATCGACCTGATCAACCGGGACTACCCCCGCGGAGGTATCGCGCGGCCCGGCTTCACGGCGGGCACCTGCCTGCGCAAGGACTTCACCTTCTCAGAGGAGCGCTCGAACGCCCCGGGGATGCTGCTGGCGGTCTCGCGCGTCAACGAGTCGGTGCCGCTGTTCCTGCTCGAAGGGGCCAAGCGTCGCCTCGGCACCCTCGCCGACCGCCGCATCGCCGTGCTCGGCCTGGCCTTCAAGGCCGACACGGACGACGAGCGCGACTCGCTGGCGCACAAGCTGATCAGGCTGCTGGAGCGCGAGCTGGCCGACGTCGTCGTGCACGACCCGCATGTGCCCACCCCGACCGTATCCCTGGAGGAGGCCATCGAGGGTGCCGAGATGGTGGTGATCGCGGCCAACCACGCCGAGTTCCGCGACCCGGCCACGCTCGGGGCGATCGCAGAGCGGGCGGCGCCGGACTGCCTGGTCGTCGATCCATGGGACTGCTGGGGGGCCGCCCAGGTGTTCGGCTACGCCTCCGAGCTGGCCTCGCTCGGCCCCACCCCGCCGAGGGCCCGTCCGTGAGCCGCGTACTGGTCACGGGCGGCGCCGGCACGATCGGCGCCGCGGTCGTCCGGCGCCTGCTCGCCGACCCGGCCTACGAGGTGCGCGTCTCCGACCAGCGCCTCGCCCCGCAGTGGATGCGCGAGGGCTGCGAGGTGCACACCGGCGACCTGCGCGTGCTCGCCGAGGCGCGCACGGCGATGAAGGGCTGCACCGAGGTCATCCACCTCGCCGCCATCGTCGGCGGGATCGCCAACTTCCACAAGCTGCCCTACACCCTCACTGAGGTCAACAACGGCCTCTACAACGCGATCTTCCGGGCCGCGCTGGACGCGGACGTGGCGCGCTTCGTCTACGTCTCCTCCTCGATGGTCTTCGAGCGCGCCGAGGAGTACCCGACCACCGAGGCCTACCTGCCCCGCTGTCCGGTGCCAGAGTCGGCCTACGGCTTCTCGAAGCTGACCGGCGAGGTCTACTGCCGGGCCGCCCACGACGAGCACGGGCTGCCCTTCACGATCTGCCGCCCCTTCAACGCCTACGGCCCCGGCGAGGTGCCCGACGAGGAACCCGGCATCGCCCACGCCGTGCCCGACCTGATCGAGAAGGTCCTCTCCGGCCAGCGCCCCCTGCAGATCTTCGGCTCCGGCGAGCAGACGCGGACGCTCACGCACGTCGAGGACATCGCCGACGGGGTGGTGACGGCGATGGGCTCCCCGGCGGGGCTGAACGAGGACTTCAACATCTCCGCCTCCCGCGAGATGACCGTCGCGGAGATCGCACGGGTGATCTGGGAGGCCTGCGGTGAGGACCCGGAGGCGTTCGAGCTCGAGCACCTGCCCACCTTCGCCGTCGACGTGCAGCGGCGCTGGCCCTCGGTCGAGAAGGCCCGCAGGCTGCTCGGCTGGGAGGCGAGGATCTCCGTCGAGGAGGGCATCGCGGCCACCGTGGCGTGGCTACGGGAGCTGCGGGCGGCGCGCGGGGCCGCGGTCAAGCCGGCCGCCCGCAAGCGACGGCGGCCGGTCGGCGGCGGTCGATAAGGTTCCCGCCCAATGCCAGCCAAGAAAGCCCTCATCACCGGCGTCACCGGACAGGACGGTTCCTATCTCGCAGAGCTCCTGCTCGAGAAGGGCTACGAGGTCCACGCGATGGTCCGGCGCGCCTCGACGGAGAAGTTCGAGCGCATCGAGCATCTCCGCGACCGCCTGATCCTCCATCAGGGCGACCTCCTCGACCAGCGCTCCCTCGTGGACACGCTCCGCGCCTCCGAGCCGGAGGAGATCTACAACCTCGCGGCGATGTCCTTCGTGGCCGTCTCCTGGATCCAGCCGACCCTGACCGCCGAGTTCACCGGCGTGGGCGTCACGCGCATGCTCGAGGCGATGCGCGAAGTCTGCCCAGAGGCCCGCTTCTACCAGGCCTCCTCGAGCGAGATGTTCGGCAAGGTCTTGGAGGTCCCCCAGACCGAGACCACCCCCTTCTACCCCCGCTCGCCCTACGGCGTCGCGAAGGTCTATGGCCACTTCATCACGGTCAACTACCGCGAGTCCTACGACCTCCACGCCACCTCGGGCATCTTGTTCAATCACGAGAGCCCTCGCAGGGGCTTGGAGTTCGTGACGCGCAAGATCACCTGGCACGCCGCCGCGATCAAGCAGGGCCTGGTCAAGGAGCTGCGCCTCGGGAACCTCGATGCCGAACGTGACTGGGGCTACGCCAAGGACTACGTCGAGGCGATGTGGCTGATGCTGCAGCGCGACGACCCGCAGGACTACGTGATCGCCACCGGCGAGGCCCACTCGGTCAGGGAGTGCTGTCAGGTCGCCTTCGACGAGGCGGGCCTGTCCGACTTCGAGCAGTACGTCACGCTCGACCCCGCCTTCGTGCGTCCGGCCGAGGTCGATCACCTGATCGGCGACCCCGGCAAGGCCGGGCGGGACCTGGGCTGGAAGCCGGAGACGACCTTCGAGGAGCTGATCCGCCTGATGACCCGCGCGGACCTCGCACTCCTGGCGGGGAGCTGACGGCCCTGGCCGTTCCACTCTTCGACACCTCAACGCCGCTCGCCTTCCTGCACGACGAGCTGCGCGAGGCCGTGGCGCGGGTGCTCGACAGCGAGCGCTACATCCTCGGCCCGGAGGTCGAGGCCTTCGAGTCGGAGTTCGCCGCCTACTGCGGCGCCGGCCGGGCCGTGGGGGTGGCCAACGGAACGGAGGCCATCACGATCGCCCTGCGGGCGATGGGGGTTGGCCCGGGCGACGAGGTGGTTGTTCCCTCCTTCACCTTCTACGCCTCCGCCGAGGCGATTCCGGCCACGGGCGCAAGGCCCGTCTTCTGCGACATCGATCCGGACACCTACTGCGTGACCGCCGAGACGGTCCGCGCCGCCCTCACCCCCCGCACGAAGGCCGTGGTCGCCGTGCACCTCTTCGGCAACGTCGCCCCGATCGCCGACATCGAGGCGCTCGGCGTGCCAGTGCTCGAGGACGCCGCCCAGGCCGCCGGGTCCACCTCCGAGGCCGGCCGTCCCGGCTCGCTGGGCACCGCGGCCACCTTCTCCTTCTTCCCCTCGAAGAACCTCGGCTGCTTCGGCGACGGCGGCATCATCACGACCGGCGACGCCGACCTGGCCGAGCGGGTCCGCGTGCTCCGCTTCCACGGCTCCCGCGACAAGGTCACCTACGAGCAGGTCGGCTACAACTCGCGCCTGGACGAGCTGCAGGCGGCAATCCTGCGGGTCCAGCTCCCCCACCTGGACCGTCTCTCCGAGGGCCGCCGCGAGGCGGGCCGCCACTACGAGCAGGCCGGTCTCGGCGAGCTCGTCAAACTTCCCCTCCCCGTCGCCGGCTCAGCGCCGGCCTGGCACCTCTACGTGATCGGCGACACCCAGGTCGAGCGCGCCGAAGCGGCTTTTGCCGCGGCGGATATCGGCTGCAAGCCCTACTACCGGACCCCCGTCCATCGCCAGCCGGCGATGCGCCAGTGGGGAGACGGCGTCGACCTGCCCGCCACCGAGCACGCGGCCCGCTGCCATCTGGCGATCCCGATCAGCCCGGTGCTGAGCCGGGAGATGGCCGAAGAGGTCGTGGCGGCACTGCGGGGGGCCGGGTAGGCCTGGGAGACTCCCGGGCGCTCGGTTGGGCGTGGGGCGTGCATCACTTCTTGCTGACGGGCGCGATGGTATTCACCGACAGAGTCGCGTTGGGACCTAGGCCCTGCGACGCCACGGGCTAGCAAGCGTCGAACGAAAGCGCCGGGTCCCAGCCGTCCCTATACGGCGAGCTGGCGTCACGGACGCCAGCGCTCCAGCAGATCCTCCTCGCCCACCTCCCGCACGACCCGGGCCGGCACCCCCATCGCCACGCCTCGCGCCGGGACGTCCTTCGTCACCACCGCCCCGGCCGCGATGAACGCCTCCTCGCCGATCTCCACGCCGGGCGTCAGCACGACACCCGCGCCGATCCGGCAGGCGCGCCGCAGCAGCGCCCCTGCCGGCGGGAGGCCCTTCTCGTGGCGTCCCATCGTGTCGTCGTTGCTGGTGATCGCGCCGGGGCCGAGGAACACGTCGTCCTCGACCACGCTGCCGGCGGCGAGGTACACGTTGGTCTGGATCCTCACCCGCGCTCCCACCGGGACGTCGTTGTCGACCACGCTGCCCCGCCCGAGCAGCGTGCCCGTGCCGAGCACGGCCCGCTCGCGTACGTAGGCCTGCTCGCCGACGATCACGCCCGCCTCGAGCCTCGCACCCGCGAACAGCACGGCACCCGCCCCCACCGTGACGCCGGGCTCGAGCTCGAGACCCCCGGCCTCGAGGCCCGCCGCCGCCGACCCCGGAGCGAGGCGTGGCCGCCGGCCGAGCACGGCATGGTCGCCGATCACGCACTCCGCTCCGATCACCGTGCCGTCGTGGACGACCACGTAGGCGCCGAACTCGACGTCCTCGCCGACGCTCACCTCGGCGCCGAGCACCGGCCCCTGCCCGCCCGGGAAGGACACCGAGCCGCGCTCGGGCCCGCTCACAGCCGCACGACGTTGGCGGCGCCGCTCGGGCGTGTGACGCCACGCAGGTCGACCACGAGCCTTGCCCGCCGGGCGATCTCCTCGTGATCGACGCCCGGATGGGCGGTCACGATCAAAGCCAGGTCGGCGTCGCCGATGGCCTGCTCGAACGGCGTGCTCCGCAGGCCCAACTCGGCCAGCTCGGGCACGTGGGGGTCGTGGTAGAGCACCTCCGCCCCGAGCTCGCGCAGCAGAGTGATGATCTTCAGGGCCGGCGATTCGCGGACGTCGCCCACGCCGGGCTTGTAGCTCACGCCGATGATCGCGATGCGCGCGCCTTTGACCGCCAGCCCGCGATCGTTCAGCGCCCGCTGCGCCTTGGCCACGCAGTGGTAGGGCATCTGCTGGTTGATCTTTCCGGCCAGCTCGACGAACTCGGTGGTCATGTCGAACTCGCGAGCCCGCCAGCTCAGATAGAAGGGATCGACGGGCATGCAGTGCCCGCCCATGCCCGGCCCCGGGTCGAAGCGCATGAAACCGTAGGGCTTGGTGGCGGCCGCCTCGACCACCTCCCAGACGTCGATTCCCATCCGGTCGGTCAGCATCGCGAGTTCGTTCACGAGCGCGATGTTGACCGCGCGGAAGACGTTCTCGAGCAGCTTCGTCAGCTCGGCCGCCTCCGGGCTCGAGACGCGGACGACCTCGTCACACACGATCTCGTACAGTGCCGCCGCCCGCTCGGCGCAGTCCTCGGTGAGACCGCCGACCACCTTCGGCACGTTGCGCATCGTGAAGTCCGTGCGACCGGGGTCCACCCGCTCAGGCGAGAAGGCGAGATGGAAGTCGCGCCCCGCCGAGAGACCCGACTCCTCGAGCAGCGGCAGCAGCCGCTCGCGCGTCGTGCCCGGGTAGGTCGTCGACTCCAGCACCACGAGCTGGCCCGCGACGAGCACCCCGGCCAGCGCCCGGGCGGCCTCGACGAGCGGCCCGAGGTCGGGCTCGCGGTTGCGGCTCAGCGGTGTGGGCACGCAGATCAGCACCGCGTCGACCTCGGCCAGGGAGGCGTAGCGGCTGCCCACCTTCAGCCGCGGCAGCACCTCCGCCAGGTCCTGATCGGAGACGTCCTCGATGTAGGAGCTTCCCCGTTGGATCGCCTCGACCTTGCGGGCATCTACATCGACGCCCACCACCTCGCAACCCTCGCGGGCGAAGGACACCGCTAGCGGCAGGCCCACGTAGCCCAGGCCGATGACACCGATCGTGCGCAACCGGGCCAGTGTAGGGGCTTACTTGGACGCTCAGCGGCTTTGCGCGGCCGCTTCGAGCCGGCGCATGTCGGCGCGGACCATCCGCTCGACGAGCTGGGCGAAGTCGAGCTCGGGGCGCCACCCGAGCTCGCGCTCGGCGAGTGACGGGTCGCCGACGTTCGGCGTGCGCTCGGGCTCGCGCACGAGCGTGTCGTCGACGCGGATGTGGCGCTCCGCGTCGAGGCCGACGCACGCGAAGGCGGTGCTCGCCAGTTCCGCCACCGTGTGCGGAACGCCGCTGGCCAGCACGTAGTCGCCGGGGTGCTCCTGCTGGAGCATCAGCCAGGCGCCGTTCATCACATCGCCCGCGAAGGACCAGTCGCGCACCGCATCCAGCGACCCGAGCGTGACCTCGCTCTCCAGCCCCAGGGCGATCGCAGCGGCCGCACGGCTTATGCGGCGCGTGACGAAGTGCTCGGGGCGGCGCTCGGACTCGTGGTTGAAGACGATCCCCGAGCTGGCATGGAGGCCGTCGCGGTGGCGCATCGCGCCGACGAGCTGGTGCCCGGCGAGCTTGGCGATCGCATAGGGGTTGGTGGGGCGGCACGGCGTGAGCTCGTTCTGCGGGCTTTCCGGGGCCTCACCGAACATCGCTCCGGATGCGGCCACGAACACCCGTGTCTCGGCGTCGCTGTCGCGAACCGCCTCGAGAATCGCCGCGCAGGAGCCGGCGATGGCCGACATCGTCAGCGCCGGGTCCGCCCATGAGGCGGGCACGAATGAGGGCGCCGCGAGGTGGTAGATCTCCTGCGGGCCCACCTCGCGCACGGCCACTCGCAACGACTCCGGCTCGAGCAGCTCGCCGCGACGCAGGGACAGGCGCTCGCGCAGGTGCTCGGAGGGCCCGAGCGGGCCGTCGCCGCCTCCCCGCGACCATCCCGTCACCTCATAGCCCTTCTCCAGCAGAAGCTCGGCGAGGAACGAGCCGTCCTGGCCTGTGATGCCCGTGATCAGAGCCGTGGGGGTGGCGGACACGCGCCCAGCTTACGAGGGATCGCCTGCTGCGGTTCCAGCCGGCCCGGCCGGGTCGCCCGCGGCCGAGACCTCCGCGTAGATGGCCCGGAGGCCCGCCCCGACGGCCTCGGGCGAGCACAGCTTCTGGACCCGCTCCCGGCCCCGCTCGCCGGCCTTCCGGTCCCCCGCCAGCCGGCCGATGGCCCCGGCCAGGGCCCGGGGATCGCCCGGCGCGACCAGCGCCTCGGGGTCGAGCAGCTCGCTTAGCGCCCCCACGTCGCTGGCGGCCACCGGCAGGCCGGCAGCCATCGCCTCGGCGGCGGCGATCCCGAACGTCTCTGCCGAGCGGGAGGGCACGAGCGCGACCGCCGCTCCCGCCCGCAGCTCCGCGAGCTCGTCACCGTCGACCCTGCCCAGAAACCGCACGTCGCCTCCGGCCGCCCGCGCCGCGAGCGCATCGAGCTCGGGCCCCTCGCCCGCGATCCGCAGCGGGATGCCGGCGATCCGGCAGGCCTCGATCGCCACGTCCACCCCCTTCTCGGGCGCCAGCCGGGAGACGACGAGCGCGTATCCCTCCTCGCCCGTCCGCGGCGCGCCCTCCCCCGCCGCCCCCACCGCGGAGGTGGCCGCGACCGGCGGGGCCAGCACCCGCACGGAGCCGGGCAGCGGCGCGCCCAGCTCCCGCAGGCGCTCGGCTGCGAAGCGGGACGGCACGATCACGATGTCGGCGAGCGCGGCCATGCGCCGCTGCCAGATCGCCAGCGACGCGCCGTAGGCCAGCGCCTCCGCCCGGTTGCCCCGGCAGTTGCGGGCGATCCCGGGGAGGGTGTTGCGTCCGTGGCAGCGGGTGCACTCCTCGCCGGCCGTGAAGCACACGCCCACGGCGCACACGAGCCGGTACTGGTGCAGGTGGAGCACGACTCGCGCCCCGGCCTCGCGGGCGGCGGCGAGCGACCGCCAGCCGAAGGCGGGCAGCAGATTGTGGGCGTGGACGATCCGCGCCCCGTCGCGGCGGACGGCCGCCGCCACTGCCTCCGCCCCCAGCCCGCCCCGCAGCAGCCCGGCCGCGGCGCGAGCCGAGCCGATCGCCGCCGAGTCTCGCTCCAGCAGCTCGGCAGGCTCGCCGAGCTGCTCACGGACGACCGCCAGCAGGTCCGCCACGACCCGCTCCTCACCGCCCGTGGTGCGGTAGCGGTTGTGCAGGAAGAGGACCATCGCGGCGTCAAACCTAGACTCTCTTGCCAATCATGGAGCCGCCCGCCTCGATCGTCATCCCGACCCGCGAACGCCTTCCCTACCTCGAGGTCGCCCTGGCTTCGCTGGCCGGGCAGGCGGCCGAGCTCGGCGCCGAGGTGCTCGTGGTCGAGGACGGCCCCGGCGGCACCGGCGCCCGCGAGCTCGCGGCGCGCCACGGAGCCCGCTACCTCGCCACCGGCGCAGCGGCCGGTCTCAACGCGGCGCGCAACAGGGGCGTGCGCGACACCAGCGGCCCGCTCGTGATCTTCCTCGACGACGACGTCCGCGTCCGCCCGGGCTGGCTCGCGGCCCTCCTCCGCGCGGCCCGCGAGCACCCCGAAGACGATGTCTTCGCGGGGCGCATCCTCGCGCGCCTCGAAGGCCCGGCGCCCCGCGCCTGCGGACGGGAGCTGCCGCCCATCACGACGCTCGACGAGGGCGAGCGGGACGGCCCGACCCGCTTCGCCTGGGGCTCGAACATGGCGATCCGGCGCTCGGCGCTGGAACGTGTGGGCGAGTTCGACGAGAGCCTCGGCGGCGGCGGCGACGAGCAGGAGTGGCAGGAACGGAATGCGGGAGCCTCGCCGCCGCAGGCGCTGTACGTCGCGGCCGCCGTCGTCGAGCACCGGCGCAGCGGCGAGGACGCACGGCTGCGCTCGCTGTGCCGGGCCGCATACGCACGCGGGCGCGGCGCGCGACGCTTCGATGCCCGTCGCCGCCGGGCCCCGAGCGCGCCTCAGGAGCTGGTCACGCTGTTCGGCTGCCTCGGCCACGTGCTGTTGCGCAGATGCCCGGCCGGGCTGACGATGGCAGCACACAGCGCGGGACGGCTGCGCGAGGCGCTCGCGCGCCATCCCGGCGCCGCCCGGCCCGCGAACGCGTCATCTCCCGCCGGCGCGGAGGGCGACGCCGGCGGCCCGGACTTCCTGTCGGGGGCCAGCGGCACGGTCGGCGGCCTCGACGCGATCCGCCGCCGGGCGCGGGACGAGCTGGCGGGGGCCGGCGAGCTGCTCAGCGGCCGGAACGCTCGCCTGGCCCTGGCCGCCCGGCGTTCCCCGCCCCTGCGCCGGGTGCTCGTGCTCGGCGTGACCCGGCCCGAGCGGGCGACGCTCGCGACGGCGATCCGGCGGGAGCTCCTGCGCTCGCGCCATGACGTACGGGTGCACACCGCCGACGCGGGCACGGCCGGCAAGTTCGAGAACCTCAACCGCCTGCTGGCAGAGCACCCGGCCGCGGGGCACGACTGGCTGCTCCTCGTCGACGACGACGTCGAGCTGCCGCGGGGCTTTCTCGACCGCTTCCTGTTCCTCTGCGAGCGGTTCGAGCTGATCCTCGCCCAGCCCGCTCACCGGCTGCACTCCCACGCGGCGTGGGAGGTCACGCGTCGCCGGCCCGGCAGCGTCGTACGGGAGACGAGCTTCGTCGAGATCGGTCCGGTCACCGCCTTCGCGCGGGCCAGCTTCGAGGTGCTCCTGCCCTTCCCGCCGCTGCGCATGGGCTGGGGCCTCGACGTCCACTGGGCGGCCCTCGCCCGCCGGCACGGCTGGCGCTGCGGGATCACCGACGCCGTCGCCATCCACCATCGCCAGGCCCCGGCCGGCGCCGCCTACCCGCGCGAGGAGGCGATCGCCGAGGCACGCGCCTTCCTCGCCGAGCGCCCCCACATCAGCGCCGCCGAAGCAGGCCTGACGCTGGCGACCCACGGACGCTGGTGAGCCCCGTGCGCAGGCCCCCACGCATCGTCGTCGTGGCCGAGTTCTACCCGAGTCGCCGCGACCCCGTGTGGGGGGTTTGGACGCACCGTCAGGCGCTCGCCGCGCGCGAGGCGGGCGCGGAGCTGCGGGTGATCGTCCTGCACCGGCTGGTGCCGCCCCGCTCCTCGCTGTCGGCCGGTCCGGCCGGCGCCGCCAGGGCTCTGGGCGAGCTTATGCGCGAGCCCCGGCAACAGGTTCTCGACGGCCTGAGCGTGCACTACCTGCCCTACGTCTCCCCCCCGCGTGAGGACCACTACCCGGCCTGGGGCGCGTGGGCGGCACCGGGGCTCGCAGTGGCCCTGCGGCGCCTGCGGCGCTCGTTCGGCTTCGAGGTGATCCACGCCCACAACGCCGTCCCGGCCGCCGACGCGGTGCGGCGCGCCCGCCTCGGCGTGCCGCTGGTCGTCTCGGTCCACGGCGGCGATGTCCTCCACACGGCGAGGCGGGGACGAGCGGGCGCCGAGGCAGTATCCAGGGGGCTCGGGGCGGCCGGGCTGGTGCTGGCGAACAGCCAGGGGATCGCCGAGCTGTCGGCTGCGAACGGGGCGCGTGAGACGCGGGTGGTGCACCTCGGCACCGACCTGCCTCCGCCGGCCGCCCGGCCGCGCCCGGGCGAGGACGAGCAGGAGCAGAGCCTCGTGACGGTCGGCCACCTCGTGGCCCGCAAGCGCCACGGGGACGTGCTGCGGGCGCTGGCGGTTCTCGGCGAGCGCCACCCGCGCCTGCGCTACAGGGTGATCGGCGAGGGGCCCGAGCGCACGGCCCTCGAAGGCCTCGCCGCCCGATTGGGGGTGTCCGACCGCGTTGACTTCCTCGGCCAGCTGGCGCCGACCGAGGCGCTCGCGGCCGCCCGGCAGTGCACGCTCTTCGTGATGCCCTCGACCGAGGAGGCCTTCGGCGTGGTCTACATCGAGGCGATGGCAGGGGGCCTTCCCGCGATCGGCTGCCGGGGCGAGCCAGGCCCCGAGGAGATCGCCGCCGCGGGGGACGGCTTCGTGCTCGTCCCGCCCGGTGACATCGAGCGGCTCACGCAGCGCATCGAGGAGTTGCTCACCGACCGCCAGCGCCTGCGCGAGGCGGGGCAGCGCGCCCGAGCGACCGTGGCCGCCAACTTCACCTGGGAGCGCTGCGGCGCGGAGACGGTGGCGGCCTATCGCGACGTGATGCGTTGAAGCCTGTCCTGTTCATCACCGGTGATGTGCCCGCCTACCGCGTGGCCGGGCTGGCCAGCCTTCACGAGCGCGAGGGCATCGAGGTGGCCCTGTTCGGCGGGCGCACGCTGCACGGCGGGCCCGGACGGCCCTCGGAGTTGCCCTTCCCGGTCGTGCCGGTGCGCCAGCGCCACCTCTTCGGGCTCGCCTCGAGCGGACGCCATCGGGCCGTCGTCTGCTCGACCGCCGGGCGCCTGGCGCCGCTTGCGGGCTGGGCCGGGGCGCGGCGGGCCGGCTTGCCGGTGATCCTGTGGGCTTCCCTGTGGGCCCACCCGCGCACCGCCGCCCACGCCGTGGGCTATCTGCCGCTGCGGCGTCTCTACGCCTCCGCCGACGCGGTCGTCACCTACGGGCCCCACGTCAGCGCCTACGTGCGAGCCCGCGGGGCCCGCAACATCCACGTCGCGCCGCAGGCCGTGGACAACGACTTCTGGCGCGCCGATCCGGCGGGCACGTCCCTTGCCGCCGGCTGGCCCGGGCAGGCCACGAGCCGCTTCCTGTTCGTCGGCCGCGACGCGCCCGAAAAGGGCCTCGCCGTGCTCGGCGAGGCCTGGCGGCGCGCCGACGAGGGGCCCGGCGAGAGCGCCCTGGTGCTCGCCGGAGGCGCCGCTCTGGACGTCCCCCGCACGCTCTCCCTCGGCGTGCTCGGCCGCGAGGAGCTGCGCGCGGTGTACGCCGGCTGCGAGACGCTCGTGATCCCCTCGATCGCAACCCGGACGTTTCGGGAGCCCTGGGGACTGGTAGTGAACGAGGCGATGAACCGAGGATTGGCCGTGATCGCCTCCGACGCCGTCGGCGCGGCGGCCGGAGGACTCGTGCGAGACGGCGAGAACGGCCTCGTCGTGCCGGCCGGGGACGCCGTCGCCCTGGCCGCCGCGATCCAGCGACTTGCGGGCGATCCGCAGCTTCGCGAGCAGATGGGTGTTAGGGGCAGTGAGGACGTGCGGGCATACACCGCCGAGAGCTGGGCCGAGGGCTTCTCCGCGGCCCTCTCGACGCTCGGGCTCGCCCGCGGCCGTTGGTAGCGTTCAAAGATCGAGCTATGAGAATCCCCCGCCTGCAGAGACGTCTCGCGCCGACGGTGGGCCTGCTGTTCGCGGCGACGCTGCTGATGGTCGCGCCGGCTCGCGCCGAAGATGTCGGCCACAAGATCATCAGGCTGTGCGCAACCGGAAAGTCCCTCGCCGGCTACCCCCCGAGCGCCTATGCCAAAGCGCTGAAAGAGATCAGCGCGACGACCGAAGAGTACAGCGAATGCGGTCAGCTGATCCGCGCCGCGCAGGCCGCGGCGGCCCGGGGAGGGCCGAGCACGAGCCGGGGAGGCTCGGGAGCGCCGCTGCCCCAGGCGGTGGCCGTGACCCCGGCCGAGCAGCAGTCGATCGCCGGCGCGGCGGCCTCCGGGGGCGGCCCCCTGAAGCTCGGCGGCGAAGAGATCCACCCCGGGGTCGTGCACGCCGACGTGGCCTCCGCCTTCAGCACCCTGCCGACGCCGCTGCTCGCGCTGCTCGGCTTCCTGCTCGCCTGCCTGCTGGTGTTCGCGGGCCGCTTCCTGCGCGATCGGATCCGTGACGGGCGCACCGACTGAGAGCGCCCCCCCGACGGGGAGCGCTCCCGCGCTGGGCGTCGCGCCGCCGCTGGCGCCGACCCCGGCACGCCCGCACGGGCGACGGCGACTGCCGGCGGGCGCAGGGAGCATCCGCGGCGGCGGGCTGTGGGTGGCGACGCTCGCCGTGGCTGCGCTGCTGTGCCTGCTGTCCTTCTACACCGAGGGCGGGCTGAACCTCGAAACGGTCACCAACACCGAGCTCGCGCTGACGATCGGCTCGGGCGTCGTGCTCGCCCTGGCCGCCCTCGTGCTGAAGGCGGGCGGACGGGCCTACGGGCTCTGGCCATCACTGCTGCTGCTCGCCTTCGCCCTGCTCAGCGGGATCTCGATCGTCTGGTCGGTGCAGCCGGACGGGAGCTGGCGCGAAGCCGGGAGGCTCCTCGCCTACGCGGCCGTGTTCGCAGCCGCCGTCGTGCTGGCGCGGCTTGCGCCGAGACGCTGGCCGGCCCTCCTCGGCGGCATCGCGATCGCCTCGCTCGTCGTCTGCGGCTACGCACTGATGACCAAGAGCCTGCCCGACCACTTCGCCGAGGCCAACCGCTACGCCCGGCTGTACGAACCTTTTGGGTACTGGAACGCCCTCGGCCTGGCGGCGGCGATGGGCGCCATCTGCTGCATGTGGCTCGGCGCCAGGCGGGCCGGACACGCCCTGCTCACGGCGCTCGCCTACCCGGCGATGGGCGTGCTCCTGCTGACCCTTCTGCTCGCCTACTCGCGTGGCGCGCTGGCGGCGCTGATCGTCGGCTTGGTGGTCTGGTTCGCGATCGTGCCCCTGCGGCTGCGGGGCGCGGCGGTGCTGCTCTCGGGGGCCGTCGCGGCGGGCGCGATCGCCGCCTGGGACTTCAGCAACCACTCCCTGAGCTCCGAAAACGTGCCGATCGCCGAGAGCACCTCCGCCGGCCACGAGCTGGGGGTGCTGGTCCTGGCGATGGTCGTGGCGCTGACCGTGGTGGGCGTGGCGGTGGTGTTCGCGACCGGGCGCCGCCCGCCGCCGGCCGAGCTGCGCCGCCGTACCGGGACGGTGCTGCTGGCGGCCCTGGCCGTGGTGATCGTGGCATTCGCGGGTGCCCTGGCGGTCAGCCACCGCGGCTTCACGGGCAGCATCTCCCACGCCTACAACAAGCTGACCGACACGCACGCCAAGGTGCCGAACACGCCCGGCCGGCTGACGGCGATCGCGAGCGTCCGCGCTCAGTACTGGGACGAGGCATTGCAGGTGTTCAAAGCCCACCCGGCGCTCGGCGCCGGAGCGCAGGGCTACGAAGTGGCCCGGCTGCGATACCGAACCGGGCCGCTGCCCGTCAAACATGCCCACGGCTTCATCGTCCAGACGCTTGCCGACCTGGGCATCGTCGGGCTGCTCCTCGCCCTCGCCCTGCTCGCCTCCTGGATGGCGGCGGCGGGACGAGCTACGCATCCCTTCAACCGCCGCTGGCGCGCCTGGCGTGAGATCCGGGCGGGCGCTCCGCCGGCCTGGGTGCGCCTGCCGCGCGGGGCGCCGAGCCGCTACGGGCCGGAGCGGATCGGGCTGCTGAGCATGGTGTGCGTGGTCGTGGTGTTCGGCATGCACTCCCTGATCGACTGGACCTGGTACGTGCCCGCGAATGCAGTGGCGGCGCTGCTCTGCGCCGGCTGGCTGGCCGGGCGCGGCCCGCTGCTACCAGCTGCGGCCGCCGGCGAGGGCACTGTGGCGGCAGCCACCGCCGAGCACGCCGCGGCGACGGGGTCCGACGCAACGGGCGCGGCGCGGGGACCGTCCGGCAACGGCACGGCCCCTGGCCCCGGCGACAGCAACGGCACCGAGACGACCGACGCGCCCGGCTCGCCGCCGGATCTGCGTGAGCGCCTGCTGGGGACCCGCCCCGGCTCGACCCGCATCGCCCTCGCCGCCGCAGCGATCGCGGCCGCCCTGCTGGTGGCGTGGGTGCAGTGGCAGCCGCAGCGCTCCGAAGACGCTCGCGAAGCGGCGCTCGGCCAGCTTTCGGGGAACCTCGCGGCGGCGCGGGCCGACGCGGAGAGCGCCACCTCCCGGGACCCCCTTTCGGTCGAAGCGCTGAACGCGCTGGCCGACGTTCAGGGCGCGGCCGGGGAATCAGCCAAGGCGCGCGCCACCCTGCAACGGGCCGTGCGCCTGCAGCCCTCGAACCCGGAGACCTGGCTGGCCTTGGGGCGCTACGACCTGACGAGCGACCCCCAAGCGGCACTGGGCGAGCTGCGGGCGAGCATCTACCTAGACCCCCAGTCGATCTCTCCCGAAGCCCTCGCCGCGGGACGGCCCGAAGCGATTCAGACCTACAACGACTACGTGCAGGCCCTGCGGGCGGTCGCCCAGCACCAGTCGGCGGTCAAAAGCGCGAGCGGACAGCGCTCGCGAGCAGCACGCGCCGCGCGCCGGGCCGCCCGGCAGCGCGCACGTCGATTCGCTCGAAGCCGAAATCGGCAATCAGGGCGGTGAGGGTGGAGCGGCTGTAGTGGCGCAGGTGGTCCGAGCGAGGCTCGAAGCGGGCCGCGAAGGCACGCCGCGAAAGCGCCGCGAGCAGAAGCTCGGGGCGTCCCACCGACGGCGTGCTGAGCAGCAGCCGCCCGCCTGGCCGCAGCACGCGCCGGACCTCCGACAGCCACCCGGAGGTGTCGGCCACGTGCTCGATCACCTCGCCGGCCCAGACGGCGTCGAAGGAGGCGTCGGGCAGCCCCCAGGACGCTTCGTCGGAGAGCAGCACGAGCTCGAGGCCGGGGTGCGCCGCGCGGGCGCGTCGCAGCGGCTCCTCGGCGACGTCGGCCGCCAGTACGTTCACGCCGGCCTGCTGCATGGCCGCGGCGAACCACCCCTCGCCGCAGCCGAGATCGAGGGCCCGCCGGCCCGGTTCGAGATGCGACAGCAGGAACCTCCTGCGCAGCTTGAAGGCGGCCGGCATCACGCCTTGGGGGAGGTCCTGCCAGAGCTCTTCGTGGTAGCGGCGCGAGGGCACGCCTGGGAGCGTAGGCGCTCCGCGCCGCCCCCGGACAGCGAAGGGGCGGCGCCCCCGATGCCCGCCTTCGATCGACCCCGAGCTGTTTGATTTCAGACGCCGCCGGGAAGTAGCTCATCGCTGCAGAGAACCTGTCAGAGCTATCCATTCCGGCGCGGAGCGATTATGTTGGCCCGGTGAGCGTCGGGGAGGATCGGCAGACTACGCGGAGGCCGTTGGCAAGCGCATGAAGGTTGCCCTGGACAGCCGCCCGGCATCGGATCTCGGAGGCGTGGGACGCTACTCCCGGTGCCTCCTCAAGGCCCTGCGTGAGACGGCCGCCTCCAGCGACGAGGTGCTCGACACGAAGCGCCCCTCGGCGGTCGTGCGAGCGAGGGGGTCCGATGTCTTTCACGCCCCCTGGATCGAGGGCGCGATGCTGCACAGCCCCTGCCCGATGGTCGTCACGATCCACAATCTCGCCGCGCACAAGCGCCACAGCGAGCACCTGCGGACGAGCCTGCGGGTGCGACTGCGTCCTTTGGCACTGCAGCGGGCCGCCAGCGTGATCGTGCCCACCGCCGCGGTCGCCGAGGACGCGATCGCCCACCTGCACCTCGAGCGCGGGCGAGTGATCGTCATCCCCGAGGCTGCCGAGGAGGCGATGTACCCGCGCGGGGAGCGGAAGATCGCGATCGTGCGGGAGCGCTACGGACTGCCGG
The DNA here is from genome assembly GCA_963841055.1 of uncultured Solirubrobacteraceae bacterium. GTDB lineage: Bacteria > Actinomycetota > Thermoleophilia > Solirubrobacterales > Solirubrobacteraceae > Palsa-744. The sequence continues at coordinate 1,817,680 of CAWJAV010000001.1, read as the reverse complement.
AGCGCTACCTGCTCTGGGTCGGTGGCCTCGAGCACCCCGACCCGGGGACGCACATCGCACAGCTCGCCGCGACCGAGCGGGAGCTGCCGCTGGTGCTCGTCGGAGCGACCCGGCCCTGGGCGCACGAGCTGCCCGACGTGATCCTCACCGGACAGGTCCCCGACGACGACCTCGCCTCGATCTACAGCGGGGCCCATGCGCTGGTGATCTCGGCCGAGCAGGAAGGGTTCGGGCTCCCCGCCGTCGAGGCGCTCGCCTGCGGGACACCCGTCGCCGCCGCCGACGGTCCCGCCCTGCGCGAGGTGCTCGGCGAGCGCGCCACGTTCGTGCCCGCGGGCGACATGCGAGCCCTCGTCGAAGCGGCCCAGCGGGCCACTCGGCCGGCTCCGCCCGCCTCCCCCTGGAGCTGGGGTGACGCCGCCCGCGCCACCTGGGCCGTCTACACCGAGGCCGCCAAGGGCGCGGGCGCGACGCGCCCCGCCCCCAAGCCGCTGCGCCGCCATCCCGCCGGCGGTCTGGAGATCTGAGCAGCGAGGCAAGGCTGCGCCCGCGCCCGGCGGCGAGCCGTGCCGCCGGCCCGCGTCGCACCGCGCCAAGCGGAGCGAGGAGACGCGGAGCGCCCTAGGACGCGGAGCGCCCTAGTAAGCGCCGCGCCTGGAGATCACTGCCGGGATCGTCTTCAGCAGGATCGTCAGGTCGAGCGCCAGCGACCAGCGCTCGAGATAGAGGAAGTCGAGGTGCACGAGGTCGTCGAAGTCGAGCTCGGAGCGGCCCGAGACCTGCCACAGACCGGTGATGCCGGGGAGCACGAGGTAGCGCTTGCGGTGCCAGTCCTCGAGCATCGTGTAATCGCGTTCGGGGAGCGGCCGGGGCCCGACCAGCGACATCTCACCGCGCAGCACGTTGATCAGCTGCGGCAGCTCATCGAGTGAGAAACGGCGCAGGAAGCGCCCGACGGGGGTCAGACGCGGGTCGTCCCGGATCTTGAACAGCGCGCCCGAGGCCTCGTTCAGTTCTTCGAGGTCGGCCTGGCGCTCCTCGGCGTCGGTGTGCATCGTGCGGAACTTCAGGCAGGGGAACGGCCGCTGGCCGATGCCGCGGCGGATCGAGCGGAAGAAGACAGGGCCCCGCGAGGTGATCGCCACGGCCAGCGAGAGGGCGATGAACAGCGGGCTGAGCAGGATCAGCAGCAGCGTCGCGCCGACGATGTCGAACGTCCTCTTCAGCGCGAAGTCGATCCCCTCGAATGCCGGCGGACCGAGGTCGAACAGCGGCACCGACTGTCCCGGCACGAACTCGGCGCGGTGGATCAGGATCTCCATCGTGGAGGGCGCGAGCCGGACCCGGATGCCGCGGCGATGGCATTGGTCGACCAGCTCGACGGCGGCGTCCTGGGGGAAGTCGGGGTCGGCGATGATGACCTCGTCGACGGGCTCGGAGCGGAGCACCGACTCGAGGTTCTCCAGCGGACCGAGCGAGCGCAGGCCGTCGGCCGCGAGCGGCGTCGGCGAGAGAAAGCCGATCACCTCGATCTGCACGTGGGGAGCATCGGCGAGCGCGTGGGCCACGTCCGCGATCTGCCGGCCGCGGCCGACGAGCACGGCCCGCCGCCGGAAGCCGGCCGCGCGCAACACCATCATCGTCACGCGGTCGTAGGCCGCCCGGAAGATCGACACGTAGAAGATCGCGAAGGCCAGGGAGCCGTAGAAGAGGTAGTAGCTGGAGAACTGTTCCCCGTTGACCAGGGCGAAGATCAGTGCCACCAGGGCCACCTCGAACAGCGAGCCGACGATCCGGGGCAGACCGGGCCGCATGCCCCGCTCGGCATACAGGCCCGAGTTGGCGAACAGCAGCGCGGTCAGCAGGTAGCAGAAGGGCAGGAACTGTTCGACGCCGTGCATGTCCTGGGAGAAGGTCACGTTGCCGTGGACCGCTTCCTTGAGGACCAGGGCGGTGAAGATCGCGAGCGCGACGCCCGCGAAGTCGAGGCCGAGCAGCGCGACGACCCGTCCGACCCGCCGCAACGTCGAGATGCGCAGCAGAAACGCGATCGCGGGCGGGCGCTTGGAGCGGACGTCGCGGTCCTGGTTCGAACCCGGCGGAGCGGGGGACGGCGGAGCGGGACGGTGCAGATGCCCCGGACGCGGCGGCGCCGCCGGCGGAGTTCGCTGCGCGGAAGGAGTGGACGTCCCCGACATGCGCGTTCCCATCTCCCCCATCAGAACACCCGCCACGATTCGACGGAGCGGTCTCGGACCCCGGCCCACAGTGGGACAGGGACCCCGGTAACTGGTCCGGCGAGGTCAAGGCCGCGGCTCAGCGCGGCCCACCTCCGATGAGCACCTCGACGCCGGAGTCCTCGATCGTGCGCTGCAGGCCTTCGCGCAGCGACACTTCGGGCGACCAGTCGAGCAGCTTCTGCGCAAGGGCGATGTTCGGCCGCCGCTGCTTGGGGTCGTCGGTCGGCAGAGCCTCGAAGACGATCTCCGAGGCGGCGCCGGTCAGATCGCGAACCGTCTCCGCAAGTTCCAGCAATGTGAACTCGTCCGGGTTCCCGATGTTCACAGGGTCATGGTAACCGGACTCGGCAAGGCCGATGATGCCCCTGATCAGATCGCTCACGTAGCAAAAGGAACGCGTCTGGCTGCCGTCCCCGAAGACCGTGATCGGGCGCCCACCGAGCGCCTGGCGCAGGAAGGTCGGGATCGCACGCCCGTCGTGCGGGCGCATGCGGTTGCCGTAGGTGTTGAAGATCCGCACGATCGCCGTGTCCACGCCCTGCTGGCGGTGGTAGGCCATCGTCAGCGCCTCGGCGTAGCGCTTCGCCTCGTCGTAGACCCCGCGCGGGCCGATCGGGTTCACGTGGCCCCAGTATCCCTCCGACTGCGGGTGCTCGAGCGGATCGCCGTAGACCTCGCTGGTCGAGGCGATCAGGAAGCGGGCCCGCTTGGTCTTGGCCAGGCCGAGCGTGTGGTGGGTTCCATACGAGCCGACCTTGAGCGTGTGCAGGGGCAGACGCAGGTAGTCGATCGGCGAGGCGGGCGAGGCGAGGTGATAGACGAAGTCGACCGGCTCATCGACGAAGTAGGAATCGATGATGTCGATGTTCAGATGGGTGAACCGCTCGGGATCGCGGATGTGGGCGATGTTGGCCAGCGAGCCGGTCTCGAGGTTGTCCACGCAGATCACGCGGTGGCCACGGGCGAGCAGCTCGTCGCAGAGATGGGAGCCGAGGAACCCCGCGCCCCCGGTGACCAGGCAGGTTGGCATCCCGAGCAGGATACCCGTGCGCCCGCGCGCGAACGCGCCCGCCAGACTTATTGCGTACGTGGGGCGCCGGCGCCCGGACCGCGGCAGGATCGGCCCGCCGCCGCCGCCCGGCCGGACGACAGCGGCACGAGGGCCCATATCATCAGGTGCATGGCCACCACCGCAGAGCCGGACAGCGACTCACAGGATCTCAGCGTCGCACCGATCGTCGGCCCCGACGACCCGCGCCGCTTCACCGACTCCGGCATCGAGATCGAGGAGCTCTACGACGCCTCGGACCTGCCGCAGGAGCTCGACCTCGGTGAGCCGGGGGCCTTCCCCTACACCCGCGGCGTGCACCGCGAGATGTACCGCAAGCAGACCTGGACCATGCGCCAGTACGCGGGCTACGCCTCGGCGAAGGAGTCGAACGAGCGCTACCGCTACCTGATCTCGAAGGGCTCGACGGGGCTCTCGATGGCCTTCGACCTTCCCACCCAGCTGGGCCTGGACTCGGACAACCCGCGCTGCCTCGGCGAGGTGGGGCGCACCGGCGTGGCGATCGACACGATCGACGACATGCGCACCGCCTTCGACGGGATCCCCCTGGATCAGGTCTCGACCTCGATGACGATCAACGCCCCCGCCGCCTGCCTGCTGCTGCTCTACGAGCTCGTCGGCGAGGAGCAGGGCGTGCCCTCCGAGCAGCTGCGCGGGACGACGCAGAACGACGTGCTCAAGGAGTACATCGCGCGGGGCAACTACATCTACCCGCCCGAGCCGACGATGCGGCTGACGACGGACCTGTTCCAGTACTGCCAGGAGCGGGTTCCGAAATGGAACACGATCTCGATCTCCGGCTATCACTTCCGCGAGAAGGGCTGCTCGGCCGTGCAGGAGGTCGCGTTCACGCTGTCCTCCGGGATCGCCTACGTGCAGGCGGCGATCGACAAGGGGCTCGACGTGGACGACTTCGCGCCGCGCCTGGCCTTCTTCTTCAACGGCCACAACAACGTCTTCCAGGAGGTGGCCAAGTTCCGCGCCGCCCGGCGGATGTGGGCTCACATCATGACCGAGCGCTTCGGTGCGAAGAGCCCGAAGTCCAAGATGCTGCGCTTTCACACGCAGACGGGCGGCGTCACCCTCACCGCCCAGCAGCCCGAGAACAACATCGTGCGAGTCGCCCTGCAGGGCTTCGCTGCGGTCTGCGGAGGCACGCAGTCGCTGCACACCAACGGCTTCGACGAGGCACTGGCCCTGCCCACCGAGCGGGCGGCCAAAATCGCCCTCCGCACGCAGCAGATCCTCGCCAACGAGTCTGGCGCCGCCGACACCGTCGACCCGTTCGCGGGCTCCTACTTCGTCGAGGCGCTGACCGACGAGATCGAAGCCCGCGCGAACCGGTTGATCGCGAAGGTCGACTCGCTCGGCGGGTCGGTCAACGCGATCCAGTTCATCACCGGTGAGATCGACGAGTCGGCCTGGGGCTATCAGGAGCGCTACCGCATCGGCCAGGATGTCGTCGTCGGCGTCAACGCCTTCGAGGAGGAGGACATCGAGGTGCCGGAGCTGCTCCGCGTCGACCCGGAGTCCGAGCGCGAGCAGGTGGGGCGGCTGAAGGAGTTCAAGGCCGGCCGCGAGCAGCAGCTCGTCGAGCGCCGCCTGGAGGAGCTGCGCGAGGCCGCTCGGGGCAGCGGCAACCTGCTGCCGGCGATCCGCCAGGCGCTGAAGGACCGTTGCTCGCTGGGCGAGACGTGCGGGGCGATGCAGGACGTCTTCGGCTCCTACGCGCCGACCTTCTAGGCCTGTCGGGCGCTGCAGGAGAACGCCGGCGCGTCGCGTAGATTTGCCCGCATGGTCATCGCCGTCACCTTCTACACGTTCGTTCTCGCCGCCCACATCGCGTCGATCGTGATCGCCTTCGGGGTCACGTTCGCCTACCCGGTGATGTACGCCGTCGGCCTGAAGCGCGAGCCGCGGACGATGCCCGGCTTCCACCGCATCCAGGACTATGTGGGCCGGTTCGTGATCACGCCGTTCCTGGCCCTCGCGCTGCTGTGTGGCATCTACCTGGCGAGCAAACTCAAAGTGTGGAGCGACTTCTACATCCAGTGGGGCCTCGCCGTGATCATCGTGCTGGGCGGGCTCGGCGGCGCGTTCTTCGCGCCGCGGGAGCGCAAACTCGCGGAGCTCGCCGACCGCGACATCGCCGCCTCGGGCGACGGCGCGGTCACCTTCAGCCCTGAGTATCTGGCGCTCCGCCGGCAGATCGCGATCGTCGGCTATGTGGCGAACGTGCTCGTGCTGCTGACGATCTACTTCATGACCGCCCAGACGAGCTAGGCCCGCCGGTGGCCCCGCCGCCGCTCGCCGCGCTCTACGACTTCATCCTCGCCCTGCACATCGCAGGCGTGGTGCTCGCCTTCGGGTGGACGTTCGCGCTGCCCCTGATGTACGTCCTCGCCGGACGGCACTCGCCCAGCAGCCTGCCGCTGCTGCACAGGATCGAATACACGAGCGTGCGGGTCCTGTTGAACCCCGCCCTCACCGTGCTCCTCGGCGCCGGCATCTACCTGGCCAGCGACGGACACCATTGGGGGGAGTTCTTCGTGCAGTGGGGGCTCGCGGCGGCGATCGTGATCGGGGCGGTCGCAGGTTCCGTGATGATCCCGACGGCGAAGCGGGCCGAGCGGGCGGCAGCCGCGGATCTGGCCCGGGAGGGCGGTGCCGCTCAGCCGAGCGCCGAGTACCTCGCGCTGACGCGGCGGCTCAACCTCGTGGGGACGCTGCTGTGGGCGATCGTGCTCGCCACGATCGTGATCATGGCGGTCAAGCCCTAGCGGGAGGTGGCAGCCCGGGCGCCGGCGAGGCGTCCCGTCCCGGCGCTCAGGCGCCGGGGCCGTACCCGCGGCGGGCCAGCTCATCGGCGGCCGGATCGCCGGACTGCCCGCGGCGCTCCAGCAGCCGCCCGGCGATCCTCGGCGACAGCACAGCGAGCCCCGACTTGACCCGCGTGGCCGGGTCATAGCCCGCGCCGAACATCAGCGCGAGGGAGCGCCGGCGGGCGTCGCCGCGCCCCGCCAGGACGGCGTCGCGGGCCAGCGCCCGCCGCAGCGAGCTGCGACGGGCATCGAGCAGCGAGGCGGCGAGATCACGCTCGCCGGGCGTCAGCTGCGAGCCGGCGAGCGCCTTCTCGGTCAGCAGCACCTGATCTTCGTAATGGGCGGCGCGAGTGGCCGAGGAGCGGCTGTCGGGCGAGAGCCGCCAGCGGTAGAGCGGGTCGTGCACGTAGGCGACGGTCGCACCTGAGAGCAGCAGGCGCAGCCAGCGGTCCCAGTCCTCGAAGATCTTGAAGCGCTCGTCCCAGCCGCCGTCTTCGAGAACGCGAGATCGCCGCACGGCGGGCCATGGCAGCCAGTTTCGCTGGAGCATCGTCTCGCGCCCGTCCTCCTGCGGGCGGGGGTTGAGCTCAGCCATCGTTCCGACCACGCGCTCGCCGTACTCGATCAGGGCGTCGCCGGAGACGAGGTCGACGTCGGGCCGGGCCGCGAGCACCGCCGCGACGGCCTCCAGCCGCCGCTCTCCGAAGGCGTCGTCGACGTCGAGCTGCACCAGGTAGTCGCCGCTGGCGGCCCGCGCCGCGGCGTTCAACGCCGAGCCCGTCCCGCCGTTCTCCTTGCGGATCACCGTGACCCGCTCGCGCAGCTCGCCGAGGCCGCGCTCCACGTCGTCGGGCGAGCCGTCGTCGCAGATCACGATCTCCAGCGGCGCCACCGTCTGATCGAGCACCGAGCGCACGGCATCGCCGACGGTCGCCTCGCCGCGGTAGTAGGTGATGATCACGCTGAGCGTGGGAGGCGGCGCGTCGGCTGGGGCGGCACCCGCGCCGGCGCTGGGGGCGGGCGGAACCGAGACCCGCCAGCCCGCGATCATCTCCTCGCGGGCGGCGTCGGCGAGCGTGGCGGCCGCGGCGCTCATGCGGAGGCGCCCGCGCCCGCGCCCCGGTCCCAGCGAAAGCCGCGCTGAGCGAGCGCCTCGACGGCGGGGTCGGTCTGCTCCCGGCGCCGCGCGAGGAAGCGCCTGGCGAGCGAGGGCGAGAGGACCGCGACGAGCGCCTTCAGCCTCGTGGCCCCGTCGAAGCCACTTCCCAGCGAGGAGCGCCAGCGACCCGCGACGTGCCCCATGGGAGCGCTCCTGCAGAGCGTGGCGGGCACGTTCCCGCTTCAGCCACCGCCGCCGCGAGGCCAGCAGCGACTCTGCGAGCGCGCTCTCGGAGGGCTCCAGCGGGCACACCGAGATGATCTTCTCCGTCATCCGCAGCAGCGCTTGAACGTTCTCGACACGGTCCCGCGAGGAGCGGCTGCCCGGCGTCAGCCGCCAGCGGTAGAGGGGCTCGCGGACGAAGGCCATCGGCGCGCCGCCGAGCACGAGCCGCAGAAAGCACTCCCAGTCCTGCATCACCGGGAAGCTCTCGTCGTAGCCGCCGCGGGCCTCGAGCACCGTCCGGCGCACCGCGGGCCACATGAAGGTGCAGGTCGTGAGCAGCGCCGCCCGCTGCTCGGTGGCCGGAAACGGGTTCACCTCCTCGAGCGTGGTGATCCGCTCGCCCTCCATCTCGACGGCCGCGTCGGTGGCCAGCACGTCGATGTCAGGACGCGCGGCCAGCACCTCGGAGATCGCCTCCAGACGCCGCGGCATGAAGGCGTCGTCCTGATCGAGCTGGACGACGTAGTCCCCGCGGCTGGCCGCGGTCAGGGCGTTCATCGCCGAGGAGATCCCGCCGTTGGGCTTGCGGATCACGCGCACCGAGTCGCGGAGCGGCCCGAGCCCCGCATCGAGGTCGTCGGGCGAGCCGTCGTCGCAGATCACGATCTCCATCGGGGCGACCGTCTGATCGAGCACCGACTGAACCGCGCCGGCGATCGTCTGCTGACCGCGGTAGTAGGGGATCACGACCGACAGCGTCGGAGCGCCCCCGGCGGCGGGCCCGGAGGGTGGCGGCGCGGTCACGCGCCACGACCCAATCGCCTGCGCGGAGCTGCTCATGTGCCGATCGGCGGCGTCATCTGTTGCCCGTTACCCTGACAGCATGGACAAGGGTTATCGGGTCGCCGTGGTCGGGGCGACGGGACAGGTCGGGACGCTGATGCTGCGGCTGCTGCGCGAGCGCGCCTTCCCGGCGAGTGAGATCGTGCCCTTCGCATCCGCCCGCTCCGTCGGGCGGGAGCTCGAGGGCGGCCTCGTCGTGCGGGGCCTCGACGAGGACTCGATCCAGGGCTTCGACGTCGCCCTGTTCTCCGCCGGAGGCGCCACCTCGGGGGAGTGGGCGCCGCGCTTCGCCGCCGCGGGGGCGGTCGTGATCGACAACTCCTCTCGCTGGCGCATGCAGGACGACGTACCGCTCGTCGTCAGCGAGGTCAATCCCGGGGCACTCGACGCTCACAACGGGATCATCGCCAATCCGAACTGCTCGACGATGCAGATGGTGGTCGCGCTGAAGCCGCTCCACGACGCCGCCGGCATCGAGCGCCTTGTCATCTCCACCTACCAGGCGGTCTCCGGGACAGGGCGCCGGGCGGTCGACGAGCTGCTCGACCAGTCCCACGCGCTGCTGCACGAGCAGGACATCCGGGCTCCGGAGCAGTACGCCCACCAGATCGCCTTCAACGTGCTCCCCCACGCGGGCAGCTTCGCGCCGGGCGACGACCACACCGACGAGGAGCGCAAGCTCATCAACGAGACGCGGAAGATCCTCGGCGACCCCTCGATCCGGATCAGTGCGACCTGCGTGAGGGTGCCCGTCGTGACGGGCCACTCCGAGGCCGTCAACGTGCAGACCCGCGAGGACCTCTCGCCGGAGCGGGCGCGCGAGCTGCTCGCCGCCGCCCCCGGGGTGGTCGTGCTCGACGAGCCCGGCGCCGCCAGCTATCCGATGGCCGTGGACGCGGCGGGCCGCGACGAGGTGTTCGTCGGGCGCATCCGCCGGGACCCGGGCCACGAGCGGGCGCTCGACCTGTGGATCGTCGCTGACAACCTTCACAAGGGTGCCGCCACGAACGCCGTCCAGCTCGCCGAGCTGCTCGACCAGCGGGACCTGATCGGCGCGGTCGGCGCCACCCAGCCTGCATAGGCGGATCGCGGGAGGACTAGGCCGAGATCGCTCGAAAGGGGGAGCGATGATCTCCTCCGAGGTGCAGCGCACGCTCGTCAAGTCCCCGCCTGAGCTGTGGACCGAGCTGAGCGATCCGGACGCTCTCGCCCGCCATCTCGGCGAGCTCGGCGAGATCAAGATCACCCGCACCCAGCCTGAAGAGCTGATCGAGTGGGAGGCCGAGGGCACGACCGGCACGGTCGCGATCAAGCCCTCCGGCTGGGGCACCAAGGTCACACTGACCGTGACTCGCGAGCTGCCGCCGGCCGGCGACACCATGAGCGCGGAGGCTTCGAAGCCCGAGGCCGGCGAGGACGCCGACAGCGCTTCGGCGGCCGCAATCGCCGGGGATGAGCCGGACTCGAGCCCTGCGGAGGCGCCGTCGGGCGCGTCGCCTCCGTCCGCCGACCCCCAGGCACTCGGCGAGACCGAGGCGCAGGAGAAGCGCACGCTGGCCGAGGAGCCTCTCGCCACCGGAACCGAAACCGAGCCGCAGGAGCCCAAGCCCGCGCCCGCCACCGAGGCCGCGCGGCGCGCCGCCGGCCGGCCCAGTTGGGGCACCGCTGGCGGCCCCGCGATCGAGAGCGACCTTCGCTCGGCCGAAGCCTCGGAGCCGAGCGAGGCCGGCGGGCTGGCCGAATGGCACGCCGGACTGGAGCCGAGCGCCCGGCCCGAGACGGCGCCTGAGCGGTCGGGCGAACCCGAGCCGAAGGCCCTGACGGCCACACCCCAGCCGGAGCCCCGCCGCGGTTTCTTTGCACGCCTTTTCGGCGGCAAACGCCGCCGGGCTCCCGTGACGGTCCTCGCCGAGCAGGAGCCGCTCGCCGACAAGCCGCCTCAGCCCGCCGAGGAGACTTCCGACCCTGACGCGGTGCCCGCGACGGAGCCTGTCGACGCGTTGGAGGACGAGCTCGCGACGGAGCCTGTCGCCATGTTGGAGGACGAGCTCGCGACGGAGCCTGTCACCGCTTTGGAGGACGACGACGCGACTGAGCCGGCGGCGGCCGCGAGCGACGTCTCCGAGGCGATCGACGCCGAGGAGGCGGCCGCGCAGACGGATTCGACGGTCACCGCCGCGGAAACGACCAGCTCGGACCTCGCCGCGGAGCTGCGGGCGGCGGAGGAGACTGCGGCCGAGGAGGTCAAGGCCCTCCTGACGGGCGTGCTCGATCGTCTCGGCGCGGCGCATCACCGGCCGTTCTCGCGCTCCTGACACGGTCCGTCGTGCTCGACGCTCTGCGCAGCGCCCTCAGAAGACATCGGCTGACGCTGGCCGTTGTCGAGTCCACTCCGGCCCGGACGATTGCGCGCACGACGCGTTCGGCGATGGCGGTGCGGGAGCGGGGGCGCTTCGTCGCGCGGCAGCTATCGCCGCGGCCGCGCCTGGCCTCCTATCACCTGCGCTCGTCGGGTCTGACCGTGCAGGTGCGCCACGGCAGCCGCGACGTGTCCGTGTTCCGGGAGATCCTCGGGATCAACCCCTGGCCGAACCTCTATCAGCCGCCTCCGGAGGTTCAGGCGATCGTCGAGGCCACCGCCGCGCCGCGCCTGGTCGATCTCGGCGCGAACATCGGCCTGTTCGGCGCGGATGCGTTCGGCCGGTGGCCGCAGTGCAGCGTCGAGAGCTTCGAGCCGGACCCGGCGAACCTGCCGCTGCTCGAAGGCACGATCGCCGCGAACGGCCTCGGATCGCGATGGACCGTCCGGCCCGTGGCCGTGTCCAACCGATCCGGCGAGCTGCCGTTCCTGTCCGGCCTGCACGCGGAGTCGCAGCTGGCCGGCGTCGGCGACCCCTCGGCGCGGGGCGAGGACGCAGTGCCGCTGTCCCGTGGCGCCGAGATCACGGTTCCCGTCGTGGACCTCTTCGAGGCCTTGGCCGGGCGGGTCGAGCTGCTGAAGATGGACATCGAGGGAGCCGAGTGGGCGATCCTCGCCGATCCGCGCCTATCGGGCATCGACACAGCGGCGATCGTGCTCGAGTGGCATGCGATGGGCTGCCCGGAGCCGGACCCCAGGGAGGCCGCGATGCGGATGCTCGCCCGGTCCGGATTCGACCGCATCGAGGAGGGCGAGCGGACCGCCCAGACGGGCATGCTGTGGGCGTGGCGCCCGACGGCCGCTGCGCGCGGCTAACATCACCGCGCGATGTCCAGCAGCTCCCACGACCGCCAGGCCGACGCCGCGCTGCTGGCGGCCTCACGCAGCGGCCACCGCAAGACACCCCGCCAGAAGGCGCCCGAGACCTACGAGGAGAAGCTGGAGCAGCTCACCGAGCTGCGCGAGGCGGCTCTGCACTCGGCGCCCGAGGCCGAGGAGAAGCAGCACGCCCGCGGCAAGTACACGGCGCGGGAGCGGATCGAGAAGCTGCTGGACCCCGGCTCCTTCCAGGAGCTGGACACGTTCGTGCGACACCGCACCTACGACTTCGACATGCAGAAGAACCGCCCCTGGGGCGACGCCGTCGTCACCGGCCACGGCACGATCGACGGTCGGACCGTCTGCGTGTTCAGCCAGGACTTCACGGTCTTCGGCGGCTCGCTCGGCGAGGTGATGGGCGAGAAGATGGTCAAGATCATGGACCTGGCCGCGAAGATCGGCTGCCCCGTGATCGGCATCAACGACTCCGGCGGAGCGCGCATCCAGGAGGGCGTCGTGTCGCTGGGCGCCTACGGGGACGTGTTCGTGCGCAACGTGCGCTGCTCCGGTGTGATCCCGCAGATCTCCCTGATCATGGGCCCCTGCGCGGGTGGCGCGGTCTACTCCCCCGCGATCACCGACTTCATCTTCATGGTCAAGGAGACCTCCCACATGTTCATCACGGGCCCCGACGTGATCAAGACGGTCACGGGCGAGGAGGTCGGCTTCGAGGAGCTCGGCGGAGCGATGTCCCACAACACCAAGTCGGGGGTGGCCCACTTCGCCTCCGAGGACGAGGACGCCTGCCTGGAGGACTGCCGCTACCTGATCGGCTTCCTGCCCCAGAACAACATGCAGACCGTTCCCCGCCTAGCCCCGACGGACGACCCTCAGCGAATGGACCCCGAGCTCGACGACGTCGTGCCGGACAACCCGAACAAGCCCTACGACATGCGCGACGTCGTCCGCCACATCGTCGACGACGGCGAGTTCTTCGAGGTCCACGAGCACCACGCCAAGAACATCATCTGCGGCTTCTCACGCCTGGACGGCTTCACGGTCGGGGTCGTGGGCAACCAGCCCAACCAGCTCGCCGGCGTGCTCGACATCGACGCCTCCGCCAAGGCCGCGCGCTTCGTGCGCACCTGCGACGCCTTCAACATCCCCCTGCTGACCTTCGTCGACGTGCCCGGCTTCCTGCCCGGCACCAGCCAGGAGTGGGGAGGCATCATCCGCCACGGCGCGAAGCTGCTGTACGCCTTCACCGAGGCCACCGTGCCGAAGCTGACGGTGATCACGCGCAAGGCCTACGGGGGCGCCTACGACGTGATGGCCTCCAAGCACATGCTCGCCGACTTCAACTTCGCCTGGCCGACCTCCGAGGTCGCCGTGATGGGGCCCGAGGGGGCCGTGAACATCATCTACCGCCGCGACATCGCCGGCAGCCCCACGCCGGATGAGCGCCGGGTCAAGCTGATGGCGGACTACAAGGCCCGCTTCGCCAACCCCTACACGGCGGCCGAGCGCGGCTACATCGACGACGTGATCGTCCCCCACGAGACCCGGCCGAAGCTGATCACGGCGCTGCACACCCTTCAGACCAAGCGCGAACCGGGACCGAAGCGCAAGCACGGAAACATCCCGCTGTAGGCCGGCCGATGCCCAACCGCCGCCCGCAGCTGCAGCTGATCGCCCCCTCCGCCACCGCGGAGGAGGCCGCCGCCGTGGTGGCGGCCCTCGAGCGCTTCATGCGCGCCACAGCTCCGGTCCTCACAGACGCCCCCGAAGGCCCCGATCCGTGGCTCCGGGCGGCGCTGCTCGAAGGCGTCTCGCGGGCCGAGTCGGTCGACGAGCTGGACCCCTGGATAAATACCTAAAAGCCGCTAGGCTTTACGCTCAATATCGTCTCGGGCGCCGAAGACAGCGCCAAGCACTCCGGGAACCCCCGCCCGGATGAGGAGGTTTTCGTCAGATGGAGCCAGTGTCCGTGCCGAGAGAACGTGGAACGCTCGAGGACCCCGAGATCCTCCAGAACGTGCCCGGCCACGTGATCCCGATCCTTCAGCGGGAGTACGACGACTTCAAGACCGAGGCGACCAAATTCCTCGCCGGCGAAATCGAGGAAGACGAGTTCATCAAGTTCCGCCTCAAGCAGGGCGTGTACGGCCAGCGCCAGGCCGACGTGCAGATGATCCGCGTGAAGCTCCCCTTCGGAGGGGTCACGCCGGAGCAGATGGAGGCGTTCGCATCGGTCGTCGAGAAGTACGTGCCCCTGAACAAGGGCCACATCACGACCCGTCAGAACATCCAGATGCACCACGTGCCGCTGATCGAGGCGGAGAAGCTGATCCGCGAGCTGGGCGAGTCCGGTCTGTCCAGCCGGGAGGGCTGCGGCAACACGATGCGCAACGTGACCGGCGACCCGTGGGCCGGCGTGGCCAAGGACGAGCTGTTCGACCTGACGCCCTACGCCGGCGCCTACGTCCGCTACTTCGTGCGCCACCCCACCACGCAGGGGATGCCGCGGAAGGTCAAGACCTCGTTCGACGGCAGCCCGCGCGACCGCGCGATCAGCGGCATCCACGACGTCGCCTTCCGCGCCCGCGTCCGTGAGATCGAGGGCCGCGGCGAGGTTCGCGGCGTCGAGATGATGGTCGGCGGAGGGACCTCGATCATGCCCCGCGTGGCCCCCGTGCTGTACGAGTTCCTCGAGCTCGACAACGGCGAGTACCTGAAGGTCACCGAGGCCGTGATGCGGATCTTCGACCGGCAGGAGTGGCTGCGCGCCAACCGGGCACGTGCCCGCATCAAGGTGTTCGTCGACAAGTACGGCATCGAGGAGCTGCGCAAGCAGGTCGAGGAGGAGCTGAAGGGCGACTGGGTGGCCGAACGAGACTTCTCGATCGAGCATCGCCTGTTCGTCGACGACGAGCGCGAGTCCGCGCCGGCCGCCCCGCAGAGCGTAGGTTCGCCCAACGGCGACCTCGCCGAGTTCGAGCGCTTCAGCGCGGCGAACGTCGCCGAGCAGAAGCAGGAGGGCTTCGTGACGGTCGAGGTGAAGGTGACCCGCGGCGATCTGACCCCCGAGCAGTTCCGGGGCGTCGCGCAGATCATGCGGCAGTTCTCCGGCGGCTACGCGCGCACCACCGTGCAGCAGAACATCGTTCTGCGCTGGGTGCGGGTCGAGGCCGTCTACGACCTGTGGCGGGCGCTCGGCGAGCTGGGTCTGGCCGACGCGGGGTCTCGTGAGATCACCGACGTCGTCTCATGCCCGGGCACGGACTCCTGCAAGCTCGGCATCACGAGCTCGATGGGCCTCAACGAGGCGATCCAGGAGCGGATCGAATCGCTCGGCGTCGAAGACCAGCTGACACGCCAGATGAACATCAAGATCAGCGGATGCCCGAACGGCTGCGGACAGCACCACGTCGGCTCGATCGGCTTCACGGGCGCTTCGATCAAGGTCGGCGAACACACGATCCCCGCCTACATCCCACACGTCGGGGGCGTCTTCGAAGGCGGAGAGGTGAAGTTCGGCACTCGCCTGAAGCTGAGGCTGCCGTCAAAGCGCGTACCTGACGCAATCGAGCGCTGGATCGGCCACTATGAGTCGAACCGCCAGGAGGGTGAGCAGTGGAACGCGTTCGTCGAGCGCGTCGGGACCGGTGAGCTGGAGACACTTGTAAAGGACCTGTCGATGCCGGTCGATTTTGGCCTGGAGACGATGAGCCAGTTCATCGACTGGAACCGGGATGTGCCGTTCGAAGTGATTCGTGGCGAGGGCGAGTGCGCCGTCTAGAGAAGACTCGATGACGGAGCCAGGACACGAGGAAACGAGGCCAGATCAAATGCAACCGATCGAGACGACGCAACCGCGGGGCGCGACTGTCGTGGATCCCGCGCTGAGCCTCACGCACACGCTGCGCGAGGCGGCCCGCCACGGCGAGCAGGCCGTGCTGCTGTGCTCCTTCCAGAAGGAGGAGTCCGTGCTCCTCGACGAGCTGCTGCGCCTCGACCAGGGCACCGGCCCGGCGGTTCGGATCGTCACGATCGACACCGGCGTTCTGTTCGAGGAGACGCTGCAGACCTGGCGTGCCTTCGAGGAGCGCTTCGGCGTCTCGATCGAGGTGTTCGACGCGAGCAGCCCGGACGTTCCGTGGAGCGGCCCGGAGCACTGCTGCTCGGCCGCCAAGGTCGCCGCGCTCGAGCGCGCGCTCGGCGGGGCCGAGGCGTGGATCACCGGCATCCGCCGCGAGCAGGGCCCGACGCGCGCCGGGCACCGAGCTGATCGAGCGTGACGAGCAGCGGGGGCTCTGGAAGTACAACCCGCTGGCGCACTGGACCGACAAGGACCTGTGGCGGCGCATTCACGAGCGCGAGCTGCCCGTACAACCCGCTGCACGACCACGGCTACGAGTCGATCGGCTGCGCCCCGTGCACCCAGCCGGGGAACGGCCGCGAGGGCCGCTGGGCGGGCACCGACAAGACCGAGTGCGGTCTGCACGTCGAGGTGGTCGAGCCCTGATGAGCGTCGCGGCGACCCGCCCGCAGCTGAGCCACCTGAGGGCGCTCGAGTCCGAGGCGATCCACGTGATGCGCGAGGTCGCCGCTGAATTCGAGCGGCCGGTGCTGCTGTTCAGCGGCGGCAAGGACTCGATCGTGCTGCTGCGGCTCGCCGAGAAGGCGTTCCGCCCGGCCCCCTTCCCCTTCCCGCTGATGCACGTCGACACCGGGCACAACTTCCCCGAGGTGATCGAGTACCGCGACCGCCGCGTGGAAGAGCTGGGCGAGCGCCTGATCGTCGCCAGCGTCCAGGACTCGATCGACGCCGGCCGTGTCGTCGAGGAGAGCGGCCCCCGCGCGTCGCGCAACCGCCTGCAGACCGTAACCCTGCTCGACGCGATCGCCGAGCACGGCTTCGACGCGGCCTTCGGAGGCGCGAGACGGGACGAGGAGCGGGCCCGGGCCAAGGAGCGGATCATGTCCTTCCGCGACGACTTCGGCCAGTGGGACCCCAAGAACCAGCGCCCGGAGCTGTGGAACCTCTACAACGGGCGCATCCACAAGGGCGAGCACGTTCGCGTCTTCCCGCTCTCGAACTGGACCGAGCTCGACGTGTGGGAGTACATCGACTCCGAGCAGCTCGAGGTGCCCTCGATCTACTTCGCCCACGAGCGCGAGGTCTTCCGCCGCGACGGGATGCTCTACGCGATGAGCCCGTTCGCCGAGCTGATCGACGGCGAGGAGGTCTTCACCGACACCGTCCGCTACCGGACCGTCGGCGACATGAGCTGCACGGGCGGCGTGCTCTCGAAGGCCGAGACCCTCGAGGAGGTCGTGCTCGAGATCGCCGCCACCACGATCACCGAGCGGGGTGAGACGCGGGCCGACGACCGCGTGTCCGAGGCCGCGATGGAGGATCGCAAGAAGGCCGGCTACTTCTAGGCCGTGACGCTCGACCTGCTGCGCTTCACCACCGCGGGCTCCGTCGACGACGGCAAGAGCACCCTGATCGGCCGCCTGCTGTACGACAGCAAGCAGGTCTTCGAAGACCAGCTGGCGCACGTCGCCCAGGCCTGCGAGCGCCGCGGCGGCGAGGGCACGCTCGATCTGGCCCTGCTGACGGACGGCCTGCGCGCCGAGCGCGAGCAGGGGATCACGATCGACGTCGCCTACCGATACTTCGCGACGGCCAGGCGGCGGTTCATCATCGCCGACTGCCCGGGCCACCAGCAGTACACCCGCAACATGGTCACCGGCGCCTCGACCGCCGACGTGTCGGTGGTGCTGCTGGACGCCCGCCGGGGCGTGCTCGAGCAGTCCAAGCGCCATGCCTTCATCAGCGCCCTGCTGGGCATCCCGGAGATGGTCGTGGCGATCAACAAGATGGACCTCGTCGACTACTCCGAGGAGCGCTACGGGGAGCTGCGGGCGGAGTTCGAGGGCTACGCCGAGAAGCTGGCGGGGGTCAAGTCGATCACCTACATCCCGATGTCCGCGCTGAACGGCGACAACGTCGTGACCCGCTCACCGGAGATGCCCTGGTATCAGGGACCGGTGCTGCTCGACCACCTCGAGAGCGTCGAGGTGGCCTACGACCACCCCGGCGAGAAGCCGGCCCGATTCCCCGTCCAGTGGGTGATCCGACCCGCGGGCGGCGAGGGCGACTATCGCGGCTACGCGGGCCAGCTCGCGAGCGGCGCGCTGCGCCGCGGCGAGGAGATCGCCGTCGTGCCGGGCGGCGGGCGCTCGCGGATCGCGGCGATCGACACCTTCGACGGCCCGCTCGAGGAGGCGACCGCGCCGATGTCCTTCACGCTGCGCCTCGAGGACGAGCTCGACATCTCGCGCGGCGAGCTGATCTGCCACCCCGACGAGGCGCCGTCGGTCGCCCGGGAGCTGCAGGCGGACGTCTGCTGGATGGCCGCCGACCTACTGCGACCCGGCGGCAGATACCTGCTGAAGCACACCTCGCGGAGCGTCACCGCGGTCGTCGACGGGCTCGATGACCTGCTCGACACACACTCGCTCGAGCGGATCGGTCCGCCGACCGAGATGGGCCTCAACGACATCGGGCGGGTGCGGTTGCGGACAAGCGCTCCGCTCGCATTCGACCCCTACGCGCGCAACCGGCGCACCGGCAGCTTCATCCTGATCGACGAGTCCAGCAACGCCACGGTCGCCGCCGGGATGATCGCGACCGCCCACGCCGACTAAGCTACCCGGCCGATGTTCGAGAAGGTACTGATCGCCAACCGCGGCGAGATCGCGATCCGCATCGCCCGCGCGCTGCAGGAGATGGGCATCGCGAGCGTGGCCGTCTACTCCGAGCTCGACCGCGACGCTCCACACGTCTCGCGCGCCGGCGAGGCCTACAACCTCGGCGACGGCCCGGCCGCCGAGAACTACCTGAGCGTCGAGAAGATCCTCGACGCGGCCGCCCGCTCGGGCGCCCAGGCGATCCACCCCGGCTACGGCTTCCTCGCCGAGAACGCACCCTTCGCCCAGGCCTGCGAGGAAGCCGGGATCGTGTTCATCGGCCCGCCCGCCAGCGCCATCGAGGCGATGGGCTCGAAGACCCGGGCGCGCGAGCTGATGAAGGCGGCGGGCGTGCCGATCGTTCCCGGCACGACCGAGCCCGTCGCGACGGTCGCCGACGCGCTGCGCATCGCCAAGGAGGAGATCGGCTTCCCGGTCGCCGTCAAGGCGGCGGGCGGCGGCGGCGGCAAGGGCTTCCGGGTGGCTCTGGGCGAGGACGAGCTCGAGGGCGCCTTCGAGGGCTCCAGCCGGGAAGGCGAGAAGTTCTTCTCCGATCCGACCGTCTACCTCGAGCGCTACCTGCACGACCCGCGCCACGTCGAGGTCCAGATCCTCGCCGACCGCCACGGCAACGTGATCCACCTCGGCGAGCGCGACTGCTCGATCCAGCGACGCCACCAGAAGGTGATCGAGGAGTCTCCGGCCCCGGAATGGGTCGTCGACGGGCAGATCCGGGAGCGGATCGGAAAGATCGGCGTGGAGGCGGCGAAGGCCGTCGACTACGTCGGCGCGGGCACGATCGAGGGCCTGTTCGCGACCCACGACGACGAGGAGGGCGAGCCCGAGTACTTCTTCCTGGAGATGAACACCCGCGTGCAGGTCGAGCACTGCGTGACCGAGATGACCACCGGCATCGACATCGTCAAGGAGGGCATCCGCGCGGCGGCCGGCGAGGAACTTTCCTACGCCCAGGCGGACGTCGAGCTGCGGGGACACGCGATCGAGTGCCGCATCAACGCCGAGGACGCCTCGAAGAACTTCGCCCCTGCTCCGGGCAAGATCGGCCGCTACCGCGAGCCGACCGGGCCTGGCGTGCGAGTCGACTCGGGTGTCGCCGAAGGCGGCGAAGTCTCGCCCATGTACGACCCGATGGTCGCCAAGCTGATCGTCTGGGACGCCGACCGCAAGCAAGCCACGGAGCGGATGCTGCGAGCCCTCTCCGAATATGAGATCGAGGGTCTGCGGACCCTGATCCCCTTCCACCGGGCGCTGCTCGCGACCGAGGAGTGGGCGCGTGGAGACACCTGCAAGGAGCTGCTCGAGAGCAAGGAGTGGCTGAAGACGCTCGCCTTCCCGAAGGCGGCGCCGGCCGCGGGCGAGGAGGAGGCCGAGACGGTCGAGCAGACCTACGCCGTGGAGGTCTCGGGCAAGCGCTTCGACGTGCGCGTCGTAGGGCCGCCCTTCGCGGGTGGCGGCGGCGCGCAGGCGAACGGCGCGGCCCCTGCGGCCAAGGCCAAACGCAGCGAGCGAAAGGCCTCGAGCGCCGGCGGGCCGGACACGCTGGAGGCACCGCTGCAGGGCAACATGTGGAAGGTCCTGGTCAAACAGGGCGACGTCGTCGCGGAGGGGCAGCTGCTCTGCATCATCGAGGCGATGAAGATGGAGAACGAGATCACGGCCCACAAGGCGGGCACGATCGTCGAGCTGCCGATCGAGGAGGGCGCCCCGATCCAGGCCGGCGCCCCGATCGCGACGATCAAGAGCGCCGAGGGCTGAGGCCGGGCGCCTCGGCGCCCCGGGCGGGCCGGCGACTGCCCGGGCCGCCACCGTGGCACACTGCCGCGAGGCGATGGGGACGAGGCTTGCGCCGCTGAGCGGCCTGACAGCGGGGGATGTGAGGAGCTGGCGCGAGCTGGGGGCGGCCGCGGCCGAGCCGAACCCGTTCTATGAGCCGGAGTACGTGCTGCCGCTGGCGCGCGCCTTGGGCGAGCACGAGCAGGTCGCGTTGATGGTCGTGGCCGAGAACGGTTGCTGGCATGCCTGCATGCCCGTGCGCCGGGTCGGGAGCTGGCACCGCATCCCGCTGCCCTCGCTCGCGGGCTGGCGGGGGCGCGGGCTGTTGCCGGCCCTGCTCGGCACGCCGCTCGTGCACCGCGACCATCTCGCCTCCGCCACCGCGGCCCTGCTGCGCTTCGGCGCTCGCGCCGAGGGCAGCTGGTTCTTCGTCCTCGACAGCCTCGGAGCGGACGGCCCCGTGCACCGCGCGATCGAGGATTCGCTCGCCCGCGAGCGGCTGTGGTCGCACGTCTTCTCAGAGGACGAGCGGGCCTTCCTGAGGCGGCGCGAGCGCAACGACTACCTGCCGGCGACCTTCCAGGGAAAGCATCTGCGTTACCTGCGCGGACAGGCCCGGCGCCTCGCCGAGACGCTGGGCGCCGAGCTCGAGGTCGTCGACCTGGCCGGAGATCGGAGCGCCGTCACGGAGCTGATCGAGCTCGAGGCGGCCAGCCGGCTGGCGGCGCGCGGCGAAGTGATCGCGGCCGACCCCGCGATCGTGTCCTTCTTCGCCGAGATGTGCGAGGGCTTCGCCGCCGATGGCCGTGTGCAGCTGCTGGCCCTGAAGGCCGGCGAGCGGACAGTGGCGGTGAAGTGCAACCTGCTCGCCGGACCCGGGGTCTTCTATCTGAAGATCGCCTTCGACGAGTCGCTGCGCGCCTTCTCGCCCGGTATCCAGATGGAGGCGGCGGCCCTCGACCTCTTCCACGGCCGACCCGAGTCCGCCTGGATCGACTCCTGTGCCCTGCCCGGCAACGCCACCTTCAATCGACTGCTGCCAGAACGCCGCCGGCTGCTGACCGTCCTGCTCGCCCCCCGGAGGCCCCGCACGCTGCTCGCCGCCCCGGTGATCGGTGCCGCCCGCCGTCTGCGCGACCGAGCGATGGGACCGACGAAGCGGACGCCGGCGCCCGCCCCGGGCTTGCCACCGGGGGCCTAGGGCCCCGGGGGCGAAGACAGGGCCGCCGCGTTCTGCGCGTGCGTCGCCCGCGCCGTCCTCGTGCGCCGGCCCTCGGGGAGCGATGCAGCCTCGCCTTCACGGCGCAGGGCGAGCAGGTACTCCCGGTCCTGCTCGCAGATGGTCCGCGCGCGGTCGGCGGCGATCGGCCTGCCGTGACCCGGCACGACCTGCTCGATCGCCTCGAGCAGGGCTTCGAGGCGGTCGAGCGTGGCGAGGTACTCGTCCACCCGGTCGCCGGCGCCCAGCTGCGGGATCTCCACGCTCGACAGGTAGTCCCCGGCCACCAGGACGCCCGCCCACGGGATCGCGATGGCCATCCCGTCGGCCGTGTGACCCTCCGCGGGGTGGAGCTCCAGCTCGCGCTCGCCGAGCTCGCAGCGGCCGGGCACGGGCAGCGCCTGAACCGCGCCCAGGGAGAGGGGAGCCGGACGGTCGATGCCGAGGTCTTCGTCGAAGTCCCTCAGCGCCCGCTGGGCCACGCCGGGCTCAGCCGCCAGCCGCCGCCCCGTGCTCTCTGCGCAGCCCAGCGCCAGACTCGGGAAGGCCAGCCGACCGAGCAGGTGATCCCAATCGCCGTGGGTCGCCAGCAGGCCGCTGGGCGCCGGGAAGCGAGCCTGCTCGATGAGCGCGGCGAGGGCCTGGAGCTCGTCGGGCAGCACGGGCGAGTCGATTACGAACGTCTCGCCCTCGGGGCGGGCCGGAACCGTTCTCACTCCGAGCGGCCCCTCGTCCCGCTCGCCGGGGGCCGCGCCGCCCCGGACGATCACGCAGTTCGCCCGCAGCAGCGCGCTGGAGACGACCAGCACGTCGGGATGCACCGAGACGGCCCGCACGCGGACGGGCCGGGCTCAGGTGACGCCGAGCAGCTTGGCGGCCTCTTTGAGGTTGGCCACCTCGGCCGTGGGCTTCTTGGCGGAGGACTCGAGCGTCTCTTTGGAGCGGTTCACCCAGATCACGGGAACGCGCTGTTTGACGCAGGGAACGACGTCGTGGTAGTGGCTCGCCGCCACGTGCACCCATCCGCGCTTGCCCCCCATGCGCCGCGCGCACTCGGTGAAGTGCGGCGGCTCGGGCTTGTAGGAGCGGACCTGCTGGGCGGTGACGACGAGGTCGAAGTCGATGCCGATGTGCCGCCGCGTCTGCCCGAGGAGCTTGTCGTCGATGTTCGAGAGCAGCCCGAGCTTGTATTTCTTGGAGAGCTTCTGGAGCTGGGCGGCGGTTTCCTTGAAGGGCATCCAGCGCTGGACCGAGTCCGGGAGGAAGCCCGAGCGCGACGGCTCCAGCGGCCACTCGAGCCGTTTGGCGATCTCGATCGCGGTGCGACGGAGCACCTCCGCGTAGAGCTCGTAGGAGCCACCCTCGATGTCGCGCTCGATCTCGTGGAACATCGGGATCAGCGTGGCGCGGTCGATCTCGACGCCGTCGCGGGCAGCCTCCTTGGCGAACGCGTCGTAGATCCCCGTCTCCCAGTCGATCAGGGTGCCGTAGACATCGAAAGTGACGAATGTGACGTTCTTGGGGATGGGCATCGCGCGGGGCATTATGCCGCGCCGGAGCCTTCGACCCCGGTTCGGGCCCCCGGGAGGCTCCCTCTGCACGTGATTCTTCATCTTGCGTTAGAGTCCCGCGCCGCAAATGGACCTGTTGGAGCATCAAGGCAAGGAGCTGTTCGCCCGCCACGGACTGCGGGTCTCCTCCGGGAAGGCCGTCACGGACGTGGAGGCGGCCGTCGAGGCGGCCTCCGAGATCGGCTATCCGGTCGTCGTCAAGGCCCAGGTCCTGATCGGCGGCCGCGGCAAGGCCGGCGGGGTCAAGCTCGCCGCCGACGAGGCCGAGCTGCGCGAGCACGCCGGGAACATCCTCGGCATGGACATCAAGGGCCACACGGTGCACACGGTGTGGATCGAGCACGCCTCCGACATCGCCGCCGAGTACTACGCCTCGATCCTGCTCGACCGGTCGGCCAAGAAGCCGCTCGTGATGTTCAGCGTCGAGGGCGGCGTGGACATCGAAGAGGTGGCCGAGAAGACGCCTGAGAAGCTGATCCGCCGCCATGTCGACCCACTCGCCGGCCTGTCGCGCGAGGAGGCCCTGCAGATCGCTCGCGACGGCGGCGCCGACGCGGACGTCGTCGAGGGCGTGGCCGACGCGCTGGTGGCCCTCTATGACGTGTGGCTCTCCGAGGATGCCACCCTGACCGAGATCAATCCCCTGATCGTCACGCCGGATCGTGAGGTGCGGGCGCTGGACTCGAAGGTGTCCCTGGACGGCAACGCCCTCTACCGCCACCCCGAGAACCAGTCGCTGTCGGACAGCGCCAACGAAGACCCGCTCGAGCGGCGCGCCAAGGAAGAGGGCGTCCAGTACGTGAAGCTCGACGGCGACATCGGCATCCTCGGCAACGGAGCGGGACTGGTCATGTCCACGCTCGACGTGGTCGCCCAAGCCGGCGGGCGGCCCGCCAACTTCCTGGACGCGGGGGGCGGTTCGAACGCGGACACGATCCGTGGCGCCGTTGAGCTGATCCTCGCCAACGAAGCGGTCAAGGCGGTGCTGTTCAACATCTTCGGCGGCATCACCCGCTGCGACGAAGTGGCCGAAGGGCTGATCGCGGCCTTCGCGCAGCTCGACGAGCACGGCAAATCGATCCCCTTCGTGGTCCGCCTGGACGGCACCAACGACGTCGAGGGACGCCGCCTCCTGCAGGAGGCGGCCCTGCCCAACGTCTACTCGGCGGCGACCATGAACGAGGCGGCCGAGAAGGTCGTGGCGCTCGCCTCCGGACGGGCCGCAGGCGCGGGAGCACCCGCCTGATGTCGGTTCTCGTCGACGAGTCGACACGCCTCTGCGTGGCCGGCATCACGGGCCGCGAGGGCACCTTCCACACGCTCAACAACCGCCGTTACGGAACCAACGTGGTTGGCGGGCGTGACGCCCGGCAAGGGCGGCCAGGACGTCGAGGGGATCCCTGTGTTCGACAGCTGGGAGCAGGCCGCGGCCGAGGTCCAGCCGAACACGGCCATGATCTTCGTGCCGCCGCGCTTCGCGGCCGACGCGATCCTCGAGGCGGCGGCGGCCGGCGTCGAGCTCGTGATCGCGATCACCGAGGGCATCCCCGCGCACGACGAGCTCCGCGTCTACAACACCCTCAAGCGCGATCACCCGGGGACCCGTCTGATCGGGCCGAACTGCCCGGGCATCCTCTCTCCGGGCAAGGCCAACGTCGGCATCATCCCGGCCTCGTTCTTCAAGCCCGGCAACGTCGGCGTCGTGTCGCGCTCGGGCACCCTGACCTACCAGATCGGCAACGAGATCGCCCAGGCCGGCTTCGGCTGCAGTTCGATCGTGGGCATCGGCGGCGACCCCGTCCCGGGCTCCTCGTTCGTCGACGTGCTGGAGCTGTTCGAGGCCGACGAGGAGACCGAGCTGGTGGTCCTCTCAGGCGAGATCGGCGGCTCGGCCGAGGAGGAGGCGGCGGACTTCATCGCCGAGAGCATGAGCAAGCCCGTCGTCGCCTACATCGCCGGCTTCACAGCGCCGGCCGGCAAGCAGATGGGTCACGCGGGAGCGATCGTGTCCGGCTCCGCCGGCACCGCGGCCGCGAAGGCCGAGGCGCTCGAAGCGCGGGGAGTGCGGGTCGGCCGCACCCCCACCGAAGCGGCCTCGATCGCCGTCGAGGTGCTGGGCGGCACCTCGGTCGGAACGGCCTGACCCGGGCGCGCGCTCCAAGGCTCCCGCCCGGCGTCCCGGCGGCTCCCGCCGGGCCACCTGACCGCCGGTGACGGCCGATACGCTTGCGCGGATGGACGATCCGGACATCGCGCAGACGGTCGAGGACCTCGAACGCAAGCTCGCCGAGCTCGAACGCACACTGCGGGCGATCGGCGAGCCCGCCGCCGAGGGCGCTCCCGAGGGGGTGCGCGGCGAGCCTGTCCCGCCGCCCCTCGGCGCCACGCCGGGGACGGCCGCCCCGGCCCCGGCCGCCCGGCCCCGGCCGAGCCTCCGGCGCCGCGCACGCGGGCAGGTTTCGGGCGGATCGTGGACGAGTCGGTCGAACCGGCTGTCCCAGCCGACCCCCCGGCCCCGCCGCCGGCGGCCGAGCGTCCGCCGGGTGGCGCGAGGGCGTGGGCGCCAAGCCCCGCCGCGCCGCCGCCTGCGATCGCCGCGCCGCCCCCGACCGCACGCAGGCCGCCTCCGTCCCAGCAGGCGGCGCCGGCGCCTGTGCGACCCGCCACGCCGCGGCCGACCTCACCCGGACCGGCCGAGCTGCTTCGGTTCCGGGAACGGCTCGAGCGGGCGGCCAACGATCTGACGCATGAATACGACGAGCTGCTCGGACGCCTAAGCTACGCCGCTATGCCTACGACCACCGGACCCACCATCTCCTTCGCCCGCGGCGTCCCGTCGCTGGACATCATCGACGTGGACGGCCTCAAGGAAGCCGCCGTGCGGGCCTTCGAGAGCGACCCCGAAGGGACCACGGCCTACGGCACGGCCGTCGGCTACCCCCGCCTGCGGGCCTGGATCGCCGACCGTCACGGGGTCGAGCCGGAGCGCGTGCTGGTCACCAACGGCTCCCTGCAGGCCGACGCCTTCCTGTTCGACCATCTCGTCCACGCGGGCGACGAGGTGATCGTCGAGAGCCCCACCTACGACCGCACGCTGCTGGGGCTGCGCCAGCGGGGCGCGCAGCTTCATCCCGTCGCCCTGGAGGCGGACGGGATCGACACGCAGGCGCTCGGCTCGCTGCTGGCCGGCGGGGTCAGCCCGAAGCTCGCCCACATCATCCCCAACTTCCAGAACCCGGCCGGCTACACGCTCTCGCTGCAGAAGCGCCGTGAGCTGCTCGAGCTCGCGGCCCGCCACGATTTCGTGGTGCTCGAGGACGACCCCTACGCCGAGCTTCGTTTCACGGGCGAGGCGCTGCCGACGATGCTCTCCCTCGACGGCAGCCACGTCGTGTACGCCTCTTCCTTCACGAAGACGGTCTGCCCGGGGGTGAGGGTCGGATACCTGATCGGCCCGGCCGAGCTGATCGCCGAACTGATCAAGACGGCCACCAACACCTACATCTCGCCGAACATGGTCTCCGAGTCGCTCGTCTACGAGTTCTGCGCCTCCGGCAAGATCGAAACCTCGATCGAGACGGTCAAGCGGGCACTGGCCGAGCGCGCCCGCACGCTCGCCGAGGCGCTGCGCCGCGAACTGCCCGAGGCCGAGTTCGTCGAGCCTCAGGGCGGCTACTTCATGTGGGTGACCCTGCCCGAGGGAACGGACGTGCACCGCCTCTTCGACGCCGCCGCCGAGCGAGGCGTGGCTTTCGTCAAGGGCACCGACTTCCTGCTCGAGGGCGGCGAGAACACGCTGCGCCTGGCCTACTCGGGCGTCACGCCCGAGCAGATCGAGACGGGCGTGGCGCGGCTCGCCGAGGCATACCGCTCGCTGTAGGGCCGGCCCCGCATGCCGAGGCGGATCGCGCAACTGCTGATCGGTGGTTCGATCGCCCTGGTCGGTTCGGGCTGTGGCACTGGGCATCGCACGCTGACGGACGTGGAGCGGGAACTCCGTACGCTCAGTCCCGGCGCCGTGGTGCTACGGGGCAACGAATGCGCCGGCGGTTCCGACAAGACGGGGAAGCTCGGCCCCTGCCGCATCGAAATCCTCCGCAAAGAAATCAGGCGGCTGTGCAAGACAGCGCCACCGCGGGAACAGGAGCAGGCAGCGTGCGGCCTTTACGGGGTTGGCGCCACCAAAGTCGGCGGGTGAGCCGACTGGGCGGCCCCGTCCGACGTGCGGACGTAGCCTGGCGCCGGCCGTCGGGCGTCGCTCAGCGCCCGTAGCGCTGGCCCAGCACGAGCTGCTCGGGCAGCGCCGTGCGCGGCGGCGGCGAGGGGTCGGCGATCACCGAGACCGTCTCCGCCACCGATGGGGTGACCGCGCAGATCGCGCCGCCGTCCGTCGTCAGCACGACCTTCGTCTCGTCGCGCTCGACGAGCGTGGCCTCCATGCCGGGCTCGATGCCGGAGGCCTTCAGATAGTGCAGCAGGTCCTCCGCCTCGTTCTCGAAGCGCAGCACCCGCAGCGAGGCGCCCACCTCGACGTCCGCCAGGGGTACTCCCTGCAGGCGCGCGCCGGCGACGATCGGATGGCCGTGGGGACACGTCTTGGCGTCGCCGATCGCGGCCAGCATCCGTTCCTCGAGCACCGGGGACATCGCGTGCTCGAGCCGCTCGGCCTCCTCGTGGACCTCGTCCCAGGGCACGCCCAGCACATCGGTCAGGAAGCGCTCGATCAGGCGGTGGCGGCGCACGATCCCCTCGGCGTGCTCGGCGCCGCTCTCGGTGAAGGCGATCGCGCGGTCGGCCCCGCGCGTGATGTAGCCGTCGCGCTCGAGGCGACCGATCATCTCGTGCACGGTCGGCGCGGACAGCTGCATCGCCCGGGCGACGTTGGCGCCGGTCATCGGCAGCCCGGCCTCCTGGAGCCAGAAGAGGCTCTGCAGATACTCCTCCTCGGCGACGGTCGCCGTCCCTGCGCTCATGAGCCGGACTCTAGAGGACCGGCTTCCCGATCCGAGGGCCCGCTCAGCCCCGCAGCTGCTCGTAGAGGCACTCCGCCGGCGGCTTGTCCTCGCGCCAGCGGCGGAGCTTGGCGCCGTGGCGGATGCGCCCCGCCGAGACGTGATCGAAGTCGATCTCCACCACCAGCTCTGGCCGCAGACCGATCCACTCCAGATCCTTGCCCGCCGACCAGCGGCTCGGGTCGGCGGAGCCGCGCTCGCCGGACTCGTAGGGCTCGAGGAACCCGACCAGGCGCTTCTTCTCCTTCGCGGTCAACCCCGAGCAGTGCCCGACCACGCGCAGCTCGCCCCCGTCGTAAAGGCCCAGGATCAGCGCTCCAACCGTGCCCGCCTCCTTGCCGGGGCGCCAGCCCACCACGACAGCGTCGATCGTGCGGACGCGCTTGATCTTGACCATGCCCTTGCGCTCGCCCGGGCGGTAGGGCGCGTCGCGCTCCTTTGCGATCGCGCCCTCGGCGCCCTGCAGCCACTCGGCCGCCCGCCGGGGATCGTCGGTGACCTCCATCAGCTCGACCGGCGCGGCGGCGAACTGCTCGCCGGCGAGCAACGACTCGAGCTCGCTGCGCCGCTCGTCGTAGGAGCGCTCGAGCAGCACCTCCCGGTCCCGTGCGAGCAGATCGAAGGCCACGAACACGGCAGGGGTCTCGCCTGCCAGGCGTTCGATCCGCGACACGGCGGGATGGATGCGCTGGCCCAGCGCATCGAAGTCCTCGCGCCCGTCCTCGTCTCGCACCACGATCTCCCCGTCCAGCACATAGCTCCCCGGCGGGAGCACGAGCTCCGGGAAGTAGCGGCTCAGCGGCCGGCCGTTGCGCGACTGCAGGAAGCTCTCCTCGCCGTCGATGAACGCCAGGCAGCGGAAACCGTCGAGCTTGATCTCGTAGCGGTACTGCTCGCCGACGGGCAGCTCCTTGCGCGAAAGCGCAAGCTGCGGCTTCAGCGGAGGCTCGAGCGCCAAGGTCACTCTCCGCCCGCCTCCCCCTTCGGGTTCGCGGCGGCCCTGCCCGCTTTCGCGCGGCTCGGCTGGACGCGCTTCGGCTCGCCCTTCTGCTTGCGGAAGTGGGGCGGCCACGGCGCGTCGCCGAGCCCCTCGCGCTCATCGCGCGCTGCCAGCTCGAGCAGGCCGTCGAGACTCCCCGGAAGGTCGTCGATCGAGGCTGACGGGTCTCCCAGCTCGGCGAGGCGGGCGGGGACCGTGCGCAGCGTCAGCTGGTCCGGTTCGA
The DNA here is from genome assembly GCA_963841055.1 of uncultured Solirubrobacteraceae bacterium. Classification (GTDB taxonomy): domain Bacteria; phylum Actinomycetota; class Thermoleophilia; order Solirubrobacterales; family Solirubrobacteraceae; genus Palsa-744. The sequence goes on along the minus strand of CAWJAV010000001.1, from coordinate 1,788,566 downwards.
CCGCGGCGACCTCCTCCCACTCCAACGGGCAGGACACGCGGGCGTCGGCAACCGCCCGCACCGAGTAGGCGGAGGCGACCGTGCGGTCCCTGGCGTTCTGGTTGTAGTCGATGAACACGCCCTCCCGTTCCTCCTTCCACCAGCGGCTCGTGGCCCGGCCGGGCATCCGGCGCTCGACCTCACGGGCAAGGGCGAGGGCCGCGCGGCGAACTTCTTCGAAGCCCTGCTCGGGCACCAGCCGCACGTAGATGTGGATCCCGCGCGAGCCGGACGTCTTGGGGAAGCCCTGCAGGTCGTGCTCCTCGAGCACCTCGCGGACACTCAGCGCGACCTGACGCACCTCGTCGAAGCTCACCCCCGGGCCCGGGTCCAGATCGACGCGCAGCTCGTCCGGGCAGTCGAGGTCCGCGCGGCGGACCGGCCAGGGGTTCCAGTCGATCACGCCGAGGTTGACCCCCCAGACGAGGTGGGCCGCGTCGTTGGGCACGAGCTCCCGGGCATGGCGTCCGCTCGGGAAGGTGACGGTCGCGGTCTCGATCCAGCCGGGCGCGCTGTCGGGAACGCGCTTCTGGAAGAACGGCTTGCCCTCGACCCCATCGACCCACCGCTTCATCACCGTGGGGCGCTCTCTCAGTCCCCGCACGACAGCCTGCTCGCACTCGACGTAGTACCTGACGAGGTCGAGCTTCGTGACGCCGACGGCCGGGAAGTAGACCTTGCCCGGGTTGCTGACCCGCACCTCGTGCCCGCTGACATCGATGATCTCGTGTTCGGAGGAAGCGGCCACCACGTGGAAGGATGCCCGATCGTGAGCCCCGGCAGCCCCTTGATTCCACGTCGTGCGCTGCTCGTGTGCGAGCCCTTCGGCGCACACCTGGGGTCGGCGCGGGTGGCCGCCCTCCTCGCCGGCGGCCTGCTCGCCGGTGGCTGGCCCGAGCCGGACGTGATCGAACTGGCGCTCGACGCCGACGAGGAGAGCACGGCTGCGCTGCTCGAGCAGGAGGGGTTTCGCCCGCGCATGCGTCCCGCCCGCGCCGTGGTGCTGGCGGTCCCGGCTCTGCGAGAGCGCACGCTTCAGGGCAGCGCCGCCTTCGAGGTGGCAACGCTGGCCCGCCAGTCCGGCGTGCCCTGCTACGCGATCGCCGCTTCGGTCGAGCTGGACGCCTTCGACCTCAGGCTTCTCGACCTCCAGACAGTGCTCGAGGCGGGAGACGCGGCGGCGCTGCGCAGAGCGGGCCGGCAGCTCGCAGCGCTGCTCTGAGACCCGCCTTCAGCGCTGGCAGCCGGGACACCAGAAGGTGACCCGGTTGTTCTCCCACTGGCCGCGCTGGCGGATCGTCGCCCCGCAGCGCGGGCAGGGACGGCCGGCCTGCCGGTAGACGGCATGGGGACGGGTCCGGAAGCCCTTGCCCTCGCGGGCCGAGCGGGTCATCTGCTCACGGGCGAAGGCGATCGCGGCGAGCACCTGCACGTCGGGGACCTCACCCGCGGGACGCCAGGGATCGAGCTCTGCGGCGAAGCAGCACTCGGCCTTCCACATGTTCCCGATCCCGGCAACCGTGCGCTGGTTGAGCAGGGCGTCGCCGATCGGGCGGGTCGGGTCGTCCTCGCGCAGCCGCGTCAGGAAACGGCGCTCGTCGAAGCACTCGCCGATCACGTCCGGCCCGAGACCGGCAAGCCGCGGGTCCGTCCGGGCACGCGAATCGCTCATCAGCTCGAGGACCGGCCCGTCGAACTCGACCGCCTCCCACCCTGCGCCCGCGAGCACGAGCCAGGCGCGGTGCGCGGAGCGCCGCCAGGGAGTGCCGTCACGCTGCACCGCCCATGAACCCGTCATGCGCAGATGCGAGTGGACCGTCAAGCCGCCGTCGAAGCGCAGGAGCAGGTGCTTGCCGTGCGCGTCGACGGACCTCAGCGCCCGCCCTGCGAGCTTCTCCGGCCAGCGGTCCAGCCGGTGGCGGGGCTGTGGCGTGAGGATCCGCTCCGGCACACGTCCCGCCAGCGCCGCGCGAATCCGGTCGGCGGCGTAGTGGATCGTGTCGCCCTCGGGCATCCCCCTACGATGACAAAGCCGCCCCGCCGTCCGACCGGGCCGCCGCGGCACCGCCGGCGAGAGGCGAGGAGACGCGGGCACGCTCTGCGAGCGCGCCGAGCAGCTCGTGCAGCAGCCGCGTCGCATCGGCGACGGTGCCGTAGTCGAGGTTCGCCGGCACGTCGCTGGGCAGGTGGTAGTTGGCCGGGCTGCGCCAGTCGGTGATCGAGACCAGCGTGGCGGTCGGATAGCCGGCGCGGCTCGGGATCACAGAGTCGGTTGAGGAGCGCGCGAGGAAGCCCCGCTCGAGTGGGATCTCCAGCCGCTCGGCGGTCTCGGCGACGAGGTCGCGCAGCCACTCACCTCTGTAGCGCTCCATCCAGATCGGGCCCTCGCCCTCGAGCATGATCAGGTGGGGAGAGCCGATCGTGTCGACGTTCACGAAGGTCGTGCGCGCGGGGTCCAGGCGCTCGCGATGGCGGCCCACGAAGGCCCGGATTCCGTCCTGCAGCGTCTCCTCGGCCCCGCACGAGACGAGCAGCACACGCAGGCCCGCGGGGCGCTCGGTGGCGAGCATCTCGCCGAGCGCGACCAGCGCCGCGACGCCCGACAGGTTGTCGTTGGCGCCCTGCACCGTCGCGTTTCGCCACACATCGGCCACGAGGGCCGTGCCGAGCGTGCCGAGGGTCAGCCCCGCGCGGGCCGGGGCCCGCCGGCCGGTGAGAACGGTCACGAGCGTGCCGAGCGGGGCAGCGAGGCCGATCCACCATTGCGGCAGCGAGCGTTTCGCGTGGGCCATGCGCTCCGGGTTGCGCTCCCAGGCGCGGCGCAGCAGCGTCTGGTCGAACAGCAGCCCCGTCTGTGGGGCGTCGTGGTGGGCGATCACGACCACCGTCTCGATCGCCTCCGGGTCCCCGGCGCGGCCGATCACGTTGACCGTGCGACGGCGCCTGCGGATCAGCCGCCGCAACACCCGCGGCCCGTTCTGGGCCTCGTCGATCAGGCCTGCGGCGCATGCGCCGGCGAGCATCATCCCGACGGCGCGGCGCCCCCGCAGCGCCTGCCAAGCGCCCGCCATGCCGAGCAGGCCGACCGCCGTCGCGGTGGGCGGGAAGGTTCCCCACGAGGGCTCGTCCTCGAGCGACACCTCGACACCGTCGATCGCCGCCAGGCGCCCGGCCAGCCACTCCGCGGCCTCGCGCTCGCCGGGTGAGCAGGGCGTGCGGTCGAGCGGAGCGAGCCTCTCGACGACCTCCCGCAGCACGGCCTCCATCCCCTCATCTCCCTTCACAGAAAGCATTGTCCCTCTCCACGATAGGTCGGCGCCTCGCCGACGATCTCCTCACCTTCCAGCAGGTACAGCACCTCGAAGCGCTCGCACAGCTCTCCCGCCTTGGCGTGGCGCATGTAGACACGGTCGCCAAGCGCCAGCCCGTCCGCGGCGGCGCCCAGCAGGGGCGTCTGCACCTCCCCGGCCCCCTCCTGGGCGTCGAGCTTCAGAGCAGCCGGAAGGTAGGGGCGGGGCAGCCGTGCCGCGTCGCCCGCGCCCGAGGCGAGATAGCCCCCGCCGAGCGCGGTGACCACGCCGGGGCCCGGGCGTCTCACGACGGGCAGGGCGAACAGCGCCGCCGGTCGCGGGGCGAAGGCGCGGTAGGCGTCGAACAGGGTCGGCCCGTACAGGCCCGAGCCGGCCGCGAGCTCCGTCACCGCGGCCTCGGCTGTCGTCGTCTGCAGGCTGCCCGTGCCGCCGCCGTTCACGAACCGCAGGGCCGGGGCGCCCGCAGCCGCCAGCTCGCCTTCGACGGCCGCGACGATCGCGCCGCGCCGTGCCGCCAGCTCGGTCGCCGAGCGCGCCTGCATCGCGCGGATCGCGCGCGCCCGCAGCGGCCGGCCGGGGGGGTCGTCGCCGACGCCTGCGATCTGGGCCTCGTAGGCCATGATCCCGCGCAGCGCGAGGCCCGGCCGGGCGAGCACCGCACGGGCAAGCGCTGCCGCCTGCTCGGGTGTCCTCACGGGCGATCGGCGGGCGCCCGCTCGCAGCCGGCCGCCCGCGGCGAGCCAGCCCGTGTCGATGTCCAGGCAGACGCCGACGGGGGGTGAGGACGGGCCGGCGCCGGATCGGGCACGATCGATCATCTGCAGCTGCTCGGCGCTGTCAACCATCACGGTCACGTCGGGGCCCAGGGCGGCCAGCTCGGCGAGGGCGGCCGTGTCGGCCGTCGGGTAGGCGACGAGGATCTCGCTCGCCCCGCGGGCGGCCAGCCACAGCGCCTCCGGGAGGGTGAAGGCGAGCGTGCCCCGGTAGCCCGGACGGTCGAGCACGCGTTCCTGCAGCTCGCGGCAGCGGACCGACTTGCTGGCGAGGCGGATCGGCTTGCCGCGGGCGCGTCCTTCCATCTCCGCGGCGTTGGCCCAGAAGGCGTCGAGGTCGACGAGGGCAAAGGGGGCCTGCAGCCCCTCCGTCGCACGCTCGAGGCGGGCGTAGAGCTCCTCGGCGGCCTCCTGCGGGCGACCGGTCATGCCGGCGGCGAGGAAGCGGTCTCGGACCTGGCCGCCCCGCCCGTGGCGGCCGAGCCCGGCCGCCCGGGCGAATCCGGTGTGCCCCCGTCACGCGCCGGGCCGAGCACGCGGTCTGTCCACTCGTTGGCGAACAGGCCGTGCGGGTCCAGGCGGGCCCGGACCTCCTGGAAGGCCTGCCAGTCCGGATAGCGCTCCCGCAGCCCCGCGGCGGTCTGGAAGTGCCGCTTGCCCCAGTGCGGGCGGCCGCCGAGATCGTCCATGATCGCCGCCACAGCGCGGAAGTACGGCCGCCACTCCATGCCCTCGTACATGTGGACGGCCACGAAGCCGCTGTCGCGCCCGTAGGCCGTGCTCAGCATCGCGTCGTCGCCCGCGACCGTGCGCACCTCGATCGGGAAGGGCACGTGGAAGCCCTCCCGCGGGATCATCTCCATCACCGCGCGAACGGCCTCGGGGGTGCGCTCGCGGGGCAGGGCGTACTCCATCTCGGTGAACCGCACGAGCCGCGGGCTCGCGAAGATCTCAAACGAGCGATCGACCCGCGTGGAGCTCCCGGCGAGCGTCGTTACGAGCCTGTTCAGCTCCGGGATGCGGCTCGGCATGCGCCGTCCGGCGCGGCAGACGAGGCCGAAGAGGTGATTGGTGAGGACGATGTCGTTCGCGTAGGCGCTCAGCCGGCCGCGGGGGCGCGGCGGCTGCTCGGTGCGGTTGTTGGTTCGTGTCAGCGCCCGGTCGGCATGCGGGAAGACGAAGAACTCGAAGTGGTCGTTGCCGACGGCCAGCCGCTCGAAGTCGTCGAGCACCTCGCCGAGGGGCGCGGGCGCATCGACACCGCGCAGCGTGAAGGCGGGAACGCATCGCAGCGTCACCTCGGCGATCGCCCCCAGGGCGCCCAGCCCGACACGAGCCGCGCGGAACACCTCGGGCTCGGCACGCTCGGAGCAGACCAATGTCGAGCCGTCGGCCAGCACCAGGGTCAGCTCGGCGACCTGCGAGGAGATGTTCCGCAGGCGGGCCCCGGTGCCGTGCGTGGCGGTGGAGATCGCCCCGGCGACGCTCTGCACGTCGATGTCGCCGAGGTTCTCCATCGCCAGCCCGTGAGCCGCCGCCGCGGCGCTCAGCTCGCGGATCGTGATGCCGGCCTCGACACGGACCAGCCCCGAGTCTCGATCGACGTCGAGCACCCGCCTCATCCCCTCCATGCCGACCATCAGGCCGTCCGTGAGCGCGATGTCGCTGAAGGAGTGCCCCGCCCCGGCGAGGCGCACGCGCAGCCCCGACTCGCGCGCCCAGGTGACCGCCGCGGCGAGCTCCTCGACGCTCGCCGGGCTCATTCGCCGGGCCGGCCGGCAGCGCTCGTCGCCCGCCCAGTTGCGCCACGGGACGGGCCGAATGCCTTGATCGTTAGGCTCGATCATCAGATGGACGAGCCCGAGCCTAACGCCACCCCGGCGATCCGGGGGAGCCAGTCCGGGCGCGGCCGCGCGCTGCCGACGGGAACCCGGCGCGCGACGGTCGTGGGCGCCGGTTCGTTCGGGACGGCGCTGGCGGTGCTGCTGGTGCGGGGCGGACTGCGCACGACGCTTCAGACGCGCACCGCCGAGCAGGCGGCAGCGATCGACCGCGATCGCGAGAACCGGGTCTACCTCCCGGGCGTCCCGCTGCCGGGAGGCCTGCGGGTCGAGCCCGCCTCGGCGGGGGTCGCGCGCACCGACTACGTCTTCCTCGCGGTTCCCTCCCGCGCCCTCGGCGAGGCGATCGACACGCTCGTCGCGGGCGGGCTCGGCCGACGCGCGGCGATCGTGTCTGTCGCCAAGGGGCTTGTGCCTCCGGCCGGAGAACCGCCCACGACCGTGCTGTCGGCACGTTTCGGGGCCGAGCGGGTCGCCTGTCTCGGCGGACCGGCCCACGCCCGCGAGATGGTCCGCGACGGCGCCGCCCTGGTCGCCGCGGCGGTCTCGGAGGATCTGGCCCGCTCGCTCGCGCAGATCTTCACCCGCGCCGGCGTCGTCTGCGAGCTGTCCAACGACCCCGTCGGCGTCGAGCTGGCAGGTGCCGCGAAGAACGCGGCCGCGCTCGCCGCCGGCGCGACCGAGGCGCAGGGGTTGAACGCGGCCGGAGCCGCGGCGGGGCACATCTTCGCCGAGGTGTGGCGCTTCGCCGAGGGGCTGGGCGCACGGCCCGAGTCGATGATCGGCCTGGCCGGGGCAGGCGATCTCGTCGCCACGGCGCTCGCCCGCGAGAGCCGCAACCGGCGCGCCGGCGAGCTGCTCGCCGCGGGGGTCCCGGCCGCGGAGATCCCGCAGCGGGTGGGCCAGGCGGTCGAGGCACTCGAGTCGGTGCCGCTGCTGGCAAGCGCCCTCGAGCACGCGGGCGTGGCGGCGCCTGTGACCGGCGCGCTCGGGCGGCTGATCTCCGGCGAGCTCCCGCTGGGGGACTGGGTGGCGCTCGTGAGGGCGACGATTCCGCCCCCCGCGTTGTGGCGCAGGCGCCCCCAGCCGGGGTTCTGGCGGCGGCAGTGGCGGCGGCTCGCCGGGCGCTGAGGCCCCGACTCAGCCCGGCGGCTGAGCGCCGCCCATCAAGGTACCCACGACCGCCTCGTAGACACCCGGGCCGTGGCCGGCCTCGGCGACTCGGACGTTCGGCATCCCGGCGATCGCCTCGCGCATCGTCGGGTCGCGCTCGACGGCGTTGCCGACGAGCCAGAACGCGCCGACCCGATCGGCGCAGGCGAGATCCTCGCGGGAGTCGCCGACCGCGAAGGTCTCCTCGCGGGCGTAGCCGCGGGCGCGCATGTGCAGCGCCACGGCGCCGGCCTTGGAGGCGCCGCCGGGAACCAGGTGGTAGGCGCGGACGTGCGGCAGCCCCGCGAGGGCCGGCGAGCGGCGCTGCACGACGCCGTTGTCGACGAGGCGCAGGTCACCGTGGCCGTGCTCGGCCAGCACGGCGTCGGCCTCGGAGGCGTCGAGGAGGCCGCGGAACAGGTGGGAGACCTCCCGGCCGGTGTGCCATGGCTCGTGGTACTCGAGGCGGCCCTCGTAGCGCTCGAGCAGCATCGCCGGTGCTCCCGAGGCCTCGATCTGCTCGAAGATCGTCAGCTCGCCGGGCAGCAGCTCACCGGTCAGCCAGTGCTCCTCGCCGTCGAGCACGAGGCAGGCGCCGGCCTCGTAGATGAAGGAGCTCTGGCCGACGAGCCGCGCGTCCTCGTGGACCTGGGCGCGGCGGCGTCCCGACATCAGCACGACCTCCACGTCGGCGCGCAGGCAGGCCTGCAGCGCCCGCACGCCCGCGATCGTGATCGCGCCCTCACCGTCGTGGAGCAGTGAAGCCCCGCTGCCGAGCAGGGTCCCGTCGAGGTCGAGATAGAGGCAGCGCACGCCCGGGGCCCCGGAGCGGCTGGAGAGCCGCTCACGCGACCTCCGCGAGCGCCAGCGCTGGGCGCTCCACGGGAGCGTCCCGGCCCGGTTCGGCGGCTCCCGCCGCCCTGCAGACGACCGTCCTGTTCCAGGCGCCGGGCGATCGTCGCGAGCACCGTGCGGGCCATCGGCGCGAGGGCCGCGAGCGGCTGGTGGCGGTTGCGGTGCTCGTCGAGGTCGACCTGGGCCATGCCCTGCAGGCCCACGGCGCGCCAGGCGTCGATCAGCATCGCGATCTCGACGCCGTAACCGGTCACGAAGGGCAGGCTCGTCGAGCAGCTCCCGGCGGGCCGCCACCTCGCCGGCCAGCGGCTGGCGCACGTCTGCAAGAGCGGGGTAGAAGAGGGACAGGGCGGGCCGGGCGGTGAGGTGGTTCACGCGCCCGCCACCCTCGCCGCGGGGCTCGTACGGGGCCTCCAGCGGCCGGCGGTAGAAGCCCTTCACGAAGGACACGTCCCGCTCGCAGGCGAGAGGGCCGAGCAGGCCGGTGGCGAAATGGGCCGAGAATCCTTCGGTGTCGGCGTCCAGGAAGCAGACGAGCTCCCCGCTGAGGGCGCCGAGGGCCCGCCACATCGCGTCGCCCTTGCCCAGCACGGGCCCGTAGGTGGGCATCAGCTCGGACTCCTGCAGGACGCGTGCACCGGCGCGGGCGGCGACGTCCGCTGTGCCGTCCTCGGAGGCGGCGTCGATCACCAGCACCTCGTCGAGCACGCCCTGCTCGCCGAGCTCGAGCAGCGCGGCGACGATCTCGCCGACTGTGCCGGCGCACTCGCGGGCGGGCAGACAGACTGAGACGGTCTGGCGGCGCTCGGCGGCGATGCGCTCGGGCGGATAGGCCGAATGATGGAACGTGCGGAGTTTGGGTGAGGGCCCGGGCGGGGCGGCTGACATCGCCTCTACTATCTCAACTCCTTGCCGGTGGACCGAAGAAAAGAGCCCTGGAGCGCGCTGCTCGACGCAGGCCGCGAGGACGGCCGTCTGGTGCGCGAGGCGCGCCACGGAGCGGGCTCGGCCAAACCGGCCCCGATCGCCGCCGAGCTGCAGCCGAAGGTTCTCGAGGGGCTGCGCCGGATCGGCATCGAGCAGCTCTACTCCCATCAGGCCGAAGCGCTCGAGGCGGCCTGGGAAGGCCCGACGGTCATCACCACCGGAACGGCCTCGGGCAAGTCGATGTGCTTCAACCTGCCGACCCTGGACGTGCTCTGCCGCGACCCCAGGGCGAGAGCGATCTACCTCTACCCGACCAAGGCGCTGGCCCAGGACCAGGCCCGGGCGCTGGCCTCGTTCGGTCTCGCCGGGTCGATCCGCCCGGCGATCTACGACGGGGACACGCCGCGCGAGTCGCGGGCCCAGATCCGCAAGGGCGCGAACATCGTGCTGACCAACCCGGACATGCTGCACGTCGGGATCCTGCCCAACCATGCCGCCTGGGCCGACCTGTTCGCCAACCTGGCCGTGGTGGTGGTCGACGAGGCACACGTCTACCGGGGGGTGTTCGGCTCGCACGTTGCCAACGTGCTGCGGCGGCTGCGCCGGATCGCTGCGGCCTACGGCACCGAGCCACGGGTGATCCTCGCCTCGGCGACGATCGCCAACCCGGTGGAGCTCGCCGAGCGCCTGACTGGCCTGGAGGACTTCACGCTGATCGACCGCGACGGCTCGCCGGCGCCGGAGCGCAAGGTGGCGATCTGGAACCCGCCCTTGACCGACGAGGCCAGTGGCGCGCGGCGCTCGGCGCTGGGCGAGGCGGCCGAGATGCTCGCGGGGCTGGTACGCGAAGGGGCACGGGCGATCTGCTTCATGAAGTCCCGCAAGGGAGTCGAGGTGCTGAGCCGGCTAGTCAAGGAGGATCTCGGCGTCACGCACCCCGAGCTTGCCGAGCGGATCGCTCCCTACCGCGCCGGCTACACGGCCCAGCAGCGCCGCGAGCTCGAGCAGCGTCTGATGGCCGGCGAGCTGCGGGCGATCGTCACGACCGATGCCCTCGAGCTGGGCATCGACATCGGCGAGCTCGACGCGGCCCTGGTCGTGACGTTCCCCGGGACCGTCGCGTCGCTGCGGCAGATGTGGGGGCGGGCGGGACGGCGGGGGCGCGGCCTCGCGGTCTACCTTGCGGGCGAGGACGCGCTGGACCAGTTCTTCTGCCGCCACCCCGACGAGTTCCTCGACCGTCCCGTCGAGGCGGCCATCCTCGATCACGAGAGCCCTTTGATCTACCGCCAGCACCTGCTGTGCGCGGCCCACGAGGGACCGCTGTCCCGCGCCGACGGGGAGTTCCTCGGCCCCCGCTGGGAGGCGGGGGCCGAGCAGCTGGAGAGCGCGGGCGAGCTGCGACGCCGGCCGGGCAAGGTGGCCGGGGAGACCTTCGTACCGCGCCGCGCGGGCGAGTATCCCGCCGGAGACGTGTCGCTGCGATCGGCCTCGGCGGAGAGCTTCGCGATCGTCGACGTCTCCTCGGGCGAGCTGCTCGGCACCACCGAGGCGGCACGGGCCCATTCCACGATCCACGAGGGCGCTGTGTACATGCACCTCGGGCGCTCCTACGAGGTTCGTGAGCTCGACCTGGCTCGACGGCGGGCGCTGGTGGCGCCGTTCTCCGGCGACTGGTACACCCAGCCCAAGCGAACGACCGACACGGACATCGTGCGCCTGCTCGACCGCCGCGAGGCGCTCGGCGTGCAGCTGTCCTTCGGCGAGGTCAGCGTGACCGAGACGGTGCTGGCCTACCAGCGCCGTCGCCTCTCTGACCACTCGCAGGTGGACCTGTTCGCGCTGGACCTGCCGCCGACGAGCTTCCAGACCCAGGCTCTGTGGTTCGAGCTCGACGCGGCCGACCTCGCCGAGCGGGTGTCGCTCGAGCAGCTCCTCGGGTCGCTGCACGCCACCGAGCACGCCCAGATCGCGGTGCTGCCGCTGATCGCGATGTGCGACCGCTGGGACATCGGCGGCCTGTCGACGAACTTCCATCCACAGACGGGGGTGCCGACGATCTTCATCTACGACGGGCACCCGGGAGGCGTCGGCATCACCCGCACCGCCTTCGCCCGTTTCGAGGAGCTGTGCGAGGACGCTCGCCGGCTGATCGCCGGCTGTCCGTGCGCGGCTGGTTGCCCCTCCTGCGTGCAGTCGCCGAAGTGCGGCAACCTCAACGAACCGCTGTCGAAGGCCGGCGCGCTGATCGTGCTGGAAGGACTGACGGAGCGGGCCTCGGCGCCCGAGATCGCAACTGCGCTCTGATCGGCCGGCCGATCTGTTGGAGCAGGAGAAGCGGACGCTCCGGGAAAGACCCCTGGCCGTGACCGGCTTCACAAAGATCGTGTCAACGAGCTTCAAGAAGCCGGCTCTCGCAACCGTCCTCGCCTGTGTGGCGCTGGCGGTGAGCGCTGCCGCCTCGGCCCAGGCGCCGCCGAGCCAGTCGCTGATCTTCGAAGGCCCGGGCGAGCCGCATGCCGCTGACCGAATGGGTGCTGAAGCGCGATCCCGGCGACCGTGGCACCGGCCTCGGCTGGCAGAAGGGCGGTTTCAACGGCACGACCGTGCGGGTGCCGAACGTGGTCAACGCGACCCCCTACAGCGGCAAGGCCGGGGGACGCAACTACCAGGGCTCGGTGGCGTGGTACCGCACGAGCTTCCAGGCCCCGGCCGCGGCGCTGTACGCGCTCAGCTTCCAGTCGGCCAACTATCGAGCCGAAGTCTTCCTCGACGGCCGCCCGCTGGGGTCCCACCACGGCTCCTACCTGCCGTTCGCCTTTCAGGCCAACATGGCCGCGGGGACCCACACGGTGGTCGTGCGGGTCGACTGGCGCTTCCCGGGCCGGCAGGCCGAAGAAGGGTTCCACCGTACGTGGTTCAACTGGGGCGGGCTCGACGGTGAGGTCGACGTGCGGCCGATCGGCGCCAGCGACCTGTCCCAGCCGACGATCGCCACGGCGCTGACCCCGGCCGGCCAGGCGAACGTGACGGTGGGGGTGCTCGTTCACAACAACGGCGCTGCCCGCACCGTCGTCCCGGAAGGGTCGCTCGTGCACGGGTCGCCAGACCATCCACGCTGGCATTTCCGGCGATGTCGCTGGCGTCCGGGGCGAGCGCGCGGGCCACCGCCACCGCCACGGTCCCCGCCCCCGCCGCTGTGGTCGCCCGCGGCCCCGAACCTCTATCAGCTGGAGCTCGCGGTGGGCAACGAGAGCAGCTACTCCGCACGGGTGGGCCTGCGCCAGCTGACGTGGCATGGCCACGACCTGTTCCTGAACGGCACCCGCCTGCGGCTGCACGGGGCGACGATCCAGGAGGACGTGCGGGGCACGGGGACGCGCTCACCCCGGCCGACCAGGACGGGATCGTCGCCGACCTCAAGGCGATCGGGGCCAACGCGGTGCGCGCGCAGCACCCGCTGGACCCGGCCCTGCTGGAACGGCTCGACGCGGCGGGGCTGCTGGTCTGGCAGGGCGTGGGCCCCGTCGAAGGCGCGGGCATGTGGTACTCGACCACCCCCCGCCTGACGGCGGAAGCCGAGCAGCAGGTTCGGACCGCGGCGACCGCGGCCGCTCTGCACCCGTCGATCTTCGCCTGGAACCTCGTGGATGAGGTGGCGCGCAACGGCCGCAACCAGGCGGAGGTGAACTACGTGCGCGACTCGACGCGCTGGCTGCACGCCAACGATCCGACTCGGCTGGTCGCAGTCGACGTCTGGGGCCGGGACCCCCCGGAACACGCCGGGGCGCTCTACTCCGAAGTCGACGCGGTCGCGGAGACCGACTACACGGGCTGGTACGAAGTCCCCCACGACACCCGCGCCCAGCTGGCCGCGAGGATGCACAAGCGCTTGTCGGCGATGGAACGGACATTCCCGCAGCAAGGTGCTCGTGATCAGCGAGTTCGGGGCCGAATCGAACACGCTCAACAAGGCCGGAGCGCCGGGCAGCTACGCCTTCCAGGCTCAGCTTCTGCGAAACCACATCGAGGTCTACACGGCCACGCCCAACCTGACGGCGATGCTCGTCTGGGTGCTGCGCGACTACCCCCTGACGCCGTCGCTTCAGCGGCGGGTCGATCCATCGCCTGATCAAGCATCTGCACCTGATCGAAGGGCTCAACCAGAAGGGCCTGTTCACCTACGGCGGCGCGCCCAAGCCGGCCGCATCGACGGTGGCGAGCCTGTTCAAAGCACTTCCCCCCGGCTGAGCGGCAGCGCCGCCCTCGGGCCCGAGGGTCAGCCTTTGTTCCCCCGCGCGATCTTGCGCAGGTCGATCGTCTCGTCGTAGAGCTTCGCGTCGACGCCCTCCTCGAGGGCGACCTCACGCAGCGGGCGCCCGGAGGCGGTGGCCTTCTGCACGATCGCGGTGCCCTTGTCGTAGCCGATCGCCCCGTTGAGGGCGGTGGCGACGGCGAGCGTGGCGCCGGCCGAGGCGTCGGTGCCGGCCCGGTTGGCCCGGATGCCGTCGACGCACTTCTCGGCGAACACCACAGAAGTCGAGCTGAGCAGGCGCAGCGACTGGAGCAGGTTGCGGGCGATCAGCGGGATGCGGACGTTGAGCTCGAACTGGCCCTGCAGGCCGCCGACGGTGATGGCCGTGTCGTTGCCGATCACCTGCGCGGACACCTGCAGGACGACCTCGGGGATCACCGGGTTGACCTTGCCGGGCATGATCGAGGAGCCCTTCTGCAGCTCGGGCAGGAAGATCTCGCCGATCCCGGCCCGCGGGCCGGAGCCCATCAGGGCGAGGTCGCCGGCGATCTTCGTCAGCGACACGGCGATCACCTTCAGAGCGCCGGACAGCTCGACCAGCGCGTCGCGGCTGGCCTGAGCCTCGAAGGAGTCGAGCGGCGCGGCGATCTGCTTGAGCCCGGAGTCCTTGCGCAGCCTCGCGCGGACCTTCTCGGCGAATCTCGAGTGCGTGTTCAGGCCGGTGCCCGTGGCGGTGCCGCCGAGCGGGATCTGCCCGACGTGGACGAGCGCCGCCTGCACGCGCTCGATGCCGAGGGCGATCTGGGCGGCGTAGCCCCCGAACTCCTGGCCGAGCGTCACGGGCACCGCGTCCATCAGGTGCGTGCGACCCGCCTTGACGACGTTCTGGAAGCTCCTGGCCTTGCGCGCGAAGGACCGTTCGAGCTGCTTGAGGGCGGGCAGCAGCTCGTTCTGGGCCACGTCGAGCGCGGCGAGGTGCACGGCGGAGGGGAACACGTCGTTGGAGGACTGCCCGAAGTTGACGTGGTCGTTGGCGTGCACGACCTGCCCGGCCAGCCTCGCGATCACCTCGTTGGCGTTCGTGTTCGTCGAGGTGCCGGAGCCGGTCTGGAAGACGTCGATCGGGAACTGGCCGTCGTGCTTGCCCGCGGCGATCTCGCCCGCGGCACGCTCGATGCGCCGGGCCTTGCCCTTGGACAGCAGGCCCAGTTCGCCGTTGACGGCGGCGGCGGCGCCCTTGAGGCGGGCCAGCCAGCGGATCACCTCGACGGGCACCGTCTCGCCGGAGATCGGGAAGTTCTCGACGGCCTTGGCGGTCTCCCCGCCCCACAGCTGCTTTTCGCTTGGCATCTTCTCTCCTGGTCGGGGCCCTGAACCCTATCCGCAGAAGGCCAGCAGCTCGCGGGCGAGGCCGACCGGATCGTCGTAGGCCATCAGGAAGCCCGTGCTCGGCAGCACCCGCAGCTGGCCGTCGGGCAGCAGCTCGAGCGCCTCTTCGGCCGTCGCCAGCGGGTGCCGGCGATCCTGGTCGGCCCACAGCAGCAGCACGGGCATGCGCAGGCGAGGGATACAGCTCCAGCAGCTGGCGCTGGGCACCGCGCGGCCAGCTGACGGGCGCAGCGCGACCAGGAGCGGGCCAGGCTCGAGTTGCCGGGCACGTCGGCGAAGGCGTGGCGGAACAGGTCGGCGGCGGCGGGGTTGGCACGGGCGCTGAGGCGACGCCGCGCGCGCGGGCGGAAGGCGGCGGCAGCGGCGTAGGAGAGCATCACGTCGAGCCCGGGCACGGCTGCTGCCCCGGCGATCGACTGGACGGCGGCGCGCAGGCCCCCGCCGGCGGGCGGGGCGTGCATGCGGTTCGGCATCAGCACCAGCCGCGATGGCGCGAGCCGGCCCAGCTCGATGGCCCGCAGCAGGATCTCGGCGCCGGCGTCGTGGCCGGCCACCAACGGGCGGGCACCGAGCACCTCGGCGCAGAAGCCGGCCATCACCTCCGCGAACCAGTCGAGCGTGTAGGGGTGGCGAGGCCGCTGCTCGGAGTCGCCGTGCAGGGGCAGGTCGGGCAGCACCACGCGGAAGCGGTCGGACAGCTCCTCGACCGCGGGCTCCCACTCCTTGTGCGAGAGCAGCCCGGAGTGCAGCAGCGCCAGCGGGGGTCCGGCGCCCGCCTCGCGGTAGGCGACGCGGGCGCCGTCGGTGTGGTGGTAGAGGCGCAGCCGCATGGCCCCATCGTAGGTCTGCGGGCACAGGCCGCGGCGGCGGGCAGGCGGGCGCCTAGAATGGCGCTCCCCGTGAGCGACTCGCATCGGCTGATCCCAGACCGCGAGGTCGACCCGCGCCGCGAGCTGCCGGCGATGGAGCAGGACGTGCTGGGGCGATGGCGCGAGCGCGACGTGTTCGCGGCATCGCTGCGCCGCGCGGGTGGGCGCACCGGAATGGGTCTTCTACGAGGGCCCGCCGACGGCCAACGGACCGCCCGGGCTCCCACCACGTGCTCTCGCGCGTGTTCAAGGACATCTATCCGCGCTTTCAGACCATGCGGGGCTATCGCGTCGAGCGCAAGGGCGGCTGGGACTGCCACGGCCTGCCCGTCGAGATCGCCGTGGAAGCAGAAACTCGGCATCAAATCGAAGGCCGAAATCGAGCAGTACGGGATCGGGCGCTTCAACGCCGAATGCCGCGACTCGGTGTTCGCCTTCCTGGAGGAGTGGGACCGGCTGACCGAGCGGATCGGCTTCTGGCTGGACCTCGAGAACGCCTACCGCACGCTCGATGAGAGCTACATCGAGTCCGTCTGGTGGGCGCTGTCGGAGATCGACGAGCGGGGACTGCTCTATGAGGGCCACAAGGTCGTCCCCTACTGCCCCCGCTGCGAGACCACGCTGTCCTCCCACGAGGTGGCCCTCGGCTACCGCGACGTGGTCGACCCGAGCGTGTTCCTGAAGCTGCCCGTGCTGGGCGGCGTCGAGCGTCTGCTGGTGTGGACGACGACACCCTGGACGCTGCCGGGCAACGTCGCCGTCGCCGTCTCCCCCACGGCGAGCTACGCCCTGGTGCGCGCCGGCGGGGAGACCTACCTGCTCGCCGAGGATCGCGTCGAGGCGGTGCTCGGCGAGCAGAGCGAGGTGCTCGAGCGAATGTCGGGGACCGAGCTGGCCGAGCGCTACCGCTCCTATGAGGGACCGATCTTCGACATGGGCGAGCCGGGCGCCTTCCCGATCCTGACCGACGAGTTCGTGACGACCGGCGACGGCACCGGGATCGTCCACCTGGCGCCGGCGTTCGGCGAGGAGGACTACCGCGTGGCGGGGGCCTCCGAGCTCGTGGCGTTCGACCCGACCCGGTCGGGCACGCTGCCCAACCCGGTGCGTCCCGACGGCACCTTCGACGAGACCGTGCGCAGCTATCGGGGCCGCTCCTACGCCGGGCGGCAGGTGAAGGACGAGGACGTCACCAGCGAGCTGATCGAGGACCTGCGCGAGCGGGGGCTGCTGCTGAAGGTGCAGGACTACGAGCACGCCTACCCGCACTGCTGGCGTTCGGGCAACGCGCTGATCTACTACGCCAAACCGTCGTGGTACATCGCCACCTCGACCCTGCGGGACGAGCTGCTGGCGGCCAACGAGACGGTGGATTGGCACCCCCCCCACGTCAAGCACGGCCGCTTCGGGGACTGGCTTCAGAACAACGTCGACTGGGCGCTCTCGCGCGAGCGCTACTGGGGCACGCCGCTGCCGGTGTGGCGCTGCGCGGCCGGCCACCACCGCCTGATCGGCTCCTTCGGCGAGCTGCAGGAGCTCTCGGGGCGGACCCTCGAGGACCACCACCGTCCCTA
Organism: uncultured Solirubrobacteraceae bacterium; assembly: GCA_963841055.1. GTDB lineage: Bacteria > Actinomycetota > Thermoleophilia > Solirubrobacterales > Solirubrobacteraceae > Palsa-744. Next base: position 1,771,581 of record CAWJAV010000001.1, on the reverse strand, counting down.
TGTGGACGAGGTCCTCTTCGCCTGCCCGGAGGAGGGCTGCGGCGAGCAGATGCGGCGCGTGCCGGAGGTGATCGACGTGTGGTTCGACTCGGGCGCGATGCCCTTCGCCCAGCACCACTTCCCCTTCGAGGGCCAGACCGAGATGGCGCAGTTCCCCGCCGACTTCATCTGCGAGGCCCAGGACCAGACGCGCGGCTGGTTCTACTCGCTGCTGGCCATCTCCATCCTCCTGGGTCGCGGCGCTCCCTACCGCAACGTGGTGTGCCTCGGTCTGATCCTCGACGAGGAGGGCCAGAAGATGTCCAAGTCCAAGGGCAACACGGTCGAGCCCTGGGAGGTGCTGGACACCTACGGCGCCGACGCCTTCCGCTGGTACTTCTTCACCTCCAAGCAGCCCTGGGATGGCTACCGCTTCTCGGCCGACACGATCGGCGAGGGGGTGCGGCTGTTCCTCAAGCAGCTGTGGTCGACCTACTACTTCTACGCGCTCTACGCGCGGGCGGCCGCCGTGCAGCTGGAGGGGGCCGGTGAGGGAGCCGAGCAGGACCTCGACCGCTGGGCGCTGTCGCGAACGGCCGGCACCGTCGAGCTGGTGGCCGAGCGCCTCGACGCCTATGACGCGACCACGGCGGGGCGGGCGATCGCGGAGCTGCTGGACGACCTCTCCAACTGGTACGTACGCCGCTCCCGCCGGCGCTTCTGGGACGCCGACCCGGCGGCCTTCAGGACCCTGCGGACATGCCTGCTGGCGGTCGTGCGGATGCTGGCCCCCTTCTGCCCGTTCGTCACCGATGAGATCTACGACAACCTCGACGGGGAGCTTCCGAGCGTGCACCTCTGCGACTTCCCTTCACCCGCGGAGGTGGGCAGGCGCGACGAGGAGCTCGAGCGGGCGATGGCCCTGGCGCGGGAGACGGTGCGGCTCGGGCTGGGGGCGCGAGGCAAGGCGAAGATCAAGATCCGCCAGCCGCTGCGCGAGGCGGCCGTCGTCGCCGAGGGCCGTGAGCGCGAGGCGATCGAGCGCCTCGTGGAGGTCGTGCGCGAGGAGCTGAACGTCGAGCAGGTGCGTTTCGTGGCGGCCGCCGAGGAGCTCGGCAGCTACGAGATCAAGGCGAACTACCGGACGCTCGGGCCGAAGTTCGGAAAGGACATGCCGCGGGCCGCCGAGGCGGTCGCGGCGCTCGACCCCGCCCATGTCGCGCGGAGGCTGCGCGAGGGGGGCGAGATCGGCATCACGGTAGGCGGGCGCGACCACGGCCTCGGCGCGGACGATCTGATCCTGACCATGCGGGCGCCCGAGGGCTACAGCGTCGAGCGCGAGGGCGCCCACGCCGTGGCCCTCGACCTCGAGATCGACGAGCACCTGCGGGAGGCCGGGCGCGCGAGGGAGATCGTCCACGCGGTGCAGAACGCCCGCAAGAGCGCCGGGCTCGCCGTCGAGGACCGTATCTCCCTGGCCCTCGGAGGCGACCCCGCCCACCTCGCGGCCGCCGAGGCGCACCGCGACTACCTTGCCGGCGAGACGCTGGCCGTCGAGTTGAGCATCGGCGACGGCGAGGGCGCGCTCGCCTACGCCGAGACCGCGAAGGTCGAGGACCTCGAGCTGCGCATCGCCCTCTCGAGGGTCGGCTGAGCGCGGGCGGCCACCCTGGAAGGGGTGGTGGCCCTGGAAAGACCCCGCTTCATTTTGTATAGTGAGGGTTAACCGACCACCCGAGGAGACCCCCAAATGGCAGGCACGCTTCCCCAGATCACCGACAACAACTTCGACGCCGAGGTGCTCGACGCCGAGAAGCCAGTGCTCGTCGACTTCTGGGCGCCCTGGTGCGGTCCGTGCCGTGTCGTGGCCCCCGTGCTCGAAGAGATCCAGTCCGAGCGCGAGGACATCAAGATCGTGAAGCTGGACATCGACGAGAACCCCCAGACAGCGGCCCGCTTCCAGGTTCTCTCGATCCCGACCATGATCCTCTTCAAGGGCGGTCAGCCCGTGAAGACCGTGATCGGGGCCTACCCCAAGAAGAAGCTCGAGCAGGAGCTCGAGCCCTCGCTGAGCGCGGCCTGAAGCCCTCCCCCCTCTGATCCCCTGACGGTCCCGGCGCGTGCGCCGGGACCCGCGTGGCGGCCCGCCGATGCGCTGCTACTTCGGGGGTAGCGAGCGTGCGTAGGCGACGCCACGGGCGACCCAGCGCTCGAGTTGGCGCTTGGTCTTCACCGCGTCCTCCTCGATCCGCAGCCAGCCGTCCATCGCCTTTCCCCGCATCTCGAACGGCCCCGCGCCCGGCTTGGCCCGCAGCGCGTCCGTCTCGGCGGGGTCGCAGCGCAGCAGCAGCCCGCCCCGGCCGCTGACGCTGACGGACATGTGACCGCCGATCAGGAAGGCCAGGCCGCCGAACATCTTCTTCTCGACCAGCAGCGGCTCGGGGCCGATGATCTCGCGGATGCGGTTGGCGAGATCCTCGTCGTAGGCCATCAGCGGATTATCACGGTCCAACCTCCGGAGTGACGCACGATCGGAGGGTGGATGTGGGTGAGCGTGGCGAACAGGTGCGGCGAGACGTACACCTCGATGAAGGCCGCCACCACGAGCACGGGAACGGCGATCGCGACCGTCACCAGCGTGGCCGCCAGCAGCTGCTCCCACTGGCCCTTGCGGCTGGCCAGGATCCAGGCCGCGAGGGGCAGGAACAGGGCGATCAGCTCGGGGACCGCATGAGGCAGGACGCCGAGCAGCAGCAGCGCGGGGGGCACTTCCAGGAAGTCCGAGATACCGGCCAGCGTGTGGCCGATCAGGTAGGCCTGGGCGCTGAGCGAGAAGGTCGTGGCGATGACCACGAACCCGATCGCCAGCCGCCCGCCGTGCTCGTGCAGCCACCTCGACACGCCCGATGTGCTGCTCGGCCTGCATCGGCAGCGCGCTGCCGGCGATGAAGCCGGCCACGCAGGCCATCCCGTGGAGCGCCAGCACGAGCAGGTTGGAGCGCAGCACGTGCAGCACGTCCCCGATGCCGCCAACCGAGAAGGGTGGCTGGAGGTCCAGGTAGCGGGCATAGCCCGTGTCGAGCGAGGCGACCAACAGGACCGCCGCCAGCAGCCCGGCTGCCGCGAGCGCCCCGCCGAAGACCCACCGCCCGACCACGCGGCCGGGGCTGTGTTGCCACTGGTGGAGCGTCTCCCGGGTGTGCCGCACGCCGTGGGCGAAGGCGTAGGCGGACCCATCCATCACCTTCAGCATCGGCGGCGGTGGGGCGTGACATAAGGGTCCGGCCCGGCTTCACGCCCCGAAGGCCGGCGGGCCGCCCGGCGGGCCGGGCTCAGCCCAGGCGCAGCAGCGGCACCAGCCACATCGCCTCGACCGCGATCTCGCCAGGACATCTTGCTCTGGCCCTTCTCGCGGTCGCGGAACGTGATCGGCACCTCGACCACGCGGAAGCCCCGCTGCACGGCCCGGTAGGTGAGCTCGACCTGGAAGGCGTAGCCCCGCGAGCGGACCGTGGCGAAGTCGATCGCTTCGAGCACCTCTCGCCGGAAGCACTTGAAGCCGCCCGTCAGGTCGCGGATCTTCAGGCCGAGCACGACCCGGGCGTAGGTGGAGCCACCCTCGCTGATGAACCGCCGCAGCAGGCCCCAGTCGGTCACGCCACCGCCGGGCACGTAGCGCGAGCCCAGCGCCAGGTCGGCGCCGCCGCGAACCGCCTCCAGCAGACGCGCGAGGTCAGCCGGGTCGTGCGAGAAGTCCGAATCCATCTCCATCACATAGCCCGCCCCCTCGGCCAGGGCGTGTGCGAAGCCGGCCAGGTACGCCGGCCCGATGCCCCCCTTTTCGGTGCGGTGCAGGACCCGCACCCACTCGTGGCGCTCGCCCATCGCGTCCGCCAGGCGGCCGGTGCCGTCCGGGGAGCCGTCGTCGACGACGAGGATCCTGAAGCCCGCCGGGGCCGCCTCCGCAAGCACCTCGCCGGCAGCCGTGAGGATCGCCTCGACATTGGCCGCCTCGTTGTAGGTCGGCAGTATCAACCAGGGCTCGCCGGGCATCGGTCGGCGTACCCTAGAGCGTGGCGACGATGATCGGCGCTGCACCATGGGGGCGACCGCCCGCTGGCCCTAGGCTGGAGCCGTGCCGGACGACCCGACCAATGCCCAGATCGCCGACGCCCTCCAGGAACTGGGCGACCTCTACGAGCTCGACGGGGCGATCGTCCACCGCGTGGTCGCATACCGCTCGGCCGCCAAGGCCGTCCGCGAGGCCTCGGTGTCGGTCGCCGGGCTGGCACGGCAGGGCCGCGCCAGCGAGCTGCCCGGGATCGGAAAGACCCTGCAGGAGAAGATCCTGGCCCTCGCCGAGACGGGCGAGATCCCCGCGGCCGAGCGGCTGCGGGCGAAGTTCCCGGCGGGGTTGATCGCCCTCACCCGCCTCCCGGGCCTGGGCCCGAAGCGGGCACGGCTGCTCTACTCCGAGCTGGGCGTCGACTCGCCGGCGGCGCTGCGGCAGGCCGCCGAGGGACAGCGGCTGCGATCGGTCAAGGGGCTCGGGCCGAAGTTCGAGGAGAGCATGCTCGCCGCGCTGGAGCAGGCACAGCGCCAGCCCCCTGATCGCTCGGGCCGGGTGCTGCTGCCCCGGGCCATGGCGATCGGCGAGGCCCTGCGAGCCGGACTGCTCGCCGGAGCCGGCGAGGCCGCGACGGTCGAGCTCGCGGGCTCGATACGCCGCCGCGCCGACAGCGTCAAGGACATCGACATCGTGGCCGCCACCGACGATCCCGACGCCCTGCTCGCAGAGTCTCGCCGGGCTGGAGGAGATCGAGCGGGTGACCTCTTCGGGCACCGCCGGCGCCCGCGCTCGAACCCACGCGGGCATCGGCGTCGACCTGCGCATCGCCTCCCCGGCTCTGCTCGGCTCGCTGCTTGCAGCACTTCACCGGCTCCGGCGCCCACAACGCGGCCCTCCGCGAGGCCGCCGTGCGTCGCGGCCTGCACGTCTCCGAGTACGGCATCCTCGACGACGCCACCGGCGAGACCGAGGCCTTCGCGACGGAGCGCGACCTCTACGCGCGGCTCGGCCTCGCCTACATCGAGCCGGAGCTCCGCGAGGACCGCGGCGAGCTGGCTGCCGCGGCCGACGGCACACTGCCGAAGCTGATCGAGCTCTCCGACATCCGGGGGGACCTGCACAGCCACACGATCGCCTCCGACGGCCGCTACACGATCGAGGAGATGGGCCTGGCCGCCCGCGAGCTCGGATACGAATATCTGGCGATCACCGACCACTCCGCCAGTCACGGCTTCGGGAACGCCGTCTCCCCGGAGCAGCTCGAACGGCAGATCGAGCTCATCGCCGAGGCAAACGCGCGCGTCGAGGGCATCGAGCTGCTCGCCGGCAGCGAGGTCAACATCCTCCCCGACGGCTCGCTCGACTACGAGGACGACCTGCTCGCCCGGCTCGACTGGGTGATCGCCAGCGTCCACACCTCCTTCGGCTCATCCGAGCAGGCCATGACCGAGCGGATGCTCGCCGCCGTCGAGCACCCCCTGGTTCGGGCCATCGGCCATCCCACGGGACGCAAGATCGAGCGCCGCGAGCCGTACGCGGTCGACCTCGAGGCCGTCTTCGCGGCCGCCGCCCGCGCGGGCACGATGCTCGAGATCAACGCCAATCCCGACCGGCGCGATCTGTCCGACGTGCACGCCAGGGCGGCTGCCCGGGCGGGGGTGCAGATCCTGATCGACTCCGACGCCCACCGCACCGACACGCTCCAGAACATGCGCTGGGGGATCGCCACAGCGAGGCGCGCCTGGTTGACCGCCGAGCAGGTCGCCAACACGCGACCGTGGCCGAAGCTACGCCGCAAGCGCCGGCGTCGCGCCGCCGAGTAGCCGCGGCAAGAGCTCGTCGGCCACCCGCGCGTCGACGGCCGCCGCGCGCAGCGGGGAGAGCTCCGCCAGCGCGCGGGCGGCGTAGCGCTCGGGGTCCGGGTAGGCGCAACGCCCGCGACAGCGCCGCCCCGAGGTCCTCGTCGATGAGGTCCCCATCCAGCCGCCTGGCGATTCCGAGCGCCGCGTAGGGCCCCGGCGCCGGCGTGCTAGCGAGCAGGCAGCCGTCGGCCAGGGCCTCGAGCTGCGCCTGTCCGTAATCCTCCCGGCGAGGTGCCGTGACGAACACCCGCGCCCGGCGGGCCAGGGCTCGATAGTCAGCCGCGGGCAGCCTGCCGGCGTCGCGAACCCCCGGCTCGACCGACAGGTCGATGCCGGCCCCGAGCAATTCCTCGGAGGAGGCGCCCGCCACCACCAGCTCCGCTCCCTCGCCGGCCGCCGGCCGGGCCGTCCGCCAGGCCGCCAGTACGCGATCGAGGCCCTTCTTGACGGGGTTGCCCGCGTAGGTGAGGGCGGCGATGTCCCGCTCCGGGGCGGGCTCCCCGGAGGGCTCGACCGGCAGCGGCAGGACCAGAGCACGGGCGGACGCGTGCGCGCCAAGGCCCGCCTCGGCCAGCCCGCCCGCGCTGAGCGGCAGCAGCAGCGGTGCCCTCTCCAGGCGCCGCCGCTCGGCGGGGCGTTGCCAGAGGCCGTGGCGGCCGGGCCGGTTCCCGGCGGCGGGCGCGTCGAAGCGGATCGCCCCGGGCGCGGGCCACAGCAGGGCGGCGGTAGTGGTCGAGTAGACGATCGACCGCGGCGGGCCCTCGCGCAGAGCCGCCGCCGCCGCAGCCCTCGCGGACCGGGCCCAGGCGAGATCGGTGAGCATCAGCGTGCGCAGCGCAGGCGGCGGCGCGGCGGCGGCGATGGCGACGCTGGCCCCGGCCCGGCGCAGCGACCCCGCCAGGTCCTCGTCGGCCGCCCGCAGTCCCGTCGTGGACCCGAGCGAGACGATCAGCACATCGACGCCACCGGCCGCTGCGGGCGGGGTCATCTCAGGTCACGGCCCCGTTGACGCTCTCCGCCCGGATCGCTTTGAAGCCGGGCGTGCGCAGCAGCGCCATCGGCCGCAGCGGCGAGGTACGGCGGACGTAGAAGCTCGCCCCGTCGCGCTCCTCGATCGCCGCCACGGCTGCGTCCTGACGGCGCCACGCCAGGGCCCAGATGATCGCGAAGCCGGCCGCGATGCCCGGGATCTGCGGGGCCAGAAAGGCCAGGCCGCCGGCCAGCAGCGTGAACAGCAGCAGCGGCCACAGCCGGTTGAGGAGGATCGCGCTCGGGTGCTGCTCGGGCAGCGTCGTGCTGGCTTTCGCGCTCGCCAGCAGCCGCGCGATCGGCGGGCTCGTCGCGGCCTTTCGGCCCATGCGCAGCCCGATCACGCTCGCCACCACCCACCAGCCGACGGACACACCGAGGAGCAGGTGGTTGGAGTCCGAGGCGGCCGCCAGCACCGTGACCACGCCCAGGGCAGTAGCCGCGCGGCGCTGAGCAGCACGGTCGTGCGGAGAAAGTCGACGAACCGCACGGTGCTACAGCAGCGCCTCGAGCAGCCCCCGCACTCCGCCCGGGCCGTCGACCGTCAGGTCCGCCTCCGGGCCAGGTCCGGAGGCGCTTCGTCGGAGCGCACGGCCACGCACAGCGCCGTCTCGAGCTCGCCCGAGCCGACCAGCGAGCGCAACCCCCGGAAGGCGTCGAGGTCGGTCGTGTCATCGCCCACGTACACGGCCGCCGACACGTCGGCGCCGCGGACGAGCGCGGCGATGCCCAGCCCCTTGTCGAACTCGACCGGCGGGCGCACCTCGAGCACCTTGCGCCCCCAATGCACCACCAGGCCCTCCTGCTCGGCCCGCGCGGCGATCGCCCGCACCGCCTGCTCGGCAGCGTCCTCGTCGGGCGCCCCGCGCCAGTGGAAGGCGGCGATCGCGCCCTTGTCCTCGGCGCGCACCCGTAACCGCTGGTGCTCGGCCGTGGCGGCGCGAGCCGCGAACTCGCGCACCCGGTCGGTCCACGCCGCGACCTCAGGATCGACCTCCGCCGCGGTCGACCCCGGCCGCAGGAGCTCGCCGCCGTGATTGCCCACGTAGGCGATCGTGCCGATCGCCACGATCGCCCGGGCGGTGGCGGCTCGCCGGCCGCTCGACGCAGCCCGACCACCCCGTAGCGACGCGAGACCTCGATCAGCACGGCGCGCGTGGCCTCCGGCACGTGCGCGTCGTCGGCGTGGCGGACGATCGGCGCGAGCGTGCCGTCGATGTCGAGCAGGACGGCCGACCGGGCCGGCTCGGAACGAATCGGCCCGAGCGCCTCCACGAGCGTTGCGGCAGGCGACACGCGTCTAGTATGCCGCGCATGGTGGCCGGGCACTGCGCTCATGCAAGCGGCCGCTGAGGAGCGCGCCGGGCGCACGCTCAGGCTCGCCCTGATCGGCACCCTGGCCGGTCTCTTCAGCGGGCTGTTCGGCGTCGGAGGTGGCACCGTGATCGTGCCCCTGCTGATGCTGTGGCTCGGCTACGAGGAGCGGGCCGCCACAGCCACCTCGCTGGCCGCCATCATCTTCATCGCCACATACGCCGCAGCCACCCAGGGCCTGTACGGCAACGTCAACCTGCTCGACGCGGCCGCCGTCGGCGTGCCCGCCGTGGCGGGCGTGCTGGGCGGCGCCTGGCTCGCCCAGCGCCTGCCCGGACGCACGATCGCGCTGCTCTTCGCAGCGGTCCTGGTGGGCAGCGCCGTGGAGCTCGTGCTGCGGTGATCGGGGCGATCGTGATCGGGCTTGCGGGCGGCGTGATCGCCGGCCTGCTCGGCGTCGGCGGCGGGGTGCTCTTCGTGCCCGGCCTGGTCTTCTTCCTCGGCCTCGACCAGCACCAAGCCGAGGCGACCTCCTTGCTGGCGATCGTGCCCGTTGCCATCGCCGGCACGATCCGCAACGACAGCTACGGCAACGTCCGCCGCCACGACGCCCTCCTCATGGGCCTGCTGTCGCTGGCCGGCGCCGCCGCCGGCGTGGCACTGGCCAACCAGCTCACCGGCCGCCTGCTGCGCGACGCCTTCGCCGCCCTGATGGTGCTCGTCGCCGTGCAGCTCGTGCGGCGGGCGCTCTCAGAGAGACCCGCGGCCGAGACCCGCGAGCCGGAGGTGAGCGCGCCTGCCCCCTCCGGCGCCGCAGGCGATCCGGCCAAGCCCTGGCCCTCGCCGCCTGAATGACCTAGACTGGTGGCGATGGGACTAGACAACCCACTTCACATCGCCTTCCTGGTGGTGATCCTGTTGCTCGTCTTCGGCGCCAAGCGCCTGCCCGAGATCGGCAAATCGCTCGGCTCGGGAATGAGGGAGTTCAAGGACTCGATCAGCTGGCGAGTCCAAACAGCCCGCCCTCAGCCAGACGACCCAGCAGCAGCCTCCCGAGGCCCAGGTGGCCCCGGCGCCGCCCGCGCAGGCCCCGGCCCCGGCCGAGCCGACGCACCAGGCCTGATCGCCCGAGGAGCGTCGCTGTGCCGCGCGCCGGTCGGGCGCGGCGTCAGTGGATGATCGGACCCGTTTCGACCGCTTCGAAGGCCGAGCCGGGGACCTGCTTGATCTGTTCGAGGCTCGCTTCGTTCCAGCTCGGGGATGGGGCGCCCGTGATGTACCAGGGAGAGCCGTTGTCGGCGACGATCAGCCCGTAGCGCTTGAGCGCTTCGAGGATCACCAGCGCCTGGCCGCTGAAGCCGGCGAGGCTGTATCCCGCCTTGAGTCGGAGTCGCAGCCCCATCGGCGGCAGCGCCGGGTCGGTGCTCGAGGAGGCGAAGTGCGTGGCCGGGTGGATGTAGCCCTTCTGCGTGCGGGGCACGGTCACCCGCAGGGCGTGGTCGATCAGGCCGCCGCTTACCTCCTGATAGCGGGCGAGCAGCGGCAGGATCGGCAGGCCCGGCCGCGTCGGCTGATGTCCATCCTTCCGGGCGCAGCGCGTCGCTGCGGAGATCGAAGATGGCGCCGGACACGGCCTTCCAGCCTCCGGTCTTGGCGTTGCGGGCGGCTTTGTAGAGCTCGTAGTCGATGCAGCTGCCTTCCTGCATGACCAGCACGTGCTTGTCCCCCTTGCCCTTGATGCCGCCCCCCTCGATCGCCGCCCCGGGGGGAATCGGGTACGGGCCGGGATCCGATTCGCTTTTGTAGGCCCCGAACTTGATCGGCACCTTCGGCTGTTCCGGGCCCACCACCTCGTAGGGGATGCCGTACCCGGGGTTGTTGCCGAAGTCCGGGTGCAGATGCGCGGTCAGGCCGATGCTTTCGACGTAGGCCTGCGAGTTGGCGCTCTGCGGCAGGTTCGTGACTTCCTCGTTCAGCGGATTGTCGGCGGGGAACATCGGGCAGCCGCCTTCGGCGGCGCTGCGGATCGCCTGGCGCGAGCGGTGGCGGTGGTGGGCCGCCGCGGGCAGCCGCGCGACGGCGGGAGCCGCTGCCAGACCGCACGTCGAGTGCGGTTACCAGGGCGATCCCACGCGCTGCGCCCAGCAACCCTCTGCTGCTCGCCGGTCCTCTCATCTGGCGCCACTCTAGCCCGGCTCACCGACGGCGGCCCGAGCTCTGGACGAAGCTACGGACGACGCGGCGTCAGGCGCTGCACCCGCGGGCGCGCAGCCGGCGCTGCGTAGCGCGGTGCACCGGCGAAACGACGCAGGAAGGGACGCGCCCTCAGCGGCCGGGCGCGTCTAGCGCGGCGGGGCGCGCCTCTTCGAGCAGCGAGGCTCCGCAGTGCCAGCAGAAGGCCGCGCCGCGGCTGTGGACGGCACCGCACGAGCGGCACTGCCCGTGGATGCCCGCCTCGGCGCCGGCCAGCAGCCGCTGGACCTCGTCGAGCTCGGCGTCGGCCTGCTGCAGTTCGGCGGCTTTGCGGGCGATCACGTCGAGCCGGTAGTGGTCGCGGATCGCCATCTCGTAGGCCAGGCCGCCGAGGTCCCAGGTCAGCTCGGCCACACGCTGGGCGAGCTGGCGCCGGCTGCCGCGCAGCTCGCGCATCGAGCCGCCCGGGCCGTCCTCGGCGGCGAGGCCGCCGACCGGCAGCAGCGTCGCTCCGCCGGGGCCGTTGGGCTCCTGGCCGGGCTCGATGTCCTCGACTCGCCACGACTAGCCCGTTTCGATCGGTTCGGCGCCGAGCGCGTTGATTTCTTCCTGGTGCTTTTTGCCCTTGCTCTGGGTGAGTTTCTTGGAGCTTGCCGGAGCTGACCTTTTTGGGCGCCTTGGGAGGCGCTTTTTCGGCCTTCGTTTCGTGCTGCGCCTTCGGCGACTTCCTTGGCTTCCTGCTTGGAGGACGGTCTTCGAGGCGCGCAGCCGCCGGAGCTTGTCGGTTGCGCCGGCGTGGTCGCTCGCCGCCGCGCCGTCCGAGCCGGCGGCGGCCAGGCCGCCGAGGCCTTCGATCTTCACGATCGTGTTAGCCGGCGTCTTGCTCTGGCTGACCCAGTGGCCGATCAAGCAGGCCGGCGAGCAGGAACAGCGCGAGGATCGCGATCAGCCCGAGTAGCCCCGAGTTGCGGCGCAGCCACGCGTTTGCGCCACCCTGCGGCTGCACCGCGACGTAGCCCGACGGGCGCGACCTCGATCGTCCCGGGCGGCGCCCAGGCCGCCGGCGCGGTGCCCGTGGGTGCCGGCGCGGCGGGCGCGAGCACGTCCAGGAAGGCCAGCCGCACCGGCGAGACCGGCTGGCCGCAGCTCAGGCAGTAGCGCTGATCGGCGACGACGGCCGCGCCGCAGTTGGCGCAGGTCGCGTCTGGCTGCTCGGAGGGCACGGGTGCGAGGCTCATCGTCCGGCGATCATCCGAAGGCGCCGCTCACGTAATCGCGAGTGCGCGTGGCGCGCGGCTCGTCGAAGACCTGCGCGGTTGAGCCGTACTCGATCAGGTCGCCGAGGTACATGAACGCGACCTTGTCGGCGATGCGGTGGGCCTGGGCGAGGTTGTGGGTGACGACGACGACCGCGAGGTCGCGCCGCAGCTCGCCGATCAGCTTCTCGATCGTGTTCGTCGAGATCGGGTCGAGCGCGCTGCAGGGCTCGTCCATCAGCAGCACCTCGGGCCGCGGCGCGATCGCGCGGGCGATGCACAGACGCTGCTGCTGGCCACCGGACAGCCGCAGGGCCGGCCCGTCCAGGTTGTCCTTGACCTCGTCGTAGAGCCCGGCCCGGCGCAGCGCGTCGATCACCTGCGGTTCGAGCTCACGCCGGCGCGGGCGCTTGCGCGACTGTTCGCGCAGCGCGAAGGCGACGTTGTCGAAGATCGACATCGGGAACGGGTTGGGCTGCTGGAAGACCATCGCCACGCGGCCGCGCAGCGTCGTGTCGGGCAGCTCGTGGATGTCCTCGCCGTCGAGCAGGATGCGGCCCGCGCGCGCGGCGCTCGGCGTCAGCTCGGTGAGCCGGTTGAGCGTTCGCAGCAGCGTCGTCTTGCCGCAGCCTGAGGGCCCGATCAGCGCCAGCACCTCGCCCTGGTGGATCGACAGCGAGACGGACTTGACGGCCTGCTTGGAGCCGTAGTCGATCGCTGACCTCCTCGAGGCGCAGCCGCTCGGGCCCCGCGCCGGCGAGCGACGTGCGCACAGAGGCGCGCTCGCTCGGCGGAACGCACAGGCACCGGCGCACGGTCGAGCACGATCGTCCGCACGGGTGGGACAGGCGCGCGCCGTCTCGGGGCCGCCGCGGCGGCGGAGGTGATCCAGCGGCTCGGACGCGGTCTGCTCGCTGCTCCGGGTCGACTCGCGAGGTGCAGCGGGTTCAGCAGCATCTCCTCAGGGCTCATCGCGCATGTTCTCCATCGGGCTTGTCGGACACTGTGTCGATTGACTCGATCTTCTTCATCGGCTTACTGAGCTACGTACGTTAGCGACTCAGCGGAAGCTTGTAAAGGAGGCGCGGGCGCAGCCGCTCAGACGACCGCGCCGGCGACCGTCAGGCCGGTCGAGTCGGCCTGCGAGCGGCCGATGCGGCCGACGAGCAGGTTCAGCCCGAGCACGAGCACCATCAGCACGAAGGCCGCGGCATAGGCCTTCTGCGGGGCCGCCCCTTCGCCAGCGGGCGAGTTGTCGTAGATGTAGTTGGTCAGCGCCGAGCCGGTCCCGCGCAGCAGGCCGGCGACGGGCGCGTTCCCCTGGGGTTCGATGCGCAGCGACTCGCCGAGCAGCAGCAGCACGATCGCCGTGTCGCCGATGATGCGGCTGATCCCGAGGGTCGCTCCCGTCGCCATGTTGGATCGCACGCTCGGCAGCAGCACGCGCCGAATCGTGGCGATGCGGGTCTTCCCCAGCGCGTAGGCGGCCTCGCGCATGTGCGCGGGTACCGCCTGCAGGCCGTCGCGGGTGGCCGCGAACACCGGCGGCAGTGCGATCAGCGACATCATCGCCCCGGCCGCGATGAACGATTTCCCGTACACGCCCCCGCCCTCGGCGCGGAAGGAGAAGGGCGCCATGAAGCTGAGCTGGAAGAGGGCCAGACCGAACAGGGCGATCACGATGTCCGGCGTCCCCGCGACGATCTCGATGCTCGACTCGACGACCCGGGCGAGCCAGCTCGGGCGTCCGTACTCGACTGATCCACAGGGCGGAAACGACGGCCAGCGGGACGGCGAGCACCGTTCCGATCGCGGCGAGCAGCAGCGTGCCAATCAGCGGGTCCAGGAGACCCCCGCTTCCGGCCTGGGAGAGGCTCGTCTGGGGGCGGCTGACGAGCATCGCCGGGTCGCAGGTACTGGATCCCGCGGAAACCCATGTAGAGGACGATCGCCGCCGCGATCGCGCACAGAAGCAGGCCCGCACCCCAGGCGAGCACGAGCGCGATGCGGTCCCGCCAGCGCCATTCCCGCGCCGAGGAGCGGCGGCCGGGACCCTGCTTCATCGGCCGCGTCGGCGTTCGTGTAGCCCGCCATCGTGCTCATCCGCGCACCTGGTATTTGCGCAGCGGCAGCTTGACGAGGTAGCCGGCAACGGACAGAGCGAAGGCCGAGAACAGCAGCACGCGCGGCAAAGGCGTACAGCGCCGATTTCACGGCCGGCGCCCCGATGCCTTCGTGAAAGTCGACGATCGTCGAGGCGACCGTGCGCACAGGCTCGAAGAGGGCCGTGATGCCGTCTCCGGGGCGAGGTGAGAAGAACTTGCCGCCGGAGACCATCGAGATCATGACGGCCTCGCCGATGGCCCGGGCGCTCGCGAGAACGGCGGCGGCCACGATCGCCGGACGGGCCGCTCGCAGGGTCACCGCGAGTATCGCCCGTACCGGGTTGACGCCGAGCGCCACCGCGCCCTCACGCCAGGAGTTCGGCACCGACACGAGCGCCTCGCAGGTCAGGGCGACCATGATCGGCGTGATCATCACGGTGAGGATCAAGATCGCCACGCCGATGCTCGCGCCCGTCAGCGGGACGGTGTTCTGCAGCGACGTCTTTTCCGCCGGACTGATGATGTGGTTGCCCACGAAGGGGACCAGCACGAGGATCCCGATCAGCCCGTAGACGACCGACGGCACGGAGGCCAGGAGACGGATCACGGGGATCACGACGCTACGCAGCCGCGGAGGAGCGAGCTCGACGATGAAGATCGACGAGAGAACCGCCAGGAAGAGGCCGAGACACACGGCCACGGCCGAAGTCACGATCGTGGCATAGACGATCGGCCATGCGTTGAGGTGGTACGCGGACGCGCCGGGCTTCGGGCCGGCCGCCTGCATCGCTTCGATCTGCACTTCGAGGCCGTGCCCCCCGGGCCCGAGCCAGCTGAGGCCATCGTGCTGGAAGACCGGCCAGGCCTGCACGAACACGAACACGACCATCGCGATCACGATCGCGCCGACCAGCAACGACACCGCGCCGAGCGAGAGCTCGGCGCGGCGGTCAGACCATGGGCTTCTCAGGCGTTCGAGCACCTGCGATCAGCCGATCGGAACCCACTGCGTTGCGATGATCTTCTTGGCGGCGGCCGATTTCTCGATCCAGCCGATGAACGCCGACGCGGCGCCGCTGGCCTTGCCTTTGGTGACCTCGTAGAAGCGGGCCGTGCCCGTGTAGCTGCCGGAGGTGACCGTGGACTTGTTGCAGGCGGTGCCGTTCAGCGAGATCGCGTGGACCGAGCCTTTGTCCGACTGGTAGTTGGACACGAAGCCGATCGCCGACGGGTCGCTTTCCACCTGCTGGCGCATCAGACCCTCGGAGGGCTCTTCGGTGGCGAGCGTCGAGACCTTCTTGCCTTCCAGCAGGATCGTCTGGAAGTTCGTCAGCACGCCCGCGACCGAGGTGCGGCTGATGAGGTCGATCGTGCCCGACTGCGTGGCGCCCGGGATTCCCGCCCAGGAGCGGGTTTTGCCGGTGAAGATCGCGATCGCCTGCGCCGTCGTGATGCTGGTGACGGGGTTCGCCTTGTTGGTGACCATGCAGATCCCGTAGCGGGCGATCGGGTAGAAGACCAGCCCGGCGGGGTCGCTCGAGATCGGGTCGCGCGAGACGTCCCCGATCGTCACGCGGCCTGCGGCCACGTCGTTGATGCCGATCTGGGCGCCGCCCTGCGTGATCTTGAACTTGACTTTGTGCGGGTGCACTTTGTTGTACTTCGCGGCCAGCAGCGAGACCAGTGGGAAGGAAGCCGTGGCGCCGCTGACCGTGATCGTCGTCAGCGCGGAGGCGGCCGCAGGCGCCGCGACCACAAGTGCGCCGGCCACCATCAAGGCAGCGGACAGACGGCGGATGCGTGTCATTTGGGGGTTACTCCGTTCCGTGGTGTTGACAGTTGGTTGACATTCGGTCCCGGGCGAACATATCATAATCCCGATAGATTCGATCCAGATAACCTACTTTGTCCTGAATACGACTTCGACCCTGGAGTTGTGTTCATCTCCGGCGACCTCGCCGGCCTCCCATTGCTCATGAACGACGACTCCCAGACCACACCGACACCGCCGCCCGCACCGCGGCCCGTGCGCCTGCCCCGCAACCGCTGGAGCGCGGCGATGGCAGCGGCGATGCTCGCGGTCGGGGTCGCCGTCGGCGCGGCGATAGGCCCCGCCCCGGCCACCTCGCTGGCCGGCGGCGCTCCGGGCCTCGCCAAGGAGCTGCCGCTGCTGATCGCCGCCCTCGAGTCCAAACATCGCGCCGCCGCGGCCACCACGCCCGTCGCGACCCCGCCCCCGGCGAGCACGCCCGAACCGACCCCGGCGCCCGCCCCCGCCGCCGCCAAAGCCGCGGAACCGGCGAGCGCCCCTGCGCCGGCGGAAAGCGAAGAAACGAGCACGACCGAAAAAGCGAAAACGCCCGCGTCCACAAAGAAGCTGCCGGCGATTTCGAACGTGTGGCTGATCCAGCTCGACGGCGGCACCTTCGAAGGTGCGCTGGCGCAGAAGACGGCCGCCCCCTACATCACCGGCTCGCTCGTGCCGAAGGCGACACTGCTCCAGAGCTGGTCGGCGGCCGACGCCACCGCCTTCGCCGCGGAGGCGACGGTGGCGGAACCGCCCGTGGCGGGCGCGGTGCCGCCGCTGCTGCACTCGATCGTCCAGCCCCCCTGCCCGGAAGGCGCCGCGGGCGCCGCCTGTGCGCCGGAAACTCCCGGTCAGCTGACGGCGGCGGACGAATTCCTGAAGGCGACGCTCGCGAGCATCACATCGCTCTCGACCTACAAGGAACACGGCCTGATCGTCATCACCTTCGCGACGGTTGGTATCGCCAGCCAGTCGGAACTGCCCGCCGGGGCGTCGACCTCGACGCTCGCCTATCAGCCGCCCGCGGGCGTCGCGCTGCTGTCCCCCTTTGCCGCCGCCGGCGCGCATCCCTCGGTTGCCTACAACCCCACTTCACCCAGGCAGAGCCTCGAAA
The DNA here is from genome assembly GCA_963841055.1 of uncultured Solirubrobacteraceae bacterium. Taxonomy (GTDB): domain Bacteria; phylum Actinomycetota; class Thermoleophilia; order Solirubrobacterales; family Solirubrobacteraceae; genus Palsa-744. The sequence goes on along the minus strand of CAWJAV010000001.1, from coordinate 1,754,853 downwards.
AGCTCCTGCGCTGAGGAAGAACACGCCAACGAACGAACGGAGACTCCCGTTGCACGCAACACTCACAGCCCACCGCAAGGCCAGCCTGTGGCTGCTCGCGCTCCTTGGCTGCCTTGCCTTGGGGCTGGCGGCGCCAGCGCTCAGCCAGGCCGAAGAATCCAACCCCAACAACCTCAACTGCCTCGGCAGCATCGGCAAGGGCGAAGCGGAAGAAGGCAGTGAAGAACAGCAGGTCGCATACAGCTTCTACTGCAACGGGCCGATCACGGGCTACCAGTTGCAGGCCCAGGTTCCCGTGTCGGGCATCGGCAGTGCTCCGCTCGTCAGCGCGCTCGCGCCGGGCGCGACGGCCGGGCCGGCGCTGAAGGACACGTTCTCCTGCTCGGGCGAACTGCCCGGCTACGCCCTGAACTGCGTCGGCGCGGCAAAGGCGGGCTACGAGATTATCGCGGGGCAGTTCGCGATCGAAAAGAAGCTGTGCGTGGAGCCGCGGGTCGATCCGCTGCTGACGGTCACCTACGCCTACCTCGAAAAAGGCGTCGTCACGCAGGCGATCTCCGGTCCCTTCGACCTCGGCCGCCCGAAAGGCTGCAAGCCGGACGCCTTCTCCGGCGGTAACCGGCTGAACCCCAGGGCCATCGCGGTCAAGAAGAAGCACGCGAAGAAGAAGTCGGCGAAGAAGTCAGCGCACAAGGCGCGCCACGCCGCCCACAAGGCCGCGCACCGCTAGACCTGGCGCGACGGCGGGTCCTGATCCGCGGGCCGTCAGTCCCATGAGGGGCTGGCGGCCCGTTTCTTCGCGGTCGCCCCTAGGCTGAAAGGGTGAGCGCCGGAACCGTCGTCCACCCGCTGCGCCGACCGCTCGCGGCCGCGCTGCTCGCCTATGCGCTGCTCGGCTGCACGGCCTGCGGCGCCGCGCCCCGGAGCCCAGCGAGCTCGGGCGCGCGTGCCTCCTTCACGGCCGCGGAGACGGCGCCGCAGGCGGCCACCCCGGCCGCCGCACCGCCGGGGGCCGCAGCGCCCTCGTGCGCGGAAACCGTCGCGGCGACACTCGGGGGCATCGCCGGGCGCATCGAGCGTGCGGCAAGCACCGGCAACGTCGTCGGTCAAGCGGTCCACCGGCTGGAGAGCTCGGCGGCGCTCGCCCGCGCCGCCTCATCCGGCAGCGCGACGGCGACTCGTGCGGCGCTCCAATCTCTGCTGCTCGGCCAGATCGCGCGCGTGGAAGTGCTCCGCGGCACCCGGCGCCTGGCGGCGGCCGGCTCGGGCCGGGCGATCGCGCCGGTCAGCGGCACGCTGCCCGGGACGGGGGGCGCCCGCTTCGTCGTGTCGGTGCAGTCCGACCGGACCTACATGCAGGTCACCCGGCAGGTCACCGGCGCCGAGGTCGTGCTGCTGTCCGGCAGCCACCCTGTCGCGAGCACGCTCTCGCTCCCGTCCACGCTGCAGGTGCCCGCGAGCGGACCCTTGACCGTGGGCTCGCGCCCCTTCCAGGTCTCCTCGCTCTCCGGCCGGCTGTTCCCCTCGGGGCCGCTGAGGATCGCGCTGCTCGTGCCGGCCACGGAGATCCCGGCATGCCCCGCCGGCGCGGCCCAGACGCGGGCCGTGGTGCTCGGGCGAGTCGGCGAACGAATCTACGAAGAGGAGCAGCACAGCCCGGTCGTGGCCGCAACGGTGCGGCGCATGGAAGCGACGGCGGCCTTCCGTGACGCCGTGGCGAAGCGGGATGCCGCTGCCACACGACGGGCCATCCTCGGCTTCTTCGCCGCTCACATCCACGTCGTCCGGGTCCGCGTCACGGTCGGCGGGAAGCTGCTCGTCGACGTGGGCGGTCCCTACGCGCTGGCGCCCGTGGCGGGCACGCTGCGCAGCGGCGGGCGCGTCGTGGGGCACTTCCTCACGGCGATCCAGGACGACGCGGGCTATCTGCGGCTGGCGAAGCTGTTCACGGGCGCGCAGGTGTTGATGCGGGTCGGCTCCAAACAGGTGATGGGCACGCTCGAACCGGGGCCGGCGAGCGTCCCCGACCGCGGCCCGGTGGCCTACCACGGCCACACCTACCAGGCGTACTCCTTCACCGGCACGGCCTTCCCCTCAGGGCCGCTGCGCATCTCGCTGCTGTTCTAGGCGCGCCGCCGGCCGCTAGAGCAGGCTGGTGGTCATGCGTTCGACCTCGGCGATCGAGGTCGAGCCCTCGCGGACCTTCTGCATGCCGTCGTCGCGCAGACGCTGCATGCCTTCCTCCAGGGCGACGGCGACCATGTCGTCGACCGAGGCGTGCTCGAGGATCAGGGTGCGGATCCGTTCGCTGACGGTCATCACCTCATAGAGGCCGACACGGCCGCGGTAGCCCGAGCCCGAGCAGCGCGAGCAGCCGACGGGCTCATACGGTTCGGCGCCCTGCGAGGCCGTACTCGGCGAGCACCGACTCCGGCACGCTCTGGGGCTGCTTGCAGTGCTGGCAGAGGGCGCGCACAAGGCGCTGGGCGACGATGCAGTCGACGGCCGATGAGACGAGGAAGGGCTCGATGCCCATGTCGATCAGCCGCCCGAGAGCGCTGGGCGCGTCGCGGGTGTGCAGCGTCGAGAGCACGAGGTGGCCCGTCAGCGCGGCCTCGACCGCGATGTGGGCGGTCTCGCGGTCGCGGATCTCGCCGACCATGATCACGTCGGGGTCGGCCCGCAGCATCGAGCGCAGGCCGACGTCGAAGGTGACGCCCGCCTTGGGGGCGATCTGCATCTGCTTCACGCCCTGGATGCGCTGCTCGACGGGGTCCTCGATCGTGAGGATCGCCGCTCACCGTCGTTGACCACGTGCAGGGCCGCGTAGAGGGTGGTGGACTTCCCCGAGCCGGTCGGTCCGGTCACGAGCACGGCGCCGTTGGGCCGCTGGATCGCGGCGCGGAAGCGCGCCAGCTCGGCGTCCTGCATGCCCAGCGACTCGAGGCCGTCGACGACCACCGACTTGTCGAGGATGCGCAGCACGGCTCCCTCCCCGTAGACCAGTGGCAGCGTGACCACGCGGATGTCCACGCGGCGCCCGTCGACGGTCAGGGCGAAGCGGCCGTCCTGCGGGACGCGCCGCTCGGAGATGTCGAGCTCGGCGAGGATCTTGATGCGCGAGACGACGCCTGCGGCCATCTTCCGCTTGACGGTGGCAGCCGGCATCAGCACGCCGTCGACGCGGAACAGGACGCGTGTGTCGCCCTCCTCGGGGTTGACGTGGATGTCGGAGGCGCCCTGCTGGATCGCCTGGGCGACGATCGAGTGGACCAGCTTGATGATCGGAGCGTCGCTGTCGGCCTCGTCGACCAGCAGAGAGGCCGAGTCCTCGGCGTCCTCGGCCCCCTCTTCGACCAGGTCTTCGATCGACTCGTCCATGCTCGTCAGGCGGGCGAGCAGCAGGTTGAGATCCTCCACGGAGGCGGCGGCCGGCCTGATCCGGCGGCCGGTCATCATGCCGATGTCGTCGATCGTGAGGACGTTCGTGGGGTTGGACATCGCCAGCACCAGCGCGCCGTCCTCTGAGTAGCCGACGGGCACGGCCTGGTAGCGCTTGGCGGCATCGACGCTGATCAGGTTGACCGCGCCCATGTCGAGGTCGTAGACGGACAGGTCGACGAAGTCCAGCCCGAAGCGCTCGGCCACGACACGGGCGAGCTGGTCGTGGCGGAGGATCCCGCGCTCGACCAGCACGAGGCCGGTCGGGCGGCCCTGGGCGCGGGCGGCGGCGACAGCCTCCTCGACCGTCTCCTCATCGGCGAAGCCGAGGTCCACTGCCACCTCGCCGATCATCTGCGTCGAGCGGCCGGCGTTCTTCGGCGGATACAGGCCCGTGTCCCCGCCGCGTTTCGGCGTGCGCGGCCTGTCGCGGCGCTCCTCGCCGGGCGGCCGGGCGTCCTCGAGCGGGCTGTCGGGCGGGGCCTGCTGCTCGCCGTCGAGCTCCCGGCCCACCGCGATGCCCTGCTCGCGTTCGTCCGACGCACCGGAGCTGCCGGCGCGCTGCGAGGCAATAGTTGGCATGGCGCTGTCGCCCATCATTGACCACTATCGGCATCGGCGGGCCGCCTCTTGACCGATGGACGATGTCAGCGGGATGACTTCGCGAGGCCGTGCTCGACCGCGCCCTTGACCTGGGCGTCGAGCGCGTTGAGGCGGTAGAGCGCGATCGCCTCGGCCGAGGCGGAGCGCTTGGTCCCGCCGCCTGCTCGGCCGCCGTGGTGGCAGATCACGCAGTGCTCGAGCTCGAGCCTGCGCTCGGCCTGAAGCGACGCCGGCGCGTGCGTCGGCGATCAGCCGCAGCCCCAGCTCGACGTGGCCGAGCAGCGCGCCCTCGGGGCTTCGCTCGATCTCGGCGCCGTAGGTGAACTCGCCCGTCTTGCCGAGGTCGTGGACGATCGCCGCCGCCAGCAGCAGGTCGCGGTCGATCCGCGGGTGCAGCGTGCACAGCTCGATCGCCATCGTCGCTACGGCCACCGTGTGCTCGAGCAGCCCGCCGAGGTAGGCGTGATGGGCGCCGGGGGCCGGCGCCCGCCCTGCGGGCCCGGCGGCGGAGAGCAGGGCGCCCGGCGCAGCTCCGCTGCGGAGCGCCGTGTCGGCCATCAGGCGATCGAGCAGTCCGCGCAGGCCGGGGTCGTAGACCTCGCGCACGAGATGCTCGAGGAAGCCCTCGAGCTCGTCCAGGTCGCGGTAGGAGCTCGGCAGGAAGCGGGCAGGGTCGGCCTCGTCGCCCTCGGCCCGGGCGATCGAGTCGATCTCGATCTGGAGCTGCTCGCGAAAGCGCTGCCACGCGCCCGGCCACGCGGACCAGCTCGCCGCGCTCGAAGCGGCCCGCCAGCACGTCCGCGTCGCGGAACGCGCGGGCCACGATCGAGCCCGTGCTGTCGCGCAGCTCCAGCGTCAGAAACGGGGTGCCGCCGCGGCTGATCTGGCGCTCCTTGCGCGTGCAGGCGAAGACGGCTTCGACCTGCTCGGAGGCGCGCAGCGTGGCGACCGTCTGGGCGCGCTCGGGCTGGTTGGACGTGGCGGCGGGCATCGGCGCATGATGTACGGTGATTCGGATGCAACCGCTCATCTGGGACAGGCGTCCGGACGGCCTTCGCGCCCCCGCGATGGTCTGTGCTTTCCAGGGCTGGAACGACGCCGGCGACGCCGCCTCGAGCGCCGTCTCGTTCCTCGCCGAGGCGCTCGCCGCGAAGCGCTTCGCGCGGATCGACTCGGAGGAGTTCTACGACTTCCAGGCCAACCGCCCGACGATCAAGCTGGACGGGCGCGACCGCCGCGAGATCACCTGGCCCGGCGTCGAGATCTTCGAAGCGACGGCGCCGCGGGCGCCGCGGGACCTCGTGCTGGTCCAGGGGGTCGAGCCCTCGATGCGCTGGCGCTCGTTCTGCGCGAACCTCGTCGACCTCGCCGAAGCGCTTGGCGTGCAGGTGGTCGTCTCGCTGGGGGCGCTGCTCGGCGACGTGCCGCACACCAGGCCGGTGGCGATGACCGGCCACGCCTCGGATCCCTCGCTGCTCGACCGGCTCGGCATCGGCTCCTCCGCCTACGAGGGCCCGACGGGGATCGTCGGCGTCCTGCACGCGGCCTGCGCCAACGCCGGCCTGCCGGCGGCGAGCCTGTGGGCGGCCGTTCCGCACTACGTGGCGGCGGCGGCCAACCCGAAGGCCGCGCTGGCGCTGCTGCGGCGCGTGGAAGTGCTGATCGGGGTCTCCGTGGACGTCTCGGAACTAGAGTCGGCGGCGGGCGACTACGAGCGCCAGGTCGGGCTGGCGGTGCAGAGCGACCCGGACATCCAGGCTTTCGTCGAGCGTCTCGAGCAGGCCGCCGAGAGCGACGAGCAGACCTCGCCCGCCGAGGTTCCCTCGGGCGATGCGATCGCCCGCGAATTCCAGCGCTTTCTGCGCCAGCGCGGAACGCGAGCGCTAGCAGCCTACCGCCGGCGGCCGGGCAGACGATCCGGTAATCGCAGATCGAGCAGGCGGAGGGCGAGGGGGTCGGCTCGAAGTCCTGGGCGAGGATCCCCTCGCCCACCTCGAGCACGAGCGCCCGCACCGCGTCGGCGTCGCGCTCGTCGCGGGGGACCGGCACCCGTACGTCGTCGAGCACGTAGTAGTAGGCCTGCCGGGAGGACTCCAGCCGCCAGTCCTCGCGGGCGGCGAGCGCGTACAGCGATAGCTGCACGTCGTCGCGCAGCTGCTCGGTGCTCTTGGGGCGCGAGGTCTTGTAGTCGATCAGCTCGTACTCGACCTCGCCGCCGGCCGCCAGCCGGTCGACGCGGTCCACGCGCCCACGCAGGTGGTGCGGGCCGAGGCGGAAGGAGAAGGCGCGCTCGAACCACACCGGCTCGGAGTCCTGCCCGTGCAGGCGGGCGTGGTAGGTGGTGAGGGCGCTCCGGGCCTTCTCGTAGAGCTCGCCCTCCCGGTCCTCCCGGCCGAAGCCGGCCCGCCGCCAGCCGGTGTCGAGCAGCTCGAGCAGCCCGGCAAGCGTCGTGGCACCTTCGGAGTGGTAGCGCTCGAGCACCTGGTGCACGACGATCCCGAAGCGCTGGTGGATCGTCTGCTCTGTGGGGATCCTCAGGACGCGCGCGAACTTGTAGCGCAGAGGACAGCTGCGGTAGGTCTCGATGTCGGACGCCGACATCGCCAGGCCCGAGCCGCGGCGCGGCAGGAAGGCACGCAGCGAGTGCTCCTCCGGGAAGCCGATCGGCACCGACGGACCGCCGTCGGCGCGCTCGGCCGCGCGCAGCGAGTCGTCGAGGGTCGAGGTCTCGAGGATCTCGCGCTGCAGTGGCGTCGCCGCGGCGAGCAGGCGGGCGTTGATGTCCGACAGCGCCTCGTCGAGGTCCTGCCCCTCCGGGCGCTGCATCAGGGCCGAGACCTTGAGCAGCTCGAGGTAGCGGACGACCCCGTGGGAGATGTCCAGATCCGTGTCCAGCCGCAGCTCGCCCAGGCGGCCGCCGATCCTCGCGACGCCGACTGAGAGCTCCTCTCGAAGCAGGGCCAGGGCGGCCTCCAGATGGCTCGGGGAGGGTCCCTCGGGGGCCCTCTGGAGCTCACCGGCGCCGGGCCCGGGCACGGCCGTGGCGAGATGCCGCGCCAGCTCGCGCGTGTCGAGCGCCGCCGCCGCGGACGAACTCGCCCGCCATCGCGACCAGCCGACCCATGCTCTGCTGCTGCTCCGCCGCCTCCTCGGGGGCGAGCAGGGAACGGCCGGGCATGCCGAGGCGCTCGATCAGGCGCTCGAGGAAGACGTCGGGCGCGACGGTGTCGAGTTCCGCCGAGGCAAGGCGGTGAAGCTCGACGAAGCGCTGGATTCGCTCGCGCGCCTCGGGGGGGACCTGCGGCGACTCGGTGGCGGCCGCCAGACCGACGACCAGATCGAGCTTGCGGCGCCTTGCGACCTGGATCACGCGGGCCAGATCGACCTGGCGCAGGCCGATCGGGGGACGGGCCAGCGCGCGGACCACCGCGGCCGCGTCCGATGGCTCCACCAGCAGCCGCAGCCAGGCGAGCACGTCGCGCACCTCGGCGCGTTTGAGGAAGCGCCCGCCGCCCTGCCCGCCGTCCGTCGGGCTCGTCGACGGCGGGATCGCGATTCTCGAGGCAGGCACGTTCCAAGGATACGCGGGCACGCCGCCAGCGCACGGCTACGCTCTGAGGGTGGACGCGATCGATTGGGGTACCGCTCAGAGGATCGGCGAGCTGATCGCGGGCTCCCCCCCTTACGGCGGCCTCCGCGTCGACTCGGTCGAGCCGCTCGCGCATGATTTCGCGTCCCGCGTCAGCATCTACAGCGGGCTGCCGCTGGAGGACGATCTGCCCGCTCTCGAGATGGTCGACCGCCCCGCCTGGATCGCCGCGAACCTGCAGACGATGCGCCCGCTGCTGGCACCGCTGAGCGAGCGCCTGAGCGAGCAGCGCGGCTTGCTCGGCGGTCCGCTCGGCTCCGTCTCGGGGCTGATGCTCGGCGCGCAGGTGGGAGCCCTGACGGGGATGCTCTCGCAGCGCGTGCTCGGGCAGTACGACCTGGCGCTGCTCGACGCGACGGTGCCGCCGCGGCTGCTGCTGCTGGCGCCGAACCTCGCCCAGGCCGCGTCGAACCTGAGGGTAGACCGCGACGAGCTCGTCCTGTGGGTGACGATCCACGAGATCACGCACGCCGTGCAGTTCACCGGCGCGCCGTGGCTGCGCGAGCACATCGGCGGGATGCTCAAGGAGCTGCTCGAGGGACTCCAGGTCTCCCTGGGCGGCGCCGACGGTAACGGCGAGGCGGGGGGGCGTCCGGGCATCCCGAGGCTGCCGGACCTCGCCGAGCTACGTGGGTTCGTCGAGCGCGCCCGCAGCGGCGAGCTGCTGCGCCTGACGCTCGGCGAGGACCGCTGGCGGCTGGTCGAGCGGATGCAGTCGGCGATGTCCCTGATCGAGGGACACGCCGAGCACACGATGGACGCCGTCGGCGCCGAGGTGCTGCCGTCGCTGCCCGCGCTGCGCGCCGCGATGACCCGGCGCCGCTCGCAGCGCGGCCTGCCCTGGCGGGTGCTGGAGAAGCTGCTCGGGCTGGAGCTGAAGATGCGCCAGTACGAGGAGGGCAAGCGCTTCTGCGACGCCGTCGTGGCCGAGGGCGGGCCCGAGCTGCTGGCCCGCGTGTGGAGCGGCCCGGCGGCGCTGCCGAGTGCCGGCGAGCTCGAACAGCCGGCCCGCTGGAGCGCCCGGATCAGCGCCCTGGCGGCCTGAAGACGTCCGCACACCGACCGAACGCACGTTCCAGGTGTTACAAGCTGACGTCCGGGAACGCCCGTGGTTACAGGCTGTTCACGGAATGGTAGGATGTGGCTGTAACGATCTTCCGCGAGACGGGTTACAAACAGGTGTTCGCCCGCTCGGCCAAACGGGTAGAGGCGAACAGACAGCCCCCAGACCCGTACCTCGCAGCCGGCGAGGAGGAAATAGGAGATCGCACCAGAGATGCCTACCACCACTTCAAAACCCCGCGCCAAAGCCGCCCGCAAAACGGCTTCGCGCAAACCCGCCAAAGCCGCGACCCGCCGTACGAGCGCGACCAAGGCCAAAGCCACCCAGGCGAAGGCCGCCCGCACCCGCGCCGTGCACCAGACCGAGGCAGCCGCCCGCTCGAGCGAGGCGGCCGCTGCGCAGACCGTCGGCGTCGTCGGCGACTACGCCGAGCGCGCCGTGCTGATTCCCGTCGGTGCCGCGCTGATCGCTCGTGACAAAGTCGTCTCGTCCGTCAGCGACACGCTGTCGAACTACTCGACGAGCACCAAGGCCCAGGCGCAGCTGCGCAAATTCGAGCGCCGCGGCGAGACGGCCCGCAAAAGGCTCGAGCGCGAGGTCCGCAAAGCTCGCGTGCGCGTCGAGCGTGACCTTCGCCAGCGTCGCAAGGCGATCGAGACGTCCCTCAACGACACGGTCAGCGAGATCGACGGCCGCCGCGAGCGCATCACCAAGAACAGCAGCGAGCTCGCGAACCGCGTGCCCGAGCTGGCCGGCCAGGTCCAGGATCGGATCCTCAGCCTGGTCTAGGCAACCCCTTACCCCGCCCGGTTCGGAGAGGACCGGCAGCGGGAGAGTCTGCCGGCCTCATATCCCGCCGGCAGTAGTAGCACCCTCTCCTCCCTCGACCCCCGGGCGGCCCCCACTGCCCGGGGGTCATCTTTTTCCCGGAGGCGCCCGGCGCCTACTTGATCCCGACGACCATCGAGTCGGGGCCGACGAGCGGCTCCACGTAGCTATCGCGGAAGCCGGCCTCGGCCATCCAGCCGCGGCAGTCGGCGCCCGTGTAGTCGAAGCCCTCGCGTGTCTCGATCAGCATGTTCAGGCTCATCAGCAGCCCGAAGGCGTTCTCGCGGCGCTCGTCGTCGATGATCGCCTCGTACACGATCAGGGCGCCACCCTCGGGCAATGCCTCGTAGGCGCGCCGCATCAGCGTCTCCTTGTCGGCCATCCCCCAGTCGTGAAGGATGTGGCCCATCACGATCACATCGGCCTCCGGCAGCGGGTCGGCAAAGAAGTCGCCCGGCGTGAAGCTGACCCTGTCCTGCAGGCCGAAGCTCGCCACGAACTCCTCGAAGATCGGCTGCACCGGCGGCAGGTCGAAGCCGATCGCCGTCAGATGTGGATGTGCCAGGGCCAGGTGCACCGGCACGGCGCCCTGCGCGGCACCGACGTCGCAGACGGTCGCATGGCGGTCCCAGGGGAACTTGTGAGCGATCGCGAGCGCCGCGCCTGTGCTGATCGCGCTCATCGCCGAGAGGAACCCGCGCAGCCGCGCCTGGTCGCTGTAGAGGGTCGCGAACATGTCCTCGCCCCCGCCCTTCGCCTCGTTCTGGAGCTCGCCCGTGCGGAGCGCGTCGGTCAGCGATCCCCAGAAGCCGTACAGCCGCGCGTTGGCCATCTCGAGCATCCCGCCCAGGTAGGTGGGCTTGGCCCTGTCGAGGAAGAGATCGGTCGCGGGAGTGTTGCTGTAGCCCTCGCTACCCCGCTCCAGCATCCCGAGCGCGACCAGGGCGTCGAGGAAGTCACGACAGCCGCGCTCGTGCAGGCCGAGGCGCTCACGGAGCTGCTGCTCGTCGCCCGGCCCGCCTGCGAGCTCGGTGAACACGCCCAGCTCGATGGCGCTGAGCAGGGTCTTCGACCCCCAGAAAGCGAGCCCGAGCTGCATGATCTCATCGGGCGCCACCACGCCCGCGCCGGCGGGTGCCGGCTCGGCTGAACTGCTGGCCATCACAATTTCCCCCTTGGTAGACGCGCTCGGGCCGCGACCCCGGGCGAGGTCACGGCGTCCCTCGCACCCCCGTCTGGTGCCCCGCCAGACTAGCCCGCGGCGCCCGCGGCCGTGTGCTGGGGGGTGCGCCGACCCCCGGCGCGAAGAGGCCGCCCGGGACGGCCTGCGCAGGTTTGCCACAATGCTCTGTAGTGGTCGGCAAGGACGAGATACTGAAGGCGCTCGAGGTCGTGATCGACCCGGAGCTGCACCGCTCGATCGTCGAGCTGGACATGGTGCGCTCGATCGAGCCGAGCCCCAACGGGGTCGTCGACGTGACGGTCTCGCTGACCACGCCGGGCTGCCCGATCAAGGGCCACTTCCAGACGGCCGTGGCCGACGCCGTGGCCAAGCTCGACGGCGTCACCCACGTCAACGTCTTCTTCGACGTGCTCAGCGACGAGCAGAAGTCGGCTCTGCAGCAGAAGCTGGGGCGCGGGGCGCTGCCGGCGGGCTCGCTGGCGCAGGTCGCCAACGTGATCTGCGTGGGCTCGGGCAAGGGCGGCGTCGGCAAGTCGACGCTGACCGCGAACCTGGCCGCCGCGCTGTCGGCCGAAGGCAAGCGCGTGGGAGTGCTCGACGCGGACGTCTGGGGCTACTCGATCCCGCGCATGTACGGGCTCGGCTCGACCCGTCCCGCGGTCTCGCCGCAGCGCAAGATCATCCCCCTCGAATCTCACGGCGTGAAGGTCATGTCGATCGGCTTCTTCGTCGAGGAGGATGCCGCCGTCGTGTGGCGCGGCCCGATGCTCCACAAGGCGCTCACGCAGTTTCTGCAGGACGTCGAATGGGGCGTGCTGGACTACCTGCTGGTCGACCTCCCCCCAGGCACCGGCGACGTCTCGATGACGCTCGCCCAGCTGCTGCCCCAGGCGCGGTTCCTGATCGTCACGACACCGCAGCAGACGGCGCAGAAGGTCGCCCGCCGGGCGGCCCAGATGGCCGAGAAGGTGGACCTCGAGATCTGCGGCGTGGTCGAGAACATGGCCGGCTTCACGACGCCCTCCGGGGAGCGCTTCGCGATCTTCGGCGAGGGCGGCGGCGAGGAGCTCGCGGACGAGCTCGACGTGCCGCTGCTCGGCCGAGTGCCGCTGACGATGCCGCTGCGCGCGCAGGCCGACGCCGGCACGCCGCTGGCGATCGAGGACCCCGACGACGCGGCCGCCCAGGCGATCCGCCAGACGGCCCGGGGCCTGATCGCGATCGCCCCCGCCGCTCTCCCCACGCTTCCGCTCGTCGAGGTCGGCACGCCGGTCTCCCCGGCCGCCCCGGAGGAGAGCCGGAAACCCGTGGGCATGTCGCTGCCGATGGCCTGAGCTCAGGCCGGACCTCCCGCGACATGCCCGTTCCCGCCCCGCCGGACCCGGCCGGTCCGCGCGTCCATGCCCGCGTTGCCGAGCCACGCGGGCGCTTGACAAGAACCCGCCAACTAAAGGATCGTCCTTTCCTCATGTCGACACCGGAGCAGGAGGAGCAGCAGCCCACCGACGGGCCGCCCCCGTCGCCCGACGGCGTGGTCGAATTCGACGAACGCCGCGCGAAGATGGAGCGGCTGCGGGCCGAGGGCATCGACCCCTACCCGGCCGTGTCGCTGTGGGGAAAGCGAACCCGCATCGGTGAGATCCTCGCCGCGCACGACCCCGACGAGCTGGACCAGGGCCCCCATCCCGAGATGCGCTACCTCGTGGCCGGACGGCTGATCTCACGCCGGGGCCACGGCAAGACGGCCTTCCTGGACCTCCGCGACCTGTCCGGGCTCGATCCAGGTCGTGCTGCGCGTGGACTCGCTCGGCCAGGAGACCTACGACCGGATCCTGAACCTCGACATCGGCGACATCGTCGCCGTCGACGGCTGCGTGTACGTCACCCAGCGCGGGCAGCTGGCGCTCGAGGCGGTCGAGTGCACGCTGCTCACCAAGACGCTGCGCCCGCCGCCGGACAAGCACCACGGGCTCGGCGACACGGGCACCCGCTACCGCTACCGCGAGCTCGACCTGATCGCCAACGAGGAGACGCGCGAGCTGTTCATCACGCGCAACAAGATCGTCCTCGCGATCCGCGAATGGCTCGCCGAGCGCAACTTCGTGGAGATCGAAACGCCGGCCCTGCAGTCGCTTGCCGGCGGCGCCGGGTCGCGGCCCTTCACCACGCACCACAACGCGCTCGACCGCGACCTGTACCTGCGCATCTCCGTCGAGCTGTTCCTCAACCGCTGCATCGTCGGCGGCATGGAGAACGTCTACGACATGGGCAAGGTGTTCCGCAACGAGGGCATCTCGCCCAAGCACTCGCCCGAGTTCACGATCATCGAGTTCATGTGCGCCTACTCCGACTACAACGACGTGGCAACCGTGACCGAAGAAATGTTCCGCGACGTCGCCCAGAAGGCGCTGGGACGCACGATCGTCAAACGCAACGGCGAAGAGATCGACCTCGCCAAGCCGTGGCGGCGGGTGACGATGCGCGAGCTGATCCTCGAGCGCTTCGGCCTCGACTTCATGGAGTCCACCCGCGAGCAGCTCGCCGAGGTGCTCGACGAGCCGATGGACCCGACGGCGACCTGGGCCGAGGTCGTTGCCGACATCTACTCGGAGAAAATCGAGTCGACGATCAACCAGCCCACGCACGTCTTCGACTTCCCGCTGGAGCCGTTCCCGATCACCAAGCGCCACGCCGTGCACCCCGAGCTGGCCGAGCACTTCGACGCGGTGATCGGCGGCATCGAGCTGGTCAGCGGCGACACCGAGCTGAACGACCCCGTCGATCAGTGGCAGCGCTTCGTCGACCAGCGCAAGCGGCGCATGATCGACGACGAGGACGTGCCCCACCCCAACGACGAGGAGTACGCGCGGGCGATCGAGTACGGCTACTCGCCGACCGCCGGCGGCGGCATGGGCGTCGACCGCCTGGTCATGATCCTGACCGAACGCGACACCCTGCGCGAGGTGATCCCCTTCCCGATCGTGAGGGATCTGCGATGAGCGGCGGCGGGCGGCGAACGGCTCCAAGCTCGGCCTCGACCCGGGCGTGATCGCGGCCTGCCGCCAGGCGGCGCGGCGGATCGCCGACGGCGTCGGCGAGCAGATCGCCGGGCGCACGACCGTCTCGGTCGAGCGAAGCGTCACGCGGCTGCTCGGCGTCGACGGGGCCGACGAGCTCGAGGTGCCGCTGCCGAACGTGCTCGTCGACCACGTCCACGAGCGCGGCGGGCTCGACCGCGGCATCGCCCACTGGCTCGGCAACGCGATGCTCGCCGACGGCCGCTCGCCGCAGCAGATCGCCGAGGCCGTCAGCGCCGGCGAGCTCGACCTGATGAGCCTCGAGCAGGCCGACGAGGCGGCGATCCGCGAGCGGGTCGTGAACGAGACGCGGACGCGGCTGGAGCGAGATCGTTCAGCCGCTTCGAGCAGCGGGCAGCGATGCGCGAGCGCCTCGGCGACCGGACCCGCCCGGCCGACGCTGCGCTACGTGCTGACGGCCACCGGCGACGTGTACGAGGACGTCGTCCACGCCAAGGCCGTCGCGCAGGCCGGCGGCGACATCGTCGCGGTGATCCGCTCGACCGCGCAGAGCCTGCTCGACTACGTCCCCTACGGGCCGACCACCGAGGGCTACGGCGGCACCTTCGCGACCCAGGCGAACTTCCGGATCATGCGCGAGGCGATGGACGAGTGGTCCGAGCAGCACGGCCGCTACGTGCGCCTGTCGAGCTTCTGCTCGGGCCTGTGCATGTCGGAGATCGCCTCGATGGGCGCCTGGGAGGGCTTCGACAACATGGTCAACGACGCCCTCTACGGGATCCTCTACCGCGACATCAACATCGTCCGCGGCCTGATCGACCAGCGCGTCTCGCGGATGATCAACGGCTACTTCGGCGTGACCATCAACACCGGCGAGGACAACTACCTGCGCACCGCCGACGGCATCGAGGCCGCCCCGTCGGTGACCGCCTCGCAGTTCATCAACCACCAGCTCGCCCGCGACTCGGGCGTGCCCGACGCGCAGATCGGCCTCGGCGACGCGTTCGAGATCGACGTCCCCGTCACCAACGGGTTCCTCTTCGAGTGGGCCCAGGCGCAGCTGACGCGCGAGCTGTTCCCCGACTGTCCCGTCAAGTACATGCCGCCGACGCGGCACATGGACGGCAACCTGTTCCGCACGCACGCCGCCGACACGCTGTTCAACCTCGTCACGATCGCCACCGGGCAGGGCATCCAGACGATCGGCGTGCCCACCGAGGGGATCTTCACGCCCCACATCCACGACCGCGTGCTCGGCCTGCAGAACGTCGACTACGTGTTCAACGCGGCCCGCGACCTCGGCGAGGAGATCGAGTTCAAGCCCGGCGGGATCATCCAGAGCAGCGCGCAGGAGGTGCTGGCGGATGCGCACGAGCTGCTCGAGCGGATCGCCGAGCAGGGCCTGTTCGCGGCGATCGAGCAGGCGACCTTCGGCGATGTCAGCCGGCGCGTCGACGAGGGCCGCGGGATCGAGGGGATCATCGCCGACCGGCGAGGGCTACCTGAACCCGCTCGTCGAGCTGATGGGACAGGCGAGCTATGCCTAGGGAGGTCGACCTGGCGGCGGTCCGCCCCTACGCCGACCACCTCGGCGACGGGCTCGTGCAGATGAGCTTCACGCTGCCGGTGCCCTACTCGCTGGCGGCCCGCAAGGCCGCGCTGGAGCTGGCCGCCGGCGATGGGCTTCGAGGAGCCCGAGGTCGTCCACTACGAGGAGCTGACCGAGGGCTACACCTACTTCGTCATGTACGGGCGCTGCGTGCGCACCGTCGACTTCGCCGCGCTGCAGGGCGAGGGCTTCGACATCGAGTACATGAGCGAGGACGAGATCGAGCGCTTCGCCGAGCGCACGCTCGGACGGCGGATCGTGGTCGTCGGCGCGAGCACGGGCTCGGACACCCACAGCGTGGGCATCGACGCGATGCTCAACCTGAAGGGCTACCACGGCCACCACGGCCTCGAGGGCTACCACTCCTTCGAGACCCACAACCTCGGCAGCCAGGTGCCCAACAGCGTGCTGCTGAGCAAGGCGATCGAGGTCAATGCCGACGCGATCCTCGTCTCCCAGACGGTCACCCAGCAGAACCTGCACGTGCACAACCTGACCGAGCTGGTCGAGATGGTCGAGGCCGAGGGCCGCCGCAGCCAGCTGATCCTCGCCTGCGGCGGGCCGCGCGTGTCCAACGAGCTCGCCAAGGAGCTCGGCTACGACGCCGGCTTCTCGAAGGGCACCTACCCGCATCATCTGGCGACGTTCATCGTCCGCGAGCTGGCCGCGCGGGAATCCGGCGACCGCGTGCCGACGGCCGGCTGAGCCGCTCGTGACGCTCGCCGAGCTGACCGCCCCGGCTCGCCGCCTGGCGCTCGTCGGGCTCGCCAAGAACACCGGCAAGACCGTCGCGCTCGGCTGCTCTGCTGAGCGAGCTCGCGCAGGCCGGACGGACGGTCGGGGTCACGTCGGTCGGGCGCGACGGCGAGGAGCACGACGTGATCGACTTCCGGATCGAGAAGCCGCCCGTGCGGCTCGACGCCGGAGCACTGGTGGCGACCACCGACGGGCTGCTGCGCGCCAGCGGCGTTCCCGCACGAGCTGCTCGAGCGCACCGCGATGCGCACGCCGCTCGGCGAGGTCCTGATCGCGCGCCTGAAGGGCGCCGGCACGATCGAGGTCGCCGGCCCCTCGGCCGCGGCGGACGCGCGCCGCGTCGCCGACGCGATGCTCGCCCACGGCGCCGAGCAGGTGCTGATCGACGGCGCGATCGACCGCCGCGCGGCCTCCTCGCCGGATGTCGCCGACGGCCTGGTGATGTCGACCGGAGCGATCCTCAGCGAGGACATCGATGAGGTCGTGCGGCGCACGACCGCGGCCGTCGAGCTCGTGCGCCTCCCGCCGCTCGGCGACGGGACCCCCGAGGAGCGCCGCGTGCGGCGAGCTCCTCGCCGCGGGCGGGGCGAGGGAGGGCGCAATGCTCGACGGGGAGCAGGCCGTGCATCGCGCTGCCGCCTCGCTTCGTGCTCACGGCCGAGGGGCCCGCGATCGCCGCCTTCTTCCGCGAGCGGCCGGCGCCGCGCTGGCTGCTCGTGCCGGGGCGCGCTCCCGGAGGCGTTCCTGGAGGGGCTGATCGGCGTGGTGCGGCGCTCGCCGCAGGCCGCTGAACGTGCTCGCCCCGGACCCGACACGGATCTTCCTGTCGCGTCACGGTGCCGACTACTACGCGAAGGCCGGCATCGAGCTGCGCGTCACGCGCCCGATCGACCTGCGCGCGCTGACCGTCAACCCGGTGGCCCCGCAATCGCACGAGTTCGACTCGGCGCGGCTGCGGGCGCTGCTCGGCGAGAAGCATCGGCGGCCTGGCGATCTTCGACGTGATGCACCCCTCCTACCGCGGCGCGCCGCCGATGATGGCCCGCCGTGGCGGCGCGGCCGCCCGCGCGGGCGGCTGAGGCCGGCCGCGGGCTATACGCCGGCCCGCTCGCGCCTGGGGGCGCGGGCGTGCGAGACCGTCCTGGCGCCGGCCTGGGTCGAGGCAGGGCGCACGCGCAGTCGCGCCGCGGCGACTGACGGCCCGAGGGCGGTGGCCGTGCCCGGCCCGTCACCGCCGGCGGCCTGCACCGGCGGGACGGGCTCGAGCGCGGCTGCGCGCCGGCCGAACTTGAACGTGAAACGCCACCCGCGACGAGATGAGGACCGCAGGTCGCGCTGGCGCTCGGCGGCGAGCTCCGTGGATATGTGGTGGCTGATGACCATGAATCCCATTCTCGGGACCCCGGGGCTCGCCCGTAACACATTTAGACTGAACTAAATGGTTGGTCACAGGCCGGCAACATCCCGATGATGGAGTCGAGTCGTCAGATGATCCTCGCCCGCTTTCACACCGAGGCCCTCACCAGGGTCCGCTTCGCGATCTCGCCGATGTTCGAGATGATCCGCAGCGTCAAGACGCTGCACGACCCGGCGGGAGCGGCCCTGCACCTGCCGTGGGTCGAGCAGGCGCTGCCGCCGTGTGGCGGATCTCGACCTCGCGCCGCTGTTCGCGCTGCAGAGCGCGCCGGTCTACAACCCCGACTTCGTCAACCCGCCGCCCAGCAGCCCGCTGGTCGAGTTCGAGGACGAGCTCGCGATGATGATCGCCACGCCGGCCGCGCAGATCGCCGCGGAGGTCCGCTACGCCTACGGCGGCGCGGCCGCTGCCGCCGGTGCTCGAGCCCTTCGTGCAGCGAGCCGAAGAAGGCGATCGAAGCGCTCGCCGAGCTGATGCGGGAGTACTGGGCGCGCTGCCATGCCGAGCAACTGGCCGCGGATGCGCTCGCTGCTCGAGCACGACGTCCTCTACCGCTCGCGCCAGATCGCCGACGGCGGCACGGCGCGCCTGTTCTGCGACCTCGACCCGCCGGTGAGCTGGAACGAGGGCGTGCTGCGGATCGAGTGCGGCGAGTGCGAGTCCGACCTCGACCTCGACGAGCGCGGGCTGCTGCTGGTGCCGAGCGTGTTCGTCTGGCCGAAGGTCACGATCCTCACGCTCGAGCCGTGGCAGCCGACGCTGGCCTACCCGGCGCGCGGCATCGGCATGCTCTGGAGCCCCGAGGAGTCGCCGGCGCCCGGACGCGCTCGAGCGGCTGGTGGGACGCACCCGCGCGACGCTGCTGACCGCGCTCGACTCACCCCGCGTCGACGACCGAACTGGCCGGCGAGCTGGGCATCACCCCGGGCGGGGTCTCCCAGCACCTGACGGTGCTGCGCGACGCCGGCCTCGTCTGCGGCCGGCGCGTGGCGCGCTCGGTCCTCTACCTGCGCTCGGCCGAGGGCGATTCGCTGCTGGAGGCCTCGGGCGGAGCCGAGGCGGTGCGCGGCGGCCCGGAGCTCGCCGCGGCCCGCGCCGCCGACGGGGCGGCGCGCTGAGGGCCTCCCGCCGGCTCAGCCGGCGGCGGCGGCGCCGCCCTGGGCGAAGTAGTCGGCGTTGATCTGCGTGTACTTCTGCCACTCGTCCGGGAGCTGGTCCTCGGCGAAGCACGCGTCGACCGGGCAGGCCTCGACGCAGGCGTCGCAGTCGATGCACTCCTCGGGGTCGATGTAGAGCATCTCGGCCGCGTCGTATCCGGGCTCGTCGGGCGTCGGGTGGATGCAATCCACGGGGCACACCTCGACACAGGAGTTGTCCTTGGTGCCAATGCACGGCTCGGCGATTACGTAGGCCATTCGCTTCTTTCTAAGTCGTTTTGCGGGGGCTCGCGGAGCGAGAGGGGCATATTGTACGAATCATGCTCCTGCTAACCGGCGCGACCGGCCTGGTGGGGTCGAACCTGCTGCGCCGCCTGCTCGCCGAAGGGACGCAGGTTCGCTGCCTGGTGCGCGATCCGCGCCGGCTCGGCACCCAGCGCGTGCGCGTGCAGATCGCCCTCGGCGACCTGACGGACCCGCCCTCGTTCCGCAACGCGCTGCGCGGCGTCGACACGGTCGTGCACCTGGCTGCCGCGATCCGCGACCAGCCGCGCGGGTCGATCGAGGAGCTCGACGGGATCGCGACCTGGCGGATGGTCGAGGCGGCCGAGCGCCAGGGCGTCGAGCGTTTCGTCTTCTTCTCGGCGCTCGGCGCCTCGACCCACCACCGCACGCGCTGCCTGCGGGCGAAGGCGCTGGCCGAGCAGGCGGTGCGCCGAGGCCGACCTGCACTCGATCGTGTTCGCCCCGTCGATCGTCTACGCGCCGGGCGACCCCTGGCTGACGCTGCTCGAGCGGATGGCGCTGCTGCCGGTGATGCCGGTCTCGGGCCGCGGCCAGCGCCCGCTTCCAGCCGATCTGGGCCGAGGACGTCGCCGACTGCGTCGCTCGCGGCGCTGCGGGACGGGAACGGCGAGCGCCGGCGCCGCTACGAGCTGGCCGGGCCGGAGACGCTCAGCCACACCGAGATCGTCCGCACCGTGCTGCGCGCGCTGCGCCGCAACCGGCCGCTGCTGCACGTGCCGACGCCGATCGTCTCGCGCGGACTGCGCCTGCTGGAGGCGACGATGGGGGCGCGAGCGTTCGCCACCTGGGACGAGGCCGAGCTGATGGAGGTCTCGATGCTCTCCAGCCGCGGCAGCGCCGACGCCAAGTCCCTGGGCGTGACGCCGCAGCGGATGTCGGCTGTGCTCGAGGCGGCCTGAGGCTAACCCGAGACCGCCTGCCCGACGGTCGGCCGCCGGTCCGCCCACGGCTGCGCAGCCTCGAGCTGGCTCGCCAGCGCCAGCAGCCGCTCCTCGCCGGCCGGCCGCGCCGACGATCTGCACGCCCAGCGGCAGACCGTCCTCGCCCTCGTAGAGGGGCAGCGAGATCCCGGGCTGGCCGGTGGCGTTGAAGACGGGCGTGTAGGGCGTGAAGAGGCCGGAGCGGGTGAAGGTCGACATCGGGTTCTCGGCAGCCGTGTCGAGCGTCCCGAGCGGCAGCGGCCGCTCGGCGAGGGCGGGCGTGAGCAGCGCGTCGTAGTCCGAGAGCCACGTCACCAGGCGTCGCGCGAAGGCCTGCAGCCGCACCACGGCCGTCTGCTGTTCGAGCGTGCCGAGTTTGCCGATCATCGAGAAGATCGCCCAGCTCATCGGCTCCATGTCCTCGGCGGTCGGCGTCCTGCCCGCGACGTGACCGGAGTAGCCGATCGACAGTGCGATCTGCGAGGAGAAGACCATCCCGAAGAGCTCGCTGAGCCCGTCCTCGCGCCATGGCGGGTCGGCCTCGACGACCTCGTGGCCGAGCGAGCGCAGCAGATCGGCCGCCTCCTCGGCGCCACGCGCGGCGATCGGGTCGAGCACGGCGTCGGGCGTCGGGGGCTGCTTGCTGAACGCGATCCGCATGCGCCCCGGCTCGGCGCCGGCCGCCTCGGCGAAGGGCCGGGACGGGGGCGGCGCCCAGGTCGCATCGCCGGGCTCGTAGCCCGCGAGCACATCGAGGATCGCGGCGGTGTCGGCGACCGTGCGCGTCAGCATCCCGTCGATCCCCAGCGAGGAATCGCCGAGTTCAGGCGCCGCCGAGACCCGCCCGCGGGCTGGCTTCAGCCCGACCAGCCCGCAGCAGGCCGCGGGGATCCGGATCGAGCCGCCGCCGTCATTGCCGTGGGCCACCGGGACGAGCCCCGCGGCGACGGCCGCGGCGGCGCCACCCGATGAGCCTCCGGGAGTGCGTTCGAGATCCCAGGGGTTGCGCGTCGGGCCGAAGATCCGCGCCTCGGAGACGGGCAGGATGCCGTACTCGGGAAGGGTCGTGGTGCCGACGATCACGAACCCCGCGTCGCGCAGGCGGCGGGTGACGTTGTGGTCGTAGTCGCAGATGTTGTTCTGCATCAGCGCGCAGCCGTAGGTCAGCCGCAGCCCGGCGACGGGACGGTTGTTCTTGACCGCCACCGGCACGCCGGCGAACGGCCGCTGATCGCCGGGGGCGATCTGGGAGGCGGTCGCCAGCGCGCGCTCGCCGTCGACGTCGACGAACGCGTTGAGCGCCGGGTTGAGCTCCTCGATGCGCTCGAGCGAGATCTCGATCAGCTCGCGTGCGGAGACCTCACCGGCACGTACCATCGCCGCCAGCTCGACGGCGCCACGGAACATCAGATCGCTGTCGGACATCGGCCCTCCTCGACGGGGTTCGGCGGCTCGCCCCGGCCATCCGAGCAGGGCGGCCGGATCGCACTGGAGCCTACTCGCGGATCGATTCCTGCGACGATGTGGGTCTGCCCACAAGGCAGCATCCCCCGTCAGAGCATCCAGCCCAGAAAGCGAGTGCCATGAGCGCGGTTCAGTCACCTGAGGTCCAGTCGGGCCTCGAAGGCGTCGTCGCCTTCGCCACCGAGATCGCAGAGCCCGACAAAGAGGGTGGCGCGCTGCGCTACCGCGGCGTCGACATCGAGAACCTGGTCGGGGCCGTCCCCTACGAGCAGGTCTGGGGCCTGCTGGTGGACGGCCGTTTCAAGCCGGGCCTGCCCCCGGCCGAACCGCACGCGCTGACGGTCCGCTCGGGCGATCATCGCGTGGACGTGCAGTCGGCGCTGGCGATGCTGGCGCCCGAGTGGGGCTTCGGCCAGCTGATCGACATCACCGACGAGGAGGCGCGGGACAACCTCGCCCGGGCCTCGGTGATGGCCCTCTCCTTCGTGGCCCAGTCGGCGCGCGACGCCGGCCAGCCGCCGGTGCCCCAGAGCGAGATCGACGAAGGCGAGACGATCCCGGAGCGGTTCCTGATCCGCTGGCGCGGCGAGGCCAACCCGGACCACGTCAAGGCGATCGACGCCTATTGGATCTCGGCGGCCGAGCACGGCATGAACGCCTCGACCTTCACGGCCCGCGTGATCGCCTCGACGGGCGCCGACGTAGCGGCCGCGATGTCGGGCGCTGTCGGTGCGCTGTCCGGGCCGCTGCACGGCGGCGCCCCTTCGCGCGTGCTGAAGATGCTCGATGAAGTGGAAGAGATGGGCGACGCCGAGAGGTGGGTTTCCGACGCACTCGACCGGGGCGACCGGCTGATGGGCTTCGGCCACCGCGTGTACCGCGCCGAAGACCCCCGCGCGCGGGTTCTGCGCCGCACCTGCCGCGAACTGGGCTCGCCGCGCTTCGAGGCCGCAGAGGCGCTCGAGAAGGCCGCCCTCGCCGAGTTGCAGGCACGCCGGCCCGACCGTGTGCTGGCCACGAATGTCGAGTTCTGGTCGGCTGTCGTGCTGGACCTCGCAGAAGTTCCGGCCGACCTGTTCACGCCGATGTTCACCTGCGCTCGCGTCGCCGGATGGTCAGCGCACATCCTCGAGCAGAAGCGCGAGGCGAAGCTGATCCGCCCGACGGCCAAGTACGTCGGCGCGGGGCCGCGGGAGGTAAGCGCGGTCGAAGGGTAGGGCGCCCGCGACCTAAAGCGTCAGGGCGCGCGCGACGATCGCCGCGCCGTCGATGCCGCGGGGCAGGTCGCCGAAGGCCAGGCCGCGGTCTCGCCGAGACGCGCCGCGCAGAAGGCGTCCGAGACCGGCCGGCGGCGCGTGGCGCAGCAGCAGGCTGGCCTGCAGGGCGAGCGCCAGGTCCTCGACCAGCCGGCGCGCGCTCCATTGGCGCCTCGCCGGGCTCGCGCCGAGCAGCGCGCCGAGCCCCGCGCGCACGCGCTCGAGGTGCGCGTCGAAGTAGCGAGTTGGCGCCACGCGGCGAGGTCGCACTCGGCCAGGAACGCGTCGGCGCGCACTCGGGCTCGCGGGCGAGCGCGCGCAGGACGTCGAGCGCGATCACGTTGCCCGAGCCCTCCCAGACGGTGCCGATCTGGATGTCGCGGTAGAACTGGGCCATCGGCGCCTCCTCGACGTAGCCGTTGCCGCCGAGGCACTCGAGCGCCTCAGCCGCCATCGGCGCGCCGCGCTTGCAGACCCAGTACTTCATGACGGCCAGCGCCAGCCGCCGGAAGGCGGCCTTCGGCGGGGTCCTCGGAGTCGAAGGCGCGCGGCGATCCGCATCGTCGCGACGGTCGCGGCCTCGGACTCGAGCGCGAGGTCGGCGAGCACGTTGACCATCGCCGGCTGCTCGGCGAGCAGGCGCGCCGAAGGCGCGTGCGGTGACGCGCGTGCCAGATCGCCTCGGCGACGACGCGGCGCATCATGCCCGGTGACGCCCAGTCAGCGTGTCGAGGCGCGTCCAGATCAGCTGCTCGACGACGAAGGCCGTGCCGCGCCCCTCCTCGCCGAGCATGCGCGCGGGCAGGTGGTCGTACTCGACCTCCGAGGAGGCCAGGCAGCGACCGCCGAGCTTGTCCTTCAGGCGCTGGATCCGGAAGCCGGGGTGAGGGCGCTCGGCCACGAAGCAGGTGATCCCGGCGTCGGTCTGGGCGAGCGTGAAGAAGACCTCGAAGACGGGATGGGTGCAGAACCACTTGTGGCCGGTCAGCTCGATACCAGCCGTCGCCGATCGGCTCGGCGACGGTCGAGTTGGCGCGCAGGTCCGAGCCGCCCTGCTTCTCGGTCATCACCATGCCGGCCTGGGCGAAGCGCGTCGTAGTCGGGCAGCGTCAGCCGCTCCTCCCAGGCCGCCGGCGAGCGCGGGGTCCTGGCGCATCGTGGGCACGGCCGCGTAGTTGATCGACATCGGGCAGCACGGGCCCGTGTCGAGCTGGTTGAAGAGATGGAACATCGCCGCCCGCACGACGTGCGACGCCGGCCGCGGCTCGCGCCAGGGCAGCGAGTTCAGTTCGCGCTCGACGCCCAGACGCAGCATCCAGTGCATCGACGGGTCGTAGTCGATCTCGTCGATCCGGTTGCCGTAGCGGTCGTGGGTGCGCAGCACGGGGATGTTGCGCTGGGCGCGCTTGGCGTGGGCGAGCGCCTCGGCTCGGAGGCGACGATCGCCGCCGAAGTCGCGCGATGCGGTCAAGGCCCCACTCGCCGCCCTCGCGGAGCACGGCCTCGCGCAGCGCCGGGTCGGCGTCGAAGGCGTTGTGGTCGGCCAGCGGCGGCGGCTGGTTGAGCGACCTCGTGCGTGACCGTGCCCTGCCTGCTGCCGACGGTTGCCATCGCCCTCTCCCTCGCTCGTTCTACGCCTCGAGGGAATCTAGTCCAAGCCCGGCGAGCGGACAACCGGCGGGCCTATTCGCGCGCGGAAGATCCGAACCAGGAAGTGGGAGACACGCGGCCGTGAACGCTCCGGAACAGCGAGGGGCCCGGCATCCGCCGGGCCCCTCGGGCAATGCAATCCATCCGCGCTTGGCGGCTGCCTACATCATGCCGCTCATGTCCGGCATGCCTCCGCCGGCAGCAGCGCCTTCCTTCTCGGGCACCTCGGCGACGATCGCCTCGGTGGTGAGGATGTTCTTGGCGATCGAGGCGGCGTTCTGCAGGGCAGAGCGCGTCACCATCGCCGGGTCGATGATGCCCTCGGCGACGAGATCGACGATCTCGTTGGTCGAGGCGTTCAGGCCGTGGCCTTTCTTGGCCTTGCGGACGTCGTTGACCACGACGGAGCCCTCCAGACCGGCGTTCTCTGCCAGCTGGCGAAGCGGCTCCTCCAGTGCGCGCAGGACGATCCTCGCCCCCGTGCGCTCGTCGTCGGAGCCGTCTCGACGAGGCCCCGTTCTCGCTCACCGAGACGGCCGAGGAGGCCTGCAGCAGGGCGACGCCGCCGCCCGGCACGATGCCCTCCTCGAGCGCCGCCCGGGTCGCCTGAAGGGCGTCCTCGACACGGTGCTTCTTCTCCTTCATCTCCGTCTCGGTGGCCGCTCCGACCTTGACCACGGCGACGCCGCCGGAGAGCTTTGCGAGCCTTTCCTGCAGCTTCTCGCGGTCGAAGTCCGAGTCGGTGTTCTCGATCTCGCCTTTGATCTGCGCGATGCGGCCCTTGATCGCGGCGGCGTCACCTGCGCCGTCGACGATCGTCGTGTTGTCCTTGCCGACGACCACGCGGCGGGCGCGACCGAGCTGGCTGAGCTGGGTGTTCTCCAGCTTCAGGCCCATCTCCTCGGTGATGACCTCACCCTTGGTGAGGATCGCGATGTCCTCCAGCATCCGCTTGCGGCGGTCGCCGAAGCCCGGCGCCTTGACGGCCACGCCGGTGAACGTGCCGCGGAGCTTGTTGACGACGAGCGTCGCGAGCGACTCGCCCTCGACGTCCTCGGCGATGATCAGGATCGGCTTGCCGCTCTGGATCACGGCCTCCAGCACCGGCAGCACGTCCCGGACGGAGCCGATCTTCTGGTTGGCGATCAGGATGTAGGGGTCCTCGAGCACCGCCTCCATGCGGTCCTGGTCGGTGACCATGTAGGGCGAGATGTAGCCCTTGTCGAACTGCATGCCCTCGGTGAACTCGAGGTCCATGCCGAACGTCTGGCCCTCCTCGACGTTGACCACGCCGTCCTTGCCGACCTTCTCGATCGCGTCGGCGATCACGTCGCCGATCTCCTCGTCGCCGGCGGAGATCGTCGCCACGCGGGCGATCTGGTCCTTGCCGGAGACCTCCTTGGACTGCGAGGCGATGTTCTTGACGACCTCGTCGACCGCCTTCTCGATGCCGCGCTTGAGCGCCAGCGGGTTGGCGCCGGCGGCGACGTTCTTCAGACCCTGGCGAACGATCGCCTGGGCCAGCACGGTGGCCGTGGTGGTGCCGTCGCCGGCTACGTCGTTGGTCGCCGTGGCGACCTCGCGGACGAGCTGGGCGCCCTGGTTCTCGAAGACGTCCTCGACCTCGATCTCACGGGCGATGGTGACGCCGTCGTTGGTGATCGTCGGGGCGCCGAACTTCTTGTCGAGGACGACGTAGCGGCCCTTCGGGCCGAGCGTGACCTTGACGGCGTTGGCGACCGCGTCCACGCCGGCCTCGAGGGCCTTGCGCGCCTCCGCGTCGTACTTGAGCTCCTTGTGTGCCATGTCTTTCTCAGATCTCCTTGTGTCTAGGCGACCTTGGCGAGGACGTCGGACTCGCGCAGCACGAGCAGCTCCTCACCGTCGACCTTGATCTCGGTCCCGCCGTACTTGCTGTAGAGGACCTCGTCGCCCTCCTTGACGTCCAGCGGGATGCGCTTGCCGCCCTCGTCGAGCTTGCCGTCGCCGGCGGCGAGGACCTTGCCCTTCTGCGGCTTCTCCTTGGCGGTGTCGGGGAGCACGAGGCCACTGGCAGTGGTCTCCTCCTCCTCGATCGCCCGCACGATCAGACGATCGCCCAGGGGCTTGAGCTTCATGTTCGAAAAACCTCCATCTAGAGAATGCGTCTGCCGGCTCGCGGCCTGTTCGGGGACGAGCCGCCCTCTTTGGCACTCTCGGGGGGAGAGTGCCAACGTGCGACTAAATATATAGAAGAAATAGGGGCGGAACCCGGGCTTTTGGCACTCGCGGGATGAGACTGCCGCCCCTCCGCAGGCTCTCCACACCCGGCCGGTCGGGGCTCCTGGCCGCGGCGAGGGCTAGTTCTGGGCGCCGCCGAAGCCCTTGATGGCCTCGGTCATGCCCGACGGCGTGTCGAGGATCTGCGAGAAGCGCACGACCGTGACGATGTCCTCGGGCGAGACCGAGCGGCCGTAGATCTGTTCGAGGAAGTTGATCAGCTCCTCGTGGCGGCGGAACTCGGGGTTGTCGTGCTTGATGTCCCGCGGCGAGAGCTCGGCCAGCCGCATCACCTCGACCTGGTCGATCACCGCTTCGAAGATCCGCTGCCGTGGCGAGTGCTGGTAGCCGATCGTGACCAGCACGGCCTGGTTCTTGCGGTACTTGCCCGACTTGTCGCCGAGCCGGATCGTGGCCGTCTTGCGACCCCGCTTGAGCTCGTCGGCGAAGATCGTCGAGTAGAAGTTGAGGACCTGCATCGCGTGGCAGGCTACCGTGCTTCGGCCAAGTAGGCCCTGGCCAGGCTCACCATTTCGCGCTCGGCCTCGTGTGTCAGCTCGCGTTCGGCCTGCTGCCAGGGCGATCCAGCGGACGTCCTCGACCTCGTCGTCGTGGTCGGCCGTGTCGCCGCCCGTGTGCTCGAACAGGAAGAACGACACTTCCTTGCCGATCGTGCGCCCGCCGCGGCGATACCAGTAGCGCGTCTTCCCGAGCTCGCGGACCGGCTCGGCGAGGATCCCCGTCTCCTCGCGCACCTCGCGCCGGGCGGCCTCGACGGGCGTCTCGCCGGGATCGACGTGCCCCTTCGGCAGCGCGAGCACCCGCGAGCCGTCGGCGGCCCGACGGGTGGGCACGATCACGACGACCTGCTCGCCGCGCACGACCACGCCGCCGGCGGAGAACTCCCGCGCCTGGGAGGGGGTCGGCCGGCCGGCCGGGGAGCCGGACCTGGCTGGCTCAGAAGACATACTGCTGCAGCGCCTCCGGATCGTGGACGATGAGACGGCCCCGTCCCTGGGAGATCACCCCGGCGCGCTCGAGCACCGCGAGGAAGCGGCTCGCCGACTCGCGCGAGGAGCCCGCCAGCTGCGCGAGATCGGCCTGGGTCGCCGTGACGAGCACGTCCTCGCCGGGGCGACCGTCGTCGATCGCGGCCTGCACGAGATTGCCGAGCACCACCGCCACCCGGCTCTGGACGGTCTGGAAGGACTGACGCGAGAGCCGCTCGTTGGTCTCGCGCAGCCGCCGGCCCAGCGCCACCACGAGGCGCATCGCGATCTGGGGATGCTCGGCCATCAGCCGGCGCATGTCCGGGCCGAGCACGCCGACCACGCTCATCGGCTCGATCGCCTCGACCGTCGCCGAGCGCCGCTCGTCCTCGAACATCGCCAGCTCGCCGAAGATGTCGCCGGGGCCGAACGTGGCGAGCGTGATCGTGCGACCGTCGCCGTGCGTGCGGATCGCCCGGGCGTGGCCCTCGCGGACCACGTAGCAGGTGTCGCTCGAGTCGCCCTCGCGGAACACGGCCTGTCCCGGCTCGAAGGAGCGCGGCACCGACACCTCGGCGATGCGCTCGAGATCGGCCCGCTCGAGCGTCGAGAACACGGGCACGCGCCCGAGCAGTTCGACGACGTCGCCTGGGCCCGTTTCCACGGACCACGGAATACCACAACCGGGGGGTCGCGACAGATGCCGGCGCTATCGTCGCAATCATGTCCCGAGGTTGCATCTGCGGGCGCTGGCGCTGCTCGCCGCCGTCGTCGTCTGCCTGCCGGCCGGCGCCGGGGCGGCAACGGTCGCGCCCGGATCGAGCAGCGAAGCGACGCAGCTGAAGGCGCTGCTGCGCTCGCGGGAACTGTGGGCGACGATCGACGTCTGCAACCCGGCCGACCAGCGCCACTACGTCGGCATCCGCGGCTCGATGCCCGGCGACAGCCACGCCCACGACAAGATGTACATGTCCTTCCGCCTGCAGTACATGGACGCCACGGGCAAACAGTGGGTCGACCTGGCGAGCGCCAAAGCGCCGGTCTACGTCTACGTGGGCGCGGGCAGCTCGGTCCGCCAGGGCGGCCGGAGCTTCCAGCTCGTGCCCCGCACGGGCAAGCCGCCCTCGACGCTGCGCGGCGTCGTCTCCTTCCAGTGGCGCCGTGGCAAGACGGTCCTGCAGACGCACGAGCAGGCCGACGACGCGCGGGACACAAGAGCCTCGCCGGCGCCGATCCGGCCGGGTTCAGCGCGGCGAGCTGTCTGATCGGCTGAACAGCCGCGGGTCGTTGGTGATGATCCCGTCGACGCCCAGCGCCGTCAGCCGCTGCGATCGCGCGGGCGTCGTCGACGGTCCACACGTAGAGCTCGCCGCCGCCTTCCCGTACTGCCCGCAGCAGCGCCCGCGTGACCACCCGCCAGTGCGCCATGATCGCGTCGAAGCGGCCTTCGCGGAGGGCCGTGCGGGCGCGCCGGGGCAGCATCGCCCGGTAGCCGGTGAGCATCGCGAGCGCCGGGATCGCGGTGAGCATGTCGGTCGTGTAGTCGCGGCGCACACGCGGGACCGACCAGCCGAGGCGCAGCCGCGGCTCGGCCGCGCGGATCTGCGCGAGGCCGTCGGGGAACATGCCGCTGATCAGCGTGCGCTCGATCATCGCGCGCTCGCGCAGGGCGCCGAGCACCCGCAGCTCATAGCCCGGGAGCTTCACGTCGACGTCCAGCTCGACCGCCGCGAAGGCGGGCCCCGCGAGGTGATCGAGCGCCTGCTCGAAGGTCAGCGGATCGCGGGCGGCTGCGTCCTCGTAGTCGTGGGCCACCAGCAGCCGCCCGCCGCCGCCCTGGTGCTCGGAGAGCACGTCGAGCTCGATCATGTCGACCCCCGCCGCGAGGGCCGCGTCGAAGCTCGCCAGAGTGTTGCCCGGCTCGATGTGGGCCGCGCCCTTGTGCCCGACGCGTCGCGGGCGCCTGAGGGTTGTCTCGCTCACCGGCGCCACCTTCGCAGAGTCCTCGGCAGATCGCCTGGCGCCGCCGGCGCGGCCAGGCCCCGCGCGGGCGGGTAGCGGGAGGGCGCCCCGCCGCGCTCGGGGCCGCGTTCAGGCTCGGCCGTCCTCGGCGCGCCTGGCCGCCGCGATCGCCCCCACGGCGGCGCGAGGGCCGACGTAGGGGGCGAGCACGATGAAGGCGAGGTGGTCGACCAGCGAGGGCAGGCGCGAGAGCCGGTTGTTCGCGACGAGGCTCGAGATCACTCCCCACATCGCCCCCGTGACCGCCTCGTGGGCGACCAGCGGTCCACGGCGGGCGGGCGGTCCGCCGGCCGTGAGCACGGCGGTGAAGTCAGCGACCGAGCGGGTCATCCGGCCGATCATCGCGGGACCCACTTCGAACAGGTCGATGAAGGCGATCCGCAGCAGCGCCTGACGGGCGATCAGATGCGAGAGGAAGGCCTCGATGGCCCTGCATACCGCCTCCTCCCACGAGTCCGCCGCGTCCATCGCCGGCCGCACGGTGTCGAGCGTTTCCGAGACGAATTCGTCGAGCACCGTCAGGAAGCACTCCTCCTTGTTGGCGAACTGCCGGTGGAAGGCCTCGGTCGAGACCCCGGCGAACTGCGCGATCTGGGCATCGGTCAGCGACGCGTAGCCCTCGTCGAGCGTCAGGTGCACGACCGATCCGAGCAGCCCCGCCCGCTTGTCGTTACCGCTCAGGAAGGCGGCCGGCATCGGCGGCGGGTGCACGGGTCGGGAGAGGCCCAGCGTCCGCAGCCGTGGGCCCGCCGGGGTCCTGTAGGCCTCGACCCAGTCGAGCACTTCCTCGGACAGCGTCGCGAGCTCCCGGTGACGGCGTTCGAGCAGGCGCGTGAAGAGGAGGTGGCGGACGCCGGCGACGACCGTCCGCGAGGTCAGCTGCCCGAAGGCGACGTCCTCCGGCGCGAGGCTGATGGCGGTAGCGACGATGCGCTCGAACACCAGCCCGGCCAGCTCCATCCGCTCGCGTGCCCGCGGCCCGATGCCGGGCGCGTCGACGAGCACCAGCCGCGGCCCCTTGGGGGCGCGCGCGATGCCCTCGAGCAGGGCCGCGCAGGACGCGTGCATGCGGTTCGACCAGCCCCGCTCGGCCAGCCAGGCCTGTAGGACTCGCCTGCGCTGCTGCGCGACGATGACGTCGTAGGTGCCGAGGAAGCAGTCTTCCTTGTTCTCGAACAGCTCGTAGAAGGCGCGGCGGGAGACACCGGCCAGCCCGATCACGTCGGCGACGGTCGTGCGCTGGTAGCCGTTTCGCGCGACGGCCTCGATCATCGCCCCGTAGAGACGGCTGCGCTGGTTGCGCTCGACCTCTTCGCGCTCCATCCCGTTCGGGCCGTGAGGCAGCCTCCGATACAGGGGCGAGAGCTGATCCTTGGTTCGACCCATCCTCACAGTTCCAAAGTAATGGATTTCGACGTGCCGCTTTCGACCCCCGGCGAGCGATCAAAGTACACACTCGTTCGAATACTTCCACTGGTGTCTCCCTCGCAGCCGATGGTCTGACAGACAACGCGCGACGCGGCCGGACACGACGCCTGCAAGCGCCGATGATCCGGCGCGCGAACTTCGCCGGCAGGACTCAGGCGCTGAGCGTCAGCCGCCGCGGGCCGCTCTGGAAGCCGAGCTCCACGAGGGCTCCAACGAACGTCGAGCCGAGCGCCGGCTGGCCGTCGATCCGCTCGAGCGAGAGCTTGCCCACGCGGCCGGCGCGGACGGCCTCGGCAAGTGCCCGGAGGCCCTCGGCGAGCAGGTCGGGCGGCACCCGCGGCAAGGGGCGGCGCGCCTGGGCCGTGTGGGTCGAGGAGCGTGATCAGCCCGCGCCCGCCGCGCTCGACGTACAGCACGGGCTGCTCGCGCACGCTCACCACGTAGGCGCCGGCGACGCGGGCCGGCCGCCGCTCGAGCCCCTCGCGCTTCGGCCAGGGGAGCGCCGCACCGTAGGGCTGGGCCGGGTCGGCGGCGGCGAGCACGAGGGCCGGCGGCCGGTCGCTCCACCGCCCCGCTCGCGCCGGGCCGGATCGCAGGCGCTCGACCGCGCCGGGCAGGGCGAACTGGGCGCCGCCCATGCCCTCGATGAAGTATCCGCGCCGGCAGATGCCGAGCGTCTCGAGCTTCGCGAAGGTGTCGTAGAGCATCGCGAAGCCGCCCTTGACGCCCTCCGCCAGCACCTGCTCGCGGGTCACGATCCCGTAGCGCTCGAGCAGCAGCTCGGCGAGCACGCGGCGGCGCTCGACGGCCTGGCCGGCGTCGGGCTCGGCGCCGAACACGGCCGACGTCAGCGACCAGCGGCCCTGCACCTGGGACTGGGCGCCGCTGCTGCGTCGCGAGGCGAAGCGCGAGCGCCGTGTGGCGCGAGCCGCCGCGGCAGCCCTGGCCGCGCGCCAGCGCGAGCCGCGGGGCACGCAGCGGCGCCCAGGCGTCGTTCGTCGACCTCCCCGGCCCAGACGAGGTCCCACAGCGCCTCGCGCAGCGCCTCGGGGGCGCTGTCCAGCTCGGCGAGCAGGTCGGTGAAGAAGGCCGGGGCCGCGGCCAGGCGCGCGCGGATCAGCTCGTGCTCCTCGCCGGCCGGCGGCCACGCGCCGCCGCGACCGGCCGGAGGGCCGATCGCCGCCGCATCCTCGCGGTAGTAGAGGGCCACACGACCCGAGCGGCCGATCGGGCCGGCGCCGACCCAGACCAGCTCGCCGCTCGCGCACAGGGCGTCCAGCCAGGTCTGCGAGTAGGCGCCGGTGCGGCGTGGCAGCACGTCGCGCTCCCAGGTCTCGACCGGCAGCGCGAGACCCTGCAGGCGCAACGAGCACCTCGCGCAGCCGGTCGACGCCGGCGCCCGCGCCGGCGTGGCGGTCGACGCCCTGCCAGGACGGCAGGAAGGCGGCGAGGCGACGCTGGTCGGCGGGCTCGATCTCCTTGCGCAGTGCGGCCAGCGATGCGCGCCGCAGTCGCCGCAGCACCTCCACGTCGCACCAGTCGCGCTCGCCCGGTCGGCGGGGAGCGGCCTCAGCTCGCCTCGTACGATCGCTCCGTCGCGCTCGAGCTCACGCAGCACCGCCGACGCGTCGACGCCGTAGCGCGCCCGCAGCTCATCGCCCGAGAAGGGCCCGTGCGTGGCGGCGAAGCGCGCGACGAGCTCCCGCAGCGCGTCGGGCACGTCGGCCAGGAACGCCTCCGGCAGGCCGCCCGGCGGCGCGGCGCCGAGCGCGTCGCGGTACAGCCCCGCCTCGATCGGCGGCGATCAGGCGCTCCTCGCCCCCGACCCGCAGCTCGACGGCCCGCCGCTCGCGCAGCAGCGCCTCGACGACACCGCCGGCGATCCACTCCGGGGAAGACCCGCTCGGCGACCTCCGCCCGTGTCAGGTCGCCGACCCGCCGCAGGACGTCGTGGAGGCCGTCCCGGTCGGTCGCCCGCGTCATCTCCGAGCGGCACTGAAGGTCGGCTTCGACGCGCTCGAGCGCGCCCGGGTCGATCAGCTCGCGCAGCTCCTCCTGGCCGAGCAGCTCGCGCAGCAGGTCGCGGTCCAGCGACAGCGCCGCCGCGCGGCGCTCGGCGGTGGGCGTGTCGCCCTCGTACATGTAGGTCGCGACGTAGTCGAACAGCAGCGAGGAGGCAAACGGCGAGGCCACGGGCGTCTCGACCTCCACCAGGGAGATCTCGCGTGTCTGCAGACCGCGCAGCAGCTCCTTCAGGCCGGGCAGGTCGAGCACGTCCTGCAGGCACTCGCGGTAGGTCTCGAGGACGATCGGGAAGTCCTCGTAGCGGCGGGCGACCTCGAGCAGGTTCTGAGCCTTCAGCCGCTGCTGCCAGAGCGGGGTCCGTTTGCCCGGGTAGGCGCGCGGGATCAGCAGCGCCCGGGCCGCGTTCTCGCGAAAGCGCGCGCCGAACAGCGCCGAGCCGCCGAGCTCGGAGACGACCGCCGCTTCAGCCTCCTCGGGATCGATCATCAGCAGCTCGGCCGCCGAGGGCAGCGACTCCGCCTCCTCGGCGTCGAGATCCGGGAGGTGCATGATGATGCCGTCGTCGGTCCAGATCGGGTCGGCGTCGACCCCGAAGCGCTCGTGGATACGGGCCGCCAGCGCGAGCCCCCAGGCAGCGTGCACGCGACCGCCGAACGGCGAGAGCAGGCACAGCCGCCAGTCGCCGATCTCGTCGCGGAAGCGCTCCAGCACGAGCGTCCGCTCGCTCGGCAGGACGCGCGTGGCCTCCTGCTGCTCGAGCAGGTAGGCGAGCAGGTTCTGTGCTGCGCGGCGGTCCAGATCGTGCTCGACCTGGAGCGTCTCGGCCTGCTGCTCGACGGCCCACCGCGAGAAGGCGCCGATCGCGGCGCCGAGCTCCTTGGGACGGCCGACCGAGTCGCCCTTCCAGAAGGGGACCGCGCCGGGGGCACCCGGTGCCGGCGTGACGATCACGCGGTCGCGCGTGATCTCCTCGATCCGCCAGGTCGACGCGCCGAGCAGGAAGACCTGGCCGGGCCGCGCCTCGTAGACCATCTCCTCGTCGAGCTCCCCGACACGGCGGCCGTCGGGCAGCGTGACGGCGTACAGGCCGCGGTCGGGGATCGTGCCGGCGTTGGCGATCGCCAGCTGGCGCGAGCCCTTGCGGGCGCGAATCACGCCCGCCAGCCGATCCCAGACGATCCGCGCGCGCAGCTCGCCGAACTCCTTGGAGGGGTAGCGCCCGTCGAGCATGTCGAGCACGTTCTCGAGCAGCTCGCGCGAGAGCTCGGCGTAGGAGTGGGTGCGCTTGACCAGCGCGTGCAGCTCGTCGACCGCGATCGAGTCCGACTCCTCCCCGCCCTCTGCCGAGACGGCGATCGCGACGATCTGCTGGGCGAGCACGTCGAGCGCGTTGCGGGGCACGACGGTCGGCTCGATCGCGCCTTCGTGCATGCGCTTGGCGACGACCGCGCACTCGAGCAGGTCGCCCCGGAACTTCGGGAAGATCCGCCCGCGGCTGACCTCGCCGACGCCGTGCCCGGCGCGGCCGATCCGCTGCAGGCCGCGGGCGACCGACTTGGGCGACTCGATCTGCAGGACGAGGTCGACGGCACCCATGTCGATCCCGAGCTCCAGCGAGGAGGTGGCGACGAGGCAGGGCAGCCCGCCCGACTTGAGCAGCTCCTCGACCTTCGTGCGCTCCTCGCGCGCCAGCGAGCCGTGGTGGGCGCGAGCCAGCTCGACCGAAGGGGCGTGATCGGGCAGGTTGCCCTGCTCGTCCTCGAGCTCCTTCGCGGCCAGCTCGTTCAGACGCAGCGCGATGCGCTCGGCCGAGCGGCGATTGTTGACGAACACGATCGTCGAGGTGTGCTCGCGCACGAGCCGCAGCAGCTCGGGGTAGATCGCGGGCCAGATCGACGCACGGGTGGCCTCGCTGGACGGGTGGGCGCTGCTCGGATCCAGCGGATCGGAGGACTCCGCCGGCCCGGCCGGCTCGGTCATCGACTCGACCGGCACCTCGATGCGGAGGTCGAGCTCCTTGCGCGACCCGGCGTCGACGATCGTCACCTCCCGGCCCGGCCCGACCAGGAACCGCCCGATCTCCTCGAGCGGGTTCTGCGTCGCGCTCAGGCCGATCCGCTGGAAGGCAGTCGCCGCGGTCGCTCGCCACTCGCCGCGACGAGCGCCTCGAGGCGCTCGAGCGAGAGGGCGAGGTGCGAGCCGCGCTTGGTTCCAGCCACGGCGTGGATCTCATCGACGATCACGGTGTCCACGCCGCGCAGCATCTCCCGCGCCTGCGAGGTGAGGATCAGGTACAGGGACTCGGGCGTCGTGACCAGGATGTCCGGCGGGTGGCGCACCATCGCCGCGCGCTCCTTCTGGGGGGTGTCGCCGGTGCGGATCGCGACCGTGATGTCCGCGCC
Organism: uncultured Solirubrobacteraceae bacterium; assembly: GCA_963841055.1. Classification (GTDB taxonomy): domain Bacteria; phylum Actinomycetota; class Thermoleophilia; order Solirubrobacterales; family Solirubrobacteraceae; genus Palsa-744. The sequence continues at coordinate 1,719,388 of CAWJAV010000001.1, read as the reverse complement.
GATGCCGCGGATCGGGACGCGAAGGTTGCGCTCGATGTCATAGGCGAGGGCCTTCAGCGGGCTGACGTAGAGCACCCGTGTGCCCGGACCGGGCGAGTCCGGGCCCGGCTCGGCGCCGACGGGAGTCAGGCGGTCGAGCGCCCACAGGAACGCGGCGAGCGTCTTGCCGGAGCCGGTGGGCGCCGACAGCAGCACGTGCTCTCCGGTCGCGATCGCCGGCCAGGCCTTGCTCTGCGCCGGGGTGGGCCGCTCGAAGGCCTGCGAAAGCCACGACTGAACGGTGGGCTTGAAGACCGAGGCAGGCACCCGTCGAGCCTAGCGAGGCGCCGCGCCTGCCGACCGACCTCGGCCGGCGACCCCCTTACGGACGCAGGGCGGAGCCGTACTGGCGGGCGTAGTACTCGCGGTACTCGCCGGAGCGGATCGGCTGCCACCAGCGCTCATTCTCCCGGTACCAGGCGACCGTCTCGGCGAGCCCCTCGGAGAAGCGCACCCGGGGCTCCCAGCCGAGCGCCCGGACCTTCTCCGAGGAGAGCGAGTAGCGCCGATCGTGGCCCGGCCGGTCGGTGACGTGCTCGACCTGCGACTCGGATGCCCCGGTCAGCTCGATGATCCGCTCCACGACCGTGATGTTGGCCTCCTCGTCTGGCCCGCCGGCGTTGTAGACCTCGCCGGGCCCGCCGTGCTCGAGCACGTGGCCGATCGCCCGGGCGAAGTCGCTCGCATGGATCCAGTTGCGCACCTGCATGCCGTCCCCGTACACCGGCAGCGAATCGCCGTGCAGGGCGTTGAGGATCATCAGCGGGATCAGCTTCTCGGGGTACTGGTAGGGGCCGTAGTTGTTCGATCCTCGGCAGATCGTCACGGGAAGGCCGTAGGTGTGGAAGTAGCTCTGGGCGAGCAGGTCGGCGGCGGCCTTCGTCGCCGAGTAGGGCGAGGAGGGTGCCAGCGGGCTGTCCTCCGTGAAGGTGCCGAGCTCGATCGACCCGTAGACCTCGTCGGTCGAGACCTGCAGGTAGCGCAGCTCGTGCTCGCGGGCCGCCTCGAGCAGCACGTAGGTGCCGAAGGCGTGCGTCCTCACGAACGCGTCCGGCTCGGCGATCGAGCGGTCCACGTGCGTCTCGGCGGCGAAGTTGACGATCGCCTCGGCGCCACCGAGATCGATCGCCTCGGCGACGGCGCGGGGGTCCTCGATGGCGCCGCGGAGGAAGCGGTATCGCTCCTCCCCGGCCAGCTCCTGGAGGTTCTCCTCGCGGCCCGCGTAGGTCAGCTTGTCGAGCACCGTCACGGTGTCGCCGTGCTCGAGCACGCGCTGGCGGACGAAGGTCGATCCGATGAACCCGGCGCCGCCGCAGACCAGCAGTCTCATCGCCGGATCATCCCAGCACGCGCAGCGAGATACCCACCGAGACCGTCCTGCCAGGGCGGCAGCGGCAGCACGTCGTCGCGACCGGACTCCAGCGCCGACCAGGCGGGCCGCGGCGCGGGCCTGACGAACTGCTCGCTGGTCGTCGCCTCGACGCGGCAGTCGACCTCGGCCTGGCGGAAGATCTCCTCGGCGAAGCCGTGCCAGGAGACGTGACCGCCGCCGGTCAGGTGCACGAGCCCGCTTGACGCCGCGCTCCAGCAGACCCAGCACGGCGGGCGCGAGATGCCCCGACCAGGTGGGCGAGCCGACCTGGTCGGTGACCACCTGAACCGTCTCCCGCTCGGCGGCCAGGCGCAGCATCGTGGCGACGAAGTTCGCCCCGTCGAGCCCGTAGAGCCAAGCGGTCCGGACGACGGTGTGCGCCGGCGAGGCGGCCAGCACCTGGAGCTCCCCTTCGAGCTTCGTCGACGCCGTAGACCGACCGCGGTCCCGTCGCGTCGCTCTCCAGATACGGCCGTGGCCGTCCGTCCCCGTCCAGCGGCGCCGTCCCGTCGAAGACGTAGTCGGTCGAGATGTGCAGCAGTGGCACGCCCGCCGCGCTCGCCGCGCGCGCGAGCACGCCGGCTCCGTCGGCGTTGACGGCGCGCGCAGCCTCGGGGTGGGACTCGGCGCCGTCGACGTCGGTCCACGCGGCGCAGTTGACGATGCCCTCGAGCGGCCCGGCTGCGCGGTGCAGCTGCTCGAGCATCGCCTCGACCGCGGCGGCGTCGGTGATGTCGAGCTCGGGCAGGTCGACGAGCACCAGCTCGTGTCCGCCGCGCCGGCCGGCGCGCTCGACGTCGTGGCCGAGCATCCCCTGGGCGCCTGTGACGAGCAGCCTCACAGGATCGAGATGTCGGAGTTGTCCCCGACCATGAATCGGTACGCGCGCGGCTGGCGCTCGCCGCGCCGCACGGTCACGTTTCGACCCAGCAGCGAGGACTCCATGCGCCCGTCGAGGTCGCACACGGTGCAGCCGGCGAGCAGGATCGAATGCTCCACCTCGGCGTCGGAGATCGAGCAGTTCTCGCCGATCGCCGTGTACGGGCCGATGTAGCAGTCCTTCAGCACCGAGCCCGCGCCGATCACGGCCGGGCCGCGCACGCGCGTGCGCTCGAGCCGCGCCCCCGCCTCGATCACGACCCGGCCGTCCACCTGCGAGTCCACGAGCTCGCCGTCGACGCGCTCGATCAGGTTGTCGAGGATCAGCCTGTTCGCCTCGAGCATGTCCTCGAGGCGGCCCGTGTCCTTCCACCAGCCCCGCACGATGTGCGGCTCGACACGCAGCCCGCTGTCGACGAGATGCTGGATCGCGTCGGTGATCTCGAGCTCCCCGCGCGGCGACGGGGAGATCGCGCGCGCCGCCTCGTGTACGCCCGCCGTGAACATGTAGACGCCGACCAGCGCCAGGTCGGTCGCGGGCTCGGCCGGCTTCTCGACCAGCCGCCGCACCCGGCCGGTCTCGCCCGGGGGCTCCGGGCTCGAGCTCGGCGACGCCGTAGTTCTCGGGGTCGGGCACGGGCGTGAGCAGGATCAGCGCGTCCGGCTCGTGCTCGCGGAACGCCGTCACGAGATCGGAGATGCCGCCCTGCAGCAGGTTGTCGCCCAGGTACATGACGAACGGGCTACCGCCCAGGAACGCCTCGGCCGTCAGCACCGCATGGGCCAGCCCCAGCGGCTCGTCCTGCAGCACGTAGGTGATCCGCAAGCCGAAGCGCGAGCCGTCGCCCGCGGCCGCCTCGATCTCCGCGCCGGTCTCCGGGGCGATGATGATCCCGACCTCCTCGATCCCCGCCTCGGCCATCGCCTCGATGCCGTAGAACAGCACCGGCTTGTTGGCGACGGGGACGAGCTGCTTGGCGCTCGTATGCGTGATCGGACGGAGCCGCGTGCCCTTGCCCCCGGACAGGATCAGACCCTTCAGCGGCTGCATCTGGAGAGAACCCTAGCGGCAGGCCCGGGAGCGGCCTCCACCGCCCGTTCGCCTGGTCGGTCAGGGTCAAGGACTTGAATCTCCAGTCCCGTTAACCCGATCAGCCGATTTTTCCAACTATGATCCGTATTTCCCCGACCCCACACGAGACGTAGGGTCTGCAGACGTCAACAGTGGAGGGTCTCTGTATGCCGAGAACGAAAGCAGCCGCAGCCAAGCCGACTGACCAGGAGCCGGCATGGTCGATCCCGAGTCTGCGCGAACCGCGCTACTCGCAGTCGCTTGAGCGCGGTCTCGCGATCCTCGGCTGCTTCACCCCGGCCCGTCCCGTCCTCGGTATCGCGGACATCGCCGACGAGCTGGGGATGAGCCGCTCGACGACCCACCGCTACGTGATCACGCTGGTCGCGCTCGGCTATCTCGAGCAGGGCGCCTCGCGCAAGTACCGCCTTGGCCTGCGCGTCACCGACCTCGGCATGTCGGCGCTCAACTCCACCGGCCTGCGCGAGCACGCGCGGCCGTATCTTGGAGGAGCTGCGCCAGCGCACCTCCTACACCACCAGCCTCGGGGTGCTCGACGGCAGCGAAGTTCTCTACGTGGACCGCGCGCGCAGCTTCCGGCGGGGCCAGAACCAGATCGACCTCGGCCTGCAGCCCGGCTCGCGCGTGCCGGCCTACTGCACGGCGATGGGCAAGCTGCTGCTCGCCTACCTCCCCGACAGCCAGCAGCGAGACGTGCTCGCAGAGATCAAGCCGAGCAAACGGGGCCCGAAGACGATCACCTCCAAGAAGGCGCTGCGCGCCGAGCTCGAGAAGGTCAGGGACGCGCGGTTTCGCCGTCGATGACGAAGAGCTCGCGGCGGGCCTGTACGCGATCGCGGCGCCGGTCCGCAACGAGAGCCGCGACGTCGTCGCGGCGGTCAACCTGGCCGCTCACAGCTCGATGATCGCGCTCGAGGAGCTGGTCGACGCGCTCGGTCCGCACCTCGTCTCGACGGCCGATCGAATCTCGGCGCGCCTGGGCTACCGGCGCGACGACGAGCGCAACTAACAAATAGCCTTGCGGCCCGTGCGCCGCCTGCTCGCCCTGATCTGCCTCCCGCTGTGCCCGCTGGCGCTCGCCGCCTGCGGCACGACGACCTCGACCGCGGCCTTCAAAGGCGCCGAGCACGAAGTCGCGCAGACGATCGCCAACCTGCAGTCCGACGTCACCTCGGGCGAACAGAAGAAGATCTGCGCGAACGATCTCGGGGCTTCGGTGGTGAGGAGCCTGGGCGGCACCAAGCACTGCGAATCGACGATCAAAAACCAGATCGTCGGAGATCGACAACACCGAACTGCAGGTCGAATCGGTCAAGGTCAACGGCGCGACGCGCCACGGCCGTCGTGAAGAGCACCTACAAGGGCAAGAAGACGCTCAAGACGGTGTCCTTCGTCAAGGAAGGCGACAAGTGGAAGATCGCCACGCTGCAGTGACGGCCGGCGGGCGGGCGTCCTCTAGTAGACGCCCGCCAGCTTGCGGTGGTCCCAGGTGGCGCGACGGTGCTCGGCGAACTCGAGCGCGACGCGCTTGGCCGCCTGGCGATCGACCATCTGCCCCACCTCCGCGGGCAGCTCGGCAACCGGCGGGGCACCCCGAGGGACGGCGTAGCGCGCGAAGATCTCGTGGCCGAGCGCTTTGATGAGGTCAGGCTCGCGGTGAATCAGGACGTCGCACTCGAGCATCACGCCCCGTAGCTCCTGGTAGAGCTCCCCGGCCTCCACCTGCAGGGTCGCCCGGGGTTCGCGTTCGAGGTTGCGGACCTTCTGCGAGACCCCGTACGTCCATGCCCAGAGCCGCGGCCCCGGCTCCCCCGCCGGGGCCTCGCGGAGCACGTACCAGAGGGGCATCAGGTGCGGCCAGCCTCGCGGCCCCTGCGTCGCGCACGTCACCGTTCGCTCCTCGCGCAGAAACGCAGTCGTCTCCTGCTCGCTCATCCTGATCTGCTCTCGCCTGCTCACCCCGGTCCCTTCGCCGATACGCCCAAGGCCGAGCATTATCGCCCGGGCCGCGGCGAGCCTCCTTGCACCCCGGCCGGCCGCCTCGCGCGCAGTGGGAGACAATTCGTCCGGGCAACTGGAAAATCCAAGATTTGGAACTACCGTGTTCACAGTGGACAGACCGATCGAGCGTCGGGCGATCGAGCGGCGCGGGGAGAGCAGCCGCCCGCTGCCCTCCCACCGGCAGTGGACGCCGCTCGCCAGGGGCCTGTCGGTCCTCGGCGACAACTGGACGCTGGCGATCGTCACCGAGCTGGCTGCGGGCGAACGAGGCTCTCGGCGCTGCGTAGCCGGCTCTCCGGCGTCAGCCCCGGAGTCCTGGACCGCTATCTGCAGCGGATGGCCCAGTCGGGCCTCGTGACTCGGGCACGGTTCCGCGAGATGCCCCCGCGGGTCGAACTCGAGCTGACCGAGGCGGGGCGCGAGCTGCTGCCGATCGCCGCCGCGATCAGCGGGTGGAGCCTGCGCTGGTCCTGGTCGCGGCCCCGGGAGGGCGAGATCGTGGACCCCGCCGCGCTGCTGCGGGCCCTTCCCTTCCTGCTCAACGGGTCGGTCGGGGCGCCGGACGGGGCGATCGAGCTGCTGCTCGACGAGCGCGGCGCCAGGCGCCGCCACGTGGCGGAGCTCGTCGCCGGGGAGGTGAGCATGTGGACCGGCGGGGCCGATCGCATCGCCCCTGAGATCACTTCCACGATCGCGGGCGACCGGCGGGCGTGGACCGCCGCCCTCGGTCCCGAAGGCGATGTGTCCTCGCTCGTCCTGTCGGGGCGGCGAGCTCAGGCGAGGAGCCTGCTGGCAGCGGTGGCGCGTCCGCCGGAGGAGCCGGAAGGCGATCGGGCGTCCTCGCGGCTCCCGGACGTGGCGCCGGAGAGCTAGACCCCGGCCGGCGAAGCGGCGGCCTCGCGAAGCCGGATGACCGCGGCCAGCACGGCCTCGCGGGCGTCCTCGGGCTCGAGCACAGCGGCATCGCCGGCTTCCCGCAGGATCTCCCGGACGAGCCAGTCCACGCCCGCGAAGCTCAGCTCGACGAGGACCGAGTCGTCGGTCCGCTCCTCGACCACGCGGCGCGCCTCGCGCGCCCAGCGGGCACGGTCGGGCGAGACCCACACGCGGGCGCTGCGCGAGGCCTCGACCTCGCCCGTTCGCAGCCAGCCGTCGACCTCGGCGGCCGGATCGACCTCGGGGCGCGGCTGGAAGCGCTCCTGGCTGACGGTCGCGCTCTTGATGCGGTCGAGGCGGAAGTGGCGCACTCCGTCCCGTTCCGGGTCGAAGCAGGCCACGTACCATCCCTCGCGCCCGTTGGTGAGCGCGTAGGGCTCGACCTTGCGCGCCGAGATCTCGTCCTCGTTCTCCTTGAAGTACTCGAGTTCGATCAGCCGCCGGCCGGTGATCGCTTTGGAGATCGTGCGGGCGACGTCGGAGTCGTCGCTGGCCGCCGGAGCGACCTGCAGACCCTGCTCCATCGGGTCCTCGCCGAGGGCGGCGACGATCTTCGTCCGGGCCGAGCTGAGCGACCCCTCCGGGATGTGCTCGCCGATCAGGTCGATCGCCGCTACCAGCGCCTTCGCCTCGACGGGCAGCAGCCGCGCGGGCCGGTCGAAGTTGTCGCTGTAGGGCTCCGGGTCGACCTCGATCTCGCCCTCGTCCTCCTTGATCTCCGCGTAGAGCACGTAGGAGCCGCCGCCGAAGTTGACGACGTTGAGCACGTTGATGTCCTCGCGCAGCTCTTCCTCGCTTATCTGCAGGCGCTCGCAGACCTCGGCGATCACGACGCGCTCGCCGCGGCGGCCGGCGTCGATGAGGATGCTCGCGAGCGTCACCAGGCGAGCAAAGCGCTCCGGGCGGATCGCCGCCTCGGGCCGCTGCTCCTCGCCGCCGGCGGTCTTGCGCGAGGGGCGCCTGCCGGACTCCTCGGCGGGCTCGGCGCGGGCGCGGCGCCGCCGTGCGGCGGGCGGCTCCTCCTCGTGGCGCTCGCGCAGCACCTCGAGGCGGCGGCACAGCTCGGCGGCGAGCTCGGGAGGCCCGAGCAGGCGGGCGTTGACACCCAGGCCCAGCACCCACGAGATCAGGCTGCGAGGGCTCGAGTAGCTGGTCAGGAAGAGGCGATCGCCCTCCTCGACGGGCGTGCCGGCGTCGATCGCCTCGTCCTCCTCGAGCTCGGCCGGGTCGACGATCCGCCCGTAGCGCCCGAAGTGGCGTTCGATCTGCCAGGCGATCCGCTCCGAGACGAGGATCCTGGCCGTGCCCTGCTCGTCGCCGAGCTGCCAGTCGGCACGGTTGGCGTACTCGCGCGGGTCGAAGTCGGCGGGGCGGTGGAAGTCGTGCTCGGCCTTGGTCGCATAGGAGACCTTGCCCCGGATCCGCGACAGGCGGAAGACCCGGATCGCCTTGCGCTCGTGCGAGTAGCCGAGCAGGTAGAACTGCCCGCCCTGGAACAGCAGGTGATAGGGATCGACCTTGCGCGTCGAGACCTCGTCCCGGCCCATCGTGTAGTAGTCGAAGACGATCGTCTTGTTCCGGAAGATCGCGGTCTCGACCTTCGCGAGGCGGGCCGACAGGTCGTGGCCGCCGGCCGAGGCCGTGATGCCCAGCGCGACGGACCGCTGCTCGGGCCCGCGCAGCGGGCTGGGGCGTCCCCAGGTGATCTGCTGCAACGCGAGCCGCAGGGGCTCCGCGTAGGCGAATTCGCCGTCGAGCAGGCTCAGAGCGGTCTGCAGGGCGGCGAGCTCCTTGTCGGTGAAGGCGATTGCGGGCAGATGGAAGTTCTCCGGGCGCAGCGAGTAGTTCTCCTGCTCCGCGGCCCCGTCGGCGGGGCGCTCGACGGTCAGCTGGATCCGCAGCGACTCGAGCTCAGAGCGGTCTGCGTAGAAGCGCCGGGCGAAGGCGTCCTCGTTCATGCCGCTGTAGCCCTCTACGTCTCGCCGGATCTCCAGGGCCGTGACGGGCCGACGCTCGGCCATCAGGTAGGAGATCAGGGAGAGCTGGCGGATCAGCTTCTCGGTGTCCTTTGCCATCGGTCCCCAAAGATAGAAGCCGGGGGCGAGACGCGAGCTGCGCCGGGCCCAGACCGCCCCGCTATTTGCGGGGTTTCAGGCTGCTTCGCGTTCGGGAGCGGGCGCGTGGGCCGGCTCGGGCGCACCGTCGCCGCGATCCAGGAAGAAGGCTCCGGCGCCGATAGCGCGGTCGAACGACGACCAGCGCCGGCCAGGTGCGAGCTCCTTCTCGAGCCGGTCGAAGCTGCCCAGGCGCCCTCCCAGGTTGTCCACCATGTGCACGAGCGTGGCCTCGCGCGTGCAGGGCACAACCGGGCTGCCGTGTTCGAGCGAGCCGTGGTGGGAGAGGATGATGTGACCGATCGCCTGGGCCAGCTCCGGAGGGAACTCGTCGATCTCCTCGATCGTGCGCCGCACGAGGTAGTAGCCGAGCGCGATCTCCCCGTGCAGCCGTCCTGCGTCGCTGAGGTCGATCGCGACGGGATCGGCGGTGTAGGCCTCGAGCTTGCCGATGTCGTGCAGCAGCGCCCCGGTGACTGCGACGTCGCGGTCGATCCCCGGGAAGGTCGCGCTGATCGCGCTGACCGCCTGGGCGACGCCGAGACAGTGCTCGAGCAGCCCGTGCCGGTACGCCTGGTGGTAGTGCTTCGCCGCGGGCGCCTCGCGGTAGCGCGCCCACAGCCGTCCGAGCCGGGACCGAGCAGGCGGTCGAGCAGCGGCTCGCAGCTGGGGCTGCTGGACGGTCGCGACCAGCTCGCCGATCTCGGCTTCCATCTGCGCCGCCTCCCGCGTCGGACCGTCGGCGAGGTCCTCCTCGACGTAGCTGCCGGGCGCCGCCGAGGCGAGGCCGCGCAGGTTGATCTGCGGGCCGAAGCGCGGATGGACGACGTAGCGGCCGACGACCGTCACGACCGCTCCGGCGCGGGCCACGGCAGCGATCTCCTCGAGCTCCTCCCAGACCATGCAGGGGACGGCGCCGGTGCGGTCGCCGAGCATCAGCCGCAGGTACTCCCCGCCGTCGCGGCGGCGGCGCAGCTCGGCCTCCTTGACGAGCATGCGCCTGCTCGATCTCGACCCCGTCGGTGAGCTCGCTGAGCAGCATGAATCTGAAGTTAGAGACGGGTGCGGACGGCCCGCCCCGGCACGGCGTGGGACCCGTGCGGCCGTGGAACGCCTACGATGGGCCGATGAGAAGAGTGGCGCTCCTCGCGCGCCTGCTGCTCGCATCGGCCCTGCTCGCCGCCCTCGCCGCGGGCCCCGCCAGGGCCTACTGGACGCCGCCGCCGGCTCCGACCTTCTACTGGCAGCTGCAGGGCAAGCTGAACACCACCGTTCCGGCCGCGGTCTATGACGTCGACGGCTTCGAAACGACGGCCGCGGAAGTGGCCGCGCTGCACGCCCAGGGCAAGCACGTCGTCTGCTACATCGACGTCGGCACCGCCGAGAGCTTCCGGCCCGACTACGGGCAGTTCCCGAAGTCGGTGCTCGGGAAGTCCAACGGCTGGCCCGGCGAGAAGTGGCTCGACATCCGCCAGCTGGCGGTGCTCGAGCCGATCATGGCGGCGCGCTTTCAGATCTGCCGCGAAAAGGGCTTCGACGCGATCGAGCCCGACAACATCGAAGCGTTCTCCAACAAGAGCGGCTTCCCGATCACGGCAGCCGACCAGCTGACCTACGACGAGTGGGTGGCCCAGGAGGTCACACGCGCTGGGGCTGGCCGTGCTGCAGAAGAACGACGGCGAACAGTCCGCGCAACAGCAGCCCTACTTCGACGGCGCCCTCACCGAGCAGTGCAACCAGTACCACGAATGTGCCGACTTCGAGCCCTACCTCGCGGCCGGCAAGCCCGTGATCAACGCCGAGTACAGGCTCAAGGACGCCCGCTTCTGCGCGGCCGACGAAGCACTCGGGATCGTCGGCGCCCGCTTCAACCTGGCGCTGAACGGCAAGCGCTTCGAACCCTGCTGGTAGGGCTCGCACCTGCCGGCCGCTCACCCCCCGTCGAGGATCCCGGCGACGCGCTGGGCGGCCAGCGCCAGCATCGCCCGCCGAGTCGGGTCGGTGGCCGACCCGATGTGGGGCAGGAGCACCGCCCGGGGAGCGGCCAGCAGCTCGGGGGCGACGTCCGGCTCGTGCTCGTAGACGTCGAGGCCGGCCGCCAGCAGGCCGCCGCTCGTGAGCGCGGCGGCGAGCGCCCGTTCATCAACCACCCCTCCGCGGGAGGTGTTGACCAGCACTCCGCCGGCCCCGATCAAGCCGATTCGCCGCGTGTCGATCAGGCCGCGGGTGGACGGGGTCAGAGGTACGTGAAGGCTGACGATGTCGCTGTCCGCGAGCAGCGGGTCGAGCTCCGCCCGCCAGCCCGCCTCGCCCGTGGTGGTGCGCGTGTGGTGGAGCACCTCCATCTCGAAGGCGGCGGCTCGGCGCGCGACGGCCCTGCCGATCCGGCCGTAGCCGACGAGTCCGAGCGTGGCGCCGTGGACGTCGCGGCCGAGCGTGTCCATGAAGCCCCACCCTCGCCAACGGCCGGCACGCAGCAGCGACTCGGCCTCACCCGTCAGCCGCGAGGCGGTGAGGATCAGCGCGAAGGCCAGATCGGCCGTCGTCTCGACCAGCGCCTCGCCCGCCGAGACGACCGTGATGCCGCGCGCTCCGGCCGTGTCCAGGTCGACCGCGTCGGTCCCAGCCCCCGCTACGCCGATCACCCTCAGGCGGGGCATGCGATCCAGCTCGTCTCTGCCCACGGGCATCGTCGGGGAGCAGATCAGCGCCTCCGCGGCGGCGTCCGAGCCGGGCGGGCCCGCGATCAGCTCGTGCCCGGCGAGGGCGGCGAGGCTGTCCTCGACCAGCGGCGTTGAGATCAGGACCCGGGCCATCGCCCGGCGCTCACGGCGTGAGTCGGTGGGGCCCGCGATACAGGAACGTGACCTCGCGGACGTTCTCCTGCGCCAGCATCAGCATCAGCAGGCGCGTCAGTCCGAAGCCGAAGCCGCCGTGGGGCGGCGCCCCGTAGCGGAAGAAGTTCAGGTAGTACTGGATCGGCTCCACCTCGATGCCGCGTCCTCGGCCTGCGCGACGAGCCGCTCGTAGCGGTGCTCGCGCTGGGCGCCCGTGGTCAGCTCGATGCCCCGCCAGAGCAGGTCGAAGCTCTTGGTCAGAGTCGGATCGTCCTCGTGGCGCATGTGGTAGAAGGCGCGCACCGAGGTGGGGTAGTCGGTGACGAAGCAGAACTCGTGGCCGTGGCGCTCCTTGATCAGCGCCGACAGCGCCCGCTCGCTCGGCGGGTCGAGGTCGTGACCGGCGCCCGGGACGTCGTGGCCCTCGCGCGCTCAGCATCTCCTTGGCCTCGGCCGAGCGTCACCCGCGGGAAAGGGCAGCGTCGGCACGATCACCTCGGTGCCGAACGTCTCGGCGATCTGCTCGCCGTGACTGTCGGCGACCGCCGCCAGCACGTGAGCGAGCCAGCGCTCCTCGACCGCCATCACGTCCTCGTGGGAGTCGATCCACGAGAGCTCCATGTCGACGCTCGTGAACTCGGTGTCGTGGCGCGAGGTGAAGGACGGGTTGGCGCGGAACACGGGCCCGATCTCGAACACCTTGCCGAAGCCGGCCGCCATCGCCATCTGCTTGTAGAACTGCGGTGACTGCGCCAGGTAGGCGTCGCCCTCGAAGTAGTCGACGTGGAACAGCTCGGCGCCGGACTCGCTGGCCGAGCCCATCAGCTTCGGCGAGTGCAGCTCGATGAAGCCCTCGTCGCGCCAGAACTCGCGCATCGCCTGCTCGATCGTCGTCTGCACCTCGAAGATCAGCCGCCGGTCGGGGCGGCGCAGGTCGAGGTAGCGCCAGTCGATGCGCTTGTCGAGCGCGGAGTCCTCGGCGATCGGCAGCTCCGGCTCGGCCAGCGAGTCGACCTGCAGCGCCTCGATCCGCAGCTCGAGGCCGCCGAGCTTGACGCGCTCGTCGCCGACCACCGTGCCCGTGACGGTGACCGCCGACTCGTCGGTCAGCGCCGAGATCGCCTCGTTCAGCTCGCTCGGCGGCTCGTCCTTCGCCAGCACCGCCTGGGCCATGCCGGTTTCGTCGCGCAGGATCACGAACTGCACGCGCTTCTGGTCGCGCAGGGCGTTGACCCAGCCGCGCACCGTCACCTGCTCGCCCAGCTTCTGCGGCAGGGCCTCGATCAGCGTTCGCTCCATGACCGCCAGCCTATCAGGTGCTAGGCCGAGGCCTCCCCGGCCAGCTCGACCTCGACCGTCAACTCCTCGCCGGCTCCGTCTCGAGGCGTTCGATCGCACCTGCCTGGCGCAGGTCCTCGGCGCCGAGCGCGAGCGCCTGCAGGCGCTCGGGTGTGTCGCGGACGAGCAGCCGCGCGACCGGCGCGCGCATCGGGCGCTGTGCCTGGGACTTGGCCTTGCGCACCTCCGCCAGCACGTCGGCGGTGACCTCCAGTGCCAGCTCCTGCACCTCGCCCTGGCCGCCGGCGGCGGCCTCCGCGCTCAGCTCGGCCGCCGGGCCAGGGCGCGCGGTGGACCGAGCCCTCCTGCCACCACGACCAGACCTCCTCGCTGACGAACGGCAGGAACGGCGCGAGCAGGCGCTGGAAGACCGACAGCGAGATCCGCAGTGCGCGGCTGACGGGGCCGGAGATCGCCGGGGCGGGGTCATAGCGGCGGCCCTTGACGAGCTCCAGGTAGTAGTCGCAGTACCACCAGAAGAACTCCTCGGTGCGCTGCAGGGCGCGCGCGTAGTCGTAGTCCTCGAAGCTCTCCTCGGCCTCGGCGACGAGCGCGGCCGAGGCGGGCGATCATCGCGCGGTCGAGCGGGTGGGTCAGCTCCCCGGCCTGCGGGGGCAGGTCGGCGAGCGCGAACTTGGAGGCGTTCAGCAGCTTCACCGCCAGCTTGCGGCCGACCTTCATCTGCTGGGAGTCGAAGGCGGTGTCGGTGCCCGGCCGGCCGCTCGCCGCCCAGTAGCGCACGGCGTCGGCGCCGTGCTCCTCGAGCAGGTGCATCGGCGTCACCACGTTGCCCTTGGACTTCGACATCTTCTTGCGGTCGGGGTCGAGCACCCAGCCGGAGATCGCCGCGTTCGCCCACGGCAGCTCGTCCTCGTCCAGCTCCGAGCGCAGCACCGTGGTGAACAGCCAGGTGCGGATGATGTCGTGGGCCTGCGGGCGCACGTCCATCGGAAAGACCTTCTCGAACAGCGCCCGGTCCTCGCCCGCATGGCCGGCGATCTGCGGCGTCAGCGAGGAGGTGGCCCACGTGTCCATCACGTCGGGATCGCCGCTGAAGCCACCCGGCTGCCCGCGCTGGGCCGGCTCGTACCCGTCGGGACATCGGTCGAGGGGTCGACCGGGAGCTGGTCGTTCGCCGCCGCGATCGGCTCGCCGTGCAGCACCTTGCCCTCGGCGTCGATCGGGTACCAGATCGGGAAGGGCACGCCGAAGAAGCGCTGGCGGCTGACGCACCAGTCGCCGGTCAGGCCGTTGACCCAGTCCTCGTAGCGGGCCCGCATGTACGGGCGGGTGCCAGCGCAGCTCGCGGCCGCGCCTCGATCAGCTCCTGCTGTGCTCGATCGTGCGGATGAACCACTGGCGGCTCGTGATGATCTCGACCGGCCGGTCGCCCTTCTCGTAGAACTTCACCGCGCGGTTCACCGGCTCGGGCTCGCCGATCAGCTCGCCCGACTCCGCGAGCAGCTCGACGATCCGGCGGCGCGCCTGGTTGATCGTCCGACCGGCAAGCTCGCCGTAGCTCGCCCGCGCGCCGCTCGAGGTCCTCCGACTCCCAGCCGGGCGCGCCCCAGGGCACCTCGCGCAAGCCGCCCGTCGGGGCCCAGCACCGAGCGCACCGGCAGGCTCAGCTCGCGCCACCACATGACGTCGGTGAGGTCGCCGAACGTGCACACCATCACCAGGCCCGTGCCCTTGTCGCGCTCGACCAGCGGGTGGCTGAGCACCGGCACGCGCGTGCCGAACAGCGGCGTCAGCGCCTCGCCGCCGACGAGCTCGCGCTGGCGCTCGTCGTCGGGGTGTGCGAGCAGCGCCACGCAGGCCGGGATCAGCTCGGGGCGCGTCGTCTCGATCAGCGCCTCGGCGCCGTCGCCGGCGGCTGCGAAGCGGACCCGGTGCATCGCGCCGGGGCGCTCGCGGTCCTCGAGCTCGGCCTGCGCGACCGCCGTCTGGAAGTCGACGTCCCACAGCGTCGGCGCCTCGAGCTGGTAGGCCGCGCCGCGCGCCAGCAGGCCGAGGAAGGAGCGCTGGGAGATGCGCTGGGCGAGCGGGCCGATCGTCGTGTAGGTCATCGACCAGTCGACCGACAGCCCGAGCGTGCGCCAGAGCTCCTCGAAGGCGCGCTCGTCGCTCTCGGTCAGGCGCAGGCACAGCTCGACGAAGTTCGGCCGCGAGACCGACACGGGCTCCTTCTCGGAGGGCTCGGCCGGAGGCTCGAAGTCGGGGTCGTAGGGGACCGACGGGTCGCAGCGCACGCCGAAGTGGTTCTGCACGCGGCGCTCGGTCGGCAGGCCGTTGTCGTCCCAGCCCATCGGGTAGAAGACCTCGCGGCCGCGCATCCGCTGGTAGCGGGCGATCGCGTCGGTGTGGGTGTAGGAGAAGACGTGCCCGACGTGCAGCGAGCCGCTGACCGTCGGCGGCGGCGTGTCGATCGAGAAGATGCGCTCGCGCGGCGCGGCGCGGTCGAAGCGTGTAGGTGCCGTCGCGCTCCCAGGCCGCGCTCCACTTCTCCTCCAGGCCCTCGAGCGTCGGGCGCTCGGGCACCTGAATCGGCTGCGATGGGCTGAACGAGGCCAAGAGCAGATCGTATCCGCCGCGCTCGCCTGGGCGGCGGTCGCGACACCGCTCGACTGCCGCCGCCCGTCCCGCCCACTCGAACGGCTCCCCCGCGCGCACCGGCGCAAAGGAGCCGGATTTTCCGGGGCTGCGCGGGCGCCGACTCCGGAATCGGGGATTTTCTTCCCGAAGATCTTGCAATCGAGCCATTCGCGGATATAGGATCGCTTCGTCTGGGGAGACAACGATCCTTGGAGGGTCGGATGGGCAGGGGAACAACGGCGTGAGCGGCACGGGGCGGAAGCTGACTGCAGTCCTGGCCGCCGTGATCGTGCTGGGCGTGCTGATCGGCCTGTACGTCTCGAGTTGGGCGACGGTGCTGCCGGCGACGGTCCCAGGCACGCCGGGAACCGCCACGGCCGCGGGCCCGACGACGAACCTCACCCTGCAGACCGACGCCGCCGTCGGCCCGCAGGAGAGCCCCCGCCACCCCGACTGGGTCTCCTACCTCGTCAAGCGGAACGGCAAGTGGGTCCGCAGCACGATCTTCAAGGTGCCGGCCAACTCGCTGGTGCACGTCACCGTCTACCAGTTCGACGGCGACTGCGGCCTGCGCAACCCGTTCCTCTCGCCCGTCCAGGGCACGGGCGGCGGCGTCGAGATGGTCGACGGCAAGCCGGTCACCCACATCGACCCCGAAGAAGCCTCGCACACCTTCGTCGTGCCCGAGCTCGGTGTCTTCGTGCCGCTGCCGGGGGTAGAAGAAGAAGCGAAGAACCAGTGCGAATACGGGCCCTGCGACCCCGCGACGATGGCCCACCGCACGATCGAATTCACCTTCCGCACCGGCAAGAAGGGGCGCTACCGCTGGCAGTGCTTCGTGCCCTGCGCGGCAGGCACCTTCTTCGGCTTCGGCGGTCCGATGCAGACGCTTCGGCTACATGGACGGTTACATCGATGTCGTCTAGCGCGGTGCCGCCCGCCGGCGCGGCGCCGCCCGCCGGCGGCCCGGCGCAGGAACCCAATCATCTGCGCCGCTTTCTCGACGATCTGGGTCGTCGCCTCGATGATCGCCACGCCGCTCGTCGCGATCCTCCTGGGCCCGATCTGCCGCCCGGCCACGGCAGCGACGCCGCCTCGGGACAGGTCACCGACAACACCGTGCTGCTCGCGATGGCGACGCCGGTGCTGCTGCTCGTCCTGATCTACCTCATCTACGCCATCATCGCCTTCCGCCAGCCACAGGGCGGCGCGCTGGAAGGGCCGGCGGTGCGCGGCCACGCAGAGCCTGCAGACGCTCTGGATCGTCGTCACCTCCACGCTCGTGCTCAGTCTCGCCGTCTACGGCACCGTGCGCCTGGAGAGCGGCTACGGCGCGGGCTCGGGCAGCGGCCCGAAACCGCTGACGGTGCCGAAGGGGAAAAGCTCCCGGTCCAGGTGATCGCGCAGCAGTGGGCCTTCACCTACCGCTACCCGACCTACGGAGGCGTAGAGACGACCCACCTCGAGCTGCCGGTCAACAAGATGATCGAACTGCACGTCACCTCGCTCGACGTGATCCACTCCTTCTGGGCCTACCAGCTCGGCGTCAAGGCCGACGCCAACCCGGGCGTCGACAACGTCGCGTTCGTCAAGCCGACAAAGATCCAGACCTTCGAAGTCCACTGCGCCGAGCTGTGCGGCATCTGGCACGGCAGCATGTTCGACCACGGCCACGTCGTCACCCAGAGCAGCTTCGAAAGCTGGATCGCCGAACAGCAGAAGACGATTCGCGGCGACCACCAAGGTGCTGCCGAAGTACAGCACCACCTACCTCCCCGAACCGCTGGAGCGCGGCGAATGAGCACGACCACCAGTAGCGCAACCCCCCCGGCCGTGAGCAGGCCGCTGTGGCGGCGGCTGCTCGGCTTCAACCTGCTGACCGCCGTGATCCTCGGCGTCGGCGGCTACTACCTCGGCTGGTTCATCGGCCACCTCGTCACGGAAGGCAAAAGCTTCGAATACACGGCCGCGACCGACGAGAACGACGTCGCCCTGCTGCTCGCGTACTTCTTCGGCGTGATCGGCTTCCTGATCGGCCTCGGCTTCGCCAACTACCCGATCTCGCGCCTGCTCGGCCGGCCGGCCTCGCTGCGCGAGAAGGAGGACGAGGGCATCGGGCGCTACTTCGGCCTGTGCACCGACCACAAGGTCGTCGGCATCCAGTACCTCGTGCGGAATCGGCGTGTTCTTCTTCATCGGCGGGCTGAACGCGATGCTGATCCGCACCGAGCTGCTGCACAGCCAGCCCACCTTCGTGGGGCCCAACCAGTACCTCTCGCTGGTGGGCATGCACGGCACGATGATGATGGGGATGATGACCTCGGGGATCCTGGGGCCGTTCGCCAACTACTTCGTGCCGATCATGATCGGCGCGCGGCGGATGGCCTTCCCGCGGATCGAGGCGCTGACCTTCTGGCTGCTGATGGCCGCCGGCTTCATCCTCACCTCGACGATCTTCTTCGGCGGCTTCCCGACCGGCTGGACCGGCTACGAGCCGCTCAACGACCAGGCCGTGATGGGGATGGACTCCTACATCTGCTTCTTCGCGCTGGTCGGCATCTCGATGTGCGCTGCTCGGCCTCAACATGATGGCCACGATCATCACGATGCGCGCGCCCGGGCTGACCTGGTCGCGGCTGCCGATCTTCGTGTGGTCGGTCTTCGCCACGTCGGTGCTGATGGTGCTGGCCGCGCCGATGCTGATCGCGACGCTGCTGATGGCGGCGCTCGACCGCACGATCGACACCTCGTTCTTCATCCCCGCCGGCGGCGGCAGCTCCTACCTGTTCCAGAACCTGTTCTGGTTCTTCGGGCACCCCGAGGTCTACATCCTCGCGCTGCCCGGCTTCGGGATCGTGCTCGAGCTGCTGCCGGTGTTCACGCGCAAGCCGCTGTGGGGCTACCGCCTCGCCGTCTCGGGGATGCTCGGCGTCAGCCTGCTGAGCTTCTTCGTGTGGCAGCACCACCTGTTCGTCAGCGGCATCAACGCCGACCTGCGGCCGTTCTACATGCTCTCGACGGAGATCATCTCGATACCCACCGGTTTCATCTTCCTGTGCGTGATGGGCACGCTGTGGAGAGCGCGGATGTCGTTCACCGTGCCGATGCTGTTCTGCCTCGGCTGGACCTTCAACTTCCTGATCGGCGGCCTCTCCGGGGTGTTCCTCTCCGACACGCCGAGCGACACGACGACGCACGGCAGCTTCTTCGTGATGGCCCACTTCCACTACACGATCATGGGCGGCCTGATCTTCACCTTCTTCGCGGCGATCTACTACTGGGTCCCGAAGATGATCGGGCTCAACTTCAACGAGAAACTCGCGAAAGCTCACTTCTGGCTGATGTTCATCGCGTTCAACTCGACCTTCCTGCCGCTGTTCGTGCTCGGCATGGAGGGCATGCCCCGGCGCGTGAACTTCTACGAACCGAAGTTCCACACGCTCAACGTGTGGGTCTCGATCTCCGCCTTCGTGCTCGGCTTCTCGATGCTGATCTTCCTGTTCAACACGGTCTACTCGCTGATCTTCGTCCGCCAGCGCGCCGAGCAGAACCCGTGGCACTCGAAGTCGATCGAGTGGCAGGTGCCGACCCCGGTGCCGGTCAACAACTTCGAGCAGATCCCGGTGTTCGACTCCGACCCCTACGACTACGGGACGCCGCTGCCGGTGGGCGGCGCGCAGCCGGCCGGGGCGGGGGGCTGAGCGATGGCGCTGCCGCACGAAGAAAAGCCGCTGGGACTGCAGATACCGGCCGTGCCGGCGGGCGTGGAGATCCCGCCGGAGCCGCCCGACGTCGGTGCGCGCGCCCTGTCGGTCGCCGCGCGGCTGCTGGCCGGCGCCTCGACGTTCTTCTTCCTCGCCTTCCTGTTCGCCTACTTCTACCTGCGCTCGCTCAACGTCCACCACATGTGGAAACCGGCCCATGTCAAACCCGACCAGGGCCTCGGCGCGGCGTTCGTCGCGTGCGTGATCGTGAGCGCGGCGCTCGCGATCCTCGCGGGCCGCGGCATGAAGGCGAGCAGGCCGGGCTGGGTCCGCCCGGCGCTCGGCAGCGTGCTGTTCGGGCTGGCCGCCGTCGCGCTGCAGTGCATCGAGTACACCAAGCAGAGCTTCGGCCCGACCAACGGCGCCTACGCGAGCGTGTTCTGCGCCTGGACCGCCTTCTACCTGATCGCCGTGCTCGTGCACGATGTACTGGCTGGAGACGCAGGTGGCGACCGAGATGCGGGCGGGCCGCGAGCCGGCGCCCTCGGACGGCGACATCAAGGAACCGCGACCGGCTGATCGCCCCCGGCCTCGACGCGGCGGTCTTCTACTGGAGCTTTCTCGCGGGGATCGGCGTGATCACCTACGTGGTGCTCTACCTGCTCTAGTGCTGGCCGCCGCCCCCGCCACTCCGGGGTTCTGGGACTGGTCGCTGGACCCACCGCTGCGTGCTGACCGTCGACGCTGGCGCTGCTCTACTGGATCGGCAGCCGGCGCACCGTGACCCCGGCGCGGACCGCGGCCGCGCAGCGGCGCCGTGACATCGCCTTCTACGTCGTCGATGGCCGTCGCTCGCGATCGCGCTCGTCCTCGCCGATCGAGCCGCTGAGCGAGCAGCTCTTCTGGGTCGCACATGGTCCAGCACGTGCTGCTGATGCTCGTCGCCGCCCCGCTGCTCGTGCTCTCGCGGCCGTGGATCCGGCTGTGGCGCGCGCTGCCGCTGAGCGGACGGCGTTGGCTCGGCGCGAGCGCTCAGCAAGGACCCGCGCACGCGAGCGGCTGCGAGCCGCCGCGCGCTTTCTCGGTGCGCCGGCCGCGGCGTTCGTGCTGTTCTCGGTCGTGCTGCTCGGCTGGCACGTCCCGGCGATGTTCGACGCGACGCTCTCATCGGGCACGCTGCACGCGCTCGAGCACACCCTGTTCTTCGTCACCGCCGTGCTGTCTGTTCAAGCAGGTGATCCCCTCGCCGCCGCTCGCGTATCCGCCTCGGCGAGACCCAGCGCCTGCTCTACGTCGTCGGAGCGATGATCGTCAGCTGGGTCCTCGCGGTCGTCCTGGCGCTCGCCCCGAGCCCGCTCTATGACCACTACGCCCAGCTCAGCCCGCGCCCGGCGGGAATCTCGGCGCTCGGCGACCAGCAGCTGGCAGCGGGCGTGATGTGGGTGCCCGGCTCGATCACCTTCGTGATCATCATCTTCGTCTACATCCACCGCTGGCTCGCCCCACCGACGCCGGGGAGGACCCGGACGCCGCGGCTTGCGAGCGGGCACTAGGAGGTGCGTTAGATGGCTGGTCTCGCGCTGGTGATGGGCGACGGTTTCCTGACCGGATCGATCCTCACCCTCGTACTGCCGCTGGCCGTGTTGATCGGGGTCGTCATCTGGTACACGGTGGCGTGGTCGCGCGGCATGGGCGAACGCTGACTCACCGCCCGCCCGCTCAGCTCATGCTCACGTAGCCGCTCGCTTCGGCGGCGCTGCGAACGTTGGCCGCGACCTTGTTTTCGTAGTTGCCCTCGATCGTCTCGATGCGACCGTCCGGCAGCACGCCCCGCACGATTCCGACGTGCTCGCCGCCGAACACGATCAGATCGCCCGGCCGCGGCACGACCCCAGGCCCGTTCTGTACAGCTCGCCCGGCGCTCTGGGCCCACGACCAGACCGAGGAGACCGAGCCGAGGCCTTCGCCCGCGGCGCCGATCGGCTCGCCCGCCTGGCGGGCGGCCCAGGAGGCGAAGTATGCACACCAAGGCTCGCCCGGCATCGCGCCGGCGGTGGCCGCGCGGTAGGCCGCGATCGCCGGCCCTTCGTTGGATCCGGGCGGCTGCTCGGCCTGCCCGAGCTGGCTTTCGGCGGCGGCGACGATACGCGCACCGGGGGTCGCCCCGGCAGCGCCGCCGAGGCCGGAGGGGGCTGCCCCGTACAGCCCGGCCGTTTCCAGGCCGCCTCCCGTCACGGCGGCCTGGCCGGGGGGAAAGGCAGCCGTCTGGGTCTGACCGTAGCCCGCCTGGGCCTGGGCGAGCGCTGCGGCAAAGGGGGCCGCCGTGCCCGCGGCGGGGACGGGCGCCTCGGTGCCGCCCGAACTCGCCGCGGAGGACAGCAGCGCGGCCGGATCGGCCAGCGCCTGGCGGATCGCGCCGACGCGCGCGATCGTCGTTTCGATCGACATCGCCCTCGTAATCGGCAGCGGCGTGCGCGCTTTGAGTCTCCGGCGGGCCGTTAAGGAGGGACGGGCGGCCGTCGCCGCCCGTCCCGACCACCGTTCCCTCGATGAAGCGGCGGTATATGGCTTCCGCCGGCCCTTTCCCAGGCCGCCCGAAGCGTTGTGTACCCGAGGGCTCTGCCGTCCGGCGCGAGGCCGGATCAATCGCCCGACGGGCTTCGCTGCAGCGGTGACGTCCGAAGACGTCACCGCTGAGGAAGTTCGCGACTACTGGAGCAGCTTCAGAACGGCTTCCGGCAGGTGGTTGGCCTGCGCGAGAATCGCCACGCCCGCCTGCTGAAGGACCTGGTCCTTCGTGAAGGCGGTCATTTCGATCGCCATGTTGACGTCGACGATCCCGCTGACAGCCGAAGACAGGTTCTGGCTGTAGACTTCCAGGTTGGTCGCGGTGTACTGAATGCGGTTCTGCACCGCACCGTATTCACCGGCCGCCTTCGTCACTTCGTCAAGCGCTTCGTCGATCGTTTTGATTTCGGTGACGGAAGCCCCTGAGACCGCGCTTTCGAGTTCGATCGTTTTCACGGCGACGGTTTCTTCTTCGTTGGCGCCGACCTGGAAGACGATTTCTTCTCCGCCTTCCAGCAGTTTCACGCCGTTGAACGTCGTCGTTTCACCGACACGGGTGATCTCTTCTTTGAGCTGTTCGGTCTCCTGTTCGATGGCTTCCTTGTCGGTTTCCGACGTGGTGCCGTTGGCGTACTGCACGGCCAGCTCGCGGATCGCGCTGGAGCATTCCGACGACGTCGTTCAGCGCGCCCTGGCCCGTCTGCGCGAGCGAGACGGCGTCCGCGATGTTCTGCGTCGCCTGGTTGAGGCCGTTGACCTGGCCCTTCAGGCGCTCGGAGATCGCGTAGCCGGCGACATCGTCGGCGGCCGAGTTGATGCGCAGACCCGAGGACAGGCGCTGCATCGCTGTACCGAGCATGTTCTCGGTGTTGTTGAGGTTCCTCGCGGCGTCCATCGCCTCGAGGTTGGTGTTCACTGTCAGGCCCATTCGTTCATCTCCTTGATGACGGTGGTTGCTTGGTCCCGTGGCCGACTCCATGTCGACCCACGCCGATGTATCGACGGATCCGCGGCGAAACTTGAGGAACCTGTCCTCGTTGCTGGCCTGATTCCGTGGGCCGGCGGAGATTTCCTGCGGCTGGGTGCGAGCGTGCAGCGGCAGCGCTTACACGCGGATGTCGATGTGGCCGTCCCCGCCCTCGCCCTCGGCGGGCTCATCGGGGCGCCGCGCGGCGCTCGTCCTCGCGTTCGGCGTCTTCGCGCTCAGGGCGGTCGCCCTCGCGACTGATCCGCCGCAGGCGGTCGACCGGGGGGACCCGCCGCTGGGGCACCGAGGGACTCGGGGGGGTGATCGGGTTGAGAGGATCCATGCGCCCGCCGCCCCGTTAGCGCCTCGTCCCCGGCTGCCCCTCGGCGGCGCCCGCCTGCCGCTGCGCGCGGGCGGCGGAGACGGCGGCGAGCAGCTCCTGCTCGCGGGCCTTGATCTCGAGCATCACCATGCGCCGCCAGAAGAACACCGAGCCCGCCCAGGCGGCGACGTACAGGATGACCCCCGCGATCAGCGCGCGCAGCCCTGCCGCGAGCGAGGGTGTGCGTGGGCAGCGACAGGTAGCCGCCCAACAGGAAGCCCACGAGCGCGCCCCAGCCCTTGGCCCGTTCCACCGAGCGGGCGGCGCGCGGGTGCCCGGCGACGCTCGGGCCGCCGGGGAGCTCGTCCTCGGCCTCCTTGCCCTTCTTGGTCTTCTTGTCCTTCTTGTCCTTCTTGGTCTTCTTGTCCTTCGGCGGCTTGGCGGGCTCCTTCGCCTCGGGCTCGGCCGGCGCTGGGGGCGCCTGCACGGGGTCCGCGGGAGGGGCCTCGATCGTCGCCTCTGCGTCAGCCACGGCCGCCCTCCCCGTCCAGGCCGCGACGCCGTTCTGCGCGCTGGCACTCGAAGATGAACCGCACGAGCCGGCGCCGGTCGAGGTCGCTGATGTTCGAGAACTCGACCGCGCGGCGACCGTGACGCGTCGACCCGCACGACGTGACCGCTGCCCGTGACCGGCGTCGCGCCGGGCGTCAGCGTGAGGCGGAACGTCACCTCATCGCCGATCCGGAGGCTGTCCGGGCCGGCAAGCAGCAGCCCGCCGCCGCTGACGTCGACGGTGAAGCTCTGCACCTGGTTGTGGTCGCGGGCGGAGTACACGAGCACCGGGCGGGCCGAGCGGATGCGCACGAACTCGCGTTCCTGCAGCACCTCGATCGACCGGGGCGAGGCCAGCCGCACGATGTCGGGGTCGGCGAGGTCCTGGCTCGCGAGGCTGCCGCCGAGCCGCACGCGACCGCGAGGGCTCGAGTATTCGAGGTACAGACCCGCCGAGCTGTGCCTCGGTGAAGCGGACGGGTCGGGACCGTGATCGCGACCACGAGCAGGTCGGGGCCGCGCTCGAGCACCCGCGCCGGGATCGTGCCGCCACCGGGGACGACGAGCACCACCGACTGCCGAGACGTCGGGCAGCTCGACGGGCGTCGCGGGGGCGAGCCTTCTTGGAGCGCGCGAGCCTCATGGCAGCACCATCCCGGCGAGACCGGCCGGATCGAGGCGGCGCAGCCGCCAGCCGCCGGTGCTCGCGTGCGAGAGCATGTACTCGGGCGCCAGCTCGAAGCGGCAGGCCGCCTCGACGGCAACGCCGATCTGATCGGTCTCGTCGGCGTGGGTGACGACCAGCGCGTCGGCCCGCAGCGGGGCCAGCGCCTCCAGCAGCTGCGCGGCGGCGGCGCCGCCGAGCGTGGCGGGCAGCGCCAGCAGGATGCGGTCGGGGTCGAGCTCGCCGAGCAGCCGGCCGAGCCGGCGGATCCCCTTGCGGTCGGCGGGCGAGAGCCGCGGCGTGTCGAGCACCGCAAGTCCCTCGGCTCGCGCCCGGCGAAGCGCGCGCAGCGCCCGCGGGCTCTCGAGCGGCGCCGGCTTGAGCAGCTGGGGGCTCATCAGCAGGCGCAGCTCGCCGGTGTCCGCTTCGGCGGCGATCGTCGCGAAGGAGGCGGGCAGCGTGCTGCCGGTGCGATAGGCGCCGATCAGCGCCGCGCAGCAGGTCGTCTTGCCCGAGCCGCCCGCGCCGACCAGCACGATCGAGGCGCCCGCCGCCGACAGCGGCGGCGCCACGGGTATGCGCTGGGCCAGCGTGCTGCGCACGGCCGCGGCCAGGCCCGAGCGCGGCGCGAGCGGCAGCGCGTGCGCCATCGCCATGTCGATCAGCTCCGCCGCCAGCTGCTCGCCGAGGCCGTACCGCGCAAGGCCCTTCTCGACACCGGCGCGCGCCCGCGCGTGAGAGCCCGGCTGGACGGTGCGCCGCTCGAGCTGCGCGCGTGCCGTCCAGTCGCGGCGGCGGCGGCGCGATCGGCGCTGCCGGGCGGCGGGTCTGCTCGGGGATCAGGTCGCGGAAGTCGACGCGCTTCGGCGACCTCGGCTCGTCGCTGGCGGCGCGGCGAGGAAGGGGGTCGGCGGCGGCGGTTCGGGGACGAGCGGCGGTGGCACGGGCGGCGCGGCGCGCGCGAGCGCGGCGAGGTGCGCCGTGACGTAGGCGCTGCCGCCCGGCTCGAGGGCCACCCCGGCGCCCGGCGCGAAGGTCGGGGGAGGTGCGACCGGCGGCGCGACAGCGGGCGCGACGGACGGCGGTTGGCCGTAGGCGGGCGTGTAGGCGGGCTCCGGGACGAATCCCGGCGCTGCGGGCGGGGGCGGCGCGGGCGGCGGGGACGGCGCCGGCGCGGCTGCGGTGGGCATCTCCGGCGGCGTCAGCCCGGCCTGGTAGGCGGCGGGGGTTCCGCGGCGGCGGAACGGAGGCGGCGGGCGGTGCGTCGCTCCGGCGGCGTCGACGCTCTCGGGCTCGTCGTAGACGTCGACGCCGGCCGTGCCGGGGATCGCCTCGATCTCGACCCACGGATGCTGGAAGAAGCCGAGCACGCCACCTGTCAGACCCTCCCGCCGGCGCACCACGATCGCGTCGGCGCCGAGGTCGCGCTCGATCCGCGGGATCAGCTCCTCGACGGTGCGCCCGCGGAACACGCGCGGCGTCGTCGTCGTCGCGCCCTCCGGCCAGTCGTGCGCGGGCCTCGCGGCCGAGTGCGTTCAGCAGGTCGCCGGGGGTGCTCACGCGTGGATCACCCCGATCGTTTCAACGTCGATGCCAGGTGCGATCTCGTTGTAGGAGCAGACCGCCAGGTGCGGCTGCGCCTGAGCGATCAGGCGGCGCAGGTGGCGGCGGATGCGCGCCGAGCAGAGCAGCACGGGGCGCGCGCCCCGCGCCGTGGCGTGCTCGACCTGAGCGCGCAGCGCGCTGACGATCGCCTGCGCCCGCGGAGGCTCCATCGCGAGGTACTCGCCGTCGGTCGTCTGGGTGATCGACGTAGATACCTCCTGCTCGATCGCCGGGTCCAGGGTTATGGCTTGCAGGCGCAACTGCTCGTCGAGGTGGGGAGCCGTGATCGCCCGGCCCAGCGCCTGGCGAGCGTACTCCGAAAGAAGACTGCGTGTCACGTGTTGTTCGAGCCTTGTCGCCGATCGCCTCCACGATCGTGCCGAGGTCGCGGATCGCGCACGCCCTCCGAGAGCAGCGACTGCAGCACGCGCTGGATCTCGCCGAGCGACAGCGCGTCGGGCACGACCTCCTCGACGACCGCGGCGTTCGTCTCCTTCAGGCGGTCGAGCAGGGTGCGCACGTCCTGGCGCGTGAGCAGCTCGGCGGCGTGCGAGCGGATCGTCTCGGTGAGGTGGGTGACGATCACCGACTCGGGGTCGACGACCGTGTAGCCGAGCGACTCCGCCTCGGCGCGGCTGGACTCGTGCACCCAGATCGCCTCGAGGCCGAAGGCCGGCTCGCGCGTGGGGATCCCGTTGAGCGTGCCGAGCGCGTCGCCGGGGTTCATCGCCAGCAGGTGCCCCGGCATGATGCGCCCGCGCGTCACCTCCGAGCCGCGGATCTTGATCACGTACTCGTGCGATTCCATGCCCAGCTCGTCGTGGATGCGCACCCGCGGGATCACGATCCCCAGGTCTCCCGCGATCTGCCGGCGGACCATGCTGACCCGGCGCAGCAGCGCGCTGCCGGAGCCGCCGCCCTCGACGAGCGGCACGAGGCCGAAGCCGATCGCCAGCTCGAGCGCGTCGACGCCCACTTCCGAGAGCGGCTCTGCGCCCGCCGCCGGGAGCGCCGCAGGCTTGTCCTTCTCGCCCTTCTCCTCGGCGCCCGGCAGGCCGTTGCGCACTCCCCAGGCGATCGCTCCGAAGATCGCCGCGATGAACAGGAACGGGAGCTTCGGCAGCCCCGGGATCAGCGCGAAGCCGCCGATCGCGGCGGCGGCGACCAGCGGCGCCTTGCGCTGGCTGAGGATCTGCCCGGCGATGTCGCTGCCGAGGTCGCGGTCGGAGGCGGCGCGGGTGACGATGATGCCGGTGGCGACCGAGATCAGCAGCGCCGGGATCTGCGCCGCGAGCCCGTCGCCGACGGTCAGCAGCGAGAACTGCTGCGTGGCCTCCTCGAAGCTCAGGCCGTGCTGCATCATGCCGACGATGATCCCGCCGACGAGGTTGATGACGGTGATGATCACGGCCGCCATCGCGTCGCCTTTGACGAACTTCGAGGCGCCGTCCATGGCGCCGTAGAAGTCGGCCTCGCGGGCGATCTCCGGCGCGCCGTTCGCGCGCCACGTCATCGGTGATCAGCCCGGCGTTGAGGTCGGCGTCGATCGCCATCTGCTTGCCGGGCATCGCGTCGAGCGTGAAGCGCGCGCCGACCTCGGCCACCCGCCCCGCGCCGTTGGTGACGACCACGAACTGGATCACGATCAGGATCAGGAAGATCACGAGGCCGACGATCACGTTGCCGCCGACGACGAATTCGCCGAACGCCTTCACGACGCTGCCCGCGTCGCCGGTCGTGAGGATCAGCCGCGTCACCGAGACGTTGATCGCCAGCCGGAACATCGTCGTCAGCAGCAGCAGGCTCGGGAACGAGGCGAAGTCGAGCGCCTTGCCGAGGTACATCGTCGCGGCGACGATCGTCAGCGCCGCCGAGATGTTGATCGTGATCAGCAGGTCGAGCACCGCCGCCGGCAGCGGCACGACGAGCATCGTCACGACCAGCACGACCGCGACCGCGGCGAGCATGTCGGTGTGACGCAGCAGCCGCTTGATGCCGTTGCTCGCTCATGAGGCGAGCCTCCGGCGGCGGCGCTGCGCCGGCGCGCGCCAGCGGCGCGGTAGACGAACGCGAGGCGGCCACCCGCGTGCGGCCACGCGCGACGGCACTAGAGCTCCTCGGGGATCACCTGTCCGATCTCGGTCGAGCTGTGCAGCGCGCGGGCCAGCGGCGGGTCGCTGATCACCGGCACGTCGTTCTCCTCGGCGATGCGCCGGATCTGCGCGGCGATCAGGTCCTGCCCCTTGGCGACGACCTCCGGCGCGGTTCGCGTGCCGTCATAGCGAAGCGCCACGGCGAAGTGGGTCGGGTTGGTGACGACCACGTCGGCGGACGGCACGGCCGCCATCATCCGCGCCCGCGCGATCTGCATCTGGCGGCGGCGCAGGGCCGGCTTTGACCTCGGCCGAGACGCCGTACTGGCGGACCTCGTCCTTGACCTCCTGCTTGGTCATGCGCAGCTGGCGCTCGTGGCGGTAGCGCTTCCAGACGTAGTCGATCACGCCGATCAGGACGTAGGCGAAGGCCGCGTGCTGGGCGACGCCGAGCGCGCGGTGCCCGCGATCAGGGCGAGAGCACCAGGCGGCACGCCGACGAGGCCGGCGAGGTCCTTCATGCCGGGCAGCAGCGTCAGCGCCGCGACGGCGCCGACGACGGCCACCTTGGCCACCGCCTTCAGCGCCTCGAACAGCAGGTTCGGCCCGAGCAGGTTGCGCATGCCGTTGACCGGGTTGATGCGGCGGAAGTCCGGTTTGAGCGCCTGCGGCGTCGGGCGGCCGCCGACCTGCGCGGCACCGACCGCGAGCGCCGCCAGCGAGGCACGCGCCGGCGATCGGGCCGACCGTGATCTCGATCGTCGTGAGCGTCGTGTGCATCAGCTGCGAGAGGCCCGCCGGCGCTGGTGGCGCTGCCCGGGTGGGCGATCTCGGCGAAGATCGCGCGGAAGCTCGCCGCCCCGGCGGCCGCGATCGCCGGTGCTGTGATCGACACGACGAGCAGCCCGGCGACCAGCACGAGCGAGCCGCTGAGATCGGCGCTGCGGGCGACCTGTCCCTTCTCCCGCGCGCGCTTGCGGTGTTTGGGTGTTGCCTTCTCTGTGCGTTCCTCGCGAGCCATCAGCTGACGTGCAGCGCCCCCAGCGCATCGCCGACGCTGACCGAGAGCTGCCCGTCGATCCAGTTCGCGACGAACGGCAGCGACGCCGCGACGACGAGCATCGCGACGGCCACCTTGGTCGGGAAGCCGACCGCGAAGATGTTGAGCTGCGGAACGACGCGCGAGACGACGCCGAAGGCGACGTCGGTGATCAGCAGCGCGGCGAGCACCGGCGCACCGATCTCCAGCGCCGATGCGAAGATCGTCGAGAACGCCTGCTCCGCCCCGCCGACGAGCGAGGTGATCCGCGGCGCGTCCGTCAGCGGCACCAGTTCGAACGTGCGCCCGAGACCCCGCAGCGTCCAGGCGTCGCCGCCGATCACGAGGAAGATCGTCGTGCCGACGAGCGAGTAGAAACGCGACATCACGGCGCTGTTTTCGCCCGACAGGGGGTTGATCAGCGAGCCGTAGGAGAAGCCCGAGATCACGTCGATGAGCGCGCCGGCGGACTCGACCGCAGCCATCAGCACGGCCAGCGCGAAGGCGAACGACAGCCCGACCAGCAGGCCCTCGAGGATCAGCCCGGCGACCTGCAGCGGATCGCTCGGGATGTGCTGGCCGTGCATCGCGATCGGCGTCAGCCCGACGGAGATGCCGACCGCGATCAGGCCCTTCACCCGCACCGGGACCATCGGCGAGGAGAACAGCGGCGCCATCACGAACAGCGGCGTGACGCGGGCCAGGACCAGGATGAAGCCGCCGACCTGGTTTCCCGCGAGCTGGGAGAGGATGCCGTTCACGAGCCGACCATCGAGGGGATCGAGATGAACAGCGCCGCCGTGTAGGAGACGAGCTGGCCGAGCATCCAGGGGCCGAGCACGACGATCACGACGGCGACGGCGACGATCTTCGGGATCAGGCTCAGGCTCTGCTCCTGGATCTGGGTGACCGCCTGGAAGATGCTGACCAGCAGCCCGACCACGAGCGCGGCGAGCAGCAGCGGACCGGCGACCTTCAGCGCGAGGCTCATGCTCTGCGAGGCGAGGTTGACGACCGTGTCCTGGTTCATCCAGTGGAAGCTCTGGACGAGCGATCGGATGACGAGGTCCCAGCCGTCGACGAGGACGAACAGCAGCACCTTGAAGGGCAGCGAGATGAACGTCGGCGGCAGCATGATCATCCCCATGCTCATCAGCGTCGAGGAGACGATCAGGTCGATGATCAGGAACGGCAGGAAGATCAGGAAGCCGATCTCGAACGCGGTCTTCAGCTCGGAGACCATGAACGCCGGGATCAGCACCTCGGTCGGCACTTCCGCGCGCGTCTTCGGGGTGCTTGTCGTGCGCGAGGTTGATGAACAGCGCGATGTCCTGCGGGCGCGTCTGACGGAACATGAACTGCCGCAGCGGTACCTCGGCGCGCTTCAGCGCCGTGGTCGTGCTGATGTCGTGAGCCGTCAGCGGTTCGATCGCCGTCACGCTTGATCGCGCTGATCGTCGGCGACATCACGAAGATCGTCAGGAACAGGGCGATCCCGACGAGCACCTGGTTGGGCGGGGCGTTCGAGGTGCCGACGGCCGTGCGGATGAAGCCGAGCACGATCAGGATGCGGCTGAAGCCGGTGACCGTGAACAGCACAGCCGGCACGAGCGTGATCCCGCCGACCAGCAGCAGGATCTGCACGGCGTTGCTCGAGTCGAGGCTTGCCGCCGCGATCAGGCTCAACGCCGTACCGTCAGTTCACGCAGGCGGTCGACCAGGCTCGACCCGGGTCCCGGCGAGGGCATCTGCATCGGGTCGTGCTCGGCCGCGTTCTGGCTTTCTGAGCCTGCCGTTGCTGCGGCGCCGGCGCTCCGCCGCCGGCCGGGCGGCCGCAGCAGTCCTCGCCGCGAGCCGCGCGGCGCCTCGATGACGTCCATCAGGCCCGCTTCGCGGGCCTCCTCCTCGGTGTAGCGGTGGATCGGCACGACCCCCTGCTCGGCGCTGCCGAGCAGCACGTAGTCGTTGCCGGCCCGGACCAGGTGCACAGAACGCCCGTGTCGAGAGCGTCAACGCCGCGAGGCTCGTCAGCCCCGTGCTCGACGTATGTCGGTTCCCGCCCGGACTTGACCTGGCGCAGAATCCACGACAGCCCCCAGATCACGGCGATCACGATCGCCAGTCCCACGATCGTGCGCACGATGCTGCCCCCGGAGCCGCCGACGTGGGAGGTGCGCGGTGGAGCCGCTGCCGAGGTTGACCGGCATGGTTTTCGGAGTTGAAGCTGGATTTCGGCTTTTCGGCAGCGGCGAGCGCCGGCGGGCATGCGGATACGAGCAGGCAGGCGCCAGCGGCCGCGGCCGCCGTCGCGACCGCACGGGAAAGCGGGTTCAGCTTCGTCATCGAGGAACGACTCCGAGGAAGAGTCGCCCGGGTTATCGGCCCGGCCGCTTCAGTCTTGAGCTACATAAGACGCTCGACTGCCACGCCCCAGCCGCCGTCGGCGGTGACGACGAGACTGCCGCTGGCGAAGCACAGGCCGTTGGCGAACAGCTCGATCGGCTGCTCGGCCGCCTGGTCGAGCTCGACGACCGCCCCCGGAGCGAGCTCCAGGGCCTCGCCGAGGGCGATGTGTGTGCGGCCCAGCTCGGCCCAGACGCGAACGAAGATGCTGCGCAGGATCGAGGGCGACGCGGCCGCGCGGCATCGGCGACGGCGTGAGCGCGGGCCCGTTCCAGCTCGGCGCGGCCGAGCTTCGCGTAGCGGGCCGCGCGCACGGGCTGCTCGTCGGCCTCCTGCAGCTTGATCGCCTTGCGGGTGCCGCTGCGCCCGGGACGCCCACGACCGACGGAGACCTCCTCGGCGAACAGCCGCACCCCGTCCTCGGCGCGCTCGCCGAGCTCGACGACGGCGCCCGGCTCGATCGCCAGCATCTGCTCGATCGGCATCTGCACCGAGCCGACCTCGGCGCGCAGCAGCACCTGAGCCACGGCGAGGCCCTCGCGCAGTCCCGCCGCCGCCTGCCCATCGGCGCCATGCTCACGAGTGGCGACCGTGCCCGCCGAGAGCGGCGCGACGGCGCTCCAGGGCAAGCAGCAGCCAGATCGTCGCCTCGCAGCCGTCGATGCGCGTCGCAAGGCTGACAGCCAGCGCCGGCTCGGCCGCCGCGACGGTGATGCCGGCGTCGCCCTCGAGGTCGAGCTCGCCGCGGCTGAGCGCCGGTCCACCGAGCTCGCTCCAGGCGCTCGCCAGCTCGCGCACCACGGTGTCGAGCACGCCCTCCGCCAGCGTCCAGTCGATCTCGCTGAGGTGCCGCTCGGCGGGCGCCTGAGCGGCCTTGCCGCCGAGCATGCATTCGAGCGACTGCACGATCAGCGCCTGCTCGACGTTCAGCAGCATCGCGTGCGCCGGCACGTCCGCCTCTACGGCCACGGCGACGGCATCGGGGGCGAGACCCGCTCGTGCGGCCGCCCAGCTGCTCTGGTCGATCTCGCCGAGCTCGACGGTGACGTCGGTC
Source organism: uncultured Solirubrobacteraceae bacterium (assembly GCA_963841055.1). Classification (GTDB taxonomy): domain Bacteria; phylum Actinomycetota; class Thermoleophilia; order Solirubrobacterales; family Solirubrobacteraceae; genus Palsa-744. The sequence continues at coordinate 1,687,213 of CAWJAV010000001.1, read as the reverse complement.
TTCAACTGCGTGGTCAGCGAGGCCGACAGCGTCTCGCAGACGACGCCCAATGCGCCGCCGATGCGCCGCCGCAGATCGGTCGTGAACTTGGTCGGCTGCGAGAAGTCGAGCGGCCGCACCTGCTCCGCCGGGGCGGCCTCTGTCGCGGCCTCGCCGCTCTGGCTCACCGCCATCGGGCTCAGCCCTCGGCGTCGCTCGCGCCGTCCGGCGCGCCGCCCTCCGGCGGCGCCGCCTGCTCGCCGCCGTTGGTGTGGGCCGCGAGCTGCGCCTCCTGGCGATCGTCGAGGATCTCGGTGATACGCAGACCGTACTGTTCGTCGACGACGACGACCTCACCGCGGGCGATCGGCGACCCGTTCACCAGCAGGTCGGCCGGCTGCCCGGACTGGCGCTCGAGCGACACGACAGAGCCGACGCGCAGCTCGAGCGTCTCGCCGACGGTCATGTGGCTGCGCCCGATCTCGACGCTCAGCTCCATCGGGATCTCGCTGAGGCGGCTGATGTCCGACGGCCCCGTCGCCGCACCGTTCTCCTGCGCGGCCTCCAGCTCCTCGTACTCGATCGTCTCTGCCACGGCCCCTCCTATTGAACTGTCAGATCCGGGATCAGCACCGATTCGACTTTCAGGTCCGTGCCCTTGCGAATGGCGAGCAGGATCCTCTGTCTCATAGCACGCCGGGTCGACGACCCCACGAGCGTTTCGCTGCTCTGGTTGGTGACGGCGTTGGTGACGATTTCGCGCACGATCGGTTCCTCCGGCAGCGTGCCGGGGCCTTCGGAGGTGGACGGGCCGGCCTCGGCCGAGGAGCCGTCGCTCTGCCCGGGCGCGAGCAGCAGGGCGACCGTGAGCTTCGCGTAACGGCCGTCGCTGAGGTTCAGCAGGAACGACTGTGGCAGCACGTACATGGTGCCTTTGATCTTCATCTTCACCACGGGCTTGGGCTTGGTCATCGTGTATCCCATGAACAGCACCAGCGGCAGGGCTACGACGAGCATCACCTTCTTGTTCTTGAGCATGAGTTCGAGTCTTCCTTGACTAGGGTTCCGCTCCGGACCCGTAGATCCTTCGCACGACGATTTCGACGCGGCGGTTGCGGGCACGCCCACCCGCCGTCGCGTCGCTGGCCAGCGGTCGCTGGTCGGCGTAGCCGATCGCGGTGAGACGACTGGCTCCGACCCCGGCGGCAGCGAGGAACCGCACGACGGTGCTCGCCCGCGCGGTCGAGAGCTCCCAGTTGCTCGGGTACGCGGCGCTCTGGATCGGCACGTCGTCGGTGTTGCCCTCGACGTCGATCGGGTGTGTGTTGGCGAGGTTCAGGAGCCCGCCGATCTCGTGCAGCAGGGAGTCCGCCTTCGGGTTCAGCGTCGCCTGGCCCGACGCGAACAGGAGGTCGTCGGTGAGCACCCTGATCACCAGTCCCTGGCGTTCGATCGCGGTCTTCACGCTGCGCGCGAAGCCGTGCTTGGCGGCGTAGGCGTCGAGCTGCTGCTTGATGTGGACGAAGCTTTCGGCCTCGTGCTGGGCCGCAGCCTGCGCTGTCACCGTCGCCCCGGACTGCCCGCGGGCGGTGCTGTTCTGCAGGCGACTCGAGCCGCTCGAGGTGATCGGCTCGATCCCCTGGACTTCGACGGTCGCGGGCGTGTGGCTCGCGTTCTGCGTCGAGCCCTCCTTGGAGATCGCCTTGCCGCCCGGCAGGATGTTCCCGGAGAAGGCCGCCTTCAGCGACTTCTGCAGCGTCTGGTACCTTGGAGATGTTGACCGAGGAGATCGAGAACAGCACCATGAACAGGGCCATCAGCAGCGTGATCATGTCGGCGTAGGTCAGCAGCCAGCGCTCGTTGCTCTCCTCCTCCTTGTGGGCGCCGCGACGGCGCCCGCCCCCGTGACCGCGCGGCATCCTAGGCCGCCTTGGACTCGACGTCGACGCTGGAGAGCGCCGGCCCCTCCTCGGAGTCGCGCTCCGCGGGGGGCACGTAGGACATCAGCTTTTCCGACACCAGACGGGGGTTGTCACCGGCCTGGATCGACAGGATCCCCTCGACCGTCATCATGCGCAGCTCGACCTCTTCGCCGGAGATCGCCTTGAGGCGGTTGGCGATCGGCAGGAAGATCACGTTGGCGGCGCCCACGCCCATCAGCGTCGCGATGAACGCGGCCGAGATCGAGGGGCCGAGCGTCGACGGCGCGGCGAGGTTCTGCAGCACGTGGACGAGTCCCAGGACCGTGCCGATGATGCCCATCGTCGGGGCGAAGCCGCCGGCCTTCTCGAACGGTGCCGCGCCGGCCTCGTGGCGCGCGGCCATGCCGTCGATCTCCGCCTCGAGGATCGCATGGACCATCTCCGGGTCGGTGCCGTCGACGACCAGCTGGAGGGCGTTGCGGGTGAAGGGGTCCTCGATGTCGCCGAGCTGGGCGTCGAGCGCCAGCAGGCCCTCGCGCCGCGCCTTGTCGGCGAGCGCCACGAGCCGGTCGAGCTGTCCGCGCAGATCCGGCGGTTCGGCGGAGATCACGAGCTTGTACAGGCTCGGCACCTTCTTCATCGACGGCATACCCACGCTCGCGAGCGTCACCCCGGCGGTCCCGCCGATGATGATCAGCAGCGCCGGGATGTTGATGAACGATGCCGGGCTCGTCCCGTCCATCATCGAGCTCAACATCAGCGACCCGAAGGCCACGCCTATTCCGATGGCCGTTGCAGCCTTCATTGCAACCCCCATCGACCGATCCCGCCATTTCTTCAGTCCTGACGGGCCTTGCTGCACGAAGCATCAGCAGACTGACACGGAAATTGCAGCGCTCGGGGCGCGCGAACGCGCGCGGCGGGTCAGGTCGGCTTGTCCTCGACGGCCGTCAGGTGCGGCGCGTCGCGGTGCGGCTGTGGCGGCTCGTGGCGGCGCGCTCGGGGCGGCGCCGGCGGAAGGCCTCGCTGAGCACGTCGGCCCGGTAGGCGCGGACCGCCGCGGCCACCTCCTCGGGCGTCTCGCCGACGACGACCTTGGCTCCGGTGGCCAGCGAGATGACCGTGTCCGGCGTGGACTCGACCGTCACGATCATGTCCGGATTCAGTTGGAAGGGCTCGTCGCTGTGGCCGAGCCGGCGCAGCGTGATCATGCTCTGTCTCCCTTGCGGTCAGTCTAACCCCGGGCCGGGACGGCGACCGTCGCCGCCGTCCCGAACCAGGCTTCCTCGGAGTGCCTCGTGCCTGTACCCCCTTTGCCTACCAGGTCGGAGCGCCGGCGTCCTAGTGCATCGACACCAGCGTTTCGAGCATCGTGTCGGCCGTCGTGATCACCCGCGAGTTGGCCTGGTAGCCGCGCTCGGCGGTGATCATCCTGGTCATCTCGGTGGCGAGATCGACGTTCGACATCTCGAGCTCGCCGCCCACCGTCGCCCCGAAGCCCGGGGTCGAGGGCGTGCCCACGATCGGTGCGCCGGAGTTGGCCGTCGTCGCCCACAGCGAGCCGCCGACGACGTTCGAGGCCGGATTCGTTGGCGAAGGTCGCCAGCGACAGGTAGCCGGCGACCACTCGCTGACCGAACGTTTTCGATTCGGCGTCGTTGTCGGTGTAGCCGACCGACCCGTCCATCCCGATCGAGATGTTCGTCGCGCCGGGCGGGATCCGGATGTAGGTGTCTTCGGTGCCGGCCGAGTAGGTCGTTTCGAGTTCGCCTTCTTTCGGCACCGCGTTGCGGCCGATCACGTACATTCCGGCCTGGGTCGTCAGGAAGCCCTGCGTGTTCGTCGTCAGGTCCCCGGCGCGCGTGTACATCAGGGCCGTCGGGACTCCCGCGGTGTACGGTTCTTTGGCGGGCGGTTCCCCCGCGCCCACGCGCAGGAAGCCCGAGCCCTCGATCGCCACGTCGAGCGGGTTGCCGGTCGTCTGGAAGGCCCCCTCGGTCATTTCGTTGCGGGTCGCGTTGACCGCGACGCCGAGCCCGATCTGCACCGGGTTGGAGCCTCCGTTGCTGCTGGTCGGACCTGACGCCCCGCGGATCACCTGGGTCAGCGAGTCGGCGAACGTGACGCTCGAGGCCTTGTAGCCGACGGTGTTCACGTTCGCGAGGTTGTTGGCGGTGTCGTTGAGCATCGCCTGATTCGCATCTAGGCCGCTGATTGCGGCATACATTCCAGCCATCATCGTGACTGCCCTGCCTTTCTTGGCCTCCTCGTTGAGGTCCGGCCGTGGTCGTGTTGCGCCGGGACCGTCATGCGATCACTGCGCTGTCGATGTTGGTGAACACGTTCTCCTTCATGTGTTCCGATCCCACAGCCGTGATCACGGTGTGGTTGCTGACGGACACCACGAAGGCGGTCCCGTCGACAAGTACGAGGGAGTCCCGCGAGCCCTTGCCCGCGGCGCGGCTCACGCCCTCGTTGAGTCTTTGCAAGGTGGCTCCGTCGAGCTCGATGCCCCTTCGCTGGACGCGGTCGAGCGCGTGCTTGGAGAACTGCAGGGGCTGGGCCCCGCCGCTCGCCTGCTGCAGCTTCTCGGCGAAGGACTGTCCGGGGGCCGGGGCGTTGCGCGGAGGGCCGGCCGGGCCGGCCGGGCGCGTAGCTCCGGCGGCGCCGGGCGGGATCAGCGCGGGGTTGTTCTCGATCGGGCTCATTGCACTTCGGTGATCGCCGTCAGCGCGATCCCGGTTACGCCTTCGATCGTCACGGTCGTGCCGTCGGCGCTCGACTGGACACTGGTGACCTTGCCCGTGCCGGTGCCGCCGACGGGGCTGGCGTAGTTGACCGTCCGTCCGATCAGCTGCACCGCGCCGGAGAGCTCGCTGGCGTTGGCGAGGTTGGTCGTCTGCTCGACCTGGGTGAACTGCGCGAGCTCGCTGACGTATTCGTTGGTGTTCCCCGGGGACAGCGGGTCCTGGGCCTGCAGCTGAGCGATCATCAGCTTCAGGAAGTCGTTCTGCCCGAGCATGCCCTTCGGGTTGGCCACGGGTGCCCCGGAGGCCGCCGCGGCGGCGGCGTGGGCGGTGACTGGTGTGGTGCTCATCTGGATCGCGTCCTTTCGGTCGGTTCAGGCGAGCACGTCGACGAGCTCGCCGAGCGCCGGCCCACCGGGCCCGCTCGGCGTCGCCGCGTGGACGCCCTGGTCGATTTCGATGCCGGCCTCGTCCCCGCTCGCGCCGCGCCGCGCCGAGCCCGGAGCGTCGCCTGCGTTGTGCTGGGGGTGTCCGTTGGGGTCCTTGGAGGAGCCGATGTCCAGCCGCAGCAGCGAGGTCCCGAGCGTGCTCAGCGAGTGGTGGAGCTCCGCGCGAGCGCCCGCGAGGGCCTGTGCCGCCGCCGCCGTGTCGGCCGTCACCCGAGCGATCAGGCCGTCGGCGCTCTGGGTCAGGTGCACCCGGATCTCGCCGAGCTCGGCGGGCGCAAGCGCGATCCGCGCCTGGCTCACCCCCTGGCGGGCTGCGAGGCCGACGTTCGCGCGGATCGCCTCGATCATCTCCTGCATGCCCACGCCGCTCTGCAGCAGCGGGGCATCGCCGCCGAGGGCACTCGCCTGAGGCGACGCCTGAGGGCTGGGGGCGGCGAGGGGCGCGGGAGCGCCGGTGGCGGCGGCCGGGGGCTCAGGGGAGGCGCCGGCGGACGGGGCCGGGGTCACGGCCACGCGAGGGTCCGCCTCCGCGCCGGGCGTCTGAGTGGCGCCGTGCCGGATTGGGCCGGGCGTGCTCGGCGAAGCTTCGCCCACGGGCTCGCGCGGGTCGGCGCCGGGGGGCTGCACGCCGCCGGGGCGGCCCGGCAGCTGCGAGGTGGCCGCGCCGGCGCGAGCACGAGCACCGGGCGAGGGCACCCGCGGCGCCGGTTGGTCGGGCTGCCCTCCGGCCACGACAAGAAGGCTCGCAGGCTGCTCGGCGGGCGCCGCCGCATCAGCGGCAAGGGACGCCTCGGGCCGGCCGGCCGTGGGGGCCGTGGGGGCCGGCTGCCCGCTTGACGGGGACGGGTCGGGGACGGCGCCGGGACGCGCCGCCTCGCGCCCTTCGCGGGCGATCGCGATGCCCGTGCCGGCAGCGGAGGGATCTGGCTGCAGCGGTGCCTGCGGGACGGGGCGAGCCGGGGAGGCAGCGGGGGGAGCGGACGCGGCGGCCCACGTCGGTGGCGCAGCGGCCCATTCGGGTGACGGCAGGCTCGGCTGCTCGGCTTCCGCCGAGGCGGGAGCGGTGGCCGAGCTGGGAGGCGCGGAGGGCACCGGTTCTCCGCCTGCCCGCGCGAGAGCGGGCGGCTCGGCCGCGCCCTGGCTCTGCCCGCCGTCCTGCCCGCCGGGAAGCGCAGTGCCTTCCCCTGAGGGCGTCTTCGACACGGCCTGCGCCGAGGGCGCCGCCGCCGGCACGGCCTGCTGGGCCGGCGCGGGGCCGCCGGGCTGGGCTTCGGTCCCGGCTTCGTCGCGGTGAGGATGCCCGGCCCGCGGGCCGTGTGCTCCCGCGTGCTCTTCGAATCTCTCTCTCTGCTGGCCTTCCGCAGGTGCGGTCCGGGCCAATTCGTCTTCGAGCGCGCGGTGGAAGGGCGGCGCGCCCGGTGGCGCCCCGGGTGGGGCGCCGCTGGCCTGTTGCGGCTGCGCGGGTGGCAGCAGCATCACTCCGACGGCGCTCACGCGGGGCTCCCCAGCGGTGCGGTGGCGGGGTGTTCGCGACGGTAGCTTTCGGCGTACCCCATGACCTTCGTGACGTAGCTCTGTGTTTCGGCGTAGGGCGGCACGCCGCCGTACTGCTGGACCGCGCCCGGACCGGCGTTGTACGCCGCCAGCGCGTCGGCCGTGTTGCCGCCGAAGCGGGCCATCATCTGCGCGAGGTAGCGCGCTCCGCCTTCGATCGATTCGGCGGGATCGAGGGGGTTGGCGACCCCGAGCGAGGAGGCCGTGCCGGGCATCAGCTGCGTGAGACCCATCGCCCCGGCGGAGCTCTGCGAGTTGGGGTCGAAACCGGACTCCTGTTGGATCAGGCCGTGCAGGACCGCCGGGTCGAGGTTGTTGCGGGCCGCGGCCGCTTCGATCATCGAGTCGTAGGCGCCCGTGCCCGGCGTCGCGCCGGCGGCCGGCGACTGCCAGGCGGCCGGCGTGGCGTTCGCGGCTGAGGCCGTCTGCAGGGCGGCGGCGAACGATCCGGCTTCGCCGGGCGATGTCCCGCCGGTGGCCGCGAGGGTGCTGCCGCTGGCGGCCGCCTGGGTCCGTTCGATCAGCTGCTGGAGTTCGGTGACGCGTGCCTGCGCGGCCGGCTCGCCGGGGGCGAGGGTTCACGCGGCGCGCCGATCGCCTGCGTGCTCATGCCACGCTCCGCCCGGCCCGGTTGGTGGCCATCTCGTCGAGCACCTTCGTCTCGCGGAGGGCCGTCTCGCGCTCGTGCTCGGTGCGCCGGCGGGCGCGCAGGCGCTTGAGCATCTCGTGCTCGCCTGCGGCTACGACAAGCTCGGCGTTGCGGTTGGCGACATCGGTCTCGCCGAGCGTTCACGTCCTGGGCGCGCTGCGAGCGGCGCTGCCTCGACGCGCTCGAGGAAGGCCTGCCGGGACTGCAGCTCGGCGGCACCCACGGTTCCGGGCGCGGTCGCGGCGCTGCGCTGTTCGGCGCAGGCGCGCTCGAGCTCGGCCTCGGCGCTGCGCAGCCGCTTCACGGGTGTCGCTGAGGCGCGACATCGACCTGGCGAGCTCCTGCTGGGCGAGCTTCTCCTTGCGCTCGCGCAGGGCACGCACACGCTCCAGCCGGAAGCGAAACGAGGGTCCGTTCACGGCCTGTTTATCGGCCGCATGCGGACGTTCTTTAGCCGTTGGGCGGGCTGGTCGCGATCGCCCAGAACTGCTTGCCGCGGCGCCGCGCGTCCCATCAGATGCTCAACCCGAGCGGCGGGATCGCGGGAACCTCGCCGTCGGCCGCGGGCGCGCTCCGCGCCTGCTCGGGCGGCACCTCCTCGGCGTCGGGGATCTCCTCCTCGTCGAGCTCGAGCGCCCGGCTCGAGCGACCTTGACAGCTCGAGCAGCGCCGCATCGGCCGCGGCGGGCTCGCTGCACTCGTCGACCCGCTGGCGCAGGAACGCCTCGATCGCGGTGCGGTGTGCGAGCGCCGCGTCCAGCACCCGGTCGGTGCCCGGCTGGTAGGCGCCGATCGCCACCAGGTCCTCCTTCTCGGCGAGCACGGCGAGGGCGGCGCGCAGTCGCTGGCCCGCCTCGACGACCTCGGGCGTGACGATCTCGCCGAGCAGGCGCGAGACGCTCTGCAGGACGTCGATCGCCGGATAATGGCCGGCGTGGGCCAGGGAGCGGGTGAGCACCACGTGCCCGTCGAGGATCGAACGCGCCGCGTCGGCGATCGGCTCGTTCATGTCGTCGCCGTCCACGAGCACCGTGTAGAGCGCCGTGATCGACCCGGCCATGCTGTTGCCGGCGCGCTCGAGCAGGCGCGGGAGCAGCGCGAACACGCTCGGCGTGTAACCCCTTGTTGCCGGCGGCTCGCCGATCGCCAGGCCGACCTCGCGCTGGGCCATCGCGAAGCGCGTGACCGAGTCCATCATCAGCATCACGTCGTGGCCCTGGTCGCGGAAGTGCTCGGCGATCGTGGTCGCCGTGAAGGCCGCCTTGATGCGCACCAGCGCAGGCTGGTCGGAGGTGGCGACGACGACCACAGAGCGCTCGAGGGCGTCGCCGAGGTCGCGCTCGACGAACTCCCGCACCTCGCGTCCCCGCTCGCCGACCAGCGCGATCACGTTCACCTGGGCGGAGGTGGAGCGGGCGATCATGCCGAGCAGCGAGGACTTGCCGACGCCCGACCCGGCGAAGATGCCGAGCCGCTGGCCACGCCCGCAGGGCACGAGCGTGTCGAGCGCGCGCACGCCGAGGCCGACGCGCTCGGTGATCCGCGGACGCGACAGGGCCGTCGGCGGCGCAGCGATCGTCGATCGCGGCACGCCGGTGGCCACGGGACGCCCGTCGTCGGGCCGGCCGAGGCCGTCGACGATGCGGCCCAGCAGCTGATCGCCGACGGCGATCCGGAACGGCGAGCCCGTGGCCAGCACCCGCGTGCCGGGCCCGATGCCGTGCAGCTCGCCGAGGGGCATCAACAGCGTGCGGCCCTCGCGGAAGCCGACGACCTCGGCCGGCACGGGCTCGCCACGGCCGCGCTCGGTGCCCACCACGCAGACCTCCCCGATCTCGGCCTGCAGCCCGGTGACCTCGATGATCAGTCCGATCAGGTTCGTGACGAAGCCGTGACGCCGCGCCAGGTCAGCGTCGCGGATCGCCTGTGCGGCCCGGGCCAGTGGCCGCTCCTCGCCGAGCGCCGTGCTCACGGCTCGCGCTCGCGCCGGCCGATCTCCGCCTCGACCACCTCGCGGGCGCGCTCGAGCTGGGTCTGGATCCGCGCGTCGACCTCGCTTTCCACGGTCCGTACGATCGCGCCGCCGGCCGGGACCCGCTGGTCGGCCTGGAGGTCCCATTGCTCGGTCGCCGTGCTCTGCGACTGCAGCTCGCCCAGCGCCCCACGGACCGTCTCCACGTCGACCGGGTTGACGACGATCGCCATCGTTCGCTCGCTGCTCACCCGGCGCAGGGCTCCCTGCAGCACTTCGACGACCAGCTCGGGCCGGATCTGCAGGGTCGCGAGGACGATCTTGCCGGCCAGCGCCAGCGCCAGCTCGACGGCCTCACGCTCGACTTCCTCGGCGACCTCGGCGCGCATCGCCTGGACCGCCTGCAGCGCCTCGCCGAGCGCAGCGGTGGCACTCGCGACCTCGGCTCTCGCGTCGGCCAGGCCGGCCGCCCGGCCCTCCTCGCGTCCCTCGGCGAGGGCCCGCTCGCGGATCTCCCCGGCCTCGGCGTGAGCCTCGGCGATCACGCGCGCGGCCGCGTCGCGGGGCGGTTCTGAGGGCTCGAGCTGCTCGAGGTCGAAGCTGACGGCCGCCTCAGACAACGGCCTCGGTCTCCTCTCCGTCCTCACCGGCGATCACGATCGTGCCGGCTTCGTCGAGCCGCCGCACGACCGCGACGATGCGGCTCTGGGCGTCGTCGACGTCGCGTTTGCGCTGCGGCTGCTGGATCTCCATCTCCTCCTTGAGCATCGCCGCGCCGCGCTCTGACATGTTCGACATCACGACCGCCTTCACGTCCTCGTCGGCGCCGCGCAGGGCCAGCACCAGGTCCTTCTGGTCGACCTCCCGGAGGACCTGCTGGACCGCCCGCTCTTCGAGCTTGACGAGATCCTCGAACACGAACAGCATGCCCCGCACCTCCTCGGCGAGGTCGCTGTCGGACCCGGCGAGGTTCTCGAGCACGTTGCGCTCCAGGGCGCGGTCGGCATGGTTGAGGATGTTCGCGAGCGTCTTCGTCCCGCCGGCGACGGCGTACTCCCGCTCGCCGGCCGCGCCGAGCCGCTCGCGGATCGCCTGCTCGAGCTGTCCGATCACGGCCGCAGAGGTCTCGCCGATGCGAGCGATTCGCAGCGCGATGTCCGGCTGAGAGGCCTCCGGCAGCTTGCCGAGCACCCCCGCTGCGAGCCCGTTGGGAAGGTTCGCGAGCACCAGGGCGACGATCTGATTGGACTCGCCGCGCAGCAGTCCGGCGATCCGATCGACCGGGACCCGCGCCAGGAACTCGAAGGGCCGCGTCTCCGGGGGACCGGCGATGCGTCCGAGCAGCTCGACCGCCCGCTCGGGTCCGAGCGCCCGCTCGATCACATCGCGCGCGAAGTCGACGCCGCCCGAGGCACCCCGATCGTGGCTCCCCGCGGCGACCACCTCGCTGAACACCGATTCGGTCGTCTCGGAGCCGACCGGTTCCAGGCGGGCCATCTCCATCGAGACGCTCTCGATCTCCTCCTCGCGCAGGTGCTGCAGCACGTTGGCGGCCCGCTCGGAGCCGAGCGCTGCCATCAGCACGGCCGCCTTGCGCTTGCCGGACACCCGCACGGCGGGCAGCTGCTCAGTCGTAGCTGCCGGCAGCGCCTGAGTTTCCCGGGGGCTCGCCTCGGCGGCCATCGGCTAGGTCGTCGATACCGCGGTCGGGTGGCGCTCTCCGGCGGTGGGGACCGTGGACTCGCTCATCTCAGTCCTCCTCCATCCAGGTCCGCAGCTGCTGGGCGACCCGGTCGGGGTCGCTGTCGGCGAGGGCCTCCACCTGACGTCGGATCTCCTCGCCGGAGCCGGCGTGCTGGCCGTTGCCGTTGCCGTTCGCGCCGGACCCCACGGAGACTTCCATCGGGCGTGTCGAGGCTTCACGTTCGAGCTCGGCCAGACGCATCGGCGCGTCGAGCTCGCGAAGCCACCGCGGCTCGTCGATCGCCTCCCGCTCGCGGCGGCGCAAGGCGCGTGTGGTGAAGAACAGGAACACGGCCGCCGCGATCGCGAGCAGCACGTACTTGGCCATGCCGAGGGGACTCGCGGAGGCGGCCCCGGCGGAGGTGCTCGCTTTCGCGAACGCGATCTGACCGATCGAGATCGTGTCACCCCGCTTGCTCTGGATGCCGGCGGCGTTCGTCACCGCTTCCTTGATCGCCGGCACCGCCGAGGCCGGCACCGAGTGATCGAGCAGAACGGAGACGTGCTGGCTTTCGACGGTCCCTGGCGCGATCGTCGAGTGGGTGACGGTCTTCGAGACACCCAGGATGGCGCTGTTGGTTTCCCGCTTGTAGTTGGACTTGCCTCCGCTCTGGGTCGCCGCGGGGAGGTTCGCCGTGCCTGTCGCGGCGGCGCCGCTGCCGTTGCCCGTCAGCGTCTCGAGCGACTTGCTCTGGTGCAGGGGCACACCGGCCTTGCCGTATTCGAGCGATTCCTTGGTCGTCTGATCGACGTTCATGTTGGCGTACACGAGCACCTGCGCCTTGCCCACACCGAGCGTCTGGGCGAGCATCGCCTGAAGGCTCGCGGCGGTCGCCTGGTCATAGCTCTGCTCGGCGTTCTGCACGCTCGTGCTGGACCCGCCGGCGCCGCCGCCGCCGGAGCTGTTCGGCCACAGCAGCTGCCCCGAGGCGCCGGTGATCGTCACCTTGCTCAGCTGCAGGCCTGGCACGGCGGAGGCGACCAGCTGGGCGATGCCCCGGACCGACGTCGGGTCGAGGGCCGTCGTCCCGGAGAGCAGCACCGAGGCCGAGGAGCTCCCCTGGCCTTCGCTGAAGATCTGGCTCTGGGGGCTCGGCAGGACGAGCGTGACCTGCGCCCCGGAGACGCCCTGGACGCTGTCGATCGTCTGTTCCAGCTGTCCCTGCAAGGCGCGCTGGTAGGTCACCTGCTGCTGGAAGTTGCTTTCCCCGAGGGCCGGTTTGTTGAGCAGTTCCCAGCCGGGCTGGTTGTTGCCGAGCTCCCCGGCGCCGGCCAGGGCGACGCGCGCCTGAGCGGTCTGGTTGGACACCACGGCGATGGCGGTGCCGTTGTTCTGGAGCTGATAGCCGACGCCGTGGGCGCTGAGCGTGCTCGTCATCTTCCCCGTCTGGGAGGGATCGAGGCCGCTGGCCAGCGTCGAATAGCTGGGCTGGGAGACCATGTGCAGGAAGATGTAGAAGAACAGGATCGCCGCGATCGCGCCGCCCCCGACGATCAGCCACCCGCGGGTTGTCAGCCTCGAGGCGAGCTGGGAGACGGGGGGCACGGATCAGACCTGCGTCTGGAAGATCGTCTGCGCGGCTTCCGCCGCCTTGGAGCGAATCTGCGCGGCGAGCTGCATCTCCAGCGCGGCGTCCTCGACGGTCGTGACGGCCGCCTCGGGGTCGCTGACCTTGCCGCTCGCGAGCGCCTGCGAGGCGGAGGCGGCGCTCTGCTGGCCCTGCTCGAGTGAGGAGATCGCTCCGGTCAGTTCGCTGCCGAAGCTGGGCGTGCCGCCGCCGGCTTCGACGCCGGCCCCGCCCACCGCCTGGCCGAGTTCTCCGGGCGCCCCTGCCGGGGTCGCGCCGATCGCCGAGGTAAGCGGTTCGGGCGAGCCGGTGGCGGCGTTGCCGAGGCCGCCGATCGGGGGGATGATCACTTCAGGATCCCGAGCGTCGAGGTGAACATCGACTTCGCCGTCTGCATCGCGGTCACGTCCGACTGGTAGGACTGCTGCTCGGAGATCAGGTCGGTCATTTCAGTCACGGTGCTGACGTTGGGCAGCGTCACGTAGCCCTTCGCGTCGGCTTCGGGGTTGGACGGTTCGTAGACGCGCCGGTCGGGCGTCGCATCGCCGACGATCCCCGTCACCGTCACGCCACCGGCGGGCGCGGTGGCACCCGATTCCTGCAGCGCCCCTGACAGGGCGCCGCTGAACCCGGCCGAGGTGCCGGCCTGTGCGAGGACGACCTCCTGGCGCTGGTAGGGCAGGCCGTTGGCGCCTTTCGTGGTGTCCGCGTTGGCGAGGTTCTCGGCCGTCACGTCCATGCGGATCCGCTCGGCCGTCAGCCCCGAGCCGGCGATTCCGATCGCGTCGAAGAGGCCCATCAGAGGATCCCGATCGCCGAGCGGAGGATCCCGTCGCGCGTGCTGACCACGTCGGTCAGCGCCTGGTAGTCGAGACCGTTTTCGGCCAGGCGGGCAGATTCCTGGTCGATGCTGACGCCGGCCCCGTTGGGCCCCGCTTCGCCGGGCACCGCGTGCGCCTGGAATTCGACTTCCGGCAGGGCTTCGCCGGCGTCCAGCGCGGTCTGCAGGGTCGACTCGAAGTCGACTTCCTGTCGCTGGTAGTTCGGCGTGTCGGCGTTGGCGATGTTGTTCGTGAGCGCCGTCTGGCGCAGCCACGAGCCGCGCATCGCCGCCTCGAGAAGCTGCTGGGTTGGGTCGACCAGTGACATCGGCCACGTGATCGGCCGGGCCCGCCGAACCTTTAGGCCGATCGCGACGGCCTGGGCGGAGCGGCTCAGGCGCGGCGGTCGAGCCGCGGCGAGGCGGCCTGGGCGCCACCGCCGTAGCCGGCCGCAGTGCGTTTCGCCGTGGAGGCGGTGGTGACGTCGCAGAGCAGCGATTCGCGCAGGCGGATCAGCTCGATGCGGGTGCGCTCATGGAGCAGCCGCGCCCGCTCCAGCACCGGCCCCGCAGCTCGCGGCGGCCTGTCGGGCAGCTCGGCGACCAACTTCTCCCACCGGCCCTCCAGCGATGCGAGCTGCTCGACGTCGCCATGGCCGGCGAGCTCGAGTTCGAGCTCGGCGTGAGCGATGATCGCCTCGTAGGGGGCGAGGACGGGGGCCGGCATGCTCACTCGGCATCGTCCTCCGCGGCTACCTGGGCCCAGGCTTCGCGCAGCTCGCCGAGCAGGTCGGAGACCTCGTCGATCATCGCCGGGTCGCGCTCCAGGCGCGCCGAGACGAGGTGGCGGAGGCTGAACGCGTAGATCGAGTGCAGCCGGTCGGCGAGCTCCCCCTGCTCGATCGTCGATCGTGCCGTCGAGGTGGGCGATGATCAGCTCGGCGCGGCGCAGCGTGTTGTGGGCCCGCTCCACTTCGCCGTCGCCCATCGCCACCGCCGCCTGGCGCAGGAAGCGCCGTGCGCCGTCGTAGAGCATCACCACGAGCTGGCCACGCGTTGCGGCCATCACCGCTGTACGACGGTAGGCCTGCGGCGATGCGGCGAGGTTGCTCATCGACTCTTCCTTGATCGGCCCGCGGCCGCCAAAGTTTAGAAGCGACGATCAGAGCCCGGTTTTTTCGAGCTGCGCGGACTGCTGGGTCAACCACGAGCTCTGCGCGCTGTTTCGCGAGATGACCGTTTCGAGCTGGGCGTAGGTGGCTTCCAGTGCCCGCTGGCGAACGGCCAGGATCTCGTTCATGCTCGTGATCCGCGTCTTCAGTTCGCGCACCTGTTCGCTGTCGCCGTTGATGCGGGCTTCGATCGCCCCGCCCGGCGCCGCCACCGCTTCGACCGTCTGGTTGAAGCTCCTCGCCCATTTCTGCATCATCACCTTGGCGCCTTCGGGGTTTTCCGGCGATCGCCTTGGCGAGCTTCGCCGGGTCGAGCTTCAGCACCCCGGAGAGCGAGGACTGTGAGGTCCTGCCGCTGGCCGCGCCCGTGCTCACGCCGAGCGACAGCGGGCTCGACATTTCTTCGGGCAGGCCTTCGATCGATTCGTACATCGACTGGCGCATCGCCGAGAGCAGGTTGCTCAGGGTCGGATCGCCGAACAGCGACCCGGTCGAGAGTTCGCTCGGGTTCTGCGGGTTGGCGACGGGCTTGGTCGTGAGCTGCTTCTGGATCGCTTCGACGGTCGAGTTGTAGAGCGAGACGAACGATTCGAGCTGCTTTTCGATCGCCGACAGGTTGGGCGTGGGTGGCTGCACGGCGATCGTCACCGGCCCGGCGCTGGTCAGCGCCGCGAAGGTCAGCGTGACGCCCGGGATCGCTTCGGTGACGACGTTGGTGGTCGAGACGCCCGCCACGCCGTCGACGCTGTATTCGGCGTTGCGGCCTTCCTTGGCGGTGCCCGCCTTTTCGGTCAGCGCGCCGCCCCCGTCGGCGACTTTGATGAATTCGCCACCGGTCGCCCCGGTCACGCGGCTCGAGAGCACGATCGATCCTTCGCTCTGAGCCGAGCGCGAACACGGTGCCTTTGCCGTCGGAGTTGATCTTGGCGGCGAGTTCCTTGGCCGTCGTGCCGGCTTTGAGCGTGTATTCGCGGCCGTCGATCGTGATCGTGTCTTCGCCCGCCGGGGGCGTGTAGGTGTAGCTGCGCTGGGCGGAGTTCGCGAGCTGGGTGACTTCGACCTCGTAGCCGCCCACGCCGGCCCCGGAGCTGATCGCCGCGGAGATCCGCAGCGGTTCGCTCGAGCTGACCGACTGCCTGCCTTCGAACATCGAGGGCAGCGTGAATTCGAACGCCGAGAACGTCAGCTGCTGAAGGCTCAACTGCAGTGTGCCGAGTTCGCTCTGCTGGCCGACGAGCTTTTCCTGCTGGGTCGTCAGGCGGGTGATCGGCTGGCGTTCGGCGGCCAGCAGCGCCTGGATGATCGAGCTCGTGTCGAGGCCCGGACGCCAGCCCGGAGAACTGAATCGTGCTGCCGTTCGTCGAGACGGAAGGGGTGGTCGACATCGAACCGCCCCTACTCGGGGTCGCTGCCCGGCGGCGAGCTCGACGGCCTCTGCGGCGCAGAGCACCCTGCAGGAGCTCGCCGGAGGTGTCCCGGAGCTCGATCTGCAGGGAGCAGCCGTCGGCCGACAGCGCGAAGGTCAGCTGCCGTCCGCTCTCGCGCAGGCGGCGGTTGATCGCGTCGGCATGGGCCATCTGCTCGAGAACCTCCTCGGGCGGAGCCGACTCGGTGAGGTCGATCGCGGGCGGGGGCCCGGCGTCGCCGGCGCGGGCGGGCGGCGTCGCCTCATCGCCGGCGTCGAGGCCGGGGACGGGCAGGTCTGTAGGCGGTGCAGACGGCGAGCTCACAATGCGTTTTCTCCCTGAAAACGGTTCACGCGGTCCATTCCCTGGGCCGCCTCGCGCTTGCGTTCTACCGGTGTGATCGACGCCCTTCGCCAAAACTTTAAGCCGAACCTCTCCTGAGTGGCTCCATTGCGCACGGCGGCGGAGTCGCTCGCGGCCGGCCGTGACCAATCGAGACGTCAGCAGACATTTACCCACAACCCCCCGATGTATGCGCCGTCGGCCGGGCGCGGCGAGGGCGCACTCCGGTTATCGGCCGCGGCCCGCGAGTCGTGAGCGATGCTCGATCGTCTCCCCGGCGCGCGCGCACGGGATCTGTAGCGCCGGGAAGGGAATGGCCGCGCCGGGGCGAAGATAACGCCCGTCGGGCACCACATCGGCACCCGGGCGCGGGCTAGATGAGGTGAGCAGGAGGGGCCACATCCCCCTGGTCAGTTCCCTCGAAACCAGGCAGGAGAATGCAAGCGATCGACAAGCGCGAAGCGAGGACGCCCGCACCCCAGGTGCTGGCGATCTGGCAGCAGTACCGTGACACCGGAGACCGCGCGCTGCGCGATCGGCTGATCTTCATGTTCATGCCGATGGTCCGCTACATCGTCTACCGCAAGGTCCGCGAGGTGCCGGCGCAGTGCGACGTCGAGGACTTCCTCTCCTGCGGGCTCGAGGCGCTGATCCGTTCGATCGATCGCTTCGACCCCGACAAGGGCGCGACGCTCGAGCAGTACGCATGGACCCGGATCCACGGCGCGGTGCTCGACGAGCTGCGCCGCCACGACTGGGCTCCCCGCTCGCTGCGCCGCGACGAGCGCACGATCAACAGGGCCCGCGAAAGCTTCCTCGCCACCCACGAACGCCAGCCCGACCGCGAGGAGCTGGCGGCCCGGGTCGGCATGACGCCGGTCCAGCTGACCAACCGACTCGACCAGGTGGCACTCGCCGAGGTCGGGTCTCTGAACCGGGTCGTGCGCTCGGACGAGGCCCCACGATCGAGCGCATCGACACGATCGAGAGCACCGACAGCGACAGCGATCCGACGCTCAGCGCCGAGCGACGCGAAGCCAAGGAGCGCTTCCGCAGGGCGTTCGCGCGTCTCAGCAGCACCGAGCGCGAGGTGGCGGTGCTGCTCTACGTCGAGGATTGGACGCTGCGGGACATCGGCGAGCGCCTGGGTGTCTCGGAGAGCCGCGTCTCGCAGATCCACACACAGCTGCGCCGCCGCCTCTATGAGCAGCTCGCCGGCGAGGCGCCGCTGTTCAGCGCCGTCGGCTGAGCGCCGGCGCCTGCGCAGAGCGCCACTCCCGCCGGGTGCAGCTTCGGCGGGCGCGCTAAAGAATCGCCCCGGGCGGCCGACGACCAGGCCAAGATGGATCTCGGGCTCTTCATTGCCGCGTCGGGCATGGTCGCCGAGCAGACCCGCCAGGATCAGCTCTCCAACGACCTCGCCAACGCCTCGACCCCCGGCTACAAGGCCGACGAGTCGCCCCAGCACAACTTCGGAGCGGTGCTGCTGGCCAACACCGAGGGCGGCGTCCCCGTCGGTGCGGTCGACGAAGGGGTGGCGCTGGGCGCGACCTACACCGACCTGACGCCGGCCTCGATCCAGGAAACGGGCGAACCGCTGGACTTCGCGATCCAGGGCAAGGGCTTCTTCGCGGTGAAGACCGCGCAGGGGGTCCGCTACACGCGCAACGGCCGCTTCACCGCGACGGCCGCCGGTGTGCTCACCGACCAGAACGGCAACCCCGTCCTGTCGCAGAGTGGCGCGCAGATCAAAGTGCCCGCGAGCGGCACGCTCTCCTCCTCCGCCGTCGGCTGCTTCGAACTGGGCGCGGTCGAAAAGCAGGGCGAAAACCTCTATGCGGGGAAAGCGTCCGGCAGGGCCGCCGGCGTCGTCCGCCAGGGATCGCTCGAGGCTTCCGGGGTCGACGCCGCGAAAGTGATGATCGAGATGATCGGCTCGCTGCGCAGCTTCCAATCCGGCCAGCAGGCGATTCAGGCGATCGGCCAGACGATGCAGCAGGCCTCCACGCAGGTCGGCTCGCTCGGCAGCGGCGCCTAGGCGCGCGCCAGCCCCGGCCCAGCGCTCAAGCTCACGGTCGCGCTGCCGATCACCGGAGGGCAAGGCATGGATCGCCGGGCGCGATACCGCCCGGCCCCACGCACCCTCGACGATCAGGACGTGACGGGCGAATGCTCGAAGGTCTCTACTCGGCAGCGGCAGGAATGGCGGCGCAGCAACTGCAGCTCGATGCCGTCAGCAACGACCTCGCCAACCTCTCCACCGACGGCTACAAGTCCGAGCGCGTCGCGTTCGGCGATCTGCTCTACAACCGCGTCAGCCTCGCCGGCACCGACACCGGTGCGGGCGCCGGCGCCGAGGCCCGCATCGTCGGCCGCAGCGAGGGGCAGGGGGCGCTGAAGGAAACAGGCAACCCGCTCGATCTCGCGATCGAAGGCGCCGGGTACTTCCAGGTGACTCGCGCCGACGGCACCATGGCGCTGACCCGCGACGGCGCCTTCGGCGTCGATGGCGAGCGGCCAGATCGTCAACTCCGAGGGCAACCGCCTCAGCCCGCCGATCAAACTCCCCGCCGGTGTCACCGCCGGCGAGTTGCGGATCGGCGGCGACGGCACGATCACGGCCGGCGGCAAAAAGCTCGGCCAGATCAAGCTCGTCACGGTGACCGCACCGGACCACCTCGCCGCCGAAGGGGACGGCCTGCTGGTGCCGAACGCCGCCAGCGGCGCGCCCCATCCGGCGCCGGGCCTGATCCACCAGGGCGCCCTCGAGGACTCGAACGTCGACGTCGGCAAGGACATGGCGACGATGATGACCGCCGAGCGGGCCTTCCAGATGTCGAGCACGGCGATCCAGACGGAGAGCCAGATGATGGCGATCGCGAACCAGCTCCGAGCATGACCGTCGAGCCCGCTGGACTTCCGGCCGGCGCCGCGTCGAACGCGCCGGCGTGGGTGCGCAACGGCTCCGCCGAGGTCCAGCGCGACTACGCGCTCGGGCTGCAGTTCGAAGCGATGCTGACGCGCCAGCTGGCCGCCTCGCTGAACGCCACCGCCGGCCTGGGCGAACAGCAGACGGGCGAAGAAGAAGGCTCCTCCGGGGGTTCCGCCGGGGCGGGCTCGGGCGTGCTCTCGACGATGCTCTCCGGGGCCCTCGCCGACGGCGTCTCCGCGGGCGGCGGGCTGGGCCTGGCCGCTGAGCTCGCACGGGACATGCAGAGCCGCGTCGGCACCCCGCCGCCCGCCGCCGCGACCGCCCCGGGCGCCGTCGCGCCCGCAGCGCCGATTGCCGGCGGCACACCGTCGGAGACGACCGGAGGCACGAGCGCGTGACCGGCACGCTGCAGCCCTCCCAACCGCGCGAGAGCGAGCTGGCGAGCGCGGTGATCGCCCACCTCGACGACCAGATCTCCTCGACGCGGGGCCTGCTCGCCGTCGTCCTCGAGCAGGGCGCGGCGATCCGCGATCACGACGTCCAGGCCGTCGTGCGCCTGGCGGGAATGCTCCGGGGCGAGATGGGACGGCGCCAGCTGCTCGACGAGCAGCGCTCGCTGCTGCTGGCGCGCTGCGGTGAGCGGCTCGGCGTGGCCGCGGAGACGGTCACGCTCAGCGGACTGCTGGCGCTGATGCGCCCCGACCAGGCCGAACGGGCGAACGCTCGCAGCTCCGAGCTGAAGGGGCTGCTCGCCGAGCTCCAGCGCGAGCACGCCTGCAACCGCGCGATCATGCAGATCGAGCTCGGCTTCCTCGACCACCTGATGGGACAGCTGGCGATCGACGGCGTCAACGGGTACGACACAAGGGGCTCCTCGACGCCGATCACCCGCGCCCGCCCTCACGGCGAGCTTCACGTCCTGGACCTGAGGGCCTAGAGGATGTCGATCCCCACGCTTCAGGGACTGCAGACGGCCCTCAGCGGGCTGCTGGCAGAGCAGCAGGCGCTGGACGTCGCCGGTCACAACATCGCCAACGCCAACACCGAAGGCTATTCGCGCGAGCGCGTGGTGATGGAGACCAACCAGGCGATCGCGATCCCCTCGCTGTCGGCCGTCACGGGCCAGGGGGCCCAGCTCGGCACGGGCGTCACGATCGAGACGTACACGCGGATCCGCAACGCCTACCTCGACGCGCAATACCGCACGCAGAACAGCGCGCTGAGCGGAGCCGCGACCCAGGCCGAAGAGCTCGAACAGGCAGAGAGCGCGTTCAACGAGCCCTCCAGCGCCGGCATCGCCAGCCAGCTCTCGAACTTCTGGAGCGCATGGAACAGTCTCGCCGCAGCACCGACGAGCGAAGCGGCGAAGGAGGGCGTTGTCGCCGCCGGCCAGCGTCTCGCGAGCGCCTTCAACCAGCTCAGCGCGCAGCTGCAGACGATCTCCGCCCAGACCAGCCAGCAGTACGAAGCGCGCACCGGCGTGAGCGGCGAAGTCGCCGACGACGCGCGCCAGATCGCTCAGCTCAACGAACAGATCAAGCAGGCCGAACAGGCCGGCCAGCCCCCCAACGACATGCTCGACCGCCGCGATCTGCTGATCGACAAGCTCTCCTCGCTCGCCAACGTGACCGTCACCCGGCTCTCCGACGGCACCGACACGGTGAGCTTCGGCGACGCCGCCAAACCGCTCGTCGAAGGAACGACCGTCACCTGGCCGCAGGCGCTCACCGCGGGCGCGGGCGGACAGCTCGGCGCGCTGCTGAGCCTGACCGGCCCGGGCGGCGGGCTCGCGACCTTCCAGGGCGAACTCGACGCCGTCGCCGCCGCCGTGGCCTCGACGGTCAACGAACTGCACACGGCCACGCCGTTCTTCACCGGCACGACCGCCGCCACGCTGAAGGTCGCCGTGGCGGCTTCCGAAGTGCAGACCTCCTCGACCGAAGCGCCGGGGGGCAACGACGTGGCGCTCGCGATCGCGGGGCTACGCGGCGGCGCCGCCGATCAGGGGTACTCGTCGCTGGTCGGCCTCGTCGGCAGCACCGTTCAGGGCGCCAAGGACGAACAGTCGAACCTGCAGACCACCCTGACCGCGATCGGCAACCAGCGGCAAGCCGTCTCAGGCGTTTCGCTCGATGAAGAAATGACGAACCTCATCACCTTCCAGCGCGGCTACCAGGCCTCTGCGCGGACCTTGACAGCGATGGACGAGATGCTGGAAACGCTGATCGAGCACACCGGACGGGCGGGGCTGTAGGGATGACGGGACGGATCACCGACGCGATGCTCACCGGGGCGACGCTCAACGACCTCAACTCCTCGCTCGGCTCGCTCGAGCGCAGCGCCGCCGAACTGTCCTCCGGCAAGACGATCCTCGAGCCCTCCGACAACCCGTATGGGGCCAGCCACGCGATCGACCTGCAGAGCCAGCTGGACGGCCTCTCCTCCTACGCCTCGAGCGTGCAGGACGGAATCTCCTGGACCCAGGCCGCGAGCGGCGCGATGTCGAACATCGCCACGGTCGTGCAGCGCGTACGCGAACTCGTCCTCGAGGCCTCCAACGGCACCAACAACGCCGGCGACCTCGCGAACATCTCGACCGAGATCGGGCAGCTGACCGAAACCATCAAGCAGGACGCGAACACCCAGTTCGCCGGTCAGTTCGTCTTCTCCGGCACGCAGACCTCGACGCCACCCTGGGCGCAGGGCGAAGCCGGAGACGAATTCAAAGGCAACACCGAATCGATCGCGCGGCTGTTCGGGCCCAACGCGACCGTCGTCGTCAACACCGATCTCTCCTCGGTCCTCGGCAGTGGCAAGGAATCCGAAGACGGCAAGCTGCTCGATGTCCTGCGCACGATCCAGCAGCACCTCGGCGAAGCCACGCCGGAAAGCCGCGCCAAGCTCAGCACCAAAGACCTCAAAGCTCTCGACGCCAGCATGGACGGCCTCAGCGAGCTGCAGTCGGAGGTGGGCAGCGCGACCAACCAGCTGCAGGCGGCCTCCTCGCGGATCGAAGCTCTGCAGGGGTCGATCGAAAGAGGCCTCTCCAGCACGATCGGCACGGACATCGCCAAGACCACGATCGAGTACTCAAACCAGCAGGCCGCCTACGAGGCGGCGCTGCGAGCCGGGGCGAACATCGTCCAGGAATCGCTGCTCAACTTCCTCCACTAGGCAGAGCAAGGAGACACCAAGCCCATGCCCCTGACCTTCGAGAGCGCCCGCTTCGGCACCGTCGAGATCTCCGAGGAGGACGTGATCGAGTTCCCCCGCGGCCTGATCGGGCTCGGCGGCCGGCGGTGGGCGCTGCTCGACCGCAACCCCGGCACCGATTTCCGCTGGCTGCACAACCTCGAGGACCCGGCGCTGGCCCTGCCGGTGGTGCCTCCGGGCTCGTTCTTCGCCGACTTCGCCTTCGACGTCGCCGAGGAGGACCTGCGGGAGGCCGGGATCGCGGAGCTGGGCGACACGCGTGTGTATGTGACTGTGCGCGCCACCCCCGAGCCGCGCGAGATCACGGCCAACCTGCGGGCGCCGATCGTGATCCACGAGGGCCGCGGCTTCCAGCTGCTCAACACCGTCGAGGATGCGCCCCTGCAGGCGCCGCTGTTCGAGCTCGCTCCCCCTCGGGCGGCCGAGACGACGCGCTCGGCCGACGCCGCCTAGCCCGGCCGCGGGCCGCCTGCCGGCCGGGAGCGCCCGGCGCGTGCTTCATACTCGGGTCACATGCTGATCCTGACGCGACGCCCCGGGGAACGCGTCGTCATCGGGGACAACATCCTCGTGACGGTGATGGGCGTCAGCGGCCACACGGTCAGGCTCGGCATCGAGGCGCCGAAGGGCGTGTCGATCTATCGCGAGGAGATCTGGCTGGCGGTCGAGGAGGAGAACCGGGCCGCGGCCGCCGCGGCCGCGGAGGACCTGCCAGGCGGCCCGGCGCCGCAGGCCGGCGGCGAGCAGCCTGAGGACGGTCCGCAGGACGCCTGAGCGGAGGCCGCCTCCAGCTTGCTTTTTGGATCTGGAGCCCAGTACACTGCGTGCCGCGCCGAGGAGAAACCCGGCGCCTGCGGCAGTGCGCCTCGCGGGCGAGGCGGAGTGGGCTCTTGCATGGAGGATGCGAGTGATAGAGCCCGGTCACCTCCCGGATCGCCTACCGCGGTCCATCGATGAGGAGGGTTTGAGGATGCCGTTGAGAGGTACTGCCAGGTCGCGCAGCGCGCGGAGCGCTGCTCGCGCGAGATATCTGATCGGCGCGCTGGTCGCCGTCGTCGCCTTCGGGGCGATGACCTCCAGCGCGCTCGCGTCAAAAACGCCGCACGTGAACATCGTCAGCCAGTCGGGGCCGCCCCCGGGGCCGATCCCGCCGAACACCAGTTACTACACGACGATCCAGGCGGCCGTCAACGCTACGCGCAACAAGTACGGCGACTGGGTACTGGTCGAACCGGGCACCTACAACGAAGAAGTCGTGGTGACGAGCGCCCACAGCGGCATCCACATCCGCGGCATGGACCGCAACTCCGTTGTGCTGGACGGCAAAGGCGAAGCAGCCCCGGGCGGCAGCAACGGGATCGAGGTCCTGAAGACGAACAACGTGTCGATCGAAAACATGACGGCGCGCAACTACGACCGCCCGACGCCGGACGGCCCGGAGGGCAACGGCTTCTACTGGGACGGCGGGGAGAACTCCAACCGCGAGGGCGCGCACGGCTGGATCGGGAAGTACCTGACCGCCTATGACACGACGCTCAACGGCGGCTACGGGATCTTCACGCAGAACGAGAAGGAAGGCGAATGGGAAAACATCTACGCCTCCGGCTACAACGACTCGGGGATCTACATCGGCGCCTGCTGGGAATGCAAAGCGCGTGTCTCCAAAGCGACGATTGAATACAACGCGGTCGGCTACTCGGGGTCCAACTCCGGCGGTCGTCTCGTGATCGAAAAATCGACCTTCCGGCACAACTCGGCCGGGATCGTGCCGAACGGGGAAAACCCCGGCGACGGCCCGCCGCCGCAGAACGGGAAGTGCGACGCGCACAAACCCCACTCGCCGTACGTGAAATTCACGACCACCAACATCGCCAGGTGCACGATCTTCAAGGAAAACCTGGTGACCGAAAACAACGACCTCGAAGTCCCGGCCAACCCTTCGACGGAACACGCGCCGTGGGGCGTCGGCGTCGAGCTTCCGGGTGATGCCGCCGACCTGATCGAAAACAACGTCATCACGAAGAACGTGAACAACGGCGTGCTCGGCTTCGAGTACCCGAACCCCTACCCGCCGGAAGAAGGCTGCACGCAGGAACTGGAAGAAAAAGGCCTGTGCACACGCACGATCTTCTTCCAGCTCACCGGCAACAAGATCGCCGACAACGTGTTCGAAGAAAACGGTACGAGCGGCAAAGAATTCGCCAGCGACATCACGTTGCAGGGCGGGATCTACCCGTACCACCAGCACATGTCGACGATGAACTGCGTGACCGGCAACTCGCTGACCGCGGGGACGTTCCCGGTGAACATCGAAGGGACCTGGGGATGCCAGAACAACACGACGCCGCCGCCGAACAACGGCCTGGCTGCGATCGGCTACGTGGTGATCCTCTCCGAAGAATCGGCTCTGCTGCGGAAACCGGTTGGACAGCCGGCGCCGCCGTCGCAGGAAACGATGCCGAACCCGTGCGAAAACGTTCCGAGCAACCCGCTCTGCCCGTAGCGTTCTGAGCACCTGAGCAGCGATGGCCGGCGCCGTCACCCTGGTGGGTGGCGGCGCCGGCCGCTTTTCGGCCCGAACGGACCGGGACGGGCGGGCGGCGGGCGGACCTCGCGACGCGGTCAGGTGCCGCCGGCTCGCGCCAGCGCGGCGAAGCGCTCGCCGCGCTCCTCGAAATCGCGGAAGCCGTCGTAGCTGGGGGCGGCCGGCGAGAGCAGCACCACAGAGCCCGGAATGGCGTGGGCGCGGATCAGCGCCACGGCGTGCTCGATGTCGTCGGCGGCGATCGCCCGGGCGGCGGGCAGGCCGGCGTCGCGGGCGGCGGCGATCAGGCGCGGCCCGGTGGTGCCGATCGCGACCAGCGTGGCGTCGCGCCGGGCAAGCTCCCGGGCAAGCGCGGTGAAGTCCTGGCCGCGGTCCTGGCCGCCGCCGAGCAGCACGACGGGGCCGTCCTGGAAGCTCGCGAGGGCCGCCAGAGCCGACTCGGGGGTGGTCGAGATCGAGTCATCGACCCACCGCAGTCCGCCGCTCTCGGCGACGGTCTGCAGGCGGTGGGCGAGAGCTTCGAAGCCGGCCAGCGCGCCGGGCAGCTCGGGCAACCGCAGCCCCGCCGCTTCGAGCGCGGTCAGCGCCGCGCAGAGGTTCAGGGCGTTGTGCTCGCCGGGCAGCGGCAGACGGTCGGCCTCGATTCGGGGCGCGCCGGCGAAGGTGATGGCGCCGCCGGCCAGATCCCAGCCCGCCGGATCGCCGAACAGGCG
Organism: uncultured Solirubrobacteraceae bacterium; assembly: GCA_963841055.1. Lineage (GTDB taxonomy): Bacteria > Actinomycetota > Thermoleophilia > Solirubrobacterales > Solirubrobacteraceae > Palsa-744. The sequence goes on along the minus strand of CAWJAV010000001.1, from coordinate 1,661,487 downwards.
GCGCTCCGCGCTCGTCGGCGCCGAGCGGAGCTCGGGCTGGCGCCCCGGCAGCACGGCCTGCCTGACACCCGGCAGCCCGAGGATCCGCAGCTTCTCGGCGCGGTAGGCCCGCTCGGAGCCGTGCCAGTCGGCGTGCTCGGCGTAGAGGTTGGTGATCGTTGCCACCTCGGGGCCGACGGCGAGATCGGCGACGTGGTAGCTGGAGAGCTCGACGATCGCGAGCGACTCGGAGCCGCAGTCGAGCAGGTCGAGCGCCGGGCGCCCGATGTTGCCCGCCAGCTCCGCCTCCTCGCCGGCGGCGCGAGCGAGGTGATGTGCGAGCGCCGCCGTGGTGCTCTTGCCCTTGGTGCCCGTCACACCCACCACCCGCCGGCCCGCGCGCTCGGCGAGCCACAGGGAGGTGGCGGTGGTCACCGGCACCCCCTCCCCGCTCAGCGCCCGCAGCTCGGGCCGGTGGATCGACACACCCGGTGAGCGCACGACGACATCGCAGCCGGACAGCGCCGGCTGCGCCTCGGCGCCGGTGACCAGCTGCGGGGCGAACGCTTCGAGCGCCTCGGGCAGGCCGGTGGAGGGGATCGTGTCGAAGGCCGCAACGGCGATCCGCGCGGCCGGCAGGCGCCTGGCGATCTGCTCGGCCAGCGAGGCGATCTCACGCCCGGCGCCCCACACGCCGACGCGGCGTCCTTCAAGCTCGGAGAAGCGCACGGACCCCGTCCATCAGCCCCGCGGGCACGTCGTGGTCGGAGCCCAGCGCCAGGACCGACCGCGGGTCGCCCTCGGGCAGCGGATGGCCCGGCAGCACCTCGGCTGCCAGGCGCCTCACCACGGCATGCTCGCGCCAGCGCTCGTCGGCGGCCAGCATGCGCATCGCGGCGAGGCTCTCCTGCTCCTCGCCCACGCACTCGAACGGCTTGTGTCCGCCGCTCGCCGCCAGCAGCGCGAAGCCCTCGAACTGGACCTCCTCGTCGAGCAGGTCGGTGCCGAAGATCTCGAGCATGTGACGGGGATCGCTGAAGGGGGCCAGCACGAGGAACACGAAGCGGCACTTCGGGCAGTCGCGACACCACGAGGAGGCCCGGAGCGCCGGGTCGAGCCGGAAGATCGCGTTGCAGCTCGTGAAGGCTCCGTGGTAGCGCTCGAGGCCGGCGAACGCACGAGCGATCGCGAGCTCAGACGCCGGGCGCAGGATCGAGAACTGCCGGACGGGGGCGCCCAGCTCGGCCACGGCCGCGCTGAGCAGCCGCTCCGCGGCGAGGCTCTTGCTGAACTGGTGGTTGACCTCGATGCCCTCCCAGCGCACGTTGCCGGCCGATGCCGAGCGCTCGCTGGCGAGCGCGACTGCGTCGAACCCGTGCAGGGCCGCCGTCAGCATCGCCACGCAGGCCACGATCGCGGTGACGGGCACGTGCCCGTTGATCGCTCCGGCGGCGTTGAGCTCGAACAGCAGGGGGTCGAGCTCGCGCCTGGCGATCAGGCGAGGGAGGCCGGCGACGTCCGCGGTGCGGGCGATCGGCGGCGCGTCACCGATCGAGAACAGGGCCTGCTCGACGCCCGCCCGCCGCACCGCCTCGATCGCCACGACCGAATCCTTGCCGCCGCCCACGGGCACGAGCACCCGGGCCGGATCGCGGGGTGCCGGCGGCGGCGGGCTCGCGCCGGCCGCGCGCGGGAAGCGCGGTCGCGGCAGCGCCTCGAGGCGGTTTACGTAGGCGAGCTCACCGAGGCCCTCGGAGTAGAGCGCCTCGAGCAGCGCCGCCGCGGCCGGGCCCGGGTCGCCGGACTCGCATCGCACGGTCGCCGGCAGGGCGGCCTTGAAGTAGCTGACGCCGGCGACCCAGTGCAGGAGCGAGAGCAGGCCCTCGACCGAGGCCCGTCGCTCGGCTTCGAGCGCTTCCGGCGGCGGCACGGTGATGCGCTCGAGGAACTGTGGGCCGTCATCGAGGGCGTAGCGGAGCGTGACCACGCCGCGCTCGTCGAGCTCGCGCGAGAGGAAGCGAAAGCTCTCGAAGGCGGCCGGGTCGAACACGGCCGGTGGCTGCTTGGCGCCCGCTGCCATCGCCTCAGCCTAGAAGCGACGCCGACGGAGCGCCCGCCGCGTGCGCGATCGTCTTCACGCCTATAGACGATTGCGCACGCCGACTTCGGCGCGAATACCCACCCCGACGGGGCGCGGGCTAATCGTTGGCGGTGACCGTCTCGAGCAGCTCGGCGAAGCGCTCCCGGGACTGCGCGCGACGGGTCGGCAGGTGCTCGGTGGGGACGCCGTCAGCCGGCGCCTGGTAACCCGCGAGGATGTGCCGGGCGACCGACTGGCGGTGCACCTCGTCGGGCCCGTCGTAGATGCGGGCGGCCCTCGCGAAGCGGTACATCTGCTCGAGCGGCAGGTCGGTCGAGTAGCCCAGCGAGCCGTGCAGCTGGAGGGCCCGGTCGACGACGTCGTGCAGCACCTTCGCCCCGAAGAACTTGATCAGGGCGACCTGCGTGCGCGCGGCGCTCGCCCCCTGGGTGTCCATCGTCCAGGCGGCGTGCAGTGTCATCAGGCGCGCCGCCTGCATCTCCGCGGCGCTGTCGGCGACCCAGTTCTGAACGGTCTGCTTCTGTGCCAAGCAGCGAGCCGTGGGCGTGCCGGTAGGTGGCACGCTCGCACATCATGTCGAAGGCCCGACGAGCGACGCCGAGCCAGCGCATGCAGTGATGGATCCGCCCGGGCACGAGCCGGTGCTGGGCGAGGATGAAGCCCTCGCCCTCGCCGCCGAGCAGCGCCTCGGCGGGAACACGGACGCTCTCGTAGGCGATTTCCGCGTGCCCGCCATAGGCGCCGTACTGCTCCCAGGGATGCTCCATCGTCGGCACGTCCCGCAGGATCTCGACGCCGGGGGTGTCGGTCGGCACGATGAACATCGAGGCGCGCTGGGAGGCACGGGCCTCGGGGTTGGTGACCGCCATCACGATCAGGAAGTCGGCGATCGAGGCGTTCGAGGAGAACCACTTGCGCCCCTCGATCACCCAGTCCGCGCCGTCGCGCTCGGCGCGAGTGGCCAGCTGCGTGGGATCCGAGCCCGGCGTGTGAGGCTCGGTCATGCTGAAGGCGCTGCGCAGGTCGCCCGCCAGCAGCGGGTGCAGCCAGCGGTCCTTCTGCTCGTCGGTGCCGGCCATCGCGAGCAGCTCCGAGTTGCCCGAGTCGGGCGCCGCGTTGCCGAAGGCTAGCGGCGCGATCGGGGAGCTGCCGAGGATCTCGTGCATCAGGCCAAGGCGCACCTGGCCCATTCCCTGGCCGCCCAGCTCGGGGGGCAGGTGAGCCGCCCACAGGCCCCGCTCCTTGACCATCTCCTGGATCGGGGCGATCGCTCGTGTCAGGCCCTCGAGGCCGAGCTCGTGCCAGATCGCCTCGAGCGGCCAGATCTCCTCGCGGACGAGCTCTCCCATCCAGTCCAGCTGCTCCTGGAAGTCGGGCTCGGTCTGAAAGTCCCAGCTCATCGGCGGCGTCCTTTCTTCTGTCGGGCGGTGCGGATCTGCATGGTGGAGCCTACGTGCTATCAACCAGAGGCGCTCGGCTTGTGAAGATCGACATCAAGGGAGGCTCAGACCATGAACGATGGCGCGCAGATCGTTGGAGGCGTGGACTTCGTCGCGCTCTCGACGCACGACATCAATGCAGCGGCGAGCTTCTACGGGGACACGCTCGGCCTGCGGCGCTCGGTTTACATGCCGGAGCGCAACTACTCGGAGTTCGAGACCGGCAACCTCACCCTCAGCATCATCGACGGCGAGAAGATGGGGATCGGCCACAACGTCAACCACACGGCGATCGCGCTGCACGTAGAGGACGTGGGCGTGGCCCGGGCGGCGCTCGAAGAGCGCGGCGTCACCTTCGCGGCGGACACGCTCGACACCGGCGTCTGCCACATGGCCTTCTTCGCCGACCCGGACGGCAACGCGCTGATGCTCCACCACCGCTACGCGCCGCGGACTACGGAAGGCTGACCGTGGCGAGGCCGGGAGCGCTGGAGAGCATCCTGCTCCCCGGCGCCCGTGCGCTGCTCGCCTACCACGATCGCGAGCTGCCCCAGCGCGACGATCTGTGCGGTGCGTTCTGCGGGGCTCTGGCGCTGAACGCCGCCGGCCTCGTGCGCGCCGGCGCCGAGCCGATCGATCAGGACGCCGTGGCGGTGGCGGCCGAGAGCATCGTCTCGGTGGGGCGCGACCCGGACACGCTGCCCCGAGGCGAAGCCGGCCGGCGCGACTACCGCCTGCGCCTGCCGACGATCGAGGACCCGGAGGTGTCGGGCACGACGGCCGCCGGGGTGGCGCGGGCGATCGAGCAGCTCGGAGCCGGCGAGGTCACGGCGATCCCCTACAGCGGCCCCTGGACGGCGGCGAGCCTCGACGGGATGTTCGACGCCGCGGCCGCCGCGGAGGGTCCGGTGACGCTGATCGCAAATCTCGCGACGCACCATCTGTGGGGCGGCCGGCCCACGCCCTCGCAGCTGCTCGCGTATCTCTACGAGGGCGTGCTGGACGGACCGCCGCCGGACTGGGACGTCGGGCATTTCGTCTGCGTGGTCGCCCGCACGGACGGGCCGGGCGGGCGGCTGTACGCCGTCGCCGACACCTACCCGGCGCTGGGCGACCGCGGCGTGCACCTGCAGCCGCGAGAGCGGCTGGCGGCGGCGATCGCGCGAGTGGACAAGCCGGCCGGGGGAGTGCTCGTGGTCGCCAGCGGAGCCGACGCGGCGCCGTTGCGCGAGCGCGCCGGGGCGCTCGGGCTCACCGAGGAGCTGTGGGACAACGGCACCGTCAGCGGGCAGGCGGTGGCATGACGACCACCGAGCTGGTGGCGCTCGTGGCCTGCGACCTGGGGGCCATCGTGAGGGGCCGAGCCGTGTTCGCCTCCGAGCTGCAGGAGCACCTCGACGCAGGTATCGGCTGGGTGCCCGCCAACCTGGCGCTGACGCCGCTCGGCCCGCTCGCCGAGCCCAACCCGTTCGGCTCGACCGGCGACCTGCGCCTGATGCCCGACCCCGACACGCACGTGCGGGTCGGCGACGAGCCGGCCGAGAGCGCGCTGGAGCTCGTCCTCTGTGACATCGTCGACACCGACGGCGGGCCTTGGGCGTGCTGTCCGCGGACGTTCCTCAAGCGAGTGCTCGGGGAGCTGTCCGAGCGTGCCGGGGCGACGGTCTCGGCGAGCTTCGAGCATGAGTTCCAGCTGCTGCGGCCCGAGCGTTCGCCGCTACCCTTCTCGCTGGCGGCGATGCGAGCCGCCGAGCCGTTCGCGACGGCGGTGATGAACGCGCTCGTCGAGGCGGGAGTCGAGCCCGAGCGCTTCTTCGCAGAGTTCGCGAGTCACCAGTTCGAGGTTCCAGTCGCGCCCGCCGGCGGCCTGCAGGCGGCGGACCGGGCCGTGGTGCTGCGGGAGGTCGTCCGTGAGGTCGCTCGCCGGGAGGGCTCGCGGGCGACGTTCGTGCCGCTGTTGGATCCGGCCGAGGCGGGCAACGGGGTGCACATACACATCAGCCTGGCGGGGGCCGACGGCCGGCCCCTGCTCCACGATCCCGGGCGGCCCGGCGAGCTCAGCGAGCTCGGCGGGAGCTTCGCGGCCGGAGTGCTCGCCCACGCAGGTGCTCTGACGGCGCTGTGCGCGCCCAGCCCGGTGTCGGCCGAGCGCCTGAGCCCTCACCATTGGAGCGCGGGCGCCGTCTGCCTCGGCGAGCGAAACCGCGAAGCGCTGCTGCGGATCCCGCCGCTGCTGGGTACCGGCGGCGGCGAGCGCTCACGACAGATGCGGCTCGAGTTCCGCGGCGCCGACGCGGCGGCGAACCCCTACCTGGCACTCGGCGCGATCGTGCGGGCGGGCCTGGAGGGGATCGAGGAGCGCTTGGCCGCGCCGCCGGTGCTCGACCGCGACCCGGCGACGCTCGCCGGCGAGGAGGCCGAGCGCTTCGGCGTGGGGGCTCTCCCCGGCTCGCTCGAGGAGGCGCTGGCCGCGCTCGAGGCCGACGACTCCGCCCGCGGATGGCTCGGGCCGGAGCTGCACGAGGCCTACGCGAGCCTCAAGCGAGCGGAGCTCACCGCGACCGCGGGACTGCGGCTTCAGGAGAGCTGCGCGCGCTATGCCGAGGTCTACTGAGCAGACGCTGAGCGCCCTGCTGACCGTGCTGGAGGGGGAGCTCGAGGAGGCGATGGCGCTGCGCCGGCGCCTCCACGAAGCGCCGGAGCTGGCCCACCGTGAGCGGGAGACCTCGGCGGCGATCGCCGCCGCCCTGCCCACCGAGACCGAGCCGGTCGCGGGGACGGGCCTGCTGGCACTGGTCGGTCCGGGCGATGGATCGTCCGCGGTGGCGGTGCGAGCGGAGCTCGACGGGCTGCCGGTCAGGGAGGCCAGCGGTGCCGACTTCAGCGCGCGCGGGGAGACGATGCACGCCTGCGGCCACGACGTGCACATGGCGGCGCTGGTCGCGCTGGTGCGAGCTGCCGGCCGGCTCGGCGACGAGTTGCCGGCGCCGCTCTTGGCGATCTTCCAGCCGAGCGAGGAGGCCTATCCGTCGGGCGCCAGGATGATCGCCGAGCAGGCCCTGGAGCGGCTCGCGCCGCGAGCCGTGGTGGCGGCCCACATCCACCCGCAGCTGCCGTGGGGATCGGTCGCGATCGATGCGGGGCCCGTGAACGCTTCGTGTGACGCGATCGAGATCGAGATCTCCGGCGAGACGACGCATGGCGCCTATCCGCACCTCGGCCGCGATCCGGTGCTGGCTCTGAGCGAGGCGGTGCTCGCACTGCACGCCGCCGCCGGCCGGCGCGTCGACCCGCTGCATCCGGCGACGGTCACGATCGGCGTGCTCGAGGCGGGCAGTGCCGAGAACGTGATCCCGGCGACGGCGCGTGCTCGAGGGGCCCTGCGGGCGCACCGCGAGCAGGACCGCGAGCTGCTCCGCGAGCTCAGCCGCGAGGTGGTGGCAGGGGTAGCCGCTGCGCACGGCTGCCAAGGCGTCGTGCGCCTGACGCCGGGCGAGCCGGCGCTGCGCAACGATCCGGCGATCGTCGCGCGGGCGCGTGAGCTGCTCGGCGCCGGCGGACAGCGGCTCGCCCCGCCGTGGCGCTCCGCCGGATCGGACGACTTCTCCTTCTTCGGCGAGCACGCCGCGCTGGCGATGGCGTTCGTCGGGCTCGACGGCGCGCCGGGCTTCGTGGCGCGTCCCCTTCACCATCCGGAGCTGCTGCCACCCGATGAGGCCGTTTCCGCGGTGGCGCGCACGCTGGCGGTCCTGTACGTCGCCGCTACGCAGTCGCCGGGCGGCGAACTCGGAGAGGATGTCGGGGGATGACGCGGCGGGAGCCAGTTCAGAAACGCAGCCGCGAGCGCGTCGAGGCGATCCTCACGGCCGCTCGGGAGGTGCTCGCCGAGGGAGGCGTCGAGGCCCTCACGACGCGCTCGCTGGCGAGCTACTCGGGGATCCCGGTGGCGACGATCTACCGCTACTTCCAGGACCGCGACGCGATCATCGCCGCCTACCTGGACGACGAGCTCGAATCGATCGACCGCGCCGTCGAGGAGGCTCTGCGCGCGATCGACCGGGTGACCTTCAGGTCGATGACCTCCGCTGTCGCCCACGCCCACCTTCGCCACCACCAGGCCCACCCCGAGGGCGTCCCGGTGTGGTTCGGCACGCGCCTGAATGCCGCCGTGCAGGACAGCGTCCGCCAGCTCGACGCGAGGATGGCGGCATCTCTGCACGCGGCCACCCGCGGGGCGGGATTCATCGAGCAGGGACCGCATTTCGGAGCGGGGCTGATCGTGCGTCTGTGGGACCGGACCTTCGAGCACATCTTCCGCGTCGAGCGCGGCCCGGCCGAGCAGGAGGCGATCGTCGAGGAGGTCGTCGACATGATCGCCACGTACATGGAGCGCTACGCGACCCCGGCCGGACTGGAGGGCGTCTCGAGCGAGGACTTCCTGAAGGTGCTTCGCCGTGCCGGCCGCGACCCCTCGCTCGACGGCGGCCTCCCGGCGGCGAGCGAACCCGCACGCGGCTAGCATTCCGAGCGTGCCCGAGCGCCTCTACTTCACCGAGTCCGACGCGGCGAACGAGCTGATTGCGAAGGACCCGATGGCGCTGCTGATCGGATTCGCGCTCGACCAGCAGGTGACGGTGCCGAAGGCCTTCGCGGGTCCGCTCGCGATCAAGGAACGGGTGGGCACGCTCGAGCCGGCGAAGCTCGCCGCGACGGACCTCGACCCCGTGTTCCGCGAGAAACCGGCGATCCACCGCTTCCCCGGCAAAATGGCCGAACGGGTGCACGAGTTGTCTGCGCACGTCCGCGACGAGTACGGCGGCCATGCGGAGCGCGTCTGGAAGGACGCCAGGAACGGCGAGCAGCTGCGCGCCAACATCGCCGGGCTGCCGGGCTTCGGCGAGATGAAGATCAAGTCACTCGGCGCCGTGCTCGCCAAGCGCTACAAGCTGGCGAAGGCCAAGAGCCTCGTGCCGCCCCACCCCACGCTCGGCGACGTCGACTCGCCGCAGGCCCTGCTCGACTACCAGGCCGCCAAGCGGGCGCACAAGGCCGAGTGGTCGAAGATGAAGGCCTAGGAGGAGCGTCGCTTGAAGGCGAGCATCGTCTTGGCGTCGATGCGAGCGTAGGGGGAGTCGGGGTGCATCGCATCCCAGTCGAAGTCGTAGACCGCCCTTGGGTAGTCGGCGAACCCGCCGGCCTCAGGGCTGCGCGGATCGGTCTCGACAGCGCGGCCGTGGACGATCACGAGGAACGTCTCAAGGCCCCGGGTGACCACGCCGCTGACCGCGGGGTTGGCGCGGATGTTGCGAAACCGCGCCGAGTTGTGCGCTGATCCGAACCAGAACCGCCCGCGGAAGAAGAGTCCGTCGACGGGCGCGACGCGCGGCTCGCCGCGCGGCGTGACGGTCGCGAGATCGAGGATCTGCACGCCATCGAGCTCGGCGGCGAGCTGCTCTGCATCCAGTCGGGCATCCTCTCCCCAGATCGACCGCAGGTGGTCCCCGGCCCGGCTGTAGCTTTCATCGAGGAGTCTTTGGAGATCCTCGAGGTCGCGGTCGGTCTCGTACATCGAGGGAGTATCCATGGTGGACCCCGAGACCCTCGGCCGCCGCTGCGCCTCCGCCGGTGCGCACCCGGCCGGCGCGGTTGAGCAGATACCGTGTCCCGCTCGAGATCTCCCGGCGAAGCGGCGCGCGAAGCCCCCGCCGAGAGGCCGGCCACGGGCCGCATGAGCTTGAGCGAAACCGACTGGAGGCGAAGCATGGACTGGAAGCTCGAACTGATCGTCGTCCCGGTGACCGACGTCGACCGGGCGAAGGCCTTCTACATGGAGGAGGTCGGCTTCGACCTGCATGTCGACCACAGCGCCGGCGAGGACTTTCGCGTGGTGCAGCTCAACCCGCCCGGCTCGGCCTGCTCGATCGCCCTGATGAAGCAGCCCGACCGCGCGGGAAAGGTCCTCGGCCTGCACCTGATCGTCACCGACCTCGACGCGGCGCACGCGCAGCTGCTCGAGCGGGGAGTGGCGGCGTCCGAGCCGTTCCACTTCACCGAGCGGGGGCAGATACCCGGACTGGACCCGGCACGGCGCGACTACAGCTCGTTCATCAGCTTCGAGGACCCCGACGGAAACGGCTGGCTGGTGCAGGAGGTCAAAGGCGCTTGACCGATGGGAGCACAGCAAGATGCCCGTCCCCCGGCAGCCGCGAGTCGGCGTGAGCTTCAGGGCGCGGCTCTCCCGGCGCCCGGGCCTGACGGCCTCCTGGGGGATCTTCGTGACGGCGCTGCTCGCGTTCATCGCGATCGGGGCGGCGCTGCCGACGCTGCCCACCTACGTGCGCGGCCCGCTCGGCTCGGGCGACGTCGCCGTCGGCTTCGTGGTCGGCGCGTTCGCCCTCACCTCGGTGGTCTGCCGCCCGCTGGCGGGACGCCAGTCCGACCGACGGGGCCGGCGCGTGGTGCTGATCGTCGGGGCGCTCGCGATGAGTGCCGGCGGCATCCTCTACCTGCTCTCGAACAGCGTCGCCACGCTGATCCTCGCGCGGCTCGTGGTGGGGGCCGGCGAGGGCACCGTCTACACCGCCGGCGCAACGTGGGCGGTCGACCTCGCTCCTGAGGACCGAAGGGGGCTCGCGCTCGGGTTGTTCGGGCTGGCCGTCTGGGGCGGGCTGTCGCTGGGGCCGCTGCTCGGCGAGCTGCTGCGCTCCCACGCCGGCTACGACGCCGTGTGGATCCTGACCGCCGCGCTGCCGGCGGCGGGGGCGCTGATCGCGTTGCGCCTCCCGCACCCGCCGCCGCCCGCGCTCTCCCCGGAGGCCGAGCGTGCCGCGCTGCTGCCCCATGCAGCCCGCCGCCCCGGCCTCGCCCTGGCGCTCGCGAACATGGGCTATGCGGCGCTCGCCGGCTTCGTCGTGCTGGCCCTCAAGGCGCGGGGCATCGGCGGTGGCGCGAGCGTCTTCACGGCCTTCGCGGTGGCGGTCTTCGCGAGCAGGCTCGTTCTCAGCCGCGTGCCCGACTGGGCGGGCGCGCGGCGCACCGCGACAACGGCCGGGCTGCTCGAGGCGCTGGGCCTGACACTGATCGCGGCCGCCCAGTCCCTGACGGGGGCGCTCCTCGGCGCGCTGATCGTCGGCATCGGCTTCTCGATGCTGTTCCCGTCGCTGGCGCTGATGGTCGTCGGCGACGTCGAGGACGACCGCCGCGGCTCGGCGATGGGGGCCTTCACCGCCTTCTTCGACATCGGCGTCGGGCTCGGCGGGCCGATCGCCGGGGCGACGGCGGCACTGGCGGGCTATCCGGCTGCGTTCTACCTGTCGGCCGTCGCGGCGCTGGGCACAGCCGCGCTGGCCGCCTACCCGGAACGCTCCCCCGCGGCGGTGCCCGACTAGGCCCGGCCGGTCAGGCCTCCGCCTCGCGCCAGCGCCGGTAGAGGCCGAGCAGGTCCGTGCGCATCGCCGGTGTCAGGTCGCCGACGCGCAGCGTGCCGGTGATCGCGATCGTCGCGCGCATCTGGTGCAGGTACTCCCCGCAGTGCTCACAGCCGGCGAGGTGATTCTCCAGGCGGCGCCGCTCACGGCGCGGCAGCTCGCCCTCGAGGTAGTCGGTGATCAGCTCGACCACCTCGCGACATGCCAGATCCTCTCCTCGCAGTAGCCTCACGTCTCCGCCAGCTCCGATTCGAGCCTTTCGCGCAGGCGGCTGCGCCCCCGGTGCAGCAGCACGCGCTGGTTGCCCTCGCTGATCGTCAGCGCCTCGCAGACCTCCTCGCTGCTGAGGCCCTCGACGTCGCGCAGCACGACGACCTGCCGCTGGCGCGCGGGCAGCTCCTCCAGAGCCGCGCGGATCAGTCCTGACACGCCCGCGGCCGAGAGGCGGTCGTGACTCTCCTCGACCCAGTGGCGGGGCGGCGACATCCAGGCGCCGCCGGCGTCGAACCGGGCGGAATCGACAGCCGGTCCGGCGTCGCCGATCGCCACGCTGCGGCCCTCGCTCGCGCCGGTCGAGCGGGCGCGATTGACGAGGATCGCGAGCAGCCACGTCTTGATCGACGATCTGCCCGCAAAGCGATCGATGCCGCGTAGGACCCCCAGCCAGGTGTCCTGCACGACCTCCTCGGCGACCGCGCCGCTCGACACGAAGGTGCGGGCGAGACGGAGCATCGCGGCCTGGTGGCGGCCGACCAGCTCCAGGAAGGCGTCCTCCTCGCCTGCCCGCAGCCGTTCGAGCAGCACGGCATCCTCGTCGCCGGCCCGCGATCGTGCCGCCCGCCATGCGATCGCGGCCATCGCCGCCGCCAGATTCAGGGCCGGCGAGGGCGAGGGAAGAGCGTGGATGGCTAGTTGAAGATTCATGCGGAGCTGGGACGGGCGGCGGCGCGCTCTGCCAGAAGAGCCCGCCGCCTGCCCGCACTGCGTCTAGCCGGAGCTAGGGCGCCACGATACCCTCGCCTCCGACCGCACCCGGCACGGTCACCGAGCCGATCGCCGTGAGCGCTCCCGCCGGGCCGACCGAGTACTCGTCGACCGCGCCCGGACCGCCGGCCTGGACGTAGAGGTAACGCTGGTCGCCCGGGACCGCGGCGTCGACGGTGCCGGCGTCGGTTGGCGTCTGCGCGAATGCGCTCAGCACGGCGCCACCTGCGCTCTCCTGGAACCCGGTCAGCGAGGCGCTGCCGGCGTTGGAGGTGTAGAAGCGCCCGGCCGCCTGCGCGATCCAGCAGGTTGCCGCCTGGCCGGTGAGGGCCGACCCGATCGCAACCAGATGGCCGTCGCCCTGAAGCTGGAACGCGGCCAGCGCGCTCGGCCCTGCCTCGGTGACGAGCAGGTGCCCGTAGCGGTCGAAGTCGACCGCGAACGGGACCGTGGCCGGGAGCGCGTTGACCACGGGCGCAGCGCTGAGGCGCCCGAACGGCCCGACCCGGAACACGTCGACGTCGTTCCCGTTGGCCTTGGTCGTCACGATCACCTGCTGGCCGTCCGGCGAGAAGGCGACCTGGCCCGGCGTGTTCACGAACTGCGGTTCCGCCGCGGGGTCGAGCCCGAGCGCCCGGCTCGAGGCGGGGATCGGGAAGAGCCGTCCGCCGAAGACGCGGAAGCCCTGCACGTTGCCGCCCTGCTCGGCGTTCAGCACGTACACGAGGCCATCCTGCTCGGCGATCGAGACCGGGAAGGCGCCGCCCGAGGAGATCGTCTGGCGCAGGGCCAGGTGATCGCCGTAGACGCCGAACACGGAGATCGTGTCACTGCCCGCGTTGACGGCCAGCAGCAAGCCGTCCTGACGGTCGAGCACCAGCGATCCCTGCGAGGCGAGATGGTCGACGACCGAGCCTTCGAGCGCACCACCGAGACCGCCGGTTGGGTAGCTGCCGGCGGGGCTGAGCGTGCCGTTGGCGGCGCGATCGTAGGCGACGATCTGGTTGCCGCCGAGCCCGTCCGTCTGGACGAAGAGCGGGCCGAGCGATGGCTGATGGGGCGGGAAGGGATGACCGGGGTGGGGCGGATGCCCGGGGAAGGGCTGGTGGTGGCCCTGGTCGGCGGCCGCGGAGCTTGCTGCGAGCGCCAGCAGCGCGGCGGCGGCGGCGAGCGGCGCCGCAAATCGCTTCAGTGAATCCATCGTGGTCTCTCCTGTGGTGGGGGGAAGGAACTCCGCCCCTACAGTCCCGCCGCCGCGAGGCGCGTTACACGACGGGGGGAGGTTCGCCCTGTGCGGTCGCGGCCAGCGCCGGGTCCCATTCGCAGATCGTGCAGGCGTGCCGGAAGGCTGAGCGGGCGAAGGCGACGGCGGCACCATGCGGGTCGGGGCTCGCCACGACGTCGTCCCAGTCGAGCACGAACTCCCCGAGCCCGGCCTCCCAGCGGGCCTGCTCCGGAGCCAGCGATGCGCCGCCGAAGCCGTCCGGCGCCGGATGCGCGTAGGCGTAGAAGGCAGCCCGCTCGTAGCGGGCGTCTCCGGGCCACCAGCCGACAGCGACCTCCTGGGCATCCATGGCGTTGCGCATGATGAAGTCGTGCGAGGGCGGCTCGGCGCTATGGCCGGAGAACAGGTTCACGGCGAGGTCGAAGGAGCCCCACCAGGCGTTCACGGGCGTGGAGCGCCCGCGGAAGGGCGCACGATAATCCGCCAGCACGAGGGCCGCGCGGGTGGCAGCGTCGAAGTAGCGGGCAACCTGAGCCGGGTCGTAGGCGATGTGCTCATCGTCCTCGTCGAGCGGGACCGTCCACGACACCTCCTGCGGCGTCGGGTCGATCTCGAACTCGCCGGCCATCTCCCGGGCGGCCGCGAGCACGCCGCGCGCGACCTCCCCTACGGAGCGTCCGAGCAGGCCGAAGCGGGCACTGCGCCCGTCGCCGTGCTCGAGCACCGCCTCGTGCACGTGCAGGTCGAGCAGCGCGCTGAAGGCGCCCGAGCCGTCGGGCGCCGGCAGCGGCAGGGTCTCCCATCCGCGGGATGTGAGCCGCAGGGCCGCGTGCTGCAACTGGGGCTCTGGAGGCGCCAGCGCAACGGCCAGCTTGCCCAGCAGCTGCGTGTGCGCGTGCAGCGTGTCGCAGGTGTCCCGCCACTCCTTGAAGGGAAGGCCCGGCCATCGCGCCGCCATGCTGCCCACCCTAACGGCTGCTGCCGGTCAGCCCGGCCCCTGGCTGGGCGCGGTCCGACCGGGCAGCGACGGCTCCACGCCGCAGCAGCCGCGCCGGGCAATCTCGGCAACCACCAGTTCCAGCGGCCGAAGAGCGAGACGACGGCCGGCACGAGCAGCGCCCGGATCACCGTCGCGTCGACGATGATCCCGGCCGCGAGACCGGTGGCGAGCACTTTGATTTCGGTCTGCGGGCCGGCGGCCAGCGAGACGAATGCCAGGAACAGGATCAGCGCCGCGCTCGTGACCAGCCGCCCGGTGCGGGCGATCCCGCGCACCACGGCGATGTCGGTCGAGCCCGTGGCGTCCCATTCCTCGCGCATCCGGGCGAGGATGAAGACCTCGTAGTCCATCGAGAGGCCGAACAGGAAGGCGAACACCATCAGCGGGATCCAGGCGGTGATCGAGCCGGTGGCCGTGATCCCCCAGATGAAGTCCGAGCCGTGGCCGCGCTGCCAGATCAGCTCCAGCACGCCCCACGCAGCGGCCACGCTGATCACGTTCAGGATCACGGCCTTCAGGGGCAGCAGCAGCGAGCGGAAGGCTCGCGCCAGCAGCACGAACGTGACCAGGGCGATCAGCAGGATCATCAACGGGAAGTTGCCGTAGACGGCTTCGATGAAGTCGTGGTTCTGGGCGGGCAGGCCACCGAGATGCACGCTGTCGCCGAGTTCGCGCACGGCCGCCTGAACGTTGTCGAGCGTTTCGCGCCCGGCGGCGGAGGAGCCGTCGGGAATCGGGAACGCATCGACCACGGCGAGGTTGCCCTGACGCCATTCCGGGGAGCTGGGCGCAACCGCGCCGTGGATCCCCCCGACCGACCGGAGCCGCGTCGCGACGGCCTCGGGAGTCGGGTTGGCCCCTTCGACCAGGACCTCGTGCGGGACCAGCGCGCCGGCACCGATGCCCGAGCGCTCGATCGCCACGAGCCCGAGCTTGGCGTCGCCCTGTTTGGCGATCGTGTCGAGGTTCGAGAGGCCGAGCTGGAGGTTGGTGGCGGCGAGAACGAGCGCCGCCAAGACGAGCGCCGCGCCGATCGCGGCGACCCAGCGCCGTCTCACGATCAGGTTCGCCCAGGTGGTCCACGAGCGGCTGGCCCGCTCGTCGTCGCGCCGGTGAGGCCAATCGAGCCGCGGCCCGATCGATCGGAGCACCGCGGGCAGCAGGGTCATCGCCACGAGCACGCTGATCAGCGGGATCAGCATGCCCCCGTAACCGACCGAGCGCAGGAAGGGGAGTGGCAGGGCGACCAGCGCGAGCAGCCCGATCGCGACGGTCGTTCCGCTGAAGACGACGGCCCGCCCGGCGGTGGCCATCGAGCGTTCGATCGCAGCGTCTCCGGCCAGCCCACGGGCTCGTTCTTCGCGCCAGCGAACGACCACGAGCAGGGCGTAGTCGATCGACACGCCGAGCCCGATCAGGGCGATCAGGAACTGCACGATCGGAGAGACTTCGGTGACGGTCGTCAGGCCCCAGACGACCAGGAAGGTCGTCAGGATCGAGGCGATCGCCATCATGATCGGCACCAGGGCGAGGAACGAGCCGAACACGAAGGCCAGCACCAGCAGCGCGCCGAAGCCGCCGAGCAGGGCCTCGAGCAGGACCCCCGGGCCGGTGCCCCCGCCGCTCTGGACAGACAGGGCGTCGTAGCCGGTGACATGCACGGGAGCACCCCCGACGGTCGCCGTCCGCAGGGCCCGCGTCAGGTGTTTCGCGGCTTCGGGGTTGTTTCCGAAGGCTTCGTTCGGTTCGGGCGGTGGGTAGGCGACGATGAAGGTGGTCCGCCCGTCCCGGGAGAGGAACGCGGGGTCGTGGGTGCCGGCGTAACCCGCCACGCGGGCGCCGGGGACGACCCTTCGGACGGTGGCTTCGACCGCTGCCAGTTCCGCGCCGACGGCGGGCGTGGAGACCGACTTGCCGGCCGGCAGGGTCACCACCGGGAGCAGGGGCGCGGTGTTGCCCCCCGTGCCGTGGAAGTGGCTGTTGATGGCCTGGTTGGTGGTCCACCCTTCCTTGCCGGGGACCGAGAACCTCTGTTTGAGCGCTTTGGTGGCGGAGCCGGCGGAGGCCGCGCCGACGAGGGTTAGAAGGAGCCAGAAGATGACAACGATGCGTTTGTGCGCGAGTACCCAGCGAGTCAACGATCTCATCGTGCCCCCTTTGCATTCGTATCTCGTTGAAATCATTTGTATCACAAACGATTAGCGGGGCGTAGAATGCCCACGGGATGTGGGACAGGGGGCCGATACCGGGGGAGCTGGCGCAGTTCCCTGGGTATCTGCTGGCGCGGCTGGGCGAGGCTTCACGGCGCCGCTTCGCGACCGCGCTGCAGGAGCAGAAGCTCCATCCGCGCGACTTCGGCGTGATGACGCTGATCGCATCGCAGCCGGGGCTGACCCAGCAGCAGCTGCACGAGCAGACGGCCATCGACCCCAGCTCGATGGTCGCGGTGATCGACGAGCTCGAAGCCGCCGGCCTGGCCGAGCGGCGCCCTCATCCCGCCGACCGCCGGGCGCGCAGCATCTACCTGACCGAGCAGGGCGAGCAGACGCTCGATCAGGTCCGGGCGATCGCGGCGAGCCTGCAGGAGGAGATGTTCGGGAAGCTCACCAAGAACGAGCTGGCGACGCTCAAGAAGCTGCTGCGGAAGCTCGCCGGCGCCTAGCCAAGGGCCGGGTGCCCAGAGCGCTCAGAAGAGGCTTTTGATTCCGCCCACGGCGGCACTGCCGAGGACGATCTCCACAGCCACCCCGCCAACGCCGACGATCACACCTGCGATCACGACCAGGATGTCTTCGAGCAGCACCCCGAGCGAGAGCAGGACGACGCCCAGCGAGGGGAGCGTGTCGAGCCCCGTGAAGGGCGGGGCGAGGAACGCACCGAGCGAGCCGCCGACGACGAGCAGCCCGAAGACGGCGTTGCTGAGGCGGTGGTTGAAGAGGAAGCGCAGGCGCGGCTTGGAGAACCGCTCGAGGCGCCTGATCATGCGCATCAGACCGGCCAGGAAGCGCTGCTGGCGGGGGCCGGCGAGCTCGAGGCCGCACCAGCGCTTGGGCAGCCAGATGCGCTTGCCTCCGGCGATCAGCTGGAGCGCCAGCAGGATCGCGATCAGCTCGAACACGTGGGTCGCTCCTCCCGTCGGCAGCGGCAGCGCGGGCACGCCGAGCAGCAGCACGAACAGCAGCGCGAAGCTCTTCTCGCCGAACAGCTCGATCAGCCCTCCGAGCGTCTTCGGCCCGTCGCCCGACAGCCACCGTTCGAGCTGGTCGCTGACCTTCGCGGGCCCCGCGTCGGCGGCGTCTGCGACCGGAGCTGCGCCGCCCGCCGGCGGCTGCGGGGTGGTCCCCATGGCGGTCACCACGATACCCCTGGCGGCGCTGCTGCGATGATGCGCCGATGCGCCGCGGGACCTACTCGATCGTCGCCCGCGACCCCGCCGATGGGGAGCTGGGCGTGGCGGTCCAGTCGCACTGGTTCTCCGTCGGCGGCGTGGTGGCCTGGGCACGCCCCGGGCGTAGGCGCGGCGGCGACGCAGTCAGTCGCCGAGATCGCACATGGGCCGAACGCGCTCGACCGGCTGCAGGAGGGACTCGACCCCGCCGCGGCGATCGCCGCCGTATTGGCCGGGGACCCGCAGGCGCGCTACCGCCAGCTCGGCTTGGTCGATGCCGGCGGAAAGGCGGCGGCACACACGGGCGAGGGCTGTATCCCATACGCCGGCGACGTCGTCGGAGAGGGGTTCGCCTGCCAGGCCAACATGATGGGCCCCGAGACGGTGCCGGCTGCGATGGCGGCCGCCTACAGGGCGAGCGGCGGCGATCTCGCCGAGCGGATGATGGCTGCGCTGCTGGCCGCCGAGGCCGAGGGCGGCGACGTGCGGGGCAGGCAGTCGGCGGCGATGCTGGTGGTGCCGGCCGAGGGCGAGGCCTGGCGGGCGCGCATCGACATCCGCGTCGAGGATCACGCCGACCCGCTCGGCGAGCTCGAACGGCTGCTGCGGCTGGCCCGCGCCTACGAGATGGCGGGCCAGGCCGACGAGCTGTCGGCCGAGGGCGCCCATGAGCGTGCCACGGAGCTCTACCGCCGCGCCGCCGAGCTTGCGCCGGAGGCCGACGAGCTCACCTTCTGGGCCGGTCTCGGCATCGCCGCGCAGGATCTGCAGGGCGGCGTCGAGCTGGTTCGCCGGGCCGCGGGCGTCAAGCCGTCGTGGCTCACGCTGCTAGAGCGCCTGCCGGAGGATCTCGCGCCGACGGCGGCGGCCGTGCGGGCGAGCCTCGGCGACTAGCCCCAGGGGGGCGGGGTGAGCGCCGCGGCGCTCAGGCGACCGCTTCGAGCCGCCGGGGCAGGGCCTGTTCGAGCAGGCTCGGCAGCACGACGCGGAAGTGAAAGACACGCTCGGCGACGCCGCGCGCGGCGGCAGCATGGCGCGGGAGCTCTCCCTGAATCCGCTCGACGGCCGCGACGGCGCCGTCCAGGTCGGCGAAGGTGATCAGCCCGGTGCCGGTCGGAAGCCAGCTGTCGAGGTCGGGACCGCCGGCGATCACGGGGCGTCCGGCCGCGAGGTGGCAGGCGTCGGAGGGCGTGAACCAGACACCACGTGCGTGGTCCTCGTGCGAGCGCCAGCTGAGCAGGGCCTGCGAGCCGATCATCGCGCCACGGTGGCTCGAGAGGGAGGAATCGACCTGCTCCTCCTCGCGAACCGTCCAGCCCGCACGCTCGAGCTCGGCGGCGCGGTCGGCCTGAGCCGCGGGCAGCGCCATCCAGGGACGCGGCGAGATGCGGCCGGGGAGCGCCAGCAGCTGCCCCGGGGACGGTCCGCATGCGCTCACGTCGCCGCAACCCGGAGGCGCCGCCGCGGCATCTGCCCAGACCCGCAGCGGCAACTCGGCGCGGGTGGGCGGCCCGTACCAGAGGCGCGGCACGACGGGCGGGATCGTGGGTAGCCAGTCCGCGTCTGGAAGCGTGGCGGGCTCGCGCCGGTACGAGAAGTAGAGGTCGTGATCGAGCTGGTGGGGAGCTTCCGCGAGCGCACGGGGATCGGCCTCGGAGTCTGCGTCGATGAGCACGCGGCGGCGCGGCAGCGAGCGCTCTTCCAGCCAGCAGTGGCCGCCGAGGTCCAGCAGCAGATCTGCCTTGGAGAGGCGGCGTCGCAGCTGCGGCCAGACCATCCCGCCAACCAGCCCCGCGTCGGGGTCGACCCAGACGACGGGCACATCCACCCGGCAGCGGCGCAGCAGATCCTGAAGCAGCACGATGCCGGCGCTGGGCACGACCGGCTCGCCCGGCTTCCCGGCACCGCGATCCTCGAGGTAGATGACCTCGTGACCGAGCTTGCGCAGCCCGATCAGGTAGTGCAGGTGGGTCGCCAGGTTGCTGCCACGGGGATGCCGCAGGACATCTCCGGAGACGACGATCGAGGCCATGCTCGATAAAACGGGACAGGAGGCAGAAAGTTGGGGGGATGCGACGCGGCCTGCACTCGGCGCCCGCCTGCGCCCACGGCGTCGCTTCGCAGCTGCCCCCGGGAGGGCTACGGCTACGCGGTCAGCTCGGCGGCCATCTCGTCGAACACCTGCACGTAGGCGTCGATCGCCTCGTCGGTGTGGGTGACCGACAGTGTCCACTCCTCCTCGCGCCCCGGCGTCATGAAGATGCCGCGGTTCATGTTGAAGAGCCAGGCCAGTTCGGTCACCTCGACATCCTGGTTGGCCTTGAAGGTTTCGTAGTCCACGACCTTCGTGGGCGAGAACGTGACGCAGCCCTTGGCGCCGATGCCGAGGGCGTAACCGGACAGGCCGTAGCGCTCGATCACGCCCTGGCAGCCGGAGACGATGCGGTCGTTGAGCGCGTCCATGTGGCGGTAGGCCTCGGGGGTGAGGACCTCCTCGAGGCTGGCCCTGGCGGCGGCCATGCCGAGCGGATTGCCGTTGTAGGTGCCGACCTGGTAGACGGTCCCGTCCTCGACCACCCGCATCACCTCCTCGGTGCCGCCGACCGCAGCCGAGGGCAGGCCGCCGCCGAGGGTCTTGGCGAGGGTGACCATGTCGGGCGTCACGCCGAAGCGCTCGGTGGCGCCGCCCGCGGCTATCGCCAGCCCCGTCTTGACCTCGTCGAAGATCAGCACGATGCCGTGGCGCCGGGTGATCTCGCGGACCTCCTGCAGGTAGCCGTCCTCGGGCAGCACCACGCCGAGGTTCATCATCGCCGCCTCCATGATCACGCAGGCGGGCTTGCGGTCTTCGCGCTCCAGCCGTTCGATCCGCCGCTCCATCGCTCCGGCGTCGTTGAAGGGGACCGGTACGGTCAGGTCCGAGACGGCCTTCGGGATACCGCCGCCGTAGGGCAACGAGGCGTAGTTCTCGCGGTCGCCGATGCGGTCGTACTCGACGCCGATGGAGACCATCACAGCATCGTGGTGGCCGTGGTAGGAGCCGAAGATCTTGACGATCTCATCGCGCCCGGTCAGCCCGCGGGCGATGCGAATCGCGTCCATCGTCGCCTCCGAGCCGGAGTTCAAGAAGCGCCAGCGCTCGAGGCCCCAGCGGCGTTGCAGCTCCTCGGCCACCAGGATCCCGTCCTCGGTGGTGGCCGCGAAGTGGGTTCCCGCGGCGACCCGGTCGCGCACGGCACGAACGATCGCAGGGTGGGCATGGCCCTGGACCATCGAGCCGAAGCCGTTGTGGAAGTCCCACATGCGGTTGCCGTCGACGTCATGGACGACCGGGCCTTCGCCCGTGGTCAGGTAGATCGGCCAGGGCGCGCGCGCCTGGTAGCTCGAGGCGACGCCGCCGCTCAGGGACAGGCGGGCCCGCTCGTACATCTTGGCGCTCTCCTGCGTGCGCTCGTCCAGGCGCGCGGCTTCGCGCTCGATCAGGCTGCGCACGCGCTCGCGGTCGAGCTGCACTGTCGTCTCGGGGGCCATCTCGTCCTCCTTCGCTGACGGGCGCGGCAGGCGCCGCTGCCTCGTAGGTTAGGGGCAGGGGCGGGCCCGCACGGTAGCCGGGCCGGACAACGCCGGTCGGCCCGTTGCGCCCGAACGGCTGGCCCGCTCCGCCCGCCGCAGCCGCCGGATGCCGCGGAGATCCTCCAGGGCGGTGCGCAGGATCGCCACGCGCGAGTCGTGATCCTCGGTCCAACGCAGCGGCACCTCCCGTATCGAGAGCTTCGCGCGCTGGGCGAGGTAGAGCAGCTCGGTGTCGAAGAACCAGCCCTCGTCCTCGACCTGGCCGAGCAACGGCTCGAGCACCTCGCGGCGGGCCGCCTTGAAGCCGCACTGGGCATCGGAGAAGCCCACGTCGAGCAGAGCCCGCACGAGGATGTTGTAGGAGCGCGAGATCAGCTCCCGCCCGAGGCTGCGACTGACCTCGGCCGCGGGCACCAGCCGCGTGCCCACGGCGACGTCGGCGTGTCCCGCCAGCAGCGGGCCGAGCAGCTCGGGCAGCGCCTCGAGGTCCGCCGAGGGGGAGATGTCCATGTAGGCGACGACCCTTGCTTCGCTGCGCCGCCAGCTCTCACGCAGCGCCCTTCCGCGACCCATCTGGTCCATCTGGACGGCCTGGACCTCCCCGAAGCGGCCGGCCAGGGCGCGGGCCTGGGCGAGGGTTCCGTCTGTGCTCGCGCTGTCGGCGATCGTGATCCTGAAGGGCACGCGCAGGCGCTCGCACATGAAGCTGTGGAGCTCGCCCACGCTGCGTGCCAGCAGGTGCTGCTCGTTGTGAACGGGAATCACGATCTCGACGAGAGGAGGCGTCGCCGCGGGCAGCTCCCGGGCGGCGGCGTTCGTGGCGGTCTGTGCGGGTACGGCGTGGCTGAGGGTCTCGGTGGTGGACATGCAGAGAGCTTGCCGCGTGTAGCTGTGACGCGGATAACGCGTGGGTGAGAGTTCGTTAAAGGGCGCGCGGGGGCCCGTCGCGCACGAGACCCGCCGACGGTCTAGGCTCAGAGAAGTAGTGGGGGGAAACGCCGGGGCCCGACTGGACGTGAAGCTGCTCGGGGGCTTTGCCGTCGAGGTGTCCGGCATGCGGCTGGAGGAGGACGCCTGGCGCCTGCGGCGCGCGAAGACGCTGATCAAGGTCCTGGCCCTCGCCCCTGAGCGGCGACTGCACCGGGAGCAGCTCGAGGACCTGCTCTGGCCCGGCGGCGGCCCGGCCGCCAACAGCCTCCACCAGGTGCTCTACACGGCCAGACGGGCGCTGTCGAGCGCGGGCGGCGAGGACCCCGCCAGGCTGGTGCTCCGCGACGGGGTCGTGGCGCTGAGCGCGGAGGGCCTCCAGGTCGACGTCGACGCTTTCGAGCGAGCGGCTGCGGACGCGCGCGAAGCTCCGGCGGCCGATGCCTACGAGAGGGCGCTCGGGCTCTACGGGGGCGAGCTCCTGCCCGAAGACCGCTACGAGGATTGGCCCGCGGCGAGGCGCGAGGCGCTGCGCGAGACGTACCTCGCGCTGATTGTGGAACTCGGGGAGCTGCTGGCGGCTCGGGGCGAAACCCCGGCGGCCGTCGAGAAGCTGCTGCGGGCAGTGGTCGAGAACCCGCTGCACGAGCCGGCTCACCGCGCCCTGATGCGGATCTATGCCGCGGACGGGCGACGCCAGCAAGCGCTCGCCCAGTACGGGCAGCTCCGTCAGGCACTCGAGCAGCAGCTCGCTGCGGACCCCGACCCGGAGACCGCCCGCCTGTACCGGCGGATCCTCTCGGCCCAGCACGAGCCGCCTGGGGAGGATGCCGCGGCGGAGAGCGCCGCGCCCGCCCCCGCCGGGGAGGCCGCGGGCCGACCCGCCGAACCCTCGCCGGCGGCCGCGGAGCCGATGCGGGGCGGCGGCCGGCTGCCCCATCAGCTGACGAGCTTCGTAGGGCGCGAGCGCGAGCTCTCCCAACTCCAGGTGGCGCTGGCCCGCGGGCGGCTCGTGACGTTGACCGGGCCCGGCGGCTGCGGCAAGACCCGCCTTGCCCTGCAGCTCGCCGAGCGCCTGGACGGTGACCTCGCCGATGAGGTCAGGCTCGTCGAGCTGGCGCCGGTGAACGACCCCGCCCTCGTCGTCGAGGAGACCGCGACCGCGCTCGGTGTGCAGCTGCGCTCGGAGCGGGACCCGCTGCAGGTGCTGGCGGGACAGATCGGGGACCGTCAGCTGCTGCTCCTGCTGGACAACTGCGAGCACCTGCTCGAGGCCTCAGTCCGACTGGCGGACGGGCTGCTTCGCGTCTGCCCGCGGCTGCGGGTGCTGGCCACCAGCAGGGAGCGGTTGCGCATTGCCGGCGAGGTGGCCTGGCGGGTCCCGCCGCTGTCGCTGCCCGACCGCGGCCTGCAGGGCGGCGTCGAGTCGGTCGCCGGCTTCGAAGCCGTCTCGCTGTTCTGCCAGCGCGCCGCAGAAGCGCACCCCGGGTTCGAGCTGGATGCGGGCAACGCCGAGGCGGTGGCCGACATCTGCACACGCCTGGATGGCATGCCCCTCGCGCTCGAGCTGGCCGCGGCGAGAGCGGGAGCCCTGTCCCCCGCCGAGATCGCCGCTCGCCTCGGCGACGCCCTCGGCCTGCTGCGGAGCGGCAGCCGCGCGGGGCTCACGCGCCAGCAGACCCTTCGCGCGACCCTCGCCTGGAGCCACGATCTGCTCTCGGAGCCCGAGCAGGTCCTGTACCGGCGGCTCGGCCTGTTCGCCGGCGGCTTCGGCCTCCCCGCCGTCGAAGGGATCTGCGTGGACCCGGCGGTCCCGGCGGGAGAGGTGCTGGAGCTGCTCCTCGGCCTGATCGAGAAATCTCTGGTGCAGGTCGAGACCGGCCACGGCAACCGCTCGCGCTACCGGCTGCTGGAGACGATCCGCCAGGACGCCCGCGAGCAGCTGCACGCGGCCGGCGAGAGCGAGCTCCTCGAGCGGGCTCACCGCGAGTGGTACGGGAGGCTGGCCGAAGCCGCCGACCGTGATCGCGACCCGGGAGCCGCCGGCGAGTGGCCCGCCGAGCGCCTCGAGGAGGAGCACGACGACCTCCGCCTGGCGCTCGCCTCTGCGATCCGTGAGGAGCCCGCGGCGGGACTGCGCCTGGCCCGCTCGCTCTGGTGGTTCTGGATGGCGCGGGGTTACTTCGCCGAGGGAAGCCGCTGGCTCGAGGCAGCGCTGGCGGCGGCGGGCGAGGACGACCCGGGCCGGCCGGGAGCGCTCGTCGCCCTCGGCGCGATCGACGTTCGCCGCCAGGGGGCCGAGCGGAGCGTGTCACTGGGCCGGGAGGCGCTCGCGATCGTGCGCCTGAGCGGGGATCGCGGGGCGGAGGCGAGGGCGCTCGAGCGTCTCGGGGTGATGTCGATGGGAGCGTTCGATTGGCAGATCGCCGACGGGGCGCTCGCGGCGGCGATCGCGCTGGCCGCCGAGGTCGGCGATGAGCCCGTGGTGATCGCCGCGAAGCAGGCCCAGGGCGTGCTGGCGGCGATCCGCGGTGAGACAGCGGCGGCAAGGGACCTGCTCGGAGAGAGCCTGGCACGGCTGGAGCAGATCGACGAGCGGCTCGGGCCGCTGTTCTGGGCGGTGCACGTCTCGCCGGTCGTCATCCCGACCGGCCCGGACGGCGCCCTGCGGTACTTCTTCGAGGACACCTTCTGTCTGTTTCGCGCCGTGCGCAGCCGGGCCGGGGGTGCCTACGTGCGCGTCAACGTGGCCGAGACGTTCCGCACCGATGGTGACTGCGCCGCCGCCCGAGAGCACCTCGAGCAGGCCCTCGGCACCTTCGGTGAGCTGGGCGACGAGCAGGGGGCCGGGGTCGCGTTGAACGCGCTCGGCAACCTCGCCAGGCAGGCCGGGGACATAGACGCCGGACGCGAGCACTTCGAGCGGGCGCTGGCGATCCGGCGGGCGGCGGGTGACCCGCGCGAGACCGCAACGGCGCTGACCGGCCTCGGCATCCTCGAGGCGCTGCGCGGGGACAAGCCGCGGGGACTGTCCCTGATCGAGCAGGCCGCCGCGATCTACGAGCGCACCGAGGACGCGCCCGGCCGGCAGCTGCTGCCGCTGAGCGAAGGGGCGGTGGCGCTCGACGGAGGCGACCCGGCGGGGGCGCAGCGGCTGTTCGAGAGGGGCGTGGAGCTGTCTCGCGATCGCGGCTTCGACCACTCGATCGGGTGGGCCCTGACGATGCTCGCCGAGGCCGAGAGGGCGGTCGGGGAGCCCGAACGGGCGCGGGCGGCCATCGACGAGGCGATGCCGGCGTTCGAGCGCTCAGGCGATCAACGGGCGATCGCCTACGTGGCACGGTTGCGGGAGAGCATCGGAGAGCCGGAGAAGGACAGATGAGCGGACGGTGAGGAGTTGTTGAGAGCGCGGACCTAGCCTCGCCGGATCAATCGAAACCCGAAGGGGGCCGACATGGCAACAGAAGAGATCACCCATAGGAACCTGGCCGACGGCTCGATCGCAGAGCTGGCCGAGACGCTCCGCGGCGAACTGATTCGCCCGGGCGATGAGAACTACGAGGAGGCTCGGTCGATCTGGAACGGGATCCACGACCGCCATCCGGCGCTGATCGTGCGCTGCGCGGGCGTCTCCGACGTGATGCGCGCCGTCGAGTTCGCGCGCAGCGAGGAGCTGCAGGTGGCGGTGCGGGCCGGGTCGCATTCGATCCCGGGGTTCTCGACCTGCGATGGCGGCATCGTGATCGACCTCGCGCCGATGAAAGGCGTGCGCGTTGACCCGGCCGCCCGCACGGCCCAGGCCCAGGCGGGCCTGACGTGGGCCGAGTTCGACCACGAGACCCAGGCCTTCGGGCTGGCCGTGACCGGAGGGTTGGTCTCGAGCACGGGTCTCGCCGGGTTCACGCTGGGCGGAGGCATCGGCTGGCTGGTGCGCAAGCACGGCCTGACCTGCGACAACCTGATCTCCGCCGACGTGGTGACGGCCGACGGCCGGCTGCTGCACGCCAGCGCCGAGGAGAACCCCGAGCTGTTCTGGGGACTACGGGGCGGCGGCGGCAACTTCGGGATCGTGACCTCGCTGGAGTACCGCCTGCACCCGGTCGGTCCGACCGTCTACGGCGGCCCGATCTTCTACCCGGGCGAGCGCGCCGCTGAGATCCTCCGGTTCTACCGCGAGTGGGCGCCGACGCTGCCGGACGAGCTGACAACGTTCATCTCGCTGCTGTGGGCGCCCCCCGCTCCGTTCATCCCCGAGCAGTGGCACGGCAAGCCGCTGATCGGCGTGATCTCCTGTTACGCCGGCTCGCTGGAGGACGGCGAGCGGGCGATCCAGCCGCTGCGCGAGCTGGGCGAGCCGGTGGCTGACCTGGGCGGCCCGATCCCCTACGTCGCACTGCAGAGCCTCGTCGACCCGCTCTATGAACGGGGCACCAGGGCCTACATGAAGGCGGGGTACGTGCGCGAGCTCGACGACCACGCGATCGACACGATCGTGCGCTCCCACCAGGGCGCGACCTCGCCCCGTTCGGAGATCCACCTGCACCACTTCGGCGGTGCGGTCGCGCGGGTGCCGGAGGGTGAGACGGCTTACGCCGAGCGTCAAGCGCCCTACATCCTGAACATCCTCGGGATGAGCTCGGAGAGTGAGGGATTCGAGGAGCACGTCGACTGGGCGACGCAGCTGTACGGCAACATCGAGCCCTCGCTTACGGGTGGCGCCTACATCAACTTCCTCTCCGCCGAGGGGGAGCAGCGCGTCCAGGCGGCCTACGGCCCCGAGCGGTTCGCCCGTCTGCAGGCCCTCAAGGACCAGTTCGACCCGGGCAACCTGTTCCACCTCAACCAGAACATCCCGCCCTCGCGTTGAGCGCGGAGGCGAGAGCGTGCGCCGGCCCGCCATTCCCGGGCCCGGCGCACGCTCGGGGCCCGGCGCGCGCTCCGGACGCGGCGCGCCGGGCTCAGGGCGCGGGGCGGTCCGTGCCCGGCAGTCCGGCGAGCAGCGCCGCCCTCTCAGCGGCCGTCACCCGTCGGGTGCTTTGAGGCTGCCGATCCGCAGCGAGGCGTCCTTCCCGGCCGTGGGCTCGCCGGCTTCGGCGGGAGCCTCGGCCGCAGCCGTCGTGGCGCCGGGGGGGTCGTCGAGGAAGGTGGCGTCGGGGACGAAGAAGAGGTTGCCGGTGACGGCCGTGGAGAAGTCGAGGATCCGGTCGTGGTTACCTCGAGGCTTGCCGAGGAACATGTTGGCGAGCATCTGCTCGATCACCGCCGGGGTGCGGGCGTAGCCCGCGAAGTAGGTGCCGAACTCGCCCGCGGCGACGCTTCCGAAGGGCATGTTGAAGCGGACGATCTGGCGCTCCGTCCCGTCGTCGTCGACGATCGTGTTGAGGGCGACGTGCGAGTTGGCCGGCTTCTGCTCGTCGGGCAGCTCGATGTCGCTCAGCTTGGTGCGTCCGATCGCCTGCTCCTGAGCCTCGACGGTCAGCGCGTTCCAGGCGTCGAGATCGTGCAGGTAGCGCTGCACGACGACGTAGCAGCCGCCGGCGAAGGGAGGATCCTCCTCGCCGACGAAGACCGCCTCGCCGGCCGCCGTCCCCTCCGGGTTCTCGGTGCCGTCGACGAAGCCGAGCAGGTCGCGCTCGTCGAAGGAGCGAAAGCCGTGGACCTCCTCGACGGCCCGGCCGAGTCCGGCCAGCCGGCCCATCAGCAGCTGGGCGAGCTCGAAGCAGAGGTCGAAGCGGTGGGCGCGGATGTGAAACAGCAGGTCTCCGGGTGTCGAGGGGGCGACGTGCCGCTCGCCGCGCTGGGCCGGGAACGGATGAAGCTCGGCCGGGCGCTCCCCGAACAGCCGGTCCCACAGCAGCGAGCCGATCCCCACGACACAGCAGAGGCCGGCCTCGGGCGCTCGGAAGCCGACGGACCGCTTCAGGCCGGAGACGTCCGCGAGCAGGTCGCGTGCGCCTTCCTCGGCGCCCTCGTCGATCGTCACCACGAGAAAGATCGCGGCCTCTGTGAGCGGCGTGAGGACCGGTTGGGGGTCGTGGGCCGTCACGGCGTGGGCGCCTTCTACGGCTCGAGCACCACCGCGGCCTCGGGCGTGGCGACGTGGAAGCTGAAGCTCTCTTGGAGGTACAGGCTCACGACCTCCTCGTCGTGTGAGGCGTAGCCGATCGACAGGTCCTGGCCGCACTCGAAGATGAAGTCGCCGCCGCGCTGGCTGAGGAGGACGCCGCCCTTGACCCCGGGGGCCCAGACGAGCGGGCCGCCGAGGATCTCGCGCAGGTGGTCGGAGAGGGGGTAGCCGTGCTCGCTCCCGCCGAGCACGGCACGGTAGGGGTCGCTGCCGAGGGCCAGGCCGTACGGTCCGCCGACGCCGCTTCCGAGCAGCGTCTCGACGGCGCGGGCCAGCGCGTGCGGGTAGTCGCTGGGCTCTCCCAGCGCGAGGTGCTCGTGGGGGGTCAGCTCGCCGACACCCCGGATCGCCGCGCCCCAGCCGGCGAACACGGCGGCGTTCTCGGCGACCGCGATGCTGCGGGCGGCGCCGTCGAGCGGGCCGAGGTCGACGTCGTCGGCGCCTCGGTCGGCGTCGAGGAGCTCAGCTCGCGAGAGCTCGAAGTCGGCCCGCGACTCGACCAGTGCCAGCACGCGGCGCTGCAGTCCCGCCACGCCACCTCCGGGCGCGTCCGCGAGGGGGCTCGTGCGACCGAGGTTGGTCGCCGAGTGCTGCCAGCCGTGGGGACCAGAGAAGTCGACCAGCTTACGGGCCGCCAGCGCCGGGGCGAGACGATCGCGCGCCTCGTCGTCGAGGAGCTTCCAGCCTGCCTCGCTGATCGGAGCAGACGATCGAAGCAGATGGTCCATGGCCCGAAACCCTACTGCGGGAGCCGTCCGATGGCCCTCTCGGGGAGCAGTGAGATGGCGAGACCCGGATTCGAACCGGGGACACCACGATTTTCAGTCGTGTGCTCTACCAACTGAGCTATCTCGCCGCTGTAAAGCGGCTCACGATGCTACCGAGTCGCCGTCGGCTCGGGCCGGGTCCGGCGCCTGGGCGACCTCAGGAGCCGGCCGCTTCCCAAGCTTCGAGGTAGGGCAGCGGGTCGATCGGGTGAGCGCCCCGGGCCTGCCAGCCGCCGACCCACATCTCGAAGTGGAGATGGGGCGCGGTCGCGTCTCCCGTCTGCCCGGCCCTGCAGATCTGCTGGCCAGCGGCCACGGTCTGGCCGGCGCCGACGGCGAACGAAGCCGCTTCGCAGTGGGCGAAGAAGAAGTCGAAGCCGATCAGGGTGTGCTCGACCACGTAGTAGCCGGCGCCTCCCGGCTGGTTGGCGGTCGATTCGATGGTTCCTGCCAGCGGCGCCACGTCCGGGGTGCCTTCGGCCGTGAGGACGTCCTGGCCCTGGTGGACATGACCCGCCCGCGCGGCCCCGAAGCGGTTTTCCGCTCCCCCGAAGCTGTGGGCGCCCCGCACCGGAAAGACGGCGCCGTCGGCGACGGTCTGGGCGGGGGTCGGCACGCCCGCTTCCGGGGCGGGCGCCGTGGTCACGGGCTTCACGGCGGCCTTGACGGTCAACGTGCTCTGGCCGGAGATGCGGGCGTTGCGAAGGATGTTGCCGTTGCGGCGGTCGTGGGCGCTGACAGTCACGCGGTAGGTGCCCGGGGACAGGCGGGCAGCCGAGGGCCAGACGACGGCGAGGCGGTGCGACGTGCGCACCCAGCCCATCGTGGCCGTGACGACGGGCCGGCGCGTGGCGAGGTCGATGATCAGAACGCGCAGATAGACGCTCGGCACGTGGCTCTCGACCAGCTCGAGGGTGATGCGCGGGGGCCGTCCCGCGGTCGAGGTCGGAGGCACCTGGAGTTCGCTCAGCGAGGGGCGCACGACGCTGGCGGGCACGCCGAACTGGCTGCCGCCTGCCTGTGGCGCCGCCGGGGCGGCGACCCCTCCCGGTTCTCCGGCCAGCGCCTCGGCGCCGGCGACGTTTGTGAGCATGACCGCGCTTGAGAGGACTGCGAGCCCCGCGCGGCGGAGCGTTCTCATACGTCTCGTCTCGACGCCCCCGGCGCGGCAGACGAGGGTTGGGGGGCGAATTGCAAGCCGTGCGGGGAAGCCCGCCTAGGTGCTCTTGAATTCCTCGCTGAGGGCTCGGTAGGTCAGCGCCAGGCCCTCCTCGATCGACACCTCCGGCCGCCACCCGAGCTCGGCCTCGGCGTGGCTTATGTCAAGGCGGCTGTGTTGCAGCTCGCCGGGCCGCAGGTCGGCGAGGCGCGGCTCCAGCTCGATGCCTGCCGTCTCCGAGAGGCCCCTCCAGATACTCGCCACGTCCGTCTCGACGCCGGTGGCGATGTTGTAGACGCCCCGCCTTCCCGAGGCGGCCCGCAAGGCCGAGACGACATCGCTGACGTAGATGTAGTCGCGGGTCGGTCTGCCGTGGCCGTAGAGCGTCGGGGCGCGTCCCTCGTTGAGGTGACCCGTGAAGATGGCGACGACGCCGGCCTCGCCGTGAGGGCTCTGGCGCGGGCCGTATACGTTGCCGAGCCGGCAGACGGCGTGGGGGATCCCCGACGACAGCGACCAGGTCCGCACGTATGCCTCAGCGGCCCACTTCGACGCCCCGTAGGGGGAGAGCGGCGCGGGGATGCGGTCCTCCGCGGTCGGCCTCGGCGCCTCGTCTCCGTACAGCGCCCCGCCCGTCGAGGTGAAGACGACCGGCGCGCCGCTCCTGCCTGCCAGCTCGAGGACGTTCAGACGTGCCTCGTACGTTGACGTCGCAGTCGCGGCCCGGGTCGGCCACGGAGGCGACGACGCTGGCCTGCGCGGCGAGATGGTAGACGGCCTGCGGGGAGACCTCCTCGAACACGGCCTGCAGGGCCGACTCCTCGACGATGTCCACCTCGCGCAGCTGGGCGCCGGCGGGAACGCGCTCGGCGAGGCCCGAGGAGAGGTCGTCGACGACCGTCACCTCATGGCCCTCGGCCAGCAGGGCGTCGACCACGTGCGAGCCGATGAAGCCGGCTCCGCCGGTGACGATCGCGCGATTCATGACCGCCGCGAGACTACACGGAGGCGGCCGAGGCGGTGCTCGCGAGCTCCTCTTCGACAGCCTGAACCGACTCGTCGATCCGCTCCAGCACGCGCATGCCGCCCCGCTCCCGCGGGAGGCTGCCGCCGACGGCGGGGCCGCCGAGCACGATCGGGATTCCCGGGTGGCTGTTGCGCAGGTCGCGCAGGGCGATCTCGACGGCGTCGGTGTCGCCGCGGCACGGTCGCGCCCAGCACGAGCAGGTCGGGTGAGCGGCTCTCGACCATCGCCAGCAGGCGCTCGCCCGGAGAGGTCGGTGTCGAAGATCGTCTGGTAGCCGGCGGCGGCGAGCTGGTCGTGGACCATCTGCAGGCCGAGCGTGTGCTCGTCGCCGGCCACGGCGGCCAACAGGACGCGCTCGCGGGTGGGCTCGGTGCCGCCGGTCATGTAGCGGTAGAGCGTGGCGAGCACGCGGCGCACGATCGTCGAGGCCCGATGCTCGGTCTCGGCGGACAGTTCGCCCGCTTCGGAGAGCACGTCGAGCCGTCGCAGGGCGGGGCCGATCACCTCCGCGTGGAGCGTGGTGGGGGAGATTCCGTCCTCGATCGCGGTGGCGATCGCGCCCTCGGCGGTCTCGGCGTCGCCGCGTTCGAGCGCGGTCGCGAAGGTCTCGAGCGTCGTCTCGACGAGCGCCGTGGGATCGCGGCGCAGCTCCTCGCGGGCGTCCGGCCCGGTGCGGCCGAGGACTTCCATGAAGGCATCGAGCAGGACCGGGTCGAAGTGGCGCCCACGCTGTTCGCGCATCATCTGGATCGCCTCGTCGACGGAGAAGGCCTTGCGGTAGACGCGGTCGCTGGTGAGCGCGTCGAAGACATCGGCCACGGCGACGATGCGGCCCTCGATCGGGATCGCCTCGCCCTTCAGGCCCCGTGGGTATCCCGAGCCGTCCCACTTCTCCTGGTGGCTGAGCGCGATCGTCGCGGCCATGTCGAGGATCGAGGAGGACGAGCCGCGAACCAGCCGGTGACCCTCCTCGGCGTGGGTCTCGACGATCGCCCGCTCCTCGGGTGTCAGCGGCCCGGGCTTCAGCAGGATCGCATCGGGAATCGCGACCTTGCCGACGTCGTGCAGCGGGGCCGCGTGGCGCAGCCGCTCGCAGAAGTCCGAGTCCATGCCGATCTGCTCGGCCAGCAGCACCGAGAACCGGCCGATGCGCTCGATGTGAGCGCCGGTGTCCTCGTCGCGGAACTCGACCGCCATCGACAGGCGCTGGACGGTCTCGGCCTGGGCGATCTCGAGCTCGGACAGCGCCCTTTTCAGCTCGCTGGTGCGGCTCTCGATCTCCTCCTCGAGCTCTCCCATGCCCTTTTCGCCGACGCGCCAGCCGATCGCGAGCGTCGCGCCCGCGAGCACCACCGCGCAGGCGGCGACGGCCAGCGAGGCTCCAGCCAGCGCAACGCCGACGGCGGCGGCGACCGCCAGCAGGGCCCAGCCGAGAAGACCGGCACGGAGGGCGCCGTTCGGGCCGTCCGACGGTCCGCTTCCGGCGGCGCCGCCGGGGCGCCACGCGCGGAAGGACCGCCTGCTCTGCTCAGGGCTGTCCATCGACCCGTCCACGCCGCCGGGAGCGGCTCCTTGGAGCCGTCGAAGAAGGCTGTCCTGCATCACTGCATCCACTGAGAGCTCTCGCATCCTTGACCGGTCCCAGGCTCGCGTCACGTGTCGATGACCACCTCGACCACGCCGCCACACCCCTTGATCCGGGCTCAGCGCAAATAGACATACAGACGAATCGGCTGATCAGCCGCCTTTCTGAAGCGTGCTGATGTCGATTGCCCCCGGAGGAGCGCTCAGCGTCACGGGCTCGTCCCAGCGATTGAGCACGACCTTGCCGCTTTCCGCGCCCGACTTGCTGATCTGCAGGGGGTAGGGAGTGCCGGTCGTTGCGACGTACAGCGTGCCGCCTTTGGTCGTGTCGTTCAGCGCGATCGCCTTCTGCCCTTCGATCGTCGTGACGCTGCCCTTGGCGATCGTGCCGTGGTTGGAGAGCGCGGTATCGATCAGCTTGCTGAGGTTCGTCAGCTCGGCCAGCGACGCGAGTTCACCGCTGTTGGCGGGGGCCTTCAGCCATTTGCCCTGGAGCAGCTGCGCGGCGGCCGTCCCGCCGACGTGCTTGTAGAAGGCTGCGCTGCCGTTGATGTACACGGCTCCCCCCGTCTGGATCAGCTGGATCGTGAAGCCTTCCTGGGAGATCTTGCCCTTGCCGCCCTTGCCGGCGAGCAGTTCCATGTCGAGCGAGATCGGCTTGCCGTTGCTGCTGATCGTCCCGGCGATGTGCACGGACGCTGCTTTCGAAGCCGCGGTTTTCGTCGCTTCCAGGATCTGGGTCGGAGACTTCGACTCGATGCCGTTGCTCGAGGAGGACGACGAGGATCCGCAGCCGGCCAGGACCAGCCCGAGGGCGAGCAGGGCGAGGGCGGCCGCGATTACGGGTCGGCGAAGAGAGGCCATCGGCGAACTGTACCCAGCGGCTCAGTCGCCGCTCGCCGGTTGGCCGGCCGCGGCCACGCGCCGCCTTTGTCATCGGTATGACCCGGCGCTCGTATATGGGGCCCGCGCGGCGGAATCCTCATGTAGCATCTGCCACGCGCAGCGGAGGGCTGCGCACCTCTGAGAGGAATCGGCGCGAGGAGGATCGGGCGGCAAGGAGAGCGGAGGATGGTCGAGCGGGGTCGAGGGCCGCTTTCAGGCACGCCGACGGCCGGGCCCCGGCGCTCGTGGCCCGCTCTCGCGAGGAGGCCGTCGGGGCCCGGCCGGCGCCGCCCCGCGGTGGGGAAGGCTGAGAGACCTGATCGAGGCTGGCTGAGATCAGGTAGCGAACACCAGGGGGAGATGCGGGGGGCCGCATCTCCCCCGATCTTTGCCCGGAGGCATTACTTTTGGCGGATGAGTGCGGGACCTGCCCCGCTGGGAGCGATCGCATGAGCGCCGTCGAGCGGGTTCAGGTCGCGACGCGCGACGG
The DNA here is from genome assembly GCA_963841055.1 of uncultured Solirubrobacteraceae bacterium. Classification (GTDB taxonomy): domain Bacteria; phylum Actinomycetota; class Thermoleophilia; order Solirubrobacterales; family Solirubrobacteraceae; genus Palsa-744. Next base: position 1,627,405 of record CAWJAV010000001.1, on the reverse strand, counting down.
ACGGCTCCTGGAGGTGGAGGTCTCCGGGCCGCCGGGTGGCGAGACCGTGGTGTTCCACCTCGGCACCCCGTCGGCGGGGTTCGTCTATCCGGGGCTCGCCGAGCTGGGGGCCGCCCGCGGTGCGCGGCACATCGCCTACTCGCGCCCCGGCTATCGCGGCTCCGACCGCCTCGCCGGGCGTACGGTGGCGGATTGCGTCGCAGACGTGGAGGCCATCACCGACGAGCTCGGCGTCGAGCGCTTCCACACGGTCGGGTGGTCGGGGGGCGGCCCCCACGCGCTCGCCTGCGCCGCGCTGCTCGGCGAGCGCACGATCGCCTGCGCGACGATCGCCGGCGTGGTGCCGTTCGACGCGGCCGGGATCGACTTCCTCGAGGGCATGGGAGCGGAGAACCATGAGGAGTTCGGCGCAGCTGCGCAGGGCGAGGCCGCGCTGGCCACATACCTGGAGGGCGAGCGGGAGGGGATCCTCGCCGCCGACGCAGAGGCGATCGGTGACTCGCTCGGCCAGCTGCTCTCGCCGGTCGACCGTGAGGCCGCGACGGGGGAGTTCGCCGAGTATCTGACGGCGCTGTTCCACGGCGGGCTCGAGACCGCCATCTGGGGATGGCTCGACGACGATCTCGCGTTCGTCGCCGACTGGGGCTTCTCGCTGGAGGACATCACGGTCCCGGTCGCCGTCTGGCAAGGCTCGGAGGACCGCTTCGTGCCCTACGCGCACGGGAGGTGGCTCGCGGCCCACGTGCCGGGCGCCGAGTCACGGCTGCTCGACGGCGAGGGGCACCTCACGATCCTGCTGGGCGCCTACGGGCGGCTGCTGGACGAGCTGCTGGCGCACTCCTAGGACGGCGCCACGATCGCGCGCGGCGCGCCGACCCTGCCCACCCGCTGAGAGTAGCATCGACCGCAGCCCAAGCCACCCGGCTTTCGCTCCATCGACCGCGAGGAGTAGATCATGCCGCTAGGACGCCGCCGCCCGATAGCCCGGGGTGCCGCCATCGGAGCCGTCGCCTACAAACACGGCGCGCGCAGCGCGGAGGAGGAGCAGGCCGCGGCCCCGCCGCCACAAGCGCCCCCGCCGGCCGCCGCTCCCGAGGATCCGACCACTGCGAAGATCAACGAGCTGGTCCAGCTCCACGCCAGCGGCGCACTCACCGACGAGGAGTTCTCGGCAGCGAAGGCCAAGGCGCTCGGCCTCTAGTCAGGGCGCTAGCGCACCGAAGCTCGAGGCATTCAGAGGTGGAAGTTCTTGATCTCTGGTTTGGGGTCGTGTCCGGCGGCGTTGATCGCACGGACCTCGAACGCCTTCCTCCCTCTCGACGAAAAGACCCGTGGGGGACCTACAGGCTGATCGCCACGTACTTCGTCTCGAGGTACTCCTCGATGCCCTCGAAGCCTCCCTCGCGGCCGAAGCCGGACTGCTTGACGCCTCCGAAGGGGGCGGCGGGGTTGGAGACGACGCCCTGGTTCAGCCCGACCATGCCGGTCTCGATCGCCTCGCAGACGCGGAAGGCACGTTCGAGGTCCCGCGTGTAGACGTAGGCCACGAGGCCGTACTCGGTGCGGTTGGCAGCCTCGATCGCCTGCTCGTCGGTCGAGAAGGCGACGACGGGGGCGACGGGGCCGAAGATCTCCTCGCCGAGCAGACGGGCGTCCTCGGGCACGGAGGCGAGCACGGTCGGCTCGTAGAAGTAGCCGGGCCCGTCGCCCGCGCGGGCGCCCGCGAGCACCTTGGCGCCGCGGGTGACGGCGTCGCCGACCAGTTCGGCGACCTTGTCCCGCTGGGCCCCGTCGACGAGCGGGCCGACATCGACTCCCGGCTCCGTGCCGCGGCCGACCTTCAGCCTGCCCATCCGCTCGGCCAGGCCCTGTGCGAAGTCCTCGGCGAGCGACTCGTGGACGTGGAAGCGGTTGGCGGCCGTGCAGGCCTCGCCGACGTTTCGCATCTTCGCCAGCATCGCTCCCTCGAGGGCCGCATCGAGGTCGGCGTCGCCGAACACCAGGAACGGGGCGTTGCCACCGAGCTCCATCGACACCCGCAGGACCTGGTCGGCCGACTGTTCGATCAGCTTGCGACCGACCTCGGTCGAGCCCGTGAAGGAGAGCTTGCGCGTGCGAGGGTCCTTCAGCAGCGGTTCGATCACCGCCCCCGACCTGTGCGCCGTGATCACGTTCAACACACCGGGCGGCAGGCCGGCCTGCTCGAGGATCTTCGTCAGCGCCAGCATCGACAGCGGCGTCTGCTGGGCAGGCTTCACGACCATCGTGCAGCCCGCCGCGATCGCAGGCGCGAGCTTGCGCGTGCCCATCGCCGTGGGGAAGTTCCAGGGCGTGACGAACACGCACGGCCCGACCGGCTGGCGCATCGTCAGGATCCGCCCTTTGCCTGTGGTATTGACCATGTAGCGACCGTGGATCCGCACCGCCTCCTCGGAGAACCAGCGGAAGAACTCCGCCGCATAGGCGATCTCGGCCTTGGACTCCGCGACGCGACTTGCCCATCTCGAGCGTCATCAGCAACGCCAGCTCGTCGGCCTGCCCGACGATCGCCTCGTAGGCACGGCGCAGGATCTCGCCGCGGTCGCGGGGCGCGCTCGCGGCCCACTCGGCCTGCGCTGCGTCGGCGGCGGCGAGCGCGGCCATCGCATCCGCGGGCTGACCGTCCGCCACCTCGACGAGCGTCTCTCCGGTCGACGGATCCTCGACGCCCAAGCGTCCTCCGCCTTCAGCCTCGCGCCACTCCCCGCCGATGAAGAGATCTGTCGGAACGGCCTCGAGGACTGCGCTCTCGCGCTCCTCGCCAGTCATCGTGCATCCTTCACACGTAGCCTGCGCAGCGACGACCTGAAACTCATGGGACCTCCCATCCTCGACCGCGACGGCCGGTTCCTCGGCGTGTTCTCTAAGAGTCGGATGCCCCGCTCGAACGCAACCTACCACCGCCCTCCGGGCTTCCCGGGAGGCGCGCACGCGCGACGGAATCGGACTTCTGGCGCGGTTGCTCTGGCCGCGCTCGCGACGCTCGCCTGGGCTCTCGCTCCGACCCCTCCGGCATCCGCCGCGCCGGCCTCGCGGGTGCTCGTGATCGAAGGGGCGGGCGAAGGCCACGGCGTCGGCATGAGCCAGGACGGAGCGCTCGGCTACGCCGAGGCACGGCGCCACCTACCAGCAGATCCTGGCCCACTACTACACGGGCACCACGATCGGCCTGGCCCCGCCGAAGACGATCGTCAAGGTGCTCGTCGGCTCGAAGGTCAAGCGCGTGCCGCTGGAGCGCTACGTGCGCGGCGTGATCGGCGCGGAGATGTCGCCCAGCTGGCCCGCCGCGGCCCTCGAGGCCCAGGCCGTGGCGAGCCGCACGTACGCCCTGACCTCCCACGCCGGGGGCTCTCGCTTCGACGTCTACTCGGACACCCGCTCGCAGGTCTACAGCGGCGTGGCGGCCGAATCGGCGGCCACCAACGCCGCCGTCGCCGCCACCGCCGGGCAGATCGTCCTCTACGCGGGCAAGCCCGCGATCACCTACTTCTTCGCCAGCTCGGGCGGCATGACCGAGTCCGTGCAGTACGGCTTCCCCGGCGCCGAAGCCCAGCCCTGGCTGGTCGGCGTGATCGACCCGTTCGAAGGGACAGCCTCGCGCTGGAAGGTCGAACTGCCGTTCTCGACCGCGGCGCGGCGCCTGCGCGGCCTGTTCAAGGGTGCCTTCCGCGGGCATCGAGGTGCTGCGCCGCGGCACCTCGCCGCGGATCCTCACCGCGCGCGTGCTCGGCACCGCAGCCGCAACCGTCCTCGGCGGCGCCGCTCTGGCCGGGCGGCTCGGCCTCGTGAGCACCTGGGCTTACTTCGACGTGCGCACCGGCACCGCGATCAAGCAGGAGCCCGACCACAGCGGGCAGGCCCGCACCTGGAAGCCCACGGCGCCGGCGCCGGCGACTGCCTCCGCCACCCGTGCCGAGCCCATCGGGCGGTGTCGCGCCCGCACCGCCGGCACCGGCGGCCGCCGCGAGCCTGCCCACCGCGGCCGCGAGCGGCGGCGCCGAAGCCCCCTGACCGATCCCGGCCCGTGGGCGTGCCGGCGCGACCGGGACCCGGATCGCGGCCGTCGCCGGCGGCGGACACCCTTCCGGCGCCGCTCGGCCGTACTCTGGGGCGCGTGCCCGCCCCGCTGCTGATCGCCGACACGCCCTGGCTCCTCTACCGCTCCTTCTTCGCGCTGCCGAAACGATCACCGACGGTGACGGGCGGCCCGTGAACGCCCTGCTCGGCACGGTCAACGCGCTGCTGGCGCTGGTCGACCCGCCTCCCGGTGCCGGTCCGGCGGCCGACGGGGTTCCTCTCCGCGGGCGCTCGTCGCCTGCATGGGGGCCGAGCAGGCCGACTACCGCGTCGAGCTGTACCCGCCCTACCACGCCCACCGGGACCCGATGCCGCCGGAGCTGGCCGACCAGTGGCAGCCGCGCGCCCGCGCTGCTGGCCGGCCTCGGCTGGACCGTGGCGGGCAGCGAGACGCTCGAGGCGGACGACGTGATGTTCTCGCTCGCCGAGCGCGAGGCGGCGGCCGGCGGCATCGGCCCTGCTGCTGACCGGCGACCGTGACCTGTACGGCGCGGTCGGCGAGCGGGTATCGGTCGTCGAGATGCTGAAGGGCGGCCGTCACGGCCTGATCGGACCCGATCAGGTGCTCGAGCGCTACGGCGTCGCGCCGGAGCTCGTGCCGGACTTCATCGCCCTGCGCGGCGACCCCTCCGACGGGCTGCCGGGCGCGCCCGGCATCGGCGCGAAGACGGCCGCCGAGCTGCTGCGCCGCTACGGTCCGCTCGAGGATCTGCTCGAGGCCGCCGTCCCGCGGAGAGCAGGGTCCGGCGCGAGGCCGAGGAGATGCGCCCCCGCACCGCCGCGACCCTTCGCGAGCACGCCGATCTGCTGCGCACGTTCAAGCACATCGCGACGCTGCAGCGGCTCGACGTCGAGCTGCCCGCCGACCGCCCGACCGACTTCGCCGGCGGCGCGAAGATCGCCGCCGAGAACGGGATGCGACGTCTCGCCGCCCGCCTCGAGGCCCTCGCTAAGGGGTGAACTTGACGGTGATCACGTCACCGTCGGCCATCGTGTAGTCCCGGCCCTCGAGCCGCAGCGTGCCGCGCTCGCGCGCTCCGGCGTAGCCGCCCGCGTCGACGAGCTCGCTCCAGCCGATCACCTCGGCGCGCACGAAGCCCTTCTGGATGTCGGTGTGGATCTGACCGGCGGCGTGCCACACCGTGAGCCCCCGGCGCAGGTGCCACGACTGCGCGATGGTCGCCTCCCCCGCCGTGAAGAACGCGTTCAGCTGGAGCAGCTCGAAGGCCTCGCGGACGACGCGGGCGAGGCCCGACTCGCTGACCTCGAGCTCGGCCCGCATCTCCGCCGCTTCCTCCTCGTCGAGCTCGGAGAGCTCGGCCTCGATCCGCGAGCTGACGGCGACGGCGCGGGCGCCCTGCGAGGCCGCGTGCTCGGCGATCGCCGCAGGCACCTCCTCTGACCCCTCGTCGACGTTCGCCACGAACAGCACCGGCTTGGCCGTCAGCGAGCCGAGGTCGCGGGCCGCGTTGGGCGCCTCCTCCGGCAGCGGGCACCCCGCGCACCGGCCGCCCCGCCTGCAGCTCGGAGATCACCTCCCGCAGCCACGCCTCCTCGGCGGCCGCTGCCCTGTCACCCCCGCGCGCCTGTTTTGCCACCCGATCGATGCGCCGCTCGGCCTGCTCGAGGTCGGCCAGCACGAGCTCCGTCTCGATCGTCTCGATGTCGGCCAGCGGGTCGACCCGGCCCTCGGGGTGGATCACGTTCTCATCGCCGTGCGCCCGCACGACGTGGACGATCGCATCCGTCTCGCGGATGTTCGCGAGGAACTTGTTGCCGAGCCCCTCGCCTTTGTGCGCCCCCGCCACGAGGCCCGCGATGTCGTGGAAGTCGATCGTGTCCCAGACGATCTCCGAGGCGCCCACCGTTCGCGCCACCTGCTCCAGGCGCTCGTCGCGCACCGGCACGACCGCCACGTTCGGCTCGATCGTCGTGAACGGGTAGTTCGCGGCCTCCGCGCCCGCGCTGGTGAGAGCGTTGAAGAGCGAAGACTTGCCTGCGTTCGGCATCCCCACGATCCCGATCCGGGTGCTCATCGGGCGCTCCGGGCCGTGACCGGCTCAGCCTGCTCGGGCTCCTCCCGCGGCCCGCCGATCGCGGCCGCCAGCGCGGTCCCCAGCAGAGCGCCCGCGAGGATGTCCGAGGGGTAGTGCACGCCGAGGTAGACCCGCGAGCAGGCCATCGCCCCGGCCAGGCCGTACAGCGGTCCGGCCGGCAGGCCACGGCGGTGATAGGCGAGCGCCCCCGCGAACGACGTGGCCGCGTGGGCGCTCGGGAAGCTGAGGCCGGTCGTCGTGCCGGTCAGCGGCGGCAGGCCCGCCAGCACCGGGCGGCGGCGGCGGACGATGAACTTGATCGTCGTGTTGAGGGCGTAGGTGGCGAGCACGGCCCGTCGCGCCCGCGCCCACTCGCGGCGGCGCGAACGCTCGCTCAGCCCGCCCGCGTATCCGATCGCCAGCCACAGCGCACCGTGTTCGCCGAGGCGGGAGAAGCGCGCGGCGGCCCGCTCGGCGCTGGGGCTGTGCCCCCGCGTGCGGGCCAGCAGGAGCAACCGCTCCTCGAAGTTCTGGTGCTGGCGGAACATCGATGTCCTTGCGCGGGCGTGCCGGCCGGGGGACGGACGGCGCGGCGACCGGCCTAGCCGAAGCCGACCCGCGGCTCCTCGGTCTCGGAGGTCACGTAGACGACCTGCCCGAGGTCGATGCGCACGGGCCCGTCCTCGCTCAGCATCTCGTGCCAGCCCTGGCTCCCGAGCACTTTCTCGAGCTCCCTCAGCTGCTGCTCGGAGAGCCGTACGGCCAGCACCTGGCCGCCCTGGAAGCCGATGCTCAAACGTGAGCTGGATGCCATCAGTGAACCTCCGCGGGTTGGACGATCTCGGTCAGCACGCCGATAGTGGAACGGGGATGGACGAAGGCCACGCGCGAGCCGCGGATGCCGGTGCGGGGCTGCTCGTCGATCATCCGCATGCCGGTGGCCTTGAGCGCCTCCAGGGTGGCCTCGATATCCGTCACCTGATAGGCGACGTGGTGGAGCCCCGGGCCCTGCTTGGCCAGGAAGCGCCCCACCGGCGTGTCCTCGCTCAGCGGCGCCAGCAGCTCGACGTGGTTCTCCCCGACGTCCAGCAGCACCGCCTCGACGCCCTGCTCGGCGACGACCTCGCGGTGGGCGACGGACAGGCCGAGCGAGCCCCCGTACAGCTCCAGGGCCGGCTCGAGCTCCTGCACGGCAACGCCGATGTGGTCGATGCGGCTGAACACGCGCCGCAGTCTATAGACGCTCGGTTCCGCCCTCCGGCGGCCCGTCGGGACGAGGGATCGGACCGGGCGCGGGCGGGGTCGGCCGGGTGCTCGCCGCGGCCACCACGCGCAACCCCACGCCGGGCGCCCGCTCCAGCCGCGGCACGCCGTGCATGATCGTTTCGATCGCCTCGCGCTCGAGCACCTCGTGCTCCAGCAGCTCCGCCGCCAGCAGCGTCCAGCTGGGGACGGTGGGCGAGCACCAGCTTCTGGGCCGCCCGCCGCGCTTCCTCGATCAGGTCCTGGCGCTCCTCGTCGCGGATCCGCAGGGTCGTCTCGGACAGCCGCACGTCGCCGTCCGGGGAGCGTCCCACGCCCGCCGTTCCCATCGCGTAGTCGTGCACCATCGAGTGCGAGATGTCGGCCACCTTCCTGAGGTCGTCGGAGGCCCCGGTGGTGATCGCGCCGAACACGATCTGCTCGGCCACGCGCCCGCCGAGCAGCACGGTCATGTAGTCGAGCAGCTCCTCGCGCGTCTTCAGGTAGCGGTCCTCGGCGGGCAGGTTGAGCGTGTAGCCCAGCGCCCGCCCGCGCGGCACGATCGAGATGCGGTGGACGCGGTCGACGGACGGCAGCAGCTCGCCGCACAGCGCGTGGCCGGCCTCGTGGTAGGCGACGACGCGCTTCTCGTGGCTGTTGAGGACGCGCTTGGACTGGACGCCCGCGATCACCCGCTCGATCGCCGAGTCGAAGTCGGCGCTGGTGATGTCCCGGCCGCGGCGCCGGGCGGCGAAGATCGCCGCCTCGTTGCAGATGTTCGCGAGGTCGGCGCCGGTCAGACCGCTCGTCTGCTGTGCGACCAGTTCCAGGTCGACGTCTCCCATCGGCTTGTCACGGGTGTGGACCTGCAGCACTCCCAGGCGCCCCTTGACGTCCGGGGGCATCACGAACACCTGGCGATCGAAGCGGCCCGGGCGCAGCAGCGCCGGGTCGAGCTTCTCGAGGAGGTTCGAGGCGGCGATCACCACGACCCTGCCGTTGCTGTCGAAGCCGTCCATCTCGACGAGCAGCTGGTTCAGCGTCTGGTCCTTCTCGCCGGAGATGTCCGCGCCGCGGCGCCCGCCGACGGCGTCGAGCTCGTCGATGAAGATGATCGCCGGTTCGTGGCTGCGGGCGACGGCGAACAGGCGCCTGATCCGCGCCGCGCCCAGGCCCGCGAACATCTCGACGAACGAGGCGGCCGACTGGGCGAAGAACTCGGCACCGGACTCGGCGGCGACGGCCTTCGCCAGCAGCGTCTTGCCGGTTCCCGGCGGGCCGTGCAGGAGGATCCCCTTCGGCACCTTCGCACCCAGCTTCTGGAACTCCTTGGGGTCGCGCAGGAAGTCGACGATCTCCCGCAGCTCGGACTTGGCCTCGTCGACTCCCGCGATGTCACCGAACGACACCTTCTGCTTCGTCGACGGCTTGATCCGCTGCGGCTTGACGCGCGGCATCGCCTTCAGCGTCCGCCACATCAGAAGGATCAGCGCGGCGAAGAACACGAAGCCGACGACGGGCTGCCAGTTCGCGGCGAAGTTCTGGATTTCCGTGGCCAGCGAGTTGTGCACCGCCGGCGGCGGTACCACGGTGGTGGTCGTCGTGTGGGCGAGCGCGCGGGCCTTCAGCAGCGCCGCCTGCTTGGCCGCCGCGTCTCCGCCGGCAGGCTGAGCCGATGCTCCTTGGCCGGTCGTCGTCGTGCCGGCCTGGGCGCTCGATCGCACCGGCGCAGGCGTCGTCGACGTCTGGGCGACAGACGTCTGCCCGGCCGTGCTCGTGGCTTCCATGCTCACCTACCAGCCTCCGGCATTCGACGCACCATCCTTGGCATCGATCCGATTATGCGGGTTCGGGGGCGCCGTGTCGAGGGCTGGATGCGAACAGTCAGAACCGGCGGTCACCGGCAGCGTTATCGGCAGGTCTGGCCGGGGCGCGCAGGAGCGGGGGCCCCGGCGGACGCAATGACGCCGCCGCTCAGCTCAGGATCCGTGTGGCGAGGTCGCGGAACATCTCGGTCGCCGAGGGCCAGATCGCGCACGTCGATCCGCTCGTCGGCACCGTGGATCAGAGGCGTGCCCTCGAGCAGCGACTGGTGGCGCTGCGGGAAGAAGCCGTATGCCACGCAATCGGGGAAGGCGATGCGGAAATGGCGCGAATCGGTGAAGCCCGGGAGCACGACGGGCACCGCACGGGCCCCGGGGTCCTGCTCGCCCACCCACGTCGAGATCGTGTCCATCAGCTCGCTCGAGACGGGCGAGCGGTTGCCGACGACGCGCTCGGTGAAGTCCAGCCGCCAGCCGTCGGGCTCGCCGAGAACGGCAGCGACGTCCGCGCGGACCTCATCCTCGCCCAGTCCCGGCGGCACGCGACAGTCGACCTTCAGCTCGGCCCGGCTCGGGATCACGTTGACCTTCTCCGAGGCACGGATCCTGGTCGGCGTGAAGGTCACGCCGAACATCGGCTCGAACATCACGGCGAGGCGCGGATCGGCGGCGCGCAGGCGCTCGAGCGCGCCGGCCGGGTCCTCCGGGTCCTCGCCGATCCCGCGCAGGAACGCGAGCGGCTCGGCGGTCGGCCGGTAGCCGGGCTGGCGCGCCGCCAGGCGGCTCGAGCAGCGGGCGCCATCTTCAGCAGCGCGTTCTCGCCCATCCCCGGCATCGAGGCGTGCCCGGCGACGCCGGAGGTGGTGATCGTGAAGCGGAACACTCCCTTCTCCGCGCAGCAGACGCCGTAGCAGCGCCTGCCGCCGTACTCGAACACGGCCCCGCCGCCCTCGTTTATCAACAGGTCGCAGCGGACCTTCTCAGGGTGGTTCTCGGTGATCCACTGCGCGCCCAGTTCGCCGCCCGTCTCCTCGTCCACGACCGTGACGATCAGCAGCTCGCCGCGGGCAGGGCGCCATCCCGAGCGGGCCAGCGAGGCAGCAGCCGCGACCTCCGCCGCCACCTGGTCCTTCATGTCGAGCGCGCCCCGGCCCCAGATGAAGCCGTCGGCGAGGTCGCCGGACCAGGGATCGTGCGTCCAGTCCGAGGGATCGGCCAGCACCGTGTCGACGTGGCCGAGATAGCAGAGCGTCGGCCCGGGCTGCTCACCGCGAAGTCGCGCCACGAGGTTCGGGCGCTCGGGCAGCGCGCCCAGCAGCTCGCACTCGAAGCCCGCGGCGCTGAGATGGCCGGCGAGATACTCCTGGGCGGCGAGCTCGTTACCGGGAGGGTTGACGGTGTCGAAGCGGATCAGGCTGCGCAGCAGCTGCTCGGCCTCGGCGGCGGGCGTGGGCTCGGCGCCGCTCAACCGGCCGGCGCGGATTCGGGAGGGCTGGGCAGGCCGATCTCCGCGACCTCCTCGCGTGTGAGCGGGAAATGGCAGGCGGTCATCACGCCCGTGCCCTTGTCCTCCAGCGGCGGATCATCGACCGAGCAACGCTCCTGAGCCTTCGGGCAGCGGGTGTGGAAGCGGCACGCTTTGGGCGGGTTCGCGGGGCTCGGCACGTCGCCGGTCAGCAGCCGCCGGCGCCCGCCGTGACGACCCGGGTCGGCGACGGGCACGGCCGACAGCAGCGCGCCCGTGTAGGGGTGGCGGGGGAAGGAGTAGAGCGCGTCACCGGTGCCGATCTCGACGATCTTGCCCAGGTACATGACCGCCACGCGGTCGCACATGTGGCGTACCACGGACAGGTCGTGGGCGATGAAGATCAGCGTCAGGCCGAACCGCCGCTGCAGGTCGCGCAGCAGGTTCAGGACCTGCGCCTGGATCGAGACGTCGAGGGCGGAGACGGGCTCGTCGGCGATCAGCAGCTTCGGTTTCAGCGCCAGCGCCCGGGCCACGCCGATGCGCTGCCGCTGACCGCCCGAGAACTCGTGCGGATAGCGGTTGTAGTGCTCGGGGTTCAGGCCGACCGTCTCCATCAGCTCCTGCACGGCCTTGCGTCGCTCGCCCTTCCCGGTGAGCAGCCCGTGGATCGCGAACGGCTCGCTGATGATCGAGCCGATCGTCTTGCGGGGGTTCAGCGAGGAGTAGGGGTCCTGGAAGATCATCTGCATATCGCGGCGGATGGCCTTCAGCCGCGAGCCCTTCACGCGGGTGATGTCCTGGCCCTCGAAGGTCAGCTCGCCCGAGGTGGGCTCGAGCAGCCGCATCACGAGGCGCGCGGTGGTGCTCTTGCCGCAGCCCGTCTCGCCGACGATCCCCAGCGTTTCGCCGCGATGCACCTCGAAGCTGACCCCGTCGACGGCCTTGACGGCGCCGACGCTCTTCTGCAGGAACACCCCGCGCGTGATCGGGAAGTGCTTGACGAGGTCGCGCGCCTCGATGAGCGGACCGGCCGCCGAGCCCTTCGGGTCGGGCTCGGCTCCGCCCGCGCCGGGGGCCACCTGGACCTCGGGGTCGGCCATCACGACAGACCGTCCCCGGCAACGTCCGCAAGAGCCTGCTCGGGCAGCCGGCCGGCGCGCAGCTCAGCCCACAGGCGCTTGCGCTCCTCAGGCTCGAGCAGACAGGCCACGAAGTGCTCGGTTCGCCGGGGATCGGCTCGAGCGCCGGGTCGATGCGAGCGTGATCCGGCTGCGCGTAGGCGCAGCGCGGATGGAAGTGACAGCCCGACGGCGGCCTGATCAGCGAGGGCGGCGTGCCCGGGATCGGCACGAGCATCTCCGAGCGGTCGCTCTCCAGGCGCGGGATCGACTTCAACAGCCCCCACGTGTAGGGGTGCTCCGGGTTGGAGAAGATGTTCTCCGTGGAGGCCGTCTCGACGATCCGCCCGGCGTACATCACGGCGATGTCGTCGGCCATCTCGGCGACCACGCCGAGGTCGTGCGTGATGATCACGATCGCCATGCCCAGCTCTTTCTGCAGCCGTTCCATCAGGGCGAGGATCTGCGCCTGCACGGTCACGTCGAGGGCTGTCGTGGGCTCGTCGGCGATCAGCAGCTTCGGGTCGTTGGCCAGCGCCATCGCGATCATCGCCCGCTGGCGCATGCCGCCGGAGAACTCGTGCGGGTACTCATCCACCCTCCGCTTGGGGTCGGGGATGCCGACCAGGCCGAGCAGCTCGACGGCGCGCTCCCGCGCATCGCGGGCGGAGATGTCTTTGTGCGCTTCCAGCGCCTCGATCAGCTGCTTGCCGACCTTGTAGAGCGGGTGCAGGGCCGACAGCGGGTCCTGGAAGATCATCGCGATTTCGTTGCCGCGGATCGATCGCAGCTCCGGTTCGGGGAGCGTCACGAGGTCGCGCCCCTCGAACATGATGCGCCCGGAGATGTGGGCGCCCTGGCGACGCGTCAGGCCGAGGGTCGTCAGCGACGAGACGGTCTTGCCGGAGCCGGACTCGCCGACGATGCCGAGCGTCTTGCCCTGCGTCACCTGGTAGGTGATGCCGTCCACCGCGTGGACGAGGCCGTCTTCGCTGGGGAACTCGACACGCAGATCCTCGACCCGGAGCAGCGGCTCTACGGCGCTCATGAGTATCTGACCCGCGGGTCGAGATAGGCGTAGCCGATGTCCGCGGCGATGTTGGCGATGATGATGAACATCGAGGCGAGCAGCACGGTCCCCTGGATCACCTCGAAGTCCGACTGCACGATCGCGTGGTAGGCGAGCAGACCGACCCCGGGGATGTTGAAGACGTACTCGATCAGCACGGCGCCGCCGAGCAGCACGCCGACTTCGAGCGCGAGCAGCGTCACGATCGGGTTGATCGAGGCGCGCACTCCCTGGCGGACCACGAGCGGCTCGGGCAGGCCCTTCGCGCGGGCGGTTCGGATGTAGTCCTCGTCCATCGTCTCGATCATGCTGCCGCGCATCAGCCGCGCGAACACCGCGGCGCTGCCGGCGGCCAGCACGAACCACGGCATGATCAGCGAGGTGAACCATTTCCAGGGGTCCTGGCTGATCGGCACGTAGCTGCCGGCGCCGGGGAAGATCTTGAATTTTCCGATGTCGCTGGAGAACAGCAGCAACGCCAGCAGACCGAGCCAGAATTCCGGCGCGGAGATCAGCACCAGCGCCGTGCCCATCGAGCCGCGGTCCCAGATCGAGCGGCTCTTGAGCGCGGAGACGATCCCGATCGAAAGCCCCGCCACCAGCCAGATCACAGCCGCGCCGACGGTCAGTGAGATCGTCGCCGGCAGGCGTTCCCCGATCAGGCTGATCACCGACTGCTGGCTGTAGTAGCTGTAGCCGAAGTTGAAGTGCAGGAAGACGCCCTTGATGTAGTCCCAGAACTGGGCCGGCAACGATTTGTCGAGGCCGAGGACGCGTTCGATTTCTTTGATCAGGTGCGGCTGGGGGTCGCGGCCCGCGCGCAGCACCGCCGGGTTGCCAGTGGGGATGATGCGGAACAGCAGGAACGTCAGCGCGCAGACGATGATCAGCAGGGCGATGCCCCAGACCACCCGCCGAATCACGTAGGCGGTCATTCCCAGCCCCTCGGCGGTGTCCGGGTCTCTGCGAAGTTGCTCACTGTGGGGTCACGGTCCTTGCGAGTCGTCGGGGTCCGGGCGGCTGTTGGGGCCCCGCCGCGAGGGCGGGGCCCCAGGATCTCCGTATCAGCCGCTGCCGAGCCTCGCTACTTGAGCGAGGTCCAGCTGTAGTCCCACTCGCCGACGTCCCAGAGGTCGCCGACGCCTGCCACCGAGCTGCCCTCGATGTTCGCCTGCTTGTCCCAGTCGAACGGCACGTTCGCGGCGTTTTCGACGATTTCTTCGTCGATCTTGGCCCACGCGCTGGCCCGCGCCTGGGTGCCCGTCACCGATTCGGCGGCGGTCATCGCGGCGTTGAGCTTCGGGATGTTCGTCTGGCCCCAGTTCACGTTCCCCGTGGCGTTGATGAACTTGCCGTTGAACGTGATGTTGAGCACCGTCTGCGGGTCGCCGAAGTCGGCGATCCAGCCGACGCTCGGGCAGACGTCGATCTCTTCTTTCGGGACGTTGCAGTACTTCGCGTACATCGTCGCCGTTTCAACCAGCGTGAACTTCGTCTTGAAGCCGAGGTTCTTGAGCGTCTGGTTGACGATTTCGGCGTCCTGTTCGGCCGGGTTGCCCTTCGCCCCGACGATCGACAGCGTTTCGCTGCCGGTGTATTTGCCCGACGGGTAGCCCGCGAGCTTGATGTACTTTTCGGCCACCGCTTTGCTGCCTTCGGGGTGTTCGTTGAAGTCGAACTTCGGACCCGCCAGGCCACCGGCCTGTTCGAAGCCGGGGATCGTCGGGTAGATGAAGTGCGTCATCACGTCGGTGACGAGCTTCCCGCCGCGCGCCTTGTCCATCGCCTCACGGTTGAGCGCGGCCCAGAACGCCTTGCGCAGGTTGATGTTCTTGAACGGCCCGTGCGCGTTGTTGACGCCGATGTAGTGCGACCCGGCGCCCGGCGAGATCTCCAGCTGGCTTTTGTATTTTTCGGCCGCCAGCCGGACGTTGGACTGTGCCGGCGGTTCGTTCTCGACGATGTTGGTGCCTTCCAGCACCTGCTTGCCGATCACCGTGTTGGTGCCGCCGATCTTGATCTGGATTTCGTTCAGGTAGCCCGGCCGGATGTCGGTCGCCGCGTTCCAGTTCGGGTTGCGCACGAGCGTCGCCGACTTGCCCGGGAAGTAGCCGACGTCGAGCACTTTGCCCGAGCTGTCGTTCTTGAACATGTACGGGCCGGTGGCGACCTGGTAGTTGCCGTAGTCCGAGGGCTTGTGCTTGTCGAACTTTTCGGCGTATTCCTTCGGCACGGCCGCCGAGAGCGGCGTCACGAGCGCGGCGGCGACCAGTCCGCCCTTCGGTTCCGTGAGTTTGAAGACGATCGTGTGCTTGTCCGGCGTCGTGATGCCCTTGATCGGGCCGCCTTCCGCCTTCGGCACACCTTCGACGGCGTCGAAGTAGGCGTGTATGTAGGGATTGGCGACGTTCGGGTTGGCGCCACGCTGGAACGCGTAGGCGACGTCTTCGGAGGTCACTTCACGGTTGACCGGCGGCGAGAACTTGATGCCTTCGCGCAGGTGCACCGTGACCGTCTTGTTGTCCGAGGAGACTTCGGGCGGGCCCGACGCCATGTCCGGGCTCGCTTCGGAAGCCGTGTTCGGCTTGTTCGAGTACAGCGGGCGCTGTGTGGCGAAGACGACCTCGTAGTCGAGCGAGTAGTAGGCGATCCCTGGGTCGATGTGTTCGAAGTCGGTTTCGTTTAGCACCACCAGGGTCCCGCCCTTTTTGCCGCCGGTGAGCGACTGGGTGGTGGGGCTCTGGTACCCACCCGTGCTGATGCTGCCCGAGCTGCTCGAGCTGCTGCTCGAACTGTTCGAGCTCGAGCCGCACGCCGCGAGCACGACCGCGAGCACGGCTACGGCCGCGATCGCCGCGACCGTTCTAATCGACCTCATTGAGTCGCCTCCTGTGTTGTAGATCGGGCGCCCTCATCGGGCACCCCTCGGGTTCAGGGCGTCTCTAAGCCCGTCCCCCAGCAGGTTGAAGGCCAGCACCGTCAGCAGCAGCGCCGCGCCGGGGAAGACCATGTACCACCATGCGGTGTTGAAGATCGGTGTCGCCGAGGCGATCATCTGCCCCCAGCTCGCCGTCGGCGGGCGGATCCCCACGCCGAGGAACGACAGAGCCGCCTCGATCAGGATGTTGGTGGGGATCTGCAGGCTGGCGAAGACGATGATCGGCGCAGCCAGGTTCGGCAGGATCTCGCGGATCATGATCCGCGTGTTCGACGCGCCCAGCGCCCGCGAGGCCTCGACGAACTCGCGCTCGCGCAGCGACAGCACGAGGCCGCGGACGATCCTCGCCATGTACGGCCAGGTCGCGAACGACGATCAGGAAGATGACCACGCCGAGGCCCGGCTGCGATCGTCCCGCCGAAGCAGCCCTTGACGGCGCATGCGGCGCCGATGCCGATGCCGAGCAACAGCAGCGGGATCGACAGCACGACATCGGTCATGCGCGAGATCAGGGTGTCGGCCCAGCCGCGGTAGAAGCCCGCGAGGATGCCGAAGAAGACGCCGATCAGGGTCGCCAGCGCGGTGCCGACGATCCCCACGATCAGCGACACGCGCGTGCCGTAGATCACGCGCGACATGACGTCGTGGCCGAGCTGGTCGACGCCGAAGGGGTGCGCGGAGGTCGGCCCGAGTGGCGAGCCGAATTCGTCGGTGAGGTTCAGGTTCTCGACGTTGGGCCCTGGCAGCCCGAGGATTTTGATGATCAGCGGCGCGAAGATCGAGATGAAGATCAGGAACAGGATGAACGCGCCCGAGGCCAGCGCGACGCGATCCTGGCGCAGGCGGCGCCAGAAGAGCTGCAACGGCGAGCGGGCAGCGATCTCGCCGCCGAGGTCCAGGAAGTCGAGTTGAGAGCCCGCCGTCTCGGAGACATCGAGCGCCTCTGAACCGCCGATCGCCATGCTAGCCGCGACTCCCGTTTGTGATGTGAACGAATGGCAACGTCAAAACCGAATCTACACCTTCGACGGTCCCCAGAGGCCACCTTCCGCTGAACCTTGGACACCGGTCCGGTTTCCTGGAGACATACTCAGACACGTGGATACCCTCTTTGACGAGGACGCCAACCAGCCCCAGGACGGTTCCGGCCCGGACGGATCGGGACCGGCCGTCGAGCAGCCGATGGCCGCACGGGTCCGCCCGCGCAGCCTCGAGGGCTTCGTCGGGCAGTCACACCTGCTGGCCGAGGGCTCGGCGCTGCGCACCGCGATCGAGCAGGGACGCCCGCACTCGATGGTCCTGTACGGCCCACCGGGATCGGGCAAGACGACGCTCGCGCGAATCGTCGCAGCGGGCTCGGGGGCCGCCTTCGAGGAGCTGAGCGCGGTCCAGGCGGGCCGGGCCGAGGTGCGGGCGGTGATCGAGCGGGCGGCCCACCGTCGCGACACCGGCGGGCCGCAGACCGTGCTCTTCCTCGACGAGATCCACCGCTTCAACAAGGCCCAGCAGGACGCGCTGCTGCCGGCCGTCGAGGAGGGCCTCCTCACGCTGATCGGCGCGACGACCGAGAACCCCGCGTTCGAGGTCAACGGCGCCCTGCTCTCGCGCCTGCGCGTATACGCGCTGCAGGCCCTCAGCGTCGAGGAGCTGACCGAGGTCCTGCGCCGTGCGGCGCCGGACGCGCCACCTGTTGCCGATGACGCCTTGCGCTTTCTCGCGACACGAAGCGAAGGCGACGCACGCACGGCCCTCAACGCGCTCGAGCTGGCGATCGCGACGTCCGCGGAGCTCGGCGAGGAGGAGATCGGCGTGGCACGGGCGGAGGACGCCCTGCAGCGCCGCGCCGTGCTCTACGACAAAGGTGGCGATCGCCACTACGACTACATCTCGGCCTGGATCAAGGCGACCCGCGGCTCGGATCCGGACGCCTCCCTCTACTACCTGGCGGTGATGCTCGAGGGCGGCGAGGACCCGCGCTTCATCGTGCGGCGCATGGTCATCCTCGCCTCCGAGGACATCGGCAACGCCGATCCGGCGGCGCTGACGGTGGCGACGGCCGCGGCCGCCGCCGTCGAGCACGTCGGGCCTCCCCGAGGCGCGCTACGCGCTCGCCCAGGCCGCGATCTACCTCTCGCTGGCGCCGAAGTCCGACGCGGCCGGGCGGGCGCTGGCCGCCGCGCAGGCGCACGTGCGCGAGCACGGCGCCCAGCCGGCGCCGCCGTGGCTCCGCTCGGGTCCGAGGCCGGGCCAGGACCGTGGAGGCTATGAGAACCCCCACCGCCTGCCGGGCCATGTCGGCCCGCAGGAGCTCGCGCCCGAGGGCGTCGCCGGCGAGCGCTTCTACTCCCCGGACGAGGCGGAGGCCGCGCTGGCGGAGCGGCTCGCGCGGGTCCGCAGGGACCGGGGGCGCGAGGATGGATAATCGCCGCTGATGGCGACCGTGATCCCGCAGAGCGCTAGCCGGCTGCAGCTCGCGCAACCCGGCGACCGGCGCGGAGCTCGGCAGCGTCGCGCTGACCGCGCCCGATCAGGTGCCCGGGGTCGTGGCGGCGGTCGCCAAGGTGCAGCCGCTGTGGGCGCTGCTGCGGGTCTCCGACCGGGCCCGCTACATGCGCCGGATGGCCCAGGCGGTGATCGACGACTTCGACGAGCTGGCCGAGGGCCTCGTCGCCGAGCAGGGACGCCCGCGCGCCGAGATCGCCGCGCTCGAGCTGCTGGCGGCGATCGACGCGCTCAGCTGGATCGCCGAGGACGGTGCGGCGGTGCTGGGCGGGCGCAGGGTCCGCGTCAGCCGCTCGCTGGCCCTCGCCAAGCGCGGCCGCATCGCCTATGAGCCCTACGGCGTCGTCGGCGTGATCGGCGCGGGCAGCGCGCCCTTCGCCCAGCCACTCGGGCAGATCGCGGGAGCGCTGCTCGCCGGCAACGGCGTGGCCTTCAAGCCGGCCGCCCGCGCATGCCTGGCGGGCGAGCGGATCGGGCGCGTGCTGGCCCGCGGCGGGCCTGCCCGAGGGACTCGTGCGGATCGTCCACGGGGGCCCCGAAACGGGCGTCGCGCTCGCGCGTTCGGATGCCGGCAAGATCCTCTTCACCGGCTCGCCCGCGATCGGCCGCGAGGTCGCCCGCGCGTGCGTCTCCCGCGAGAAGGAGGTGACGGTCGAGGTCGGAGGCAAGGACGCGATGCTGGTGCTCGCCGACGCGAATCTGCCCCGCGCGGTGGCCGGGGCGCTGTGGGCCGGCTGCGCCGGCGCGGGACAGGCACGCGGGTCCGTCGAGCGCGTGTACGTGGTCCGTGAGCTCTATGAGCCGTTCCTGGCCGGCCTCGTCCGCGCCGCCCGTGCGCTGCGCGTCGGCGACCCGTCCGACGAGCGCACGCAGCTCGGCCCGCTGTCCTCGGCCGTGCGGCTGGAGCGCGTGCGCGAGCTCGTCGAGGAGGCCGTCGCGCAGGGTGCGAGGATGCACTGCGGCGGGCCGGTCGTGGGTCCGGCGACCTCGGGGGGAGCCTTCTGCGGCGCGACCGTGCTGAGCGATGTCTCCGACGACCTCGCGGCTCGCCCGCGAGCCGGTCGACGGTCCCGTGCTCGCCGTGTTCTCCGTCGACTCCGAGGAGGAGGCGATCGACCGGGCCAACGACAGCGACTACGGGCTGGCCGCCTCGGTCTGGACGGCCGACCGCTACCGCGGCGACGCGCATCGCCCGTGAGCTCCGCGTCGGGATGGTCTGGCTCAACGATCACCTGCCCGGCCCGACCGTCTCGCGCGGGCCATGGGGTGCGGCGGCGGGCAGCGGCCTCGGCCGCACACTCGGCGAGGCCGGCCTGCGCGCCTGCGCCCAGGAGAAGCTGATCACGTGGGACCCGCCCTCGATGCGAGGGCTGTGGTGGGGGCCCTACGACGCGAGCAGCCTGGCCGCGGCGCGCGCCGTGGCGCGGCTGCGCTCCCAGCGCGAGTCCGACCGCGAGCACGCCTGGCGCGGCGGGTGCCCTGCCGCTGGCGCGACTGGCCGCCAGGGTGTTCGGGCGCGGGCTGCCCAAGCCCTAGCCCCGCCCGCCGGCTCCGGGCCCCGGCGCGGGCTAACCTCTCAGTCATGCCCGCCCAGGCCTATGCCGGTAAGGAGTGCGTCTGCCAGCTCCGCAAGGGGATCTGCGACCAGAGCTGCGTGCAGGGGATGCTCGACACCCCCTTCTACATCGCCTGCCTGAAGCTGACCGGGCGGCGCTGCGTGGTCGTCGGCGGCGGCGAGATCGGCCTCGAGAAGGTCGAGGGGCTGCTGGCCTGCGACGGTGAGGTGACGCTGATCGCGCCGCAGGCCGGGCCGGCGCTCGAGGACTACGCCCGGGAGGGGTCGATCCGCTGGGAGCAGCGTGAGTACGCCGGCCCGGAGGACCTCGAGGGCACCTTCATGGTGATCGCGGCGACCAACGACACCGATGTGAACATCGCCGTGTACGACGACGCCGAGCGCCGGGCGATGCTCGTCAACGTCGTCGACGTGCCGCCGCTGTGCAACTTCATCCTGCCCGCGATCGTGCGCACCGGGCCGCTGGCGATCGCGATCTCGACCGCGGGCGCCTCGCCGGCCCTCGCCAAGCGCATCAAGCGTGAAGTCGAAGGCCAGTTCGGCGAGCCCTATGCGCGCCTGGCGGTGCTGCTCAACGAGGTCCGGGGCTGGGCGAAGGCCACGCTGCCGACCTACCAGGACCGCAAGGAGTTCTTCGAGGGCATCGTCGGCGGCGAGCCCGACCCGATCGCCTTGCTCCGCGACGGCGAGTCCGGCGAGCCGGCTGTGCGCGAGCTGATCGCGCGCGCCCAGCAGGCGCACGCGATGCAGGTCTAGCGCGCTAGCGCAGGCTCACTGGTTCTGGGCCCAGAGGTTCCCCCAGGCCACGTCCAGGAGCTCGCACAGGAGCAGGTCTCGCTGCTCTTCGGTGCTCGAGTCGAGTTCGTCTATGACCCGTGCCACCAGCAGCGCGGCGGACATCGGGTCGAGGGGCCAGATTTTCGGTTCCATCGGTTCCATCACTTCACTCCTGCGGGAGGACTTGTACGAAGTGGACAGGACGTGCTTCAAGCTCTCAAACCCCGCCGGGCCCGGCGCAGTTGCGAAATTGCCGCGCGAAGGTGAGGACAAGGCTCGGCCCCCGCGTTGGCCGAAACGGCGCATCAGGGGCCTCGCGCCGGCGCGAAGATCTCGCGCGGCGCGCCCGAGCCGGCCCCGCTGCCCCTGCCCGCGCAGGCCGGAGCCGAAGCCGTGGGCGTCGATACCGCAGGCAGGCAGGGTCTAGGCTTCGCAGGTGAACTGCATGTGGGCGGAACGATGAGCGCGCCCGTGGTGGAGCTGAGCGGCCTGGTCCGCCGCTACGGCGAACGCGAGGCGCTGGGCGGCGTCGACCTGACGCTCCCGGCGGGCTCCACACTGGTCGTGTTCGGCCCCAACGGCGCCGGCAAGACGACGCTGCTGCGCGTCCTGGCGACGCTCCTGCGCCCCCACGCCGGGAGCGTCCGCGTCCTCGGCAGCGAGATCCCCGGGGACGCCTGGGCGGTGCGGGGGCGGGTCGGCCTGCTGGGCCACGAACCCCTGCTCTACCGCGAGCTGACCGCGCGCCAGAACCTTCGCTACCACGCCCGCCTGCACGGGGTCGCCGATGAGCGCGTCGCAGAGCTGCTCGACGCGGTCACGATGTCGCGGCGCGCCGACGAGCCGGTGCGGACGCTCTCGCGAGGAATGGTCCAGCGCGTGGCCGTGGCGCGCGCGGTGCTGCACGAACCCGAGCTGCTGCTCCTGGATGAGCCCTACGCGAACCTCGACCCGGCGGCGATCGAGCTGGTCTCGCCGCTGATCGGCCCGGCCTCGGCGCGCACGCGCGTGGTCTGCAGCCACGACCCCAGCGGCGGCCTGGCCGAAGCCGACCTCGTGCTCGGCCTGCGGGGCGGGCGCCAGGTGCTGCTGGCCGAGGCGGGGGCCGTGGCCTCCGCCGAGGTCACGGAGCTGTACAGGTGAGCGCGACCGTCGGTGAGAGCCCGGTATCGGCGCCGGCGGAAGCCCGCGGCGCTCCGGCGCAGGTCGGGCTCGCCCGCACCGTCACGGCGGTGCTGCGCAAGGAGCTGCTGGTCGAGCTGCGCACGCTCGAGTCGGTACCGGCGATGTCGCTGTTCGCCGTGACGACCTTCGTGATCTTCCACTTCGCCCTCAACCGCGGCAGCGTCGAAGGCGACCTGGCCTCCGGCATCCTCTGGGTGACGCTGCTGTTCGCGGCGATCCTCGGCGTCAACCGGCTGTTCGTGGCCGACGCCGAGGAGGGCGGGTTCGACGGCTTCCTGCTGGCCCCGGTCGATCGTTCGGCGCTGCTGATCGCCAAGGTCCTGGCGCTGCTCAGCTACCTGGTGGCGCTCGAGATCGTGGCCGTCGCTGCCTTCTCGCTGCTGCTGCTCGGGCCGGCCGTCGGTCCCGCGCTCGGCGGTCTGGTCGCTCACGCTGGCTCTGGCCGACATCGGCATCGCCGTGATCGGCACGATGGTGGCGGCGATGGCGGTCCGCACGCGGGCGCGCGACCTGCTCGGCCCGCTGCTGTCGCTGCCCCTGTTCGTGCCGATCGTGATCGGCGGCGCGCGCTGCACCGCACCGCTGCTCGCGTACGCCCACCGAGGGGGGCTGTCGGGCCGCTGGCTGGCGACGCTCGGGGTCTATGATCTGGTCTTCGGGCTGATCGCCTACGCCCTGTTCGACTTCCTCCTGGAGGACTGAATGGCCACACGGCCCTACGGCAAAGGCCTGCGCGGCCTCAGCATCATCACCGTCGTCGCGATGTCGACGGCGCTGGCGCTCGTCTTCTTCTACGCGCCGCTCGAAGCCGAACAGGGGTTCCTGCAGAAGATCTTCTACGTGCACGTGCCGCTGGCGATCGTCTCGTTGTGCGGTTTCGTGCTCGGCGGCCTGCTGGCGATCCAGCACCTGCGCACGCGCGACTCCCGCTGGGACGTGCGCTCATACGTGGCGATCCACATGAGCCTGATCTTCGGGCTGGCGACGCTGATCACCGGTGCGATCTGGGCGAAGGGCTCGTGGGGACACTGGTGGGTCTGGGACGAGCCCACGCTGGTGTCGTTCCTGATCGTGTTCCTGCTCTACGCCACCTACCAGCCGCTGCGCTTCGCGATCGAGGACCCGGAGCGCCAGGCCCGCTACGCCTCGGTGTTCGCGATCACGGCGGGCGCCTTCGTGCCGCTGAACTTCATCGCCGTGCGGATGTCCACGGCCTTCCTTCACCCCCGCGTGCTGGGCAGCACCTCCAACCTCCCCGGCCAGATGGCCCTGACATTCGTGATCTCCCTGATCGCGATCGCGCTGCTGTTCGCGACGCTTTACAAGTACGAGCTGACGGCCAAGCACACGCGCGCTCAGGTCCGTGCGCTGCGGCGCCGGCTGGCGGGCGAGGAGGCCGGCATGCGCCCTCGCAGCGCCGCCCCCAGCGCGCTGCCGGAAGGCGCCCCGGCGCGGCCCGCGCCGGGTCAGCCGGAGACGCTCGGGGCCAAGTTCGGCGCCGGCTCCGCGCCGGGGACGGTCGGCTGATGGCGATCGGATCCACGCTGCTCGGAGAGCTGCCGGCGCTGCCGCTGCACACGGCCGGCAAGTACGTCGCCGCCGCCTACATCGTGCTGTTCGCGATGGTGCTCGTCTACCTCGCGATCATGGCGGATTCGGATGAGCCGCACCGAGCGCCAGCTGGGCGAGCTGCTCGAGCAGCTCGACGAGCACCCCGAAGGAAGCGGCCGCCAGGGCGGCGGCGAGCCTGATGGGCGCACCCCTGTACGGGAGTCCCCGCAGCCATGAGCGAGCTGCTGGCGCTCGGCATCTCCCACAAGACGGCGCCCGTGTCGCTGCGCGAACGGCTGGCCTTCAGCGAGAGCGAGGCGGAGGAGTTCTCGCGCACGGCGACGGCGACGGGCGAGGTGCGCGAGGCGGTCGTGATCTCCACCTGCAACCGCACCGAGGTGTACCTGGTGGTCGGCGATCCGGTCCAGGCCGAGGCAGACGTGCTCGGCCTCCTGGCCCGCCGCGCGGGGATCCGCCCGACCGAGCTCGCCGAGGCGATCTACTCGCCCCGCAACTGCGACGCCGCCCGTCAGCTCTACCGCGTGACCGCCGGGCTCGAGTCGATGATCGTCGGCGAGGCCGAGATCCAGGGCCAGGTGCGCCGCGCCCACGAGGCCGCGATGCGCGCCGGGCGCCACGGGACCGCTGTCGAACCGCCTGTTCGCCGCGGCGCTGACGACCGGCAAGCGCGTGCGCTCGGAGACGGCGATCGGCTCCAGCCGCGTCAGCGTCCCGTCGGTCGCCGTCGATCTCGCGCTGAGCGTGCTCGGCGACCTGCAGGCGAGCCACGTCGTGATCCTCGGTGCCGGCGAGACGAGCGAGCTGACCGCTCGGGCGCTCGCCGAGCAGGGCGCGGGGACGATCTTCGTCGCCAACCGCCACGCCGACCGTGCGATCAGCCTCGCCCAGCGCTTCGGCGGCGCCGTCGTCGGCCTCGAGAAGCTGCCCGAGCAGCTGCTGGCGGCCGACATCGTGCTGTCCTCCACCGCATCGCCGCACCCGATCGTCGGCCGCGAGGAGCTCGAGCTGGTGATGGGCCAGCGCCAGGGCCGGCCGCTGCTGCTGATCGACATCGCCGTGCCGCGCGACATCGACCCGGCCTGCGCCGAGCTCGAGGGCGTGACCCTGTACGACATCGACGACCTGCAGGCGGTGGTCGCCCGCAACCTCAACTCGCGCGCCGAGGAGGCGCCCGCGGGCGCTCGAGATCGTCGAGGAGGAGATCCACCGCTTCGCCCGCTGGCTCGGGCAGCTCGACGCGCTGCCGACGGTCGGCGCGCTGCGTGAGCACGGCAACGAGATCGTCGAGCAGGTGCTGGCCGAGAACGCCGGGCGCTGGGAGTCGGCGTCTTCGCGCGACGTCGCCCGCGTCGAGGCGATCGCCCGGGCGGTGATGACGCGACTGCTGCACGAGCCGACGATCCGCCTGCGCAGCCTCGACGGCGACCGCGGCCACGCCAGCCTCGAGCTGGTCCGCGAGCTGTTCGGCCTGCGCGAGGACGGAGCCGACGCACAGCCGGCCGGCGACGAGCTGGCCGAGGTCCACGACCTTGAGCGCCGCCGCGCGGCGCCCGTGAGGCGCACCCAGCGCTGATGCGGATCGGGACCCGGCGCAGCGCCCTGGCGCTCGCGCAGGCCGAGCTCGTGGCAGGGATGATCGCCGGCGAGGAGCGCCCCGAGATCGTCCCGATCGTGACCGGCGGCGACGCCGGTGCCGCCGTCGCGGACAAGTCGCGCTGGGTGGCCGAGCTCGAGCAGGCGCTGCTCGAGGAGCGGATCGATCTGGCCGTGCACTCGGCCAAGGACGTCCCCGGCGACCTGGCCGAGGGGACGATCGCTGCTCGGCGTGCCACTCCCGCGCCCCGGCGGAGGACGTGCTGTGCGGCAGCGGGCGCAGCTCGGAGCGCTGGCCCCCGGCGCGCGCGTGGGCACCAGCAGCCTGCGCCGCCTCGCGCAGACTGCGGGCCGCGCGCGAGGACCTCGAGGTGGTGCCGCTGCGGGGCAACGTCGACACGCGCCTGGCGAAGCTCGCCGACCCGCGTCGAGCGACTCGATGCGATCGTGCTCGCCCGCGCCGGCCTCGTGCGGCTGGGCCGTGAGAAGGACGCCGGCGGCACGCTCGACCCGGCGCGCTTCGTGCCCGCCCCGGGGCAGGGAGCGCTCGCCCTGCAGGGCCGCGCCGATGACGAGCGGGCGCTGCAAGCGGCCGGCTCGGTCAACGACGAGGGATCGATGGTCTGCCTGCGCGCCGAGCGGGCGCTCGCGGCCGAGCTCGAGGCCGACTGCAACACGCCGCTCGGGGCCCACGCGGCGCTCACGGATGAGGGGCTGCGGCTGCGGGCCTGGGTCGGACTTCCCGACGGCTCCGCCTGGGCGACCGACGAGATGGCGGGCGCGCCCGATGACCCCGAGTCGCTCGGCCAGGACGGTGGCCGACCGTCTGCGCGCGATCGGCGCGGCCGAGCTGCTGGCGAGCGCGCGGGAGGCGGCGGGCGATGGCCGCTGAGGGCGACGAGCCGTCGGCGAGCGCGGAGCAGGGGCGCGTCTACCTCGTCGGCGGGGGGCCGGGCGATCCCGGGCTGCTGAGCGCCCGCGCGCTCGAGCTGATCGCGAGCGCGGACGTGATCCTGTATGACCGGCTGGTCGGACCCGGCGCGCTCGACGGCGCCCGCGCGGACGCCGAGCTCGTGTTCGTCGGCAAGCAGGGCGGCGGCGAGGCGGTGCCGCAGGAGCGCACCGAAGAGCTGCTGCTGGAGCACGCGCGGCGGGGCAGGCGCGTCGTGCGGCTGAAGGGCGGCGACCCGTTCGTGTTCGGCCGCGGCGGCGAGGAGGCGCTCGCGCTGCGCGCCGCCGGCGTGCCGTTCGAGGTCGTCCCGGGCGTCACCGCGGGCCTCGCCGCACCTGCCTACGCGGGGATCCCCGTGACCCACCGCGGCCTCTCGACCGCTGTCGCGCTTGTCACCGGCCACACCCGCGAGGGCAAGGGCGGGGAGGGCGAGGCCCACGAGGCCGCGATCGACTGGCAGGCCCTCGCTGCGTTCCCCGGGACGCTCGTGTTCTACATGGGGGTGGCGGCGCTGCCCGTGATCGCCGAGCGGCTGATCGCCGCAGGACGGCCGGCCGCCGAACCGGTGGCCGTGATCGAAGCCGGCACGCTGCCCGAGCAGCGGACGGTCGCGGGCACGCTCGAGACGATCGCCGAGACCGCCGGACGCGAGCAGGTGAGGGCGCCGTCGGTGACGGTCGTCGGCGCCGTCGCGGCGCTGGCCCCCGAGCTGGCCTGGCGCCCGCCGGCGCCGCTGGCCGGGCGCACCGTCGCGGTGACCCGTGCCCGGGCCCAGTCGAGCGGTCTCGCCCGGCGCCTCGGCGAGCTGGGGGCGCGAGTCGTGGAGGCGCCGGTGATCCGCGTGAGGATGCTGCCGGGGCCGCCGCTCGACCCCTCGCCCTACGACCTCGTGTGCGTGACCAGCGTCAACGGCGTGGAGGGGCTGTTCGACCGCCTCGTCGGCGAGCGAGCCGCCCCGCGACGCGCGCGCGCTGGCCGGCCTGCAGGTCGCGGCGATCGGCCCGGCCACGCTCGCCGCCTTGGCGACGCGGGGGATCCGCGCCGACGTCGTGCCCGAGCGCGCCGTCGCGGAGTCGCTCGCGGCGGCGCTCGCGCAGCTGCCGGTGCGGCGGGCGCTGATCGTGCGGGCCTCGAGTGCCCGCGACGTGCTGCCCGAGGCGCTCGCCGCCCGGGGCGCCGAGGTAGACGTGCTCGAGGTCTACGAGACGGTCCCCGAGGCGCCCGCGCCCGGGGTGATCGAGCGTGCGCTCACCGCCGACTACATCACCTTCACCTCGTCCTCGACCGTGCGGTTCTTCCTGGGCGCGGCCGGCGGAGCGGGCGCGATCGCCCCATCGAGCCGGCTGGTGTCGATCGGCCCGGTGACGAGCGAGGCGTTGCGCGAGCACGGCCTGGAGCCCCATCTGGAGGCCGAGCGGCACGACGTCGAGGGCATCATCGAGGCGCTGCTCGCCGACGCCGCGGCGGACGGAGGCCGCCGGTGACGTCACGACCGGCTGATAAGCAGCAGTTCGCGAAATGACGCAACCGGTCATCACGTTCCTCTCCGACTACGGCCTCGGCAACGAGTTCGTCGGCGTCTGCCACGCGGTCATCGCGCGGCGCTGCCCGCCGGCGCGGGTGATCGACCTGACCCACGCGATCCCCCGCCACGACGTGCACACCGGCGCGATCGTGCTGCGCGCCACGCTCCCCTACCTGCCCGACGCGATCATCCTCGCCGTCGTCGACCCCGGGGTCGGCACGAGCGGCGCCCGCGGGCGCCGCGCGGTGGCGTTGCGCAGCGTCGAGCAGCACAGGTTGCTCGTCGGCCCTGACAACGGGCTTCTGATGCCCGTCTGCGAACGGCTGGGCGGCGTCGCCGAGGCCGTCGACGTGGAGCTCAGCAACGAGCGTCTGGAGCCGGTCTCGGCGACGTTCCACGGACGCGACATCTTTGCTCCGGTCGCCGCGGCCCTGGCCGACGGCGTCCCGCTGAGCGCCCTCGGCGAGCCGGTCGACCCGGCGGAGCTGCGCCGCCTGAACATCCCGGTCGCGGTCTTGACGCCCGAGGGGCTCGAGCTGCACGTGCTCCACCGCGACACCTTCGGCAACCTGATCCTCGACGGCCAGATCGAACAGCTCGCCCAGATCGGAGTGGAGATCGGCGAGGAGGTGCAGATCCGGTGCGCCGGGACCACCCACCGCGCCACCGTCGCCCGCACCTTCGCCGACGTCCACCCCGGCGGCCTCTTGCTCTACCAGGACGGGCTGGGGATGCTCGCGCTGGCCGTCAACCGCGGCTCGGCGGCCGAGCTGCTCGGCGCCGCGCGCCACGACGAGCTGCTGGTCCGGAAGGGATGAGCGCCGCGGCCCCCCCGCTGGGCCGCCCGCGCCTGCATCTGCGCCGAACCGACTCGACCAACGAGCGCGCACGCACACTGGCCGCCGCGGGCGCCCCGCACGGCGCACTCGTCACGGCCGCCGAGCAGACCGCCGGGCGGGGGCGCCAGGGACGCAGCTGGTCGGCGCCGGCCGGCAGCTCACTGCTGCTGTCGCTGATCCTCGCGCAGGCGCCGCGGATGCTGCCGCTGGCGGCGGCCGTCGCCGTCTGCGAGGCGGTCGACGGAGCGCCCGGCGCCGCCGGCCGATCCGGGAGCGCGATCAAGTGGCCCAACGACGTCGTCCTCGTGCGACCCGCGGGACTGGCCAAGCTCGCGGGGATCCTGGTCGAGGCCCGCCCGCAGCAGGGATGGGCGGTGCTCGGCATCGGGCTGAACGCGGCCGTCGACATCGACGCGTTGCCGGACGAGCTGCGCGGCACGGCCGCCACCCTGGGCCTCGGCCCCGACGAGCTCGAGCCGCTGCTGGCAAGCCTGCTGGCGGCGCTCTCGCGGCGCCTGGCAGAGCCGCCCGGCGAGACCCTCGCGGCGTGGTCCACGCGCGACGCGCTGCGCGGGCGCAGGATCGAATGGACCCCGCCCGGCACGGGTGGGGGTCCCGCAGGCGAGCCTCCCGAGAGACCCACCCCGCTGAGCGGCAGCGGCGTCGCCGAGGGGATCGACGGCGACGGGCGCCTCGTCGTGGCGCTCGACGGGGGCGGGCGGACGACGCTCGGCTCGGGCGAGGTGCACCTGCGCCAGTGAGGGCTCAGGGCTGCGAGACGCCGACGCGGTGCCCGAGCACACGTCCGGAGGGCAGCTGCACGTAGGTCTCCGAGACGTTGTTGCGTTCGTCGGCCTCGTGGAACAGCCGGCGCGGGTCGGCGATCTGCACGAAGGCGAAGCGGCCCCGTAGGCCGGTCACGTCGATCCACTGCTCCGGGTAGGAGTAGGGGTAGACGTCAGACCAGCCGACCGACGTGCCGAAGACGTCGTGGCGCAGCCGCGGATCTTCGTTGCAGGCGCCGTAGACGGGTGAGCCGGGCGAGCGTCGCGAAGGCTTCGTACGGGTCAGGTCGCGCAGGCAGTAGTCGACCTTGGGGCCGGTGCGCACCAGGCGGACGGCGCGAAGCTGCGGGCCCACCGACCACAGCTGGAAGGCTGCCAGGTGGGCCAGCTTCCAGTAGCTCGCTCCGCCGACATAGCCGACGCCGTAGCGCTGCCCCGAGACGTGCTTGAACACGAGCGCGGCTTGCGCCGCGAACAGGCGGCGGTGCCCGTGCCGGTCGTAGATCGCCTGGAAGGTCCGCCAGCGGTGCCGGCCGAGGCGGTGGGCGCTGACCTCGATCGGGCCGAGGCCGCGGTTGTTCACGGAGCTCGTCGCGCGAAGCAGCACGCGGCCCGGGATCGTCGTGCGGTCGAACTCGAGATCGCTCGGAGCCGACATGATCAGATCCGGGCAGCGCAGGTGCGGGCGGCGGCGACGGCAGGGGTTTGCGGCCGGCCCGGTGGCCTGACCTCGTGCCCGGGGGGCGTCGGGCATGGCCCGCCGCGAGGGCGCGGCGGCGGCTCCGGCGGCGACGGCAGCCAGCACGGCGGCGGCCGCGAGGGCCGCCCAAATCCTGGCGCGGGCTCGCGTGCTCCCAACTCTCCCCCCGGGCATCGCCGTATCTTCGTGCAAGCCCCGGCGCGGAGCTATGCGACCTGCCGAGGCTCCCCGGCGGAGTCGCCGTTGCTCGACGTTCCCTCCTCGCCGCCGGAGCCTCGCCGCTCGCCGCCCCCGCCGCCCGCGCGCTGGACCGCGGCCCGGCCGCGCTTGGCCGAGCCTGTGCCATTGGCTCCGTTGGGGCCCGAGGCGACCCCCTCGCCGGACTGCTGAGCGGACAGCGCCTCCCGGGTCGCCCCGGCCACCGGCTCCGGCGGCGTGGCCCCCTGCGCCTTGCTGCCCTTGCGCCGCCGCCGGGCGTTGCGGGCGCGGCGCTTGGGGAAGTTGCGCAGCAGTTCGCGTGCCAGGGCGGGCGGCTTTCGCGCCATTCGCGTGCGCGCCCCGCGCAGCGCCTCCTCGGCCTCCGGCGTGTGCGCCAGGGCGGCCGCGAGCAGCGCGGCGGCGAGACGGCGGTCCTGCTTGCGGGCGGCATGGATCAGCCGGCGGGCGTTGCGGGCATGGGCTCCGCCGGCCGAGTTGACCAGCAGCCCGAGCAGGCGCTTGGTCTCGGGCCAGCGCTGCACGGCGTACTCCTCGTGCACGTCGCGCGTGTACTCGGCGAGGCGCCAGATCCATGCGTTGGCCTGGTCGCGGCGGCCGATGCGTCGCTCGACGAGCGCGCGGAGCATGATCTTCGTGGCCTCCTTGCGCTCGTCCCGCGGCCAGCCGCCGATGATGTCGATCGCCTCGTCGAATGCGTCTGGATCGCGCAGCGCGGCGATGTCAGCCAGGGCCCGCAGCCGCAACTGCGAGTTCTTGTTGCGCTGGACCGCGGTGATCAGGAAGCGCCCCTTGAGCTCCCCCGTGCGGTCGAAATGGAGCATCGCCCGTGCCCGGCGCCAGCCGTTCGGAGCGACCCGCGCGCCCGCCAGGGCCGCCCACAGGTGCTGCTCGCCGTAGTCGAGGTGCTCGACCGCGATCCGCCAGAGCTCGCGCTCGAAGACTGCGAACCGCCGCTCCTCCTCGGCGCACACCGGCAGCACGCGGCGCTCGACGCGCATCCGCCGGCCGCGCCCGCGGCGCACCGGTCCGACGACGATGGCGCCGCCACGGTAGACGTCGCGATCGAGCAGCGAGTGCAGCGTCACGACCGGGTCGTCGTGCTTGGTGGCGGGGTGGACGAAGTCCACGACCAGGCCCGCCTCCTTGCCGGGATGGCGTCGCGTGACGCGGCCCACACGCTGCTGGTAGATCCGCTTGGAGGCCGTGGGCGCGAGGTGCACGCAGACGGTCGCGCGGGGACTGTTCCAGCCCTCGGCGAGCAGCTGCGCGTTGATCAGCACGTCGATGTCGCCGCGCTCGTAGCGGGCGAGGATCTCAACCAGCTCCCTCTTCGGGGTCTCGCCGGAGACGGCCTGGGCCTTCATGTTCTCCGCGCGGAAGGCTTCCGCGAGGTTGTAGGCGTGGCGGACCCCGGCCGCGTAGACGACGCCGGGCACACCGTTGAAGCGGGTCTTGTAGAGGTTCGCCACAGCCATGTTGAAGGGCTGCTGGTCGAGCAGTTTGGCCAGCTCGTCCTGGTCGAACTCGGTGTCGATCTCACCCCGGCGCAGCGGCACCTTCGCGATCGTCCTGACACCGACGCCGGGGGAGATGCGCACGCAGCGAAGCGGCGCGATCACGCCCCGGCGGGCGGCCAGCGCGAGGTCGAAGCGCGACGTCTGAGTGGGGAACAGGTCGGTTACGTGACGGGCGATCAGAGCGCCCGTGGCCGTCATGCCGATGAAGATCGGCCCGGTCCAGTTGCGGATCGCGCCGCTGGTCTTCTCGCCGAGCGCCGTGTGCGCCTCGTCGCAGATCACGATCGTGTAGGCGCTCGAGATCTTGCCCGCGTTCCGCACGAACCACTGGTAGGTCTCGACGGTCACGGGACCGCCGCCCGGGTCCTCGCCCTGTAGCAGCGGTTTGCTGATGCGCTTGGAGTAGCCGCGGTCGCGGAGCTCGCCGAGGAACTGGTCGACGAGGTTGCGCCGGTGGGTGAGGATCAGCACGCCGCCGGTCTGCGTGGCCTCGACGAAGCCGAGCGCGGCGACCGTCTTGCCGGCGCCGGTGGCGTGCTCGAACCAGAAGCGCTTGGCCGCATTGGGGTCCTCGGGCTGCTCGCCCAGGGACTCCTCCTCGTCGTCCTCCTCGACCCAGTCGCGGGGCTCGTCATCGGACTCCGCCTCGGTCTGCTCCTCCTCGGCCTCGAGCTCCTCCTCGGCGTCCACCTCGGGGAGCCCCTCGTCCTCGAGCTCCTCGTCCTCGTCATCATCGGGCGCGGCGCGCTGGACGGGGCCGAGGTCCTCGTCCTCGTCCTCGTCCTCTTCCTCATCCTCTTCCTCATCCTCTTCCTCGGGTTCCTCCTCGTCCTCGGCCTCGGGGTCCTCGACGGCCTCCGGTGCCGCGGCTGAGTCGCCGCCGGCGGGCTCGTCGGGGCCGAGGATGTCAGCCGAGGCGAGCAGCTCGGGCGAGGCCGAGCCGGAGCCGCCGGGCGCGGCCCGCTGAGCCTCGGCGAGCAGTGCCGTCAACGTTCCGGAGAGCGCGTCCACCTGGTGGGCGGAGAGGACCGTGCCGTCGGCCAGCCTCGGCTCCTCCTCGGAGAGGATCCGCTCGAGGCCGAGCAGCAGCGAGAACTCGCGGCGCCATTCGGTGGAGGGGCTCTTGGCCTTCGGGTCCTCCGCGAGCTCCGCGAGCGCCCGGTCGAGCGCGCGCCGCCGAGGCGTGCCCTCGGCGAGCGCGACGGCGGGGTCCTCGCCCTCGTGCAGGAACCGCTCGCGGACGAGCTTTTCCGCCCGCGCGATTTCGGCGGAAGTTGGAATGGTCGCGGCCGCGAGGGCCACTGAGGTGGACTCGGCCATAGAGGCTCTGGACTTCGAGACAGCCGCCGGCGAAATGGTCTTCGGCGCGGCTCGGAAACAGCTGGCGCCCGCCTGGGCGCCCCTCGCCGGATGCTCCTCAGCAGTCCGGCTTACAAGACCCAGGATATAGCACCTGGGGGCGCGACATAAGGCGGGCACCCCGAACGCATCTGCGACCCTTACGGCGTGACGCCCCAGCGCCTCGCCCTCGCGGCCGCTCTGCTCGCCGTGACCGCCCTGATCGTCGTCGGACTGCTGCAGCTGGGCGGCGGCTCGGGGCCGGCCTCGCAGTCGAAGCTGACGCTCGCCCAGATGCGCGCCCGGCTCGGCGGGCTCGCCGCCGGCGCTGGCGGCCCTGCACGAACAGGCCTCTCAGATCCTTCCCGGCGGGCTGGGGGCGCTGCGAGGGAGGCTGGCGTCGCTCCACGGCAGGCCGATCGTCGTCAACAAGTGGGCCTCGTGGTGTGAGCCCTGCCGCTCGGAGTTCGGGGTCTTCCAGCGGGTGTCCCTCGCGCGCGGGCACCAGGTCGCCTTCGTCGGAATCGATTCGGGCGACTCCCGTGCCAACGCGGCAGCGTTCCTGCGCTCTTTCCCGGTCAGCTACCCGAGCTACTTCGACGCCTCGCGGCCAGGCCGGCCTGTCGGTCACCGACTCCTCCTTCACGCCCGTGACGGTCTTCTTCAACAGCGGCGGCGGCGAGTACATCCACCAGGGCCCGTACCTGCAGACGGCAAAGCTCGAACGGGACGTCGAGCGCTACGCGCTCGGCTGAGGGATGCCGGAACTTCGCATCGACCCGCTCAGCGGGCACCGCACGATCGTCGCCGGCGAGCGCTCCCGCCGGCCCGGCGGCGAGCCGAGGGCCACGCCGCCCGAGCCGATCGACGTCTCCGGCGACCCGTTCGCCGAGGGCCACGAGGACCGCACGCCACCGGAGCTGTACGCCGTGCGCCCGGGCGGCGGTCCCGCCGACGGGCCGGGCTGGACGGTGCGGGTCGTGCCGAACCTCTACCCGGCGCTCGACCCGCCGGGGGAGCGGCGCGAAGCGCCGGCGGAGCTGACGAGGAGGGCGGCGGAAGGGGCCGGCCGGAGCTGTTCGTGACGCTGCCCGCCACCGGCGCCCACGAGGTGATCATCAACGGGCCGCAGTCGGTGCTGTCGCTGGCCGAACTGCCGGTCGAGCAGGTCATCGCCGCGGTCGAGGTCTGGCGGGCGAGGATGCTCGAGCACGCCGAGGCGGCCTACGTGCAGCTGATCGTCAACGAGCGCCGGGAGGCGGGCGCCTCGCTGCCCCACACCCACGCCCAGCTCTACGCCCTCGACTTCGTGCCAGCGGCGGTCGCCCGCGAGCGGGAGCGGGCGGCGGCGTACACGACACGGACCATGGGGCAGAGCCTCCTCGGAGACCTGGTAGCCGAGGAGGTCAGGCGCCGCGAGCGGATCGTGGCGATCGACGAGGAGGCGGTGCTGCTGGCCCCGTTCGCCTCCCGCCTGCCCTTCCAGCTGATGCTCGCCCCGCGCAGCCCTCGCCCCCGCTTCGAGGAACCCGGCCCGAGCGGCGCGGCGCTGCTCCACGAGGGCCTGCAGCGACTCGCCCGGCGTCTCGGTTCGAGCCCGCCGCTGAACATGTGGGTGCGGACCGCCCCGCGCGGAGCCGGCGACTTCTCCTGGCGGATCGACGTGATGCCTCGACTCACACACCTCGCGGGACTCGAGCTCTCGACCGACCTGAACCTCAACATCGTCGCCCCGGAGGACGCCGCGCGGCTGTTGCGGGAGGCGTAGGGACGCCCTCGTGGCTAGTCTCCGCTGCGAATGCCCCCCGAGGAACGCTTCGTCCCCCGCTTCGCAGCCGAGCCGCCCCAGGACGCGCTGCCGTACGGGCGCTGGGAGGAGCGCCTGCGGGAGGAGTTCCTCGCCGCCGCGCTGGCCCTCGACGGCCAGCCCGAGGACATCGGCGAGCCGGGACCGATCAACTGGTATCCGGACCGCAGCTGGCATGGCCGCACGTACGTGCCCGCGACGGCGGCCACGACCGGGGGCTACGAGCTGTTCGGCTATGTCCGCTACCTGCCTGCCGGCGAGGGCGGCGACCCCGGCGACTTCGTCGCGCAGGTCGACTTCACCGACGAGACCGCCGAGCGCAACCCGGACTGGCGCCTGGACATCTGCGACGAGATCATCGGCAGCTGGCGTGGCGAGGGCGGCGCGGTGGCCGCGATGACGCTCGTGTGGGGACGGCCGCTGGTCTCCGGCGGCGCGGTGGCGACGGCCGAGCTGGCAGGTCTGGCAGTCGACCAGTGCGAGATCCTCGATGAGCGCTTCACGCTGATCGCCCCCGACGACTATCGCCAGGACCTGCTCGAGATCACGCTGTTCGACGATGGGGGGCGGGTGCTCGCATCGGAGTCGCTCTACGCGGGGGATGAGGACGATGAGGAGGAGGAGGAGGAGGAGGAGCAGGACGGGGACGCCGGCGCAGCAAACGGCGCCGGCTGATTCAACCTGCGCGCCGGCGCGGCGAGGAGCGCCCGCCGATATCGCTGCGCACGCTCCCGAGCAGCGGTGGTATTTTCTGCTGTGGGAGGGGCGCCGGGCGCCCGCATTGGACCTTTATGGTCACGGGAGAGGAGTGGGGAATGGGAACGATGGTGTCCAGGCCGGCACGTCTGCTGCTGGCAGGAGTTCTTGCGGCGCTCCTCTGCGCCGCGGCCGCGT
The DNA here is from genome assembly GCA_963841055.1 of uncultured Solirubrobacteraceae bacterium. GTDB lineage: Bacteria > Actinomycetota > Thermoleophilia > Solirubrobacterales > Solirubrobacteraceae > Palsa-744. Next base: position 1,591,814 of record CAWJAV010000001.1, on the reverse strand, counting down.
CGAGCGCAACGGCGACGATGGTGCCGCCGATAAAGATCAAGCGGACCTTTATGCCCGCGCCGCCCGCGCCGGGCACGCCGGCGGCGTTCAACTTCAAAGGGACGCACCTGCCGCACAACCTCGACCTCAACCAGGTCGGTGTGATCAAGATCGGCCGTCGCACGGCGAAGAACGTGCTCGTGTTCGTCCCCGGCACCTCGGGCGGCGCGGCCTACATCGTGCCGTTCGCCAAATCGCTCGTCGAACGCCTCCCCGACTGGCAGGTGTGGTCGGTCGAACGGCGGGAGAACCTGCTCGAGGACCAGTCGATGCTGAAGAAGGCGAAGTCCGGCAGCGCAACCCCGGCGGAAGTGTTCCACTACTACCTCGGCTACCTCACCGAACCGGGCGAGCCGAAGCCGCATATGACGCTGATCCCGCCCGAAGCCGTGTCCTTCGCACGCGAATGGGGCATGAACGTGGCGGTCGAAGATCTTCACACGGTGATCGAATCGGCCAAAGCGCTCGGCGGCAAGGTGGCGCTCGCAGGGCACTCGCTCGGCGGCTCGGTGGTCACCGCCTATGCGACCTGGGACTTCGCGGGGCAGCCCGGGGCGAACGGCCTGTCGGGGCTCGTCTACGACGACGGCGGCAGCTCGCCCGCGGCCGTCAGCAAAGAAAAAGCCGAAGAAGAGCTGACGAAACTCTCCAAAGGCAGCCCCTGGCTGGCATTCGGCGGCATCGGCTCGCCGTTCCTCGGACTGTTCTCCTCGCTGGGGGCACAGTCGACGGTGCAGGCACCCGAAGAAGCCTCGCTCGCCGAGAACTTCCAGCTGCTTCCCTCGAACCTCAAGCCTAAAAACGGGAAAGGCGAACTGATCCCGGTCACCAACGAAGCGGAGTTCGGCTTCGGCGTGAACGTGGGCAGCTCACCGCCGTCGCTGATCGCCGCACAGGTGCACGCCGGCGCGGGACTCGAGGAAACCGCCAAAGAAGACGGCCTCACCGGATGGAATGGCAGCGGCGCGATCTCGCCCCTGCGCCGTTACGCGGAAATGCTCGCCGGCACCGAAACCAAGAAGGCCGACGGCGACGAGTGGTACTTCCCGGAACGGCTCACGATCGACACCGGCGCGGTGGCCGAGGGCAACGCCAACCCGGCCCAGGAAGTGCTCGGCGAGCATGCGATCCACGGTCACGAACTGCCGAGCAGCCTGAAGATCCTCGCGATCTCATCCGAACTCGACAAAGCCTTCGGGGGGAGTGTCCTCACATCCGCGGAAATCCTTGCCGAACAGTCGGGGATACCCGCCGAAAACCTGACTCTGATCGACAAGGAAAGCGAATACGCCCACAACGACCCGGCGGCGGCGGACCCCGAAGGGAACATCGAAGGCAACGCCTTCTACAACGGCCTGGTGCCGTTCCTGGAAGGCATCGGCTGAGCGCCGCCCCACCGGCCGGCACCGGAACGCCGATCCGCTCCCGCGCACCGCTGAGCGCGGGAGCGGGCGGCGCTACTTCCTGCAGGCCTTGAGCGCCGCTTCCTTGGTGCTGCCGTTCGGCAGGCCCGATTTTCCGATCACTTCTTCGCAGACTTCGCGCGCCGCGACCTTGACGGCGGCGGTGTTGCCTTTGGCCGCCTCGCCGCAGGCGCCTTCGAGCTTGGTCTTGGCGCTCGCGGGAAGCTTCGACTGCGACTGGATGATCTGTTTGCACTGAGCCACCGCTTCTTTGATCTGGGGGCTGCCGGCCGGGATCGCGGTGCTCGAGGTCTGAGAGCTGGCGGTCGAGCCCGTCTGCGAGCTCGAGGAGGAGCCGCTGCCCCCGCAGCCGGCCAGCAGGGCGGCGCTCGCCAGGGCGGCGATCGGCAGCGGATAGCGTCGTAGGTTCATCGGTTCCCCTTGTCGTTGAGAGCACCCGCCGGCGGATACGCCCGCGCCGGGCGAGGACTGAGATCCCCGCTCACCCTACATGCGACCACCCGCCGGGCCCGCCCGCCGCCGGCGCCGGGGGGCGGGCCCGGCGCGAGCGGCGCCGGCGGGCCGCTCAGCCCTTCAGCGAGTGGAATTCGCCCAGCGAACCCGGCAGCTTCGGGGCGAAGGGCTGGAACTTGTAGGCCTTCGTCGCGTCGAAGCCGGCCTTTTCGGCGGCCTTCTTTTCGGCGAAGGGCAGCAGCGCTTCGACCGCCTGGTCGATGCTCTTCAGGCCCAGCGTACGCTCGTAGCCGTTGTTGTTCGGCGGATCCACCGACTCGGCGGTCTTCTGGATGCCCGTGACGGTCTCGACCGGACCGCCGTCGGCGGCGGCGACCCCGGGGGCGACGACTCGGGCGAGCGTGCGGTGGTCGGACTCGATGCCCATGATCCGGGCCGAGGTGACCCGCAGGTCGGCGGTGCTGAAATCCCGCACACCGATCAGGTACGCCGCGATGAAGGCGTCCTCGAGGGTGACCAGTGTGTTCAGCGTTGTCTGCGGGTCGCTGAACATCTTCTGCGGGAAGTAGAACGTGGTGAAGCCGGCCGGCTTGCGGGTCAGGCTTTCCTCGAGCAGGTAGTGGGACATCTCCTCCTGCACCGCTGCCTTCAGGTAGCCCTGGTCGTCTTCCGCGAGGTTCTTGAAGAAGGGCGCCGTGGCGATGATGTTGCTGTACGTCGTGACCGCGAGCGCCTCGGCGATCTGGGCGGCCTTGAGGATCGCTACGTCCCCCTTGGTCGGCCCGTGGGAGTGCTTTCGAGCGAAGGCGGCCGCCGGGCCCAGGGCGCCGAGCCCGGCCACGCCGGCGCCCGTCGCGGCGGCTCCCTTGAGGAATCCCATGCGGGTCGAGGAGGCCTCCCAGCGATCCTCGCGGGTCTCGGCCGGCTCGGTCGGCTCGGTCGGGGCCGTGGTGTCGTGTCGAAGCTCCTGCATCGTGTCTCCTTTGTCTCTGATTTGCGCAGGGGCAAGCGACGCGCTGCGCCCCCTTCTCTGATGGCCTCGTGGCCGTCTCGGCGGAGAGCCCCTCCGGAGATCCACCGCGGATGGCGATGAGGAGCCGGGCTTCCGGATCAGTACTACGGCGATCGTGCCCGGGCGGATCACCTCTGCGAAGATCGGGCGATGGACGCCTCCGAGCCCGCCGACGCGCGGCTGCATCCCCTCGTCGGCGGATTCACCGACGCCGCCGCCTATGACGCCGGGCGCCCCCGCTACGGCGAGCCTGTCGTCTCGGCGCTGCTCGCCCAGCTCGGCCTGGGCCACGGTTCCCCCGTGCTGGAGCTCGGCGCGGGGACCGGTCAACTCTCGCGCGCGCTGCTCGGCGCGGGCCTCGAGCTGACCGCGGTGGAGCCGCTCGGCCCGACGCGGGAGCTGCTCGCCGCGGCGATCGGCGCCGATCACGTGCGCGACGGCCGCGCCGAGGCGATCCCGTTGCCCGAGGACTCCGTCGAGGCGGTCTTCGCGGCCGACTCGTTCCACTGGTTCGACGAGACGAGGGCGATGCCCGAGATCAAGCGCGTGCTGCGGCCTCACGGTGGCGTGGCGATCCTGCGGACGGCGCCGAAGCTCGACCTGCCCTGGACCCGTGAGTTCGGCGAGATCCTGATGGAGTCTCGGCCCGAGCACCCCGCCTTCGGCGATCGAGGCGCGGCGGCGGCGCTCGAGGAGGACCCGGCCTTCGGCCCCGTCACGGAGACGTTCGTGACCACCCCGAGCGTCCTCGACCGTGCGCAGCTCTTGGCCTGGGTGGCGTCATTCAGCTGGGTGGCGGTGCTCGCCCCCGATGAGCGCGACCGGCTGCTCGGACGCCTCGAGGAGGTGCTGGAGCGCCATCACGTCGTGCGGCTCGAGCACGACATGATGCATCACCTCTGGCTGGCCCGGCTCCTCTAGGGCGGGGCGCTACTCGGCCAGCAGGCTGGCGTCGCCGGCGGCGGCGGCGCCGGTGGTCGGGCTGAGCGAGAAGAGACGCTCGACGGCGTCGCCGGAGGCGGGCTCGCCGAGGAAGTAGCCCTGGGCCATCGTGCAGCCCATCGCCTGCAGGGCGGCGGCCTGCTCCTGGCTTTCGACACCCTTGGCGACGACGGTCAGCGACAGGTCGCGGCCGAACACCAGGATCGCCTCGAGCAGCCAGCTGCGGTAGTCCTCGTCTTCGGAGGCCGCGAGCGATCCGCGGTCCACCTTCAGGAAGTCGATCGGCATCTGCTGCAGGTCGGAGCGATAGGCGTAGCCGCTGCCGAAGTCGTCGATCGCGATCTTCACGCCGAGCTGCTTGAGCGCTTCAAGGCGCCGCGAGGCGTCCGCGCGGTCCTCCATCACGATCGTCTCGGCGATCTCGAGGGCCAGCATCGAGGGCTCCAGGCCGGACATCTGCAGAGCCCTGAGCACGTCCGTGGCGAAGCCGTCACGGGTCAGCTGCTTGGCGGACACCTTCACGGCGACGCCCACGCGGTGCCCCGCCACGTTCCACGCGGCTGCGCGGGTGCAGGCCTCTTCGAGCACCCAGCGGCCGATCGGCACGATCAGGCCGCTCTCCTCCGCGAGCGGGATGAAGTCCGCCGGGGGAACCTCGCCCTTGGTGGGGTGCTCCCAGCGCAGCAGCGCCTCGAGCGCCACGACGCGGCCGGCGGAGAGGTCGTAGACGGGCTGGTAGAGCAGCGAGAACTGGTTGTCCTGGAGGGCCGTGTTGAGGTCCACTTCGAGTACGCCCCGCCCCTCGATCACCGAGCGCATGTTGGCGTTGAAGAGCGTGTAGCGGTCCTTGCCGGCGGCCTTCGCGGCGAACAGCGCCATGTGGGCGTCGCGCAGCAGGTCCTCCGCGGTGGCATAGCGGCCGAAGGCGACGCCGATGCTCGCCGTCAGGCAGAAGCTCGGACCGAACCCCTCGATGTCCACCGGCTTGTGCAGCGACTCGATGATGCGCCGGGCGAGAGAGTCAAGGCGCATGCCCCGGACCTGGGATTCGACGATCACGACGAACTCGTCGCCGGCGTAGCGGCCGACGGTGTCGTGGGTGCGCACGACGTCCTCGAGGCGTTCGCCCACGATCTTCAGGAGCTGGTCGCCGGCTTCCTCGCCGAGCTTGTCGTTGACGTCCTTGAACCAGTCGATGTCGATGAACAGCGCCCCGACCATGATCGCCGAGTTGCGCCCCGCGCGAGCGAGCATGCGCTCAGCGCGGTCGAGCGTGAGGCCCCGGTTGGGCAGGCCGGTGAGGGCGTCGTATAGGTCCTCGGGCGGACGCTGCTCGACGGGGGCCGGAGCGGCCGCCGGTGCGGGCGCCGCGGGACGGCGGCCGCGCAGGGCGACGAGCGCGCCGGCCAGCACCGAGGCGATCAGGGAGGCGATCAGGAAGGCGATCGCGTCGCCGTCGTCGGAGACCGATTCCGAGGGCTGCGGGGCGAAGGTGCTGAGCGTCCAGCCACCGTGCAGAGCCGTCGTGCTGCTGAGCGGCTTCGCGGGCTGGCTGCCGACCGCGAACAGCGTGGTCGAATGGGCGCCGTGGTGGCGGAGCACGGCGGCTCCGGCGGGCATTCCCTTCATCGCCTCGCTCAGCATCACCTGGGGCACGATCACCTCGCGGACCCAGCCGACGAAGGCGGCGCGCCGGCCATGGGAGGTCTTCGGCACGGTGCTGCCGCGGTAGGCGGGCGTCAGCTGTTCGAGCGCGGGCTTGCCGTCGAGCGAGGCGGCGAAGTAGAGGCTGTGGGCGCTGTCGCGGGTCGCGAGCAGTGCGCGGTGCGAGCCGCAGAGGTCCGCACCGAAGGCCGTTTCGGCGACAGGGGTCCGGCCGACCTGGCCGATCGTCAAGCACGAGTAGGAGGTGGAGGCCGCGGCGGCCTTGCTCTTGGCGGCGCTGCTCGCCTTGCTCGGCTTACCCGCGAGCTGGTCGTGGAAGGCTTTCATTTCGGGGGCCCGCACGAGGGCGATCGCGCCGAGCGCTTCGAGCTCGGGGTGGTTGCGCAGGGCCCGAGCCCAGTGGGCCCAGGAGTTGAATTCAGAGGTGCTGCTTTCGGGGTTGCGTGACAGGTAGGTGCCGGCGGCCGTCGCGAGGCCTTCCTGGTGGGCCACCGCGAGGTTCACCGCGCCCGCGACTCCCGCGGCCGTGTGGGTGAACGAGCGACGTGCGCTCTGGGCGTCGGAGCGGGCGATGGCCCGTGCGCCGAGGACGCTTACCACGACCCCCGCCAGGACCACGACCAGTGCCAGGAGCCATCGCGCCGAAGGGACTTCCCGGCGCTGGGCATCCTCGGCCGGCGGACCCTCGGCGCGGGCCGGCGCCGAGGCGCCCCCGTTGCCGTTTCCGGCGTTCGCCGGCGTCTGCGGCTGCTCGGGCCCCTGGTAGGGGGCGGACGAGGCGTCTTGGTTGTCGGACATCGCTGTTTTGGTGGCTTCCTGCGCACCGCTCAGGTGCGCGATCAGACACCCCATCGGGAGTCGCGCCGCGCAACTTGAGTAGTGCATTCGTCCAGACCCGCGCGAGTGCGGTCAACCGCCGATGCCCCCGCCAGGTTTCATCGCACAGACCTCAGTAACGATCCGAGATCGGCCAGGGGCCCGACGTGTGTCAGCTTGTCGGGGTTGACGATCGCGCTGATGCTCCTGATCTGACCGCCGCCGATCTCGAGCGACCACACGCTGATCACCCTCTCCTGTGCATCGAGAAAGAGCGCTCCCGGGCCGCCGTTGACCTCGACCGGGCGCAGCGAAAGGCCCGGAACGCGGGCAGCGAAGCGGAGCCAGTTGATGAGCGTGCGCGCGACACGGTTGCGTCCGCGCAGCGACCGCGCGAGCGCCGGGGCCTTCCCACCGCCGTCGCCGGTCAGCTCCACGTCGTGGGCGAGCAGCGACTCGAGCGAAGCGAGATCTCCTTCCTCGGCGGCGCCGAAGAACCGGCGGGCCAGCTCGTCGCGCTGCTCGCGCGTGGTCCGGAAGCGGGGCCGGCGCTGCTCGACGTGGCGTCTGGCGCGAGTGGCGAGCTGGCGCACGTTGTCCTGGCTCTTTCCGACGATCTCGGCGACTTCTGGGTAGTCGTAGTCGAACACGTCGTGAAGCAGCAGCACGGCTCGCTGCTCCGGCGAGAGGCTCTCCAGCAGAACCAGCATCGCCAGCGACAGGGAGTCAGCTGTCTCAGCGTGCCCGGCCGGGTCATCCCGGCCGTCGGTGATGATCGGCTCGGGCAGCCACTCGCCGACGTAGCGCTCTCGGCGGGCGCGCGCGGAGCGCAGCTCGTTGATCGCCAGCCGAGTCGTGACCGTCGCCACGAACGCGCGCGGCGATTGGATCTGCTCCCCGCGCTCGAGCGCTCGGTGGAGCACGATCAGGACCTCCTGGACGATGTCCTCGGCTTCGGAGACGCTGCCCAGCATCCGGTAGGCGATCGCGAACGAGACCGGCCGCAGTTCGTCGAGCAGTCGCTCGCGATCGGTCATGCGGCTGCGAACCCCTGACGCCAGCTCGGGTGCGCCGGGCGCCAGGCCAGCTCGCGCTTGGCCTTTGCATTCGACGCGCCGCGAAGCTCCGTCATCATCATCACCCCGGCCTCGCCGGCGAACGGCCGCGCGATGAACCGCGGCATACGCATCGGCTTCTTGGCGCCCAGCGTCCGCGCCAGTGCGGGCAGCCACTCGGCGACCGGGGCCGGATCGTCGTCGACGACGTTGTAGACACCGCGGCTGCCGTGCTCGACCGCCGCGACCGTCGCCTCCGCGGCGTCGGCGACGTGGATGAACGACCACACGCCACCACCGCCGCCGACGACGGGAAACTTGCGCCTGCGGACCAGCTCGAACTGCTCCTGGCCACGCGCGAGCGATGTGCCCGGTCCGTAGAACGCGCCGTAGCGCAGCACGATCCCCTCGGTCCACTCCGCTCCGAGGACCGCCCGCTCGAGATGACGGATCGCGGCCAGCGTCTCGCGCATCTCGCGCAGGGGCGCGGGGTCGAGCGGGTCCGTCTCGCTCTTCACGGGCCCACCCTTGCGCGCATACGCGCCGTAGCCCGCGACCCCCTGTGCCACAAACCGTCGCACCCCGACCGCCTGCCCGGCCGAGAGCAGGTGGTCGGTGCCCGCCGTCCGCAGGAGGTTGGTCGCCGCGGCATCGCGTTCGGAGTAACGCTCCACGCCTGCAAGGGCGGTCAGCTGATGGACGATCACGTCGGGCCTCGCCCTGCCCACGGCCGCCGCGACCTGATTCCGATCAAGCGCATCCGCCACCACGGGCACGGCACCCATCTCGCGGATCATCGTCTGCTTAGACCCGCTGCGTGTCATCCCGCTGACCTCGTGACCCGCGGCAACCAGACGCGGCACGAGCTGCCTTCCGATCGCTCCGGTGGCTCCTGCCACAAACACCTTCATCATTGACTCCTTTGTCGAGGGTTACCCGCATCTCCTAAGACAAGACGGGAGCCGCCGCTGTGACACCTGCGCGCGCTGAGACAGGGCACGCCGACCTCGGGGACGCCCACGAGCCACCGGGTGGAGGATCGCTGACGCGACCGGCTGCAGCTCGTAGCTCATGCCCCTGCGAACCCCTGCCGCCAGCTCGGGTGCGCCGGGCGCCAGGCCAGCTCGCGCTTGGCCTTCGCGTTCGACGCTCCGCGAGCGTCGGTCATCATCATCACCCCGGCCTCGCCGCCGAATAGGCGCCCCACGAAGCGGGGCACACGCATCGGCTTCTTGGCGCCCAGCGAGTGCGCAAGAGCCGGAAGCCACTCGGCGACCGGGGCCGGATCGTCGTCGACGACGTTGTAGACGCCGCGCCTGCCGTGCTCGACCGCCACCACCGTCGCCTCCGCCGCGTCGGCGACGTGGACAAAGGACCACACGCCCCCGCCCTCGCCGACGACGGGGAACTTCCGCCTGCGGACCAGCTCGAACTGCTCCCCGCCGGACGCCAGGGCCGTGCCCGGTCCGTAGAACGCGCCGTAGCGCAGCACGATCCCCTCAGTCCACCGTGCACCGAGCACCGCTTCCTCGAGATGACGAATGGCTGCCACGGTCTCGCGCATCTCGCGGGCGGGCGTGGGGTCGAACGGATCCTGCTCGCTCTTCACTGGCCCGCCCGTGCGGGCATAGGAGATTGGGCCGAAGCCCTGCGCCACGAACCGCCGCACCCCGACCGCCTGGCCGGCGGACAGCAGGTGATCCGTCCCTTCGGTCCGGAGACGGTTGGTCGGCGCAAGATCGCGGTCGAAGTGGCGCGGGTTGAGCGTGTCCACCGACCCGATCGCAGTCAGCTGATGCACGATCACCTCTGGCCTTGCGCCGGCCACGGCCTCCGCGACCTGTTCGGGGTCGAGCGCGTTCGCGACCACCGGCACGGCACCCATCTGAGCGAGACTGCCCCACTTTGACTCGCTGCGCGTCATGCCATGAACCTCATGACCGGCGGCAACCAGACGCGGTACAAGCTGTTTCCCGATCGCTCCCGTCGCTCCTGCGACAAACACTCTCATCATCAACTCCTTCACCCGAAGACGACCTACACAGCACAAGACAAGGCAGCGCCTTCGGCTGTGACACGTGCACGAGCTCGAAGTCGGACCGGCGATGTCACAAAATCGCCCGCCGTGTTGTCTAGCTAGTGACCAATCACGGAGTTGATCTTCGTAGCGGCGGGTATCGGAGAAGTGGCAGATCGAATCTGCGGTGCCGAGCCGCTGACGCCGAGAAAGGAAGCCCCATGCAAACCAAGAGCAGCAGCCGGAGGATTGCCGTCACGGGAGCCACGGGTCGGGTCGGGTCACACCTGGTCGAGATCCTCGCGCAGCGGGGACACGATGTAGTCCCGATCGCGCGCTCGGAGGGTGTCGATGTGGTCAGCGGCGAGGGGCTCGACGAGGCGCTCGCCGGAGCCGAGACCATCATCGACGCGGCCACCGGGCCCTCGCCCGACCAACAGGAGGCGACGGCATTCTTCACCGCCTCGGCGCGGAACCTGCAGCGAGCCGGGGCCAAAGCCGGGGTCAGGCGGATCATCCTCGTCTCGATCATCGGCATCGACAAGTTCCACGGCGGCTACAACGCGGCGAAGATGGCGCAGGAGCAGACGCTGCTCGAAGGCCCCCTCCCGGTCCGGATCGTTCGCGCAGCCCAGTTCGACGAGTTCGTCGACCCGTTGGTCGGGTGGACGATCCAGGATGGAGTCGCCCACGTGCCGGAGATGCGAACGCAACTCGTGGCCGCCCGCGTCGTCGCCGAAACGCTCGCCGACGCCGCCGAGGAGCCGGCGATCGAGAACGGCAGGATCACCGAGGTCGCTGGACCCCAGGAGGAGCGCCTCGCCGATGCGGCAGCGGCGCTCTTCGCCCACCGAGGTGACTCGATCGAGATCCGCGAGAGCCGTGGCGGCCTCCTGGCGGAGCCAGGCGACCCGGACGCCGCGGCCTATGCCGACGGCGCCGCGCTGCCCAACCCGGGCGCGAAGCTCGCCGGGCCGAGCTTCGAAGAGTGGCTCGCGACGGCCAAGGTCTAGAACCTCACCACGGGATGCGGCGAACGGTGGCCCGACCCCGCTCGGGCAGCGGATTCGCCTTGCTGCCCGATCAACTCGAGAGCAGCCGCTCACCCCATCCGGCCGCGAACAGCGACGGTCCGCCGCCGGTGTGCCAGAACACGACGGGGCCGTCGATGCGCCCGGCGCGGGCCGCCGCGATCAGGCCCGCCATGCCCTTGGCGCTGTAGACGGGATCGAGCACGACGCCCTCGGTCCGTGCGAGCAGGCCGAGCGCCTCGGTTCCAGCCGCCGTGAACGCTCCGTAGCCGTCGCCGAGCTGGGAGAGATCGAGGTGGGCGTCGCCCTCGGTCAGGGTCACATCGGCGCCCGTGAGCGCGGCCGCCTCGTTCGCGAGCCACGCGACCAGGCCGGCACCGTCGGGCACGATCTGCCCGACATCGAAGCCGACCGGCGCGGGGCCGCCGTGCGCCAGCGCATGTCCGAGGATGAGCCCCGCGTGCGTCCCGCCCGACGTCGACGCGTGGTAGACGTGCCGAGGGCTGATCCGCGCGGACTCGAGCTGGTCGAGCAACTCGCCGTAGGCGGCCACGAACCCGAGCGCTCCCACCGGCGTCGAGCCGCCCGCCGGCAGCGCGTAGGCGCGCTCGCGCTCCTTCGCGACGGCATCCACGGTGGCCGCTAGCTGCGCCCACTCCTCGGTTCCGGCGTAGATCACCTCGGCGCCGAACAGCTCGTCGAGCAGCAGGTTTCCGGTCGGGGGCCCGGCTGGGCGCTCGCCGCCCATCACCAGCACCGCGTGGAGCCCGAGCCTCGCGGCGGCGCAAGCCGTGGCCCGCGCGTGATTGGACTGCGGCGCGCCGAGTGTGACCACGGTGTCCGCGCCGGCGTCGAGGGCCTCGCCGAGGGTGAACTCCAGCTTTCGCACCTTGTTGCCCGTCAGGCCGAGCGACCCGACGTCGTCGCGCTTGAGCCAAACCTCGACCCCCAGCTCCCGGCTCAAGCGAGGCGCGCGCTCCAGCGGGGTCGGCAGCGTCGCCAGTTCAACACGCGGTCGATCGTCGAGCGCAGCGAACGGATCGGGCACCCCGCGATCATCGCACCGGGCGGTGCCTGCGCGGGTCAAAGGCACCGGTGGCGATCTCCACTGCCGGCCGGATCACATGGTGCTCATCGCGGCATGCCCCCGCCAGGAGTCGAACCTGGATCTACCGCTTAGGAGGCGGTCGTCTTATCCATTGGACTACGAGGGCTCGGCCCCGCCGCCGACGGGGCCCGCAGAAGGCTACCGGCGCGGCTGGGTGCCGACGGCGGGAGCGTCGCCGGCCAGCCGCGCGAGGTCCTCGCCGACGAGACGGTGGGTGATCCACTCGCTCATCGCGCGGGCACCGAGCCCCCGGTAGAAGCCGAGGGCGAGCTCGTTCCAGTCGAGCGCCGCCCATTCCAGGCGCTCGCCCCCCCGCTCGCGCAGCGTGGCGGCCACGGCGGCCAGCAGGGCCCGGCCGGCACCGGCCTTGCGGTGCTCCGGGCGCACGTAGAGGTCCTCGAGCCAGATCCCCTGGATCGCCAGGAAGGTCGAGAAGGTCGAGAAGTAGAGCGCGTAGCCGATCGGCTCGCCGTCACGTTCGGCGATCAGCGCCTCGGCCGACGGGGGATCGCCGAACAGCGCCCGCTCCATCAGCTCGGGGGTGGCCCGCAGCTGGTCGCTGAGCTGCTCGTAGGCCGCCAGCTCCGCGATCAACACCATCAGCAGCTCCACATCGGCCGGGCCGGCCGCGCGGATCTCCACCCCGCCTGCGTTCGCGCCGCTCATCGCAGCCGGTCCGGGCGGTCGGGGTAGACCTCGTCGATCGTGGTCAGCGGGCGGTAGGGCGCGCTGGCGGCCGCTTCGATCGCCTCGCCGCCCCCGGCCAGGCGGTCCAGCACGCTGATCACACCGCAGATCGCCCGGCCCTCATCCTGCAGGGCCGCGATCGCCGCGAGCGTCGAGCCGCCCGTGGTGACCACGTCCTCGACCACCACGCAGCGGTCCCCCTCATCGAGCAGCGGCCCCTCGACGCGCCTCTGCAGCCCGTGGGCCTTGGCGTCCTTGCGCACGAAGAAGGCCTTTGCCCGCGCACCCCCGGCGAGGGCCGCGCAGGCGACCGGGTCGGCGCCCATCGTCATGCCGCCGACAGCCGTGGCACCCCACTCGCCGACCTGCGCCGCGACCAGAGCGGCGAGCGCGGCGAACCCCGCCGGCCGCAGGATCGCCCGCTTCGCGTCGACGTAGTACTCCGCTTGGGCGCCGCTGGTGAGCGTCACGGTGCCGATCACGAGGGCGTGCTCGCGAAGCTCGGAGACCAGTTGCTCGCGAGCCTGCTGCAACTCCCTTGCCTTTACGTCGAGGACGCTCATCGCGGCCCCTAATCTAGCGGCGCCTCCGCGCCGATCATTAAGCACGTGGTTCCCGCCCTCGTCAAACTGCTCCGCGCCGCATCGATCGTGCTCTGCCTGATCGTGATCGTCTCGACGCTGCTGTTCGCCGTGAACCAGCACGAGCACCGCCTCCGGGCATCAGCGGGAAGAACTCGGCGAAACGACGGCCGTCACGCAGACGGCGTCCAAGCCCCACGAGAACGCCTTCCACAAGGGCGTGGACGAAGTCGCCGAAGAAGTCACCGCGCCGGTCTCGGGACTCGTCTCCTCGAGCAGCGAATGGGCCAACCACGGCATCAGGCTCGTGTTCGCCCTGCTCGTCTACGGCTTCGGGCTGGGCTACCTCGCCCGCGTGCTGCGGGTGCGGACCTAGCCTGCCCTAGGGCCCGGCGTTGCTGCGCACGTGCGTGCTGCCGCCGCCGGACTCGTTGTAGACGTCGACTGGCATCCCCGGGCTCACCCACGAGTAGATCGAGGCCGCGTCGGGGATCGGCACGCGCAGGCAGCCGTGGCTCGCCGCGTAGGTCGGCACTTCGGCGTAGCCGTGGATCGCGTAGCCGCGGATGAAGTAGCTGGAGTCGACCATCCCGTGGGAGTTCGTCCCCGGTTCCTTCATGTAGACGTTGAAATGCCCGATCACCGTCGGCGTCGAGGGCTTCCCGGAGCTCATCGTGTAGATCCGCCGCACGCGCCCGCCCGGTTCGATCTCCGCGAGCACCTGCTTTGTCAGGTCGGCCTCGACGTGGCGGCCGTCCCGCCGGTAGCGCACGTTGAAGCCGCCGGCACGGTGCGAGAGCAGGCGGAACACTTCCGGTCCGGCCGCGGCGATCCGGTTGAGGTTGGTCATCTTGCGGTAGGCGACCAGCGCGCGGCCGGTCGCTTCGTCGAACGTGCCGCTGAGCGGCACGGCGAAGTGCAGGTTGTTCAGCTCCTGCTGGAGCAGCCGCACCGACTGACCCGAGGAGCCGGGGCCGACGGCGGGGTTGACGATCCGCACGCCCGCCGAGCCGGCCGAGAAGGCGGCCTGCTGGGGCGTGGCGTAGTGGGCAGCCCGTACCTGGAGCAGGCCGGAGTAGTGGCTCGTGACGCCGACGTGGAACTGGCCGGCGCCGTTGCCGAGCGCGAGCACGCTGACCTTCTGCGTACCGATCTTGCGCCCTTCGAGGTAGAAGCTGACCTTGACCGTCTGCCCGGCGACGTAGGGGATGACGATGCCTCGCGCCACCACGCGATGGCCCGCCGTGGCGAACAGCGGGTTGCCACCGACCTTCTGCATGACGAGTTTGAGCTTGCCCGCGACCGGCGCAGCGGGGCGGGGTCGGGGCGGGCGTGCGTTTCGGCGGCGGCCGCCGCGGGAAGGACCGAGATGCAGGCCAGGGCGGCGCAGGCCGCGAGCAGACGAGAGATCGTTTTCATAGGAGCGATCCTACGCGGCCGGGCGGGCAAGTCCTGTCGGTCCGGCGATCAGGCCAACCCGTTTGCAGGCCAGCGCGACGGCCGCGATCCCCGCCAGGGCGCATCCGATCAGCACCAGGCCCTGCCCGGCGCTCCATCCCTCCAGCGAGGCGAAGGCGATCGAGTTGTTGAGCGCGTGCGCCGCGATCGCGGGGTACAGCGACCCCGTGTAGCGGTAGACCATGCACAGGCCGAAGCCGAGCGCCGCGAGCGGCACGAGATCGGCCGCGGGCGCCGAGCTGGCATGCACGCCGCCGAACAGCAGCCCCACGATCAGCGCCGCCGGCAGCGTCCCGCGCCAGTTGCGCAGGGCCGTGAACATGTAGCCGCGGAACAGCATCTCCTCGGCGATCGGCGCGACCACGCAGGTCAGCGCCGCGCTCAGCACGAGCAGCGATTTGCTTTCTTTCGTCCCGAGCGTTTCGAGCAGCTTCTCTTTGCTCGGGTGCAACAGTTCCGCCCAGATCGCGTCGAACGCGATGAACGCGACGATCAGCCCCGCGACCATCAGCCCCGCCCACAGCCAGCCGTCCCCCGGCGTGCGCAGGCCGAACTGCCAGGAGCGAACGACGCGTCCCCCAAGTTTCGCGCAGTAGACGGCGGCGAGGATGAAGGCGACGTCCTGCACGAAGGTGTCCGCGATCACCAACCCGCCGGGTGTGTGGGAGCTCGTCAGATGAACCCCCAGGGCGATCGCCGGCAGATCGACGACGAGAGCGGCCACGGCCGCGAGCACGATCCCCGCGAGGAGCGCCAGCGGGGCCGTCCAGGGCCTCCAGGGCACCTCCGGCGAGCGCGACGGGTCGCTTTCGGGCACCTCGCCGGGCGGCTCCGGGGCCGGAGGTTCGGCCGCGGCGGGCATCGTCTCGGCCGCGTCGGCCGGCTGGCGGGTCTCCATCTCAGGCGACCCAGTGCCAGGTCGAGAACTGGGCCACGAACGCGGCCATCAGCAGCGGCGGAGAGGACGAGCAGCGGGCGCTGTGCCCGGGGGTGCTCCGACAGCCAGCCGCCGGCGGCGATCGTGAGCGGGAACAGCACCACCAGGAACCGCGGCAGCGACATCAGCGGCTGGCCGCGCGACCGGCTCGGAGAGCGGCAGGGCGAGCGCCGCGACGACGTAGACGGCGTAGGCCGCGGGCAGCCGCCGCCAGGCGGCGACGAGCGCCGGCAGAGCGACGAGCAGGAAGGCCAGCTGGATCAGGTTGTGACCGGCCGCGACCGTCGGGCTGCCCGTGGCCGCCGGGAAGTACAGATGCGCGCGCTGGAAGGAGAGCAGCTGGCGCGCCCCCTCGAAGGCCGCGCGCAACCCGTCCCACACGGCCACGTAGGGACCCGCGAAGTGCCGGCCCCAGACACCCTGTGCGCGGAGCGGTGCGAGCCCATCGCCGCCGGCCAGTGCGAGGCCGAGCGAGAACAGCGCGCGCGCCCGCCGGCACCAGCAGCAGCCAGAGCACATCCGCGCGCAGCCGGTAGCGAGGGCGCAACCGGCGCAGCGCCCTACCCACGGCGGCCGCAGGTGGGTCGTGGGGCGCCGCCGCAGGGCGATCCTCGCGCGGCCCGTACAGGTAGATCATCAGCGCCGGCAGGAGCAGCACGAGGCCGGCGCTGCGGGTGGCCGCCGCCAGCCCCCCGAACAGGCCGGTCAGCGCCCAGCGTCCCTGCCGTGCGCTCCAGAACAGGCCGACGGAGAGTGCCAGGTAGAGCGACTCCGAGTAGACCGCCGAGAAGAAGAAGGACATCGGCGCGAAGGCCGTCACCAGCACCGCCAGCCGGGCCGCCTGCGGCGAACACGCGCGGCGGTTCCCCCAACGCGGCCGAGCTCGAGCGTCGTCAGCCGGTGGATTCCGTACAGGCCCGCCGCGAAGGCCGCGAGCGAGATCACCACGCCGGCGACGATCGGCGGGCTGCCGAGCCACGAGAGCGCGCGGATGCCGAGCGGGTAGAGCGGGAAGAAGGCGGTGCGAGCGGCGGTGATGTGTCCGAGCTCGGGCCGGTAGCCGAGATGGGCGATCACCAGATACCAGGAGCTGTCCCAGCGGGCCACCGGGGCGGCGAGCACGTCGCCGAGGGCGCCGAATCCGCGCGTCACCCCGGGCGGGTTGAAGGCGCCGCGGACCGGGCCGAAGCCGAACGCGAGCACGGTCCCTGCGCCGGCTGCGAGGACCAGCAGCCTCGAGCTCCACAGCGCCAGCCACGTGTCCCGCACCGCGGCCATCCGTGCCGGGTCGGCGCGCAGCGCCGCGATCGCCCGCAGGGGGCGGGCGATGAGTCGTGGGGGCGCGCCCGCGGGCTCGGGTAGCCCTCGCGGCGGCGGCGTGGCCGTCGCAGCCGCGTCGATCGTCTCCCCCGCGATCGTCGCGACGCGCGTGTCTGCTGTGTCGGGATCGATCACCTTCAGCACCCGAGCCTAGAGATCGGCGGCCGCGAAGCTGCCGCCGGAGGGGATTCCGGCCGGTAATCTCGAATCTGCCCAAATGTCTCGACAAGCTCGACAGCGGCGGCGACGGCACGGCCGTGGCAGCCGGCGGGTGCATTCTGCTGATCGGCGGGGGCGTGCTGGTAACGGTGCTGATCATCGGTGCGCTCACCGGAATCGGCTACGTGGCGCACGTCGCGCAAGGAACCCCCAACCCCTGCCGGCTGAAGGCGCTGGTCAGCGGCGGCTCGAGCCAGGTGCTGGCATCCAACGGCGAACGGCTCGGCTTCATCCGCTCGGACGTGCTGCGCACTCCGGTCGTCTCCTCGCGATCCCGACGCAGCTCGGACGCGACGTCGCGATCGAGGACCAGCGCTTCTGGAAAAACAACGGCGTCGACTCCGACGGGGATCTTCCGCGCGGCCATCAAGGACGTCGACCGAGGGCAAGGCGCTCCAGGGTGGCTCGACGATCGCGATGCAGCTGATGCGCAACCTCTACATGGGCACCGACACCCACACGCTCAAGCAGAAGATCGAAGAGGCCAAGATGGCCCTCGACTACGAGAAGTGCCGCAGCAAGAAGAGCGTCCTCACCGAGTACCTGAACAGCGTCCCCTACGGGACCGTCGGCGGCCAGACGGCGCTCGGCGTGCAGGCCGCCGCCCGGGTGTTCTTCAACAAACCGGCCTCGGCGCTCAACCTGCAGCAGTCGGCGCTGCTCGCCGGCCTTCCGCAGGCGCCCTCGGAATACAACCCGTTCCTCGACGCGACGGCCGCCCGCAAGCGCCGAAACGAGGTGCTGAAGAAGATGGCTGAACTGCACTACATCTCGGCGGCCCAGGCCACCTCGGCGGAGCATGCGCCGCTTGAAGTCGAACGGGGCAGCTTCTACTCGCAGCGCCGCGAGGACTTCTTCTTCGAATACGTGCACGAGCTGCTCGACCGGCGCTACGGCAGGAAGGCGGTCGAACGAGGCGGGCTGAAGGTCTACACGACGATCGATCTGCACATGCAGTACCTGGCCCGCAAAGCGATCGGCGAAGTGCTCAACGAGCCGGAAGACCCCGCGGCGGCGATCGTCACGATCAACCCCGCCAACGGGAACATCGAGGCGATGGCCGAGTCCGAGAGCTACGAGAAGTCCCAGTACAACCTGGCCGCCGACGGTCACCGCCAGCCCGGCTCGACGTTCAAGGCGATCGTGCTCGCCGACGCCCTCTCACGCGGGATCGACCCCAACAGCACCATCTACGACTCGCACACGCTCGCGCCGGGATGGCTGGCCGCAGAACCGAACTACGAAGTCAAAACGTTCGGCGGCGAGCAGAACGGGGCCATCAACCTCGTGCAGGCCACGGTCAAATCCGACAACACCGTCTATGCGCAGCTCGCAGCGGACCTCGGCGAGGAAACGATCACCCAGATGGCCTACAAGATTGGCGTCAAAACGCACCTGCTCGGCAACCCCGCGCAGGCGCTCGGCGGGCTGAGGCTGGGCGTGACGCCGCTCGAAATGGCGGACGTCTACGCGACCTTCGCCGACGGCGGGCTGCGTAACGCCCCGATCGCGATCACCAAGGTCGTCTTCCCGGACGGTCACATCGACACCAACTGGGGCAAACCGCATCGTGAACGGGTCCTCACCGAACCGGTCGCCGGAGAAGAGACGAGCATCCTGCACCAGAACGTTCTCGGCGGCACAGCCACCAAATCGGCGATCAACTGTCCCACGGCCGCCAAGACGGGGACCACCAACGATCTGATCGACGCATGGCTCGACGGCTACAACTCCGAATACTCGACCGTTGTCTGGATGGGCTACCCGAACAAGCGGGTCGAAATGACCGACGTGCACGGCCAGCCTCAGCAAGGCGGCTACCTGCCGGCCGACATCTGGCACGCCTTCATGGCACCGGTGACCGAAGGCCATCCCTGCGCGCCGCTGAACGAATCGAGCGCCGGGATCTCCTACGCGCCCTTCTACGGCAAATTCGCCGCGACCGGTTTGGCCGCGGCGGCCGCCGAAGGCGAAAACAGCGAACCGAGCAAGCCGCACCATCACGGCGCCAACCACGGGCAGCCTGCGCCGCACGGCCAGCCCAAGCCGCAGTCCGAACCGCCGGGGGTCAACAAAACGGGCGGACTGGAACCGAAATGAGCCGGGCGCCGGGCGCGCTCGGCGCCCGCCGCTTCCCGCCGCGACGGGCGCTTTCCCCATCCGCAGCCGCCGCGCTGGTAGTTTGACCGCTGTAGATAAGCGAGCAGGCCGCCCGGCGCGGCCGGATAGGAAGAGCGTGGCGAAGGAGGACAAGGTCGAATTCGAGGGCGAGGTGATCGAGGCCCTGCCGAACGCGATGTTCCGCGTGAAGCTGGACAACGACCACGTCGTGCTCGGCCACGTGGCGGGGAAGATGCGGCGCTTCCGCATCCGCATCCTGCCCGGCGATCGCGTGCGCTGCGAGCTCTCTCCCTACGACCTCGACCGGGCCCGGATCGTCTACCGGCATCGCTGAGCGCTCCCTGATCGAAGCGATCGGCGCGGCGCTGCAGAGCCCGCGGCAGGGCACGCGGCTGGTGCGGGGGATGGGCGACGACGCCGCCGTGGTGCGGGCGCGGCCCTGGAGCGCCACCTCGATCGACACGATGGTCGAGGGCGTGCACTTCCGCCTCGGCGAGGGCTGGGCGACCCCGGCGGAGGTCGGCCACCGAGCGCTCGCGGCGGCGCTCTCGGACCTCGCTGCGATGGGCGCCGAGCCGGGCGAGGCGTACATCTCGCTGGGCCTTCCCGAGGGCTTCAGCGAGGAGCAGGCGCTCGCGCTCGTCGCCGGCGCCGACATGCTGGCGCTTCGCAGCGGGACCGCGATCGCCGGCGGCGACGTGGTCAGCTCGCCGGTCCTGTCGGTGTCGGTGACCGTGACCGGATGGGCCGAGCGGCGAGGAGCTGCTGATCGGCCGCGACGGGGCGCTGCCGGGCGATCTGGTCGGCGTCACCGGAGACGCTCGGGGCGGCCGCCGCCGCGCTGGCGGTGCTGGAGGGGCGCGCACCGCGAGGCGCGGAGGTCGAGTCCGCGCTGCGGCGCTCGCGCGGGCCCGAGCCGCGGCTGAGCGAGGGGCGCGCGCTCGCGGCGGCCGGCGTCAGCGCCATGATCGACGTCTCCGACGGGCTCGCAACCGACGCCGGGCACATCGGCCGCGCCTCGGGGGTCGAGCTGCGCGTCCAGATCGGCCGGCTGCCGCTGGCGGCCGGCGTCGCCGAGGTGGCGAGCGGCGCTCGGCGCCGGCGCCGCCGAGCTGGCCGCAGCCGGCGGCGAAGACTACGAGCTGTGCTTCACCGTCTCGCCAGGCCGCGCAGAGGGGGTCGAGCGGGCCCTGAGGCGGGAGGGGCGCGCCCAGGTCAGCTGGATCGGCGAGGTCGCGGCTGGACAGGCCGGGCGTGACGCTGCTAGGCGGCGGGGGCGACGTAGTACGGGCCGAGGGATTTGAGCACCGGTGGTAGTTCGCGGGCCGGCGGCGGGTGCAGGGGGTAGTTCGAGCGGCTGCGGCAGCTGGCCTTCGGTCAGATGGCGGCGGGGCCGACGGGCACGGCCCGCGTCAGGCGCGCGTAGACGAGCAGCCGTTTGGCGGCGCTGAACAGCGGCGTGCAGGCGGACAGCACGACGCGGCTGTAGCCGACCTCGGCAGGTCGCCGCCTTGACGTTCTGCGGCTGCACGACGCGGTGGCCGACGACCGTGTAGGTGAAGTGCGCGTAGGGCATCTGCAGCTGGATCCGGTCGCCGGGGCGCAGCGAGTCGATGTGACGGAAGGGCGCCAGATAGGTCGTGCGGTGTCCTGCGATCAGGGTCGTGCCGTCGACACCCGGGAAGGTCGTGGCCGTGTAGAAGCCCGGGCCGCTCTCGAGGTCGGAGGTGTCGGTGCCGTCGACCATCACGAAGCTGGCGCCGATCGACGGGCATCACGATCCGCCCGATCGGGGCGCCGTTGCGGGCGGCGTGCTGCAGCTGCGCGGCGAGATAGGCGATCCGGTTGCGCTCGCCGGCTGATCCCCGCGAGTGCGTGTTCCTCGGCGGCGCTCGGCCGGACCGCTTCGACCTGCTTGAGCTCGCCCTTGAGGTGGTCCTGGCGGAGTTTCGCGATCAGCGCCGAGATCGGCTCCTGCCAGAGCAGCGTGACCACGCCGTCCGCCAGCGCCAGCGTTCCGGCGAGGATCAGCGCGACCGCGAGCAGGCGCAGCGCCCGGGAGGACCGTGGGCGGCGCGTCGCCAGCCCGGCCGCGGACCCTGCTGAGGTGATCGGGACCTCGCTCACCCTCCCTATCGTCGCAGAGCCGACTCCGTACCTCCGAGCGAACCGGGCCCGGCGTATGACATCGGCCCCCTGATCGTGATCTCGAGACCGTCCTCGGAGACGGGCAGCGGGGGCGCCTCATAGCCCGCCAGCGCGACCATCGAGAGCGCCGGCTGCGCAGCCGAAGGCGATGCTCCACAGCAGCGCCGAGCCGAGCCCGACGTGACCGCCGGCGAGCAGCAGCACGGCGCTCCAGGCCATCTCGCCCGGGCCGAGGCCGAGCTGGCGGGCGTAGAAGGTCATCAGCAGGGCGATCGGCAGCAGCCCGAGCGCGACGATGCCGAGCGCCACGGGGCGGCGCGGACGCAGCTCCGGAGCAGCGAGCAGCAGCCACAGGTGAAGGGCGGGGATCGCGAGCAGCGCGGTGTAGGGATTGCCGACCCAGACGACCACGGCCACGCAGGTCAGGATCAGCTGAACGGGCAGGCCGGCGACGTCCGCGTCGGGGTGCCGCGCCGGCGAGCCTATGCCCAGGCGCCGCATCAGCGCGCCCCACAGCATCCATGACAGAACGAAGATGAGGGCGACTGCGACGAGCGCGATGATCGCCGCGGCGTCGAATGGGCATCGCGCCGCCGGGCACGGGCACCGATGGCGCCGCGATGATGCCGAGGCGCCCGAGCAGCCAGCAGAAGACGGCGCAGCAGAGGAAGGGGAGCCCGCAGCCGAGCGTCCACAGCGTCCAGCGACCGACAGGCCGCCGGCGGCGTCGCAGCCGCGCGAGGCCATCTGCTCCGGCCACGAGGGGCGGCAGCAGCAGCGTGCCGAGCAAGCAGGCGAAGCGCCCACTCGGGCATCGTCTTGTGCTGCAGCACCAGTCCGGTCTGCGGCGTGGCGGACACGTCCGGGGCGGTGTCGAGGGCGTCGATCGAGCTGAGCACTCCGCGGCCCAGCTCTTCGAGTCGTTCCGGGCTCGTGTGCTCTGCCGCGGCGACATGTTCGCCGCTCGCGCCGACCAGCACCGCGGGCATGCCCTGATCGTCGAGCACCCCCTGTTCGCCGACGGCCGCCGGGAAGCTGAGGTGGGCGAGCTGCCCGAGCGTGCTCGGCGCACCGGGATCCCACCCGGACTCGTGCTTGATCGCATCGGCGACGGTGCGCTGCAACGCGAGCGGCGCCGAGCCGAGACCGTCGGAGTAGGGCACGACGAGCGGGCGGCGCAGATGGGCGCCGGCGAGGTCGCCGAGCACGATCGCGGCGTCGAAGGGGCCGTGCAGCCCGGCTGTTTCGAGGCTTTCGGGGAGCGCCGCCGCACCGGCATCACCGCCGCTGCCGCCGGACGTCGAGACGAGCACGACCGTGCGCTTGGTCTCCCGCGCGGCGAACACGCGGGCGAGCTCGAGCAGCGCGCAGTCCCCGACAGCTCGCCCGCCGGAGCCCGTGGCCGCGGCGTCGCGATGGGCGAGCACACGATCGGTGCGGCGCTCGTCGAGCCCGGCCGCACGGCGATCACGGTGCTCAGCCGGCGCTGCCCGTCGATCGTCTGCCCTTCGACGTGGCGCACGTGCACCGAGAAGCCGCCCCCGGCGGTACCGCCGAGACCCCGCAGCGTCGAGGCGATGTAGGCGGCGAAAGCCTGATCGCCCGCCCCGCCGGGGCGCCGGTCCGGGAAGCGGGCGGCCAGGGCATGGAGTTCTCGCGTACGCGCGAGCGCCGTCGAAGGCGTCCGGCGCGAGCGTCGTCGTGACCGGGGCCGGCTGGCTGCCGAGTGCGAATGCGGCGACGGCGAGAGCGAGCAGGAACGGCAGGAAGGCCGCACGGTAGAGGCGCCCGTTGAGCATGCCGTTAGACCATAGTCCGGGAGGCGGCTCCCCGCGCGGGGCTCGCGGCTTCGGCTTGCGTGCCGCCCGTCAGATATCGTCCCGCCGCGTGCTCCAGCCCGTGGCCGTCGCCAACAAGACGCTCGCCGACTACACGCACATCTGCGGACGGGAGCTGATCGCCGAAATCCGCGAGCTTGCCGAGCCGCTGCAGGGCCAGCGGGTGGTGCACATCTCGGCCACGGCTTTCGGCGGCGGCGTCTCGGAGATCCTCTACACGCTCGTGCCGCTGATGCGCGACGTCGGCCTGGACTGCGAGTGGCACGTGATCTACGGGCGCGAAGAGTTCTTCAACGCGACGAAGCTGATGCACAACGCCCTGCAGGGCGCGCCGCAGGACCTCGACTCCGAGCAGTGGGCGACGTGGAGGCGCTTCAACGAGATGAACGCGCGCGAGCTGAGCGACGGTTGGGACGTGTGCCTGGTCCACGACCCGCAGCCGGCGGGCCTCTACAAGCTCGTGCCCGAGAAGGCCAAGGGCTGGGTGTGGCGCTGCCACATCGACGTCTCGACGCCGAACCAGGACACGATCTCGCAGCTGATGCCCTACATCGAGGACTACCCCGAGTCCCTGTTCCACATGGAGCAGTACGTGCCGGAGGGGATGAAAGGCCACGTCAACGTCGTGCCGCCCGCGATCGACCCGCTGACGCCCAAGAACATGGCGCTCTCGCCCGAGGACGGGGCGTTCGTGTGCGGCCAGTTCGGGATCGACGTCGACCGGCCGCTGATGTGCCAGGTGTCGCGCTTCGACCCCTGGAAGGACCCGCTGGGCGTGATCGACGCCTACCGCCAGGTGAAGGAGGAGATGCCCGAGGTGCAGCTGGCGCTGGTCGGCTCGATGGCGAGCGACGACCCCGAGGGATGGGACTTCTTCAACGCGACGATCGCCCACGCCGACGGCGATCCCGACGTGCACATCCTCAACAACTTCAACAACGTCGGTGCGATCGAGGTCAACGCCTTCCAGTCCCACTCCGACGTCCTGATCCAGAAGTCCACGCGCGAGGGCTTCGGCCTGACCGTCTCCGAGGCGATCTGGAAGGGGCGCCCGTTCATCGGTGGCGACGTGGGCGGGATCCCCCTGCAGATCGAGGATGCCGTGACCGGCTACCTCGTGGCGAGCGTCGAGCAATGCGCACAGCGCACCCTGGACATCCTCCGCGACCCGGAACTCGGTCGCTCGCTGGGCAGGCGCGGCAAGGAGTACGTGCGACAGCACTTCCTCACGCCGCGCTACCTGCGGGACTACCTGCGGATCTTCAACGGGCTCCAGGAGGCCTGAGCAAGATGCCGGCACAGCGGGCTCCGCTGGTGCTGGTCAGCAACCGCGGCCCGGTCACCTTCCAAGCCGGCGGGGTCGTTCAGCGCGGCTCGGGCGGGCTCGTCACCGCCCTCACCGGGCTGGCGTCCCACCGCGAAGCGATCTGGATCGCCTCGGCGATGAACGAGTACGACGCGGAGGTCTCTCGCGAGAACGGCGGCCGGGCGTTCCCGGTCCGGCAGCCGGGCGGCGGCGAATACGAGGTCCGACTGGTTGTCAGCGACCCCGACGCCTACGACCGCTTCTACAACGTGTTCGCGAACCCGATGCTGTGGTTCATCCAGCACTACCTGTGGGACCTCTCCAACGCCCCCGACATCCGCCGCGAGGAGATCGAGGCGTTCGAGTTCGGCTACAACGTCGTCAACGAGGACCTCGCCAAGGCCGTCGTGGAGGAGCTCGAGGGGAACGACGAGCCGGTCGTGATGGTCCACGACTACCACCTCTACACGCTTCCCGACCTCGTGCGCCGGGCCAGGCCCGATGCGTTCCTGCACCATTTCATCCACATCCCGTGGACGCAGCCGGACTCCTGGCGGGTGCTGCCCAGCAGGATCCGCGAGGAGATCTTCACGGGCCTGCTGGCGAACGACATCATCGGCTTCCACACCCGCTCCTACCGCCACAACTTCCTGCAGTGCTGCCGCGATCTGATGGAGCTGGAGGTGGACTTCGAGGGCGGCGTGGTCCGCTTCGGCGAGCGCGAGATCTGGGTGCGGGCCTACCCGCTGCCGATCGACCACGCCGCGACGCGCCAGATCGCCCAGGGGGAGCGCGTGGCCGAGTTCGAGGTCGAGCTGCTGCGGCGCCGGCGCGACTTCTTGATCCTGCGGGTCGACCGCGCCGATCTCTCGAAGAACGTGCTGCGGGGATTCTCCGCGTTCGACCTGTTCCTCGAGCAGCACCCGGAGTTCAGCGAGCGCGTCACGTTCCTGGCGCAGATGATGCCCTCGCGAACCGACGTGCCGCAGTACGCCGAGTATCTGGAGCGGATCGAGGCGCTCGTAGCGGTGGTCAACCACCGCCACGGCACGCCGGATTGGATGCCGATCCAGCTGAAGCTGCGCGACAACCTCGAGGAGGCGATGGCCGCCTACAAGCACTACGACGTGCTGCTCGTCAACGCGATGTTCGACGGTATGAACCTCGTCGCCAAGGAGGGCCCGATCGTCAACGAGCGGGAGGGCGTGTCGATCCTCTCCGAGAACACCGGAGCCCACGAGGAGCTCGGCAGGTATGCCCTCTCGGTCAACCCCTTCGACATCCAGGAGCTGGCCGACTCGATCCACGCGGCCCTGACGATGACGGCCGAGGAGCGGCGCAGGCGCGCGGAGGGGCTCGTCGAGATCGTCACCTCGCGCGACCCCGGCGACTGGATCGACGAGCAGCTGGCGGACATCAAGGCCAAGGGTCGCTCGCGGGCGTCGGCCTAGACGCGCTACTCTTCTCCGTCGCATGACCCTTCCCGCGCCGACGTATGACCTGATGCTGCTGCTCGACCCCCAGGCCGAGCAGGAGACCCGCGCGAAGATCGTCTCCGACGCGGTCGCGGCGATCGAGGCCCAGGGCGAGCTCGTACGCCAGGACGACTGGGGCGAGCGTCCGCTGACGTACCCGATCGACAAGCGGGCGAGCGCGGACTACCGGCTGCTCCAGTTCCATGTCGGCCAGATCGCGCTGCTCGAGGGGCTGGACCGCACGCTTCGCATCACCGACGGCGTTTTGCGCCACCGCATCGTCAAGCTCAGGCCCGGTACCCCCGAGGCGCCCAACATGAGCAGCTCGGCGCCGCCGCGCCCTGCCGACGCAGATGAGTCGGCTCCGGCAGCGCCCGCACTTGTCGCGGAGGCGCCTGTCGCGGAGGCGCCTGCCGCCGAGGCCACGCCCGCCGAGGACGCTGCGCCCGCCGCTGAGGCTGCGCCCGCCGCCGAGGCCGCACCTGCCGCCGAGGCCACGCCCGCCGATGACGTCACGGCCGCCGACGACGCCACACCCGTCGACGACGCTTCGTAGCGCCGCTTTGCCAAGCGGGTGCCTCGTAATAAGATCGGGGCAGCGATGGGCTGGAGCGAGGACATGAGTGATCACACGGGCTCGAGGACCGACGTCCTGCGTGCCTCGCCGCCGATGTTCGAGTCGCGCCTGCTGGACGCCCTCTCGCGGGTTCACCCCGCCGTGCCGGTGCTGATCTTCGTGCCTGCGATCGTGCTGATGACGGCCTGGTCGCTGTCGCAGGTCAGCGTGCTCGAAACAGCCGGGCTGATCCTCGCCGGCTATGCCCTGTGGACCCTGTTCGAGTACTGGCTGCACAGGCTGGTCTTCCACTTCGAGCCCGAGAACGGCCTCGGCGCGCGGATGCACTGGATCATCCACGGCGTCCACCACGATCACCCCAACGACCCCATGCGCCTCGTGATGCCGCCCGCCGTCAGCGTGCCGCTGGGCGCCGGCGTGTTCGGCCTGATGTACCTGCTGGCGGGTCAGCACTACGCGCCGGGCCTCGGCGCGGGCTTCTTCACCGGGTACCTCGTGTACGACCTGATGCACTACTACCTGCATCACTTCACGCCGCGCGGCCCGCTCGGGCGGATGCTGCGCGAACGGCACATGCGCCACCACTTCCAGGACGACACCAA
The DNA here is from genome assembly GCA_963841055.1 of uncultured Solirubrobacteraceae bacterium. Classification (GTDB taxonomy): domain Bacteria; phylum Actinomycetota; class Thermoleophilia; order Solirubrobacterales; family Solirubrobacteraceae; genus Palsa-744. The sequence continues at coordinate 1,564,983 of CAWJAV010000001.1, read as the reverse complement.
GGGCTTCGGCATCAGCGCGCCCTACTGGGACGACGTCTTCAGGACGTCCCCGCGCGCCAAGCGATCCTCGCAATGAGCGGGATCGGCTGAGCGGGCCCGCCCGCCGGCGCCTCTAGACTCGAGGCCGGGCACGGGCGCCTGCATGCTCTGAGCACACACGAAAGGAAGAGGCCGTGGCTGCCACAAACATCAACCGGGTCGTACTGACCGGAAACCTGACCAGCGACCCCGAGTTGCGATCGCTGCCGAGCGGCACGTCGGTATGCAAGCTGCGGGTCGCCTGCAACACCCGCCGCAAGAACGGCAGCACCGGCGAATGGGAGGATAAGCCGAACTATTTCGACGTGACCGTGTGGGGCGCGCAGGGCGAGAACGCGGCGCGCTACCTCGCCAAGGGCCGCCCCGTGGCGGTCGACGGCAGGCTCGAGTGGCGCGAGTGGGAGACCCAGGAGGGGGCCAAGCGCCAGGCAATCGATATCATTGCCGACTCGGTGCAGTTCCTGGGCTCGCGCGATGAAGGCTCCGGTGGAGGCGGATTCTCGGGCAACGGGGGCTCCAGAGGCAGCGACGTCCCCGTCGACGAGGGGGATTTCCAGACCGCACCGGCCGGCGGCGCCGCAGCCGACGAGGACATCCCCTTCTAGTCACACAGCGAGGTCTCGACAGTGTTTTCCAGTACAGCCCGTCCCGGACGCCCGCGCGCCCAAGGTGAATCCTGATGGCCAAGGCACGTGGGCGCGGTAAGCCGGTCCGCCGGCGCGACAAGCGGAGCGGGCCGGGCAGCGGCAGGCGCAAGCCCTGCCAGCACTGCCGGGACAAGGTCGACCAGGTCGACTACAAGGATGTCGCGTCGCTGCGCAAGTTCATCTCCGAGAAGGGCAAGATCCGCTCGCGGCGCATCACCGGCTCCTGCCGGCGCCACCAGGTGCAGATCGCTCGCGCGGTCAAGCGCGCCCGAGAGCTGGCGCTGCTGCCCTACGTGAACGAGGGTGGCCGCGATGACGGTCCCCGCGGCCGCGGCCGCGATCGCGATCGCGACTAGGTCCTGACGATGCCGGAAGCGATCCTTCTCAGAGACGTCGAGGAGCTCGGCGAGCAGGGCAACGTGGTCGACGTGTCCAAGGGCTACCTGCGCAACTACCTGATCCCGCGCAAGCTCGCCCAGCCGGCGACGAAGGGCGCGATCGAAACGATCCGCCAGCGCCAGGCGGCTGCCGAGCGGGCCGCCCGTGAGGCGGTCGAGAAAGCGCAGGAGAACGTCAACCTGCTGAACCGCACGGTGCTGACCATCCCCCAGCAGGCCGGTGCCGACGGCCGTCTGTTCGGGTCTGTCACCTCTCAGGACATCGCGGGCGCGATCCGCGAAGCGCGCGGCCTGCGAATCGACAAACGCAACGTGCACCTGCCGGAGCCGATCAAGAACGTCGGCACCTACATGGTCGTCGTCGATGTCGTGGACGGCGTCACCGCGACCATCAAGACGATGGTCGTCGCCAAGAAATAGGCGCCGGCCTCGGCCCCAGACCGGCCGGTCTGGGGGGAGTCGCAGGCCGCGGGTTCCGTCCCCGCCGCGTGCGAACATGCGTTCGTGACAGGCGCTTCAGCTATTCCTGCCGCGATTTGCGGGAACAGGCCGAGGGCCGCCTCGGCGTCGACCCTAAACTCGCCCCCGATGGCACACCCACCACGGGAACGACGACCCAGATGAGCGCCGCCCCGGCGACGAACGGCAACCCGCGCAACGCGGGCGGAGTGATCACACCGCCGCACAATCTCGACGCGGAGCAGTCGGTGCTGGGCGCGATCCTGCTGTCGGACCGCTCGCTCTACGCGCTCGTGATCGAGGAGGGGCTGCGACCGGAGGACTTCTACCGCGAGCGCCACGCGACGATCTACGAGGCGATGCTCGCCCTCTACAACGAGAGCGAGCCGGTCGACGTGCTGACGGTGATCGACCGGCTCCGCCAGATGAACAAGCTCGCAGACGTAGGCGGACAGGCGGCCGTCGACGAACTGACGGGTGTAGTGCCCGCCGCCGGCCACGCTCGGCGCTACGCCCAGATCGTGCGGGAGAACGCCCTGCTGCGGCGCCTGCTGCAGACCTCCTACGTGATCCAGGAGAGCGTGCTGGGCCACGAGGCGCCGCCTCGCGAGCTCGTCGAGCAGGCCGAGAAGGCGATGCTCGAGGTCGCGCGGGATGACCGCCAGCAGGACTTCAGGGCGATCGAGGAGGTGCTGCACGAGGAGCTCGACAAGCTCCACCGTCTGTCGCTCGAGGGCACCTCGCTGACCGGCACGCCGTCGGGCTTCAAGGACCTCGACGAGATCACGGGCGGGTTCCAGCCCGGCAACCTGATCATCATCGCCGCGCGGCCGGCGATGGGCAAGAGCGCGCTCGTCTGCAACATCGCCGAGAACGCCGCCGTCGAGCACAACAAGCCGGTGGCCCTGTTCTCGCTGGAGATGGCGGAGGCCGAGCTCGCCCAGCGCTTCGTCGCCTCCCAGGCGCGCATCAAGGGCGAGGAGCTTCGCAAGGGCCGCGTCTCCGAGCAGCGCTGGCCGAAGATCCTGACGGCCTCCCAGCGCCTGGCGTCGGCGCCGCTGTGGGTCGACGACTCATCCGACGTGGGCATGCTCGAGATCCGGGCGAAGGCGCGGCGCCTGCACAGCCAGTGCGAGGGCGGCCTCGGGCTGATCATCGTCGACTACCTGCAGCTGATGCGGACGGACAGCCGCTATGACAGCCGCGTCACGGCGGTCGGCGAGTTGAGCCGCGGGCTGAAGATCCTCGCCCGCGAGCTGGGCGTGCCCGTGATCGCGCTGTCCCAGCTCAGCCGGGCCGTGGAGACGCGCTCGCCCAAGATTCCGCAGCTGTCGGACCTGCGCGAGTCGGGGAACCTCGAGCAGGACTCCGACCTCGTGATGTTCATCTACCGCGACGAGTACTACGACGAGGACTCCGAGCGACCCGGCGAGGCCGACCTGATCATCGCCAAGCATCGAAACGGCGCCGTCGGCAAAGTCACGCTGACCTTCCAGAAGGAGTACCCGAAGTTCATGAACTACGCCGGCGAACGCTACGCGCAGTGAGCGGGGAGGAGATCGACCGCCTCGTCGAGGAGTTCCCGCAGGTGCGCGACCTGCGGGACCGGGCGGGCACGGGCGGACCGGGCTGCGCGCTCGGAATCTGCGACGGCAGCGGCTTCGTCGTCGACGAGGAGACGAACACGGCGACCGACTGCCGTTGCCGGGCGGCCCGCATCGCCGGCGCCCGCACGCGCAGCCTCGAGGGCCGGATCCCACGGCGCTATCGGGGAGTGTCCTTCGACCGCCCGCCCGTCAGCGACATCGCCCGCAGCGCGCCCGACCAGATCCAGGCGGTGCGGCGCTACGTCCACAGCATCGGCGAGAATCTCGACGCCGGCCGCGGGCTGTGGCTGTGGGGCGACGTCGGCACCGGCAAGACGACGCTCGCGATGCTCCTCTCGAAGGCCGCGATCGACGCGGGCCGCTCGGTCGCGATCTACTCGCTGCCGCGCTTGCTGAACCTCCTGCGCGAGTCGCTGGACTCGCCGGGGGGGCTGATCGACCTGCTCGACCGGCTGGGCGCGGTCGACCTGCTGCACATCGACGACCTCGGTGCGGAGAACCAGACCGACTGGGTGCTCGAGCAGCTCTACTCGATCGTCAACGCCCGCTACGAGGCGGAGCGGGCGATCATCGCCACGACCAACCTGCCGCCGGACGAGCTCGGTATGCGCCTCGGCGATCGCACCGTGTCGCGGCTGGTGGAGATCTGCGGCGACCCGATCACCCTCGCCGGCGAGGACCGGCGCAGGGAGTACCGCGTCCGCCAGGCGGGCGTGGCCGCACCGGGCGACTGAGCGCGCGCCCGCCTAAACTGCAGCACTCATGCCAGGGATAGTCGTAGTCGGCGCCCAGTGGGGCGATGAGGGCAAGGGCAAGATCACCGACCTGCTCGCCGAGCACGGCGACGCCGTCGTGCGATTTCAGGGCGGCAACAACGCCGGCCACACGATCGTGCGGGGCGATCAGGAGTGGAAGCTCCACCTGATCCCCTCGGGGATCCTGTATCCGGGCAAGCGCTGCGTGATCGGCAACGGAGTCGTGATCGACCCGCGCGTGCTGATCGACGAGCTCGACGCGCTGCGGGCGCGGCGGGTCGACGTCGGCGGGCTGCGGATCTCGGCCAACGCCCACCTGATCATGCCCTACCACCTGCTGCTCGACTCCGCCGGCGAGGCCAAGCTCGGCAGACTGCAGATCGGCACCACCCGCCGGGGCATCGGCCCCTGCTACGCCGACAAGGCCGCGCGTCTGGGCATCCGCGTGCAGGACCTTCTCGACGAGAAGATCCTGAAGAAGAAGATCGTCGCCGCGATGGAGCCCAAGCGCCTGTCGCTGCGGCCCTTCGAGAAGGATCCGGCGCTGGACCTGCGGACGATGACCGAGGAATACCTGATCTTCGGGCACCGTCTCGAGCAGCACATCGCGGACACCTCGAAGCTGATGTGGGAGATGCTCGACGACGATGAACTCGTGATCCTCGAGGGCGCCCAGGGGGCGATGCTCGACATCGACCACGGCACCTATCCGTTCGTCACCTCCTCCAACCCCCTCGTCAGGTGCGGCGTGCGTGGGCACGGGCATCGGCCCGAAGGCGATCGAGGAGGTCTGGGGCATCTCCAAGGCCTACACGACCCGCGTCGGAGCCGGCCCCTTTCCGAGCGAGCTGCACGACGAGATGGGCGAGAAGATCCGCGAACGTGGCGGCGAGTTCGGCACGACCACGGGCCGGCCCCGGCGGACCGGCTGGCTCGATCTCGTGGCGCTCCGCTACGCGGCCCGGCTGAACACGATGACGGCGCTGGTCGTCACCAAGCTCGACGTGCTCTCCGGGCTGGACCGGGTCCAAGTGTGCACCAGCTACCGCGGCGCCGAAGGGGCCGAGTTCGAGGACTTCCCCTACCACCAGACGGTGCTCCACCACACCGTGGCGGAGTTGACCGAGCTGCCGGGCTGGAAGGAGGATCTCGGCGAGTGCCGCACGCTTTCGGACCTCCCGCAGGGCGCCCGCGAGTACCTGGACTTCATCGCCGAGCACACCGGGGCGCCGGTCGCGCTGATCGGCGTCGGGCCGGGGCGCGAGCAGGTGATCTGGACCGAGGCCGGGCAGCAGACGCTGATCGGCGCCGCCGCCGCGCCCTCGCGCGCCGTCTGAGGAGACCCGCCGCGCCGGCGCTCCACGCCGGGGCTGATCGAACTCATGGGAAATCCTCATCTTGCTGAGCGATCGTTGACGACGTGAGCACGCCACAGCGGATCTGCGCCGCCGCCCGCCGAGCGGGCCTGTTCGCGGCCACGCTGGCCGTGGCCGCCATCGCTGGTCCCGCGGGCGCCTCCGCCGCGACGATCGTCTCCGACAACTGGGCCGGCTACGTCGCCCACACGCGCTCCAGGCAGGGCTTCCAGAGCGTCTCCGCCAGCTGGACCGTCCCCGCCGCCAGCTGCACCGCCCCTCACCAGACCCACTCGGCCGTCTGGGTCGGGCTCGGCGGATACCGCGCCGGCGCCAAGGCGCTCGAGCAGATCGGAACGGCCGCCGACTGCAGCGGCTCCGGACGGGCGATCTACTCGAGCTGGCTCGAGCTGCTCCCGGCGGCGCCCTCCTCGCTACACCTCAAGGTCTCGCCGGGCGATCGCGTCACGGCCTCGGCGACCGTGCTCAGGGGCCATGCGACGCTGCGTCTGCGCGATCTCACGAGCGGCGAGCGCTACTCGGCCACGTTCCACCCGGCGCGAGTGGACGTCAGCAGCGCCGACTGGATCGTCGAGGCGCCCTCCGGGTGCGACCGCGAAGGAAGCTGCCGGACCCTCGACCTGGCCGACTTCGGCAGCGTCGCCTTCAGCAACGCCACGGCGACGGCGGCCGCCCACACCGGGACCGTCGCCGACGGCGCCTGGACGACCTCCCAGCTCGTGCTGAGCCAGCGGGGCGCGAGCGCCACAGGCTCGAGCACCGGCGGGTCGGGCGGGCTCGTCTCGGCCACGCCCAGCCCCTACGAAGGAGGCTCCTTCTCGGTGCTCTACGCCGAGACGTCCGGTGGGCGAGCGCCGGGCCCTCCGACCTCGCCCTAGCCGAGTGCCGTGGTGCCGTAGATCGCGTTCAGCCAGATCCCCAGCAGCACGTCGAGCACCCTCGCCTCCGCGAGCGCCGGGGCTTCGCCGGTGAACGACGCGTACAGGACCCGTTCGTTCATCGACACCAGTGCCACCGCCAGCTCGCGTGCCGGGGCCCCGGCCGGCGCGGCGCCGCGTGCCCGCTCGGCCTCGATCGCCGTCGCCGTGTCCGCCACCCAGCTCTCCATCACGCCCGACCACAGCTCGCGAGCCTCGGCGTTGACGGCGCGGATCTCCGCGCCCGCGAGCGCCACCGCACGGTGCGCCCCGAACACTCCGAAGATGCTCTCGAGAGCTTCACGCCACCGCGCCGCCGGGTCCTCGGCCAGATGCTCGAGCACCGCTGCCCGGCCCGCGTCGGCCTGCTCGACGAGGCGGTCGATCAGTGACAGGAACACGGCCTCCTTGGAGGGGAAGTAGAAGTAGAAGCTCGGCCGCGAGATGCCCGCCCCGCGCGCCAGGTCGTCGACCGAGATCTGCTGGGGCGAGCGCTCCTCGAGCAGGCGCTCGGCGGTGGCGAGGATCGCCGACTCGCGCTCCTCTCCGCTGACACGTGCTGCTCGACGGCTGCGCCCGGCGGCGCCCGGGTGGCCCGGCGAGCGACTCCCTCGGCCCGCTCGGTCGTGGGCCGCCCCCTCCGTGGTGGCATCGCGCGTGCTCATGGCACGGGACTATAGCCCCGCGCGCCATCGTTATCAACACTGTGTTGACAAGGCCGACGGAGCGTTGATAAGCTGCCCGCCATGCAAACCGAGGCTGCGCCGACGCACCTGCACGCGATGCCCGAGCACGTCGACGTGCTGATCGTCGGCGCCGGCCTGTCTGGCATCGGCGCCGCCTGTCACCTGACTCGCGAATGCCCGGACCGCTCGTTTGCGATCGTCGAGTCGCGGGAGGCGATCGGCGGGACGTGGGACCTGTTCCGCTATCCCGGCATCCGCTCGGACTCCGACATGTTCACCCTGGGCTACTCCTTCAAGCCCTGGCGGGAGGCCAGGGCGATCGCCGACGGCCGGTCGATCCGGCACTACATCCGCGAGGCAGCCGAGGAGCACGGGATCGCCGACCGCATCCACTTCAACAGCCGGGTGCTCGGCGCCGAGTGGTCCACAGATCAGGCCCGCTGGACGGTCGAGATCGAGCACACCGAGACCGGCCGGCGTTCCACCGTGAGCTGCGCCTTCCTGCTGGGCTGCACCGGCTACTACCGCTACGACGAGGGCTACACGCCGCGAGTTCGAGGGTGTCGAGCGCTTCGGCGGGCGGATCGTGCACCCCCAGCACTGGCCCGAGGATCTCGACTACTCGGGCAAGCGCGTGGTCGTGATCGGCAGCGGGGCAACGGCGGTGACGCTCGTCCCGGCGATGGCCGGTGAGGCGGCGCACGTGACGATGCTGCAGCGCTCGCCGAGCTACGTGCTGGCGCTGCCGAACAACGACCCGATCGCCGTCCTCGCGCGCCGCGTGCTGCCCGACCGCGCGGCCTACTCACTCGTTCGCTTGAAGAACGTGATGCTCGCGCTGGGCCTCTACAAGCTGAGCCGGCGCGCGCCGGGGCTGATGAAGCGGCTGCTGCGAAAAGGCGTCGAACGGCGCCTGCCGGCCGGTTACGAGATCGACAGGCACTTCAAGCCCCGTTACGAGCCGTGGGACCAGCGCCTGTGCTTCGTCCCCGACGGGGATATGTTCGAGGCGATCTCAGCCGGGGAAGCCTCCGTCGTGACCGGGCAGATCGAGACCTTCACCGAGACGGGGCTGCGGCTGACAGACGGCACCGAGCTCGCGGCGGACATCATCATCACGGCCACCGGGCTCAACCTGATGGCGCTGGGCGGGATCGAGATCGTCGTCGACGGCCGCGCCGTGGACCTCGCCGAGACCGTCGGCTACAAGGGCATGATGCTGAGCGGCATCCCCAACATGGCCCTCACGCTCGGCTACACCAACGCCTCCTGGACGCTGAAGGCCGATCTCGTCAGCGAGTACGTCTGCCGGATACTGAACCACATGCGCGCACGGGGCTATGACCGGTGCATGCCGGTGGCGCCGGACCCGTCGCTGCCCACGCAGCCGTTCCTCGACCTCAAGTCGGGCTACGTCGAGCGCTCGCTTCATCTGCTTCCGCGCCAGGGCGCCACCGCCCCCTGGCGGCTGAACCAGAACTACCCCCTGGATGTGCGCCTGCTCCGCCACGGTGCGCTCGAGGACGTCGGCATCGAGTTCTCGGCCGGCGCCGTCGCGGCGCCGTCGCAGCCCGCGCCGGCGATCGCGGCCTGAGCCGCTGCCGGGGCGGCGTCTCGCCCGCCGCGAGCGTGGCGGGAGCTCAGGCCGCGCGAGCGGCCCCCGAGCCGGCCAGCCGCAGGCCCTGAGCGTGGCCGGCGGCGATCACCGCGGGACGGCGAGAATGGCTCATGAGGTTCACGCCCATCGCCCGGGTGCTCGCCTCGTCGGGGTTGATCGTGCGCACACGGGCGCCGCGGTGGCGCAGGGCCAGCGCCTCGCCGCTGGCGGCGGTCCTCGAGATCGGGCCGATCGCGCCGGCCAGCGCGCCGCGAGCGGGCCGCAGCGAGCCCGTCGGGTTGAGGCACAGCACGCGGTCGCCCCGCTGGACCGGGGCGACATCCATGTTCGTCGGGCTCCAGGCGCCACCGTCGACGTACTCGCGGCCTTCGAGGCTCACGGGCGAGAACACACCCGGGATCGCGCAGGAGGCGAGCACGGCCTGCGCGACCGTCGCCTTCGGCGCGCGGGGGCCTCCGAACATCACGCGCCGGCCGCTGCCCACCTCGACGGCCGCGATCAGCAGCCTGCCGTCGAAGGCCGGTTCCGCCGCGTCGATCATGCGAGCGAGCTCGAACATCGAGCGCTCGCCCGTGGGGATGCGGCGAAGCATCGCCCGCCTCAGCATCGCGCCGCCCGTGACCGAGGAGCTGAGCGCCAGCGACGCCAGCGGCGCCGCGGCCGCGCCTCCCAGCTCGAGTGCCGCGGCCAGGGTTCCGCCGAGGCCGGCTGCGCGTGCCTCGCTCGCGCCGGCGCCCGTCTCGGCGGCGAGGCTCGACACCGACAGCTCCAGCCGCTCGGCCGGATCTATCCCGGCGATCAGCGAGGCGGCGACGATCGAGCCGGCCGAGGTGCCGATCGTGCAGGGCGACTCCCGGGCATCGAAGCCCCCGCCGTGGCGGACGCCTGCGAGCAGGGCCGACAGCCACGCCTCGCCGAGCACGCCTCCGCCGCCCAGGACCAGGACATCCGGCGGCACCGCGTCCAGATCTGCCATGCGCTCAGGTTAGAGGGAGCCCGAGCCGCTCCCCGGTGCTGTCTCAGGAGAGCACGTTCACCGCTCGCGCGACCACCAGGCCGAGAACGACCAGCGAGACGATTGACTGCAGGGTCATCGCGATCTTGGCCCAGGGCACCAAGGGCATCACGTCCGTAGGGCTGAAGGCCATCGCGTTGGTGAAGGCGAGATACAGGTAGTCGACGAAAACCGGCCGCCAGTCCTCCGGCCCCAGTCCCGGGCTGAGATCCTGCGGGAAGGCGAGATCCGGGTGCCTGCGGCCGTGGTGCAGGCGCTCGGCCGGGCCGCCGCCGTCGACCTGCCAGTAGAGCAGGGAGAAGGCGATGTTGTTGGAGATCCAGACGAGGGAACCGGCGTCGAGGAGGTCGGCGGCTGACTGCGTGAGCTTGCCCCCGTCGACAAGTTCCTTGACGAGCCAGCCGGTTGACCAGAGGGCGTCGAAGACCAGCAGCCCAACCAGGCCGATCCCAAGCGCTCGCAACGTGGCGGAGCGGCGATCGATCGCCCCCGGGTCGCCGATGATGAGCACGACGAGCAACATGCCCTCGAGCGCGGGCAACAGCCACCACGGCCCGGCGCGCACAACCTTGGGCAGCAGCACGGTCAGCACCATCGCGGCCACCACCGCCGAAGCCATCGGCCAGCGAGCCTCCCCCCGAGGCGGCGCGTCGCTGACGGCGGCGACGGCCGCCGGCCCGCCGGGCTCGCTGCTCACGTGACGGCGCCAGCTCGGGTCACGGCGCTACCCGCCGGTCTGACCGCCGGATCCCGGCCCGGCCGCACCGCCCGCGTCGGTGTCGCCCGCCCCCTTCGGGGCGATCCCGGGCGGCGAAACTGCTCCCTCGTCGATCGCGCTGGCGAGCCGGTTTCGCTCCTCGAGCCGTCCGCCTGAGAGTACGCCCGACCCGGCCGCCCGGGAGATCGGATCGCCGCCTCGGCCGCGCAGGACCACCGCGCACCCGACGGCGATCACCGCGCCCGCGAGCGGGCCCACCACGTACACCCAGTAGGCCGTCCATTCACCGCTGACGAGCGCCGGCCCGAAAGAACGGGCCGGGTTCATCGACGTTCCGCTGACCGGCGCCGACCACAGGCCGGCCAGGGCGATGTAGCCGCCGACCCCGAGCGCGCCGATCGCGCCCACGTTCTGGGCGGCCGAGGCGGTGCCGAGGATCACACTCACCAGGCCGGCGGTCAGCACCACCTCCATCAGCAGCGCCTGCCAGTTCGCGTAGCCCGGTCCCGGCAGCGTGGCGCCCAGGTGCTGGACGTTCCCGAACACCGCCAGCAGGAACAGGCACGCCAGCGTCGCGCCGAGCAGCTGCGTGAGGATGTAGCCGGGCACGCGCCGCCAGGGGAAGTCCCCCCGCAGGGCGAACGCCAGCGAAACGACCGGGTTGAGGTGGGCACCGGACACCGCACCCATGAAGAGGATGATCGCGAGCACCATCAGCCCCGGCGCGACGACCGCGGAGGGGAGGCTGATCTGGCCCTTTCCATGAAGGAGCCCGCCGCCCGCCGCGACCAGCACGAGGAAGAAGGTTCCGAGCATCTCGGAGAACAGCCGGCGGTACTCGAGGCTCGGGTCGTCGAACTCGCCGGGCGAGCCGAACTCGAGCATCAGCATGCGTTTTCCCCGCTGCGCCTGCTCGGCGGTAATCGATGGGGTCTTCTCAGCGGACATGGGCCGTTGCGCCGTGTTCGATCATTACGGCTCGCGGTCGAGCGGTCGTCATCCCGAACAGGTGAGAGCGCAAGCCGGGTCCGGACCCCGCCGGGCCGTCCACACCTGTGCCGCTGCGCCGATCCTTAACCTCAGTCGTATGATGCGGTGCTGGCGCCAGAGGGAGAGGATTTGAGCAAGTGAAGGGGCGAACGAGCAACACAACCCATCCGCGCGTCGTGAATGCCGATGGCGGCTGAGCCGACCCCGGCCGCCGCAGGAGACGGCGGCGGCGACACGCGCGCCGTTACCGCGGCCGCGGACGGGCGACCCCACCGCATCTGGGTGCGGGTGATCCTCGTGCTCGCCACCGTGCTGACGGTGTTCGCGATCTTCGCGATCTGGGCCAACCGGCAGCTGATGAACCCGGACAACTGGTCCAAAACCAGCACCGCCCTGTTGCAGAAGCAGACTATTCGCAGCGCCATGTCCGCCTACCTGGTCGACCAGCTGTACGCGAACGTCGACGTCCAGGGGCAGCTGAAGTCCGGTCTGCCTCCGCGCCTGGAGCCGCTGGCGGGACCGCTTTCAGGCGCGCTGCACGGCGTGGCCGAACAGGCGGCTGAACGGGTGCTGGACTCGCCAAGGGTGCAGAGCGCGTGGCAGAAGGCCAATCGCGCGGCCGATCAGACGCTGGTGACGATCGTCAAAGGCGGCAACTCGAAGATCAACATCACCGGCGGCACCGTGTCGCTGAACCTCCGAGAAGTCGTGGCCGATCTGAGCCAGACGCTCGGGCTCCCGTCGGCGCTCGCCGAAAAGCTGCCACCGTCGGTGGCCCACCTGAAGATCATCACCTCGAGCCAACTCGGCGTCGCCCGCAACGCGGCAAAAGCGCTCCACGCGCTCGCCCTGATCCTGACGATCCTGATCGTGGTGCTCTACGTGCTGGCAGTCGTGCTCGCCAAGGGCTACCGGCGCCGGACGCTGATGTGGGTCGGATGGTGCCTCGTGCTGGCGGGACTGATCGTGCTGGTCGGCCGTAAAATCGGACAGGGCCAGATCGTCCACGCGGTCACCTCCGACGCGTCGATCGAACCGGCCGTTCGGGACAGCTACTCGGTGGCCACCTCGCTGCTCGTTCAGGTGGCCAGCGCCGCGATCATCGTCGGCATTCCGCTGATCCTCTCGGCCTGGCTGGCCGGGCCGGCACGGTGGGCCATCTCCACCCGCCGCTTCCTCGCGCCGCACCTGCAGAGGCGACCCGCGGTGGCCTACTGGATCACGGCGGCGCTGTTGGCCCTGGTGTTCATCTGGGGGCCGATCCCGGCCACCCGCAACCCCCTCGAGATGTTGATCTTCACGATCCTCGCCTTCCTCGGCGCCCACGTGCTCCGGGAACAGATCGCCGAAGAGTTCCCGGACGCCGAACCGGTTTCGATCCGGGCGGCCCTAAGCGGCCAAATGGCCAGGGCACGCGCCGCGACCTCGCGATCCGCGCCCGCGCCCTCCACGGCCGAGGAACTCGAGCGGCTGGTGGCCCTGCACGAACGCCACGCGATCACCGACGACGAGTACGCGGCAGCCAAGCGAGAGCTGCTCGCGGCCGCCGGCCCGCAGCCGGCCGCCTAGCGAGAGCTGCTCGCAGCCGGCCGCCTGGCTGCAGGTCACCTAGCCACCCAGACCGGCGATCCCGTGTTTCAGCAGCGAGGCCGCGAGCAGGGCGACGAGAACCGCAGCGACACGGACGGCGTTCCGTTCGAGCCAGCCGCGGGCGCGGTTCAGGGTTCGCTGCGTCCAATCGGGAGCGACGGTGAGCGTCACGATCGCGGCCAGCAGCGGCAGCAGGGACACCAGCGCGAACAGCGTCCAGATGCCCACGTATTGCGTCGCGGTCGGGTTCAGCTCGGAGATGTCCTTCAGCGCGAGCGGAATGAATGCGCCCGGGTTTGCGAGTGTGGCACCCGCGGCGAGCACCGCGATCGCCGGCGATGAGGCCACCGTGCGCATCTTGCCGATCATCGACTCGGTGCGGGTGGGGTCCGGCGGTGCGCGCAACAGCCGCACCACGTAGAACAGCAGCAGGGCACCGGCGGCGAGGTCGACGATCGCCACCCAGGTCTTGGGTTCGCTCGGTTTCGGCGAGGCGGCCGCGTTGCCCACCACGATCGCGGCCACGAACCCGATCAGCAGCGTCGCGGTGAGCGCCCCCAGGTAGAACCACAGGCCGGTGCGGCGGGGCTGCTCGGAGAGCACGAGCGCGAGCACCGTCCAGGTCAGGGTCGTCGGCGAGAGCATCGCGGCGAGCGCCACGAGCGCGAGCTCGGCCCAGATCGAACTCACTGTGCCGAGGCGAGCAGGGGGCGCTCGCTGCCGTGGCACTGCTTCCACTTGCGCCCGCTGCCACAGGGACATTGCTCGTTGCGGCCGCGGCGTGCGTCGGCGGCGGCGTAGGACGCGACGATCTCCGACGGCGAGGAGCCCTTTTCGAGCAGGTCGCACATCGCTCGCATCGGGCCATCGATGTGGTGGAAGAAGGCCAGATACCCGTCGCACAGGAAGTTCAGCCCGGGCTCGCCGTCGGCGGTGTCGAGGAAGCGGTCCTTGGGACAGCCGCCGTGGCAGGCGAAACGCACATCGCACTCGCGGCACTGACGCGGCAGTGAATCTCGCTTGGCCCGGCCGAAGTCCCGTTGCGGCTCGGAGGAGACGAGCTCGGCCATCGGCGTCTCGCCGATGTTGCCGAGCCTGTAGTCGGGCTCGACGAAGTGGTCGCAGGAGTACAGATCGCCGTTGTGCTCGAGAGCGAGCGCGAGACCGCAGGTCTCCGAGTGCACACAGAGCCCGGGAGGCTCGCCGAACCAGTTGGCGAGGGCCACGTCGAACATCTGCACGAACACCTCGCCGACGTCGCGGCGCACCCACTCCTCGAAGACCTCGATCAGGAAGCGCCCGTACTGCTGGGCGGTGATCGAACGTCCGGTGACCGCGGCGCCCCTCTGTTCGTAGAGGGGCCTGTCGCGCCACGAGGACCAGGGCACGGTGCCGTCATCCGCAGGCTCGGGGAGGCGCTCGATGATCGGGATGAACTGGATGAAGTGCGCGCCGCAGTCATCGCGCAGGAACCGGTAGACCTCGGCGCCGCGATCGGCGTTGGCCGCGTGCAGCGTGGTCAGGGCGTTGAACTCGACACCGGCCGCCCGCAGGTGCCGCAGGCCGCGCATGACCTTCTCGAAGCTGCCCCGGCCGCCCTTCGTCACACGGTAGGCGTCGTGGATCTCGCGTGGGCCGTCGATCGAGATCCCGACGAGGTAGTCGTTCTCCTTGAAGAACCGGGCCCACTCGCCGTCGATCAGCGTGCCGTTCGTCTGGATCGTGTGCACCGCGCGCTGGCCGGGACGGAGATGGCGCTCCGCGATCTCGACCGAACGCCGGAAGAAGTCGAGTCCCATCAGTGTCGGCTCGCCGCCCTGCCAGGCGATCGTCACCTCGGGCACGTGCGCATGGGCCTCGATCAGCTGGCGCAGGTACTCCTCGAGCTGCTCCTCTGACATCCGGAAGCGACTGTCGGGGTAGAGCATCTCCTTCGAGAGGAAGAAGCAGTAGTCGCAGTCCAGGTTGCACTGCGCGCCGGTCGGCTTGGCCAGTAGATGGAACTGCGCCGGAGGGTCCGCCATAGCGACGTGTCGAGCCGGCTACTCGCGTGACAGCATCGCGGCAGCCTCGCGCTCGAGATCGATGTAGGGCTCACCGCTGACGTCCACGGCGACGCGGTTGATGGTCCCGCCGACGAAGCCGTGGTGATCCTGGGAGGCCGGGTAGTCGTCGGTCACCGCCTCGCCGCTGTCACGGCCGACGCACAGCCCCTCGCCCGCGAGCGTGAACTTACCGGGCTGCGTTTTGATGCGACCTTCGCCGACCTTCTGCTCGCCGTGGTAGAGCGAGAGGATGCCGGTGGCGACCCCGGGCGCGTCTTCGCCGTCCTTCTCGAAGCTGGCCGAGAGGATCAGGTTCTCCCCGACCGGCACATCCTCGCTGCCCACGATCTTCTGCGCGATGCTGCCGACGAAGTCGTAGACGTAGTGCAGACGGTTGTCCCTGATGTACAGCGTGTGCCCGCCGAACCGCGAGCCGTGAGCGAACAGCACTCCCTCTGCACCGGGGGCCGGGATGTCCACGAGCGCCCCGATCGCGTAGGAGCGGTTGCGGATGTTGACCGCCTGGGACTCGGGTACTTCGGCCGTGCCCGGGTAGTAGACGTAGCGGTTGCGCGGCTGGCTCATGACGGGCCGCGGCGTGAGGACGATCTCGATCGCCTGACGGTCATCGATCGGGAAGCCCTCGTTGCGGCCCGCCTCCGCGTACCAGAGGTTGACCATCTCCGACAGCCGCTCGGGCTCCTCGGCGGCGAGGTCGTGCAGCTCGGCGCGGTCGATCTCGGTGTGGTAGAGCTCCCATTTGTCGCTGGCGAAATGACCCCATCCGGCGAGCGTCGGGTGGTCTGTGACGGCCTTCCAGCCTTCGTGCCAGATCGCCCGGGAGCCGAGCATCGAGTAGAACTGCGTGGCTCGCGCGCTCGGCACCGGCGCGTGCTCGAAGCTGTAGCGCATGCTGACGCCGTCGAAGTCGCTCTGCACGTGCCCGCCGAGCTTCTCCGGCGGCTCGATGCCGAGGATGTCCAGGACCGTCGGCACGAGGTCGATCGCGTGGTGGTACTGCTCGCGGAGCTCCCCCCGCGCCTTGATCCCCTTCGGCCAGGAGATGATGCACGGGTCCGAGGTGCCCCCGTTGAACTCGTAGCGCTTCCACATCTTGAACGGAGTGTTGAAGGCCATCGCCCACCCGTTCGGATAGTGGTTGTAGGTCTTCGGGCCGCCGAGCTCCTCCAGCTGTGCGAGGTTCTCCTCCATCGAGTCCGGGATGCCGTTCGCGAACTTGTTCTCGTTGACCGAGCCGTCGGGGCCACCCTCTCCGCTCGCGCCGTTGTCGGAGATCAGGACGATCAGCGTGTTCTCCCGCTGTTCGGTCTCCTCCAGGTAGTCCAGCAGCCGTCCGATGTGGTAGTCCGCATGCGCCATGAATCCGGCGTAGACCTCAGCCATACGCGCAAACAGCCGTTGCTCCTCGGCTGACAGCGAGTCCCAAGGACGGGTGACGTCGAGCGGCGGGAACGCCTCTCCGTCCGGGCCCTGGCGCGACTCGGTCGTCCCGAGCGGGTTGATCGGCGGCAGCTCAGTGCTCTCGGGAACGATGCCCATCTGCTTCTGGCGCGCCAGCGTTTCCTCGCGGATCGCCTCGTAGCCCATGTCGAACTGACCCTTGAACTTGTCGATCCACTCCTTCGGGGCGTGGTGTGGCGCGTGGCACGCGCCAGGCGCGTAGTACAGGAAGAACGGCTTGTCCGGCGCGATCACCTTCGCGTCCTTGATGAACTCGAGCGCCTTGTCGGTCAGGTCCTCGGTGAGGTGGTAGCCCTCCTCGGGTGTGCGCGGCGGCTCGATCGGGTGACTGTCGTAGACGAGGTCCGGGTACCACTGGTTGGTCTCGGCGCCGAGGAAGCCGTAGAAGCGCTCGAAGCCGCGGCCGGTGGGCCAGTTGCGCCGCGTGGAGGCGAGGTTCATCTCGGCTTCGGGGCAGAGGTGCCACTTCCCGGTCATGTACGTGTTCCAACCCCGTGCCTCGAGGATCTGCTGGATCTGCCCGTTCTCAGGTGGGATCACGCCGCTGCCGTTGGGGAAGCCGATCGCGCCCTCGGTGATGCAGGCCATGCTGTTGCGGGTGTGGTTGCGGCCCGTCAGCAGGCAGGAGCGCGTCGGGGAGCACAGTGCCGTCGTATGCATCTGCGTGTAGCGCAACCCGTCCGCGACGATCCGCCCGATGTTCGGGGCCGGGATCGGGCCGCCGTAGCAGTCCAGCGCCGAGTAGCCGACGTCGTCGAGCACCATGTACAGCACGTTCGGCGATCCCTCCGGCGCGGTCGGCGGTTCGAACGGAGTCCAGTCGGGGACGGAGTCGCGGATGTCTACGTTCACGACGCCTTTGAATCGCTGAGCCATCGAGCACCTCGCTGATGCCGGTCGAGGACAACCACCCACACGAGTGGCACGATGATCATCGCTGCGGCGCTGCGGCGCGCATCGCCCGGATCGGTTGATACGCAAAGGGCCCGTCCGGCATAGTCTTGCTGCCCGCAGTGACAGCGAAAGGGGTTGCAATGTCCTCCTCAGCGGCACCCGAGACGGGCCCGCGCCCGCCCCGACCGAACTCCGGCGCCGGCCGGACGCGCAGGGCCGCACCGAAAGCCAAAGGCCACCCCCCGCCGCACCTCAGCGTCGCCGAGCGCGCGGCGCGGGGAAAGGCGACGAGGGCCGAAGTGCCGCGGTCGAGCCACGCCGACTATCGCCCCCCCGCCCGGCGGGTGGACCCCGTCAAGCTGCTCGAGCGCCAGGCCACCACGCGCGTGCCGGAGCTCGTGCCGATCCGCTACGGGCGCATGCTCGTGTCGCCGTTCACCTTCTATCGCGGCGGCGCCCTGATCATGGCCAACGACCTCGCGGCGACGCCGCGCACGGGTTTCAAGGTGCAGTGCTGCGGCGATGCGCACCTGTCGAACTTCGGCGTGTTCGCGTCGCCCGAGAGGCGGCTCGTGTTCGACCTCAACGACTTCGACGAGACCCTCCCGGGCCCGTGGGAGTGGGACGTCAAGCGGCTGGCCGCGAGCATCCTGATCGCAGCCAGGGACAACGGCTACCGCACGAAGGACCAGGAGCAGGCCGTGCTCGACACGGTCGCCGGATACCGCGAGGCGATGGCCCAGTTCGCCTCGATGGGCAACCTCGACGTCTGGTACGCCCGCCTCGAGATCGAGGGACTCCTGAAGGAGCTCGGCCCCCAGCTCAAGCCCGCGATGGCCAAGCGCACCGAGAAAGCCCTCGCCAAGGCCCGTACGAAGGACAGCATGTCCGCCTTCTCGAAACTCGTGCGCGTGCGGGACGGCCAGCCGCGCTTCGTCGCCGAACCGCCGCTGATCGTCCCGCTCGACGAGTTCGCCGAGGGCGATGAGCGCCAAGAGCTGCTCGGCTGGCTCAACGAGCTCGTCGGCGCCTACCGGGCCTCGCTGGCCCACGACCGCGGCGCGCTGCTGGAGCAGTACGAGCTGGCGGACTTTGCCCGCAAGGTGGTCGGCGTGGGCAGCGTGGGCACCCGCGCCTGGATCGCGCTGATGCTCGGCCGTGACGGCCGCGACCCCCTGCTGCTGCAGCTGAAGGAGGCCGAGACGTCGGTGCTCGAGGGGTTCCTCGAGCCGAGCAGGTTCGAGAGCCACGGCGAGCGGGTCGTCGTCGGACAGCGCCTGATGCAGGCCAGCAGCGACATATTCCTCGGCTGGGTGCATGTCGACGCAGGTATCGACGGCAAGGCCAGGGACTTCTACGGCCGCCAGTTGAAGGACTGGAAGGGATCGGCTGAAATCGAACAGATGGTCCCCAAGGGCATGCGGCTGTACGGCCGGCTCTGCGCCTGGACGCTGGCGCGCGCCCATGCCCGCAGCGGTGACCGCATCGCGATCTCCTCCTACCTCGGCAGCGGATCGAGCTTCGACCGGGCGATCCTGTCCTTCTGCGAAGCGTACGCGGAGCAGAACGAGCGTGACTACCAGGCGCTCGCCAAGGCGGTCGAGACGGGGCGCGTCACCGCGGAGACGGGCCTCTAGGGAATCGGCCGCCTGTGGCGCAGCCTGGTCAGTGGGCCGGCCTGTTCAGGTCGGCCTTCAAGCAGTCGCGAAACGCGATGGTCCTGCTCGACAGCGACCGTCGCGTGGTGGATGTCAACGGCGCATGGCTGACCCTGCTCGGATACCGCCGCGCGGAGCTGATCGGCAAGCCGGTGTTCCGGTTCGAGGTCGGGGGGCCGCTCGCCACGGAGGCCGAATGGCAGGCGACGCTCAAGCGCGGTCAGTTCACGGGCGAGGCCCGCCTGAAGTGCGCGGACGGCGGCAGCGTTGCGGTCCAGTGGGCCGCCACGGTGGAGGTGGTGACCGGGCACCGCCTGGTGCTGGTCGTGGCCCTCAGCACCTCCACTTGGGGATCGCGCTTCCGTCGCACCGCGACCAACGCTTCGGCACCTGGCGCGCTGTCTCGGCGCGAGCGGGAGGTCGTCCGGCTCGTGGCGCTCGGCAACACGGGACCGGAGATCGCGGACGAACTGCATATCAGCCACGAGACGGTGCGAACACATGCGCGGAACGCGATGCTCAAGGTCGGCGCCCGCTCGCGCGCTCACATGGTCGCGAAAGTGCTCGGGGACGGCCTGGTGCTCGAGCCCGGCACGGTGGCGAGACTGTGAAGCCCGATGACGGCTACTGGTTCTGCGCGAGGACGCTTCCCCACGCAGCGCACATCAGGTTCGAGAGCAGCTGGAGGCTTTCCTCCTCGCTCTCGTCCTCGAGCCGGTCGATCAACCTCACGACCCGTGCGGCGGCCTCCACCGCGTCGGGGGGCAAGTGGTCAGGTTCCATGTTTCGGCTCCGAGAGACTCGACGGGATCATCACGTCAATCATGGTGCGCGCCCCACCCACAGTCCATACCGCGGCTGTGTGAGCTCGAGCTGTCCGCCACGGAGGGGCTGGAAGTCCGGGCCGGGCCCGATCGAGAGGAGAGCCGGCCTCCGCCCGGCTCGAACCCGATGATGGCCGGCGATCAGTCCGCGGCCGGCGACGGTGGCTCCGCCGACTTCGCTGGAGATGTCCGGCGCACCTCGCTCGCCGCTGAGCGAACCTGGCTTGCATGGTGGCGCACCGGCCTCGCGGTATCTGCAGTGGCCCTGGCCGTCGGGCGGCTCCTGCCCGGCCTGACCGGGGGCGCGCGCTGGCCCTCGCGGCTGCTCGGGCTGGGCTACGGGGTGCTCGCGATCGGTGTGTTCCTGATCGGCGCGATGCGCCAGCGAGCGAGCTCGGCGGCGCTGCGCAGCGGCTCCTCCGAGGCGGAGGGGCTGCCGGGCTGGGTCGTCGCGGCGTTCACCGCCGCGAGCATGCTGCTGGCCGCGGCCACTCTGGCGGTCGTCGCGGCCGCCCTCTAGCCCCGCCCGCCGGCGACACCGGGACGGTCGCGCGCGCCGACGCCGCCGGGACGCGGTTGGTGCGGGCACCCCGGCCGGCGTGGTGGCGCACCACCTTGTGATGTGCCCACCGTGTAGGGATTGTGTGGGATACGCGTCCGAGCCCTTCTCGGGGCGCTCGACCATGCATCCAGCACCAGCCGAGTCATTGCGCATCGAGGCCCCCTCGAGCCTGCCGCGGTCGGATTCGCTGGTGGCGCGGCGAGGGGGGACCTGCCCGCCGTTGCACCAGAGCTTCATGTCTCGCCCGCGCCTCGTGGACGCTCTGCTCGGCGATCGCGAGGCGTCTGTGGTGCTCCTGTGCGCCCCCGCCGGCTACGGCAAGACCAGCGTTCTCTGTGAGTGGGCCGAACGCGACGGCCGGCCGTTCGCTTGGCTGTCGCTGCGCGAGGAGCACAACGACCGCCGGCGTCTGCTGTCCTCGCTCGCGCTCGCGGCCGAACAGCTGCAGTCGGTTGATCGCCCGGCCCTGCGGGGCAGCGGCGTGCGGCTGGTCGGCGAGGCGGTCGTGCCCGGGCTGCTCGAGGCCTTCGGATCGGACCGCGAAGGGGCCGTGCTCGTCCTCGACGACGTGCAGGCAGTGCACTCGCGTGAGGCGCTCGAGGTGCTCGCGCGTCTCGCAGGTGCGATGCCCTCGCACTCCAAGCTGGTACTCGCGTCACGAACCACGCCGGCGCTCGCCGTGGCACGCCTGCGCGCCCAGCGCGAGCTCCTGTCCTGGGGCGTTCGAGAGCTGGCGATGACCCCACCGGAAGCAGCGGAGCTGCTGGCGGACGCCGGCCTCGAGCTGGCCCCGGATGAGCTCGCACAGGCGATGACCCTCACCGAGGGCTGGCCCGCGACCCTCTACCTGGCGGCGATCGCGGTGGGCGAAACCGGCGATCGGCCCGGCGCGCTGACACGATTTGCCGACGACGAGCTCGTCTCGCAGTACATCCGCGAGGAGGTCCTCGCGCATCTGCGCCCCGGCATGATGCCGTTCCTCACCGACACCTCGATCCTCGAGGAGCTCTCACCCGAGCTGTGCGACGCCGTGCTCGGCCGTGCGGGATCCGGGGTCACGTTGCGTGCCGTGGCCGCCAGCAGCCTGCTCGTCACGCCTCTCGACCCTCGCCATGGGCGTTATCGCTGTCACCCACTGCTGCGACAGGTGCTCCGGGCCGAGCTCTCCCGCGCGGCTCCCGCCCGAGCGCGCGCGCATCACCGTTCGGCGGCACGCTGGTTCGGCGCGAACGGCCATCTCCAGCCCGCGCTCGGGCATGCGCTGCGGGGCGCGGACGCGGCCTACGCCGGTGAGCTGCTCTGGGCGCATGCGCCTTCCACGCTGTTCCACGAGGGCGACCCCGACCTGCAGGGCCAGCTCGAGGCGATCAGCCCCGAGCAGATCGCCTCCGCGCCGGCCCTGGCACTGTTGGTGGCGCACCGCGGGCTTTTCACCGGACACCTCGACGACGCCATCCGCTGGGGTCAGCTCGCCGCCGGCGCCCGCCGTGGTGACGCCCAGATCGACACGATCCCGGGCTTTCTCGCCGGGTTGGCGGTGGTCGAGGCGGCCGTGGAGCAGGAGGACGTCGGGCGCATGTCCGCGGCGGCGGCGAGAGGGCGCGAGCTTGCTGAGCCGGGCAGTCTGTGGCACGAGGTGTCCTGCCTGCTGGGCGGCGTGGCGCTGCGTCTGCTTCAGGGCGACAGCCGCCAAGCGCGTCGGCTGCTGAGCGACGGCACACGGCCGGGCGTGCTCGCCTTCCCCGGCCTGCAGAGTCACTGCATGGCCCAGCTCGCGACGATGGCCGGCGAAGAGGGAGACTGGGAGACGGCGAGCGATCTGGTCGAACGCGCCGCCGCGGCACTCGAGCTCGCAGCGCTGTCGGACCAGCCCAGCTCGGCGCTCGTGATCGCGGTGTCCGCTTGGGTCTGCTCGCAGCAGGGGCGGATCGACGAGGCCAAGCGCGACCTCCGCCGGTCGCTGCGGATGCTCTCGGCCCTGGAGGACTTCATGCCCTGGTATGAGGTCCAGACCCGCGTGCTGGTGGCCCGCACCGCCGTCCGTCTCGCCGACATCACGCTCGCGCGGACACAGCTCACACGGGCCTCCCGAATCGCGCGGCGGATGCCCGATGTGACGATCTTCCGCGCCTGGTTCGACGAGGTATGGGGGAACATCGACGGCCTCAGCGTCGCCGCCCTCGGCGGGCCGTCGTCGCTGACGATGGCCGAGCTGAGAATCCTGCGATTCCTGCCGACCCATCTCTCCTTCCGCGAGATCGGGGGCCGGCTGCACGTGTCGACGAACACCGTCAAGAGCCAGGTGCACGCCGTCTACCGCAAGCTGGACGCCGGTTCGCGCTCGGAGGCAGTCGAACACGCAGCGAGCCTCGGGCTGATCGACGGCGGCATCTAGGAGGTCGGCGGCGGCGCCGGGCCGCTCCCTCCTTACGGTGCGGGCGGCGGCGTCGTTGACGTCGGCGCGGTGGTCGGCGCCGCGGGCGCAGGCACCGTCACGGTCTGAGTCGTGGGCGGGCTCGTGACCGTTTTCGCCGGTTCCTGCACGGTCGTCGTCTGCGCCGGCTTCGGCGCCTGCACGGTCACGGAGTTCGTCGTGGAGGTCGAGTTCTGTTTGATCACCGTCGAGCTCGACCTGTTGTTCGCGGCGATGATGCCGCCGACCACCCCGACCACCACGACGGCGAGGATCACCGGCCAGAGCCACCCGGCGCTCTTCTTGGGCGGCTGCCCTTGCTGTTCGGGGTACTGCTGGGAAGGCGGGCCCGCCTCGGGATACGGGTCCGGCCCGGCGGGTGGAGGCGCGCTGGACATAGCCGCAACATAGACCGCGGCGCGCCGGAGGGCATCACCCGGACAGAGTGAACCGGCCCAGGCGGCCACCTCGCCACCGTGGAGTGGCCGGCTCGACGGTCCGCCGACCCTCGACACGGCGGGCGGGCCGCTCATCACCCGATGCGGATGATCGGGCAGTCTGCTGCGGCGGATCCGGGCACCTACAAGCCGTCTACCTGGCCTTGTGAGCCCCCAAACACGGGTGGTAGACTCGCCCCCTCAAGCGGCGTCGGCCGCCGCCAAGGGGACATGCCTCGGGGCCGACAGCGCTACTGGGCACGGCCGGCGACGGATCAGCATCTCGAGGAATGGCTCGCCAGAGCTGGGTGAAAGTTTGAGCCTGAGAACCGTAAGGGTGACGCCGGTGGCCTGGGCGCCGGCAGCTGCGGCCGCGCGCGACAGGGCCGGCCGGCTGCATGGCGCGCGCAAGCTTGCGACCAGCCCGAGGCTCGCGCTCACGGCGAGCGGCGCCGCGGCGCTCACGGCTGCTGCCGTGTACCTCGTCGCGGCCCCCATCCCCGCCTCCGCGGACAGCATCGTGCTCGCCTGGGTGGCGATCGGCGCGGCGACCGTGGCCCTCGGTCTATGTGCGTCCCTGGCCAGCCGCTCGCTGGCGCCGGCCCGCGCCCTGCTCGCGACGGCGGTGCTGTTCTGGGTTCTCTGGCAGCTGCTGACCCCCGTGCACGCGATCTCCTTCGCGTCGGGCTGCCTCGCGGGGGCGTTGCTCGTGCCTCTTGTCGCCTACCAGATGCTCGCGCCCGCGTACGCGCCGGCGGACCGCGCCGGACAGGCGCTCGTCCTCGCGAGTGCGATCGTCGTGGCCGGCTGCTGGATCTTCCTGATCCTCACCTCCCCCCACCCGGCGCTGATGTCGCCGCTGGCCGAATGCGCGCGGAACTGCCGCCACAACGAGCTGTTCGCCGGCACGGCACCGAGCGGGCTCACCTCCCTCGCGCGGGCCGGCGTCCAGGCCGGCCTGCTGACCGCCGCGATCGGCGTGGCGCTGTACCTCGCGCGCGAGTTCAGGGCGACCACGTCAGTAGCGCGGCGCGGCATCGGCCCCGTGCTGGCCCTCGCGTCCGCATACGCGCTCGCCGTGACGATCTGCGTCCTCACGGGGCTTCTCGCGCGAGGCAGCCACCCGCCGCTCGCATGGATCTCCCTGGCGGCCGCCGTGTCGTTGCCGCTGGCGATGCTGGGGGGGATGGTCTCGGAGCGGCTGTTCATGGGTGAAGCGCTCGAGGAGTTCGTGAACGCGGTGCCGGACACCGACCCCCGGGACCTGCAGGGCCTGATGGCACAGGTGCTGCACGAGCAGGGCGAGAATGGCTCGGACGGCCTCGCGCCGGCGCCCGGGTGGAACGGCCAGGAGGGCCCTCCGGGTGGGCCCGTCATCGCCCAGGAAGTCGATCCCGACCAGGAACGCTTCATTCGCGCCGCGGGCGCGGCCGCGCGGATCTCACAGGAGAATCACCGTCTTGAGAGCGATCTGTCGGCTTCGGCCCGCGAGCTGGCAGCCTCGAGAAAACGCCTCGTGGAGGCCGCCGACGCCGAGCGGCGGCGCATCGAGCGCGACATCCACGACGGGATCCAGCAGCGGATGGTAGGCGCGCGGGTGAAGCTCGAGCTCGCGGACGACGCGCTGGAGTCGGATCCCGCGCGCGGCCGGCAGATGCTGAGCGAGATCGGATGTGACCTCGACGACGCGCTGGAGGAAGTGCGCGCGCTGGCCCACGGCGTCTACCCCGCGCTGCTCGAGACACACGGTCTCGTCGAGGCGCTCCGTTCGGCCGCGCGCCGCGCGCCCGGGGGGGTGAGCGTACGTGGTGAGATCGGCCGCTACCCTCCGGACACCGAGGCGGCCGTCTACTTCTGTTGCCTTGAGGCGCTCCAGAACGTCGCCAAGCACGCCGGTCGCGAGGCGACGGTCACGGTGCAGCTTTGGGAGGAGGACTCCTCGCTGCGCTTTCAGACGCGCGACTCGGGCGTGGGCTTCATGACCGACGAGACACCACAGGGCCAGGGCCTCGTCAACATGCGCGACCGTCTCGCGGCGGTCGGCGGCGAGCTGACGCTGCGCTCCCGGCCCGGCTTTGGCACCGTCGTCAAGGGCTGGGTCCCGATTGACTAGCCCCCGCGTGGCGAGCAGCCGGCGGGAGATCCGCCGGCGATCGGCCGCCCGCTCATTTGCACTTCTGCTTGGTCGCGTCGACCAATTCGGTCGTGGCGCTCTCGAGCGCGGTCGCCTCGGTCGGGATTCGCGCCGCGGCGCTTGCCCTGGTGGACGCCGAGGAGAGCTGTTTCACGGAGGTCCCGAGCACTTCGGCCGAGCTCTTCACCGCCTGTGCCTGGGGACCGAATTCGCTTTTGACCGCGCTCGCGGCGGCCAGCGCGGTCGTTTGCACCTTCTGCGCGGCCGCCGTCAGCGAACTGACGCTCGTCGCGGCGTTGGGGAGAGCGGAAACCGCGGCCTGGAGTTCGCTGACCTGCTTGCAATATGCGGGCTTGCTGCTCGAGCCGCACCCGGCCAGCACGACCGTCAGCGCAACGACGGCCAGCACGGCCGAGATGCCCGCCCGGGCCGCGGTTGCGCGCCCGGTGCCGGCACGCCTCGACGCCGGCCGCTCCGCGGCCGAGTCCCGGGGGCTGGCGATCCTGAGTGGCTGCTTGCGGTCCATTTGAGCTCCTCCAGAGCAGTTGTCCGCCGGCCGGCGGCATCGGACGCCCGACGGACCTGGGGTCCTCCGAGCACCCGGTCATTACACGCGATCAATGCGAGCGCGGCATCGTCCGCATCGGATGAACCGGGGCGACAGGGGGCCGGGCGCGGATCGGCATAGTTCGCGCCCGCGGTGTACTCACCGCCCTCATCCGCTTCGGGCGATGCGCGCACCCGGCGCAACACCGAGGCTGGATGGCGAACGCCGACCCGGCAGGGAGGACCTGTTGACCGGTTGGCTCGAACCGGATCGAGAGACAGACCTGTGACTGGACCCGGCACACCCGACAGGGAAGAGCCCGATCGCATCCGGGTCGTGGTCGCGGATGACTCCTACCTGATCCGCGAGAGCCTCGCCGTGATGCTCGACGCCGAGTCCGACATCGAGCTGGTGAAGGTCTGCTCGGACGGCAAGGAGCTGGAAGACTGCATCGCCGCCGAGGATCCCGAGGTCGTGATCGTGGACATCCGCATGCCGCCCTCGGGGGCCGATGAGGGCGTCCGCGTCGCCAATCGCCTGCGCGAGACGAACCCGGAGACGGGTGTCCTCGTGCTCAGCCAGTACGCCGAGGCGGCCTATGCGCTCGCCTTGCTCGAGTCCGGCTCCTCCCGGCGCGCCTATCTGCTGAAGGAGCGGATCCGCGACAGAGCGGAACTGATTCGCGCGATCCGCACCGTCGCCCGTGGCGGGTCGGTGATCGACCCGCAGATCGTCGATGTGCTGATCGAAGCACGGGCGCGGGTGGCGCGATCCCCGCTTGCAGAACTAACCCCCAGGGAGCGCCAGCTGCTCGGCGAGATCGCTGAAGGCAAGAGCAACCAGGCGATCGCCGAATCGCTGGTGCTCTCCAAGCGGGCGGTCGAGAAGCACGTCAACGCGATCTTCTCGAAGCTCAACCTGCGGGACGCTCAGGACGTCAGCCGCCGCGTCAAGGCTGCGCTCCTGTACCTCGCCGAGGAATCCGATTAGCCCGGCGCCTTCGTTCTGGGGCCGCGACGCGGGTGCCGCGCTCGGAGCGCGGACCCGAACCAGAGCGCCGGCTCCCTCCAGGGCCCGCGGGAAGGGACTCCCCCGCTCGGAGGCGGGAAGCACGCCTGGAGGCTCCGCCTCGGGATCGGACCCGGACCCGGACGCCCGGGTTCTGGTCGTGGACGACCAGGAGGTCTTCCGAGATGTGATCCGCACCGTCGTCGAAGCCACGCCCGGGATGGCCGTGGTGGGCGAGGCGAGCTGCGGCGAGGACGCACTCTCGGTCGTCGATGGGCTGGCCCCCAACCTCGCGATCATCGACGTCCGCA
This sequence comes from uncultured Solirubrobacteraceae bacterium, assembly GCA_963841055.1. Classification (GTDB taxonomy): domain Bacteria; phylum Actinomycetota; class Thermoleophilia; order Solirubrobacterales; family Solirubrobacteraceae; genus Palsa-744. The sequence goes on along the minus strand of CAWJAV010000001.1, from coordinate 1,537,853 downwards.
TGCCCGGCATGGGGGGCGTCGAGCTGGCGCGCGCGCTGCTAGGCCGGGGGCGCCCGCCAAAGGTGCTGCTGGTCTCGGCGCAGGCCCCTCCGATGTCACTCCCGCTGGCGGCGAACGGCAGGGCGGTCGTGTTCCTGGCAAAGGAGCGCCTGTCCCCGGCGGCACTGCTCGAGGTATGGGAGGATCGCGCGCCCGGCGCGCCGCGGCCCGAGGGCACCTGACCCGACAGACAGGTCAGCGGCCCCGCGGGGGACAGATCAGAGGCAGGCGCTGCGGGAGCGCGGCGCGAGGCCGGCGCTCCCGCGTCGATCAGCCTCCGGCGAGGACGCGCCCCTTCTGCTGCGCGAACTCCTCGTCGTTGAGGACCCCCTGATCGTGAAGTTCCCCGAGCTGCTTGAGCTTCGCCAGCGTCTCGTCGGAGATGCCCGTCGCCGCGGGAGCGGCGGGCGCGGGGGCCTGCTGTTGTTCGAGTTCTTCGATCCGCTGTTCCTGGCCCGCCTCCCGCTGCTGGCTGTCCGCATGGCGCTTGCCGGCCACGTAGGCGCCTCCGCCGACGGCGGCCGCGCGGAGCAGCGGTCGTCTTCTCATCAGTGGCATCGTCGCCTCCTATTCTGCGCCGTCGGGTAGCGAAAGGCCGAGCGCGAGCATGATCTCGGGGGCCGCGGCGACGATCTTGGGCATGCCGACCTGTGCTGCGACGGCGCGCAGCACGCCGAGGATCTCCTCCGGCGTAGCGCCTTCGTCGAGCGCGTTGGCGACCTGCCAGCCGTAGGACGCGGGGGGAGCGTCGAGGGCGATCAGGGCCGCGATTTTCACGAGCGCGAAGGTCTTCGGCTCGAGGCCGCTCGCCTCCTGCACGCCCTCCCGGAGCCCGATCGCGGTCTCCAGCAGCTCGAAGTCGCCACTCGAGATGCCTGCAAGTGTGTCGTGGGTGTCCTGTGCGACGGCGGCCACTGGTTGCTCCTCTCGTTAGCCCGGCACCCCGCGGATGCGGGACGCAGCGCCCGACAATACTCGCCGTGCCCGGGTGGGGTCACCACACCGCGCGTGGCGGCCGGCCTCAGGCCTGCGGCCGCGGGTTGCGCCTCAGGTTCGCGACCAGCACCGACACGACCGTGACGAGGTAGATCTGACCGAAGAGCGCCTCGGAGACCGACAGCGTGTGGCCAAGGTTGCTCCGGGCCGTCAGGTCTCCGTAGCCGACCGTGGCGAGGGTCGTGAAGCTGTAGTACAGGCAGCTCGCCACCGACGCCGGCTGGCCACCTGCGAAGAACGGCGCGGCGGCTCTTCCGATCGCGCCGTAGACGAACGCGAAGAACATGCCGATCAGGATGTATACGCAGAGCACCCCGAGGACCGCCTGGATCGTGACCGTGTTGCTCTCCCTCAGGTCTCGCACGATCCCGATCACGATCGCCGGCGGGGCCAGCGCGACCAGCAGGGCGTTGGCGGCGCGCGTTGCCGCGCCGTCGATTTCGCCGGCGAGCGCCTGCACCAGGCTCGCGACCGTCACGACCACGACGAACGCGAGGGCCGGCCGCATCACCCGGGGCCCTGTATCCGTGGCCCGCAGGGCGAGGAGCACGGTGGCACCGAGGAGGACCGTCACGATCACCTGCTCGTAGGGGCCTGGGGTAGCGATCCCCTGGACGGCGAAGGTGGTGACGATCGCCAGCAGCAGCACCCCGTAGCGCTCGCGCAGGCGACGGGTGGCGGAGCGAGGCTCCTCCGGCGCGCTCTCCATCACCGGCAAGCTAATGCGACGATCGGTCGGCGCGCATCATCTCGTCGGGACGATCCCCGCCGGGCCCCGCCGGTCCTCGACAGCCACCGCCACAGCGCCCCGCCGGCCATGGGGGTGCGTTTGTAGGAAAAGATACATGCGTGCATCACCCATGCCCTCCGAGCGCGGACGTACACTCGCCCGAGAACCGCACTGGTTCACAAATCGAGTTGCCGTTTCACGGTCGGTGCAGCTCGCCACGAAAGGAGCAGGATGCGGGGTACAGGCAGAGCTTTGTTCGTGGGCGTGCTCTTGCTCATCGCGGGCACGCTCAACTTCATCTACGGCATCGCGGCCGTCGCGGATTCGCACTTCTACGTCGGCGACACACACTTCCTCTTCTCGAGCCTCCACACCTGGGGCTGGATCACGATCATCCTCGGGGTGATCGAGGTCTGCGCGGCGTTCTCGCTGTTCGCGGGCAACGCCTTCGGGCGCATCTTCGGCATCTTCGCGGCGAGCCTCGGCGCGATCGGAGCATTGTCGGACGTGGGCGGGACCAGCCCTTGGTGGTCGCTGGGCGTGTTCGCGCTGTTGGTGTGGTGCATCTACGGCCTGATCGTCTACGGCGAACCCGAGACGGTCTGAGCAGTCACGGGCAGGCGCGCTGACAGCGCCTGCCCGCCGGCGACCTCCGCGCGAGGACTGCGCGAGGGGTCGCCCGCCGTGTCGTCCGGTCCGTCCGTGACGGACCGGCTCGGGCGATCACTCCTTTGGGGTGATGCCAACAGCGCTCGTACCACTAGCGTCGCACGAGCCGATCACGCGAGGCAGGAGGAGAGTCCCATGGCCGATGAGCACATCGAGGAGCCGAACCGCCGGGTCAGTGGCGGCGCGCCCGCGCCCACGCGCAGGCAGATCGAGCGGCTAGAGGGCATCTACGGCAACCGATACCTGCTCGAGCCTCCCCCGGATAACGCGCTTCCCAAGGCCGGGATGGCGCCCGCCGAAGCGCTGGGCATGATCCAGGAGGAGATGGTCCTGGACGGGCTGCCGACGCGCAACCTCGCGACGTTCGTCACCACCTGGATGGAGCCGGAGGCAGAGCGCGTCATCACGGAAGCCCTGCGCGTCAACTTCATCGATCACGCCGAGTACCCCCAGACGGCGGAGATCGAGCAGCGCTGCATACGCATCCTCGCGAACCTCTTCAACGCGCCCGGCGAGACCACCGGAGCCCGGACCCAGGGATCCTCGGAGGCGATCATGCTCGGGGCGCTGTCGCTGAAGTGGAAGTGGCGCGAGCGCATGCAGGCCGCCGGTCGCCCGGTCGACCGGCCCAATCTCGTCTTCGGCGGTGACGTCCACGTCGTCTGGGAGAAGTTCTGCCGCTACTTCGACGTCGAGCCGCGGATCGTGCCGCTGCAACCAGACAAGTACGTGATCGGGCCCGAGGACGTGGTGCCGCTGATCGATGAGAACACGATCGGCGTTGCCGCCGTGCTCGGCACGACCTTCACCGGGCATGCCGACGACATCCGTGGGATCAACGACTGCCTGCTCGATCTCAAGCGAGAGCGTGAAATCGACGTGCCCCTGCACGTGGACGCGGCGAGTGGCGGGTTCGTGTGGCCGTTCTTGTATCCGGAGTCCGAGTGGGATTTCCGCCTGGAGCAGGTCAGGTCGATCAACGTCTCCGGTCACAAGTTCGGCCTTGTCTACCCGGGCATCGGCTGGCTGATCTTCCGCGAGCGCGCCGACCTCGCCGAGGAACTCGTCTTCTACGAGAACTACCTCGGCAAGCGGGACGCCACCTTCACGCTGAACTTCTCAACCGGCGCGGCGATGGTGCTGGCCCAGTACTACAACTTCGCCCGCCTCGGGCATGCTGGTTACCGCTACGTGATGGAGTGCATGAGTTACAACGCGAGGCAGCTGGCCAAGGAGATCCACGGCTGCGGCAGGTTCGACATCATCGGCGGCGATGAGGATGAGCAGCTGCCGCTGGTGGCGTTCAAACTGTCCGGCGAGCGCGGCTATGACGAGTTCGACCTCGCCGGGCAGCTGGCGGCGGCACGGGGCTGGATGGTGCCCGCCTACACCCTTCCGCCGAACGCGGAGCACGTGAAGATCATGCGCGTGCTCGTCAAGGAGACGCTCGGCCATTCGCTGATCGCGACGCTCGGCCGGGACATAGCCGAGTCGTGCGCCACGCTGGAGGCCAAGGGCAGGCTGCACGAGAGCGAGCGCCGGCGGGTCAAGACGAACCCCGGCTTCTGAGCAGCCGGTCTCAGACACCCACTGAGACGGCGGGCGCGGTCGGCCTGAAAGGCCTCAGCGACGCATCGCCGGGGGCGACCGTAGCGCAGGTCGAATCGGGCACCTCGTTCCACACGCCGGGAACGTCGCCCAGCGGCTCTGAGACGATCAACCGGGTTTCGTCGGAGACCTGCGCGAACAGCTCCCGCTCGGGATAGAGCTCTCGCAGCGTGGGGACGTCGGTGGTGTAGAACAACGACCGTGCTTCGCCGCCGCTCGCGTAGCGGACGCACCAGACCGTCTCGCCGTCGGTGGTCGCGACCGTGCCCTGGAAGGGATCGGGAACGCCGCGGGCGCTCGCGGTCGCCTCCACGAGCCCGATCGCCGCCTCGATCGCGGCCAGCGGATCGTCTTCGAGGCCCAGGGTCAGGGCCAGGTAGAACAGCACCTCGGTGTCGGCCTGCCCCTTTATCTCGGGGTACAGGGAAGGGTCGACGGCGAGCACAAGATCGCGCTTGAGCGTGTCGAAGCGGTCGATGAAGCCGTTGTGCATGAACAGCCAGCGCCCGTGGCGGAAGGGATGGCAGTTCGTCTGCTGCACGGCGCTGCCGATCGCGGCCCGGATGTGCGCGAAGAAGTGGGCCGACCGCACGTGATCGGCGAGCTCGTGCAGGTTCTGGTCGTTCCAGGCCGGGGCGGTGCTGTGGAAGACGCCGGGGATCTCGGGTTCGCCGTACCAACCCACGCCGAAGCCGTCGCCGTTGGTCGTCTCGGCGCCGAGACGCGAGTGCAGGCTCTGATCGATCAGGGAATGCGCCGGCGCGTAGAGCGCCTCCTTGAGCAGGACCGGTGAGCCGGAATAGGCTAGCCAGCGGCACATCTGGCTGCTCCCTTCTGTCGCCTCCTCATGCCTGTCCGCCTCGCCTGACGGTGAGACGCGCGGGCCACGGGGGCGCGAGGAACCGGTCGGCGAGCGAGGCGACGACCCGCTCGAGGCCCGCTCCGCTCCGGGCCAGGGCGCGCTGGCGGTCGGCGCCGTTCGCCGCGGCGAGCCGCCTCAGCCCCTCGAGCACCTCGACGCAGCCGAGTGCCAGCGCATGCGGGCGGCATTCGGAGAGCAACACCTCAAGGGTCTCGCGCACCGGCACGAGCCGCGCCGAGACCGGGTCGATCAGGTCGGCCGCCATCCCATCGCGGGCCGCCAGAAACAGGTTCTCCGCGAGAACCTCGGGCGCCGGCTCCTCCGCGGGAGGCTCCCCCTCGAGCTCCAGTCGCGCGAGCGACTGGATCAGGGCGAGGATCGGCGCGACCTCCCGAACGGTGGACTGCGCATCCATCACCCGCACCTCCACCGTGCCCAAGGCCGGCAACAGCCGGACATCCCACCAGACGAAGCTGAGGCCGGGGACGGCCTCGGAGGAGATGAGCGGCTCGAGCGCCTCGACGTAGCGACGGTAGTCGGGGAAACGGCGCGGAAGGCCGGTGCGCGGAAGGGCACCGAATACCACCGCGCGGGAAGACGCGAAGCCGCCGTCCCGGCCTTGCCAGAACGGCGAGTTGGCAGACAGCGCGAGCATCACCGGCGCGCTGGAACGCAGCCGGTTGAGAACCCGCAGCGCCTCTTCGGGGCTCGGCAGCCCCACGTGCACGTGCAGGGCCATCGTCGGCTCCCTGGGCGCGAGCACCCCGATCGAGTCGCCGAGCGTGCGCGGCCGGGCTCCACTGGAGGGCCCCATCTCGCTCCCTGCGCTCAACGGGTGCGATCCCGCCGCCGCCGCCCTCAGCCCCGACTGCTCCAGCTCGCCACTCAGCCGCCTGCGGAGCTCGGCGAGCTCGCCGACGACGCCGGCGGGATCCGAGTGGGTGTCGGTGCTCAGCTCGATCACCGCCGCGTGTGTGTCGGCCGAAGCGTGCTTTGCCAGCCGCTCCGAGAGCCCCGAGAGGACGCTCTCGCCGGCCGCCGCCAGCGTCCAGGGGCCTGGTTCGAGCAGCATCACCTCCTCTTCGAGGCTCAGCGAGTAGCGGTGATCGCGCTCGTCGTTCCAGCGCGCCCACACGGGATAGCCCGGGCCGCCGGGGACGTGAGCTGCGGAACTGGCGATGCTGCGCGCGAAACTCGTAGTCGCCACCCGGCAAGCCTCGCGGCAGGGAGGCCGCACCGCAAGGAGGCCTGCATGCACCTCGTCCGGGTGACAGCCGCGTCGCGCGGGGCCTGCGAAGGTCGTATGGGCCGTGCAGGAATCGAACCTGCAACCTTGGGCTTAAGAGGCCCCTGCTCTGCCGGTTGAGCTAACGGCCCGCGAAGGGCACCGGCCGAATCATGGATCGGTGCCGGCTCGGCTCAAGAGTCTAGCCGAGGCCGCCGGAGCCGGAGGCTCAGAACACGATCGTGCGACGCCCGTAGGGAAGGACCCTGTCCTGCAGATGCAGCGAGACGGCCCGGGACAGCACCAGGCGCTCGACGTCGCGCCCGACACGCTGCAGCTCCTCGGCGCTCTGGCGATGGTCCACGCGGACCACGTCCTGGTCGATGATCGGTCCGTCGTCGAGCTGCTCGGTTACGTAGTGGGCCGTCGCGCCGATCAGCTTGACGCCCCGCTCGTGGGCGCGGCGGTACGGGTCGGCACCCGGGAAGGCGGGCAGGAAGGAGTGGTGGATGTTGATCGCCGGCATCGCGATCCGCTCGAGGAACTCGCCGCTCAGCACCTGCATGTAGCGGGCCAGCACGAGCAGCTCCGCCTGGCCCTCGAGGAGCTCCAGCATCCGTTCCTCGGCCCCCCGCATGCCCTCGCCCGCCGCCGGCACGGGAACGTGATGGAACGGCACGCCCGCCGCGACGGTCTCCCGCTCGAGGTCGGGATGGTTGGATATCACCGCCACGATGTCGGTGTCAAGCTCGCCGCGCCGGCGCCGCCAGAGCAGATCGAGCAGGCAGTGGTCGTGGCGGGAGACAAGGATCGCTGTGCGCCGGATCTCGCCCCACCAGCGCAGCTGCCAGTCCATCTCGAAATGCTCGGCGACCTCCTCGCCGAAGGCCTCCGTCAAGCCCGCGCGCTCCCGGCCCTCCGGCAGGAAGAACTCCGTGCGCAGGAAGAAGCGCCCACCGCTGGGATCCGATGAGTACTGGTGAGAGGAGACGATGTTCGCCTGCTGGGCGAACAGGAAGCCCGACACCGCGGCGACGATGCCGGGGCGATCCGGGCAGGAGATCAACAGCCTCGCCGTGTAGTGAGGCGCCTCCCCCACCTCGCGGCGCCTATTTCGTCGCGGTCGAGGTGGTCGCCGGGGTCGTGGCCGGCGTGCTGGTCGGCGGCGCCACCTGCGTGAAGGAACCGTTTGGCGACTTCTTCAGCCGGTACGTTTTTCCGTTCGTGGTGGTCACGTAGGTCTGGCCGCCGTTCGGGAACTTCTTGACTTCCGCGAGTTCGTTCTTGACTCGGACCCGCTCGTTGGCGGGCGCCAGGGCGACCGCCTTCGCCGCGGCGAGGTCGCCGAGGCGTTCGTTCTTCGCTTTGTAGGCGAACTCCGCGAGCTGCGCGTAGTAGGCGGCCGTGGGCCGCCGTTCGACCACGAAGTTGAGCGCCTGCACCGCTTTCGCCGGTTCGTTCAGCCCGGCTTCGCTGTAGATCACGTAGACCAGCTGCGCGAGTTCCGGGTTCGGGTTGGGCGGGTTCAGCGCGAGGTAGCTGATCCAGGCCTGGGAGGCGCGCCGGTAGAGTTCCTTGCCCTTGCTGGTGGGCGCGCCCGAGGCGCTCACATAGCCTTCGTTGCCGGCTTCGTGGAGCAGGTTCTTGGCGAGCAGTTCGAAGTTGGCGGGGTTGCTCGGCTGGGTCTTGGTCAGCTTTTCGTACTTCTTGATCTTGCTCGCGAAGCTCGCGCCGCCCGACCCTTCGTTGTTGCTCGTGGCGTTGAGGATGCCGCCGCCGCTGAGCCCGCCGCCGACGCCGAAGCCGACGAGGCCGACGCCGATCAGCACCGCCAGCCCGATGTAGATCACCTTGACCGTGCGGCGACGGCCGCGGCCTCGCAGGTCGAAAAGCATCAGGAGAGGTCCTCGTCGGTGTGGTCGATGATCTGCTGCACGGTCGGTTCCTCGGGTTCCTCGATAGTGGGCGCGGGGTCGTCGGTAGTGGGCGCGGGGTCGCCCGCGACATTCCCCACATCCCCGCTTGCGGCGGCGGCACCGCGCCGGCGTCGTGCCCTGTCGGTGGCCGCTGCAAGCAGGATACTCGCCTCGTAGAGCAGATACAGCGGTACCGTCTCGAGCAGCAGCGTGATCACGTCGCCCGGCAGGAACGCGGCGATAGCGGCACAGGCCACGATCGCGTAGCGGCGGTTGTGGCGCAGCTGAGCCACGGTCACGACTTCCATCCGGGTGAGGCCGAGGATCACGACCGGCACCTGGAAGACGAGACCCATCGCGAGCAGGATCGTGGCGGCGAATTTGTAGAACTGGTTCGCCTGCACCAGGTTGTTGAACTGGTCGGCGTTGAAGTTCACGAAGAAACGCACCGCCGCCGGCAGCACGACGAAGTAGCCGAAGGCCACGCCCGCGAGGAACAGCACGGGGATCGCCGCCAGCAGGGGCAGCGTGGCTCGGCGCTCGTTCGGCTTCAGCGCCGGGAGCATGAAGGCGAAGAGCTCGTAGAGGATCACCGGCAGGGAGATGATCAGGGCGAAGTACAGGGCCACCGTGAGGGTTGTCGTGAAGGGTTCGCCGACGGTCAGGGTCACCGGCTTGTCGCCGCTCGGGTTGCGGGGGATGTGCGCGACGTCGCGCTGCAACTCGGCGGCGAGCGGCGCGAGCTGAGCGCGGGTCGGCGCCGAGACCCCGCTGCCGGGAGCGGCCAGAAGCAGCAGCGCCCGGGCCGTGTCCTCTGCCGTGCGGACGACCGCGCGCTGGGCGAGCGCCGCCTGGCCGGTGGTGCCCTCGCCTTTGAGCACCTGTTTGCGCGTCTGCGTCAGGAGCGGTTTGTTGATGATCCGCAGCAGCGCGTGGTTCTGCCAGAAGCAGACCCCGAAGGCCACAATGAGCACACCGGCGCAGATGAACAGCCGGGTGCGCAGCTCATCGAGGTGATCGACGAGGCTCAGCCGATCCTCGTGGCCGATCGGACGGAGCGATCGCTTCATGGGATGGGTGAACCTACCACCGCGCCCCGCCCGGCACGGTCGCTAAAGGCCTCCGCCCGATGCGTCGATGACGTCTGGGAAGCGGTATGGACTCCGGAAAAGAACCCGACATTCAACAGCGCCTTCCGCTGCCTGCCGGGGAACAGATCGACGTCGGCTCGGGCGAGCACGGACAGGCTTCAGAGACCACCGGCTCCCCTGGCCAGCTGCACATCTGCTTCCACTGCACGGGCGAGCTGGTGTACCCACTCGACTGGTCTGAGGAAGGCCCCCGTCACTGGCGGATCGTGCTGCGGTGCCCCGAGTGCGAGTCCCGCCGCGAGGGCGTTTTCGATCAGGCGGCGGTGGAACGGCTCGACGACGAGCTGGACCGCGGCTCGAGCGCCCTGCTCGGTGATCTGCGGCGTATGACCCACGCGAACATGTCGGAGGAAATCGAGTTCTTCGCGCGGGCGCTGGACGCCGACCTGATCCTGCCCAGCGACTTCTGAGAAGACCCTCAGCGGTAGCGCTCGACGACGGCGTCGGCGACCAGCTCGAGCAGCTCCGAGCGACCCCCGGGGAGGATGCCGGGCAGCGATGCCTTCGCCTCGGCCACCACGGCCAGCGCCTGCTCGCGGGCCTCACCGAGTGCCCCCGTCGCGGCGATCCGCTCGCACAGCTCCTCGGCCTGGCGTGGGCTGCGGAGGCCGCGCAGCTCGACCTGGGCCAGGCCCGGATCGCGTTCGCGGGCGAGGATGAAGGGGAGCGTGACCGTGCCGTCGAGCAGATCGGTGCCGCGCGACTTGCCCGTCCGCTCCACGGGGCCCGAGACGTCGAGGATGTCGTCGAGCATCTGGAAGGCGAGGCCGATGCGCCGCGCGAACGCGCCGAGCGCAGCAGCCAGCTTCCCGGAGCCGCCGACCGCGTTGAGCGCCCCGAGCCTGCACGCCGCCTCGAACAGCGCCGCCGTCTTCAGCTCACAGCGTCGCATGTAGCGCTCGACGGCGACCTCGGCCGCCCAGGCGTCCTCGCGCTGGAGCAGCTCGCCTTCGGCCAGCGCCGAGCTCGCCTGCGAGAGAGCCTGCAGCTGCTCGGAGTCCTCGTTGCGGGCCAGCTCGGCGAACGCTCGTGAGAACAGCAGGTCGCCTGTGGCCACAGCCACGCGGCGGCCCGCCGCTGCCGCCACGGTCGGGCGCCCCCGGCGCAGCCGCGCGCCGTCGATCAAGTCGTCGTGCACGAGCGTGGCGGAGTGCACCAGCTCCACCGCCACCGCGGCTCGTACCATCCGCTCCTCACCACCGCCCGAGTCCGCCGGGCCGCCGGCCGACTCCGCGGCCAGCACCACCAGCAGCGGTCGCAGGCGCTTCCCGCCCGCCGCCACGGTGGCGTTCGCGTGCGCGGCGAGCGGCGCCCCGGCCGCGGCCGTGACGCGGTCGAGGTGGGCCTCGGTGCGTGCCATCAGCCCGCGCAGGCGTGGTCCTCCGCGGGCCATGATCGTCTCCACGCCGTCGGGCGCCTGGGCCGGAGCGCTGCCCGCGAGCCCACCCACCGTCCCGCTCACGCCCTCACCCCCGGCACGGTGCCGGCGTGGATCGCCACGATCCCGCCGGCCGTGAGCACGTATTCCACCTCGGCCAGGCCGGCCCGCACCAGCTGCTCGGCCAGCGCCGCCGGGCCCGGGAAGCGCTTTACGGAGTTCGGCAGGTAGGTGTAGGCGTCGGCGAGCCCCTCCCTCGGGGTGGAGGAGCGCAGTCTCGAGGCGAGCGCCTCGCCTCGGCCGGCGGCCGCTCCCAGGGCCGGGACGAGCCGATCGAACCACAGCCGGTAGAAGTGCGCGAGGGGCGGCGCGCGTGGGAGTCGTGATCTCGAGCACCACCACCCGGCCGCCAGGCCGCACGACCCTGGCCATCTCGCCCAGGCCGCGAGGGAGGTCGTCGAAGTTGCGCGCCCCGAAGCCCACCGTCGCCGCGTCGAAGGCGCCGTCCTCGTAGGGCAGGGCCAGCGCGTCGGCCCACTCGAACCGCAGGCCGCTGCCCGCGCGCCGGCGGGCCTTGGCGCGGGCGTGGTCGAGCATCCCTTCTGAGAAGTCGCTGCCCAGCACCTCCCCCCCGGGGAGCACGCGGGCCGCAAGCTCGATCGCCAGGTCGCCCGTGCCGGTCGCGACATCGAGCGCCCGGCTTCCGGGGCCGACCCGGGCGAGATCGGCGGCCCGGGCACGCCAGCGATGATGCAGGCCGGCCGTCATCGCCGTGTTCATCGGGTCGTAGACCGCGGCTATGCGGTCGAACATCGCCCGGACCTGGCCCGCCTCGAGCTTCCCGGCGCCGGCTCCCTGGCGGGTGGCCATCGGGCGGCTACTTCGACTGCGCGAGGAACGTGACGATCTGGTTGAACTTCTTCGGCGGCAGGTTCTTGAACGACGGCATCGGCGCCGTCGGGTTCACGAGCGTCCGGGCGATCGCCTGGCGCGGAAGCCGGCTGCCGATCTTCGTCAGGTTGGGGCCCGGCCCGGCGTTGCCGTTCTCGCCGATCTTGTGGCAGGCGAGGCAGCCGCTCTGAGCCACGGCCAGCTTGCCGCCTTCATATTCGGCAAGCAGCGGGTTGCCTGCCTTGATGATCCGCGTGGGCGTCGGCGCTTCGATCACGGTGGGCGAGCCGGCGTTGGCCCCGGAGTAGGTCAGGTAGGCCATCGCGCAGATCACCGCGATGCCGGTCAGCGTTGCGATCGGGCGCCGCTCGGGGCGCCGCTCGGCACCGCGATCGTAGAAGGGCAGCAGGAACAGCAGGATCATGCAGATCGTCGGGACGCCGATCGTCGCGAGGCCGACGAGCCCGGGTGGCTTGATGATCCGCAGAAGCTCGAACAGGAAGAAGAAGTACCACTCCGGCCGCGGCACGTAGGTGGTGGTCGTCGGGTTCGCCTTCGAGCCGAGCTCGGCCCCGAGCACCAGTGACATCGTGATGATCACGGCCATCACGACACAGGCCATCAGCGCGTCCTTCGTCACGGCGTAAGGGAAGAACGGCTTGCCTTTGGCCTTCAGGATCGAGTACTCGCGGAGGTACTCCTCCTTCTCCTGCTTGTTCATCTCGGCCTAGACCTCCGCCTCGCGGAGCGCGTCGGGCTTCTCCGCTTTCTGCCACGGTGGCGCGGTCGTGCCGAGCTTCGTGACGAGGTACAGGTGGGCGCCGATCAGCGCGATGATCGCCCCGGGCACGAGCAGCATGTGGATCGCATAGAAGCGCGACAGGGTCGTGGCCCCGAATTCGGAGCCGCCGCGCAGGAAGTCCGAGAGGTAGGGCCCGAGCAGCGGGCCGGTGCCGTTGATGTTGACGCCCACGATCGTCGCCCAGTATGCGCGCTGGTCGAACGGCAGCAGGTAGCCGGTGAAGGACATCGTCATCGTCAGGATCAGCAGCACCACGCCGATCACCCAGTTCAGCTCGCGGGGGTACTTGTAGGCCCCGAAGAAGAACGTCCGGCCCATGTGCAGGAAGACGAGGATCACCATCACGCTCGAGCCCCACTTGTGCATGCCCCGCACGAACTGCCCGAGGAACACGTCGTTGGTCACGTAGCGGATCGATTCGTAGGCCCCGCCGGAGGGATCGGGGCGGTAGTACATGGCCAGGAAGACCCCGGTGACGGCCTGCGAGAGGAAGGCGAACATCGTCGCCGAGCCGAGCGTGTAGAACCAGTTCGTCCCCTTCGGGACCTTGCGGAACATCAGCCACCGGGTGGCGCCGCTCAGCGAGGTCCGTTCGTCGACCCAGTCGACGACCGTGATGCCCGCCTCGGCCGCCTCGTGGGCGGCGGTTTTCTTGCCGTTCGGGTCACCCGGGCGGGGCGGCGCCTTGCGCAAGGCGGCGGGCGGGGCGGGCATCTTGGGCATCTTCGGCATCCGGTTCGCCTCCGCCTACAGTTTCTGGGCGCCGGGACGGGACGGGTAGAGGTACTGGCCGATGCCGTCGAGGGGCTCGCCCGGGTCGCGGGGGGAGAAGCGGCGCAACTGGCTGTTGACGCTGAATCGCGGGCCGAGTTCGACGACATTGCCGTTGACGCGTGTGTAGAACCGGTCCAGAGGCCGTACCGGCGGCCCGCCGACACGGCGGCCGAGCAGGTCGTAGACGCCGCCGTGGCAAGGGCAGATGAAGCGCTCGGCGGCATCGACCCAGCGGACCGGGCAGCCGAGGTGCGCGCAGCGGCTGGAGATCGCGATGTAGGGCGTGTCCTTGTCGTAGGGGTCGGTGTCGATCGCGGCGTTGAACCTGCGGACGTAGGCCGTCGACTTGCCGGCCTCGCCGATGTTCGGGGCCAGCGTGATCACGACCGGCAGGTAGGTGAGATCGCTGAACATGTCCTCGGTGCCGACCGCTTCCCAGCGGTGCGGGGTGCTTTTGAAGATCGGCCCGATGGCGAAGCCGAGGGCGGGCAGCAGGAAGGCCCCGGCCGCGACCGCGCCGGCGACGTTGGCGGTTCCGGTCATCAAGCGCCTGCGGGTGATCGTCTCCCCCTCGAACGCTCCTGGGATCCCCCGGTCGAGGGTGTATTTCGACTTCTGTTTGAGCCGCTTGTCAGCCACTGAGGGCAAACAATATCGATGCGCGATTCAGGGCGACGCCGGAGGCTCGCGCACACTTGTGCGCATCGCATCGAGCGCTCCCGGGGTGCGCTCGAGGACCATCCGCTTGGCCTCGCGGTGAGCATCGCTCGAGCCCCAGCCGACGGCGTGAGCGCCCGCCTGCCAGATCGCGTCCGCCAGCTCCGGAGCGCCGGCGCCGTGTGCCAGCGCGCTGAGCGTGATCGTGTCGGCCAGCTCGGCGACGGCGGGTGTGTCCCCGAGGGCGACGAGCCGGGCGAGCCCGATCGCATAGAGGCGGTCCCCCGCAAGCAGGCCGAGATCCGCTTCGGGGCTGCGCAGCAGGCGCGGCGTCCCGTAATGCAGCAGGTAGCCCTCATAGATCGCCTCGACGAGCAGTTCGTACTCCTCGCGCCGTCCTTGCGCCCGCGGCCCGGTTGCGGCCGCCGCGGCCGCCGCGGAGGCGGCCTCGGCGAGCGTCTCCTCGCCCTCGGCGAGCAGGCCGGCGAGCAGCCCTCCGCCCTCCCGCAACAGGTCACGCAGGCGGTCCAGGCCCGTGCCCTCGCTCTCCGCAACCGCCCCGCTCACGCCGCGGGCTCCCGTGCCGCGAGAGCCGCGAAAGCGGCCTCCGCGGCCAGCAGCGTGCGCTCGATCTGCTCCTCGCCATGGGCCAGCGAGGGGAACCACGCCTCGAACTGCGACGGCGGAGGGTACACGCCCCGGCCGAGCAGCCCGCGGCACCACGCCGCGTGAGCCTCGAGGTCGCATGCCTGGGCGTCGGCGAAGTTCTCGACGGGGGTCTCGGAGAAGAAGACCGTGAGCAGCCCCGGGGCGCTCTGCACCTGGACGGGCCGGTCGCCCGCGGCTTCCCGCAGGCCCTCGGCAAGCCGCTCGGTCACCGCGCCGAGGCGCAGGTAGGAGGGCTCCTCGAGCAGGCGCAGGGTCGCCAGGCCCGCGGCCACGGCGAGCGGGTTGCCCGAGAGCGTGCCCGCCTGGTACACGGGTCCCGCCGGCGCCAGCATGTTCATCAGCTCGGCCGGCCCGCCGAGCGCCGCGGCCGGGAGTCCGCCGCCGATCACCTTGCCCATCACGGTGATGTCGGCGCCGACCCCCGTCAGCTCCTGGGCGCCGCCGCGGGCCACACGAAAGCCGCTGATCACCTCGTCGAGAATCAGCAGCGCCCCGCTCGCATCGGCCTGCGCGCGCAGCAGCTCGAGGAAGCCCTCGCGGGCCGGCACGAGGCCCATGTTGGCCGGCATCGGCTCTGCGATGATCGCGGCCGGAGCGTGCTCGCCGACGGCGGCGCGCAGCGCCTGCGGGTCATTCCAGGCGATCACAACGGTGTCCGCCGCCGCCCCTGCCGTGACCCCAGGGCTGGCCGGCTGGGCGGCTGTCGCCAGGCCCGAGCCGGCCGCTGCCAGCAGGCCGTCGACGTGTCCGTGGTAGGCACCGGCGAACTTGATGATCTTCTCTCTCCCGGTGGCTGCCCGGGCCAGCCGCACGGCCGTCATCGAGGCCTCCGTGCCCGAGGAGGTCATGCGCAGCATCTCGACGCGCTCGAAGCGCTCGCAGACCGCTTCGGCCAGTTCGACCTCGCCGGCCGTGGGGGCTCCGAAGCTCGTGCCCTTGGCGGCGGCGGCCTCGACGGCCTCGAGCACCGCCGGGTGAGCATGCCCATGGATCAGAGGCCCCCACGAGCAGACGTAGTCGACGAAGCGGTTGCCGTCGACGTCGATCAGCTCCGGGCCCTCACCGCGGTCGATGAACAGCGGGTCGCGGCCGATCGCGGCCATCGCCCGGACCGGGGAGTTGACGCCGCCGGGCAGACGCAACCGGGCCCGCCGGTAGAGCTCGGCCGAGCGGCTGTCGGTGAGCGAGGCCATCACCGGGCTCCGCTCAAGCGTGCCTGCGCTCCCAGTCCTTGAAGTCCCCGGTGAAGTACTGCAGGCGGACCTTCTTGAACTCCGTCGAGGAGTAGAGGGTCGCCCGCTCCTCGATGCCGGTCTGCGCGGCGATCGCGTCGAGAATCGCGTCGCACTCCTCCTTGGAGCGGCCGTGGGCCATCGTGAACACCGAGTAGGGCCAGTCCTCGTAGGTCGGGCGCTGGTAGCAGTGTGAGATGCCGCGGAAGGCCGCCATGCGGCAGCCGATCTCGAAGATCTGCTCGTCGGGCACGTTCCACACGCCCATGCCGTTCGCCGAGAAGCCGGCGCGACGGTGGTAGAGGATCGCCGCGACCCGCCGCAGGATCCCGCGCTCCTGCATGCCGGCGAGGTGGTCCAGCAGCTCCTGCTGGCCGATGCCGAGCTCCGCGGCGGCCGGGGCATAGGGTTCGGAGACGACGGGCATGTCGCCCTGCAGCGCCCGGATCACGGCGATGTCGTGCTCGTCGTAGGGCTGCGGCTCGAGCTCGATCGGCTCGCGCGCCTCGGCCGCAGTGGCGAGCGCCTCCGTGTCGCCCTCCATCTCCAGGTCCATGCGGATCTTGAACAGCCGCAACGTCGGCAGCTGGCGCACCGACTCCGCTCCGGACTCGCGCGCGAGCACCTCGAGGGTGCCTTCCAGTCCCAGCTGCGAATCGGGCTCGGTGGCGATCGTGAACCACAGGTTGAACTCGTGGTTGCGCAGGTAGTTGTGCGACACGCCCGGGTGCGCGTTGATCACCTGCGCCGCCCGATGCGGATGCTCCGGATCGACCTTGGCGGCGACGAGCATCGAGGAGTAGCCCAGCGCGCGCGTGTCGAAGATCGGCGTTACCTGCCGGATGATGCGCTTGTCCAGCAGGTGCTTGACCCGGTCCATCACCTCGACCTCGGAGATCCCCGCCAGGCCGGCCACGTGCCCATAGGGCTGCGGTGCGATCGGGAAGCTGCCCTGCATCAGGTTCAGGAGCTTGCGGTCGACGTCGTCCAGCGGCACCGCGGCGCCGTCCTTGCGGCTGCGGATCTTCGGCGTGGCCGCCTCCGCGCGCCTGGCGTCGGCGCTGTCGCTGATCAGGTCTCCTCGGCTAGCCATCGGGCCGCGTCCTTTGCGTGGTAGGTGATGATCGTGTCGGCGCCTGCGCGACGCAGCGACGTGAGGATCTCCAGCACCGTCGCCCGCTCGTCGATGTGTCCCGCCGCAGCAGCGGCCTTGACCATCGCATACTCGCCGCTGACGTTGTAGGCCGCCACCGGCATGCCCGTCGCCTCGGCGACCGCCCGGATCAGGTCTCCGTAGGCGAGTGCCGGCTTGACCATCACCATGTCGGCGCCCTCCTGCACGTCGAGCAGCGCCTCGCGCACGGCCTCGCGCCCGTTGGCCGGATCCATCTGGTAGCCGCGCCTGTCCCCGAACGCGGGCGTGGAGTCGGCTGCCTCGCGGAAGGGGCCGTAGAAGGCCGAGGCGAACTTCGCCGAGTAGGCGAGGATCGGCGTCTCGGTGAAGCCCTCGCCGTCGAGCTCCTCGCGGATCGCTCCCACGCGGCCATCCATCATGTCCGAGGGCGCCACGAGGTCGGCCCCCGCACGGGCGTGGCTGACGGCGGTGCGGGCCAGCAGTTCGACGCTTGCGTCGTTGTCGACCGTGTTGTCGGCCCGCAGCACCCCGCAGTGACCGTGCGAGGTGTACTCGCACAGGCATACGTCGGTCATCACGAGCACCTCCGGGACGGCCTGCTTGATCGCGCGCACGGCCAGCTGTACCGCGCCCTCCTCATCCCAGGCGCCGGAGCCCTGCTCGTCCTTCTCGGCCGGGATGCCGAACAGCATCACGCCGGCGAGGCCGAGGCCGGCAGCCTCCTGCGCCTCGGCGACCGCCGCGGGGAGCGACAGCCGGGCGACCCCCGGCATCGACTCGATCGGCTCGCGGTCGGAGCCGTTCGGGGGCGGGCGCTCGGCGACGAACAGCGGCAGCACCAGCTGTGAGGCCCGCAGGTCGGTCTCGCGCACCAGCCCGCGCAGGCCGGCGCTGGCGCGCAGCCTGCGCATTCGCGTCTTCGGGAAGGCCATCGGCCTTCCAGGTTAGCTCGCCCGTTGCAGCCCGGCGCGGGCGAGCAGGGCGAACAGCGCGGTGAGGACGAGCAGGTGGACGAGCGGGCCGGGCAACGGCGGGTGGGCGCCGTTGACGGCCGCGTCGAGGGCCTGCAGGGCCGCCTTGAACGGGAACACGAACGAAACCACCCCGATCGCGTCGTAGAAGGCGTGGCCGACCGCGCCGGCCGGGACCAGCGCGAGGAAGGCCAGCGGCAGCGAGAGCCCGAAGGCGAGCAGCGAGGCTGCCCGGACCTCGCGGGCGAACGCGCCGATCGCGACCCCGAGCGCGGCGAAGGCGAGGCCGCCGCACGCCAGCGCGGCCAGCCACTGGCCGATCCGCCCCCAGTCGAGCGAGACGAACGCGCCGACACCCGCCAGCATCGCCAGTGACACGAGGAAGGCGCAGGCGGCCGCCAGCAGGACCTTCTCGGACACCAGTGTCCCGCGCGAGACGAGGCCCCGGATCAGACGCGGCAGGGCGTTCTCCTCGCGCTCCAGCGCGATCCCGCCGGCCGCGAGAAGCACGCCCAGGAACATCAGCGAGACCGTCACGGCAACGACCACCGCGAAGGTGTCCAGGGGCGTGCGGCGGCCGTCGAGGACCGTGCTGCGGATCTTGATCGGCTCCCCGACGGTCGCCAGCACCCGCTTGCTGACGTTGAGGTTCTGGGCCGCGAAGGTGGCGAATTCGGCCACCTGCTGCAGCGATCGGCGGCGTGGGCCCGGAGGCGTGCGGGCGATCTCCTTCTTCAGCAGCGCGGGGATGCGATCGAGCCCCACGAGGTTCGAGGGTGCGCCGAGCAGCCCCAGGTTGCCTCCTCGCAGCAGCAGCTCGATCGCCTGCGACGCGCCCTGCTGGATCTGTTCGGAGAAGCTCAGGTTCGCTTCGGCGAGGGCCGAGCGCAGCTGCGAGGAGACGAGTGACTGCTCGAGGGCGTTGCCGTTGTAGATCACCTCCACCTGCGCCTGGTTGGTCGCCGAGGAGACCTTCGCGGCGATGTCCGGCGGGATCACCACCGCGGCGAGGGCCCTGCCCGAGCGCACCTCCTGCAGGGCGCGGGCGCGGGAGTGCACGTGGATCGCGTCGACGCCGCGGAAGAGCCCGTCGACGTAGCTGCTGACGGCAACGCGACGGCCTCCCACCTGCACCGTCTCGCCGGGGGCGGTTTCGTCGACGACCGCGACGTGCGGGCGTGAAGGCGTGCGCGAGATCGCCAGGCCGATCAGCAGGGCGATCAGGACGGGATAGAGCACGAGCAGGGCGACGGTCAGGCGCGAACGCCGGAGGATCAGCAGGTCCTTGCGCAGCAGCGACCTCACGACGGGCGGCCTTGGCCCAGGAACCTGACCAGCGCCCGCTCGAGATCGCCTTCGGCGCCGCCCGAGCGCGCGATCAGCTCGGCCGGGGACCCGTCGAAGGTGAGCCGTCCGTCCTCGAGCACGAGCAGGCGGTCCGCGTAGTGCTGCGCCTCACCCGGCCCGTGCGTGGAGAAGACCACGGTCGTGCCGCCCCGCGCCAGCCCGGCGACGAACTCCCACAGCCGCTCCCGCTGCGCCGGGTCGAGCGAGGCCGACGGCTCGTCGAGGGCCAGGACCCTGGGCTCGCCGATCAGCGCGATCGCGACGTTGACGCGCTGACGGTTGCCACCGGAGAGCTGCCCGAGGAGGTCCCCGGCGCGATCCTCGAGGCCGGTCTGGGCGAGCATCGCAGCGACCGCTCGGCGCGGGTCCGCGACCCCCTCGAGCCGGGCGAACAGCTCGAGGTTCTCGGCCACCGTCAGCTTCGAGTACAGGGCCGGCTGCTGGGGGGCCCAGCCGACCTCGTGCGGTGAGACGCTGACCGATCCCGAATCCGCGCGCTGGGCGCCCGCGAGGATCGAGAGCAGCGTCGTCTTGCCCGCTCCGTTCGGCCCCAGCACCGCGAGCAGCTCGCCCGGCGCCACATCGAAGCTGACGTCCTGCAGGGCGTGCACGTCCCCATAGCTCTTGCTCAGCGCCTCGACGCGCAGCGCCGCGCTCACAACAGCTCGCGCTTGGTGCGATCCCACGGTTCGAAGGCCACATGCCTGCCGAGATAGACGGCCGTCTCGCGCAGCACCGAGAGGATCGGCAATGCCACCAGCGCCCCGATCACGCCGTGCACCTCGAGACCCAGCAGCAGCGCGAAGATCACGAGCAGCGGGTTGATGCGCAGCGTGTGGCCGAACACCTGAGGCGCCACCACGTGGCCCTCGAGCTGCTGCAGGCCGACGAACAGCAGCACGACCCACAGCGCCGTGACAGGCCCGCCGGTGAACAGCGCGACGAGAACCGGTGGGATCGCGCCGAGGATCGGCCCGATGTACGGAATCAGCTCCATGAACGCGTAGAACACGCCGAAGGCGACGGCGTACTTGCTGCCGTCCGGGAAGATCCCGAGCACCCCGAAGATGTACAGCGCGACGCCTGCCGAGAAGCCCATGATCGCGCTGAACAGCGAGCTGCCCGCCCACGTAGCGCGAGACGGCGCGCTGCACCAGCGTCGGGTAGTCGTCGGCCTTGGAGCCGTCGCCCGAGGGCATGACTCTTCGCATCAGCGCGCCGATCTCAGGCCCGTACAGGAGCATGTACACGGAGAGCACGAAGATCAGCACCAGGTTGAAGAGCGCGTTCGCGACTTCCGTCAGCAGCGCCGTGCCGAACGAGGCGAATTTGCCGGCGCTCTTGCTGACTTTGTCGGAGATGCTCTGCAGGGCGGTTTTGCCCGGTTTGACGATCTTGACGTGGATGCCGTTCCTGTTGAACGTGCGTTCGAGTTTCGCGAGCTGCTGGTTGGCTTCGCGTTCGAGTTTCGGCACGTTGTCGCTGAACCTCTTCACCTGATGCGAGATAGGGTTCGCCAGCAGGATCCCGATGCCGGCGAGCGCCACGAAGAACGCGAGGTACACCGCAAGGACGGCGAGGCCGCGCGGCAGGCGGTCCCGATGCAGGAACGCGACCGCGGGGTTGAGGATCAGCGCGATGAGGCCGGCGATGATGAACAGCAACAGCACTTTGCCGGCCGCTTTCGCCACCGCCCAAACAGCGACGATCGCAAGCGGCAGCAGCACCAACTGGATCCATCGCGGGATCAGCGCACGTGGCGGGGGGTGCGTCGTCCCGTCCTCGGCGCCGGCGAGCTTCTCCTCATCGGGCTCGGGCGGAGCCGACTCCTCCTCGGGGTCGGCGGGAGTCTCAGCCCGGGCACGTTTGGGGACCCATCTCACCTCCCAGCCACCATCGCCAGAGTATGGCTGAGCCTCAGGCGGCCGAAAGAGGGGCTGGGCGGGCGGCGGCCGCGCGGATCCTGTTCGTCGGTGACGTCGTCGGTGGACTCGGCCGCCAGACGCTGCTCGACTGCCTGCCGCTGCTGCGCGAGCGTCACCGGCCGACCTTCGTCGTCGTCAACGGCGAGAACGCCGCGGGCGGGCTCGGCATCACCCCCAAGAACGCCGACCAGCTGTTCGCCGCCGGAGTCGACGCGATCACGCTCGGCAACCACACCTATCACCGCCGGGAGATCTACCCGTATCTGGAGAGCAACCAGCGGATCGTGCGGCCGGCCAACTTCCTGCGCAGTCAGCCGGGCCGCGGAACGACCGTCGTCGAGCACGACGGCGTGCGGCTAGGCGTGGTCAACATCAGCGGCAACCTCTACCTGCGCGCGGGCCGCTCGGCCTTCACCGAGATCGAGGTCGCGCTCGGCGAGCTCGGCGCGGTCGACCACGTGCTGGTCGACGTGCACGCCGAGGCCACCTCCGAGAAGGTCGCGATGGGCTGGCACCTGGACGGGCGGGTGACAGCCGTCGTCGGCACGCACACGCACGTGCCGACCGCGGACGCGCGCGTGCTGCCCGGCGGCACCGCCTACATCACCGACGTCGGCATGACCGGCCCGCGGGGCGGCGTGATCGGCGTCAAGCGCGAGCAGGCGATCGAGTCGCTGCTGACGCAGATGCCGGTCCGCTTCGAGACCTCCGAGGAGGACCCGTGGCTGATGGGGGTTCTGATCAGCTGCTCAGAACGGCTTCGGGCCGACTCGATCGAGCAGGTGCTGATGCCGCGTCCGCCGGCCGCCTGAGCGGCGCCGCGTAGCGCCCCAGCAGGGCGAGCATCACGAGCGGGAAGAACCAGGGGATGTACAGGTAGAACCAGTGTTCGATCACCAGCTCGACGCCGATCAGGATCGCGGCGCAGCCGGCGGCGAGCCCGACCATGTCGCCACGTCTCGGGATCAGCGCGATCGCGATCGCCAGCGCGAAGACGACGCCCTCGGCCACATGCTCGAGCGTTCGCAGCCCGTACAGGCCCCAGACCGAGAAGGGCGAGCCGCGGTTGCCCTGGTATTCGATCGTCCGCCGGTAGATCGTGCTGCAGCGAGTCGTGGGCGACGGCAGGGATGAAGGCCAGCGCGACGGCGCCGGCGAAGCCCGCGATGAACATCGCGCCCATCAGGGGTCGGCGCCGGGCGGGCACGGCGCGCAGCGCGTCGGTCGCGAGCAGCGGCGCGAGCGCGAGCGGAGCGAACTTCGTCAGGCCGGCGAGCGCGGCGAGCGCGCCGCGCGCCGCACCGGCCGCCAGCGAGCGGTAGCTCGCCGCCAGCAGGGCGCCCAGCACGAGCGCCGCCACGAGCGTGTCGTTGCTGTTGCTCTCCAGCGCATACAGCGTGAACGGGAAGGAGACCCACGCGTAGGCCAGGGCGATGCCGAGCGTCGGACCCCGCATCCGCCGGCCGATCAGGAACAGCAGCCCGACCGACAGCAGATCGAAGAAGATCGCGGCGGCGTGGGAGGCGGGCAGGTCGTCCCAGGAGCCGCTCCAGCCGAAGATCTGCTGGAAGGGCACGTAGACCTCGTAGTTCACCGGGCCATAGGTGTCGCCGTGTTCGTTGTCCGTCGGGTAGTGCCCGTAGAGCGGATGCCCGTCGACGATCCGCTCGGCGCCGATCACTCCCGCGTAGCCGACGTCGACGACGTTGGAGTCGGTGACGTTCAGTGCCACCCGGAAGCCGATCAGGAAGACCACGGCGACGGCCAGCCAGCTGGCCGGCACGAGCAGACGCAGCCGAGGCGGCTCGGCGCGCCCGCCGCGCGGCCGGCGCAGGAGCGCGAGCATGCGAGCCAGCAGATAGAGCATCGGCGGATAGGCGAGCGGCACAGACGCGTAGATGTGGGCGTGGTTGAAGTAGGCCAGCGAGACCGAGAAGGACAGCAGGGCGAGCAGGTCGAGGTGCAGCATCGAGAAGGGCCGCCGGAAGTTCCAGAAGGGCAGCAGGAACAGCAGGCACAGGGGCAGCCATACGTACAGCGAGTTGACGTGGCGGCCGAACGCGCCGGGGTAGCCCCGGGCCATCGTCCACGCCACCTGGAAGCCCGTCCACTGTTCGAGCACCCGGGCGCTGAGGTCGTCGATCGCGACCTGGCCGATCTCCTTCTTGCCGTTCTTGGAGAAGAAGGACACCTGCCAGCGGAAGCCGGGCTTCAGGTAGGCGCCGCCGTAGGAGCCCGGGTATTCGCGGCGGACGCCCTGCATCTTGGGCAGCCGTTCGGCGATCGCCAGCACCTGGTTGGGAGAGAGCCGTCGCCCCGCCGGCGGGATGTTCGAGGGAGCGACCGGCACGGGCGCTTCGGGATTGGTCGCCTGCGAATGCGTGGCCGCCGTGCTCGCCGCGGGCGGAGCCGTCGTCGAGCCCGCGGTGGACTGGGCAGGGATCGTCAGCCTCCGGCCTTGCTTGAAGGACTCCGCTCCCGGCAGGCCGAACGCAGCCGCCGGCACCACCAGCAGGATCAGGCATGCGAGCAGAGCCGGGAGGCTTCGCATCAGGCGAGGGTACGTGACCGCCACCGGCTGCGCACCCACCGAGCGCTCAGTCCGCCACGGCAGCGGGGGGGCCGAAATGGGCCAGCACCAGCGGCGCCACATCGCGGATCGTCCACTGCGCCGGCATCGGATCCGGCAGCTCGACGCCGGCGATCACGAGCGCGCCCAGCGAGTCGCTGGCGTGCAGCGAGCCGTGGCTGCCGCCACCGAGGTGGGCCTGCCCACCCCAGTCGAGGAACTCGTAGCCGGGAGCGGCCGAGAGCAGCACCTCGCCCGAGGTCGGGCACAGAAGCGCCGACCACGTCCGCGCGAGCGCGTCGGGGTAGTCGGGGCTGACGAACCTCCCCTCCTGCTCGTAGCCGCCGAGCACGCCGAGCGAGCCCTCCAGGCGCCAGCCCCGCCCCCGCGGGTCGGTCAGCGGTCCGCCGGGAGCGAAGCGAAGCTCGCCGTGTGCAGGGCTGGCGATCACCGCTTCGCGGGGGTGCTCCTCGGCGTCCCGCTCCAGCCACATCACCAGGTCGACGCCCTCAACGGCCATCGACATCGCCACCACCGAGGCCCGCATCGCGTCCCGCTCGGCCTCGTGCAGCGCGTAGACCATCGCGGCCCGCTGCGAGGGGCAGACCGCGATCCGCGGCTCGACCGAGTCCGCCCGCCCGGAGCCGCGGGCCGCCCGCGCCGGGCCGAGCACGCCGAGGTCCGCCAGCTCGTCCTGGAGCGAGATCGAGGCCGTCACGGGGGCCTGCGAGTGGTCGGCCATCACGATCAGGGCGTGGCCGGCGAGGAACTCGTCGAGCCCGCCCGCCGCGTTCGCCACCCGTGCGAGCTGCAGATCGGCCTGCGCGATCGAGGTGATCTGCGCGTCCGGGCCCTTCTTGTGCGAGTACCAGTCGTTGTCGGGCAGCGAGAGCAGCAGGAAGTCGAACAGGTCGTGCTCGACGAGGTAGGAGGACACGCAGCCCGAGTGGCGATCGCGAACTCCGGGCATCCCCAGGGCGGAGCGACAGCCGGTGCGGCGCGAGGCGAAGATGTCGGCGTAGAACAGCTCTCGCGGCCCCATCACGGGGTGACGCATCAGCGTTGTCGCCACGCGGGTCAGGGCCGTGTCGCGCTGAGGCTCGTGCCGATAGCGCCCGCGGTACATCAGGTAGGTCGTGCCCGCGGTGCGCACGCCGGCGTCGTCGAGGCTCTCGAACACCGTCAGCGTCTCCTCGGCGAGGTGCGCCCGGTTCATGTTGTAGACGGTGTCGGTGAGCTGCCTGGCGATGCCGAACCGCTGGGCAGCGCGGAAGCTCGAGCCGTACTCGACGTAGCGATCCTCCTCGCGGTGGTACCAGTTCATCGCAGGAATGCGGTGCTCGTCCTGGCCGCGGCCGGTGACGATCGAGGCGGCACAGACGGGCGTCACGGAGGGGAAGGCGGCGACGCAATCGGGCACGTAGAGCCCATCCGCGACCAGCCGCTCGAGCACAGGCGCGGCGCCGGAGGCGATCGTCCGCTCGAGCATCTCGGGCGCCATCGCGTCGATCACGCAGAGGACGAGCTTCCGCGGCGAGCCGCTCACGCGCCGGCCTCAGCGGCCGAGGATGCGCAGGCCCGCATACTTCTCGCCGGAACGTGAGCGGCGCCGCAGCAGCAGCCACAGGAGCGCGGCGACGACCACGTAGCCGAGCGGGTGCAGCAGCGCCACGAGCGCCGCGACGACGAGCGACGCCGAGTCGAGGTACAGCGTGAGCGCGTCCCGTGGGCCCTTCTCGGTGAGCCGCGCGCGGGCGCCGATGATCACGGGGCCCACCACCCGCTGCGCGAGAGCGACGATCGGGAAGGCCGCCAGCACGCCGGGCCAGGCCGCGTCACCGTGGGCCGCCAGCACGCCCCCGAAAAGCGCCGCGCCGGCGCCGAAGGAGAGCCCCATCAGGGCCGCGGCGAGCGGGTCGCCACGCCTACCCCGCGCGGCCGGGTCGACGATCGGCGACTGGTTGAGGAGGATCTGCAGGGCGTAGGAGAGCGCGAACGCGACCGCGACGGCCAAGAGCCACCAGCCGGACTGCAGGAACTCCCAGCCGCTGCCGGCCGGGAAGCCGACGCCGAGGACCCCGGCCGAGCCGAGCGCGCCGGCCAGCAGCAACGGCAGAAACGGGCGCAGGCCGCAGGCCGCGGCAAGTCCTGCACCCAGCCCTATGTAGAAGAAGAGGCCGTTCATGTCTCGATCGCGCGATCTGCCGGTGCGCTACCGTGGCCTGGGCGCTCGCCAGATCGGGCAGGACGATAGACGACCGGCGGGGCGTGCCCTCGCCGTACCACCGGCAGGCAAGGGCCGGCAAACGGAGAACTCCAGGCTGATGGCGCGATCGAGCACACCAGGGAGCGATGGACGTGGGGCCCGTCAGACGGCCCACGAGCTGGCTCGCTACGAGGCGTTGTTCGCTGCACGCACACGCGGGATGAAGAGCTCGGCGATGCGCGAGATGATGGCGCTTACGGAGCGCCCTGAGGTGATCTCCCTGGCCGGCGGGCTGCCCGACACCTCGACTTTCGCGCCCGAGCTCTACGCACATCTGATGGCCGATGTCGCCCACGAGGGGACGGCGCGGGCGCTGCAGTACGGCCCCACCGAGGGGATGTCGGCGATGAGTGGATGCATCGCCGAGGTGATGGCTGCCGAGGGCACCACGATCGACCCCTCGGAGGTGATCGTGACCACCGGCGGCCAGCAGGTCATCGACCTCGTCTGCAAGACCCTGATCGACCCGGGCGATGTGATCGTCGCCGAGGCCCCCACCTACCCGGGCGCGATCCCGACCTTCAGCGCCTACCAGGCGAACGTCGAGCAGATCGAGATGGATTCGGACGGGATGCCGATCGACGTGCTCGAGTCGACCCTCGATCGGCTCCAATCAGAAGGCCGGCGGCCGAAGTTCATCTACACGATCCCCAACTTCCAGAACCCGGGTGGCGTGACGATGTCGCTCGCGCGGCGCCGGCGGCTCGTCGAGGTCGCGCGCGAGCGAGAGCTGCTGGTGCTCGAGGACAACCCCTACGGGCTGCTGCGCTACGAGGGAGAGGCGCTGCCCACGCTCTACTCGCTGGACTCCCAGGCGGCCGGGAGGGAGGGCCACTCGGACCTCGTGATCTACCTCGGCACCTTCTCGAAGATCCTCTCCCCCGGGCTGCGGCTCGGCTGGGCGGTGGCCCCGGGGCCGGTGCTCGAGAAGCTCAACCTCGGCAAACAGGGATCCGACCTGTGCTCATCGCCCGTCACCCAGATGTTCGTGGCTGCCTACTTCGGCCAGGGAGACGGCTCGGGCACGGGCTGGCTTGACTACGTGGAGAGGCTTCGTGACCTCTACCGGACGCGCCGTGACGCCATGTTCGCGGCGCTCGAGGGGCAGTTCGGCGACCACGCCGTGTGGACTCGGCCGCAGGGGGGCATGTTCGTGTGGGCCACGCTCGACGAGCGCATCGACACGACCGACCTGCTCGCGCTGGCGACCAAACAGGGCGTCGCCTTCGTGCCGGGCCGCGCGGCCTACATGGATGGGCGCAGCGGCTCCTCCTCGATGCGCCTCAACTTCGCCGGGATCCGTGAGGAGGACATCCACGAGGGAGTCCGGCGCATCGGCCGCGCGATCCGCACACAGCTCGACCTGCTCGGCTCGCTCAGCGGTCGCCCGGCGACGGCTCCGGCAGCCCCGCCCGCGCCCGCGCCCGACGCCCCGCCGCTGGCCGACGTCGTCGCTCTGCCGCGGCGGGACAGGCCGCAGGCAGGACGCCGCTCGCAGGATCGATGAGCGACGCGCGACGCGTCGCCGTGCTGCAGGGCGGCCGTTCACTCGAGCGGGCGGTCTCGCTGCGCTCGGGCGCCCAGGTGCAGGGCGGCCTGCAGCGGCGCGGCCACGAGGTACACGAGATCGACGCGGGATCGAGCCTCGTCCCCGACCTGATCGCCCTGCAGCCGGATGCGGTGTTCGTCGCGCTGCACGGACGCGAGGGCGAGGACGGGACGATCCAGTCGCTGCTCGAGTCGCTCGGCCTGCCCTACACCGGCTCCGGCCCTTCGGCCTGCATGCGCTGCACCGACAAGGTGCTGGCCAAGTACCTGATGCTCGAGGCCGGAATCCCGACGCCGGAGTTCGAGACGTTGCGCGAGGCCTCGATCAGGGACCTTGGCGCGGGCGCGGCACTGGGAGCGATCGAGACCAGGCTCGGGTTCCCGATGGTCGCCAAGCCGGCCCGCGGCGGCTCCGCGCTCGGGGTCAAGTTCGCCAGCGCCAGCCCCGAGCTGCCGGGAGCCATGGTCGGGGCGTTCTCCTATGACGGTACTCTGCTGCTGGAACGGCACATCCGCGGCCGCGACCTGGCCGTCTCGGTCCTCGACGGGCCGCCCGGCGGCGCGGAGCCGCCGCACGCGCTCCCGATCGTCGAGGCCGTTCCCCGCGAAGAGGAGTTCTACGACTACGAGTCCCGCTACCAGATCGGCATGACCACCTTCGTGTGCCCGGCGGAGCTGCCCCCCGAGACGACCGCTCGCGCTCAGCAGCTCGCCGTCGAGGTCTATGAGCTGCTCGGCTGCCACGGCTTCGCCCGCGTCGATCTGATGCTCGAGCAGGACAGCGGCGAGCTGTGGGTGCTCGAGACCAACGTCGTCCCGGGCATGACCGAGACGAGCCTCCTGCCGCAGGCGGCGGACGCCGCCGGGCTGAGCTTCGAGGAGGTGGCCGAGCGCGTGCTGGAGAGCGCCTTCACACGCTAGGGATGCCCTCCGCGCTGCCGGCCGGCGTTGCGCCGCGCCGCTCAGGAGTCGCCGGCGGCGAAGTCCTCGGGCGAGACCTGGTCGAGGAACTCCTTGAACTTCTCGACGACGTCCTCGGACTCCTCGACGTCGTGCTCGAACTCGATCGCCGACTCGGAGATGACCTCCTCGGCGGCGTAGATCGGCGCGCCGGAGCGGACGGCAAGGGCGATCGCGTCGCTCGGGCGGGAGTCGATCTCGAGCTCGCGTCCGGCGACGCTGAGGGTGATCGAGGCGAAGAAGGTGTTCTCGCGCAGCTCCGTGACCGACACCTGGGTGCATTTCACGTCGAGCTCGCCGAGGATGTCGCAGAGCAGGTCGTGGGTCATCGGCCGAGGCGTGCCGGCGCCCTGCAGCTTCATCAGGATCGAGGCCGCCTCCGGATGCCCGATCCAGATCGGCAGGAACTTGTTGCCGTCGACGGTCTTCAAGAGCACGATCGGCTGCTTGCCAACCATGTCGAAGCTGACGCCGTAGATCACCATCTCCTGCACGAGGATCCTCCGGAAGGGGCCGAGGTCAGAGTATAGGTCCGGATCATCTGGCCCCCCCGCTGTGCCGGCCCGCTCGGGCGCCGGCTGCGAGGGCCGTGACGAGCCGTCGTCAGGCCCTGGCCTTGAAGCTCCAGAGCTTGTTTCCGAGGAAGCTGAAGGGCGTGGCAGCCGCCACCGCGAGCGCCTGGGCGGGCACCTTCGAGAGCCCACCGTTCTCGACCAGCACGGTCAGCAGCAGCAGGCTGATCACCTCCGTGAGGACGGCCACCAGCAGGAACCGCATCGCCTGGTGGTGGGCGACGCCCTCGCGCGCGTCGAAGGTCCAGTGGCGGTTCCAGAAGAAGTTGTTGGCCACGGCGACGATCCAGGCCACGACCGAGGCGACGCGGTACTCGATCCCCACGCCGTGCACGAACAGCGTGTACACGGCGAGGTTGACGACGAAGCCGAGGCCGCCGACGAGGCCGAACCGCACGAGCTGCAGCCAGTTGGCCGGCCTTCGCATTCCGTGGATCAGGCGAGCGTGAGGACGCAACTCCACGGCGCTGGCTTCCTCAGGCATCGCAACAGGGTAGCGACGATAGGCACCGTTGCGGACGCTAGCCTTCCTCTGGATGGTCGCCTCCACCAAGGCCAGAGCGCTCTGCTGCGGCCTCGTGGCATGCGCAGCCCTCGCGGGTTGCGGCAGCGGCGCCGGCAGTTCGAGCAGCGCCTCCAACGGCCCCCCGGCGGTGATCGTGGCCGGGCCGGCGGTGGGCGCGCCCTCCGAACAGCACGCCGCCGCCGCGCAGGAGGTCGCCGACCCGCAGGAAGCCAAGAGCTTTCCGGCGCCCGCCTCCGCCCACCACGCTGCCGCCGCCGCTCCGGCCAAGGCGGGCGAAGCGCTGGTCGCCGCGGGGGCGCCGTCGGACGCCGAAGTGAAGGCCGAGCTCCAGCAGATGCAGGCGGTCGAAAAGAGCGCCAAACAGGCCCGTCACGCCCGCCTCACGCCCGTGCCGGGCGGCTACTCGATCGGCGGCAACGGCACGATCCCGATCCCCAGTGACGTTCCCGAAGTCGTCCAGAAGGTGGTCGCCGGGGCAAACGAGATCGCCGACTTCCCTTATGTGTTCGGCGGTGGTCACGGGTCCTTCGTGGACAACGCCTATGACTGCTCGGGGTCCGTCAGCTATGCGCTCGCCGCCGGCGGGCTGCTGAACCGCCCGATGACCTCGGGCGAACTCGAGAGCTGGGGGGCGCCCGGGCCGGGCAAGTACATCACCGTCTACGCCAACGCCGGCCACACCTACATGTACGTCGACGGCATCCTCTACGACACGGCCGGGCGCAGCGGCGTGTACGCCTCCCGCTGGCTGGTCAACGGCACCGACAACACCGGCTTCGTCATTCGTCACTACCCGGGTCTGTAGGCCTGGCCGGCGATGGCCCTGCCGCTGCAGATGATCGCGGCGATGACGCTCGCGCTCGACGGCGAATCGGCCGTCTCCGGGAGCACCGGCCTCGCGATCGTCTCCGCCGTCTCGATCGTCTTCGGGTACGTGCTGCTGGCCTGCCTGTGGCACTTCGTCTTCAGTGCCAAGGCCCGCCGGCGGCGCGGCGAAAAGGACCCGCCGGCCTGAGCGGCGGGCCGGGGTGAGCTGGGTGGATCAGCCGCCCAGCGTGGTCGAGCTGAGCACCGTGATGGGGCTCGGCGAGGAGGCGTTGTGCACGACCAGCCGCAGCATCAGGGGCGCGCTGTGCGCGTGCTTGAGCCTGGCGGTGATCTTCTTGGAGAGCTTGATCGCGACCGTGCTGTGACCGCCCTTCGTGGTCACGAGCAGCGCGCGGCCGATCACGAGTTGCGGCGGGGTGCCGGCGGGCAGCCCGGTGGCCGGCGTGCCGGTGATCTTCAGCCGGTGCGCCAGGGTGCGCGAGATCAGCACTTCGAAACGGCCCGTGACCTGCTCGTTCACCGAGTAGTGCACCAGCACGCCGCGGCGCAGCGCGGTGCGCAGCGACTGCTTCGCGATCGCGGCGGCCGCGGCCGGCGCGGGCAGCGGGGCGGCCTGTCCGGAGCCGGAGCCCGATGCGCCACCTGAGCTGCTGCTCGAGCTGCCGGGGCCCGCGGAGGGGGCCGGGGGAGCCGGTGGGGCCGGGCCGACGACGGTGACTTCGTGCGACACGCTCGCCACGTTCCCGCCCACGTCGGTGACGGTGAGCATGACGGTGTAGGTGCCGCCGTAGGTGTAGCTGTGGAACATGCTGGCGGCGCAGGGGCTCAGCCAGGGCGCCGCGCAGACGGGGGCGCCGGGCGCGTAGCCCGTGACTTCGGGGCTGCCGTCGCCGAAGTTCCATTTGAACGTTGCGTAGGTGGTGGAGGGCGGCCCGCTCGGACCGAAGATCGCGGCTTCGAACTCGCTCACGGTCGACTCCATGCCGTCGAAGTCCACGAGTTCGCCCGAGTTCACCGGGTTGGGTGAGGTGAAGCGGGGCACGAGCCCGACGCCGCCGACGCAGTCGTTCGTGTGCAGCGCGCCGTTGTCGATGATGTTGTTGATGTAGTAGTTCTGGCCCGCGACTTCCTCGTTGTAGAGGGTTCCGGCTTCGGTCTTCGGTTCGGCCGCGGTGTTGCCGCCGATCTTGCTCGGGGAGGCGGTCGCGGCGAAGACGTTCCGGCATTCATCCGTCGCCTCGCTTCCGGAGACCGGGTTGTGCCAGGAGGTGAGCAGCGGGTCGGTGACGATGTTGGCCTGCTCCTCGGCGATCTGGTTGATCAGCACATCCGATAGCGCCGGTGCGTAGTCGGGTTCTTCGCCTCTCCCTTCCTGGTTGGGCTCCTGGATGTGCGGACCCTCGAGACGACGCGTCCGTTCGATCGCTTCTTTTTCTTCGGGGCCCACTTCTTCGAAGTGTTCTTCTTCGGCCGTCGTCATCGGCAGGAGTTTCTCGAATTTCTCTTCACCGTTTTCCGGGCTCCAGCCGCCGTCCTGGCAGTCGTAGGCCTGGCCCGCGTTGCTCGCCCCGGGGACGAAGTCCCACGGGTGGCCCTCGTAGCCGGCGCTCCACGGGATCGCCCCGTAGAGGATCGTGTTGGCGTTCCCCTCAGGCGCTTTTTCGGGGTTGATCGCGCCGTGGTAGCTGCAGAAGCTGTTTTCGTAGCTCGCGCTTTTGCGAACGCCTTCGGTGACTTCTTCGGCGCTCAGTTTGAAGTCCGAGCAGCTCGTCGAGGCTTCGTCCAGGCAGACCGCCACGCCGGGAGGGGTCAGCACGTAGTAGATCGCGTTCATGCCCTTCTGTGTGCCTTGGCGGCGATGAAGCTCTGCAGCTCGTGCGCGCACCTGGGCGTCGGTCACGCACGTGATCTGCCCGAATTCGAGCGCTTCCGGATCGGTGCATTCTCGCCGCCGGGTAGGGCGATGTGTCGGAGTAGGCGCCCTTGAACACGTAGTGGGTCGCCGCCGGGGCGTTCGAGCGGTCCCGGTACTGCGAGAGCGAGGAGAGGATCGTCCCGTATTCGCCGCTGGCTTGCCCCGAGCTTCTGGAAGAAGCCGGTCGATGTTCGTGACCCATTCGTGGTGGAACCATGCGCCCGGGTCCCAGTAGACGGCGTACACGCTGGCGCTGCTGGGGACGACGGCGTTGCCGTTTTCGTTGCCGAAGCTTCCCGAGGGGAAGGTCAGGCTCGCCTGTCCGCCGGAGCGCGGCTGAGACGCCACCGGCGTTCCCGCGACTTCGGTGACGACAGCGCCCGCGGGGGCCGCGAGGCAGGCACACAGCGCGCTCGCGAGGAGCAGGGCGAGGAAGGACAGGGGGGCGAGGCGGCGGGTTTGGGACGGCGGCGGGTGCCGGCGTGCGGGCGAAGTTGGTCACGAGCCCCTCATCGGCAGCGGCGCGGCCGATGCCTTAGCCCACTGGACGGCCCGTGGGCGTGAAGTCCGCAGCGACTTCAGGGCCGAGCCGAAAACAGCCGATCAAGGGGCGTGGCCTCGGAGGCTCCTGGACACCGGTCTGCCCGCGCGCTCGGGCGCGTGGCTGGCCGCCGCCTGCCTGATCGTGCTGGCCGGCACCGTCGCCGCGCTGATCGGCGCGCGCGCCGTCCGCAGCAGCGACGCCGAGAAGGACCGCCTCGGCGTTCCACCTGGCCGCCGCCGACATCACCTCGACGCTGAAGCTCGCGATCCAGCACGAGGAAGACCTGGTCGTCAACGCGAGCGCGTTCGTGTCCGCCAATCCGCAGCGCGAGCGCCGGCGGCTTCGACCGCTGGGCGGAATCGGTGCGGGCGATGCGCCGCTACCCCGAGCTCCAGAACATCGGCCTGATCGAGCTGCGTGCCCGGCCGGGCAGCTCGCGAGCTTCCAAGCCGCGCTCGCCCGCCATCCGGTCGAACCGCTCGGCGCCGGCCGCGGCGCGTCGAAGCTCCCCTTCACGCTGCTGCCCCGCGGGCCGGCGGCCCTTCTACTGCTTCGCCGTCGCCGGACTGGCGCGCAACCTCGCCAGCTACCTGCCGGCCGGGCTCGACTACTGCGCGCTCGAGCGCACCCTCTGACGACGCCCGCGTCATCGGGCGAGGCCAGCTACGCCCCGTTCAGTCGCGGCCAGAGCCTCGAGCTGGGCGTCCAGACGCCCGTCTACCGCGGCGGCGTCGTGCCGGCGACGCGCGCCGCGCGCGCAGCGCGCCTTCGTCGGCTGGCTCGGCGAGCGGCTCGAGCCGAAGGTGCTGCTCACGCACGGCGCTCGCAGGGCACACCTCGGCACGGCCGTCACCTTCCGCTACCACGCCGACGGCATCGACATCGTCTTCCACGGCGGCCACGCGCCGCGGCGCAGCGCCGTCGCGACGATCCGACCTGCACAACGGCTGGACCGTCCGCACCGCCGCCGCCGCGCCGCCCGCCGGCGATCGCCGGCGACCCGCACGCGCTGACGCTGCTGATCGGCGGGGCGCTGCTGAGCGTGCTGTCGGCCTGCTCGTGTTCGCTGCTCGGCACCGGTCGCACGCGCGCGCTCTCGCTGGTCCGCGAGAAGACCGCCGAGCTCTCCCACCTGGCGCTTCACGACGGCCTCACCGGCCTGCCCAACCGCGCGCTCGTGCTCGACCGCGCCGCGCAGATGCTCGCCCGCACCGCCCGCCAGCCCGGCGTCACGGCGGGCGCGCTGTTCGTCGACGTCGACGGCTTCAAGCACATCAACGACAACCTCGGTCACGCCGCCGGGCGACACCCTGCTGAAGATCGTCGCCGAACGCCTGCAGGCGACCGTGCGCGACCACGACACGGTCGGGCGGCTCGGCGGCGACGAGTTCGTCGTGCTGGTCGAATCGAGCGCCGACCGAGGCCGCCGCCGACGCCCTCGCCGACCGGCTGGTGGCCGCGCTGCGCCGCCCCGTCGAGCTCGAGCCGGGCGGCGCCCCGTCACCGTCACGGCCAGCATCGGCGTCGCCGTCGGGCAGTACGCCACGCCGGACGCGCTGCTGCGCGACGCCGACCTCGCGCTGTACGCCGCCAAGGCCGCGGGCCGCGATCGCTACTCGCTGTTCGACGCCAGCATGCACGACGACGCGCAGGGCCGCCGTGCGCTCGAGCGCCGACCTCGCCGGCGCGCTGGCGGACGGATCAGCTCTACCTCCTCTACCAGCCGATCTTCGACCTCGCCGGCGCGACGCGTCGAGGGCGTCGAGGCGCTGCTGCGCTGGCGCCACCCGGTGCGCGGGCATCGTCGGCGCCCGACGAGTTCATCCCGCTCGCCGAGGAGATCGGGCCTGATCGTCCCGATCGGCCGCTGGGTGCTCGAAGAGGCCTGCCGCCAGGCAGCGGCCTGGGCGCGCGCCGGTCGCGAGATCGGCATCTCCGTCAACGTCTCGGCCTTTCAGCTCGGCCGCGAGGACTTCGCCGAGGACGTGCGCCGCGACGCTGGCCGAGACCGGCCTGCGGCCGTCGCTCGCTGCTGCTCGAGATCACCGAGACGACCGTGATGCGCGACATCGCCGCGGCCTGCGTGGACCTCGAGGAGATCAAGCAGCTCGGTGTTCGCGTCGCGCTCGACGACTTCGGCACCGGCTACGCCTCGCTCTCCCAGCTCCAGCGGATGCCCGCCGACATCCTCAAGATCGACCGCAGCTTCGTCGCGGCGCTCGACGACGGCGGGCAGGGCGCGGACCTGCTGCAGGCGATCCTCGGCGTCGGCCGCTCGCTGTCGATGAAGGTGCTCGCCGAGGGGATCGAGACGGCCGAGCAGCTGGCGACGCGTCACCGACGATGGGCTGCGAGCTGGCCCAGGGCTTCCATCTCGGCAGGCCGGCGCCCGCCGAGGTGATCGAGGGGCTGCTCGGGCTCGCGCGCCGACACGGATCGCCGTTGACACGCCCGGCCCGCTGAGCGCCGCGCCAGGCCGCCGCGACTTATACTTGCCGCGCTTCGGCCGCTCCGGCCGGGCCCTAACACCCCCAGGAGGTTTCGATGATCAAGCTCCTCGCCCGTATCGGCGCGCCGGTACTGGTCGTTCTTGCGCTCGCCGGTTGCGGGAGCTCAAGCAACAGCTCGAGCACGCAGACGACCGCGACGACCGCGACGACCGCCTCCAGCGGCGCCAGTCGCCTCGATCGCCGCCCAGGTGCCCGGCCGCGATCAAATCGAAAGGCACGCTGATCGTGGCGACCGAAGCCCAGTACGCGCCGAACGAGTTCATCGCGCCCGACGGTCACACGATCATCGGCATGGACCCGGACCTCGTGACCGCGCTCGCCGAAGTCATGGGGCTGAAAGCGAAATTCGTCAACGCGAACTTCGAAACGATCATCCCGGGCCTCGCGGCCGGCCGCTACGACCTCGGCGCCTCGTCGTTCACCGACACCAAGGAACGCGAGAAGACCGTCGACTTCGTCGACCTACTACAACGCCGGGCATCTCCTTCTACGCGAAGTCCACGGCGAACCCCGGCGTCAACGAACTGAAGCGACATCTGCGGCAAGACCGTCGCGGTCGAGAAGGGCACGGTCGAGCAGGAAGAATCCGAAGCGCAGAGCAAGAAGTGCGGCAAAGAAGGCAAGAAGTCCGTGACCGTGCTCAGCTTCCCCGGCCAGAACGCCGTCAACCTCGCGATCGCCAGCGGCCGCGCGGAAGTCGGCATGGCCGACTCGCCGGTCGTCGCCTACCAGATCAAGCAGTCCAACGGCCAGTTCAAGCTCGTCGGCAAAACCTACGCGCTTCGCCCCCTACGGCTTCGCGATCCCGAAGACGAGCGGCATGGCCACGCCGATGCTGGCGGCGATGAAGGAACTGATCGCCAACGGCACGTACAAGACGATCCTCGAAAAGTGGGGCCTCGAGGACGGCGCGATCACCGAACCGAAGATCAACGGCGCGATCAGCTAGGCCGGCAGCGGTGTCCTCTGACCGAGGTCACCGGCCAGACCGGGACGGCCCGAGGAGATTCGGGCCGTCCCCGTCCGGCGCCCCGGGCGCTGGGTAGCGGCGGCGGTCGTCTTCGTCGTCGCGGTCGCGATCGTCCACTCGGTCGTGACCAACCCGCGCTTCGAATGGGGCGTCGTCGGCGAATACCTGTTCGACGAACGGATCCTCGAAGGGCTGCGCATGACGATCGAGCTGACCGTGATCGCGATGGTGATCGGCGATCGTGCTGGGCGTGCTGCTGGCGGTGATGCGCCTCTCGCCGAACCCGCTCGTCTCCGGCGCCAGCTGGCTCTACATCTGGTTCTTCCGCGGCACACCCGTGCTCGTGCAGCTGCTGTTCTGGTACAACATCGCCGCCCTGTACCCGAAGATCAACCTCGGCATCCCGTTCGGCCCGGCCTTCGTCCATGCCGACGCGAACACGCTGATCACGCCCTTCACGGCGGCGATCCTGGGCCTCGGCCTGAACGAGGGCGCCTACATGGCCGAGATCGTCCGCGCCGGCATCATCTCGGTCGAGGAGGGTCAGACCGACGCCGCGCAGTCGCTCGGCATGACGCGGCTGCAGACGATGCGCCGGATCGTGCTGCCGCAGGCGATGCGCGTGATCATCCCGCCGACCGGCAACGAGACGATCTCGATGCTCAAGACCTCCTCGCTGGTCAGCGTGATCGCGGTCGGCGACCTGCTCTACGGAGCGCAGATCATCTACTCGGTCAACTTCAAGACGATCCCGCTGCTGATCGTCGCGAGCATCTGGTACCTGGTGCTGCACCAGCGTCCTCTACGTCGGCCAGTACTACCTCGAGCGCTACTACGGGCGCGGCGCGAGCGCGCGAACAGGCGCTGACGCCGTTGCAGCGAATCCGCGCTCGGCCTGTTCGCCGCGCCACGAGGAGGGCGCGAGGTGAGCGAGCCGATGGTCAAGGCCGAAGGCGTGCACAAGCGCTTCGGCCGCAACGAGGTGCTGAAGGGCATCGACCTCGAGGTCGAGCCCGGCGAGGTGATGTGCCTGCTCGGACCGTCCGGCTCGGGCAAGTCGACGTTCCTGCGCTGCATCAACCACCTCGAGAAGATCAACTCCGGCCGGCTGTCGGTCGACGGCGAGCTCGTCGGCTACCGGCAGGTCGGCGACAAGCTGCACGAGCTGCGCGAATCGGAGGTCGCGCGCAAGCGGGCGGAGATCGGCATGGTCTTTCAGCACTTCAACCTGTTCGGCCACATGACCGCGCTGGAGAACGTCACCTGCGCGCCGATCTACGTCAAGCGGGTGCCGCGCGAGCAGGCCCGCGAGCGAGGCCGCGAGCTGCTCGATCGGGTCGGCCTCGGCGACAAGCTCGACGCCTACCCCGCGCAGCTCTCGGGTGGGCAGCAGCAGCGCGTCGCGATCGCGCGTGCGCTGGCGATGGACCCGAAGCTGATGCTGTTCGACGAGCCGACCTCGGCGCTCGACCCCGAGCTCGTCGGCGAGGTGCTCGACGTCATGCGCGGGCTCGCGCGCGGACGGCATGACGATGATCGTCGTCACGCACGAGATGGGCTTCGCGCGCGAGGTCGCCGACACGGTCGTGTTCATGGACGACGGCGTGGTCGTCGAGTCAGGCCCTCCGGGTGAGGTGCTCGCCAACCCGCGCCACGAGCGCACCCGGGCGTTCCTCTCGAAGGTGCTCTAGCCGCGCTCGGCGTGCTCGGCGGCGGCCTGAGGACCCCCTCCGGGGGCGCCGTCGTCGCGCTCGGCGTGCACGATCAGCACCGGCACATCGCTGTGATGGAGCACGTGGTGGCTGACGCTGCCGAGCAGCGCCGAGCGGACGGCGCCGCGCCCCCGGGAGCCCATCACGACGAGGTCGTGCCGACCCTCGGCGATCTGCTTGAGCAGGGCCGGCTTGGCCGGCTCGGTCTTGATCACGGTCGTCACCGAGACGTCGTTCGGCACGTGCTCGAGGGCGGCGTGAACGATCTGGTCGGTTTCGGCGCGCGCCTGCTCGTCGAGGTCCGACAGGGCGGCGGCGCCGGGGGTCGCGTAGGCGTACGGGGGCGGCGCGGGCACGGCGCTGAACAGGGTCAGCTTCGCGTTCTCGCAGCTCGCCAGGTCGATCGCGTGGCCGAGGGCGCGGTCGGCGTCGGCCGAGCCGTCGATCGCGACGAGGATGTTCCGGAACATTTGCGGTCTCCTTCTCTCTCTGGCTAGGCGTTCCCGTCGGCGACGGCGGCCCGCCGGTCGATCTGGCTCGACGCCCGTGCAGCGGCGCCTAGCCAGCGCGGCACCAGCGCCCCGGCACCGAGGCACGCGAGCAGGAACGCGGTCGCCATCACGAACGTATAGGCGAAACCGGTGACGGTAGGTAGCCCGTGGGCTGTGTTGTTGGCGATGAACGTAGCCGACAACTGGCCGCCGAGGGCGCCGCCGAGCGTGCGCATCACGTGTCACGTTCCGCCTGAGCATCTCCTCGCCGTCCTCGCCGGCCGCACTCTCGCCACGCTCTGCGCGAGCTTCCGCAGAGCTGTCTCGCGGGCTAGGCGGCGAGGTGGGTCTCGAGCCTGGCGATCGCCTCACGCAGGCCGGCTCGTCCATAGCCGACCCGGACGTGGCGCGGCTCGTCGTAGACGTAGCCGGGCAGCAGCAGCACTCCCGCCTCGGCAGCGGTGCGTTCGCACCACGAGCGCACGTCGCGATCGTCGCGCACGCGCGGGAAGCCGATCGGCCCCGCCCGCGGGGCGACCCATTCGAGCAGCTCCTCGTGGCGGGCGAGGAAGCCGGACAGCAGCGGCAGGTTCTCCAGCACGAGCGCCCGGGCCTCGCCGATCAGCCGCTCGGAGTGGCGCAGCGCCACCGCGGCGAGCAGTTCCGAAGGGGCGCTCGAGCAGATCGTCGTGTAGAGCTTCAGCTCGCGCAGGCGCTCGAGCAGCCCGGGGTCGCGGCATGCGAGCCAGCCCGTGCGAAGCCCGGGCAGCCCGTAGGACTTCGAGACGCTGTTCAGCGAGAGCGCCCGCTCGTAGAGGTCGCTGGCGGCCGGCAGCCGGTCGGCGTCGTCGTGCTCGAGCCCCCGATAGACCTCGTCGCTGAACAGCACCGCGCCGCGCTCGGCGACCATCTCGACGAGGCGCTGCTGCTCGGCGGCGGTCATCTGGCTGCCGGTCGGGTTGTGGGGGCTGTTGACGTAGACGAAGCGGGTGTCCGCCCGCAGCAGCTCCTCGAGCGCGTCGAGGTCGTAGGACCAGCCGTCCTCGTGGCGCCGCTGCCACAGGGTCACCTCTGCACCGGTGCTGCGGGCGAGGCTCACGGCCGAGCCGTAGGAGGGCGCCTCGACTACGGCGTGCTCGCCGGGCGAAAGCAGGGCGTGGTAGGCGATGAAGATCCCCTCCTCGGCCGCCGCCAGCGTCAGCACGTCATCGGGCGCCGCGCGCTCATAGGTTGCGGCCGCGGCTGCGCGCAGCTCGGCCGAGCCGGCCACTTCGGTGTAGCCGAGGCGCAGCGAGTGGAGTCGTTCTGCCGCATCGGGCTCGAGCGCCAGAAGCTCCGCGACGGGGCGCGACTCGCAGTCGCTGCTCGAGAGCATCAGCTCGGCGCTGAACTCCCAGCGTTCGTAGAAACGCTCGATCTCGAAGGGAGCGATCCGCACGCGCCGATGGATAGCACGTAGCTCAGGCGAGCCGCGCCTCGTAGCCGCCGCCGGCCAGCGCGCCGAGGACCTCCTCGGTGTGGCCGGGACCGCGCGTCTCGAGTGTCAGCTCGAGGGCCGTCTCGCGGACGTGCAGAGGCACGGCCTCGCGCAGGTGCTCGACGCTGACGACGTTCGCCCGCACCGTCGCGATCAGCCCCAGCAGCTCGGCGAGGCCGCCGGGGCGGTCGGGCACGCGGGTGAAGATCCGCACGCGCCGCCCCTCCTCGGATTCGTGGCGCAGCAGCAATGCGGCGAGCAGACCGCTGTCGACGTTTCCGCCCGAGACGATCGCCACCGTCGTGCCGTCGACGGGGGCGAGCGCGCCACTCATGAGCGCGGCCACGGCGATCGCCCCGGCACCCTCGGCGACGAGCTTCGCGCGCTCGGCCAGGAACACCATCGCATCGGCGATCTGGTCCTCGCCGACGGTCTGCAGATCGTCG
Organism: uncultured Solirubrobacteraceae bacterium; assembly: GCA_963841055.1. Taxonomy (GTDB): domain Bacteria; phylum Actinomycetota; class Thermoleophilia; order Solirubrobacterales; family Solirubrobacteraceae; genus Palsa-744. Next base: position 1,497,542 of record CAWJAV010000001.1, on the reverse strand, counting down.
AGCAGCTCGCGAAGCAGGGGCAGGGTCAGCGTCCCCGGCTGCTTGACCGCGACGCCGTCCGCGATCGTCGTCGTGCCGCCCGGCTCGGGCGGCTCTCCGGCCAGCGCCTCGAGGTAGGGAGCGCAGGCAGCCGCCTGGACGCCGATCACGGTCGCCTCGCTGCCGGCGCGACGCAGCGCGATGCCGATCCCGCTCGCCAGGCCGCCGCCGCCGACCGGCACGACCACCCGGGCCAGGTCGGGGACGTCCTCGAGCAGCTCCAGCCCCAGCGTCGCCTGCCCCGCGATCACGTCGATGTCGTCGAAGGGATGGACGAAGGCGGCCCCGGTCTGCTGCGCGAGGAGCAGCGCCTGCTCGAGCGTGTCGTCCACCGAGGATCCCTCCAGCCGCACGCGCGCGCCGAGCTCCTCGGCGGCGAGCACCTTCGAGACGGTGGCGTCACGCGGCATGAACACGTCGCAGCCCACGCCGCGCAGACGCGCGGCCTGCGCGACCGCGCGCGCGTGGTTTCCCGCGCTGGCCGTGACCAGCCCGCGCTCGGCGCCCGCGCCGAGGGCCGCCACGCGGCTGAGGGCGCCGCGCAGCTTGAACGAGCCCGTCGACTGCAGGCACTCGGCCTTCAGGGCGACCGCTCCCCCGAGGCGATCGCTGAGGTCGGCGCAGGCGATCGTAGGGGTCCGCACGACGAATCCGGCGACGGCGGCCGCGGCCGCCTCCAGGTCGGCTGCGCCGATCAGCTCCTTGGCCGTTGCTCCCGACTCGGGAGCGCCCTCCTCCTCGACACCGGTCATCGCAGTTGAAGGTATAGGTTGTGTGCCTTATCGAGCAACGGTGAGTCGGAGCGGTGGGTGACCTGAACGACATCCTGCACGGTCTCGAGCCCTCCCTGGGTCCAGTCGGCGGCGATCCGTCTCCCCTTGAGGGAGGCATCACCAACCGCAACTACAGGGTTCGCTTCGGCGGGGGGGACTATGTGGTGCGTCTGCACGGCAAGGACACGGACCTGCTCGGGATCAGCCGCGAGTCCGAGCGCCTCGCGAACTCCGCGGCGGCCGGCCTGGGGATCGCGCCCGCGGTTGCGGCCACGTTCGACGGCGGCCTCGTGACCCGCTTCTTGGCGTGCGCGCCGCTGGACTCGGCGGAGATCGCCGCGCGTGCCGAGGAGGTCGCGGTTGCGTTGCGGGACTTCCACGACGCGGAGGTGACCCTGCCGGTGAACTTCTGGGTTCCCGACCTGCTCGAGGACTACGCCCGGATCATCGCCGCGCGCGGTCGTCGCGTGCCGGCCGAGTACGCCGAGACGCGCGAGCTGGCGTCGCGGATCGCAGCGGCCCTGCCCGTCCGCCGGCCGAGGCCGTGCCACAACGACCTGCTCGCGGGGAACCTCCTCCGCGAGCTCACCGCCGACCGCATCATGATCGTCGACTGGGAGTACGCGGGCATGGGTCATCCCTGCTTCGACCTCGGCAACCTGTCGGTCAACAACGACTTCGACGAGGACACCGAGGAGCGCCTGCTGAAGGCCTACCACGGCGCGCCTCCCTCGGGCGCGCAGCGCGCGACGCTGAAGCTGATGCAGGTGCTCTCCGATGTCCGCGAGGCCGCGTGGGGCGTGATGCAGGCCTGCGTATCGGACCTCGACTTCGACTTCGACGGCTACGCCCGGCGGCATTTCGAGCGGCTGCGGGGCGCGATCGCCGGCGATCGACTCGCCGGCTGGCTCGCAGCGGCGGAGGCCTGAGCGATGGTCCGGCCCCGCGAGCTGCCGAGCCGCGCCCGGGTGGTGATCGTCGGCGGCGGCGTCGGCGGCGCCGCGATCGCCTTCCACCTGGCGGCGCTCGGCGAGCGTGACGTGGTGCTGCTCGACCGCAACGAGCTGACCAGTGGCTCGACGTTTCACTCGGCGGGGCTGGTGGGTCAGCTGCGCTCGAGCCTGCCGCTGACGCGGATGATGATGGACTCGGTCGAGCTGTACCGGACGCTCGACTGCGGCTGGGTCGAGTGCGGCGGAATCCGTCTCGCCTGCACAGAGGAGCGCGAGCAGGAGGTTCTCCGGCAGGTCGCGTGGGCGCGCACCTTCGGCCTGCCGCTCGAGCTGATCTCGGCCGAGCAGGCGCAGGAGCTGTTCCCGCTGATGGACACCGCCGGCGTGCGCTGCGGGTCCTATCTGGCGACCGACGGGTATCTCGATCCGTCGCTGCTGACGACCGCGCTGGCCGACGGCGCGAGGGCGGGCGGCGCCCGCATCTACACGCACACGCGGGTCACGGGGATCGACCTCGAGGAACCGTCGCCCGGCAGCCGGCGCGTCCGCGGCGTGCAGACCGAGTGGGGCCCGATCGAGGCCGATGTCGTCGTCAACGCCGGCGGCATGTTCGCCGCGGAGATCGGGCGCATGGCCGGCGTGCGGGTGCCGATCGTTCCCTTCGCTCACGAGTATCTCGTTACCCAGCCGTTCCGCGACCGTGCCACCGATGGCGAGATCGTGCACCTGCCGACGCTGCGCGACCCCGACCTGCTGATCTATTTCCGCGAGGAGGGCGGCGGGCTGATCATGGGCGGCTACGAGCGCGACTCGGCGCCGTGGGCGCTCGACGAGCACTCACTCGACGCCGTCCCGGCGGACTTCAACGGGCGTCTGCTCGAAGAGGACTGGCCGCGCTTCGAGGAGATCGCGGCGAACTCGCGGCGCAGGGTGCCGGTGATGGACGAGATCACCGTGACCCGCCTGATCAACGGGCCGGAGGCGTTCACGCCCGACAACGAGTTCTGCCTGGGCGAGAGCGAGGTCGCGGGCTTGTTCGTCGCGGCGGGGTTCTGTGCCCACGGGCTGGCGGGGGCGGGCGGAATCGGCAAGGCGATGGCGGAGTGGATCGTCGGGGGTGAGCCGGGGCAGGACATGTGGGAGATGGACATCCGGCGGTTCGGGCCGCACTACCGCTCGCCCTCCTACACGCTCGCACGCGCGAAGGAGGTGTATGAGACCTACTACGACATCCGCTACCCGGGCCACGAGCGGCTCGCGGGCCGGCCCTTGCGGACCTCCAGCGCGTACCCGTGGCATTCCGTGCACGATGCGACCTTCGGCGAGAAGTCCGGCTGGGAGCGCGTCAACTGGTACGAGTCCAACGCCGCCGCGGGCGATGAGTCGCTGCGGCCGCGCGGCTGGGCGGGAATGCACTGGTCGCCCGCGATCGGAGCGGAGCACCTCGCTACGCGGGAGCGTGCAGGGCTGTTCGACGAGTCCTCCTTCGCCAAGCTCGAGATCGCCGGGAGCGGCTCGGCCGCCTTCCTCGAACGCCTCTGCGACAACCGCGTGGCGGGCGAGGTTGGGGCGATCACCTACACGCAGATGCTCAACCGGCGCGGCGGGATCGAGTGCGACTTCACGGTCACCCGCGTCGAGGCGGAGCTGTTCTCGATCGTCACCGGCACCGCCTTCGGCAATCACGACCTGAGCTGGATCCGCCGCCATGCGCCGGGCGACGGCACGGTCCGCTGCAGCGACGTCACCGCGCGCTGGGCCTGCTTCGCGCTGTGGGGACCGCGGGCCGCCGAGATCCTCGCGCCGCTCACACCCGACGGGCTCGACTTCCCCTACATGAGCATGCGCGAGCTGACGGTGGGCGACGTTCCCGTGCGGGCCCTGCGCGTGACCTTCGTGGGCGAGCTGGGATGGGAGCTCTACTGCCCGACCGAGTACGGGGCGGGGCTGTGGCGGACGCTGTGGGAGGCCGGCCGCCGGCACGGCCTCGTCGCCGGCGGCTACCGCGCGATCGACTCGATGCGTCTGGAGAAGGGCTACCGGGTGTGGGCCGCCGACATCACCCCGGATGAGACGCCGCTGCAGGCCGGTTTGCGCTTCTGCGTAAAGCGCGAGGGCGGCTTCATCGGCGCCGAGGCGCTGGGCCTGGCCGGGGAGAGCGGCGAGACGGCGGCACCGGGGCGGCGGCTGCGCTGCCTGGTGCTGGACGATCCCCGCTCGGTGGCGCTCGGCAACGAGCCGGTGCGGATCGAGGGCGACGTGCTCGGCCGCGTCACCAGCGGCGGTTACGGCTACAGCGTGGAGCGCTCGATCGCCTATGCCTATCTGCCCGCCGAGGTCGAGCAGGGCACGCGGGTGGAGGTGGACATCTTCGGCCGCTGGGTGCCGGGCGAGGTGGCCCGGGAGCCGCTGTTCGATCCCAAGGGCGAGCGCGTCCGCGCGCTCAGCTGAACGCCTCGCGGACGAGCCGCACGCCCTCGGCCGAGTCGGCCGTGTAGTCGTTGGTCCCCCGCTCGAGCAGCTCCCGGCCGGCGCGAACCGCCGCGGCGTAGGCGACGAAGGCGAACGCCCCGCCGACCGAGATCCGGCTCACGCCGAGCTCGGCCAGCTCGGCGACCGTGGGTGTCGAGCCGCGCATCAGCACGTTGACGGGGCGGCCGACCGCGCCGAGCAGCGTGCGCAGGTCCTCGGGGCGATCCATGCAGGGCGCATAGAGCACGTCCGCGCCGGCCCGCTCGTAGGCCTGCAGCCGGCCGATCGTGTCATCCGGGTCCGGGCTGCCGCGCAGGAAGTTCTCCGCCCGGGCGGTCAGGACCAGCGCGCCGGCGCCCTCGTGGGCGGCGGCCGCCGCGGCCGCGACACGCTCGGCCGCCTCGAGCGGCTCGTAAAGGCGCTCCCGGCGAGGGTCCCAATCCTCGATCGAGCAGCCGGTGAGCCCCGCCTCGCGGCCACGCGCGACCGTATCCGCCACGCCGGCGAGCTCCTCCGCGTAGCAGTCCTCGAAGTCCGCCGACAGGGGCACCGAGACCGCCGCCGCCAACGACGCCGCGTGAGCGATGGCCTGATCGCCCGTGACCCCGTAGTCGAGCCGGCCGAGGCTCGCCGCCAGGCCGCTGCTGGTGGTCGCGAGGGCGGCGAACCCCGCTCCCTCGAGCAGCCGCGCGGAGCCGATGTCCCAGGCGTTCGCCATCAACAGCGGTGCGCCCGGGCGGTGCAGGTCGCGGAAGGTCTCAGCGGGGCGCACTTGATCGGAGGGCATCGCGCCTAGTATCTTGCCGTTTACACGACGGGGCCGTGTGAGGGGAACAATCGCAGCGTCCTGTCGCAATCAAGCGAGGGGGCGGCCAGGATCGTCGATCGGGCCGTCGCGATGAGGGAGGGAGTCTGAGGATGGATTCGGGACTGACACGCCGGCAGGTGCTGCAGGCGGGAATCGCGGCGGGAGCCGTCGCGATTAGTAGCGATCCGCTGGTCCAGATGGCCAGCGCCGCGGTGACGCCGCCGCTGGGCAAACTGTCCGATATCGAGCACGTGATCATCCTGATCCAGGAGAACCGCTCGTTCGACCACTACTTCGGCACCTACAACGGGGTCGAGGGATACGGCAGCCCGTCGGCCAAAGCCGTATACGAACAGGAAGGCTACCCGGCCGAAGGCTTCGGCGGGAAGCTGCTGCCGTTCCACCTGGAAACGAACGACGTGTCCCAGTGCTTCCCGGACATCACGCACAGCTGGCGTCCGCAGCACCGCAGCTGGGACAGCGGCGCGATGGACGAATTCGTCCGCACGCACCTGGAATCCGACGGATCGCAGGCGGGCCCGGCGACGATGGGCTACTACGAGAAAGCCGACATCCCGTTCTACCGGGCGCTGGCCAACGCGTTCACGATCTGCGACCACTACCACTGCTCGGTGCTCGGCCCGACAGACCCGAACCGCCTGTACTCGATGACCGGCACGATCGACCCGACGGGCGCCAACGGCGGCCCGCTGGTGGAGACGCTGGAGAAAGGCGACCCGCGGGCGTCCGGGAAGTTCACCTGGGAGACGATGCCGGAGGCGCTCAGCTCCGCGGGCATCTCGTGGAAGGTCTACGACGGGAACATCCTCGGCTTCGAGGACAACCCTCTGGAGTACTTCAAAAACTTCAAGACCAACCCCACCCTGGCAAGCAAAGCGTTCGAAAACAGCTACCCGAAGTCGTTCAAGCACGACCTCAACCACGGGGAACTGCCTCAGGTCTCGTGGATCAACACCTCGGCAGCCGAAACAGAGCACCCGGGCAACTCGAGCGCGAAGATCGGCGAGGCGGTCGTGGCCGACCTGCTCAAACGCGTGATGGGCCACAAATCGACCTGGGAAAAAACGGCGATCTTCATCACCTGGGATGAGAACGGCGGCTTCTTCGACCACGTGGCGCCGCCGACCCCGCCGCTCGAAACGCCCGGCGAGTACCTCACGGTGACCGACATCACGAACGACGCCGGCGGCGTCAAAGGCCCGATCGGCCTCGGCTTCCGCGTGCCGATGCTGGTCGTCTCGCCGTACACCCGCGGGGGACTGGTGTCCTCGCAGGTCTACGACCACACGTCGATGCTGCGGTTCCTGGAGACGCGCTTCGGCGCGGAAGTGCCGAACCTCAGCTCGTGGCGGCGCGAAACGACGGGCGATCTGACGGGGGCGTTCAACTTCGCGGCCCCGCCGATCTTCAAACCGGCGAAAGGGCTGCCGAAAGTGACGCTGGTCGGCGGCGAAGCCAGCTGCTCGACGACAGCGCCCGTCATCGTTCCGCCGAACTCGCAGCCCGTGCAGGAACCGGGCACGCGCGGCACGCCGAGCGGCATCGTCTGAGCTGCGCCGGCGCGGGGCCTCTAGTCGACGGCGACTAGGCCCCGTGCCGGGTCCAGCCGGCGCGTGGCGGCGACGGTGTGGAACAGGGCGTCGGCGGGCGCGCCCAGCATCGGTACGAGCGCAGCCATGAAACGCGCCGTATGGGGCATTGCGAAGTGGTCCTGCAGGGCCTCGTCATCGCGCCACTCCTCGATGAAGACATACCGGCCGGGCTGCTCGAGGTCGGCGTAGAACCGGTAGCCGACACAGCCGTCGTCCTGGCGCGAGGCGGCACACATCTCGCCCGCCACGGCGAGGAACTCCTCCCGGCGCTCGTCCGGTATCTGCACGCGTCCGGTGACGACGATCACGAGGCTCCCGATCCTATCCCCATGTGGCTAGGCTGGAAGGTGAGCTTTGCAACCGTCCGGCTGGCGGGCGAGACGAACAGGAGAACGAACGAGGATGTCCCTAACACTTGGCGACACGGCGCCTGACTTCGAGGCGGACACGACCGAGGGCAGGATCAAATTCCACGACTGGCTGGGCGATTCCTGGGCGGTGCTGTTCAGCCACCCCAAGGACTTCACACCGGTCTGCACCACCGAGCTGGGCTACATGGCGTCGATCAAGCCCGAGTTCGACCGGCGTGGCGTGAAGATCATCGGCCTGTCCGTCGACCCCTCCGACCGCCACGAGGAGTGGGCCAAGGACATCGGCGAGACGCAGGGCACGGCCCCGAACTACCCGATCATCGCCGACTCGGACTTCAACGTGTCCAAGCTCTACGGGATGCTCCCCGGAGGCACCGAGGGCGACCCGCTGAGCCGGACTCCGGCCGACAACCAGACCGTCCGCAACGTCTTCGTGATCGGGCCCGACAAGAAGATCAAGCTGATCCTCGTCTACCCGATGACCACGGGACGCAACTTCGACGAGGTGCTGCGTGTGATCGACTCGCTGCAGCTCACGGCCAACCACAAAGTCGCCACCCCGGCGCAGTGGAAAAACGGCGACGACGTGATCATCGCCGGCTCGGTCTCAGACGACGAAGCGAAGGAGATCTACCCGGACGGATGGGAATCTCCGCGGCCCTACATCCGCATAGTCCACCAGCCGAAATGAGCTGAGGACGGCGTCCGCCCGCGCGCCGGGGTTCCGATGCCCCCGGGTGCGCGGGCCGGCGTCGCGGGACGGTTGACCGCGCGGTGGTCGGCGCTTCGAGAGCCCGCCGCGGGCGGCTCCCATGAGCTGAGCCCGCCCGCCGGGTCCGTGTAGGCTGGCCGGGTGCGGATCTCCCCCGACCGCCCACTCGGTCTCGCGGCGGCCACCCCGCTCGACTACCGCGAGCTGGCACGCCGGCGGCTGCCCCGGCAGCTGTTCGACTACATCGACGGCGGCGCCTACGAAGAGGCGACGATGCGCGCCAACGTGAGCGACCTCGAGCAGCTGCTGTTGCGCCAGGTGGTGCTGCGAGACGTTTCGGTGCGCGAGCAGGCGACGGAGGTCGTTGGGCAGCAGTTGGCGATGCCGGTGATCCTCGGGCCGGTGGGCCTGTGCGGGATGTTCGCGCCGCGGGCCGAGGCCCAGGCGGCACGGGCCGCCGCCGCCCTCGGCATCCCGTTCGTCGAGTCGACCGTGTCGATCTGCTCCGTCGAGGAGGTCGCGGCGGCCGTGCCCTCGCCGCCGTGGTTTCAGCTGTATGTGATGCGCGACCGCGGCTACGCCGAGGAACTGATGGCCCGGGCGCGGGCTGTCGGCTCGCCGGTGCTGGTGCTGACGATCGACCTGGCCGTGGTCGGCGCCCGGCACCGGGACACCCGCAATGCCGTGGTCGGCGCCGGGACGCCCTGGGCGCGGGCGCGGCGCGGCCTCGATCTGCTCTCGCACCCTCGCTGGGTGCGAGAGGTGGCGCTTGGCGGCAAGCCGCTGACGTTCGGCAATCTCGAGAATGCCGTTCCGGATGCGAGCACGCCGGACGCCTTCAAGGAGTGGGTCGACTCGCAGTTCGATCCAAGCGTGACCTGGGAGGACATCGCCTGGGTGCGCGAGCACTGGGACGGGCGGCTGATCGTCAAGGGCGTGCTCGACGCGGCGGACGCCCGCCGGGCCGTCGACGCCGGCGTCGACGGGATCGTCGTGTCCAACCACGGCGGGCGCCAACTCGACTCGGTGCCCTCGACGGTCCGTGCACTGCCGGAGATCGTGGACGCCGTGGCCGGGGAGGTGGAGGTTCTCGCCGACGGCGGCATCCGCAGCGGCCTCGACGTCGTCAAGATGCTCTCGCTGGGGGCGAGCGCCGTGCTGCTCGGGCGCGCGTGGGCGTGGGCGGTGGCGGCGCAGGGAGAGACCGGGGTGCGGCGCATGCTCAAGGTGATCCGGGCCGACATCGACGTGGCCCTCGCGCTGACCGGCAACAGGAGCGTGGCCGATCTCGACCGCTCGGCGCTGTACCGGGAGGGGCGGGCGGTCTCGGCCGGGCAGGACTGATCCTGCTCTCCTCAGCTGGGCCGCAGGCCTTCCGGCAGGGGCGTCAGGACCATCACCCGCACACGTTTGCTGGCGCTGAATTTGACTTCGTAGGCAACTGCTTCGAGGGGCCTGAAGAGTTCCCGGAAGTGACCTTTGCCCGGCAGGGGGATCTTTTCGATCGTCTGGTCGATCGCGAAGCTCAGCGCGACCCCTTCGAGTTTGATGCTCGTCGTTTGGTTGCGGGTGCTTTCCCCTTCGACGGCCCCGGCGATGGTGTCCGTGGTTTCTGTGGCGACTGTGGCGGCGGGAGCTTCGGCGCCGGTCGCGGTGACGAGCGCCCGGACCGTCGCGCCGACATCGGCCGGGGCCAGCAGATAGCCGGGGTGCTTCGCGCCGGCGATGTTCACGCAGGCTTCGCCCCCGGCGTCGCAGCGCTGCCACTGGTAGCTGAAGGCGATCGGGCGGGCACCGCTCCATCCGCCCGGTTCGGCGGTCAGTTTCTCGCCGTCGAGGAGCTTCTGGCCTTCGAGCGGTTCGCCCAGGAGCGTCAGATAGGGGGGTTCGGAGGCGATGTTCTGGGGCGGGCCTTCTTCGCTTTCCGATCCACCCTGTTCGGCCGGTTCCGGTTCGCCGGCGCGTTCGGAGACGCGATAGAGGAGCCGTTCGCCGACGATCGTTTCGCGTCCGTTGCTGGTTTCGGGCTGCCAGGAGAGATCGATCGACAGCGGTTCTGCAGTGGCCGAGACAATCGGGGGCGGCGCCGCTGCGCCGCCGGCGAGGAGGACCACCGAGTGGGTGCCGGCGGCGAGGACAGCGGCCGCGGTCCCGAAGCCCTTGACCCTCGTCGGGTTCGGGTTGCCGTTTTCTTTCTTGCGTTTCGCGCCCGATGAGCTGAAGCGGCTGCGGGGCACCTTGCCGCTGCCGAGCTGGCCACGTTCGTCGCTGCCCCAGGCATAGACGGCGCCGCCGGCGAGGGCGAGGCCGTAGTGCTGCCCGGCCGACAGGGCTTGCGGGTGGAGGCGTTCGAGGGCCTGGATCCGCACCGCGAGCTTCTCGCATGGACGCGGGTCGCGCCCCGAGGCCCCGGGACGGCCTTTCCCGAGCGGCAGTTCGTGGCGGCATTCTTCGGCGGGGACGCCGGCCAGGGCGCCCTGAGCCGCACTGCCCCAGCCGAGGACTTCGCCGTCTTCCAGGCGGACCAGCGCCGAGTCTGATCCGGCGGCGACTTCGCTCACGCCGGACAGCGGCGCGCCACCGGCGCGCCGGACTTCGGCGGGCGGGAATTCACCGTTGTGCCACGGGTCGGCGCCGGTTCCGAGCTCGCCGTTGTGGTTGCCCCCCCATGAGAGGAGACGGCCGTTGCGCAGCAGCGCGTAGGCGGCGAACTCGCCCGCGAAGACAGCCTTCACTTCTTTCAGTTCTTCGAGGCGGCCCGTGGCCGGGTTGGTCCACATCACCGGCAGGGGACGCTCGCTGCACAGTTCGAAGCGGGGGAAGTGGGCGACGGCCGTTTCGCAATGGTCCGGGCCCGGGCGGCCGAGGCCGAGCTGGCCTTCGGTGTTGCTGCCCCACGCCAGGACGGTGCCGGCACTCGTCACCGCGTAGTCCGAGCCCCCCCCGGCGGCGATCGACTGGATGTTCTGCAGCCCGGGCACGGCTTTCGGCAGGCGCTCGTTGATGTTGAGCTGGCGTTCGAAGCCCTGCGTGCCGTTGCCCAGCTGCCCGTACTCGTCGTTTCCCCAGGCCATCACGGTGCCGCTCTTCAACAGCGCCATCGCGTGCTCGTTGGCCGCCGCGATCGAGCGGGCCCCCTGGAGATTTCCCGTGACGGCGTGGCTGACGGGGTCTTCTTCTTTCACCACGACGTGCCCGGTGCCCTCTTCCCAGCTTGGTTTTTTCTTGCCGTCCCCGAGCTGGCCGTGGCCGTTCCCACCCCACGAGACGACCGTCCCGTCCGCGAGCAGGGCGAGGTTGAAGGAGGCGGACCCTGCGAGTTCGACGATGTTCGTCAGCCCTTCCACGGGGACAGGGCTGAGCTCGTAGCGGTCCTTGTAGAGGTCGCCCAGCTGGCCGAAGTAGTTTTCGCCGAAGGCCACCGCCGCCCCGGGCGAGCGCAGACCAGCGGCGGCCGTCGCCGCTCCGGAAGCCACCCCGTTGCTCGACTTCGCGTGCCGTTCGGGATTCTGCGTGCCTGCGGCGATCGGCTGCGCGGGGACCTCTTCGCCCGGCGCGGGTTCGCCCACCCGCGGCAGGCCCGGCATCTGGATGGGCGTTTCAAGGCGCGGCGGACGCTGGATCGGGGCTACGGCACCCGCGACCGAGACGGTTCCTGTGATGAGAATCGTTCCGGTGAGTGATAGGAGCGCCTGGACCCGCGTTGCCCTCACATGCTAGCCATCGCCTGCCCCGGGGGCTAGGCTGAAGCTCTTGCCTTGAGAGTCAACGGGCGTTTACGGGTGGGGAGGGCGGCGGAGCATGCGCTCGAAGAGGGCCAGGTAGCGCATCAGGTGCTCCGGCCCGAGGAACTCGCGGACCGCGCGCCCGCGCGCGTTCGCGGCGAGGCTGCGCGCGTGGCGCCCGTCTTCGAGCAGCCCCTGGACGAGCGCTCCGAAGCCGCGACCGTCGCGGGGGTCGTCGAGGAGCAGCCCGTCCACGCCGTCGTCGATCTGGTCCTGGATGCCTCCCACCCGGCTGGCCACCACCGGGCGCTGCTTCCACATCGCCTCGGCGACGGTCAGGCCGAAGCCCTCGGCGAGGCTCTTCTGGCAGACAATACGCGCACGGCGCTGCAGCGCGTTCACGATCAGCGCGTTCTCGGTCGGGTCCTCCATCGGAAGCATCGCCAGATGGACCCGCTCGCGCGGCGCCGGTGACAGCGCACGCCAGTGGGCGAGCACTTCGGCGACGACCTCCGCTCCCTCCGGGTCGTCGCTGACGGCGTCGACCTCGGGGCCGGCGAGCAGCAGATGCGCCTCGCCGCCGGCGGAGAGAAAACCGTCGATCACGCCGACCGGATCCTTGAGACGGTCCCAGCGGGAGACCTGCAAGACGAGGGGCGTGTCCTCTGACAGGCGGCTGTCCTCGAACAGCTGGGCAGAGCGGGTCACCAGGGTCTCGGCGCCGGGTGCCGCAGGGCCCTGAACGATGCCCGCGGCGATCAGGATCGCCCGTACCTGCTCCTCGCTCAGCGCGCGGTTCTTCGCGGAGAAGGCATCGATCGACGGGTGGATGAACTCGAGGCGGTCGAGCTCGAGGCCGCCCCAGTAGTAGTCACGCCGGGAGAAGATCACGCAATCCGCCCGCTGCAGGTAGGGCAGCAGGAAGCGCCAGGCCTCGAGCGAGTTCGGAGTGGCACGGTCGCTGCCGATGTGCGAGCGCCAGGCGATCCGCGCGCCGGTGTCCCGCAGGTGGGAGACGAGCCCCGCGGTCTGCGGGTCGTGGAGGATCACGAGGTCCTCTGCCGAGATCAAGGGGATGAGCTCCGCGGCGCATCGGCCGAGCGAGCGGCGGTAGAGGTCGTGGTCGTCGGCGGCCAACGGGTGGGGGGCACTGTCGTCGCCGTGCAGCTGGTTGTGCAGCCGCTTGGTCAGCCTGAAGAAGTCGGCCTCGGCGCCCACGGTGCGCCAGCGGGCGTCTACGCCCGCGCCGCGGGCGTAGCCGAGCAGCGACTGCAGCATCTCCGCCACGCCGCCGCCGCGGGCAGTGGAGTTCACGTTCCAGACGATGCGGCCGGCCAGCACGTCCCGGGCCCGCGCGGCGGCGGCCTCGACCTGCCGCCAGCGAGCGGCCGGCAGGACCGAGCTGAACCTCTCCAGCTGCAGCTCCTCCACCGGCACATCTGCCCCCAGTGCCTTCACCGCCCCTCCCCCGCTCGGACCCTCGCTCGCCAGCAAACCGTAAGGGACCCGGTGCCGCCGGCATAGCGGGAAAACCCGAAGCGGGGCGGCGGCTGTTCCGCGGGGCGGGGGTAACCAACAAGGGCAGCATGTGGATTTTTGCGGATACGCCGCCCCGAGCACCGGCGATAGGTTCGGGTCCATGGTGGAGAAGACAGAGGTGCCCGGCGGCGAGACCGCCCTTGAAGGCGGGGGCGGGCAGGCCGGTCCAGCGGCACCGGTGTTCGCGACCGCGCTGTGCGCGGTCGACGGCAAACCGGGGGGCTACGAGGCCGCCCGGCAGGCCGCCCGGCTCGTGGGTCCGCTCGGGCATCTGACGATGCTGATCGTGACGTCCTGCCGGCACGAAGGCGACCTGCAGCCGCCTGCGATCGGGCCCGACGAGGCGGCGCTGATCGTGGAACAGGCCAAGGAGATCGGCCGCGCGGCCGGCGTACCGACATCGGTCGAGGTCGAGCCGGCCGCGCCTCCCGCGCGGGTGGTGCTGGACTGGGCCGTGGGCTACGACCTGCTGGCGATCGGGGCTCCCTCCGGATCGTGGCTCGGCGGAATGGTGGTCGCCGGGGTTGGCGACGCGGCGATCGGTGCGCTCGAGACGCCGGTGCTCGCGGCGCGCGGCTACAGCGGGCGGGGTCCGTTCGAGCATCTGCTCGCGGCCAGCGACGCCCACGAGGACTGCGAGGCGGCACTGGCCGCCGCCGGCGGGATCTCCGCTCGCCACGGATCCCGGATGACGCTCCTGCACGCGCTCGGCCACGGGCACGCCAGCGAGCGTGAGCACGAGCTGCTCTCCGCTCAGCGAGCGGCGCTCGGCCCCGGCGAGGTCGAGCTCCGCGTCGAGCGTGGCCGGGCGCACGAGCTGATCGTGCAGACAGCGGCAACGTTGCCGGCCTCGCTCGTGATCGTCGGCAGCCGCAGGCGCAGCGGCCCGCGCGCCCTCGGGAGCGTCAGCCGCCGCGTGGTGCACGAGGCGCCCTGCTCGGTACTGACCGTCCCGCCGGGCTGAGAGGCGACGCGGGCGCCTGCCCTGTCCGCCCCCGCGCTCGATACCGCCCGCGCCCGGGCGGCTGCAAGTGGGCGATCCTGGATTCGAACCAGGGACCTCTTCCTTATCAGAGAAGCGCTCTAACCAACTGAGCTAATCGCCCGTGCGCTGCGGAGATGCGACGGTGCCATCTTATCGACGCGATTGTTCCCTAGGCGACGGCCCGCGGCCTGATCCGGCGGGCGAGCTCAACGGCCTCCTCAGCGGTCGCGAAGGCCAGTTCGGCGCGGTAGCCGTCGGACGTCGGCCTGACGCGGACCTCGGCGCCGAGGGCTCCGCTCAGTGCCTGCGAGATCTCGGCGGCCGCCTGCTCCTGATCGGCGTGCGGGCGACGGGCGGCCCGGACCGGGCGGTCGGCGGCTGCCACGTTGGCCTCCCTGGCGCGCTCCTCGGTGTGCCGCACCGACCAGCCCCGTTCGCCAGCCAGGCGACCGAGCGCGCGCCGCGCGCCGTGGTCCTCGGCGAGCAGCAGCGCGCGGCCGTGGCCCTCGCTGAGCGTGCCGTCCTGGAGCAGGGCGATCACCTCATCGGGCAGATCGAGCAGCCGCACGAGATTGCTGACGGCGACGCGGCTGCGGCCCACGCGGCGGCCGATCTCCTTGCGGGTCAGCCCCAGCTCCTCCACCAGCGCAGCCACCGCGCGGGCCTCCTCGATCGGATTGAGATCCTCGCGGGCCATGTTCTCGATCAAGGCGGCTTCCAGCGCCGCGGCATCCTCACGCTCACGGACCAGGGCCGGCACCGTCGCCAGGCCGGCCAGGCGCGCCGCTCGCCAGCGCCGCTCTCCGGCCACCAGCTCGTAGGTGCCGCCCGCCCGTGGCCGAACGAGGACGGGCTGAAGCAGCCCCTGCTCCCCCAGCGAGCCCGCCAGCGCCTGCATGGCCTCCTCGTCGAAATCGCGTCGTGGCTGCTTGGGGTTGGGCACGATCAGCTCGAGGGCTAGCTCGCGGAGCTCCTCCTCGCCGCTCGTCGCCTGGCCCTCGCTGGACACCGACAGGATCGCGCTCAGGCCCCGGCCCATGCCGGGTTTCGGCTTAGCCACGCGCAGCCACCTCCTTGGCAAGTTGGAAATACGCCTCGGCCCCGGCGCTGTGGGGATCGTGATGGGTCACCGGCAGGCCATGGCTCGGCGCCTCGCCCACCCTGACGTTCCGCGGGATCACCGTGTCGAAGACCAGCTCGGGGAAATGGGAGCGAACCTCCCGCTCGACGTCCTGCCCCAGGCGGGTCCGTCCGTCGTGCATCGTCAGCAGCATGCCGGCGACCGTGAGGCGCGGGTTGAGCTCACGCTGCACGAGCGAAAGCGTCTCGAGCAGCCCCGCGAGGCCCTCCAGCGCGAAATACTCGGTCTGAACGGGCACGATCACCTTGTCCGCGGCGACAAGCGCGCAAACCGTCAGCGGGCCGAGCGAGGGCGGGCAGTCGAGCAGGATGTACTCGAAGTCATCGCGGATCGGCCCGAGCGCCTCGCGCAGCAGCTGCTCGAAGCCCTCGATCCGCGGCAGCTCGACGTTGGCCCCCGCCAATCCTGCGCCCGCGGGCAGCGCCTGCAGCCCGTCGACCGGCGTGCCCGTGAGGGCGGCCCTCGCCTTCGCCGCGCCCGTGAGCACCTCATAGAGCCCCGGCTCATGGGAACGCGGGATGCCTAGGCCGACGGTCGCATTGGCCTGGGGATCCACGTCCACGAGCAGCGTCGCGTAGCCCGCCTCGGCGATGCAGGCGGCGACGTTGACCGCCGTCGTGGTCTTGCCCACGCCGCCCTTCTGGTTGGCGATCGCGTAAACGGTGCTCACACCGCCAAGCTAGCGGTGGCGGGGGACGGCCGGGAGCCGACGGGGCCCAAATACCGGCCGATTGCGGCCGGAGGGGACCGCGTGGGAGCGCGCCGTTCGGGGCCGCCGGCGTCACCCGCCGAGCGGGCGGCGCGCCGCGACCCCTGCGCGCCGGGGGAACTCGGCGGGCGTCGGCCCGGACTTCACGAACACGTGTAGGTGGCGCGCCTCGGCGCCGTCGAACGGCGCTACCGCCCGGATCTCCTCTCTTACGAGGCCGAGCCGTGCGGCGGCCACCTGCGCCCTTGCCTCCTCGTCCTCGTCCCGGCGCCCGCGCCACTCGACGAGGTGCCCACCCGAGGCCAGCAGCGGCGCGGCGTACTCGAGGACCACGGGCTGCGGCGCCAGCGCCCGCGCGACGACGAGATCATGCGCCTCGAGCCCCTCTGCCCACTGCTCGGCGCGGGAGCAGACGACCCGCACGTTCAGCAGCCCGGCGGCGGCGGCGAGCGACGCGATATACGCGCACTTGCTCTGCTGGGACTCGACCGTCCGGACCTCGGATGCCGGCAGTGCAGCGGCGAGCACGAGGCCGGGCAGCCCGGCGCCCGAGCCGAGATCAGCGGTCCGTGTCGCCTCGCGGACCGGGGAGACCTCGAGTCCGACAAGGGAATCGGCGATGTGGCGCTCGAGCACCTCGGACGCGCCCCGGATCGCGGTCGGGGCGCGCGGGTCGTCAGCGAGGCGCTCCCACAGGGCTGAAATGCGGTGTGCGGCCGCGGAATCGAGCTCGTAGCGCCGGGCCAAGTCCTCGAGCGCGGCCCGGTCCGGTCTGACATCGGGCCGCATCGAAGGCTCGACTGGAGCCTGAGGTTTCACGTGAAACACTTGCCCCGATCGCAGACCGGGGCGTTTCACGTGAAACGCCGCGCTAGGCCCCCGGGTCGGTTTGCGGCGATATCACGAGGTACCGCTCGGGCTCGTCGCCCTCGCTGTGGGTCTCGACATCCTCGCGGTCGCGCAGGTATTCGTGGACGATGCGCCGCTCGGAAGGCGGCAGCGGATCGAGCTCCACCGGCTGACCGGACGCGACGGCTTCATCGGCCGCGTCGTCCGCGTCGGCACGCAGCGTCTCGGCACGGCGCTCGCGATATCCATTGGCGTCGATCACGACGCGCACGGAGGATGGGCCCTCCGGGAACACGATCCGCTGGGCCAGATGCTGAACAGCGTCGATCGTCTGCCCGTGGCGGCCGATGAAGAGGCCGACGTTCTCCCCCTCCAGGCGTCCGGTGAGCACGCCGTCGCTCTCCTCGACTTCGACGTCCGCCTCGAGCTGCAGGTCCTCGACGATCTCCTCCAGCAGCTCCTCGAGCGCCTCGGCGGGCGCCAGCTCCTGATCCTGCTCTACCTCACTCACCTGCGCCTCCCCGATCGTTTCTTCTTCTTGCGCGGCGGGCGTGGTGGCGCCGCGCCCGGTGTCGACGGCGTCGGCCGGGCGGCGTCGGCCGCGCCCGCCACGGCCCCGACCGGGGCCGGTGTGAGCGGCGCTCGGCCGCTCGGCTTCCCGTTCGCCGTCGGGCGGCGGCTGACTGGTCGGCGTCACCGGTGGACCCATTCGCTTTTTGATCAGGTACTGCTGACCGATCGTCCAGAGGTTGGTCGTGATCCAGTACACGAGCAGACCCGCCGGATAGCGGTAGAGAATCACCACGAAGACCACCGGGAGCAGCAGCATCAGCCGGCGCTGGTTCGCGTCGGCGGTCGCCGTGGCGATCAGCGTCGAGGCGAGCTGCGAGCCGACGTAGAGGACGATCAGGACGATCAGCGCCACGCCCGTCGCCTTGTTCGTGATGTCCGGGATGAAGAGGAACTTCGCCGAGCCGGGAGCGACCTTCTCGCAGGGCGTCGATTCGACGAACTTCGTGGGCAGGTGGGCGACCGAGCTGGCGTGCAGGCCCGCGTGATACTTCGCTGCTTCGGCCGGGTGCCTGATTGAAGAATTCGACGAGCTGGTCGCCGCAGATGTGCTTCTTGAGGTCCGTGCGCAGCATGTAGAACAGCGAGATGAACACCGGGCAGCTGCAGCAGCAGCGGCAGGCACGATGCCAAAGGATTGATTTTGTTCTCTTGGTAGAATTTCATCAACTCCTGCTGCTGGCGCTGTTTGTCCTCCTTGTACTTCTCTTTCAGCGCGTTGATCTGCGGCGCGAGGCGCTGCATCTCCTGCATGCCCTTGAGCTGGCGGAACGTCAGCGGCACGAGAACGGCGCGGATCAGGATCGTCAGACCCGACGATCGCGAGCCCCCAACTGCTGCCCACGATGTGGTCGTGGATGAACACCATGATGTGTTCGAACAGCGTGATCAGGGGCGAGAACGCGTCCTCGATCACGTTTGCGATGGGTGGCATGCTCTAGCTGATCTCGGCTATCGATTGTCGGCGGAAGGCGGGCCCGGCGCCGCGCGGCGCAGGGTCGACCCGCGATCCGCTCAGCTGTGCCCGCAGGTGCGGGTCCTGAACACTCGCTGGGCCGCGACGGGATCGTATCCGCCGTAGCTCCACGGGTTGCACCTCAGCAGACGCCACCCCGCGAGCACCAGGCCCCTAAGTATGCCGTACTCCCGCAGTCGCTTCCACCGCGTAATGCGAGCACGTGGGCTCGTACTTGCAGCGGCGCGGGATCGCCGGTGAGATCAGCTTCTGGTACACGACGATCGGCGCCACGGCGACCGCGCGCACGGCCCTGCGAGCGCTCTCACCCGCCCCTCGCCGCGGCGGCGCCTCGAAGCTCGCGTTCATGCCGCTCGCCCGCCCGTGTCCTCGGCGCCGGCGTCCACGGCCTCGTCCGCTCGACGGATGCCGGCGCGGGCGAGCAGCTCCCCCAGCGCCGTATCGAGCCCGTCGAGCCCCTCCCGCTCGGCGAGCTCGAGTGCGTCGGGGCGGGCCACCACCACGATGTCGTGGCCGGGGGGCAGCTGGCGCTCGTGGCGCGCAAAGGCCTCGCGCAGCAGCCGCTTGACCTTGTTGCGCTGCACCGCCCCGCCGACCTTCCGCGATACGGACAGGCCGACCCGCGGGCGCTCTGCCGACGGGTTGGGGAACGTGTACAGGACGAGCTGGCGATTGGCCGTCGAGCGGCCCTGCCGGTACACGCGCTCGAACTCCGCGCTGCGCGAGAGACGGCCGCTGCGGTTGCTCCGAGCGGTTCTCATCTGCACACGGCCACCGCGGGCGCCCGGCCTCAGGCGGACAGGCGCTTGCGTCCCTTGTCGCGCCGGCGCTTCAGCGTCAGGCGCCCGGCGCGTGTGCTCATCCGCGCGCGGAAGCCGTGCACGCGTGCGCGCTTTCGCTTCTTTGGCTGGTAGGTGCGCTTCATTGCTCTCGATATCTCCGCTTCACGGGGGCCGCGCGAGCGGCGTCGGGGCCCCTCATCGACGTGCCTCCGGCGGACCAGTATAGGCGCGCCGCGGCAGACGCTGAATTTTTCCGCCAAATGCGGAGCACCCGCGACGGGGCTCCGACGGCGTTGGGTATAGTCGCCCGACCGGGCCCCCGGGCCCCTCTTCGAATAGTCCACGACACACCCTGGGAGGGGCGGACAGACGCTGCCGTGAGCCGTGAGCTCGAGCACATATGGTCGCGCGTTCAGGCGCAGCTCGCGCTCGTCGTGGACGAGCCCACGTACCGCATCTGGCTGACGACACTGCGAACCCGTCGAAGTCCTCGGTGAGCGCCTCGTCCTCGAGGCGCCCGCCGCAGACCTGCCGCTGGATCCAGGGGCGCTTCGGGCGCGTCATCGAGGCCAGCGTCGAGCTAGTGCTCGGCCCTCACGCGAGCGTCGAGCTCCGCCCGGCGGGCGCCCACACCCCCGGCGAGCGTGGTGCGCGCGGCGCGCGGTCCGTCGCCACGCGAGCGACCGCAGCTGCGGAGGGCGCACTCCCCGGCCCAGGCGGACCGCTCGGCAACCCGAAGCTGACCTTCGACCAGTTCGTGATCGGCGACTCCAACCGGCTCGCCCACGCCGCTGCGCTGACCGTCGCCGAGATGCCTGCGCAGGCCTACAACCCGCTGTTCATCTGCGGGCCCCCCGGCGTCGGCAAGACCCACCTGCTCAGCGCGATCGCCAACCTGCTCGTCTGCCACGACCCGACGCTGACCGTCCGCGCGCACGACCGGCGAGGCCTTCACCAACGAGTTCCTCGGCGCGCTCGGCGAGCGCAGCACCGAGATCTTCAAGCGCCGCTTCCGCGACGTCGACGTGCTGCTCGTCGACGACGTCCAGTTCCTCGAGCGCAAGACCCGCACCGAGGAGGAGTTCTTCCACACCTTCAACGCCCTGCACGACGGCGGCCGCCAGGTCGTCCTCACCTCCGACCGTCCGCCGCGCGACCTGCAGGCGCTCGAGGACCGCCTGCGCGAGCGCTTCGAGGCCGGCCTCGTCGCCGACATCCAGCCGCCCGACCTGCCAACCCGCCTGGCGATCCTGCGCAAGCGCGCGCACCACGACGGCATCGAACCAGCCGACGACACCGCCCTGTCCGCGATCGCGGAGCACGTCGAGAGCAACGTGCGAGCCCTCGAGGGCGCGCTGATCCGCGTCGTCGCCTTCAGCTCGCTGACGGGCCGGCCGCTCACGACCGACCTCGCCCGCGAGGTTCTCGCAGCCTCTACCCGCGCGCCCCCCGTGCCGGCCAGCCCCGCAGCCGCACGATCGCCGAGATCCAGCAGGCCACCTGCGAGCACTTCGGCCTTTCCCCCGAGGAGCTCCTCTCGAGCGCCCGCTCGCCACGAATCGCCTGGCCCCGCCAGCTCGCCATGTACCTCTCGCGCCAGCTCACGGACGCCTCGCTGCCCGCGATCGGGCGGGAGTTCGGTGGCCGCGACCACACGACGGTGCTGCACGCCTGCCGCCGCGCCTCGGCGCGCCTGGCCTCCGACGACGGCTCCCGCGAGGCTGTGGAGAAGCTGTTCACGGACCTCGGTGACGAGCGTACAGATGAGCCCTGCCGCGCTCCGCCCGACCGCTTCGCCTGAGAGACTTCCACCGGCCCTCCACAGCCCATCCACCGCCCCTGGCCGCAATCGCGCCCAGACAGGCCAAGTCCACATGTCCACAGCCCCTACTCACTACTATCTCCTCCCAGTCCGCAGCATGAAGATCTCCCTTTCCTCGGCCGAGCTGTTGACGCAGCTGCAGACGGCGACCCGCGTCGCCTCGACCCGCAGCGCCGTGCAGGCCCTGTCGGGTGTGATGATCTCCGCGCAGGACGGCTCCTGCGAGCTGCTCGCGACCGACATGGAGGTCGGCCTGCGGATGCCGCTCGAGCGCCGAGGTGGCGCGGCCGGGCTCCGCGGTGCTGCCCGCCCGCCTGCTCCTCGACGTGGCGCGCTCGCTGTCGGCCGAGCGCCTGACGATGGAGCTGCGCGCCGCCGAGCAGGACGTCGAGCTGATCTGCGGCGCCACCACCTTCCACCTGCGCACGCTGCGCGCCGAGGACTTCCCGACGCTCCCGTCCCCGTCGCCCGGAGTCGCGCGTCGAGCTGCCGGCTCCCGCCTTCGTGGAGACGATCTCCCGCGTGGCGCGTTCGGCCTCGCGTGACGAGACGCGTCCAGTGCTCACCGGCATCCTGATCTCGGCGGCCGGACAGGAGCTGCGGATGGTCGCCACCGACTCCTACCGCCTGAGCGTCAAGGAGACCGCACTGCAGTCGCCGCTGCAGGGAACGCTCGAGGCGAACGTGCCGGCCCGGGCGCTGCAGGAGCTGGCGCGCATCGAGCAGCAGACGCGGCGCCGAGACGGTCGCCGTCAGCGTCGGGCCAGAACCAGGCGATCTTCGAGCTCGGCGACGTGGTGCTCTCCTCGCGGCTGATCGACGGCCAGTTCCCGAACTACCGCCAGCTGCTGCCGGAGTCGGTCGAGCACGAGCTGCGTCTGGCGAGCACCGAGCTGACCGACGTCGTGCGGCGGATCAGCCTGCTCGCACAGAAGAACGCGCCGCTGCGCCTCAGCTTCAGCGAGGGGACGCTGTCGGTGTCCGCCCAGACACCCGACGTCGGCGAGGCCAGCGAGGCGATTCCCGTCCCCTACCACGGCGAGCTGTTCGAGATCGGCTTCAACCCCGAGTTCCTCCGCGACGGCCTCGAGAGCATCGATACCGACGAGCTGGTGCTGAAGCTGATCAGCCCACTGCGCCCCGGCCTGATCGAATCTCCCGACACCGGTGACTTCGTCTACCTGATCATGCCGATCCGGCTCAACGTGTGAAGTCATGCCCGCTGCCAGCCGACGTGCTGCCAGCCGACCGGGGTCCTAGATGCGCCTCACGAGCGTCGAGATGCGCGACTTCCGGACCTACAGCCGCGCCTCGGCACGGCTCGGCCCCGGGCTGACGGTCGTCCACGGCCCCAACGGCGCCGGCAAGTCCAACCTCCTCGAGGCCGTCTACTTCGGCTGCACGGGACGCTCGCCCCGTACGCGAGCCGACCGTGAGCTCGTTCGCTTCGGAGCTCGCGCGACCCGCGTCACGGTCGGCGTCGAGGATCAGGATCAGGAGCACGAGCTGAGCGTCGGCTTCGCCACTGCCGCTCCGGGCGAGCCGGCGGTCAAGCGGATGACCTGCGACGGGGCGCCGGTCGAGCGCCTGCTCGACGTGCCCGCGAGACCCCTGATCAGCGTCTTCATGCCCGAGCGCCTGGAGCTTCTGAAGGGTCCGCCGGCGCTTCGCCGCGCACACCTCGACCAGGTCGTGGCCGCCCTCTGGCCGGCCCGGGCGGCGACGCGGCGAGAGTACTCGCGGGTGCTCGCCCAGCGCAACGCCCTGCTATCGAGGATCCGCGCGGGGCGCGGCCTCGGACGCGCTCTCGCCACATGGGACCGCGAGCTGGCGGCCAAGGCGCTGGCCCTGCGGGCCGATCGCGCGCAGGCCGTGGGGCTGCTCGCCGAGCTGTTCTCCGCAGCGCGCCGCCCAGCTCGGTCTCACCGGAACAGTAACCCTCGAGTACAGGCCCAGGTCCGACGCCGAGGACGAGGACGCCTTCGTCGCCGAGCTCTCGGCCCGGCTCGCCAGCGACCTCGAGCGCGGTTTCTCCGGCCACGGACCCCACCGCGACGAGCTGGCGATCCTCCGCGACGGACGCGAGCTGCGCGTGTACGGCTCCCAGGGCGAGCAGCGCCTGGCCCTGCTGGCCCTGCTGCTCGCCGAGCGCGGCGCTGCTCGAGGCCGCAGCGCAGCGCCACGCCGCTGATGCTCCTCGACGACGTGATGAGCGAGCTCGACGAGCACCGCCGCGAGCTGCTCGCCCGCGAGCTCTCGAGCGGCGGGCAGAGCGTGATCGCGACGACCGACCTCGGCCACGTGCCCGGTGCGGCCGCTGCGGGCGTCACGCGCGTCGCGATCTCCCCGGGAACGATCCTGCAGGAGGCGCTCGCGGCGTGAGCAGGCGTGCCCCACGGGCGATCGGTGACTCGATCGAGCGCCTCACCAGCGCCCTCGCCCCGGCCACCACGCTGGCTCGAGTGCAGGAGGTCGTGGCCCGCCGCCGCCGGTCCCGCGATCGCCGCTGCGGCCCGCCCCGTGGCCGAGCGACGACGGCGTTCTCACGGTCGCCTGCGAGGCCGCCGTCTGGGCCGCAGAGCTCGACCTGCTGGCCGATCAGATCGTGCCCCGCCTGAACGCTCGCCTCGGCGCCGGGACGATGCGCGAGCTGCGCTGCCGCACGGGCTGAGGCGGGCCCGCGACGGGCGTTTCCATAACCCCTGTTTCCCTGCATTTTGCAGGCATTTACCGCCTCGAGGGGACCGCCTCCGACCCCCTTTCGTGCTATCCTTCCAGGCGTACTCAATTTGCCCTGGCCGTGGTCCTAGCGCCCCGGAATCCGGGGCGTTTCCACGTCATCGGAGGGCCATTGGCAACAGGTAGCGACAGCCGCGGCAAAGGCGCCGACAAAGACGGCGCCGGACAGGCCTCCTCGACAGCCGGCTCCGCCGACTACGGCGCCCAGGACATCAGCGTCCTCGAGGGCCTCGAGGCGGTCCGCAAGCGGCCCGGCATGTACATCGGCTCGACCGGCGTGATGGGTCTGCACCACCTCGTCTACGAGCTCGTCGACAACTCGGTCGACGAGGCCATCGCGGGCTTCTGCACCGAGGTCTCCGTGACGATCCACCCGGACAACTCGGTGACGGAGGTCGACAACGGGCGCGGCATTCCCGTGGGGATGATGGAGAAGGAGGGCAAACCGGCGGTCGAAGTCGTCCTCACCGTCCTTCACTCGGGCGGCAAGTTCGGCGAGGGCGGCGGCTACAAGGTGTCCGGCGGCCTGCACGGCGTCGGCGTGTCGGTCGTCAACGCGCTCTCCGAACAGCTGCGCGTGGAGATCCGGCGCGACGGCCACGTGTTCTCCCAGGAGTACTCGCGCGGTGCACCGCTGGCACCGCTGGCGCAGGGCGAGAAGCTCGCCAAGGGCGAGCCGACCGGGACCAAGGTCACGTTCCTCCCCGACGCAGACATCTTCGAGTCGCTCGACTTCGACTTCAGCACGCTCGAAGAGCGCCTGCGCGAGACCGCCTTCCTGACCCGCGGCCTGAAGATCTCGATCGTCGACGAGCGCGGCGAGGGCCACTCGGCCACCTTCCAGTACGACGGCGGCATCGAGGACTTCGTCGTCTACCTGAACGAGAACAAGGACACGGTCCACCGCAAGGTGATCTTCTTCGCCGGCGAGTCCGAGGAGGGCGCCGCCGAGGTGGCGATGCAGTGGAACTCCTCCTACCAGGAGTCCGTCCACTCCTTCGCCAACAACATCAACACGCGCGAGGGCGGCTCCCACCTCTCGGGCTTCCGCTCGGCGCTGACACGGACCCTGAACAAGTACGCCCGCGACCACGGCCTGCTGAAGGAGAAAGAGGACAACCTCTCCGGCGAGGACGTGCGCGAGGGCCTGACAGCGGTGGTCTCGGTGAAGCTCGCAGACCCGCAGTTCGAGGGTCAGACCAAGACCAAGCTCGGCAACCCCGGCATGGCCGGCTTCGTCGAGTCGATCGTCAACACCGGCCTGTCCGAGTTCCTCGAGGAGAACCCGAGCGAGGCGCGAGCGGTGATCGGCAAGGCCGTGCAGGCGCAACGCGCCCGCGAGGCGGCCCGCAAGGCACGGGACCTCACGCGCCGCAAGTCCGCCCTGGAGAACTCCACCCTGCCGGGGAAGCTCGCGGACTGCTCGGTCAAGGACCCGGCGCTGGCCGAGCTGTTCGTGGTCGAGGGCGACTCCGCCGGCGGCTCGGCGAAGCAGGGGCGCGACCGCAACACCCAGGCGGTGCTGCCATTGCGCGGCAAGATCCTCAACGTCGAGAAGTCACGGATCGACAAGGTGCTGCAGAACGTCGAGATCCAGGCCCTGATCACGGCGATCGGCACCGGCGTGCGCGACGAGTTCAACATCGAGAACGCCCGCTACCACAAGGTGATCCTGATGACCGACGCCGACGTCGACGGCGCTCACATCAGGACGCTGGCGCTCACGCTGCTGTTCCGGGAGATGAAAGAGCTGATCGAGGAAGGCTACGTCTACATCGCGAAGCCGCCGCTGTACAAGCTCAAGCAGGGCTCGCGGGAGCGCTACATCGAGAAAGAGGCCGAACTGGAAGAGCTCCTGCTGGCCGAGAAGTGGGAGAAGATCGAGATCTTCGACCGCCACGCCAAGCAGTTCAAGCTGACCGAGGCCCGCTGGCAGCGCTTCACGCGGCTGCTCAAGCAGTACGAAGGGTGGGCGCTGGCGCTGCGGGGCCAGCACGGCCACGACGTCGTGCAGTTCCTCGAGGAGTCGCTGCTGCTGAGCGAGCAGGTGACCACCGCGGAGGACGCCATCAAGCTGCTGAGCCGGGCCGACGTCGACGGTGACTCCCACACCACGGCGATGGTCGACGAGGACCCGCTCGAGATCCGCGTCAAGGCGATCGAGGCCAGCACCGGCTTCGCGCGCACGCACCGCATCAAGCGGACGCTGTTCGACTCGCACGAGTACCGCCAGCTGATCCGGGTCCATGCGCAGCTGATCGAGCTCGCGGGTACCCCGCCCTTCGAGGTCTCCCTCGGCGACGCCCACGAGACCGCCCTGTCCTTCGAGGCGCTTCACGAGGCCGTGATGGCGGTCGCGCGCAAAGGCGCCAACGTGCAGCGCTTCAAGGGGCTCGGTGAGATGAATGCGGACCAGCTCGGCGAAACCACGATGGCCCCGTCCACGCGCGTGCTGGCCCAGGTCACCCTCGAGGATGCCGTGGCCGCGGACCGCATCTTCTCCAAGTTGATGGGCGACCAGGTCGAGCCCCGGCGGGAATTCATCGAAGAGAACGCCCGGGCCGTCGTCAATCTGGATGTCTGATGGCGCGCTCTCCGATCGTGAGGAGGCATCGTGGCCAGCGCTGATGTGATCGGCGGAGGCAACATCGAACCGCGGGCGCTCGAGGACGAGATGCGGACCGCGTACCTCGACTACGCGATGTCGGTGATCGTCGGACGCGCGCTGCCGGACGTCCGCGACGGCCTGAAGCCCGTGCACCGCCGCGTGCTCTATGCGATGAACGAGCTCGGCCTCGGGCCGACGCGTTCCTACTCGAAGTGCGCGCTGATCGTGGGCGAGGTGATGGGCAAGTACCACCCTCACGGCGACTCCGCGATCTACGACACGCTCGTGCGCATGGCGCAGGAGTTCTCGATGCGCAACCCGCTCGTCGACGGACAGGGGAACTTCGGCTCGATCGACGACGACCCGGCGGCCGCCATGCGGTACACCGAGGCCCGGTTGGCCCGTATCGCCACCGAGATGCTGCGGGATCTCGACATGGACACCGTCGACTTCGCGCCGAACTACGACGGCAAAAAGCAGGAACCCCTCGTACTGCCCTCGCGCTTCCCGAACCTGCTGGTTAACGGCTCCTCGGGCATCGCCGTCGGCATGGCCACGAACATTCCCCCGCACAACCTGCGCGAGGTGATCGACGCAACGGTGGCCTACATCGATGATCCGTCGATCGAGGTCGAGGGGCTGATGGCGCACATCAAGGGCCCTGACTTCCCCACGGGCGGCTTGATCCTCGGCCACGCCGGCATCCGTGACGCCTACGAGACCGGCCGCGGCCGCGTCCGCGTCCAGGCGCGCGCGCACGTCGAGCCGCTCAAGCAGGGCAAAGAGGCGATCATCGTCACCGAGCTGCCCTTCCAGGTCAAGAAGGGCGGCGACGGCGGGCTGATCCAGAAGATCGCCGATCTAGTCAAAGACGGGCGCATCACCGAGATCGCCAACATCGAGGATCACTCCGACAAGCGCGGCATGCGCCTGGTGATCGAGCTGAAGCGCGACGCGATTCCCAAGGTCGTGCTCAACAAGCTCTACAAGCACACGCCGATGCAGACGACCTTCGGCGTCAACATGGTCGCGCTCGTGGACAACGTTCCGCGGACGCTCGACCTGCGCGCGGTGATCCACAACTACGTCGCCCACCAGCGCGAGGTGATCGTCCGGCGCACCAAGCACGAGCTCTCCGAAAAGGAGGCCCGCGCCCACATCCTCGAGGGCCTGCTCACCGCCCTTGACCACCTCGACGCGATCATCGAGCTGATCCGCGGCTCGCGCGACCGCGAAGCCGCCCGCGAGCAGCTGATCGAGCGCTTCGAGCTGAGCGCGATCCAGGCGACCGCGATCCTCGACCTGCGCCTCTCGCAGCTGACCGCCCTGGAGGCGGACAGCATCAAACAGGAGCATGCCGATGTGACCGAGCGGATCGCCGAGCTGCGGGCGATCCTCGGCGACGAGTCACGCGTGCTGGGCGTGATCAAGGAGGAGCTGGCGGAGATCGCCGAGCGCTTCGGCGACACGCGCCGCACCGAGATCAGCCACTCCGAGGACGAGATCGACATCGAGGACCTGATCGCCGACCAGCAGATGGTGATCACGATCACGCAGAGCGGCTACATAAAGTCGCTGCCACTGGCCACCTACCGCCAGCAGCAGCGGGGAGGACGTGGCGTCACCGGGATGGACATGAAGGACGGTGACTTCATCGAGCACCTGTTCGTGACCTCCTCGCACGACTACCTGCTGTTCTTCTCCAACCGCGGCAAGGTCTATCGCTCGAAGGTCTACGAGCTGCCCGAGGCCCAGCGGACGGCAAAGGGCCGCGCGCTCGTCAACATCCTCCCGCTCCGTGAGGGCGAGCGGATCCAGGCCGTGGTCTCCACGCGCGACTTCACCGAGGCGAAATATCTCGTCTTCGCGACCCGCAACGGCACCGTCAAGAAGACCGAGCTCGAGGCCTACAACACGCCGATCAAAGCGGACGGCATCATCGCCATCAACATCCGCGACGACGACGAGCTGCTGGCCGTTCGCGCCGTCGACCCGAACGACGAGGTCATCATGGTCTCCCGGGCCGGTTTGACCGTGCGCTTCGCGGAGTCCGACGTACGGGCGATGGGACGCGACACCACCGGCGTCAGGGGCATGGACGTCGGTAAGGACGGCCGCGTGATCGCGATGGACGTGGCGCGCGACGACATGGACCTGCTGGTCGTGACCGAGCACGGCTACGGCAAGCGCAGCCAGATCAGCCAGTACCGCAAGACCAACCGCGGCGCCAAAGGCGTCAAGACGATCGGCCTGACCGAGCAGAAGGGCGCGCTCGCCGGCGCGCTCGTCGTACGCGAACACCAGGAGCTCGTGTTCATCAGCGTCGGCGGGATGGTTCAGCGGACCGCCGCCGCCGGCATCTCCCAGCAGGGCCGCTCGGCGACGGGCGTGCGCGTGATGAACCTCAAGGACGACGACCACGTCAGCGCCGTCGCATTGGTCGTCGACACGGGCGAGGAGAACGGGACCGCCGAGGCCGTCGACGCCTCCGCCGAGGGCCCCGACCAGAACGGTGCTGCGCCCGACCCCACCTGAGCGGGCAGGGTTCTGACCAGCGGCGCCGGCGGACGCTTCTAAGCGTCCAGATTTCGACTCTTGGGCTCAGATAGCCGCAATGTGCGGCCGAAAGCGTGGGGGTGCGCGAAACCCCCAAGCTTCTCTCTGCAGCCCTCCTGACCCTCGGCCTCCTCCTCCTCGGCACCCTCGTGGGATCCGCCTGGGCCCACCCGGCGGCCAAGGCCCACCACCGGGGCAAACACGGCGCCGGCCACCAGGGCCGCCCTCGTGGCCGGCACGTCAAGGCGCCCGGCCCGCACGCCCGCGCGCACAACAAGGCGCCCAGGGTGCCGAGGCCGACCGCCGTCAGGGGCCGCGAAAGGCCGGCCGAAACGCGGGCCTCGAAGAAGGCCGACGCCGCCGCCCAGGCGGCCGCGACGATCGCGACGGTGCTCGCCACCCCCTGCCAGAACACGGAGCTCACGCCCGAAGCGGCCAACATCGCCGTCGCCCGCGAAGCCGTCCTGTGCCTGATCAACCGCACCCGCGCCGAACACTCCCTCGAGCCGCTCAAGGCGAACGGGCAGCTCGAAGCCGCCGCCGAAGACCACAACGCGGAAATGCTCCAGGTCGACTACTTCGCTCACGTAGCCCCCGACGGCGAGACGCCAGTGGAACGGATCACGAAGACCGGCTACATCGCCAGCGAATCGGTCGGCTACGTGATCGGCGAGAACCTCGCCTGGGGCACCTACTCGCTGTCCACCCCGCAGGCGATCGTCGAAGCCTGGATCGCCTCGCCCGGCCACCTCGCGAACATCCTCGAAGCGAGGTACACCGAAACCGGGATCGGCATCACGCCGGCTGTTCCCCACTCGCTCGGGGACGGCAACCCGGGCGCCACCTACGCCCAGGAGTTCGGCGTCATCGTCCACTGATTCCCCTCCCGCGGCCGCTGCTTCCGCACGTCGTCCGCGTTCGCTACTCTGGCCAGACCAGAGAAAGGAGGTGGTCCAAACGTCAGGTGACAGTTCTTGCGGGACCCTGGAGGTGACCGGCCGTTAGGTCGGGAGGCTGGTCCGCCTAGCGGAATCCAACCCGGGACACCCCGAGACGGCTGCCGGACCTGGTCCCTCCGGCTGAAGCGCCGCCGCTCTCGGTCTTTCCAGTCAGAGCAGTGAAGCAGCAACGCGAGGGGCGTCCACGGGCGCCCCTCGTCGTCTGCCGCCGATCGGCGCCTAGGCAGCCTGCGGCAGGTACTGAAGCCAGGCCTGGGGGATGGTCGGGCTGGCCACGTGGATGAAGATCTCGGCGCGCGGAGTGCGGGGGGCGCGACGCGGGTGCATCCCGGCCTGGCGGGGCAGCCGGTCGGCCTTGCGGCGGTTGCACGGCGCGCAGGAGGCGACGATGTTCTCCCAGCTGGA
The DNA here is from genome assembly GCA_963841055.1 of uncultured Solirubrobacteraceae bacterium. Classification (GTDB taxonomy): domain Bacteria; phylum Actinomycetota; class Thermoleophilia; order Solirubrobacterales; family Solirubrobacteraceae; genus Palsa-744. The sequence goes on along the minus strand of CAWJAV010000001.1, from coordinate 1,467,436 downwards.
GGACCCCCCCTTCGACCGCGGGATCACGTGGTCGACCGTGAGGTTCGATCGCGATCCGCAGTACTGACAGGTCCAGCTGTCGCGGGCGAACACCGCGCGGCGGGTGATCTTGCGTCGGTGCGCATCGCGGGGCACCTTGACGTAGGTGACGAGTCGGATCACCACCGGCCGGGCGAGCGTCGAGCTCTCCGAGTGCAGTTCCCAGCGGCCCCGCTCGACAAGCTCGGCCTTCTCCTTCAGGAGCAGTACGACCGCGCGGCGCACCGTGCACACGTTGATCGGCTCGAAGGTGGCGTTGAGAACGAGCACCCGACCACCCATCGCCGTGCGAGGCGAGGTCTCAGGCCCGTGCCGCTGGTGCTCTGAGGGCGACACGGACCCCACCGGCTCGGGTGGGATCGCGCTCTCCATGCTTCGCGGCGGAGTCTAGCGGGCAAAACCCCCGTACAGCGCACTGCCGCCCAGCCCCGGCAAGCGATCGGGCTGGCCCGGCACATGGCAGGCCGGGCCTAGCGGGCCGGGGCAGCCGCCGGGTAGGAGCCCAGCACGCGAACCTCTTCGCAGATCGCGCCCAGGCCCTCCAGAGCCTCGCCGAGCAGGGCCTGCTCGGGCCCCGCGTCGAGGTCGGCGAAGAACATGTAGGAGCCCAGCTCCTCGCGGCGCGGGCGGGACTCGATCTTGGTCAGGTTGATGTCGCGGGCCGCGAACTCGTTCAGGCACCGCACGAGCCACCCCGAGTGCTCCGCCCCCGCACCCCAGAACACGATCGAACAGCGCCTGGCCTCGCTCGCGCCGCCGCGCAACGGCGCCGCCGCGTCGCGCTCCCCACCGCGGGCCAGCCACACGAAGCGGGTTTCGTTGTCGGCGCGGTCCTCCACGCCCTCGCGGAGCACCGTACCGCCGTAGATCTCCGCCGCCAGCGCCGTGCCCAGCGCCGCCGTCGAGGGGTCGGCGGCGGCCACGACGGACCGCACCGCCTCGGCCGTGGAAGCCGCCGGGCGGATCGACGCGCGGGGCAGCTCCCCGCGCAGGAAGCGGGTGCACTGCCCCGGCACCTGCGGATGGGAGAGCACCGTCGCGATCTCCGCCAGCGGCACCTGCGCCGCGGCGATCAGGCAGTGGCGCACGCGCAGCAGCGTCTCGCCCACGATCTGCACCGCCGGCGCCTGTTCGGCGAGCAGGTCCAGCGTCACGTTGATCGAGCCCTCGAGCGAGTTCTCGATCGGGACGATCGCGAGCTCGAGCTCGCCCTCGCGCAGCGCGATCACGGCGTCGTAGATGCTCGCCACGGGCACGGGTTCGACCGCGTCCGGCAGGGCGCTGCACAGCAGCGCCTCCTCGCTGAACGTACCCGCCGGCCCCAGGTAGCCGGCCCGCGGCCGGCCCGGGGCTCAGCCGGCGTTGTCATCCCCGCCCGCGAGGGCGCCTTCGCCCGCCAGCGCCAGCCGCACTGCCTCGGCCTCCTCGGGCGAGAGCTCGAGTTCGCCGCGGCCGGCCAGCACGCGCTTGCCGTAGACGCGCGCCTGGTCGCGGTGGTGGATGCACGACAACACGATGCCCGAGCGTTCGTCGTCGAGCAGGGCGATCGACATCGACTGCTGCCCGGAGAGCTCGTTGTAGGCGTCGTAGCGCACGAGGGCGCGGTGCGCGAACGTCCCGCGCAGCGTCGCTTCGGCCCCCGCCAGCCGTCCGTCGAGGCGGGTCGCGGTCTCCTCGACGTAGTCCCGCAGCGCTTCGAAGGCCTCCTGCATCCTCGCTGCGTGCGCGACCAGATCGCGCTCGCCCTCCTCACCGATCACCAGCCGCTGCGCCTGGCGCAGTCGCCTCACCCTGATGCTCAGCACGACGCAGAACGAGCAGCGCGGCAAGCGCCACCGCGGCCGCCGCGATCGCGATGATTCCCTGCGTGTCGGTGACCGATCCGACCATCTCGCCACAAGTTAGCCGCTGGCGCGACGGCTATTCGCCGAAGATCGCCAGGTAGGTGTTCTTGTTGTTTTCGGCGTTCGTCTCGCCCGGGACGGGCACCACGTTGACTTTGACCTTCGAGGCCACCCCCAGGGGCACGCCACTGACGGGGATTTCCACGTTGACCTTGCTTCCGGATTCGATCGAGTTGATCACGTGCGAGGCTTTCAGCCCCTTTCCGGCCGCCGTGACTTCGAGTTCCACCTTCACGTTGCTCTCAGCGCTTTCGCCGGTGTTTTCGGCCGTCACCGTGAACGTCGGGCTGCCCCCGCCGGCGATGTGGTTGAGGGTGGGTTCGGGCTGCAGGCTGTTCGTGCCCACCGCCACGCCGACCAGGGCGCTGCCGTGCGTGCCCGGCGACACCGACGCCGAGGACCCCGCGCTTGGCTGTCCCGTCAAGCGGGCGACCACCGTGTTCGTGTCGAGCCAGCCGAGGTTCGGCAGGAAGCGCGACGGCGGCGTGGGTGCGTGGATCCCGTTCGCTTTGAGCGTTTCCTGGATCAGCGGCACCACACGCTGCGAGTAGATCACGTCCGAGGTGAGGAACAGCTCCATGTCGCCGGCGATCTTCGGGGCCGCCTGCGCGCCCTGTCCGCCGAGCGCCGTCGGCAGCAGCGCGCCGATCTTCTGAATCCCTTCGACGCGGAAGTTGCACGACGACAGCAGGTTGCGCTGCGCCGCGCTCATTTCGCCCGGCACGCTCAGGGACTTGGCCCGCGAGGTCAGCTTCTCGGCTTCGACGAGCAACTGGTTGACCTGCACCTGGACGTCGATCCCCGACTTGCCGGCCGCCCCCGCGAGGGCCGTGAAGAACGGCTTTGCGACCTGCGATTCGAATTGCTGCCCGATTTCGCCGACCTGCCGGTTGTAGTCCTTCAGCCCCTGCTGCTTCTGTGATTTCAGGCAGCCGTTGATGACGAGGACGATGATGATCAGCAGCACCACGGCGGCGGCGGCGGCCACGCGGCGACGCACCATCAGCGTGTGCTGGTCGTAGCCCGAAGGGCCCCCGGATCGGGCGGGCCGTCGCGGGCGAGGGCGTCGCGGAGCGCCCGTCGGGGGGCGGTCTCCCGCCGCCCGCGTGCGCGGCGCCCGGGCGGACGACTGAGGAGCCGTGTCCTCGCCATCGTCAAAAAACGACAAAAGCCTCCACTCCTTTGCAGGGTCCTGACGGGCCTCAGTATGACCTGCGGCCCCCCTCCCTACGATCTTGCAACTTCTCGCTCAATGCGAATCTTCCTGCAAGCACCGGAGAGGAGAGGGCCCGCCGACGGCGAACGCGGGAGCCGGTGGAGTCGCCGCAGACCCTTCTTCAGAGCAGCACAGGCGCCGGTGAGCAGCTGGTCCTCGGCCGCTACAGACTGCTGGCGAAGCTCGGCGCCGGCGGCTTCGGTGTCGTGTGGCGGGCGCACGACGAGCTGCTGCAGCGGGAGGTCGCGGTCAAGCGCATCTGGCTGGGGCCCGACGGCGACCCCGAGCGGGCGGCCCGCGAGGCCCAGGCGACCGCGCGGCTGGCCCATCCGGCGATCGTCGCCCTCTATGAGGCCTGTCCGCAGGGCGAGGCCTTCTATCTGATCTCCGAGCTGGTTCACGGCCAGACGCTGGCCAGGCTGATCGCCGGGGGACAGCTCGAGGACGAGCAGATCCTCGAGATCGGTCTCGACCTCGCCGACGCGCTCGAGCACGCCCACGCCCGTGGCGTCATCCACCGCGACATCAAGCCTCAGAACGTCCTCGTCCCCGACGCTCCCGCCGCCCGCACGGCCGGCGCGCGGCCGGTCGTCGGGAAGCTCACCGATTTCGGCGGTGCGAGCATCGCCGAGGAGGATGCCCTCACCCGCACCGGGGACGTGCTCGGGACGCTCGCATACATGGCCCCCGAGCAGAGCGAAGGGCGAGAGGTCGGCGAGGAGGCAGACCTCTACGCGCTGGCGCTCGTCCTCTACGAGGCGCTCTGTGGCGAGAACCCGGTGCGGGGCGCCACCCCGGCCGCCACCGTTCGCAAGATCGGCACGCGCCTGGAGCCGCTCGGCCGCCGCCGGCGCGACCTGTCCCCCGATCTGACCTGCGCGATCGACGACGCGCTCGCGGCGGACCCGAGGGACCGCGGGACCGTCGAGCAGCTCCGCGAAGCGCTCGAGGAGGCCCTCGACGAAGGCCCCCCGGCACCGCGCCGGCCGATCGTTCGCACCCGCCGGCAGCCGGCCATCCAGCCCCCCGAGGCGCCGAGGGGAGCGGATCAGGCGCCGCCCGCCCGCCGCCCGCGCCGCGGCGAGGTCCCCGAACCGGCTTGGCCCGAGCCGATCGCACCCGCCCCCCCGCAAGAGCGCGAGGAGCCGCGCCCCCCCGCCCTGCCCGAGCCCGACCGGGGCGGCCTGCCGCGAACGCTGTGGATCGCCCTCGCCCTCGCGGGCATCGCCTGGCTGGCCGTGAGCGGCGAGCCCGGCGCCTCGCTGCTGCTCGCCGCCGCGCTGGCCCCCCTCGTGGCGATGCCCGTGGAGCCGTATTCGCGCCGCGTCTCGCCGATCTGGCTCCTCGCCCTGCTCGCCCCGGCCCTCGGTCTCGCAGGCCTCGCCGGTGCCTACCCCGCGGTCGCCGGCCAGGCGCCGCGATGGCGTCAGCGATTCGTGCTCGGCGCCCTCGGCTACTGGTGGCTCGCGCTCGCCGAGCCGCTCCTCGGGCGGCGCCTGTGGCTCGGTCCCGCCGCCCGGACGCCGCCCCGGGCCGTATGGGAGGGGTCGGTCTCGAGTGCCGCCTCCCACGTGGTCGGGCCGCTGCTCAGCACCGGTGTCCTCTACGGCGCTCTGCTGTGGGGCGTCGGGGCGCTCGTGCTGCCCTGGATCGTGCGGGGCTCGCACGCCGCCCTGGACGCCATCGCCGCGATCGTCTGGTCGGCCGCGATCTGCGCCGCCGCGCCCGCGCTCGACGCCGGCCTGGGTGCCGCGGCGAGCCACCCCTCTCCGCGGGGCGCCGTGCTCGGGGCCGTGCTGGGCGCGCTCATAGCGGTCGGCGCCCGCGCGCTGCGTGGCCCCCCGTAGGGCTCTCAACGGCACGAGTGTGCGTAGCATGGCCTTGAGGGCCGCCGCCACGTCACCGCTGCGGCCCGTCTCACCCTGCCGATGAACCTGCTCAAGAGCGTCGAGAACACCATCGCGAGACTCGTCGAGGGCTCGTTCGGCCGCGCGTTCCGCTCCGAGGTCCGGCCGATGGAACTGGCCCGCAAGCTGGCCCGCGAGATGGACGCCCACCGCACGGTCTCCGTCTCGCGCGTCTACGCCCCCAGCGAGTACGTGGTGTGGCTCTCGCCGGAGGATCGTGAACGCTACGAAGGCGTCGAACCGCGAGGTGATCGACGAGCTCTGCGCGTACCTGCTCGAGCACGCCCGGCGCGAGAACCTGATTCTCGCCGCGCCCGTCCACGTGTCCTTCGAGACCGACGAGCGACTGACGCTCGGCGAGTTCGGGATCCAGGCCCGGTTGGTCCGCCCCGACGGTCAGAGTTCAGCCGAAGGGCAGCCTGCGCCCCCCGCTGCGCCCCCCGAGCGGTTCCCCGACGAGGAAGAGCACGGCAAGACGATGATCTACAGCACCTCCGCCCGGGTCCGCGGGCCGGTCGAGGCGGCCCACGCAGAGCGTGCGCCCCGCGCCCTGCTGTCGGTGGGCGGACGTCGGCTGCTGCTGCCCCCGACGGGCGGTACCGTCGGCCGCAGCCGTGACTGTGATGTCGTGCTCGAGGACACCGGCATCTCCCGGCGCCACGCCCAGATCCGACCCGGCGGCGCAGGCTGGGAGATCGAGGACCTGGGCTCGACCAACGGCGTGCTCGTGAACGGCCAACCGATCCGCGGGCGCCAGATCCTCCACGCCGGCGACCACATCGAGTTCGGCTCGACGGAGGCCCGCTTCGAGCTCACGTGAACAGCCTCGACCCCGCATCCGTCGCGCTCAAGTTCGGTTTCCTGGCCGTCCTGTACCTGTTCCTGCTGTGGGTCGTCCGCAGCGTCCGTCGCGACCTCGGCGGCGCCTCGGGGACCCAGCGGGAGGCGCTCGCGGGCGACGCTCCGCCGCCCGACGCGACGGGCATGTACTCGGCCTCGAAGCTCGGCAGCGTCGACTACGCGGGCCGCGCCCCACGCCTCGTGGTCGAGCGCGCCCCCGGTCACGAGCCGGGGATGATCTACGACCTCGACGGAGATCTCGTCCTCGGCCGGGGCGAGCACGCCGAGATCCGCCTCGAGGATCCGTTCGCGTCAGCTCGCCACGCCCGCATCTACGAGCAGGGGAGCAGCGTGATCGTCGAGGACCTGGGCTCCACCAACGGCACGTACCTGAACGAGGAGCTCCTGCAGACGCCCCGGCCGCTGCACCCCGGCGACCGCGTCCGGATCGGCGACAGCGAATTCGCCTTCGAGGTCGACTAGGTCGTGGGAGCGGCTAGCCGATGCTGAGAGTGGCCGAGCAGTACTACGGCAGCGACACGGGGCGCCAGCGCCGTGCCAACGAGGACTCCCTGATGGTCCGCTCGCCGCTGTTCGTGGTCGCAGACGGGATGGGCGGAGCTCAGGCAGGTGAGGTCGCCTCCCATCTCGCCGCCGAGACCTTCCAGGCGGGGCTGCCCGACGGCCGCCAGCCCGAGGCGGCACTCGCGGGGCTCGCCCAGCAGGCCAACGCCCGCATCCACGAGCTCTCACACGCCAACGCCGAGCAGGCCGGTATGGGCACGACCCTCACCGCCGTCTACGTCGGCGAGCGCGAGGTCGCGATCGCCCACGTCGGCGACAGTCGCGCCTACTGCCTCCGCGACGGCGAGCTGCTGAGGCTGACCGACGATCACTCGCTGGTCGACGAGCTGATGCGTCAGGGACGGCTCACCCCCGAGGAAGCCGTCGAGCACCCTCAGCGGTCGGTGATCACGCGGGCGCTCGGCATCGAGGGCACGGTCGAGGTCGACACCCGCTCCTTTCGGGGCCTCGGCGGCGACGTCTACCTGATCTGCAGCGACGGGCTGACGACGATGATCTCCGAGGAGCGGATCACCGAGGTGCTGCTCTCCACGCCCCGCCTGCGCGACGCGGGCGAGGCGCTGATCGCGGCCGCCAACGAGGCCGGGGGCCGCGACAACATCACCGTGATCCTGCTGCGCCTCGAGGAGGTCGGGGGCGATGCGCCCATCGCCGAGCAGGCGACCCTGACGGGGATCCCGGCGGTGCAGATCGATGCCGAGCAGGCCAGTGCCGACGGCGGCGGGGGGCCAGCCGGGGGCGAGGGAGCGACGGAGGCGCACGTGATCGGAGCGGCGAGGCAGCGCCAGCCGCGACGCCCCGCCGAGCGTCCCGGTGGAGAGCGCCGGCGCTCCCGCATCCGGCCTCGCCGGCTGGGCGTGCTCGTGGGCACGCTGCTGGTCCTCGCGCTGATCACCGCCGGAGCGTTCCTGGCGATCCAGTCCGTCTACTTCATCGGCACCAACGATCGCGGCCTGGTGACGCTCTACCAGGGCGTGCCCTTTACGCTCCCCGGCAACATCGAGCTCTACAGCAGCCAGTATGTCTCCGGCGTCGGCGCCTCCACACTGAGCCCCCAGCGCCGGGGCACCCTGCTCGACCACACGCTGCGCTCGGAAGCGAAGGCCGCGTCCCTGATCCGCAGCCTCGAACTCGACCAACTCGAATGAGTGCCCGCCTGTGAACCGACCGATCGTCCGTCTCTACGGCCTCGTGGTCGTGCTGTTCGCGCTGCTCGTGGCGTTCACGTCGCGCTGGACGATCTTCGAAGCATCCTCGCTACGGGAAAACAAACTCAACGCGCGCACCCTGCTCGAGCAGCAGCGCATCGCCCGCGGCCCGATCGTCGCCGCCGGCGGCACGGTGCTGGCGCGCAGCCGGCGCGGCTCGGAAGGGGTCTACGAACGGACCTACCCGACCCGCAGCCTGTTCGCGAACACGGTCGGCTACTACTTCACCGACCGTGGCAGCACCGGGATCGAGCGGTTCCGGAGCGCCTACCTGAACGGGCAGACCGACACGGGCCTGCAGGCGATCCTCGATCAGCTACAGGGGCACAAACCGCGTGGCCAGAAGGTCGTCACGACGCTCGACCCGAAGGCCCAGCAGGTCGCCGTGGAAGCGCTCGGCGAACACGAGGGCGGGGTCGTCGCGCTCGAACCGCGCACCGGCAGGGTCACCGTGATGGCCTCCTCCCCGAGCTTCGACCCGAACACCGTCAGCTCGGCGGCCGCCTTCGCACGGCTCACCCACGACAGCCAGAGCCCGCTCGTGAACCGCGCCACGCAGTTCGGCTACGCGCCGGGCTCGACCTTCAAGGTCGTGACGGCCACCGCGGCGATCGACACCGGGCAGTTCACGCCCGAATCGACCGTCGACGGGCGCGACAACGTGTTGATCTCCGGCGTGCCCCTGCAGAACGACAACAACGAGAACTTCGGGCCGATCACCCTGACCGAAGCGATGGCGCATTCCGTCAACACGGTCTGGGCGCAGGTGGCCGAAAAGGTCGGCAAGCCGACGATGGGGCGCTACATGAACCGCTTCGGCTTCGATCGCAAGCCCAAGCTCGACTACCCGGCGACGGAAATGTCGACGAGCGGCGAGGTCGAAAACGGGAGGATCGTCCCGCCGACCAGCGAACGGGTCGACGTTGGGCGCATGGGCATCGGCCAGGACAAACTCGCCGTCGTCCCCTTGCAGATGGCCGAGGTCGCCTCGGCGGTGGCCGACCACGGCACGCTGATGGTCCCCCACCTGACGTCCCGGATCGTCAACTCCGAAGGCCAGACAACGCTGCGCGTGACGCCGCGCGTGCAGTCCAGGGTGATGAAACGGTCCACGGCCGCCGATGTCACCACGATGATGGAAGCCGTCGTCAACGAAGGCACCGGAACCTCGGCGCAGATCCCCGGCGTGCAGGTGGCCGGCAAGACCGGCACCGCCGAGACGCAGATCGGGACGGCCATCAACAACGTCTGGTTCATCGCCTTCGCGCCCGCCCAGAACCCGACCGTTGCGATCGCCGTGACCCTCAAGGGCGTACCCGGACAGGGCGCTTCGTTCGCCGCCCCTGTCGCCCGCCAGGTGATGGAACAGCTGCTCCATGATTGACCCCGACACGATCATCGACGGGCGCTACCGCGTCCTCTCGCGACTGGGCTCGGGGGGGATGGCCGACGTCTACCTCGCGCAGGATCAGCTGCTCGGACGAGAGGTCGCCGTGAAGGTGCTTCACCACCATTTCGCCGAAGACCAGGAGTTCGTCGAGCGCTTCAAGCGCGAGGCCTCCAGCGCCGCCGCGCTGTCGCATCCGAACATCGTCGGCATCTTCGACCGCGGCGAGTGGAACGGCACCTACTACATCGCCATGGAGTACGTCGCCGGGCGCTCGCTGAAGGCGATCGTCCGCGAAGCTGGCCCGCTCGAGCCCGCCGTCGCGATCGACACCGTCATCCAGATCCTGCGGGCGGCCCGCTTCGCCCATCGCCGGGGGGTCATCCACCGCGATCTGAAGCCGCACAACGTGATCCTCGACGACGAGGGGAGGGCGCGGGTCACCGACTTCGGGATCGCCCGCGCGGGCGCCTCGGACATGACCCTCACGGGCTCGATCATGGGCACCGCCCAGTACCTCTCGCCCGAGCAGGCACAGGGCTACGCGGTGAGCGCGGCGTCGGACATCTACTCGGTCGGCGTGATCCTCTACGAGCTGCTCACGGGTGTCGTTCCCTTCGAGGGCGAGACCGCCGTGGCGATCGCCTTCAAGCAGGTCTCGGCGACCCCGCGGCCGCCGAGCGAGCTGAACCCGGCCCTGCCGCCGTCGCTCGACGCGGTCGTGCTGCGGGCCCTGGCCAAGGATCCGATCGAACGCTACGCCGACGACGACGAGCTGATCGCGGCGCTGCAGATCGAGCGCGCCGCGCTGCCCGATCAGGGCGCGTCCGTCGACGGCCACTATGCAGCCGAGCAGCCGTATGAGCCGCCCACCGGGATCATGCTGGCGGCTCCGGCGGCCTATCTCGAGGAGTACCCCCCGGGCGAGGACGAGCAGCGCAGGCGGCGCAACAAGCGGCTGCTCTGGTGGGGGCTCGGCACGCAGCGGTCCTCGCGGCGCTCGTCGCCGCGGTGCTTCTGCTCTCCCCGGCCGGGAAGGTCTCCGTGCCCGACGTCAGCGGTCAGAGCGAACAGGCCGCCAGCGCGATCCTGCACCGGAGCGGCCTGGACCCCGTCTCCTCGCTGCAACCGAGCTCGACCGTGCCGAGTGGCCAGGTCATCAGCCAGTCGCCCGCCGCCGGCACGCGGGTCGAAAAGGGCACCAAGGTGGGCATCGTCGTCTCCGGCGGCCCCGCCAGCGCACCGGTCCCGGACGTCGAAGGCCTGAGCTCGCATGATGCGGTCACGCAATTGAAAAAGGCCGGCTTCAAGCCGAAAACGACGCAGGAAACGAGCTCGACGGTCGCCAGCGGCAAGGTGATCGGCACCAACCCGCCGGCCGGGACCGAGAAGCAGCTGGGCAGCCCCGTGGCCGTGATCGTCTCGAGCGGGCCGGCTCCCGTGAAGGTGCCCGACGTGACCGGCCAGTCGCTGTCGGCCGCCGAAGCCACGCTGACCAACGCGGGCCTGTCGGTGGGCACCGTCACGAAGCAGAGCTCCTCCACGCAGTCGCCCGGCACGGTGCTCTCGCAGTCGCCCGCGACGGGCGCCTCGGTGAAGGCCGAAAGCAAGGTCAACCTGACGGTCGCGCAGGCTCCGAAGGAAATCGCCGTGCCCAACGTCGTGGGCCAGAGCCAGACGCTGGCCCTCGTGACGCTCGGCCAGGCGGGCTTCAAACCGAAGACGACCTCGGTGCAGACGAGCGAACCCGCGCAGGTGGGGATCGTCCTGCGCCAGAGCCCCGCCGCGGGCGCCAAAGCCCCGAAGGGCTCGACGGTCACGATCGCCGTCGACGTGCTCGGCCCGGAAACGACTCCGACCACGCCGACCACCCCACCGACGACGCCGACCACCCCGACGACGCCGGCGAGTCCCGGTGCCTGACGTGGCCGCGAAGGGCGGGTCGGGCGCGGCGGACGCGGCCGTCTCGACGCTCCGCGTCGCCGTGCTCGCGGGCGGGCGCTCCTCCGAGCACGAGGTCTCGCTGTCCTCGGCAGCGGCCGTGCGCGACGGCCTGCGCGCGGCGGGGCACGAGGTCACCTGGATCGAGATCGGCCGCGACGGCGTCTGGCGCCGCGACGGCGCCGTCGTCTCGCTGGCGCCGGGGCAGGGGCTCGCGGGGGCCGACGTCGTGTTCGCGGTCCTGCACGGCCCCTACGGCGAGGACGGTGCGATCCAGGGGATGCTCGAGACGCTCGGCGTTCCCTACGTGGGCGCCGGCGTGGCCGCCTCGGCGGTGTGCGATGGACAAGGTGCTCTTCAAGGACCTGATGGCCACGATCGGCGTGCCGCAGGTGGAGCTACGCGGGCGTCCGCGAGGAGGAGTTCGAGGACGACCGGGACGGTGCGATCGCCCGCGCCGCCGCAGTCGGGCTGCCCTCGTTCGTCAAGCCCGCCCACCTCGGCTCGTCGGTCGGCATCGTCAAGGTCGAGGCCCGCGAGCAGCTCCCAGCCGCGCTCGAGCGGGGCGTTCGCCCACGACGCGCTCGCGATCGTCGAGGCGGCGGCCGGCGGCATCGAGGTCGAGTGCGGCGTGCTCGAGGCGCCGGCAGGCGAGCGCCCGTCCGCGGCTGGCCTCCGAGCCGGGCGAGATCGTCTTCGGGGGCGAGTTCTACGACTACGCGGCGAAGTACACGCCCGGCGGCATGGAGCTGCTGATCCCGGCCCGGATCTCCCCGCGCGCCCGCGATCGGGTTCGCGAGCTGGCGCTGCGGACGTTCCGCGCGGTCGGCTGCGAGGGGCTGGCCCGGGTCGACTTCTTCGTCGACGGCGAGGAGGTGCTCGTCAACGAGCTGAACACGATGCCCGGCTTCACGCCCGACGAGCGTCTACGCAAAGCTGCTCGACGCCAGCGGCGTGCCCTATCCGGAGCTCGTCGACCGGCTCTGCCGGCTGGCGCTCGAGCGCCACAGCCGGCAGGCCGCGCGACGCAACTGACCATGCCGGCGCCCGTGCGGAGCGAGCCGCTCCGCCGCGCCCGGCCCGCGCCTCACTTGAACAGCGTGATGTCGGCGATCGTCGCCGACTCCATGTGCGGCGGGAGCGTCGTCATCCACATCAGGTAGTAGCGGTGCGGCCCTTCCAGCGGGTGCAGGCGGATCCGTTCGCCGTCGCGGACGTTCGGCGCTCGCCCCGACCGGGCCTTTCCAGCCGCGCGAGGCGAGCGAGGCCGGAGTCGCCGAAGGGCAGCGATGCTCGATCTTGTCGGCGACGTAGATCTGCACCGCGAAGCCGGGCGTCGGTGTCTGGATCTCGATACCTCGGCCGATGACGCCCGGCGAGGCATCGAGGTAGACGCCGAGGCCGGTGCCGCCGGCCTTGTGCAGCGTCCCTTCGTAGTAGCGCTCGGTGCTCCAGGTCGTGGTCGGGTCGCTGTCGACGACGTTGCCGATCTGATCGCGATTTTCCGGGCCGGTGCCGAACGGGTTGTAGTCGTGCGCCGAGGACTGGCCCAGCGGCACGGCGACGAGCCCGGCGCTGCGAGGCGGCGCCGGGCGCGACGCCGGTGCCGCGATGGGCGTTTTCGCCGGCGAGGACACGAGGATCAGCGACGATCGCCGCGAGCAGCGCCAGGCGAGGCGAGCCAGCGCGCCGGGTGGCGCGTGCGCCAGGGCAGCCGGCGCCGCGCCCGGCCGCGCAGGCTGCGCAGCACCGTCGTCACCTCGCCGGTCGTCTGCCCGGTGCGCGAGGCCTCGATCGCCAGCACGTTTTCGAGGTCGGACGTCATCGCGGCGGCGTCGGGGTAGCGCTGCGCGAGGTCCTTGGCGACCGCGCGGTCGACGACCGAGGCGGTCGCGGCGGAGATCTCCGGGCGGCGGGCCTGCACGTCGGGGACTTCCTCGCGGACGTGCTTCATCGCCACCGCGACCGGCGAGTCGCCGTGGAACGGGCACGTCGCCGGTCAGCATCTCGTACAGCACGATGCCCAGCGAGTAGAGGTCCGACTGGGGCGTCACCGGCTGCCCGAGCGCCTGCTCGGGCGAGACGTAGTCGGTCGTGCCGAGCACGCGGCCGGCCATCGTCAGGCCCTCCTCGCTGAGCGACCGGGCGATCCCGAAGTCGGTGATCTTCGCGCCGCCCTCCGGGTCGATCAGGACGTTGTGGGGCTTGACGTCGCGGTGCACGATCTGGCGCTCGTGGGCGGCGCCGAGCGCGCGCGCGATCTCGATCGCGTAGGCGAGCGCCTGCGGGATCTCGAGCGGCCCGTCGCGGCGGATCACGCTCTTCAGCGTCTCGCCGTCGACGTATTCGAGCACGATGTACGGCGTGCCCGCAGCCCCGTCGTGGTTGTGGGCGTGCTCGTCCTCGGGCAGGGGCTCCTCGCCGGCGTCGATCACCGAGACGACGTTGGGGTGGTTCAGCTGGGCCACCGAGCGCGCCTCGCGGCGGAAGCGCTCGAGCTGGTCGGAGTCGGTCGCGATCTCGCGGTGCATCAGCTTGATCGCCACGGGGCGCTCGAGCACCGTGTCGAAGGCCTTGTAGACGGTCGACATGCCGCCGCGGCCGATCACCGCGTCGAGCCGGTAGCGTCCGCCGATCAGGGTGCCAACCGCTGCCATCGAAGACCTATTGTGCGGATCCGGGGCGCGGGAGGAGGAACGCCGGTGGCGCCAGGGGACCGATCACCTCCGCCGCCGGGCGAGCCGGCAGCGCTTCCGCGGGACCCGGGCGGGGACCCTGCCTCAGGGATGACCGAGCGATAGCCCGGGCTCAGCCGGCGGCATTCTCCGCCGGCTCGCGGCGTCCCCGTCGGCGGCGCACGATCCAGTAGACGATGCCGAGGACGACGAGCGCGACGACGGCGTAGTCGACGTACTCGAAGCACTTGCGGACGTCTTTCCAGTCGCTGCCGAGCGCTTCGCCGGCCACTCCCAGGGCCAGCACCCACGGGATGCAGCCCAGCACCGTGAAGAGGGTGAAGCGCCCGAACGGCATCTTCGCGACGCCCGCCGGCAGCGAGACGAACGTGCGCACGATCGGGAGCATCCGGCTGAAGAAGACCGCGGGCGCGCCGTAGCGCGCGAACCAGCGGTCGGTCGTCTCGATCTGGCTGGGCTTGATGTGCAGCCAGTGCCCGTGGCGTTCGATCAGCTCGAGGCGCCCGGCACGACCGATCCCGTAGGCGATCCACGACCCGACCAGGTTGCCGAGCACGCCTGCGGTGACGATCCCGAGCAGCGTCAGAGGTGGTGTGCGGCGCTGCTGGCGGTCGGGTCGGCGACGGCGAAGCCGGCGAACAGCATCGTCGCCTCGGAGGGGATCGGAATGCAGGCGCTCTCGAGCAGCATCAGCACGAAGACGGCGGAAGCCGCCTTCGCGCACGAAGTGCGCGGTTTCGTTGAACAGCGTCTCCGAGATCGAGGCGAGGACGAGCAAAGCGGGCGCCAACGATACAGACCGCCCCCCTGCCCGAGATGAGAATCCGTTCGTCGCCGGCAGGCGATCCCGGGCCGGGTGGCGTTACCGTGCCTCGCGCATGCGCGTCTGGATCGACCTCACCAACAGCCCCCACGTGCTCGTGATGCGGCCCGTGATCGAGCGCCTGCCAGGGCGAGGGCCACGAGGTCGCGGTGACGGCGCGGGACTTCGCGCAGACGCTCGAGCTGTGCGAGCGGCTGGGCATCGAGCACACGGCGATCGGCCACCACCGCGGCGGGCGCCTGGTCGCCAAGGCGACCGGTCTGGCCTCGCGCACGGCGGCGCTCGTGCGCTGGGCGCGGCTCGCGCGCCGGCGCGTTCGACATCGCGCTCGGCCACGGCTCCAACGACGTCACCGTCGCGGCCGCGCTGCTGCGGATCCCCAGCTCGACGATGTTCGACTACGAGTGGGCGACGGTCCAGCACAACGTCAACTGCCGCCTCGCCGCGGCGGTCGTCGTGCCGGAGGCGATCCCGCCCGAGCGCCTGCAGCCGCTACGGCGCCGACGGCAAGCTGCGCCGCTACGAGGGCCTGAAGGAGGAGTACTACCTGGCCGACTTCGAGCCCGACCCGGGCGTGCCGGCGGAGCTCGGCCTCGACCCCGCCAGGCCGATCGTCGTGGTGCGCACGCCGCCGGAGCTCGCCCTCTACCACCGCTTCGAGAGCGACCTGTTCGGAGCGGTGCTCGAGCGCCTGCGCGTGGCCGCCGAGCAGGACGGCCTGCAGGTGGTGGTGCTGCCGCGGGTGGCCGCCCAGCGCCCGCAGCTCGCCGCGATCCCCGGCTTCGTCGTCCCCGAGCACGCGATCGACGCGCAGTCGCTGATCGCCGCCGCCGAGCTCGTGATCTCCGCCGGGCGGGACGATGAACCGCGAGGCCGTCGCGCTCGGCGATCCCCGTCTACACGACCTTCGAGGGCCGGCTCGGGCGCGGTCGACGAACGGCTGATCGCCGAAGGCCGGCTGCGGATGCTCGAGGACGCCGCCGCGCTGCGAGCTCCCGGCCGGCCGGCGGGCGCCGCGCGAGCCCGCGTGTGCGGCGCGACCCGGGCCTGCTCGTCGATCTGCTGCTCTCCCCGTTGTGCGGCGCGCGCCGCAACGCCGCGGCCGCGCCGCGACAGACGCGCCCTAGCCGCTTACAATCTCCACAATGCGCCGACGGATCCGCTCGGCGGCCTTCCCGCTCCATCGTCACTCGCTGCCCCAGCTCGCGGTGGACGGGGCGCTGGTCGCGCTCGCGTACTACCTCGCCTTCCAGCTGCGCTTCAACAACGGCCCGCCGAAGCACTACGAAGAGCTGCGCTCGGCGACGATCTGGTGGGTGCTTCGCCGGCAGCCTTCCCGTGCTGGTCCTCTCCGGCGTCTACCAGCGCCGCTGGCGCTACGCCGGACAGCGCGACTACGAGGCCGTCGTGCGCGCCGTCGTGCTGATCGTGCTGCTGACGGTCGTGGGCGATCGAGATCTTCCGCCCGACCCACGCCTACCCGCCGCTCGCGACGGGCGCCACGAGACGCCCACGCGACCGTGGCGGTCGTCCTGCCCAACGGCGTGATCGTGCTCTACGCGCTGCTCGCGCTGGTGTTCCTCGTCGGCGTCAGGGCGCTCGCGCGCACGATCTACGAGCGCCGCCCGCTGGCCGCCTTCCGCTCCGCGCGCAAGGGCGACCGCACCGTGCTGATCGCCGGCGCCGGCGAGGGCGGGCGGATGGTGCTGCGCGAGATCATGCGCAACCGCGAGCTCGGCCTGGTGCCGGTCGGCTTCCTCGACGACGATCCCGCCAAGCACCGGCTGCGCATCGACGGCGTGCGCGTGCGCGGCAACACCGAAGCCGACCTGCCGCGGATCCTCGACGACGCCGAGCCCGACGAAGTGATCATCGCGATCCCCTCGGCGCCGGGCTCGACCCGCGCGCGGATCGTCCGCGAGTGCCGCCAGCGCGGCATCCCGGTGCGGACGCTGCCGACCGTCTTCGAGCTGCTGCAGACGCGCGGCGCGCTCGCCCGGCAGGTGCGCGAGGTGCGCGTCGAGGACGTGCTCGGGCGCGAGCCCGTGCACATGGAGCTCGAGCGCGTCGGCGCCTACCTCGCCGGACAGGTCGTGCTGGTGACCGGCGCCGGCGGCTCGATCGGCTCGGAGCTGTGCCGCCAGATCGCGCGCGTCGAGCCGCACCGGATCGTGCTGCTCGACCACGCCGAGGACAACCTCTTCTCGATCCAGCGCGAGCTCGAGGACGAGCGCCACGTGCCGGAGTCGATGCTCGCGGCCGTGCTCGCCGACTGCAAGGAAGAGGAGCGCATGCGCGAGGTGTTCGCCGAGCACCGCCCGACCGTCGTCTTCCACGCCGCCGCCTACAAGCACGTCGGCCTGATGGAGGCCAACCCCGTCGAGGCGGTGCGCAACAACGCGATCGCCACGCGGGTCGTCGCGCACGTCGCCGGCGCAGCGGCACGTCGCGCTTCGTGCTCGTCTCGACCGACAAGGCCGTCGCGCCGGCGACCGTGATGGGCGCCTCCAAGGCGCTCGCCGAGTTCGCGCTCGAGGCCGCCACCGCGCGCTTCCCCGGAGACCCGCTATCGCGGCGGTGCGCTTCGGCAACGTGCTCGGCTCCTCGGGCAGCGTCGTGCCGATCTTCCGCCGCCAGATCGAGCGCGGCGGCCCGGTGACGGTCACCGACGAGCGCATGACGCGCTACTTCATGACGATCCCCGAGGCGGTGCAGCTGATCATCCGCTCCGGCTCGCTCGCCGCGGCGCGGGCCCCCCAGAACGGGGCGCGCCGCCAGCGCATCTCCGACAGCCCGGCGCCGACGTGTTCGTGCTCGACATGGGCGAACCGGTGCGGATCGTCGACCTCGCACGCGCGATGATCGAGCTCTCGGGCCTCGACCCCGACCGCGACATCGACATCGAGATCGTCGGCAGCCGCCCCGGGGAGAAGCTCCACGAGCAGCTCTTCAACAGCTACGAGCGCGCGCGTCCGACCGATGCGGAGAAGATCCTGCGCGCCGAGCGCGAGCCGCTCGGGCTGCGGCGCGGTCGAGTCGATGTTCGCCGAGATCGGGCTGCTCGTGCTCGAGGGCGACGCGGCGGGACTCGCGGCGAAGGTCTCCGAGCTCTCCCGCGAACTGCGCGACGGCGGCGAGCCGGAGCCCGCGCCGGCGCCGGCGGCGATCGCGGAGCCCGAGCAGCACGGTGCCGCCCAGGCCGTGACGCCCGCCACGGCAGCGCGGTGCGCCTGAGCCCCTCGTACACTCCCCGGATTCATGAGCGTTTCGCTGCTCGCCTTCTCGGTTTCGAGCACCTTCACGAAGATCGGCGCGATCGCCGCCTTCGCAGGGCTCGCTGGGAATCGCCGTCCTGTCGCTGCTCGTCTTCTCCCAGGCGCGGGAGATCAGGCGCCTGCGCGAGTGGGCCGGACGCGCGCCCGAGCGGGCGGCCGACATGGAGCAGCGGGTGTCCGCCGCGGCTGCCGCGCGCGTGCAGGGCCCGCCGGCGCCAGGCGGTGCGGACCGTCCCGCGCGCCCAGCCGCTGCACCCCCGGCCGGGTGCCCGGCGACACAGGTACCAGCCAGGTCAGGCCGTGAGCGCCTCGGGCGCGCCGGTCGCGCCGATCCCCCCGCCCGCCGCCGTTCCGGCGGTTGCCGCGGCGGCAGGCGCCGCAGCGGGGGCCGCGACCCCTGCAGCCCAGCCCGCGAGCCCCGCATCCCAGCCACGACCCCGCAGCCCAGCCCACGGGCGCGCCCGCCACCCCGGCGACGCCCGCCGCGCCGGGCGCCTCGCCGGCCACCCCGTCTGCGGCCCCATCGCAACCCGGCCAGGGGCCGCAGTCGATCCCCTGGCAGCAGCCCGCGGCAGCTACCGCGAAGTCGGCACAGCCACCGGGCGCGCCGCTCGGCGCGCCCGCGTCGGCCGCCGGCACGCAGCGCGCCCAATCGCAGCCGGCCCAGCAGAACGGCGCGCCCGCGGCGCCCCAGCCCGTAGCCACACCGCCGGCACCGGCGACGGCTGCCGCCGCCGCGACGGCCGGCCAGACTGCGAGCGCGGCGCCGGTGGCGTCAGCGGCTCCAGCGGCCCCGCGTTCCCCGAGCCCACCGGCGCCCTCGCCCGCAGCGCAGCCACAGGCGGGCCGGCGCGACCGCGGCTCAGCCGGCCGAGCGCCAGCGCCCACCGTTGCCGCCGGCGCCCTCTGCTCCGCGCCGCACGCCGGCACGGGGTGAGGCCGCCGGGGCGGCCGCAGCAGCGTCGCGCACGGCGGGCGCGCCCCCTCGCGACGGCGCCGCACGCCAGGCGACGGACAGCGCCGATCGCGGGCGCTCGTCGCGGCGCGAGCCCCGCGGAGGATCGCGGCGGAGGATCGCGATCGTCGCTCTGGGAGCCGCGATCGTCGTGGCGCTGGTCCTCGTGTTCGCCACGAAAGGCGGATCGCCCAGCTCGAAGGGGACGAGCGGCGCCCACCGGAGCTCGAGCTCCTCGGTCACCGCGACGAGCACCACCCATCACAAGAGCTCGAAATCCACCGCCAAACAGGCGAAGGCCACGCCCCCCGCGGAAACAAGCGTCGTCGTCCTGAACGGCACGGAAACGACGGGGCTCGCGTCCCGGGTCTCAACCCAGCTGCAGCAGAGCGGCTACTCGCAGGCGGCAGCCCGCTTCGGGCGCCCGCCAGGGGCCAACGAAGTGACGGTCGTGGAGTACGCGAGCGGCCATCAGGCCGACGCGGCACAGGTCGCGCGCTCGCTGTCGGTCAGCCACGTCGAGCCGATGGAACAGGGCGTCTCCGTTCTGGCCGGCTCGGCGAAGGTGGTGGTCGTCGTCGGCGCCGACAAGGCCACGACCACCTCGGCGCCATAGCCGGCTTCCTCGACATCCCGGAGCGCTCGGCGAAGCCGCGCGAGCACGGCATCACCCACGTGATCGACCGCGGTCTCTCGGTCGCCGAGGTCGACGGCCTGCTCGAGGTGGCCGGCCCGAGCGTCGACATCGTCAAGCTCGGCTGGGGCACGGCGGTCGTGTCGGCCAACCTGAAGCGAAGCTCGCGCTCTACGCGGCGCGCGGGATCCCGGTCGTGCTCGGCGGCACGCTCACCGAGATCGCGATCCGCCAGGGGCGGGTGGACGGGCTTGATCGCCTGGCTGCGCGAGCTGGGCCTGCGCCACGTCGAGATCTCCGACGGGACGATCGAGCTCGCGGCCGACGTCAAGCGCGAGCTGATCGAACGCCTGTCCTCGGAGTTCACCGTGTTCGCAGAGGTGGGCAGCAAGGACGTCGACTTCATCATGGCCCCGTACGTGTGGGTGGAACAGATCGAACGGGATCTGGAGGCCGGTGCCTGGAAGGTGATCGCCGAGGCGCGCGAGTCGGGCACGGCGGGCATCTACCGCGCCAACGGCGAGCCGCGCACGGGCCTGATCGAGGAGATCGCGCACTCGATCGACCACCACCGCCTGATCTTCGACGCGCCGCAGCAGGCGCAGCAGGTGTGGCTGCTCAAGCACTTCGGCACCGAGTGCAACCTCGGCAACATCGCCCCGGCCGACGTCCTCTCGCTGGAGACGCTGCGGCTCGGGCTGCGCTCCGACACCGTCGAGCGCTTCGCGCTGGGCGGCGGCGATTGAGCGCAGCGGCGGCGGGCGCCGCTCCTGACGCCGAGGCCGGGCCGGGCCGGGATCGCGTCGACCCGTTGGCGAGGGTGGTCTTCGCGGTGCTGGTCATCGCCTGCTTCGGCGCCTTCTTCCTGACCCAGCGCCTCAAGCACACGCCGACGGTCGTGCAGCGCTTTCAGCTCACGTCGAACTTCTCGCCGACACCGGCCGGGCGCCACAAAGAAGAGCTGATCTCGTTCAAGCTCTCGCACGCCGAACGGGTGACGGTCACGGTGATCGACTCGCGACGGCAACGTCGTCGCGACGCTGCTCCGCGGCTACCCGGTAGCGCGCTACAAACAGCTCTCCCTGCGCTGGAACGGGCGGCGCGGCACGGCCCGCGGCTACCGCAGGCTGAGCACCCCGGCCGGCCACGCCTACCTCGTGCCGGAGAACGTCGGGCGTCTCGCCCCGTCCGGGGAATACCGCATTCGCCTGACCCTCAGCGGCCAGCCCAACCCCGTCCTCTCGCCGCGCAGCTTCACGCTGGTGGGGGGCTGATGAGTCTCGCGCCCGCGACGAGCCTGCCGTCGGCCGGGACCCTCGCCGCGCTGCTGATCGGCGCGGCGCTCGTGATCGCCGCGCTGGCGCTGCTGATGCGTCGCAACGCCGAAGCGTTTCCGCTGCTGGCGGTCCTCGCGCTGCCCTTCAGGGTGCCGATCTCGGCCGACGGCCGCACTGTGAACCTGCTGATCCCGCTGTATCTGGTGGTCGCTGCCGGCACCGTGGCGCTCTTGCTCCCGCGGCTGCTGGCGCGCTCGAACGGGGCGCAGGGGAGCGGCGAGGCCCCGTGGAGGGGGGCTGGGAGCGGATCGCCCGGCGAGCAGACGGCGGTCCGCGCGGCGGGCTGGCTTCAGTGGCTGCTGCTCGGGGCGGTCGTGCTCTACGTCCTGCAGATCTCCTACTCGGCGGACCGGGCCAAGGCGGCCGAGAACGTCGCCTTCTTCTACCTGCCGTTCGGCCTGCTGTTCGTGCTCCTGCGGGACGTCCGCTGGACGCGACGACTGCTGCTGCGCTGCCTGGGCCTGCTGGTGGCGATCGCCGTGCTGCTCGCCGGGGTGGGCTTCGTCGAGTACTACCGCAAGAGCCTGTTCCTGAACCCGAAGCTGGTCGCGGCCAACCAGTACGACAACTACTTCCGCGTCAACTCGGTGTTCTTCGACCCGAGCATCTACGGGCGCTTCCTGGTGCTGGTGATGATCGCCGTCACGACCGTCGTGCTGTGGGGTGGGCGGCGCGAGGCGCAGCTCGGAGCGGCGGTGCTGGCATGGCTGCTGGCCGGCCTCGTGACGAGCTTCTCGCAGTCGAGCATCGCGGCGCTGCTGCTCGGGCTGGCCGTGCTCGCGGCATGGCGCTGGAGCCTGCGGGACACGCTGGCCGTCTCGGGGGTGTTGCTGCTGCTCGCTCTGCTCGTGCTGCTGCTCGCACCGAGCAGCCTGCACTTCGGGCTGAAGGGGCGGAGCGGCTCGACCAGCAACGCCACGAGCGGGCGCGCGGGCCTGATCGAAGGCGGCCTGGAACTGTTCGCCGATCGCCCGCTGCAGGGCTACGGCTCGGGATCCTTCGAAACGGAGTACAAGCGCCACACGAAGGCCAGCCAGGCGACCGCTCAGAACGCGACGTCGGCCTCGCACACGATCCCCGTGACGGTCGCCGCCGAGCAGGGGCTGGTGGGCCTCGCGCTCTACGTGGCGCTGCTGGCGGCGGCGTTCCTCGCGCTGTTCAGCGGCGCCGGGCGCTCGCCGCCGCGGATCGCGATCGCGGCGGCCTTCGCCGCGCTGGTGCTCCACACCTGGACCTACGCCGACTTCCTCGAGGACCCGTTCACCTGGGCCCTGCTGGCGATCGGCGTGGCGCTGGCGCGCCGCCCGCCCGAGCTCGAGGCGACGCCCGCCACGACTACGGTCTAGCCGTGCTCGGCTACCTCAAGCGCCTCGTCACGACCGGCGCGGCCTACCAGTTCGGCGACATCCTCGCGAAGGGGCTGGCGCTGATCACGCTGCCGCTCTACACGCAACACCTCAGCCCCGGCGCCTACGGAGCGGCCGAATCGCTGCTGACGGCGGTGATCCTGTCGAGCATCCTCGTGCGGGTGGGCGTGGGCGAGGCGTTCATCCGCTTCTACTTCGACGACGACGATGTGGAGCGTCGCGCACGCATCGCCCGCACGGCGACGGCGACCGTCGCCTGGACGACCACGCTGGCGGCCGTGGCCGGGCTGGTGTTCGCAGCGCCGCTTTCGAAGCTGATCCTCGGCTTCGAGGACGAACCGCTGTTCGACTGCGCCGTGCTCGGGCTGTGGGCCTTCACGAACCTCGAGATGGCGTACGCGCAGCTGCGGGTGGACGAACGCTCGCGCACCTACATCTACGCCTCGGGGGCGAACGTCCTGCTGACGACCGTCTTCACGATCTCGCTGGTGGTGTTCGCCGGCCAGGGCGCGCGAGGACTGCTGCTCGGCAACTTCGGCGCCTCGGCGGTCGTCGTGCTGGCGCTGTGGTCGGTGCTTCGCCGGCGCGTCTCGCTGCGGGTGCGGTTCGACGACCTGCGCTCGATGCTCGTCTTCGGCCTGCCGACCGTGCCGGCCGACGCCAGCGTCTACGCCCTGCAGGTCGCCGACCGCCTCTACCTGTTCCGCTCCTACTCCCACGCCGCGGCGGGCCTCTACGCGGTGGCGATCAAGCTCGCGACGGTGGTGTTCGTGGCGGTGCGCGGCTTCCAGTACGCGTGGCCGCCGCTGGCCTACTCGATCGAAGACGACGAGGAGGCGGGGCGGCTGTACTCGCTGGTCACCACCTACTACGCGCTGGCAACGGGCGTGGTCGTCTGTGGCGTCGCGCTGCTCGGGCGCTGGATGGTGCGGCTGCTCGCGGCCCCGCGCTACTTCGAGGCTCATCGTGCCCTGCCGTGGCTGGCGCTGGGCTGGGCCCTGTACGGGCTGTACCTCGTGTTCGTCGCGATCAGCGGGCGGGCGCGCGTCACCACCCGCAACCTCCCGGCGGCCGTCGTCGGGCTGGCCGTCAACATCGTGCTCCTGATCGTGCTCGTCCCCGCGAGCGGCGCCGGGCTCGGCATCGCCGGTGCAGGACTGGCGCTGTGCGGCGCCTACGTCGCGATGCTCGTCGTGATGTACGCCCTCACGCGGAGTCTGTTCCGCGTCGGCTTCGAATGGCTGCGCCTGGGCAAGCTCGTGGCGATCCTCGGCGGCGTCGCCGTGTCGGGGGAGCTGCTGCTGCCTGAGGCTGGGCTGGTGGGCTTCGTGACCCGCGCGGCTTGGCTCGCGCTGGTGCCGGCGGCGCTGCTCGTGACCCGCTTCTTCGAACCGCGTGAGCGTGAGCACGCCCGGCGGCTCGTGACCGACGGGCGCCGCCGCGTGGCGGCGTTCCGCGCCACCCACGGCGACGTCGAGGCTTATGCCGAGGACCCGTTGCGGGACGTCTGAGGGCGATCAGCCGCCGCGGTTGTAGCGTTCGGCGGCCTCCCGAAGCCCCTCGCCGCGCTCCGGCAAGAGGGTCGCGGTGACGTGGCGCCAGAGCCGCCGCGGGTCGTGCCCGGGCAGCACCAGGGCCGCCAGTGCACGGACCGCGTAGGTGTAGGCGGTCAGCCACCGTACGGCCCGGGCGGCGGCCGGCGAGTGGTGCTTGCGCATGTACAGGTCGCGGTTGCGCGAGAGCTCGACGATGCGCCGCTCGGGGACCGCGTCGGTCGCGAGCTGCTCGTGGTGGATCGCCCGCGCGGCCGGCACGAACACGCTCGACCATCCCGCCCGGCGAAGGCGCCAGGCGAAGTCGACCTCGTCGGAGTAGACGAAGAAGTCCGGGTCGAGGTAGCCGACCGCGGCGGCGGCCTCACGGCGCACGAGCAGCGCGGCCGACTGGCACCAGTCGACCTGTCGCGGCTGCTCGCCCCGGCTCTGGACGGTGTAGAGACGATGCAGGAACAGCGCGCCGGCGAGCGCCGTGAGCGGACTGGGGAAGCGCCAGGCGCACGGTCTGCGCGGTGCCGTCGGGGCGCAGCAGCCTGGCGCCCGCGAGCGCGGCGCGGGGGTGGTCCCGCAGCGTCTCCCAGAGCGCGAGCGTGGCGCCCGGCTGCAGCTCGGAGTCCTCGTTGAGCAGCAGCGCGAAGCGCCCGCGCGGCCGCGCGCAGCAGCTCGCTGTCGTTCAGGGCCTTGCCGCGGCGCTGCTCGTGGGCGATCGTGCGGTCGACGGCGGGATGGGCCTCGGCGGCGGCAGCCGAGCCGTCGCGGGAGCCGTTGTCGAGCACCAGCACCTCGGTGGCGAAGGGCAGCGCCGCGCGCTCGCGTGCGATCGCGTCGAGCCCGCGGAGCAGCAGCTCCCGCTGGGAGGTGTTGACGACGCAGAAGCTCAGCTCGACGTCGCGGTCGCGCTGATCGCCGCCGTCCATGCGCCCATTCTCGCTGGCCCGCCTATTGTCCGTCGGCGTGCGCGTCCACCTCGTCGACCCGTCGGCCTTCACGCCGCCCTACGACCACGCGCTGGCGAGCGCGCTGGCGGCGGCGGGGGCCGACGTCGAGCTGTTCACGAGCCATTTCGCCTACGGCCCCATGATGGCGCCCACCAGCTACTCGCGCGAGGAGCTCTTCTACCGGCTCGCCGCCCGTACCGGCAACGCGCGGGCGCGGCGCCTGCTGAAGCTCGTCCGAGCATGTGGGCGGCATGCTGCGCTACCGCTCGCGGGCCGCGATGGCAGATGTCGTCCATTTCCAGTGGCTGACCGTGCAGCACCTCGATGGCCTGCTGCTGCCGGCGCGCCGCCCCGGGCGGCCGCTCGTGCTCACCGCCCACGACATCCTGCCTCGTGAGGCGCGGCCCGGGCAGCGGGCCGCGCAGCGCCGCCTCTACAGGCGCTTCGACGCGGTCGTCGCCCACTCCGAGCACGGCCGGCGGCGGCTGGTCGAGGAGCTCGGCGTGGAGCCCGGACGCGTGGAGGTCGTGCCCCACGGCGTCTTCGCCCACCTCGCCGAGCAGCCCCTGCCGGCCGGCTCGCCGCCGTTTGAGACGGACCGGCCGGTGGTCCTGTGCTTCGGGCTGATGCGCCCCTACAAGGGCATCGACGTGCTGCTCGACGCGTGGCGCGGGATCGACGGGGCGGAGCTGTGGATCGCGGGTATGCCCCGAATGGACATCACCCGTCTGCGCGCCACCGCCCCGCCGGGCGTGCGCTTCGTGCCGCGCTTCATCGGCGACACCGAGCTGCCCGCCTACTTTCGCGCGGCCAGCCTCGTCGTGCTGCCCTACCGCGAGATCGACCAGTCGGGGGTGCTCTTCACGGCTCTAGCCTTCGGGCGACCGCTGCTGCTGAGCGACGTCGGCGGCTTTCCGGAGATGGCCGCCACGGGTGCCGCGCGGATCGTCCCCGCGGGCGACCCGGCCGCGCTGCACGCCGCGCTCGCGGCACTGCTCGCCGACCCGGCGGCGCTGCGCGAGATGTCCGCGCGGGCGGTGCAGGCCGGCGTGGGGGAGTACTCCTGGTCGTCGATCGCCCGCCGCACGCTGGCGCTGTACGAGCGCCTGCGCGGCACTGAGCTACTCGGTCCAGAAGTCGTGCAGCAGTTCGCCGTCCGCCTCGTGCCGGGCGCCGAAGGCGAGCACCGTCAGGCCCTCCGGGCCGGCCTCGAAGGCACGGGCGACCGGCGGCGCGACCCGTATCGCGTCGTGGCGGGAGATCTGGCGGACGTCCTCGTCGAGCCGGACCTGCCCGCCGCCGTCGAGCACCACGTAGACCTCCTCGGCCTGCTCGTGCCGGTGGCCGAAGGCCTGGCGCTTGCCCGGCTTCAACACGAGGTAGGCGAAGCCGGTCGTCTCCGCGCCGAGCTCCTCGCGTGGGAAATGGGCCTCGCCCAGCTCGGAGAGCCCGAATTCGACGGCGCTGTCCTTGGTCTCGTCGAGGTTCTTGATCGTGTAGCTCATGGCCCCGAGTCTAGACAGCCGGGAGAATGCCCCGAGGTGACCGCTCTCGCCGTGATCTTCTGGCTGTGCGTGGCCGCGATCGTGTGGACCCAGGTCGGCTACGCGCTCGCTCTGGCTGCCCTCGCGGCGCTGTTCCCGGGCCGCTCACGGCGGCCGCGGGAGCGGCAGGGCGGGCCGCCGTCGCTGTCGCTGGTGATCGCCGCACACGACGAGCAGGCGGTGATCGAGGAGAAGGTCCGCAACGCGCTGGCGCTGGACTACCCGCGTGAGCTGCTCGAGGTGATCGTGGCCTGCGACGGCTGCGCGGACGCGACCGCCGAGCGCGCCAGAGCGGCGGGTGCCGATCTCGTCCTCGAGCTGCCCCGCGGTGGAAAGATCCGCGCACAGGACGCGGCCGTCGAGCGGGCGCGGGGCGAGCTCGTCGCCTTCTCCGATGCGAACGCGCTCTGGCAGCCGGACGCGGCGCTGGAGCTGGCCGGCGCGTTCGCCGAGCAGCGCGTCGGCTACGCATGCGGGCAGGTGCGTTTCGTGCAGGCCGCGACGGGGCGTGGGGGCGGCAATCAGGAGGGGATCTACTGGCGCTACGAGCTGGCCGTGCGGGCGCTGGAGTCCCGGCTGTCCTCCGTGACGGCAGGCAACGGCGCGATCTACGCGACCCGCCGCAGCTCCTACCTGGTGGTCGATCCGGTGATGGGCCACGACCTGTCGCTGCCCTTCAACATGGTCAAGCGGGGGATGCGCGCCGTGTACGTGCCGGGTGCCAGGGCGACCGAGAAGATGGTGCCGACGATCGAGGGGGAGTTCGCCCGCAAGCGGCGGATGATGAGCCACACCTGGCCGATCCTCCTGCGCGGCGGGATGCTCTCGCCGCGCGGGTACCCGCCCGGATACGCGGTGATGATCTTCTCGCACCGCCTGCTGCGCTACGCCACGCCCGCCCTGCACGTCCTTGCCCTGGCCCTCAACATCGTCCTCCTGGCCGGCAGCAGTGGCGCCGCGCAGGACGTCTACCTGGCGACGCTGATCGCGCAGCTCGCATTGCTGGCGGCCGCCGCGCTGGCCGGCGTCCTGCCCGTGCGCCCGCTGCTGATCGCCCGCTACTACGTCCTCACGACGGCCTCGCCCGCGGCGGGCTTGTGGGACTGGCTGCGCCACGGGACCGACGCTTCCTGGGAGGCGGCCGAGGGCACGCGCTGACGGCGTCCTCGCCTGCTCAGGAGCGACGCACGCCCGCTGCGCTCCGGTCCAGCCTGCCGCCATCCGTCAGGTACTGAGAAGATGGGCGGCGTGATCCGGCGGCTCGTCGACATCGTCGTCTCTTCGATCGCGCTGGTACTCGCCTCGCCGGTGCTGGCGGCGGCGATGGTCGCGGTCCGGCTCGAGAGCCCGGGGCCCGTGATCTACCGCCAGCGGCGGGCGGGCCGGGACGGGAAGCCGTTCGACGTGCTGAAACTTCGCACGATGGTGGAGGGCGCGGAGCACATCGGTGCGGGGCTCGCGATCGACGCCGGCGACGCGCGGGTGACGCGCGTCGGTGCGCTGCTGCGGCGCACCTCGATCGACGAGCTGCCGAACCTCGTCAACGTGCTCCGCGGCGAGATGACGCTGATCGGGCCGCGGCCGACACTGCCCGTCCAGGTCGAGCAGTACAGCGACCGCCAGCGCGGGCGGCTGGCGGTCAAGCCGGGGATCACCGGCTGGGCCCAGGTCAACGGACGCGCCTCGCTGCCGTGGAGCGAGCGGATCGAGCTCGACCTCTACTACATCGAACATCGCTCGCTGACCCTGGACATGCGGATCCTCGGGCGGACGGTCGCGATGGTCCTTGGCGGCCATGGCCTCTACAAGGGCGCGACGGGCGGCTGGGAGGGCAAGCTGTGAGCTCGGCGGGACCGCCCGCGGTCCTGCTCACGGCGGCAGGCAAGCGTTACGACATCGTCTCCTGCTTCTCGCGGCTGACGAGGACGATCGTCGCCGACGCCTCGCCGCTGGCGCCCGCGCAGTACGCCGCCGAGGTGCGCGCGACCGTGCCGCCGATCGGAGATCCGGACTACGTCCCGACGCTCGCCGCGATCTGCGAGCGCTACGGCGTCGGCGCGGTCCTGCCGCTGACCGACCTCGACATCGAGATCCTCGCCGAGGCCCGCGAAGCCGGGACGCTGCCCGCGCTCGTGCCGTCTGCCGAGGTGGCCGCTGCGACCTACGACAAGTACGAGACCCACCGGCTGCTCGGTGCGCTCGGCCTGCCGACGCCGCCGACGGTGCTGCCCGATGACGATCTCCGCCTGCTCGACTACCCGGTCATGGTCAAGCCGCGGCGTGGATCGGGCGCGCGCTCGATCCATCTCGCCCGAGACGAACGCGAGGCGCGCTTCTTCATCGACTACGTGGAGGAGCCGGTGATGGTGCAGCGGGCGATGGGCGGCGCGGAGATCTCGATCGACTGCCTCGGCGACCGCGAGGGACGTGTGCCTGAACGCGATCCCGCGGACGATGCTCGAGTCGCGCGGCGGCGAGTCGATCAAGGGCGCCGTGATCGCCGACGCGGAGATGGTCGCGCTCGGCCGCCTCGTCGTCGAGGCGCTGGGGGTCCGCGGGCCGGCGACGATCCAGGTGTTCCGCGATCCCGAGGTCGGCCTCGGCATCACCGATGTGAACACGCGCTTCGGCGGCGCCTTCCCGGCCCCCGTCTACGCCGCGCTTCCCGGCCGCACCTACCCGGAGCTGATCGTCGCGATGGCGGCGGGCCGCCACGATCGAGCCCCACGTCGGCGAGTTCAACAGCGGGATGACCTTCACGCGCTACTACTGGCAGCTGGAGCTGGACGAGTCGATGCGCCCCGACGGGCCGCGACATCGTGCCGGGCGGCCCGCCCGCTCCGCGCTGAGGACGCCCGGCGGGCGCCGGCCAACCGTGCGATCGGGCCAGAATGCGGGCTAGACTCCCTGTTCGTGGCAACGCAGCTGGCCGATTCCCGATCCGAGCAAGGGCGCCCGGAGACCGAGGGCGGAGCCGAGACTCCGCCGTCCCCGTCCCCGTCGCCGCCCCAGTCCGAGCCGGGCCTGGGCTGCGCCAGCTGCGGCGCCCGCATGGCGCCCGGGCAGGACTGGTGCCTGCAGTGCGGCGCCGGCGCCCCCGGGAGCGTCGGCGGCCGCGGCTGGAGACCACTAGCGACCGTGCTGGTCGCGACCGTGGCTCTCGTCCTGGTCGCAGCGGCGGCGGGCTACGCGGCGCTGAGCAAGAAGACCCGCACCGCCGCGGTGGTCACGACCACGGTCGCGCAGGCGCCCCCGGCGCCCGCGGCCACGACCCCCGGCGCGACCACTCCGACGACCCCCGCGCCGCCCCCCGGCGCCGTCGCCAAACCGCCGAAAATCCCGCTCACGGCAGCGACACCGCTGCCGGCCGCGACCACCCCCGCCGTCACGCCGGCACCGACGCCGGCGCCCACCGGCTCAGGCAACCAGAACAACTCGGGCACGGGCGGCAGCAAACCGGCCGAAGAACCGCACCCCGAAGCGCTGGTGCTCGACACGAACGCCGCCTCGACCTACAACCCCTACAACTATCCGGCCGCATGGTTCGGCGACCCGAGCCTGACGATCGACGGCGACACGACCACGGGCTGGACGCGCACAGGTCAACCCCGCGACGGCCCCGAACCTCGCCGAGGGCCTGCTGATCGATCTCAAGTCGGTCCAGAAGCTCTCGGCCGTGAAGCTCGTCACGAGCACGCCCGGGACTGACCGTCCAGGTCTACGGCTCGGCGGCCAAGACGGTGCCCCCCTCGATCACCGACTCGGCCTGGGTCCCGCTCAGCCGCTCGATCGTCGTCAAGAAGCGCCACGCGCGGCTCGGCCTCCGCAACCAGAAGAAGTCCTACCGCTTCGTCACGGTGTGGTTCAGCAAGGCACCCGCCTCGGCGATCGGCACGGCCGAAGCGCCCGGCAAGATCACGATCGACGAAGTCGAACTGCTGCCCGCCAAATAGCGGCGTCCGGCCGACGGCCGCGAGCAGGCTCAGCCGCGCGCGGCAGTGCGGCGTTTACGCGGCTTCGCGGCCTTCTCCGGGCGCGCTGCGGCTTTCGGCCGGCCGCGCCACACCTCGTCGAGGAAGCCGGCGATCTCTCCCGTCA
Source organism: uncultured Solirubrobacteraceae bacterium (assembly GCA_963841055.1). GTDB lineage: Bacteria > Actinomycetota > Thermoleophilia > Solirubrobacterales > Solirubrobacteraceae > Palsa-744. Next base: position 1,437,186 of record CAWJAV010000001.1, on the reverse strand, counting down.
GCCGCTCCGGCTGCATGCGCAGCTCGACCAGCGAGTCGGCTTCGATCAGGCGTGAGTTCGGCATCTCCCGGCCAGCATTCCGGCATCGGAGAACGGGTGCACGGGGTCGCGCCCGTGTCCCAGGATCAGGGTCCGCGTGGTGAACGTGCTGCGCTCGCTTCGCGGCGGCGCGATCCGCCCGAAGAACAGGCCCTGCAACAGCGCGCCGCCCGGCCCCGGTTCCTGCCGGACGACGTCGAGCATCACGTTGCCGTAATGGGTCAGCAGGCGCCTCGGAACCGCACGGCTCGCGCGCGCCAGGACCTTCATCACGGGCTCGCCGAACGTCAGCGCGACCAGCATCGGCGTGAACGCCAGGGCGCTGCCGAGCAGGCCGTTGTCGAGCACGGGCATCTCGAGCACCAGGCCGCGCAGCCGCTCCGGGTCGGCGGCCGCGACCTCGAGTGCCGCGTTGGCGCCGAGCGAGGTGCCCATCACGACGGCTTCGCCGATCTCGAGGTGGTCCATCAGCGCGACGACCTCGCGCCCGTATTCGGCCATCGAGTAGCGCCACATGTCGCGCGGGCGGTCCGAGCGCCCGTGACCGAGCAGGTCGAGCGTGATCACGCGGTTGCCGCGGGCCGCGAGCTCTTCGGCGAGCGGCCGGTGCATCTCCTGCGAGAGCAGCAGGCCGTGCAGGAGGATCAGCGGGCGGCCCTTGGCCGGCGCGCTGCGCGCCGTGCGCCCGCGAGCGCCCGTCCCTGTCACCGCCGCCGGCCCGCCCCCGTACTCGGTGTAGGCGAGCCGTTGTCCCTCCACCTTGAAGAACGGCATTCGCGGCACACTACTACCGCGCTGCTGCGGGCAGGCGCCGCAGGGGCGCGAGCGGCCGCAGGGCTGTAGCGTTGCGGTGACTTCGGAGGCTTTCTCAGAGGAGGAGATCGCATGGCAAAGCAGCCCCGCATCCTCGCCGGCCAGACCGCGGCGGTCACCGGCGCGGCCCGCGGAATCGGACGGGCCACCGCCCAGGCCCTGATCGGCCGGGGGATGAAGGTCGCGATCGGCGATCTCGACGAGCAGGCCGCGCGCAGGACCGCAGAGGAGCTCGGCCGCAGCGCCCTCGCGCTGCCCCTCGACGTCACCGACCGGGGCTCGTTCGCCGCGTTCCTGGACGGTGCGGAAGAGCGCCTGGGCGCCGCTCGACGTGCTGGTCAACAACGCCGGCATCATGCAGGTCGGGCGCTTCATCGACGAGGACGACCTGACCGCGCGGCGGATGATCGACATCAACCTGCACGGCGTGATCCTCGGCTGCAAGCTGGCACTCGAGCGCATGATCCCCCGCAACCGCGGGCACATCGTCAACATCTCCTCGCAGGCGGGCAAGTTCGGCGCTCCCGGCGGGGCCACCTACTCGGCCACCAAGCACGCCGTCGTCGGCCTCACCGAGGCGATCCGCGGCGAGCTGCGGCTGATGGGCGCCGACATCGACGTCAGCTACGTGATGCCCTTCGTGGTCAACACCGAGCTCGGCTCCGGCCTCGGTGCGGCGCGCGGCATGAGCAACCTCGAGCCCTCGGATGTCGCAGAGGCGATCGTCGAGGCGCTGCAGATGAGGCTCGTCGACGTGTGGGTACCGAAGTCGGCGAAACGCACGAGCGTGCTCGGCGTGATGCTGCCACGGTCGCTCTCAGAGGGCATGGCGCGGGCGATGAAGGCCGACCGCGTACTGGCCGGGGCCGACCTCAGCCGCCGCCGCGACTACGAGCTGCGCGCCTCGCGCTCGGAGCCGGGTCTCGAGCCGGCCGGGGAGCCTGTCCAGATACCGGCCGAGACGCGCCCTCGCCGCGCGGCGAGACGGCGCCCCTCGCCGCCGCGGCCGAGGAAGAGGCCTGAGCCGGCGGGCCGGCCAGGCGTCCGCGGCCCCCGGGCGGTCGCTCAGGCGGTGAGCCAGTCGGCGATCAGCCCGCCGATCAGCGGCCCCTGGTCCTCCTGCAGGAAGTGGCTCGCGTCCGGGATCGTGCGGGGCGCGGGCCGGCCGATCGAGTCGGCGAAGCGCTCGCCGGTGCTGAGCGGCAGCACCGGGTCCGAGTCGGCCCACAGCATCAGCGTCGGGCGGCGGTCGTCCTTGAGCTCCTCGTGCACTCGCTGCCCGGCCTCGGCGCCGTCGGCGTCGGGCGCCCGCGGGATCATCAGCGGGAAGGCTCGCGCCCCGGCCTTCGAGGCCGCGTCCGGGTAGGGCGCGTCGTAGGCGGCGATCACCTCCTCGCCGGGGTCGGTCTTGCAGGCGCCCTTGACGAGAAAGCCCACGGGCAGATCCTCGGTGCGCTCGACGAAGTCGCGGAAGGCGATCCAGGCGTCGGTCATCTTCTGGTGGCCGGTGAACAGGCCGGTGTCGAGGATCACGAGGCGGTCGATCCGCTCGCGCTGCTCGACGGCCAGGCGCAGCCCGATCGGCCCGCCCCAGTCGTGGACGACGACCGTGGCGCCCCGCAGATCGAGCTCGCTCGAGCAGCTCGCCGGCGAGCGCCGTGTGGCGGTCGTAGGTGTACCAGGCGATGTCCGTCGGCTTGTCCGAGCGACCGAAGCCGGCAAGGTCGGGGGCGATGCAGCGGAAGCCGGCGTCGCGCACGGGCGGGAGCACGTTGCGCCACAGGAACGACCAGGTCGGCTCGCCGTGAAAGAACACGACCGGCGGCCCCTCGCCCTCGTCGAGATGGGCGAGCCGGAGCCCTTCGACCTCGCGGTAGCTGGACTCGAAGGGAAAGTCCGGCAGCCCCTCGAGCGCGCCCTCGGGCGTACGCACCGTCTCCGTCATCTCGCCGCGGAGCATATCCGCAGCCTCATAGGCTAGGCTCGCGGCCGTGCACACCGCCCTGCAGATAGTGCCCGTCCTGGCTGCCGAGAAGAGCAAGATCCCCTTCTATATCGCGGGCGGCCTGCTCGTCGCCTGGGCGCTGTTCATCTCGATGGCGATCGGCATGCGCAGGCCGAACTTTCCCGCCAACCTCTCACAGGAGCGGCTGGTGATCGCGATCAGCGCGGTGCTGGTGCTGGCCACCGTCTCCTCCGCTGTGATCGTCTCCGGCGGCGAGGCGAAACCGGCGAGCGCCGCGGCGGCGACGACCACCTCCTCGACCACGACGAGCGCCCCCGCTCCGGCCGAAACCGCCTCCACGGCGCCCGCCGAAACGGCCCCGGCGAGCACCTCATCGGCGCCCACGGCGACCACGGGCACGCCCGCGCCGCCATCGTCACCGGCTGCGAAAGCGACCAGGCTGGCGCTCGCGGCCGACCCCGGCGGCCAGCTGGCCTACGACACGAAGACGCTCTCGGCAAAGGCGGGTGTGGTGAGCATCGTGATGGCGAACATGTCGCCGGTCGAACACGACGTGACGGTCGCCGAAGGCAGCAAGGTGCTGGGCGCGACCCCGATCTTCGTCGGTGGCTCCAAGACGCTGACGCTGAAGCTGAAGCCGGGCAAGTACACCTTCTACTGCTCGGTGCCGGGCCACCGGCAGGCCGGCATGGAAGGCACGCTGACCGTCACCTCATGAAGCTCTACGTCTGCTGGGGAACCTTTCCGACGCCGCGTCCCGGCGGGCATCCGTGCGCAAACGCCTACCACGCCCTCGAGGACGCCGGTCACGCCCCCGAGGTGATCCGCTCCTACGGGCTGGCGCCCCTCCCGGCCTTCTTCAATCAGACCAGCGGGCGCCGTGAGGTCCAGGAGCTGACGGGCAACCGCTGGGTGCCGACGCTGGTCCTCGACGACGGTACGGTAGTCGACGGCTCACGCGAGATCGTCGGCTGGGCCCAGGCCAACCCGGCGTAGCTCTCGCGCAGCTCGCGAGCTGAGGCCGAGCCCAGGCGCCTCGCCAGCAGCTCGTCCAGCTCCTCATCGGCGCGCGCGGCGACACGACCCATCGCCAGCGCCATGATCACGCCGGATGAGAATACGGCTACCCCACAGATGACGATGATGGCCAACACACCCCAAGTGACCTCCGACCTCGTCCCCTCACGCCCAGCGTCCCACACGCCGCGGACACCAACATCGGGAGCCCCGGCGTCGGCTCCTACGCGTACATTTCTGCGCGGGGGGCACGTTGTCCTCCCCTCGGCCGCCGACAATCGCAACAGACGGGAGATCGTGATGGACGTCCTTGCCAGGCTCGACGAGGCACGCGCCGCCACCGACGTGCTCAAGCACCCCTTCTACCGGCGCTGGAGCGCCGGGCGAGCTCAGCCGCGAGGAGCTCGGGCGCTACGCCGGGCAGTACCGCCACGCCGTCGTCGCGCTGGCCGACGCTTCCGAAGGGGCGGCCGCCGCGGCAGCTCCGGGGCATGCCGACGGGCTGGCTCGCCACGCCGAGGAGGAGCGCGCTCACGTTGCCCTCTGGGACGGCTTCGCGAGCGCCTGCGGCGCCCCCGAGCACGCCGCGCCGCTGGCTGGGACCGAAGCGTGCGCCACCGCGTGGCAGGCGGGCGAGGGCCTGCTCGAGCGGCTCGCCGTGCTCTACGCGATCGAGGCCTCCCAGCCCGCGATCTCGCAGACCAAGCTCGAGGGGCTGCGCGCGCACTACGACCACGTCCAGGAAGGCCCGGCGACCGAGTACTTCACCGTCCACGCCGTGCGCGACGTCGAGCACGCCGAGGCGGCCGGGGCATTGATCGAGGAGCTGATCGCTGCGGTGCCGGACCAGCAGGCCACGGCCGAGCGGATGGTCGCCCGGGCCGAGGCGGCGCTGCGGGGCAACTGGCGCCTGCTCGACGACGTCGAGGCCGCGTAACGCTGGTCGGCGGCTAATCCGGCGCCGTGGCGCCTCCCGAGAGGCGCCACGCGAACAGCACCGCCGCGACAGAGGTCGCGAGGTTCAGGCTGGAGACCCCGGGGCGCATCGGGATCCGCAGCCGCCCGTCGGCACGGGCGAGCAGCTCCTCGCTGAGGCCGTCTCGCTCGGTGCCGAAGGCGAGGATCGCGCTGTCCGGCAGGAGGGCCGGGTCGAGGTCCTCACCGTCCGGGTCGAGGGCGAGCAGCGGCCGACCGGTGTCGGCCAGCGGGCGGAGCGATCCCAGCCGCAGCACCGGCAGGGCAAAGTGCAGTCCCGCGGAGCCGCGCAGTGCGTCCGGATGCCAGGGATCGTGGCTCCCCGTGCTCAGCACCCCGGCCGCGCCGGCGCCCGCGGCGACCCGCACGCAGGCGCCGATGTTGCCGAGGTCCCGCGGGTTCTCGAGCAGCACCAGCGGTGCGGCGGCGGCTTCGGCGATGACCTCGCGGGCCTGCAGGCGCGGGCGGCGCGCGAGCGCCATCACGCCGGTGGCGGGGGGCAGGGGAGCGAGACGGTCGAACAGCTCGGCGTCGAGGACCCGCGCGTTCCCAAGGGGCTCGGCGACATCGGGCGCGAGCCGCTCCGCGAGGTCCGCCAGCGCCTTGGCGTCGCGCGTCACGAGCTCCTCGATCTCGGCGCCGAAGCGCAGCGCGTGCTTGACGGGATGAAACCCTTCGAGCACCGCCGTCGCGGGATCGCGCCGCGCGCGACCAAAGCGCGGGATTAGCGATCCGTCACGCACCGCGCCGATGATCGCAGGCGCGCTAGCCTATTGGCCGATCGGCGTGAAGCTCGACGGCATCCACCACATCAGCGCAATCACCGGCGACGCCCCCGGCAACGTCGAGTTCTACACGGGCGTGCTCGGCATGCGGATGGTCAAGCGCACGGTGAACCAGGACGAACCCGCCGTCTACCACCTCTTCTACGGCGACGAGGACGGCTCGCCGGGGATGGACCTGACGTTCTTCGAGTACCCCGGGGCGGCGCCGGGCGTGGCCGGCGCCGGGATGGTGCACCGGATCGTCTGGCGGGTGGCCTCCGAGCAGTCGCTGGAGTTCTGGAAGGAGCACCTCGAGGAGCGGGGAGTGGCCGCCGAGCTGAAGGAGGGGGCGCTCCTGTTCTCTGACCCGGAGGGCCTCGAACACGAGCTCGTGACGGACGCGACACAGGACAAGCGGCTGAGCGCTGCCTCGCCGGAGATCCCCGCCGAGCATGCGCTGCTCGGCTTCGACGGCGTCCGCGCCTACAGCGCCGAACCGCCCCGCAGCGAGCGGCTGCTGGGGGAGACGCTCGGCTTCGCCCGTCGCGGCGGCGAGAGCTGGGAGGTTCGCGGCGAGAATCGGGGCAGCGTCTACGCATATGACCCCGCTCCGCCTGAGATCAATCGCCGCCAGGGCGCCGGGTCGGTGCACCACGTCGCGTTTGCGGCCAAGATGGACGAGATCGAGCAGTGGCGCACGCGGGTTGCCGAGGCAGGCGCGCGGCCGACACCGGTGATCGAACGCTTCTACTTCAAATCGGTCTATTTCCTCGAGCCCAGCGGGGTGCTTTTCGAGATCGCGACGATAGGTCCCGGCTTCGCGATCGACGAGGATCAGGAGCACCTCGGCGAGCGCCTCTCGCTGCCGGCGCCCTTCGAGCCGATGCGCGAGCAACTCGAGCGCACACTGAAGCCGCTGCCGTACCCACCCGCCTGGCGCGCCGTTCCCGCCGCGGGGTAGACGCGGCTCGTCCAGCGTCCTCATTGCCGTGCTCAGGTCTCGTCGGGCGCGCCCGATAAGACCGTATGACCGGCTGGGACGATCGGGGGATCGTCGATCAATCAGCGCTGCGCATGCGCGAGGCGACCTTTGCCGCGGGCATCTGGCTGACCTACGTGGTCTGCGGCGCCAGCGCCCTGTACATCGCCCTGACCTGGGACCGGCCCTATCGCCTGTTGATCTCGCTGCTGTTCGGCTCGGGCCTGATGGGGGCGATCGCGATCTCGCGGATGCCCCGGGGCCAGATCGTGCGCAGCCGCTATCGCGAGGCGTTCTTCTTCAGCTGGAGCGTGCTCGACCTGGCCCTGATCGTGGCCGCGACGGCCGCCGACGGCGGCACCAACAGCCCGCTCGCCCTGGTCCTGTTCGTGCCGGTCGTCTTCGCCGCGATGTCCTACCCGCTCGTCTCGGTGGTGATCGTGGGCGGGCTGTCGGTGGCCTCCTATCTGATGCTGGCGCTGACCGTGGGCGGCGCCCCCTGGAGCTACCAGGCGCTGTTCTCGGCGATGCTCTTCTGCACCGGCGCGATGAGCGCCTGGCAGGCTCGAAACCACGACCGCCAGCACCAGGCGCTGATGGACGTCTCGCGTGCCGACCCGCTGACGGGCTGCCTGAACCGCCGCGGCTTCGAGGAGCGCGCCGTGGCCGAGATCGCCTCCGCCACGCGGCGCGCCCACCAGGGCGCCGTGCTGGTGCTCGACGTGGATCACTTCAAGGAGGTCAACGATCGCCACGGTCACGGCGCCGGGGACGAGCTGCTGCGGTGGGTGGTTGCGACGATGCAGAGCGTGCTCCGGCCCTCCGACGCGATCGGGCGCATCGGCGGCGACGAGTTCGCGGTGCTTGTGGCCGACGTCGAGCCGGGAGACGCGCTGGCGATGTCGGTGCGGATGGCGGAGGCCCTGCGGACGCGCCAGCCGTGCTCGATCGGCGTCGCCACCTTCCCGATGGACGGCATCGAGCTCGAGGAGCTGATGCGGGCGGCCGACACGCGTCTGTACGCCTCCCGGGACGGCCGGCCGCGGGCGGGAACGACGACCGTGGATGAGCGCCTCAGCTGGGCGGCGACGCTGGCCCATGCCGTCGACATGCGTATGAGCGCCGAGCACGAGCACTCACGGGCGGTCGCCGACTGGGCGGTGGAGATCGCGGCCGCACTCGGCTGGAAGGCGGAAATGCTCGGGACCCTGCGGATCGCCGCGATGCTGCACGATGTCGGCAAGGTCACGGTCCCCGACCGGATCCTGGCCAAGCCCGGCCCGTTGACGGCGGAGGAGCTCGAGACCGTCAGGGGACACAGCGCCGCCGGCGCCGAGCTGGTCGGGCGCGTCGAGGGACTGTCGATGATCGTGCCCTGGATCCGCCACGTCCACGAGAGCTTCGACGGGTCGGGATACCCGGACGGCCTCGCCGGCGAGGCGATCCCTCAGGCCTCGCGCATCATGCTCGTGGCCGACGCATTCGATGCGATCACGAGCAGCCGCCCCTACCGGGCGGCCCGCTCGATCGAGTACGCCCGCCAGGAGCTGCGGCGCGGGTCGGGAGCGCAGTTCGACCCCGCCTGCGTGAGCGCGATGCTCGATCTGCTCGACGCCGCCTATCCGTCGGCGGCGGTGGCGGCGCGCAGCGCCTGACGGGCGACGGTCGGGGCCGGCAGAGCCGGCGCGGGCAGACGGGGCCGCTAGGCCAGCGCGCGGTCGGGCCGGCGCGTGCGGGGCGAGCGGTGAGCGAGCACCGCCCCCCAGTCCGCGAGCGCCTCCACGGGCGCGGGCTCCGTAGCGGCGATGAACTCGAGCAGCGCGGCAGCGAGGCCGTCGGGGTCTTCGAGGTTCGGGAAATGCGCCGCGCCCGGCAACGTGCGGAAGTGGCTGTGGGGCATCGCCTCGTGCGCGGCACGGCCGTGCGCGAGCGGGATCGTGTGGTCGCGCTCTCCCCAGACGATCAGCGTGGGGATCGCCTCGAGCAGGTAGAGCCTGTCGTCGGCGCTGACCCGCTGGCCCCGTACGTCGATCACGGAGCGCAGGGTTTGCAGGAACGCCTCCCGGGCGCCCGCGTTCTGCAGTGGCCACAGCGCCCGCGCGATCGCCTGCAGGTAGGCGCCGCTGTCCATGCCGCGTGCCCGCATACGCGTGCCCGTCTGGCGGATCGCCGCCAGCAGCCGGGGATGGATCGTCAGCGAGAGCAGCGCCGAGGTGCCCGGCAGGGCGGCAGTGCGGAGCATCGGGCCCACCTCCCGGCCGAGGCCGCCGCTGGATACGAGCACCAGGCGTTCGACGCGCTGCGGGAACTGGTAGAAGAACTGCATCGCCACCCCGCCGCCGAGGGAGTGCCCGACGATCGTCGCCCGATCGATGCCGATCGCCGCCAGCAGGTCGCGGATGCTCGCGGCGTGGGCGCCCAGCGAGTAGTCGCCGCGTGGCGCCGCGGAGTCGCCGTGGCCGATCAGATCCGGGGCGACGACGGTGTGGTCGGCGGCGAGGTGACGCGCCACCGGCTGCCAGTGGCTCGAGGAGTTGAGCATGCCGTGGATCAGGACGACCGGCGGCCCGCTACCGGCGACCCTGTAGACCGCCCGCCGCCCGTGCAGGACGATCTCCCACTCCTCGAACTCCGCCACTGCCCGTGACGCTACCAAAGGGCCATACTCCCGACCGGATGCTGCGGCTCATCACGATCCCGATCAGCCACTACTGCGAGAAGGCCCGGTGGGCGCTCGAGCGGGCCGGGATCCCCTACTGCGAGGAGCCCCACGTCCAGGGACTGCACCGGGTCTACGCGCGGCGGGCCGGCGGCGGCAGCACCGTGCCGGTGCTGGTCACGCCCGAGGGCGCGATCGGCGAGTCGGCGCAGATCATCGCCTGGGTCGACGGGCAGCTGGCTCCCGAGCGGCGCCTCGGCGGCGAGGGCGCCGAGACGCAGCAGGTGGCCGCGCTGTGCCGGCGCCTCGACGAGCGTCTCGGGCCGTCGGGCCGGCGGCTGATCTACATCCGCATGTTCGAGCAGCCGAAGGTGATGCTGCGCTTCAACAACCAGGGCGTGCCCCGCTGGGAGGACCGGGCGCTGCGGGCCGGCCTGCCCTTCGCGCAGCGCTTCATCGCCCGCGCCCTGGATATCTCCCCGGGCGTCGAGGTCACCGACGAGGCGCTCGTCTGGGAGGAGTTCGACTGGATCGCGGGCCTGCTCGCCGACGGCCGTCCGTTCCTGCTCGGGGATCGCTTCACGGCTGCCGACTTGACATTCGCGGCATTGGCGGCGCCGATCGTCTTGCCCTCGCCCTATGGCGTGCAGCTGCCGCCGGTGGAGCTGCTGGACGAGCCGACCGCAAGGCTGATCGCCCGCGGCCGCGCGCACCCGGCGGGGGAGTTCGCGCTGCGGATGGTCGGCGAGCAGCGCGGGCCGCTGCCGGCCTAGTCCGGCTCGCGCCACAGGCGGACGTTTCGGCGCCCGGCGCGCAGCGCACGCAGTGCGGGCTGCGGCTCAGGCGCACCGGGGAGAGGCCCGTCGCGGTCGGCGTGCTCGTCATCGGGTTCCGGCCACTCGTGCAAGCAGTGCCAGGCCGAGCCGATACGGCGGCAGCCGGACTGCAGAGTGCGTCCGAGCGCGAGCCAGGCGTCGGATCGGGGTGCCTCGCCGTCGCTGCCCTCGAGCGCCGCGAGCATCGACTCGGCCCGCGCCAGCTCGGCGGCGAGCTGCTTGGCGAACCGCGGGAGCTCCTGCCCGCCCGCGACCCGCGCCCGCCGCCAGGCGAGACGCTGGGGGGACTCGGGCAGGACCGGCGGGCGCCCGTTTGCCGCGAGCTCCGCGAGGCGGCGGGCCCCGGCCGGACCGAGCCTCCAGGCCGGTGCGCTGCTCGTGCCTCCCCGCCTCAGCGCTCCGCTTCGCTCGAGCTCCTGAAGCCGACCTCGCACCGCCCTCGCACGCGCCGTGCGCGGCTGTAGCGCAAGATGCGCGAGCACCGCGGCCCGAGGGGCGCCGTCGCGCCTCGCCGGTCCGTGCAGGACCGCCCGGCTGACAGCCGCCAGAATCAGGTCATCGTCCATCGCGTCGCCTCCTCTGCCCGTGGCACCGGAACGACCAGGACGACGCCGTCCGTCCGCCGCGCCGGCGGCCCGCGCCGGGCTGAGCGACAATCGGCGAGCATCGAGGCTGAGCAACTCGGTGCCGGGCCCGGGGTGTTGACGCACCGCCGGGCCACTGTTTGCCATTACGCCAACGACGCTAGTCCCGTCCAGCAAGGCAGGCAAGCGTGGCTGCGAGGAGGTTGCTGAATCGGCACATCCCGGACACACCCCCGAAACAGACTTTGCCGCCGGGACACATCCCGCCGCGGGCGGCGGGCCGGCCGCGGCCGGGCCACAGGACGGACGCGCCCGTCTCGCCGGGGGCGCGACGCCAAAACGTCGAGGCTCATCCCCGGCGCCGCGGACCAGACGTAGCAGCCGCGCGGGCCAGATTGTCCAGGGCGGACAATTGCCCGTGTCCAGCCCTGGCACTAGACTCGCCACGGATGGCGACCGGCGGCGGTACGACGATCGACGCCCCGAGCGGGCCTCCTTCGCCGCCCGGGTCCGCCTCGGCGCCCGCGGTGCGCCTGGAGGGCGTGAGGAAGTCCTACGGCGACGTGGTGGCGATCGAGGACCTCTCGATGGAGGTGCGCCAGGGGGAGTTCTTCACGATGCTCGGCCCGTCCGGCTCGGGCAAGACGACGACGCTTCGCGTGATCGCCGGATTCGAGGTGGCCGACGCGGGCCGGGTGGAGTTGCACGGCGCCGAGGTCACGGGTACACCCCCATACGAGCGGGCGGTCAACACGGTCTTCCAGGACTACGCGCTGTTCCCCCACATGAGCGTGCTGGACAACGTCGCCTACGGGCTGCGGGTCAAGGGCGTCGGGCGCCGTGAGCGTGGCGAGCAGGCGGCGGCGGCGCTGGCGATGGTGCGGCTGCCCGGCGTCGAGAGCCGCCGGCCGGTGCAGCTGTCAGGCGGGCAGCGCCAGCGCGTGGCGCTCGCCCGCGCGATCGTCAACCGCCCCCGCGTGCTGCTCCTCGACGAGCCGCTGGGGGCGCTCGACCTGAAGCTCCGCCAGGAGATGCAGATCGAGCTGAAGGCGATCCAGCGCGAGCTGAGCGAGCGGATCACCTTCGTCTACGTCACGCACGACCAGGACGAGGCGCTGACGATGAGCGACCGCATCGCGGTCTTCTCGGACGGGCGCCTCGAGCAGGTCGGTACTCCCGGCGAAATCTACGAGCATCCGGTCAACGAGTTCGTGGCCGGGTTCGTGGGGACCTCGAATGTGCTCGAGCGAGACGGCCGGCGTGTGCTGATCCGCCCCGAGAAGATACGTCTGCTGGGCCCGGAGGACGGGCAGCCGGCGTCCTTCAAGGGTGTCGTGCGGGAGGTCGCCTATCTGGGTTCGGTGACGCGTTACGCCGTCGAGTCCGAGCGAGGCGAGACGATCGTCGTGCTGAGGCAGAACCTCGACACGTCCGCCGAGCGGGCCTTGCAGGAACGGGGCCGCGAGGTGGGACTCGCCTGGCGAGCCGAGGACGAGTCGGTGCTGGATCAAAGACAACAGGAGGCGGACGCATGAGGGTTGCGAAATTGGACTGGGCCCTGGGGGCCGTGCTGGGGCTGATGATCCTGGGGGCGAGCGCATGCGGCAGCTCCTCCTCGAGCAGCTCCACGGCGAGCAATCTGCCGACGAGTATCGGGGCCGGCGAGGGCCAGCTCAATCTGATCGCGTGGGAAGGCTATGCGCAACCGGAATGGGTGAAGCCGTTCGAAAAGCAGACCGGCTGCGTGGTGCATGCCAAGTACGCGGGCTCCTCGGACGAAATGGTCACGCTGATGCGCCAGAGCGGCAGCCAGTACGACATGGTGTCCGCGTCGGGTGACGCCAGCCTGCGGCTGATCGACGGTGGAGACGTGGCGCCGATGAGCACGGCGCTGGTGCCGGAATGGAAGAACTTCATCCCGCAGCTGCAGTCGCCGCCGCACAACACGGTCAAGGGCATCCACTACGGCATCTCGCTGCAGTGGGGCCCGAACACGCTGCTCTACGACACCAAGTCGGTGACCCCGGCTCCTACCAGCTGGGCGGAAATCTACGGGCCGAAGTACAAAGGCCAGGTGACGGTGCCGAACAACCCGATCCAGATCGCCGACGCTGCCCTGTACCTGTCGAAGACCGAACCGAGCCTCGGCATCACAGACCCCTACGAGCTGACCGAAGCGCAGCTGAACGCCGCTGTGAGCCTGCTCAAGAAACAGCGGCCGCTGATCAAGAAGTACTGGGCGCTGGCCTCGGACGAGATCGAACTGTTCAAGAACGGCGACGCCGTGATCGGCGCCGCCTGGCCGTACCAGTACTCGACGCTGATCGCCGACCATGTGCCCGTTCAGCAGATCATCCCCGTGCAGGGGGCGACCGGCTGGGCAGACACGTGGATGCTCTCCGCGCACGCCAAACACCCGAACTGCGCATACAAGTGGGTGAACTGGGTGTCGAGCCCGAAAGTGCAGGCCGAGCAGGCGATCTCCTACGGGGAGACACCGGTCAACACCAAGGCCTGCCCGATCATGGAAACGATCCAGAAGGGGTCGTGCGAGGTCTACCACGCGAACGCGCCGGCGGCCTACTTCGACTCGATCAAGTTCTGGAAGACGCCGGTGGCGGTGTGCGGCAACGGCCAGACCAACTGTGAGGACTACACGACCTGGCAGAAGAAGTGGACAGAAGTAACCGGCTAGGCGGCAGGCTTGGCTAGCAGCATCGCTGAAGGCGGGTCCGCCCGCCCGGCCCGCATCCGCGTCTCGGCGGCTCTGTTCCGCCGGCCGTGGCTGCGGGCCGTCCTGCTGCTTTCGGCGCCCGGCGCCTGGTTCGTGCTGATCTACCTGGCCGCGCTGGTGCTGCTGTTCCTCTCGGCGCTGTGGAAGGTCGACCCGCTGAGCGGCAAGCTGATCCACAGCTGGACGCTGGAAAACTTCGAAGAGCTCTTCAAAGAACCGGTCTACCGGACGATCGCGCTGCGAACGATCGGGATCGCCGCGGCCACGACCCTCACCGACGTGGTGCTCGCGGTGCCCTTCGCCTTCTTCGCCGTGCGGGTGGCCTCGCGGCGGCTGCAGGGGATCCTGTTCGTGGCCGTGCTGATCCCGCTCTGGTCGAGCTACCTCGTGCGGGTGTTCGCGTGGCGGCTGATCCTCGCCAAAGACGGCATCCTCAACTGGTTCTTGGAGCAGCTCGGCCTCGGCTCGGTCAACATCGGCTACTCCAACACGGCGATGTGGATCGTGTTCAGCTACATCTGGCTGCCGTTCATGATCCTCCCCGTCTGGTCGGCGGTCGAACGCGTGCCCGACTCGATGATCGAGGCCTCGGCGGACCTCGGCGCGCGCGGATGGCGAACGTTCCGCACCGTGGTCTTCCCGCTGATCCTGCCCGGCATCGCTGCCGGCTCGATCTTCACCTTCGCGCTGACCCTCGGCGACTTCATCACGCCGACGCTGGTCGGCGGGGCGGGCTCGACGCTGATCGGCAACGTCGTGTACTCGAACGTGGGGGTGGCCAACAACGTGCCCTTCGCGGCCGCCTTCGCGGTCGTGCCGCTCGTCGTGATGGGGATCTACCTGCTGCTCGCCCGGAGGCTGGGGGCCTTCGAAGCGCTGTGATCGGCTCGAGCCGCGTCAGCCGCATCGCGCTGGGCGTGTTCACCGCCCTGCTGATGCTGTTCATGTTCTTCCCGATCGTGATCATCATGCTCTACGCCTTCAACCCCTCGAACGTGCAGAGCTGGCCGCTGGAAGGGCTCTCCCTGCGCTGGTTCTCACCGACCTGGCACAACGCCGAAATGCGCCACGCGCTGTGGCTGTCCGTGCGGGCCGGGCTGATCGCAACGACGATCGCGATGCTGCTCGGCTCGATGGCGGCCTTCGCCGTGCACCGTTTCCGCTTCTTCGGGCGCGACGCGATCTCCCTGCTGATCGTGTTGCCGATCGCCCTGCCGGGCATCATCACCGGCATGGCGTTGAACTCGTTCATCACCTTCGGCGGCATCGAATTCGGGGTGCTCACGATCATCATCGGTCACGCCACCTTCTGCATCGTGGTGGTCTACAACAACGTGCTCGCCCGGCTGCGCCGAACCTCAACCTCGCTCGTCGAGGCCTCGATGGACCTGGGCGCCGACGGGCTGCAGACGTTCCGCTACGTAACGCTGCCGACGATCGCCACGGCGCTCGTCGCCGGAGGCCTGCTGGCGTTCGCGCTGTCCTTCGACGAGATCGTCGTGACGACGTTCACGGCGGGGGCCCAGAGCACGTTGCCGATCTGGATCTTCGGCAACATCCGGCTCGGCCAGCAGCTGCCCCAGGTGAACGTGGTCGTGCTGTTCGTGATCCTGCTGAGCCTGATCCCGGTCGCGCTTGCTCAGCGGCTGACCCGCGACACGGGCGTCATGCGCCGGCCGGGGAAGCCTGCGGCAACGCTGTCATGAGCGAGCCCCTTGACCAGCGACGGACGCCATATGTGGACGCGCTGGACGACTATGCCGACCGCATCCCGGCTCGCCTGCACGTGCCCGGGCACAAGGGCGGGCCGGGGGCCGACCCGGGGCTGATGGGCGCGATCGGCGAGCGGGCGCTGGCGATGGACGTGCCGGCGCTCACCCACGGAATCGACGTGGGGGTCGATCCGACGCCGTTCGAAGAGGCCCAGCTGCTGGCCGCCGAGGCATGGGGCGCCCGTCGCGCCTGGTTCCTCGTCAACGGCGCCTCGCAGGGAAACCTCGCGGCGGGCCTGGCCCTCGCGCACCAGGGCGATGAGGTCGTGGTGCAGCGCAATGCCCACTCCTCGACGATCGACGCGCTCGTGCTCTCCGGCCTGCGCCCCACGTTCGTCTCGCCGGAGATCGACGCCGAGCTCGGCATCGCCCACTGCCTGACGCCCGAGACGCTCGAGGCGGCCCTGGCGGTGACGCCCCGGGCGGTCGCCGCCTGGGCGATCTCCCCGACCTACTTCGGGGCCGCCGCGGACGTGCGCTCGCTGGCCGAGGTCGCTCACGGGCGCGGGGTGGCGCTGATTGTCGACGAGGCCTGGGGAGCGCACATGGCCTTCCACGAGGACCTCCCCGAGCACGCCCTCTCCGCCGGGGCCGACCTCGTGATCTCGAGCACGCACAAGATCGTCGGCAGCCTCACGCAGTCGGCGATGCTGCACCTCGGCTACGGTGCCGGGCTGATCGGTGAGGACACGGTGGACCGCGCGGTCACGCTGACGGAGTCGACGAGCCCCAACTCGCTGCTGTTCGCCTCGCTCGACGCGGCACGGCGGCAGGCCGCTGTGCACGGCCGCGAACTGCTCGAGTACACGATGGCCGCGCTCGCCGAGGCCCGCGCCCAGATCCGGGCGATCGAGGGGCTCGACGTGCTCGACGAGCGCCTGGCGGGACGCCCGGGCGTATTCGGCTACGACCCTCTGAGGCTAGCCGTCGACGTGCGCGGCATCGCCGCAAGCGGCTACGAGCTGGCGACCATGCTGCGCGAGATCGACGACATCAACCTCGAGCTGTACGGGCAGAACGTGATCGTGGCCGTGTTCGGGATGGGCGAGCGCCGCCTGCCCGAGGCCAGGCGGCTGGTCGAGGGCCTGCGCGAGGCGGCTCGGCGCGTCGGCCTGGACCCGCGCGGCGCGAGCGCCTCGTTCGCGTCCGTACCACCGTGGGGAGAGCTCGCGATGACTCCCCGCGAGGCCTACCTCGGTGACCAGGAGGTGCTTCCCGCCGAGCAGGCAGTGGGCCGGATCGCGGCGGAGTCGCTGGCGACATACCCGCCCGGTATCCCCAACGTGCTGCCCGGCGAGCGGCTGACCGCTGAGACGCTCGCCTACATACGGGGCACGCTCGAGCTGGGCGGCTCGGTCCGCGGCGCCAGCGACCGTCTGCTGCGCACGGTACGGGTCGTGGTCGAGCGCTAGGCCGGGAAGCCGGCCACCTCCACAAGCCAGCGGGCGAAGAGCGAGCGGGCGAGCGGCACGGTGTCGGCCTCCGCGGCCCGGACCTGGGCGAGCATGCGCGCCGGGGCGGCGGGTCCGTCCAGCTGTTCCAGTTCGGCTACGTAGGCGGGGATCTCCATCCAGCTCTCGGCGAGCGGCGCGTCGACCTCCAAGTGGAACTGCAGACCGTAGGCCGGCCCCAGAGCAAAGGCCTGCTGCTCGTAGCGCGCGGAGCCGGCCAGCCGGATCGCACCCTCGGGCAGCGAGTAGGTGTCGCCGTGCCATTGCAGCGCTTTGAAGGAGCGCGGCGCCCGCGCGAAGACGGGATCGCCATCGGCCTCGCCGGTCAGGGTCACGGTCTGCAGGCCGATCTCCGGCGACGGGCCGGGCTCGACGCGGGCGCCGAGTGCGGCGGCGAGCAGCTGCGCGCCCAGGCAGACGCCCCAGTAAGGCCTGCCCGCGGCGACCGCCTCGGCGATCAGCCGCTTCTCCGGGCCCAGCCACGGGTGGGAGTCCTCCTCGTAGGCGCCCATCGCCCCGCCCATCGCCACGATGCCGGCGTGCCGGCGCCAGTCGGGGAGCTCGCGGGTCGCCTCCACGACGACCCGCTCGATCGCGATCCCCCGGTCACGCAGCTCGTCCTCGTAGACACCGGGGGGCTCACAGCCCGCGTGCTGCAGCACGAGCAGAGTCCCCGGCTCGGAGCTCATCGGCGCTTCCCGTCCGGGGCGAGCGCGTCGCGCTCGATCGCCTCGGGCACGATCAGCTCCATCAGCAGGGCGTCGTTGAAGCCGCCGGCGGGATTGCGCTCGTAGGCTCGCATCACGCCGACGCGCGCGAAGCCGAGGGATTCATAGGAGCGGATCGCCCGCTCGTTCTCGGCGTTCGGGTCGAGCGTGAAGCGGTGATGGCCCCGGGCGGTGAAATGGGCCAGGCCGAGCTTCAGGGCGCGGCGGCCGAAGCCGCGGCCGTGCAGGCGCGAGGACAGGAAGATGTCGAAGGCCACGCTCGGGTACCAGGCGTACGCCTCCTCGTGGTACTCGAGCCATCCGGCCGGCCGGCCGTCGATCTCGATCACCCAGCCGTGCTCACGCACCAGGTCCGGAACGGGCCACCAGCGCTTGACCTCCGGCTCCTCGAGCACCCCCTGCAGGGCGGCCTCGTCCTCGGCGCGGAACTCTCGGAGGGTCAGGTCGCCGTCGGCGAGCGCCATCGCGGCAGCGTAGCTAGAGTCGCGAAGATGGCCTACGTCCCCGCAGCGGAGATCCTCGAGCGCTACGCGTCGGTCCTCGTCGAGTTCGCGCTCGGCGGCGGAGAGGGGATCAAGCAGGGCGAGGTGGTGCGGGTCAGTGCGCCGGAGAGCGCCAAGCCTCTGTACCTCGAGCTGTGCAACGCCGTGTGGCGCGCCGGGGGCAACGTGATCGGCGGCTACTTCCCGGACGAGGAACAGCGTGGAGGCGGTTCCAAGGCCTTCTTCGAGCTCGCCTCCGACGCGCAGATCGAGCACTTCCCGGCGCCGCTATCTGCGCGGTCTGGTCGACGAGATGGACCACCAGGTGGCGTTGCTGTGCGACGCCGACCCGCACGCCCTGGAGACGGTCGACCCGGCGCGCATCATGCGCCGGGGCGAGGCGCTGCGGGAGCTGTTGGATTGGCGCGGGGAGAAGGAGAACGCGGGCCGCTTCAGCTGGACGCTCGGCCTCTACGGCACCGAGGCGATGGCGGCCGAGGCGGAGATGAGCGTGGAGGAGTACTGGCAGCAGATCATCCACGCCTGCTTCCTCGACGAGCAGGACCCGATCGCTCGCTGGCGGGAGGTCGGGCGGCGTCTGGAGGAGACGCGTGAACGACTCGACGCGCTGGAGATCGAGCGGCTTCACGTCAAGGGCGAGGACGTGGACCTGCGCGTGACGATCGGCGAGGGGCGCCGCTGGCTCGGCGGGCGAGGGCGCAACATACCCAGCTTCGAGCTGTTCACGAGCCCCGACTGGCGCGGCACCGAGGGATGGATCCGTTTCAACCAGCCGCTCTACCGCTACGGCAACCTCGTCAAGGGGGTCAGCCTCTCCTTCGCCGGCGGGCGCGTCACCGAGGCGAGCGCCGAGCAGAACGAGGGCGTTCTCGAGGAGATGATCGCGACCGAGGGGGCCGACCGGGTGGGCGAGTTCTCGCTCACCGACAGACGGTTCTCGCGGATCACCCGCTTCATGGCCCAGACGCTCTATGACGAGAACGTCGGTGGGCCGTTCGGGAACACCCACATCGCGCTCGGGCGGGCCTATCAGGACGCCTACGTCGGAGACCCGGCAGAGCTTGCGCCCGATGAGTGGGAGCGGCTCGGCTTCAACAACTCGAGCGTGCACACCGACATCGTCTCCACGGCCGACCGGGTCGTGACCGCCCGGCTGCGGGGTGGTGGCGAGCGAGTGATCTACGCCGGGGGGGAGTTCCAGCTGGACTGACCCCGGGCTTCGCGGCGCTCTCAGCCGGCGGTCCGCGGCGGCCGCCGCTTCGCCCCGGCCGCCGCCTTGGCCAGATCGGTCGGCGCTCGCATCGCCCGCACGGTCCGCTCGAAGCGCTCGGACTGCTTTCTCATCAGGTCGGCCGTCTCCTCAAGCGCCCGGCCTGCCGCGGCGAGCGCCTCGGCCTGGCGGCTGAGGGTTTCGCCCGTTTCCTCGAGCAGGTCGAAGAGGGCGTCGAGGGGAGCGGCAAGCCGCGTCGCGGCCTCGCCCTGAAACGACCGCTGGCGCTCGATCAGCTGTTGCATCAGCTCGACCTGGCGCTGGGCGGCGCCGAGCACCTCGTCCGGCACCCCCGCGCGCCCGGCGGCGGACGTCGCCGAGGAGACCGCCGACTCGAGCAGTCGGCGCCACTCCTCGAGCAGCTCGCGTGGGCCGAGCTCCGCCATCGCGTCACAGTCTACGCGGCGGGCCGCGGTCTCCACCACCCGTCGAACCGACTCAGGAGTCTCTTGGCGCGTGGTATGTTCCGCCTTCGATCAGAGGGAGGCTGCTCGGCGGGTGTGTGCGACGGGCGACGATCGGCCGTCACGAGCGCGATGACTCCGGCCCCCCTTGGACTGCGAACGCAAGGAGATCCAAAGGATGCGACGGACATCGATCGTGGTCGCTCTCGCCGTGGGCATGTGTGCGCTAGGCGTGCTCGCCTCACCGGCCCTCGCGGCCAAAGAAAAACCGGTCTTCGGAAAATTCAAGGCCTCGACGGCCGGGACGGTCAGGGGCATCGGCGAAGCCGGCGAAATGAGTCTCGGGCCGTACCACTTCGAAGAATGCGAACATGAACTGCATTCGGTGGGCACGGTCGTGATGGGCGAATCGGAAACGTTCTTCCAGGAAGTCAAGTTCTCGCATTGCGAAGCGCCGCGGAACACCGGCGGCGGGCTCGAAGAAGTCGTGGACGCGTCCTTCACCCTTGGCATGGAATTCCACTCGAACGGCTCGATGAAACTCGGCCCGTCGGCCGTTACGTTCCAGGCCACCAACAGCCTCTGCGAAGTGACGATCCCGGCGCAATGGGTGCCGGCGATAGCCGAAACGAAGGGCGAAGAAAAACTCTTCGAAGGCATCAGCTACTCGACCGAAAAAGAAAAACTGGAAGGCGGCCCGGCCAAAAAATTCGGTGAATTCAGGGAACGCCTGGACATCGAATGGGAAGTCAAAGGCATCGTCACCACGGTCAAACTGACGCCGACCTGCAAATACAAGGGCTCGCACATCAACGGCGCCGGTGAAGCCGAATTCAGCGGTGGCAAGATGGAAGGCGAACTCGAAGAAGTCACGCTCAGCAACGGCAACCTGAGCTTCGTCCCGCCCGTTTGAGCAACTGAAGTCAGTCTCTGTCGCGGAGCACGCTCCGCGAGCGCAGGCCAGGCCCGGTCTCCTCGCCCGAGGGGCCGGGCCGGTTGCGTCGTGCTGCTCCGCCGACGATCAGCCGGGCGCATCGGGCGGATTCGGTGCCTGCCCCGAGGCTGTCAGCCACGGTAGGGAAGCCGGCGGGTGCCGGCGGGAGCAGCCGGCGATACGGCGTATGGACAAAAGCGAGCGCCGATTCCTAGCCAGGCGGCCCATGCGTTGCATGGTGCGGTTCGCAGAGCATTGGCGAGCGATGTGCGCCCAGGTGATCATCTCCTACGACGGCACGGAGAACGACGACGACGCTCTTGTGCTCGGCAAGCTGCTGGCCGTCGACACTTCCAACCTCGCCCTCGCCTACGTCCGCCACGCGGCGGAGTTCGATCCGGAGCGCGAGAGCCTCGCCCAGCACGACGCCGAACGGCGCCTCGAGCAGGGTGCCGCTCGGCTGGGCGACCCGAAGGTGGCCTGCCACGTGGTCTTCGCACCATCGACCCCGGACGGGCTCGAAGAGCTGGCCGGTGCCGAGGGCGCTTCGGTGATCGTGTTCGGCTCGGACTACAGGACCCCGCCGGGCCACGCCGAACCGCCCGCCTCTGCCCAGCGGCTGCTGGAGATCGGCGCGATCGCGATCGGCGTCGCCGCCGCCGGCCAGCGGGCAACGGCCGGTGCCAAGATCTCATCGATAGCGGTGTTCCCGGCGGACGGCCACGACGCGGCGCGGCAGACGGCGGACGCGCTCGCGGCACGGCTCGGCGCGGAGATCACCGACGCCGGCGCGGACCTGATCGTGGTCGGATCGCAGGCCGACGCGCCCACCGGCCGGCTCGCTCTGAGCGGTTCCGCCCGCAGGATGCTGGACGCATCGCGCGGCTCGGTGCTGGTCGTGCCGAGCGGCAAGCCGCTGACGCTCTGAGCGGCCGGCCAGCCGGCAGGACGGCCCGGTTCACGGCGTCGCAGCTGCTGGCCGACGGCTGAAGGAGGCGCGGTCGTTCGTCGAAGGCGAGCAGTGATCGCCGCGGGCGCTTCAGTCCAACCAGCTGACCTCGATTGGTTCTTCGTTCTGCTGGGTGAGCCGGACCGTCAGGCCTACCTCTTCGGGGGCGCCGCCTTGCAACGTGAGCTGGAGGACCGCCTTTTCAGCCCCTTCGAGCTCTTCCGGCTTCTGTTTGCCGTGCTTGCCCGAGTACTTCAACAGCGCCGCCGGCTGCATCTTCGCGACCTGCAGCGGAACGAGAACGGATCCGTTCACCACGGCGCTCTCGGACGGCGAGCATTCAAACGATAGAAATGCTCCCGACGTCGGCCCCAGCTCGAGGGCCACCTTGTGCTTGGCCTTGTTTGTCCACCCGGGCTCCCCAGTGAGCTGATGCGTCGTGATTTCGCCCGCTTTCGACCCTTCGGTGGTGCAGCTGTGTCCTTGCGATTCACAGCCGGTGAACTCCAGGACGACGTGACCGACGGTCTTGATCTCGTCGTTCGCTTCGATGTATTCGCCCGTGCCGGTGACGGCGGCGCACGCAACCTTGACTTTCGCCCTCGTTTCGAGCGTGGCACTCGCGCCGGCGAGTGTGAACCCGGGATGCGGGATCGCCTGGTCCCATTCGTAGAGACCATGAAGGCCTCCGTTCGTGCAGCCGGGGTTGCTGTACTTGCCGGTCCCTTCTCCGAGTTTGAGGCAACGCCCGAATTCAGGCGGATCGGGGATGTAGGCGAACGTTGCGCCGTTGCTCGTCTCGGCTGGCGTGGTCACGAAGATGGCGACGGTCCCCCGTCCGGGCGGCGATGTTGCGGTGATGGAGGTGTCAGAGTTGACGGTGAAAACGGCGGCTGGGGTCGAACCGAACCTGACCGCCGTGGCCTCGCTGAAGTGTTCGCCGGTGATCGTCACCGCGGTGCCCCCGGCCTGGGTGCCGGAGCCGGCGCTCAGTCCGGCGATGACCGGCGGCGGGGCGCCGAACGACAAGCTCTCATCGCCCGCGGAGACACCGGCGACCTCGCCCAGGCCGTCGACGGCGACCGGAACGTCGCTGTTCGCTGTGGAGCCGTCGCCGAGTTGCCCTTGGCCGTTCTCACCCCAGGCCATCACGGTCCCGTCGGCAAGCAGCGCGAGGCTGTGGTCCGTCCCGGCCGAGACGCCGGCGGCGTTGCTCGTTCCGGTCACGGTCACGGCCAGATCCCGGTTTGTGGTGCTCCCGTCGCCCAGTTGACCGGCAGCGTTCTCGCCCCACGCCTTCACGGATCCGTCGCCGAGCAGCGCCAAGCTGTAGCGGTTGCCGGCCGATACTTCCGTCACGCCGCTGAGGCCGCTGACAGGGACGGGGGAGGCGCTGTCGATGGTCGAACCATCGCCGAGCTGACCCGAGCCGTTCGCGCCCCAGGCCTCGACTGTCCCGTCGTCGAGGAGCGCCAGGTCATGGTTGTTGCCGGAGGAGATCGAGGCGACTTCTTTGAGGCCTTTCACCACCACGGGTTCGTAGCCGACGCCACCGCCCCAAGCCATCACATGCCCATCGCTCAGAAGAGCGAGATCGGACCCCTGGTTTTCCGGTGAGCTGTCGGCCGAGATCGCGACTACGTCGTGCAGGTTGGGGATTTCGCGCGGCGTCGTGCTGCAGGGGAGCTGGTTGCAGAATTCCGGACCGCTGGAGGGCACGCCGAGATGCCCCGAGTCGTTTCGGCCCCAAGCGGCGACGTGGCCGTTGCCGAGCAGCGCGAGCACGTGATAGGTGCCCACCGAGATGGCTGTGATCCCCTGCTGGGTTGCGCGAACCGGCTGCGGCGGTCCCGGGCCGAGGGTGAGCGTGCCGTCGCCGTGCTGCCCGTATTCGTCGCTGCCCCAGATCATCGCGGTGCCGTCGCTGAGCAGTGCCGCGCTGGCGGTTCCCCCCGCCGAGATCGCGGTGACGCCGCTGAACGACCCGAGCGGCGCGGGCGGCGGGGCACCGGCGCCACCCCAAGACTCGACCGTATCCGGAGCGGCCGACGCCGTGGCGACTCCGATCGCAAGTACAGCCCAGAGGCCGATCCCGCCGATTGCCAAGCGCTTCATCTCGTCCTCCCTGTCGTGGGACGGAGGTTCGAACGGCGGCCGAATTCGAATGACCCGACGACCGTGGGTCCGTCAGAGCCTAGTCGACCGACTCGCCGCAGTTGTCAATCGTCGCGGCCTGCGCTTCAGGAACAACCCCGGAAAGAGCGGGCGAATTCCGACGGACGGCCTTGGCGACGGGGGCGCGAAGCGGGTTCGCTTCGCGAGCGCCCTATCGCGACGCGATGTCCGGTCACGCGGCGAACGGCGCACCGTCCGCCCGCGGATTTCGCTCGATACCCGCGCCATGCGACAGGCCGGCGCGCGCGGCCCTTCAGCGATGGAGCTAGGGGGACTTGAACCCCCGACCTCCTGGGTGCGATCCAGGCGCTCTCCCAACTGAGCTATAGCCCCGTGTGCGTCGCCTCGCGGCAACATCCCGTGGTCCGAGGAGTTTAGTCGGAGAACGCGCTCGGGCGAGCGCAGTATGGTTTGCGGGCGTCATGGGATTGCTCGACGAGGCCATACGCGACCATTTGGAGCTCAAGCGCCGCCGCGGCGCGGACCCGGGCGAGATCGCACGCGAGGAGCGCGAGGCGCTCGAGCCGGTCTTTCCCGATGAGCCGCGTCCCGCCGCGCTCGACGGGGAGCTGCAGGGGACGCTGCAGGACGAGGAGCCGCCGCAGGGCGATCCGCTCGCGGAAGCCGCCGCGGCGCAGCCGGTGCCCGCCGACGAACCGCCTCAGGCGCCTGACCCGCCCGATCTCTCGACCGTCGGACAGGAGACGGCGGAGCTCGACATGGAGGCGGTGCTCGAGCAGGACGAGCGGCTCGCCGAACAGGCCGCCGCGCCCCATCCGGCACCCGCGGTGGCCCCCCGGGCCGAGGCCACCGCCGAAGACGAGCTGCTGGAATGGGAGATGCCGGACCGCTCAGAGGAGCCGCCGCCCGAGCCGCTGCCGGGACAGGAGCGCCTCACCTTCGAGTAGCCGGGCTTGCTCGCTCGACCAAGGGCACGCGCCGTCAGTCGCCGAAGGCGGGCGGCCGGCGATCGCGGATCGCCTGCGCGCCCTCCTGGACGTCGGGCCCGAGGAACGTGAGCATCTCGTAGGCGACGCTCGCGTCGAACGCCGGGATCGCTCCCCGCAGCCAGTGGTTGAGCGTGCGCTTGGTCCAGCGGGCCGCCTGCTGGGGGCCTTCGCCGAGACGCTGGGCGATCTCGAGCGCCGTGCTCAGCACCTCCTCGCCCGGCACGCACCGGCTGACCAGGCCGATTCGCTCCGCCTCGCGGCCGTCGAGGAAGTCGGCCGTCAGGAGGTAGTACTTGGCCTTCGCCATGCCGCAGAGGAGCGGCCACAGGATCGCGGCATGGTCACCCGCGGCGACGCCGAGCCGGAGGTGGCCGTCGGTCAGGCGGGCGTCCTCGGCGATCACGCTGATGTCGGCCATCAGCGCGACCGCCAGCCCCGCTCCCACGGCCGTGCCGTTGATGGCCGAGACGATCGGCTTCTCGCAGTCGAGCATGTTCGTCACCAGGCCCGCCGCCTCCGTGGCCATCTCCGCGACACGCCGGTAGTCGCCGGCCATGCGCTGAATCATCTCCAGGTCGCCGCCGGCCGAGAAGGCGCGCCCCGCCCCGGTGACGACGGCCACGCGGGTCTGCTCGTCCTCGGCCACGTCCCGCCAGACGCGGTAGAGCTCGCGGTGGAGCACGTCGTTGGTCGCGTTGAGCCGCTCCGGGCGGTCGATCGTGATCAGCAGCACGCCGTGCTCGCGCCGCTCGAAGCGCAGGTGCTCGTAGTTGTCGAGGCCTGCCCTCATCCGGCCATTGTCAGCCCGCCGCTGACGCTCAGCACCTGGCCCGTGACGAATCCAGCATCCGCCGAGGCGAAGAAGGCGATCGCGCCCGCGACGTCCTCGGCGGTGCCCAGGCGCCCCATCGGCACCGCCTTCTCGAGGGCCTGCTGCAGGCGCTCGGGCTGAGCCCGGAAGAGGGGCGTGTCGGTCGGGCCGGGGCAGACCGCGTTGGCCGTGATGCCGTGGCGAGCGGTCTCGCGGGCGAGCGACTTCGTGAATGCGATCACGCCGCCCTTGGCGCCGGCGTATACGGCCTCGCCGCTGGAGCCCACCCGGCCGGCGTCGCTGGCCACGTTGACGATCCGTCCGCCGCCGCCGCGATCGATCATGGCGGCGAGAAAGGCGTGCGTGACGGCGACCACGCCGAGCAGGTTGATCGCCAGCACTCGCTCCCAGAAGGGGCGGCTCGTGTCGGTGAAGCGGTGCGTCTCATCCCAGCCGGCGCAGTTGACGATCACCGCGGGAAACGCCGCAGCCGGCGCCCACGGCCGCCGCGAGCTGCTCGACCGATCGCTGATCGGCGACATCAACCGGGTACGGTCGGATCGACTGGGACGCCGTCAGCGCCGCGGCGTCCAGGTCCGCGGCGGCGACCGTCATACCCAGGCCGGCCAGTCGCGTCGCGGTCGCCCGTCCGATGCCCGAGGCGGCGCCGGTCACGAGCGCCACGGTGCCGGCCCGGACGGCAGCCCGCGGCTCGCTGCCCTCAGCCGTCGCCTCGCTCACGGCCCAGAGGCTAGCGCCTGCCCGGTGGTGGCGTTCGGCCGCTGCTCGAAGCGGCAGGCCGGCCGTATGGGCAGGCGAATCCCCCGAATCGCCCGCCACGGCCGGCCCGCGGCTTCAGTGCTCGACCGGGTCCCCCGACCGGCCGAGCGGCCCCCATCACCAGTTTCCGGTTTCCCCTTCCGAACAGCCCCTTTTCGAAACGGGGCTGCGGCAGGTGCGCGTTATCGCGCCCGTCGAGCTCCGGCTGATCGTCAGTTCGTCGCCGTCCGTCGCCGTTGCCGTCACCGAGAATTCGTCAGGAGCGTGGGTCGCGGCGCTGATGTAGGCGTGGCTTTCGCTCGTTTCGATCGGGAGCGTCGGTTCATCCCTGTTCAGTTCTGTGGTCGTGACGCTTTCGTAAGAGCCCTCGTTCTCGGTGGCGATCTGCTCGGCGGTCGTCTCTGCCGTGCGAGCGAGCTCCTTCGCGGAGGACTCCTTGGCCTTGCTCGACTGGCTCAGGAACTGCGGTATCGCGATCGCGCAGAGGATCCCGATGATGAGGCAAACGACGAACAGCTCGATCAGCGAAAAGCCGTCCTCGCCGGCGTTCCTGGAGGCGGCCCGAACCGATCCATGGCCCCCCGTACTCCCCACGGCCTGCACCCTTGCTGTAAACACTCGACCCTCCCTGGCGGTTACCTGGCGGTCGAGCTGTCTCGGGGCGAGACCTCTGACTTTGCGCCCCCGTCTCGCGACGGGTTTGCCCTTGCAGTACTTTTTCCGGTGTTGGTCCGCGGAGTGTACGCGGGCTTTCGTGCGCCGCAAGAGAACTCGACAGATGTACTAGCGGCCGTCCTCTCCGGGTGTGGGATCCCGTGCTACGCCGTCCAGCGGCGGCGTGAACGGGCGGCTCGCCAACGGGGAGGACCGCCGGAAGATAGGGTTGCGGCGATGTCGAAACTAATGTTCGCTCCCGTCCGCATGCTGAGCGGCATCATCGCCGGGATCCTCGCGACGAAGCTGTTCGAGCGGATCTGGCGCCTCGTCGACAAGGAGCAGGCGCCTGATCCGGAGCAGCGCGAGATCCCGATCGGCAAGCTCCTCCTGGGCCTGCTGATGCAGGGCGCGGTCTTCGCGGCGGTCCGCGGGCTCGCCGACCACGCTGCGCGCGTCGCCTTCAGCCGCGCCACGGGTCGCTGGCCGGGCGAGGCGCGGCCAGACCCCGACCGGCGCGCGGCCTAGCCGCCCGCGCCGCTCAGTGCTCGGCGAGGCGCCGCAGCAAGGCGATCGCGCGGGCGAGCCGGCGCTGCTCGGCGGACGAGAGGTCGGAGTCGATCGCCCGGGCCAGCCAGCCGACGCGAGGCGGTCGCTGTCACCATGCCGCCGAGGCGGCGCGCACGCAACCCCAGACGACGATCGGAGGCCAGTGACATGCAGGTCGAGTGGTATGGGCAGTCGGCCTTCCGCCTCAGCGCGGGAGGGGAGACCGTAGCTATCGACCCCTTCGGGGACCTTTCGGCGATGGCCGGGAGGGGATTGAAGTTCGACTACCCGCCGATCTCCGGCCTGGGGGCGACGGTGCTGCTGGTGACTCACGAGCACTCCGATCACAACGGCGTCGAGGTGGTCGCGGGCGAGCCCCAGGTGATCCGCTCGACGGCGGGCACTCTCAGCTCGACGCTCGGGGAGATCACGGCCGTCGCCTCTGAGCACGACGGGCAGGCAGGGACGGCGCGCGGCCCCAACACGATCTTCGCGTTCGCCTTCGACGGGCTGCGCGTATGTCACATGGGCGACTTCGGGCAGGCGGCCCTGCGTGAGGAGCAGGCGGAGGCGATCGGGGGGGTCGACCTGCTGTTCATCCCCGTCGGCGGCGGCCCGACGATCGGCGCGCAGGGAGCCGCCGCGGTCGTCTCGCGCCTCTCGCCGCGGTGGGTCGTGCCGATGCACTACCGCACGCCCCGGGTCGGCTTCCTCGAGACCGCCGAGGAGTTCCTTGCGCTGTACGCCGACGTGGAGCGTCTGGACTCGCCCGCCTTCGAGACCGCCGAGCTCCCCTCCGCTGATGGGTCCACGATCGTTGTGCCGGCGGTGCCCTGACCGGGCGGGACGGGCGTCGGGCCACCGACGCTCCGGGCGCGGGTGCGAGCGATACGCTTGCGCCCCGCGTGAACGAGCTGGGAGGCGAGATGGACGAGAAGCCCACGTTGTACGTGTGCCACGGCGATGAAGGGGGTCCGCGGGTGCATCCCTGCCGTCGCGTGCAGGAATCCCTCCACGGCGCCGGGATCGAGTACGAGAAGATCGTCGCGGCCCACGGGAGCCCGATCCCGTTCCTGCGCAAAGGCTCGCGCGAGGAGCTGCGCGGCGCGACCGGCCAGGAGAGACTGCCGGCGATGAAGCTGCCCGACGGCACCGTGCTGGCACCCTCGCGGGAGATCCTCGCCTGGATCCGCGACCAGGCGACCGCGGCCCAGCCCCGGACCTCCTCGGGGACTCCCTAGCCGCTCGGGAGTTGCGGCTCCTCGGCGCACGCACGCGCCGAGTCGACGAGCGCCCGCACGAGGGGGTGGGCGTCGCCCGAGTGCCACACGAGGGAGACGGTGGCGGGGGCCGCATCCAGGAGCGGGACGGCGACGATCCCCGAGATGGCGTGGGTGACGAGCCGCGCGTCCGTGGTCGGCAGCGCGGTGACGGCCCCCGAGCTTGGAAGCCCGGCGAGGCGGCCGAGCATCTCGAGCGACGTCGAGCAACGATCTTCGGTCAGCGCCGCCGGCGGGCAGCCGCGGTGGTCGTCGAGGCTGTGGAAGCCCGCCCAGCCGGGCTGGACCGTCGGGTGGTAGCTGATGAACGTCTCATCGAGGACCTGCTCGACCGTGACGCCGTCGTCTGCCAGCGGGTGATCGGCGGATACCAGCAGCACGCGCTGCTCGATCCGCACCGGATGCGTTTCGATGTGCTCGCCCGGCTCGGGCGGCTGGCAGAAGGCGACATCGACGTTCTCCAGCCACCGCCGGGTGGGGCCACGCGGGAACGGCAGCTCGCGGAAGGACACCTCGGCCTCCGGGTGGGCTTCGGAGAAGGCGGTGAACAGGGCGGGCGCGCTCATGGGCGGGGGCGGGCCGATGAAGCCGACCTCGACCACGCCGCGGGCGGCGCGGGCAAGGGACTGCGCCGTCAGCTGCACGTCGCGCTCGGTGTCTACCACGGCCCTTGCCTTTTCGAGGAACGCCTCGCCGGAAGCGGTCAGAGTCACGCCCCGCGGGTGGCGGTCGAGGAGCTTCAGGCCGAGCTCGCCCTCGAGTTGCGAGATCGCTTGTGAGAGGGCCGGCTGGGCGATGTAGAGCTTCTCCGCCGCGCGAGTGATCTGCCCCTCTTCGGCGACGGTCACGAAGTAGCGCAGCTGATCTGTCTTGAAGCTCATCTAGGCGCTCGGCACCCGGCCCCTCGCCCGGAGCTCAGATCATATTTCCGCGCCGCGCGCCCCGTCGCCCGGCTACGGCGAGGACGCCGTAGCGGGCTTCGCCACGGCGCTGCGCCCGCAGGGCGGGTCACCGCTCGCATGCATCCAGCGAGCGGTGACCCAGCGCGCCGAGGCTTGCAGCCGCCTCGTCGCCGTCCTGGAACGGCAGCATCCCCAGCACCCCTGCCTGTTCGAAGGCGCGGTGTACCACCTGCGGCCCGCGGATCAGCCTGAAGCCGTATCCGCGCTTCTCGCACAGCCCGCACCGGAACGCGATCACGGCCACCCCGACCGGGTCGATGCCGGTCAGGTCGCGCAGATCGAGCGTGATGTCGGTCACGCCTTCTTCGCACAGCCGCTCGATCTCCAGCTCCAACGCGTGCGCCGAGCGGTGGGTCAGCTCGCCGGTCAGGATCAGCGTGTGGTTCCAGCTGTTGACACTGGTCAGCACGAGGCCGCGCTCGACCGGCTCGGGCGGTGGCGGGTCCGGTTCGATGGGCACAGACCGTGGCTGGTCGAGTACCCCCGTACCGCTCCCTGTAGATCTTCCTATTTTCACTGCCGACGTCGTCAAATGACGTTTCATCACGGCTCCTTCCAAAAGAGCAGCTTCGAAGTGATTTCCAGATGGCGTACAGCGGTCGGCTGAACGCCGAGGTGGAGCTGACGGGTGGGGGCTAGCCCGGTCGCTCTGGAATCAGTACGAAGAAAGCCGTGCGATATGGGCGGCAGGAGAGTCGCATCAGCCGCAGTGCGCGGGGGGCCGCCAGCAGCAGCAACCCTGCGAGGGTGAGAAATCCGGAAAGGCCGATGCCGCCACCGCCGCCGCCCGCGGCGACGCCGCCGGCGGCCCCGCCCGGCGCCGGGCCGGGCGTCGGTGCGATCGGCCGGCCGCCGTCGGTGGCGCCGCCGGGATCGGCCCCGTCGCTACCCCCCGAGCTGGTCGCGCCGAGCACGACGACGGCAACCGAGCCGAGAATGCTCGCCGGCGGGGCGGTCGTGGAGGTCATGCTCATCCAGCCGCCCGCGCAGCTCGCCGCGCTCGGACCGCCGAGCATCGACAGCTCGCAGCGCCGCTGTTCGGCCCGCCGTTCGACCTGCTCGCGCCCCTGCCTGAGCGGCGCCGGAGGCTCGTTTTCGGTGGCGGACTGGGAGTGCAGGTCGACGATCTCCGAGCCGGTAGGCGCGATCGTGGCGACCGTCGCCATGATTTCGCCGCCGGGATCCGCGCCGGAGCCGCCGCCGGGGGCTGCGGGGAAGATGGCCGATTCGCCGGTCCGTTCGTGTTCTTCCCCCACGACCCGGGCAGGCGCTTCCGGAGACCGTTCCGCGTACGGGCCTTCCGGTACGAGCGGTGCGGGCGTTTCGACGGCGGCAGGGGGCGCTTCCGGAGGCGGTTCGGCGACCGGCGGAGGAGCTTCGACGGGCGGAGCTTCCGCCGGGGGCGTTTCGGCGACCGGAGGAGTTTCGACGGGCGGCGTTTCGACCGGTGACGTTTCGACCGGTGGCGTTTCGACCGGTGGCGTTTCGACGGGTGGCGTTTCGACGGGCAGTGTTTCGCCGCTCTGGCCGCCCGCCGTTTCGGTCGTTTCCAGCGGAGCTCCGAGGCCCGTTTCGGTGGTCCCTTCGGGTGCCGGTTCGACCGCCGCGGGAGGCGGTTCGGTGGACGCGCCTTCCAACCCCGGGTCGGCCTGGGCCGTCCCGGCAAACGCAAGAATCCCCACCAGAGTCGGGATCACCGGTCTGAGAAGGTGCTTGATGACTGTCCTTGTCGAGGCGATTTGGGTTGTCGCGAGCATCTTTCCTCGCTGCTCGTGCTTTCCCGGAGAACAGGATGATAGTCGCCGGGGAGCCAATTTGCCTCAGTGACACGGCCTGTGGGCCAAATCCGCGTACCCGGTCGACGGGCCGGCGATCAGGGGGCGGTCTCGGCGGCCGGGAAGGGGGTCACCCACCGGGGTCCTCGGCCGCCTGCTCGGCCTCGCTCAGAGGCGGGCTCGAGGCGGTGGCCCGCCTCGTGCGGCCCCGCTTGACGTTGTACATGCGCTGGTCTGCGACGTGCATCGCGTCGGCCAGCGTGACGGCTTCCGAGGGCATTGTCACAGCGCCGTGCGAGGCCGCCACGGCGAAGCTCTCGCCCTGCTCGGTGAGAGCCGCCGCGAGGGCCGACACTCCGGCGTCGACCTCACCGGGCGGTGCGCTCAAGAGCGCGCAGAACTCGTCGCCGCCGAGCCGATAGGCCGAGCCGTGCGGCGCGGCGGCCGACTCGAGTCGGCGGCTGAGGCGCTCGAGGAGAGCGTCTCCGGCGGGGTGTCCGAAGGTGTCGTTGAAGCGCTTGAAACCGTCGAGGTCGAGCAGCACGAGCGTGAGCGGACGGGCCTCAGAGGCGCCGGCCAGACGCTCTTCGACGTCGACGGCGAGCTTGCGGCGGTTGCCGAGGCGGGTCAACGAGTCGGTGCTCGCCTGCCAGCGCAGCTGCTCGTGGGCGAGGATGTCCCCACCGGCCTCGCGGGCCCTCTGCACGAGCCCCGCCATCAGTGCCTGCTCGTCGTCCTGGAAGGGGCGCTCGGCGCGCGCGACAGCGATCGCACCGTGCACGGGGCCGGCATCGCTGAGGAACCCGAAGGGCAGCGCCAGCGCCCAGACACCGTCACTGACCAGCTGGCATGGTGCTCCGTGCTGCTGCGCCAGGTGAGCGGCCGCACGCACGGCGGCTCCGTCCCCGCTGGAGCCGAGGTCGATCACGAGCGGCGCGATCGGACCCGTGAGGGAGACCTGTCCGCCGTCGCCGTCCAGCGCCTCGATCGAGCCGCGCAGCACGACGTCGGAGAGCGCGCGCAGGTCGAGCTTCGCGGCGAGCGCATCGCCGAGCCGGCCGACC
Organism: uncultured Solirubrobacteraceae bacterium; assembly: GCA_963841055.1. Taxonomy (GTDB): domain Bacteria; phylum Actinomycetota; class Thermoleophilia; order Solirubrobacterales; family Solirubrobacteraceae; genus Palsa-744. Next base: position 1,404,809 of record CAWJAV010000001.1, on the reverse strand, counting down.
GCGCTCTGCAGGCGGGCGCGCTCGCGCCCCAGCAGCTCGAGGCGCCCCTGCGCCTGGGCGATCCGGTGTTCGCGGTCGCGAGAGGCCATCGCCATGACGCCGCCGAGCGGCATCACCAGCAGGCAGGCGGCGGCGTCCTGGCGCATCGCCTCGGCGAGCATCAGGCCGAGGGGGGCAAAGCACGCATCGATCAGCCACACGAAGCCGATCACGCGCATCTGCAGCCCCGAGTCGCCGCCGGGGATCGCCCGCTCACGGAGGCTCGATGAGACGAGATCGAACAGGCAGCCGGCAAGGAATGCGAGTACGTAGACGCCGGCTGTGGCCGTCTCGCCCTGCTGCACTCCGGCCGCCAGCAGGACCGCCGCGGGGCCGACGGCGTGCCATGCGTCGGGTACAGAGAGCAGCACGCGCTCGAGTCGTTCCCGCCTCAGGAGAATCTGCGCCAGGCAGCCGAGCGTCAATCCCGTGGCGGCGAACAGCGGCGCCGACCCGGGCGGCAGCAGCAGCAGCATCGGCACCAGAATCACGTAGGAGGGAACCACGTAGCCGGCTCCCAGCGGGAACTCGACGGCTCGCGAGGCGAGCGCGTAGAGCACGACGAGCAGCGCCGCGAGCGGCACGTCGAGCTGTGTCGAGCTCAGCCCCGGGACGGCCATCGGGATCGCGACGCCTGCGAACAGCAGGGCCGCCCCGCCCTCGAACAGCAGCTCCCGGCTGTTCATCCGCCGCGAGCGGGTGTGCCACGAGTCCTCGAGCAGGCGCTCGACGGGATCCGCCATGCGCGCGTCCTCCGGCGGCGGCGCCCCCGCAGCGGGCCCCTTCTGCTCAGCGGCGCTAGGGAGCGATGCAGACATCGTCGGTGTACCACGAGCGGGCCCGAATCGCCGGTGCTCGCCCGAGCAGCGATGCGGGCGTCCCCCGCGCTCCCCTTGACCGGACCCTGCATGACATCGTGAAACCTCCTTGTCCCCGTCCTTGGTCCCGATCGCCTTCGGTGCCGGCGAAGCGTCGCTTCGGAGGTGCGCCTGATGGCGCTTTCGCTGACGCCCGAGATATCGGCGGGCCGGGTCACCGATATGACCGTTCGCGGGGGGGTTGGACGAAAGGGCCGACACGCAGCTGCCCGTTTGGGACTACACGCTGTCGTCCTTTTGGGGCGGCCCCGATCGTTGCGTCCGGAAGGCGTGGCCGCGCGGCGTCCGAACGGCCTGGGCGCCTGTTACTAACCCGTGGTATCGGACGTAACCAGTGGTATCGGACGAAAGAATCCGAATCCATCCTGTAACCTCGCCCGCTGATGCCCGCGACGAACGGACTCCGCTCGCGGGCCGCAGGTGCCCTCCTCCTAGTCGCGACCCTGTGCGGACTGCTCGCCGGCGGCGCTCCGAGCGCCCATGCGGAACAGCTGGAAGGCATCCACAAGATCCAGCATGTCGTGATGATCATGCAGGAGAACCGCTCGCAGGACACCTACTTCGGCACGTTTCCCGGCGCCGACGGAATCCCCGCCGGCGCCTGCCTGCCGGACCCGGTTCACGAATCGTGCCTGAGGCCGTTCTACAACCCGGTTGACAAGAGCGTGGGCGGGCCGCACGGGACCGAAGCGGCGATCGCCGATGTCGACGGCGGCAAGATGGACGGGTTCCTGGCGCAGGCCGAGGAAAAGCAGGGGTGCAAGGGCACGGGCGGCTGCGGCAAGTGCAAGGACAACCTCGAATGCGCCAACGAAGTGATCGGCTATCACGACGCGCGCGACATCCCCAACTACTGGAGCTACGCCAAGAACTACGTGCTGCAGGACAACATGTTCGAGTCGCAGGCGTCCTGGAGCCTGCCCGAGCACCTGGCGATGGTGTCCGCCTGGTCGGCGCTGTGCTCACGCAAGGAACCGGAAAACCCGCTCGCCTGCAACAGCAGCCTCAGCCCGCTCACCCCCGCCAAGTACTGGGCCGCGCCGCTGGAAGCGACGAAGAAGACCCGATACCCGTGGACCGACCTGACCTACCTGATGGACCACGGTGGGGTCAGCTGGCGCTACTACGTGCACGAAGGCATCGAGCCGGATTGCGAGGACGACGAAGCGACCACCTGCGCCAAGGTTGTCCAGAACGCGAAGACGCCGGGTATCTGGAACCCCCTCGCGGACTTCACCGACGTCAAACAGGACGGCCAGACGGGGAACATCCAGCCGCTGCCGAAGTTCTACGAAGCGACCGCCAACGGCCAGGAATGCGGGCTGCCGAACGTCGCCTGGATCGTGCCCGACCTCGTTCACAGCGAACACCCGCCGGAACCGGTCAGCCAAGGCCAAGCCTACGTCACCACGCTGATCAACACGATCATGCGCTCGCCCTGCTGGAAGTCGACCGCGATCTTTCTCTCCTGGGATGACTGGGGGGGCTACTACGACCACGTGATGCCCCCGGCGGTCGACCAGAACGGATACGGGCTGCGCGTGCCGGGGATCGTGATCTCGCCGTACGCGAGGGCGGGCTTCATCGATCACCAGCAGCTCTCGCACGACGCCTATCTGAAGTTCATCGAGGACGACTTCCTCGGCGGCTCGCGCCTGAACCCTGCCACCGACGGGCGGCCCGACTCGCGCCCGAGCGTCCGCGAAGACGCGCCCGGGCTGGGCACGCTGGCGTCCGACTTCAACTTCGACCAGAGCGCCCGGCCGCCGTTGCTGCTGCCGACCGTGGCGGTGCCGGGAGCCGCCTCGGCCGAACCGGGCAGCCCGCAGCCGCCCGCGCTCGAAACGGGCGCTCCGACGGCGATCACCGCGTCCTCGGCTACCCTCAACGGCACCGTCGACCCCGACGGAAGCGAAGTCGTCGACTGCCACTTCGACTACGGCACCTCGACCAAATACGGCGCGAGCATCCCCTGCGAATCCTCGCCCGGGTCCGGGACCGACCCGGCCCCGGTCACCTCGGACCTCAGCGGCCTCGCCGGGGGGACGACCTATCACCTTCGCATCGTGGCCAGCAACGCGGCCGGCACCGCCGTCGGGCCCGACATGACGCTGGCCACCACGGCGGGCGCCCCGCTCGCCGTAACCGGGGCGGCGACGCAGATAACCGCCTCCTCGGCGACCCTGCACGGATCGGTCAACCCCAACGGCGGCGAAGTCACGGGCTGCAGGTTCGAACTCGGAACCTCGCCCGCCTACACCACCAGCGTTCCCTGTGCATCGCTGCCCGGCTCCGGCACGACGCCGGTGGCCGTCGCAGCGTCCGCGGCCGGACTGAGCGCCGAAACGACCTACCACTTCCGCGTCGTGGCCGAAAACGAGGGCGGTACCGGCGAAGGCGAAGACGCGACCTTCACGACGCTCCCCAACCCGCCGGCCGTAAGCGGGGTGCAGCCCAACGCAGGGCTCGTCTCGGGGGGGACAGAAGTGACGATCACCGGCACCGGTTTCGCCGAAGCGACGGCGGTCAAGTTCGGTGCCCACCCGGCGAGCAGCTTCAAAGTGCTCTCGCCGACGGCGATCACGGCGATCGCGCCGGCCGGGACCGGGACCGTCGACGTGACCGTTTCGAACCCCGGTGGGTCGAGCTCGCCCGCCTCGGCCGACCACTTCACCTACGTGCCGGTCGACAGGGAACCGACGATCACGGCGGTCGAACCGGCGAGCGGCCCCGCCGCGGGCGGGACGGCCGTGACGATCACGGGCAAACGCTTCGCGGGCACCACCTCCGTCACCTTCGGTGCCGTCCCGGCTGCCGCGTACACGATCGTCTCGGCGACCGTGATCGACGCTGTGACACCGCCGCAGGCGCCGGCCACCGTTCCCGTCACCGTGACCACCCCGAACGGCGCCAGCACGGCGAGCAAAAAGGCCCGGTTCACCTACACCGGGGCGGCGGCGAACGCCGGCGTGGACTGGCCGAGCCTGCTCCCCGGGCCGCTCGAGACGGTCGGCTGAGTCTCCTCCCGCCGGGCGTCAGGGCAGTGCCCGTCTGAAGCGAAAGACCAGCGACCGCACCCCCCACGGGTCCTCCCAGCGGCTCGACCCGTCTCGGCGCCAGCCGTCGGCTTCGTAGAAGCGCTCGGCCGGCTCGTTGCCCGTCAGCACCCAGAGGATCGCCTCCCGATGGCCGCGCCGGCGGAGCCGCTCCCGCGCCGCACCGAGCAACGCTCGGCCGGCGCCGGTGCGCCAGCGATCGGGGTCCACGTAAAGCGCGAACAGCTCGCCGGCGCCGGCCGTGTCGTGATCGCGGGAGGGGCCGAACGTGGCGAAGCCGAGCAGCGTGCCGCCCTCGAATGCCAGCAGCGTCTCGGGCGCCTGCGGATCGCGCGAGCCGAACCGGTACCCGGGGATGCGGTCCTCGGGCCGCAGCGCCTCGAGGTACTCCGCGGGCAGCAACCGCCGGTAGGCCCGCTTCCAGGCGCGCACGTGGATGTCGGCCACGGCTGGCTCCTCGCCGGGCTGTGCCTCGCGGATCTGCACGAGGAGAACGCTATCCATGCAAAGGGCCCTGGCCGGTGAGCGAGGCCAGGGCCCTTCGCCTGAGAGGACGGCCCCCGGAGGGACCGGACGGCGTCTAGCGGACGCTCACAAGCCCGTCCTCTGAGGAGCTGGGGCGACGATCGGCGAGAGCCTCCCTCGTGCCTTCGCGATCCGGGTTGCCGACCCTTCCGGTGTCCCTCGGATACCGGTAGACCCAGCGGATCTCCGGCCGCTCGCGCAGCCGCCGCTCCGCCTCGCGCCGCTCGAGCCAGGCGGCGTAGGGGTCGGTGGCGACGGCCCGCGAAACGATCGCCTGCGCTTCGCAGCGCCCCAGCGTCTCGTCTCCCATCTCACTTCCCGCCAGTTCGACGGTGGGGAGGGGTGAGCGATCCCTCGTACGTCGGCTTGGCCCCTGCTGCGTTTGCGCCCTCATGAACCTCATCTGCGTTCTCCAGTTCCTAGAAGCCCCCGTGGCGGATGTCTGCGTCGAGCGGTGCTGCTCTCTGCAGATCGCGCCGCCGCGATGTGCTCACGCTGTTTTCTGATGACAAGCATGGGGGTCCGAGCGCGCGCCGTCGCAGGATTGGACGGAGGGCCTACGTTTCGGCGCTCCGGGCCGACATCGATGTCGGCCGAGCGGGCCCGAGAGCTGCCCGAAAGGGGCTGTCCGAGTCGGGCCCGGCGGGAAGGGCGGATCGCGGCCGCACGGCCGTCTCCTCCCTCCCGGGAGGGTTAGGCGGGGGTGTTCTCGGCGTCGGGGTCGGCGGCCGGCCCCTGCTCAGCTGAGCCGACCGGGTCTGCCGGGTCGGCGAGCCACTCGTAGGCGGCCTCGCCGCCGTCGGGGTCGGCGGCCGCCTGCCTGCGCGCGTCCTTCTTCGCCTGTTTGTCGAGGCGGCGCTCGCGAAGCTTGTTTTCGCGGGCGATCTTGGCCATCGTTGTGCGCTTCTTGCTGCTCGAGGCCATATCTGTCGTCCCTTCTATCGGTCGCGTGGGGGCCGCGCGGCGCTCATGGCACCGCGCGGCGAACAGTCGCTCTCCCCCCGCGAGGCGTCTGTGGCCTGTGGCCTAGACGACCTGGACGTTGGCGGCCTTCGGCCCCTTGTCGCCCGGTTCGGCGTCATAGGTGACCTTGGCGCCTTCGGCGAGCGAGCGGTAGCCCTCGCCGACGATCGCGGTGTGGTGTACGAAGAGGTCCTTCGACTCGTCGTCGGGTGTGATGAACCCGAAACCCTTGTCGTCGCTGAACCACTTCACGGTTCCTGTAGCCATTGTTTCCTCCGGCGTTTGATAGTGCTGCGAACGCGGAGATTGCTGATGCAAAGGCTACGAGCGCTGGCACTGCGTCGCTGGACGGATCGTCCAGCCTGATGACGGGACGGTAGCAGGAGCGGGGGAGGGGAGACCTCGCGGGTCGGCGGGCGCCGGCGCCCGCGGCGGCCGCCGCGCCTCGGGCGGTGTGGCGCTAGGGCACGGTGACGGGCGCCGAGAGCGCGAGCAGTTTGCCTTTGCTGTCGAGCGCCCGGACCTCGAAGACCGTTCCGGAGCTCGCCACCGCGATCTGCGTCTCGAACCCGCTCCAGGGCGCTGTCGCGACCGGCAGCAGGGCTTCCGGGTCTTCCCCGGCCAGCACTTCCCAGCTGGCCACGCCGGTCGCGCCGTTCCAGCTGGCATAGAGGGAGACTTCGCCGGGCGACTGCCGTTCGGCGGCGAGCGCCGGCGAGGTCGAGGGCGTGCCTTCCCAGGGGAACCGGAGCACGCGGTATGAGCCGTCGCCTTTCGGCATTTCGGCGTCGAACAGCATCCGCCCGCGTTTTTCGCTCTCCCCGTTCTTGGCGAACTCCGAGAAGGACTGGGCAGAGCCGAAGCCGACCATCGCTTCGCCGTGGCGCATGACCTGCATGCTGCCCTCGGAGACCGCGACGGTGAGGTTGGGCCGCAGGTACTGGTGGATCAGCTTCACGGCGCTGCCCGTCAGCTTCAGGCGCAGCCCCCGCGAGGACCCGTAGACGGGCGGGCCGGCTTCGTCGGCGAACACGGTCAGGACGTTCAGCGACTTGCCTTCGAGGCGGGCGTCGTGCTGGAAGTGGAAGGTCGTGTGTTTGCCCATCGCGAACGAGCTCGCTTTGCCGCCCACCTGCCAGAGGATCGCGCCGGTGTTCTGGTCGAGCTCGTAGACGCCGGAGGTGTCGCGCATGGACACCAGCAGGCGCTGTCCGGGAAGCGCCTGGATCGAGTTGACGTGGTACGGGTCCCACACGCCGCCGTTCGGTGGGACTTCGGTTTCCGAGAGGGCCACGTGACCCATCGAGTGCCACTCCCACATCACGAGCCCGGTGTGGATGTCGACCTCCTGCACGACCCCGTCGATCGTCGGCGGGTTGGCTTCATCGCAGGTGGGCAGGCACTCGAGCTCGTAGGCGTCGAGGAAGGCCTGTCCCTGGGGGGTGATGTACAGCTCGTGGATGTCGGCCGGGAGACCGTTGCCCGTGTTGATGTGGGCCACCGGTTCGTAGGAGCTGTTGGCGATCACCCCTTCCCCGATGCCGTAGGCCGCTTCGGTCACACGCCCCTGCCACCAGGCGAGCGCCGGTTTGCCTTCGTAACTCGTGCGCTGGAGGTCGGCGCCGACCACTTCGGGCGGAAGCTGATCCCACCAGCGCAGCCGCCCCTGCGGGTCAAGGATCATCAGGCCGTTCGGCCCGACCGGTTCGAATTCGAGCAGTTTCGCGCCGACGTGGATCGTCGGCGAGGGCAGCGGGTCGAGGAAGAAGTCGCCTTCGAGGGCCGGGTCGGCCAGGTTGACTTTGATCTTCGGCGGGAGCAGGCCGGGCTCGGACTTGAAGTGTTCGAGCGATTCCGGTTTTTCGCCCGGGACTTCGAGGAGTTTCTCGGGCGTGGCGAGGTGCGCGACCGTGAAGGAGTCTTCGAGCGGGCCGCCCGAGGTCAGGTCTACCGTGACGTTGACCTGCTCGCCTTCGCTCAGCGGTGCGTCGAGCAGGAAGCTTGCGCCCTGGTTTTCGCTGTAGGGCTCGAGGTGTCCCGTGTGGTTTCCGCTGCTGGCGCCCGTGACGGTGACGGAGGTGATGTTCGAGGGAGCGGTCCCGAGGATGCTGATCTGTGTGTCGGGCATCGCGTCGGGCGTCCCGGGAAACGGCGAGACCGTCACGGCACCGGCGCTCGCCCCGGCTGCGAGCGAGCCGAGCCCGCAAGCCGCCGCCACGCACACACCGATGATGGTCCTCCGCCTCATCGTTCCCCTCCCCGGCCCTCGAGAAAATCGACCGCGACCCTAGCACGAAAATCGACACCATGTCAACTTTCCGCCGGGCTACGAGTAAGATCGCGGCGATGGAGATTCCACAGACGGCAGCCGGTGGCGGCGGGGAGGGCCCCACGCCCGACGCAGCCCCGCGGGGGGAGACGACGAGGCCGTACCTGCGCGCGGACGATCGTCGCCGCCAGCTGCTCGAGGTGGCCGCCCGCATCGCCGGAGAGGGCGGCCTCGAGCAGCTGACGATCGTGAAGCTCGCCAACGGGGCGGGCGTGAGCCGCTCGCTCGTCTACGACCACTTCTCGGACCTCTCCAGCCTCGTCGCGGCGATGCTGATGCACCACTTCGCCGCCGTCGACGAGGCCGTCGCTCGGTCGATCCTCCCGGAGAGCGATCCCGACCCCTTGCATACGCCGCTCGAAGCGGCCCGGCGCTTCCTCGAGCTGAGCCGGGAGGACCGCCACATCCTGCGCAACCTGATGGCCTACACCGATGTGCCCAAACACGAGCTCTCGTCGCTTGCGATCGAGATGCGCGAGCGAAGCATCGACCGCTGGAGCCTGATCCTCGGCGCTCCGGACGACCTAGGCACGCGGTCGAGGATCTGGGCGCTGGTCCACTCCCTGCATGGACTCGGGGACCTGGTCAGCACCAACGTGCTGACCGTCGAGCAGGCGCTCAGCGACTTCTCGTCGCTGTTCGAGGCGGGCCTGCGGGCGCCGCTGCTGGACGGCAGCCAGCTCGCCGTATTCGAGCGCTAGCGGCCGAGCCCGAAGAGGGGCGTGCCGCTGCGCTCGCACTCGTCGAACAGCGCTTCGCGCAAGCGCCCGAGCTCAGCGGCGGCAGCCGGCGTCCGCGGCCGTCCGGTGTCCCGCTCGGTCAGGTTCCGCGACTCGTTCCGGTCGGCATCGAGGTCGTACAGCTCGTGTTCGGCGGGGGCTCGGCCGGCGGGGTCGAGATAGACGGCGTACTTCCACCGCGACTCGCGCACGCAGCGCACGCGGTTGGGCTGTCCGGGTGCGTTCTGGCGGGCGGTGCCGGCCTGGTGGTCGTCGTAGGTGAAGAGCACCCGCTCGCGGGCGCTCGCGGTGGGCCGTGCCTCGAGCACGGTGTCGGACCGCAGGCCCGCGGCGCGTAGCCCGACGTGGTCGGGCCGCGCCGAGGCGGCGAGGACGCCCGCCAGGCTGACGCCGTCGAGCGTCCCCTCCCGCGGGGCGCCGGCGAGGTCCAGCAGCGTGGGGACGAGGTCGGCGAGTGAGGCGGGCGCTTCGCTCTCGACGGCCCCTCCGAACAGCAACGGGTTCGAGAACACGAGCGGAACCCGGATCGTCTCCTCGTAGGCGTTGAACATCTTCTGGCGCAGGCCGCCGTGTGACAGGCCCATCTCGCCGTGGTCGGAGATGCGCGTGACGACCGTGCGCGAACGCAGCGAGCGCGGATCCCCGGGGTCGCCGAGGGCAGCGAGCAGGCGGCCGACCTTCTCGTCGACGACGCTGTGCAGGTAGGCATAGAAGTTGACGTAGTCCTGCTGCTCGGAGCGGGTGCGCAGAGGCCCGACGTAGGAGGTCTGCCCGAGCTGCATAAGGGACTGCACGATCGGCTTGTCCACCAGCCGTTCATCGATCGTCGGCGGCAGGGGGACCCGCAGGTGGGAGAACTGCTCCCGGCGGTAGCCGCCGCCGGCGTAGGAGTGGGGGTAGCCGAGCACATCGTGGGGGTTGACCAGCGAGACGATCAGGCAGAAGGGCTCGGGCAGCGGGGAGGATGAAAGGAAGCGCTCGACCTGGCGGATGTAGTCCTCATCCCAGCCCATGCCGGACTCGCCCGCGATTCCGCCGCCGAAGCGCTCCGGGTCGGTGTTCTCGCCCGCGTCCGGGACCTCCCAGCCGCCAAAGCCGTAGTCGCGCTCGAGGCGCTCGGCGTCGGCCGGCGTCCAGGAGTGCCCGCCGGCGAGCGGGGCCGTGAGGTGCCACTTGCCCTTGTAGACGACCGTGTAGCCGGCGTCGCGCAGGCGCGTGCCGAGCGTCGGCTGGCCGGCGGGCAGCTCGGGCTCGTTGCCCGAGCTCGGGCCGAGTCCGAGCGCGCCGGCGACGAACGAGCTCGCCAGCCTCCTCGGCGGCACCGCTTTGCCGCGGGCGATCGCCGCGACCTCGCGGAGCACGTCGGGGAGAAAACGGGGGTTGGGCTTCAGGTCGCCGTTGGTCAGCGTCAGCGAGACGCCGTGGCGGGCGGGGTAGGTGCCGGTCAGGAACGAGGCCCGGCTCGGGGAGCACATCGCCGTGGCCGTGCATGCCTGGGTGAACGACACCCCGGTGCGGCGCAGCTCGGCCTCGTTGGGCATCAGCTCATCGAGCCAGCCTGGCTCTGTCGGCCAGTGCATGGGTGTGCGCTGCTGGTCGGTGACAAGCAGCACGAGATTTGCTCGCGGCGCCGTCACTCCCGGCTCCGGCCGCTGCGCGGCCTCGGCCACCTAGCCGCTCTCCGCGCTCTGCATGGCGGCCGCCGGGCGAGGGGCAGCCGTGCCGTCGCGGCGCAGGCCCGCCTCCTCCAAAGCCGTTTCCAGGTCGAGGATCCGGTCCTGCCCCCAGAACAGCTCCCCCCGCAGGACCATCACCGGCACACCCCAGTGCCCGAGCTCGGCGAGCGCCGCCGTGTCCGCCTCGACCCGTCCCTGCAGCGACCTGTCGGCGAGCGCGCTCAGGCAGTCGCTCCACGACAGGCCCGCCCGCTCTGCGACGAGCTGCAGGCCCTCGTCGGAGGAGACGTCGATCGCTTCGCCCCAGATGCCTCGGCCGGCCGCCAGCACGAACTCCCGTGTGCGTCCCTCGCCGGCGGCCAGCTGCGCGATCGCCAGAGCGCGCCTCGCCCCTGCGCCGATCGGGTCGTGGATGCGGCCGAAGGGCATGCCGAGCCGCTTCGCCTCGCGGTCCGCGTCGCGCAGCGTGTGCAGGCGCTTGGCACGGGGAACCGACTGGCCCCGCATCGCCATCGGGATCACACCGTGGAAGACGAGCTCGACGTCGAAGCGCTCCGGAAGCGAGAAGACCCGCGGCGCCGACAGGTAGGAGTAAGGGCTGCGGAACGAGTAGAAGTAGTCCAGCGGCTCGCTCATCGCGGCGCCCATCCAAGCACGTCGAGCCATTCGCAGATCTGCGCCGGGCGATCGTGGGCGAAGTACCAACGTCCCGCCACCCATGCGGCGGGCGTTTCATACGGCCCGCGGCGCGCCATCCGCTTCTCGCCGGCCCTGACGGCGGCGGGGTCGGGACGGGGATCGCCCGCCATCCGCTCGCGCCAGAGCTCGCGATAGGCGTCCTCTGCGACCCGGCCGTCGGTCTCGAACCACAGCCGCCGCAGCGCCGCGACCGTGAAAACGAGCCGGTCCGTCCCGGGCGCGGCGCCGGCCACCCACGCGGCGAGGAAGGCGGTGTCGGAGGCCGTGAGCGGAGCGCTGCGCGACAGGGCCAGGCCGCTTCGCCTGGCGAGCCTGCCCGCGTCGGTGAGGGCGTAGTCGCGCTTCAGCCCCACGGCCGGGTCGCCCGCGATGCCGCGGCCGATCACGGGGACCGCCACGATCTCGACCGGCCGGGAGGCGAGGCGCTCGCAGAGATCGAGCACCGCGACGGCGCTGCAGGGGTCGTCGAAGGCGAAGAACAGCTCGACCCGCCCGCGCCCGCCTCGGCTCCTGTGCGCCCCGGCGGCGAGCCTCGCAGGAAGCGTCACCCGCGAGGCGGCGACGACGGCTCGCGGCAGCGTCCGGCGGGTGAGCCTGTCGGCGAGCCGACGGGGGGAGCGGGAGCGCTGTCCGGTTGCTGACACCGGCGAGAACCATACGCCGAGCCTCGCTCGCGCCGTCCGCGAGCGGCCGTCGCCCGAGCGCCGCGGCCGTCAGCCGCGCGCCGCGCTCTGCGCGGCCGTCACTCCCTCAGGCCGCGGCGCGGGGGGTGAGGACGACGACCGGGATCGTGCGGTTGGGGGCCTTCTGCTCGTATTCGGCGAACTGCGGCGCCCGTTCCTTCTGGGCCTGGAAGAGGCGCTCGCGCTCCTCGCCGGTGGCCTCTTGGGCGAGCACCTCGATCGTGTCCGTGCCGACCTCGATCGAGGTGCTCGGATTGGCCTTGAGGTTGTAGAACCAGTCGGGGTTGGTCGGGGCGCCCCCCTTGGAGGCGAAGACCACGAAGCGGCCGTCGTCAGCCTGATAGACGAGGGGGTTGACGCGGGGCTTGCCCGACCTCGCGCCCGTGTGGTGCAGGAGCAGCATCGTGGAGCCCTCGAAAATGCCTCCGACGCGTCCCTGGTTTGCGCGGAACTCGTCGATCACCTGGGCGTTGAACTCTGCTGGAGAGGTTGCCATGGGTACCTCCGGTGGTGCGGATGGGGACCTCGCCAGTGTAGGAGCGGAGATCCGCCCGCTCGGCCGCGTGGTACCGGTCCGCGGCGCTGTGCCCGCCGTGTGCGGGCTTCCTCTAGATCTCGCCCGTGAGCGTCGTCCCGGCCGGCGCGGCGAACAGCGCGCTCCACTGCTCGCTGCGGCGGAAGGAGCTCAGGGTGTAGTGCACCGACCAGGCGAGCAGCCCGATCAGGAAGGGGACGTCGCTGAGCGCTACGACCAGCACGTAGCTGTCGGTGCTGAGGGTGAGCAGCGCGGCGAGCCGCACCGCCGCCCTGAGCAGGAAGTAGACCCCCCAGACGAGGGTGATCCGGCGCATCACCTCGCGGAAGGTCTGCGATTCGCGCATCTCCTCCGTGAAGGGGTAGACGTCGGCGGCGATCCAGCTCGAGATCGGGCGGCCCGCCGCGAGGGTGCCGAGCACCGCCGAGCCGAGCAGCAGATCGATCGCGATCTCCTGCGCGAGGTAGACCGAGGCGCTTCCGGAGCTCAGGCCGACGATCGCGCGGATCGCGACCAGCACGAGGGCGACCCTGATGAGCGCGGCGGGCCTGCCCTGGCGCCGCTCGTAGAGGAACACCGACACTCCGAACACGACGGCCATCGCGATCCCCGCCGTCAGGCCGATCAGCTTCCAGCCGAGGAAGAAGGTTGCCAGTGGACCGAAGCCGTCACGGACGAGCCGCGGTGCGGAGCGGCGGATGATCGCGCCGGGATCGAGCGGCTGCCCCGGCTCGGCGGCCCACGCCGCCGGGTCTGTCGCGTGAGCCTCCATGGGGCGACTCTACACCCGGGCCGGCGCCCGGCGGCGCGGCTCTAGCCGGTCTCCGCCGCGGGGGCGGGCATCTCGGCGGCCCTGCCCCCCGCGGCGGCTTGGACCGCCTCCTCCGGGGCGGAGCCGCCGCGCGCGGAGAGCCAGAGCGTCGCCAGGTAGGCGATCACGACGCCGACGATCACGAGGGGGGTGCTGCCGGGTCCGGCCTTGGCCGTCAGCACCGCCGCGACCACGACGGCCGACAGCGGCAGGCGCAGGATCGCGACGATCGCGGTGCCCATGCCGACGGCCACAGCCGGTGTGATCCCGAATCCGGGGAGGTGCGAGCACATGATGCCGCCGGCGGCGCCGAGGAAGATCGCCGGGAAGGTGGGGCCACCTCGGAAGCTGCCGAGCGAGATCGAGTAGCCGAGCCCCTTGAACAGGATCAGCAGGCCGAGGGCCGACAGCGACCATGTCCCGGCTCCCGAGACGAGGCCGGGGAGGGCGCTCTGACCGGAGAACAGCACCTCATCGACGCCCTTGCCCGTGGCCTGGTTGAACGCGATCGCCAGCCCGCCCACGATCAGCCCGCAGATCGGCAGCAGGAGGAACTGCCGGTCCTTGACGATCCGGTGGGTTCCGAGGCCTCCGGTTTTGATCAGGTGGGCGACGACGGCGACGAGCAGCGCCAGCGGGATCGTCCAGGCGAAGGCCGCGGCATTCGGCCGCTCGTATGCGGGCAGCGGCAGGGCCGCGAGCGCGTAGGCGCTCGTGCTCAGTCCCGTGAACGTCCCGATCCCGATCGAGACGAGGCTGCCGATCGCCGAACCGAGCAGCCCCGGCAGCAGCACGATCGGGAGCCGCCCGCGTCCCAACCCCGTCATCTCGATCAGGATCACGGCGGCGATCAGTGGCGAGCTGAAGACGAAGGACAGCGCAGCGAAGCTGCCCGTCGCCGCCACCACAACCAACGCTTCGGGGGGAGCGTCCCGGCGGGCGAGTTTCAGGGTCGCCACGGCCAGCCCGGCGCCGAGCGCGATCAGCGGCGCCTCGGGGCCGATCACGAGTCCCATGCCGATCGAGGCCAGTCCCGCCAGGATGATCCCGGGCAGCGTGATCGGCCGCGTCGGACCACCTCCGACCTTCAGCCCTTCCGCTGCCACGTGGCCGCCGTCTCCCGGGAGCCGCACGATCGCGAACGCCGTGATCACTCCGGCGAGCGCCAGGATCGGGAGCGGCCACCAGACCGGCGGGCCGTGGTGATAGCCGAGGGCGTTCGGCAGGTGCGTGTAGAGCTCCCGTTGGATCTGGTAGACCAGCTCCAAGAAGCACCAGGCGGCGAGCGACACGAGCACGCCGACGACCACCGCGATCACGAGCACCGCCAAGAACGCCCTGCTCAGCAGGGTTGAGGTTGGATCCTCGGCCGCGGCGGAGCCCGGGTCCGTGGATGGCGCCGGAGCGCTCGGAGTGCTCTCAGCCATCGGGAACCCGCCAAGCCCGCATCATCGAGCAGGCTATTGGACCCGCGGACGGGCCGGCCTCGCCCGATCCGGATGAACCTCGCCGGCGCCGCCGGTGGGCCGCCCTACGACGCTGCGGGCCGGCACATACTCAGCCCGTGACGGTCCGGGCGCAGGCGACGACGGCGTTGCCCTGCCGACGCTGGAGCTCGTGACGTCGCTCTGCCACGTGCACCGCGTGCCGGCGCTGGGCGGGGGTCTTGGCGAGGATCTGCTGGGGTTCGCCCAGCGTCGTCACGATCGAGGCCAGGTCGCCGCCGTGCTTTTCCATGCACGAGCGAAGCCGCTCCACCTCCGTGACTCTGGAGCTGACCAGGCCGAACCATTTGCTGGGGAGGCCGCCCGCGAGGACCGCGACAACGAAGCCGATGGCGAGCCAGTGCGGCAGCCTCAGCGCTCCGAGCACAGCTCTCATGCTCTCCTCACCCCCATGGCCGAAAAGCTAGTCCGCCGCCCCCGGTCGGTCAAGGCAGGCAGGACGGCGGGCCCTCAAAGGGGGTGGCGGCACCCGTGACGGGGCGGCGAGGCCGCGTTAGCGTCGCAGTACCGCAAACCAGAGGAGGACGACATGTCCAGAGAAGCGGTCCGGCAAGGGCAGCGGCTACGCGAGGGCCCGGCATGGCCCCGGCGGGCAGCCGCTGCGATCGCAGTGGTGGCGCTGATGGGGGGGGCGGCGAGCTCGGCATCGGGGGCGAGCGTGAGGGTTGTCAGCAAGACCAAAACGGGGGCCAGCATCTACCCCACGATCCAGGGCGCGGTCAACGCCGCGGCCCCCTCGGATTGGGTGCTGATCGAACCGGGTGAATACAACGAATCGGTGCTGGTGACGACGCCCGGCCTGCGCATCAGGGGGATGAACCGCAACACGGTGGTCCTCGACGGGAAACACGAACTGACCGAATCGGGCGAAGGCCGCAACGGCATCGAGGTGTTCAAGACGAACGACGTGTCGATCGAAAACCTCACCGCGCGGGACTTCGACCGCGAAAGCCGCAACGGCAGCGCGGGCAACGAGATCTGGTGGAACGGCGGCGACGGCTCCGGCGTGATCGGAGCCGAAGGCTGGCACGGCGCCTACCTGACGACCTTCGACACCGGCCTCAACGGCGGCTACGGCCTGTTCGTGTCGAACTCGGTCAAAGGCACGATGGAAAACGTCTACGCCTCCGGCTTCAACGACTCGGGCCTGTACATCGGCGCCTGCCGCGACTGCCAGGCGAAGGTGTCCCTCGCTACATCCGAAGACAACTCGCTCGGATACTCCGGTACGAACTCCGGCGGGCACCTGATAATCGAACGGTCGATCTTCAGGCACAACGCCGCCGGGCTGGTGCCGAACTCGCTCGCCGGCGACGACGAACCGCCGCCACAGGACGGGGCGTGCAACTCGGGTGAAAACACGAGCGAAACGCCGAAATTCGAATCGACCAGGATCAAGCGCTGCACGATCTTCCGGTTCAACACGCTGACCGAAAACAACAACCTGACGGTGCCCGGCAACTCGACTACGGCGGCAGCGCCGTGGGGCGTGGGCGCGGAGCTCGTGGCGACGTCGGCCGACCGGCTGGAACGCAACTCGATCACCGACAACGCGAACAACGGCGTGCTCGGCTTCGAGTTCCCCAACGGGCCGGAACCGACGTTCTTCCAGCTCGCCGCGAACAAGATCGCCAAGAACACGTTCGCCGGCAACGGCGGCGCGGAAGGGGCCTTCGCGGGTGACATCACGCTCGAGGGGGGCCTGTTCCCGACGCCCGAACTGGCGGAATCGACGAACAACTGCGTGTCGGGCAACAACCTGCACGCGGCGACGTTCCCGGCCGACATCCAGCAGGTCTGGGGGTGCAACAACCTGACCACGCCGAACCCGGGGGCAGACCCGTTCGAATACATCCAGGAACTGAGCGCGCAGTCCTCGCTGCGCACCCAGGAACCGCAACCGGCCCCGCCGGCCCAGCCGACGATGCCCAACCCGTGCAAAGGGGTACCGAAAAACGCGCTGTGCCCGTGAGGCCCCGGGCGAGGTGAGATGACGGAGCGCCGGCCGGTCCGGCCCCGCGGGTTCGGTGCCTGTGGGGCCGGCCGGTCCCGGGCTAGGCTGGGCGCCAATGGTTCGCGCGCTGCCCGCTCGCATCGTTCAGGACTCTCGATGAGCGGCGCGCATGCGGATCCGGCGGGCGCTGAGTGGCCCCGCGTTGACCGCGAGGATCTGGCAGCGCAGCCTGAGCTCTCGCGCTCACGGCTGCGCCGGCGGGCGCTGGTCCTCCTCGGCGTGGCCGTCGCGGTGGTCGCCGTGATCACCCTGGTTCCAGGCCTGGCGAGCCTGCGATCTCGCTTTGCGAACGCGGACCCGGCCTGGCTGATCGCAGGGGCGGCGCTGAAGGTGCTCTCCGGCCTTTGCTATGTCGCCGTCTTCCGGGTGGTCTTCTGCGAGCGCATGAGCTGGCGGGTGAGCAGCGAGATCGGGTTCTCCGAGCTCGGTGCCAACGCCCTGTTCCCCACTGGGGGCGCCGGCGGTCTCGCACTGGGGGCGTGGGCGCTTCACCGCGGCGGCATGAGCGACGAGCGAATCGCCCGCCGCAGCGTCGCCTTCTTCCTGCTCACGAGCGTGCCCAACGTCGTCGGGGTGATCCTGCTCGGCTTCGCCCTCGCGGTCGGCCTGCTCGGGGGCCGGGCCGGCCTCGCCCTCACGCTGCTGCCCGCGCTGGTGGCGAGCGCGGCCGTCGTTGGGACGGTCGTGGCGGGACGCTGGGCCGAGCGTGCACAGCGGCGCGCCCACGAGCGGCGGGGGCCCGAATCCCGCCTCGCTCGGGCCTGGGGTGCGCTCGGCTCCGGCGTGCGTGAGTCCCTCGAGCTGCTGCGCCGGCCGCATCCCCTGCTCGTTCTCGGGCTGCTCGGCTATCTGGGATTCGACATCGCGATCCTCTGGGCCACCTTCCACGCGTTCGGGGCCTCCCCCCCGATCGCGACGCTCTGCCTGGCCTACCTGATCGGAGAGCTGGGCGGCCTCATCCCCGTGCCGGGAGGCATCGGCGGTGTGGATCTCGGCCTCGTGGGCGCATTGGTTCTGTACAACGTGCCGGCCACCGAGGCGACCGCGGCGGTGCTGGCCTACCGTGCCATCGCGCTCGTCGTCCCGGCGCTTCTCGGCGTGGTGGCCTTCGCGCTGCTGAGGAGGTCTCTGGCCCAGGAGCGTGTGGCGATCTCGAACTGCGAGCCGGACGGACAGGTCGAGGTGATCGGCCGCGGACGGGTCCGTCTGAGCTGAGGAGCGATGACCTAGAAGCCGCGAAGCTCGGTGTTAGGTTGGCCCAGCACCCCTCAGTCCCCACCCAGGAGAGACGAATGGCATCGACGCGCGCGCTCAGCGCCCCCTCAGCCGGGGCGTCATTCAGCAGCACCACGATCGAGCGGCGCGGCCTGCGCGGCGAGGACGTGCAGATCGACATCAAGTACTGCGGCATCTGCCACAGCGACGTCCACCAGGCGCGGGACGAGTGGGGCGTAGCGATCTTCCCGATGGTTCCCGGTCACGAGATCGCCGGCGTCGTCTCGGCGGTCGGTCCCGAGGTGGAGAGGTTCTCGGTCGGCGACCGCGTGGGCGTCGGCTGCATGGTCGACTCCTGCGGCGAGTGTGAGTACTGCGTCGCCGGCGAGGAGCAGTTCTGCGTCAAGGGGAACGTCCAGACCTACAACGGCCGCGAATACGACGGCACGCCGACCTACGGGGGCTACAGCCAGCAGATCGTGGTCAAGGACCGCTTCGTCGTTCGCATCCCCGAGGCGCTTGAGCTGCAGGAGGCCGCACCGCTGTTGTGCGCGGGCATCACCACGTACGTGCCGCTCAAGCACTGGCACGTCGGAAAGGGCACCAAGGTCGCGGTCGTCGGAATGGGCGGCCTCGGACACGTGGCCGTGCAGATCGCGGCGGCGATGGGCGCCGAGGTGACGGTCCTCAGCCAGACGCTCGCCAAGAAGGAGGACGGCCTGCGATTCGGGGCGAAGGAGTACCACGCGACCGCCGAGCGCGAGACGTTCAAGAAGCTGAGGAGCAGCTTCGACCTGATCCTCAACACGGTCTCGGCCAACCTCAACCTCGACGCCTACCTGCGGCTGCTGCGCGTCGACGGCACGATGGTATGCGTGGGTGCACCCTCGGCACCCGACCAGGTGCATGCGTTCTCGCTGATCGGCGGCCGGCGCAGCCTCGCGGGTTCGGCGATCGGGGGGATGCCCGACACGCAGGAGATGCTCGACTTCTGCGCCGAGCACGGGGTCCGGCCGGCGATCGAGCTGATCGGCGCCGAGGCCGTGGACGGAGCCTACGACCGGGTCGTGGGCAGCGAGGTGCGCTATCGCTTCGTGATCGACACCGCGACGCTCGGTTAGCGGAGCGCCGTCCGCGGGGCTCGATCAGGCACGCTCAGCCCGCGGCGCCATGAAGAAGCCGACGAGCCACAGGATCGGGATGAAGATCCCGAAGAAGAACAGCCAGCCGTGGCCGTTCCTGAGCGTCGAGACACCCAGCGTGAACAGGATCACCCAATACAAGATGAAGCCGGCGGCTCCGACTCCCCACCACATAGGTCCCTCCTCGCTAGCTCTCAGAACGTCCAGCCGAATTGTCCCGCGATGCACCCTCCGGGCATCATCCGATCCGGATGACGACCGTGCGCTCCGGCTCTCTAGCTTCACTGGCAAGCCAACTTACGCCCTGAGCGCTGCGGCATCGAAAGCCCGACCCCTGCACTGAAAACGCGACCACAGGACTGGAGAACACATGAGCGACAGACCGGTTTTCATCTACGCCGCGACCTACGCGGACCACGCTGGTGCCGAGGCTGACTACGAGAGCTTGATCGCCCTGCACGAGGTCAAGCTCGTGGGCACCTATGACGTGGCCCTGGTCACCAAGGACGCGGACGGCAAGGTTCATGTCGAGAAGCACGAGAAGCCGACCCAGCACGGTGCATGGGGTGGGATCGCCGTCGGAGCGGCGGTCGGAGTCCTGGCCGCGCCGGCGGTGATACCGGCCGCGCTGGTCGGCGGCGTGATCGGCGGCCTCGGCGGACACTTCAAAAAGGGCATCAAGCGAAGCGACGCCAAGGAGCTGGGCGACCTGCTGGAAGAGGGTCAGGCGACGCTGTTCGTGATCGGGGAGTCCCGCCTCGAAGAGCAGCTGGACAAGATCCTCACGAAGGCCGAAAAGTCGATCGAGAAGGAAATCGAGGTCGACAGCAAGGAGTTCAAGAAGGAGCTCGAGAAAGCCGAGAAGGAATCCGCGTCTGCATAGCCGCCGACGGGCCGGGGTGCCGCTTTCGCCCGTCCCCCCGGAGCTCGCGGCCGCCGCCGCCCGGGATAGGCTCGCCTGACCATGACCTACGAGGAGGTCGTCTCCGAAGTCGTCAAGGTCGTCGAGGCGGTCGGCGCCTCGATCATGGTGCTCGGTGGGCTCGGCGCCTTTCTCGTGTACGCCGCCCGGGGCTTGCGTACCGAGCAGGCACACGAGTCCTATGAGGAACTGCGGCGCAACCTCGGCCGTTGCATACTCGTCGGCCTCGAGGTCCTGATCATCGGCGACATCGTCCGCACGATCATCGTCGACACGACGCTCGAAAGCGTGGGCGTGCTGGGCATCGTCGTCCTGATCCGGATCCTTCTCAGCTTCTCGCTGGAGGTGGAGATCGACGGCGCCTGGCCCTGGCGCCGCTGGCAGCTGGAACGCGACGCGGACGCCGGCAGGCCTCCCGCCGACGCCTCCTGACGGCCGCCGGCAGGCGCCCGCCCGATGCTTGACATCTAAGCGCAGCCGGGCGAGGATGAGCGACCGCTCAGGCAAGGAGAGCAGTCGGTGACGGGGGTCCTCTACGGGTTGGCGAACATCTGCGCACGGCGTCGCTGGGTGGTGCTGTGCGTCTGGCTGCTCGTCACGATCACGCTCGTCGCCGTCTCCCATCGGCTCGGGGACAACACGAACGACAACCTCTCACTGCCCGGGACCGACAGCCAGCGGGCGACGAACGTGCTCGCCCGGTCCTTCCCCGACCAGGCCAACGGCACAAGCCCGATCGTCCTGCATGCGCGCAGCGGGAAGCTCACCGAACCGCGCTACTCGAAAGCCGTCGACGAAGCCGCCGCGGACGTGGCCAAGGCACCGAACGTCGCCTCGGTCGTCAACCCGCTCACGCCGCAGGGAGCGGCGGCCCTCAGCAAGGACCAGACCACCGGTTACCTGTCGGTCACGCTGGCCGTCAACCCGGGCAAGCTCTCGGTGGGCGAAGCGCAGGCGATCGTCGACGCGGCCGCGCCGGCCAAGGCTGCCGGGCTGCAGGTGGAGACCGGCGGACAGCTCGGCCAGAAGCTGTCCAAGCCCTCCACCGAGTCGAGCGAGCTGATCGGCATCATCGCGGCGATGGTGATCCTGACCCTCGCCTTCGGGACCGTCACCTCGATGCTGCTGCCGATCGTCACGGCGATCTTCGCCCTGCTCACGACGCTCGCCGTGATCCGCCTGCTGGGTCACGTCACGACGGTGCCCACGGTGGCGCCGACGCTCGCGACGATGATCGGGCTGGGCGTGGGGATCGACTATGCGCTGTTCATCGTGACGCGACATTTCCGCGGCCTGCGCGACGGCCTCGGGATGGGCGAGTCGATCGGGCGAGCCGTGGCTACGTCGGGGGGAGCGGTGCTGTTCGCGGGCGGAACCGTGACGATCGCCCTGGTCTCGCTCGGCGTCGCGGGGATCCCGCTCGTCACGACCATGGGCCTGATGGCGGGCGTGGCGGTCGTGGTGGCGGTGCTCGCCGCCCTGACCCTGCTCCCGGCCGAGCTCGCGATCCTCGGCCCGCGAATCGAATCGCTGCGGGTTCGCCATCCCCCCACCGACGCCGAGATGAGGACCGGCCTGTGGGCGAAGTGGGCCGGGGGGGTCGCCAAGCACCCCCTCCTGGCCGGCCTCGCCGCGCTGGCGATCCTGATCCCCCTCACGATCCCGCTGCTCTCGCTGACGCTCGGTCAGCAGGACGTGGCCGCGCTCAGCACCTCGACCACCGCCCGCCGGGCCTACGACCTGATCGCGCAGAAGTTCGGCCCCGGCGTCAACGGTCCGCTGATCGTGGCGGTGTCGCTGGGGTCGCCGGCCCACAGCGCCGAAGACCCCAGGCTGGTGACCCTGCAGAAGGATGTCGCCGCCACGGCCGGGGTCGCGGCGGTCACGCCGGTGACGCTCGACAAGCAGGGAGCCACGGCCTACTTCAACGCGATCGCCAAGACCCAGCCCGCCGACCAGGCTACGGCGAGCCTGGTCGAAAAGCTCCGCACCAGCGTGATCCCGAACGCCGAGCACGGTACGGATCTGCGGGCCGACGTCGGTGGCAGCACGGCGGGATACGCGGACCTCGCGTCGAAGGTCTCCAGCAAGCTGCCCCTGCAGATCCTGGTGGTGATCACGCTCAGCTTCCTGCTGCTGATCGTCGCGTTCCGCACGATCGTCGTGCCGACGCAGGCGGCTGTGATGAACCTGCTCTCGATCGGAGCCGCCTACGGCGTGTTGACGGCGATCTTCCAGTACGGATGGCTGAGCGGGGGGATCGGCCTGAGCTCGTCGGTGCCGATCGTCTCCTACGTGCCGCTGTTCATGTTCGCGATCCTGTTCGGGCTCTCGATGGACTACGAGGTGTTCCTCGTGAGTCAGATCGAGGAGCACGTCCACGCCGGCGAGGACAACCGGAGCTCGGTCGTCTCGGGGCTCGTCACGAGCGGGCGGGTGATCACGGCAGCGGCGCTGATCATGGTCTTCGTGTTCGGCAGCTTCGTGCTCAACGGCGACCCGACGATCAAGCAGTTCGGCGTCGGCCTCGCGGTCGCCGTGATCCTCGACGCGACGGTCGTCCGCTGCCTGCTCGTGCCGGCTCTGATGACCCTGATGGGACGCGTCAACTGGTACATGCCCCGCTGGCTCGACCGGGTCGTGCCGCACCTGAGCATCGAGGGGGCCGAGTTCTTCCAGCGGCGCGATCGCCCCGAGGTCGCCGAGCCCGAGGCCGTGGGCGCGGGCAGCTGAGCTGTCCGCTCGACGACGCCGGCCGCCCCCAAAGCAGATTCGAGCGGAGAAGAGACCGCGCCGCTCAGCCCAGGCTCAGCTCATGCTCGTTCTGGATCCCCGCCCGGGCCGTGACGGAGAAGCCGCTGGCCCGGGCGAGCCGCGCCGCGCCCTCGTTCTCGGCGAGCGTCGTCGCAATCAGCCGCCGGAAGCCCAGGCAGCGAGCTGAGGCGATCACGCGGCGCATCAGCTCCAGGCCGAGTCCCCTCCGCTGCCAGTCGTCGGCGATCGCGATCGCCACTTCCGCTGAGCCCGGCTCGCCGGTGGCGACGAATCGTGCGACCCCCACGATCGTCGGCTGATCCGTCACGGCGGCGAGGGCGACGTGCCTTGCGTCGTCGAGGCTCATCATCCGGTCCACCAGCGGCTTGCTCAGCGTGGGCAGCGGCGCGGCGAAGCGCAGATAGCGAGAGCGGGGCGAGAGCCCCGCGACCGCCCGTTCGTACATCCCGCGGTCGCTCGCGCGGAGCCTGCGGATCGTCACCGAGGTCTCGACTCCTGTTGTGATCGCTGCGGGCATCGCCACTCCCTTCCGTCGGCGCCGGGGCATCCGGTTCCGTCGAAGGTCGCAGGCGCCTCTGCGCGACCGCTTCACAGACACTCAAAGGACGCTTCGCCGCGCTCGGCGCGTCGGCCGCGCCGTCATGTGACCGGCGACGCGGGCCCCACGACGGCGATGTCGTAGGAGCCGCTGCCGGCGCTCATCGCCGCGCGAGTCGGGCCTGCAGGCGCTGGAGGGCCGCCATCGCCTTCTCGCCACGGCTGCCCGGTGCGGGCACGATGCCGAGCTGGCGAGCGAGGTCGTTCATGTCGTAGATCGCCCGGTAGCGGGCGATCCGGCCGCCTCGCATCGTCCACTGGTCGACCCCCTCGACGTGCATAGCCCGTCCGGTGGGGGCAAAGCCGGGGGGATCGATCGCGCCGCGATTCGTGCCCTCCATGTACCAGCCCCACAGCACCACGTCGCCGGTCACGGCCAGCACCGGCGGGGCGGGCTCGCCGAAGCGCAGGTCGGGGAAGGCGCGGAAGCTGTCGCGCATGAACTGCTGTACCGCCGGCACTCCACGCGCCGGTTCGGGCATCGCCGGGTCGGCCCAGACGATGTCGTCGGTGACCAGCTCTGCGATCGCAGCGGTGTCGCAGCCGTTCCAGGCGGCCACGTAGGAATCCACGAACGCCCGTAGATCGACGGCGAGATCCGGAGCCGAGGCGCCGATCGGCATGGGGCAACCCTAGCCCCAAGCAGAGGGGCGCGCAAGCCGGCGGGACGGCTCGATTCGCGACCCCCGGCGGTCCTCGCGCGGGGGGCTCGCGCCCCACCGGAGCCGGGCCGCCGGTTGCCGACTAGACTCACTGTGGGACGTGCAGCGGCAGACTGTCGGGCGGTCTGGGAGGCGCGTCGCCGCAACCGGATCGCAACGACATCGCCTCAGCGCCAACATCCACCGAGAGGGTCCGGGCTCAGCCCGCGACCGAAATGTTCGATCGCGTGGCCAACGTGGCGGCGATGACGGTGCCGCTCGGCCTGCTCGGTTTTGCTGCCTGGCGCGCCTGGGGAGGGGCCCTGCGCTGGAGCGATCTGGTCGTGCTCGCGATCACCTACGCGCTGACCGGAGTCGGCGTGACGGTCGGCTTCCATCGCCTCTTCACCCACCGCAGCTTCAGGACGGGGCCCGGGCTGCGGTTTCTGCTTGCGGCGCTTGGCTCAGCGGCCATCGAGGGCCCGCTGATCGAGTGGGTCTCGAACCACCGCAAGCACCACCAGTTCTCAGACGAGGACGGCGATCCGCACAGCCCTCACCACCACGGCCCGGGTGTCATCGGAGCGTTGCGGGGATTGCTCCACGCGCATTTCGGGTGGATCCTCGGCGGCGGCGCGATGGCGTCGCCCGAGCGTTACGCCAAGGACCTGCTGGAGGACCCCGTGGCCCGGTTCGTCGACCGCAGCTTCCTGCTCTGGCTGCTCGCGGGCCTCGCCCTCCCGTTCGCACTGGGGGCGGCGCTGACGGGAACGGTGGCCGGCGCCCTGACGGCCCTCCTGTGGGGAGGGGCGGTGCGGATCTTCCTGCTTCATCACGCCACCTTCTCCGTCAACTCGCTCTGCCACTACTTCGGACGCCGCCCCTATGCGACCGGCGATCAGTCGCGGAACCTCGCCTGGCTGTCGCTGCCCACGCTCGGCGAGGCGTGGCACAACAACCATCACGCGTTTCCCACCTCGGCCCGGCACGGGCAGGGCCGCTGGCAGCTGGATCCCTCCTGGTGGGTGATCCGTGGGCTGGCTCGCTGCAGCCTCGCCTGGGATGTCGTGGGCGTGTCCTCTTCGCGCCGGCTGGCCAAGCGAAGGTGAGATAGGGAGCGAGCCCGCCGAGCTCGACCGTGCTGTAGGCGCCGGGTACCGCTCATCGTGCGAGCAGCGCATTTCCGCGCGCACGCGCCAGCGGCGGTCACTGTGGAGAACTACGAGCGCTGCTGCGGTCCCGTGGTTCGGGCGCCCGGCGGAGCCCCATGGCGTGCAGGGCGCCGAGCGCGCAGGCGAGGAAGCAGGCCGCTCCGAGCGAGGTGTTCCAGTTCGTCGCTGCGAGGTCGATCATCGAGCCGCTCGAGGGCACGACGAAGCCGGCGACGGCGGAGATGCCGAAGAACACACAGCCGAGCAGGTTGACCGCCGGCTGCCACCAGCCTGCTCCCGTGTGGACAGGACGCCAGCCGCGTCGCGGCGACGCGCGATAGGCGATCACCCCCGAGACCAGAAAGCACACCGACCCGAATGCATCCGGTCGCCAGACGAGCCGGTCGTATTCGGGACTTTCAAAGGCCGTGTGCAGGGCGCGGTACGTGGTGACGTTGAAGAACAGCGTGCCCGCGGACTGGATCGTGGCCGCATACCAGGCGGCCCGATCGGCACCGCTCCCGTTGCGTGCCGGGGCGGCAAGGGCGGTCTGCAGCGCGCCTCCGGAGGTGAACAGGATCGACCCGACGAAGAACGTGAGCGCCGCGGCGCGGTCGCCCACGAGGTCCGCGTAGCCGGGGAAGGGCCCGACCAGAAAGCACGCCGAACCCGCGGCGAAGCACAGCGCCATCAAACGCTCCCGGTTCACGGGCCGAGCATAAACGGGGGTGTCCCGGCCGAAGCGAACGCGCGTCCGCGAGCCCGAGCAGGATGGCTGCGCCGGCCCACGGCCGGCCGCTCTCGCTCGCTACTCGCCGGCGCGGTGGTCGCTCGCGGGCGTCTCCGGCGAGGACTCCGAGGCGAGCTGCTTGCGGCGGCGGGGAGCCAGCGACTCGAACCCGTAGGCGATGGGAGCGCCGCCCCTCTTGCGCCGGTAATAGGCCTGCGGGGCGAAGTGCTCGGCGTGATTGATCCTGAGGATCAGCGC
This sequence comes from uncultured Solirubrobacteraceae bacterium, assembly GCA_963841055.1. Taxonomy (GTDB): domain Bacteria; phylum Actinomycetota; class Thermoleophilia; order Solirubrobacterales; family Solirubrobacteraceae; genus Palsa-744. The sequence goes on along the minus strand of CAWJAV010000001.1, from coordinate 1,378,925 downwards.
GAACAGAAAGACGACCAGCGGGACCACGACGAACAGGATGGGCGACATGGGCTCCTGCCCTTCCCTTTCCTTGCGGGTGTGAGCGAAGCCTATCCCTTTGGGGGCTCGGCGCACCCGAGCGGGCGCGTGCCCACCTACACTGGCGTGGCCGCCCCGAGAGAAAGGCCGCCCGTGGAAGTCGAGATCTGGTCCGACATCGCCTGTCCGTGGTGCTACATCGGCAAGCGGCGCTTCGAAGAGGCGCTGTCCCGCTTCGAGCACGCCGAGGAGGTGCGGGTCACCTGGCGGAGCTTCGAGCTCGATCCCGAGGCGCCCGTCGAGCGCAGCGGAGACCGCGCGGCGCGCATCGCCGAGAAGTACGGCATCACGGCCGAGCGGGTGCGTGAGCTCGAGCAGGGCCTGGTGGAAACCGCTGCGGGCGAGGGGCTGGAGTTCCGGTTCGACATCGCGCGCGGCGGCTCGAGCTTCGACGCCCACCGGATCGTTCACCTCGCCTCCGTGCACGATTTGCAGGACGCGATGAAGGAGCGCCTGCTGCGGGCCTACTTCACGGAGGGCGAGCTGATCGGCGACGAGGCGACGCTCGTGCGGCTTGCCGTCGAGGTCGGCCTCGAGGGCGGACGGGTCGGCGAGACGCTCGCCGGCGGGGAATTCGGCGAGGAGGTCAGGCAGGACGAGCGCGCCGCGGCCGACCTGGGGATCGGCGCCGTGCCGACCTTCGTGATCGACCGGGCGGTGGGTGTCTCGGGCGCGCAGCCTCCCGAGGTGCTGCTGGAACTGCTCCGCGAGGGATGGCGCCGCCGAGCGGAGGCCTCGGCCGTGACGGTCGGCGAGGAGTGAATCCGCCCCGGGGCCGGCGGCGAGCGGCTGTACAACCCGAGGGCGGCTCGCCCCGGCGCCCCGTCTCCTAGGGCAGGTCCCGGGCGATCGTTGCGAGGCTGTCGACCAGCGGGTGCTCGGCGTCGGTTCGCCATGCGAGCGTGAGCTGCGTCGGCCGGGCGTCACGCAGAGGGATGACGGCGAGGTTCGGCAGCGCTCCGGCGATGATGTCGCCGTGCGAGGCGGCGAGCACGACTATCCCCTGGCCGCCGGCGACGATCGTGAGCATCTCGAGGGCGTTCCCGGCGACCGCGTCCGTGAATCTTGCGGGGGGTTCACCACGATGGTCGTCGAGCGTCAGCCAGCTCGCCCAGCCGCGCTCGATGGCGTCGTCGAAGCCGACGAACGTCTCATCGCTCACCTCATCGACACCGAGCTCACGGCTGGCTGAGAGGTGGTGGCCCCGGGCCGCGACGGCCACGCGCGGCTCCTCGCGGATGCTCTGCAGGTGAACACCGGGATGGGCCGTCGGCGAGAAGCACAGCCCGACGTCGACTCCGTCCAGCCAGGACGTGGTCGAGCCGCGGGGAAACTGAAGGTCGCTGAATGAGAGCTGGGCCTCCGAGTGTGCCGTGGCGAAGGCTCCGAACAGCTCCGGCGCCAGCACGAGCGGAGGCGGTCCCACGAATCCGACCTCCAGCTCCCCGCGCGCGGCCCGGCCGAGCCGTCGGGCGGTCAGGGCCGCTTCGTCATAGGCGGCTATCGCCACGCGCGCCTTGGCGAGGAACAGCTCGCCCTCGGGAGTGAGCGTCACGCCCTCGGCGTGGCGCACGAGCAGTTTCACGCCGATTTCGGTTTCCAGTTCTGAGACCGCGTGGGACAGCGTCTCGGGCTGTACCGGGTCCAGCCGCTCGGCGGCGCGGGTGATCTCACCCTCCTCGGCGACCGCTACGAAGTAGCGCACAGGTGAGGATCCGAAGTCCAGCTCCATCTCCTCCCCCGCCCCGCGGTGGTGCTGTGGGGAGCCCCTCATCAGCCCATCCTAGGACGCCGGCTCCGCTCCCGCGCCACCGGTCACCGCAGAAGCTCCGCGAGCCCGTCGACGTCGGCGACCGTGACCGTCAGCTCCGGGTGGCGGAGGATTCCCAGCGGATCGAGGCCGCGCACCGGCGAGTGGAAGGAGATCAGCACTCCCCGGTCGCCGTTCGTTGCGAAGGTGAGGCCGCGGTCGGTGATCGCCAGGCGCGCGGGCCCGGCTGTCTTCAGGAAGGTGTAGGGCCCGGTGACGGCGATCGCGCTGATGTTGCTGAGCGGCGTCGTGACCCGCCATCGCCCGAAGTGCGCCCGCAGCGTGTCGGCGCCGACATCGAGCCAGGCCGACTCGGGCGTGACGCCGAACAGGCGCGCCGGGCGCCTGTAGGCATCGGCGAAGCGGAACTCGAAGCGCTCGGGACCGGCCATCGGGCGAGCCTACCGGGACCGCTCGGCGAGCCCGGGACGGGGAACGGGCTCAGAGCATCGTCGTGTCGGCCGGCTGATCGAGCAGGACCCGCCCCTGGATCTCCCGCGAGAGCGAGCCGACCTGGAAATGCGCGGTGGCCGTGTGGGCGTCACGGAAGCGGCGCTGGAGGGGAGAGCTGTCATAGACGGCGGGGCCGCCCGCGAGGGCGAACAGCGAGCTCGTGACGGACGCCGCCGTGCGGGCGGCGTGCGTTGCCGCGATCCTCAGCTCGTTGCGCGGGCCGACCGGGACCGGCTGCTCGGGCTGGGCCGCCTCCCAGGCCGCGGCGATCGCGCGCTCGAAGAGGGCCTCGGCAGCGGCCACCGAGGCCTCGGCGTCGGCCATCACCGCATGGGTGGTGGAGCGCTCGGCGAGCGTCCGGGCGGAGCCCTGGCCGACCTTCACCTTCGCCAGCTCGGCGAAGTCCCCGATCGCGCCGCGGGCGTTTCCCAGCGCGGCGGCGGCGACGGACGCGGCGAAGTAGCCGAAGACCGGGAACCGGTACAGGGGACGGTCGATCCGGGGATCGTCGAACAGCGAGAAGGCGCGCCGGGCGGGGACGAAGAGATCGGTGGCGACGGCGTCGTGGCTGCCGGTGCCGCGAAGGCCGAGCGTGTGCCACGTGTCGAGCACCTCGAGCTCTTCGCGCGGGATCCCGACCACGAGCGGCAGCGGCCGCTCACCGCTCGGCGGGCCCGCAGGCATGCAGCCCGCGAACAGCACGCCGGAGTGGGTGATGCCGCTGCAGTAGGGCCAGCGTCCGCTCACCGTGAAGCCCCCCTCGACAGGTAGCGCGCTGCCGCGAGGCGCGAAGATCCCTGCCGCGATCCCCTGCGGGTCTCCGAACAGCTCCTCGCGACCTTCGGGCTCGAGAAAGCCGGCGAGCAGGCTGCTGGTGGCCGCGATCGAGACGCACCAGCCGGCGGAGGCGTCGCCCGCGGCGATCGTGGCCGCGTGCCTCAGCAGCTCCCCGGGCGCCAGCTCGAGGCCGCCCGCCTCGTGGGGTGCTCCCGCCCTCATCAGCCCCGAGGAGCGGAGCTCGACGAGCAGCGCCTCGGGCAGGCTACGCCCCTGCTCTGTCTCGCCCGCCAGCTCTCGAGCCAGCCCGGCGATCTCACGCACGACCTCCTCCACGGAGCGGATTCTCTCAGCTCCTCGAGAGAGCCGAGCGCTACGCGGCTTGCTGGCGCCGCCAGACCTCGCGTCGATCGAGATACTCGGGCGGCAGCAGGCCGTCGAGCTGCTCGACGACCTCGAGCCAGCGCAGGGCTGAGGAGAAGTCACCGCCGCGGGCATCGGCCTCCGCGAACACGAGGGCCATCTCGCGGGCCTCGCGATGGTTGGCCTGAACACGGTCGGGGTCGCCCGTGAGGGCGGCGCGATCCTCCAGCGGCGCCCCTCTCTCGAGGGTGTCGGCGAAGGCCAGGTAGGGACCCAGGTAGCGCCCGGCGATCTTCGTCGGCGGCCACCACAGCGGGTTGGCCGCAACCTCGCTCTGGTTCCCGTCGGCCCGCATGAACATCGGCGCCACGCCCGTCAGCAGCATGCCTCGCAGCAGCGGCTCGAACGGTGGCGGTGTCACGGGCGCGCCGAGGGCGGCCGCCACGCATTCGGCGGCGATGTCGGCCTGCTGCGTGGCCAGCCCGCCCTGCTTGACATCGCTTCGGATCCCGTCGCCGGCCGCGTAGACATCGGCGAGGCCTTCCACGCGGCAGTGCTCGTCGACGAGGATGAAGCCGTCCTCGTCGGCCGGAAGCCCCTCGATGCGCGGGCCTTCGAGCCGCGGGAGAGCAACGACCTCATCGACCGCCAGGGCGGCGCCCTCGCTCGGTTGCAGCGAGCCATCCGCGAAGCGCTCGATGTGCGTGCCGACCCTCAGATGGATGCCGCGGTCGGCGAGCTGGCTGGCGACCATCCGGGCGGCGCCGGGGCCGAACACGCCGAGCGGCTCCGGCTCGGGCGTGAGGACCGTCAGCTCGAGGCCGCTGAGGCCGCGCTCGGCGGCCCAGGCCGAGGTCAGCATCGCCAGCTCGTAGATGGGCAGCGTCCAGGTCGCCTCGGCAGGGCAGGCGAAGGCGACTCGCGAGATCTCACCCGCCCGCATGCGAGCGAGGAGTGCTTCAAATCCCGGCGAGTCCCGCGGGCCGGCGAACGTGAGCGCACCCTCGAGCCAGGGGCGCGGCCGTGCGCCGACGGCGACGATCGCGGCGTCGTAGCCCACCCTCCCACCGTCCTCGAGCACCAGCGCGTGGGCCTCTCCGTCGACGGCCGCGAGGCTGCCCTGTTCGAGCTCGGCGCCCCGCTCCTCGGCGATCGCGGCAAGGTCGAACATCTTGGTGGCCACCAGCCCGAACGGTTCTGCGACGGCCATCGGCGCGTACACGAAGGCCGGCCCGGGCGCGATCAGGCGGATGTGGGGCCGGACGGCGAGGATCTCCCGTAGCGCGAGCAGGGACTCGATCGCCGCCACGCCGCCACCGCAGATGACAACTCGTTTGGGTGCGTTCACAGAAACCCCTCCCTGGGGGACGAGTGGCCTGACACACCCCGAACCTACGCCGACGCCAGCGCCGCGAAATCGGGGTTAACCCGCGAACCTCCCAGGGCTCACGCGACCGCGACGAACGGCTCGCAGCAGTCCGCGCTCCCGATCCGTAGTTGGCCACCCCTGCCTTGCACCGTTACCCCCTCGCCGGCCGGGCGGCCGGGGCGTAGCGTGGTTCTCAGAGCCGCATCCGATTCCGAGATTCGGAGGTGAGTGACATGGTGGACACAGCTTGGACCTTCACCGTCGTGTTCATCGCAATCTTCAGTGTGCTGATCGTGTTTGCGTTCCTGTGGTTGATGCAGGTACGTGCCGCGCACGACGAGCGGCAGTCGGCGGCCCGTTCAGCGGACACCGGCCGCGAAGCGGTCGGGCAGCCTGTCCGGAGCAGCGCCGACCGGCGTGATCAACGGGGTGGCGGCTCGCACGCTCGGGGAGCCCGGCGTCCCGCCGGACTCGCGCACCGGTGAGCGATCCCCGGGCCGGGCTGCGGCCTGGCCCGGGCCGTCGGGCGCTCACGAGCCGAACTCGACGAGCCGAACTCGCGGGCCGAATAGACTTGGGCGCGCTCCGACAACCCAGCACGAGAGGAGGCGCCGATGACCGACAAGGCGGCGTTTGAGCCGGATGAGTGGAGGCTCGTGGAAGAGGGCCCGACGAGCGCGGCGATGCTCGTCATCACATCTCAGCGGGGAGGGACGTTCCGCGAGACCCTGGCGATGGGGAAGGAGTACGCCGAGGTGCGCCAGCAGCATGGCCAGAGCGAGTTGCTCGACGAGCTCGTGTCCGGGCGCCCCCACGTCGATCACACCCGATTCCACTCGCCAGAGGAGCTGCGCGATCACGTCCTCGGGCTGCTCGGAGAAGCAGTCTCCGCGCTGCAGGCGAAGGCGTCCCCCCAGGAGGTCGAGGACTACAGGAACTTCGTCGTCAGCCTTTCCGAACGGGTTGCCGCGGCCCACTCCGAGCAGGGACAGGCGATCAGCGAGGCGGAGCAGGCGGCGATCGATTCGATCAAGGACGCCCTGGCTTAGACGGCGGCGGCGAGTCAGCCGGCGTTCAGCAGCGCGATCGCGGCCGTCAGCACCAGGCCGAAGACGATGGCCGCCACCAGCAGGCTTCCCGCTGCGAGCCAGATCACGAAGAACAGGATCCACGCGAAGAAGATGAAGCCCGTGGACAGTTCCCGCTTGGAGCGCCCTCGCTTCTTCGCGTTCTCTTGAGCCTCGTTCTTACGGGGGTCGCCGTAGCGTTTCCTGGCCGTCATTGGCGATCCTGAAGGGACACTCCTCTGCTGTATACAGCAAGCTGGTCGTCAGGCACTACTTGAAGACGACCGTGGCGTAAGCCGTCGAGGTGGGGGCGCCCTTCTTCTTGGGGAGGAAGCCCACCCGCACCTTGACCGTGAGGGGCCTGCCCTTCCCGCGAGCCTGAGGGGACAACGGAACCTTCAGGCTCGCCTCGCTCGCGGCGCCGCCCAGGTGTCGCGCGACGGTCGACAGGTTGGACCCGCTTCCGCTGATGCGGCCGGCTTCGAAGGTCTTCACCTTGAGCAGGGCGGTGTTCCCGGACACCTTCTTGGAGACGATCTGCACGCCGCACCCCTTGACGGCGACCTTCGTCGTCTGCTTGAGCTGCTTGCCGTTCTGCCCCGTGATCGTCGTCGGCATGTTGAGTGGCGTCGTGCACAGGTTGCCGAAACCGGCGAGCGCCGAATGCGGGCCCATCGGCAGGTTGATCGTGATGCTGGAGACGGGGACGTCGGGGGCGGAGGCGAAGCGGGTCGTCGTGATCCCGTTCTTGATTTCGGTGGAGCCGTTGAGGATCACCCGTACGCCGTCGGCTTCGAGCACGAGGTCGAGATCGGGGAAGGCCGCGCCGCCGTGTGAGACGAGGTAGGCGGGTCCGGTCAGTTTCGAGGGGAGCGTCGGCGTGTTCGCCCGCGCGCCGCCCACCTGCGAGCCGGCCGGACAGCTGAACGGGTTCGCCGCGAAGGTCTTTTCGGGACAGGCTTTCTGCAGGGTGGTGAGACGCGAGGGGAGCTGCTTGGGGAGCGAGACCACCACCGACTTGAGGTTCGCCTGCCCGGCCGGCTGGTTGATCGTCGTTTCGAGGCTCGCGCCGTTCTGCCTGCTCGGTTTCCCTCCGGCGCTGGCCGAGAAGGTCGGCTGGAAGGCGAGCGTGCTGCAGCCTTCGGCCTGGAAGGGCGTGGAGAGGGATGCCGTCGCGCTCGCGCCGCCCGGCGTGAAGCCGGTCAAGGTCGACTGCGTGGCGAGCACGCCACAGTTGGTGGGATTGCGCGCGAAGCCCGGCCTGTTGACCGAGATCGTGAGGGCCCTCACCCTGATTGGGATACCGGCGACGATCCGCGGCACAGTCGGGTCGTTGACGATCACCTGGCCGGTGTCGGATTTGACGTCGATCCCTGCTCGTGCGATCACGTTGGGGAGCACGAACGGTCCCGACACGGGAGGGACGACCATCGAGAGTCCGAACGGAGCGCCCTGGTAGGGCCCGGTCAGGTAGACCTTGCCGTGGAAGGCGAACGGTTCGCCGGACCCGGCCGCGACGGTGATCGTGCCGATCTGACTGGCAGCGACGCATGTCCCGAGGGCGGCCTGCGGTTCGCCGCATCGCGGGACCGTCGGGATGAGGGCGACGAGCCCGGGCGGCAGGACTGTCTTGACCGAGCTGAGGTACTGCTGGCCTTCGGGCCGTTCGAGGTTGAGGGTGAAGTTGCCGCTCGCACCCGCCTGCCCCGGTTCGCTGGCGGTGTGCTGGGCCGGGGAGAACGGGGGCGCGGGCGGGCACGGTCCACCGCTGCCGTTGCTGTCGACGGCGAATTCATTGACGAGCGGGACGGCGGCGTTGCCGGAATAGGGGGTGAAGGTCGATGCGGTCACGGCTCTGCCGCAGTCGAGCGGATTGGCGAGATTCGCGAACAGGCCCGATGTGAACGTCAGCTTGATGCTCCTGAAGGGGCCCTGCGGCTGGTCGGCGAAGGTCGCGGTCAGCTGTCCCGTGGCGAGATCGGGCTGGGCGGTGCCTTCGAGGCGTACGAGCTGTCCGTAGCGGGCCGATTCCACGGCGATGAAGATCTTGAACGGGGGCCCGGTGATGGGACCGGCCGACGTGTTGCCCAGGAAGATCTTGCCCTTGAGCGATTCGGGGGGCAGGCCGGGGACGTTCAACACCGCGGTGCCGATGGCCGAGCGCGAAGGGCACGACACGGACGTGGCTTCGGTGCCGACAGCGAACTGTTCGGGCGTGCAGGCTTCCAGGCCCGCGGCGGCCGCCGGGTTGATGGTCATGCCGGCGGGCAGCGTCACTTCGGAGGTCCTGAGGTCCGAGCCTTCGATTTCCGAGGACGATTTGTTGATCGGGAAGCCGAGTTCGGCCGTGATCCCGACGGGCGCGTCCGAGCGGGTCGAGGACGGTGTGAGCGAGAAGCCCGGTTCGAACGTCAGGATTTTGCAGTTTTCTTCGGCGGCGGTGGGGGTGGAGGTGTACGAGGAGGTGACGGGCGTGCCGACATAGGGTTCGACGCGCAGATGGGTGCTCTGCGGACCCGGACAGGTGGTGGCGGTCGTGTTCAGGCCGCTGCCGGCCTTGCCGTTGAACACCAAGCGCGATCGGGCGATCGGGATTTCTCCTTCGGAGATGCTCTTGGGGATCTTGAGCTTGAAGTACTCGTGGTAGTCGCCTGAGGCGATGCCCTCTTCCGTGGCTTCCGCTTCGGTGTGCCAGCTCACGCCTCCTTCGAGGAGCGAGTGCAGGTGGAATCCCAGGATCGGGATGTCGATGCCGAACTCGAGCGGCAGCCCGAAGGCGGGTTCGAGGTTGAAGACCTTTCCCGTCAGCGTCACCAGGGTGGGTCCGGGCAGCGCGACCGTGATTTCCTGTTCACCGGCTAGCGAGCTCGAAGGGCAGTGACTCGGGTCCGCGAATTTGCCCGTGTTGGCTTCGAAGTCCTGCAGTGAGCAGAGCGGCAGCGCCTGAGGGTTGGTGCTGAATCCGACGGGAAGATCGGTGCGTATCGTCTTGACTCCGTCACCCGCCGTGCCGGATTCGTTGAGCGAGAAGTCGGTGATCCCGAAGTCCGGGTGCCCGCCCGCCTGGGTGAAGAGCTGCGATGGCGTGCCCGCATTGCATTCCCCGGGTTCTCCCTCCGGCGCGTTTTCCTTGCAGCTGAGGGCTTGGAAGCTGGAGACGCCGAACGCAGCCCCGGCCGCGGGCGCCGAGATCCCGAGGATCGCGCCAACCGTCAACGCCAGGAGCGGCATGCGACTGTCGAACCTCATCCGGACATCTGCCGGCCATCCTCGCACCTCTCCGGCCACCGTCACATCCGTAGACGGCCGCACATCGGCCTCTGTGTGCTCGATGCAGAGCCGGCGTGCCGCCCGCGGCCGGACCGCGAGCGTGGGACCGGCCGGGCGTCCCACGCTCGCCGTCGGGTCTAGGCCGCCAGCATCACCGGTTCGCCGAACAGGATCTGGTCCTGCGATCCGAATCCGGCGGTTTCAAACGGGCCGTTGAAGGAGGTTTCCAGCGTGTCCACGGGTTCGCCTTCCAGTTTCTGCACTTTCTGAATGCCACCGATCTGGATGAAGCTCAGAGTGAAGGTCGCGGACGGGGTGACCAGCTGATTCACCGGGGTGATCCGGCCGATCACAGATCCGATCACGGCCACTCTGGTACCCGGAGCGCAGCTGAACAGGAGGAACGTCGCTCCCCCAGGTTCTGTCAGGTCGATGCCCACCGTTTTTTTCGATTTGTTGATGTAGCCGACCTTCATCGCGAACGTGGGCGAGACGATTTCTCCCGCCGAGGCCCCAGGGCTGTTGCATGGCACTTTTTTCATCGCGCAGCCGGTGAACGTGACCGTCACCACGCCCGTTTTCGGCCCGGACACTTCACCTACGTTCGTGTCGGCGGCGCACAGCACCCGTTTCCCGCCCACTGCCCGAAGGCGGCTCGGGCCGCTTTTCGAGGTGAACGTTTTGCCGAATGGCCCACTGAATTCAGGAAGCGCCGCGGATGCCGAGACCGCGCCCGACGCACCGACAGCTAGGACGGCCGCGAAGGCCAGCCCTGCACGAAGCCGTTTCATATACATCCCCCCGTTCGAGTCCGGCTCGACCGATCGAAACCGGATCTGGCACGACGCTACCTCATGCGGGTCCTTTGTTGCTCATCCGACCCCCGCCCGTGAGCTCGGCACTCCAAAGCCGTCTTCCCAGCCTGCGGGAGGATCGCCCCCTCCCTCGTTTCCGCTGATGACACGGTCGCGCCCCGAGCGCTTCGCCTCGTAGAGCCGCTGGTCGGCCGAGCCCGTCAGCGCCGCGAGCCGGCCGGGATCGTTCGTCGAGGCGACCCCCACGCTCGCAGTGACCGCCAGCCCGGCGGCCACGTGCTCCCAGGACTCCTGGCGGATCCTCTGACGGATTCGCTCACAACAGGCGGTGGCGGCGCGAACCTCGGTGTCGGGCATCAGCACGAGGAACTCCTCGCCGCCGCTGCGGACCACGATGTCCGGCTGGCGGAGCACGTCGCAGAGCAGCCCGGCCACCCGCACGAGGACGTGGTCGCCCGTCTCGTGCCCGAAGCGATCGTTTATGGACTTGAAATGGTCCAGGTCGATGATCGCGAGACTGAAGGAGCCCCCGCCGTGCTCGGTCCCGAGGCGCTCGAGCTCGCGGGCCAGGTAGCGGCGGTTGTGCAGTCCGGTGAGCCAGTCGCGCTCGGCCTGCTCCTGAAGCTGGGCCTGGAGAGCTTCGAGCTCGCCGGTGCGGCTCTCGAGCTCCGTGTGCGCCTCGGCGAGTTGCCGGTTCTTCGCCGCCAGGGCCGCGCTCGTCTGACGGGCGGCGCTCGCCTCGAGCGTGGCCCGCTCGAGCCTCAGCTGCAGCTCCGAGAGCTCCCGGAAGGCCTGCCGTTCGAGCTCGGCCGCTCGCTCGAGCGCGTCGTAGGCCTCCTCGAGCCTGCCGGCGTCGCGCAGAGTCGACGCGAGCGTCGACAGGATCAGGCTGCGCGTCTGGGGAACGCGGTCCCCGAGCCAGCTGAGGGCGCCCTCGCCGGCCTGCTGGGCGTCATCCAGCCGTCCGAGGGCCATCCGCGCCTGGACATCGGCCCGCACGGTGGCCCCGAGCACATACGGGTTCGGGTCATCACCGGCGGAGAGCAGCTCGATCGAGCGCTCGGCATCGGCAAGTGCCTCTTCGTCCTCCCCCAGCATCAGGCGCAGGTCGGCTCGCGTCGAGTGAATGACCGCCAGCGCGAAGCTGTTGGCGCCGGCGACACGGTGGGCCGCGGCGAGCGCACGCTCGAGCTCGCCCGCGGCGGCCTCGAGGTCGCCCTCGTGCTGGAGGTAGCAGGCGAGGTCGTTGCGAGAGATCGCCTCCTCCCAGGGGTTTCCGTTCTCGATCGTGAGCTCGAGCAGCTGTTCGATCCAAGCCTGCAGGCCGGAGAGGCCCACGTTGCCGAAGACCGGGCAGGTGGCGCGGCGCACGTAGACCCGCAGCTCGAGGTCCTGCGTCGCATCGGCGTTCTCGACGGCGAGCTCGGCGTGACGAAGCGCCTCAGCGTAGGAGCCGGTGAAGAAGCTGAGCTGGGCCCTCAGCGCCGCCAGCTCGGCGCCCGCGGTGTTGTCCTCGCTGGCCTCCGCGTGACGCTCCGCCTCCATCGCGAGCGCGAGCCCGCCGCGCAGATCGCCGCGATGCAGCGAGACCATGCCCTGCAGGGCGCTGGCCCGCACGCACAGCTCCGGGTCCCCGGCCGACCGCGCCACCTCGCCGCATCGGATCGCCTCGGCGAGGGCCCCGGCCGGATCCTCGTAGTAGGTCCTCCGCGCTCGCGTGAGCGCCAACCCGGCGAGCCGGGCAGGACTGCTCCCGGCGAGGTCGAGGTCAGTCGCGGGGGGGAAGGCCATAGAGCATGGGTCGGGGTGCTTGCCCTCGATCTATCGGCAGGTCCCGAGGCCGACTTGACGAGCCGGCGCAGGATGCCCGCCCGGCCGTCGAGCCGCTCCGGCCGGCGGGTCCGGGCGGAGGAGGAGCTCCTCCTGTCCTCCTTCTTGGGCCTCAGACGAGCATCACCTGCCTGGTGAGCGCCGCTGCCTCCGCGCCGACGCCGTCCGCGAGCCTGTCGACGTCCGGAAGCAGCGTCGGATCGGCGCAGAGGCCGAACCCGAGGGTGCCACCGAGCGAGACGACGGCGATGCGCAAGGCGTGCCGGTCGCGGATCTCCGCGAGGGCGTAGAGCCCGGTGACGCGAGCGCCGGCGACGTGCACGGGAGCCCTCGGCCCGATCACGTTGGACACGTTCAGGGCGAACGATCGCGGACGTCCGGTGAGCCAGCCACCGCCCGATTGTCTCCGATCGCAGCTCGGTCCGGGAAACTTCGCGGGCGGGAGGTTCTCCGATCCGGGCCGTGCGTTTCGCCCGGCTGCGGTTGCAGGCGCTAGGCTGCACGTCACCGGGGGGCCGGTGTGTGCGCACGGTGCTCCGTTCGGTCTGTCTCAATCGCCATCGCGAAAGTCTTGAGAGGGTCATGGACTCCGAATACCTGAAGACCATTCCGCTGTTCTCGTCGCTGTCGGAGAAGGCTCTGGAGACGGTGAGCGTGTTCGCCACCGAGACCTCCGTCTCGGCCGGCAAGCGGCTGGTGCACGAAGGCGACTACTCCTACGACCTGATCGTGATCGAGAGCGGCACGGCGGACGTGATCAAGGACGGCGAGGTCGTAGCGTCGCTGGGTCCCGGCGACGTCTTCGGGGAGATCGGCATGCTCACGGGGAGCAAGCGCACGGCGGACGTGGTCGCCACCTCCTCGATGCGCCTGATCACCCTGAGCAAATGGGATCTGAAGCGGATCTCCGGCGAGATCAGCGGGCAGCTCGAGGAGCTCGTCAGGCAGCGCCAGGAGCTCGACGGGGAGCGCGGCCAGCCTTCCTAGCCGGCTGCGCCGAGTCACCGATCATGCGGCATCTCGGAGAAAGTCCCTTCCACAAGGGCCAGGATGTGTGGGTCGTGGAGCCGGGCGGCGCCCGGCGCCCGGCGGAGTTCGTCGGCCAGGCCGAGACGAACGACTGGTTCGGCGGCGCTCCGACCGTGATCGTCGTGTTCCCGGACGACGCCTCGAGCGCGATGGTCGAGCTCGACCGCGTGCTCGCACGCGATCGCGACTAGGCACTTCGCCCGGCGGCTCACGCCGAGGTGAACACCTCGGCGTAGGGGCCACCCGGCCAGCTGTGCATCTCGCCGCGGTAGCGCGCCAGGCCGACGAAAGCGTCGTCGAGGCGCATCACGGCGCACTGGCTCCGGTACGCGCGGATCGCGCGCCGCTTGTCCTCGATCACGCTCGAGATGTCGACGATCTCATCCATGTCCCCGAGCGGAGACCAGATCTCGAGGTTGGGGGGTTCGGCAACTGTTGCTCGATCAGCCGGCTCGTGGTGGATGCTCCGAGGACGGCAGAATCAGCGTTTTCCGTGCCCCCTCAACAAATCGCCGAGCGCAGCGTTATTTCCCCGACGAGATGAGAGTTGTCCAATGCAATTGACCCGGTACCTGATCGTCAACGCAGACGATCTCGGCGCCAGCGCGAGCATCAACAGGGGCGTTCTCGAGGCGCACCTGAACGGTGTCGTTACGAGCGCCAGCCTGATGGTCGACATGCCCGCGGCCGAGGAGTTCGCCTCGCGCAGCGGGCAGGTCCCGGAGCTGAGCGTGGGGCTCCACGTGACGCTGACGAGCGAGGCGGGCGAGCGGCACTTCGAGCCGGGTGCCTGCCGCGTCGAGCTCGAGAGGCAGCTGGCCCGCTTCGAGGAGCTGCTCGGGCGGGCGCCGACGCACCTGGACTCCCATCACAACGTCCACCTCGAGCAGCCGCTGAGCGACGTCTTCCTCGCCGTCGCCCGCGAGCGGCAGCTGCCGCTGCGGGACTTCTCCGGGGCGCGCTACTTCGCCGACTTCTACGGGCAGTTGGATGAGGAGACGCACCTCGAGCATGTCAGCGTGGAGATGATGCGGGAGATGCTCGAGACCGAGGTCCGCCCAGGGGGGGTGACCGAGTTCGGCTGCCACCCGGGGTACGCCGGCGACGGCTTCGAATCCTCCTACCTGCGCGAGCGCGAGGCCGAGGTGAGAACGCTGTGCGACCCGCTCGTCGCCGCCCGCATCGACGAGCTCGGCATCATCCTGACGAGCTTCGCCGAGCTGCCGCGGATCGCCGGTGTGGGGCCGTGAGAGCGCCTACGCCTCGGGCACCTACATCGGCGACGAGCTGTGGGTGGGGGCGCAGCACCCGCCGGAGTTGCGGGCGATGCTGCCGGGACACGCCTTCAAGACGTACGCCGACGAGTAACGCGCGCCGCTGCGCACGAGCGGCCTCACCCCCCGGGCACGTAGACCGGCTTCTCGCCGGCGGCGAGGAGCGTCTCGGCTGCCGTGTCGAAGGGCAGGAGGTCGGTCTGGATGAGCTCTGGGTGAATGCGGCCGCCGGCGAGCAGCTCGAGCACGTCGGGGATGTGGGGACGCGCGTTGCAGAGCGAGGTGCGGAAGTGGATGCACTTGAGGTGCATCGCCAGCAGCGGCAGCGGCACGTCGGTGAAATGGAAGGCCATGCTCTCGCAATGGCCGCCGGGGGCGGTCGCGAGTAGGGCGCTTCGCAGGGCGCGCTTGGAGTCGCTGGCGTTGATCGTGATGTCGTACTCGTGCTCGTCCGGGTTGAAATCGGCGAGCGTCCCGGTCTCGGCTCCGAGGGTCTCGGCGAGCTCGAGTCGCGTGAGGTCCCTGTCGAGGTAGCGGACGCGGCCGGCGCCGCAGGCCCGGGCGATGTCGGCGGCGAGCAGCCCGGTCGTGGTCGTGCTCAGGACGAGCACGTCGGCGCCCGGGCGATCCTTCAGGTGCGGCGCGACGGCGCGCCAGGCGTCGGTGAGGTTGTCCCCGGTGGAGACGGCTTGGACCGGCGTCAGGCCAGCGGGGAGCGCCACCAGCGAGTGCGACGCGAACGGCACGCGGACCAGCTCGGAGAACAGGCCGCCGTGATCGGGCCCCGCGGGCAGCCCGTAGACCGCGAGCCCGTCGGTGGCCGTCAGGCGGCAGTGGAGGGGAACTCCCTGCAGGCACCTGTCGCAGTGCCCGCACGAGAGGTGATACGGGATCACGGCTACGTCTCCGGGCGCGATGCCCGTGACGGCGTCGCCGATCTCGATCACTTCGCCGATGCCCTCGTGCCCGATCGCGAACGGAGTCTCCGATCCGGGGACGGCGCCTTTGAGGATCGCCTGATCGAGGTCGCAGGTCGTGACCGCGATCGGCCTGACGAGCGCGTCGGTCGGTTCGTAGAGGACGGGCGGCTCCTGATCGCGCCATTCCACCCCGCCGTGGCCGTTGTAGTAGAGCGATCTCATCGCTTCAGCTCGCGCTCTGGGCGGCGGGCCGCAGGGGGGAGCGCCGTTCGACGAGCGAGACGGCGCCCGTGTCGACGTCGAAGACCATGCCCGACACGGACAGGTCGCCGGGGATGAGCGGGTTCGCCGCCAGCGCATCGATGTCGACGCGGACGGCGGCGTGGGGGTCGGTCAGGCACTTGCCGTCGAGCTCGTCGGCGGCGCAGCCCAGGAACGCGGCGAGCCCGTCACGAGATTCGGGGCCGGTGAAGTGGCGGATCCCGCAGTCGGTGTGCTGGAGCAGCACGAGCTCGAACGGCTCCTCTGCCGCGCCGATGGCGGCGCCGGTGGCCTGCAGGAACACGAGCTGCTGCAGGACGATCGGGGAGATCCTCCCCGCGGCGGCGCGCACGACCGCGGCGTCACCGAGCTCCAGGCCGAGCACCTGCGCCGGATCGACACGAGGATCGGGACACGACACGACACAGGTGCGCAGCGCCGGCAGCGCCGGGCGCCCCGGCTCGTAGCCGTCGGCGAAGCGGGCGTTGCGCTCAAGGAGCTCCTCGACTGGGTTCATGGTGCTGGTCTCCTCTCGGTCTACGATGTTGGGTAACCGCGTTACGGATCATTGCATAATCTCGTTACGAAAGATCATGGCCACCCAGGACGAGCGAAACCAGGCGACAAGGCGGGCCCTGCTCGACGCGGCCCGCGAGCTGTTCGCACAGCACGGCTACACCGAGGTTTCGGTGCAGAGCGTGGCCAAGCGGGCGGGTGTGACGACGGGCGCCCTCTACCACCAGTTCGGCAGCAAGGAGGCGCTCTTCACCGCGGTCTATGACGAGCTCGTCCAGCGTGTCTGGGCCCGTGTCCTGGAGGCGCGCGAGAGGGCCGGCAGCGCGAGCCTGATCGGTGACTGCGAGGCCTACCTCGACGCGTGTGCCGACCCGGCGTTCAACCGCATCACGATCGACGGGCCGGCCGTGATCGGCTGGGACACGATCCTCACCGACACCCAGGCCATGATTCAGGCCAGCCTCGCCGAGGCGCTGCAGCGGGGCGAGATCGATGAGCAGCCGACGCCGGCCCTCGGGCGCATGATCGCCGCGGCCCTCAAGGAGGCGGCCGTGCTGATCGCGACCTCGCCCGATCCCGCCGCTGACCGGGCCGCCGCGCGCCGAGGCGCATCCCGGCTTCTCAACGGCCTCCTTAGCGAGCCGCGCCCTTGAACAGCTCGTAGCCGACCTTCCTGATCTGGATCTCCTCGCTGCCCTCCGTGATGCGGTAGCGGCGGTGGTGGCGGTAGATGTGCTCGAAGGGCATGTGGCGGGTGTAGCCGATCCCGCCGCAGGTCTGCATCGCCCGGTCGGCCGCCTCGCAGGCCAGGCGGTTGGCGCGGTAGTTGGCCATCGCGACGAGATGGGTGACCTCCATGTGGTGGTGGCGGTCGAGCTCGGCGGCCGTCCGGCGGACGAGCCCGCGGACCAGCTCGCAGTCGGTCCACAGCTCGGCGAGGGGGAACTGGATGCCCTGGTTGCGCCACAGCGGCTTGCCCCAGACGTTTCGCTCGCGTGCGTAGGCGACGGCCTCGTCGATGCAGAAGGCGGCCGCGCCGAGGCTCGAGGCTGCTTGGCGGATGCGGTTCTCGTGGACGAAGCGCTGGGCCAGGGCGAGACCGAGGTCGAGCTCGCCGAGGATCGCGTCATCGCCGACGTGCACCTCGCGCAGGGAGACCTCGGCGTGGTCGGTGGGCATGTTGAAGGTCCACCAGAAGAACTCGACCTCGAGCCCCGGCGCGTCCCGGGGGACGATGAAGGCGGTGATGCCCCGCGCCTCGCCGGGCGAGCCCGAGGTGCGGGCGAAGATCAGGTCGTGGCTTGCGCGGTGCATGCCGGAGTTGAAGCGCTTGCGGCCGTTGATCACCCAGCCGTCGCCCTCGCGCCGGGCGGTCGTCTCGAGATGGGTGGCGTCGGAGCCGTGGTCGGGCTCGGTCAGGCCGAACGCGAGGCCCAGCTCACGGCGCAGGGCTCCCTGCACGAAGAGCTCCTGCTGGGCGGGCGTGCCGAACTCGTGGGCGAGGATCACGCTCGGGAAGTTCCCGATCATCGAGATCTCGCTCTGGGGGTCGTTGTGCAGGCCGATGCCGAGCCGGTTGAGGTGCTCGCGGACGATCGCCATGGCCAGGTTCGAGCCGCCACGCCCGCCGAGCTCCTCGGCCAGCCCGTAGCGCCACAGGCCGGCCCGGTCGGCCCGGGCGACCATCTCCTCGAGCAGGTCCTCCCACTCGCGCCGCGGGATCCCGTCGGCCTCGAAGTCGGTGCGGGCGTGCTCGCGGCGATGGTCGAAGAAGCGGGCGTTGTCGTCCTCGGCTTCGAGCGGTGCGATCTCGGTGGCGATGAAGGCGTCGATCTCCTCCAGCAGCGCGGCCACGTCGTCGGGTATCTCTTCGATCACGTCCCCTCCTCGTCTCGCTTGTATGTGTGCAGGTAGCCGGGGTTGGCGACCTCGAGCTTCGCGCGGACGATCGAGCGCAGGGCCGCGATCAGCTCCGCTCGGCGCTCGTCGAAGGCGCCCGCGCGGATCTGCGCTGCGAGCTCGCGCTCGCCTGGGACGCCGAGCGCGCTCAGGGCCGCGGCGTGAAGCCGGGCGTGCCGCGGCGCCTGTTCGAGCTCGCGGCGCACCATTCCCAGTGCCCGCAGCGACACGCGCAGCTCGAAGGCCGGCCGCCCCTCGAGCAGCGGCAGCACGTGGTCGCCCAGCGCGCCCCGCGCCGCCTCGATCAGCTCGGGGGCGGTCGGGCGGTCGTGCAGGGCCGCCCGTGAGGGGTCTGGTGCCGGGTCTCGCTCGGGCGCGTTCTCCGCCGCGGAGGTCTCCTTGGCCCCGAGCCCGTGGTCAGGGCCGGCCACGTCTCCCTCGGGATCGAGCAGCTCGAGCAGGTCCCACTCGACCTCGCACGCGCGGCGGCCGATGACGGCGTGCTCGACCGAGTGCCTCGAGCCGGACAGATGGGTGAAGGCCTGCATCACGCATATGACCCCCCAGCGCAGCGTGCCGGCGAGCTCCCACCGGAGCAGGTCATCGATCCCCACCGAGAGGCCGGAGTGGCGGGCGTAGGCGGCGAGCAGCTGCTCGCGCGTGCCGAGCCCGGCGGCGGCGAGGCCGGGGCGCGAGAAGCGCCAGGCGGGCACACAGAGCCAGCCGAGGTCCTCGACGGGGTCGCCGATGTGAGTCAGCTCCCAGTCGAGCACGCCGGTCAGGCGGTCTCCGTCGACCATCAGGTTGCCGATGCGGAAGTCCCCGTGCACGATCGTGCGGCGGGTCGGCGGCCGGTCGGGGCCGAGCGTGCGAAAGGCGAGCTCGAAGGCGGGGTGGGGCTCGCCGAGGTGATCGTGCAGGGCTCGCAGCTGCCCGAGCGGCTCATCGGCGGGCGGGGCCAGGGAGGCGTCGGCGGGCATCCGGTGCACGGCGGCGAGCGCCGCGGCGAGGCCGTCGAGCAGCTCCGGCGCGCCGGGCTCTCCGGGCCGCGAGAGGATCAGCTTCGGGTCGCTCGTGCCGGCGAGGGCCTCGACGAGCGTCCAGGCCGCGCCAAGCACGGGGTCGTCGCGGCCGTGGGCGAGGACCGTGGCGACGGGCACGCCGGCCGCGGCGGCGGCCTCGAGCAGCTCCGCCTGGCCGGGCGGCTCGCCGGTGGGCTTGCCGGCGTGTTCGCACTGCAGGATCAGCTGCCCGCGCTCGCCGCCCGCGCACAGGTAGGTCTCACGCGATGCGCCGCCGCTCAGCCGGCGGACCTCCTCCACCGGTGGACCGCCCAGCACCTCGGTCAGCCGCGCTCCGATCGCGGCCGCGCGCTCGCTCGTGCCTCCGCCTGGCGCTGTCGCCTGGCCTCCCTCCATGCGGGGAACTCTGTCAGGCGGGCCCTCCCGGCGGCGGCCGACACGGCGCGGCCGGCCCTCCTCCAGAACTCGCTTCGCCGGCGTCCAGGACTGGATCGTCCGGCTCGGGCGCCGCGCCTACCTTCGCTGTAGGGCGACCCCGGCCACGGGAGGCTCGCCCCCCAAGCACGGGTGATGAGACAGAAAGGCGGGCGAGGAAGATGAAGCTCGGACGATGGTTTGGTGGGGGCTCGCGGCGAAGGAGTCTGCTGGTCGCACCCCTGACACTGCTGATGATGGTGGCGCTCGCGGCGTCGGCCAACGCATGCCTGACGCTGCCGGAAGTGAGCAGGTGGGAAGGGGAATGGACCGACGTCCACGGCTACAACGGAACCTGGCGGGCCGAAGTGACGACGACCGAAACCAGCCCCGGCGTGTGGCACTCCGAGGGCGGCGGTGAAGTTGTCGTCCCGTACTACGGCGGGTCCCCGGGGCACGTGACCGAGACGGTCCAGTGCACCGGGGCGACGACGGACTCGATCCTCGCGCATTGGACCGACAACTTCGGCGACGACACGAACCTGACGGGAACGCTGGCGATCGGAGAAGAAGTCTCCCTGGAGAACGGCACGTGGGAAGGATTCACCTTCACCCTCGGGCAGGACGCGGGTAGCTGGAAAGGCGCCTTTCATCCTCAGAGCCAGTCCGGAGGAAGCGTCCCGGGGACCGTTGAAGTCCAGAGCTCGGACGGGACGCTGATCAACTCGTTCAACACCGTGGTGGACACGGAACTGCCGCCGCTCCCGGAAGTAGAGGACCTCGCCCCGGTCGGCGGTGTCTCGTTTGCGGCGAGCCTTCCGGTAGGTGGGACGATCAAGGTGAAGCTCACCCTGCCGTTGGGGAGTCACCCGACGAGCCTGCTGAAGCTGACGGGCGGAACATACGTCGTCGTCCCTGCAACGATCGTCGGTGAAACGATCGAATACGAAGTCACCGACGGCGGCACGCTCGACGAAGACCACACGGCGAACGGGAAGATCATCGACCCCGTCGTGCCGGTCAGCACCGGCTTGCAGGTGCGGTCCGGGATCCTTCCCGCGGTGACGCGCGGAACGCCGTACAGCGTCCAGTTGAACGCCACCGGCGGCAGCTCGCCTTACAAGTGGAAAAAGGTGGGCAAACTGCCGAAAGGGCTGAAACTGACGAAAGAAGGCGTGATCCAGGGGACGCCCAGCCCGAAGTTGGCGCCCGGCTCGTACACGATCGGCGTGAAGGTCAGCGACGCCGAGAAGCCGAAGCAGTCGGCGAGCGGGAACCTGACCCTGGCGATCGGCTGAGGTCACCGGAACTGCTCGGCCGCCGGGGGCGGCCGAGCGGGACCGGCAGCGGCCGTTTGCGGCACAGCAGGTTCTCGGCCCGGCTCAGCCGGCGCGCGAGCGGAGCGCATCGAGGTCGCGCACGAGGAGCTTCTTGCGGTCGACATCGATCCAGCCCAGCCCTCGGAGCTGTCGTAGCGCCTCGGCGGCGCCCGCGCGGGACGCGCCGGTCCATGCGGCCAGGTCCTCGCGCGACAGCGGCATCTCGACCGCAATCGTGTCCTCGCCGACCTCGCCGTAGCGGTCGGTGAGCTCGACGATCCTGGCCGCGAGGCGGCCCATGGTGTCGGAGTTCGCGAACTGGGTGCGCTTGAGCGTCGACTCGCGAAAGCGCCGGACGACGATCTCCAGCAACGCGACGGCGATGCGCGGGGTTGTCTCGAGGTGGTGGCGCAACTCGCCCGGTGTGGTCACGAGCGCGTGGACCTGCTCGAGGGTGGTGACCGTCGCCACGCGCGGTTGCCCGTCGATGAAGGAGAGCTCCCCGAGCAGATCGCCGGGGTCTCGAATGCTGAGGAGCGACTCGCGGCCGTCGCCCTCGATACGCGTCACCTTCACGCGACCGTCGAGCAGGATCATGATGCGGTCGGACGGCTCGTCCTGGTACATGAGCACGGTCCCGGGCGGGAAGGCGCGGTCGCGTCCGACCGCCATCAGTTCTTGACGCTCGCCCGCCGTCAGCAGGTCGAGGAATGTGCCGGGCGCCGGCACGATGGACTCTGTGCCGGCGAGGTGCGCGCCGCTTCCCGTCGCCGCTGCTGGCTCTGCTGCCACATGACCCCCGATACGCGAGGGTCGAAGTCTAGAGGAGGCCGTTGCCGGCCGGCCGGATCCGTGATCGATGCCGGGGGCAGCGGTTGTGCGGGAGCCGGGCCTCTAGGCTCAGTGCGCCACCTTGCCGGAACGGTAGCGCCGACCACTTGGGTCGTGATCGAGGCTCGTGATGTGGATAACGGTGCTGAGCCCGTCTGAGTCCGTGATCGAGATCAATTTGCCGAACGAGAAGTCCTCGACGGTCACAGACCGGGGCGAGGGGACGAAGTAGCGCACGCTCGCACCCGAGGCGCCGTTCTGGCTGATCGCGACCTCGATCTCGTCCAGCTGGCGGTTGAAGCGGATCGCTTCGAGCAGTCCGCCCCTCGCGGGGCGTTCGCCGTGCCGCCCCGCCCGCGCGGGTAAGAGGGGCACCCGCGCGAGCGTGACGGCGGCCCTTAGACGCTCGGCGCAGTCGTTGATCGAGTCGAAATACTCAGACCAGCTGTCGTCGTCGAGTGTCATCGCGCCCCCTGCGGCTCGAATGTTTGGGCCACGGACACCCTCGCCCTCGCGAACGACACGCACCACCTACTCCTGGACGACCGACCGTCCAAGTTTGGACTAGCCGGTCGGTTCGACTTTGTGAGAAGATGCGCGGGACGGCGACGGCTGTCTTGAAAGCAGGCTGATGACGGTGCGAGGAGACTCGAAAGGGGCCGGGTCGAGCGGGGCAGCCCTGCCCCCGCGTGGCGGCCATGGTTTCTTCCATCCCGCGAGCGAGAGCGAGCTCATCGCGCTCGTCCTGATGGCGGCCGAGCAGAAGCTGCAGTGCCGCGTGAGGGGATCGGCGCACTCCGTTTCGCACGCGATCTACGCCGATCCGCTCTCGAAAATCCCCAACCGCGCGAACAGGCAGAAGCCGACCCCGGGCAGCGGCGTCGAGATCATGCTCGACCGTTACCGCGGGTTCCGCGTCGTCGACGAGACGCGGAAAGTCGTCGAAGTCGACGCCGGCATACATCTCGGTGCGGACCCGAGCGATCCCACCGCGACCTGGTCCACCAGCCTGCTGTGCAAGCTCGATGAAAAGGGTTGGATGGTCTCCAACCTCGGCGGCATCACGCGCCAGACGGTGAGCGGCTTCACCGCGACCGGATCCTCCGGCGGATCGGTCAGGTACTCGTTCAACGACGACATCCTCGGCTTCCGCGTGATCGACGCCGCCGGCAAGGTGCACGAGCTCTCGCGCGATGACCCGGACCCCGCGCGCCGCGAGCTGTTCAACGCGATGGTCCCCAACCTCGGCCTGCTGGGCGTGATCTCGACGATCACGCTGCGATGCATCGATACGTACAACGTCGCCGGCCAGGAGTCGATCACGACGGTCGACGACTGCGCGATCGACCTGTTCGGAGCCGGTACGAAGGACAAGCCGTCGCTCGAGACGTTCCTGCGCGAAGTCGAGTATGGCCGCCTTCTGTGGTGGCCCCAGCGCGGCGTCGAGAAGATCGAGGTCTGGCAGGCGCAGCGGACCGCGCCCCAGCCGGGCTTCAAGCCCCACCACTACGAGGAGTTCTCAAGCCACCCCGCCCTCTCCGAGGTGGTCGTCTCGCTGATCTACACAGTGCTGGGAAACCTCGGTGACCTTTCGCGCACCAGCAAGCAGTTCGACCACACGTTCGACCGTGCACAGCAGCTGCTGGAAGAAACCGCCGGCATCGTCAGGCTGGGGGCGCTCGGCAAGCTCCTGGCCAAGACGATCTGCGACACCGGCCAGCGCACCGCGGAATCGGCCGTCCGCCTCCTGGAACCGTGTAGCGGCAAGATCGAGCGGGCGATCCCGCTCTTCTTCCCCTACGTGCTCGGCGTGTTCGTCAAACTCGACGCTGAAAAGGACGGTAATGAAAAGGGCGAGCCGCAGAGCTTCCACGACCACGCCTGGGCGGGGCTGCCGATGGACAGCGAGGCTGAAGACCAGATCCTGCCGACCGGCTTCACCGAGATGTGGGTCCCCTTGGGCCGCACCGAACAGGTGATGCGGCTGCTGCGCGACTACTTCCAGCAGCCGACGTCCGCGAGCGAGTCCTACGAACGCACGGGCCTCTACGGGTGGGAGCTGTACGCGGCGAAGGCGACGCCGTTCTGGATGAACGCCGCGCACGAGGGCGGCGACGATGCCGAGTGGAAGGACGGCGTGTTCCGCATCGACCCGTATTGGTTCGCCGCCAACGCCGGCGACCCGACGGAGACGTTCTACCCGCAGTTCTGGAACCTGCTGCGCGAAAACGACGTGCCGTTCCGCCTGCACTGGGGCAAGTACCAGCCGAAGTACGGCCCCCACGAGTGGGTCTGGGTCAACTTCTTCGCCGCGCGCTATCCGCGTTGGTCGGACTTCGTCAAGCTCCGCGCCGAACGCGACCCGGACGAGATCTTTCTCACCACCTACTGGCGCGACCGGTTCGGGCTCTGGTGAGAAGACCGCCGCCCGTCCGGGGCGGCTCCAACGCCATGGTCTACGATCAATCCACGTTTGCCTATGGCCGGCGCCGAGGAGCGTGATGGCTGAGTCAGTCGAGTTGGCGACGATCCTGCTGACCGACGTTGTCGAGTCAACCCGGCTGGCTGCCGATGTCGGGCCCGCGGGCGCGGACGAGCTGCGGGAAGAGCACTTCGGGATCCTGCGGGAGGCGCTCGGCTCGCGTGGCGGACACGAGATCAAGAACACCGGCGATGGCCTGATGGTCGCCTTCTCCTCCGCCTCTGCGGCCGTCGAGTGCGCGGTCGTGATGCAGCAGCTGATCGAGCGCCGCTATCGCGGCGCGGCGCACAGCGTGCACCTGCGCATCGGCCTCGGCGCCGGCGAGGCGATGGTCAAGGACGGCGACTATTTCGGCACGCCCGCGATCGAGGCGGCGCGGCTGTGCGACAAGGCCCCGACAGACGGGATTCTCGTCTCGGGTGCGGTCAGGATGCTGGCCGGCCGCTGCGAGGGTGTCGAGTTCGGACCGGGGGAACGCCTCGAGCTGAAGGGCTTCCCGGAACCGGCCGAAGCGTTCCCGGTGGCGTGGCAGCCGCTCGCCGACGAGACATGGCGCGGAGGCAGCATGCCGCTGCCCGCAGCGTTGCGCTCGGAGCCCGCCGTCGCCTACGTCGGGCGCGCCCGCGAGCGCGCCAGCCTCGAAGCGGCGCTCGCCGCCGCGCGCGGGAACTCCCGCCAGATCGCGCTGATCGCCGGCGAGCCCGGAATCGGCAAGACCAGGCTGGCGAGCTACGCCGCACACGGCGCGCACGCGCAGCGCTTCGCCGTCTGCTGGGGGACCTGCGCCGAGGACTTCACCGTGCCCTACGAGCCGTGGATCGAGATCTGCTCGCAGCTCGTCGAGTGGATCCCGCAGGACATCCTCGACGCGCACGTCCTGCGTCACCGCGGCGAGCTGCAGCGGCTCGCCCTGAACCTCGCCGCGCGCGTCAGCGACCTGCCGCTCCCGCAGGAATCAGATACCGAGACCGAGCGATATCTGCTCTTCTCCGCGGTCGTCGGGCTGCTGACACTGGTCTCCGAACGCGTCGCGCTGTGCGTCGTGATCGACGATCTGCACCACGCCGACGCGCAGTCGGTAGCGCTGTTGCGTCATCTCGTGCGCAGCGGCGAACGCGGCGCGATGCTCCTCGTGGGCACCTACCGCGACTCGGACATCGACGCCGCCGGCCCGGTGGCCGAGCTGCTCGCCGACATGCGCGCGCTCGACAAATGCCAGCGGATCTCGCTCGAGGGCCTCACGGCCGGCGAGGTCGCGGAGATGCTCACCGCGATCTCCGGCCACGAGCTCGACGACGCGGCCGCTGCGATCGCGGCCGACATCGCAGGCGACACGGGGGGCAACCCGTTCTTCGTCGGCGAGATCCTGCGCGGCCTGGCCGAGTCGGGCGACCTCACCTACGACCCCGCGAGCGGACGCTGGAACATCGATCGCGGCACGCGCGCGTCGCTCCCGGAGAGCGTGCGCGAGGTGATCGAGCGGCGCGTCGCGCGGCTCGGCCCGGATGCGACCGAGACGCTCAGGCTGGCCGCCGTGATCGGCCGCACTTTCGAGATCGACGTGCTTGCCGGTTGCCTCGCGGTTGACGAGGCCCAGGTGCTCGACCAGCTCGAGCGAGCCGTCTCGGCCTCCCTGCTGTGCGAGTCCGCCGAGCGCGTCGGCGAGTTCAGCTTCGCCCACGCGCTGATCAACCAGACCCTCTACCAGAGCCTCGGTCCGACCAGGCGCGCGCGGTCACACCAGCGCGTCGCAGAGGCCCTCGAGGCGCGCACGGCCGCCGGCTCGGACGAGCGCTTGTCGGAGCTCGCGATGCACTGGCGCCTCGCCAGCTCGCCCGCACACGCAGGCAAGGCGGCCGTCTACTCACTGCGAGCCGGACAGCGCGCGCTGGCGATGCTCGCCCCGACGGACGCGGCTCGGCTGTTCGCGGACACGCTCGAGCTCGCAGGCGATGAGGAGACGGCCGAGCGCTGCGCCGCCCTGATCGGGCTCGGCGCCGCAAAGCACCAGAGCGGCGACCGCTCGTACCGCGAGACGCTGCTCGAGGCCTCGGAGATCGCCTACCGGCTCCGCGACGCGGACCTCGCGGCGCAGGCTGCTCTGACCAACAGCCGGGGCAGCTACAGCCTCATCGGAGAGGTCGATCTCGAGCTCGTGGAGGCGATCGAGCGCGCGCTCGAGCTCGACGATCCGCCGCTGCCCGCCCGGCGCGCGCGGCTGCTGGCGCTCGAGGCGCAGGAGCTCGAGTGGGGCAGTGACCTCGAGCGCAGGCGCGCGCTGGCCGACGAGGCCGTGCGCCTCGCGCGCCAGTCCGGCGACGAGCGTGCCCTCGGCGACGTGCTGCTGAACGCCTACTACGCCTACTGGACGCCGCTCACCCACGACACGCAGATCGGGTTCGCACGCGAGCTGACCGCGAGCGCCGCCTCCGCCGAGGACCCGGGCCTCGCGTTCTGGACGCACGTGATGAACCTGAACATCGCTCTGGAAGCCTCCGACGAGCCCTCGGTGGCGCGAACGCTCGGTGAGATCATGGCGACGGCGGAGGCGCTGCGGCAGCCGATTCCGAGCTGGGTCGCCGCGTACAACCTCGCCGGCTGGGCGCTGCTTCACGAGCGCCTGCCGACGGCCGGGCACCTGGTCGAGCAGGCCTTCGAGCTGGGCCAGCAGGCGGGCGAGCCCGACGCGGTGTTCATCTACGGTGCGCAGCTCGCCTCGCTGCGCACCTACCAGGGGCGCGGCGAGGAGATCCTGGGCATGATCGAGCAGAGCGTCGCCAACATGCCGGACTTCGCAGGCTGGCACGCCGCCCTCGCGCACGTCTACGGCCTGCTCGGGCGCACAGACGAGGCCGCCGCGATCGTCCGCGAGGCCGCAGCGAAGGACTTCAAGCACGTCGCGAGCGACCAGACTGCGACGTGCGCATTCGCGATGTACGCCGACGCGGCCGCGTGCGCGGATCTCCCGGACGCGGCGGAGAAGCTCTACGCGCTGATCGAGCCGTGGTCCGAGCGCTTCGTGTGGAACGGCGCCGTCGGCTTCGGCCATGGGCGGATGTGGCTGGGGATCCTCGCCGGCACGCTCGGCCAGCATCAGCTCGCCGATGAGCACATGGCCCACGCCTGCGACGTGCAGGAGCGCGGCGGCTCTGTGCTGTGGACGACCTACGCGCACCTGCGCTGGGGCGAGGCGCTGGCCGCGCGCGGCGAGCCTGAGCGCGCGCACGAGCATGCCCGCCGCGCCTTCGCGCTCGCGAGCGACTACGGATACGGCGCGTTCGAGGGCCGGGCCGGCGCCCTCGTATCGTCGATGGCGCCCGCCTAGCCGCCGGGCGGCGCGGGCTGCGCGGGCGGCGCGGGACGGCCGGCGAAGGCGATCTTGGCGACTCGCAGCGCGTTGTCGTAGAGGATCGCGTCGGCGTCATCCGGCGCGCAGGTTCGGATCCACGCTTCGAGATGCGCCAGGTCCTGGGCCTTTTCGAACCCGGCGAGGGTCGGCTTGATGAAGCCGTCGATGTCGGTCCCGAGAGCGCTGGCAGTGTGGTCGCCGACCGCCTGTTCGATCGCCTGCAGATGCCGGCAGACGATCTGCTCGGATTT
The DNA here is from genome assembly GCA_963841055.1 of uncultured Solirubrobacteraceae bacterium. Taxonomy (GTDB): domain Bacteria; phylum Actinomycetota; class Thermoleophilia; order Solirubrobacterales; family Solirubrobacteraceae; genus Palsa-744. Next base: position 1,351,526 of record CAWJAV010000001.1, on the reverse strand, counting down.
GGCTTCGTCGGAGGACGAACCGAGCTGGTGCTGCGCCGTGATCAGACCGATCAGGCCGCCGCGGGCATGAATGCGCTGCGCGGTTTCCTCGCTGAGGTTGTATTCCTGCATCCGGGGCCCCTCGGCGCGCATGCCCACGTGCGTCGCGATCAACGGATATTCCTCCGGCTCCCTGCCGGGGGTGTCGCGATCGAGTTTCTCCACGAGCGTGAACGTTTCGTCGATCGCGATCTGCGACATGTGGCTGATGTCGATCAGGACTCTGTGCTTGTACATCGCTTCCACTACCGCCTCGCCGAGCGGCGTCAGGCCGGTCGCCGGCTGGCGGAACACGAACCTGTAGAAGCTGTCCGACAGAGCTGGGATCGCCGGCGCGTTCGTCGCGACCTGGCGGTAGAAGAGGTGTGCCAGGGTGATGTACAGAACCCCCCGGCTCGCCAGCCACTCGACGTGCTGATCGATTTCGTCGGCGGTGCTTCCCGGCCCGAGCTGCAGGGCGCCCTCGACGCAGTGAACGAACTTCATGCGCGGGTCTTCCAAGTCGGCGACCGTCCGGGCCACGATCACCCGCGCCTGCGTCGGGTCGAGCGTCTTCAGGTCCTGCTCGACCTTTTCCAACTGATACTGAACGTCGCCGAAATACGCCGGCAGGGGAGGCGTGCCGTATTTGACCGCGAAGTCGAACTCGGCCGGCGGCCAGTAGAGCACCGAGCAGACGAGCTTGGCTCCGCCTTTTTCGAGGCCGTCGAGCGACACGCGCCAGGTGCCGGTCACATGCGCATCGTTGACCAGGTGCGCCATGAGGTCGACGGCGACTCCCTGCAGCGCGTTGCGCAGCCGTTCACCCCACGATTCGTGTCGTCCACCCGGGCTGTGCTCCTCGGGGAACAGGTGCATCGGATAGTGGCAATGCAGATCCGCAATCGGTGCCATGCGCCACCCCCTGACTCGGCTTGCTGCGGTACGGACCGATGCTACAGATATTTCCGGAGAGCCGAATGTTCTTCGCCTGGCTGATCAGTTGCGGGTCGCGTGCTTCCCTCGGTGAGCGGTCGCGAGGCAGACTCGCGGTCCAGCTGATGCGGGGTTTCAGTGGCCGCGGCGGATGCGTGCGAGCGTGAGCCGGCCTCTGAGTTCGCCTCGCAAAGCGACCACGCCGACCCGGGTGATCGCGACGCCGGCAGGTACCGCGGGGATGAAGACCGGGCCGGCGCCTCGGCTGGGCACGAGCACCGAGCGACCACTGCTGAGGCTGACGGTGACGAGGTAGCGCTGGGCGAGGGGTGCGGGCGCGAAGCTCACGAGCACCCCGCCACGTGAGCGGCGGGCCGCGATCGAGTGGACTCGCCCCGGGCGCGGGACGCCGGAGCGGTAGCGCGCGACGACGAACCCTGGGCGGGGAAGCCCGTTCTGGCTGAGGACGGCCGTGATCGTGCGCGTGCCGGCCGCGGAGCCCGCGGGCACGAACGAGATCCTTCCGCTGCTGCCCTTGGCGGTGCCGAGGCGCTGACCGCCCCGGCCGCCCGTTTCCACGAAGGAGACGCTCAGACCCGGTTGGGGCTTGATGCGGTAGCGAAGGACGCGCCGGGCGCCGCGGCCGCTCACCTGGGCGGTGATGGACGGCTTGGGCAGTTCGTGGGCGGTGAAGGCACCGGTGATCGGCACCGAGCCGGGATCGGGCGTGATCGTCCAGGAGCCCGCGTTGGCGCCCTCGATCTCGACGAGGGTCGTGCCGGTGGAGCGCTGGCGCAGAACCAGGTCACCCGCCGGGCTCGCCCCGTCGGCGGCCGTATCGATCGTGCGCCCGCCGGGCCCTTTGAGGGTGACCGACGGCGCGCCCCCCTGGCCGTGGAGCATCACGGTCGCCGACGCCTCACCGGGCGGGATCGTGAAGCTCTGGCTCGCGCCGTGTGCGCGCACCGACGCGGCGGCGCCGGAGGCCCCGCCTTTTCCGAGTGGCTGATAGGGCGAGAGGCTGCACCCGTCGCCCGCGAGGCTGAGCTGGGCGAGGAACTGGGCCGGCGTGAACGGAGGTGTGGGGCGGAAGGACTCTGTCACCCCCGGATGGAAGTCGTGGCCGAGCACGCTGACATCGGTGCAGATGCCGGCGCCGAGGTCGGATATGACGGCTTCGGCCCCGGCCGAGATGTGACCGATCGGGTCGGGCAGGTCGAGGGTCGCGCTGGCAGAGCCGTCGAGCTGGAAGTGACTCGCGAGCAGGTTGTTGAGATCCACGTAGGCCTGGCCATCGAGGTTGGTCTTGACGTGGAAGACTTCCGGCACGTCGAGTTCGTAGCCGCCCCCAACCCGGGCGTAGCCGTCGGCGTTGGCGCTGAAGTAGCTCTGCTGCAGGGGGATGCACAGCAGCTCATCGGTTCCGCTCAGCGAGAGTTCGAAGGGGCCCGGGTAGAAGCGCATGTGGACGTCGCCGTTGGCTTGCAGCAAGCCGCAGCCGTTGTTGCTCACGGCGGGACCGACCGACAGGGTCGACTGGCCGTCCCATGACGTGGTGCTGCCCGGCACCTGGCGCTGGTAGAGCGAAAACGTCGCGCTCAGGTTGATCAGCCAGATCGGCGGCGTGATCAGGTAGCCGCCGCCGCCTTCGCTGTCGAGCTCATCGGCCTGGTAGAAGAGCGACCCGCTCAGGAAGTTCCCGCCCTGGAAGGCGAAGCTTCCGCCGATTGCCCCACCGAGTTCCTTCTTGACGTCGACGGCGATCTGCCCGGCGATCGAGTCGGTGGCTCGGTCCCAGTGAAGCTTGATGTTGCTCAGGTCGACAACGCCCAGGTCGAGGTCCGGAACGTTGATGTCGAGCGCGCCGAGAACCAGGCCGCGTCCGTTTTCGGCGATCAGCGTGGTGGAACCGGTGAAGGGGAGGTCGTTGAGCGGGTTGTTGAACAGCTTGCTGACCTCGAGGTTGATGTTGATCCTCGTCACGCCGCCGCGCGCGAAGACCGCTTCGAAACCGCCCGTCAGCGGCAGCGAAGGCACCCCGCCCAGCTGGCTGAACAGGGCACCGACGGCGAGCTTGGTGAAGCGCCCGAACGTGATCGGGTTCTGGATTTTGAAAGCGGCGAACTGGGTTTCGGCGGCGCCGAGGTCGCTGACGTCGAGGTCGAGCTTGCCTTTCTGGAGGGCGAACCCGCCGAGCTGCTCGCTGGCTTCCTTGCTGATCAGGTAGACGCCGTAATGCTTCGTGAAGGACGAGGCGAAGAGGCCTCCGACGGCGATCACGACGGCCCCGCCGTCATGGGGCACGATGTCGATGCCGTTGACCCGCACCGGTTCGGTGGACACGTAGAACGTGTCCACGAGGTTCCCGAGCAGGCGTTCCTCGGCGCGAGTGCTGATCGGCGCTCTGCTCGCGTGGGCACGCGCACTTGAAGCGGTGAACAGCGGGTTGATGCCGCCGCACGGTTTCAGGCGGCTCGCGGCGGCCTCGCTCGGGATCAGATGAGCCTCGACGATCCCGCGCTCGGAGGCGGGCAGGCTGCAGAGGTCGCTCGCGGGCTGCAGGCCGCATCCCTGCACGTGGACGATGCCCGCGTCCATCTCGCAGGCGGAGGAGATCGAGACCCCCGGCGCGGCGCCGGCGACTTCGGTGCCGGCCAGCGCGTGGGCGTCGGCGGGCAGGCACTGGTAGGCGTAGAGCGAGGGCGTCAGGGCGCCGGCCGAGCGAGCAGCTCCGCGGGGGTGGTGCAACGGCGGAACGCCGGCGGCGCTGAAGGGCGTGCTCGTGGTGGCGGTCTGGCCGTCGGCTGCTTTCACCGTCAGTGTGGCGGTCCCGGTCACGCTGCTCGAGAACTGCGGCACGGCCACCGGTGAGCTCGGACCGCATTCGATCGTCGCGCTGCCCGCGCTGTCGTGCAGGCTGATCTCGTAACCCGTGATGGCGCTCGCCCCCGGCGCGCTGCGGGCGGCGCTGAAAGCGAGCCGGCCTTTCAATGTGGTCGTGCCGAGCGAGGGGGTCGGGGGCGGGCCGGTGACGCTGCCGCTCCCGCCGCTGCCGCCTCCCCCGCCCGGAGCGGAGGGCTTGAAGTTGGCCTGCAGAAGCAGCTCCTGAGAGCCGCCGAGCGGCGGCGCGAGGACGGGTTTCGCGGTTGCTCCGTCGGCGAACGGGTCCTGCAGGTAGTTGAGCTCGTCGGCGGCCGGAGCGAGGGTGTTGTTGATCGGAGCGCCCGTCCCGCTGATTACGTCGAGCGCCACTCGGTCGCCGGCTTTCACCGGCAGGTTCACGGCAAACGGACCTCTGATCTTGTCTTCGGAGTCGGAAACGATCTGCAGCGCGCTTGTCCCGGCAGCCGTCATGCCGCCGGCCCCGGGGCGGATCACACGCAACTCGTACTGCGCGCCCACATCGCCGGAGCGGACGCTCCAGGACGTGATCGTCCCGTCCGCGGGCGCGAGGAGCGTCTCGCTCGGCGCGGCTTCCTGGTAGACGGTCTCGGTGCTGCCTCCGAAGGTGGCTTCATAGCCGTGTTCGAGGGGGCTCCCCAGGGTGACGTCCGCCGACGCCGATGCGGCCGGGATGGCGAGCACGACCGCGGCCGCGCAGAGTGAGATCGCGATCACCGATCGAGCCCTCCTCAACAGCTGCGATCCCCCCGCACCCCCCATCCGGGGCAGCCTACCTGCCCTGCGAGCCGGAGGTCAGCGGGGCGACCGCGCGCGTGCCGGTTACGATCGCCTCGTGCTCGTGCGCAGCAGCGATGAAGGGGCGCTGGCGATCGGCCAGCTCTCGCACGCGTGGCTGTCAGGGCAGCTCGCGCGAGCGTGGGGCAATGACGACTTCCCGGGCCCCGAGCCGCGCGAGGCGATCGCTCTCGGGGCCGAGCAGCACGACATCGGCTGGGCCCTGTTCGACCTCCGGCCCGGGCGCTCTGAGAACGGGCTGCCGCGCAACTTCCTCGAATTGACGGTCGAGGAGCACCTCGAGATCTGGACGACCGCGCCCGATCATCTGCTCAGCCAGAGCGCCCACGCGGCGCTGGTCGTCTCGCTGCACGGCTGCTCGCTCTCGGAACTGCGTCTGCGCTCGGCGCCCGACGAAGGGGAGCCGCTGCGGCGGCACATCGCGGCAGAGCAGGCGCGACAGACGCGTCTTCGCGGCCTGCTGGACCTGACGGAGGAGCAGACGCGCATGACCCAACGGATGATGTGGACCTGGGATGGACTCTCGCTTGCGCTGTGCAACGGGTGGGATCCGTTCACCGCCCGCGATGTCCCGAGCAGCGGCGGCCTCGCGGACATCGAGTTGGTCTCGGCCGGCGAGGGGACGTTCACGGTCGATCCGTGGCCGTTCTCGGAGTCGCGAGTGGTGGTGCGGTGCGAGGCGCGGCGCCTGCAGCCGCGATACGAGGATGAGAGGGCGATGCAGGCCGCGCTCGAGACCCCGGAGCTGGTCGCGCTCGATTTCTCCCTGCTCCCGAGGCAGGGTCAGGTGCGTTCGCCCATTCGCCGTAGGTAGTCCGCGGCAGCCTGCCGGGACTCGGGGTCGGCGAGCCCGCTCAGCAGCGTGTCGGCGTCGCTCCAGGCCCCGGCGGTCGAGACCATCTCCGAGCTCGCCGCGTTGACGGCCCGCTTCGTCGCCGAGAGGGTGTAGGGCGACTTGGCGGCGAGCCGGCTCGCGAGCTCCTCGACCTCCCCGTCGAGCTGCTCGTCGGCGACCACCCGGTTCACGAAGCCCAGGTCACGGCCCTCCTCGGCGCTGAAGGGGCGGCAGGTCATCACCAGCTCCTTCGTCATCGCCGGGCCGATCTCGCGGACCAGACGCGGGATGCCGCCCCAGGCCAAGGGGATGCCGAGGTCGACCTCCGGGATCGAGAAGCGGGTCGAGGCCGCCGCGACGCGCAGATCGCAGGCGGCCGCCAGCACCACACCGCCGCCGACGCAGTGACCCCTGATGGCGGCGATCGTGACCGCTCGCATCGACTCGATCGACTCGGCCATCACACGACCGGCGTCGGCCGCCTCGCGTTGCACCGCGATGCCGGCCTCGGCACCGGCGAAGGCCCCCACGTCCGCGCCGGCGCTGAAGGCCCGCCCGCGACCGCGGACGACGACGACCCTCACCTCCGGCTGCCCGTCGAGCATGCGGGCGGCCTCGGCCAGCTCTCGCAGCGTCTCGGCGCTCAGCGGGTTGAGCTTCTCGGGCCGGTTCAGCTCGATGCTGCCGACGGCCCCTTTGGCGTCGAGGACGATCGTGGCGAAGGCCATGGTGCAGCCTAACCGGGGCGGGTGCCGTTGACGTGCCGGGCGCGACCGTAGACGAGCGGCTTCACGATCCCCGGCATGCCGCGCCAGGTGGATTCGCTCACGTCGAGCTCGAAGCCGCCGGCGGCCATCATCGCGATCGTCTGGCGGTTGCAACAGCAGCCGCTCGCAAAGGCGCGCCACGGCCCCGCGAGGGTGTCCTGCCAGAACGAGCGAACGGACGAGCTGGCGCGAACGTGCTCGATGAACAGCAACTGCCCGTCGGGGGCGAGCACGCGTGCGATCTCGTTGAGGGCGAGCTCCGGAGCGGGCACGGTGCACAGGACGAGTGTGGAGACGACGGTGTCGACGGTGGCGTCCTCGAACGGGAGCCGTTCGGCGGGAGCATCGACGACCGACGCCTCCGGCTTCACGGAGCCCGCGCGGCGCTCGAGGCGTGCGCGCATCGCATTGTCCGGCTCGGCCAGCACCAGCTGCTCGAGATCGGGCGGGTATTGGGGCAGGTTCAGTCCCGTTCCGCTGCCGATCTCGACGGTCAGGCCGCGGGCTTGCGTGAGCAGGTCTCGCCGGTGGCCGCGCAGGGCCCGTCGCTCGCCGAGCCACAGGATCGGGTCGTAGATGCGGGCGGAGACGCGGTCCCAAACGGTCGCGCGGGATGAGTCTGCTGAGAGGTCCATCGTGGGATTGGTCATGGCTGCGACGGTACGGGCCGCCTGCCCGCGCCGCATCGCCTGCTCCGGCCATCTTCGCGACATGGCCCATCGGGGTGACGCCCGCGGGTGCTGGGACGAGGCACTGTCAGATCAGGCTGAGGCGGGTCGCCTCGGCGACCGCCGCGGCTCCCGACCCGCGCCCCAGCTTGGCACGGATGTTGGCCATGTGGCGGTGCACGGTGTGTGGGCTCACGACGAGCCGCGCGGCGATCTCCCGCTCGGTCATCCCTTCGGCGACGAGCGAGAGCACCTCGCGCTCGCGGGGCGAGAGCAGCACGGGCGGCGGCGCTTCCTCATCGGCGCGCCCGGGTGGCGTGCGCAGCCCCGTTCGCAGCGCGCGGGCCACGCCGGCGGCGTCTCCGATCCACGGGAAATGGGCGCCACCTGCGAGCGGCACAAGGGTCGCTCCCCCGATCCCGGCGGCGAGCCGCAGGCCGAGGGCGTAGGGGATCGCCCGGTCGGCGCGCCGATGGACGATCACGGTGGGCGCCTTCACGTGGTCGAGTTGGTCGCGCACATCGGTGCGGTAGACGTGCTCGAGGAGCACCGCCGCAGTCTCGGCATCGCACGACTCCCGCTGTGCCCGGGCGAAGCGCCGCCGCTCCGCGCTCCCCTCCTCGCCGAGGAAGACGTCCGCGAGCACCCGCGAGCCTAGGCCCCAGTGCGAGCGGACCGCTTGGACGACGGCGTCGCGCACCTCCGGGGGCGCGATCGCCGATCCATCGTCGTAGGTGCCGTAGAGCAACAAGCGCTCGACGCGCTCTGGGTGCCGGGCCGCGAAGGCGATCGCGGCGCAGCCTCCCGAAGATCCTCCGAACAACGTCGCCCGCTCGCAGCCGAGCTCGTCGAGCATGGCGCCGAGGAGATTCACCTCGGCGTCGAGCGTCAGGGGGCCGGGTGGGGCGTCGCGGTCGGAGAGCCCGACTCCGGGCCGGTCGTAGCGGACGAGCCGGTAGCCCTCTCCCAGAGTCGTGCAGAAATGGCGAAAGCGCTCGTCCTGCCAGTCGAGCTCGACATGGCTGACCCACCAGGCGGCGGCGACCAACGGCGGCCCGTCGCCGCTCAGCCCGTAGGCGATCCGCCGGCCGGCGAACGGGAAGAACCGGATCCCCCGTGCGGCAGTCATGTTGACTGGAGGCTACTGAACGCTCGCTGCGTGTCCGAGGCTTCCGGGCGCTATCGTCGAAACGGTGGCAGCGCCTTCGCTTCGCCTTCGCCTTCGGCTGGCTCTTCTGGGTCTCACAGCGAGCGTCGGGCTCCTTGCCGGTGTTCCGGCGCAGCCCCTCGCGAACGCAGTCGCGAGCAGCTCGAAGTGGACCGTCTACCACGAGAACCCGATCGGCGCGGGCGTATACCGGGGAACGATCGGGCTGTCGCACGTCCATCAGGCATGGCAGTCGCCGGTCCTGACGGGGCAGCTCTACGGCGAGCCCCTGGTGAGCGGGAAATATGTCTTCCTCGCGACGACAGCCGACGTCGTGTACGCGCTGAACGCAGCCGACGGGAGCGTGGCTTGGTCGACCACGGTCGGTACGCCCGTGCCCTCGGGAAGCCTCCCCTGTGGGGACATCTCGCCGACGGTCGGCATCGTCGGCACCCCGGTGATCGATCCCGGCCGGCACGAGATCTTCGCGGTTGCCGATGAGCAGAGCGGCGGCTCGCCCAGCCATCACCTCGTGGGCCTCGACACGACCAGCGGCAAACTCCTGCTCGACCAGGTCGTCGATCCCCCCGGAACGACGCCGGCGGCCCAGTTGCAGCGGACGGGCCTGAACCTCGACTCGGGGTCGGTTGTGTTCGGCCTCGGCGGCAACGCTGGCGACTGCTCGACCTACAACGGCTGGGTGATCTCGGTGCCGGAGGGCGGAGGCGAAGCGCGACGGTTCGAGGCGGACGCCGGCGCGTCGGAGGGTGCCGTCTGGATGGGCGGAGCCGCGCCGGTCGTGGACGGGGCGAAGAACGTCTGGGTGGCGACCGGCAACGGCTCGACCACGTCGGGAGATCCGCTGAACGGCGACTCCGTGCTGAAGCTCTCCCCCGCGATGGAACGGCTCGACTTCTTCACGCCGGCGAGCTGGGGGAGCGACAACGCAGCAGACCTCGATCTCGGATCCACCGTGCCCGCGCTGCTCTCGGGCGGTCACGTCGTCCAAGCGGGAAAGTCACCGAGCGTCTACGTCCTCAAGCGGAGGAACCTCGGCGGCATCGGGGGCGCGCAGACGAGCGTGTCGGGCCTCTGCGGCACCACGTTTGACGGCGGCAGCGCCTTCGTCGGCTCGACGGTCTACCTACCCTGCAGGAAAGGCACGATCTCCGCGACGGTGAGCAAATCGGGTGTCCTCACCGTCAACTGGAAGGCCTCGGTCTCCTCGGCCGGGCCGCCGATCGTCGCCGGCGGGCTGGTGTGGGTGATCGACCAGAGCGGTCACCTCGACAGCCTCGATCCCTCGACGGGCGCGATCACGCAGCAGCTGTCGATCGGCTCGCCCGCGAACCACTTTCCGACGGCGTCCGTCGGCGACGGCCTGCTGCTGGCCCCCGCGGCGAATGCGGTGGTCGCCTTCAGCGAATAGTCGCTGCCCGTTCAGGCATCGCTCGGCCCGCCGGCCCGCTTGCCTTCGACGGCTTCGAGGACCGTCGTGAGACCGCCCTGGGTGTTCAGGTTCAGCGCGTCGAGAACCGCCTCGGTGTCACTGAACTCCTTCACCGCGCGTTGGTCTGAAGCTGCCGACTGGACGCGCTGGCCGACGAGGATTATCGACAGGAGAACGAGCTGCAGGAACGTCTGCGCGATCCACGAGACGATCAGGATCAGTCCCGGCTTGGTCAGGAAGTGGGGCACGTCGCTCTTGGGCAGAACCCCGGCTTGGGTCAGAACGGCGGGCAGGCTGACGAGGGCGAGCAGGGCGAAGAGATAGGCACACGCCATGGTGCCCACGCCGCGTGTGATCAGCACGGCGAACTTCGCGTTGAAGCCTTCGACGTCCTTTATGGCCTCTTTGATCTCCGCAGGGGAGAAGCGGACGACCTTGGGGTACTGCTGGCGGGTCTTGAGGGGCGGCTGCGCCACAACCATCCCGTTTCGTCCCGACCACCCGGACTCCTGCCCGCGCCTCGCGTCGAGCACGGTCGGCGTCGGGCCCTAACCCGTCTCGTCATATTCGAAGCGCGAGCCGAGCGGACCGAACTCCTGCGCTGGAGCGCTTGCCGCGTGGGCGAGCGGGACGGTGAACCAATCATCGAGCGCCGACGTGCGGCCTGCCCAGTCCCAGGCGTACACGGTCAACCGGTATCGGCCACGCGGAAGGCTGTTGATCGGCAGAGCCGGAGTGAGCCCGCCGGCGAGCCAATAACGCCAGGTCGGGACGCACCTTCGTTTGGTCAGGAAGCACTCAAACCCGGGGTTGGCGGCGCCCGGGGCGAAGATCACGGACTTCAGATTCGGAGGGTAGTTCTGCGAGCCACGCATCGCCCATTGCAGCCCGGTGAGCGCATGACGGTGGGCGTCATAGAGCCTCCAGGCGAGCGAGGAGGGCGCCAGCACGGGCGTCTCATATGGCATCCGGGTCTGCACAAAGCTCTGAGGCCCGAATGCGCCCACGATGACGCGCCCGTCGGAGAAGATGCGAGGGACGCCGATGACCGGCGGCTCGGTGTTCGTGTACGGACGGAGGCTGCCGCCCGGCCTGAGCGGGTTCAGATACTTGGCTGTGCTTCCCTCGGAGAGTGCGAGGTGGTAGAAGCTTTTCAGCACACGCCCGATCACGGTCCTGTATGCAGTTACATACTGACCATCGGAGACTGTTGGGTTGATGTGCCAGTAGTAGAAATTGCCGACGTCGACGTTTACGTCCGGGGTGCCGCGGTAGCGGATTGAAGCGTAGCCGGACTGGATTGCATATACCGGCTGTGAGTTCCTCGCCTCGATGTCCACCGCCACATGAAAGTTGGCCGGCCGCAGCTCGTTGATGCCGGCGCGCAGCGCGTGCTGCTTGTGGAATGGCCTCAGGGGCCAGCCGGGTTTCGACCCCGCAGCGGTGCAGCCCACCGAGCAGGACAGCCCATCCGCCCAGTACGGCGGCAGCGTGTCGCCGGGGTGGGTGGGGCGCTGCAGCGGGGAGAGGGAGAAGGGCCAGACGTCGAGACGGAGCCCCTTGGCGTCGGAGATCGCGGTGTAGGTGATGCGCGTGTCGATGCGCAGCTGCTGATCTGAAGTCTTCACCGCGACGATCGACCTGTCTGTGGTGTGAGCCTTGGTCGATCGCTTGGCGGGACTCCGCTCGACGATGAAGTTGGTACCGCGCACGGTCGCGTGCACCAACATCTCCGGGCTGACCACGAGAGCACGTCGCGCGTGGCCCCCTGACCGAACCCGCACACGGCCTGATTGGAGGGTCACCGCCAGCACTTCGATCTGTCGCGCATGCCGCCCGGGGCCGAGGGTCACGCGGTCGCATTCCAGGCCGGCCTGGCCGCGGGATATCCGGTAGCGGTTCCCCTCGTAGGAGAACGTGAGGGCGCCGCGTGCAACTTCGATCTGATCGCCCGCCTGCAGGACGAGGCCCCCGGTCGCGGATCCGGGAGGCGTGGTGGTAGCGCCATTGGGTGCTGGTGGACTGCCCGTGCTCTGCGGCAGTGGGGGCAGGCGCTGGCCTTGGCGGACCACTACAACGGCAGCGGGGATCCGGGGGATGGGGATGCGGGTGGCGCAGGCCGCGATCACGTCGCTCCCATACTCCTCGATCCCAGCGATCATTTCGTCAAATCCGCGCCGCGGGCCGCCGGGCGTACAGACACCGCGCGTCCGGCGCGCCCGCGAGCATTGGTCAACGCTGACCGAAGTACTCGGCGCGTCGGGGCGAGAGGTCCGAGATGTCTTCCGCGCAGCGACGGCAACGCATCGACGGCTGTGCGACCACCTGGTGACGATCGCCGTGGCGACGGTGGGCATCGACCTGCTGTGTACGGCCCTCGCGTTCTTCCTGGAGCGTCACTCCAACGAAACGGACATCAAGACGTTGGGGAGCGCAGCATTCTGGACAACGACCCAGTTGCTCACGGTCTCCTCTTCGGTCAAGAATCCGATCTCGACCGGAGGGCGACTGCTGGATGTGTTCATGGAGGTCTATGCGATCACGGTGATCGCAACGCTCGCCGGCGCGATCGGCAGCTTCCTGCAGAAGCGTGGCGCAGAGATCGACGCCAAACGCTGACCCGGCCGCAGCGCGCCGGGCACCGGCGACACGGTCAACACGGAGTCGGGCCACGACCGGAGTCTGCGGCGCTCGCATGAGCTCGAGCGTGAGGGTCTATGATCGGTGTACGCGATTTCTGGCTCGGTTGTCGGACTTGATCTGGCTGGAGGCGCGGACAGCCTGCACGGATCTCGGTCGTCTCTCTCCTACTTGTGCGCTGTCCGACCTCAAGAGGGGGGCGAGAACGAGGACGTACGATGCCCGTCACCGAGCTGGACGGTCGAGTCGGACGGAGCAACTCGGCCAAACGAAGCAATGAGTTGATCGGGCGCGCGGCCAAGCACGCGGCCTGGGCGGGAACCGCCCTCGAGAGCGCCGCCAGAGACCTCGGAGGCACATGGGGCGCCGACGGCAATGCGCTGAGCGGCCTCGCCGAGGTCGTGCAGGATCAGGCGACACGGGTCGCAAATCTGGCGGAAGAGATCGGGAGCCGCAGCACGATTCCGAGGGATCTCGAGATCCCCGGCTCTCCGCCCGGTAGTCGAAAACGCACTCAGCCCAGACAGGGACGGATCATCGACGCCGTCACACGGGTGCTGGACGATCACCGCCGGCCGTTGCAGGCGCGTGAAGTTCACGCCCGGGTAGAGACGTTGCTCGACGAACCGGTGCGCTGGGCCTCGGTCAAGGCCACACTCGCAGGCAATGTCGGCGGCGCCACGCCCAGGTTCGTGCGGGTAGCGCGCGGTCGTTACGCGATCATTCCCTCTCGAGCTCCCGGCCATGGCCCCGCCGAGGTCGGGCCGCCCTCGAGAAGGAGTGGCTGTGAGTGATCTCACCGACATCCTCGTGGTGGGTGGTCAGCGCTTCCGTATCGAGGGAGCACCTGAGGAGGTCGAGGCCAAGGTCCTCGAGGCTGCGCGGGGCTCGATACTGGAACTGGTGCGCCTCACCGAGGCGGACTCCGGGACGTCGGTCGCGCTGAACCCGGCACACATCGTCGCGGTGAGCGCTGCAACGGCTTCCGAGCACCCATAGGTGACGGGCTGAGGCGAGCGCCGTCGTGTGGCGGCGAGTCACTCAATTCCGGACCACCGCCCTCAGTGGCGCCAGGGCAGTATTGGAACCATCGAATACCGGCACGGCGGGCCCGTGCGTGTCACGGGCCCGCCTTCGGGTGTCCGAACGTGCCGCGTCCTGTCGGGACGCCTATGCCCTGGCGAGTTCGCGCTCCGAGGCATCAATGACACCGGCTCGGTTCTTATGGGAGCGCTCGTAGTTGCGCACGCGCCTGGCGCGGTCCTGATCGTTCTCGTTCAGCTCCGCGCGAACCTCGTCCACACTGAGATCGTCATACCCTGGCCACGGCTCGGTGCCGCGCAGGCTGGTGATCCGGCTGAGGATGGTCGTGCGGTTTTCGTTCTTGCGCTCGTAGGAATCGATCCTGGCGAGGTCGACCTGCGAGAGATGTGGGAGCTTTTCGGTGATCTCGGTGGCGTTGAGCTTCCCGTAGCCGGTGATTGGGAGGTCTCCTTCAGAGGCAAGTGCGCCCTTGACCCGACCCTCGGCCTGCGCGACCCCCGGTACCTTGCGCGCTTTGCGGGCCGCGCGTTTTGCACCCGATGTCGCGTCATGAGCGGCCTCCTTCACGCTTTCGGACGCGGAGCGGGTGGCATCGGCAGCACCGGTCTTGCCCACGTCGTATGAAGGCTTCCCGCGGATCTCTGAGCGCACGACGGCGTCGGTCAGCTTCGGGATCTCTCTCAGGATCCGGTCGAGCATCTTCTGCTCGTCAGCCCTGATGGATTCGGCTAGGGCCTGTGTTGCCTCGTCGCCGACGGAGCTCGCCAGACGCTCGATCGCGGTGTAGGTGGCGATCTCCAAGGCCTCGGCCGCACACGCGTCCTTGGCGTTCTTGAGGACCTTCTCCTCTCCTCCCGTGCCGCGGATGAGCTCGAGTGGCGTCTTACCCAGGGCCAGTGCCTGGCCGACGGCGCTCTGTACGAGCCCAACGCCGGCTTGCAACGGGCCGCCGCCCTGTCCGAGCTCGTCCAGACGTCGCTGCACTCGTTTGGCGTGGTCGCGTGTCTCCCGCAGGTGCGTTTCGAGCCCGCTGCGGTACGTTCCCGCCGGAGTCATCGCGATCTGCGACTGCAGCGCCGTGACGAGCGCCTTCTCGGTGGCGCGCGCCTCATTGAGGTACTGCACGATCTTGTGTTCAGCCTTGTTCATTCGTCTCCCGTTTCGTTAGAGAATGTGTGGTGACGCGCCTCGCGGTGCGGGCTCTCTCGGTCATTCAGTCGGTGTGCTCGTTGATCGCCAGTGCCTCGTCTTCACCGCTGTCGCTCGCATCCGGATCGATCGCACGTGCCTGCGCGTGCTGATCGCGGGCAGACTCGGTCAAGCGCTCGGCCTCAACCGCCTGTCGCTCTGCGGTCGCGTGTCCCTGCCGCGCCTGAGCGGCACGTTCCTCGGCTTCAGCCTGAGCACGCTTGGCTTGGGCGGCCTGCTCATCAGCCGAGGCGCGCGCGCTTTCGGCTTGGATCGAGCGACTTCTGGCCTCCTGGCGAAGCTCGCCCGCCTGCTCACGACGACGTTCGTCTCGCCGGCGGCCGGCGGCGCGCGCGACGATTGCAATGAGCACCAGCACCAACACGGCGCCAACGGCAATCGCGACAATCGTTCCGGTGTTCACAGTTTCCTCCCGTAGCTAGGTTGGTCGGGTTCCGCGCGACCCCTGGGGGCCACACGAGGGCATCTGGCCTGAGAAGGCGCGGGGTGGCTCGTCGCGTCGGTTGAGCCAGAGGCTGCGGTGTGGTGCGCGGGGGCTCAAAGCCGAGCCTGCCGGTCAGCCGCCGGATGGGGCGAACACGAGAAGGATGGGGCCCGCGGGCGACCTCGCGCGTCGCCGGCTAGCCGCGCTCGCCCTCTCGGTCGTGGCCTTTGACCGCCTCGGCGATCCGGTCCGCGGCTTTCTTCAGTGACGCCTTCGCCTGGTCGGCATGTCCCTCGTTCTTCAGGCCTCGATCTCCGGTCAAGGCACCGGCAGCCTCCTTGACGCGTCCCTTCGCTTGATCGATGTTCTTATCGGTCATAGTCCCTCCTGGTTTGGGTAGATGGGGCAACTGGCGCTGGCGCGATGCGCACGGTTGAGTGGCCGCCGCGACCAGTCGGCCGACGGCACATAGATGACAGCTGGGCGATCTGACTCCCCCGCGGCGCAGCTCGCAGGGGAGTCACAACGACGCGCTAGAAGCGCCGTTCTTCGTAAGGTCCGTCGACTACTCGCCGCCGAGCGCTGGCCATGTAGAACAGCGACAGAACCACGCCGACGACGCCGGCGATCATGAGGATCAGGCCGATCGTCGGCCGCGATACGCCCGACACGTGAAACGTCAGGCCGTAGCGGATGATCGCGCCGACGGCGATCAGGAAGATCGATGTGCCGAGCGTCATACCTAGACCCTCCCGCCTCTGCGATATCCGAACCCGCCGCCCGTGAGGAAGACGACGAGGGCTACCAGCAGCAGCAGCCACAGCAGCGGGCTCACGCCGATCCCGCCCGCGATGGCGAGGATGACGAGGACGACCAAAAGCAACTCCACGAGGCCCATAGGACCCTCCTTTCCGTCGAATGACTCCTCGGCAACAGCCTTCAACGAGGAGAGAGAACGCCCCTTCTAAGAGAGAGAGCGTTCTCTCTTTAGTGATACCCTTCTGACACATGCTTCAAACCCACGGCCAACCGGCCGAGACGGGGGGGCAGGGCGCACGCGAGCGGATTCTCGACGCCTCCTACGAGCTGTTCTCGCAGCGCGGAATCCGCGCGGTGGGCGTCAACGAGGTGATCGAGCGCGCGGGCGTCGCGACCGCGACGCTCTACCGCCACTTCCCGTCCAAGGACAGCCTCGTGCTCGCGTTCCTCGAGATGCGCGAGCAGCGTTGGACCCATGGCTTCGTCGAGGCGGGGGCACAGAGCCGGGGCTCGGACCCCGAGGAGCGCCTGCTGGCCATCTTCGACGTGTTCGACGAATGGTTCCATCGCGAGGACTTCGAGGCCTGCTCGTTCATCAATGTCTTGCTCGAAATGGGCCCGCAGCACCCCGCAGGTGGCGCGAGCGTGGAGTATCTCGACCACATCCGCTCGATCGTGCGGGGCCTCGCAGACGAAGCGGGCCTGCGCGACACCGAGTCGTTCGCGCGCTCCTGGCACATCCTCATGAAGGGCTCGATCGTCTCGGCGGCCGAGGGCGACGTCGATGCCGCGCAGCGTGGCAAGGCGATGGCACGGCTTCTGATCGATCAGCACCGGTCGCGAGTTCCGGCCCAACAGGAGTGATTCCCCGGAGTGGATGATCAACGCAAGCGGCGTATGGCGCAGAACGAGGCCCTGTCACGGCGCATAAACGACAGGATCGAGTATCAACGCCCACGCAACGGAGAGTCGGCCGACACCTTCGTATGCGAGTGCGTTCGCGTGGATTGCGGTGGGGTGCTGGACCTCTCGATCGGAGAGTACGCGCGCGTGCGATCCAATCCGCGCCAGTTCCTCGTGCTCCCAGGGCACGAGGAACCGGCCATCGAGTCGACGATCGAGGTCTACCCCGGCTATGTGGTGGTCGAAAAGCGCGGCGAGGCGGGAAGGGTCGCGGAAGCCGAGGCGGGCTAGCCAACCGCTCGCACTCGCGGCACACGGTGGGCGCTGGAGCCGGGCACCGCTGCACGGTTGAGCTGGGGATGCGGCTGATCGGATAGGCGGCCCCAGCCGCCGACCCCCACCTTCGGGGCCGGCGGCTGCTCGACGTCGTCGCCTCTTCCGGCCTAGCCGATGTTTCCTTTCGGGCAGAGCGGGTTCTTCGGCACACCCGCGCAGGGGTCGGGCATGCTCGGCTGCGGTCCCGGCGCCGGCTGGGGCACCGGTGGAGTGAGCGACCGGATGAATTCGATCTGACCTTGGAGCGTCAGGATGTATTCGGCCGCACCTTCACCCCCCGCCTGGGTTCGGCGTGGTCTTGTTCTGACAGCCCCAAGTGCCTTCGATGTTCGTGGGGAAGGTCGTGTCAGGGAACGAGTTGCCGCTGAGGCAGTTGTTGACCGAGCGGCTTCGGGGCCCCCGAACAGTTCGGCGAAGTTGCTCAGCAGCGAGACGTCGCCGTTGAACGCCTTCAGCGGGATTCCTTCCAGACCCGGGTTGTAGCCGTTGTCTTTCAGGATGTTGTTGTTGATCTTGTTTCCCGAGAGCTGGAAGAAGATCGTGGCTTCTTCCGGCGGGAACGGGTTGGGGTATTCGAAGCCGAGCACGCCGTTGTTGGGGTTGCCCGTGATCACGTTGTCTTCCGTCTGGAGGGCATACGTGCCGGGCAGCTCGATCCCGACTCCCCAGGGAGCGATTTTCTGTCGACCCGTTGATCGGAACGGTGGTGTTGTTGTTGTTTTCGACCCGGTTGTTGCGGAAGAACTCGCAACGTTTGATCTTCGTCGAGTCGAAGGTCGGCGTGGGTGAGGTGTTCTTGAACGAGTCACACGCTCCATCGAGCGGCGGAGGCGGGTCGCTCGGGTATTCCGAGTTCGGCGCGATGCCGGTGAGGTTGTTGTTGAAGGTGGACTTTTCGATCACCAGCTGGCCGCTCGAGTTCGAGCCCGAATAGCCGAGCGCGTTGTTTTCCATCACGGCTTTCGAGACGCGGGCATTGCATTCCCGGCAGGCTCCTATGTACATACCGGAGTCGTTGAAGCCCGACGCGCGTAGATGTTTTCCCAGGAGCCGTTTTGCCCGTTGCCGGTGAAGATGCCGTAGCCACCGTTCAGGCCGGTGTCGTACGCGGTGAGGTAGCTCCCGAACCAGCCGGAAGCCCCGATTTTGCCCGAGCCGGCTCCGCCGTTCCACCAGATCTCGTTGCCGCAATCGTCGCAGCCGGTGTCGAAGTTCCGCACCGTGAGGTTTTCCACCGACACGTTGTCCGTCTTGAAGATTTCGATTCCGTTGCCGGGTTTTTTCTGGCCGTCGATGATCACCGTGTTGCGGTTCATGCCGCGGATCCAGATGCCCGAGTGCGCACTCGTCACCTTGACACCTTCGTAATAGGTTGCGGGTCCGATCAGGACCCAGTCGCCCTTCGACGACGCGTTGACCGCCGGGCGCCGAGCAGACGACCTGGGCTTCCACTCGGCGTACGCGACCCTTCAGACCGCGATCGGAGGCCAAGTAGGCGTGACTCCACGGCTCTTGAGGCTCGGGTGCGGCTTTCGACGGACACGCGATGGGTAGCGATGCCGGATAGCGCGACGCTCGGCGCGCGGGAAGATGCGAACGTTCAGCATCTAGGCGGGGCCGCGAGGCGAGGGGATGAGATGTCCGAAAGCGGTGCACGAGTGCCACGCGTCCTGGCGATCGACGCGGGTGGCACGATGACCGACACGTTCGTCGTCGACGAGCACGGCTCTTTCGTCATAGGCAAGGCCCAGACCACGCCGGAGGACGAGTCGATCGGCTTCATGGCCTCCGCGCGCGACGCGCTCGGGCAGTGGGACTCCACTCCCGAGGAGGGCTTCCCCGCCGTCGTCTCCGGCATCTACTCGGGCACCGCGATGCTCAACCGGCTGCTGGCCCGCCAGGGCCTGCGGGTCGGCTGCATCGTCAACGCCGGCCACGAGGACTACCTGCGCCTCGAGCGCGGCATCCAGACCTACCTCGGCTCCTCCTACTCCGACCGCCTCCATCTCGCGACCCATTTCCACAATGAGCCGCTCGTGCCGCGTGAGCGCATGAAGGGCGTGCGTGGACGCATCGACGTGTTCGGCGAGGAGGTCCTTCCGCTCCGCGATGAGGACGTGCGGGCCGCGGCGAGGGAGCTCCTCGACGAAGAGGTACAGGGCGTCGTCGTGTCGCTGCTGTTCTCCTATCGCAACGCGTCCCACGAGCAGCGGGTGGCGGCGATCGTCGAGGAGGAGAAGGCCTCTCGCGGCGTCGACGGGTCGGTGCCGGTGTTCCTCTCCAGCGCGCTCTACCCGATGCGGCGGGATCTCCCTCGGCTGAACTCGACTCTGATCGAGGCCTACGCGGCCGAGCCCTCGCGGACGACGCTGAAGGGCGGTGCGCGACGTCACCAAGAAGGGCGGCGCGAAGTTCGAGCTGCGGGTCATGTCCGCGCATGGCGGCACCGTCTCGATCGAGACGGCCGAGCTCGGCCGCACGCTCGTCTCGGGGCCGATCGGAGGCGTCGTGGGAGGGCAGGCCCTGGCCGAGAGGATGGGGCTCAGCAACGTGCTGTGCACCGACATCGGCGGCACCTCGTTCGACATCGCGCTGATCACAGATGGCCGCTTCGAGATCACCCAGACGCCCGACATCGCCCGTTTCGTGCTCAACATGCCGCTCGTCAAGATCGACTCGATCGGCGCCGGCACAGGCTCATTCGTGCGCGTCAACCCGAACTCGAACAGGCCTGAGCTCGGGCCGGACTCGGCCGGCTCGCGTATCGGCGTGTCTTGGCCGCCGGGAGGGCTCGAGACGGTTTCGGTGACAGACCTCAACCTCGTCCTCGGGAGGCTCAACCCGGATTACTTCCTCGGCGGCGAAGTCGACCTCGACGTCGAGCTCGCCCGCGAGGCGATCGAGCGGCAGGTCGCCCGCCCCCTGGGGCTGACCGTTCCGGAGGCGGCCGCGGGCGTGATCGAGCTGTTCGAGCAGACGCTGAAGAACGAGGCCGTCGGTCAGATCCTCGGCAAGGGCTACTCGCCGACCGATTACACGCTGCTCTGCTACGGCGGCGGCGGCCCGCTGCATGTCGCTGGTTACACCAACGGGGTGAGCTACCGAGAGGTGCTGGTGCCCGCGTGGGCGGCGGGCTTCTCCGCGTTCGGCTGCGCCTGTGCGGACTTCGACTACCGCTACGACCAGACCGTCGACCTGCCCCTGCTGCCGAGCTTCGGCGAGGCCGAACGAGCCGGGATCGGGACGATGATCACCGCGGCGTGGCTCGCCCTGCAGGACCGTGTAGCGGCGGAGTTCGCGAAGTCCACGATCGAGCGCGAGCGGATCCGCTTCACCCACGCCGTGCGGATGCAGTACTACGGGCAGCTCAATGACATCGAGCTCATCTCTCCACACGAGGCGCTCGAGCAGGGCGCAGAAGTAGAGGACCTGATCGCGGCGTTCGAGGAGGCCTACGCGAAGATGTACGCCTCCTCGGCGCGCTCTCCCGAGTTCGGCTACCTGGTCACCCACGTGATCGTCCACGGCACGGTCGACGTGGAGAAGCCCGCCCTGCCGCAGATGCCCGAGGAGCCCGGGACACCCCGTCTGAAGGCGACTCGTCCTGTTCACTGGGGACGGGCGAGCGAAGGCGAGTTCGTCGAGACCGACATCTTCCAGCTCGAGGAGATCCGTGCCGGCCAGTCGATCGAGGGCCCGGCGATCGTCGAGCACTCCGCTACGACGTTCGCAGTGCCACCAGGCAGGGGCGCGAGCCTCGACAGCCACCACATCTTTCATCTGACCGACAGCTCGGAGGGCTTGCGATGACCACCGTCGACTCCACCCGCACAAGCGAGCAGGCCGGCGGCGCGGGATGGGAAGGCCGGACGCTCCTGTCGATGCTCGAGGAGTCCGAGAGCCTGTTCGCGCAGACAGGCCACTACGCGGGCCTGCGCGAGCTGGAGATGATGAGCAGCGACCCGATCGGCTACGAGAAGCTGTTCTCGCGCCTGCGCGGTGGCCTGGTCTCCGCGCGCTCCACCGCGCTGAACATCTCCGCCTCGCCGATCGTCCGTGAGCTAGGCGAGCTGTGCTTCGCGCTCTACACCCCGGAGGGCGACTCGCTGGCGCTCTCCACGGGCATCATCGTGCACGTCCACACGATGTCAGACGCGATCAAGTGGATGGTCCGCCACCGCTACGAGGAGAACCCGGGGATACGGCCCGGCGACGTGTTCGCCAACAACGACCCCACGATCGGGGACGTCCACAACGCCGACGTGCAGACGTTCGTCCCGATCTTCTGGGAGGGCGAGTTGATCGCGTGGGCGGGCGGCGTCACCCACGTGCTGGACATCGGAGCCAGCACTCCCGGCGGAGTACCGGTCGGCCCGACGACACGCTACGAAGACGGCATCGACCTGCCGTGCATGAAGATCGGCGAGCTCGATCAGCTCGCGCCATGGCACCTGGAGCGCTGCCGCAAGCGCACGCGGGCCTCGGCCTACTACATGCTCGACGAGCGCACACGGCTCGCCGGCTGCCACATGATCCGCGACGCCGTGGAGAGGGTCCTCGCCGAGGAGGGCGTCGATCGCTTCAAGCAGTTCAGCAGGGAGGTCATCGAGGAGGGCAGGCGCTCGTTCAAGGCGCGCATCCGGGAGATGACGATCCCGGGCCGCTACCGCTCGCCGGCGATCTTCGACGCCGAGTTCTCCGACAAGGAGCAGCTCCCCGCCCGAGCCCGCCGGGACATCGTGATGCACTCGCCATTCGAGGTCAGGATCGGCGGAGACGGCACCTATGAGCTCGACTACGACGGTTGCTCGGCATGGGGCTGGCATTCGATGAACTGCACCCCCTCCGGCATGCAGGGCGCGATCTGGGTGATGTTCACCCAGACGCTGATCTGCAACGACAAGATCAACGACGGCGCCTACTTCGCGATCAAGACGAACTTCCCGGAGGGCACGATCTCGAACCTGGGCGAGGCGGAGGGATCGACCGCGATCGCCTGGGCGTTCCTGCAGCCGTCCTTCACGGGCTTCCCGCGAACGATCTCGCGAGCGCTGCAGGCACGCGGCTTCATCGAGGAGATCCTCGCTGCCTATTCGGTGTCGGGCAACGTCCAGCAGGGCGGCGGCATCGACCAGTACGGGAGCTCCTCGGCGATCATGAACTTCGAGGTCTCCGCGCAGGGGATGGGAGCCAAGTACGTGCTCGACGGAACCGACTACTGCGCGGCGATGTTCAATCCCGAGGGCGACATGGGCGACGTCGAGATGTGGGAGCTGATCTCGCCGTTCGTCTATCTCTCGCGGCGGGTGAAGGCCTCCTCGGGCGGTCCGGGCCGCCACCGCGGCGGCTCGAGCTTCGAGTCGCTGTTCATGGTCAACAAGACCCCATTCTGGGAGCTGCAGAACATCGGCACCGGCCGCGTGCTCTCCTCGGCGGGGCTGTTCGGCGGCTACCCCGGCGCGACCGCCTACATCCACAACATCCACGGCGCAGACCTGACCGAGCGCGCGCTCAGGGGCGAGGCCTACCCGGTGGCGGACGGCGATTTCGAGCACCCCGCGCTGCTGGAGATCGAGGGCACCTCGCGCGAACACAAGAACGACGGGATGACGCTGCTCTCACCGTTCGCGAACGGAGATCTCTACCTGTCCGTGATGAAGGGCGGAGCGGGCCTCGGCGATCCGCTCCTGCGGCCCGTCGCGGACGTGCGGCGCGACGTCAGCGAAGGGCACCTGCTGCCGCGCTTCGCCGAGTCGGTCTACGGGGTCAGCGACCGCGAGGCGCATCGACGCCGCCGCCTCGAGCTGGCGCGTCCGACTCGGGAGTGGCTCGCCGGCGAGCGCCGGCGCATCCTCGAGCAGGATCTGGCGGTGGCGATCAAGGAGATGTACGCAGAGTCGATGCGCCTCTCACCGCGCTGGGCGGCCGAGTACCGGGGCTTCTGGGACCTGCCGGAGGACTTCGACTTCGACGTCCTCACGCCGACCGTCGGGGTGACGCGCGCCCTGCCCGGCCGGGCAGACCCGGAGGAGGTGGCCGACGCCTTCCTGGCAGCGTCCGAACCGGTCGCGCCCGCGCCTTCGCCCGGAGGGGGCCGGCTCGACCGCGAGACGCTCGAGGCGCTGCTCGATGAGCGCCTGTCGCGCCGCGAGGTGAAGGAGATCCAATCCGGCTACAAGGACGCCGAACGGTTCGAGAAGTGGATTTCGGTGCTCCAGGATCGCGTCCCGTATGAGGACCCGATCGTGCTCCCGGCCGGCGAGGGCCTGAACATCGTGCGGCGCCGAGCGGACGGGCAGCTTGTTCACCGCTGCGACTGCGGCCACGACTTCTCCGCCCACAACCGCAACTGGAAGATGGATGCTGTGGTCCACGTCCGGGAGAGCGCGGAGGCGATCCTCGAGGTGTACCCGAAGATGGGCGGCCCCGACCCGCAGCTTCAGCAGCTGCGCGAGTACTTCTGCCCGTCGTGCGCGCGGCAGCTCGAGGTCGAGGCGCTTCCGCCCGGCTACCCCGTGGTGCACGAGTTCCTTCCCGACGTTGCCGGCTTCTACCGCGGCTGGCTGGGACGTGAGGTGCCCGTCTAGCGGTGGGCTGCACCGCGGCGGCAGGTTGACCACCGGCCGTCGCCGTCGCGCGCCGATCTCCGAGTGCGGTCGAAACCGCTCGCGCACGCCGTCCGTCCGGTGCGGCGACTCATCGCAGTAGGCCAGGTCGGTGAGTGCACGCGGCCTGAGGCGTGAAGACAGTCTCACTGGGCGTTTAGTTGCGCGTCAACCCACCGCAGCATCGTTTCCGGCGGCAGTTCAGTCAGCGCAACGTCAGCAATGGAGATCCCATGACCACCCTCATCGCGAAGACAGACCCAAGCACCGGATATCACCCCGCGCTCTGGCAGGAGAGCGGGTTGACCGAGCAACAGGCACGGATGGTGAATCACCTACCGGAAGGCCACGAGTTCGTCGGCGTCCTCGGCCGTACACCGATCGTGCGCAGACCCGACGGGCATCTCTCACGCATGAGAACAAGCGGACGGCTGGTCAAGACGGAAGGTATCCAGGCGGTTCAGTCCTACCTGCTCGTCCAGGGCTAGGCGCGCCGGCGATCGGCGCCATCGTGCCGCCGGGATCTCGCTGACGTTGTCGCCCGACGAGGGGTCGAAGCCCGGCTTGGAGCCGGTTGTCGATCAATCGCCCGGAATCGGCGCCCGCCAGGCTGTGCGCCGAGCCTGGGGACCCTCAACAGGGTGCCGGCTCGTGTCGTGTTCGCGGGGCGCGGCTCCTGTGCTGGCGGGCCCGATCGCCATCGCACGGCACCGCGGGCGCCGGCGGTCTACCGTAGGTGGCAACACACTCCGAGACCAAAGGAGGCCGTCATGGCGCAGCAGGCTGCAGCACCCGTCGCACCTGAGACGCACCCGGCGAGTCGGCTGTACCGCCTGTTCACTGCGCTGTTCGTCTTCGGCCCGCCGGCCCTGTTGGTAGCCGCGTTCCGGAAGCGCTGGCTCCTGGCGACGCCCGCCAACCGCCGCATCTTCGGAGTGTTCTACGCCTTGAGCGGGTTCGGCATCACCGCGGGGTACCACCGCCTGTTCACCCACCGCAGCTTCAAGACCTACCCCCTGATCCGAGGGATCTTCGCCGTGCTCGGCTCGACCGCGATCCAGGGCTCCGTCCCGGACTGGGTTGCCGATCATCGCAAGCACCACGCCTACGCAGATGAAGCCGGTGACCCGCACAGCCCGCACGTCGGCCACGAGGGCGGGCCCTTCCGCGGCTTCATCCATGCTCACTTCGGCTGGCTCTTCGCCGACGAGAAGGCGTCGCGGCAGCGCTACGTTCCCGACCTCCTGGACGATCCCGTCGTGATGGGGGTCCATCGGCGGTTCCCGCTGATCGTCATGCTCAGCTACTTCGTCGCGCCATTCACAGCCGGGGTCCTCGCGACGAGGAAGCTCCGCGGCGGCTTCGGCGGCTTCCTGTGGGGCGGGGCAGCCCGCGTGTTCTTCGTCCACCACGCCACGTGGAGCGTGAACTCGGTCTGCCACCTCTGGGGCAAGCGCCCGTTCGAGACCCGCGATCAGAGCCGCAACAACGCGCTCGTCGCGCTCGTGGGACTCGGCGAGGGCAATCACCACAACCACCACGCCTTCCCGAGGTCGGCCAAGCACGGCCTCGAGCCGTGGCAGGTCGACCCGACCTGGTGGCTGATCTGGGGGATGGAGAAGACAGGCCTCGCTTGGGACGTGCAAAGGGTCGAGCCGCAGGACATCGAACGCAAGCGGGTGCCGGTGCCCGTCCACACCTCCGTCACACCGGACACCGCCGGCTCGACCGACCGGGCTGATCAGGCGCTGGCTGTCTGAGGACGGACGCTGGCGCCGGCTTCTGCGATGTCGGCGGGCACGGCCGGCCCGGTCGACCACCGCTCTGGGCTAGCTGCCGCTGCCGAAGCGCAATCGACTCCTGTTCGCCGGGCGGGCGAGGTCGTCGAAGTGCGCGAGGGCTCTGCCAGAGCCCTCGGCGACGCAGGTCAGCGGAGAGCCGGCGAGGGCTACGGGAAGCCCCGTCTCGGAGGCGACCAGCTCGCGGAAGCCGCGCAGGAGGACGCCGCCGCCGGCGAGCAGGATGCCGTCACGTGCGATGTCGCCCGTGAGCTCGGGGGGAGTCTGCTCGAGGGTCTCCTTGACGGCTTCGACGATTTCCACGAGTGGGCCACGTAGCGCATCCAGTGCCTCGCCGCTTCGAAGGAGGACCTCTGTGGGGAGACCGGTGAGCAGGTGCCGGCCCCGTACCGGGTAGACCTCTTCAGGCGTCAAAGGGACAGCGGCTCCGATCGCGATCTTGATGGCCTCGGCCGTTGGCGCCCCGATCGCGAGCGAATGGGCCAGGCGCAGGTAGCGCATGATCGCCTCATCCATCTCGTAGCCGCCGACGCGCAGGGAGCGGGACAGCACGATGCCACCGAGCGAGATGACCGCCATCTCGCTGGTGCCGCCGCCGACGTCGACGACCATCCTTCCGACCGGTTCCTCGATCTCCACGCCGGCGCCGATCGCCGCTGCGATCGGCTCCTCGATCAGGTGGACCCGACGGGCGCCGGCCGCGAGCGAGGCCTCCTCGACCGCTCGCTGCTCGACCTGCGTGATTCCCGAGGGAGCACAGACGATGAGACGCGGGTGGGCTCGGTGGCGATCCAGCACCCTGCGAATGAAGTACCGAAGCATCGCCTCCGTCACAGCGAAGTCGGCGATCACGCCGTGGCGGAGCGGTCTGATCGCCGAGATCGTCGCGGGCGTCCGCCCGATCATCAGCTGCGCCTCGTCACCGACCGCATGGACGTGGCCGGACTCTGAGTCGGACGCGACGACGGAGGGCTCGGAGACGACGATCCCCCGGCCGTCCACGTAGACGAGGGTATTGGCCGTCCCAAGGTCGATCGCCATGTCGCGGGTACCGAACGACGGGCCCGACATGCGACGAGCGGCGTCGCGGCGGGATCGTCGCATCGGCATAGCAACAGAGTTGCAGAGGTCGGCCGCGGTCGAGGGAGCCGTGGAATCTGCGGAGGCCGCAGCAAAGCCATCTCGAGCCCTTAGGCTTGAATCGTGGAGCGTCACGAGGCGATCGTCGCGGGCGCCGGGCCGGCTGGGCTCGCGGCAGCCGCTCTGTTGTCCAAGCAGGGCTTTCAAACGCTCGTCCTCGAGCGCACCGACGCGGTCGGCGCGCGCTGGCGGACCCGCTACGAGGGGCTGCGCCTGAACACGATGCGAACGCTCTCGACGCTGCCGGGGTATCGAATCCCGCGACGCTATGGTCGCTACCCGCGCCGAGAGGACTTCGTCTCCTACCTCGAGTCCTACGCCGCCCACCACGGGCTGTCGCTCCGCTTCAAGACCGCGCTGCAGCGCGTCGATCGGGCCGGAGAGGACGGGCTGTGGCGGCTGGAGACATCGAACGGGCCGCTTCTCGCGCGCTACGCGGTGCTCGCCACGGGCTACGACGCAGAACCCAAGCTGCCCGCCTGGGTGAAGAAAGACGAGTTTGCCGGCGAGCTCATTCACGCCTCCGAATACCGCTCGCCAGAGCCTTACGCCGGACGCGAGGTGCTGGTGGTCGGTGCCGGCAATACCGCCATCGACATCGCCGGCTTCCTCGTGAAGGCGGGCGCGCGCGTCAGCCTCGCGATGCGCACGCCACCCAACGTGTTCCCGCGCGACTGGCATGGCATCCCCCTGCAGCCATCGGCGATCCCCGCGGAACATCTGCCCGCGAAGATCGGCGACGCCCTCGGCTTCGCGATCCAGCGGCTCATCTACGGGGACCTCTCACGGTACGGGATGCCGAGGGCGCCCGAAGGCTTCCAGTCGAGGTTCCGTCGACAACAGGTGGGGCCGGCGGTGGACGATGGCTTCATCGGTGCCCTGAAGGCGGGCCGGGCACGCATCGTGGCATCGGTGGAGCGACTGGAGCTGGGCGAGGTCGTGCTCGTGGACGGCACACACATGCAGCCGGGCGCGGTGATCTGCGCCACCGGCTACGGTCGCGGCTTGGAGCCCATCGCAGGCCACCTCGGCGTCCTGCGCGCGGATGGCATCCCGACACACCAGGCCGCACCCGAGCACCCCGACACCCCCCGTCTGTACTTCGCGGGCTTCTACGCCGGTCCGGCCGGCCAGATCCGGGTCCTGCCGAAACACGCACGGCGAATCGCCCGGGCGGCCGCGGGAGACCGGGCGCAGTCACACTGATCTTGAGGGGAATCCATCACGCCGTGCCGCCGGCCACGAAGACGGGCATCGCCCAGATCCTGTTCCCGCAACCCGCGGGCTACTCGTGGTCAGGTTCCCAGCCGAGGGCTCGACGGCGCGACAGAGGGAGCTTGCTGACGACGAGGTCGTAGGAGTCCTCGATCATGTCTCGGATCGTCTGCTCGGGCATGGAGCCGTCGATGATCACCGTGTTCCAGTGCCGCTTGTTGAGGTGGTAGCCGGGGAGCACGGCCGGGTGCGCCGCACGCAGCTGCTCGGCGAGCGGCGGTTCGCATTTGAGGCTGACCCGAACGGGGTCTCCGGCCAGCCGCGAGAGGGCGAAGATCTTGTCGGCCACCTTGAACACGGAAGTCTCCGGGCCGAACGGGAACGTCTGGGCCGAGCCCGGGAAGCCCAGGCAGAGGTCGCACAGCTCGGCCCCGTCGATCATTGCGAGCAGTGGCGACTTGGACGACCGCGCATCACGTCGAGGCGCCCCGCCGGACTGGATGCCCGGCGCTGCGGGGCGTGTCGTCAGCGCGCCTCGAGACCCGCGGCCGCGAGCGCGTCCTCAGGCTTCGGGAAGTGAACCATCTCGACGACCTTGCCATCGCGAAACGTGGTGAGGTTGGCGCTTAGCTCCGCCCGCTCACCTTCTTCAGCGACGGGCCGCATGATCACCACGACCTTATCGCCGGCGCCGACCACGTCAACGAGCTCGCCGACACCTCGACGGCTGCGTGCCTGGCGCATGAACTCCAGCGCCTGCTCGCGGTTGCGGCAGGCACCCGGCGCGGACGGGTCGCCGCCATGCCACTTGACGTCCGAGTCAAGCAGCGCCCCGATGGCGTCGAGGTCGCCGCGCAGCGCGGCCTCATACCCTCGGCGAGCCAGCTCGACGTTGGTTTCCGTCATGCCCACATTGTCGCATCCGAGCGCCGAGGCTCATGCCGGTGCGTGGCGGCTTCGGTCATATCGCCTACGGTCTGCCGATGGGCGATGCGCGCGAGTTCCTCCTGGCATACGACCGGCAGTTACGGACCGATGCGGAGACTCCGGGCGCGACCGCAGAAACTCGTCTCGGACCGCTACGCCTGGTGACGTTTGCCGGCGGCCGTGGTTTCGTGACGTATCCGGCCCCGCGCGGCGATGAGGTGGAGTCGACGGCTCGGCTCGTGAGACCGGCGGTGGACCACTACCGCGGGATCCCTGAGATCACACGCGTCGAGTGGAAGACGAGAGGTCACGATCGCCTCGCCGGCCTGCATGAGGCGTTGACGGACAACGCGTTCCAACCTGACGCGCCGGAGTCGATCATGATCGGCCGCGCGCGATCGCTCGACGTCCACGTGTCTCTGCCAGAGGGTGTGACGCTCCGAAAGGTGAAAGAGGAAGCGGACGTCAGAGCGATGACCACGATGGAGGACCTGGCTTTCGGAAGCGAGCTGTCTGACGTCATGACCGATGCCCTCGTGCGGCGTCTCGCCCTCAACGACGGGATGGAGCTGTGGGTGGCTGAGGCCGACGGTCAGGTCGTCGCTGCGGGTCGTCTCGAGCCGGTGAGGGGGACCGACTTCGCTGGGATCTGGGGCGGTGCGACTTTGCAAGCGTGGCGCGGCCGTGGCATCTATCGAGCCCTCACGGCTGCGCGCGCCAGGTCGGCCTTGGCACAAGGGAAGACGCTGATCCACAGCGACTCGAACGAGTATTCACGCCCGATCCTCGAACGAGCAGGCCTGGCCAAGGTCTCGACGACGACGCCCTATCACTGGCACCGTTGACGATTGGACGGCGCCGGCAGGACGTGACTGGTGGCTGGCAGCGCGCTGCGTTCGCTACGCCGCGGTCAGTTCCGGTTCACCTCGCGGCCGACGACCCGCGGCGGCTATCGGTGCTCGCTCACGGATCTCAGCAAGGAGTCGCGCCGAGAAGTCCGCAGGCTCCTCGCCTTGCCGCCAGCCGCCGTCACGGGGCTCGAAGAAGCTGACCTGAATCCGAGGTCGGCGCGGAAAGCGCGAGATGTCCGTTGAGCCGGTCACGGCGCAACAGATCGTGATCGCCTCCGGAACCGCCTGGGCGAGACGCCCGATGCCGCTCCGTGCTCGCAGTTCCCTACCAAGGCTCCTCGTCCCCTCGGGGAATATTCCGATGCACGCTCCGCCACGCAGCTCCACGATCGCGCGATCGAAGGCGACCGAATCGGCACGGCCGCGCTCGATCGGAATCTGGCCCATCCCGTTCAGGACGCGGTCGAGGCCTTTGAGCTTCCAGAGCGAGGCCTTCGCGAGAGCGCGGATCTGCCGCCGCCCCAGAGCCGCAACGCCGACGACGATCGGGTCCCAGTAGCTGTCGTGATTACCAGCGAGGAGTACTGGCCCGGACGGCGGCAGCACCTCCAGTCCCGAGACCTCTAGCCTCGCCCATCTCCGGACGATCGGTGCGCAGGCTCTCATCGCAGCCGAGTACGTTCGGGTTGGATTCTCCGTCATCGAACCTCGGGCCGAGTCGACTGCACCGACCGCATCATAAATACGCGTGCGCGATGGCGCGGAGACGGTCGCACGATCGCCGATTGGGCGGATCAGGGTCGCCCTGTAGAAGGGGCGCGCACAGGGGGCCACTTCGTACACCTTGGGTCGGCCCACAGGGCCCTGTCCGGAGCGGACTATGAGAGCGCGGGCGATGGTCCCGCGCCAATCAACGACCACAGAGGTGATCACATGTTGCGACTAGGTCTGCGGCTCGCGGCCGCCGTTGCGGTGACCGCGGCCACTTCGGCAGCAACCGCGACGGCGGCGCTGGCGCTGCCCGAATGGTCCCCCCCGTACCCCAAACCGATGAGCATCGCGAGCGGTCCGACCCCCCTCGAATCAGTGTCGGGCGAAAAAATCGAGTGCGTGGCGGACACCGGCTCCGGCGAAGTTACCTCGCCGATGACCGGTAACGCCACGATCATCCTGTCCGGCTGCGAGCGGGTGCTCGCGACAGGCAAGATCCCATGCCACACGCCCGGTCTCCCGCCCGAACAGATCGCGATCACCGCGCCGACGAGGCTCGGTTACATCGTGCACTCGCCGCTCAAAACCGTAGTCGGGCTCGATCTGGGCAACGACAATCTCTTGACGAGCTTTGTGTGCGCAGAAACGAACGTCCTCGTCAGGGGCTCGGTGATCGGCAAGCTGACGCCGGTGAACAAACCGGTCAAAGCCGGCAAACCGTTCACCCTCAAGTTCAAACAATCGAAAGGTCACCAGAAACCGCTGGCGTTCGAAGCCGAACCGCCCGATTTCCCGGAAGTCTCCTTCGGCGGGCCGTTCGAATCTGCCGGGCTGAGCTCGACAGAGAAGATCACGTTCGCAGAACCGGTGACGCTCCTGGCCTGAGCTCCTACGGTCGCGGGGGCGGGTGCGCCCCCGCGACCGGCGGGCCGGGCGATCGGACGGGTGCGTGACGACAGCGTCTTGACCCGCTCTCGGGCTCCGAGTAGCGTGCGTCCGAGGGCCCGCAGCGTGACTTGTGCGCGCACACACGTAGCTCGAACGAGGGAGGACCTATGACGACCTTCAGCTTGGCGGACTCTCGCCGACCCCGCCCGGTGGCGCCGAGGAGCCTCCGGCTCTTGGTCGTGGCGGTCGTGGCGCTGCTTGCTCTGAGCGCGCCCGCCCAGGCACGGCGGAGGGACCTTACGCCGCCCGTATTCGCCGGCTTGAAGTCAGCGACCACATGCGTTCCAGGCCCAATCGGCCCAGGAAGGACAAGCACCTACCACCTCAGCTGGGCTCCTGCGACCGACAATGTCACACCTTCAAGGAGGATCGTCTACGAGGTCTACCAGGCGACCATGCCCGGCGAGGAGGACTTCTCGGCGCCTACCTACACCACGCGTCGTGGCGTGACGACCTTCGACACTCCGCCGCTCGCAACGGACGAATACTTCTACTTCGTCGTCCGGGCACGGGACCGGGCAGGCAACGAAGAGTCGAACACCGTCGAGCAGGAAGGCCAGAACCTCTGCGTTTGAGGCCTTTCTCTGCTACGGCACGACCGCAGCGAACTGACGGGCGTTCAGATGCGGTGGTAGCGGGAATCGGCCAGGGAGAACAGTCCGAACCCGATCAGCCCCGCGGCGACGAAGCCGAGGAGGACGGGGCCGAAGGAGCTGCGTGCGAGTTCGTTGAGCGCCCCGTCGAGGCCGATGGCCTTACGTGGTTCGTAGTCGGCGGCCGCACGCACGAGGCCGTATCCCACCAGCAGGAAGACAATCGCGCGTGCGACGTGCCCGAAGACACCCGCCACGGTGTAGAGATGCTCGGGGCCTCTGCCCATGCGCAGTGTGTCAGCTTCGTCGAGGAACTTAGCGGTAAGCCCCTTGTAGCCCTGGTAGATGCCGACGCAGATCAGGACTACTCCCGCGAGACCGACGAGCTCGGGCCCCGCGGTCCAGCCGAGCACCCCGGCAGTGGCGCTCTTCGGGGCCGTTGAGTTACTCCCGCTGCTGGACCCCGCGAGGATTTTCACCGCGGTCACGCAAAGGGCCGCATAGACGAGGCCGCTGGCCGCCGCGGAGAAACGTTCGAAGGCGCTGTAGGTTTCCCGCTGGCCGTGGCCCACCACGGCGACCGTGATGCGCCAGGCGGCGTATCCGGCGAGCCCCGCCGCGACAGCAATTAGCAGCACCTCGCCAAAGGTCTGTTGAGCGATTGTCTGCAGGGCGCCCTGCTGGTTCGTGTCCTTGCCGCCCGAGCCCGTTGCGACCTCGATGGCCAGCAGGCCGATCACCCCGTAAACGAGCCCCCGGGCGGCGAGCCCCGCCCGTGCCGGCCAGGCGAACTCATCCCGGTTGACAGCGGCCTCGCCACCGGGCCTGGCGGCGGTCCTTGCCGTGTGTGTTATGTCCGAGCTCCCCGCCACTCAATCCCAAACTGCCCCGCGATCGTTGTTTGTAACCCGACGATGCCCGCTCCGGCCGGCCAACCGGTTGCACCGAGCGCTTCGGAGCTCCAACACCGATCGTCCTCGCCGATCGAGACGTTTGGAAGGGCCGGCGTGGGGTAGGAGGACCGCGATGAACGCAGAGCCGCCACGCCAGCCACCTGTAGGCGCTCCGCCTACAGCGTCGACCCAGCCTCTGGGCGCACCCGTGGCCCCGCGAGTCCCCCTCGCCCCACCACCGGTGGAGCGGGTCGTCGAACGGGCGCCCCCGCCGTACCCCGCCGATCCATCATGGTGGGACAATCCCTGGCCGGCCCTTCTGCTGGCGCTGCTGGCTCTGATCATCGGTGGGGTTCTCGGCTACGTCATCGGCGGCAAGGGGGAAACGAGCAGCGGTTCTGCGAACCAGACGCGGCAGCCGGTGACCCAAACCGTGACCCATTCGAACACGGTCGTACAGCCGAAGATCGTCGAACACACCGTAACCACACCGGCGCCTGCCAACACGGCGAACGAAGAACGACGGGTCGAAGCCGAATCGGCTCTACGTAAAGCCGAACAGGAAAACGAACGGCTCAAGCGAGAACTCGAAAGCACCGAACACGGCTGACCGTTCTGAGTCGCGAGCATGACGCCTGAACTCCGGCTCCCTCAGCAGGGTTCCGGGAGAGGGATTCGTCACCGACTGAGCCGCAACTGCGCGATGCCCGACCCGTCCGCGACGTAGAGCGAGTGGCCGTCGGGCGTTGCGGCGATCGTGGCCACGCCGCCTCCAGTGCCGCGCAGGGGGCCACAGGTCGTGGGGGGTTCACACGAACGCAGATCGCTGGCTTCGAGGGCGCCCGTGATCGGCGAGCGCGTCAGCTGAGCGACGCTGTCGGTGGCCCGGCCTCCTTCTCCGGAGTCATCGAAGCCGGCGAGCAGTACGTCGCCGCCGACCGACAGCGTCGGCAGCCCCAACGCCAAAGAGCCAACCCAGCGTGGCAGGGGGCCACACCCGGCGATCCCGCCAGCGCCCATGAACGCGGCGCAGCTCGCCTCAGCCAGCCCTCCGGAGGCGGGTTCGCGCGTGAGCGCGGCGACCGCGAACGTGGGCCCGTCATCGGCTGCCGTGTAGAGCGTATTCCCCGACGCGCTCATCACGAGATCTTCGCCGGTCACCGTCACGGCGGTGCATCCCGGGGGTGGCGTTTTCTCATCGCTCACGCAGTCATCGGGTGCTGAGAGGGGCGTCAGACGGCCGCTCCTCGGTTCCCTGGCGAGCGCCAGGATGCGTCCGGCGGAGCTCGCATAGAC
Organism: uncultured Solirubrobacteraceae bacterium; assembly: GCA_963841055.1. Lineage (GTDB taxonomy): Bacteria > Actinomycetota > Thermoleophilia > Solirubrobacterales > Solirubrobacteraceae > Palsa-744. The sequence goes on along the minus strand of CAWJAV010000001.1, from coordinate 1,317,713 downwards.
GATGCCCCCGCCCGGTGCCTCGGCGAGTCCGCTGACCGAGGTATCGCCGAGCGTCGGTAGCGCCGTGCATCCAAGCGTGTTGCGAGGCGGGACTGCGGTTGAGAGGCACTGCTGCGGGCTCAAACCAGCTGCGTTCGCGCGATAGACGTTCAGGAGGGCCTTGTGGGGCGAGGGGAATTCGGTCTGCGAGGCGACGTACACGTATCGTGAATCGGGTGAGACGAGCAGCGCATCCGGTTCCTGGAGTTCCGGTTTCGTCAGGGTGCATCGGCTCGGCGTGAGGCTCGTCAGACATTGCAGTTTGCGCATCGAGCCCGTCCTCGGGTTGAGGGCGAACGTGACGAGATAGTTTCCGTCGAAGGCATCGGTCGCATACAGACGTCTTCCATCCGGGCTGATGGCGAGCTGCCCCGGCATCTCGAGCCCGCCGACCCGCTCGCACGGGCCGCGTTGAACCCTGACCCGCTTGAACGTGTTCTCGAGGCAGCCACGGCGACCTGGAAGCTGGCGAAGCGCGCCGGTTCGTGCGTCGCGGGCAAAGATCAGCAAGCGCGCGAGCAACTGGTCCGGTCCCGGGGGCGGGGCGTCGAATGCGTATACAAATGCGCCGTTGGGGGAGACGGCGAGCGGGCCAACCTGCAACAGCGCGCGGGCGCGTGCGCATCCATGGGAGCCGGCCGCGTCGATACAGCCCGCACGACCAGCGGGTTGCGTCGCGCGAAGCGCCTGGGCAGAAGCGGCGCCGGCGAGCGCGGCAAGCAGCAGAACGACAATCAGCACCCAGCGCGGATATCTGCTCGCTAGCGCCGACCGTTGCACCGTCCGAGCATACGGCGGTGCGGGCGGGCACGCCGTCCGTGTGCCGTCCTCTGGCGATCGGTAACTAGAAGGCGCTTGTGCCGTTCGGCGAGCCCAGCCCGGTCGGTCCGTCGTAGCCGGGCAGAGCTGTGCAGAGGTAGCTCCCGCCGCACAGACCGTTGCTGCCGGAGGTGACGTCGAACAGGGAGCTGGTGTGGCTGTAGGGGTATGAGCCGGCGGTCGTGACGGCGCTGTTGCCGGCCAGCGCATAGACACCCGCGATGATCGGTGAGGCGACACTGGTCCCGCCGAACACGAGCCAGCCGCTGTTCCCGAACGTGTCATAGACGGCGACCCCGGTGTTCGGGTCAGCGACGGCGGAGACATCTGCAACGGTGCGCCGCGGACAGCCGCCATCGGTCTGCCAGGAGGGCTTGCTGACAAAGCGCGAGCAACCGCTGCCGGCGCTCCCCCAAGCCGTCTCGGACCATCCGCGGGAAGAGAGGTCGCGGGTCAGCGAGGTTCCCCCAACGGCCGTCACGTACTGCGAAGAGGCTGGAAACTCGACGCGGTAGCCGTTGTCTCCGGTGCTGACCGTGACGCCGGGGTGGTTGTAGTGGGATTCGTAGAGGGCATCGAATGAGAACTCGGGCCCGCCGTAGCTGTTGGAGATCGTCGTGGCGCCGAGCCGTGCTGCCGTGTCCTCGGCGGCGGTGAGGTTGCCGAAGCCGTTCGTTCGCGCCTCGACGAGCAGGATCTTGCAGTTCGGGCAGATCGCCGAGGCCATGTCCAGGTCGAGTGAGATCTCCTCGCCCCACCCCGAGTCGCCTCGGGGGTAGAAGAACCTGAAACCGTTCTGGTTGACCTTCTTGAAGCAGCCGCTGGCGCTCGTGCAGGGGCCGAGGCCGAACTGGCTGCGGTAGGTCGCGAGGTCGCTCTCGGCGTTCGGATCGTCAAACGCGTCGACGATCCCGATCGTCTGGCCCGTACCTCCACTCGCGGGGTTCAGGTTGTAGGCGCTCTGGAGATCGGCGGGCCAGTAGCCGGCCGGCGTGGTCGCAGCGGATGCCGATGTCGGCCTGCCTTCGAGCGGTTCGCCGGAGCGATCGGTGACGATGCGTGCGTCGCAGTGGGCAAAGCGGGCACCGACAGCACCACAAACCGCGCTCTCTGAAAGACCCGTGGCGTTCGAGTGAGGTACCCCCCACGCCGGACTGGCTGCCCCGGCCACGCCAATCACGGTAGCCGTAAGGACACCAACGAAAGATCTGCGCATCAGTCGACCCCCTGCGTAGACGACGCCAAATCGCTCCGAAAGCTAGCACCGAGGACCCGAAGGGCCGATCGCCGGCGCTATCTGTTCACGCGCGGCGAGCGTCAGCGGGTCACGTGGGCGTGGTCCGAACGTCCCGGACCGCATCGCGTGTGGCATCCTCAGCCGATGGAGCGCGGCGACCTCGCGGCGGCGTCCACCGGAACGACGAGCGGCGCACGCGATCCGCTCGCGCGGCACTCGCTGAGCGCGGGCGAGCTCAAGCAGATGCTGGCCCTCGAACGTACGGGCGCGCCCTTCTTGGCGATGCGCGACGGTGAGGGCGGGCTGTACGTGGTTGCGCTCGACCTGCACGCATCCGAGTTGAGCCTCGGTCGCCGCGACAGGACGGACGTGTCGCTTTCCTGGGATGCCGAGGTCTCAGGCGTTCACGCGGAGCTTCGGCGGCTCGGCGAGGAGTGGACAGTGGCCGACGACGGACTCTCGCGCAACGGGACGTTCCTCAACGGCGAGCGGATCAGCGGCAGGCAGGCGGCTACGTCCGGGCGACCGGCTGCTCGTCGGTCGCACGATCATCGTCTACTGCCAGAGCGCCGCCGAGTCCTCCGAGAGGACGGTCGACAGCGGCACACTGCCCGAGCTGCCGAGCATCAGCGAGACCCAGCACCGGATCCTGATCGCGCTCTGCCGGCCCTACGGCGAGGGCGGACAGTTCCCGGTGCCTGCGAGCAACCAGCAGATCGCGCGAGAGGTCTTCCTCGGTGTCGACGCGGTCAAGCGCCATCTGCGCACCTTGTTCGGGCGGTTCGGGCTGGGCGAGCTTCCGCAGAACCAGAAGCGAGCGCGCCTTGCCGAGCTCGCGTTGCGGCTGGGGATCGTCTCGCAGCGCGACCTGTCTGCCGACTGATCCTCTCGCGGGCCGATCGGCGTCGGCACGGCCGAGAGTGCCCGGGCTCACCGCCGATCGGCGGCTGAGTACGGGGGAGGGGTGCGAACGCGTACACCTTGGGTGCCTGGCGGCGACACCGGGGCGAGACGACGATGGGGACAAGCGGGAACGGTCCCGCACCGGGGGCGAATCGGAAGGGTTGAACCGGCCGACGCGGCTCCCCGGACTCCACTTCAGATCAGGAGGCAGTCATGTCGCGCATCAAGACCATCGTCGGAGCCGGTCTCACGATCCTGGCCCTTTCGGCCCTCGGGGCATCCGCCCCGGTCGCGTCGGCGGGGAACCCGTGCAAGTCGCCCGCCGAATGCTATGGCGTCCTCACGGAAGGCATCCACATCCCTGTGAAAGAGAAAGACCCGATCGACATCGTCAGCGAGGGCATCGTGACGTTCACCGGCGGGACGCTGGTCGTGAATTGTCCCCAGGGTGAGCTGAACGGGTCGATCATCATTGTCAAGGGCAACTTGCAGGCGTCGATCACCGGGGCGAGCTTCGGCGGCCCAGGCGGGTGCTCGAGCTCGCTCGGGCCAGTGTCCGTGACGGGCGGCCCGACCCCGGGCATGCTCGTGACGCAGACGCTGAAGACGAACGGCAAGGGCAAGCTGTCCGGCGGGCTCGACCTGGACCTCAGCCTCGATGAAGGCGCGATGTCGTGCTCGTACTCGACGAAGTCGATCAAGAGCACCTACAACATCGACGGCGAACCGATCGACCTCGAACCGCCGAAACCGCCGAAGTTCAAAGTCAAGGGCGACAGCAGCCCTGGCTGCCCGAAGACCGGCACGCTCTCGCCGAACGTGTGGAGCGTCCACGCAGGCTCTCCTGCCGCCGGTGAGGGCCCGCTCGTGTTCCTCGGCTGAGACTCGCCGTCGCCGCTGCCTGCGGCACAGCTGCGGGGGAGGGCCGGCGCACGCGCCGGCCCTCCGGTTGTTGGGGTCGGCCGCGGGCCGACTGGCAGCGACCGCCGTCAGCGAGGCAGGAGGCCGGCAATCGGCGGAGGGTGCGTCGTCGGGCTAGAGGCCTGGCGCGGCTAGGGAGTCTCCACTGGACAGCGCGGCCCGTCGGCTCGCGCGAGGCGCTTGTCCAGTGTGAGCAGCGGGACCTCCAACGCCTCCGCGAGCGCAACGTAGAGGGCATCTGCTGCAGTCAAGGAGTGGCGAAGCTCCCATGCGCGCTCGAGCAGCGGCCGGTGGTCCACGCGCGCCGCAGGCCAGGCCCCGAGGTCGTCGATGGCCTGATGGGCAGCCGTCCCGTCGAGTTCGCCCCGCAGATAGGCGCGGCGAACCACGCCGAGGACCTCGGCATCCACGAGATGGGGCGCAGCGTGGTCCGCATCGGCAGCCAGTCGTCCTCGCACTGGCTCAGCGTCGGGGCCGGCTAGAACCACCTCGGCGACGCACGATGCGTCAACGACGAGCATCGCGGAGCTCGTCGAGCGCCTCCAGGACGTCGCTCGCTCCAACCCCCGACGAGCGCCGACGTGTGGACGCCAGCCATGTTGCGATGCTCGGGCGGGCGGCGAGCCGGGTCGCCTCGGCGCGCAACAGCTCAGGGACGCTGACGCCCTCCTCCGCAGCTCGTCGGCGCAGGCCGGTGTACACGTCATCGTCGACGTCACGGATTTGAATCGTCTTGGGCACGCTCGCATCCTATCATGCGGATACGCATCTCAAGGTGCGTCGATGCACCACGTGGCAGCCTGCTTCCCCAGCAGGGTCCACCATGCCAGCAGACCGTCTTTGCTGAGGTTCTTGGGTCCAACTCGCTAGGCCCCGTCCAATCCTGTACTAGAGGTTCATCAGCCCACCTCATGAGCGGATCCGGCCGGCTCCTGCCCTCGCCCGCGTTACGAGATGGTGCGAACCTCAGCTGAGTTAGCGCGGCGCAAGGCTCGCGCATGGCGATTGCCACCACGCGTGAATGGATGAGAGGGAAGGAGAATCAGATCAAAACCACGCTCGAGCGCCCACGCTGTGAGCCGCGGGTCAGGACACCCGACGAGCACCGTGAAACTGGCTTGCCTCGCGGTAGCTCCTAGGATCTCCCTTGCCTCGCGCAACTCGATCTCAGCTTCGTCACGTACCGCGATGTTGTACGGACCGGTTCCGCCCTTGCCGCAGCACCGAGAGCGACGTGCCTGCGGCGCCAGGGTCACAACGGACAACTCGCAACCCGCTTCCGCCAGTTCAGCTGCCTCGCGCAGAGTCGCTTCGCCGGAGCGGCCGGGCTCGAAGACGGCTAGGACGCGTCTCCGCGGCCAGGGTGGCCGCGAGCCGATCGAACCCTCGGTTGGCCTGTGAGCGACCTTGGACGCTGGCTCTTCCACGCAGACCAAACGTTAGCGCTGAAAGACGGGGACCGAGCAGTACTCGACGCCGATCGGCGTGCCGCTGCAAAGTGGTCGTGCCGGCGGCCGTGGGCGTGGATGATCAGGCGGCACGATCGGCCATACGACCTGCGCCATAGCTTCGCCTCGCTACTGCTCCACGAGGGCCGCTACGTGATCTACGCGGGGCTCGGCAACTCGGGCACGATGCGCGGCACGCGCTCATTGTGCACAGGCACGTTCTGGACGGAGCTTTACGGCTCCCCATTTATCGATGCCGCGAGCGCGGTTGCGGCCACTCGTGAGGAGCACGGTTCGCTCTCACTTGCAAAAGCGGTGAAGGCGACGTCCTGCCAACGTTACAGTGGGTCAATCAGGCGGCTGCGAGCGGTTCGATCTCTTCGAGCGCCGGCCCCCGTCGATTCCGGTCGATCTCGATTTCCAACTGAACCCCGAGAGGTGAGTGTCACCTCAAAGCTGCATCGACGATCGCCCTCATCACCCCGGGGCGCTCACTGACTGAGTGGCAGCACGGGAGCGCGTCAGGGTCCCGAGGGGGCCGCGACGTATCGCTCCGCTCGCACCTCGAAGCCGGTCAGCGAAAGAGGACCGAACGACGTAATCAGTGCGACATCGACGGCGTCTCGGCCGCGCCCCACGACTACACGCCCGACGCGCGGGGTGTTGTTCCGGGCATCGAACGTGTGCCAGCGCCCGTCGAGATACGCCTCGAACCACGCCGCAAAATCCATCTTCTCGTCGGGCGCTGAGCCTCCGATCGCCGGCAGGTAGCCGAAGACATACCGAGCCGGGATGTTCAGCGCACGACAGAACGTGATCGCTAGGTGGGCGAAGTCTCGACAAACGCCCTGGCCGGCCCTATAAGCGTCGGACGCCGTCGTCCACGGATTGGACGCCCCCGGCACGAACTCGAGGCACCCGTGGACGTAGTCAACGACAGCCTGCACCCGTCCCCAACCGGGGCTGATGTCCCCGAATCGCTGCCACGCCTCGTGGCCGAGCTCATCGGGCAGACAGAAGCGGCTCGGCATCACGAAGCTCAGGACCTGGGCAGGCAGCGCGGCAACAGGTGTCTCAGGAGTGTCGGGCGCGATCAGATCAGAAGGGCTGAGAAGGTTCGCGTGCGCCTCGAAGGCGACTTGCGAACTGCCTCGACCGAACGCGAATCGCTCGCATCTATTCCCGTAGTGATCGAGGTAGCTGTAGTGCTCGACCGCGGTGTCCCACCGTTCGCAGCGAATCGACACTGCGGGCTCGGGGTACGGGGCGACCTGCAGGATCGCTGTGACCGGCTGTAAAGAGTGCACCGCGAACCGACATCCGACGGTGAGCGCCAAATCATGCTGAGCCACCACCCTCACGCCACTCGCAAGCATGTCATCGGCCACTTGCGTCTGAGGATGTCACGTATCGCCCTGGCGCCGCGGTGGCAGGTGTCCGAGCGCAAGCGGAGCATGCTGGACGGGCGGCCATATACACCGAGCGCCTGGGCCACCATGGTTCGAGCACCGCATGGCGAACCGATCCCTGAGGAGTCACGCATGCCACGAATCATCGTCGCGACCGAGGACCCGCACATCCCCGACGGCGTCGGCGTCACCCTTGACGAGGACGTCCGCGCCGTCCACCTGTCCACCGGCCATGCAGCGTCGCAGCTCGTGGAGCGCATTGCCTGGGCCGTCAGAGATGCCGAAGCCCACTGCCAGGCAAGACACGGGACGACCATCCCTCGCGATGCGGTAGGAGTGCGCTAAGACCCCGCGGAGTTGCGGCGACGCTCCGGCGCGACCGCGCCCGGTCCGTCCGCCAGTCGCAAGTTCTAGCCGGCTGGGCTATTGCTCGCCCCGGCAGACGTCGTGAGGTCTTGGTCCTGCGGGGCATCGGCGCACAACGTGTTCCCCGTGCTTTTCAGACCGGCGCCACCTAGTACAGCGATGGGGCCAACCGGGATCGAACCGGCGAGCTCCTGCCAGCGACGCAGAGGTCGCTCCCACGCCCACGGCGTCTTGATCTCGCCGAGGGAGCAGTCAGGTCCTCGGGCCATGGGCATACCTTGCGAGGCTCCGGACGCGGTGCTCGTGAGCAGGCGCGCTCTCGACCACGGGCGGGTGCTCCTCCGCATCGGCCTGATACCAGGCGGCGTAGCGGCTCACGAGCGGCGCCGCGGAGAGGCCGTGGAGCAGGACCGACAAGCCCACGGTCAGATAGCAGGCGGTGAGAATCGTCTCCGTGTGAGCCTGGAACGTGTCCTCGACGATCACCGCAAAGACGATCGACGCGAGCCCGCGTGGGCCGAACCAGCCGATGAACGCCACTGTCGGGCCTCGGGCGTGGCTGCCCCACAGCGATATCGCCACGGGCAGCATCCGCACGATCGTCAGGCTCAGGACGGCGTAGAGGGCGATCTGCCAGCTCACGTGCTCGAGCGCCGGGCCCAGGAGCACCGCTCCGAAGACGAGGAAGGTGATCGTGTCGAGGAGTGCCCCGGTCTCGTCCGTGAAGCGCATCATTCCAGCGTCGTCCTCGCGGGCGATCGCGCCGAACAGGATGCCGGCGACGAAGGCGGCGATGAAGCCGGATCCGCCGAGACCGATCGCCACCCCATAGGCGAGCGCGGCGGCGGCCACGGGGATGAGCTGCCTCCAGGCATCGTCGATCAGGCCCCTGCGTCCGGCGAGGATCACGATCGATCCCGCCAGCATTCCGCCGGCGATGCCCCCCAGAAGGCCGTAGCCGATCTCCTCGCCGAGCACGTGCAGGGGATGTGCAGCGCCGCCCGCGCCCGAGGCAGTCGCGAGAACGATCAGCAGCAAGGGGACGCAGATCCCGTCGTTGAGGCCGCTCTCGGCGTTGAGCGACTGCCGCACCCGTTGGGGAAGCCTGGTGTCTGTCACGACGGCGCTTCCGAGTCCCGCGTCGGTCGGGGCGAGGATCACGCCCAGGATCAGGGCCTCGCTCAGCGAGAAGGAGCCGAACAGCGCGAGCGCAGCCACCGCTCCCAGCACGATCGTCAGAGGAAGTCCGACGCCGAGCAACCGCCCCGGCAGCGAGGCCTCGCGTCGCAGCGCCCTGATGTCGATGCGCGAGGCATCCGAGAACAGCACCACCGCGAGCGTCGCTTCCGCCAGCTTCCGGACCGTCGAGCTCGTGGGGCCGAGCGTGAGGTCGTCGAGCACGAGCGGTCCAACGAGCACGCCGACGCCGACGACGACCATCGCAGGCGTGACCGGGGTACTGACCAAGCGACGAGACACCGCCGCGAGCAGCAACAGCACGAGCGCGACCGTCGCGAGGCCCCAGTCCACGGCGTCAACATACAGCGCATGTGAGGCGCGGCCGAGGCCTCCGTCCGGCCATGCGCCGACGCATCGAAATCCTCCTTTGCGAGACTGGTCGAGATGGCGCTGATACAAGCCACGCGGCCGCTCTGTCGCGAGCTTCGCCGTCTGCTTCCCTCACGGCCCTTCCATGTGCGCTTCTGGGACGGCGGCGTCGTGGAGGCGACCACGCTTGGTGCGCCGACGTTCTTCGTGGGAGGACCCTCGGCTCTGGCGCACTTCCTCAGGGCCCCCGGGTCCCTTGGCCTCGGTCGCGCCTACACGGATGGCTCGCTCGCAGTCGACGATCTCGATGCGGCGTTCATCGTGGTCGACGAGTGGCAGCCGCCGGCGCTGAGCGGCGCAGAGCGCGTGCGTCTGGCCTTGTCCATCGTCGTCGCCGCGGCGCCCGGCGGTTTTCCGCACCGTCCGGATCTGGAGCTGATCCTTCAGGGGCGCCTGCACAGCGTCGAGCGCGACGCGGCCGCCGTCCGCTACCACTACGACGTCGGCAACCCCTTCTTCGCCCTGTTCCTGGACAAGTCGATGACCTACAGCTGCGCGATCTTCTCGCGCGGAGCCCAGACGCTCGAGGAGGCGCAGCACACGAAACTCGAGTTGGTCGCTGGCAAGCTCGGGCTCGCGCCGGGGATGCGGGTGTTGGACGTCGGCTGCGGCTGGGGCAGCTTCGCGATCCACGCCGCCCGGAACTACGGGGTGAGCGTCACCGGCGTCACGCTCTCGGGGCCCCAGGCCGAGCTCGCGCGCGAGAAGGTCAGCGAAGCGGGCGTGGAGGACCTGGTGGACATCCGTGTGGCTGACTACCGCCAGGCTGCCACAGACGTCATTCGACGCGGTCGCGAGCATCGGCATGGCCGAGCACGTCGGTGAGAGCCAGATCGATCTCTACGCACGGTCCCTGCACGCGCTGCTCCGTCCCGGCGGCCTGCTGCTGAACCACGCGATCGCGGCGCTGGACCCAGACCACGAGCCGCACGAGGACATCTTCTCCACGCGCTACGTGTTCCCCGACGGCGAGCCACTGCCGCTGTCTCGCGTCCAGCTTGCGCTCGAACGGGCCGGCTTTGAGAGCGAGCATGTCGAGGGCTTCAGGGAGGACTATGCGGTCACCCTCCGTCACTGGAGCGAGCGGCTGGACGAGCACCTGGAGGAAGCGAAGGCGATAGCCGGCGAGGAGCGAACGCGCATCTGGCGGCTATACCTCCGCGCTGCGCGCTACGGCTTCGAGACGGGCCACACCTCCGTCTACCAGGTGCTCACACGAAAGCCGGACAGGTAAACACCTATTCCCCTTAGGAGTGGCCGTTGTATTCCACGACCTGCTGGAAGGTCGAGCGGTTGGTCCATTTCATCGTGTAGGGCTTGAGATTGTGGAAGAGGAGGCCCGGGGGAAAGGTGATCGACACCTTCGCCGCGCGCCACGCCCACGGGTTGGGGCCCTGTTCGGCCGAGAGCTTCTCGACCGCGCCCTCGATTGCTGCCCACAGCGCCGTGCGGCAGGCGGTCAGGTTGCCGCCGCAGTAACCGCCCGCTGTGTAGGGCTGCTGGACGCTTTCGCCGAGCACTTCGCGCAGCGCCTTGTAGACATAGCCCTCCCAGCCGCCGTCGTAGGCCGAGCCGAGCGAGCTGGGGGCGTTGACCGGCTCGTTTATCGAGCGGAATTCGTCCAGAACCGAGCCCAACACAGGCCCCAGCACAGCTTCGCCGATCGGCGTCCAGGCTTCGTCGAGGATCGCAGCTGCGGGGCTGCGGGGGCCTTCGTTGCCGTAGCGGCTTGAGCCGCCGAACCTCACCCACCTGTTGATGAACCGTGCCGCCCTCGCCGCCAAGGGAGAGGGAGCGGGGCTGGCTCCGAGCACCTTCGCGATCGTCGGCCAGACCGAGAACGCGTCGAGGTCTCGCTGGGCGGCGCTGTTCATGATCCCCACGAGCTTGGCCTGTGTTGTTTCCGGGCCGAAGCCCGTGAAGAGCTGCGAGCGGTAGATCGGCCCGTAGGAGAACTCGCCCGAGGCCGCACCCCAGCCGGGCGCCGACTTGTTGTTCCAGCTCGTGAAGTAGCCCTGCAGCGGGTTGGCTTCGTGCGGGTGTTCGTCCAGCCCGAGGAAGCCCTGCCAGTTGTATTCGCCGTTGCCGAGCGTGGGCAGGCTCGGGTTCGTCCCCGGTGCCGGCTTGGGCAGCCGGCCCGAGGCGAAGTAGGCGATGTTCGCGCTGTCCCAGTAGGCGATGTTGAAGGTCGTCTCGAGCTTGTTGGCCGCTTCGTAGAACGTCTGAGGGCCGCTGACAGTGTGGGAATTCATACGCTCGAAGAACGTCAGGCTCGCCGGGTCGCGCCCGCGCGTAGTGCGGTCCTCGGCGATCGCGTACCACTTGCCGTCCGCGCCCTGCACGGTGCCGTGGACGGGCCCCTGGTTCGTTTCCCAGAAGTGCACCTCGTGCGCTTTTTCGCTGCTCGAAGCACCCACTTCGCCGGCGTCGAATTCGTGCATCGGGATGCATTCACCGCCATAGACGTAGCTCTTTGAGTACTGCGTCGGCGGTCCTTCGACTTCGGGATCGGGGCTGCAGAGTTCCTTCAGGAAGCTCGTCGTGTTCTGGGCCCCCTCGCTCGTGAGGCTCCAGGAGAAATCCCGGCCGCGGCCGAGCAGGACGTATGGCATCACGGGCACTCCCGCGCCCTCGGCGTCGATGCCAGGCCCGTGAAGATCCTTGAGGTCGAGCAGTGCCGGGTAGGAGTAGCCGACCTGCGGGCCTGCCACGCCGATCGGATGGCCGCTCTTCGAGAGTTTGGCCGAGACCAGGAGGAAGTTCGACATGTGTTTGTGTTTCGCCAAGGTCCTCAGGCTCGCCGTCGCCGCGGCGCTCTCGCTGCCGGATTTGATCGCGACCGTGCCGGGTGTCGGGCCCGTCGGTTCTTCCTCGTAGGGGAACGTCCCTGCGGCGGTGGTCGGCGCTTCGGGGTCGTTGGTCTCGCGCAGGTCTCGGTAGACCTTCATACCCTGCGTCGAGCCGAGCTCGCCCTGCAGGTTCGCAAGGAGGTTGGCGTCGGCGAGTTCCCCGCCGCCACCGTTACCGAAGATGTCGCCAATGAACGCGAACGCCGCCATCGCGTTGGCCAGGTCCAGGTGTGGGATGCGCAGCAAGGCGGGCAGCGTCTGCTCGTATGCGTTGGCGCCTTCGAGCCAGGCTTCGAGGTCTTCGATCACCTGCGCGCCTTCTGCGCCCTGTTCTTCCAGCGAGGCCTTCTGCGCTTCGACGAATTCGATCGCTTCTTTGCTCGGCCTGAAGGTCCGTCCTTCTTCGAGCAGCCCCAGCGCGCTCAGCCCGGGGACGCTGAGCGCGGCCACGAAGGCCGGGCCACGCGCTCTACGTATCAGCAGCCCGCGGTCCTCTGCGTCGACCCAGCCCGAGCCGTACATCACATCGGAGCGTGTCCCGCCGTAGATGTGGGGCACGTCGTACTGATCGCGCTTGATCGTCAGCCCGGGGGAGCGCGGCGTGATCTCTTCACGCAACATCGGTCCCTGCACGCCGAACTTCTCCGAGATGAAGTCCTTTTCGATGTCCGCCTGCGTCACCAGGCCCTGCTTCGGAGTAAGCGCGTTGTACTTTTCGCCCAGGTCCGTGGAGAAGGTGTCCTCGAGCAAGCTGCCGTTCTCGCCGGGCGGCAGGATCATGAAGGCCGGTCCGGAGAAGTCTTCCAGCGGCGGTTCGGAGGCGAGTGCAGGCGCTGCGCTCAGCGCGAACGCGACCCCGGCCGCCAGGCCAACTGGCCGCAACGTGCGGGCAACCTCACCCCGAGACCTGAACCACGTCCGTGCTTGCCTCCACAGCCCCATAACCGCTCCTCAGGCCGGCCAAGAGACGACCGACAGTCGGCTCCGCTGGTCAGGGGCAAGCTACCACAGAGCGTCGGGGCCAAAAATGGCGCCGGAGCCGCGGATCGCGGGCGGGCAACCGCCGGGGTCATCGCCCGGGCGACGTACCCGAGACCCGGGCTCGTCCTTAGGTGGCGTGCTCTTTGAGTTCGGATGCAGCGAGCGCTCGGAGCTGCCCGCTGACTTGCTCAAACGGGCTCGCTGGTAAGCGCGAAACCCCCGTCCACGATTGCCGGGGCGGGCCTCAGCAAATCGGGGCGGCTGTAGGTCGGCGCCGCAGCTGTGTCCTGAGAACCGTTCGCGGGCCGCCGGGCGGGGTTCGAGCTAGGAGGCCGCGGGCTGCATGATCGTGAACCAGGCGCCCTGCGGATCGACGAGGGCGGCAAAGCGGCCGATGGGCATGTCGACCGGCTCGGCGGCGACGGTGGCGCCGTGGTCGCGGGCCTTGGCGACGGTGTCATCGGCGTCGGCGACGGCAAAGCACACGCTCCAGTGGGGCGGCGTCTCCGGCGGAAACATTCCCTCGACCATCTCCATCATGCCGCCCACATTGTTCCCATCGAGCTGCCACACGGTGTAGGTGTCAGGGGCGCCCTCGAACTGAGGTTTGCCCGCGGTCCAGCCGAAGACCGAGTTGTAGAAGGCCTTGTCCGCGTCGGTGTCGCGCGTGTGGACCTCGTTCCAGGTCAGGGAGACCGGCTCGTTTACGAGGTCGGCTCCAGCAAAGGCCCTGGGCTGCCAGATCCCGAAGACGGCGCCCGTGGGATCGGCGAAGACGGCCATCCGGCCGAGGTCCGTGACATCCATCGGGGCCACCACCACGGTGCCGCCGGCGGCCGTGACCCTCTGGGCCGTGTCGTCGGCGTCCGCAACCGAGACGTAGGTCGCCCACGCGGTCGGCTGCCCCTCCTGCATGTGGCCCATGAGGCCGGCCACGCGCTTGCCGCCGCACTCGAACATGCGATAGCCGCCGGTCTCGGCGCCGCCCGGCTCGGTGGCGCTCCAGCCGAGGACGTCCCGATAGAAGACCGCGGAGGCATCGGGGTCAGGCGAGGACAGTTCGACCCAGGACGGGGTTCCAGGTGCGTAGTCGGGCATGGCTCCTCCTCTGGGGACGGGATCTCTCTCAATGCATATCAGGCCTTGGGCATCGATCGTAGAGCGTCACCGAGGCGACCCTGGCGAACGCCAGCACGATGACTACGCACGGATGGCAAAGGCGCACTCGGCGCTTCAGCTGATGGTCGTGTGACTGCGGAGGCCCTGAGCTCGAATGCTGCTACTGCAACGGCCCTGAGTCACCGCGACTCAGCCCATCGTCCACAAAGGTGAGCTTCCCATCGCTGTTCGTGCAAAGAACCAAAGGACCAGGTTTGGGCGCCACGATCCGGCTCCTACCGGCGGGTGTCATAGACGACACCGGTGGCGCAGGTTTCGGATATGAATCGGAGGTAGGTCGCGGGACGGCGAACCGCAGGCCTGAAAACGCACGGTGGCCAACCTGAAACCGTGACGCGGACCTCCCCGATTAACCACTTAGGTCGAGGCGCGGTCGCGTGTCCCGTTGGGACCTCCTGAAAGTGCTCGGAGTGCCCCGCGAACGGGGCACTCCGGCAACTCCACTACCGCCGGGCGGACAAGCTGCGCGCCCGACCGATGCTCAGGGGAACGGATAGATCGCGATGAGCTTGAATGCCGTGCCTTTGGGGTTCACGGTGTATTCAAAGTTCGTCGTGGTGATCGCGTTGGCGTCCCAGTCCGAGCCCCACGCGCCTTCGCCCTCGATCGGCGGTCCCACTTTGTGTTCGCCTGGCGCCATCCCAAGGAGGGGTTCGCCAGTGGTGCTCTTACATTTCTCGATGTCCTTGCCGCCTGTGCCGCCCGGGCCCGCTGTGCCGGGATAGCCCTTCTTTTCGTTGGTCAGATGCTTCCCGGTGCAGTGAACCGGGCCGTAGAAGGTCGGCTGGGTCCAGTCGAATGTGTAAAGTTCTTTCGTCGCCGGCGTGTATTTCATGCCAGCCGACGCCAACGCCGACGCCGATCCGCCACTGGATGATGGGGTTGCACTGGCGGTTCCGGCTGCGACGGCCATCACGGCAGTCGCAGCGAGCAGTCCAGCAGCCAGCTTCGCGACCTTGTTTGGAATCTTTCCAAGCATGTCTTTCTCCATTCGCTCATTGGCCCATGAACGCCGGTCGCGTTTAGCGTGCCACATTCTCCGATACTCTAGGCGCGCGACGCCAAGGGTTGACTTCAACGCTTCGAAACTAACAGCTTGTGACGGGCAAGTGTTAATGCGTGCCCTTTTAGTCATATGCATTTCGACATCACCCATGTTCGCCGCTTATGGCAACAAATCAGTGCGTTGTCCTGCAGCCGACGGAACCACGGACGGAGCTACCCGCGTGTATGGATACGGCCTTCTGGAGCGGATACGGCCTTCTGGAGCGTTTTGAGTCCCGAGACCGACGGTCTCCGTGAGCCCTTCTGGTGGGTTCGTGGCGATGGGCCGGAGCTCAGGATCAACCTCGAGAAAGCGCTCGTATCGGGCGAGCTTGCGATGGGGCAGCACGCTCGCCGGCAAAGTCGCTGTGGCTCTCGGGGAGTCGCGTGCCCTGAAGGCGAGCACTCACGGAGATGCGACGAGTCGGCTTCGCGCTCCGGGATCAGTCAGACTTGGCGTGCAGGTCGCATCGACCGAGGGGAGCCTGGTGTGGAGCGGGTCGACGTAGTCGTTGTGGGCGCCCGACTTGCCGGGTGTGCGGTCGCGGCACCGCTGGCTCGTGCCGGGCGCAGGGTCCTTGTGCTGGACAAGATGCGTTTCCCTTCCGACCAGCTCTCGACGCACGTCCTGATGCCGGCCGGGACCAGCGAGCTGGCAAAGATCGGCGCCCTGCCGAGGGTTCTCGGTCTGAATCCGTCACGGGTCCGCTATGTCCATGTCGAGGTGGAGGGGATCCAGTGCCGCGAGCGGGTGCGCCCCGCCGCCGACGGGATCGACTACGGGGTCTGTGTACCCCGCGACCTGCAGGATGTTGAGCTCGTCGAGGCGGCACGTGAACAGGGCGCCGAGGTGCGGGAGCGGTGCACTGTGGAGGCGTTGCGCTGGCGGGCTGGACGAGTCGTGGGTCTACGCTACCGCCAGGCGGACGGAGCTGAGCAGCAGGTGGAGGCCACGCTGGTGATCGGTGCGGACGGCCGGCGCTCGACCGTTGCGTCACTCGTCGGCGCGTGGTCCCCTTACCGGCTGTCGCGTAACGGGCGCGGCCTCGTGTTTCGCTACCTCGAGGATCCACTCGCGGGCACCCGCCACGCCGAAACGTATTACCAGTGGCGTGAGGGCAAGTCCTTTGCGTTCGCGTTTCCCACCACTCCCGCGGGCAGGCTGCTCGTTCTCCTGATGGGACATCGCGACGAGGCGAGCGAGGCGAGGCGTGACCCCGAGCGCTACTGGCTGCGGAAGCTGGGCGAGCACCCGGGACTCGCTGCCCGGATCGCGGGAGCGCCACCCGGATCGAAGTTGCGTTCCACAGGCGAGACGCCCGCGTTCTTTCGTGTCTCCTCGGGCCCAGGATGGGCGCTGGCGGGTGACGCCGGGCACTTCAAGGATCCCGTCACGGGCCAGGGGATGCGCGACGCGATGTTCGCCGGCCGCACACTGGCCGAGCAAGTTCTGCCGGCGCTCGACGACCCTGCTGCGGTCGACCGCGCGACCCGCCGGTGGGAGGCCTCTCGCGATCGCGAGTGCCTGCCCGCCTACCATTTCGCCAACGCCGACACTCGTGTCGAGCGCCCTTCACCGACGCTCGGGGAGCTGGTCCGCGACGCCGGGCGGACGACGGGTGCCGATCTCAGCGACCTGTTCGGCCGGGCTCGCACCCCGCAGCAGATCGCGCCGCCGGCTCGCCTCGCGCGCGCGTTCCTCCTGGCCCTGTCCCGAGGCGAGAGATCGCGCGCTGAAACCGCGGCTCGCGCGATTTCGGACCTGCGCACCGAGTTCGAGATCCGACTCGAGCGCCGCGCTGGTCGCTTCCGCTCCAGCCGACCGGTAAGCGGCTCGGAGCACGCCGGTACGGTGTGGCCGCCAACACCGTCGGCGTCCGAGTCGCGCGTCCTCGAGCGGGGGCCGCTCGTGGCCGGTCCGCGGGAGCAGGCGCCCGTCCGCTCCACGATCGGCGATGAGGTACAGAGATGACGCGTGTCGCGGTGGTTCAGCCCGCCCTTCAACTCGGCCAGGTCGAGGAGAACCTGCTCCGGATCGAGGACCTCATTCGCGACGCTCAGCGTGAGCACAGCGCCGAGGTGATCGTCGTTCCCGAGGGATTCACGACGCCGAACGTCTACGCCAAGGTCCTGCGAGACGCGGCACGTCCCGTCGACGGCCAGCCGCTTCAGATGCTCACCCGTCTCGCACGCGAACTCGAATGCACGCTTGCCGGCGGCTTCCTCGCGGTCCGCGGAGAGGACGCGTACGGCACGTTCGTGCTTGCCGAGCCCGACGGCGCGCTGCACCTACACGACAAGGACATTCCCACAGCGTGGGAGCAGAATTACTACGTCGGCGGTGACGACGCAGGGGTTGTGCAGTGCGCGACGCTCGGCTGTGCCGTCGGCCTGATGTCAGGCTGGGAGTGGGCCCGTTTTCGCACTGCCGAGCGGGTCCGTGCCGGCGGCGTCAGGCTGGTGCTGGGTGGCATGTGCTGGCCCTCGATGCCTTTGAACTGGCGGGGCCCACTCCGCCCTTGGACAAAGCGAGAGCATGCGATCTGGCGTCGCCAGGCCCGCGAGCTGCCGGGCCAGGTCGCGCGCCTCACGGGCGTGCCGGTCGCCCACGCCTCCCATGTCGGGCCGGTGCGGGGAGAAACGCCTCTGGCTCCCGGCATTGCCTGGGCGACGCAGATGCTCGGCGAGTCGCAAATCTGTGACCGCGACGGGACGGTCCTCGCACGCCTGACGCTGGAGGACGGCGAGGGTCACGCGTCGGCAGACGTCGAGCTTGAGACTCCTGCGCCGATGGATCAGATCGAGGATCGTTTCTGGATCCCGAGGATGACCCTGACAACCCATGTTGCCTGGCACGCCATGAACACGCACGGCGCCCTCAGCTACAAGCTGCGCCACGCCCGCAAGGGCTTCAGCTGGCAGCACTGGCCTGCCGGCGACCTCCCTGACAGCTTCGTGCCCGCGAGCCCAGGCGACGCGCCGGCGGCGACCACTACCGACAGGTAGCGTGACTGAGTGGTGGCCAGGCGCTCCGCCATGTGACGCCCTATTTCCTGAGCAGCACGCTTTGCAGGGCTTTGGCGTAAACCCTCAGACGGGCCACAAAGCGGGACCAACCGGGATCGAACGGGTGACCTCCTGCCAACGTCGCAGGGGGTCATCTCCCGGCGGCAAACGCTGCGCCGAGACGGCGCCGAGGGAATCCCAGCCGCCCGGTGTCGTCGGCGTGCCGAACCGCTTCCGGCCGGGACAGAGGCGCAGACACGCGATCGCCACTTGCTTTCGTCGCGCTCGGCCGGCGTCGCTGATCGGTCGCTATCGGGTACGATGAGACCAAGTCGTGATGGGGGAATTCGAGCCTACGCAAGGATGCGCTAGGAGCGTAAAGTGGCGCGAGGGTTCGCGTCACCTGTCTTCGCGGATCGCCGCGCCCTCCAGGCCCGGGTAGGGCGTCAAGGGCGGAATTGGCTGTGCAGATCAGGCGTGGCCATCTCAGGTACCTGCTCGCCGTCGCGGAGGAGGGCCAGATGACCCGTGCCGCCGCGAAGCTGCACATCGCGCAGCCCGCCCTTTCCCAAGCCATCTCCAGCTCGAATCCGATCTCGGCATTCAACTCTTCGAGCGACAGGTCCGGGGTGTCAAGCTGACATCCGACGGTGAGAGGCTCCTCGCAAGGGCGCGACAGGCGATCGACGCAGAGCAGGATGCTATCCAGACTGCAAAGGCCCTCGGTCGGGCGGAGCGCGGCGAGGTCGAGTTCGGATTCGTGGGCGCGCCGCCCGGCCTGGACGCACGGGGCCCGTTGGTGAGATTCGGTCGCGAGCACCCGGAGATCGAGATCCGATACCGGGAAATGTGCCCTTCCCGGGCACCTCGGCCAGCCTGTGGCTGTCCGAGGTCGATATCGCCGTCTGCCACCTGCCGCCTGCCGACGGGAATGTCTGGACGGAGACAGTGCGGGCGGAGCCGAGGGCGGTGATCGTGCCCTACGGCCATCGGCTGGCGGACCGCGACCACGTGACGGTTTCCGAAGTGATCGACGAGACCTTCATCGGTTACCACCCGAGCGTCGATCGGGACTGGGCAGGGTTCTGGAGCCTCGACGGCCATCGCGGCGGGCCTCCTGCGCGCACCACACCCGATCGCGTGTCGTCGCCGCAGGAGGTGTTCGCGGCGCTCGCCGTGCGCGAGGCTGTCACCACAGTGCCCGGCTCGTCGGCCGCGCTGCTTGTGAACCACCTTACGGGGATCAGCGCCGTGCCAATCCCCGACGCCGAGCCCACGACGTTCGTGCTCGCGGGACGGCACGATCGACGAACCGCACACGTGGACAGCTTCATCGCGTTCGCGCGCGAGGACATCAGGCGCGCGGCGAGGCCGGGTCGCGCGGCCTGATCGTCTGGTCACGGCCCGACACGACTAATGATGTCGAGCCCGGCGCTCCATCGCGGATCACTGACGCGGCGGGGCAGAAGCGCCCACCTTGTCGCCTTGATGGCGTCGCAAAACGCCTATCCGATAATGGTGATGAAGAGGAGCGCTTTCGCCGCGGGCGCCGCCGTGAAGATCACTTCGATAGCTTTCGCACTCGTCGCCTTTACTTTGTAGTTGGTGGGCGATTCGAGTTCAGTCGGTTCTTCCGCTTCGCTGATCTGCACCGAGACGTGGACGAGTCGCGTTTCGAGGTTGTGTTCGATCACCCATTCTTTTTTGGCGCCGGTGCCAACGATCGCAGCGACGACCTTGCGCGCAGGTGACGGAGCCGCGATCGTAATGGCCCCTTCTGCCGGTTTCGACGGCTTCGCTGTGGGCAGTGCCAGCCTCGAGGACGTGACGGCTTCTTTTTGATCTTCGCTTCGGACACTGCTTCTTTTTTGATCTTCGCTTCTGCTACCGCTTCCGCTTTGAGCTTCGTTTCCGACACAGATTCTTTTTTCAGCTTGGCTTCAGCGACGGCTTCGGGAGCGAGCTTACCTTCGCTCACCGATTCTTTTTTCAGCTTGGCTTCGCCCACCGCTTCGCCGCCAAGTAGTGCTTCGGTAATCGCGAGGAGTTTGATCTTGCCGGTTTCGACCGATTCCGGTGCGAGCTTGGCGCTCGTCACGGCTTCTTTCGCGATGTTGGCCGTCGCGACGCTTTCCACTCCGAGTTTCGCTTCCGGCCCGGTTTCGCCTTTGGCCCCTTGCTGACCTTCTTTGCCTTCTTTGCCTTCGGCCCCGGTTTCCCCTTTGACGCCCTGAAGGCCTTTCGCCCCTTCTTTGCCTTCTTTGCCTTCGAGACCGGTTTCCCCTTTGGCGCCTTGGGTGCCGGCTTTTCCTTCTGGCCCCGTTTCCCCTTTGGCGCCTTGGGCCCCTTCTTTGCCTTCTTTGCCTTCGAGTCCGGTTTCCCCCTGGGCGCCTTGGGCGCCCTGCGAACCTTCGTTGCCGGTTTTGCCTTCAGCCCCAGTTTCGCCTCCCGGTCCCTGCGAGCCTTCGCTGCCTTTCGGCCCCTGAGGCCCTTCGGTGCCGTCGGCGCCGGTTTCGCCTCGGACACCCTGCAGTCCCTGCGCGCCTTCGGCCCCCTGCGGGCCTTCTTTGCCTTCCGGCCCGATCTGCCCGCGGGCGCCTTCCGGGCCCTGAGCGCCTTCGTTGCCGTCGGCACCCGGGGCTCCTTCCGGCCCCTGTCCTCCTTCCGGCCCGGCTACTCCCTGCGGGCCTCGTTCGCCGGCAGCCCCGGGCGGCCCTTCGGGTCCGGCTTCGCCGGACACACCCTGCAGGCCGCGCGCTCCTTCCAGGCCAGGAGCGCCAGGAGCGCCGGTTTCACCTGTGACTCCTAGTAGCCCTGGCCGCCCTTCCGGCCCGGCGGGGCCTTGGGCACCCAACGCTCCCTGCACTCCGCCCGACCCCTGTGGTCCGGCGGGTCCCCGTGGGCCGGCGGGTCCCGCTCGTCCACGTAACCCTCGCTTGGCCTTGCGCCCCGCACTATGAGCCTTGATGGCGGTCGCGCGCCTGGCGAGCGACTGTCGGTGGGCCTGTTCGGCACGCACGTTGCGCGCGACCAACTGCGGCGAGGCGGCGATCGCCGGGCCGGCGAGCGTTGCGGCGCCGAGCAGGATGAGCAGCAGCGGCAGCCGCCTTGACAGCAGTCTTGAGATCATCATGGGTTGTCGTCGCATACGGCGAGGCGTCCGACGCCGTGCATCCGCCGGATCAGGACTGCTTCCGGCGGCAGCGTGAACTGGTTGAGCTGCGTTTTCATCGCAGCCCGTTCCTCGCTGTCGGGAGGCTCTCGGTTCCCTCGTCGACGGTCGTTGTCGGGCTCGAAGCGTCGGTGCCCGGGAACCGCGTACCACCTGGTCGCCATCCGCATCATGCCGAGCGCGAAGTCGGCGTCGACTGCGTCAGCTCCCCGGCGGGGAGGTAGCCGCCGGCGAGCAGTGCCGTCTTGACAGCATCCGCATCTCGGTCGCGAACAGCGAGAGCGATGGCCCGCTCTGCCGCGACGCGATCGGCGCTCACATAGCGCACGAGTCCGAAGTCCAGGAAGCACACCCGCCCGTCCGGCGTCAGCAGGTAGTTACCGGGGTGAGGGTCGCCGAGGCCGATCCGGTCGCGATAGAGCAGTCCGAAGTGGAACCGGAACACGACCTCGCCGTAGCCGTCGCGCTGCGCCTCATCGGCTCGGCGCACCGCCTCGAAACCCTCTCCCTCGACGTACTCGGAGACGAGCACGCGCCTGGTCGAGAGGTCCGGTGTGAACTCTCGGCACGACGACGAACGGGTGCCCGCGCATGAGGCGTCCGATGCGGCGCTGGTTTTGCGCCTCGAGCTCGTAGTCGAGCTCCTCGGAGATTCGCTCGCGCATCTCCCAAGCGAGCGCCTTGGCGTCCAGCCCGGGAGCGAGCCTTTTGACGAGCGGAAGGAGCAGGGTCGCATTGCGCAGGTCAGTCTCGACCGCCTCCGCCACCCCTGGATACTGGATCTTCACGGCCACGTCGTCGCCGGCGAGTGTGGTGGCGCGGTGCACCTGGCCGATCGAGGCGGCGGCGAACGCCTGCTCGTCGAAGTCGCGGAACACCTGCCCGAGCGGGCCCCCGAACTCCTGCCGCATCAGCTTCTCGAGATCCGCGAACCGCACCGGCGGGACGTCGTCGCGAAGCGCGGCCAGGCGGCGCTGCAGATCATCCCGCTCCTCCTCCGGGAGCCCGTCGAACTCGACCATCGAGATCATCTGGCCGATCTTCATCGCGGCGCCGCGCATCTGCCCGAGCTGGTCTACGAGCTGCTGGACCAGCGCGGCCGTCCGGTCGCTTTCGGCTGACGCGGCGCCCTCGGGCGTACGAACCCGGTTGGCGGTACGCATTCCCGCCCACCGCAGGCCTTGACCCGTCACCAGCCCTCCCACTCGAGCCGTCCGTGCAAGCCGACCGGTCGGCAGCTTGCCCGCCTCAGGCGGATCGTCAGCGCGAGCACCCATTCATCGAGCCTAGCGACAAGCCAACGGCTCACTCGAAAAGACCTGGACATCCCCGGCGCGCATGAGAGGCTCCCCGTTGCCTGCCGGCAGGTGCTTGGTCGATGGAGCCGACCGGGATCGAACCGGTGACCTCGTGCTGGCAAAGCGGCCTTGCTGGGCAGACTGGTGATGATGTGCGTCTGACCGCCTGGCAACGTCGCAAGAGTCAGCCAAACTCACCACCGCGTCCAGCGGTTCACATGTCCGCCGCTCCGTGTGATGTGCGCGCAGGCGGGCGGTCGGCAGCGCCGAGGCTCAGGCGCGGTTCTTCATCTTCCGTGTGTCGCGCGGCTCGACGAACGGCTTGCGTTCGGCCGGCTCGCCGGCCTGCAGGCGACGCCTCCGGTCGAGCTCGGCGTTGAACTCCGCCCCGAGCAGGAGGGCGATGTTCGAGATCCACAGCCATACGAGGAACACGATCATGGCGGCCAGCGCACCGTAGGTCTTGTTGTAGGAGGAGAAGTTCGCCACGTACAGCGCGAACGCGGCCGAGGCGAGGAGCCAGATCCCGACGGCGAGGCCCCCGCCTGGCGAGATCCACCGGAAGCCGGGCTGCTTGGCGTTCGGAGATGCCCAGTACAGGAGCGAGAACATGAAGGTGACGACGAGCACCAGCACCGGCCACTTGGCGATGTCCCACACCGTGACCGCGGTGCCGCCGGCCCCGACCAGGCTCCCGACCTGCCTCGCCAGTCCACCCGTCAGCACGACGGCCACGGCAGAGACAGCGAGGAGAGTGATCATCACGAGCGTCACGGCGAGCCTGATCGGGACGGTCTTGTAGAACGGGCGCCCCTCTTCGACGTCGTAGATCGTGTTCGACGCACGCATGAACGCAGAAACGTAGGCCGACGCCGACCACAGCGCGCCGGCCAAGCCGAGGACGAAGATCACGCCGGCGGTGCCCTGGCCCTTCTGGAGGTTCTGGATCGCGCTCGTGAAAATCGTCC
This sequence comes from uncultured Solirubrobacteraceae bacterium, assembly GCA_963841055.1. Classification (GTDB taxonomy): domain Bacteria; phylum Actinomycetota; class Thermoleophilia; order Solirubrobacterales; family Solirubrobacteraceae; genus Palsa-744. Next base: position 1,294,466 of record CAWJAV010000001.1, on the reverse strand, counting down.
GCGCGGGTCCGGGCGCGACCGTCCCGAGGTTTTCGATCAGCGGCTGTGTCGCGGACCGTCCGATCAAACCGAGGATGGAGACGAGCGCGATCAGCGCCGGAAAGATCGCGAGCACCCCGTAATACGTCAACGCCGCCGCGAGGTCGGTCAGGTTGTCCTCTTTGAACTCTCGGACGGTGCGCGCGAGTACACCGCGCCAGCTGCCCCTCGACAGCCGCGAGGGCGACTCGGGAGCGCCCGCGCCGCGTCCGCCGTCGCCGTACTGCCAGCGCTCCTCGGGCGCCGTCGCACCGTTCGGATGATCATGTCTCACCGACATGGTCAGCCCCTACTTACCCGCCCAAGCCGGAAATCTCGCTCGACGGTTCGCCGCAGTCCGATTTCTGGCCGCTTCGGCGTCTGCCGCACCTGCCCACATCGCGTGTAGTTCATCGTGGGGCGACGGCGCGTGGCGAGGAGCCGCCATCAGCTCCTCTTCTTCATCAGCTGGCGCCAGCCGCGAACCTCGATATCGACGCCGTATCTGCGCGCGGCAGCGCGGATGCGCTTCCACGCGGCGTCGCGTTCGCTGTCACTTACGCCCTCGACCTGGTTGAAGCGCGCGACGGCGTTACGAACATGTCGGGCGTCGCCGATCGGCTCCTTCTTCTTGGCCGGGAACGCGAATGCCTGTGCTTTTGCTCGGGTGCTTGCCATGAGTGGGCCTTCCCTCGATTGCAGGGCTCTTTGCTTGGCTATGCATTACCCGCTAGGACGGCGCGGTAAGTCCCGGGCCGTTGGGCTCCCTCACCGTCGCCGGGGCGCGGACCGTCGGGTCTGGCCGGCAGCGCAGCGCATGCAGAGCGAGCTGTCCGGTCTCGCGCGCAGACGGGCCGGGTCGATCTCCTCATCGCAGGAGTCGCATCGACCGTAGCTCCCTTCATCGAGCTTCGCGAGCGCTCGCTCGATTCGGGTGAGGGCCGCTTCAGCGATTCCCCCACGCCGATCTCAGTTAGTCGGCTGACGGCCTCGACAGTGCCGTCGCCGATGCGCTTCCCAAAGCCCTGGGCCGTTCCGAGCTCGGGGCGCCGCGCGAGCTTCGCCACGCGGGCCTGGGTGTCGGACTGACGCGCCAGGAGCCATGCGCGCACCTGCTCGAGATCAACCGGGGTTCTAGACGAGCGCATCACGCACCAACTACCCGATTGCGCCGTTGAGACGCGGGTGGAGAGCCTACGCCGAGCGGTGGATTCGGGAGGGAGCGGTTGCTCGCTTCGCGCGCTGCGCGAGGCGCCCGGCCCGTCGTCGGGCCTGCCTGCGGGGGGCCTCGATCGAACCCTCGCCGATGTCCACGACACCACGCTGGCCGAGAGCTTCGTCGACGGCGTCAAGACTGAGCTTGCGTCCGCCGAGCCGTCCGCGTTGGCCACGGGCTGGTTGCCACAACACGTGATTGCGCAGCAACTGGCAGTACAAGCGCCGAGGCGGCTTTCAAAGCGCTCCGGCGCGCTAGTCCTGACCTAGTGCGGCTGCGTCCTTCTGGCAACGTCGCAGGGGGCCAGGGCGACGCTCGCTCTCGCCGCCTGTTTCTCTCAGCCCGAGATGAGTAGGAAAGGGTGCTGACGCCTGCCTGAGTGTCGGCGAGGAGCCGATTCTGGTCAGCGCCCTGTGTCGTCGCGTCAGCGGTCTCAGCGCCTGGGCTCGGTCCCAGGGTGCGCCGGCACGCCCGGGGTGGCGAGCCTGCGCTCGCGCCGGCGTTCGGTGCGCGCCAGGACGGAGGCCATGAGCACGCTGATCTCGAAGAGCAGGTACAGGGGAATGGTCTCCAAGAGCAATGTGACGGCGTCGCCCGGAAGGAAGGCGGCACACTGCACCGCAGGCGAGCAACGCGTAGCGCCGGTGGGCGCGCAGCTGCCCGGGCGTCACGATCCCGGTCCGGGTCGCGACCAGGATCCCGACGGGGATCTGGAACAGAAGGCCCATCGCGAGCAGTGTCACCGCCGCGAAGTGGTAGTACTGGCTCGCTTGCACGAGCACGTTGAACTGGTCGCTGTTGAAGTTCTGGAAGAAGCGGACCGCGGCCGGCAACACGACGAAGTAGCCGAACAGGATTCCGACTACGAACAGGAAAGGGATCGCGAGCATCAGCGGTCTTGTCACTCGTCGCTGCTCGGGCGCGAAGGCTGGTAGCAGGAACCCGTAGAGCTCGTACAGCAGCACCGGAAGCGCGAGGATCAGCGCGAACAGGAGCGCGACACCGACCGTTGTCGTGAACGGCTCGCCGATCCCCAGGGTCACCGGCCGGTCCCCGCTGGCGGGCGCCGAGAGACGCTTGACAGCTTTCCTCAGAATCGGTGAGACCGCGACTAGCGACGAGCGCGTCGCCCGGGAGGCCCCGCTGCCGGGACGCTCGAGTGTTCCAACAACGACCTGCAGCTGCTCGGCGACGGTACGCGCGCTCTGTTGCACGGTGTAAGTCGCTCCCAGCGGGCCGTGGCCCTCGCGAACCTGCTTCTGGGTCTGGTGAGCCAGCGGCCGGTTCAGGATCTGCAGAAGCGCGTGGTTCTGCCACATGCAGAGGCCGAACGCGAGGGCGACGGCGACCAGCGAGATGATGATGCGGGTGCGCAGCTCCTCGAGGTGATCGACGACGCTGACGCGGTCCTCGTGTCCCAATGCTCCGACGGCTGCGGCCATGACGGTCTGCCTCCCGTGCTTCCTCCGTCGGCGCCTGCGAGAGCCGTGCCGACGGGGAGCCCGGTGGCTAGGCGGCGGTCCGCTCGCGAATCGGCGTGGGCTGCTCGACCAGCTGTCGTGCGCCGGCTCGGCCGGCGCAAGGCCCTGGGCATGGGACTCGCCGCCGATGGCGTCCTTGAAGCCGCGCATTCCGTGTCCGAGCGAGCGGCCCATCTCTGGCAGCCGCTTGGCGCCGAAGACGAGCAGGAGAAGAATCAGAAGAAAGGCGATGTGAAGCGGATTGTCGAGACCCATTTGGGGTCCTCCTTGCGAAGTTGGTGAGTGGTGCGGGTGTCGTGCTGGTGGTGTAGGCCGCGGGCCGATCCGGGCCGGTCTACTGCTTGATCAGGGGCCCCGCGATCGCGAGCACCTGCTTCTTGGTCAGTGGCCTGTCGAAGCCCTGGTTGGGCGTCGGGCTCTTCCCGAGCAGCAGGTTGATCGCGGCAGCGTGACGAGCCTCGATCTGCACGATGCTGCCGGCTGCACCGAGTACTTCCTTGCTCATCAAAGAGGGCCCGGCGCCGTTGTAGGCCCCGACCCCGGTATTCTCGAGCACCGAGGCGAGCTTCAGGAACGAGTTCTGGTTGGTCACCGGGAACACGAACGTCGGCTTGGCGACCGGCTTGCCGCCCATTTGCTTGATCAGCGTTGAGAGTGCCTTGACGTGGTCGGACTCCTGTTCGCCGAAGAGTTCGGCGTAGCTCTTGGCTTTGCCGGAGAGCCCGACCGACTTGCCCTTGACGTTGTAGAAGTCAGACTCGAGATACTCGAGGGTCAAGGCGAAGTTCAAGATTTCCAGGTCCCCGCCTTCACCGGCGGCGAGCGCGCTGGAGACGAACGGGGCGACGGCCCCGAGGCCGTATACCGACCCCGCCGCGAGCGCCCCGCGGAGCAAGAAACTCGACCGCGTCAGGCCCTGCACCTCGATCGACTGCTGGCCCATCGCCGGGACTCGTGTGGTGAAGATCTGCATGTGACATTCCAATTGCTCCTATTCTTCGTGCCTTGCTCAGGCCAGGAAGGGCTTGACGGCGCTCAGGACCGTGGCCATGTCAGCCGGCTTGGCGAATGCGCCATCCGGTGTGATTGACTTTTTGACGAGGGTGCCGAGAGTGGCGGCGTGCCTCGCCTCGACGCTGTGGATCGCGAGCGCAGCAGCCAGGACTTCCTTGTTCTGGATCGATCCGGCTTGGCCGAGGTAGGCTGAAGCGCCGAGGTTCTCGATCGTGTAGGCCAAGCCGGCGACCTGATCGGCGGTTTCGATCGGGAACTTCCCGGTGGGCTTCGCCGCCGGGGTGCCGCCCAACTTCGAGGCGGTGCCTTTGAGGGCTTCGACGTGGGTCATCTCCTGCGCCCCGAATTCCTTGAGCACCGCCGCCGTCTTTCCTTTGAAAAGGCCTGATGCGATGACCTTTTCATAGAATTCAGTCTCTAGGTACTCCAGGGTCAACGCATAGTTGACGATCGCGATGTCACTGCTCGCGCTCGATGTGGAGGACGTGGATGCGGTCGCTGCGGTGGCGGCTTTTTTGCTGCTCGAGCCGCACGCGGCCACGACGAAGGCGCTGAAGCTCGCGGCACCCGCACCCCCAGCGAGCTTCAGGAACCGCTTGCGATCCACGTCGTCGCGGACCAAGCGCTCGACGAGACCCGTCGAAGCAGCCCCTGTCGCTTCATTGCTCTCGATTGACATCAGAACACCTCGTTTCGGACTTCAGGCAGACGCGAATCGTCCGCCTTGTGGAACTCGGAGCCCGTTCAGGTCAACCGAGGTCTGTATCTCCTATTCGCATCCCGGCCGCGGGCGGATCACCGGCGCGTGGAACTTGACGGAGCGGTTCCCCGCTTCACCCGCGGCGGCGACCCGCTAGCCGACTAATGCGGCCCTTTGACCGCCCTCGGCGCCGGCCAGTCACGCGTTCTTCATGCGCAGATGATGCATCTGCGGATCACTCTTGAAGGTGAAAGGGCAGTCAGTACGCATACCACGCGGATGTTCGCGACAAACGCTGCTGTTGCCTGCGGGCGGCCTTGAAGTGCGCGCCCCACGAGGTGACCGTCGTAGGGGCGCGCGATATCGGTGACTTCCGCGCGTGTCGGCGCGGGATCACCGAGGTAGAGAGGGCGTGCCCAAGCCCGTCCGGAGCAGTGGGTCCCGCTACCTTACCCCCTGCTCCCTCGGCAGGGGGGTCAACGACCGCATGCCAAAGTCGCAGGGGGTCGCTCAGCCCGCGCCCTGCGTCACGCCAGTGTGCGACCGGTCAGTTACAGACCAGGCAGCGCCCGAGGGCGCACCCGCACACCGGCGGCAGCGCGCCAGTGGCGCGGGGCCCCCAGCGCCGCACCCACTCGAGGGCAACGGTCTTCGTATGATCGCCCGTGCCGCCCGGCCAGCAGAGGTTGTCGATCACCGACGACAAACGCGCTGTGTCCGCCGCGGTGCGGGTGGAGACCGAGGCGACATGCGCCGCGACCCGCGGATCATCACGATGGGCTCCCACAGGATAAACATCTACCCGCGGGCGCAGACAGCTAAATCATGCGATCCCGCTTGCGCCCCGCGCGGTGGTGCCGGGCGCCGCGGGATCGGTGCGCTGATCTAGGTCGTTTGGGGTACGCGCGCGATGCTTTCCTGGTAGAGCGCCATCTCGCGGGCGACGCCGTCGTTGGTAAACCCTTCCACCAGACGTATGTCCTCGACGATCAGGCTGGCGTCCGCAAGCGTGCGGCGGAACTCCTCGGTCTGGCGTAAGGCGTTCAGCTGCTCGGCAGAGCCATGGAGCTCGATGTAGCCGCTGAGCCCCGGATTCGGATCAAGCAGCACCACGTCGAACTTCTCGATGTGGCCATCCTGCTGCAGCCGTCCGTAGAGGCCGATCGCCTCGTTGAAGACCTCGAGTCCGCGCTCCTCGCGCCCGGCCACGGACGCTCCCCACCCCACAAACAGCATTCGGTCAGCCATGCTGACCCCCTTCTCCTCACGGCCCGGCCCGATGCCGGGCCTGCCAAGCGAACCTACCACCGTGGCGGGGACGTAGGGGCCCTCGTCTGCCGGCCGACTCGGCCCGACTGGCCGAGCCGCGCGCGACGGCGACTTGCCGCGGGTCGGGGCTGATCCAGCCGGCTGCGCACCGAAGACCCCGCCCCGTCTAGGTGGTTAGGGCCACCGACGATGCGGGCCACGCGCCGGTTAGCTTGGGCGCCGACTCAGGTGGCATAAGGCGAGTCGATGGTCCCACACCGCATTCATATTGACGGTTGCTGGAGGAGGGCCCGCCGGCATGGCCCAGATGGGGCACACAAACCCGAACCTGGCTCTCGCGATCTGCGCAGGGCGATGGACGGACGCGATGGCGAGAGGGCCCGCGCATAGAGGCCGACGCGCACGGTCCGTCTCTACGATCAGGGCCGAGACCGATCCCAGCCGTAGGGTTGACGTGACTCTCCTTGTCATGCCGGCAGGGGGTCGCAAGCAGTTTGTGAAGTCGGCTGGAAGCCGATGCCTGCCCACATGCACGCATGTTGTCGGCGATCAATGGCGTCCCAGGCATTCCTTGAGATAAGCGCCTGAACGCCCCGCTCGCGTTAGCTCCGCGTCGAGAGCCGCGCCAGGTCCAGAATTGGGTGGTTGGCGGCGAGTGTCATGACGATGATTCGGGCCATGATCCCACCTGCTGTTGGCAGCGCAGTCGCAACCGGCGTGTTTGGCTACATGAATACGAGGATGCAGATCGCTGCCGACACGCAGGCTCGGCGCGAGCAGCGCGAGGCCGACGCCGATGCGCGCCGGGAACAGCTTGCCTCGAGCGCGCTCCAGGAGCAGCTTCGACGGGAGAACGAACGCTGGTTGCGGGAGTACGACGCCGGGCAGGCGCAGTTGCGCGAGCAGCGCGCGGCCGACGCTGCGCTCGCCGCCCAGTTACAGACGCAGGCACTCGAGCACTACCCGATCCCGCAAGGCCCGCGGTTCCTGCGTGATTCGCTGCAACTCGACCACGAGGAGGCTGGCGAGCGCCGGCTGCTGATCCTGATCGCACCGAAGATCGGTGAAGAGGCCTCAGACGAAGTCGGGCGAGGGCTTCGCCTGCAGGCGGTCGACGACATCCAGACATTCACGAGAGGCAAGCTGCGACCTTGGCTGATCGACCGTCCGCTGCAGTGGCCTAACCGCGACCTGTACGTGTGTGACCTGTATGACGTGCCGACCGTGATCCTGCAGATCTCGGTCGCCAACGGACGGCTGTCGGTTCGCCTCGGAGGGTGCAACATCGGCCTGCAGCGCGCGGAAGACCTGCAGCCGGTCTACCGACTGAGTTGGCCGTCCCCTGACGACTGGAGCGAGGAGACGATCGTCCGGCTGAACGAGAGCGGCTTCACCGACACGCACCTTCCTGTGAGGCGCCCGGCGACGGAGGAGGAGCTTCGCCGTCTTAACCATGAGCTCGCCAGCCGCATCGTCGCCCTGTCCGTGGTGGCCGCCACCGACGCCTACTACCTCGCCCACGAAACCGCATACGACGAGCTGATCGATGACGCCGTCGTCGCCGCGGGACCCGCCGCCGACGGATGGCCCGCCGACGCAGGCTTCGCAGAGAACCTGCTCGCCGACCCCGCCTACCACTATCTGCATCGCGCTCGTCGGCGACTATTGAGACGCGAAGACGCACTCGCCGAGTCGGACTTCCGTGCAGCACTGGCGATGCTGGCTGGGGACGACAACCCGCGACGCAGGCTCAGTCAACTCGCCGCCACGGCAGCGCATCTCGGGACGCTTCGCCCACACCATCGCGATCTGGCTCTCGCCCTGACCGCGCAGGCACCGCGGCGCGTATGGCCAGCGTCACTCGCCGTCGCGCTCCGTTCGCCGGCAGCCGACCTAGCGCCCGCCGAGTCCGTGCTCCACCGCGCCGAGCACGAGGGTGAACCCACGCTCGTTCCCGCGGGCAACGGGGAGGCAAACATGAAGGGCTGGCGCGAGCGTAAGGAAAAACTCGACCGCGATCCGCTGTTGCCCAAGAAGAAGGGTGCGACGCGATGAAAGTCGTGATGGTTGGACACACCGGCGCTGGCAAGACCTCGTACATGGCCTCGATGTACCGGGAGATGTCGACCTCGGGCGTCAACGGGTTCTGGGTTCGTGCGCAACGTGATGCCGATCACCGCTCGCTTGTGAGGCTCGCAGGCGCGATTGCGAAGTCACGCTACCCGAAAGCATCCGACTCCAGGCGGACCTACGACCTGACGCTGCGACATGCGGCCAGCCCGCTGCTCGACTTTGTCTGGAGCGACTATCGGGGCGGAGTGATGCGTGACAGCGAGGGACAAGAGGTGGGCGAGTTCCTCGAGGACGCCGGCGTAGCCGACGCGGTGCTGTTGTTCATCCAGGCGACGGACCTCGTCAGTCGCCGCGCCGCGATGCGCGCGCGCATCCGGGACCTTACGAACGTGGTGTTCGAGGCGATCGACGGGCGCGAGCAGGCGGTGCCGATCATCGTGGTCGTCACCAAGGCGGATCTCGTCGAGTTCGACGAGACGACGCTTTCACCGCTTCAGGGCTTCGTGGACGCGGCCCAGGAAGATATGCGGGTGCGTGCGACGATCGTACAGACGGTATGCGGGCCTAAGCCCGAGAATGTGGTGCTGCCTGTGATGTTCGCACTCTATTTTGGGCTGCGTTCAAAGGCGGAAACGCTGGCTGCGGAGGTTAGCGCCTGCAGTAACTTGGCAGACCAAGCGCAGGGCCGCGCCTCGTTTATCGACTTACTGAAAAGCAGGGTGAAGGGCGAGCGGACCTACGCCGAAATCGCAGCCGAAATGCGCCGCCGAGCCGAGTACGAGTACAACGAACTCGCGCCGCTCCTCGGCCCGGTGGACGCGCTCGGCCAAATGTTGTCGGGGGTGAGTGTGTTTTGATCGCTACAGACGGAGCAACAAATCTCAACGATGCACCCAAGGTACAGGTCACGATGCTGGGTAGCAAAGGAACTGGGAAGACGACGTATCTTCTGGGGATGTACGCAGAAATGGCTGCCGGCGTGGAGAAGTACTACATGACTTCCGATCACGGAACGCACGTACGACTGACTACGGACTGGGACGCCCTCGTCGAAGTCGGGCTGCTACCGAAAGCGACGGACGAAACCCAGAGCTATGCGTTCAGGTTCCGGTACGGCATGGCGACCCTGCTGGAACTCGACTGGCTGGACTACCGCGGCGGTGCAATCACCTCGACGGAGCAGGAGGACGCGTCCGTCCCCGAAGTGATCGGGCGGTTGGCAGAGACGGACAGCCTGTACCTGACGTTCGACGGGTCGCTGCTCGCGTCGGTCCTCGCTGGTGAGGCGAGCGGCGAGCGTCAACTCAGGCGTGCCGTTGCTCTCTACAACAACCTGCTCGCGTTCGTCAGCGACCGCCGTCAGGAAGCCGGACTGGTGCAGCCATCGGTGGTACTGCTCATTACCAAGTCAGACCGTCTCATCGAGCACCTGTCGGGTGACTCTGACGAACGCCAGCGCAAGGTTGTCGATTGGATCAGCGGGCAGTTCGAGCAGATCTTCGAGCCCGGACGGGATGTCGCGGTGTGCACCGTGAGTCTCGGCGAACTTGGCCACGATCCCAAAAAGGTCGAGCCTTCGGCCGTAGATCCCGTCCGTGTTCACAAGCCGATGGTCTTCACCCTCTTCGCTTGGTATCGCCGTCAGGCGATCCTGTTCGAGGCGAGCGCCGAAGTCGTGCGTGCGCGCGGACAGCGCGAGCTTCAGGAACTCGGCGCGACGCACGTCCCGGGGATCCAGCGCTTCCTCGGGCGCAAACGCGCCAACGAATTGGCGACGGCGAGCAAACGCTCAGGCGAAGAGACGGCGCTGCTGTCTCAGCTCGCAAACGAGTGCTGGGCGCGGGTGCGCGTGCTCGAGGGCGAGCTCGCCGACGTCGACATGTTCATCGACGGCGAGGCGGTGGGGGTCGCGTGAGCGACACGGTATGGGCACCGGTTGTCTACGGGCGCACGCGGCGCGTCGACCGCTGGTGGCGGGCGATGCCGGCAGGGCTCGACGCCGACTTCGCTCGCGAGGTGGTCCGCGCCTCGGCCGCGGGGGGCCGCGCGCTGGAGGAAGGACCGCGCTTTGTCCTTGCGCAGGGTGGGCACTCACGCATCATCGGAGGTGTGTGTCTTTCGCGCGAGCTGAGCGCGACGATGCAGAGCGACGAGATCAACCGGCCGTTGTACTGCTTCGTCGGCTGGGCAGCGGTCGAGCAGGAACCGCTGCCCGACGTGCCGTCGATCGGCGACCTCACACACGACTTCGCCGACTGGGCAGGCCCGGTCTACGAACGCTGGATGGGCCTCGACTGGGACCTGCACGAGAGCCAGTTGTCCGGTCCTCACGTCAGCGAGCCGCTGCCGGCGCCCTGGGGCGCCTCGGAGGCGCCGACGCCGCCCGTCACGGAGCGCTCTCCCTACCTTCAAACGGTGGCTTGGCCACAGGACCAGGCCGCGGTGCCTTGGGATCTCCTGCGCAGCGCTAGCAGGCCGGGCCTTGTGGTGTCCGGCTGGCATCGCCTCGCGGACGCCGAAGTGCCGGCCGGGACCTGGATCGCGTGCAGCGAGGTCTCAGAGAAGCGTGTGCTGGGCGCCCCCGCACCGGAGCCGCGGCCGGATCGTCGCTCGCTCTCGCGGGACGAGTTCGGGCTGTCGCGCGACCGCGGCAGGTCGCAGGTGCCGAGGCCGGCGCCAGCCGCGGGGGGGGAGGCGACCGAGGCGGGGCGTCGGTACGCTGACAATCGCGACGGGATCGAAGCGGATCGAACCCCGTCGAGGTTGGAATCGCGTGAGCAGAGGATGCGTCGTGACGCATGGCGGCTGGCCGGGCAGACACCCCCGGCCGTCGGTGACGCGGAGCCGATCACAGCGGATGAGCTGCCGGCAACCGAGCAACGACGCAGTGGGCGACTCGGGCTGCCAAGCCCGCGACGCCTCCTCGGTGCTCTGGCCGATGTCTTCCTCGACCCCCCGCCGCCCGCACGGCCATCTGTGGGCGACGGCCCTGGCAGGCCTGAGAATGGCGTTTCCGAGTCGAGGGCGCCGGCGGCGGGCGAGGACGGCACTCCGCGCGAGTCGCGGCGCGACCGCGCACACTGATTCCGCCGCCCCTCCCGTGCCGCCAGTCCGCTGACGCACCCAGCTCCAGCCAACCGGCGGCGTCCCAGCGGCATCCGCGCATACGACATCCGTCCAGTCGCACTTGAAGTTCTCCGTAGTCCGGGGTTCTACGACGACGCGTCGCCATGCAGCAATCCCGGCCTCAGCCCCGCTCCGCGGACGAAGTTCTCTCGCCGGGGGAGCCGAGGGTTCGCCGTGCGGCGGCGGCCGATAGAGCGCGTCCCCGACGGCGTCGCAGCGACCGAGCCGACGGGCAGTCAAGGCCGATCGGCGAGGCACTGCTCGCAGCGAAGCTAATCGACAGAACGACGCTCCGATGGGCGTTGCGTCGCCAGGAGGAGACCGGTGAGCGCGTGGGTCAGATCCTGCTGGCCGCAGGCTATGTCCACCGGCTCGACCTCCAGCGCGTACTTGCCGACCAATGGCAGTTGCCCTTCGTCGACCTTCTCCAGAGGGAGGTCGACCAGGACCTCGTACGTGAATTCGACTCGGCGACGCTCCTCGCCGACGGCTGGGTCCCGGTGGAGGTCGAAGGCGATCGCACGATCGTGGCCTCCTGCGAACCCCTCACGCGCGAGCAGCGCGAGCGCATCCGCAGTCACTTCTCGCCGGCCGCGAAGATCAGTTTCCGCGCGACCACGCCGATCGACATCGAACGTACCGTCGTGCTGTGCTTCCGTGAGCATTTCGTCCGTCGCTCGACCGGGGAGCTGCTCGCGCGCCGTCCCGACCTCTCCGCCGCGGCGGGCTGGGCGTCCGGTCAGCGACGGCTCGTCGCTGCCGCCACCCTGCTGACCGCGGTCGGGCTGTTGACCGACTGGCGGCTGACCCTCGCGCTGCTGGTAGCCGCTGCCAACGTCGTCTTCCTCGCAGCGGTTCTCTTCAAGCTCCTGGCCTGCCTGGTGGGCCTGACGGCAGGCGCCCGCTCAGCACCCGTCCGAGCTGAGCGCGACGACCGCCTGTTGCCGCGCTACACGGTGCTAGTGCCTGTCTATCGCGAGGCCAATGTGATCGGTGAGCTGATGGGCAATCTCGGCGCCCTCGACTACCCCGCCGAGAAGCTCGAGATCCTCGTCTTGCTCGAGTCTGACGACACGGAGACGATCGAGGCGGCGCGCGCGGCCAAACCGCCGGCGACGGTGCGGCTCGTGATCGTCCCCGACGCCCTGCCGAAGACCAAGCCGAAGGCGTGCAACGTGGGGCTGCTGCTCGCACGCGGTGACCTGCTCGTGATCTACGACGCCGAGGATCGCCCCGAGCCCCAACAGTTGCGCAAGGCCGTCGCCGCGTTCGAGCAGGCGGGCCCGCAGACGATCTGCATGCAGGCACGGCTGCGCTACTGGAACGCGCGCGCGAACCTGCTGACCAGGATGTTCAGCCTCGAGTACGGCTACTGGTTCGGAACCATGCTGCCCGGCCTCGACAGGCTGGGGTTGCCGATCCCGCTGGGCGGTACTTCGAACCACTTCCGCGTACCCGAGCTGCGCGGGCTGCTCGGCTGGGACCCTCACAACGTCACCGAGGACGCGGACCTCGGTCTGCGGGCGGCCGTCGAGGGTTACGTGGTGGGGGTGATCGACTCGGACACCGATGAGGAAGCGTGCGCCGAGCTGCGCCCGTGGGTCCGTCAGCGCACGCGCTGGATCAAGGGCTACATGCAGACCGCACTCGTCCACGCCCGCTCGCCCCGGCGGCTTGTCCGCCAGGTCGGGATCATCGACGCTGCCGGCTTCCTGCTACTGATCGCCGGCACCCCGCTGACGTTCCTGCTGGCGCCCGTGATGTGGGCCGGCACCGCCCTGTGGTACGGGTTCGGCGAGCCCCGGCTGCCGCTGCTGAATTCGGGGACATTCTGGGCGATCGCCACGATCAACCTGATCGTCGGAAACGGGATCATGATCGCGCTGAACGTGATCGCGGCAGTGCGCGGCGAGGGCTGGCGAACGGCTCCCTTCGCGCTCCTTAACCCCTTCTACTGGGTGCTGCACTCGGTCGCCGCGTGGCGCGCCCTGGTCCAGCTGATCAGGAACCCGTTCTACTGGGAGAAGACCCCGCACGGACTGAAGGCCGGGGCGCTGGTAGCGGCCGTGGAGCCTGCGCCTTCGGGCGGCGCTTGACCTTTCGGGGCGCAGGCTGTGGGCTTTCTCGACGGGGCGCGCGCTTTCACGAGCGTCGAGCTACCGTGATCGCGCGCTTGTCCCGAGCACCGGCGAGTAGAGCATGGGCTGCCGATCGTTACCCAGGACGAGGGGCCAAACGGTGCTAGTGACGGCGAGCTGCTGCCAGGCGACGCAGGGGGTCATCCAACCCTGCCACGATTCCGGGTCCCGCGCCGCCCGCCCGGGCAGGGACGGCGGGGCCGCATCGACAGGCACGGGGCCATTCGGCGAGAAGACTTTGTAAAGTGGCCGACGATGCGGAGCATGGAAGCGACCATCTGGCGAGGAATCGCATTGTTCTTGGTGATGGCCGGCGTTTCGGCGCTTGCTCTCCTGAGCGCCGCGACCGGGCTGGCGGCAACGGCCGAGGAAACCCAGACGCTCCTCAGCGGGGAAGCGGACTCGCTGTGCATTGCCCCGGTCAACGGCTTTGCGCCCACCGTTGAAGGCGTGGCGAACTTCGCTCCCCTGAGCACGCCCCACAGCGGGCCGTTCCCGGACTCCGGCAGCGCATGCGGGGTGGCGTCTCCAGGCACCCGTTCGAAGTGCAGTCAGGCACCTACCTCCTGTCTGAACTGTGGACGGGCGCCCTCGCGGAAGCGTCGTGGGTCGGTCCCGAAGCGAGCGGCGAAGACCATCTGGCGGCGCCCCCCGCTTACTACATCTACGGCACGAGCTTCGTCCTGTGTCCCAACCAGGTTGCCGAAGCACAGGTCGTCACCCACATGTTCGCCGACGACGTCGCCGGAGCGTTCCTCAACGGTGTCCCGATCGGCCACATTCCGAACCTGGAACCGACCGGGACCGAAAACTACGCCGGCATCGTGGGCGGCTGGCCGGCCACGTCCGGCGTCGGCTCGGCGGCGGGGTTCCAGCCCGGCACGAACAGCTTGCAGTTCGTCGTGCGCGACAGCCGGCCTGTGAACACAGGGCTCGACTTCACCGCGACCGTCGCGGCGCCCGCATGCCAGGCGCCCGTAGGCCACGGGCAGGTCGCCGGCTTCGGGCCGAGCGGGGCGATCCAGGCTCCCCCGGCCGCGGGTTGCCTGAGTGCGCGCGCGTTCACGATCCACATCCGCCCGCCCGCCCGGATGAAGTACCGGAAGGTGACGGTGAAGCTCAACGGCCGTCCGATCCACGTGTCGCGCCGTCGCAACACCACCACCGCGAGGATCGACCTGCGCGGCCGGCCGCGTGGTGCGTACACCGTCGCGATCACGATCGTGACCCGCAAGGGAACGGTGATCAGGATCAGTCGTACGTACCACGCCTGCGGCTCCTCGAGCGCTGCGCACTAGCTGCCCGCCGCGCCGCCCCGCTACGTTTGCCTGCAAAAGGGCCTCGCGGTCTGCTTTTGCCGGCGCGGCCGGCTCGACGCCGAGCGCGCGCCGGGGGCTGCCGGCACCGCTCGTCCGCCGCGGCGGTGAGAAGCTGCTCTTCGAATGCGAGGCACGGGGATGACTCCGTGCGCACTTGCGATAGTCACAGCGTCGCTCCGGGCGCTGCATCGAGGCTCGTGAAGTGGCAACAGGTGGCGATGAACCGACCTGGAGCAATCGTCGCACGCCGAAACCAGCACCGCGGGGCTCAGTGCGGGTCAGTCGGCGATGGGTCCCGCGTTTCGGGGCCGCATGAGGCCGCCGGGAACGCCTAAGCTACCTCGTCCGGTCTCACTCTCTTACGGCCCTTCTGGTCGAGGCGGCCAGTGCCGATGCACTCGCGGCACACGATCCATCGGCCCTCGGGTTCGGCTTCGAACCAGGTCCAGCCCGAGCCTGAGCAGGCTGGGCACTTGTCCTTCTCTGGGATCGCTCGATCGCTCTGCGGCACCACGCAAAGCGTACATGCGCAGCGAGTGCGGGTGCCCGCTACCGCAGCAGGATGTCGCCGGCCCTGCGAACGGGTGGCAGCGACGCAGGGGGTCTTTGCAGGGCACTTCGGCGAGGTCGCGAGATCTATCTAGTGCGGCGATGGACCCTAACCGGAGACCGTTCCAACACTCCGGCGTGTGCTCGAGGACGCGGGGCGTGACCGGATTCAGAGGTGATCACGTACTGCACCATCGGTAACCGGGCGAGCGAGGCGTGGTTCGCGCTGAAGTAGCTGCTCGACCATCCCGACGCGCGTGTCTACTACGGCTCGTCGGGTCGAATGCGGGAAGACGCCTGAGTTACCGATCGAGACCTAGACCTGCGGCGAGCGGCACGAACGCAGTCGCAGCCCGGTCGCGGTCACGTTTACGGGGTCGGTGTTCCTGGTATGTGGGCCAGCTTGTGTGGGTGGCCGGGCACCTTCGCCACCTTCATCGTAAGCGCTCGCACTCGGCCGGTGACCCGTGTTCCGGCGAGCAGGTTGGGTCCGCCGAGCGCCTGGACGGTTGCCGAGTATGCATCGAAGGGAACCTCATGGGCCGCTTCGTGACGCGCGAGGACGAGGTCGATGATCTCTCTCGACTTGGGTCTTCGTCGACCTGTATCGCGTCGTGCGTCAGGGAGTACGTGCTGGGCGTAGAGAGCTACTCCATCAAGGGACTCGAGCCGCTCGTCGAGTGCGAGCGCAGTGTCGATCTCCGCGACGCGGCGAACCATCTGATGGCTAGCGAGGGGGTCAGGCTTTCTCCCTTCTAAGTCCCCTAGAGTGCCATGGGCGGGTTCGGAGACCGCGCCGCTTGTCGGCGAAGGACGGCGGGCGCGTGCGGTTCGGCCCGCATCTCGGCCCCGGTGAGGTGGGGCTCTGACGGTTAACGGGCGATTCGAATGGGAGGCTTACATGAGACGACTCCTTGCAAGCCCCGGCACGGCCGCGATCGCGGTCGGCGTCGTGGCGCTGCTGGCTGCCGGTGGCGGCTATGCCATCGCGTCCGGCGGTGGAACGATTCATGCATGTGCCAAGAAGTCGAACGGCGCATTGAGGCGGGCCAACAAGTGTCAGAGGGGCGAAAAGGGCGTGTCTTGGAACATCAACGGACCCAGGGGCAGCGCGGGCGCGACGGGTGCGCAGGGACCACAGGGGCCTCAGGGTCCCACTGGACCGGCAGGACCGTTCCCCAACGGGAATCTGCCGACCGGAACGACCGTCCGCGGCGTCTTCTTTATGACCGGCCAAGCGGCGGCCTCCGGCGCGGAGGCCGTGGACAGCCTGTCATTCGTCTACACGCTGTCCTCGGCACCCACTCCGCACTTCATCACGGCGGGCAGCGCCGCACCGGCGGGCTGCCCGGGTACCGCTGACGACCCCGAGGCGGCGGCCGGACAACTCTGTATCTACGAGAAGACGGCCTCCGGTCCGGTTGGGACGCGTGACGACTGCGGGCTCGACATCGGCGGCTCAAGCTGCCCGGGGTCCAACCGCTGGGGAGCTGGCGTGTACGAGCTGTCCACGGGAGCAGGCCGGTTCCAGAGCTACGGAACCTGGGCGGTGACGGCGCCCTAGTGATCGATCCACGACAAACCGCGAGCCATGCTGAGTTTGGACGGAGGCCTGGTTTGTAGTTTTCCAACTTCCTGGAAGTCACGATGGACCAGTGAGGGCTGCGCAGCGCCGAGGGGTCCACTCGGGTGGTACAGACGTTCCACAGGGCTGCGCTTCTTCGACGTCAACGGGATCGCGGAGGGCGGGATCCGACGCCAGCCCTCATAGCCCCGGCTGGGCGGCCGGTCTGATCTTGCCCGGGGGACGGACCATGCCGAGGAAGTCCGCGACGGCAAAAGGCCCCCGCCGTTTACGCCGGACCAAACTGCTTGACGCTCCCCTAACTCGGTGTCCTTTGGGCAGTAGAGCCACCAACCGTTCGAGGGCAACTCGTCTTCGGGAGGATCGGCCACATACTCTGTCTCTCCGCGATTGCATCTCGATCTGCCACAGGCGCGCAAGCGGATCGCCGAACGACCGCCTGCTCCCTCAGCAGAGGCTTTTCCCGCTGGATCGTTCGTCGGACAGCGCGGGGGGCCGAGCAGCTCGCCAGACCAGTTGAGCCCGCTGCTTTCGATGGAGCCAACCGGGATCGAACCGGTGACCTCCTGCTTGCAAAGCAGGCGCTCTCCCAGCTGAGCTATGGCCCCTGGGCCACCAAATATACGCACCGGCCACGCCGCCCCGGGCAGCTATGTGGCCGACTACGGACCGGTTTGCACCCTCCCCCCGATGAATGCGGAGCAGGGGCCGCTTAGTTTGCCTCCATGGCAGATCGGCTCACTCCACTTGACGCGACCTTCCTGGAGCTCGAGCAGCAGGACGAGGGCGCCACGATGCACATCGGCAGCGTGATGATCTTCGACCCGCTCCCCGACGGCACTCTCCCGACCACCGCCGCACTACGTGCCCACATGACCTCCCGGCTGGCCGCCCTGCCCCGCTACCGCCAGCGTCTCTCCTCGGAGCGCACCGGGGGCCTCGGCTGGCCCTACTGGCAGGACGACCCTAAGTTCGACGTCGCCAACCACCTGCGCAGGGTCGCCCTGACCCCGCCGGGCCGTGAGGCCGACCTGCTCGAGTGGGTCGGGGACTTCTTCTCCCACCGCCTCGACCGGACCCGGCCGCTCTGGGAGATGGCCCTGATCGAGGGGCTCGAGGACGGCGGCTGGGCCATTGCCACCAAGACCCACCACGCACTCGTGGACGGTGTCGGCTCGGTCGGCGTGGCTCAGGTCCTGCTCGACGCCGCTGCGGACGCCGTGCCAGATGCCCTGCCTGAGCACGACGCCGAGGCGGACGCCACGCCCCAAGCCCCATCCGGCAACGAGTCCGAATCCCACGGACCCGTCCCCGAGGTCCTCTCCGATCTCACCACCACGGGCCTCCACGCCGCCCACGCGGGGCTGCACGCGGCCCTCCACCCGCGGGAGACCTTCGAGAAGTCCCGCCAGCTGGCCGAGCTGATCTACCGCGACGAGGTGATCGCGGCCCCGCCATCGAGCATCAACGTCCCCACCGGCGCCATCCGCCGCTTTGAGGTCGTCCGGGCCCCGCTGGCTGAGCTCAAGGACGTCGGGCGGATCCTTGGCGGCTCCCTCAACGACGTCCTCCTCGCGGCCTGCGCCTCCGGCCTTCGCCGGCTGCTCCTCTCCCGCGGCGACCCCCTGCCCGACCCCGGCCTCAGGGCCATGATTCCCATGAACGTCCGCCAGGACGCAGAGGCGCTCGCCCTCGGCAACCGTGTCAGCTCGCTCTTCGTCGAGCTTCCCGTCCTCGAGCCCGACCCGCTGGCCCGCCTGCTCTCCATCACCGACGAGACCAGCACCCTCAAGCATTCCGGCGCCGCCGAGGGCACTGCGGCGATGCTCGACCTCGCAGGCCTCGCCCCACCCCTGCTCCACGCCTCATTCGCCCGCTCCCTCTACGCCACTCGCCTCTTCAACATCACCATCACGAACGTCCCCGGCCCGCCCCTTCCCCTCTACGCCCTCGGCGCGAAGATGCGCGAGGTCCAGCCATTCGTCCCCCTGGCCGCCGAGCACGCCGTGGGCATCGCCATCGTCTCCTACGACGGTTCCCTCACCATCGGCCTCTGCGCCGATCGCGACACTACCCCCGACCTCCGCGTCCTCCGTGACGGCATCGAGCACGGCCTCGCCGAGCTCCGCGACCTCTGCACCACCGGCGAGCCAAGCGCCACGGCCGCCGGCTGACTCGAGTGATGAGAGAACGGCCGGCCGCTCGGCTCGGCCGGCCAGCACGCCGCGCCATCGCCGCCCGCCCGCCGCGGCCACGCCCGCAGGCTGCCCGCCCGCCGCCGCGGCCAGCACGCCGCGCGATCGCCCGCCGCCGCCGCGCCAGCCCGCAAAGCGCAATCGCCACCGCCCCCCCGGCCAAACCCCAATCCCTTCCTAAGCTGTTCCGATGACCGTCCTCGACGTCACCGAAGCGAACTTCGAGCAGGAGGTCGTCGAGCGCTCTGTTGAGCTGCCCGTCGTCGTCGACTTCTGGGCCGAGTGGTGCGGGCCCTGCCGCCAGCTGACCCCTGCCCTCGAGGCGGCCGCCAAGGCCCGCGAGGGCCAGGTCGTCCTCGCCAAGCTCGAAACGGACGCCAACCCGATGCTCGCCCAGGCCTTTCAGATCCGGGGCATACCCGCCGTCAAGGCCTTCTCCGACCGTCGCGTCGCCGATGAATTCGTCGGCGCCCTGCCCGCTCCCGCCGTTGAGGAGTTCTTCGACCGCCTTCTTCCCTCCGAGGCCGATCGGCTCGTCGCCGGCGGCAGCGAGGAGGAGTTGCGCCGGGCCCTAGAGCTCGAGCCCGGGCGTGCCGAGGCGGCCCTTCCCCTCGCACGGCTCCTGATCGCCCGTGGCGAGCTCGACGAGGCCGAGCAGGTCCTCGAGCCGGTCGTCGGCGACTTCCAGGCCGACGGCCTCGCCGCTCGCCTGGGCCTGGAACGAGAGGGCCTCTATTCGGAGGTCTTCGCCAAGCTCGACCGCGGCGAGCTCGAGGCGGCACTCGACGACCTGCTGGCCCTCCTCTCCTCGGACGAGTCCCACCGTGAGGACCTCCGCCGCCTGATCGTCGGCGAGCTCGACGCCCTCGGACCCGAGCACCCCCTTGCCCGCAGCACCCGCAGCCGCCTCGCCACCGCCCTTTACTAGCCCCCCCGCCCCTCGCGGGCCTCCGGCAGGCATAAGGGGGGCATATCGCAAATCCGCCTAGACCTATTGGTAATCGGTCCTCTCCTCGCGGAGACTTCATCTGTCGCGCCAATCGCGCGCGTGACCTACGGAGGAGGGAAGTTGAGATGCCTCGTTGGTCCGCGGCACGTGGCGGCCGGGTTTCCGGGCCGCACGGTGGCGCGCGGACCTCATGAACGTGGGAGCAGTCGCATTCTCCGCTGCTCCCCGGCGCCGGCCTGCGGGCCGATCCCTCCAGGAGCCGTGAGCCGGCAGGGGCGCGCGGACGCGACGGATCGTGTCCGCGCGTCCTGGTTTCTCCTCGGCTGAGAGCCCTCGCTCCTCTGCTGAGAACTCTCGCGGCACCCTCAGCCCCTGAAGCTCGCCACCGCCCGCTCGAGCAGCGGTGCCTCCATCTGCCATCTGCTCGGCTGCGCCGCCGCCACGACAACGTTTGTTGTGTGCGCTCCCTGCACGATGCACGCGATCTCGCGGTAACTCGTGCTGCTCGTCCGGTACTGGTCGATCACGCACGACCCCTTCGCGGCCCTGAACTTCACGTGCCTCCCCGCGGCGAGCAGGCGCACGTCCCGCGCTCCCTCCGCCGCCACGTGCCTCGGCCGGAAGCGCGTCCAGTTCGACAGGCTCTCCTCCCCGCTCTTGGGAGTCACGTTCAGATAGCCCGTGATCTGACCTGAGGGACCCCTCACCGCCACCGACGCCGTCCCCGGGTCGGTGCGGATCGGCTCCCAGCCGGCCGGGTAGGACACGGACGCCCTCCCCGAGGCCAGCCGCGCCACCGGCCAACCCTGCACCGGCCCTTGCGGGCTGAGCCAGGCAAAGGCTCCCCGCGGTCCGGCGGACGGGGCGGAGCCGCGGTGCGCCCCGGCCGTCCTCGCGGGATGACCGGTCGCGGCCATCCCCGAGGACAGCACGAGGAACGCTGCCAGCCCGGCCAGGCCGGCCCCGATCAGGAGCTCGACCGGTGTCAGCCGCCGCCGGCCCCCGGAGCCTCGGCCCCTACTGGTTGCCGTCGCCATCACTCGGCCCACCGTTGTTGTCGGGGTCGTGGTCCCCGCCGTTTTCCTGCGGGATCCCCGCCGGGGCACTCGCGGCCGCCCCGCCCGATTCCGAGCCCATGCCCGGTTCTGAGGCCTTGCTCGAGGAGCTGCCCGACCCGTAGCTCGTTCCACCGCATCCGGCGATCATGAGCGCCAGGGCCACCCCGCCGGCTGCCAATGCTGCGGACAGCCGCCGCCGTGGCCGGCCGGTTCCATGTGTGAATGTGTTAATCGCGGGCCGCATCACACTGCACCGTCGCCGTCGGTCGGCCCGCCGTTGTTGTCGGAGTCGTGGTCACCGCCGTTGTGCTGGGGGATCGCGACCGTCACGTGCCGGTGGTGGCGCTTGTGATGTGAGCTCGAGGCGAGCGCCCCGGCGGGTAGCGCCACGCAGGCACTCGCCGCCATTGCCGCCACCGCCAGGACGCTCGCCCCTGTCTTCGATCTGATCGTCATGTCCGGTTCCTCTCGTTTTCGGGATCGTCGAGTTGCGCGCCCCCTCTACGCGAGTTCACGCCGGGTGCGTCGCCGGCGGCCAAAACCGGGCCGCTCCTACACAGACGGTCACGGCGGGTGAAACTTCCTAAAGGGGTGCTAATTGTGTGACTGGAGGGGACCGTCAGCCGCGGCGGTAGGACTCCACCCACTCCAGTTCTTGCCCGCACAGCCTCCGCCAGGCATCTGCAGGAACCGTCACGAGGCGCCCCGCCGCCGGCGCCCCCGCGGGGGTCAGGAACACGCCCTTCAGCACCGCAGCCCCCCGCTCGCCGGGCCCGAAGGTGGGAGCCGAGCGGTGGATCGCCACCGTGTGCGGACCTGCCCCGAGGGTCACACGGAGGGGGGGAGCCGGGGCGGTGATCAGCGAGTTGCCGCTCAACTGGCCCGCCACCGAGCCCACCGGCCGGCCGTCCACGGACACGCCGATCGGCGGCATCAGCTGACCCCTCAGCCACACATCCCACCGGCCCCCCCTCGGGATCACGAACCCCGCACGCAGCGTCCCCGCCCTTTTCATCACCAGCTCCGCCCGCCGCCTGGGCCCCCAGGAGCGCGGCCGCCGGCCGCCGGTCAGCGCCACCGTCACGACCCGGGGCGGGAGTGCACCCGTCAGCGACCCCCGCGGCCCGGCCGAGGCGGCGAGCGCGGCGATCCTCCTGCAGCGCCCCGCCGCCCCCGCGCCGGCCAGGGCCACGTGCCGGGCCGCCGTCCGGGCACCGGGCCGGCGCTGCCACACCAGGTAGTAGGGGTTCTGCCAAACCAGCCGGTAGGCCCGGGGGGGACGCGGCGCGGTCGGATCGCGGCGGGTGACGATCAGGGGGTAGCCCGCGAGCACCGACGGTGCGATCCCGTCCAGCGTGAAGGGCCGCCCGTAGCCGTGTGCCACCGCCCGCAGGCCGGCTGGGGGGTAGACGAAGTTCGGGCTCCCCACGTCGAGGCCCCGGAGCTCATACAGCGAGTATTCATCGAAATCGCTGAACAGCGCCGGGCCCTTCCCGGCGAAGCGCCCACCAACCGCGGCCAGGGCTTCATAGCGCGCCGTCGGCGCCAGGTTCGCCGTGTTGTACTGGAGCTCGTCTGACACCAGCACGCCACCGGCGATCGCCGCCGCGAGCACCCCGGCCGCGGCCACTGCCAGCGGTCTCGGTCGCAGATCTCGCAGCAGCCCCACGCCGCCCCAGGCCGCCACCATCACCGCCGGTGAGGTCAAAACGAGCGTCTTCGCGCTCGCCCAAGTCTTTCCCGTGCGGCTGATCACGAGCCACGTCAGCAGCATCATCGCGATCCACCCGCCCACGCCCCAGGCGCGCCGGCGGATGCAGTTGGCCGCTCCCAGCAGGACCGCCACACCCACCACCGCCCCGAGGACGTCGGTGAGGCGCCCGGCGCCCCCTGCGGGTGTCAGCTTGTAGCTCCCGCCCAGCCACACCCCCAGCACCTGCACCGCATGCAGCGGTTCCCGCAGGTTGCCGGGGTTGCTCGTCGAGGCGATCCGCCCGGCCACCTGCAGCGCCCCGCCCAGGTTCTTCCACGTCGGCA
Source organism: uncultured Solirubrobacteraceae bacterium (assembly GCA_963841055.1). GTDB lineage: Bacteria > Actinomycetota > Thermoleophilia > Solirubrobacterales > Solirubrobacteraceae > Palsa-744. The sequence continues at coordinate 1,271,739 of CAWJAV010000001.1, read as the reverse complement.
GGGCCGCCACGAGCATCACCGCCAGGCCGGTAGCCCCGCTCGCGAGCAGCAGGCGCGGCGCCGGGCGGGGCCTCGCGAACAGGAACGGAACGACCACGACGAGGCTCGCCAGCGCCCAGGCACCGAAGGCGGCCCCGAGCGCCGAGACGCCTCCGGCGAACAGCAGCGCCAGCGGGATCACGCCACGCGGTCCGCGCTCGAGCCAGCCCTGCGGGCGTGACACCAGACAGCCGCACGCGAGCAGCAGTGGCAGCGTCGTGATCTCCTTGATCGACCCGAGCAGCTCGTAGGCGTAGACGAGCGCGGGCAGCGTCGCCGTGAGGGCCCCCGCGAACGCCCAGCCGCCCCGCAGCCCCAGCCGCCGCAGCAGCACCCAGGCCGGCCCGAAGGAGAGGGCGAGCATGAACGCGTTGAAGGGCTGAAAGGCCCAGATCAGTGGCAGGCCGAGGAGCAGCGCGCTGCCCCCGAACAGCGTGTCGGCCCCCGATGGGTAGCTCGTGCCGTAGTAGCCCTTGATGAACTGGCCGTAGGAGTGGCCCAGGTCGAGCCGGCCGTAGCTCTGGCCGTGGTGGATCAGGTAGTCCGCCCCGGCCATGTGCACCGCCGAGTCCGACAGCGCTCCGAAGGAGGAGAAGCTCGTCCGTCCCGCCACCAGCACCGGCGCGAGAGCCAGCAGGTAGCCGAGCACCGAGCCGATCACCGGCAGCGGCCGGGCAAACCCCGCCGCGAGCAGACTGCCTGCCCGGGCCCGGCCCGCCACGACCCCGGCCACCGCGAGGGCCAGCATCAGCCAGGGCGTCGCCGGAGCGAGCCACGATGGCACCGTGGCCAGCTGCGACAGCGCGATCAGCGCCGCCGCGCCGACGGGGGCGAGCAGCGGCCCCCGCACCCAACCGCCGGCCACGCGATCGACGAGCAGCCCCGCGCCCAGGCAGAGGCAGGCGAGCGCACAGGGGTAGAGGAGCGTCGTCCCGACGAACATGCGGCGCGGCCGCAGATAGTGCCAGCTTGAATCTCTCCGCGCCTTCCCTGGTGCGGATCTTGCCCCTGCGGCCTGCCCTCTACTGCGACCGGCCTACTGCGACTGGGCCATCCCGCGGCCGGCCGCCAAGCCGGCGCCCAAGCCGATCGCCGGCGACCCGCTCATTCCACGGTCAGGGTCGCCTTCATACCTTTCGACTCGTGTTCGGGCAGCGAGCAGAACAGCGTGTAGCTGCCGTGGCGCAGTTCGATCGTCTGATCGCGGATGCCTTTCGAGACGGTGTTCGGGAACGAGCCGGCGATCGATCCTTCACCGGAGAGGACGTTGAGGTTGTGTTCGTCCTGGCCGGCGTTGACGAAGTCGAACGCCACCTTTCCCGCCGGGACGCTCGTGCGCGAGAGCGTGAAGTGGTACTCGACCGAGGTCACCTGGACGTGGCTGATGACCGGCGGCCCCGAGCCTTCTTCCACTTCCCCCGCTTTGCCTCCGCCGGGAGTGCTCGCTCCTCCCGAGCCCCCACCCGCCGAGCCCGACCCGCCGGCCGCGCCCGGGGAACCCGGAGGTCCCGTGACCGGCGTGGTGGTGGACACGCCGTGGCGGGCCGCCCCCTTGCGGTGCTTGCGGCGGCAGCCCCGGGAGCGCCTCGCCCCGGGCGCGCTGCCCTGCCGGCTCCCTGCGAACAGCGACCCTGCCGGCCAGCGCCAGCCCCACCCCGCGGCATGCTCAGACACCGTCCGCGGCGCCGAGCGGGAGCGCTTGGCGCAGGGTTTGCCGTGGTGGGAGGCTGCGGCTGAGGCGCCGGCGCGACCCTGACCCGAGGACCTAGCGCCGAGCGCCACGGCGGCGCAGGCGGCGAGTGAGAGGCCCGCCAGCAAGAGGGCGAGGAGCAGCGCCAGCCGTGCGCCGGAGGAGCGCATCAGCGCAGCAGCGCCGGCACCGTCCCGTAGGCGCTCGGCCCCGCCAGCCCCGTCCCGGCGCCGGGGATCACGAGGCCGGCTTCGGTCTGGAGCCACTGACCGAGGATGCCCGCGTAGACGGCGCGGTAGTCCGAGGTGTTGATCAGGTTTTCGTTCACGTCGAGTTTCGACACACCCGGGAATTCCCCGACCATTTCACCTTTCAGGGGGCTGCCGATCAAGAACGACGCGCCCGCCGCCCCGTGATCGGTCCCGGACCCGTTTTCCTCCGGTCGCCGTCCGAACTCCGACCACAGCTGGATGATCACCCGCCCGTCGAGTTTGCGCGCTTCGAGGTCCCGCTGGAAGGCCACCACCGATTCGACCGTCTGGGCCAGGTTGGTGCTCAGCGTGTTCACCTCATCGGAGTGAGTGTCATACCCTCCGACGGCGGAGAGGGACACGCATTTGATCGGCAGCGCTTCGTCGTCGAGCATCGCCGCCAGCGCCGCCAGGCGCTTGGGGAACTCGCCCCCGTTGGTCGGATAGGTGACCGGCGAGGTGAAACCCGGTTTGCCTTCGTGTTCGCCGAAGGGCGCGATCTGCTCGCGGATGATGCCCGTGTCCTGGGAGGCGGCCCGGGCCTGGGCGAAGGCCGGGGAGGGTGCGCTCAGCGAGCCGAGCGCCCCGAACGTGTCGAGCGCCGAGGAGGCGATCGGTTCATCGAGGCCGTAGGCCCAGAAGTTGTAGTCCGACGGCGATGAGACCGCCGCCACCGGGTTCTTGGTCGTGGCCAGCGCCGGCGCCAGGGAGTAGTCGAGCGAGAGCCCCTGCAGCGGGTTACCGGGGTTGCCCGCGATGTCCAGGTATCGCCCCATCCAGCCCGAGCGGGTCTGCGTGTTGAGTTCTCCCACCTCCCAGTAGTGGCGGCTCGTGAAGTGGCTCTCGTCGGGCGGGTCGTAGCCGATCGCCGGGAACACCGTCACCTTGCCTTCGCCGTGCAGCTGCGCCAGGCCCGCCGCGCTGGGGTGCCACATCAGCGTTTCGTCCTCGCTGAAGGGCACTCCCGCCCCTTCGGCCAGGCCGAGGCCGGGCCGCAGTTCGTGGTAGCGGGCTTCCTTGACCGGAGCGAGCACCGACAGGGCGTCCCAGCCGCCTTCCATGAAGATCGACACGAGCACCGGCTCGCTCGGCGGCGCGGCCGCCGCGGCTGCGGCGATGCCGTCTTCGAAGGCCCGGGGCGAGAGCGCCGCGGCGCCGTAGACCGACAGCACGGCCCCGGCCGAGCGCAGCAGGAAGGAGCGGCGGTCCATGCCCGTGCCCGCCGGCACCGGCATCCCCGGCTCGATCGAGGGCAGGCCCTTGCCCGCCCGGGCGATGCCCGCCCGCAGCAGCTGGGCGCGGTTGAAGTCGTTGCACGAGCAGCTCTGGGCCATCTAGCTCACCTGCATGTCGGGGGAGGTCGCGATCAGCATCCGCAGGGCGTTCTGGCGCATCGCCCGGTACGGGCTGCGCTGCCATTTGGCGATCGACATGCCCTGCAGGCAGGTCTGGGCATAGGTGGCGATGCACTGTTCCGATTCACCCGAGAGCAGCGGCTGCCCCCAGTAGCTCATCGCGCTGGCCATCGCCGCGGCCGGTTCCTCGGTTTCGCTGTACTGCGCTTCGCCTTTGCCCGGCCAGGGGTTCGGGAAGGTCTCCGAGGTCACATAGCTCGCGATTTCCCACCGCGCCTTGGCGGTGGAGGTGTCGAGCCAATGTGTGAAGTCCCAGCCGGAGACGTTCGGGGGGTAGAACAGCTGCTGCCCGGCCCCCGAGCACAGCCAGGCCCAGGCGGTCGTGTCGATCGGCCGGCCGATCGCCCGCAGCAGGCCCGCGTTGTAGACGACCGGCGGCGTCACCAGCTCCGGCCCGTTCAGGAAGGTGGGGTGCTGGAGGATCGCCTCGAGGACCGCCCGGATGCTGTAGCCCGAGCCGATGTAGAGGCCCTGCAGCGAGGCCTGGGTGGCTTCGTCGGGCGGCACCGGCACGAAGTAGCTCCACAGCTTCGCCACGAAGAAGGAGGCGTGGAGGGGATGGCTCACGCACAGCCGCACGGCGTCTTCCCAGCCCCACTTGCCCGTCGTGCCGAAGACCGTCTTGTTGCCCCCGTCGTGGCGCGCGTTTTCGAAGCGGAAGTTCTGCAGCCCCGCGCTTTCGGTCCATTCCGCGTTCCACCCCGTCAGCGCCCGGGCCATTTCCCGCACGTCCCTCTCGCTGTAGGCCCCGCGGTCGGCCCCGAGCGAGAACAGCTCCATCATCTCCCGGCCGTAGTTCTCGTTGGGGTCCCACTTGGTGTTGTAGATGCCGTCCAGGAAGACGAGCATCGCCGGGTCCTTGGTGACGGCCATGAACAGGTCCTGGAAGCTGCCCAGGGCGTTTTCCCGGAACAGCTGGTTCTGGTCGAGCATCCGCTGCTGGTCGTTGACCTTTTCGTTGGAGTTCGCGAACCAGTCGTGCCAGATGAAGGTCATCCGCTCGACCAGCTGCTGGTCGGAGCGGACCATGCGATCGAGCCACCAGCAGTGGTCCTGCCCCCACGCGTCCGCCGGCGCCAGCGCGTTGCCTTCGTCGTCGGTGGGCGCCGGCCCGTGCAGCACCGCCGGCCCGCTCGGCCGCGTGAGGCTCTGGACGACCGCTTCGATCGGCTGGCCCACGAGCGCCTCGGCCTGGCCCGGCGCCGGCCCGAAGCCGGCTCGCCAGAGCAGCCGCCGGGCCTGCGCGAGCGTCAGCGTGGCCACCACCGCGGGCGGCGGGGCGCTCGACGGCGGCGGTGGGCTGACGGGGATCGCGGGCGGGGCGGGTGCCCCGGCGAGACCCGTGACGTGCGGGACCGTCTTGTGCTTCTTGTGGTGGTGGTGGCGCCGCCGGCGGTGCTTCTTGTGGTGCTTGGCCTTGCCGTGCGGGTGGGCGGGGTGCTTGGCCTTCGCCTTGGCCCTGGCCTTCGCGCGCGCGAGGGACAGATGGTCGGCGGGGCCGCTGCCGAGACCGGCCGCCGTCGCGCCGCTGCGCGATGTGCCCGCGCCGACGCCCCCGCTCATCGAGATCCGTCCCCCATGCGCGCTCCCTCGGCCGCAACTGTCAGATGCTTAACACTCCCCCGCTGCGACTGGACGCTTGTTGGCCACGGCGCCGAGCGTCCAGATCGCGGGCTCGCGGCGCGTGGGGGCGGCGCGCGCCGGCGGCGGGGAGCGGCGCTCCCTGGCCGCCCCCTCTCTATTCGATCTGATCGACCAGATCAGCCACCGAGTCGAGGATCTGCGAGGCCCGGAAGGGGAACCGCTCGGCCACCTCCCTCGTGGTCACCCCGCTCAGCACCAGGATCGTCTCCATCCCCGCCTCCAGGCCGGACACGATGTCCGTGTCCATGCGGTCGCCGATCATCGCCGAGCTCTCCGAGTGGGCCTCGATGGCGTTCAGCGCGGATCGCATCATCAGCGGGTTCGGCTTGCCGACGAAGTAGGGCTCGACGCCGGTCGCCCGGCTGACCAGCGCGGCCACCGAGCCCGTCGCGGGCAGCGGCCCGGCGAGGCTGGGCCCGGTGGGATCGGGGTTCGTGGCGATGAACCGGGCCCCGTCGCCGATCAGGCGGATCGCGCGGGTGATGCGCTCGAAGGAGTAGGTGCGGGTCTCCCCGAGCACGACGTAGTCGGGGCTGCGATCGTCGAGGGTGTAGCCCGCCGCGTGCAGGGCCGTCGTCAGCCCCGACTCGCCGATCACGTAGGCCGAGCCGCCCGGCCGCTGGTCCTCCAAGAAGCTGGCTGTCGCCAGCGCCGATGTCCAGATCGCCTTCTCCGGCACCTCGAGGCCGCTGGCCGCGAGCCTCGCCACCAGGTCACGGGGGGAGTAGATCGAGTTGTTCGTGAGGACCATGAAGGGGATCTCCCGCTCGCGCAGCCGCGCGAGGAAGCGCTCGGCGCCGGGGATCGCCTGCTCCTCGCGCACGAGCACGCCGTCCATGTCCATCAGCCAGGAGCGGATCTTCCTCATCGTCGCCGGCAAGCATGACGCACCGAAAAGGTCACAGCAGTTCAACGACTGAGTCACAGGGCCGCAACGGTGCGTGGCCCTCCCGTAGGCCACGGGCCTTCCGCGTCTTTTCGAGCGGCGCGAGCAGAGACCGGTGTGACGCTTCGACCTCCCCGCTCGTAGTAGGAGTAGATGAGGATGATCGGGTTGCGTTCCGGCAGCGACACGCGCGATGGGCGCTTCGGCGAGCAGGCCTTCGAGGCCCTGTTCCGCGAATGCGTCAGCGACGTCCACGGCTACGCCCTCTCGCTGCTGGGCGAGCGGGCGGCCGCCGAGGACGTCACGGCACTCGCCTTCGAGCGCCTCTTCCGGGCCCGCCGGCGCCTCGACGCCCGCCGCGGCACGCCGCGGGCGCTGCTCTTCACGATCGCCCGCAACGCGGCCCTCGACGAGCTGCGCCGCCGCCGGCGCCAGCCGCTGGCATCGCCCGCGGCGGAGATGCTCGCCGCGATCCCCCTCGAGGCCGGTGAGGCCGAGCAGGTCGAGCGGCGCGAGAGCGTGCGCCAGGCGCTCGCCGCGCTGCCCGCCCGCGATCGCGAGATCGTGCTGCTGAAGTTCCACGGGCAGCTCTCCAACGCCGAGCTCGCCCAGGCGCTGGGCATCAGCGAGTCGAACGCCGGAACGCGGCTCAGCCGCGCGCTCGCGAGGCTGCGCGACGGCGCGCTCGGCATCGAGGAGGTCGCATGAGGGTCATCAGGTTCCCGGCCGCAGGCCGAGGCCGAGCTCGCAGGCCGCGAGGCCGCCGAGCAGATCGACGCCGCGCTGAACGGCGAGACGGCCGGGGCGGAAGCGGACGCGCTGCGGGAGCTGCGCGCCGAGGTGCGGGCGCTGGCCGCGCCGCCCGAGGCGGACTTCGAAGGCGAGCTGCAGGCGCGGGTGGCGGAGTGGTCGCGCGAGCGGCGCGGCCCCCGACGCTCGCCGGGTCTGCGATGGGGCGCGGCGCTCCGGGGACGGCCGCGGCCCGTGACAGGTCGGTTGCTCGCGCTGGGCGCGGCAGGCGCCGTGGTCGCGACGGTCCTCGCCGTGCTGCTCGTCGTCGGCTCCGGCGAGCGCTCGCGCCCGAGCTCGGCCGTGAGCTCCGGGCGGGCGGTCCCCGCCGAAGCGACGGCCACGCTGCACGGGTCGGGTTCGAGGCCGGCCTTCGGCGGTGACGAAGCAGCCGCTACGGCGGCACCCAGCGCGGCGGAAGCCGTCGGTTCAGGCACCGCGACGAGCTCCACGCGCCTGCAGCAGCTCGGCGCGTCCGTCACGCTCGCCGCCCACGGCCCGGAAGGCGTGCAGGAAGCCGCCGACGCCGTCGCCCGCCTCGCGGCGTCGGCAGGCGGATACGTCGAAAGCTCCCACGTGCAGGTTCGCCGCAGCGGCGGCCCGAGCGAAGCAGAGCTTCGCCTCAGCATCCCCAGCGCGAAGCTGTCCTCGTCGATCGCGGCGCTCGGCCGGATCGCGCCGGTGCGCTCGGTGAGCCAGGAATCAGAGGACATCACGAGCACCTACGAAGCCGCCAGGCGGCAGCTCGCCGACGATGAAGCGGTGCGCCACGCGTTGCTGCGTGCGCTCGCCGCGGCCACGACCGAAGGGCGGATCGACAGCCTGCGCGAACAGCTGGCCTCAAACCGCCAAGCGCTCGCCCGCGACCGCGCCCGGCTTCACTCGATCGCCCACACCGCGGCCACCTCACAGCTCGAAGTGGCCATCACCGGCTCGGGGGCGGCCGGTTCCGGGCAGGGCACCCTCGACCGTGGCCTGCACGATGCCGGCCACGTACTCGCTGTCGCCGCTGCGGTGGCGCTGGTCGCCCTGGCCGTGATCGTGCCCTTGGCGCTCCTCGCGCTGGCGCTCGACGCCCTGCGCCGTGCCTGGCGCCGCCGCCGTCGCGAGGCCGTGCTCGAGCCCTAGCCCGCTAGCCGCGCGGGTGGCGGCGCCGGTCGTCTTCTTCGCTCTGCCCGACGAGCAGGAAGACGAGCGATACGAGGGCGATCCCGCACAGACCGAACAGCATCGAGGCGGCGACGAGCTGCGCGGTGCCGCCGAGCACGGCGAGCGCGACGATCCCCAGGATCGCCGAGCCGAGGGCGACCGCGATCGCGATCCGGTTCTCGACAGGCATAGCGCAGGTATAGCGGTGTTTCAGCCTGCGCTCGGGGCGCTCGGCGGGCGGCGCTCAGAGCCCGCCGAGGAACTCCACCAGCGCGCCGTTGACCGCCTCCGGCGCCTGCTGTTGAACCCAGTGCCCGGCGCCCGGGACGACGATCTCGGCGCGCAGGTCGGTGACCCACCCGGTCATCGCCTCGGCGGGCATGAAGTTGCGCACCGGGTCGAGCTCCCCGGTCAGGTACATCGCCGGCTGCTCGATCTTCCGCTCGCCGTAGGGCGCCGTCAGCTCCCAGTTGCGATCGATGTTGCGGTACCAGTTGAGCCCGCCGGTGAAGCCGGTGCGACTGAAAGCGTCCACGTAGACCTGCAGCTCCTGCTCGGAGAGCCAATCAGCGCGTTTGGTCTGCGCGCCCTCCTCCTCGGCCCACTGTGCGGTCCACTGGCGCGAGGTCGTCAGCGTGCGGCGCACGTCGCGCGCGAGCTCCTCGTCGGCCACGCCCGGCTGCTGGAACCAGACGATGTAGAAGTCCTCGCCGAGGTGGCGGCGCATGATCGGGATCGGCGCGGCCGGCGCGCGCGGCACGAACGGCACGCTCAGCCCCGCCACCGCGGTGACCCGCTCGGGGTGGATCGCCGCCATCCACCACGTCACGTTGGCGCCCCAGTCGTGGCCGATGAAGATCGCGCTCTGCTCGCCCGCGGCGTCGAGCAGCCCGCACATGTCGCCGCACAGCCGCACCACGTCGTAGTCCTCGATCGCCGCGGGCGCCGAGCTGTTGCCGTAGCCCCGCATGTCGGGTGCCAGCACTCGGTAGCCGGCCTCCGCCAGCGCCGGGATCTGGTGGCGCCAGGAGAAGGCCAGCTCGGGGAAGCCGTGGCAGAGGACGACCGGCGGGCCCTCGCCGGCTTCGATCACGCTCAGCTCGATCCCCTCGCCGACGGCGACCGTGCGCGGCTGCGCGAGCGCGTCGCTCATATCGCGCGCTCCCGGCCCGCCCAGTACGGCTCTCGCAACCGCCGCTTGAAGATCTTGCCCGAGTCCTCCCGCGGCAGCGACTCCTCGAAACGGACCAGCCGCGGTGTCTTGTAGCCCGCCAGCCTGCTGCGGACGTGGTCGCGCACGTCGTCCTCCCCCAGCGCCGCGCTCTGCTCGAGTTCGACGTAGGCCGCGAGCGCCTCGCCGAATTCCTCGTCGGGGATCCCGAACACGGCGCAGTCGCGGACGCCCTCGAGCGTCAGCAGGCAGGCCTCGATCTCGGCCGGGTAGATGTTCACGCCGCCGCTGATCACCATGTCCGAGCGACGGTCGTTGAGGTACAGGTAGCCCTCGCCGTCGAGGTAGCCGATGTCGCCGCAGCTGATCAGCCCGTCGCGCTCGACCTCGCGGCGCTTGTGCTCGTCGTTCGCATAGGTGAAGTCGGGGAACACGTCCAGCCACGAGTACACCTCGCCCGGCTCGCCCGCCGGCAGCTCCTCGCCGTGCTCGTCGAGGATCCGGATCCGGGCTCGCTCGATCGGCCGCCCCACCGTGCCCGGGTGCGAGAGCCATTCCTCGCTCGTGCAGTAGGTCACGGGCCCGGTCTCGGTGCCGCCGTAGTACTCGGCGACGATCGGCCCGAGCCACTCGATCATCGCGCGCTTGACCTCCTGCGGGCAGGGCGCGGCGGCGTGGACGATCCAGCGCAGCGAGGAGAGGTCGTAGGAGTCGCGCACCGGCCCCGGCAGCGCCAGCATCCGCACGAACATCGTCGGCACCATCTGCACGACCGTCACGCGGTTGTCCTGGACGATGCGCAGGAAGTCCTCGGCGTCGAAGCGCTCCATGATCGTCATGTCCATGCCGAGCAGCGCCGCGGCGAGCGCATAGACGTTTGGCGCCGTGTGGTACATCGGCGCCGGGATCACCGTCCGCTCGCCCTCGCCGAGCTGGAAGATCTGCGCGAGCATCGCACGGGTTTCCTCGCGTGTCTGCTCGCTCGAAGGCGTCCGCACGACGCCCTTCGGCCTGCCGGTGGTCCCGGACGTGTAGATGATGCTCATCGGTGCGCTCTCGGGCGCCTCGAGCCAGGGCTCAAGGCGCGACAGCCACTCGGCCCAGCTCTCCGCGCCGGCGATCTGGGCGGACGGCTCCCCGCCGGGAACCGCGACGACCGTCACGCCGGGGGGCACGCTGCTCTCGATCGCCGGCCACAAGTCGGCGTGCACGATCAGCACCTTGGCGGCGCTGTCGGTGAGCACGTGCGCGATCTCCTCGCCGCGCCAGTGCCAGTTGATCGGCACCGCGCTGGCGCCGAGCGGCACCGTGGCGATCGAGGCCTGCAGGAACTCGATCGAGTTGCGCAGCAGCAGTGCCACGCGGTCGCCCGCCCCGACCCCCTGCTCGGCCAGCCCTCTGGTTGCCCGCAGGGCCCCGCCGAACAGCTCCGGGTAGGTGGCGAACCGCTCACCGCACCGCACGCCGGTCTCCCTCTCACCCTCCACGGCCGCGATGCTATCTCGCGGCCCCGGCGGGCGGGCCGCGGATAGGCTCTCGCTCCAGTGAACGTCTCGCCACGAGCGATCCATCACCTCAACTGCGGCACGATGTGCCCGCGCGGTGCCCGCCTGCTGGCCGGGTCCGGGGGCCTTTTGGCGCCCACCCGGCTGGTCTGCCACTGCCTGCTGATCGAGGGCGCCGAGGGCCTGGTGCTCGTCGACACCGGCTTCGGCAGCGGCGACGTGGCCAAGCGGCGCCAGCTCGGCACGATGTTCAACGCCGTCGTCCGTCCCGAGCTCCACGCCGAGGAGACCGCGGCCGCCCAGCTGAGGGCGCTCGGCTTCGACCCTGGCGACGTCCGCCACATCGTCACCACCCACCTCGACCTCGACCACTCGGGCGGCCTGCCCGACTTCCCCGCCGCCGAGGTGCACCTGCTCGGTGAGGAGCTGCGGGCCGCGCTGAACCCGGGACTGCGCGAGCGCCAGCGCTACATACCCGCGCACTGGGCCCACGGTCCCCGCTGGGTCGAGCACCAGGGCGGCGGCGAGGACTGGTACGGCTTCGCGGGGGTGCGGATCCTGCCGGGCAGCGGCGCCGAGGTCCTCCTGATCCCCCTCGCCGGCCACACCGCCGGCCACACCGGCGTGGCGGTCCGCAGGGGCGATGGCTGGTTGTTGCACTGCGGCGACGCCTACTTCCGACAGAGCCAGGTGCAGACGCCGCCGCACTGCCCGCCGGGGCTCTCGGCCTTCCAGGTGCTGAACCAGGTCGATGGCGCCCGACGGCGGGAGAACGTCGAGCGGCTGCGCGAGCTCGCGCAGCGTCACGGCGGCGAGGTTGAGCTGATCTGCTCGCACGACCCCGCCGCGCTCGACGCCGCGATCACCTGAGCGGCGCTCGCGGCCACGCCGATCGAAGCGCTCCCCGCCGGGCCCTAGCCGGACGGCCAGTTTGCAGGTAACATTCGCAACTAGGATGGCTGCCGAGGGAGGATGGGAGGCGCCGGGTGCGCCGCTGTGGGGCGAGCTGCGCTACGGCGGCGAGCTGGCTCGCCTGATCGCGGGGAGCGCCCTGGCCGGTGGTCCGCTGCTAGCGCGGCGCCGCGAGAGCTCCCAGCCGGTGATGCTGATCCCGGGCTTCATGGCCGGCGACAGCTCGCTGGCGGTGATGCGGGCCTGGCTGCGCCGCCGCGGGCACGCCGTCTCCACCAGCGGCATGCGCATCAACGCCGGCTGCGCCGAGCGGATCGTCAGCCGCCTGCAGGAGCAGCTGTGGACGTTCGCCGCGCGCTGCGAGGAGCCGGTCGTGCTGATCGGCCAGAGCCGCGGCGGCGCGCTGGCTCGCTCGCTGGCCGTGCGCGAGCCCGAGAACGTCGCCGCCCTGGTGATGCTGGGCTCGCCCGTCTGCGATCCGCTGGCGGTCTCACCGCAGGTGCTGCGCACGGTGAAGCTGATGGCCCGCCTGGGTGACCTCGGGATGTCCCGGGTCTTCTCCACCGAGTGCGCCGAGGGCGAATGCTGCGGGACGTTCTGGGAGGACATGACCGCGCCGCTCCCGGAGCACGTGGAGGCCGTCTCGATCTTCTCCCGCAGCGACGGCATCGTCGACTGGAACGCCTGCCTCGACCCGCACTCGCGCAACGTCGAGGTGCAGTCGAGCCATTGCGGCATGTCGGTCAACCCCGCCGTCTACGCCGTGCTCGACGAGCTGCTCTCACGCTCGGAGGAGCCTGCATGGAATGGATGAGCGCGATCGACTCGTCCTTCCTGCACATCGAGAATGATGTGACGCCGATGCACATCGGCGGGGTCAGCCTGTTCGAGGGCCCGCCGCCGCCGTTCGCGGACCTGATGGAGATGGTCGCCTCGAAGCTCGATCTCGTCCCCCGCTACCGCCAGAAGGTGCGCTTCATGCCGCTCGGGGCGGGCGCGCCGGCGTGGGTCGATGACCCTCACTTCAGCCTCGACTACCACGTCCGCCACACCGCCGTGCCGGCCCCCGGCAGCGAGGAGCAGCTGCGCAACATGGCCGCCCGCGTGTTCTCCCAGCATCTCGATCGCAACAAGCCGCTGTGGGAGCTGTGGTCCGTCGAGGGCCTCGCCGACGGGCGCTGGGCGCTGCTGTCGAAGGTGCACCACTGCATGGTCGACGGGGTCGCCGCCACCGACCTGATGTCGGTGATGTTCTCCGACACCACCGGCGGCGGGCAGCGGCGGGTGTTCTCCCCGCCGCCTGAGCCCTCGAGCGTCGAGCTGCTGGCGCGTACGGTGGCCCACAAAGTGAGCCCGAAGGGGATCAGCTGCAGTCGCTGTGCCGCCCCGTGCAGACCCCGCGGGAGACGCTGCGCACCGTCAGCGAAGCGGCCCGCGCCGCGGCGGCGGCCAGCCCGCGCATGCGGCCGGTCGCCTCGAACTCGCTCACCGGCCCGATCGGCCCGCACCGGCGCTGGGCCTGGGCCGACGTGCGCCTGACCGACGTGAAGACCGTGCGGGCGGCGCTCGGCGGAACCGTCAACGACGTGGTCCTGACGATCATCACCAACGGCTTCCGTGAGCTGCTGGAGTCGCGCGGGGAACCGCCCGGGCCCGACGATCTGGTCCGCACGATGGTGCCGGTCTCGGTGCGCCGTCGCGGCGAGCAGGGCGTCTACAACAACCGCGTCTCGGCCGTCTTCGCCGGGCTGCCCGTCGGCCTCGACAGCCATCGCGCCCGGCTCGAGCGGATCCGCGGCGAGATGGACGGCATCAAGGAGACCAAGCAGGCGGTGGCCGGGGACGTGCTGTCGTCGATGTCGGGCTTCGCGCCGCCGATGCTGCTGGCGCTGGGCAGCCGCCTCGTGACGGCCTCACCGCGGCTGAACATGCACACGGCAACCACCAACGTGCCCGGGCCCCAGCAGCCGGTGTACACGCTCGGGCGGCGGATGCTCGAGTCCTACCCCTTCGTGCCCGTCGTCGGCTCGGTCAGGATCGTGGTCGCGATCTTCTCCTACGACGGCGGCCTGTACTTCGGCGTCACCGGCGACTACGACGGCGCGCCCGACATCGAGGTGCTGACCCGCGGGATCGCCAGCGGTATGAAGGATCTGCTGGCGATCGCTGGCCGGTTCGGGGATGCGAGCGAAGCGAGTGTCACCCGGTCCGGTCCGCCCGTCAAGAAGGCCAGGAAGCCGAAGGCCAAGTCCGCCAAGCGGGCGACCGCCCGGGCCGGCTCCTAACCGGCCCTGCTAGCGGGCCGTCGCGCTCTCGCGCCCGACCGGCCCGGGCCACACGAGGGCCGCGGCGGAGCCCTGCCCGAGCCGCGATTCCAGCGCCGTCCGTCCGCCCTCGATCGGGTCGGCCGCCAGCACCTCCTCGGCGATGTGGGAGAGCGCGTCCTCGCGCAGCCAGCGCCCCACTACCTGGGCGGGCAGAGGCCGGCTGAACAGGTAGCCCTGCGCGAACGGGCAGTCGAAGGTGCGCAGCATCTCGAGCTGACCGGCCGTCTCGATGCCCTCGGCCACGACCTCGATGCCGAGTCGCCGTGCCAGTCCGATCACGGCCGCGACGATCGTCGCCGTGTCCCGGTCGCTCATCATCGCCTCGACGAAGGAGCGGTCGATCTTGATCTCGGCGACGGGAAGTTCGCGCAGGTAGGACAGCGGCGAGTAGCCCGTGCCGAAGTCGTCGAGCGAGAGCTTCACGCCGAGATCGCCGAGCGAGTCGATCACCCGCCCCACACGTGACCCCTCGGCGATCAACACGCTCTCGGTGATCTCGAGGCGCAGCATGCCGGGCGGCGTGCGCCAGCGGTCCAGGCGCCGTCGCAGGTCGCCGAGGAAGGCCGTGTCGAGCAGGTTGGTGGCGGACACGTTGACCGCCAGGCTGAGGTCGTGGCCCTCGTCGAGCCAGGCACGCTGCTGCGCCAGCGCCTGCTCGAGGACCGAGGCCGTCAGCTCGCGCATCACGCCGGTCTGCTCGGCGATCGGCACGAACTGGTCGGGTCCGAGCAGCCCGCGGCGGGGGTGCTGCCAGCGGACGAGCGCCTCGACGCCGCTGACGGTGTTCGTGCGCAGGTCGACCTGGGGCTGGTAGTGGACGACGAGGCCGCCCTGCTCGATCGCGCTTCTCAGCTCGGCCACGAGCCCCAGCCGCTCGCGGCTGCCGGTGCTGGCGCCGGGCGAGTAGAAGGCGTAGCGGCTGCGCTGCGACTTCGCTTGGTACATGGCCACGTCGGCCCGCTGCAGCAGCCCGTTCGTCGACGTCGCGTCGTCGGGAAACACCGCGATGCCGGCCGAGGCCTGCACCGCCACGGTCAGGTCGTCGAGCTCGAACGGGCGGGCCAGCGCCTGGTGGATGCGCTCGGCGGCCGCCGCGGCTCCCGAGGCATCGCGCAGGATCAACCCGAACTCATCGCCGCCCAGTCGCGCGACGGCGTCTCCCCGCACCACGCTCTGCATGCGCGGGCCGATCTGCTGGAGCAGCAGGTCCCCCGCGTAGTGGCCGAGCGTGTCGTTCAGTTCCTTGAAGTGGTCGAGGTCGATCGTCAGCAGCGCGAAGCTCGCTCCCCGCTCCCTGCAGCCCTCGATCGCCCGGTTCAGCTGGGCGTAGAACTGCCGCCGGTTGGCGAGCCCGGTGAGATCGTCCGTGCGCGCCTGGCGGTCGCGGATCCCGGAGAGCTTGCGCACGTCGCTGAACGTCGCCGCGAAGCGCAGCCAGCCGACCAGCAGCGCCAGCCCGGCGAGCGTCTCGGGAATCACCCCGAGGTGCACGTAGTTGGCTCGGATCAGCAGGAACAGGGCCACCGCCCCGAACACGCAGGGCAGGATCATCACTGCCACGTCGGCGAAGTTGCCGTCCTCGCTGCGGCGCGGCTTCGACCAGGCGGCGAAGGCCAGCAGCGCCAGTCCGATCGGCCAAAGTGCGTCGAGCGCCGTGCCGGCCCCGTATGTCCCTTCGGCGACCCTGAACAGGTAGATGCTGTCTGCCACCGCCGTCACCGAGAAGCCCAGCAGGATCAGCAGCCACGCGCGGCCCGGCCGCCAGCCGGTGAGGGCCAACACGCCGAACACGAACACGATCAGGACCAGGTCGCCGAGCGGGTAGGCGAGGTTCGTCGCCACGGACTCCAACGCGCCGTGGGTCGTGTTGATGACCGGATCGAGCACGAGGGCCGCGCCGACCGCCGCGAGCGTCAGGCCGCCGATCGCCCCGTCGAGCCAGACGCTGGCGTGCACGTGGCGCATGTGCCGGCCGAGGAGCAGCGCCAGCATCGCGTACGCGCAGGGGTAGAACAGCAGATACAGGGCGTCGCTCGGCGAGGGGGTGGGGATGCTCGCCGAGTTTTCGAGTGCCAGCGTGTAGTAGAGGTCGCCGGCCGCATAGAAGGCGATGCCGATCGCGAGCACGAGCCATGCGCGCCGCTCGGACTCCACGAGCAGCGCGCGGGCCAGCACGAGCCCGGCGACGAGGAACTCGGCGCCGTTGTAGACCCAGTCGTTGAAGAGGGTGTCGAAGCGGGGGCCGCCCAGCAGCCCGGAGTCGTGGAGCGCCAGCAACCCCACCGCGGCAACGAGCAGCCCGCCCGCGGCGAGAACGGCATGGCGAGGACGCCGTCCGAGCCCGGCGGTCAGAGGCATCACGGACGGGCCGGCGCTGGCGATCATCTTGCCCCTGCTATCGACGCATGCGACTCCCCAACCTCCCGGCCGGCGGGGCCTCTAGACGAATATGCGACAGAATTTCGGCCCGTTTTCCGGGGCTGGGAGGGCGGTCCCGGGCCATCCGCTCCCACCTGCGCGCACCCCTACGGCCGGTTCGCGTTTCAGCCCGCGGCGCCCTCTCGAGCGCCGCGTACGATCCGCCGCATCCCCTTCAGCCAGCGTTCGGGGTCGGCGCCCTTCAGCGCCATGAAGCCGGCGACGTTCTCGTGCGGCAGGATCAGCATCCGCTCCTCGCGGATCCCCTCGAGCACCGCCTCGGCGACGTCCTCGGGTTCGAGCAGGCCGCCGGCGTTCAGCGCGGCGGCGCCGGCCGCATCCTCCATCGCCAGTTCGAGCATCGGCGTGCGCACGCCCTGGGGGCAGATGCACGAGATCCGCACGCCCCGCTCGGCGTATTCGATCGACATCCACTCCGCGAGCGCCACGGCCGCGTGCTTGGTGACGCTGTAGACGAGCGATGAGACCTGCGTCAGCAGGCCCGCCGCAGAGGCGGTGTTTATCAGGTAGCCCTCGCCGCGCTCGAGCATCTCGGGCAGGAGCGCCCGCGAGGCCCAGACGTGGGACATGACGTTGACCCGCCAGGCTTCATCCCAGGCCGCGTCGTCGGCCTCGGGGCCGCCCATCGCGCCCGGCACGCCCGCGTTGGAGATGAAGATGTCGACCGGCCCGCCGGCCTCACGGGCCTGCTCGATCAGGGCGAGCACGCTGCGCTCCTCGCCGGCGTCGAACTCGACCGCCTGCGCGCCCAGCGGCTCGGCCACTCCCCGCGCGCCCGCGAGGTCGCGGTCGGCGAGCACGAGGTGGCTGGGGCGCTCCTCGGCGAGTCGCCTGGCCAGAGCCCGCCCGATGCCCCCCGCGGCGCCGGTGATCACGATGTGCCGCCCGCTCACCTCCACGGCGGGCACTCTACGCCAAGCGCACCCTTTAGGCCCCGGCGGAGGCCAGCGGCGCCGTCTCGGCGACGAAGTCCGCAACGGCCCGGGCGAAGGCCTCGGGCTGGTCGCGCATGATCAGGGTGTAGCTGTCGCTGATCTCCACGAGCCGCGCGTCAGGCAGCAGCGCCGCCAGCCGGCGGCCGTGCTCGGGACGCTGCACGCGGTCCTCCGGTGTCCACACCACGAGCGCGGGGCGCTCGAACGCGCCGCAGGCGCTCGCACGCCTCGATCATCTGCCGCCGCCGCGCCGAGGTCGCGTAGCGGCGCAGGTCCCGGCGTACGCCGCGCTGGGTCTGCAGCGGCTCGAGCCAGCGGTCGAGCAGCTCGTCGGGCAGCGGTCGCTTGGACATCCAGCCGAAGGCGATCGGCAGCCGCCGCAGCGCCCGCAGGCGCAGCGCCTGCATCGAGAGGAACAGCCCGCCGGGGATGAACGCCGTTGCGCGGATGTTCTTGCCCGGCAGCCCCGGCGGGAAGTTCTCGAAGGCCTCGCAGGAGGAGATCACGATGCGGGCAACCCGTGCGGGGGCTTCGCCGGCCAGCACGATCGTCGCCGCGTGGTCGTTCTGCACGAGCGTCACCTCGTGGAGGTCCAGGCGGTCGAGCAGCTCCGCGACCATCCTCGCGTAGCCGGCCAGGGTGAGGTCGGCGTCGGGGCGCATCGGCTGCCGGTGGGCGCCGAGCGGTAGCGTCGGCACGACGCAGCGATGACGCGTCCGCAGCAGCTCGACCATCGGGTCCCACACCGACCCGTCCATCACGAGCCCTCCCAGCAGCACCAGCACGGCCCCGTCGCCGCCGGTGTCCTCGTAGTCGATCGTGCCGGCCGTCAGCTCGAGCTGGGGCATCGTCGCCTCCCATTAGATAGATCGCTCTAGTGAGCGATAACGTATCATCGAGACGATGGCGGGCGCAACCAGGGACCGGATCGTCGAGGCCAGCTCCGAGCTGTTTCGCAAGCAGGGCTACATGGCGACCGGCGTCAAGCAGATCGTGGCCGAGGCGAGCGCCCCGTTCGGCTCGATCTACCACTTCTTCCCCGGCGGCAAGGAGCAGCTCGGCGAGGAGGCGATTCGCCATTCCGGGGCGCTCTACGGGCAGCTGATCGACCTCTTCTTCATCCCCGGAGCCGACCCGGTCGCGGCGACCGAGAACTTCTTCGCGGGGGCCGCGGCGACGCTTCGCGAGACCGACTACGCCGACGCCTGCCCGATCGCCACCGTGGCGCTCGAGATCTCGAGCAGCAGCGAGCCGATGCGGCGAGGCGTGTGCCGAGGTGTTCGAGAGCTGGATCCGCATCGGCCGCGGCGCGGCTCGACCGAAGCGGGGATCGACGGACGACGCGCGCGCGGGCGCTGGCGATCTCGATGATCTGCTCGCTCGAGGGCGCGTTCGTGCTGGCGCGCGCGCTGCGCAGCACCGAGCCGGTCGAGGTCGCGGCAGGCGCATCCGCGGCCGTCCGCGGCCCTGCGAGACGCGGTGCCCGCGCGCCGGCCCCGTCGGGCGCGCGGCTAGCCTTCCGGCGATGAGCGAGAGCAATGCCGAACAGATGCTGGCGGCGGCGGCGGCCCGGGCCGAGCGAGCTGGCGGCGCCGGGTCTCAGCCCCCGGCCCGCGCCGCCGGGTGGCCGTGCTGTCCTGCATGGACACGCGCATCGACCTGTTCCCGATGCTCGGCATCGCGCGCGGCGACGCCCACATCATCCGCAACGCGGGCGGCCTCGCGACCGACGACGCGATCCGTTCGCTGAGCGTCTCGCAGCGGCTGCTCGGCACCAGGGAGGTCGTCGTCGTGATGCACGAGGGCTGCGGCCTGATGGGCGCCTCCGAGGACGACTACACGCGTGCCCTGGCGGCGCGACGGCGCCCGACCGAGCTGGCGGCTGGGCGCGTTCGACGACGTCGAGGCGGCGCTGCGTGACAGCCTTGCCCGGCTGCGAGCCGCTCCTGAGCTGCCGAGCCGCGAGGCGATCCGCGGCTTCGTCTTCGACCCCGAGACCGGAAGGCTGCGCGAGCCGGTCGCGGACTGAGGCTCAGCCGATCAGGTCGAGCGCGGCGCCGACGATCGTGTCGGCGTCGATGCCGAAGTGGCGGTAGAGGTCCTGCACGTCGCCGGACTGGCCGAAGTCCTGGACGCCGAGGCAGCTCTGCGGCGCGCCGGCGCGCGCTGCCCAGGAAGGCGAGCGTGTGGGGGTGGCCGTCGAGCACGCTCACGATCGGGGCTGCGCCGCGAGGCCGGGAACAGCTCGGCGAGGATCGCGTCGTCTCCCTCGCCGAGGCCGCCGCGGGCCTGCAGCGCGCGGAACAGCAGGTCGGGCGAGGTGAGGCAGAGCGACGTCCGCGGCGATCCCGGCGCCGGGCCAGCTCGGCGGCGGCCGCGAGCGCCTCCGGCACGATCGACGCCGATCGCCGCCAGCGTCACGCTCGGGCGGGCGCGTCCTGCTCGAGCAGCCGGTAGCCGCCGCGCCAGCACCTGGCGCCGGCGCCGCTCGCGCGCGTCGGCCCGCCGCCGGCAGCAGCGCCAGCGCCTGGTCGATCGGCCGGGTGCTGAGCCGCAGGTAGGCCGATGTGCCGTCGGCTCGCCCGAGCCTGCGCCAGCGCGCGCCAGCAGCATCCACTCGAGGTCCTGGCCGAAGGCCGGCTCCCAGGCGACGCAGCGCGGCTGCTCGAGCCCGACCGAGGGGGTGATGATCGACTGGTGCGCGCCGCCCTCGGGTGCGAGCGTGACGCCCGCCGGCGTGCCGACGAGGATCGACTGGCCGCCCGCGTAGATGCCGAACGACCACTGCTCGAGTGCGCGGTTGACGAACGGGTCGTAGAGCGTCCCGATCGGCAGCAGCGGCTGGCCGTCGCGCGACCAGGTCGCGCCGAGCTCGCCGAGCAGGCCGACCAGGTTGCCCTCGGCGATGCCGAGCTCGATGTGCTGGCCGTGCTCGGACTCGCGCCAGCGCACGAGCGTGTCGCTGTCGTCGGCGAACCAGTCGATCCGCTCGCCGACGTTCCAGACCCCGGCGCGGTTGATCCAGCCGCCGAGGTTCGTCGAGGAGGCGACGTCGGGGCTGACCGTGACGAGCGACGCGGCCGCCTCGGGGGCGTCGTGGGCGAGGTCCATGAGGAAGCGCCCGAAGGCCTGCTGGGTGGAGACGGTCGCCGGTGTGCTCGCGGGCCAGCTCCGCGGGCACCGCAGGAGCGCTTCGCCGGCGGCGGTTGCTCGCGCTGCAGGCGGCGCGCCGCGGCGGCGCACAGCTCCGCCTCCGGGCTGCCGGGCGGCAGCGGTGCCCAGGGATCGTCCGCGTCGGCGCCGAGCTCCGCCGCCAGCGTGCGCCACTGGGCGTCGGTCAGCAGCGCCGAGTGGTTGGCCGGGTGGCCCTCGGTCGGCAGGCTCCAGGCCTTGATCGTGTAGGCGAAGATCACCGCCGGACGGTCGGTCGTCGGCGTCCGCGCGCGGTGAACGCGTCGAGCAGGTCGGCGAGGTCGTGGCCGCCGAGGTCGCGCACCGCCGCGGAGAGGGCCGCGTCGTCGACGTCCGCGAGCAGTCGCCGCAGCTCGGCGCCGCGTCCCCGGCCGGGCAGCCGCTCGCGCAGCTCGGGGGCGGGGCTGCGCAGCAGTCGCTGGTACTCCTCGTTGGACATCTCGTCGATCCGCCGGCGCAGCAGCTCGCCCCCGTCGCGGGCGAACAGCTCGCGCAGGCGGCGTCCGTACTTGACCGTGATCGTCTCCCAGCCCGCGGCCTCGAACATCGCGATGTTGCGGGCGATCGCCATCTCGGGCACGACCCGGTCGAGCGACTGGCGGTTGACGTCGACGATCCACAGCACCTCGCCGAGGCGCGCCGCGATCGGATCGATCAGCGCTTCCCAGACGGCGCCCTCGTCGAGCTCGGCGTCGCCGAGCAGCGCGATCTGCCGGCCGCCGCGCGGCACCTCGAAATGGCCCGCCACGTAGCGGTGGGCGAGCGCGCTCCACAGCGTCGCGGTCGCGCCGATGCCGACCGAGCCCGTCGAGAAGTCGACCGGATCCGGATCCTTGGCGCGGCTCGGGTAGCTCTGCAGGCCGCCGAACGCCCGCAGCTCGGTCAGGTAGCGCCGATCGAGCGACCCGAGCAGGTAGTTGATCGCGTGCAGGACCGGCCCCGCGTGCGGCTTGACCGAGACGCGGTCGGGCCCGCGCAGGTGCGCGAACCACAGCGCCGACATGATGCTCACCATCGAGGCCGAGGAGGCCTGGTGCCCGCCGACCTTGACGCCGGACTCGGTTCGGCGCACGCGGTTGGCGTGGTGGACCATGCTGGTGGCGAGCCACAGCACCCGTCGCTGGACCGCGTCGAGCACCTCGAGCGAAGGGGCCTCGCCGCCCGCCGCGGGCGGCGCCGGAGCTCTGGAGGACATGGGCCCCATGAAAGTAGATCGGCGGCCCGACCTCAACCGGCCGCCGCTGAGCGCGATCGTGCAGCCGGACACGCTCTGGCCGCCTGCCCGGGGGATATGTTCTGCAACGTGTATGGGTGCTTGCGGAGGCCGACGGCAAGCGGCGCCGGCGCGAGCAGGGCGGGGCCTTGACGCGCATCGCGGTGCTCGGCGACGGCACGGATGCTGCGCAGCTCAGCGGTGAGTTCGCGCTCGGCGGCTGCTCGGTCGTGTGGCTGAACGGCGGCCAGGAGCGCTCGGCCCAGCTCGTCGAGGAGGCCCTGCGCCTGGCGGCCGGGTACGGGCTGGCCGGCCCCGCCGAGCTCGAGCGCGCCCGGGCGCTGATCGGGCACGCCGAGGAGGTGGCGGGAGCGGACGGCAGGCTGACGCTGATCGTCGAGGCGCTGCCGGAAGAGCTCGAGCGGAAAGCTGCCGGGATCGGGCCGCTGGCCGCGGCCCACCCCGAGGCGCTCGTCGCGACCACCAGCGAGGCGGTCTCGGTGACGATGGTCGGCGAGGCGGCGGGCGCCGGTGAGCGGACGGTGGCGATGCGCTACGGCACGCCGCCGATGCTCAACCCGCTGGTCGAGCTGCTGGCCGCGCGCGACACGCCGCCTCGGCTCCTGGACCGGGTCTCGCAGCTGTTGCGGGCGATCGGCAAGCGGCCCGTGGCGGTTCGTCGTGAGGTCCCGGGGATGCTCGCCGGACGACTCGAGGTGGCGATGCTCAGGGAGTGCCGGTGGCTGCTCGAGAACGGCGTGGCCGGCGCCCAGGAGATCGACGAAGTCGTGCGAGACGGCCTCGCTCGCAGCTGGGCCGTCGCCGGGCCGCTGCAGTCGGCGGCGCTGCGGGGCGCCTCGCTGGCGCTGATCGCGGAGGCGATCGGCGAGGACCCCGCGGCGGCCGAGCCGCTCGCGGGGTCCTCCGGCCAGGGAGCCGGCGAGCCTGCGGGCGAGCCACCCGCCGGGTTGCGCGAGCGCCGTGACGAGGCGCTGGCGGGCGCCCTGCGCGCCGAACGGGCCCGCGCCGAGCGGCTCGCCGAGCGCCCCGGCTGAGGCCGGAGGACCGCCGTCGCGGGCGGTCCTCCGCGTTGCGGCGGCGCCGATCTCCTGCTGCACTTGCAAGTCGATCGGTGGACGTGAGAGGATCGAGGCGGAGCACAGATCCTGGAGGGAACTGAGCGAGTGCCCAAGCTGGGGATGGGACCCATACGCCGGGAGCAGATCTGCCGCGCGGCCGCGGCGGTGATCGCGCGCGAGGGCTTCGCCGGCACGACGATGCGGATGGTCGCCGAGGAGGCGGGGGTCAGCACGGGGATGCTCAACCACTACTTCGAGAATCGCCAGGACCTGCTGACCCAGACGCTCGTCTACGTGACGGAGCGCAGTCAGGAGCGCTACGAGGCGGCGATCGAGGGAATCCCCCCCGGCCGGGCGCGGCTGGAAGCGCTGCTCGACAGCGTGCTGGCGGAGGACCGGGAGGTGATCGAGACGTGGCACGTCTGGATCAACGCCAACGGCGAGGCTCTGCGGCTGCCAGCGTTGCGCAGGACGATCGAGGAGCGCCTCAGCGAGTGGTTCGCCCTCGTGGAGGTCGCGCTGGAGGGTCTGGTGCCGCCCGAACCGAACGCCGAGATCCCGTGGACGTGGCGTCTCGACGCGCTGCTCACGGGCCTGGCGATCCAGGCGCTGACCTCCGAAGCCGAGCTCTACGGCGAGCAGATCCGCGCCGAGGTGGTGCGGATGGTGATGGAGCGCTCCGAAAGCGCAGCCGCCGTGCAGTCCCAGACGGTCGCCGACTAGCCCCCTCGCCGAGCCGCTAGGCTCCCGCCTCGATGCGAGCGGTCACCTTCCAGGCTCCCGGCGTGGTCAGCGTCGAGGATCGGCCCGAGCCCGAGCTGCTCGACCCGACGGACGCGATCGTGCGGATCGAGGCGACCGGGGTGTGCGGGTCGGACCTGCACATCTACCACGGCCGCGTTCAGATCGAGGCGGGCTTCACGATCGGCCACGAGTACGTCGGCACGGTGCTGGCGGCGGGCGACGGCGGTCACGAGGGTGGCGGCCGGCGACCGCGTGCTCGGCTGCTTCCAGACGGCCTGCGGTACCTGCTGGTTCTGCCGCCGCGGGCTCTTCCACCGCTGTCTGCACTCGCGCACCTTCGGCCACGGCGCGACCCTCGGCTCGCTGCAGGGCACCCAGGCCGAGATGGCGCTGGTTCCCAACGCGGACCTCGTGCTGCGCAAGGTCCCTGAGGGGATGAGCAGCGACGTGGCGCTGTTCGCGGGCGACGTGATGGGCACGGGCTTCCACGCGATCAAGGACAGCCGGCATGCAGCTCGGCGACGTGGTCGCGGTGCTGGGCCTCGGCCCGGTCGGCCTGTGCGCGGCACAGGTCGCGCTGGCTGCGGGCGCGGCCAAGGTGTTCGCGATCGACACGGTCGCGGACCGCCTGGACGTCGCCCGGGCGTTCGGCGCCGAGCCCGTCCACCTCACCGAGGAGGACCCGAAAGCGGCGATCGCGGCTGCCACCGAAGGGCGCGGCGCCGACGTCACGATCGACGCGGTCGGCGACCCGCGGGCGCTCGAGATGGCGATCCGCCTGACGCGGGCCTGCGGCAGCGTGCAGTGCATCGGCGTGTACGCCGAACGCACCGAGGTGCACATGGGACTGCTGTGGCTGAAGGCGATCACGCTGCGGGGCGGCCAGGCGAACGTGCTCGCGCACGTCGACCCGGTGCTGGCGATGCTGGCGAGCGGGCGCGTCGACCCGGCCCCGCTGGTCACACGCCACATGGCGCTCGAGGACGCCGCCGAGGCGTACGCCGTCTACGACCGGCGCGAGGCGCTGAAGATCATCCTCACTCCCTGAGCCCTCTAGGCCCAGTCGAGCGAGCGCTCGACGGCCTTGCGCCACTGGCCGAGCTCGCGCTCGCGTCGCGCCGGGTCCATCTTCGGCTCCCAGCGCCGGTCCTCCCGCCAGCGCTCGCGCAGCTCCTGCTGGTCGGACCAGAAGCCCGACGGCGAGGCCGGCCGCGAAGGCCGCGCCGAGCGCCGTCGTCTCGGTCACCGCGGGGCGCACCACGGGCACGCCGAGCACGTCCGCCTGGAGCTGCATCAGCAGCTCGTTGGCGGTCATGCCGCCGTCGACCTTCAGCTCGGCGAGCGCCGTGCCCGGCGACGCCTGCGGGCCGCGTCGAGGACTTCGCGGGTCTGCCAGGACGTAGCCTCCAGCACCGACCGGGCGATGTGCCCCGCGCGGGCGTAGGCGGTCAGCCCGACGATCACGCCGCGGGCGTCTTCGCGCCAGCGCGGCGCGAACAGGCCCGAGAAGGCCGGCACGAAGTACACGCCGCCGTTGTCCTGCACGGTCAGGGCCAGGTCCTCGACCTCGGCCGCGGTGGAGATCAGGCCGAGCTGGTCGCGCAGCCACTGCACAGCTGCGCCGGTCACGGCGATCGAGCCCTCGAGCACGTAGCTGGTGGGCGCGTCGCCGACCTTGCCGGCGACGCTCGTCAGCAGCTCGCGCGCAGCGGACGATCTCCGTGCCGGTGTTGAGCAGCAGGAAGGAGCCCGTCCCGTAGGTGTTCTTGGCCTCGCCCGCGTCGAAGCAGCTCTGCCCGAACAGCGCCGCCTGCTGGTCGCCCATGATGCCCGCCACGGGGCGCCCGCCGAGGGCCGTCCCGGCCGCCTCGCCGAAAAGCTCGCTCGAGGAGCGGATCTCGGGCAGCATCGCCGCGGGAATCCCCATCAGATCGAGGCTGGGCGGGTGCCAGTCGAGCGTCTGCAGGTCCATCAGCATCGTGCGGCTCGCGTTGGTCACGTCGGTCGCGTGGATGCCGCCCTGCGGACCGCCCGTGAGGTTCCAGAGCAGCCAGCTGTCGATGTTCCCGAAGGCCAGCTCCCCGGCTTCGGCTCGCTCGCGCGCGCCCTCGACGTGCTCGAGGATCCACGCGATCTTCGGCCCGGAGAAGTACGTCGACAGGGGCAGGCCGACGGCGCCGCGCAGGCGGTCCGGACCCTGCTCGCCGGCGAGCTCGCGAACCAGCTGGCCGGTGCGGGTGTCCTGCCAGACGATCGCGTTGTGCAGCGGCCGGCCCGTCTCCCGGTCCCACACCACGGTCGTCTCGCGCTGGTTGGTGATGCCGAGGGCGGCGATCTCGCCCGCCGCCACGCCGGCGCTCGCCAGCGCGCCCGCGATCACCTCCTGCGTGCGCTGCCAGATCTCCTCGGCGTCGTGCTCAACCCAGCCGGCCTGCGGGATGGATCTGGCGGTGCTCGCGCTGGTCGGCGGCGACGATCCCCCCGTCGCGGTCGAACAGGATCAGCCGCGTGCTCGTCGTCCCCTGGTCGATCGCCGCGACGTACTCGCCCACGGCAGAACCCTATGCGGCCGGCCCGCCCGAGGCGCCGTGGACCGTGCGGCGGGCCGATGTATCTTGCAGGGCAGGTGCCCCCCGCGAGCCCAGCATCGGACCGGAGCGCTGCAAACGCCGGCAGCGGGGCACCGGTGGCGGGGGTGCGCTCCGCCTCCTCGCGGATCCTGTTGGGCGCCGTGCTCGCGCTCGCCGCGCTCAGCGTCACCGTCGCGATGGAGGCCCACGGCCATCCGCTCTCCGCGCGGACCGCCGCCGCCGAACCACCGCACGGGCCACCTGTCCCGCCGCCTGGCGTCACGCAGCTCTACCGGGTCGTGGGCTGCCGCAGCGATGGCACCGCGGCCCACCGCGAAGGGCCGCCCCGCAAAGAGGTGGCGATCGGCTTCGACGACGGGCCGTGGACGGACACGCCGGCGTTCGTGAGGATGCTCGAGCGGAGCAACGCGCGGGCCACCTTCTTCATGATCGGCCGCCAGCTGAGCAGCGAGTTCCGCCCGATGCTGCTGCGCGAGCTGCGCGACGGCGACGTGCTCGGCGATCACACCTTCAGCCACCCCGATCTGACGCGGACCGCCGACGTACGCGGGCAGCTCGAGCAGACGCTCGCCGCGATCCGCTCGCTGAGCGGCTACACACCCTGCGTGTTCCGGCCGCCTTACGGCAGCTACAACGCATCCGTCCTGCGCACAGCGCGCTCGCTGGGACTCTCGACGATCCTCTGGAACGTCGACCCCGCCGACTACGCCCGGCCCGGAAGGGCGGCGATCGAACAGCGCGTGCTCGCGCAGGTTCGGCCAGGCTCGATCATCATCTCCCACGACGGCGGCGGCCCCCGGGGTCAGACGCTGGCCGCCTACCCGGGCATCATCCGCAAGCTCCGCGCCCGCGGCTACCGGATCGCCACCGTCCTCGAAATGTTCGGCTACCGGCCGGTGTACGAGCCGTGCGTGAAGCTCTGCGACGGGATCGGCCTGCCGCGGCGGAGGCTCCCCCGCAGCGCCTTGATCGAGCCCGCGCCTGAGCGGGCGAAGGTGGGCGAGGGCCCCGGCGGAGTGCGTCTGACAGGCTTTGCGCCGTGATCGTCGACGCCTGGATGCAGCACCCGACGCGCCGCTTCATCGGCCACGAGATGTTCGCCTCGCTGCGCCGCTGGACCGATGGGAAGCTGCCCGAGGACGAGCTCCCGATCGAGATCACGATCGCGGCGATGGACGCGGCGGGGGTCGACTTCGGGGTGCTGACGCGCGTGGCACTCTCCGCGCGAGGGGGCGATGATCTCCAACGACGAGGTCGCCGGCTGGGTGGCCGCCCACCCCGATCGCTTCGCGGGCCTCGCGGCCGTCCCTCTCGACCGGCCGATGGAGGCCGTGCGGGAGCTGCGCCGCTGCGTGCGGGAGCTCGGTTTCCTCGGGCTGCGGATGCTGCCCTGGCTGTGGGAGGTGCCGCCGACCGACCGCCGCTTCTACCCGCTCTACGCGGAGTGCGTCGAGCTCGGCGTTCCGTTCTGCACGCAGGTCGGGCACACCGGCCCGCTGCGGCCGTCCGAGCCAGGCAGGCCGATCCCGTACATCGACCAGATCGCGATCGACTTCCCGGAGCTGACGATCGTCGGCGGGCACATCGGCTACCCGTGGACCGAGGAGATGATCGCCGTCGCGCGCAAGCACGAGAACGTCTACATCGACACCTCGGCCTACACGAGCCAAGCGCATCCCGCCAGGAGCTCGTCGCCTACATGCGGACGGGCAGCGGCTCGCGCAAGGTGCTGTTCGGCAGCAACTACCCGATGATCCAGCCGGCCGCGGCGCTGGCGGGCCTGGAGCGGCTCGAGCTCGACGCGGAGGGCACGTCGCTCTACCTGCAGGAGAACGCGCGCCGCGTGTTCTCGCTGCCCGCCACGGTGGCCGCCTGAGCGCGGCCCCCCGGTCTAGGGCGTCAGGGTGAAGGGGCTCGCCGAGGAGACGGTCCCGACGGGCGCGGCGGTGTTCGTCACGGTGATCGCTCCGCTCACCGCCCCTGCAGGGACGATCACCTTGAGCTTCTTGGCGGCGAGTTTCGAGATCGTCGCGGGCGTGCCCGCGAAGCTGGCTTTCGAGGAGCTGTTGAAGCCGACACCCTTGATCGTCACCGTCGTTCCGGGCGCACCTTCTTCCGGGCTGAACGAGCGGATCGTGAGCGAGGCGGCGAACTTCTGTTTGCCGGTGGCGGTGCCGTGCGGGGTCGTCACCGAGACCTTGCCCTTGAAGGCGCCGTTCGGCACGGTTACTTCGAGCTTGCCCGGGGAGACGACGGTGAAGGCCGCCGGCCTGGTGGCGACGGTGACGCCCGAGGCCTGGTCGAGCGCCGCGCCTTCGACCACGATGTTCGAGCCGGTGATGCCCGACAGTGGCGTGACGGCGGTGATCGCGGGGACGTCTGAGGCGACCGGGCCGACGGCCGCCGATGGGGCGCTGTTCGGGCCTTTGGCGTTGCGGGCCGTCTCCCGCACGCGGATCGTGAAGCCCGTGTAGCCCTGGGGGACTTCGAAGCTCTGCGCGTTGGCTCCCGGGATCGTCTTGCAGCCGCCGCCCGTGAAGCCGCAGCGTTCCCACTGGTAGGCGTACTGGGTCGGGCCCCCGGTCCAGCCGCCGTGTCCCTCGGTCAGGGTGTCGCCTTCCTCGGCGTAGCCGGCGATCGTCGGCGGCGAGGTGCTCTCGGGGGCCCCGGCGACGGCGAAGGCGCCGAGGCCGAGCGGGCTGCCGACTCCGGTCGGCCCGTCGAATCCGGGCGCTGCCCGGCAGATCGTCCGGCCTTCGCATTCGCCGGTCGAGCCGGCGGTCACGTCGTAGAGGTTCGCGGCCTCCCCGGAGTGCGCGTAGAGCGTCGCGGCCGGGTAGGAGACGCCGCTGGCGCCCCCAGCCAGCGCGAACTCGGCGGCGATGATCGGCGAGGCGACCGAGGTCCCGCCCCATACGCCCCAGCCGGTCGGGCCGCCCGGTTCTTCGGGGGTCGAGTCGTAGACGTCCACGCCGGTGTTCGGATCGCTGATCGCGGACACGTCGGCGATCGCCCGGCCGCTCCCGCAGCCGGTCGCCGAGAAGCCGGCGGTGGCGCTCTGCCACAACCCCGCCGAGAAGACTTCGCTGCAGCCGCTGCCCCCTTCTTCCCAGGCGGTGCTGGTCCAGGTGCCGGCGCTTTCGGTCAGGGCGGTGCCGCCGACGGACAGCACGTTCGGTGAGTCCGCGGGGAAGTTCGCCCCGAGCGGGTCGTGGATGCAGGCGGTGTTGAGATAGCCGCAGTCACCGGAGCTGGCGGCGAGGACGATGCCGGGGTGGTTGTAGGCCGAGCTCGCCAGCGAGACGTCCGCGGGTTCCTCCGTGCCGCCGTAGGAGTTGCTGATCTCTGTCGCGCCGAGTTTCGCGGCGGAGACGACGCCAGCGCCGAGGTCGCTGAATTCTTCGCTTTTGGTCTCGACGAGCAGCACCTTGCAGCTCTGGCAGATCCCATGGGCCATCTGCACGTCGATCGAGATCTCACTCGCCCAGCCGCCTTCGACTTTCGGCAACGGGCTCGCTTCGCCTTTCTGGTTGACCTTCTTGAAACAGCCGTTTTCGGTCGTGCAGGAGGGCAGGCCGAACTGTTTGTCGTACACCGCCAGGTCGGCTTCGGCGGTCGGGTCGTCGTAGGCGTCGACGACGGCGATCGTCTGCGTGTGGGCTTCGGGGGTTTCGTCGGGGACTTCGTAGGCGTTGTGGAGCAGTTCGGGTGTCAAGAAGCCGGGGTACGGTTTGGTGCGTTCGTTCGCTCGCACCACGGACGGCGCGGCCCCGCCACTGGCCTGGGGCGAGGCGCCCGTGCCGGCGGTGCCCGTGTCGAGCAGCACGCGCATCGCCAGGCAGGCGGCGCGTCCAGGCGGCGGTTCGCCGCAGGAGCGCTTCGCGGCATACCCGTCCGCCGCGGCGCCCGACGCCAGCACGGACAGTGCCGCGAGCATCGCGCAGAGCAGCATCCGCGCGACGACGCTGCGGCCGCGGCTGGCCCTCCCTCTGTGTCGGTAGGTGCGCATCTGTCCTGGTCCCTCAACCAAGGCGCTCTCTCGAAAGCGCAGGCAGATCACGGTAGGCGACGGGGGACGCGCGGTCAAGCGCCACCCCTCGGGGCGCGGGACGGCGGAGCCCCGGTCGCAGCGGCGGCCGTACACGGCCGGCCCCGGCCTGCTTAGATTATGCGGGCGATCAGCCGTAGGGTCGCAAGCAGAGAGACAGCGCGCGCCCGTAGCTCAGTGGTCAACGGTTCTCTTCGGGGAGCCAAAGAGCAGCGGTCTTTCAAGCCGCAGGCCGCGGGTTCGATTCCCGCCGGGCGCACTCTCTCGCCGGGTCCCGGACCCGGGGTGGAGGGCATGCCGGGTGCCCCGCGGGGCCCGGTCCAGGCCCCTGAAACCGAACCCAGACGCATTGCCAAGTCAACTGATCGGTTTAAGTTGACATTCTGCGTAAGTCGTGATTTATATGTTCGCTGACGGAACCGCGACAGCGCAGAGGAGGGGCTGCTCGATGGGGAGCTCGTGGTGCTCGAACCCGACGCGTCAGGGAGCGCGAGGGCGATGGAGGTAAGACTTTCAGGGTGCCACGAGCGCCGCATGGCACGGTCGCTGCACGGCCGCTGGCCCTACCGCCGCGCGCACTGCCGCCACGACCACCACTGGTTCGCGCGGGTCGCTCCGCGCGCCACCTGGTGCTCGAGCGGGCGGGGTCACACGGTGTCCGGCCTGCGCAGCGCCGATCGCCGCCCTTAGGGCCTGGCGCGGCCGGACCGGGGGGACCTGTTCCGGCAGGGGTCTAGCGCGGTACGGGGGCGGGCCGCAGGGACGGGTCGCGCCGTCCGGCGGGTGCTTCCGCGGTGGCCTCTTCGGCCTCAGCGCTGCTGAGCGCGTGGGTGGCGATCGCGTCGATCAGCTGCGGCCAGAGGACACGGGGCAGGTCGTGGCCCATGCCCTCGATCGGCAGCAGCCGCGAGCCCGGGATCGCGCGGGCGGTCGCACGGCCGCCGGAGAAGCCGACGAGCCGGTCCGCGGTGCCGTGGATGACAAGGGTCGGAGCGGTGATGCGCCGCAGTTCGGGGGTGCGGTTGCCGGCGGCGATGATCGCGGCCAGCTGGCGGCCCGGGCCATCGGGGTCGTGGTCGCGGTCGTAGCTCACGCCGATCAACTTCCGCACTTCATCGAGATCGCGCATTCCGGGCGAGCCGATCAGCTCGAACACGCCGGTCATGTGCTCGATGAAGGCCTCGCGCTCGCGGGGGGCCGCGCGCAGGAAGGTCGAGTAGACGCGCAGGGAGGGCTGGCCGTTGAGCAGGCTGCCGGTGTTGGACATGATCGAGACGAGCGAGCGAACGGAGGCCGGGTGCCGGGCGGCGAGCGTCTGGGCGATCATGCCGCCCATCGAGGCCCCGATCACGTGCGCGGGCGACAGCGACAGCCGCTCGAGCAGCGTCGCCGCGTCCTCGGCCATGTCCGCCAGCGAATAACGGGCGGCGCGACGCGAGCGTGTGAGCAGCTGGGCGACCGTCGGCGGCTCACCCGTGAGATGGGTGGAGTGGCCGATGTCGCGGTTGTCGAAGCGGACGACGTGCAGTCCGCGTTTGGCGAGGGCCGCGCAGAAGTCCTCGTCCCACGCGACCATCTGGGTGCCCAGGCCCATCACCAGCAGCGCGGTTGGATCCGACGGCTCGCCGTAGGTCTCGTAGCAGAGGGTGATACCCCTGCCGACATCGCAGAACTGCTCGGGCACGATCGCGGGAGTCTAGCTCGCCCCCGCCGCCGTGGCCAGCGATGAGGGATAGTCGTCGCCGGACGGGGTAGGATCGAGTCAATGGCGGCCACCTCCCAGCAGAGCGGCCCCCCGCGCCCCACGGATCGCTCCGACGAGGAGATCCGGAGCCTGTCGATCAACACGATCCGGGGCCTTGCGATGGATGCCGTGCAGAAGGCCAACGCCGGTCATCCGGGCACGGCGATGGCCCTCGCGCCACTCGCCTACACGATCTTCGAGCGCTTCCTGTGCGCCAACCCGAACGACCCCGCATGGCCCGACCGCGATCGCTTCGTCCTCAGCGCCGGTCACGCCTGCATGCTGCAGTACGCACTGCTCCACCTGACGGGCTACGACCTCTCGATCGAGGACCTCCAGCAATTCCGGCAGTGGGGCTCGCGTACGCCGGGCCATCCCGAGCGGGGGCACACGCCGGGAATCGAGGTGACGACCGGCCCACTCGGTGCTGGCGTGGCCAACGCCGTCGGCATGTCGATCGCCGAGCGCTTCCTCGGTGAGCGCTTCAACCGGCCGGGCAAGGAGATCATCGACCACCACACCTACGTGATCTGCTCCGACGGGGACATGATGGAGGGGATCAGCCAGGAGGCAGCCTCGATCGCCGGCCACTTCGCGCTCGACAAGCTGATCGTCTGCTACGACGACAACCGCATCACGATCGACGGCACGACGTCGATCTCCTTCGACGGCGAGAACCACCTGGCGCGGATGGAGGCCGACGGCTGGCACGTGCAGCGCGTCGCGGACTCAGAGGACGTCGGGGAGATCGAAGCGGCCCTGAGCGCGGCGCGCGAGGAAGGCGAGCGCCCGTCATTCATCGCGATCCGCTCGCATATCGCCTACCCGGCTCCGAAGGCGGTCGACACCGCCAAGTCACACGGCGCCGCCCTCGGCGAGGAGGAAGTGCGCCGCACCAAGGAAGCGATGGGGTTCGATCCCGAGAAGCACTTCTGGGTCGACGAGCGCGTCTACGAGCACATGTCCCTGGCGGCGCGCGGCGGGGCCGAGCAGGAGCGCTGGACCGACCGGTTCCGGGAGTGGCGAGAGGCCTCCCCGGCGATGGCGGCCGACTGGGACCTGGCCTGGTCGGGGCGGCTGCGGGACGGCTGGCGCGAGGCGCTGCCGACCTTCGAGTCGGGCAAGCAGCTCGCCACCCGGGCCGCTGGGCAGAAGATCATGCAGAGCTTCGCCGAGTACGCGCCGACGATGATCGGCGGTGCGGCCGATCTCGTGGAGTCGACGAAGACGCTGTTCGAGGGCGCCGGGGAGTTCTCGGCGGTGCACGCGGGGCGCAACATCCCGTTCGGGATCCGCGAGCACGCGATGGGCGCGATCGTCAACGGGGCCTGCGCGCACGGCGGGATCGTGAAGCCCTACGGCTCGACGTTCCTGATCTTCTCCGACTACATGCGTCCCGCGGTGCGGCTGTCGGCGCTGATGAACCTGCCGGTGCTGTGGGTCTGGACGCACGACTCGGTCGGCCTCGGCGAGGACGGTCCCACGCACCAGCCGGTCGAGCACTACACCGCACTGCGGGCGATCCCGCACCTGTGGGTGTTCCGTCCCGGCGACCCCAACGAGACGACGCTGGCCTGGCGCGCGGCGCTCGAACGCGAGGAGGGACCGGTCGCGCTGCTGCTCTCCAGGCAGAACATGGAGGTGTTCGACCGCGACGAGGTCGCCCCCGCCGAGGGTGTGCTGCGCGGCGGTTATGTGCTCTGGGACGCCCCGGGGGGCGAGCCCGAGCTGATCATGATCTCCACGGGCGCCGAGGTCGGGCCGACGCTGGCGGCGGCGAAGACGCTCGCGGCCGAAGGCCGCCGCCCCCGCGTGGTGTCGATGCCGTGCATGGAGCTGTTCGAAGAGCAGGACGAGGATTACCGCCAGCAGGTGCTGCCCGCGGCCGTCACGGCACGGCTGGCGGTGGAGCCCGGGGCGCGGATGAGCTGGTGGCGCTGGGTCGGCGACGCCGGCGACGTGCTCGGCCTCGACCGCTTCGGCGCCTCGGCGCCCGGCACCACCGTTCTGGAGAAGCTCGGCTTCTCGGCGGAGAACATCGCAGAGCGCGCGCGAGCGCTGCTGTAACGAGACAACACAAGGAGACGCCATGCCCTCCGACGCAACAAAGCCGCTGCAGAGACTCTCCGAGCTCGGCCAGAGCGTGTGGATCGACTACCTGTCCCGCGAATCGATCCGCGGCGGGCATCTGCAGGAGCTGATCGACGACTACTCGGTCGTCGGCGCGACCTCCAACCCGACGATCTTCCAGAAGGCGATGACCGGCGGGGACGCCTACGACGAGCAGCTCGGCGAGCTGGTCAAGGAGGGAGCGAGCGTCGAGGAGTCCTTCTGGGCGCTCGCCCAGCAGGACATCTCCGAGGCCTGCGACCTGTTCCGCCCGGTCTGGGACGGGGGCTCCGGGCGCGACGGCTACGTCTCGCTCGAGGTGGACCCGCGACTGGCCTACGACACGCTCGAGACCTACCGCGAGGCGATGCGGCTGCACGAGCTCGTCGACAAGCCCAACCTGATGGTCAAGATCCCGGCCACGAAGCCCGGGCTCGGGGCGATCGAGGACGTGCTGGCAAAGGGCCGCTCGATCAACATCACGCTGATCTTCTCGCTGCAGCGCTACGCCGAGGTGGCCGAGTCCTACGTGCGAGCGATGGAGCGCCTCGTCGCCGAGGGCGGGGACCCGAGCGGCGTGGCCTCGGTGGCCAGCTTCTTCGTCTCGCGCATCGACACGGAGGCCGACCGCCGGCTCGCCGAGGCCGGTGCTCCGAAGGAGCTTCAGGGCAAGCTGGCGATCGCGAATGCGAAGCTCGCCTACGCGCACTACAACGAGGTCTTCTCCGGCCCCCGCTGGGAGTTCCTGGCCGGCAAGGGCGCCACCCCGCAGCGGGTGCTGTGGGCCTCGACGTCGACCAAGAACCCCGACTACCTCGACGTGCTCTACATCGAGGAGCTGATCGGCCCGGACACCGTCAACACCATGCCCGAGGACACCGTCAAGGCCTATCAGGATCACGGCGATCCGGAGCCGCGTCTGGAACGCGACGTCGAGGGGGCGCGGCGGGTGTTCGAGCAGCTCGCGCAGGCCGGCGTCGACTACGACGACGTGACGGACACGCTCGAGCGCGAGGGCGTGGAAAAATTCTCCGAGTCCTTCGACGAGCTGCTCTCTGCGCTCGGCGCCAAGCACAACTCGCTGGTGGCCGCCTGAGTTCCGCGCCGCGGGTGCCGTGGGCCGTGGGCTAGCTGTAGGGCTGGGGTACGAGCACGCGGATCGTGAGCGGCCCGGAGGGGAAGGCCTCGGCGTTCACGGTGAACACGCGGAAGGCTTCGCCGCGGTAGGTGTATGAGCCGGTGGCGGGGACCCGGCCGGGTGAGGGGCCGAGGCTGTTCTTGACGAGGCGGGGCTTGTCCCCGGCCCCGGCCATGAACATCAACACGCGCAGCCCGGCGAGGCGGCGGGTGAGGCGCAGATAGCCCTCGTCGTCCTGGATCGAGAGCACGAAGCTCCCGATCGTGTGGCCGTGCAGGCGCAGCTCGGCGTGGACGGGGGCGAGCACGAAGGGGCCGCCGTCGTCGGTCAGCAGCTTGCCGACCCCCCCTTTCGGGGGCGGTGCACCGTTGACGCGGAGCCGCACGATGTGGTGGTGGAGCAGTGCCGCCACGGCGGCGCGGGTGGCGACGGGGTCGCGCCGGGCGACGGCCGTCAGCAGGGGCGCGTAGCGCTGCACGCGGCGGATCTGGACGAGCGTGCGGGGTCCCCGCTCGCCGTCGTAGATCAGCTGGGCGACGCGGTTCAGGGTCGCGATCTGAGTGTCCGCGGGGCTCGCGCCGCAGAGCTTTTCGACGGCCTCCAGGGGCTTCAGCAGATAGACCTGCACAGAGTTGCCGGAGGGGTAGGCGCTGGCGGGGAAGGAGGTGTACTGGTAGGCGACGCCGCGCCGGGTCAGTGACCCCTGAGGCGCCACCGGCCCTTCAGGCAGCTCGAGCGTGCCGCCGATGCTCTTGCCGGCGGCGCGCAGGGAGACGAGCCCCTCCGCGACGCCGGAGGCCTCCGAGGAGAAGCCCCTGTCCGCCCAGACGCTCGTCGTGTAGGTGGCGATCGCCTTGCCGCCCGGGCCCGCAATCGTGCCGTGCAGGGGCGCCAGCGCAGGGCCGCCGACGGAGACGAGTGAGCGGCCGCGGGCGCGGACGTCGAGGTTCGTCATGTGCCCGGTGGCGAGCAGTTCCCTGGCCGCCGCCGTGGCCGCGCGCGGATCGCCCGCTTCGATCGCCTGGCGCAGGGGCGCGGAGCGCTCGATCATTTTCGCCGCGCTGGCGGTCCGTTCGCTCGAGATGCCCTCGCGATAGACGCGCTGGAGCACGCTGCCGAGGGTCGCCATCACGATCTGCGGACAGGCGGCCGCCGGCGCTTCGGAGGCATCCGCGCGAGCGTCGCCGTCGCTGCCGAGGCCCGAGCCGCAGCCGGCCAGGGCGGCGAGCAGGGCGAGCAGGAGCGTCAGATGGATCGCGGCTCGAGGCAGCCGTCGTGGCGAGGGCACGGGGCAATCCTAGGCTGCGGGCTCAGCCCGCCGCGGCAGCGAGGTGTCCGCGCCGGGAAGTCTGTAACGTCGCCGCGGTGCCGCTGGCTCTGATCACAGGCTCCTCGACCGGCATCGGGCGCGCCACGGCGCTGCGCCTGGCGAGCCACGGCTGGACGGTGCTGGCCGGTGTGCGGAACCAGGCCGCGGGCGAGAGCCTGGCCGCGGAGGGCGCCGTGGGAAGGATCGTGCCGCTGGCGCTCGAGGTGACCGACCCGGCGCAGATCGCCGCGGCCGCCGAGCTGCTCCGCGCCCAGACGGGCGCGTCGGTCCCGGGCGGCCTCGACGCGCTCGTGAACAACGCGGGCATCGGCCTCGGCGGACCGCTCGAGGTGCTCCCGGAAGCGGACCTGCGCCGGCAGTTCGACGTGAATCTGTTCGGGCAGGTGGCGGTGACCAAGGCGATGCTGCCGGCGCTGCGGTCCGCGCGCGGGCGGATCGTCTTCTTGAGCTCGATCGGGGGCCGGGTGGCGATGGGCTTCAACGCTCCCTACGCCGCCTCCAAGCACGCGATCGAGGCGGTCGGCGACGCGCTGCGGGTGGAGCTGCACAGCTCGGGCATCCAGGTCGGGCTGATCGAGCCGGGGTCGATCGCCACGCCGATCTGGGACAAGGGGCGCGGCGAGGCGGAGGCGATGACGATCCCGCCGGAGCTGCAGGAGCCCTACGGGAAGGTGCCGGCTGCGATGGACAAGGTGCTGGCCGACACGAGCCGCCGAGGCATCTCCCCCGACGTCGTGGCCGAGGCGATCGAGAAGGCCCTGACGGCCTCGCGGATGCCCTCCCGCACGCTGGTCGGTCGCGACGCGCGGATGATGCTGATCGCCAGGCGGCTGCTGCCGGACCACGTCTTCGACCGCATCGTCCGCGGTCGCATCGGCATCTGAGGGACCCCCGCGCTCAGGCCGGAGGCGCGTAGACGGCGAGCCAGGCGAACAGGCTCGTGGTCGCGGCGTGGGTCTGCAGCATGCCGGGCCGGGCGTTCGCGGCGGGGAGTGGCTGGCCGTTCCAGGAGAGCAGGTACAGGCCTTCCGGGCCGGCGGCGCGGGTCTCGGCGTCGCGGGCGTTGTCGGCGGCCATCGCATAGAGGGCATGATCCCCGTCGAGGGAGTAGAGGGCCAGCATCCACTGCAGGTAGATCGCGTCGTATTGCGGAGAGAAGTCCAGCAGGTAGCCGAAGCGGCTCAGCGCGCGGGCCTTGAGGCGCTCGGCCAGGGCGCATTCGGCGCTCGAGCCGGTGAGGCGGCAGAGCGTCGCCTGGGCGTAGATCAGCGGGCCCTCGATGTAGTCGACGGGCGTGGCGTTCAGCGAGCTGCCCGCGTAGAGCCCGTCGGCCCGGCTGAAGCCGGTGGTGTTGGCCCATGCGAGGAAGCGCCGCGCCTGGGCGAGGTCGGAGGGGGAATGGCGCAGCTGGTAGAGGAGGGTGGCGAGGAGCGTGTCGGAGGCGAGGGCAGGGCCGGACTTGTAGGGGTGCTCGTTGTTCCACCAGATCCCGCCGCCGGCCGGATCCCAGCCCGCGCGGGCGATGTAGTCGAGGGCCCGCTGCGCGTCGGCGAGCCAGCGGCGTTCGCCGGTGGCCCGGTAGGCGTTGATGAAGGCGAGGCCCCACCAGCCGTTGTCGTCGAACCAGGTCTCGGTGGCGCGGTCGCGGTCGCCGGGGTATGGCGAGTAGCCGGGAACGGGGCGGAGGCCGCGGTTGAGGTAGCGCTCGGCGCCGGCCGCAAAGCCTCTCACCGCTCGCCGGTGGGCACCCGTGGGGGAGGCGATCGCGATCGCGTCGAGCGACTGGAACAGCGGCACGATGTCCCAGATCGTGGCCAGCGGATAGCGGTCGCGGTCGCCAAGGCGCGCGTCGTACCAGCCGCGGTGGGGGTCGTGCCAGCGCAGCCGCGCCCGCGCCGCGCCTCCTTCGGCGAGCGCGAGGTAGTGCTGCTGGGCGGAGCTCAGGAGGGGCGTCTGCGC
Organism: uncultured Solirubrobacteraceae bacterium; assembly: GCA_963841055.1. Taxonomy (GTDB): domain Bacteria; phylum Actinomycetota; class Thermoleophilia; order Solirubrobacterales; family Solirubrobacteraceae; genus Palsa-744. The sequence continues at coordinate 1,233,440 of CAWJAV010000001.1, read as the reverse complement.
TGCCGCCCCCGCGGGGAGCACGAGCGCCAGGGCCGCGAGCGCCAGGGCCAGCTGTCCTCGAAGCCTCACGACGGTCCTAACCCCGCTGCGACGCGTCCGTCGCGGTGGGGGCTACCGTTAGCCGACGAATGTCCACCGCTGAGACCTCGACCGAGACCCTCCTGCACCCGCAGCTGCCGGAGCAGCCCTCCGAACGCCGCGCTTGGCTGCTGGCCGGTTCGCTCGCGGCGATCGGGCTCGCCGTGCTCCTCGCGGTATTGACGGGTGCCGTCGGGCGCAGCTCCGCCCAGGCCCCACCGCCGGTGCCGGTCCGGGCGGCGACGCCGCTGCCCGGTTCCGGGGCCTCGGCGAGCGCCCTCGCGGGCGTGGGCGCCGCCGGCCAGGCGATCGTCGGGCGGCCGAGCGCCGCCCAGCAGAAGCTCGAGCGGCGCCGCCTCGCGGGGGCGCCCGTCACACATATCCCGAGGGCATGGATGGAGGGCTTCTATCCGATCTACGAGACGGCTCAGTCGACGTTCGGCGTCAACTGGCTGCTGCTCGCCTCGATCCACATGCAGGAGTCCGCCTTCTCGACCGCCCCCGGCATCTACCACGGCCTCAACTTCGCCCACTGCTGCGGCGGGCCGATGCAGTTCAACGTGAGGAACGGTAGCCCGGCCCGGGGTGCCCCGTCGACCTGGGACCTCGTCAGCAACTCGTTTCTCTACGGCCACCGGCCGGCCGCCTACGACCACATGACGGCGAAGCACCCCTCGATCTACGACGACTTCGACTCGCTGATGGGGGCGTCCCACCTGCTCTCGGCCGACGGCGCGGGCTACGCCCTCGACGGCTCGGCCTGGGCGGCGGCCTACGACTACTACGGGCACGACCAGACCGGCGTGCTGTACGCAGACCAGGTGCTGGCGCGGGCGATCGGCTGGTCCCAGCACGGCTTCTGCATCAACTGCGGCGTGTCCCCGGCGTTGGTGCAGGCCGTGCACGCCGCCTACGGCGCCCCCGTGGCCGCCTCGCTGCAGGCCCCGGCCCCGGCGAAGCCGACGCGGAAGGCCGGGCACAGGTCATCCCGGCGCGGCTAGCGCTGCGGCCGTCCCCCTTACGGCCCGCCGCCGCCGCCACCACTGCCGACAGCAGCAGGCCGCCGCCGGCCCGCTCGGAGCCGACAGCGGTCGCTGCCAAGGGATCCTCCGGCTAGGCCTGGGCGAGCAGCTCGCCCGCGACCCTGTCGGTCGCGGCGCCGGTGCCGCCGAGCAGCCGGCGGGAGAGCTGGGCGCGGCGGAAGTACAGCGGCGCGTCGTGCTCCCAGGTCGCGCCGATGCCGCCGTGGACGGAGATCATCGTGCGGGCGGCGTCGTCGAGCGCCCGTCCGGCGACCGAGCGGGCGGCGCTGGCCGCCAGCGGGAACTCGCCGGGCGCGCCGTGGCGTGCCCAGCCGGCGTAGTAGAGCAGCGAGCGCCCGTTCTCGAGCTCACGCAGCACCTCGGTGAGGGAGTGCTTGACGGCCTGGTAGGAACCGATCGCCCGCCCAAAGGTGAAGCGCTCCTTGGCGTAGGCGACGGACATGTCCAGAGCCGTCTCCACGCTGCCGAGCGACTCGGCCGCGATCAGCGACTGCGCGAGGTGCCAGGCGGCCGCGAGCGTCTCCTCGGGCGCGTCCAGCAGCGTCGCCGGGGCGCTGTCGAGCTTGACGTGCCCGAGCGAACGGGTCGCGTCGTAGCGCTCGACGGCCTCGATCGAGACTCCCTGGGCGTTCGTCTCGACGGCGACGCCAACCGGCTTGCCATCGAGCAGCGCGACGCCGACCAGCAGGTCCGCGCCGGGAGCGTCGGGGACGAAGGAGAGCGAGCCGCTGACGGTCAGCGCCTCGCCCGAGCCGGTGGCCACCGGCGCTGCCCCGCGCTCGATGCCCGAAGCCGGGTCCACGGTCCACGCGGCGAGAACGTCGCCGGGAGGACTGACCGGCAGGTAGGCGGCGCGCTTCTCGCCGGTGGCGAGCTCGTCGATCATGGGCGCGGAGGAGGATCCGTCGAGGATCGCGGTGGCGGGCAGGTGCCCGAGCAGGGCGATCCCGGCGATCACGCGTCCGCACTCACCTAGGACGAGCATCGCGTCGAAGGCGTCGAGGCCCGCCCCGCCGTGCTCCTCGGAGATCAGCAGGCCGGGCCAGCCGGCCTCGCAGGCCGTCGGCCAGAGGTCCGGGAGGGCCTGCTCGTCGCCGTCGAGCGCCTCGCGGGCGGCCTCCAGCGTCTTGAAGCGCGAGAGCGCCCCGCGGGCGGCCTCGCGGAGGAAGACCTGCTCATCGGAAAGTGCCAGGTTCATGCCGGTGCTCCTTCCTTGCTGCGCAGCTCAGAGAACGGGATGCCCTTGTCGAGGCGAGGCTCGGGAGGCAGCCCGAGGACGCGCTCGCCGATCGTGTTGCGGAGGATCTCTTCGGTCCCGCCGGCGGACTTCAGGCCGGGGAGGAAGGAGATCATGTAGGCCCACTCGCCGTCCTCTTTGAGGGCGTCGGGGCCGAGCACGTCGGCGATCAGATCGCCGGCCTTGATCGCGCCGCTGACCAGCGTGACCTTCGCCAGGCCCGCCTCCGGGCCGGGGATCTGACCCTTCTGCAGGGCCGTCAGCGTGCGGTAGCCGGTGAAGCGGATCGCCAGCAGCTCGGCTGCGATCTCGCCCAGGCGGTGGCGCACCTCGGGGTCGCGCCGGGCGTGCTCGTCGGCGGCCAGCGCCGAGGCGAAGCGTGTCGAGCTGTAGCCCATGCCCTCGCTGCCGAGGCCGATCGTGACGCGCTCGAACATCAGCGTGGTCAGAGCGGTGCCCCAGCCGTTGCCGACACCGCCGACGACCGCGCCCGCGTCGAGGGCGACGTCGTCGAAGAACACCTCGTTGAACTCGGCCTCGCCGGAGATCTGGCGCAGGCCGCGCACGGTCACGCCCTCGGCGTCCATCGGCACGATGAACATCGTCAGGCCCTTGTGCTTGGGCACGTCGGCGTCGGTGCGGGCGAGCAGCAGGCCGTAGGAGGCGAACTGGGCGTTTGTGGTCCACACCTTCTGGCCGGTCAGCCGCCAGCTGCCGTCGTCCTGCAGGCGGGCGCGCGTCTGCACGGCTGCCAGGTCCGAGCCCGCGGCGGGCTCTGAGAACAGCTGGCACCAGACCTCGTCGCCGTGAAGGAGGGGCGCCAGGTAGCGGCTCTTCTGCTCGTCGGAGCCGTGGGCGATGATCGTCGGGCCGAGCATGCCCACGCCGATCGCGTCGAGGATCCCCGGCACTTTGGCGCGGGCGATCTCCTGGTTGCAGACGACCTGTTCGATCGGGCCGAGGCCCTGGCCGCCGTACTCCTTCGGCCAGGTCAGCCCGGCGAGGCCTCCCTCGGCGAGCTTGCCCTGCCAGACGCGGCGGGCGGCGATTATCTCGTCCTCGTCCTGGATCGCATCGGGACCCGTCAGGACGGGGGCTTCAGACTTGTGCTCCTCGAGCCAGCTGCGCACCTGCGCACGGTATGCGGCCTGCTCCGGTGTGTCGTCGAGATCCACGGCTTCTCCTTTGGCTGACTGGCCAGTCAATCCTCGTTGGAGCGAACGGTAGCGGTTCCGGGCCTCGGGCGACGACGTTCCGCGGCGGGCATCCGTTCGGCGCCCGTAGCCCCCCGCCCGCTGCCCATCCCGCCCTCAGGCGCCGGCGGGCATGGGCGGCTCGGTCACGCGGGGCAGGTGGTAGACGTCCTGGAAGCCGCGGTCGAGGAGCTGGCGGGACTGGGTGCCCGGGGCGTCGGAGTCGAGCATGACGACCCCGAGCTTGACCCCGCCACGTTCGGCGGTGGCGACGAGGCAGCGGCCGGCCGCGTCGGTGAAGCCGGTCTTCAGGCCGGTGGTGCCGGGGTAGTGGTAGATCAACAGGGGGTTGTTGTTGTAGAGGTAGAGCTTGCCCCCCTTGATGGGGAAGGGCAGGGCGGCGGTATAGGTGTGGGCGACACGAGCGATGCGCGGCTGGGCCATGTCGACGTGGGCGAGCATCGCGAGATCGGCCGCGCAGGAGAAGTTGCCCTGGTCGAAGTAGCCCGAGGGGGAGGAGTAGCGGGTGCACCCCATCCCGAGGCTCGCCGCCTCGCTGTTCATGCGCCCGACGAAGGCCTTGACCGAGCCCGAGACATGCTGGGCGAGAGCGACGGCAGCGTCGTTGCCCGAGGGCAGGAGCAGTCCGTAGAGCATGGTCTCCAGGCGCACGTGCTTGCCCAGCGGCAGCACGCCGACCTTCGAGCCGGCGGAGTCGACGGCGGCCCTCGTGACTAGTACGTGGGCATTCGGCGGTTCGGCCTTGACCGTCAACAGCGCGGTCATCATCTTCGTCAGGCTGGCGATGCGCACGCGCCGGAAGGCGTTGCGCTGCCACAGTACCTGGCCTGTCCGGAGGTTGAAGAGCAGGCCGGCCTTCGGCGGGTGGCGGAACTGCAACTGGACCGGATCCCGGCTGGGCGTGGTGATCCCGGCCAGCTTCAGGGCGGGAGCGGCGAGGATCAGGCCGGCCGGGGACAGCGGCGGGGCCGTGACGGCGACGGTCTTCGGCCGCACGGCGGCCGTCTTGGCGGGCCGGTGGCCTTTCGAGCTGGCGCCGGCGATCAAGGCGACAGCGATGCCGAGGACGGCCACGGCGAGCAGGGCGAACCCGATCTGCCGGCGGCGGCGGCGCCGTTCGGCCGCCTGCTCGCGGCGCAGCCGGCTCTGGCCGGGGGTCATGAATGGCGAGGTGCTCATTGCGGGGGAGGATTGCGCAGCGCCCCGACAATGCCTATGGCGAGCAGGAGGAGAATGAAGATGGAGAGCACGGTAGCGACGGTGACTCCCTGTTCGATCGCTGCGGCGAGCGTCAGGAAGGCGAAGCCGGCGATGAAGGCGAGCGCCACGGCGAGCACGGCCTGGCGTCTCATGCGAACCTCGGCGCCGGGCCGGGGCCGGGCGTCGGGGGGCGCGACGCGAAGGCGCGAATCGCGAGCGCGCCGAACAGCAGGCCGCCGGTGATCTGGGCGAAGTAGGCGATCCCTCCAGAGCCGCCGAGCGGGCCGGCGAGTCCGGCCAGCCCGAACCACACCTGTGCGAGGACCCACAGCCCGAGCAGGGCGAGCGCCGGCAGCTCGACGATCGTGAAGAAGAAGATGATGAAGATGAGGGTGATGACCCGCGCGCGGGGATGTAGCAGCAGGTAGCCGCCGAGCACTGCGCCGACCGCGCCGGAAGCGCCCAGCAGCGGGGCTGTGGAGTTGGGTGCCACGGCGACCGCCAGCGCGAGCGCTGCGAGCCCGCCGAGCACGTAGAAGGCGAGGAACCTCGGGCGGCTCATCGCGTCCTCGACGCTGGGCCCGAAGATCACGAGGGCCAGGATGTTGGCGAAGATCTGCAGGAAGCTGCCTCCGACGAACATCGAGGTGACGGTAGTGATCCAGGTGGCCGGCTGGGAGTGGGGCGAGGCCCCGGGGATCCGAGACGTGGACTTACAGGCGAGGAGGCTCTTGGAGGCTTCGTCCGCGAACGTCCTTGCTACGCCGCAGTGCTCGCCCGGATGCGTCAGCTCGAACGGAATCGCGCCCCAGCGGACGGCGGTCCGGTCGGTGGGCCCGCCGAAGAAGCTGCCGCCGTGGCGGATCTCGAGCAGGTAGACGATCACGTTGACGATCACGATCGCGATCGTGACGACAGGCACCCGGGACAGCGCGATGTTGTCTCGTAACGGGAACATCCGGGACTGGGGCCGCCGCGAGGGTCAGCGGGGGAGGGTGATCAGCGTCCCACGTAGCGGACGTGCCCGGCGGCGTCGATCTCGGTGACTTCGAACGGGTAGGACCGTCCAGCCACCGTCGCAGTGCAGGTGAACCGCAGGCCGGTCCGCTGCAGGACCGCTGCGGGACAGTGAACATGCGAGGTCAGGTGGCGCTGAGCGAGGATCGAATCGGCGATCGAGCGCTCCACCTGAGCCACGTTGAGGACCACGAGCGGGGCAGCGCTCCCGTAGCGAACATGGCCGGCGTCGTCCTTCTCGGTCACGGCCACCGGGTAGGAACCGACGTCGAGCGTTGCAAAGCACGTAAACGCCTGCCCGGCCTTGCGTGTCACGTTGGCCGGGCACTGCACGGTCGTCCGCACGCCGTGCTGGCTGAGGATCGAAGCCGCGATCGCGCGCTGTACCTGCTCGGTGTCCAGCTTCTCATCACTGCTCCCACATGCCGCCAGCGTCCCGCTGAGGGCCGCGCTCGCCGCAAGCGCCGCCACGGCGACGGACGTGCGTGAACGCAGACCTCCCATGGCATCAAGCCTAGACGGCGGGCACGCCGGTGGTTGTGCGGCGTCCGACATCGGTCCATTGTTGCGGTTTACGACCCGCGGGCGTATCGTCGGAGTGGTATCGAAGATGCCCGACGGAGGGAGCCAGGGGCTCGGGGAGGAAGAAGAGTGTCCGGTCGGCGCCGGCGGAACGCCAGGGTTGCAGGCTTTCTCGCCATTGCGGCAGCATTGCTGCTGACCGCTGTGCTGATCTTCCACGGGTCGGCGGGCAGGAGCCGCACAGGCTCGAAGGCGACCGGGAGCAGCGCTGCATCAGGCGTCGGCGCGTCGGCGAACCGCGTCAAACAAAAAAGGGGCTCGCAACCGGCTCCGCGCAAGACGAGCGGTGCTCCCGGGCGTCACACCTCACATCCGCCGCACGGCCCAGGGGTAGTCGTTGTGGTTCCGGCGCCCGGCGAACCTGGTCCGCAGGGTCCCCCGGGTCCTGCGGGCAAAAACGGTTCAGCCGGCGCTAGCGGGAGCCCGAAGGAACCCGAAGGGACGGGGTCGAGCGCCAGCGTCGGCAGCGCTGGCGCGAGCGGTCCCGAAGGGAAAGCTGGAACCGCCGGACCCGCCGGGGCGCCCGGCAACGGAGGTCCCGCGGGCGCGCCCGGCGCTGCGGGTGTGACCGGCGTACAGGGAGAACCCGGAGCCCAGGGCGTCAAAGGTGAAACGGGTCTGCCGGGTCCAGAAGGTGTGCGAGGCGAAACCGGCGCGAAAGGCGAAACGGGCGCGCAGGGCGAAACGGGCGCGCAGGGCGAAGCCGGCGCGCAGGGCGAAAGGGGCGAGACGGGCGCCGCTGGTGCGGAAGGCGCGAAGGGCGAAAAGGGCGAGACGGGCGCCGAAGGTGCGGAAGGCGCCAAAGGCGAAAAGGGCGAAACGGGCGCCGCTGGCGCGAAAGGCGAAAAGGGCGAGACGGGCGCCGCTGGCGCGAAAGGCGAAAAAGGCGAAAAGGGCGAGACGGGCGCGCAGGGTGTGCAGGGCGAAACGGGCGCGCAGGGTGTGCAGGGCGAAACGGGCGCGCAGGGTGTACGGGGCGAAACGGGCGCGCAGGGCGAAACGGGCGAAACGGGCGCGCAGGGAGTGCAGGGCGAAACGGGCGCGAGAGGCGAAAAGGGCGCGACGGGCGCCACTGGCGCGAAAGGCGAAAAGGGCGAAAAGGGCGAAACGGGCGCCGCTGGCGCGAAAGGCGAAAAGGGTGAGACGGGCGCCGCTGGCGCGAAAGGCGAAAAAGGCGAAACGGGCGCCGCTGGCGCGAAAGGCGAAAAGGGCGAAACCGGCGCCACGGGAGCGGAAGGCGCGCAAGGGGAAACGGGCGCCGCTGGCGCGAAAGGCGAAAAGGGCGAAAAGGGCGAAACGGGCGCCGTGGGTGCGGAAGGCGCGAAAGGCGAAAAGGGCGAAACGGGCGCCGCGGGTGCGGAAGGCGCCAAAGGCGAAAAGGGCGAGACGGGCGCGCAGGGTGTGCAGGGCGAAACGGGCGCGACGGGTGTGAAAGGCGAGACGGGCGCGACGGGTGCTGAAGGCGCGAAAGGCGAAAAGGGCGAAACGGGCGCGACTGGTGCGCAAGGCGCGAAAGGCGAAACGGGCGCGACGGGTGCCGCTGGTGCTGAAGGCGCGAAAGGCGAAACCGGCGAAACGGGCGCTGAAGGTAAAGAAGGGCAGGCTGGGGCGGAAGGCGCGAAAGGCGAAAAGGGCGAAACCGGCGCGACGGGAGCGGAAGGCGCGCAAGGCGAAACGGGCGCCGCTGGCGCGAAAGGCGAAAAGGGCGAAACCGGCGCGACGGGAGCGGAAGGCGCGCAAGGGGAAACGGGCGCCGCTGGCGCGAAAGGCGAAAAGGGCGAAACCGGCGCGACGGGAGCGGAAGGCGCGCAAGGCGAAACGGGCGCCACGGGCGCGAAAGGCGAAAAGGGCGAAACCGGCGCCACGGGAGCGGAAGGCAAACAGGGTCCCCAGGGCGTGAAGGGGGACACCGGCGCCATGGGAGCGGAAGGAAAACAGGGAATACAGGGCGTCAAAGGCGAAACGGGTGCCACAGGTGCTGAAGGCAAACAGGGAGCCGAAGGGGCGAAAGGCGAAGCGGGGGCGACTGGTCCTGAAGGCAAACAGGGCTCGCCAGGTCCCGCTGGCGCCGCAGGTCCGCCGGGCGCCCAAGGCACACCAGGACCGCAGGGCGTGAAAGGCGAAACGGGCGCCGCCGGCCCGCCGGGGCCCAGAGGCCTGCCGGGGCCCAGGGGCCCCGAAGGCCCCGAAGGCCCGCCGAAAACATTCACCTACGTGGTCGGCCCGGCAAAATTCGTCTCTGTGAACCAGCCCATCGGCGCGAAAGTGAGAGCGACGGCGAAATGCGCCGTTGGCGAAGTCGTCGTCGGCGGGGGCGGCGAGATCTTCCCGTCCAGCCCGCTGGTGCAGGACCAAGCAACCGGTATCGCGCTTGGCGTTTCAAAGGCCGCGCCACCGAGAGAATGGGTAGTGGAAACGACCCGAACGAATACCGACTCGGACGGAGGTGATAACGGAGACGTGAGAGCTAACGCGGTCTGCGCACACACTCCCACCGTCAGCACGGGCGAATAGCAGGCTCGGAGGGGGCCGCCCGGGATCAGGCGTGGGAGGGGGGCCGATCAGACCGCCGCGAGCGGCCCGGCGCCGGCGCGCCGCTGGGGCACGTGCTGGTCGGCGTGGTAGGAGGAGCGCACGAGCGGGCCGGCCGCGACGTGGTCGAAACCGAGATCGTAGGCGGCGGCCTCGAGTGCCTTGAACTCGTCCGGGTGCCAGTAGCGGACGACCGGAAGGTGGCGCTCGGAGGGGCGGAGATACTGCCCGACGGTGAGCACCTGCACGCCGCTCTCGCGCAGCGCCCCGAACGTCTCGACCATCTCCTCGTGGGTCTCGCCGAGGCCCACCATCAGGCCGGACTTCGTCACGACCTCGCCTTCGCCCATCTGGCCGGCCGTGCGCAGGACGCGGCATGAGCGCGCGAACTCCGAGCCGCGGCGGGCGACGGGATAGAGCCGGGGCACGACCTCGACGTTGTGATTGAACACGTCCGGGCGCTCGGCGATCACCTTCGCCAGCGGCATCTCCTGGCCCTGGAAGTCCGGCGTCAGCACCTCGACCTGGCAGCCCGGCGCCTGGCGGCGGACCTGGCGGATGACGCCCACGAACGCGGAGGCGCCCTTGTCGGGGAGGTCGTCGCGGTCCACCGAGGTGATGACGGCGTGGCGCAGCCCCATGCGGGCGATCGAGCGTGCCACGCGCGCCGGCTCCAACGGATCGTTCCAGGTCGGCTTGCCGGTCTTGACGTTGCAGAACCCGCAGCGCCGCGTGCACGTGTCGCCGAGGATCATGAACGTCGCCGTGCCTCGCTCCCAGCACTCGCCGACGTTGGGACAGGCCGCCTCCTGGCAGACCGTGTGGAGGTTCTCCGAGCGGATCAGCTCGGTCAGCTCGCGGTAGCGCTCGCCGCCCGGCGGCGGCACCTTGAACCACGGCGGCTTGCGCTCGCGAATCGGACGCACGTCGGAGCCGAGGACCTTCAGCACGTCCATCCCGCCGGGGTTGGCGCGGGAGCGCGTCGCGCTCATGCGGGCACCGATACGAGGGCCGCGGCCCTCGCCACGCCGAGGCGCTCCGGGGTCACGATGCGCTGGCGCACCCGGTGGGTCTCGCAGAACGCGTAGGCCATGCGCTTGCGAAAGCACGCGAGCCCCTCGCCGGCTCCGTCGGTCTCGACAGCGAGCGAGGTCATCTTCACGTCGGGCAGCCCGCACGCGACGACCCAGCCGAACGGCTCCAGGTCGTTCTCGACGTTCACCGCGAATCCGTGCGTCGAGACGCCGCGCGAGACGTGAACGCCCAGCGAGGCGATCTTCCGTGGGCCGACCCAGACGCCGGTGTAGTCGGGGCCGTCCTCGACGCGTCCGCGGGCCCGGACCCCGAGCTCGTCCAGCGCGGCCGCGATCGCGCGCTCCATCCTGCGCAGGTGCTCGATCACGTCGGGCGCGGACATGATCGGATAGCCGACTAGCTGACCGGGGCCGTGGTAGGTGATCCGCCCGCCGCGGTCGGTGGCGTGCACCTCGATCCCTTTGCCCTCATAGAAGGACTCCGGGAAGGGCAGCTCCTCGGCCGCCGCGCGGCGGCCGACGGTATAGGTCGGAGGGTGCTCGAGCAGCAGCAGCACATCGGGGATCTCGCCCCCCTGACGACGGGCGCGGAGCGACTCCTGGATCGCCACGCCCTCGGCGTAGGGGACCCGGCCCAGGTGGCACACCCACATCTCGTTCCGCGCCGGCGCCGTGTAATTCATGCCAGCTCCTAGCCTAGCTGCGCCACTCGGACTACTAGAGCGTGAGCGCCGCGGGCGTCTGCAGCAGCTCGCGCACGCGGGCGAGGAATTGCGCCGCTTCGGCGCCGAACAGAATGCGGTGGTCGCAGACGAGCGTCAGCGTGAGCATCTGGCGGACGGCGACCGCGCCGTCCTCCCCGGCGACCGCGCGTCGTTCGAGCGCCCCCACCGACATGATCGCCGCCTGCGGCGGGTTGATGATCGGGGTGAAGCTGCGGATGCCGAACATGCCGAGGTTCGACACGGTGAAGGTGCCGCCGCCCAGCTCCGGTGGCGTGATCGTCGCCGCGCGGACGCGCTCGGCCAGGGCGCGTGTCTCCCGCGCGATCTCGCCGAGCGCCTTCGAGTCGGCGTCGAACACCGTCGGCACGACGAGCGCGCCGTCGGCGGCCACGGCGACGCCGACGTTGACGCGGGAGTGCAGCAGCAGCCTGCCGTCGCGGTAGCTTCCGTTCGCCTTCGGGTGCTCCCGCAGCGCCAGTGCGCAGGCCTTGACGACCATGTCGTTGTAGGTCGGCGCCGACTCGGCTCCCTCCGCAGCCAGCCGCTTGAGCTCAGAGCGCAGCGCCACGCAGTCGTCCATCGCGACGTCGAGCGCCATCGTGAAGTCGGGGATCGTGGCCTTCGACTCGGCCATCCGCCGCGCCACGGCCTGTTGCAGGCGATTCAGCTCGACCTCGGTGGTGGTCCCCTTGGCGGTCGCGACGGCCTCCGGCTGCGTCACGGCGGGCGTCACGGCGGGGCTCGGCTGCGCCGGTGCGATGGCGCTCGCGCCCGGCTTCGGCCCGCCGGTGACGTCGGCCTTGATGATCCGCCCGCCCGGCCCGGTTCCGGTGACGGTGGCGAGGTCGATGCCCTCTCGCCCCGCGATCCGCCTGGCCAACGGCGAGGCCTTCACGCGCCCGCCTGTGCCTGCCGAGGTCCCGGGCCCGGCGGGCAGCCCGTCGGGCGCTGCCGTTGACGCCGACGCTTGAGCGGGCTCAGAGGCGTCGGGCTCGGGCGCCCCCACGGCCGGCTCGTTGGCGACCGCGGGCTCCTTCGCCGGGGCCGCCGCGCCGTTTCCGGAGGCGTCGCCGACGCGGGCGATCGGTCGCCCCACGGGCAGGGTGTCGCCCTCGGCGGCGATCAGAGTGAGCGTGCCGCTTACGTCTGACTCGTAGACCATCGTGGCCTTGTCGGTCTCGATCTCGACCAGCTCCTCGCCCCGCTGAACGGTCTCACCGTCGGCCTTCAGCCAGCGCAGGATGGTCCCCTCCTCCATCGTGTCGGACAGCCGCGGCATCACGATCTCGCCCTGGGCGCTCATCGCGGTGCTCCCGCGGGCGCCCCGCGGCCGAGGGTCGCCAGCACCGCGGCCACGACCTGCGGCTCGTGCGGGTAGGCGATGTCCTCCAGCGGCTTGGAGTAGGGCATCGGCACGTCCGCCCCGGTGACGCGCTGCACGGGAGCGTCGAGGTCGTCGAAGGCCTGTTCGCCGATCAGCGCGGCGAGGTTCGCGCCGACGCCGCCGTGCGGCCATCCCTCCTCGACGATCACACAGCGGTTGGTCCGGCGCACCGAGCCGAGGATCGTGTCGAGGTCGAGCGGCCGCAGCGTGCGGGGATCGATCACCTCGGCCTCCACCCCGTGCTCGGCGGACAGGGTGGCGGCCGCCCGCTCGGCGGTCTGGGCCATCCGGGAGATGCCGACGATGGTCACGTCGGAGCCCTCGCGGGCGACCCTTGCGACGCCGAAGGGGACGAGCTCGTCCTCGCCGTCCGGGACCTCGCCGCGGACGCCGTAGAGCGACTCGTGCTCGATGAAGATCACAGGGTTCTCATCGCGGATCGCCGTCTTCAGCATGCCCTTCGCGTCGGCCGGTGTGGCCGGCACCGCGACGAGCAGTCCGGGAACCTGCAGGAACATCGCCTCGAAGCAGTGCGAGTGGGTCGGGCCGAGCTGGTGTCCTGCGCCCTGGGGCATCCGCACGACGAGGGGCACCCGCACCTGGCCGCCGAACATGTAGTGGATGTGGGCGGCGTGATTGACGATCTGATCGAAGGCGAGCAGCGCGAAGTTGATGGTCATCAGCTCTACGACGGGGCGCAACCCTGTCATCGCCGCGCCGACGCCCACGCCGACGATCGTGTTCTCGGAGATCGGCGTGTCGCGCACGCGCTTCTCGCCGAACTCCTCGAGCAGCCCCGCGGTGACCCTGAAGGCTCCACCGAAGACGCCGATGTCCTCACCCATCAGCACGACCCTCTCGTCGCGTGCGAGCTCCTCGCGGAGTGCGGCGCCGAGCGCCTCGCGGTAGCGCAGCTCGGCCATCAGTCGCTGCGAGGAGCGGGCATCGGGGTCTCGCCGCTGTCCTCGCCCGCGGCCAGGGCGCTCGTGAGCTGCTGCGGGATCTCGTCGTTGACGGAGCGCGCCCCGTTCTCCTCTTCGCCGCCGGCCGCGCGATCCTCGGTCGTCTCCACCGAGTACCACCCGTGCGAGGTGTCACCGAGCACGTAGATGTCGTCGTAGAGCGCGTCGGCATCGGGGAACGGCGAGTCATCGGCGAAGGCGACAGCGGCGTCGACCCGGGCCGTCGCCGCGGCATCGATCGCCGCTAGGGCCGGCTCGTCGAGCACGCCGGCGGCGAGCAGGGCCGCCCCGAACGAGGGGATCGGGTCGCGATCGCGCCAGGCGGCAACCTCGTCCTTGCTGCGGTAGCTCTCCGGGTCGGCCATCGAATGGCCGCGGAAGCGGTAGGTGATGGCCTCGATCAGCACCGGACGGCGCTCGGCGCGGACCTGCTCGACCGCGGCCGACACGACGGCGTGCGTGTCGAGCACATCCATGCCGTCGCAGCGCATTCCCGGCACGCCGAGGCTCTCGCCCTTGCGCTGCAGGTCGGTGACCGCCGAGTGGCGGCTCAGCGACGTGCCCATCCCGAACTGGTTGTTCGTGACCATGAAGACCACCGGCAGGCGCCACAGCGCGGCGAGGTTGAGGGTCTCGCCGAACGTGCCCTGGTTGGAGGCGCCGTCGCCGAAGGTGCACAGCGTCACCTCGTCGCGGCCGGAGTAATCGCTGGCCAGGCCGATGCCGGCCGCGATCGGCAGGTTGCCGCCGACGATCCCGTAGCCGCCCATGAAGCGCCGCGCCGCGTCGAACATGTGCATCGAGCCGCCGCGCCCATGGCAGCAGCCGTCGACGCGGCCGAACAGCTCGGCCATCACGTTCTCCGGCGGCGTGCCCCGCACCAGGGCGTGGCCGTGGGAGCGGTAGGTGGAGATCAGGTAGTCCTCGTCGCGCAGCGCCCGCGCGCTGCCGACGATCGTCGCCTCCTCGCCGATCGACAGGTGCAGGAAGCCGCCGACCTTGGCCCGCGCGTACATCTCGCCCGCCCGCTCCTCGAAGCGGCGGATCAGGGTCATCGTCTCGAGCCACTCGCGAGCCTGCTCCGGAGGGGGGAGTGAAGGCTGGGCCGAGTCGGGCATCAGGACTCCACGGTACTCCAGCGCGCGTGGAAGTCCTCGGCGTCCATGCTGTTGAGGTCGGCCCGCATCGCCCGGGCCTGCCGAGAGGCCGCGTGTGGGGGGAGGTCCCAGAAGAGGACCGCTTCGCCGCTGCCGATCTCGACGACCTCGATGTGGTCCACCCGCTCGGGGTCTGCGAGCAGCGCCGGGGCGCGCCCGCCGCGGGTTACGAGCAGCCGGTACGCGTCTTTGGCCCTCATCGCGGACCGTGCGTGGAGATCGGCAGCGGGGACCCGCCGGGCGCCCCGGCGCCGAGCGCGCGGGCGGCCTCGCCGAGGGCGCGCTCGCCGTGGAAGACACGGCCGCCCGCGAGCACGGCGGGCACGTCGGTGACGCCGGCGGCTCGCGCCGCCGCGGTGGCACTGGCGAGCTGCTCGGCGGTGGAGCGCAGGGCGGCGCCGCGCAGCACCGCCGCCGGATGCATCTCGCAGGCGGCCGCGGCGATCACGACCGAGTCCTCATCGGCGAGCGAGCGCCCGCCTGCGAAGGCCTGCCGGAAGGCGGCCAGGGCGAAGGGCACGGCGCGGCCGATCGACTTCGCGTAGGTGGCGACCCGCATCGCCAGGGAGCTGTCGAAGGGGAACGGCTCCGGCCAGCGCAGCGGCTGCAGGCCGAGGGCGCCGGCGCGGCGGGCGACGTCCTCGTAGAGCGCTTCGCGCTCCTGCTCACAACGGAACCCGGCGAACGACTCAGCCGCGGGCAGCTCGGCGGCAACGATCGGCGTCCACACAACCGCCTCGGGCGCCCCCGCGAACGCCTGCAGCGCCTGCTCGGCGGCCAGGTACGCCAGGGGGCTCGAGAGGTCGAAGTAGAAGGCAGACCCTGTGGTCTTACCCATTGCGCCCGCTCCCGTCAGCCGTGGATCAGCCAGCCGTCGGCGGCGCGGCCGGCCTCCATCACTGCCTCCGAGAGCGTCGGGTGACCGTGGATGATCCTGCCCAGCTCCGGGAAGCCCCCCTCCAGCGCTCGGATGTTGACGAGCTCCTGAATCAGCTCGGTGGCGCGCGCGCCGACGATGTGACCGCCGAGCAGCTCCCCGTAGCGCGACTCGCCGACCACCTTGACGAGGCCGGTGCGGTCGCCGTACACGGTGCCACCCCCCACCGCCCCGTAGGGGACCTTGCCGACGACCACGTCGTAGCCCTGCTCGGCCGCCTGGGCCTCGGTCAGCCCGAACGAGCCGACATTCGGCGTGCAGAAGGTCGCCCGCGGCACGTCGATGTAGGCGATCGGGTGGGTCGGCAGGCCGGCGCTGTCCTCGGCCGCGATGATGCCCTCGTCGGACGCCTTGTGGGCGAGGGCGGGACCGGGGACGATGTCGCCGATCGCGTAGACCCCGGGGCGGGAGGTCCGCATCGCGCCGTCGACCCGCACCAGCCCCCGCTCGAGTTCGACCGCCGCCTCGGTGAGGCCAAGGCCCTCGACGTCGGCGCCGCGGCCGGCGCAGATCACGAGGTAGTCGACCTCGGCGCGCTCCTCGCCGATGCTGAAGGAGACGGTGCTCTCGCCGGCCTGCACGTCGGCGATCGGGGTGCTCGTGTGGATGGCGATGCCCTGCCGCTTGAGGCCCCGCTCGACGAGCCGTGAGATGTCGGCGTCCTCGCCGGGCAGCAGCCGGTCGACGGCCTCCACGAGGATCACCTCGCTGCCCAGCCGGGCAAAGCCCGAGGCGATCTCCGCGCCCGACGCGCCGGCGCCGACGACTGCGAGCCGCGCGGGCAGCTCCTCCAGCGCCCACGCCTCCTCCGTGCCGATGATCCGCCCGCCGAGCTCCACGCCGGGGATCGCCCGGGGCACCGAGCCGGTGGCCAGGATCACGCTGGCGGCACCGAAGGACTGCTCGCCGACGCGCACGCCGCCCTCGGCCGTCAGCGCCGCGTCGCCCTCGATCAGGTCGATCCCGTTCTTCTTGAACAGCCCGGCCACGCCCGAGGTGAGCGTCTTTACGACCTTCTCCCGGCGGGCCTGGATAGCGGCGTAGTCGACCTCGACGGAGGCGACGTTGAGGCCGAAGTCGCCGGCCTCGCGGATCTCCGTGAGCAGATCGGCCGAGCGCAGCACGGCCTTGGCAGGGATGCAGGCGTAGTTCAGGCAGCGCCCGCCGACCTTGTCGCGCTCGACGACGGCGGTCTTCCGGCCCAGCTGAGCGGCCCGGATCGCGGCGACGTAGCCGCCCGGGCCGGAGCCGATCACGATCGTGTCATAGGAGCTCTCGGCCATAGCGCGGTGAGCCTAGCGGGTCGTCCTCTCTTCGCCCGCCTGGATGCGTCCCATCACACGGATCAGCTTCCAGAACAGCCACCCGCCCAACCCGATGGCGACTACGCAGACGAGCGCAGCGAGCACGGTGGAGGCGACGACGAGCGCCAGGGAGGTGACGATTATCTGGAAGGCGAGCAGGGCCTCGAAGGACAGCACCGCCCAGTAGCGCTGCCGGTACATGCCCTGCCCGAGCAGCGCCAGCACCACGGCGATCGTCACCGCCCCGGGAAGCGAGCCGCCGTGGTGGCGAAGGTCGTGGACAGTGGCCGCGCCCGCGAGCACACCCGCTGCCAGCAGCGCGCAGACGGCGATCGCCACGATCAGCGCGGCGGGGCGCTCGTCAGGCCTGAGCGGCTCCAGGGAAGCGCGAGCGAGCTGCTCGCGCTCGCCGCGTGGCGCTCCCTCCCCGCGCTCCTCGCCTGCGCGGGGGGGCGACCCGGGCTCGCCGCGGCCGGAGGCGCTCGGGCTCACCGCGCGGGCCCGTCCCCGAGCAGGCCGCGCAGCTCGCGGGCCGCGGCCTCGGGGTCGGCAGCCTCGGCGATCGCCCGCAGCACGACGGCTCGTTCGGCGCCGGCCGCTGTGACCTCGGGCAGGTTCGCTGCGTCAAGGCCTCCGATTGCGAAGAAGGGCACGCGGGCGTTCGCCGCCGCGTAGGCGACCAGCGCCACGCCCACGGCCGGCCGCCCCTGCTTCGTCGGCGTCGCGTGCACCGGGCCGACGCCGATGTAGTCGACGAGCGCGGGGTCCGCGGCGTCGATCTCGGCGGTCGTGTGGGTTGAGAGGCCGAGCAGCAGCTCCGGGCCGATCAGCTCCCGGACCTCGTCCGCGGGCATGTCCTCCTGACCGACGTGAACGCCGTCCGCTCCCGCCTGGAGCGCGACGCCGGGGCGGTCGTTGACGATCAGCAGCGCGCCGATGCGCTCGCACAGCACCCTCGCTGCGTGCGCGACCGAGGTGAGCTCTTCGTCGGGCAGGTGCTTCTCGCGCAGCTGGAAGATCTCCACGCCGCCGGCGACGGCCGCGCGGAGCAGGCCCGGCAGGCGGCCCGGGTCGGGGGGATCACCGGGCACGCCGCAGACGAGGTACAGCTTCGCCGCCCGCAGCCGCGCTCGCCGCTGCTCGCCTGCTCCGGTGCTGGACATCGGGGGGAGTCTCGCAGGAGCGCGGGCACGGCCGGGACTAGCATCACGGCGATGGCCGAATCGAAGCCAACCGACCTGCTCGTCGTCGGCGGCGGCGTGATCGGGCTGAGCGTCGCCTGGGCGGCCCGGAGCCGCGGGATCGACGTCACGGTGCTCGAGCGGGACGTCGCGGGCGGGGGCACCTCGCGGGTTGCCGCGGGCATGCTCGCGCCGGTCGCCGAGGTCGAGTTCGGCGACGCGGGACGGCGCCTGCTCGACCTCGGCCTGCGCTCCGCGGCGCTCTGGCCCGGCTTCGCGGACCAGCTGGCCGAGCGCTCGGGGCTGGACGTCGGCCTGCGCCGCACGGGCACGCTGCTGCTCGCCGCCGACGCCGACGAGGCGGCCGAGCTGGAGCGCCAGCTCGAGTTCCGCCGCTCGCTCGGCCTCGGCGTCAGTCGCCTGGCGCCGACCGCGGCGCGAGAGCTCGAGCCGGCGCTGGCGCCCGCGCTGCGCATGGCTCTCGAGGTCCCCGACGACCATGCGGTCGAGCCGCGTCGCGTGCTCGCGGCGCTGCGGCGCGCCTGTGAGGCCGACGGGGTGGCGGTGCGCGAGGGCCGGACGGTGACGGCGGTGGAGCTGGACGGCGAACGGGTCACCGGCGTCACGATGGCGGGCGGTGAGCGGCTCCCCGCCGCTGCGGTGGTGCTCGCCGCCGGTCCCTGGAGCGGGGACCTACAGGGATTGCCGCCGCGGGCCCGGGTGCCGGTGCGGCCGGTCAAGGGGCAGATCCTCAGCCTGCGCGACCCGCAGGGACCCGGGCTGCTCGAACGGGTCATCCGCTACCGGGGCGGATATGTCGTGCCGCGGGGGGACGGGCGCTACGTGCTCGGCGCGACCGTCGAGGAGCGGGGCTTCGAGCTGGGGGCGACGGCGGGCGGGGTCTATGAGCTGCTGCGCGACGCCCACGAGCTGCTCCCGGGGCTCGCCGAGCTGGAGATCGAGGAGCTCTCGACGGGGCTGCGGCCGGGCACGCCCGACAACCTCCCGGCGATCGGCCGCGGCGCCTACGACGGGCTGCTGTGGGCGACCGGGCACCATCGCAACGGGATCCTGCTGGCGCCGCTCACGGCCCGCCTGCTCGTGTCGCTGCTCGACGCCCCGCACCGAGGTCCCGGACCTGTCGAAGAGGAGTCGAACGCCGAGCTGCTCGCGGCGTGCGACCCTGCCCGCCTGACGACGGCTCCCGAGCCGACGGGGGCGCCGCTGTGACGATCATCCTCAACGGGTGCACCTGCGAGCTTCCCGCGCCCGGTACCCCCGCCGCAGCCCTCGCCGAGCTGGGTCTCGAGCCGGGCGCTCGCGGCGTCGCGGTGGCGGTCGACGGCGAGGTCGTTCCGCGTGCCGAGTGGGAGTCGCGCCCGCTCGCTGATGGGGCGCGCGTGGAGGTCCTGACCGCGATGCAGGGAGGATGATCTGAGCAATGTCTGACGCCGGGAGCACCACGGCAGGCGCGGCGACGGGGGATCCGCTCCGGATCGCCGGGCGCGAGCTGCGCTCGCGGCTGCTGCTGGGGACGGGCGGCTTTCCCTCGCTCGAGCTGCTCGCCGAGGCGATCGCCCTGAGCGGCTGCGAGCTCGTGACGGTGGCCCTGCGCCGCGTCCAGGCCGGTGGGCCGGCGGGGCTGATCGAGGTGCTCGAGGCGGCGGGGGTGCAGCTGCTGCCCAACACGGCCGGCTGCCATACGGCTCGCGACGCGGTGCTGACGGCGCGCCTCTCACGTGAGGCGTTCGCCACCGACTGGATCAAGCTCGAGGTGATCGGCGACGAGGACACGCTGCTACCGGACGCGCCGGAGCTGCTTCGGGCGGCCGAGGAGCTGGTCGGCGAGGGCTTCGTGGTGCTCCCCTACACGACCGACGACCCGGTCCTGGCGCGCCGGCTGGCCGACGTCGGCTGCGCAGCGGTGATGCCGCTCGGCTCGCCCATCGGCAGCGGCATGGGGATCCGCAACCCCTACAACATCTCGCTGATCCGGGAGGCCGTCGAGGTGCCCGTGGTGCTCGACGCCGGGATCGGCACGGCCTCCGACGCGGCGCTCGCGATGGAGCTGGGCTGCGACGCCGTGATGGCCGCCTCGGCGATCGCCCGTGCGCAGGATCCGGCGGCGATGGCGCTGGCGATGCGCCGCGCCGTGGAGGCCGGCCGGCTGGCCCGCGGTGCAGGGCGCATCCCGCGGCGGCGCTACGCGACGGCCTCGACCAGCGACGAGGGCATCGCCGAGTTCACCTGAGGACTTCGATCGTCCCGTTCATCGTGGCGGGGTGGATGGTGCAGAGGTAGTGGACGACTCCCGGGCGGGTCAGCCTGACCGTGAAGCCCTGGCCTTCGCCGAGGGTCCCTGATCTGAAATGCGCCGGGCCCGACTGGCTGGTGACGTTGTGCTCGACCGAGTCGAAATTGGTCCAGTGGACGGTCGTCCCCGCCTTCACCCGCAATGTGTCGGGGCTGATCGTGATGTTCCGGTAGGCAACCTGCACGTTGCCGCTGCGGACAGGGTCCGAGGGCGAGGGCGAGGCGAACTTCGGCGTGCCCGTCACCTTCAGGCTGCTGCCGCCCGCGGTCGCGCCGCTGCTCTCGCCGGCGGAGGTGCTCGCCGTCGTGCCGGTGGAGCCGGCCGAGCCGGAGCCGCCCGAGGATCCGCAGCCCGCGGCCAGGCACATGCACAGCGCGGCCACGGCCGTCAGCACGCCGCTTCTGATCGACTGCCGAGGCATCCGCTGGACGATCTCACATCCCGGGCGGCCCTCGCCGAGGGCCTAGACTCACCGCTTCGATGCCAACCCGCCATTTCCTCACGGGCGCCGAGCTCTCGCCCGCCGAGCTGCAGGGCCTGCTGGCACGCGCCCAGGAGCTGGCCGAGGCGCCGCTCGCAAGCCGGGCGCTCGAGGGCCGCAGCGTCGCCCTGATCTTCCAGAAGCCCTCGACGCGCACGCGCGTGTCCTTCGAGGTCGGTGTCTATGAGCTGGGCGGCCATCCCGTCGTGCTGCGCTCCGATGAGATGCAGGTCTCCCGCGGCGAGGCGCTGCGGGACACGGCGCTCGTGCTCTCCCGGCATGTCGCCGCGATCGGCATCCGCACCGGCCCCGACGAGATGCTCGAGGAGCTGGCCCGCTACAGCTCGGTGCCGATCGTGAACATGCTCACGGCCGGCCATCACCCCTGCCAGGCCCTCGCCGACCTGCTGACGCTGCGCCAGGCCTACGGCGAGCTGGCGGGCCTGCGGCTGGCCTATGTCGGCGACGGCAACAACGTCGCCCGCTCCCTGGCCATCCTCGGCTCGATGGCCGGCGTACACGTCGCGATCGCCTCCCCCGAGGGCTATCAGCTCGAGAGCGACCTGGCGCCGCCCGCGGGAGCCGGCGGCGGAGTGAGCCTTCACACCGACCCGGCGGAGGCGGTGGCCGGAGCGGCCGCGGTCTACACCGACGTGTGGGTCAGCATGGGTGACGAGGACACCGCCGAGGCGCGACGGCGCGACCTGGCCGCCTATCGCGTCGATGAGGACCTGCTCGACGCGGCCGCGCCGGGGGCCTTCGCGATGCACGACCTGCCGGCACACCCGGGCGAGGAGATCACGGCGGAGGTGCTCTACGGACAGCGCCAGCGCATCTGGGACCAGGCGGAGAACCGGCGCCACGCGCAGAAGGCGCTGCTCGAGCTCCTGGTCGGTTCGGGATGAGCGCGGCGCCCCCTCAGGCCCGGCCGCAGCGCGGCGATGTGCTCGAGCTGCAGATCGACTCGCTGGCCTTCGGTGGCGAGGGCGTGGCGCGGCTCGCCGAGAGCCCGTCCGGCGAGCACGGCGGCGGCTACGTGGTGTTCGTCGCCGGGGCGATCCCGGGCGACCGTGTGCGAGCCGTCGTGCACAAGCGCAAGCGCACCTACGCGCACGCCCGCACGCTGGAGGTGCTGACGCCGAGCCCCGAGCGGATCGCGCCGCGGGCCGATCACCCGGGGGTCGCCTGGCAGGTGATCCCCTACGAGCGCCAGCTCGAGATCAAGCAGGGCCAGGTGCGGGAGGCGCTCGAGCGGATCGGTCACCTCGAGGGCTTCGAGCTGGAGGAGATCGTGCCGGCGCTCGAACAGTGGCGCTACCGGAACAAGCTCGAGTACTCGTTCGGCAACGCCGAGGGAGGTGGGCTGGTGTGCGGCTTTCACGCTCCCGCGGGCGGCAACGCCGTGCTGGCGATGGACGACTGCCTGCTCGCCTCCGAGCTCGGCAACCGCGCGCGCGAGCTGGCCGCCGGCTGGTGCCGGGCGCAGGGGCTGACGGCGTGGGAGCGCGGCGGTGGCGACCGGTTGCGCGGGGAGCGCATCGGCCCGGCGCCCGATGGCCGCGTGCGGTTGCGCAACCTCGTCGTACGCGAGGGGCGGCGCACAGGCCGGCTGCAGGTCAGGATCGTCACGACCGACGGCGAGCTCGACGCGGGCGGGCTCGCGGCCGCTCTTGCCGCGGGCCTCGGCGAGAGCCTCGACGGGGTGCTGTGGACGCGCTCGGACCGTCCCGCCGAGACGACGCAGGGCGGTGAGACCGAGCTCGTGTGGGGCGAGGGCGAGCTGCCCGAGCGGCTCGGGGAGCTGGACCTCCGCATCTCCGCCGAAGCCTTCTTCCAGACCAACACGGAGATGGCTGAGGTGCTTTACGGGATCGCCGTCGACTACGCCGCGCTCGAGGGCTGGGAGCGGGTGTACGACCTCTACTGCGGGATCGGCACGATCGCGCTGACGCTCGCGCCCCGGGCCGGGCAGGTGTGGGGGATCGAGCTGATCGAGCAGGCGGTCGCCGACGCGATCGCGGGGGCGCGGCGCAACGAGATCGACAAGGTCCGCTTCTTCGCCGGCGACACCCGCCTCGCTCTGCCCGAGCTGCTCGAGCGCGCGGGGCGCCCCGACGTGGTGGTCGTCGACCCGCCCCGGGCCGGCCTCTCCAAGAAGGTCGTGCACCGCATCATCGACGCCTCGCCCCGGCGCATCGTCTACGTCTCCTGCAACCCGACCACGCTGGCCCCCAACGCGGCCGAACTGGTGGAGGCCGGATGGCGCCTCGTACGGGTCAGGCCGGTCGACATGTTCCCGCAGACGCACCACATCGAGTGCGTCGCCCTGTTCGAGCGGAGCTGAGCGCGAGGACGCGGCGCCTCGGCTATCTTCGGCCGATGCGGGCAGTAGCCGCATCGGGGGGCCTGATTCTCGCGATCGTCGCGATCGCACTCGCGCCCGTGGCCGCGAGGGCCGAAGTCACGGTCTTCGAGGCGTACAACGACCTCACGCCCAGACTCAAGCCGGCGCCGCTGGTGCCGATGGCGTTCCCCGCGGCCCTCACCCCGCTCGGCGAAGTTCGCGTATACGAGGGCTTCGACGCCCACGGCCACTACTCGCTGCAGTACAGCCTTGAGATCCCCCCCAAGCGGGCCGGTGGGCGGGCGACGCTGGCCGGCGACCTGCTGGTGAAGAACTTCTCCACCAAGTCGCTCTCCAAGCAGGCACGCTCGGGGAAGCGGCAGTTTCACGAGAGCGCGGTTCTCGTGCGCGGGCAGAAGGGTGTGCTGCTGAAGGCGAAGCACACGACCACGCTCGGCTTGCTGTGGGCCGAGCGCGGCACGGTCTACGAGCTCGCGACGGGCACGCCGAAGACGGTCTCTCTGGCAGACCTGCAGGCGACGGCCGCCGGGATGGACCGGCTGGTCGCGCAGTTGGAGGGCTTCACGCCGCCCGAAACGGGGTTCAGCGCCAGGAACCTGAGCGTGCAGGCACGCGTGATGCTCGGCGAACGCAGCGCCCTGATCGAAGCCGGATGGCAGGCCGGATGCGCCGAAGTCGCCGGCAGCGAAAACGCGCCCTCGGGCGCCGGCCAGGCGATCGTGACGCTCCCTCTCTCGAGCGGCTCGGTGTCCCTTCCCGCCACGCCCGTCCCGACCGAATCGCCCGGCCCGGGCGAAACGGCCGCTTGGACGCTGAGCGCCGGCGGCAGCCTCGCGAGCACCGGCGGCCAGCTCACCGAGCAGGTGTCGGGTACCGCCAACGGACGATCCTGTGCGGTCGGCCCGGCCACCTTCGCGCTGGCGCCGTTCCACGAAAAATGAGCGGGCCCGAAAAGCGGTGGCGCGGCCGCCGGCGTCGGCGCTTGTAAGCTCGCCTCGTGCGCGCCGCCACGATCCGCGACCAGGAGATCCTCATCGAGGAGCACCCCGACCCCGAGCCGGGGTTCGGCGAGGTGCTCGTGCGGGTACGCGCGGCGGGCCTCAACGGCGCGGACATGGTCCAGCGGCGCGGCCTGTACCCGGCACCCCCGGGCTCGCCGCAGGACATCCCGGGCATGGAGTTGGCCGGCGAGGTGGCCGCCATCGGGCCGGGCGTGGAACGCTTCAGCGAGGGCGAGCGGGTGATGGCGATCGTCGGCGGCGGCGCGCAGGCGGAGCTCGCGACGGTGCACGAGCGGGTGCTGATGCCGGTTCCGAAGGTTCTCGACTGGGCCGAGGCGGGAGGCCTTCCCGAGGTCTTCACGACCGCACACGACGCGGTGTTCGCCCAGGCCGGGCTGCTCCCGGGAGAGCACCTGCTCGTCCATGGCGGGGCGGGCGGCGTGGGCACGGCGGCGATCCAGCTCGCGCGAGCCGCCGGGGCCCAGGTCACGGCGACGGTTCGCAACGAGCAGCTGCGCGACCGGGTGGCGGAGCTCGGAGCCACGGCGGTGTCGACCGAGGACTTCGCGGGGCGCGGGCCGTTCGATGTGGTGCTCGAGCTGATCGGCGGGCCGAACCTGGCTGAGAACCTGCAGGCGCTCGCCACCGGCGGGCGGATCGCCGTGATCGGCGTCGGAGCGGGCGCGAAGAGCGAGATCAACCTGCTCGCCCTGATGGGCAAGCGGGCGCGGATCCACGGCTCGACGCTGCGTGCGCGGCCGCTCGAGGAGAAAGCGCTGACCGCGCGGCGGGTCGAACACGAGGTGCTGCCGCTGTTCGAGCGGGGCATGCTGCGGGTCCCGGTTGCGGGGGAGTTCCCGCTCGACCGCGCCGCCGAGGCCTATGAGGCGTTCGCCGCCGGCGGCAAGTTCGGCAAGCTTGTGATCACGCCGTAGGGCGGTCGGTTCCCGCTTCAGTAGGGCGGCTGGGCGGCGTACCAGTCGCCGAGCACGCGGAAGGCGGCCCAGAACTCGCTCTTGGCCGCCTGTTCGTCGAGCGAGTCGTCGATGTCGGGCACGTACAGGACGTCGATCGCCGGGGTCAGCTGCTGGATCTCCCCGGTGCGCGCCTGCAGCGGCCGCGCCAGCGGGATGTCCATCTCACCGAGCGTGTTGAGCGCGTCCGGGCCCATCGCCACGACGATCTTCGGCTGCACGATCGCGATCTCTTCGACCACCCGCGAGATGCAGGCGAAGTCGGCCAGCGAGGAGTCGCTCAAGGGGCACTTCACGCACAGGGTCCCGTACACCGCCAGCGGATCGATCTGCAGGCGCTTCAGCGACTTCATGATCGCGCTGCCCGCTCGTCCGTAGAAGGCGACGCCCTCCTCGATCTCCGAGGGCACGGGGGCGTACTTGAGCAGCATGATGTCGGCCTGTGGATGCCCCGAGCCGAGTACGGGCATCAGGTTGCCGCGCGGGCAGTGCGGGCACGCCTGCAGCTCGCGCGTCAGCGAGTTGAGCTCGCGGATCGCACGCTCCAGGTACTTCTCGCGGATCTCATCGTCGGTGACCGGCATCGGTCCCGTGGGATTTGACGGTGCCTCGTCTTGTCCTTGACGATGCATCAGTACTTGCGCTCGCAGCAGGGCACGCGGCGCGCCCTGCCTATCTGCGGCTCCCCGTGCGCCGCAGGCGTTTCAGGCGCCGCGCCTTGCTGGCCTGCCGTGCCGAGCGCGGTGTGGCACGGGTCTGCAGGAACTTGAGCGCCTGTACATAGAGCAGCGAGGACGGGCGGGTGAGGATGTCCGCATCGCGGAGCGACTGCAGGAACTCGGCCGGGCCCTCGAAGTCGCGCATCCTGATCCGCACCGAGCCCAGACCCTGCGCGACATGCGAGTCCGAGCCCGCGCCCGCGACGATCCTGTACTTGGCGGCGAAGCGGGCGGCCTCGTCGTTGAAGGCACCGATGGCCACGCGTGGGTTGAAGACCTCGATCGCGTCGATCTCGTCGAGGTTGTCGAGCAGGTGCTCGTAGTCGGGGACGGAGTGCATGCGGTCGAAGGGGTGGGGGACGTAGACGAGTCCCCCCTGATCGCGGATCTCGGCGATCGTCTCGCGCATCGTCAGCCCGCGCGGGATCTTCTCCTGGATGAACAGGCCGATGACCTCGCCCTGGCCGTCCGTCTTGATCTCCTCGGCGACGATCACCTTGACGGGCGGCTGGGCACTGGAGGCCTCAGCCTGCGCCCGCGCCTCGAGAGCCCCCGAGATCTCGTTGTGATCGGTGACCGCGATCGCCCCAAGGCCCTGCTCGCGGGCCGTCGCCAGCAGCACCTCGACGGGTGTGGCGCAGTCGTTCGAGTGGTCGGTGTGCATGTGCAGGTCGACCTCGATCAGCGGCCGCCCGGCGAGCGCCGAGCGCAGCGCCTCATCGCCGCCGGCCACGTGGCGGCGGGCCGCGAGGGCCACGTAGATCCCCTCCAGCTCTGCGGCGGCGCCGTCGCCGTCGGGGATCATCCGGTACTCCTCCGGGAAGTGCCTGCTCATCAGCTCGGCCGTCGCGGGCAGGCTCGCGACGCGTGCGTCGAGCCGCCCGAAGAAGCTCTCCACGAAGCGGCGGGCGAGCAGGGTTGAGAGCAGCCGCTCCTCGGAGGAGTGGAAGGAGCCGACGTTCAGCGCGCGGGAATGGCGCAGGGCCGCCGCGGAGGTGCTGGGGGCGAACGGCTCGTGGACGTGGACGAAGTCGAGCTCGACGGTGCCGAGCAGTTCCTCGACCGTGCGGGCGACGTCGATCGGCAGCGCCGCCGGACGGCGGCGGGCGCCCGGGACGACGTCCAGCACCTCGCCGACGGCGATAACACGGGGCTCACCCCGATCGCTGCCCGCGAGCAGCGAGTCCGGTCCGGCTCCGTTGCGCGCGGCACGAAGTGCTCGCCGCGAGTCGCGGACCCGCTCCTGCGAGCGGGAGGGGGCGACGATCAGAACCCGGTGGCCGCGGCGCGAGAGCTCGCCGGCGACGCGGCCGACGTGTGCGTTGACCTCGTTGTCCTCCGCCTCCCACGGGTAGGGCGTCACATGGGCGATCGAGAACGTCTCGGCCATCGACCCGAGGTTATCCGCGCCGCGCGCCCGCTGCCAGAGGCCGGCGCACGGCGCGCTCGCCGTCAGCGTCCCGAGCGGGCCTTGGCGCGGGCCGGGGCTTTGCGCCCCTTCGGCCGCGTGGCGGGCTTCCTGGAGTACTTGGCGATGAACGTCTCGGTGTCCCGCCGCGCCTGGTCGTCGGGCCGCTGGTTGTGCGGCGACTTCATCAGGTAGGAGGAGGGTCCGTCGAGCTGTCCGCCGAGACCGTTGTTGAGCGCGAGCTTGCAGCAGCGCACGGCGTCGATCACGATGCCCGCCGAGTTCGGCGAGTCCCACACCTCGAGCTTCAGCTCGACGTTCAGCGGCACGTCGCCGAAGGCCTGGCCCTCGACGCGGATGTGCGCCCACTTGCGGTCGGTCAGCCACGGCACGTAGTCCGACGGGCCGACGTGCACGTCTCGGGCCGGCAGCTCGTGGTCCATGATCGAGGTGACCGCGTTGGTCTTCGAGATCTTCTTGGACTCCAGGCGCTCGCGCTCGAGCATGTTGTAGAAGTCCATGTTGCCGCCGACGTTCAGCTGCGAGGTCCGCTCGACCTCGACGCCGCGCTCGGCGAACAGGCGAGCGAGGCTGCGGTGGACGATCGTCGCGCCGACCTGGGACTTGATGTCGTCGCCGACGATCGGCAGACCCGCCTTCTTGAAGCGCTTGTCCCAGTAGTCCTCGCGAGCGATGAACACGGGGATGCAGTTGACGAACCCGCAGCCTGCCTCGAGCACCTGCTCGACGTACCACTTGGTCGCCTGCTCGGAGCCGACGGGCAGGTAGGAGACGACCACGTCGGTGTGCGTGTCCTTCAGGATCTTGACGATGTCGGCGGTCTCGCCGGGGGCCTTCTTGATCTTCTCTTTGAGGTACTTGCCGAGCCCGTCGTGGGTCATGCCGCGGTGGACGGGCACGCCGAGCTTCTTCGGCACCTTGGAGAATTTGATCGTGTTGTTCTGGCCGGCCCAGATCGCTTCGCCGAGGTCCTTGCCGACCTTCGTCGCGTCGATGTCGAATGCCGCCGTGAACTCGATGTCCTTGATGTGGTAGCCGCCGAGGTCGACGTGCATCAGGCCCGGAACGCGCTGGGCCGGGTCGGCGTCTTTGTAGTACTGGACGCCCTGGACGAACGCCGAGGCGCAGTTGCCGACGCCGACGATCGCGACGCGAACCTTCTCGGACTGGTAGCGCGCGGCGCCGTTGGTGGAGGCGGCGCCGTTGGTGGAGGCGCGGCCGTTGCTGTGCTCCTTGATCACGAGTGCGATGTCCTTTTGCAGGGGCGCGATGGCCCGGTCGAGGGAGCCCGTGGGGCCTCCCTGCTTCTCAGGGGCGACGGCGGGCGAGGGACCGCGCCGTCTCGGAGACACTACTCCGCGGCCCCGAGAAGGTCACACCGAGAGCTCGCGGCGAACGTGCCAGATGCGCTGCGCAACGGTGATCACGCTGAGTGCGCCGAGCACGTAGACGGCGGGCTCGAGCAGCGAGAAGTCGCCGAGCGAGGCGCCCTTCGCGAAGATCAGCCCGATCGACAGGATCACGACGCGAACAGGCCGCGTGGCGATGCCCACCTTGCACTCGACGCCGAGGGCCTCGGCGCGCGCGCGTGTGTAGCTGACCATCAGCGAGGCGAGCACCGCAACGACCACGCCCGCGGCCGCCACGCGGTTCCCCTGCAGCGCGAAGTAGCCGGCCACCGCGGTCAGCACGATGCCCTCCTCGATGCGGTCCAGGGTGGAGTCGAGGAACGCGCCGAACGGGGTGCCCTTGCCTGACATCCGCGAGTAGCGGCCGTCGAGCGTGTCCATCACGGAGCCGACGATGAACGCCAAGCCGCCGAGGAAGAAGAGCTGTTCCCAGACCAGCACGGCGGCCACCAGGTTCAGCGCGAGCCCGGTCATGGAGATCGCGTTCGGGGTCAGCCGCGACTCGATCAGGCGGTTGCGGACGAGCTCTCGGCGCTGGCCCTGGCCGATCGGTGCGCGCACCGGGCGCCGGCCCGATCGGGCTGAGCGGCGCCGTGCCCGGCGCGAGGCGGCATGCTGCCTTGGCGGCATCGGCGGGCGACGCTACCCGCTGGCCGTCAGTCGTGGCGTCACGCCCGAGAAGCGCCACACGGTCGGCCTCGCCCTGGCGAGCCAACTGGCCCCGTAGGCGGAGGCGCCTGCGGTCATCGCCCCGAGCAGCGCGTCGAGGATGAAGTGGTTGGCGGTGACGATGATCACGAAGGCCATCATGAAGGGGTACACGGTCCAGGCCACCCGGGCCAGCGGCGTGCGCACGAGGCGGGCGAGGGTCCAGCCGATCATCAGGGCGAAGGCGACGTGCATCGAGGGCACGGCAGCGTACAGGTTCGTCAGCGCGCTGATCGAGGAGTCGTGGTTGTTGATGGT
Organism: uncultured Solirubrobacteraceae bacterium; assembly: GCA_963841055.1. Taxonomy (GTDB): domain Bacteria; phylum Actinomycetota; class Thermoleophilia; order Solirubrobacterales; family Solirubrobacteraceae; genus Palsa-744. The sequence goes on along the minus strand of CAWJAV010000001.1, from coordinate 1,204,195 downwards.
CACATGCGTGAGGTCCGAGACGCTGTCGACGAAGCCCCACTCGGGCATGAAGCGCGGGGGCGCCGTCGGGAAGACGACGTAGCCGATCAGCGCGATGCCCATCGCGATCATGAACATGTTGCGGACGAAGTAGAAGCTCTTGTTGTGCTTCAGGTACAGGTACAGGAGCGCGCCGATCGTGACCGACGTCTGGGCGTTCACGTAGATCCAGCTGGAGATCACCATCACCACGTGGCTGCCCGATGCCCAGGTCTGGATCGACGGCTCGACGAACAGGTGCATGCCCCGCTCGAGCGAGATCAGGTCGCGGGCGTGCGAGAAGGCCTCGTTGGCGTTTCCCTCGACCAGCCCGCGGACGAGCCGGTAGCCGAGGTAGGCGAGACCGAACAGCGAGACCTGTCGGAGTGCATCGAGCCAGCCGTGTGGCAGGACGCGCTCCTGCAGGCGGAGAGCGCGAGCGACCATCGCGACCTAGCCTAGACGATGCTCAGTCGCAACGGGCGCCGCGAGAGAAGATTCGCGCGAGCGAGAAGTCGATCACGACGTGCAGCGCGCCGGCCGCCCGCGCCCGCACCGCGGTCCAGCCGCCGGGCCCTTCCGAGACGCAGCCCGATCCGCTCGCGAGTGCCCAGTAGGGGGAGTAGCGCAGCCGCACCGCGTAGTCGCCGGGCTCGGGTGCCTGCAAGGTGAAGGACTGCGTCCCGGCCTGGGCGAGCGTGCCGGGCCGGGACAGCGGCTGCGGGTCGCGCACGGCGAACAAACGCCAGCGCGGCGCGCGCCAGACTTCGCGCAGGAACCCGCCGGGTCCCGTGGCCCCGGCCGTCTCCAGCAGCCCCGCCTCGGCCTTCCCGGAGTAGTCGAGGGAGGCGTCCGGGAGGGCCACGTAGGAGATCGACTGGGCGGCGAGCCAGCGCTGATAGCGGCGGGGAGTGAGTGGCGCGGAGTCGTAGAAGAGGGCGTTGCGATAGCGGTCGAGCTGGCGCTCCCAGCCGCGGGCGATCATCGCGGCGGGGGCGACGTAGCGGGCCTCCCAGTGGTCGACGGTGGGGACCACCTCGATGCGGACCGGGCGCCGCCCGTAGCCGACGCCGAGCCGGCCGAGCTCGCCGATCAGGGGCGCGTAGAAGGAGGCGCTCGTCGCGGGGTTCGAGAGCGTCGAGACGAAGTCGGTCACGGGCGCGTTGGCCTGCCAGTAGGTCAGCGGCAGGATCAGCGCCAGCAGCCCCCAGCGCCGCCAGCGCGCGGGAGCGGCGAGCAGCGCGCACGCTGCCACCGGGCCGGCCGCGAGGGCCCCGAGGCGGTCGGCGTTGCCCCCCACGGCGCTGGGCACGACGAACGCTCCGATCAGCACGAGCGCGTAGAGCAGCACGCCGATCCGCAGCACGCGCTGCTCGGGGCCGATCAAGAGCCCGACGACGATCACCCCGGCAAGGGCCGGCCAGAAGGCCGAGGCGACGAACGGCTGGCTGCCGCCTTCCGGAAAGGCGATCGTGAGGAAGGCGATCGGGATCAGGGCAAGCACGCACAGGACGGCCGGCAGCCGGCGCCGCGACCCTGCCGAGCCGGGAGACACTCCCTGCGGACCCGAACCGGCCGAACCGGGAGACACTCCCTGCGGTCGCGTCCCCGAACCGGCCAGCGCCCAGGCGAGCATGGCCATTGCCAGGAAGGCGCCGGCGACGGGGCTCGCGAGGGAGGCCAGCACCGCCAGCAGGCCGGCGCCGGCGGCGCGCCCGCGCTGGGCCAGCACGACCGCGCCGAGGGCGATCGCCAGGCCGAGGTCGAAGGGCACGCGGCTCGAGAGCAGGGCGATCGAGGCGCCCAGGGCGAACCACAGCGAGGCAGCCCGCGCGGCGCGGGCAGGCACACGGCCGGCGAGGGCCAGGGAGAACAGGGCGGTGGCCGCGGTCATCGAGAGCGCCGCCAGCAACTGCGGGCCGATCAGCGCGCCGAGCGCCGGGGCGAGCATCGAGTAGGCGAGCAGGTGGTGGCCGCCGTACCAGGAGTTGTCCCACAGGGAGAAGCCGACCTCGGAGAACAGGTGGCTGCGATAGGACGCGGCCGCGAGGTCCGGGCTCTGGGGGGCGAGGATCAGGTAGACGACGCCGAACAGGGCGGTGAGCAGCCATGCGGGCGGACGCCGCGAGAGCCCCCCCGCTCGCCCCGACGGCGCAGGCCGGGCGAGGGTCGTCGCGCTCACCGGGCGCTCAGGAAGTCCGCCACGCGGTCGATCACGTCGGGCCGGTCGAGCCATGCCCAGTGCCCCGCGTCGGCGTACTCCTGCAGTTCGGCGCCTGGAAGCGCCTGCGCGTACTGCCGGGCGAAGCGCTCCGGGATGTAGGGGTCCTGAGTGCCCCACAGCACGAGGGCGGGCATCTCGAGCTCGCCGAGACGGGCGCCCGCGGCCGCGAGGCGGTCGGGCGGGGAGCTGCGGTAGAGGCGCAGGATCGCCCGCTGCGTGCCCTGGTCAAAGGTCGCGAGCGTGCTCTCGATCCACTCCTCGGGCAGCGGCCCGGGAGCCACGTTGGCCTCGCGGGTCAGCTGGCGCATCGTGAAGCGATTGGTCAACCCCATCGACAGCTCGCCGAGTCCAGCCGTGCGCCAGATGCGGGCGGTGCGGTGCCAGCGGTAGCCGGGCAGGAGCGGCACGGCGTTGATGATCACGATCCGCTCGACGCGCTCGGGAAGACGCTGGGCGAGCAACAGGCCGACTGCGCCCCAGTCGTGCATGACGAGGCTGACCCGCTCGAGCCCCCGCTCGTCGAGGAAGCGCTCGAGGAAGCGGTCGTACTCCTCCATCGTGAAGGTGAGGTAGCCGGGCTTGCCCGTGCGGCCGAAGCCCGGCAGGTCGGGGGCGAGGCCTCCGGTCCGCGCCAGGAACCCCGTCCAGTCGTCGGAGCTGGTGGGCACGCCATGGATGTAGAGCGGGGTGACGGTCCCGGGTGCCGGCTCGGCGCTGCGCCAGAACACCGGCAGCCCGTCGATCTCGCCGTGGTGGTCACTGACCTCGGGCACGAGCCAAAAATACAGGCAGTACGGTGAGCGGCGTGACGGCCTCTCCCACGAAGACCCGGCGGCGGCGCGCCGCCGCGTCCTGGACGCCCCCCACGGCGGCGCGCGTCAAGCGCATCACCGGACGGCTCCGGGAGATCTACGGGGCTCCCCTGATGGCCCCGCACGGGCACCCGATCGCGGAGCTGATCCTGACGGTGCTCTCGCAGTCCACCAACGACCGCAACCGGGACGTGGCCTACCTGCGGCTGCGCGCCCGGATGCCGAGCTGGGAGCAGGTCCGCGACGCTCCGCTGGCGGAGGTCGAGGAGGCGATCCGTCCGGGCGGGATCTCGAAGGTGAAGTCGGCCCGCATCCAGGCGATCCTGCGTGCGATCACCGACGAGCCCCGCGACGTCGGCGAGGAGCTGTCGCTCGACTGGTTGCCCCGGGTGCCGCTGGCGGAGGCGCGGGACTACCTGGTGGCGCTGCCGGGGGTCGGTCGCAAGACGGCCGCCTGCGTGCTGCTGTTCGCTTACGGCCTGCGTGACGTACCCGTCGACACGCACGTCTCGCGCGTGGGCGGGCGGCTGGCTCTGCTGCGCGAGGGCGCCCCGTTCGAGGAGCTGCACGACGAGATGCTCGCCCTGACCCCGCCGGGCGGCGAGCTGGAGCTTCACGTCAACCTGCTGCGCCACGGCCGTCGGACCTGCCACGCGCGGCGCCCGGCCTGCCGGGAATGCGCGCTGGCGCGCATGTGCCCGAGCCGCGGGCGCTTCGACTGAGTCAGCCGCGCGGCAGGACGGCGAAGGCGATCACCGCGTACTGCAGTCCGGCGGCGAGGATCACCAGGGCGTGAAAGACCTCGTGGTAGCCGAACACCCTCGGCCACGGGTTCGGGCGGCCGCTCGCGTAGACCACGGCACCGATCAGGTAGAGGATGCCGCCGAGTGCCAGCCCGCTGACGCCGAGCCAGCCGATCGCCGCCGGCAGCTCGCCGAAGACGGCCGCCGTGACGAGGCCGAGCAGCGCGTAGACAGTCGCGAAGAGCCACTTCGGGGCGTCGATCCAGAGCAGCTTGAAGATCACGCCGCCGAGCGCCCCGCACCAGAGGACGATCAGGATCGTGTTCGCCAGCGACCCCTTCAGCGCGAGCAGCGCCACGGGCGTGTAGGTGCCCGCGATCATCACGAAGATCATCGAGTGGTCCAGGCGGCGCATCCAGCGGCGGGCGTTCGGGCGCCAGGTGACACGGTGATACAGCGCGCTGGTGCCAAGCAGCGCGGAGACGGCGACGGCGTAGATGACCGCCGCCACCCGGGCCCGACCGTCGGAGGCGGCGAGGATCAGGGCGACGCCGCAGGCGATCGAGAAGAAGAAGGCGTACTCGTGTGAGACGCCCCGAAGGCGGGGCTTGACGCCCCGTTCAGGGCAGGAGGCCTCGTGCGCTGACGGCACGGTCATACGGAGACGGTACCGCGCGTGAGCTTCTCCCGTACCCGCTCGGGGTGGTTCCACAGGATCACGCCGGCACCGATCACGGCGAGCAAGGGGCGAGCACCGCGGCGATGTTGGCGTTGCGCTCGAGGCGGGTCATCCAGGCGTCCCGTTCTCAGTGCCGCCGGCGGGCCGGTGAGCGCGCCCGAGGACCGTCGCGGGGAGCCCGGCGAGCGCGGCGAGGCCGAGCGCCGACCGCGGCTCATAGGCGGCCGTCCACAGGCCGCCGTGGCCGGCGCCTTCGCTGAACAGCTGCTCTCCGCGCCGCTCGGCCGCCGGCTCGTGATGCAGATCGTGGACGAGCAGGGCTGCCATCAGCACGCGGGTCGTGGCCGGCTCGAAGATCTCGATGCCGAAGTGCCGGGCGCCGCTGTAGGCCGCCGCCAGCACCCTGTTCTTCGTGACCGATCGGGTCCAGGTCGCGGGGGCGACGTTGAAGGACACCTGCTGGCCCGCGGCGTCGGCGAGCAGGCCCCGCCAGCGCTGCAGGCGCTTGGCGACGGCGTAGTTCGGTCCCTGCTGGTCGACCAGCGCGTCCGCGAGCGGCGCCCCGCCGGCGTATGCCGGCCGGTAGAGACGGTTGCCGGAGAGCACCTTCAGGGGCGCCTGGGCGAGGGCACGCAGCCGCCGGGAGCGGTAGGCCGCTCGGGCGCGCTCGACGTCGTGGGCCGGTACCAGGTAGGCGTCGGTCGGGGTCGCCAGGAAGGCCAGCGCAGGGGCTTCGCTCGCGGAGGCCGCGAGCGAGCCGGCGAGCACGTCGAAGGCGCCGGTGAGCAGCACGTGGGCGCCGCCGTCGGCGTAGCCGTACATGCCGAGCACCGGCCGCGCGCCGGCCAGGTTCCCTTCGAGCCAGGCGCGGATGCGGGGGAGGTCGGCGAGGAGGTCGGCTCCGGCCGTGCCGTCGGCCGAGACCGGGAGCCGGACGGTGCCCGCGCCGCGCCGGGCGGTGTTGCCAACCTGCGCCCACACCCGCTCGCTGGGGAGATCCACGGCGAGCACGTCGGCGCCCCATCTGCAGAGGGGCTCCAGCGGCCCGATCTCGGCGCCGGCGCCGATCAAGGCGACCGTGCGACCGGGCAGCGACAGCCACTCCGGATGCTCGGCCACGAGCCCCACGGCGGCCGCGAAGGAGGGCTCGACGAGGCCGTCCTGCTCCCACCGGGCGAGCTGTTCGAGCAGCTCGGGGCCGGAAAGGGAGCGGCCGCGGTAGGGCACTTCCAGGCGCTCCGCGCGCACGCCGCTGCCGCTGAGCTCGCCGGTGCCGAGGGGAGAGCCGGCACCGGCGGCTGCGGCGGCGCCGTTGAGGTCCGTGACCTCACCCTCGCTCTCGAGAACGAGGCGGCGGCGCATCGAGTCGACGCCGGCGCCCGCCACCGCGAGCGCCGCGGGCGCGTCCGCCCCGAGCGCCGTGAGCTCGCCGAACAGGGGGACGTATCCGCTGCGCCAGTTCTCGCAGGCCTCGATCCTCCCAGCGAGCATCGGGTCGGCAGCGCGGGCAGCGTCGGCGAGGATCGCGCTGCAGGTGGCGGTGGTCGAGCGGCGCCCTTCGATCTCGGGGAAGCGGATCTCCGCCGGCAGCGCGGCGGCCGCCCCGGTGAGTTGCGGCGCCTCGGTCCGGGTGTGAGCGTCCACGACCCGGACGATATGTGCGTGGGGTGTAGGTTTCTTTGCAGGTGAGCGTCAGCGAGTCATGGAAAAACTATGTCGCGGGCACAGATGAGTGGCTCGAGGGAGACGCGCAGCGGCGCATCCGCGAGGCCCTGGGGCCGATTGCCGACGCGGTGGTCGAGGCGATCCAGCAGGAGGTGCCCGGATACGCCCGGCCGCTCGAGGGACAGTTCGGGCGAAGCATCAGGCTCGGCACCGAGGTGGCGCTGCGGCGGTTCATCGGCGAGGACCAGGACCCCTCCTCCGACGAGGTCTACAGGCGGCTCGGCGCCGGCGAGTACCGGGCCGGGCGGGGCCTCGACGCTCTGCAGTCGGCCTACCGCGTGGGCGCAAGGGTGGCCTGGCGGCAGATCAGCGACACGGCGGCCGCGGCAGGCGCCACGGCCGGTGCCCAGCGCAACCTCGCCGAGGCGATGTTCGCCTACATCGACCGGCTCGCCGGTGAGTCGGTCGAGGGCTACGCCGAGGCGCAGCTGAGCGACGCGGGGGACCTCGACAGGCGACGAGGCGAGCTCGCCGAGCTGCTGCTCGGTGGCACCGCCGACGAGGATGAGCTGGCGCGGGCGGCCGAGCTCGCGCGATGGCCGCTGCCCCGCCGGGCGGCCTGCCTGGCGGTGGCCGGCGAGGGGGGCGAGCGCGCGCGCCACCGGCTGAGCGGCGAGCCGCTCGTGGCCAAGCGGGGAGAGACGGTCGTGCTGATCGTCGGAAATCCGGCGGCGCTGCGGCAGGAGGCAGCTCGTGTCGCCGAGCGGCTGGGCGTCACGATCGGGCTCGGCCCGCAGGTCGCGCTCGGCGAGGTGCGGGCGTCGATGCGCCTCGCCAGGCGGGCCGCCGCGCTCGCCTCGGCGGATCAGCGGCTCGTGCTCGCCGAGCAGCGGCTCGCGGACATCGCCCTCGGCGAGGCGCCGGAGATCCTCCGGGTCCTGCGCGCCCAGCTGCTCGCGCCGCTGGAATCCGAGACGGCCGCGAGCCGGTCGCGCCTGGAGGCGACGCTGCTGCAGTGGCTACGCCACCGCGGCTCGCAGGCGGCAGTGGCGCGGGAGCTCGGCGTCCACCCCCAGACGGTGCGCTACCGCATGGCGAGGCTGCGGGAGCTGCTCGGAGACGTCTTGGACGATCCCGACGGGCGCTTCGCGCTCGAGCTCGCGCTGAGGGGCGGCGGCTAGGGAGCCGGCGGTGCCGGCAGCGGCGCGCTGCGGGTGGTGCCGTCGTCGACCCAGTTGACTGTGTCGCCGGAGAGGAACAGCGATTCGGGTTCGATCCTCGGGCCCTCGTCGAGCGTCACGATCGGGCCGGTCCGGGGTGCGGCGAACACCGCCGAGTCCCGTGGGCGAGGGCCGCGCGCGGCCGTTTCCACGATCCAGGCGACGCCGCCATCAGGTGCGACGTCCAAGGCTGTCGGGCCCGCCCAGAAGACGTAGCCCGCGTCGACCGAGTGGCCGGCGGAGGTCTCGCGCAGGATCGCGCGGCGAGCCACGTCGGCTACGACGATTTCCGAATAGCCCGTGTCGACGCCTGAAAGGTGGCCGATCACGAGGCCGGCCACGTCCCCGGCGACGACGAGCCTCCGCAGTGAGCCCGGTTCGGAGATCCGATCTGCCGCGCGGGGCACCGATGCCGGGATCAGCGTCATCCGCGTCCGGCTCCCGATCACGCACGCCACCACAGGCCGCTCGCTCTCGTTGCGCGCCGTCACCTTTGGCCGGTAGACGCGCATCGTGGCGTCTTCGGCGATCACTGCCTGGCCGCGCGGGGGGCAGGGAAGCGGCGGCGGCCTGGTCGCCGCGCCCACATGGGCGGCGAGCACCAACGACGCTGCAAGCGCCGGGAAGACCGCAAATGCGGCCCGGAGGCGGTTTCGGGACGCCATGCGTTCAAGCTAATGGGATCCGATCGCCGCAACAAGCGGCCTTGAACGCGCTAAGCAAATCTGCCATACTCTCACTCAGATTTATAAAGCGTAATCAAGGAGTTTCAACAACATGGCCAAGACCATAGGCATCGACCTGGGCACGACCAACTCGTGCATGGCGGTGCTCGAGGGCGGCGAGCCGACCGTCATCGAGAACGCCGAGGGCGGCCGCACGACCCCGTCGGTCGTGGCCTTCGCCGGCTCCGGCGAGCGCCTCGTGGGCACCGTCGCCAAGCGCCAGGCCGTAACCAACCCCCAGAACACCGTCTTCTCGATCAAGCGCTTCATGGGCCGTAAGGAGGCCGAAGTGCACGAGGAGGAGTCGATCGTCCCCTACAAGGTCGTCGCCGGTCCCAACGGCGACGCGCGCGTCGACGCCGGTGGTGAGCAGCACTCGCCGCCGGAGATCAGCGCGATGATCCTGCAGAAGCTGAAGTCCGACGCGGAAGCGTATTTGGGCGAGGCCGTCGACTCCGCCGTGATCACCGTCCCGGCGTACTTCAACGACGACCAGCGCCAGGCGACGAAGGACGCGGGCAAGATCGCGGGCCTCGACGTCAAGCGCATCATCAACGAGCCGACCGCCGCTTCGCTGGCGTACGGCCTCGACAAGGAGTCAGACCAGACGATCCTCGTCTTCGACCTCGGTGGCGGCACGTTCGACGTGTCTGTGCTCGAGATCGGCGACGGCGTCTTCGAGGTCAAGTCGACCGCCGGTGACAACCACCTCGGCGGCGACAACTTCGACAAGGCGATCGTCGACTGGCTCGTCTCCGAGTTCAAGAAGTCCCAGGCGATCGACCTGGCCGCCGACCCGATGGCCCTGCAGCGTCTCTACGAGGCTGCGGAGAAGGCCAAGATCGAGCTGTCGACGACGCAGGAGACGCAGATCAACCTGCCGTTCATCACCGCCGACGCCTCCGGGCCGAAGCACCTCGACACGCGCCTCACCCGCGCGAAGCTCTCCGAGCTGACCTCCGACCTGCTCGACCGCGTGGTCAAGCCGGTCCGTCAGGCGATGGACGACGCCAAAAACAAGGGCGTCAAGGAGATCGACCACATCGTGCTCGTCGGTGGCATGACCCGTTCGCCTGCAGTGCAGGAGAAGGTCAAGGAGCTGACCGGCAAGGAGCCCCACCGTGGCGTCAACCCCGATGAGGTCGTCGCCGTCGGCGCCGCGATCCAGGCCGGCGTGCTCGCCGGCGACGTCAAGGACGTGCTGCTGCTCGACGTGACCCCCCTGACGCTCGGCATCGAGACCAAGGGTGGCGTGATGACGAAGCTGATCGAGCGCAACACGACGATCCCGACGCGCAAGGGCGAGGTCTTCTCGACCGCCGAGGACAACCAGCCCTCGGTCGAGATCCACGTCCTGCAGGGCGAGCGGGAGATGGCTCAGTACAACAAGTCGCTGGGCAAGTTCCAGCTGACCGGCATCCCGCCGGCGCCGCGGGGCATCCCGCAGATCGAGGTCGCGTTCGACATCGACGCGAACGGCATCCTCAACGTCTCCGCGAAGGACCTGGGGACGGGCAAGGAGCAGAAGATCGAGATCAAGGCGGGCTCCGGCCTCTCCGACGACGAAATCAAGAACATGGTCTCCGACGCCGAGTCCCACGCCGAGGAGGACCGCCGTGCCCGCGAGCTCGCAGAGGCCCGCAACAACGGCGAGAACGCCGCCTACCAGGCCGAGCGCCAGCTGGCCGAGCTCGGTGACCAGGTCGACGGTGACTCCAAGACCCGCATCGAGGATGCGATCAAGGAGGTCCGCGAGGTCCTCGAGTCAGACGATCCCGACGCGATCAACGCCAAGTCCGAGGCGCTGCAGACCGCCTTCCACGCGGTCTCCGAGGCGATGTACCAGCGGGCCCAGGAGCAGTCCGCCGCGGACGGCAACGGCAACGGCGCGGCTCCCGGTGAGGAGGCCTCCTCCGATGAGGAGGACGTCGTCGACGCCGAGGTCGTCGACGAGCCGAAGGCGTAGGCACCGATGAGCGAGATCGACCCGACCACCACCAGCGGCGAGCAGACCGTCGGGACCCCCTCCCCGAGCCAGACGCGGCCCGGGGAGGGTGTGCCCGCCCCTGATCGCGGCGCCGCCGAGTCCACCGACGCCCGCGCGTCGGAGGCAAACGGCGCCGCCGAGATCCAGGGCGACATCGACGAGCTCGTCAGGGTGGCTGCCCAGCGCGACGAGTATCTGGCGCTGGCGCAGCGCACGCAGGCGGACTTCGAGAACTACCGTAAGCGCGTCGCCCGCGAGGCCGCCGCCGCGCAGGAGCGGGGCGTGGCCGGCTTCGCCAAGGAGCTGCTGCCGGCGCTGGACAACCTCGACCGGGCGCTCGACTCGGCAGAGGCGGACGACCCGCTGCTCGAGGGCGTGCGGCTCGTTCGCTCTGAGCTGACGGCTGCGCTGGCGCGGGCGGGGATCGAGTCCTTCCGCCCCGAGGGCGAGCCGTTCGACCCGTCGATGCACGAGGCCGTCGCCACGGCGCCGGCGGGCGAGGGCGGCGCCAGCGGCGTCGTGACCGAGGTCTACCAGGACGGCTACCTGCTGGGTGAGAGCATCCTCCGCCCGGCTCGGGTCGTCGTGTCCGCCTGACGGAGGGACAGAGATGGCGGCGCGACCCGACTACTACAAGACGCTCGGCGTCGACAAGCGCGCGAGCGCGGATGAGATCAAGAAGGCCTACCGCAAGCTGGCGCGGCAGTACCACCCCGACCGCAACCCGGACGACAAGAACGCGGAGGCCCGCTTCAAGGAGATCTCCCAGGCCCACGACGTGCTCGGCGACCCCGAGAAGCGCAAGCAGTACGACAGCGGCACGGGGCCGTTCAGCACGGGCGCCGGCCCCGGTGGCGGCTTCGGCGGCTTCGGCAACATCGACTTCGAGGGCTCTTCGATGGGCGACATCCTGTCGAACCTGTTCGGCGGCTCGGCCAGCGGCCGGCGCGTGCGCACCAAGCCGCGTGCCGAAAAGGGGGCCGACCTCGAAGCGCAGGTGTCGATCACCTTCGACCAGGCCGTCTCGGGCGCCCAGGTCCCCCTGCAGGTGCCGATGCACGCCAGCTGCCCGACCTGCCGTGGCACCGGAGCCAAGCCCGGGACAACGCCGATCGTGTGCCCGAACTGCGAGGGCCGGGGCATCGAGACCCAGGGCCAGGGCATGTTCTCGATCTCCCAGCCCTGCTCGCGCTGCGGCGGCGCAGGCACGGTGATCGAGGATCCGTGCCCGACCTGCCAGGGAAGCGGCGCCGTCAGGACGGTCAAGAAACTGCGCGTCAACATTCCCGCGGGAGTGCGGGACGGCAGCCGCATCCGGCTCGCCGGCAAGGGCGAGCCCGGCCGCAACGGGGGGCCGCCCGGCGACCTCTACCTGATCACGAAGGTGGGCTCCTCGCCGACGTTCAAGCGCAAGGGCGACAACCTCGAGGTCGAGGTGCCGCTGTCGATCCCCGAGGCGCTGCGCGGTGCCGACGTCGAGGTGCCGACGCTCAACGGAACCAAGACGCTGCGCGTGCCGCCCGGCACGGCCAGCGGCACCGTCCAGCGTCTGCGGGGCGAGGGCCCGCCGAAGCTCGGCAGCGGAGCGCCGGCCAAAGGCGACATCCACTACCGCTTCGTGATCGACGTTCCCGAGAACCTCTCCGAGGAGCAGCAGAAGGCCGTCGACGAGCTATCGCGGACACTCGGCGGCGACCCGCGCGCCGGCCTGTTCGGCAACGGCGCGGCGAGCTCGACCGAGCACGCCGACGAGGCGAAGACCGGAGGCGAGCGATGAGCGCGCTGGACGGTGGCACGACCCGTGGGCCCGGGCGGCGTCCGGCGGCAAGGGTCACGCGCGTCGAGGTCGAGACCGACCGCGGGGTGTTCATGATCTCGGTGGCGGCGCAGCTTGCCAACATGCACCCGCAGACGCTGCGCGTGTACGAGGCTCGCGGCCTGATCGAGCCGCAGCGCTCGCCCAAGGGCACGCGCCTGTACTCCCAGGAGGACGTGGAGAGGCTGCGGCGCATCCAGGAGATGACGGCCGAGCTGGGCCTCAACCTGGCCGGCGTCGAGCGGGTGCTCGACCTCGAGCGGGAGATCGAGCAGATGCACGAGCGGATGGAAGAGATCGAAACGCAGGCCCTGCAGGCGCAGGTCCGCCTGGCCGAACAGCTCGAGGAGGTCCGCCGCTCGTTCCGCGCCGAGCTCGTGCCCCAGTATCGCGGCAACCTCGGGCTGGTCCGCGCGGCCGATGCGCGCTCCCCGTTCCCCCTGTTGCCGTCCCGAAAGCCTCGCACCGGAGGAAAAGATGCAGCCTGACCGCTTCACGACCAAGTCACAGGAGGCGCTGGCGGCGGCCGCGCGTCTCGCCCAGGAGTCCTCCAACCCGCAGTTCGTCCCCGCGCACCTGCTGAAGGTGCTGCTGGGAGACGGCGACGGGCAGGCCGTCGACTCGCCCGGCGGCCTCGTGCCGCAGGTGCTGGCCAAGCTCGGCGTCAACGTCCATGCCCTGGCCGACCAGCTCGACACGGCACTCGAGGCGCTCCCCAAGTTCAGCGCCGGCGTGCCCAGCGAGGGCACGCAGCCCTCAGCCGAGCTGACCGAGGTGCTGAGAGCGGCCGAGCGGGAGGCCAAGGAGCTGAGCGACGATTACATCTCGACAGAGCACCTGCTGCTCGCGCTCAGCGCGGTCAAGGGATCGCCGGGAGACCTGCTGCGCTCCTACGGCGCCGACCGTGAGCGTGTGCTGCGGGCACTCTCCGAAGTGCGCGGCTCACGGCGGGTGACCGACCAGGATCCCGAGGAGAAGTACGAGGCGCTCGAGCGCTACGGGCGCGACCTGACGGCGGTCGCCGAGCAGGGCAAGCTCGATCCGGTGATCGGCCGCGACGAGGAGATCCGGCGTGTCATCCAGGTGCTCTCCCGGCGCACGAAGAACAACCCGGTGCTGATCGGCGAGCCCGGCGTGGGCAAGACGGCGATCGTCGAGGGCCTCGCCCAGCGGATCGTCTCCGGCGACGTCCCCGAGTCGCTGCGCGACCGGAGGGTGATCGCGCTGGACATCGGCTCGCTGATCGCCGGGGCCAAGTACCGCGGCGAGTTCGAGGACCGGCTGAAGGCGGTCCTCAAAGAGGTCTCCGAGGCGCAGGGCACCGTGATCCTGTTCCTCGACGAGCTCCACACGATCGTCGGCGCCGGCGCCGCGGAAGGGGCGGTCGACGCGGCCAACCTGCTCAAGCCGATGCTCGCCCGGGGCGAACTGCGGGCCGTCGGTGCGACGACGCTCGACGAGTACCGGAAGCACATCGAGAAGGACGCCGCGCTCGAGCGGCGCTTCCAGCCGGTGATGGTGGGCGAGCCCTCGGTCCCCGACACGATCGCGATCCTGCGCGGGCTCAAGGGCCGCTATGAAGAGCACCACAAAGTGCGCATCCAGGACAACGCGCTGATCGCCGCTGCGACGCTGTCGGACCGTTACATCGCCGATCGCTTCCTGCCCGACAAGGCGATCGACCTGATCGACGAGGCGGCCTCCGGGATCCGCATCGAGATCGACTCCGTGCCGACCGAGATCGACGAGGTCGACCGGCGGGTGATGCAGCTCGAGATCGAGCTGACATCGCTGGAGAAGGAGACCGATACCTCCTCGGCCGACCGGCGCGAGGCGCTCGAGCGCGAGCTTGCGGAGCTGAAGGAGCGCTCGGCCGAGATGAAGGTGCGCTGGCAGAACGAGAAGCACGCCATCGACGAGGTCTCAGAGGTGAAAGAGCGCCTCGAGCAGGCCCGTCTGGACGCCGAGCGGGCCCAGCGCGAGGCTGATCTCGCGCGGGCCTCGGAACTGCTCTACCAGGACATCCCCGAGCTCGAACGCCAGCTCGCCGAGCACGAGTCCAGCGAGGACGGGGACGCCGGCGGCGCGCCGGTGTTCCTGAAGGAGGAGGTCGACGCCGACGACGTCGCCGAGGTCGTGGCGCGGTGGACGCGCATCCCCGTGAGCCGGCTGCTCGAGGGCGAGACCGAGAAGCTGATCCACATGGAGGAGCGACTGCACGAACGAGTGATCGGGCAGGACGAGGCGGTCGAGGCCGTGGCCACCGCTCTGCGCCGCTCACGGGCGGGACTGCAGGACCCGGACCGGCCGATCGGCTCGTTCCTGTTCCTCGGCCCGACCGGCGTGGGCAAGACCGAGCTCGCGCGGGCGCTGGCCGAGTTCATGTTCGACTCCCAGGACGCGATGATCCGCATCGACATGTCCGAGTACATGGAGAAACACTCGGTGTCGCGGCTGGTCGGGGCGCCACCCGGATACGTCGGCTACGAAGAGGGCGGGCAGCTGACAGAGGCCGTCCGCCGGCGCCCTTACTCGGTGGTTCTGCTCGATGAGATCGAGAAGGCCCACGGCGACGTGTTCAACACGCTGCTTCAGGTGATGGACGACGGGCGCCTGACCGACGGGCAGGGGCGCACGGTCGACTTCAAGAACACGGTGCTGATCATGACCTCGAACATCCCGATCCCCGAGGGACTGTCGGACACCGCAGCCCGCAACCTGCTGCTCGAGCACTTCAAACCCGAGTTCGTCAACCGACTCGACGACGTGGTGCGCTTCGCGCCGCTGAGCCGTGCGCAGCTCTCCGAGATCGTCGAGATCCAGATCGATCGGGTGCTCGGGCGCCTGGCCGAGCGGGGCGTGCAGGTGACGCTCACCGACGAGGCAAAGCAGCTGTTGGGGAACATGGGCTACGACCCGACCTACGGCGCGAGGCCGCTGCGCAGGGTGATTCAGAAGCAGCTGACGGATCGCCTCGCGCTGGCCCTGCTGCAGGGGGAGATTCGAGAAGGGGACAGCGTCACTGTCGACGTGAGCGATGGTGAGCTGGTGCTGGAGAAGGCCGGCGGGCGTGTGGGCGCGGAGGCCTGAGCGCCGAGCGGCGTTCGCGTAGGGCGCAGCGGCGCAGGTGAGAGGTGGGCGACGATCCGACGCCGCCGCCCACTCGCTGGGTCAGGGGCCGTCACGGCGCCACCCCGATCGGCGCTCTATCCCGGTGAGCTCGCCACGCCGCCGACCTCGATCGCGTTGATCGCGATGCCAGTAGCGTCGACCGTGCCGGCGCTGGAGAGGCAGTTGAGCGTCCAGCGGCCCGGCTCGGGCAGCAGTGCCGAGGATTGCGTCTGGACCGTCACGGCACCCTAGGCGGCCGCATGCGGGTCGGCCTGGATGTGACGGGCCGACCCGTGAAGGTTTCGAGGGGACCCGGCCGCCTGAAAAGCGCGCCCGCAGGTCCCAGAATCCGAGCCCGCGGGCCCGCCGGCGAGAGGACGACGGCCGGCGTCCGGTTGCTGCCCTGTGCGCCGTGCCGCGTGATCGGGTAGAACGACCCCAACCGACCAGCGCCCACACCGACCGCCCGGAGGAGACCACCGACATGCCCACCTACATCATGCTCACGACCCTCACCCCCGAGGGCGTTCAGACGGTCAAGAACAACCCGAGGCGAATCCAGGAGGTCAACAAAGAGGTCGAGCAGATGGGGGCGACCGTCAAGGCGCAATGGGCCACGCTCGGTCACGTCGACTTCATCTCGATCATCGAGGCCCCCGACGAGGGCACGATGGCGCGGGTCTCACTGGAGCTCGGCTCGCGCGGCACCGGCCGCTACGAGACGCTCGCCGCGATCCCGGTCGACGACTTCATCGCCTCGCTGTGAGAGCGGCGCGGGCCGCTCCGGCCGGCGCCTATTTCTCTTCGGTAACGGTGCCGCTGAAGTAGCAGGCCGGTTCGGCTTTGTCGCCGAGGAAGACGCCGTTGTTGGCAGACCCCTCGAGTGCGATCGAGCCGGTCTTCGACTGCGCGGCGAAGGGGCCTTCCACGGGTCCGGAGAAGGCGTGTTCGTGTCCGCTCGTGGTGTTGCTGGCAGAGCCTGTGCCAACGACCACAGCTTCGCCTTTTTCGATTTCTTCTTCTTCGCCCCCGGTTTCGGCGAACACCGCGCCTTCTTCGCTCGTTTCTATGTACGTGTCGGCGACGGTCTGGGTCGCGGTCAGGTAGCAGTGGCCGGTGATAGTGAAGTTGCCGACTTCTGCGAGCACGACCTTCGCCGGTTTGGCTTCGCTTTCGCCGGCTACTTTGATCGTCCTGTTCCACGTCGCCGCCGGCAGGCTGGTGTTGCCCTTTTCGCCCGGTTTGCCCTGGGTGCCCTGCGGTCCCTGTTTGCCTTCAGGCCCCTGTTTGCCTTCGGGGCCTGGTCCGCCCGCGGGCCCCTGCGGCCCGCCCGTGCCCGGCGTTCCCGCGGCTCCGGGCGCCCCGGTCCTGCCCGCGGCGGCGATTTCTTTCAGCGCCTTCGGGCTGATCTGCTTCTTGGAGGTGATCAGGTAGTGCGAGGCGGCCACCGCGCTGCCCCCCATCGCGAAGACGAGGGCTAGCGTCGCGGCGACGTTCGCGTAGGTGAGCCGTGGGCGCAGGTTCCTGAGCACCGAGCGAGAGTAGCTGAGCGGGGCCGCAAATTCGCCAGACCAACGTCCAGGTCCGTCCAGCGGTCGTGCCGACGCCGCCCGGCCGGGGTCGTATGCTCAGCCCGAGATGAGTGGCCACGGCGGCACGGACGGCGAGATCAGCGCGCACGAGGGGCGTCCCGCGGGGACCCCCGGGATCTCGCTCGTTCCCGAGCCGGGCGCCGGCGAGGAGGTCCAGGCGCAGCTCGAGGAGTTCGACATCGACGGCGCCGTCGTGGGCATCGTGATGGGCTCCGACAGCGACATGGAGAAGATGCAGAAGGCGGCCGCCGAGCTCGAGGACCGGGGTATCGCCCACGAGGTGCGGGTGATGTCGGCCCACCGCGAGCCCGACCTCGTGGCCGAGTACGCCAAGGGCGCCCGCGCGCGCGGCCTGCGCGTGATCATCGCCGGCGCCGGCATCTCCGCCGCGCTCCCCGGTGCCATCGCCGCACATACCGAGCTGCCCGTGATCGGCGTGCCCCTGTCCGGCCGGCTGACCGCGGCGGGCGGGCTGGACGCGATCCTCTCGATCGTGCAGATGCCGCCCGGCGTGCCCGTCGCCTGCGTCGGGCTCGACAACGCGCGCAACGCCGCCGTCCTCGCCGCGAAGATCCTCGGCGCCTGAGCGGATCGGCTCGCGGCGCCCGCGATGAGATAATCGACTGACGTGATCCCGCGCTATACCCGCCCGGCCCTCGGCGTGCTCTGGACCGACGAGGCGCGCATGGAGACCTGGCGGCGGGTGGAGGTCGCGGCCTGCGAAGAGCTGCCCTCGCTGCTCGGGGAGAGCGGCCCGAGCGAGGGCGACCTCGAGGCGGTCCGCGCGGCGACGTTCACCGTCGAGGCCGTGAACGAGCGCGAGGCGGTCACCGAGCACGACATGGCGGCCTTCGTCGACGTGCTCGGAGCCTCCGCCGGCCCGGCCGGCCGCTGGATCCACTTCGGCCTGACCTCCTCGGACGTGCTCGACACGGCCCTGGCCCTGCAACTCGGCGCCGTCGGCGAGGTGATCCTCGAGGGAGCCCGGGAGCTCGTCGCCACACTCGCCGGCCGCGCCCGCGAGCACGCCGCCACGCTGTGCGTCGGGCGCACTCACGGCGTTCACGCCGAGCCCACCACCTTCGGCGTCAAGCTGGCCGGATTCGCCTTCGAGGCACACCGCAACCAACTACGCCTGCAGTCGGCTTTCGAGCAGGTCCGCGTGGGCGGGATCTCAGGCGCGGTGGGCACATATGCCGCAACCGACCCCGGATACGAGATGCGCGTCCTCTCGAGGCTCGGGCTCGGCCGCGAGGACGTCTCCACCCAGGTCGTGGCCCGCGACCGCCATGCCCAGCTGCTCAGCGCCATCGCCCTGGCCGGAGCCGGACTGGAGCGGATCGCCACCGAGGTTCGCCACCTGCAGCGCACCGAGGTCCGCGAGGTGCAGGAGCCCTTCCGGGCCGGGCAGAAGGGCTCCTCGGCGATGCCCCACAAGCGCAACCCGATCAAGGCCGAGCAGATCTCCGGCCTCGCCCGCGTGCTTCGGGGCAACGCCCAGGCGGGCTTGGAGGACGTGCCCCTGTGGCACGAGCGCGACATCTCCCACTCCTCGGTTGAGCGGGTCGTCCTGCCCGACTCCACGATCCTGCTCGACTACCTGCAACACCGCACGATCGACATGGTCGCCGGCATGACCGTCAACGAGAACCGCATGCTGGACAACCTCGAGCTGACCCACGGCGCGCTGTTCTCACAGCGCGTCCTGCTCGCCCTCGTCGAGGCCGGAGCGAGCCGCGACGACGCCTACCGCACGGTCCAGGAGCTCGCCCAGCGGGCGTGGGACGAGGGGATACCGATGCGCCGTCTGCTCGAACAGGACGACCGCGCCGCCGGCCTCGATCTGGACGCGATCTTCTCCTTCGGCTACTACATCCGCCACGCCGAGACGATCCTCGCGCGCCTCGACGAGATCGCCTGAACCGGGCCCTCCGCGGGGTCCTGGACGGCTGGTAGCATCGCCCCACGTGACCAGCCTCGCCGACCTCCCCTTGATCGCCAGCGGGAAGGTCCGCGAGATGTACGCGCTGGATGACCCGGCGAACGGCGACGGCGGCCGGCTGCTGATGGTCGCGAGCGACCGCATCTCGACCTATGACGCGGTCCATCCGACCCCGATCCCCGACAAGGGCCGGGTCCTCACGGGCCTGTCGGTCTTCTGGTTCGAGAAGACCGCTCACATCGTCGCCAATCACCTGATCTCGGCGACCGAGGGCGTGCCGGCCGAGGCGCGCGGCCGTGCGCTGGCCGTGCGGCGCCTGCGAATGCTGCCCGTCGAGTGCGTCGTGCGGGGCTACATCACCGGCTCGGGCTGGAAGGACTACCTGGCGACCGGTGCTGTCTCGGGCATCGAGCTGCCGTCCGGCCTGCGGGAGTCAGAGCAGCTTCCCGAGCCGATCTTCACTCCCTCCACGAAGGCCGAGGAGGGTCACGACGAGGCGATCGACTTCGAGCAGGCCGCGGCGCTGGTGGGCGACCGGGAGCTGATGGGTCGCGTCCGCGGGGCCTCGATCGAGCTCTACTCCTTCGCGGCCGCCCACGCCCGCGAGCACGGCGTGATCCTCGCCGACACGAAGTTCGAGTTCGGCCTCGATGAGAACGGCGAGCTGGTCGTCGGCGACGAGGTCCTGACCCCCGACTCCTCGCGCTACTGGCCGGCCGACGGCTACGAGGTCGGGCAGGGACAGCCGAGCTTCGACAAGCAGTACGTCCGCGACTGGGCCGCAGGCAGCGGCTGGGACAAGCTGCCTCCCGCTCCTCCGATCCCCGACGACGTCGTCGCCGGCACGCGGCAGCGCTACATCGAGGCCTACGAGCGCATCACGGGCGAGCAGTTCGCCGCCTGGCTCGCCCGTACCGGAGTCGCATGAGAGCTCGCGTGCTGATCCGCCCCAAGGCCGGCATCCTCGACCCGCAGGGCGTTGCCGTGGAGCGCTCCCTGCCGGCCCTCGGCTTCGAGGGCGTCGAGAACGTCCACGTTGGCCGGCTGGTCGAGCTCGACGTAGCTGAGGAGGGCCAGCTGAAGCCGCTCTGCGAGAAGCTGCTCGCCAATCCTCTCGTCGAGGACTACGAGATACAGGTGCTCGGTTGACGGCTCTGCGTTCAGCGGCGTCGATCCGCGAAGCGTCGCGGCGCTCCTGATGAAGTTCGGGGTGCTTCAGTTCCCCGGCTCCTGCGACGAGGTCGACGCGCTCGAGGCGGCCCGCATGGTCGGCGAGGCGGAGCTGATCTGGCACCGTGACCGCGACCTGCAGGGAGCCGACGCGATCGTCGTGCCGGGTGGCTTCTCCTACGGAGACTACCTGCGCGCAGGCGCCATCGCCCGCTTCTCGCCGGCGATGGAGTCGGTAATCGACTTCGCCGCTGAGGGCGGCCTCGTGCTCGGTATCTGCAACGGCTTCCAGGTGCTCTGCGAGGCCCACCTGCTGCCCGGCGCACTGCTGCCGAACGTCAACCTGCGCTTCACCTCCCGCCAGGTCCGCCTCGAGGTCGTCTCCTCCGACACCGCCTTCACCCGCGCCTGCACGCCCGGCCGGCAGCTGAGCATCCCCGCCAAGCACTCCTGGGGGCGCTACCACGCCGACGCGGACACCCTCGAGCGCATCGAGCGCGAGGGGCAGGTCGTCCTGCGCTACGCCGCGGGGGAGAACTTCAACGGCTCGCTCAACGACATCGCCGGCGTCAGCAACGAGGCAGGCAACGTGATGGGCCTGATGCCCCACCCCGAGCATGCCGTCCACGAGCTGACAGGCGGCTCGACCGATGGACTGTCGATCTTCGAGTCCATCCGCCTGGCCGCCGAGGGGGTGGCCGCTTGAGCGCAGCGGCCACGCTGCCCACGGTCGAGGACGCGCTCGCCCTCGGCCTCACCGAGGCCGAGTACGAGCTGATCTGCGACAAGCAGGGCGGCCCCCCGAACCAGGTCGAGCTGGCGATGTACTCGCTGCTGTGGAGCGAGCACTGCGCCTACAAGCACTCAAAGAAGCTGCTCCGCACGCTGCCCACGGAGGGCGAGCACGTCGTGATGGGCCCGGGCGAGAACGCGGGCGCCGTCGACGTCGGTCACGGCCTCGTCTGCGCCTTCAAGGTCGAGTCGCACAACCACCCCAGCGCCGTCGAGCCCTTCCAGGGCGCCGCCACCGGCGTCGGCGGCATCCTCCGCGACATCTTCGCGATCGGCGCCCGACCGGTGGCCGTGCTCGACTCGCTGCGCTTCGGTGAGCTGGGCGGTCCCGGCGAGGCACGGGCCCGATACCTGCTCGACGGCGCAGTGTCCGGCATCGGCCACTACGGCAACTCGATCGGCGTCCCCACGATCGGCGGCGAGGTCTACTTCGAGGCCCCCTACGAGCAGAACTGCCTCGTCAACGCGATGGCCCTCGGGCTCGCCCCCCGCGAGCAGCTCGTGCGCAGCGCCGCCGCGGGTCCCGGCAACGTGGTCGTGCTGTTCGGCGCCTCGACCGGCCGGGACGGCATCGGCGGCGCCTCCGTGCTGGCCTCGGCCGAGCTCGGCGAGGACGACGACAAGCGCCCCACCGTGCAGGTGGGCGACCCGTTCGAGGAGAAGAAGCTGCTCGAGTGCTCGCTCGAGCTGCTCGAGCTCGGCCTGCTAGTCGCCCTCCAGGACCTCGGCGCCGCCGGCCTCACCTCCTCGGCCTCGGAGATGGCATCCAAAGGGGAGGTCGGGATCGACCTCGACGTGGCCGCCGTGCCCTTGCGCGAGGCAGACATGGAGCCTTTCGAGGTGATGGTCTCCGAGTCCCAGGAGCGAATGCTCTGCGTGGTCGAGCCGCGCAACGTCGAGGCCGTGCTCGAGGTCTGCGAGAAGTGGGAGGTGAACGGCGCCGCGATCGGCACCGTCACCGACACGGGGCAGATGCGGGTGCTGCGCGACAGCGAGCTGCTGGGGGACATGCCGGTCCGTGCGCTTGTCGACGACTGTCCCCTCTACGACCTCGACCCCGCCAAGCCGGACACGCCCATCTATCCCAGCCCGGCCGCTGTGCTCGACCCCGGCGCCTCGCCGCGGGAGAGCCTGCTGGCCCTGCTGGCCAGCCCGAACATCGCCTCGCGCCGGCCGCTGTTCGAGCAGTACGACTCGATCGTCGGCTCCCGCACGATCCGCCGGCCCGAGCAGGCCGACGCTGCCGTCCTCGCGCTGCCCGACGGCAGCGCGCTGGCAGTGTCGATCGACGGCAACGGCCGCCGCGTCGCTGCCGACCCTCGCAACGGCACGATCGCGGCGGTGCTCGAGTGCGCTGCCAATCTCGCCTGCGTGGGCGCCGAGCCGCTCGGCACGACCAACAACCTGAATTTCGGCAACCCCGAGAAGCCCCATATCGCCTGGCAGCTGACCGAGTCCGTCGCCGGGCTCGGCGAGGCCTGCCGCGCGCTTGCCGCGCCGATCGTCGGTGGCAACGTCTCCCTCTACAACGAGGGCGCCACGGGACCGATCTACCCGACCCCCGTGATCGGCATGGTCGGCCGCCTCCCCGACGGCCGCCGCGCCGGCAGGCTCGGCTTCGTCGGCGCCGGCGACGCGCTCGCCGTTGTCGGCCCGTTCGCTCCCGCCCAGCCTGCCTCGGAGCTGGCCAAGTTGCGAGGGCAGGCGCTGCCCGACGGCCTGCCCCCGGTCGACCTCCCCGCCGCCGTGGCCGCCCTCGCCGCTGTTCGCGATGGAGTTCGTTCGGGAGCGCTGTCCAGCGCTCACGACATCGCCGAGGGAGGCATCGCCGTGGCGCTCGCCGAATGTGCCCTCGCCGGGCGCCTCGGCGCAACCGTGCGACTCGGCGACGGCTGGTGGGAGGCTCTCGGCGCCCCGGGCGAAGGCGACGCGCCCAACTGGCCCGAGGGCTCACCTGACGCCGCTCTGTTCGGCGAGGGGCCCGGCGGAATCCTCGTCAGCGGCCCCGAGGCCGGCCTGCGCGCGCTCGCCGGAAGCACACACGTCCGCCTGATCGGCCACGTCGGCGGCGAGCGGCTGCGGGTCGAGGTCGACGGCCAGCTCCTGCTCGATGCCTCGGTGGCCGAGCTCGCCGAGGCGCACGCCGGCGGCCTGAAGGGCTACTTCGCATGAGACGGCGGGGTTGCTAGCTTGTGAAGACGATGCGTGACGGACCGCGCGACGAGTGCGGCGTGTTCGGCTTGTACGCGCCCGGGCACGAGGTGGCTCGTCTGTCCTACTTTGCCCTGTACGCGCTTCAGCACAGGGGGCAGGAGTCTGCGGGCATCGCCGCCGCCGATCGCGGCGGGCACATCGTCACCCGCCGCGAGCTCGGCCTCGTCAACCAGGTGTTCAGCGAGAACGACCTGCGTACGCTCGCCGGTGAGCTGGCGATCGGCCACGTGCGTTATTCGACCACCGGCTCCAACGCCTGGGAGAACTCCCAGCCCGTGCAGCGCTCCGAGGGCACCAACGGCTCGCGGCGCGAGGTCGCCCTCGCCCACAACGGCAACCTCATCAACGCGCTGGAGCTGCAGGAGGAGCTGCTCGAGCGCGGGGTCTCCTTCAGCTCAACCTCCGACTCGGAGATCATCGCCGCGATGATCGCCACGAACCCGGCCGGGCAGGTCGAGGACGCGATCGCCGAGGTGCTGCCCCGGCTGCGCGGAGCCTTCTCGATCGTCGCCATGACCAAGGACCGGGTCGTCGCCTTCCGCGACCCCCACGGGCTGCGGCCGCTGGCGATCGGGGTGCTCGACTCCGCCGAGGACGACGGCGAAACCGGCCCCCGCTACTGCGTGGCCAGCGAGTCCTGCGCATTCGACATCATCGGCGCCCATTACCTCCGAGATGTCGAGCCGGGCGAGCTCGTGACGCTCGGCGAGCACGGGCTCGAGAGCCGCATGGTCACGCCTGGCCAGCGCCGGGCCTTCTGCGTGTTCGAGTACATCTACTTCGCCCGCCCGGACTCGCGCATGAACGACCAGGTCCTGCAGGTCGCCCGCGGGCGGATGGGCGAGATCCTGTGGCGCGAGGCACCCGTCGAGGCGGACCTCGTGATCGCCGTGCCCGACTCGGGCAACGCCGCCGCCCGTGGCCTGGCGCGGGCCGCCGGCCTGCCCCAGGACGACGGCTTCGTCAAGAACCGCTACGTGGCCCGCACCTTCATCCAGCCCGGCCAGGAGCTGCGCAAGCACGGCCTGCGGCTGAAGTTCAACCCGCTGCCGGAGATCATCGAGGGCAAGCGGCTGGTGGTCGTGGACGACTCGATCGTGCGGGGCAACACCACCCGCCAGATCGTCCAGATGCTCCGCGACTCCGGCGCCGCCGAGGTTCACATGCGGATCTCCGCGCCGCCCATCAAGCACCCCTGTCACTACGGCATCGACATGTCCACGCGGGAGGAGATGATCGCCCACAATCGCACCACCGAGGAGGTCGCCGCCGAGCTCGGCTGTGACTCGCTGCACTACCTCTCGATGGAGGGTGTCTACGAGGCCGTGGGCGGCGGCAGCGACACGCACTGCGACGCCTGCTTCACCGGGCGCTACCCGCTTGCCGGAACCGACGAGGCGGGCGGGAAGTACGCGCTGGAGGGCGGGGAGGAGTCCGAGGAGGTCGCCGTGCTGCCGCTCACACGCGCCTGAGCAGCCCCTCTGGACCGTTCGGCGGCCGCGCCGCCGTTACTTCTTATTCGCTGCGAAGCCGGTTGATCCGTCGCAGCCGGTGACCTGCAGGAATTCCGAGCGCACCGTTCCGGTCGCCCGCTTCCCGTTGAACCTGCCCTGGAAGTAGACCTTTGCCGTCGCGCCTGTCGTGAACAGGCCTTCGTAGGTGATCGAGCCCTTGAAGGCGCCCTTCTTGGTGATCCGTGCGGGCGTCGATTTCTGGATCTGCACCACCGCCGGCCGTTCGCAGAAGACGGGTGCCGCCGGGATCGACACGGACACCGATCGTCCCGTCCGGGCGACCTTCAGCGTCACGGTGTCGCTCCCCCGCGCGGTGAGACCCGCATACTTGGCCCCCTTGACCGGGCCGGCCGCCGCTGCCGGCGCCGCGCTCGCCGCGAGCGCCAGCACCGATACCGCCGCACACACCCGCCGCCCGTCCATCGCCAGTCCTCCCCTGCCCTTGCCGGAGTCGATGGATCACTGTAATCCCCCGCGCGCGTAAGCGCGCCGGTGGCCGGGGCCGGAGCCGCCGGTCGGGCACGACTCAGCCGAGGTGATCCTCGCGGGCGCCCGAGGCGTCGTTGTAGCGGTTGTTGTACGGCCTGTTCGCGATCAGCGCGCCGTCGCGCCGAAACGCCAGGGCGAGGCCGACCGTGAGGAACAGGGTGATCAGGATGTCGAGAAGCATGGTCTTTCCTTAGCTGTGGTGTGACCAGCAGCAGCCCCCTGCTCCCACACCCATTAACGGACGGCCGCGGCCTTTGCTCTGTGACGTTGCGCACAGCCGGGACGGGTCTTGCAGGGCCCGCGGAGCTATCGTCCGGGCGCCTTGTCGCAACGACTCCCCATCGCCGTGCTCGTGTCGGGAACCGGCACGAACCTGCAGGCGCTGCTCGACAGCGTCCATGGACGCGACGCGGAGATCGTGGCCGTTGCCTCCAGCAACGCCCGGGCCCTGGCCCTCGGCCGGGCGAGAGAGGCGGGCGTTCCGGCCGAGGCCTTCCCGCGCGGCGACTACCCGGACCGCGCTGCCCGCGACGCAGCGATGGGCGACTGGGTGCTGGGCCGTGGCGCGCGGCTGGTGGTCCTCGCCGGCTACATGGAGCTGCTCGGCGAGGGCTTCCTCGCCCGTTTCCCCGGGGCGGTCATCAACGTGCATCCCTCATTGCTGCCCGCCTTCCCCGGCCTCGGCGCGATCGAGCAGGCGCTCGCCTACGGCGTGAAGGTGTTCGGTGTCACCGTCCACTTCGTCGACGCGGGCGTCGACACCGGCCCCGTGATCGTGCAGGGGTCCGTCACGCTCGAGGATCCCGGCGGTCCCGGCGACGTGCTGGAGGCGCTGCGGCCCCTCGAGCACGAGCTGCTGCCCCGGGCCGTGCGGCTGTTCGCCGCCGGCGCCCTGAGCGCCGACCCGGCCAATCCGCGGCGGATCGCGATCGGCCACCCCGCGGGGTAGGCTGCGGGCATGGCCTCCGAGGGCGAGCTGATGACCGAGCGGGCGAGCGGCGTGCAGAAGGCAAGGCCCGGCGAGGTCCGCATCCGCCGTGCCCTTCTGTCGGTCTCGGACAAGCGCGGCCTCATCGAGCTGGCGCGGGGCCTGCGCGAGCTGGACGTGGAGATCGTGTCCACGGGCGGCACCGCCCGGGAGCTCGCCGAGGCAGGCCTCGAGGTGCGCTCGATCGAGGACTTCACCGGCTTTCCCGAGATCATGGACGGGCGCGTGAAGACGCTACACCCGCGCCTCTACGCCGGGTTGCTCGCCCGCCGCGACGACCCGTCGCACCTCGACGCCGCCGCCGATCAGGGCATCGAGCAGGTGGACCTCGTCTGCGTGAACCTCTATCCGTTCGAGCAGACCGTCGCCCGAGCCGAGGCGACCGAGCAGGAGGCGATCGAGAACATCGACATCGGCGGCCCGACGATGATCCGCGCCGCCGCCAAGAACAGCGACTTCGCCGCCGTCCTCACCGACCCGGCCGACTACGAGGCGGTGCTCGCCGAGCTGACGGACAGCGGCGGCCGCCTGTCGCTCCCCACGCGCAGGCGCCTCGCCGCCCGTGCCTTCGCCACCACGGCCCGCTACGACGCGGCCATCTCGGCCTGGTTCGCCCGCGCGGAGCAGGGCCTGCCCGCGTCCTTCACCGAGGCATTCGAGAAGGTCGCCGATCTGCGCTACGGCGAGAACCCCCACCAGCAGGCCGCCTTCTACGCCCGCGTCGGCGCCCCCACCCACCTGCTCGCCGGGGTCAACCAGCTGCACGGCAAGGAGCTGTCCTTCAACAACCTCCTCGACCTCGCCGCCGCCCGCGAGCTGGTCGAGGAGTTCGACGGTCCGGCCTGCGCGATCGTCAAGCACAACAACCCCTGCGGATGCGCCATCGGCGAGAGCGTCCAGCAGGCATACGAGCGCGCTTTCGCCTGCGACCCGCAGAGCGCCTACGGCGGCGTGATCGCGCTCAACCGGCGGGTCGACGAGGCCTGCGCCGAACAGCTCGGAGCGCAGTTCATCGAGGTGCTGCTCGCCCCCGGTTACGAGCCTGCCGCACTGGAGCTGCTGCAGGCGAAGAAGAACGTGCGCCTGCTGGAGCTGCCCCACTGGCCGCCGCCCACCACCGAGCTCGAAGGCAAGCCCGTCTTGGGCGGACGGCTCGTGCAGGATCGCGACACCGTCGATGAGACCCGCGAGGACATGCGCACGATGTCCGCCCGCCGGCCCAGCGACGAGGAGTGGGCGGACATGCTGTTCGCTTGGGTCGTCTGCCGCCACGTGCGCTCGAACGCCATCGTCCTCGCCCGGGACGGCGCCACCGTCGGCATCGGCGCGGGGCAGATGAGCCGCGTGGACGCCGTGCGGATCGCGGTCGAGAAGGCCCAGGACTCACAGCCCGCCCTGCTGGCCGGCGCAGCCTTGGCCTCCGACGCCTTCTTTCCCTTCGCCGACGGTCCGGAGTTGGCGATCCGAGCCGGGATCGCCGCGATCATCCAGCCAGGCGGCTCGGTCCGCGACGAGGACGTGGTCGCGGCCGTCGATGCTGCCGGCGCGACGATGGTCGCCACCGAGCGGCGCCACTTCCGTCACTGAGACCGCCCGGCCCGCCGCCCGCGGGCGGTACGATCGGGCCATGTGTAGAAACATCCGCACCCTCTACAACTTCGAGCCGGCCGCCAGCGACGACGAGGTCAGGGCCGCGGCGCTGCAGTACGTCCGCAAGATCAGCGGCTTCACGAAACCGTCGGCGGCCAACGCCGAGGCTTTCGATCTGGCCGTCGAGGAAGTAGCGGCCGTCTCTCGCCACCTGCTCGACCATCTCGTGACGAACGCGCCGCCGAAAGACCGCGAGGTCGAGGCGGCCAAGGCACGCGCTCGCGCCGCCGAGCGCTACGCGGCCTAGCGCGCCGCCGAGTCCGCGTCATCGCCGGCGGGACGGCGCGGGCCCAGCGGCCCTCGGCCGCCCGCGCGCTCGGGCAGCCCCCTCCTCGGAGTCGAGATGACCCGGGGGACTTGACACGCGATGCATAACGATATATCGTGATACGTGCAAGATAGTTCACGATAGGAGTAACAATGCACAGTCATTCAGTTGAGACAGAGGGCGGACGGGGCGGGCGCCATTGCCGCCACCGCCGCCAGGGCTTCGGCCCGGGTTCTCACGCCTTCTTCGCCGAGTTCGGCGGCGGCGGCTTCGGTCCCGGCCGCGGCCCGCGCGGACGCGGGCGCAAGGCCCGCCGCGGAGACATCCGCACCGCGGCGCTGCTGCTGCTCGCGGAGGAGCCGCGCAACGGCTACCAGATCATGCAGGTGATCGAGGAGCGCAGCGGCGGCGCATGGAGCCCGAGCCCCGGCTCGGTCTATCCGGCGCTCGCGCAGCTCGAGGACGAGGGTCTGATCCGCACAGAGGAGAGCGACGGGCGCAAGCTGTTCGCGATCACCGACGCGGGCCGCGAGGTCGTGGCCCAGCGTGGCTCTGAGCAGCCCGCGCCGTGGGAGCAGATGAGCGAAGGCTTCAGCGCCGGCGCCCGCGAGCTCGGGAAGCTGATGCGCGAGGTGGCCTTCGCCTTCTCGCAGGTGATGCGCACCGGCAGCGAGGCGCAGATCGCCCGCGCCGCCGAGGTTCTGGCGGCGACCCGCAGGGACCTCTACCGGATCCTCGCCGACGGCGAGGAGACAGGCGAGGGGACCTCGGGCGCAGATGCCTGAGGACCCGGCTCGCCGGCGGGGCGGCGGCTAGCGAAGCGCCGTCCCGCCGTCAGGCTGCTCGAGGGCGCTCGCCGCGACACCCAGCACGGGGTCCATGTGCTCCGCGTCGCCCGAGGTCTCGGCGATCCGGACGTTCTCCCGCAGCCCCTCCATGTCCGAGCGCGCCTGCCGTTCGACCAGCGGCTGGAGCAGGCCCCGCAGGGCCAGCATCGGGCCGATCCAACGCGGCGCCCAGAGCCGCGCGGAACGTCTCGCCACGCCGCGCTCGATCGCGTCGATCGCGATCGAGAGCGGGGCGGGATCGCGCATGAAGCCGGGCAGCCGGGCGGTCATCGCTTCGGCTGAGGGACGGCCGAAGCTGGCCCGCACGAGGTCCGTGTCCAGGAAGCCGAAGTAGGCGCACCCCACGGCTGCCCCCGACGGGGCCAGCTCCAGGCGCAGCGCGTCGGTCAGCGCCTCGACCCCGGCCTTGGCGGCGCTGTAGGGGCCCATCATCGGCGCGTGCGTGATCGCCGACAGCGAGGAGATGTTCAGCAGGTAGCCGCGGCTCTTGACGATCTCGGCGACGACCGCGCGGTCGGTCCGCCACACGCCGAGCAGGTTCACCGCCAGGGTTCTCTCGACCTGCTCGACGGGGGCCGTGGCGAGTGTGCCCATGAACGAGATGCCGGCGTTGGCGACCGCGACGTCGATCGCGCCGAAGCGCTCGACCGTGCCGGCCACGCATGCCTCCAGGACCTCGAGGTCGGTCACGTCGGCCTCGAGCGCGATCGCCCGCTCGCCGAGCCGCGCGGCCCCGTCGGCGAGCCGCTCCGGCTCGAGCCCGACGAGCGCGACGTTGGCGCCGCGCGCATGCAGGCGCTCCGCGGTCGCCGCCCCGATGCCGCGGGCCGCGCCGGTGATAAAGGCGGTCTTGCCGCGCATGTCCAGCCGACTCATCGCGCCGCCAGTCTATGCGCGGCGGGCCGCCGCGAGTCATCGGCACGGACCGGAGCCCCCTGGTAGGGTCGCCCGCATGGCCGACCTCAGCCCGACCTCATCGGCGCTCGAGTTGGCCGGCGCGCTGCGCCGGCGCGAGCTCTCGGCAGTGGAGCTGCTCGATGCCTGCCTGGCGGCTGTCGACGCGGTCAACCCGGCCCTGAACGCCGTTACCTGGCGCAACGACGCCGAGGCCCGCGCCGCCGCCGAGGCGGCGGACCGCCGACTCGACGAGGCCGGCGGGGCGGGTGGCACGCCGCCGTTCCTGGGCGTGCCGCTGCCGATCAAGGACCTCACGCCCGTCGCCGGCTGGCCGGTGACGTTCGGCTCGCGTGGCGCACCGGAGGGGCTGAGCGAGGAGAGCGAGCTGGTCGTGGACGCGCTCGCCGAGGCAGGCTTCGTGCTTTGCGGGCGCACCAACACTCCCGAGTTCGGCGTCATCACGGCCGCCGAGAACCTCCGCTTCGGGCCGAGCCGCAACCCCTGGGACACGGACCGTTCGCCGGGCGGCTCGAGCGGGGGCGCCGCCGGTGCGGTGGCGGGCGGCATGTTCCCGGTCGCCCACGCCAACGACGGTGGCGGCTCGATCCGGATCCCCGCCTCCTACTGCGGGCTGGTCGGCTTCAAGCCCAGCCGGGGGCGCGTGCCGCGACTCGCCCAGAGCTGGCTCGGCGCGGTCGTCGAGGGCGTGGTCTGCCGCACCGTGGCCGAGTCGGCTGTGGTGCTCGACGCGATCTCCGGCCCCGACCCGCTCGCCTGGTACAACGCGCCGGTGCCGGAGCGGCCCTTCGCAGCCGAGGCCTCCTCCGCGGCTCCGGGGCAGCTGCGGATCGGTCTGATGGCGCAGGCGCCGCTCGGCATCCCCACCGATCCGGACTGCGTCGCGGCGGCGCGGGCCGCGGCGAGCATGCTGGAGGAGCTGGGCCATGCCGTCGAGGAGGTCGAGGTGCCGACCATCTCCGAAGAGATGGTGGCGCCGTTCATCGCCCTCACCCAGGGAGGTCTCGCCGACTACGAGGGCGTCGATTGGGCGGCGACGGAGCCGCACATCGTTCACCAGCGTGCTCTGGCGAGCGAGACGGGTGCCTATGACTACGTGCTGGCAGCGAAGACGCTCGAGCTGCTGAGCCGCCGCGAGGTCGCACGCTGGGGCCGCGACTTCGACGTGCTGCTGACGCCCACCTCGGCGGTCCTGCCGCCCGTGGCCGGGGCGACGATGGCGGCCCAGCACGCCACGCCCGACCAGCCCGTGCTCGACGTCGTCGCGAGTGTCTCGTTCACGGCCTTCGGCAACGTCACGGGGCTGCCGGGCGTATCGCTCCCGCTGCACTGGACGGAGGCGAACCTGCCGGTCGGCGTGCAGCTGCTCGCAGGACCCTGGCGCGACGGGCAGCTGCTGGCGCTGGCGGCGCAGCTCGAAGCAGCCAGTCCCTGGGCGCAGCGGCGCCCCGCAGTGCTCGCCGCGGGCTGAGGAGCGCCGGGCTTGAGCGCCCTCCGGGAGGGTTGTCTGGTCCTCGCCGACATCAGCGGCTACACCAGGTACCTCGCCGGAGTCGAGCTGGAGCACTCCCACGACGTGATCGCCGATCTGCTGGGCGTGGTGACGGAACAGCTGGAGGCTCTCGGGCCGCTGCGCAAGGTCGAGGGCGACGCGGTCTTCATCGTCGGCCGCGACGATCACCTGGACGGCCCGCTGCTGCTGGCCACGCTCGACGCGGCCTACGCGGCGTTCGGGGTGCGACGGCGGACGGTGGTGCTGCGCACGACCTGTAGCTGCGACGCCTGCACGAGGGTCGGCTCACTCGATCTGAAGCTGATCGCCCACCACGGCGAGTTCGCCGAGCACGTTGTCGCGGGCAGCACCGAGGTGGTCGGCCGCGACGTGATCATCGTCCACCGCCTGCTGAAGAACGACGTGACGGCGGCGACGGGCATCGCCGCGTTCGCGCTGCTCACCGAGCCCTGCGTTCAGGCAGCCCGCCTCGACCCTCCGGCGCTCGGGCTGATCGCCCACGAGGAGGCCTACGAGGACGTCGGGCCGGTGTCCGGGTGGGTGCGCGACCTCGGCGAGCGCTGGCGCGAGTCCGAGCGCCGCGAGCCGGTCGAGGTCACCGCCGAGAACGCGGATATGACGGTTGCGCGGAGCTGCCGGGCGCCGCGGGGGCGCACCTGGGACGCCGTGACCTCGCCCGAGGAGATCGTGCTGTGGAAGGACGGCGCCACGGCCGTCGAGATGCGCAGCCCCGACGCCGGCCGCGGCATCGGCACGACGATCCATTGCGTCCACGGGCGCCAGGCCTTCGACCAGGAGGTCCTCGATTGGCGTCCGTTCGACTACTTCACCTATCGCGAGACGGGGCCGTTCGGCCCGTTCATGTGGACCATCGCCCTGGCCGGGGACGAAGAGCGGAGCACGGTCGAGATTCGGGTGTGCCGGCTCGGGGGGCGTGGCCAGGGGCTGATCACCCGCCTCGGGCGAAAGCGGATCATCGCCTCGCTCGAGCGCAGCCTCGACAGTCTCGCCGCGATCCTCGAGAGCGCGCCCTCCGAGACCGGTGCGCCACCGCCGGCTCCCCCGGTCTAGCATTCGCCCATGTCCTCGCCGCCCAACGTCTGCATCATCGGAGCCGGGGTGAGCGGGCTGACGGCCTGCAAGTCGCTCGACGACTTCGGCGTGCCGCACACGTGCTTCGAGGCGTCCGACGAGGTCGGCGGCAACTGGTACTTCCAGAACCCCAACGGCGTCTCCTCGGCCTACCGCTCGCTGCACATCGACATCTCCAAGCCGTCGATCTCCTTCCGCGACTTCCCGATGCCCGACCGCTACCCGGACTACCCCCACCACTCGCACATCTTCGAGTGGCTCTGCGACTACGCCGACGCCTTCGACGTGCGGCGCAACATCCGCTTCAACACGCGGGTGGCGCGCGCCGAGCGAGCTCCGCAGGGCGGCTGGACGATCACCCTCGAGGACGGAGAGCAGCGGCGCTTCGACGCCCTGCTCGTCTGCAACGGCCATCACTGGGATCCGCGCAAGCCGTCCTTCCCGGGCAGCTTCGACGGCCCCGAGATCCACTCGCACGACTACATCGACCCGAGCGACCCGCTCGAGCTGAAGGGCAAGCGCGTGCTCGTCGTGGGGATCGGCAACAGCGCCGTCGACATCGTCTCCGAGCTGGGCCGCAAGACGGTCTGCGAGATGGTCTTCCTCTCCACGCGCTCGGGCGCCTACGTCGTGCCCAAGTACCTGTTCGGCAAACCTGCCGACCAGATCCTCAAGGCCACCGGCCTGATCCCCTCCAAGCTGCAGCGACGGGCCGCGCGCCTGCTGCCGAGGATCTTCTCCGGCCGCATGGAGGACTTCGGGCTGCCAACCCCCAACCACAACTTCCTCGACGCTCATCCGACCGTCTCCAGCGAGCTGCTGGGTCGGCTCGGCGCCGGCGACGCGGTTGCCAAGGGCGACGTCGCCGAGCTGCTCGGCGATCGCGTGCGTTTCGCCGACGGCAGCGTGGAGCGCGTTGACGCGATCATCTATGCCACCGGTTACAACATCAGCTTCCCCTTCTTCGAGGACGGCTTCCTGAGCGCTCCGGACAATGTGCTGCCGCTCTACAAGCGGATGCTCAAACCGGGCATCGACGACCTGGCCTTCATCGGTCTCGGGCAGCCGATCCCGACGATCTTCCCCTTCTCCGAGCTGCAGTCGAAGCTCGCGGCCCGCTGGCTGAGCGGCGACTGGGCACCGCCGCCCGAGGATCAGATGCGGCGCGAGATCGTCAGCGACGAGGCCTTCCACATGGCGCACTTCATCGCCAAGCCCCGCCACACGATGCAGCTCGAGTGGTATGCCTACAAGCGCGAGCTCGAACATCGCACGATCCCGGAGGGTCGGCAGCGGGCACGGGCGGGAGCGCCGACCGGGCTGCAGGCGGCGGGCCGCGCCGGTGCCGCGGCGCTCGGCCGGGCCGCGTGAGCGCGGTCGAGTTCACCAGCGGCGGCGTGCCGATGGCGGGCGTGCACCTGCGCGGCGAGGGCGATGCGTTCCTCGACGAGAACGGGCGCCGGCCCTGCGTCGTGCTGGGACACGGCTTCGCCGGAACCATCGACTCGGGCCTGCTGCCCTTTGCCGAGCGCTTCGCCGCGGCCGGGCTCGATGCGCTGGCCTTCGACTACCGCCACTTCGGCGCCAGCGCCGGCGAGCCGCGCCAGCTCTTGTCGATCCCCGAGCAGCTCGAGGACTATGCCGCGGCGATCGGGTTCGCGCGGGAACTGCCCGAGGTGGACCCGGCCCGGATCGTGCTCTGGGGAACGTCCTTCTCGGGCGGGCACGTCGTCGCCGCCGCGGTGGCAGACGGCGCCGTCGCCGCCGTCGTCTCCCAGGTGCCGGCGATGGACGGCAGGGCGACGCTGCTGGCCCTGATGCGCTACGCCGGCCCGGGGCAGCTCGCGAAGGTGATCGCCGCGGCCCTGCGCGACACCCTCGCCGAGCGTCGCGGGAAGCAGCCGGTGATGCTGCCGGTGGTGGGGCCGCCGGGGACGCTGGCGGCGATGAGCAGCGCCGACGCCGAGCCCGGCTACCGGGCGATCGCCGGGCCGAGCTGGCGCAACGAGGTGACAGCGCGCTTCGGCCTCACCGCCGGCCTCTACCGCCCCGGCCTGAAGGCGGCGGGCCTGCCCTGTCCGATCCTCATCCAGATCGCCGACCGCGACGCGGTCGCGCCACCCGCGGCCGCTCAGGAGGCGGCCTGGCTGGCCACCGGGCGCGCCGAGGTCCGCACCTACCCGGTGGGTCACTTCGACGTCTATCGCGGCGCTCCGTTCGAGCAGGGCGTTGCCGATCAGCTTCACTTCCTCACGCGGCACCTGGCCAGGCGTGTCCCGCTCGTAGGTCAGGCCGCCTAAAGGCGCGCCCGGCGAGCCTTTTAACTGTCTCTTGGAGACAGATCGCAACCACTCCGCGGCGCCGTTGGTGTCCTCCGGGAACAAGGGTTAATGCAACTGGCGATTTCATCGCCTCAAGGTCTTGACGCGGCGGAAGTGACGACGTTAGGTTAGGCCGACAACGCGCCCGGGGGGAGCCAGCCACCCGGCTCAGCAGAGGGCCCGGGGCGACACTCAAGGAGAGGGAAATCAGATGGGGAAAGCAACCCGCATCGTCGGTCTGGCTGCGCTCATGATCGGCGTGCTGATACCGGCGGCCTCGGCCGCGGCGTCCCAGTACGTCGATCTCGGGGACTCGTACGCGTCCGGGGTCGGCACGCGCGTGTTCTATTCGGAATCCGGCAGTTGCAAGCGCAGTCCCGAAGCCTACGGCCCGAAGGTCGCCGCGGCGAAGGGCTACACGCTGAGCTTCCAGGCCTGCAGCGGCGCAAAGACCAGCGACGTCAACGCCAAGCAGCTCGGCACCCTGAGCAGCAGCACCGCTCTTGTCTCGATCTCGATCGGGGGCAACGATGCGGGCTTCAGCAACGTGATCCTGAACTGCGCGCTGTACTACTTCACATGTGGCAGCTCGATCAACGAAGCCAACAGTTACATCGCGAACACGCTTCCCGGCGTGCTCAACACCACATACAACAACATTCGCTCTCGGGCCACGACCGCACACGTCGTCGTGGTCGGCTACCCGCACCTGTTCTCTGACTCCGGCGCGACGTGCAACGTCAACTTCCTGACGTCGTCGAACGAGAAGAAACTGAACGAAACGGGTGACAAACTCGACGCGGCGATCAAAGCACGCGCAGAAGCTCACGGTTTCACCTTCGTGGACCCGCGGAGCGCCTTCAAAGCGCACGAGGTGTGCGCGTCTGAAGAGTGGTTGAACGGTCAGTCCAACCCGCTCGAAGAAAGCTACCACCCGAACGTCAAAGGTCAGGCCCACCTGACGACGGAAGTGGAGGCTGTGCTGCCGTAGCGAGGTATCCGGTGAGGTCGGCCGCGGCGCTGGAGCCGCGGCCGACCGCCGGGCCGCGCGATTCAGGTGATCCAGTAGCGTCGCTTGGGCGGTCCGTCTGGGTCCGTTCGCACGTCCTCGAGCACACCTCCGAGGCGCGTGATCACCGCGATCGAGGCGACATTGCCCTCGTCGCATGTCACCAGTACGTCTTCGATGCCGAGCGAGCGGGCCACGATCAGCCCCTGGCGGAGGATCTCCGTCGCATATCCCCGGCGCCGGTGGCGCGGACGGACCGCGTAGCCGATGTGGCCGCCGAGCTCGGCCAGGTAATCGCTGAGCTCGTGACGGATCGAGATGCGTCCGATCAGCTCGCCCTCAGCGTCCGCCGCCAGGAAACTCGACGCGACCCACGCCGGGCTCAGATCGAGGCCGCGCCTGTGTTGCTCGCGTTTCGCCAGATATTCGGGCCACGAGAGCGGCGGCTCCCATCCGAGCAGAAAGGTGAAGCCCTCCTGCTGAAGCTCCTCGTGCGCGGCAAGGGCTTCGCGCTCGTCATCCGGGCGGAGCGGACGAAGTCGGAGCAGCATCCTCGGGAGGATGCCGGATATGACCGCGTCGGGCCTAGGGTCGCCGGTACACGCCGACGACCGCCGCGCCGCCGAGCCCGATGTTGTGCTGCAGGCCGACCGCCGCGTCGGGCACCTGCCGCGCGTCGGCCGTGCCGCGCAGCTGCCAGGCCAGCTCGGCGCATTGCGCGAGGCCGGTGGCGCCCAGCGGGTGACCCTTTGAGATCAGCCCACCAGAAGGGTTGACGACGGGCCCGGAGCCGCCGTAGGTCGTCGCTTCGCTCTGCACCAGATGGTGCCCCTCGCCCTCGGCGGCGAAGCCGAGTGCCTCATAGGTGATCAGCTCGTTGGCGCTGAAGCAGTCGTGGAGCTCGCAGACGTCGACGGCCGCCGCCTCGATCCCGGCCTCCTCGTAGGCCTGCTCGGCGGCCCGGCGCGACATGTCGTAGCCCACCACCCTGATCGAGGAGCCCGCGTCGAAGCTCGAGGACATGTCGGTGTACATCGCCTGGCCGGCCAGCTCGATCGCACGGTCCCACAGGTCGTGCTGATCGACGAAGCGCTCGGAGGCCACCACGGCGGCGGCGCTGCCGTCGGAGGTCGGCGAGCACTGCAGCTTGGTCAGGGGCGCGTAGATCTCCGGCGCCTCTTCGATCTCGGCGAGCGTGTAGTCGGTCTGGAACTGCGCGTAGGGGTTGTTGACGGAGTGGTGGTGGTTCTTCCAGCCGATCCACGCGAAGTGCTCGGGCTCGGAGCCGTAGCGCTCCATGTGCTCGCGGCCGGCGGCGCCGAACATCTGTGGCGCGGGCGGTGCGTCCTCCCACGGGCGAAGCTCGACGAGCGCCTGGAAGTGGCGGTCCATCGGGTTGGTGCGGTCGGTGAACTTGGCGCCCAGCGAGCCCCGCTCCATCTTCTCGAAGCCGAGCGCCAGCACGCAGTCAGCCAGCCCGCCCTTGACCGCCTGGCGCGCCAGGTACAGCGCGGTCGAGCCCGTCGAGCAGTTGTTGTTGACGTTCACCACGGGCACCCCCGTGAGGCCGAGACCGTAGATCGCGCGCTGCCCGCAGGTCGAGTCGCCATAGCAGTACCCCGCGAAGGCCTGCTCGACGTCCTCGTAGGCGACAGCGGCGTCGGCCAGCGCGCGCTCGCCGGCCTCGCGTGCCCAGTCGGGATAGTCGCCGTCCTTCGTGCCCGGCTTGGCGAACTTGGTCATGCCGACGCCGACGATGAAGGTGCGGTTGCTCATCGTGCCTCCTCTGCTTGCTGTGCGGGGATGCCCTCGAACATCGCCACGAGCTGTGCGCGGCAGTACGGCCACTGGCGGCGGTTGCGCCCACCGCCCGGGTTCAGCGTGTCGAGCAGCGCCAGCCCGCGCATCGTTGCCGCGGCCATCTCGATCAGGTGGTCGAAGCCCGGGCGCTCGGCGAGCTCGCCGAACAGGGTCCGCGACAGCCGCAGCGTCTGGCGGTCGAGGTCGCGCTCGACCGCTGCCAGGCGCTCGCGCAGCTCCGGGTCGGTGCGGGCGTGCGTCCACAGGTCCAGCGCCGCCTGGTAGAGCGGGGTGGCGTAGCCCTCCCAGAGCAGGTCGAGCCCTTCGGCAAGCCGCTCCGGGCCGGGCGGGAGCTTTTCGGCTGCCTCGAGCAGCCGCTCTCCCCGGCGCTCGGCGAGGTGCTCCATCGCCGCCGCGAGCAGGGCCTGGCGCGTCTGGAAGTGATGCAGGTGCGCGCCCCGCGAGAGGCCGGCCCGTTCACAGACGCGGCTCGTCGTCGTGCTCGCGTAGCCGTCCTCGACGAGGCAGGCGATCGTCGCGTCGAGCAGTGCCTCCCTGGTCGAGGCGCTGCGCTCGGCCTGGCTGCGGCGGGCGGGGCGGGTCTTGGCTGCGCTCTCCATCTGGAGATCCTAATCATATTTGCGTTCATGCATGAACGTTTGTGGTAGCGTTGCGCGCGCTACGAGCGAGCACCCGCCGTCTGCCCTCGA
Organism: uncultured Solirubrobacteraceae bacterium; assembly: GCA_963841055.1. Classification (GTDB taxonomy): domain Bacteria; phylum Actinomycetota; class Thermoleophilia; order Solirubrobacterales; family Solirubrobacteraceae; genus Palsa-744. The sequence continues at coordinate 1,166,368 of CAWJAV010000001.1, read as the reverse complement.
GGGAGTGCGGGGCGGGACAACGACCTTGGGAGGTCCGACTGATGGCAGCCGCAGAGGCGCTGGTGTTCGACGCGATCCGAACGCCGCGCGGCAAGGGCAAGTTCAACGGGTCGCTGCACGGCACGAAGCCTGTCGACCTCGTCGTGGGCCTGATGCACGAGACGCTCGTGCGCAACGAGAAACTCGATCCCTCGCGCGTCGACGACGTTGTGCTCGGCTGCGTGTCCCCGGTGGGGGACCAGGGCGCCGACATCGCCAAGACCGCCGCCATCAAGGCCGGTCTGCCCGACACGGTCGCGGGCGTGCAGGTCAACCGCTTCTGCGCCTCGGGCCTCGAGGCCGTCAACATCGCCGCTCAGAAGGTCGCCTCCGGTTGGGAGGACCTCGTCTTCGCCGGCGGCGTCGAGTCGATGTCCCGCGTGCCGATGGGCTCCGACGGCGGCGCCTGGGCGATGGACCCCGAGACGAACTACGACACCTCCTTCGTGCCGCAGGGCGTCAGCGCCGACCTGATCGCCACGATCGAGGAGTTCAGCCGCGAGGACGTGGACGCCTACGCCGCCCGCTCGCAGGAGCGTGCCTGGAGCGCCCAGCAGGAGGGCCGCTTCGCGAACACCGTGATCCCCGTCAAGGACCTCAACGACAACGTCGTGCTCGACCGCGACGAGTTCATCCGGCCCGGCACGACCGTCGAGACGCTCGGCGGCCTGAAGCCTTCCTTCGCCGCGATCGGCGAGATGGGCGGCTTCGACGCGGTCGCTCTGCAGAAGTACCACTGGGTGGAGAAGATCGAACACGTCCACACGCCGGGTAACTCCTCGGGGATCGTCGACGGCGCGTCGCTGGTGACGATCGGCAACGAGAAGACCGGGGCGGACCTCGGGATGGCGCCGAAGGCGCGGATTCTTGCCACGGCGCTGTCCGGGGCGGACCCGACGATCATGCTGACCGGTCCCGCGCCGGCCAGCAAGAAGGCCCTCGCGAAGGCCGGCCTGAGCGTGGAGGACCTCGATCTGGTCGAGATCAACGAGGCCTTCGCCGCGGTCGTCCTGCGGTTCGTCAAGGACATGGGCCTGGATTTGGAGAAGGTCAACGTCAACGGCGGCGCGATCGCGATGGGCCATCCGCTCGGCGCGACCGGCGGCATGATCCTCGGCACGCTGATCGAGGAGCTGCACCGCACCGGCGGGCGTTACGGGCTGGCGACGCTGTGCGTCGGCGGCGGCATGGGCATCGCGACCGTCGTGGAGGCGATCTGATCATGGCTGAGAGCACGACCATCCGCTGGGAGACGGACGACGACGGGATCGTCCTGTTGACTCTCGACGACCCGAACCAGTCGGCCAACACTATGAACCGCGCCTACGCGGAATCGATGGCGGCGACGATCGACCGCCTGGAGGCGGAGAAGGACGAGATCACGGGCGTGGTGATCACGTCCGCCAAGAAGACCTTCTTCGCGGGCGGCGATCTCAACGACCTGAAGACCGCCACCAAGGATGACGCGCCCCAGCTCGCCGAGATGGTGCGGGCGGGCAAGGCGCAGCTGCGCCGGCTGGAGACGCTCGGCGTGCCCGTCTGCGCGGCCATCAACGGCGCCGCGCTCGGCGGCGGCCTGGAGATCTGCCTGGCCACGCACCACCGCATCGCCGTCGATGACCCGAAGGTGCAGATGGGCTTCCCCGAGGTCCAGCTCGGCCTGCTGCCCGGCGCCGGCGGCGTCGTGCGAACGGTTCGCATGCTCGGCATCGCCGACGCGCTGCTGAAGCTGCTGATGCAGGGCCAGCGGCTGCGGCCCGCGCAGGCGAAGGAGACCGGCATCCTCGACGAGACGGTGGCCACGCAGGACGAGCTCGTTCCCGCCGCCAAGGCGTGGGTGAAGGAGCGCGCCGCCCAGGAGGAGCCCGCCTCCCAGCCCTGGGACGTGAAGGGCTACAAGATGCCGGGCGGCACGCCGTCGAACCCGAAGCTCGCCCAGAACCTGCCGGCCTTCCCGGCGAACCTGCGCAAGCAGCTGAAGGGGGCCAACTACCCCGCGCCGCACCACATCATGGCCGCGGCGGTCGAGGGCGCCCAGGTGGACTTCGACACCGCGATCGAGATCGAGGGCCGCTACTTCGTCGATCTGCTCACCGGGCAGGTCTCCAAGAACATGATCCAGGCGTTCTTCTTCGACTTGCAGCAGGTCAACGGGGATCGCAACCGCCCGGAGGGCATCGAGCCCTTCAAGGCCACCAAGGTCGTGGTCCTCGGCGCCGGCATGATGGGCGCGGCGATCTCCTACGTCTGCGCGAAAGCGGGCATCGAGGTCGTGCTCAAGGACGTCTCGATGGAGGCCGCCGAAAAGGGCAAGGCCTACTCGCAGGGGCTGCTCGAGAAGGCGATCTCGCGCGGCCGCTCGACCCAGGAGAAGGCCGACGCGCTGCTCGCGCGGATCACGCCGACCGACGATCCCGCCGCGGCGGCCGGCGCCGACCTGGTGATCGAGGCGGTCTTCGAGGACCCGGCCGTCAAGGCCCAGGTGTTCGCCGAGATCGAGCCGCACCTCGCCGACGGCGCCCTGCTCGGCTCGAACACCTCGACGCTGCCCATCACCGAGCTCGCCGAGGGCGTCACCCGCCCTGAGGAATTCATCGGCCTGCACTTCTTCAGCCCCGTGGACAAGATGCCGCTGCTGGAGATCATCAAGGGCGAGCGGACCAGCGAGGAGACGCTCTACCGGGCGCTGGATGTGGCCAAACAGATCTCGAAGACGCCGATCGTCGTCAACGACAGCCGCGGCTTCTTCACCAGCCGGGTGATCGGCACGTTCATCAACGAGGGCGTCGGCATGCTGCTCGAGGGCATCCCGGCGGCGTCGATCGAGCAGGCCTCCAACCAGGCGGGCTACCCGGCGCCGGTGCTGCAGCTCTCCGACGAGCTGAACCTCAACCTGGCGAGAAAGATCCGCGACGCCACGAAGGCGGCCATCGAGGCCGAAGGCGGGACCTTCGAGGACCGCCCGTCCTTCGGCGTCGTCGACAAGATGCTCGACGCCGGGCGGGGCGGGAAGCTCGCCGGTGCCGGCTACTACGACTACGAGGACGGAAAGCGCACGGGTCTCTGGAAGGGCCTCAAAGAGATGTTCCCCGAGGCCGGGGACCCGGCCTCGATCTCGCTGAAGGACCTCGAGGAGCGGATGCTGTTCGCCGAGGCCCTCGAGTCGGTCAAGTGCCTCGACGAGGGCGTGATCGAGTCGGTCGCGGACGCCAACATCGGCTCGATCCTGGGCATCGGATTCCCGGGCTGGACCGGGGGCGTGTTGCAGTACATCAACGGCTACGACGGCGGCGTGGCAGGCTTCGTGGCCCGGTCGCGTGAGCTCGCGGCGAAGTACGGCGAGCGCTTCGAGCCGCCTGCCTCGCTCGTCGAGAAGGCCGAGCGCGGCGAGATCTACAGCGACGAAGAGCTGGCGGTCACCGCGTAGCAGGATGCCTGCAGCCGGCCGGGACACGTGCCCGGCCGGCTCCTCTGCCTGATTACTAATGGGCCGCGCGAACGCTGCGTGGAGCGGTCGGCCTGACGGTCACAGCGGCGAGGAAGCCCAACGCGGCCGTCGCGATCGCCTCCGCGACCAGGGCGACCGTGATCGCCGGGCTCGTGCTGGTCTCGAGGAAGCCGAACAAAGGCGTCTGTTCGCTGATCAGCAGGAACGCGATCGAGGTCGCCGCCATCGCAGCGCCGGTGAAGGCGAGCAGTGGCACGGCGATCGCGCCTGCCCGCCCGGGCAGGCGCTCGACCGGCAGCAGCAGCGCCAGGCCCAGCGCGACGCCGCCGGCGAAGTTCACCACGAACAGGGTGCCGATCGTGGGCAGCGCCGAGTATCCGGCGTCGTAGTACTGCTGCAGGTGAAGCGCGCCCATCGCGATCAGCGCGAGGGCGCCAGCCGCGCGTAGTGCGAGGACGGCCAGGTGGCTGGCCTTGTGGAGGGTGGTCGTATGACTTGCCAACGTTCTCACCTCCGGTGAGTGGTCGCGGGAAGCCTCTCCTCACCAATTACCGACGCCGCAGGCGCGCAAAACTTCCGGGCGCCTAGACTCCGGCGCCATGGATCCCGCTCGCCGCGCTCTCCTCGCCGAGCTCGAGGAGCACGGGCGTGCGCATGACGCCGCGCACGAGGACCGGCGCGAGCGCCTGCGCAACGTCGAGCACGACACCGCAGCGATGATGGCCCTGCTCGTGCGTGCCCTGCGGGCGAGGCGGATCCTGGAGCTCGGTACCTCCAACGCGTACTCGACGATTTGGCTCGGCGACGCCGCCGTGGGCCAGGACGGGCGGGTGCTGAGCGTGGACGTCGACGAGGGCCGCCACGCGCAGGCGTGCGCGAACGTCGCCCGCGCGGGGCTGGAGGCGACCGTCGAGCTGCGGCTCGAGGACGCCGCCGAGACGCTCGCCGGGGTGCCGGACTCCGGCGCCGATTTCGTCTTCCTCGACGCCGAACGTCCGGCCTATGTGGGCTACTGGGAGGACCTCGTCCGCGTGCTGGCGTCGCCGGGGCTGCTGCTCGTCGACAACGCGATCTCCCACGCCGAGGAGATGGCAGCCTTCCACGCGCTCGCAGAGGACGACGAGCGGGTCGCCCTCGCGCTGCTGGGGGTCGGGGCGGGGGTGCTGGCGATCACGCGTCGCGCCTGAGCATCGGCGGCGGCTCGGCGCAGCCCGGCGCGGCCCGGAGCGCCTCACGCCCCGGGCAGCTCCGCTCCGATCGCCCTGGCTGTCTCGAGCAGGCGCGGCAGCACCTCGCCGAGAACCTCCTCGAGGGAGCTGCGGGAAGCGTGCGTGGAGATGTTCAGCGCCGCCACGACCTCGCCGCTCGGGGCGCGGATCGGCACGGCGACCGAGCGCAGGCCCTGCTCGAGCTCCTGGTCGACGACCGCGTAGCCGCGCTCGCGGATGCGCGCGAGCTCGGCGCGCAGCGCATCAGCGTCGATGATCGTCTCCGCGGTGAGGCTGGAGAAGGAGATCCCCCGCACCAGCGCGGCGAGCTCGGCAGGCCCAAGCTGTGCGAGCAGAACCCGCCCCATCGAGGTGATGTGCGCGGGCAGCCGGGCGCCGACGTCGATCGCGATGCTCATGATCCGCTCAGGCGTCAAGGCGCGAGCCACGTAGACGACCTCGTCGCCGTCGAGCACGCCGACCGAGCTCGACTCGTGGACCTCCTCGACGAGCCGGCTCAGGTGGGGCTGGGCGATCTCGGGAAGGCCCAGAGAGGACAGGTACGCGTAGCCGAGCTCGAGCGCTCGAGGCGTCAGCGCGAACAGGCGGCCGTCCACACGGGCATAGCCGAGGTCGACGAGCGTAAGCAGGAACCGCCGGGCCGCCGCCCGCGTCAGGCCCGTCGCCCGCGCCACGTCCGCCAGCGTCTGCCCGCCGCCCGGCTCGCCGAGAGCCCGGATCACGGCGAGGCCGCGGTCGAGCGACTGTACGAAGTGTCGCTCGCGCGGCTCGGGGCTCATCCCGGCGGCGGGATCTAGCCCGCGAGGGACGGGATCGCGGGGCCGCGGCGGGGGACGGGCTCGCCCAGCTCCGGGAGCTTCGCGATCGGACGCCCGGCGATCAGCGCCGACAGCTTCTCCGCCGTGTCGTTCTCGGGCAGCGGCGAGTAGAGGATCAGCCGCTGTTCGAGCTTCTCGGCGGGATGGAAGACGGCGTGGGAGAAGGACATCATCCCGGCGACCGGGTGGCGCAGGTCCTTGCGGCCCTCGCCGCTCTGGGAGACCTCATGACGGTCCCAGGCGCGCGAGAACTCGGGGCTCGACTTGCGCAGGGCGCGGATCAGCGACTCGAACTCGGGGTCGCCGATGTGCCGCGCGCTGTCGGAACGGAACTTCGCGACGAGGATCCGCGAGCTGCGCTCCCAGTCGGTGAACATCTCGCGGCGGGCAGGGTCGGTGAAGGTCTGCCAGGCGTGATTGCGAGCCCCGCGGGGAAGCGCGGCGAAGTCGCCGAGCAGCACCGCCGCGGCGTCGTTCCAGGCGAGATAGTCCCAGCGGCGGCCCAGCACGAAGGCGGGGTTCGGGCCGAGGTTCTCGATCAGCCGGCGCAGCGTCGGCGATACGCGCTCGGCCGGGCTCCTGCAGGGCGGGGCCTCCTCGCCGCGCCCGAGCAGGATCAGGTGGCTGCGCTCGGCCTGGTCGAGGCGCAGCGCCCGGGCCAGCGACTCGAGCACGTCCAGCGAGGCGCGCACCTCCCGTCCCTGCTCCAGCCAGGTGTACCACGTGGCGCCCATACCGGCGAGCTGCGCCACCTCCTCGCGGCGCAGGCCGGGCGTGCGCCGGCGCCCGCCGCTGGGCAGGCCCACGTCCCCGGGCTTCAGGGCGGCCCGCCTCGTGCGCAGGAAGTCCGCCAGCTCTTCGCGGCGCAGCTGCTCGGAGGCCGCCACCTCACGAATCGACCGCCGTCCGTCGTTCTCAACCGTGTAGGGCACTGAGACGGGCATGTTCACTACCAGTATAAGCCCTTCTCTACTACTTGGATAACTACCGTCGCAGAATGTACCCATGAGCGCAACGGAGAGCATCCCCACACCGGTCCGGACCTCGAAGAAAGCGCTGCTGCTGATCGTCTGCCTGGCGCAGTTCATGGTGATCCTGGACGTCTCGATCGTGAACGTAGCCCTGCCCTCGATACACAGCGGCCTGGGCTTCTCGACGACCGGCCTGCAGTGGGTGGTCAACGCCTACACGCTGACCTTCGCCGGCTTTCTGATGCTCGGCGGGCGATGCGCGGACCTGCTCGGACGGCGCAACGTGTTCATCGCCGGCACAGCTCTCTTCTCCCTCTCCTCCCTGGCCTGTGCCCTCGCCGACTCGCAGGCCCAGCTGCTGGCGGCCCGCGCCATGCAGGGGTTCGGCGGCGCCGTGCTCTCGCCGGCGACGCTGTCGATCGTGACGAGCGCCTTCGCTGCCGGGCCGGAGCGCAACAAGGCGGTCGGAATGTGGGGCGCGATGGGCGCGCTCGGCGCCTCCTCCGGCGCGCTGCTGGGAGGCCTGCTGACCCAATCGCTCGGCTGGCCGGCGATCTTCGCGGTCAACGTACCGCTAGGGGTGATCGTGATCGTGATGGGCATGCGCTTGATCTCCGGTGAGCGCGAGGCGGGCGCGACGCGCAACTTCGACGTCGCCGGCGCCATCCTCATCACCGCCAGCCTCGTCACGCTCACCTTCGGGATCGTCCGCACCGACACGCTCGGCTGGGGCTCCGAGGGCGTGCTCGTGCCCCTTGCCGCCGGTATCGCGCTGCTCGGCCTGTTCGGCCTCGTCGAGGCACGGCTTGCGACGGCGCCGCTGATCCCCCCGTCGATCCTGCGCTTCGTCCAGCTGCGGATCTCGAACATCGTCGTGACCCTGCTCTACGCGGCCTTCTTCCCAGTGTGGTTCTTCCTGACCCTGTACCTGCAGGAAGTGCTCCACTACGACGCGATCGAGGCCGGGCTCTGCTTCCTGCCGATGACGATGTCGATCTTCGCCGCCTCCACGCTGGCGCCGAAACTCGTGGGCCGGCTCGGCCCGCGCACGGTCATCACCGGCGGCATGTCGATCGCGACGGTCGGCATGCTGCTTCTGATCGGGGTCGCGCCGGGCGGCACCTACCTCGGCTCGGTCCTGCCCGGGGCGATGCTGGCGGCGATCGGCATGGGCCTCTCGCTGGTGCCGGCGACGATCGTCGCGATGCAGTGCCTGCCCGCCTCGCAGAGCGGCATCGGCTCAGGGCTGCTCAACACCTCGCGTCTGATGGGCGGCGCCCTCGGCCTGGCGATCCTCTCGACGATCGCCGACGCTCAGACGCGCGCCGACGCCTCCTCGGGCTTCGCCCATGCGCTGACCGGCGGCTTCGACCTGGCCTTCGGCGTCGGCGCGGCCTTCGCGCTGGCGGGCGCGCTGATTGCAGGGCGGTGGCTGCGAAACCCCGCGCCCACGGGGGCGCTGGCCGAGGTGCCGATCGAGACGAAGGCGGAGATCGAGGAGAGCGAGGCGCTCGCGGCCTAGCTCCGCCGCGCGGGCGGCCGGGGCTAGCGGCCCGTCGAGCCGAAGCCCCCGCTGCCCCGCCCGGTCGCGCTCAGATCGCTGTCGGCCAGGGCCAGCGCGACCTCCCCCGGGGACAGCACCAGCAGCTGCGCGATGCGGTCGCCCGGCTCGATCCGGAAGGGCTCCACGGCGTCGCTGTTGAGGAGGACCACCTTCACCTCGCCGCGGTAACCCGGGTCGATCAGGCCCGGCGCGTTGAGGACGGTCACGCCGTGTCGCGCGGCGAGCCCGGAGCGCGGCAGCACGAGCCCGCACGAGCCCTCGGGCAGTGCCAGGGCGACCCCGGTGGCCACGATCGCCCGCGCGCCGGGAGCGATCGTCAGGCGCTCGTCGGCATGGAGGTCGAAGGCCGCGTCGTCCCCGTGAGCGCGAGAGGGCAGCAGTGCCGTGTCGGTGAGCAGGCGAGCGGGCACTTCCATCGCCGCATCCTAGAGGCCGCCCGTCAGCCCGGGCCTCCGCCCCCGCGCTCGCGGCGGGCCTCGGCCGCCCCACGCTCGAGACGCGGCTCGTCGCTGTCGTCGAGATACGTCATCGCCGCCGCCACCGCGGGGTGAACGGCCGCGATCTGCTCGTGCATCTGGCGGGCGATCGCCCGGTAGGCGGCGTGGCCCTCGCGAGCCGAGCGCAACTCGATCAGGTGCATCGCCTCACGCGCGTTGAGGTCGAGCACGTAGCGCACCCGGTAGGCGAGACAAAGGGCGTAGGGGGCCTGCTCTTCCAGGCCCGCGTCGAGCAGCCCCTGCCAGGAGCCCTGGGAGCGCTCCAGGGCGCCGCGGAACTCGCCGCCGAGCCCGGCCTGCTCGACCTCGTCGGGTACCTCGGCGCCGAGGTGGGGTGTGAGGGGCTGCCACTGCGCCGTCAGCATGCGGTGGCGCTGCAGGTCGCGGAAGGCGCCGTAGTCGGAGATGATCTCGAAGCGGTAGCGCAGCGCCTCGAGCCCGCGTCCGGGGAGCTGACGGCGGTTCTCGCGCCCGCCGAGCAGCTCCCGCAGAAGGTTGCTGCGCTGCTCCTCGCCGAGTGCCGCCACGGCCTGCGCGATCTCCTCCTCGCCCCGCGAGGACTGCTCGAACAGCAGCGCCGCGAGCAGCTCTCGCTCATCCCCCTCGGCGCGCAGCAGCCTGGCCCCCGCGAGGTGCCGGCTGTCCGGAGCCGCCACGCCCAGCTCCCCTGCGACCCGCGAGCCCGCCTGTGCCCGGCGGCGGAGGAAGGCGACCCACTCGCCGCCGCGGTCGGGACGCTCCACGCGGCTCACGAAGCTCGGGGCGGCGGCCTGCATCGCGGCGAGCATCAGCTCGCCGCAACGGCGTGCCTCGGGCAGATCGTGGGCCTGCAGGTGCAGGATCAGCCGTTCGAAGGTCTGCCCGCTGGCGTAGATGCCGACGTGCGAGAGCGCCGCCGCCGGAAGCAGGCCACGGAGCAGATCGAGGGCCTTGGCGCGGACGGCGCGGTCGTGGGCGGCGGCCGAGATGCCGGGCTCGGCCCGAAAGCGCTCGGCGATCCAGGCAGCGAGCTGCGGCAGCAGCGCCGAGTACGTGCCGAACAGCTCGTCCATCGCCCGCTCGTAGTCCGCTCCCAGCTCGTCCTCGCGGTGGTAGCGGTAGCCGCCGCCGGGCATCGGCCGGTCGTAGGCGATGTAACGGGTCGACTGCTCCAGGTAGGCGCCGAGGCGGGGCCGCTGGAGGACCTTCGTGAGCACATTGGAGACCCACTCGCAGGCGATGTGCGCGCCGCCGAGCTGCGCAACCGAGTCGTCGCCGTACTCGCCCAACACCCGCTCGTAGAGCGCCTCTGCCCGGGCGCCCGGCGGCCCGACCGGCTCGCCGCCGCCGTCGAGCTCCTCCGCGAACTCGTCCAGGAGCAGCCGCCGCAGCGTCCCCGGGTAGCGCGAGTAGCGGGCGAACAGGGCGCCCCGGGTCGTCTCGGGCAGGCCGAGCAGGGCGAACACGGGGGCGTCCAGATCGGAGACGAACGGTGCGAGCCGGGAGCGCTCCTGCTCGGTGAAGGTCTCGGCCGGGGTCACGGGCGACATCCTCTCAGGCGGCTCGTCGGGGGTCGCTGGGCTCTAACTTGTCGGGTATGGGCGGGGACGATTGGGAGCGGCGTGTCGCCGAGGTCTGGGCGGGCGCCGGCGAGCTGGCCGACGAGGAGCTCCTCGCTGCCGTCGACGAGCTCGCTTTGTGCGCCCCGCCGGGCACAGGGGTTGGCGACTTCGAGCGGGCCTGCGCCCAGGATTCGACCGGCCACTCCGACCTCGCGGTGCCGCTCTACCGCAGCGCCCTCGACCTCGGCCTGGACCCCGTCCGCCAGCGGCGGGCCATCATCCAGATGGCCAGCTCACTACGCAACATGGGGCAGGCGCGCGAGGCTGTCGCGATGCTCCGCGCCGAGCGCGCACGGACCCACGATCAGCTCGACGCGGCGGTCACGGCCTTTCTGGCGCTCGCACTGGCGGACACCGGCGGCGAACGGGAGGCCGCGGGGTTGGCTCTCGAGGCGCTGGCGGAGCACCTACCGCGCTATCAGCGGTCGCTCGCCAACTACGCGCGGGAGCTGATCCCGCCCGGCTCGGCGCCCTGACGTCCGCGCTGGGCGGGGGAAAGACATGAGGCGTCGAAAAGGTCAACCCATGGTCATCAGGCCTCGAAGCGGGTTGTTCGCGCTGATGCTGCTGTGCCTCGTGTGCGGGCTCGCGGCCCAGGCGGCGGGCGCGGCGAAGCCTGTCAAGAAGCATCGCCACCACGCCCCGCCGCCGCCGGAACTCGCTTTGACGCCCTCGCTGACCGGCACGCCGGGAGCGCAGATCGCGATGCCGCCCGTGGGCCTGTCGATCGAGTACCCCCTGATGGCGGCGGAGCTCGGGGCGGGCGGATGTCCCTCTCCGGCCCTGGTCGCGGAGCTTCAGCGTCTCGGCTCCCCGCCGCTGCAGCTGGCCGGGCAGAGCCAGGACTTCACGGTCCCGGCGGCAGCCGCCCCCCCGGTCCCGCAGAGCTGGGAAGAACTGACCGCCTATCCGTTGCCGGCAGAATTCTGGGCTCGCCTGCACTGCCTGCTCAGCGCGACGCACGAGCCGCTGACGGTCGGCCTGAACACTCGCATCGGGCAGCTCGCCTGGGCCGAACAGATGGTCGCCGGGGCGACCTCCGCGGCCACCGCGGGAGTCGACTTCTCGCTGGGCAACGAGCCGGACCTCTACTACCTGCCCAGCTACTACGCCCTGGACAAGCCGCAGGCGGGCGAAGAAGTGCTCGCGGTGAACGACTACCTGCGCGCGGCCGCGGCGATCCGCCCGGCGATCGGCGCCTCGGCAGTGGTCGGCCCGGAACTGTCCGGCCCGTCGCGCTGGCGGGCCTCGCTGCCGCGGGTGATCTCGACGCTGGGCGTACGGACGGTCGGCGTGCACGTGTACCCGCTGTCGGTCTGCCGCACGCCGCGTGCGGCAACGATCGGCGGCCTGCTCGCCGAAAGCGTGGGCGACGCGCCCAGTCGCCTGGCGTGGGTCGTGGCCGATGCCCGGGCCGCGGGAGCACAGGCTGTGATCACCGAGGCCAACTCGGTCTCCTGCGGGGGAAAGGCGGGCGTCTCCGACAGCCCGGCGGCGGCCGTGTGGGCGATCCGCTTCGTCCTCTCGGCGTTGCGCACCGGCTTCGGCGAGGTGCGCTTCCACCTCAGCGGCAACGCCTATGACCCCTTCTACGTGCGAGGCGCGGAAGTGGTGCGCCGGCCGATCGAGGCGGCGATGACGGCGCTGAACCAGTGGCTGCCGGCAGGGGCGACGTTCCGCACCCTGCCGGGGCTCCGCGGCATCTCGGCGACGGCGATCGCCGCGCCCGCGGCCCAGCCGCGGGTGCTGCTCGACAACGGCTCCCGCCAGCCGCGGACGGTGGTGCTGCGCGAAGCCGGGGGCATCGCCACGCAGTCGTTCACCTCCGGCGCAGGGCAGCCGCTGCTGCGTCCCCTGAAGGGGCCGGGGCACCGGGTGCAGGTGGTGATGCCCGCCAACACCGTTCTCGCCGTGGGGTACTGAGTGCCCCGTCTCGAGGACGGCCTGGCCGCGCGAGTTCGCGGTGCCGTCTCGGCGCGCCGCGCCGAGCTGATCGAGTTCACCTCCGCGCTCGTGCGGGAGCGCTCGCTGCTCGGAGAGGAGGAGGGGGCCCAGCTCCTGATCGAGCAGCGGCTGCGCGAGCTCGGCTTCGCCGTCGAGCGTGTGCCGGTCGAGCTGCCGCTCCAGGACGACGGCACGTGGGGATATCCCCCGCTTGACTCCTATGCGGGGCGCACCTGCGTGGCGGGGAGGATCGGAGGTTCAGGTCCGGGCCGCTCATTGCACCTGTCGGGGCACGTCGACGTCGTGCCGGTGGAGCAGCCCGAGAGATGGCGCCATGATCCGTGGGGCGGTGCGGTTGAGGGGGGGCGCGTGTGGGGGCGGGGGGCCGGCGACATGAAGGCGGGACTGGCCGCCTACCTGACCGGTGTCGAGGCCTACCTCGAGGTGTGTGGCCCGCCGCCCGGGGACCTGCTGTTCAGCTCGGTGATCGAGGAGGAGTGCACGGGCAACGGCATGAAGGCCGTACTCGCCGCCGGCTACGACGCGGACGCGACGCTGATCGGCGAGCCGAGCGGGCTGCGCCTGTGGCACGCGGGCGCTGGGGTGATCTGGGCGCGCCTGCGCGCGCCCAGCGCCGGGGCCCACGTCGGCCTCGGGCAGGGCGCGTCGAGCTCGCAGCGGATGCTCGCGGCGCTCGGCGCGCTGGGCGAGATGGAGCGGCGCCTGAACCTGCTCGACGAGGATCCGGCTGCGCGGGCCCTGGCCTCCCAGGACGCCGTGTTCCTGCTCGCCCACGAGCGGCCCTTCCGCCTCAACGTCGGCACCTTCTCCGGGGGCGCGTGGCCCTCATCGGAGCCGGCCTGCGTCGAGGTCCGGGTCCGGGTCGGCTTCGGCCCGTCGCTGACGCCGACGGCCGCCCAGGAGCTCCTCGCCGAGACCGTGCGGAGCGCCGCCCCGGACGTCGAGGTCTCATTCGAAGGCTTCCGGGCGGTCGCCTACTGCGACAGCCTCGAGCACGACCTCGCGCGGGCGCTGAGCGGCGCCCACGCCAGCCTGCACGGTGAGGAGGCGCCGCCGGAGGTGCTTCCCGCGACGACCGACGCTCGGTCGGTCGCCGGCCCAGCCCTCTGCTACGGCCCCGTGGCCGGCGCGATCCACGCGACCGACGAGTGGGTGGACGTCGATTCAGTCGAGGCGGTCGCGGCGACGATCGCCCTGACGGCCGCCGCCTGGCAGCAGGACCGGTAGCGCCCCGAGCGCGGATACTCCTGCGGTGACCTCAGAACGGTGCGCGACCATTATCCCTCTCCCGAGGGGAGCCGAGTAGGGGATGTCCGAGCGGGACGTGGAGACGATCAGGGAGTTGATGGACGCAATCGACCGGCGTGACATCGACGCCTACGTCGCCCTCACTACCCCGGACTTCGAGTGGATCCCGTTGTTCGCCGCCCGTGTCGGAGGGGGCGTCTACCACGGCCGCGAGGGCATCGAAGCGTTCCTCGGCGAGGTCGACGAGACCTGGGAGGAATTCCGGCCGATGCCCGAGGAATATCGCGATCTCGGCGACCGGGTGCTCGCGCTGGGGAGGCTGCGGACACGCGGGCGCGCCAGCGGCGTGCCGAGCGATGCTCCCTGGGGGGGCGTCTACGATCTGCGCGGCGGGAAGGTCTCGCGGATCCGCACCTTCCTCGACCACGGCGAGGCGTTGCGGGCGGCGGGCCTGAGCGAGTAGGCGATGTCACAGGGAGAACATCGAGCTCGTGCAAGCGCGGGGCCCGCGGAGTAGAGCCGGGCCGGCGCGGCCCGGAACCATGCCCCGTGCGGGACTCGAACCCGCCCCACCGGATTAAAAGTCCGGCGCTCTACCAGATGAGCTAACGGGGCCTGCGGGCGACAGTGTGGCAGATGCCCCGCGGCGCGACGCCCGCGACGCCTGCCCCTCGGCGCTCGACCACCGAGCGCATTGAGCGGCTCGGCGCGCCGCTGCGCTAGGGCTGTTCGCTGGCAGCGATGCGCAGCATCTCATCGATGCTCGTGACCTTCACGCGAGGCCTCCCGGCCGCCTCGCCGAGGGAGCGCTCGTGGCGGTCGATCGCTTCCCAGCCCTGATAGCTGACGAGCTGTGGCTGGCGTTCGCGCAGCAGCTGCTCGACGGCTTCGGTGTCGGGCTGCTCGGGCGAATGGCGCGTGGCCGCGCTGCCGTTGGCGCTCGCCAGGTCTGCGTAGATCGCGTCGACCGTCTCCTGCGCGTCCTTCTTGTTGGTGCCGATCACGCCCGACGGGCCGCGCTTGATCCAGCCGACGACGTACTCGCCCGCAAGCGGGCGTCCGGACTCGGTGTCCGTGACGCGTCCTCCGTCGTTCGGAATCACCCCGGTGCGCTCGTCGAAGGGCACGCGGGGCAGCGGGATGCCCCGGTAGCCGATCGCCCGGAACACGAGCCCGGCCGGGAGCGTCTCGTGCTCGCTGCCCGCCTGGGCGCGCAGGGCGCCACCGGGGGCCGGCACCAGCTCGTTGCGCACCAGCTCGACGGCGTTGAGGTGGCCGCTCTCGCCGGCCACGAGCGCCGTCGGAGAGAGCAGGAACCGCAGCACGATCCGCTTCGGGCGCCCGGCCGGCGGCCGCTGGGCGTAGCCGCGGAGGATCTCGACGTTGCGCCGGGCCGTCGCGTCCTGCTCGGCCGCCTCGTCGTGCACGGCCAGGCCGCGCTCGAGCTCGGACTCGTCGACGATCACGTCTGCGTCGGCCAGCTCCCCGAGCTCCAGCAGCTCCGGGTTCGTGAAGGCCGCCTGCGCGGGGCCGCGGCGGCCGACGACCACGACCTCCTTGACGCGGCTCGCGGCCAGCACCTCGAGGGCGTGATCGGCGGTGTCCGTCGGCGCCAGCTCCTCCGGCGCCAAAACGAGCATCCGCGCGACGTCGATCGCGACGTTGCCGTTGCCGATCACCACCGCACGCTCGGCCGCCGCACCGGCGGCGGGGGCGGTGGTGAGGTCGACCTCGAGGTTGGTGTGGTCGGGGTGGCCGTTGTACCAGCCCACGAACTCGGTGGCCGCATGCGATCCCGGCAGTTCTTCGCCCGGGATCCCGAGCGGACGGTCCGAGGGCGAGCCCGTCGCGTAGACGATGGCGTGGTAGTGGCGCAGCAGCTCCTCGCGGGAGACGTGCAGGCCGAAGGTCACGTTGCCGAAGTAACGGAAGCGGGGGTGAGCGGCGGTCTTCTCATAGACCCTGGTCACCGACTTGATCTTCGGGTGGTCCGGCGCCACGCCCGAGCGCACCAGGCCCCAGGGCGTCGGCAGCCGCTCGAACATGTCGACCTCGAAGGCCGCGTCGGCATCCTTCAGGAGATGTCCGGCGGCGTAGAAGCCGGCCGGGCCTGAGCCGATCACGGCGATGCGGGGGGGCGAGGCGTCGGTCAATTGTGCTCCTTGCTGGTACCGCCAGAGGGATGGGCGCGGCCCGACTCGAACGGGCGACCCCCTCGGTGTAAGCGAGGTGCTCTAGCCAACTGAGCTACGCGCCCCGGTCGGTTCACCAACAAGGCTAGCGATCCAGGCTGGGAGCCTCCTGGGCGGATGCCGCGAGCCGGCGGAGATGGTTGGGGCGGACTTGGGTCGGCTAGGATCGGGGCCGGCCACCCCGGCCGGGAGCTGCCTTGTTCAGTGACGACATCGCCCACGAGGAGGGGTCCTCAGCGTACGCCCAGGCGGCCGAGCTCGAGCTGCGCCACGTCAGCAAGCGCTACCCCGGCCAGCGGGAGCCTGCGATCGGCGACCTGTCCCTCACGGTTCCGGCCGGCGAGGTCTGCGTCCTGGTCGGCCCTTCGGGGTCCGGCAAGACGACGGCGATGCGCCTGATCAACCGCATGATCCCGCTGAGCTCCGGTGACGTCCTGCTCGGCGGCCGCAGCGTGCTCGAGCGTGACCCGCGGGAGCTGAGGCGCGAGATCGGCTACGTGATCCAGCAGATCGGTCTGTTCCCTCACCGCACGATCGAGGAGAACATCGCGACCGTGCCCCAGCTGCTCGGCTGGCCCAAGCAGCGCATCGCCGCGCGGGTCGCCGAACTGTGGGACCTGATCGGGCTCAGCCGCGAGGAGCTGTCCGGACGCTACCCGGCGCAGCTCTCCGGCGGCCAGCGCCAGCGGGTAGGCGTCGCCCGCGCTCTCGCCGCGGACCCGCCGCTGATGCTGATGGACGAGCCGTTCGGCGCGATCGATCCGATCAACCGCGCGCGCCTGCAGGACGAGTTCCTGCGCCTGCAGAGGCAGGTCCGCAAGACCGTCGTGTTCGTCACCCACGACATCGACGAGGCGATCAAGATGGGCGACCGGATCGCGATCCTGCGCGAGGGCGGCGTGCTCGCGCAGTACGACACGCCCGCCGAGATCCTGCGCGCGCCCGCCGACGACTTCGTCGCCGAGTTCGTCGGCGCCGACCGCGGCATCAAGCGGCTCTCGCTGATCAAGCTCGAGCAGCTCGAGCTGCTCGAGGCCGATGGCGCGCTCGCGCGCACCGCGGCCGACTCCGGGTCGCCCTCGCCGCAGGTAACGCTGCAAACCACCGCCCGCGATGCGCTCTCGCTGCTGCTGACCTCGCGCGCGATGTACCTGACGGTCGTCGACGACGAGGGGCGCGTCCGCGGCCTGATCACCGTCGAGCTGCTGCATCGAGCGCTCGCCGAGGACGGGCCGCCGAGCAGTGCCGCGGCGGGCACGAGGGCAGGCGCCGCCGATGGCGCGCAACCCGCCGGCGATGGGAACGAGCCGCCCGCGATCAGGAGCAGGTCCTGATGCAGTTCGCGGCGGCCGGCCCGGTGATCCCGGAATACGCCAAGCACAGCTCGCAGTGCGAAGTCCACAACCACCTGTTCTGCTGGGAATGGATCGGCCACAACTGGGGCGTGGTGCTGTGGCCCGCGCTGCGCCAGCACATCTATCTGGCGTTGATCGCCGTCTCGATCGGCTTCGTGATCGCGATGGCGCTCGCGCTGCTCGCGCACCGTTACCGCGTCATCGAGCAGCCGACGATCCTGATCACGACCTTCCTCTACACGATTCCCTCGCTGGCGCTGTTCGAGCTGCTCGTGGCGCCCGTCGGAGCAAACATCTACGCAGCCGAGATCGCACTCGTCTCCTACACGCTGCTGATCCTGTTCCGCAACATCCTCACGGGTTTGCGCGACGTTCCCGGCGAGGTGCTTGACGCCGCGGAGGGAATGGGAATGACGCGCACGCAGCAGCTGTTGCGCGTCGAGCTGCCGCTGGCATTGCCCGCGATCATCGCCGGCCTGCGTATCGCCGTCGTCACGATCATCGCGCTCACCACGATCGTCTACACGATCTACGATGCGGGACTCGGCGTGCCGATCCACAGGGCGCTCGGCGAGGGCCCGTTCAAGACAGAGCTGATCGCCGCCGGCCTTCTGACCGTCGGCCTAGCGATCCTGGCCGACGGGCTGCTCGTGCTGATACAGCGGGCGCTGACGCCGTGGGCGCGACTGCGCGCCCGGAGCGCATAGGAGGCCGGGGTGCACGAATTCATCGAAGCGTTCCGCTTCATCGGCCGCAACGGCGCCGTACCCGGCGAGTCGCACCTGCCGACGCTCGTGCATCTTGCCCTCGAGACGCTCAAGGTCGGCGCGATCGGCGTCGCGATCTCGGTCGTGATCGCCGTGCCGCTCGGAGTGCTGCTGGGTCACCTCCACCGCGGCAGCTTCTTCGCGATCAACACCGGCAACATCGGGCGCGCGCTGCCGAGTCTCGTCGTGCTCGCGATCGGCGACGCCTTCCTGGGCCTCGGTCTCACCGTGGTCGAGCTCGCGCTGGTGGTCCTGGCGGTGCCGCCGATCATCACGAACGCCTACTACGCCATCGACAGCGTCGATCCCGACCTCGTCGACGCCGCACGCGGGATGGGGATGGGCGAGCGCGACGTGCTGCTGCGCGTCGAGCTGCCGCTGGCGGTGCCCGGCGTGTTCGCCGGCATCCGCACGGCCGCCGTGTTCGTGATCAGCACGACCACGATCGCATCGCTCGCCGGCTTCAGCGGCAGCCTCGGCGACATCATCGCCAATGAGACCAGCTACCACTTCTCCGGTGTGCTCGGGGCCGCCATTTGCGTGGCGTTGCTCGCGCTCACCGTGGAGGGGGCGCTCGCGCTGCTGCAGCACGCGCTGACGCCGCGCGGACTGCGCGCGATGGATGGAAGGCGCGACGCCGGCACGATCGCACAGGCCACCTCGGCCGCGACCGCATAGAATTTCTATTGACAAAGTGAATAACTAGGAGGCGGCGGATGGCACATGGCAGATCGATGACACTCAGGAGGGTCCGGGCGGGTGCTCTAGCGGTGCTCGCGGCCCTGCTCGCCGGCGCGGTTCTGACGGCGTGCGGCAGCAGCTCGAAATCGAGCAGCGGTACCACCTCGGCGTCGGCCTCGTCCGGTGCGGGCAAGCCGGCCGTGACGCTCGGCAGCAAGAACTTCGCTGAGTCGAACATCATCGGCCAGCTCTATGCGCAGGCACTCCGCGCGAAGGGCTATTCGGTCAACCTCAAGTCCGAAATCGGGTCGACCGAGCTGATCTACAAGGCCCTGAAGGCCGGGCAGATCGACGGCTACCCCGAGTACACAGGGGTGTTGCTCTCGGCCGTTGCCGAACAGAAGACATCCCCGAGCAGCGAACAGCAGGCCTACGAACAGGCGAAGGCGTTCGTCGAAAAAGAAGGCTTCACGCTGCTCGACAAAACGCCGTTCTACGACACCAACCTGCTGATCACGCTGCCCACGTACGCGAGTGAACACAAACTCGCCTCGATCGGCGACCTCAAGCCGCTCAACAACAAGTTCAAGATCGGCGGCGCGCCGGAACTCGCCACCCGCGAAGAGGGCCTGCCGGGCATCAAGAAGGAATACGGCGTCGAAGGGAAGTTCGTGCCGGTCTCGATCGAACTCTCCTACCAGGCGATCGAAGGCGGACAGGTGAACGTGCAGAGCGTGTTCAGCACCGACGGGCAGCTGCTCGGCGGTAAGTTCACGGGGCTGGCCGACCCGAAGCACGTGTTCGGCTTCCAGAACGTCGCGCCCGTGATGAAGAAGAGCGTGGTGGCGGCCGAGGGACCGGCGTTCACGGAAACGATGAACAAGGTCAGTGCGCTCCTGACGATCCCCGCGATGCAGCAGATGAACAAGGCGGTCAGCATCGACAAGCAGTCCCCGGAGAGCGTCGCCAAGCAGTTCCTGCAGGCGAACGGGCTCGCCTGACCTTCGCTGCCGGGCCGCGTCCCTGCGAAGCTTGCGGGGATGCGGCGCGGTGGCGGCTCCCGAGCGATCCGGCTCGCCGCGGCGGGCGCCGCGGTGCTGCTCGGCCTGCTCGTCCTGGCTCAGCTGCTGCTGCCCCACATCGCCGCCTCGCGCATCTCCTCCCGGGTCGGGCGCTACGGCCACGTTCAGCACGTCGACGTGTCGGCCTGGCCGGCGGTGAAGCTGCTGTGGGGGGACGCGGACTCGGTTACCGTCAGGGCCGGCCGGCTCGCACTCTCGCCGGCCCAGGCGGCGCGCCTGCTGGGCGAAGGACGGGGGGTGTCCAAGCTCGACATCAGCGCCGAAGGCGTCCGCATCGGGCCCCTCGCGTTGACCGCGGCGACGCTGCAGAAGCGCGGCGTGCAGCTGAGCGCGCAGGCAAACACGACGCAGGCCGCGGCGAAGGCGGCACTCGGCGAAGGCGTCACGATGCGCTTGCTCGGCAGCGGTGCGGGACGCGTGCGGGTCGAGGTCGGGGGCAGCCTGTTCGGCGTCGGCGCCTCGGTGCCGGCCGTGGCCGAAGCACAGGACGGTGCGCTCGTCGCCCACCCCGAAGGCTTCCTGCTGGAAGGCTTCCGCCTGACCCTCTTCTCGAATCCCCACGTGCACGTCGTGGGGGTCGCGGCGAGCGTGGAGAGCCGCGACCCGCTCACCTACCGGCTGAGCATGAGCGCACTGCTGAGCTGAGCGGTCCGCTCAGGCCACGGCGCGCAGCGGAGACGTGTCCTCGGCGCGGCGCGCGGCGATCCGCACGGGCAGCCCTTCCTTGGGGCTGATCGTCGGCATCTGGCGGATCTTCAGCTCGAAGTCCGCGGGCACGGCGAGCGAGCGTGCGGCCAGCAGCATCGTCGCGATCGTCCGCACCTCGAGCTGGCCGAAGCGCATGCCGATGCACGTCCGCGAGCCGCCGCCGAAGGGGACGTAGGCGCCCTTCGGCAGGGCCGCCCGCGCCTCGGGCGTGAAGCGCTCGGGCCGGAACTCCTGTGGGTCCTCGAAGACGCCGGGCAGGTGATGGGAGGCCCACGAGCTGTAGTTGACGAAGGCGCGCTCGGGGATCGGGATGCCTTCGAAGTCGAGGTCCCGCAACGTGCGGCGCGGGCCGACCCATGCCGGCGGGTACTTGCGGAGCGTCTCGTCGATCACCATCTCGAGCTCGGGCAGCTCGCCGCCGAGGAGCTGGGCGGTGCTCGCCTGTCCGTCGGTCAGCATCGCCGCCTGCTCGGAGCGCAGCCGCTCGACGATCGCCGGCTGTCGGGCGAGCTCGTAGAACATGAAGGAGATCGTCGAGGTCGTCGTGTCGTGCCCGGCGAACAGCAGCGTCATCACCTCGTCGCGCACCTGCACGTCGTTCAGCCGGTTGCCGTCCTCGTCCTCGGCGTCGAGCAGCAGGCTGAGGATGTCGCTGCCCCGGCGGCCGGATGCCCGCCGGTCGGCGATCTCGGCGTAGATCAGGATGTCGAGCTTGCGGGCGGCGACCTGCATGTGCCCCCACGGCGAGCGCCTGCCGCGGAACACCCGCAGCAGGTAGTCGCTGGCATAGAAGGCGAGCGCCTCCTCGAACAGGCCGGCCGCGTCGATCTCGCGGGCCGCCGCGCCGTCCGGATCGACGCCGAACAGCGCCCGCATTGCGACCCGCATCGCCAGGTGGCGTGTCCAGTCGTAGAGGTCAACGGTCGTTCCCGGCTCGAGCTGCTCGATCGCCCGCTCGGTCTCGGCGCGGACCGCATCGACGGAGGCGGCGATGTTGTCGCGATGGAAGGCGGGCAGCATGATGCGCCGGGACCGGCGATGGAAGTCGCCGTCGATCGTCAGCAGCCCGTCGCCCATCAGCCCGATCAGGTCACGGAAGCTGCCTTCGCGCCACTGGAAGTCGGAGGCGTGGGAGACGAGGATGTAGTGGTTGGCCGCCGGTCCGAGCATGAACACGACGTTGCTGTGGAGCAGCCGCAGCGTGAAGACAGGACCGAAGCGCTCGTAGCTCTCGAGCAGCATCTCGAGCGGTTCCGCCGCGAAGCGGCGTGTGCGCGGCAGTGAGAAGCGAGTCTCCCCCGGCGGGAAGGGAACCCGGGCCCGGCGCTCGTCGCGGATGTCGTCCAGCACGACCGACAGCGGGCTCCGGTTGAGCATCGGGGGAGGACCGACGAGCGCCACGGGCACAGCCTAGAGGAAAGGCTGGCCGGCTGGCCAGTTTCGCTCGCCGGAGCCTCTGGCCAAGCCTTGGCATACTGTTGCTCCCACGCCGCGGGCCCCCGGGTTCCCGCAGCAATCGCGGGGGCGTAGCTCAGCAGGTTAGAGCGCTGCCCTGTCACGGCAGAGGTCGCGGGTTCGAGTCCCGTCGCTCCCGTTTCACCGGTTTGGCTCTGGGAGGCGCATTGGCTTCCCAGAGCGGTACGCGGCCGAACGCGCGCCGGCCACCACTGCCCCCTGTGGGTGATTGTCGACGCCATCACCGCGTTCCCGAGGAGCGCGCCACACCACGGTGGCGGACCCTGCTCTCGTCGCTCCCGCTTCGCCAGGCCCGGTCACGCTGTCCTACCCTGACAGCGTGCGCCCCGTGGCCGAGCAGACGATCCTGATCACCGGCGCCACGGACGGTCTCGGCAGGGCCCTCGCGCACGAGCTCGCCGCACAGGGCGCAACGCTCCTGCTGCACGGTCGTGACGGTGCCAAGGGCGAGCGCGTGGTCGCCGAGATCGCGGAGGCGAGCGGCAACGAGAGGCTGCGCTGGCTGCCCGCCGATCTCTCCTCGCTGGCGGAGGTCCGTGGGCTCGGCGAGCTGGTGCTCGGCGAGACGGACCGTCTGGACGTGCTCGTCAACAACGCCGGGATCGGCACGACCACGGCGGGGGTCGACGCGCGCGAGGAGAGCGCCGACGGGCTCGAGCTGCGCTTCGCCGTCAACTATCTCGCCGGCTATCTCCTGACGAGGCTCCTGCTCGGTCTGCTCGACCGCTCGTCGCCGTCGCGCGTCGTCAATGTCAGCTCCGCGGGGCAGGCGCCGATCGACTTCGACGATGTGATGCTGACGCGCCGCTACAGCGGCGTCCAGGCCTACTGCCAGAGCAAGCTCGCGCAGGTCATGTTCACGTTCGATCTCGCTGAGGAGCTGAGCGGCCGCGGCGTCACGGCGACGTGCCTTCACCCGGCGACGTATATGCCGACCAAAATGGTCCTGGCCGGCGGGATCGAGCCGGTCAGCTCGCTCGAGCAGGGCACCGAGGCGACCCTGCAGCTGATCGCCGGCGAGGAGCTCGACGGAGTGACCGGGCGCTACTTCGATGGTCTCCGCGAGGGCACACCGCACCCGCAGGCCTTCGACGCGGCGGCGCGCGCTCGGCTGCGCGAGCTGAGCGACGGGCTCTGTGGGCTCGAGCCCGTGCCCGCGGCCGGCTAGGCCGATCGCGCCGTTACGGCGGCGCCCAGCGGGAAGCGCGTTCCCGTCAGCTCTTCGGAGATCTCCCAGAGGCGCCTGGCGGCGTCCATGTCCTGCGCGGCCGAGCTGCGCCCGACGAGCTTCGCCGGGCCGCGCTGCTCCATGAACCCGCCCGGCCCGGCGAAGCTGTCGCCTGGGATCTCGGCCGTGGCGGCGTAGAGAGTCGGCAGCGCGCCCCCCTCCTGGCTCTGGCCCAGCAGGCGGTTGCCGACGTGGCTGACCAGGTCCTGGAGGCGTTTGCCGCTGTGGAACTGCAGGTTCGTCGCCGCGTAGCCCGGGTGGGCGGCCATCGCCAGCACGTCGGATCCGGCCTCTGTCAGGCGGCGCTGCAGCTCGGCCGTGAAGAGCAGGTTCGCGAGCTTCGACTGCCCGTAGGCGCGCCATGCGCGATAGGGCTTGCGCTCCCAGTTGAGGTCCTCGAAGTCGATCCGGCCCACGCGGTGGGCCGCGGAGGAGACGGTCACGACGCGTCCGCCTACGTGCTCGAGCAGCAGGTTCGTGAGGGCGAAGTGGCCCAGGTGGTTGGTCCCGAACTGCAGCTCGAAGCCCTCGGCCGTCTGCGAGAGCGGGGGGACCATCACGCCGGCGTTGTTGATCAGCAGGTCGATCTCGCCCTCCCAGCTCGAGGAGAACTCCCGGATCGAGGCGAGGCTCGCCAGGTCGAGCGGGCGGACCTCGGTCTCGCCCGGCATCGTCGCGGCGGCGTCTTGCCCCTTCTCGGTGGAGCGCACGGCCAGCACGACGCGAGCGCCGGCCCCGGCGAGGGCCGAGGCGGCAGCCCGGCCGATGCCGCTGTTGGCGCCGGTAACGATCGCGGTTCGGCCGGCCATGTCAGGGAGGGAGGTGGAGCTTGAAGTTGTCATGGGCAACAATGTAGTCGATGACTACAAAGATGTCAACGACTACATGAGGCGGTAGCCTGAAGCCATGGCCGAGCGCCCCTATCACCATGGCAACCTGAGGACCGCCCTGCTCGCCGCCGCCGAACGCACCGTCCGCGAGCGGGGCGTGCAGGAGCTGTCCCTGCGGGAGCTGGCCCGCGACGTCGGCGTCAGCCACGGCGCGCCGAGGCGCCATTTCCCCGACCGGCAGGCGCTGCTCGACGCGCTGGCCGAGTCGGGCTTCGCACGCCTCGGAGCGGAGTTGCAGAACGCCTTCGACGGCGCCGGCGAGGACTTCGAACGCCGGCTCCAGGCCGTGGCCGCGGCCTACGTCCGCTTCGCCACCGAGGACGCGGCGCTGCTCGAGCTGATGTTCGCGGGTAAGAAGCACGAGGAGACCGGGGTGCTCCACGACGCCGCCGAACGCGCCTTCACGGTGATGCTCGAGCTGATCGCCCAGGGCCAGGAGGAGGGGGCGCTCGAGGCCGGTGATCCCGAGCGCGTGGGGCTGGTCCTGTTCGCGACGATCCAGGGGATCGCCGCGCTCGTCACCGGCGGCATCGTCGCGCCCGAGCAGATCGACGAGCTCGTGGCTGACGCGATCGAGCGCTTCCTGCGTGGCTCGGAGCGAGCCGGCCTCGCGTCCTGAGGCGCCCGTGGACGGCCTGGCACGCTTCCGGGCGGCGCAGGAGCAGGGCGGGACCTTCGAGCGCGCCCTCGCAGAGCTGCGGGCCGGGGAGAAGCGCAGCCACTGGATGTGGTTCGTCCTCCCGCAGCTCGCCGGGCTCGGCCACAGCGAGACGTCGAGGCGCTACGCGCTGTCATCGCTCGCCGAAGCCCGCGCCTACCTCGAAGATCCGGTGCTGGGTGCGCGGCTCCGCGAGTGCGCGGCTGCGCTGCTCGAGCATGACGGCCTCACCGCCGAGCAGATCCTCGGCGGCGTGGACGCGCTCAAGCTGCGCTCCTGCATGACCCTCTTCGCCCGGGCCGAGCCCGCCGAGCCACTGTTCGCGGCGGTGCTCGACCGCTACTTCGACGGCGTTCCGGACGCCGCCACCGACGCGCTCCTCGCCGGTCGCGAGGAGGGCTAGCGCCCGCGGCCGGCGCCGCGGCTCAGCTTTCGATCGTGACGACCGTGCCGATCGGCGTGTATTTCCAGATCTCCGCCGAGGCGGCCAGGGGCAGCTCGACGCAGCCGAGGCTCTGAGGCGTGCCGAAGGAGGAGCGGTTGAAGTTGTGCAGCGCGTCGCCGCCGTTGAAGTAGCTGATCCACTTGATCCCGGGGTCTTGGTAGTGGGAGCCGTCGGGGTTCGTGCCGCTCATCGTTCCTTCGGGTATGTGCTCGAACACGGGGAACGAGCCGAGTTCGGTTTCGGCGCCCGAGATGCCGGTGTTCGCGGGCGCCGAGATGATCGTGTGCCCGGCATGCCACAGCGTCGCCGTCTCCGGCACTTCCCGGTGGACGTACACGTAGCTGTAGCCTTCGCTCGCGTGCTTGCCGGCGAGCGCGTAGGCGAACAGCTTGCGCCAGACCGCCGCCCCGGCGACACCGTCGGCGGGCAGGCCGTTGTCGTTCTCGAATCTCATCAGGGCGCCCTTCGTGAGGACCGTCTGCTCGGTGGGGCTCCAGCGTTCCTTGAGCTGGTGGGGAGTGTTGGCGTAGCGCCAGCCGAAGCTTCCCGCGGGCGCTTTGACCGCGGCCGCCGCCTCGGCGCTCGGCGTGTGGGCCACTTCGCCCGCGGCGGCGTGCCATGCGACGGGCAGGTAGCCCGCCTGGGCGAGCAGCTGGTGCAGGCGCACGGTCGAGCCGGCCGGCACAGTCCAGCTCACCGCCGTGGTCCTGGTCAGACCCTGAGCGCCGCTGCTCGTCACCGCGACCGGATGGGGCAGGGTGAGCCGCAGCTGTGAACCGAGCGGCAGGCCGAAGCCCGACGGGCGGAACTCCAGCGTGTGGCTGTTGGCCTTGTGCCAGTGCCCGGGAGCGGCCGGAGAGAGCTGGGGCCGGCCGGAGCCGAGGACCTCGGCTACCGGCTTGGAGAAGGTCAGGTAGATCGGCGAGGCCGGGGCCATGTGGGCGCCGGGGGCGGGGCTCGCGGCCATCACGGGCGTGCGCGACGGGGGAAACCAGCTGACGTGGGTGGGCGCGCCGACGGTCTCCCACGAACGGGGGGCGGCGGCGATCGCGATCGTGCCCGTGGCGGGCCGCCTGCCGAGCGAGACCGTGCTCGCGGGCGCGGGCAGCGCGTGCGTGTGCGTGCCGGTGGAGCTTTCGTAACTCACCGCGCTGACCGGCTGCTGGAAGGCGACGCTCACGTGCCCCCCCGGGGGGATCGTCAGCCAGCGTTCCTTGAGATGCGCCACCGGCGCGATGACGGTGAGGTGCTCGGTGTGTTCTGAGCCCAGCGCCCAGCCGATCCAGCCGGGGCGGCGGACCCGAACGGCGACCGAGATGCGCTCGCCAGGATGCAGCCGCCGCATCGGCTCGAGGCGGCCGCCCTGCACGGCGATCGGCAGGGCGTGGCCGCCCGGCCCGAACGCTTCGACGTGCTCGATGCTGCCCCCGAGCGGTTGCAGGGAGACCTTCGCCAGCGCCGTCGAATCGCCCGTCAGCCCGGCGCCGGAGAGCGTAAGGGCAGCGATCGCCACGGCGACCAGCAGGACCGATAAGGCCGCGCCCACGCCGAGGGCCGCACGCTTGACGGCATGCCCCGGTGCCGCGGCCCCCGCCACCAGGGGCTCAGATGCCATCCGGCCAGGATAGGCCGGAGCGCCGACGCCGGCGAAGGTTGGGCCGTTTCTACCAACCGGGCGATGGCGGCTATCTATCCAGCCGCGCCTCGGCCTCGGCGATCAGCTTCGCGGGCGCCCGCGCGAACCAGGCTTCGGTCACGACTTCCTCGAGGTCGGAGGCCCCGATCCGCTCGAGGCGCACGAGCACGGAAGGGTGGCCCTCGAAGTGGGAGGTGGTGAGGAACACCTCGGGTTCCTCGGCGAGCAGTGCCTCCTTGGCGATCAGGTGCTCGACCCGCGCCCCGAGCAGCGGTCCGTCGGGCGCGGCCTGTCCGAGCTCCAGCACTTCCTTCGCGCGCAGGGGGCGCTCCCACACGTACAGCCGGCCGCCGACCCGCCACTGCAGCCGCTCGCGCGAGACACGCTCCTCGCTGCCGGGGAGTGATGCGGCGATCCGCCGCACGTCCTCGAAGGACGCCACTCCCCTCACCCGCCCGCGCTAGCCGCGCTCTCGTCGCCGAGGGCGAGCTCGGCCATCTGCTGGAAGGCCTGCAGCGGGTTCGGGGGGCCCTCCCCCGAGAGCTCGCCGAAGATCGTGGCCACGTTGACCACGAGCCGCTCGCTCTCGCCCCAGTCCGCCCAGCGATCGACCGAGATGCGCCGCGCGGCCTGCAGCGGGTCGAGGCCGTCGGCGTGGGCCAGCCTGGCCTGCTCGTAGAGGTACTCGAAGTACGCTCGCACCTCGTATACGTCCGCGAGGACCGCCGGCGGGCCGTGGCCCGGGACGATCGCCTGCGGCGCGAGCGACTCGATCCGATCGCAGGCCGCGATCCAGTTCGACACGGGACCCGCCCAGGCGATCGGGTGGGCGCCGTTGAAGAGGATGTCGCCGGTGAACAGCACGCGCTCGGCCGGGAGCCAGGCCATCGTGTCGCCCTGCGTGTGCGCCGGTCCGACCTCGAGCAGCCGCACCTCGCGCGCGCCGACCCGCAGGACGAGCTCGCCGCTGAACGTCTCGCCGGGCGCCACCGGCTCGATGCCCGTGAAGTCGAACGGGCCGAAGCAGCGCAGGAAGAACTCCCCGAGCGCGCCCATGTTCGGGGCCTGCTCGATCAGGGCGGCCATCGCCGCCGGCGGCAGCTCCTCCATCTCGGCCGCCGTGCGCTCGGAGGCGACGATCTTCGCGCCGCCGACGAGCTGGTTGCCGTAGCAGTGGTCGCCGTTGGCGTGGGTGTTGACGAGCGTGTCGATCCGCGCGGCCGCCGGCACGGCCCGGCGCATCTCCGCCAGCATCTGCTCGGTCAGCCTGAGATCGAACAGCGTGTCGATCAGCAGCGTCGCCTCGCCGTCGCTGATCAGACCGGCGTTGGACCACCCCCAGCCGCCGTCCGGCTGCAGGTAGGCGAGGATTCCCTCCCCGATCTCGGTGAGTCCGCGCTCGTAGCTGGAGGCCATCTCCCCGCAAGCTACCGCGAGCCGCCACCGCGGGCGAGCCGGGCCGCCTGCGCCCCGCCGGGGGAAAGCAGCAGCGGCCCGGCCCTGCGGCCTCAGGCCGAGAGCTCGGCCAGGTCCCTGACCTGGGTCAGGCGGATGCTGTTGCCGGACGGGTCGCGGAAGCCGGAGTCGATCCCGTAGGGGCGCTCTTCGGGCGCTTCGTGGAACTGCACGCCGCGACCGCGCAGCTCCTCGTAGGAGGACTGGCAGTCGTCCGTTTCCAGGAACACCGTGCCCGCGAAGCCCTTGGACATCAGCGTCTTGACCTGCTCGGTGGTCTCGTCGTCCATCAGCGGCGGCCCGGGGATCGCCATCAGCACGATCGCGAAGTCGGGCTGGCCCGGCATGCCCACGGTCAGCCAGCGGAAGTTGCCCAGCTCGGCAACGGTCACGTCGGCGCGAACCTCCATGCCAACCTTCTCGGTGTAGAACGCCAGCGCCTCGTCCTGGTCGGCGACCCACAGCTGGGCGGTCGAAACCTTGATCATCGGGGTGTTCCTTTCGTCGCGTTGTTGACTGGAGGCGAAGTTACGCCTCGCTGGTCGGCCTGTCTTCTCGAAAAGTGCGCCTTTGCGGACGGCCGTAGGCACGCACGACGCACCCCGGCACGAGGGCCCTGTCGGCGGCCGGTGGGTAGCGGTCGCGGTAGGCGGCCGGCGAGACGCCGAAGGTGCGCTTGAAGCTCGTCGTGAAGGAACCGAGGCTCACGAGGCCCACCGAGAGGCAGATGTCGGCGATCTGGCGGTCGGTGTCCCGCAGCAGCGCGGCGGCACGCTCGAGGCGCCTGGTCAGCAGGTAGGCATGCGGGGATTCACCGAAGGCACGGCGGAACTCGCGGATGAAGTGCGACCGTGACAGGCCCGCGGCGGCGGCCATCTCCTCGACGTCCAGCGGCTCGGTGTAGCGGGCGTCGGCCAGGTCCCTGGCGCGCAGCAGATGGCGGGCGGGCGGCGCGTATGCCACCTCGCCAGTATCGCGCGCCGGCCCTAGAGTCTCCGGGGTGTTCGATCTCGACGCCTATCTGCGGCGGATCGGCCTGAGCGGGCGCCCATCGCTGGCCGGCAGCTGCCCGCCGTGCTCGCCGAGCGCTTCGGCCTGCACGGCTTCGGCCTCGACGACGCCGGGCGGCTGACGCGCAGTTCGCCCGGGCGGCGCTAGGGTGGCTCCGATGCGTCGCACGCCCACAGCAGCCATCGCCGCCGGCACCCTGATCGGCGGCTACGCCGTGGCGGCATCGAGCGGCTCGCGTCCGCTCGGCGGCGCCGTGCTGGCCGCCGGCGGCGTCTACTGCATCCGCGTCTGGAACCGTCGCCACGGCGCCCGTACAGCTGCCGCGCTGGGCGGAGTCGGCTTCGCCGCGTTCGTCCTCTCCCACGTCCTCGCCCGTGCGATCGGCGCGTGGCCGGCGGTGCTGACGGTCGCCGCCCTCACCGGCACGATCGTGTGGGTGCGCTCGGACGCTCAGTCAGGACTCCGGGCCGAAGCGCCCGTAGAGCTCTCCTAGCAGCGAGCCCAGGTTCGCGTACTCCTCCGCGCAGTGGCGTGCCAGCGCGCGCGGCAGCCGCGGGGGCATCGCGCGGGCGCGCACCGCGGGGCGGTTGAGCAGCCGCTCGCCGAGCGCGGCGATCGGGGCGGGCGCGTACGGCCGCAGCGCCGAACCGAGCCAGAAGTGGCTGCGCAGCAGGACCCCCTCGCCGTCGCGCAGGAACACGTGGCACATCATCGTGTGACGCATGTGGCGGCGCTCGTCACCGACGTATCCGCAGAGGATGGTCGCGACGCGGGGATCCTCCAGCGCGTCGCCCGAGAAGCCGATCGCGCTCGGCGCCAGGAAGGCGATGCGAGCGTGCACGACGCCCACGCCCACGTCCTCGACCGGGTGGTGGACCGCGCCCCAGTGCGCCTTGGCGCCGCGGTGGGCGGGCAGCTCGAGGGAGTTCGCCATGTGCGCCCGGGGGTGCCAGATGCGGTAGCGAACCGCCTCGCGGGGGTGCCAGTCGAACCACCAGTCGACCATCTCGCCGCTGACGCCGGGCATCGGCGTGGCGACGGCCACATAGCCGCATCCGTCAGCCAGCACGCACCAGCCCGTCTCGGCCGGCAGCGGGGCGGGGTCGAGCAGCCGGTCGAGCCGGGAGCGCTCGAGCGCCGCGGACGGGTCGAGCGGACCCGCTTCGATGGCCCGCAGCACGGCCGTCTCCGGCGGGGTCATGGGCCTGCGCAGGTAAGCCTCGAGCGGATCCCCGCTCATCGCCCCAGCCATTCGTGGAAGCGGCCCTCGGGGTCGCGGAGCGCCCGCAGCTCGTCCAGCCGGCGCATCTGCTCCTCCCCGGCGAAGCGGGCGGGGCGCAGCGCCAGGTTCTCGTCGGCGAGCTGGATGCCGCTGGCGAGGTGGGCCATCTCGCGCATCGACTCCGTCGCCCAGGACACGTGGGCCTCGTCGGCGGCCGGATCCTGCCAGACGGCGTAGAGCGCGATGTAGGTGTCGTCCTCGACGCTGTAGGCCATCTCCGGCCGTGGCGGCGCGGGCGTCGCGCCCGGGCCCCAGTTCATCCAGAGCATGTGCGAGGGGGCCTCGGGAAGCGTCGCCGCGATCCGCTCGAGGCCGGGCACGAGCTCGGCGGCCGGCGCGGCCGTCCACATGTTGTCCACGGCATAGCGGTGCCCGTCGGGGTAGGAGGCATGGACGCCCGCATAGAGGTCGGCGAGGGCCAGCTCGACGTAGGGCACGTTCAGCTTCGCCTCGCCCAGCACCGGAGCGCTCTGCAGCAGAGCGAGCGCCTCGCGCGCCTCTCGCTCGTCCTCGACCAGCACGGGCGCGGTGACGACGATCTCCACCTCGCCCGCCTCGTCGCGGTGGACGATCAGCATCAGCTCCATCGTTCGCGGCACCCGCGGGCCGATCCGCTGTGCCCATTCGAACACCTCCGCGAGGACCGTGGCCGGATAGGTGACCAGTGCGTTGGCCGTGATCCGCGGCCGCCGCTGCAGGCGCAGGTGAAAGCGCGTGACGACCCCGAAGAAGCCCGGTCCCGCGCCGCGGGCGGCCCAGAGCAGGTCGGCGTTCTCGCTCTCGTCGGCGCGGAGCAGCTCGCCGTCGGCCGTGACGAGGTCGATCGCCTCGACGCTCATGCAGGCCGGCCCGTGCAGGCGCCCGTTCCACCCGTAGCCGCCCTGCAGCAGGTAACCGCCGAGGCCCACCCCGGGGCAGTGGCCGGCGGGGAAGAACAGCTCCCGCTCGGCCAGCGCCGCGAGCAGCTCGTCGCCGCGGCAGCCCGGCTGCACGGCGGCGGTCATCGCTCGCTCGTCGACCTCGTGGTCGCGCAGGGCCGAGAGGTCGAGCAGCAGGCTGCCGTCGCGCAGGTGGCTGCCGGCCCAGCTGTGACCGCCCGAGCGCACCGCCACCGTCAGCCCCTCCTCCCGCGCGAGCCGCACGGCCCGCACGGCGTCCTGCTCGCAGGACGCGAGCACGATCGCCTCGGGAAAGCGCTCCGGCGTGCGGGCGTTCCACACGGCTCCACGCCGTGCCTGCTCATAGCCCGCCTCGCCCCGTCGCAGGAGCCTGCCCTCGAAGCGCACGCTGTCTCCCATCGGCGTGCCACGATACAGTACGGACGTTCCACGATGCAAGACGCCGTCTCCTCATCCGCGGTGCCGCGACAGCCCGGCATCCAGGCGATCGCCCGCGCGGGGCGCGTGCTGCGGGCGCTCGAGACGGCGCCCTCGGGTCTGGCGCTGGCCGAGCTGGCGAGCACCGTCACGCTGCCCAAGTCCACCGTCCACCGTCTGGTGGGCGCGCTCTCGAGTGAGGAACTCGTGGCCAGCGCCCCGGACGGGCGGATCGTGCTCGGCCCCGCCGTAGGGCGTCTCGCCGCCGCGGGCACGGCGGCGCTGCCCGCGCGCCTGCGCCCGGTCCTCGAGCAGCTCTCGCGTAGCCTCGGCGAGACCGTCGACCTGGCCGTGCTCGACGGCGGGGCCGTGCGCTTCGTGGACCAGCAGCCCGGCTCCCAGCGCCTGCGCGCCGTCTCCGCGATCGGGGCCGAGTTCCCGCTCTACTGCACGGCCAACGGCAAGGCCCTGATGGCGGCCGCCGGCCCGGCCACGGCGCGGGCGCTGCTGCCGCTCCGGCTGCGCCGCCTGACGCCGGCCACCATCACCTCGCGGGCGGCGCTGCTGGAGGAGCTCGAAGAGGTGAGCCGCACGGGGGTGGCGTTCGACCGGGAGGAGCACAGCGAGGGGATCTGCGCCGTGGGCGCGGCGGTCCGCGATGCCACGGGACCGGTCGCGGCGCTCTCGGTACCCGTCCCGGCGACCCGCTTCTACGGCTCGGAGCGCCGCTACGCCGCCGCCCTGCTGAGGGCCGCCGCCGACGCCACCGAGCTGCTCGGCGGCGGCTCCTAGAACCGGCCGCCACCGGGGCCCGATGAGCCCCCGCATCGGAGAGCCTCTCAGCTCGCCGGCAGGAAGCGCTCGAGCCCGGCGAGCAGCGCAAGGGCCACGCGCTCGCGGTAGGCGGCCTGCTCCATCGGCCGCTCGTCGGGGCGGTTCTGCATGTTGGCCACCTCGACGAACACCTTCGGCACGCGGGACAGGTTGAGGCCGCCGAGATCGGTGCGGGGAGCGAGCCCGTCGCGGCCGTCGTAGGTCGAGGTGTGAAGGCCCGTGGCAAGCAGGGTCGAGCGGAGATCGATGCCGAGCCGCCGGGAGGGGGCGAGGATCGCGCGGTCGCCGCCGCCGGGGATCGGGGCGGGGATCAGGATCGCGAAGCCAGAACCGCCCGGCGGCCCGCCGTCGGCGTGGACCGAGATCGCGGCGTCGCTGCCCGCGCGGTTGCCGATCGCCGCCCGTTCGTTCACGCAGGGTCCGACGCCCGCGTTGCTCGATCGTGTCATCACCACCCGTGCCCCGGCCGCCCGCAGCAGCGCGGCCAGCCGCCGCCCGACGCTCCAGTTGAAATCCGTCTCCCGGTAGCCGTCCGGCGCCGCCGTGCCGGTGGTGTCGCATTGCTTCTCACCGTTGCCGTCCGGCACGAGCCGCCCGATCTCCTGAGCGTGGGTGAAGTTGCCGCCGTTGTGGCCGGGGTCGACCGTGATCGTGCGGTCCGCCAGCGGGAGCGAGCCGGCCGCGTGCGCACCAGCCGGGGCCGGCGTGGCGGGAGCCTCCGTCGAGGCTGAGGGAGCCGCCGGCGCGGACTCGCGGACGGCCGCGGCCTGCGACGCCGTGGCCGGCTGACGATCTCCGCCGGGGTGATCGGCGGGGTCGGCGGCGGCCCACACGACCGCGCCTGCCACCAGGAGGACGGGGAGCAGCCAGGCCAGGCGGCGAGGGCGAGGAGGGCTCACGCGCGGGTCAGCCTAGCGGCGGCCCGCACAGGGCGGCGCCGGTGGCTAGATCGTCAACTTCAGGCAGAGGTGAACCGCGCCGCCTCCTCGGAGCCCCCCGTGGCATCGCCCTCGCTGTAGGAGTGCGCGCCCGCACCGGCGAGCTTGCCGCCGTCGACGATCAGGTACTCCTCTCGGATCGGCCGGCCGCCGAACCAGCACTCGAGGATCTCCCTCGCACCGGCGGCGTAGCGCGCCTGCGCGGAGAGACTGGTGCCGGAGGTGTGCGGCGTCATGCCGTGGTGGGGCATCGTGCGCCAAGGGTGGTCGCGAGGCGCGGGCTGGGGGAACCAGACGTCGCCCGCGTAGCCCGCGAGCTGACCGCTCTCGCAGGCCCTCACGACGGCGTCGCGGTCGCAGATCTTGCCCCGGGCGGTGTTGATCAGGTAGGCGCCCCGCTTCATCCGGGCCAGCATCGCCTCGTCGAAGAGGTTCTCGGTCTCGGGATGCAGAGGCGCGTTGATCGTGACGACGTCGCAGACGGCGAGCATCGACTCGACGCTGTCGTGGAAGGTGACGCCGAGCTCGCGCTCCACCTCGGCCGGGAGGCGGTGGCGGTCGGTGTAGTGCAGTCCGACCTCGAACGGCTGCAGCCGCCGCAGCACGGCCGAGCCGATGCGCCCGGCGGCGACGGTGCCCACCTGCATCCCCTCCAGGTCATACGACCGCGAAACGCAGTCGGCGATGCTCCAGCCGCCCTGCACCACGTCCTGATACATCGGGATGTAGTTCCGCACGAGCGCGAGAATCATCATCACGACGTGCTCGGCCACGCTGATGCTGTTCGAGTAGGTGACCTCGGCGACGGTCACGCCGCGCTCGATCGCCGCCTGCAGGTCGACGTGATCGGAGCCGATCCCGGCGGTCAGCGCGAGCTTCAGGTTCGGCGCCTTCGCGATCCGCTCCGATGTCAGATAGGCGGGCCAGAAGGGCTGGGAGATCACCACCTCGGCGCCGGGCAGCTCGCGCTCGAACAGCGAGTCGGGGCCGTCCTTGTCGGACGTCACGACGAGCTCGTGGCCGAGACCCTCCAGGAAGCCGCGCAGGCCGAGCTCGCCCGACACGCAGCCGACGAGCTGGCCGGGGGTGAAGCCGAGCCCCTCCGGCGTCGGTGCGCTCTGCCCGTCGTGATAGCGCTCGATGCGGGGGATGTCATCGCGGGCGTAGGCGGGCGGGTATCCGTCCACCGGGTCCTCGTAGAGCACGCAAAGCACCTTCGCCATGGTCGGGCCTCTCCTCGCAGTCTCGCCGCGGCGACTGGCCGCCCGCGGCGCCTGTGACGATTATCCGCGACCGGCGCTCTTCACGCTTCGCGCGCCCGCGCCGGTTGCTCGCCTCGACGGTGGCCTCGCCGCGATCGCCGCTCGGACATAATCCCCGCGATGAGGGCGATGCAGATCACCGAGGAGACGGGGCCCGACAGCGCCCTGAAGATGGTCGAGCTGCCCGAGCCCGAGGCATCGCACATGCTCACGCCGGGCGAAGGCGTGGTGGTGGAGGTGCACGTGGCGGGCGTGTCCTTCCCGGAGCTGCTCCAGACGCGCGGCGAGTACCAGATGAAACCGCCACTGCCCTACGTTCCCGGAAGCGAGGTGGGAGGGGTCGTGATCAGCGCCCCCGAGGGCGCGGCGGTCAAGGCCGGCGATCGTGTGGCGGCGTTCTGCGCGCTCGGCGGCTGGGCCGAGACGGCCGTGGCCCCGGAGTACTTCACCTTCCCGCTCGGTCCGGAGCTCGACTTCGCACAGGGCGCGGCGCTGGTCCTCAACTACCACACCGCCTACTTCTGCCTGCGGGTGCGCGGAAGGCTGAAGGAGGGCGAGACGGTGCTGGTGCACGGCGCCGCCGGCGGCGTGGGCACCGCCTCCCTGCAGGTCGCTCGCGGCCTCGGCGCGAAGACGATCGCCACCGTCTCCACCGAGGAGAAGAAGAAGGTGGCCGAAGAGGCGGGGGCCGACCACGTGGTGATGATCGAGGACGGCTGGAAGGACGAGGTGCTCGAGCTCTCTCAGGGCGGCGTCGACATGGTCCTCGACCCGGTGGGCGGGGACCGCTTCCTCGACAGCCTGCGCTCGCTCGGCGAGGACGGCCGTCTGGTCGTTGTGGGCTTCACGGGCGGTTCGATCCCTGAGGTCAGGGTCAACCGGCTGCTGCTCAAGAACACCGAGGTGATCGGCGCGGGCTGGGGCGCCTACGTGATGGGCAAGCCCGACATGAACCGGGAGATCGGCGCGGCCGTGAGCAAGCTGATCGAGGCCGGCTTCGTGCGGCCGCTGATCGGCCAGCGGTACCCCCTCGAGGACGCGGCCCAGGCTCTGCACACGCTCGACCAGCGCCGGGCCGTGGGCAAGGTAGTGCTCGACGTGCGCTCCTCCTGAGCGACGCGCGGTCGCCGTGGGCGCATCGGCCGGGCTCTGAAGGCCCGCGGGGCACTCACTCTTTTACGAGATTCTTCCTTCGGCCCGCGGGTTCCAGAGGGGCATCGGGATACGCTTTTTCATGAGGGTAGAGGACCCCCTCGCAGCCCCGCGCGCCGCTTTCCGCGAGCGATTTCGGCAGGCGACGCGGCGCGCGGAGAACAGGAGGCAGCCATATGAAGGTCATCGGAGCGGGGCTTCCCCGGACCGCAACGACGACGCAGATGTTCGCGCTCGAGCACCTCGGGTTCGGGCCCTGCTACCACATGCGCGACCTGCTCCTCGACCTCGAGGCGGGCCTGCCCCTGTGGGAAGCGGCGGTCGAGGGCAGCCCCGATTGGGAGGCGATCTTCGGCGAGTCGAACTCGACGCTCGACTGGCCCTCGGCCTACTTCTACCGCGAGCTGATGGACTACTACCCGGACGCGAAGATCCTGCTCAGCGTGCGGGGGGCCGAGGAATGGTCGCGCAGCATGGAGAAGACGATCTGGGGCATGTGGCACGGGGACTCGGTGATCCACCACATGACCGAGGCGCGCTGCGTCGTCGATCCCCTGTGGAGCCGCTACATCGCCTTGATGTCCCGTCTGAACTTCGACGAGGGCGGGGCCTTTGCGGGCGCCGACGACATGGCCAAGCTGATGGCCTCGATGGACCGCTGGGACGAGCAGGTCAAGGCAGACGTGCCCGCGGAGCGGCTGCTGGTGTGGAACCCCGCCGAGGGCTTCGCCCCGCTGTGCGAGTTCCTCGAGGTGGACGTCCCCGACGAGGAGCTGCCTCGTCTGAATGACACCAAGGCCTTCCGCGAGGGCATCATCGGCGGCGCCATCGACGCCGTCAACGGATGGTGGGCCGATCGCGAGAAGACCGCCGAAGGCCTGCACGGAGCGGCGCTGAGCTAGGTCAGCCGGACGGGCCGGCCGCCCCCGCGGTGGCGGCCGCCTCGTTCGCTGCGAGGAAGCGCGCCGCGCCCGGCGGCTACCCGTGGATCGTCGCCGAGGTGCCGATCACCGCGCCCGAGGCATCGAGGGCCTGCACCGCGAAGTAGGGCGCCGGCGCCGGGGGCTTCAGCGTCGCCTCGAAGCCGCTGCGCGGTGTGGTCGCGACCGGCGCCAGCGCCTTGGCGGTGGTCCCGTCGAGGAGCCGCCACGTCGCAGTGCGCGTATCGCCGTTCCAGCTCGCGTAGATCGTCTGGTGGGAGGGGGAGCCGGAGACGACAGCCGTGGGCGGCCCGGCCGGCGCGCCCGTCCAGGGGAAGCGGTAGGCCCGGTAGGTCTGGTAGGAGCCGTGGAAGTGGGCGTCGTAGAGGAGCTGCCCGGAGCGGGAGAACTCCGAGAAGTAGGGCTCCGGGCCCCAGCCGATGAAGAAGTCGCCGTTGGCCAGCGCTTGCATGTTGCCCTGGCTGCCGGAGTCGAGCGGAGCGGGGTGCTCGTAGGTCGCCACGGTCGTGGCCGTACCCGCGTCGATGCTCTCGATCAGCCCACGCGACTGCGGATGGACCATCGGCACGCCGCCGTTGTCGAAGATGCTGATGTCCCCATCGGGCAGCACGGTCGCGTCGTGCTGGTAGGCGGTGTGGGTGCCGCTGGCCTGTTTCACGTTCGAGCGCTTGCCGCCGATCCGCACGAGCACCTGGCCGGTCTCGCTGTTCAGTTCGTAGAGGCTCCAGGTGTTGCGGGCCGAGATCAGCGTCGCCCCGCCCGAGAGCTGGTCGATGGAGTTGAGGTGGAAGAAGTCGAAGGGCGTCTTCAGGCTGGTCGTGACGGCGGTGCTGTAGGAGTCGGCCATGGGGATGTGGTCCACGCCGTGCCACTCGCGTCGGACGAGCCCGGTCCGGAGGTCGACTTCCTGGAAGAGGCTGTCCGTGACGGCGCCGCCCCGCGGGCCGCCGAGCCCCGACAGGTCGCAGTGGATCGGCTGGAAGGCCGTCAGCACAGCCGTGCCCTCGGGGGTCAGGTGGAAGTCGTGCAGGTCGACCTTGTAGCCGTTACCGGCGTGGACCCGGCCGATCTGGTGGTAGCTCGAGCTCTCGATCACCTCTTCGCCGATGCCGAAGCCCTGGGGTGGGATGTAGCCCTGCCACCAGGTCAGCACGGGCTTGCCGCCCAGCTGCTGCACCTGGAGGTTGGCGGCCGCTTCTTCGGGGCCGACCGGGCTGAACCAGACGAGGTTGCCGGCTTCGTCGAAGATCATCGGTCCGGCCTGGCCGGGCCCGCTGTAGGGGGCCGTGAAGATGTAGCCCGCCTCGCTCGAGGTGGAGCTGTGGCTTACCACCACCCCGGGCGGTTCGAGCGTGGGACGCGAGTGGAAGTGCATCTTCTCGCCGGGGTCTTTCGAGGGGTGCAGCGAGGGAGGATGGCGCAGCACGTCTTCGCGGGCGATCACGAAGTGGAAGGAGAAGCGCTCCCGGTGTGCCGCCACCGTGACGCTCCCCGTCACCGTCACCGTCTCGCCGGAGACGAACGGCGCGGAGGGCACGAAACTGGCGCCGTCGCCCTGCGAGTAGGCCCGCAGGCGCCCGGAGTGCTCGCCGCTGACCGAGCCCTTCACCTGCACGTGGCTGAGCGCGTGCGGCGGCGTGCCGAGCAGGCTCACCTGGGTGTGGGGAAGCGCGTCGTAGGAGTCGGGCAGCGGTGTCACCGCGAGGCTCGTGCCGGGCAGCACGGCCGAGCGGTTGAGCGTGGTGGGCACGCAGCGGCCGGACGCCGGCGCCGTGAAGGCGGACTGCTCGTCTGAGATCCGGTGCGAGGCGATCGCCAGCGTGGTGACGCTCGAGAGCACCACGATCAGGCAGCCGATCAGCAGCAGGCGGCGGTGGCGTTTGGAGGGCGAGCGGAGATCTAGCTTCACGGGAGGTTGACCAAAGGACAGCAGTCGGAGCGGAAGGTTGCGGCTCGCCGTGCGAGCTGACGCCCGCGAGGGGCCTAGAAGACGGGGTTCTCGGCGTAGTCGCCGAAGACCTGCTGGAGGGACTCGACTATCTCGCCCTCGCTGGCATGCGCCCGGGCGCAGGCGATCAACGGCTCCATCAGGTTGCGGTCAGGAATCGCCGCCTGCTCACGCAGATCGGCCAGCGAGCGCTCCACCGCGGCGCCCTCGCGGCGTGCCCGGGCGCCCTGCAGACGCTCGACCTGCTTGCGTTCCAGCGCGGGGTCGACCCGCAGCGTGGGGATCGGCTCTTCATCCACGGCCAGGAAGCTGTTCACGCCGACCACGCTGCGCTGGCCCGCGTCGATTTCCTGCTGCAGCGAGAACGAGGCGTCGGCGATCTCCCGCTGGGGGTAGTTGAGCTTGACCGATTCGACCATGCCCCCCAGCTCGTCGATCTTGGCGAAGTAGTCGTAGGCCCGCTGCTCCATCTGGTCGGTCAGGGCCTCGATGAAGTACGACCCGCCGAGCGGGTCCA
The DNA here is from genome assembly GCA_963841055.1 of uncultured Solirubrobacteraceae bacterium. Lineage (GTDB taxonomy): Bacteria > Actinomycetota > Thermoleophilia > Solirubrobacterales > Solirubrobacteraceae > Palsa-744. The sequence continues at coordinate 1,127,214 of CAWJAV010000001.1, read as the reverse complement.
CGGTGTTCGTCACGCCGGTCTCGTGCGCGATCACCTGCTGGGTGCGCAGGGCGATCGTGACGGCCTCCTCGGTGGGGAGGGCCAGGGCCTCGTCGTAGGAGTTCGTGTGCAGGGACTGGGTACCCCCGAGCACCGCCGCGAGGGCCTCGATGGCCGTGCGGACGATGTTGTTCAGCGGCTGCTGGGCGGTCAGGCTGACGCCGGCCGTCTGCGTGTGGAAGCGCATCTGCCAGGAGCGCGGGTTGCGCGCGCCGAAGGTCTCCCGCATCTCCCGGGCCCAGATGCGCCGCGCCGCCCGGTACTTGGCGATCTCCTCGAAGAAGTCGATCTGAGCGTTGAAGAAGAAGGACAGGCGGGGGGCGAAGTCGTCGACGTCAAGGCCGCGGGCGACGGCCTGCTCGACGTAGGTGAGGCCGTCCTTGAGCGTGAAGGCCAGCTCCTGCTGGGCGGTCGAGCCGGCCTCGCGGATGTGGTAGCCGGAGATCGAGATCGGATGCCAGCGGGGCATCTTCAGCGTGCACCACTCGATCATGTCCCCGCACAGCCGCATCGCCGGATCGATCGGGAAGCACCACTCCTTCTGGGCGATGTACTCCTTGAGGATGTCCGCCTGGATCGTCCCCGACAGATGCTCGGGCGGGACAGGCTCCCCGCCGGCGGGCTGCTCGGCGGCCACCACGTAGAAGGCCAGCATGATCGCGGCGGGCGCGTTGATGGTCATCGACACCGACACCTCGCCGAGATCGATCCCGGAGAAGAGGGTCTGCATGTCATCGAGTGTGTCCACCGCCACCCCCTCGCGGCCCACCTCGCCGAGCGAGCGGGAGTGATCGGAGTCGTGGCCCATCAGGGAGGGCATGTCGAAGGCCGTCGAGAGGCCGGTCTGACCGTGGTCGAGGAGGTAGCGGAAGCGCTCGTTGGTCTCCTCGCTGGTGCCGAAGCCGGCGAACTGGCGCATCGTCCAGAGACGGCCGCGGTACATCGAGGAGTGGATGCCCCTCGTGTAGGGGTAGGCCCCGGGCAGCCCGATCGGGTCCTGCTCGCCCCCCGCGCCGGCTCCGGCCGGGAGGTCGGCGGGCGTGTAGAGCTCGGCGATCGGCTCGCCTGAGAGGGTCGTGAAGCTCGGCTCGGTGGCCGGCGTGGTGGGCTTCGCGCTGACCGCCATGGCCCTTCAATCCTACCCGTCGCGGTAGCCTCGGCTGCGTGGTGGCCCGCGAGCTGAGTCGGCTGCTGGGTGCCGAGCACGTGCTGCGGCCCGAGGGAGACTCGCCCTACAACCGCGACGCCAGCGGGCGCCGGGGCATGGAGGGCAGGGCCGAAGCGGTGGCACTGCCAGGCACCGCCGGGGAGGTCGCGGCGCTCCTCGGCTGGTGCTACGAGCACGACGTGCCCCTCGTCGCCCGCGGCGGCGGCACGGGCCTGGTGGGCGGGGCGGTGCCTACGGAGGGGAGCGTGGTCTGCTCGCTGGAGCGCCTGCGTGGCGTCCGCGAGCTCGAGCCGGGGCTGTGGCGAATGTCCGTCGAGGCGGGCGTGAGGACCCGCCACGTCCAGCGGCTGGCGCGGGAGAACGGCCTCTTCTTCGGTCCCGACCCGGGGGCATCCGAGCAGTCGCAGCTGGGCGGCAACGTGGCCACCAACGCGGGCGGGCCGCACGCGCTGAAGTACGGCGTGACCGGTGCCTGGGTGACGGGCCTGGAGGCCGCCCTCGCTCCCGGCGAGCTGGTCGAGCTCGGCGGCTGGATCCGCAAGGACGTGGCGGGCTACGACCTCAAGGACCTGCTGGTCGGCTCGGAGGGAACGCTCGGCATCGTCACGGCCGTCCGCCTGCGGCTGCTGCCCGCGCCGCCGGCGGCGATCACGATGGTCGTCTTCCTCCCGGGCCGCGAGCAGGGCTGCCAGGCGGCCCTCGAACTGCTGGCCGGCGGGCTGCGGCCCGCGGTGCTCGACTTCCTCGACGGGGACACCCTCGCGATCCTCGCCGCCGCCTACCCTCCTGCCCGCCTGACCGGTCCGGACGGCCCCTGCGGCGGAGAGCTGAGGGTGCCCGAGGAGGCGGGTTTCGGGCTGATCGTCGAGGTGGACGGGAGCGAGGCGGAGACGGCGGCTCAGCGCCGGGAGGCCCTCGAGCTGCTCGACGGGGGGACTGTGGCGGTCCACGAGCCGCTCGAGCAGGCGGCTCTGTGGCGATGGCGGGACGGGTTCAACCCGGCTGTGACGGGGATGCGCGGGGCGAAGGTCAGCGCCGACGTGGTCGTGCCGATCGAGCGCCTGCGGGAGGCGTTGGTGCGCTTCGAGGAGATCGCCCGGCGCAACGGCCTGGCCTCCTGCGCCTGGGGCCACGCGGGGGAGGGCAACGTTCATGCCACCGTGCTCGTCGATCCTGCCTCCGAGCAGGAGCAGGACGCTGCCGAGGCCGTGATGGAGGAGCTCTACGGCGTTGTCGCCGGCCTCGGCGGGTCGATCGCCGGGGAGCACGGCGTGGGGCTGCTCAAGCGGGGGCAGCTCTCGAGGCAGTGGCAGCCCAGGGCCGTGGAGCTGCACGAACAGCTCAAGCGCCTCTTCGACCCGAAGAATCTCCTCAACCCCGGCAAGAAGCTCGCGCGGTAGGGTGCCGCCTCGCCAGATCACAACGAGCCGAAAGGAAACACCTAGATGAACAAGTCCCAGCTGGTCGATGCGGTCGCCTCCGACAGCGGTCTCAGCAAAGCCGACTCGGGTCGCGCGATCGAATCGGTCCTGGCCACGGTCACGAAGACCCTGAAGAAAGGCGAGGAGGTCAGCATCACGGGATTCGGCAAGTTCTCGGTGGTCAAGCGAGCCGCTCGTCAGGGCGTGAACCCTCGTACGGGAGAGCGGGTCAAGATCAAAGCGTCCAAGGCGCCGAAGTTCACGGCCGGCGCCTCCCTCAAGCAGGCCATCAGCCCGAAGAAGAAGTAGCCCGGCGATGGCACTGGTCAGCGAGCTCGAGCTCCCGACGTTCGACTACACCGATCCCTCGCTGCGCGGCGACGCTTTCCACGCGGCGATGTCGAAGGTGCGGGAGACGGGCTGGCTGGCCGAGGCGCCCTTCGGCTACATGGTCCTGGACCGCGAGGCGGGCGAGCATTTCCTGCGCACCCGCTCGGCCATCTTCCCGGGGATGAAGATCGCCGAGATCTTCGGCGTCACCGAGGGGCCGCTCTACGAGCAGATGAAGCGGAACATCCTCCACGTCAACGGTCCCGACCACTCCCGACTGCGCAGCCTCGTCAACCCGGCCCTCTCACCCCGGGCCGTGGAGCGCTACCGGCCACGCATGCGGGGCTTCCTGGAAGGGTTGCTGGCGGACGCAGTGGCGAACTCCCCGGGGGCGGCCTCGGCGGGGGACGGCGAGTCGGCCGGTGTCGTGCGCTGCGATTTCGTCGAGGCCTTCGCCAAGCCCTATCCCTCCCAGGTGATCGCCTCCGTGATGGGCGCCCCGCTCGAAGACGCACCCCGCCTGCACCACTGGTCGAACTGGATCCAGAAGCAGTTCGACGCTGGCAGCATGGCCAGTGAGAAGGACAAGATCGAGGAGGCCGTGGAGGAGTTCTACGACTACGCCGAAGCTCTGCTGAGGGCCAGGCGGGCCGACCCGGGTGACGATCTGATGTCGATGCTCATCGCGGCCGAAGAGGAGGGCGAGAGGCTCTCGGACGTGGAGTGCATCAATCTCGTCTTCAACATTTTGGCCGGAGGCGTCGACACGACCCAGAGCCAGATGGCTCATGCGATCAGGCTGCTCGCGGAGAACCCGGACCAGTGGCGGTCCCTCACCGAGCGGCCGGAGCTGGCCGGGGCGGCCGTCGAGGAGGCCCTCCGCTACGAGCCCATCACGCCCTTCACCGCCCGCATTCTCACCGAGGAGCTCGTCTACCGGGACGTGGTCTTCCCGCCGGACACCGTCGTGATGGTCTGCGCCTTCACCGGCAACCGCGACCTCGACGAGGACGGCGGCTCGGACGGCGACTCGGACCGCTTCGACATCACCGCCGACCGGGCCAGGGCCCGCCCCCTGACCTTCGGGGCCGGCGTGCACTACTGCCTCGGCGCCAACCTCGCCCGGCTGGAGATGCAGGAGGGCCTCCTGTTCCTCTCCGAGCGCCTGCAGAACCTGGCCCTGGACGGCGAGCCCGTGTTCGGAACCGTCTCCGGCATCTACGGCCTGGACGAGCTGCCGATCAGATTCACCGTCTGAGGGCGGGGAGAGGGCCGCGGCGGCGGGCTTAGGCGGCGAAGGGGGGTGGTGGCGGTGGGGAGTGTCGTGTTGAGCTCCGCGTGTCCAGTCGTAGTTACAGGGCGGCGGTCGAGTCGGAAACAGCGCTTGCGGAAGCGGCGCGCGCTGGAACCATTTCAGGGGGGTGGCATGAGGCCACTCCGCTCGACTTACCGACATGAAAGAACGGATTCTCACCACACTTCTCGCCGTTTCCCTGGTCCTACTGGCGGTCCCCGCCGCCTCCCAAGCGGGTCGCTACCACGTCTATTCCTGCCGGATGCCGGATGGGGAGGTGGCGCCGGTGGATGGGTGGAGCGGGAGCCTCGCCCCGGGTGGCGCCTTCGATGACTACGTGTTGAACTCTTGTGCGGCGGGTGGCGCGCTGGTCGCGGCGCTTGGCACCGAAACCGGCCACCTCGCGTACACCGACCGAGCAACCTGGACGTTCACTCCGCCAAGCAACGAGTCTCTTGCTGGGGCGACTCTTCGGCGTGCTGGCTACCTACACGGACGGCCCGGTGAAGAAGCCGCATACGACTTTTGGCTTGCCGGTCCGCTCATCAAGAACGTCTTCGCGGAATGTGTGTATACGCAATGCCATGGCCAGGGTGAACCGGCTGAAGGCGCGCACCCCGTGAACAGCGTGACGGTCCCCGCGAAAAATCTCGGATCTGACCTCTTTCTCAGTACCTCCTGCGGCGCAGGGCTTGAAGGCAGCGAATGTGGCAGCGGGTTCACCGACCCCAACAACTACGCCGCCGCCCTGTACCTCTACGCCGCCGACCTCACCCTCGAACAAACCGCCGGCCCCAGCGTCAGCGCCGTGGGCGGCGAACTGGCCTCGGCGGCCACTCTGACGGGGACGAGCGACATCACCTTCACCGCGAGCGACCCTGGCGCGGGCGTCTATGAGGCCGTGTTCACAGTCGACGGCAAAATCATCCAGTCCCCCGTGCTCGACGAAGCCGGAGGCAGTTGCCGCAACGTCGGGCAGACGAGCGACGGGCTGCCGGCGTTCCTTCGCCTGCAGCCGTGCCCGTCCTCACTGAGCGCCGACGTCGCCTTCGACGGGTCGAGCCTCACCCCGGGCCCCCACCACTTGATCGTCTCCGTGCTCGACGCCGCCGGCAACAGCGCCCCGGTGCTGGACCGGACGATCACGGTCCCCGGCTCGCTGGTCCCCGGGACGCCGGGTGTGACCTCGCCCGGGGCGGCCAACGGCGTCGGGGCGAGCACCGCGGCAGTCCTCAGCGCGCGCTGGCAGCGCACCCCCAGGGTTCGCCTCACAACGCCCTTCGGACGCAGCGAGACGATTACCGGTCGTCTGACGGACCCGGGGGGCGTGCCAATCGCCGGGGCCCAGATCGCCGTCGCCTCGACCGCCGCCCTGGCGGGCGCGCGGACCTCGGCGATGAGGGGCGCCCAAACCCGCGCCAACGGCACGTTCACGGTCCGCCTCCCCGCAGGGCTCTCCTCCCGCACGGTGCGGCTGTCCTACACGGCCCACGCCGGCGAACCTCGCCCGGCAGCGGTGAAGGTGCTGCAGTTGGCCGTCCAGGCGCCCGTGACGATGACGATCGCCCCGCGCACGGCCCCTTCGCAGGGCACCATCCACTTCCGCGGACGGCTGCTCGCGGGGCCGTTTCCGAAGGGCGGCAAGCCTTTGATCCTCGAGGCACGCTCCGGCTATGGTGGGTGGATCGAGTTCCACGTCGTCAGGACCAGCTCGCGCGGCCGGTTCGCCGCCGCCTACCACTTCAGGTTCCCGGGCCCCGCCCGCTACCAGTTCAGAGCGGTGTGCGAACAGGAGGCCGACTATCCCTACGCGGCAGGCTCCTCCCGCGCCATCCCCGTCACCGAGCGCTGATCGGCGCCGACCAGGCTTCCGGCCCTCTCCGGCGAAATTTTTATGGCGCCCTTCGCGGGATCTCGCTACCTGCGTGGAAATAGGGTGTTTCGGGCATGTCGGCAGGAGGGCCCGGCGGCCGTGGCCGTCGGCGCAGAGCGAACTGGAGACGATCGATGCGAAGGAGGGCAGGTCGGATGGGCCGCATGGGCGTCTGCCTCGGCGTCCTGTGCCTGCTTGCCCTGCTCGTCACCGCCGCCTCCGCGCAGGCCGTCGCCGTCGCGGTCTCCCCGCTCAACGGCACGCCTGACGCCTCTCCCTATTCGCAGATCAGCTTCCTCGGGGTGCCCCCCAAAGAGATCGCCGACGTATCCGTCAGCGGCTCCCGCACCGGGCGCCACAGCGGCAAGCTCGCCGCCTACGTCAGCGCCCCGGGCGCCAGCTTCCTGCCCTCCCACCCGTTCGCGCAGGGCGAGACGGTCACCGCCTCGGCCGTCGTGGGCAGCAGGGGTCACACGAAGACCGTGCGCACCACCTTCACCGTCGAGCGCTTCGCCGACTACCAGGTCTCCCTCGGTCCCCAGGTCAACCTCAGCGGCCACGGCCTCGAACAGAGCTTTCCCTCTCAGCCCAGGTTGAAACCGCCCGTCGTCCGCGTGACGGCGAGCAGTCCGGGCACCGCGCCCGGGGACATCTTCCTCACGCCCACCCACGGCTACGGCCAGTCCGGGACGATGATCCTCGACCCACTTGGGCGGCTCGTCTGGTTCCATCCCCTGCCGAAGGGGCAGGCCGCCACCAACTTCCAGGTCCAGAACTACCAGGGCCAGCCGGTCCTCGCCTGGTGGGAGGGCGAGGTGCCCGCTCGCCTCGGTGTCGGCTTCGGGCGGGATGAGATCGTCAACACCTCCTACAAGCCCGTCGCCACGGTCAACGCCGGGAACGGCTATCAGGCCGATCTGCACGACTTCCAGATCACGCCCCAGGGCTCCGCCTACCTGACCGCCTACTCGCTGGTCTCCGCGGACCTGTCCTCCGCCGGCGGCCCGGGGAACGGCATCCTGCAGGACGCCATCGCCCAGGAGGTGGACATCCGCACCGGCCTCGTCATGTTCGAGTGGCACGCCTACGGCCACGTGGCCCTCTACGACTCCTACACGCACGCGCCCCGCTACTCCAACGAGCCGTTCGACTACTTCCACATCAACTCGATCTCCCCGGACCCCTGGGGGGACGGCAACTTCATCGTCTCCTCCCGCAACACCTGGACCGCCTACGAGATCGACCATCTCAGCGGCGCGATCCAGTGGCGGCTCGGCGGCCGCCATTCGACCTTCAAGATGGGCCCCGGCACCGGCACCGCCTGGCAGCACGACGTCCGCTGGCAGCCCGATCGCACGCTGACGATCTTCGACAACGGCTCCGTGCCCAAAGTGCACTCCCAGTCCCGCATCATCCGTGAGCGCATCGACTGGCCGCACCGCAAGGTCACGGTCCTCTCCCGCTACGTGGGAGGCATCTCCGCGGGCAGCCAGGGCAACGCTCAGGTGCTGCCCAACGGCAACTCCTTCATCGGCTGGGGAGAAGAGCCCTTCATGACCGAATTCGCCCCCACGGGCCAGGTCCTGTTCAGCGCCCGCTTCCCCGCGCCCGGCCAGTCATACCGTGCCTACCGCTTCCCCTGGAGCGCGACCCCCGCATCGCGACCGGCGATCGCCGTCAAACCGGGCGCCGGCGCCGCGGCGACCGTCTACGCGAGCTGGAACGGCGCCACCGCCGTCAGCGCCTGGCGCGTCATCGCCGGTGAAGGCGCCGCCGCGCTCGCCCCGGTCGCGGAAACCCCCTCAACCGGTTTCGAGACTGCCGTGCCCGTCACGACAGGGGCCGCTGCCTTCGCCGTGCAGGCCCTCGGGGCCGAAGGCCAGGTGCTCGGCACCTCCCCCGTGGTTCCCCGGTGAGCCCCGCCTTCGCCGGGACGAGCATGCCCCCGTGCGTCCCCCCGGAAAATGCCGTGCGCCGGCGGATCGGTTCACTAGGCTGGGCGCCGTGAAGGCCGTGATCCTGGCGGGAGGCTTCGGCTCGCGACTGAGCGAGGAGACGGCCGTGCGCCCGAAGCCGATGGTCGAGATCGGCGGCAAACCGATCCTCTGGCACATCATGAAGCTCTACGCCGCCCACGGCATCGAGGACTTCATCATCTGCCTCGGCTACCGCGGCTATCTGATCAAGGAGTACTTCGCGAACTACTACCTCCACACCTGCGACGTCAGCTTCGACCTCGCCAGCGGCGACATGGAGGTGCACCGCTCCGAGGCCGAGCCCTGGCACGTCACGCTGGTCGAGACCGGCGAGGCCACGATGACCGGGGGCCGCCTCCGCCAGGTCCTGCCCTACGTCGGTGAGGAGGAGTTCTGCTTCACCTACGGAGACGGCGTCTCCGACATCGATATCGCGGCCCTGCTCGCCTTCCACCGGGAGCAGGACGTCCTGGCGACCGTCACGGGCGTGCAACCCCCCGGCCGTTTCGGCGCCCTCGACGTGGACGGCGAGCGCGTGGCCGACTTCGAGGAGAAGCCGCGCGGGGACGGCAACTGGACCAACGGCGGCTTCTTCGTCCTCTCCCCGGAGGTCGGCCGGTACCTGGGCGACGATCAGACCATCTGGGAGCAGGAGCCGATGCGGGCCCTCGCCAGCGAGGGGCAGCTCGCCTGTTACCGCCACGACGGTTTCTGGCAGGCGATGGACACGCTCCGTGACCGCAACCATCTCGAGGAGCTGTGGGCCTCCGGCGCCGCCCCCTGGCGAACCTGGTCCTGAGGAGCCGATGAGCGCCCCCGAGCTGAGCGGTCCCCGCACCGTCGACCCGTCCTTCTGGAGCGGCCGCAAGGTCCTGCTCACCGGCCACACCGGCTTCAAGGGCGCCTGGCTGTCGCTCTGGCTGCAGTCGCTCGGCGCCCGCCTGACGGGCTTCTCGCTGGACGTCCCCACCGAGCCCTCCCTGTTCGAGCTGGCCCGGGTCGGCGAGGGGATGGAGACGATCACGGGAGACATTCGCGACCCCGATGCGATCGCCTCGGTGATCGCATCGAGCGGCCCCGAGGTCGTCATCCACATGGCTGCCCAATCGCTCGTCCGCAGATCCTTCGCCGCGCCTCGAGACACCTACGCGACCAACGTGATGGGCACGGTCAACGTGCTCGATGCCGTGCGCACGCAAGGCGAGGGCGTGCGAGTCGTCGTCAACGTCACCTCGGACAAGTGCTACGAGAACCGTGAGTGGGACTGGGGCTATCGCGAGCACGAGCCGATGGGCGGGCACGATCCGTACTCGAGCTCGAAGGGCTGCGCCGAGCTCGTCGCCGCCGCCTTCCGCCGTTCCTTCTTCGCCGATCCCGACGGCCCGCGGCTCTCCTCGGCGCGCGCGGGCAACGTGATCGGCGGTGGAGACTGGGGCGAGGACCGGCTCGTCCCCGACGTGATGCGGGCGGCCCTCGAGGGCGCCGAGGCGAGGATCCGCAATCCCAACTCGATCCGGCCCTGGCAGCACGTGCTGAGCCCCCTCAGCGGCTACCTCCTGCTCGCCCAGACGATGTTCGACAGACCATCGGGAGAGGCCGGCTGGAACTTCGGCCCCCCCGAGCGCGACGCCCGCCCCGTCGGCTGGATCGTCGAGCAGCTCGGGGCGCTGTGGCCCGAGGGCGTCCGCTGGACGGTCGACGATGGGCCCCATCCGCATGAGGCCCGCTATCTGAAGCTCGATTCCTCCCTCGCTCGCGCCCGCCTCGGCTGGCAGCCGCTTGTCGGTCTCGAGCAGACGCTGCGCAGCATCGTCGACTGGTACCGGGCGCTGTCGGCGGGGGAGGACATGCGCGCCGTCACGCTCGGGCAGATCGAGACGCTTCAATACTCTGCCTGTCCGACATGACCCAGACCACATGCAGATTCTGCGGGGCGCCCGTCGAGGCGATCTTCGCCGACCTCGGCATGTCGCCCCTGGCCAACTCGTTCCTGCCCGCCGAGCGCGTCAACAGCATGGAGCCGTTCTATCCGCTGCGGGCGCTCGTCTGCTCGGAGTGCTTCCTCGTGCAGCTCGAGGAGTTCCAGACGCCCGAGCACATCTTCTCGGACTACGCCTACTTCTCGTCCTACTCCTCGAGCTGGCTCGACCACAGCCGCCGCTATGCCGAGCAGATGATCGAGCGCCTCGGACTCGACAGCTCCAGCCACGTGGTCGAGATCGCTTCCAACGACGGCTACCTGCTGCAGTTCTTCCACGATCGCCAGATCCCGGTGCTCGGCATCGAGCCGGCCGCCAACGTCGCGAAGGTCGCCCTTGCAGAAGGGCATTCCCACCCTGGTCGAGTTCTTCGGCGTCCAGACCGCGACCTCGCTGGCCGGTGAATCGTCGGCGGACCTGCTGCTCGGCAACAACGTGCTCGCCCACGTGCCGGACCTCAACGACTTCGTCGCCGGAATGAAGGTCCTGCTCAAGCCCGGGGGAGTCATCACGATGGAGTTTCCGCACCTGATGCGGCTGATCGACGACAACCAGTGGGACACGATCTACCACGAGCACTTCTCCTACTTCTCCTTTCTCACCGTCAGCCGCGTCTTCGAGGCCCACGGGCTGCGGCTGTTCGACGTCGAGGAGCTGCCCACCCACGGTGGCTCGCTCCGCATCTACGGGGCCCACGCCGACGACGAGGCCAAGCCCGAGACGCCCGCCGCGCGGGAGCTGCGCGAGCGCGAGCGGGCGGCGGGCTACGAGCAGGTCGAGACCTACCTCGGCTACAGCCACCGGGTGCGCGAGGACAAGCGACAGATCCTCGACTTCCTCATCGCCCTCAAGGATCAGGGCCTGCGAATCGTCGGCTACGGGGCGCCGGCGAAGGGCAACACGCTGCTCAACTACTGCGGCATCGGCCCCGACTTCATCGACTACACCTGCGACCTGAACCCGCACAAGCAGGGCGACTTCCTGCCCGGCAGCCACATCCCGATCCGCTCCCCCGAGCTGATTCGCGAGGACCGGCCCGACATCGTGCTGATCCTGCCCTGGAACCTCAAGGACGAGATCGTCCAGCAGCTCGCCTTCGTGCGCGAGTGGGGTGGGCGCTTCGCCGCCAGGACGCCCGTGCTGTCGCTGCTCCCGTGAGCGGGTCGGCCTAGCGATGCGCTTTCTCGAGAGCCCGCTGCCCGGCGCGTGGCTGATCGAGCCTGAGCGGATCGAGGATCAGCGGGGATGGTTCGCCCGTACCTTCGACGAGTCGGAGTTCAGGACCCGCGGCATGAACCCGGCCGTGCTGCAGTGCAGCGCCTCGTTCAACTCTCGTGCCGGCACGCTGCGGGGCCTGCACTACCAGGCACCCCCCCACGGCGAGTCCAAGCTCGTGCGCTGCGTACGGGGCGCGGTCTTCGACGTGGCCGCCGACCTGCGGCCCGGCTCGGCCACCCACGGCCGCTGGCACGGCGTCGAGCTCAGCGAGCGAAACGGCGCCGCCTTCTACATCCCGGCGGGCATGGCACACGGCTTCCAGACCCTCGAGGACGACACCGAGGTCCACTACATGATGGGCGATGAGTACGTGCCCGACGCCGCCCGGGGCGTGCGCTGGGACGATCCCCTGCTGGCAATCGCCTGGCCCGATCCCCCCGCTGCGGGCCGTGTGATCTCACAGCGCGACCTGGACCTGCCGGCGCTCGGCACATGAGCCGGGTCCTCGTCACCGGCGCCACCGGCTTCGTCGGTCTGCCCGTCGTCACCGCCCTCGCCGCCGCCGGGCATGAGGTTCATGCCCTCTCGCGCCGCCCCGGCGACCTCGACGGCGTGAGCTGGCACCAGGCCGACCTGCTCGCGGGGGCCGAGCTGGTCGACTCGATCGCCCCGGAGATCCTCGTGCACCTCGCCTGGTACGCCGAGCACGGCCGCTTCTGGCAGGCCCCGGAGAATCTGCAGTGGGTCGAGGCGTCGCTGCGCCTGCTCGGCGCCTTCGCCCGGGCCGGGGGTCGCCGGGCGGTCGTCGCGGGAACCTGCGCGGAGTACCTGTGGGGCGGCGATGAGGATCTGCTCGAGCGGGACAGTCCGCTCGTGCCCGGCACGCTCTACGGAGTCTGCAAGGACGCCCTGCGCCGCATCGCCGAGGGCTACGCGGCCCAGCTCGGCTCGCTCGAGATCGCCTGGGCGCGGCTGTTCTTCATGTACGGCCCGCGCGAGGCGCCCGGCCGGCTCGTGCCCTCTGTCGTGCGGCCGCTGCTCGCCGGCGAGCGCGCGCCGGCCACCTCCGGCGAGCAGGTACGGGACTTCATGCACATCGATGACGTCGCCGCCGCGCTCTCTGCCGTCGCCGCGAGCGAGGTCACGGGCGCCGTCAACATCGCATCCGGCGAGGGCGTTGCCGTGCGTGAGGTCGTGGAGCTGATCGGGGAGCTCACCGGCGCACCGCAGCTGCTCGAACGCGGCGCCCTGCCCACGCGTGCCGCGGAGCCCGCCCGCATCGTCGGCTCCGCGGAGCGCCTCGGGCTCGAGGTCGGCTTCAGCCCCCGGGTCGCCCTGCGTGATGGGCTCGCCGGCACGATCGAGTGGTGGCGTCACGCGCCCTCGCCTGCCGCGGGCTGACCGGGGCACGATGGACACTGCGCAGATGGCCGGCGAGCAGACCGATGTCCTCGACACCGAGGAGGCCGGCCGGGCGGCGGTGAGGGGCAGCGCGCTGCGGACGGCCGGCTACGTGACCGGCCTCGGCCTCTCGCTGATCTCCGCTCCGCTCCTGATCAGGCATCTCGGGGCCTCCCGCTTCGCCGAATACTTCTCCGTCATCGCCCTCGTCACGATCGTCGCGAGCCTCACCGAGGGGGGCCTGAACTCGATCGCCCTGCGCGAATATGCCGCCCGCCGAGGCGAAGCCCGCACGACGGTGCTGCGCGACCTGATCGGGATCCGCCTCAGCCTCTCCTTCGCCGGGGCCCTGATTGCTGTCGCCATCGCCTTTCTGTTCGGCTACTCGAGCACCCTGGTGCTGGGGACCGCCATCGCGGTCTCGGGCCAGATGCTGCAGGTGTTCCAGACGCTTCTCGGCATGAGCCTGCAGGGCGAGATGCGCTTCGGCTGGATCACCGGCCTGGAACTCGTCCGCCAGCTCGTCAGCGTGCTGGCCATCGTCGCGCTCGTGCTCGTCGGCGCCGGCGTGCTGCCGTTCCTCGCCGTGCCGGTGCTCGCCGGCATCGCCACCCTGTCGCTGACCCTGAGCGCGACCCGCGGCCTGATCCACGTCCGCCCCGCCTTCCACGCCTCGCGCTGGATGCCCCTGCTGCGGGACACGCTCCCCTACGCCGCCGCCATCGCCGTCAGCGTGCTGTATTTCCGCATCGCCGTGCTGGCCATGTCGCTGCTCTCGACCAGCGAGCAGACCGGCTACTTCTCGGCGGCCTTTCGTGTCGTCGAAGTCCTCGTCGGAGTCCCGGCCCTGATCGCCGGCGCGGCCTTCCCGATCCTCGCCCGTGCCGTCGCCGCCAATGACGAGGAGCGCTTTCACTACGCCGCCGGGCGGCTCGTCGAGACCACGATGGTGCTGGGGACCGCGATGTCGCTGTTCCTGGTGCTCGGTGCCGAGCCCGTCATCAGGATCATCGGCGGGCCCTCCTTCGGGCCGAGCGTGCCCGTGCTGAGGATCCAGGGCATCGCCCTGATGGCGACCTGCCTGGCCTCCTCGACCGGCTACGCGCTGCTTGCGCTGCGCCGCCACGGGGCGATCCTGATCGCCAACGCGATCGCGCTGGTGGTCGCCCTCGCGATGTCCGCCGTGCTGATACCGGAGTTCGACGCCAAGGGAGGGGCCGTGGCCGTGGTGATCGCCGAGTTCTCCCTCGCCCTGACGCTCATCGTCCTGCTGCTGCGGACCCGGCCGGAACTCCGCCAGACGATTCTGCTTCGGCCCGCTGCGATCGTCGCGCTCGGGGCGCTGTCGGGCGCCGTCGCCCTGATCCCTCTGCATGCCCCGGTCCTGACCACGGCCCTGGGCCTCCTCGCCTTCGCGCTGCTGCTGGCGCTCACGGGCTACATGCCCCCGGAGCTTCGCGAGCTGCTGGCGCGGAGTGCCGCCGCGCAGGACAGCGGGGCGGGCGCTCCCTAGAGCGGATGTGATGCGCGCCAGCGGTCCCGCAGCGGCCCCGTCAGCCACAGCGCGCGGCGATGGAGGATCAGCGGCCCGAAGGCGTCCCAGAAGACGTCGAAAGGATGGCCCGCGATGATCGCGCCGGCCGCCGCCGCGCCGAGCGCCCGCCGCCCCAGCGGCCCCTGGCGCTCGTAGGCGGGGCAGGTGAACGCGACGTCCCTGTACTGGTTGTAGGCGATCGCCAGGTGCGGCAGCCGAGCCGAGCGATCCGACAGGCCCGACACCTCGGCGATGCGGTCGAAGCTCGCGCTGGTGCCCCCGCGGGTCCGGTTCAGATGCGTCGCCGTGGTCGTCACGACCTTCCCCTGGTAGGCCATCGCGGCGACGAACAGCCAGTCCGCCCCCATCACGTTGGGGATCGGGATCGACCGGCGAAGCGCGCTCGTGCGAAGCACGCCGTAGAAGGCGGCGCTCGACCAGCTGTTTCGCAGGTAGCGCAGCACCCGCAGACCCGGCCGCTCGTCGGTCAGCTCTGTGTTCAGCACGAGGTCCGGCGGCGCATCGCCCTCGAAGTACCGCGTCGCGCCGGTGACGATCGACAGCGAAGGGTCGGACTCGATCAGTGCCAGGCACAGCTCGGCGTAGTCGCCATCGAGCCAGTCGTCGTCGGCGATCATCAGCGCGTAGTCCGTTTGCACCTCGCCGAGCAGCCAGTTGAAGTTGCCGATCGGACCGAGGTTGAACGGCTGGCGGTGGTATCGAACTCGCGGATCGGACTGTGCGTAGGACTCGCAGACGGCCCGCGTGTCGTCCTCTGAGGCGTTGTCGGAGACGATCAGCTCGAGGTCGCCACGCGTCTGGCCGAGCACCGACTCGATCGCCCGGGGAAGCGAGCCCGCCCGGTTGTATGTCGGCAGCAGGACGGTCAGCGACGCGCTCGGAGGCGTCACCGCCTCAGCGCGTCTCCACGTCTTCGAGGCGTCGCAGGAAGCCGCTCTGGCAATACGTCACCTCGAGCCGGTTGAAGGCCGGGTCGACCTCGAACTCGGGGTGCTTCTGCAGGAACTCGCCCACAGCCTCCAACGGGTTGTCGTGCTCCCAGCCCTGGCCCGCGCCGGGTGCGTCGCTGACCATCGTCATGACGCTGTCGAACACCACGCAGTAGCTGTTCGGCGTCACCAGCGGCGCGTAGCGCTCGAGCTCGGCGGCGACGTGCTCGCGGGTGTGGTTGGAGTCGAGGGCGACCAGAACGGTGGCTCCCGACGGGATCATCGAGCGCACCTGCTCGATCGTCGCATCGCCGACCGAGTCGCCCTCGATCAACGTGATCCGCTTGCTCATCGGGTGCGCCTCGATCGCCAGCCGGTTGTACTTGCGGATTTCGACGTCCACGCCAATCACCTGGCCGCGTCCGATCGCATCGAGCAGCGACGCGTAGAGCACCAGCGCGCCGCCGTGGGCCACGCCCGACTCGACGATCACATCCGGCCGCACGCGCCAGATCAGCTCCTGCATCATGACCATGTCCTCGGGCAGCTGGATGATCGGGATGCCCATCCAGGCGACCTCGTAGCTGAACTTCCGCTGCCACCCCGAGCGGGTCCACAGGTGCGAGAGGACGCTGAAGCCCTCGTCGGTGTAGATGTCGATCTCCCGCGGTCCCTCGGGGGTCTGCACCGTCACGTTGCGGCCGTATTCGGCGGCCTCTGAGCGCGCAATCTGCGTCACGGACGTGGCAGGATAGCCGTTATGGCAGCGGGTACGTCTTCACTGGCACGGCGGCGCCGCGCGCGGTCGCGCAGACCCGTTCGGCGGCGCCCGCTCTCCGCACGTGCCCGCGGCGCGGGTCCGGCTTGAAGCTGCACGCGGGCCTCAACCTCGCCTATCTGGTCGAGGACTCCGGCGGCTCGGGCACATACGCGCGCCAGCTGATCCCGCGCATGCTCGAGGCCGATCCGGGCCTCGAGCTGACCGCCTGGATCGGCACCACTGCTCCGCAGTGGCTCGCCCGCGAGCCGTGGGCGGAGGAGGTTCGCTGGGTCCGGCTGCCAGTCCCGGGCGTCGGCAGCCCCTGGCACCTATGGCACGAGCTCGTGGGGATCGGCATCGATGCCCGCCGTCGCGGCGTGCAGGTGGTCCACGGCCCGGCCTACCTCGCGCCGCTGATCCACCCCGGAGTGGCCAGCGTCGCGACGATCCTGGACGTGATCTGGATGCACCACCCCGAAGCGGCCGGCCGGCGCTTCCGGATCGTGATGCGGACGCTCGCCCCGCTCGTCGGGCGCAGCGCCGACCGGATCATCGCGATCTCCGCCGCGGCCCGAGATGACATCGCCCGCACCCTGAAGCTCGATCCCGCGAAGTTCGACGTGACGCCGCTCGGCATCGCGCCGCCCCCGCCGTCCCCGCCGGTTGCCCCTGCGGAGCTGCGCGAGCGGCTCGGCCTCGGTCCGGAGCCGGTCGTGCTGTGCGTGGCGGCAAAGCGTCCCCACAAGAACCTGGCCGCGCTGATCCGCGCGTTCGCCGTGCTCGCCGCCCGCGGGGGACCGCGGCTGCAGCTCGTGCTCCCCGGCTCGAGCAACGACCACGAGCAGGAGCTGCGGGCTCTTGCCGCGGAGCTCGGCGTCGCCGGGCAGGTGCGCTTCCCGGCCTGGGTCTCCGAGGAGGATCTCGAGAGCCTCTACCGGCTCGCCCGCTGCTTCGTGCTGCCGACGCTGATCGAGGGCTTCGGCCTGCCCGTGCTGGAGGCGATGTCCCGCGACGTGCCGGTGGCCTGCTCGGACATCCCGGTGCTGGTCGAAGTGGCGGGCGATGCTGCGCTTCTCTTCGATCCCCGCGACCCGTCATCGATCGCCGATGCGATCGAACGTCTCGACTCGGACGCCGGGCTGCGCGAGCGCCTGATCGCGCGGGGAGGCGAGCGCTGCCTGCAGTTCACCTGGTCCCACACGGCCGAGCTCACGCTCGCCAGCTACCGCCGGGCGCTGGGGCGGGAGTGAGGGCGCCGGGGGTGCCGGGGGTGCCGGGCCACGTCGGCCTGAACCTGATCTTCCTCGTACCGGGCGAGACGGGGGGCATGGAGGTCGCCGCCCGGGAGCTCTTGCCGGAGCTCGTGGCGGCCGCGCCCGAGACCCGCTTCACGGCCTTCATCAACCGTGAGGCGGCCGCCCGGCGGGGCGAGCCGTGGGGCGAGGTGATGCCGTCCGTAACCGTTCCCGTCAACGCCCGCAACCGTGCGATGTGGGTGCTCGCCGAGCAGACCGTCCTGCCCCTGATGGCCGCCCGCGAGGGCGTCGAGCTGCTGCACAGCCTCGGCTCGACGGCCCCGTTGCGCGGTCGCTTCAAGCGCGTCGTCACGATCCACGATCTGATCTACGCCCGCTTCCCGGAGGCCCACCCGGGGATCCGCAACCGCGGCATGCGGGTGCTGGTGCCGGCCGCCGCCCGCCGCTCGGACCGGGTGATCGCCGACTCGCAGGCGACGCGAGAGGATCTCGTCGGCCTGCTCGGCCTGTCCCCTTCGATCATCGATGTCGTTCCCCTCGGGATCGGGGCGGTGCGCCGCGGCACGCCCCTCGCCGAGGCCGAGACGCGAGCGCGCTTCGAGCTCGGCTCGCGGGAGGTGCTGCTGACGCTGTCCGCCAAGCGCCCCCACAAGAACCTCTCGGCGCTGATCGGGGCACTCGCCGCGATCCCGCCCCCACAGCGGCCCCTGCTGGTGATGCCCGGCTACCCGACCTGGCACGAGCAGGAGCTGCGCGACCGCGCCCTGCAGGCGGGCGTTACGGGCGACGTGCGCTTCCCCGGTTGGGTCGGCGAGGCCGAGATCGAGGGCCTCTGGGCGATCGCCAGCGGGTTCGTGTTCCCCTCGCTGTATGAGGGCTTCGGGCTGCCCGTGCTCGAGGCGATGGCCCGGGGGGTGCCGGTGGCCTGCTCGGAGAGCTCCTCGCTGCCGGAGGTCGCGGGCGACGCGGCGCTGCTGTTCGATCCTCGCGAGGAGGGGCAGATCGCCGCGGCGATCAGGCGGCTGCTGGAGGAGCCGGGGCTCGCGGCGATGCTCCGCGAGCGCGGCCTCGAGCGCGCTCGGGAGTTCAGCTGGAGGCGCTCGGCGGCTCTGACCCTCGAGAGCTACGCGCGGGCGCTGTCGTAGGGCGCGAGCACCTTGCGCAGGGAGCTCTCGAGCGACAGCGCGTCCTCGTTCTCGGCAACCCACGCCGCCGTGCTCTGACGCAGGGCGAGGCCGGCCCCGTGCACGCGCACGATCGCCTCGGCCACCGACGCTGCGTTCGCTTCTGAGGCGATCGTGCCGTTCACGCCCTCCACGATCAGCTCCGTGGCGGCGTTGTCGGGCCCCGCCACGACCACGCTCGGCGTACCGTGCAAGGCCGCCTCCACGACCACCAGCCCGTAGCCCTCGCGGCTGGAGGTGAGCAGCAGGCACATCGCCTCGCCCATCCGCTTCTCCAGCTCCTCCGCGCTCGCCCAGCCGCCGACCTGGACGATCTCGCCCGCGCCGTGCTCGGCGATCGCCGCCTGCAGCGCCTTCTGCTCCGGGCCCTCGCCGAGGACCAGCCCACGCAGCCCCTCGACCCGCTCGGCCGCGAGCGCCATCGAGGCCACCGCCAGGGCCACGCGCTTCTCCGGGATCAGACGGCCTGCGAACAGCACCAGCGGCGCGGTCTCATGCGGCACCTGCGGGGGGCGGGGGTTCGCCAGCAGCCCCCGCAGGACCGTGACCGGCCCGCGCAGGCCCTCCGCGCGGAGCCGCTCCGCATGCAGCTCGGAGAAGCAGTGGGCGCGCTGGGGCACGCGCGCGCAGAGCGTCTGCACGAGCAGCCCCACGCGGCCGGCCCGGCCCAGGTATTCGCGCCAGTACTCCCGGCTCCACACCTCGAACCAGTCGACCACGAGCTCGTAGCCCATCAGCGGCCGCAGCAGCGCCGCCGCCAGCAGGGAGAAATAGGGGAACGAGCACGTGTCGAGGACGTCGTAGCGCCTGCCGTGAAGGGCCAGGTGCCACAGCACCCCGAGGCCGAACACGAGCGGCGGCAGGATCCGGCGGCGGCCGGAGGCTGTGTAGAGGGCCATGCGCGGGCCGACCGCGCGAACCCGCACGCCCTCGCCGAGATCGACCCGCTCACCCCGGTCCCACTGGCGCAGGGTCAGATACGTAACCTCGTGCCCTTCCCGCGCCATGCGCTCGGCCACGTTGCGATACCAGCGCTCGCCGCCCCCCACCGTGTAGGGGTAGAGACAGTCGTAGACGACGCACACGCGCACGCGGCTAGCATCTCATCTGATGCGCGGGCGAGCCCGGTCGCGGGTAGCATCCTGCCGGCCTGCGCCGGAGACCGTTACTTTCCGCTCCCCCGGACGTTATAAACGCAAGGCTGCGGATCCGATGATCGGAACATGCGGCGCAAAGCTTCAGCCATGAGCACATTCGCACCCTCGACAGCCCCCGCCGACGACGCCGCGGCCGCCGGGCCCGGGCCCGTCGTCTCGGTCGTGATCCCCTGCCTGAACGAGGCGGAGAACATCGAGCGGTGCGTCTCCGCCGCGCTCGAGGCGATCCTGCGGATGGGCGTGCCGGGCGAGGTCGTGGTGGCCGACAACGACTCCGAAGACGACTCGGCCCACCTGGCGGAGGCCGCCGGGGCCCGCGTCGTGATCGAGCGCCGCCGTGGCTACGGCAGCGCCTACCTGGCCGGCTTCGCCGCCTCGCGCGGGAAGTACATCGTGATGGCCGACGCCGACCTGACCTACGACTTCAACGAGATCCCGCGTTTCGTGGCCGAGCTCGACAACGGCGCCGAGATGGTGATCGGTGACCGCATGGACAACATCCAGCCCGGTGCGATGCCGTGGCTGCACCGGCGTATCGGCAACCCGGCCCTGACGGGACTCCTGAACCTGCTCTTCCGCACCGGCATCAGCGACGCCCACTGCGGCATGCGCGCGCTGCGCCGCGACGTGCTGCCGCGGCTGGACCTGCGCACGACCGGGATGGAGTTCGCCTCGGAGATGGTGATCCGCGCATCGAAGGAGAAACTGCGGATCGCCGAGTTCCCGATCGAATACCACCCCCGTGGTGGCGACAGCAAGCTCTCGACCTTCCGCGACGGCTGGCGCCACCTGCGGTTCCTGCTCGTTCACAGCCCCACCCATCTGTTCATCATCCCCGGCGGGATTCTCGCCAGCCTCGGCGCGCTGATCATCCTCGTCGTCGAGTCCGGGGTCGCGCTGTTCGGCCGCGAATGGGGCGTGCACGCCATCATCGGCGGGGCGCTGCTGATGATCGTCGGCACGCAGGTGCTCGCCCTCGGGCTCTGCGCGCACGCCTACGGGACCTACTTCATGGGTGAGAAGGACCCCTGGTTCGACCGCATGCGGGCCCGCTTCCGGCTCGAGCACGGGCTGCTGCTGGGGGGCCTGTTCATGCTCGTCGGGGTCGCCCTCGGCGTCGTCATCCTGGTCAGCTGGATCGACCACGGCTTCGGCTCGCTCTCCTACGAACGACTCGCCGTGGTGGCCGCAGCCGTGCTGATCGTCGGCATCCAGATCTTCTTCAGTTCCTTCCTGCTCAGCATCCTCGGGTTGCGTCGAGTCGGCCGCTCCGGGTAGGCCCGGCGCCTCGCCGCTCCCATGAGCTTCCTGGCAGCCGTCGTTCTCTTTCCGCTGCTGTTTTGGGGCCTCTCGGCAGGCTGCGGGCTGCTCGTGGAGCGCATCTGCGGCGGGCGTCTTCCCGGCCTGCTGGTGGTGCCGATCGGCTTCGGCACGCTGGTCGTGGTCTCGCAGTTCACGACCTGGGTGGGCTTCACCGCTCCCCTCACCCCGTTCCTGCTGGCGGCCCTCGCCCTGGCGGGTTTCGTCCTCGGCCGCCGCGGAGTGAGCGAGCGCTGGTCCGCCCGTGCCGGCGGCTGGTGGGTCGGCCCGGCGGCGGCCCTCGCGGTGTATCTGATCGTCGCGGCTCCGGAGATCGTCTCCGGCCGGGTGACCTTCTCGGGCTACCTGCTCGACACGACCGGTGCGATCCAGATCGCAGGCGCCGAGCGCCTGCTCCACCACGCCCACGACTTCTCCAACGGCGTTCCGGTCTACGGCACGACGCTGCAGGCCTACTTCGGCAACGGCTACCCCTCGGGTGCCCACAGCGTGCTCGCGTCGATCGGCTGGCTCAGCGGTCAGAACCTGATCTGGCTCTACAGCATCTACCAGGCGCTCGAGCTCAGCGTGATGGCCCTGGTGCTCGTCTGGCTCGCCCGGCGGGCGGGACTGCGGCCGCTCGCGGCGGGCGTCACCGCGACGGTGGCCTCGGTGCCCGCGCTGCTCTACGCCTATGCGCTGATGGGCTCGATCAAGGAGCTCACGGCCCTGCCCGTGCTGATGCTGATGGGCGCCCTGGCGGTGGGCGCGCGCGAACTACGGGAACGGCTCGGCCTACGGGCCGTGCTGCCGTTCGCGATCGCCGCCGCAGCCTCGCTCGACGCGATCGGGATCGCCGCGACGCCGTGGGTGGGGCTGTTCGGGCTCGCGGCCCTGGTCGCGGCCGTGCCGATCGCCACGAGGCGCGACTGGCGTCCGTTCCTCGTCGCCGGTGCCGGCCTGGTCGTGGCGATCGCCGTGCTGGGCCTGCCCACGATCGGGCCGCTGGGCAAAACCCTGCAGCTGGCCGAAGGCGTGTCGAGCTCGAACGCCACGGCGGTCAGCGACCCCGGCAACCTGCTGCGCCCGCTGAAGTTCATCCAGTCCTTCGGCGTGTGGCTCGGCGAAACCCATCGCCTCGACCCCCGCTATCTGAACCAGACCTACCTGCTGATCGGGATCGTCGGCGTGTGCATCGCCCTCGGCCTCGCCTACCTGCTGCGCCGCCGCGCGTGGGCGCTGCTCGGCTTCGTGGCCTGCTCGCTGATCGCGTGGGCCTTCCTGCACCGCCACGGGACGACGTGGACGGACGCGAAGCTGCTCGTGATCCTCTCGCCCGTGCTCCTCTTCCTCGCCCTCGTGGGGGCCTTCGGGCTGTGCGGCGGGCGGCGGCTCGAGGGCCTGCTGCTGGGGGCCGCGGTGGCCGTCGGGGTGCTCGCCTCGGACGCCCTGCTCTACCACGCCACCAACCTGGCCCCGACCGCCCGCTACAGCGAGCTGGCTGATATCGGCGGCCGCTACGCGGGGCAGGGCCCGACGCTGGCCCCGGACTTCGACGAATACTCGGTTTACCTGCTGCGCGACATGGCCGTGGACATTCCCGGCGCCGCCTACTCGGGACCCTTCGCCTTCGTCCCCGGGATCGGGAAAAGCTATGGCCACACCTACGACCTCGACACGCTCGAACTGTCGACCGTCGAGCGCTTCGAGACGATCGTCGCGCGCCGCTCGCCCGGCCAGAGCCGCCCGCCGTCGAACTTCGCGGAGGTCTTCAAAGGCGCCTATTACACGGTCTGGCGGCGTGGTCCGGGAGTCCCGGCTCGACACCTGCCGATCGGCGGCGGCTGGGAACCCTCGGCCGTGCCGACGTGCGCCACGGTCGGGGCGCTCGCGCACGAAGCCGGCGCGCTGGGCCGGCGGATCGTCTACGCCGAACGGCCTCTCAACGCCTCGGCGAACCTGGCCCGGGCGAAGAGCTCACCAAATGTCTTCCCGACACCCGACCTCCAGGGCCGCCCCCAGCTCAACTTCGCCGGTCCCGGGCACATCGAAGGGACGCTCCGGGTCCCCCGCGCCGGACGCTACGTCGTCTGGCTCGGCGGCACCGTCGATCGCCCGGTGCAGGTCTACATCGACGGCCGGCTGGTGGGCGCTCCCTCCCAGCAGAGCGGTGGCGACGGCACCACCATCGAGGTGGCCACGGTGACGCTGAGCGGCGGTCCCCACAGCTGGCGGCTGGTTCGCGGCGGGGGTGACCTGCGTCCCGACGACGCCCTCAGCACGGGCATCGACGGCGTGGTGCTCGAACCGGTCGCGGCCGAGCGGGAGCGGGTCGCAAGCGTGGCGCCGGGCGCCTGGCGCTCGCTGTGCGGCCGCCCGCTCGACTGGCTCGAGATCGCCTAGGCCGATTCGCGCAGGCGCAGCGCGTGGCGCAGGCCGGTTTCGACCTCGTCGGTCGCGTGATCCCACGTGTGTGAGGCGACGAACTCGAGGCCCTCGCGCGAGCGCCGCTCCCACTCGGCCCGGTCGTCGAGCAGCCGCTCCATCGCGTCGGCGATCTTGTTGGAGTCGAGCTCGGCCAGAGCAAGGGGGCCGTCCCCGCCGAAGATCGACTCGGCGCTGATCCCCGCCAGCTCCACGCAGGGCAGCCCGCAGGCCAACATCTCCTTGGGCATCAGCGAGAAGTTCGTCAGCGACAGGCACAGCCCGACGGTCGCTTCGGAATAGAGCCAGGAGAGCTGCGTGGGGCTGAGCACGTCGACGTGCTCGTAGGGGAAGGAGGCGTCGAGGACTTCGCCGGTCCCGAACAGCACGATGCGGGTGTCCGGCCGGCGGCGCTTGAGCTCGGCCAGGGCCATCAGGCCGATCGGCACCGCCCGGCGGGGCGTGGCGTAGCGGGCGTAGTAGATGACCGTGTCCCGGCGACGCTCGATGGGCCGCGGCCTGTAGGTGTCGTGATCGACTCCCAGCTGGAAGGCCTCCGCGCTGGTCGAGTAGGTGTCGATCAGCACGTCCCGCAGCCACGGGCTGGCGGCGATGCAGTGCATGCCGTAGCCGTATGTCTGGGCGCTCAGGGTCTGCTCCGCCGAGGCGGGGTAGAACTCGGGCTCGTGGTCGTTGACGACGTAGGCACGGGCGCGGCACTGCGCCACCCGCATCAGCGCATGCACCGTCTGCCAGCCGGTCGCGATCGCCACGTCGGCTCCCTGCCACTCGTCGAAGCCCTTGTACACCGGTCCCTCGAAGGGGGCGAAGTACTCCCTGATTTCATCGCGCAGCACCGCCGGCCACACCGAGCGGGCGTAGCCGTAGTAGTCGACCATCCAGACGCTGCAGGCATGGCCGCGCTGCTCGAGGCGGGTGAGGATCTGGAACAGCGTGTTGTGGCCGCCGCTGCCGCGGCTGAACGGGGGGATGGCCATCGCCAGGCGAAGGTGCTCGCGGTCGGCCATCCCGGGAACCGGGTCGAGCAGCGGCGCCGGGCCCTCGCGCCACAGCCGCTCGGCGACCTCGTAGACCTCGCTCGGCAGCTTCTGCGGGATGTGGGTCGCTGGCGGCAGCGGCGAGCCCGCGCCGGCGGGGGCCTGAACGGCCGGGCCGTCCGTGCCCCGCTGCTCCAGGGACAGGCGGCTGCTGAGGGTCGCGGGCAGGCGCTCGGCGCGCGAGCCGAGCGCGGAGAACACTCGCCGGCCCCCGTGGTGCACGGCCGCGCGAGCCGTCCAGCGGGCACGCTGGCGGGCGTCGAGATCCTGCGTGGCCATCCAGCGGCGGTCGCCCGATACTTCGGCGGCCACGTGACGGGCCGCACCGAGCAGCTGGAACTGCTCGACGTGGCCGGTCGTCTGGCGCAGCCCGCGGTACTCGTCGAAGTAACGGCGCATGAACTCCACCGGGCCGTAGTCGTGAGCGTGAAGGACCGCCGCACCCGGGTGAAAGACCTTCTTCCAGCCCGCCGCCAGCAGGTCGGCCCCGAATGCCTGGTCCTCGGAGTAGGCCACCTCGCGGAAGCGGATCTCAGACCAGCACGCACGCGCGTAGCAGGCGTTCACGTTGGAGAGGAAGGTCGGCATCCCCGCGCTCTGCACCACCGGCCGCCCGTCCGGTGAGAACGTGGCGAAGAAGTCGGTCAGCTCGCGGGCGATCATCGGGCTGGTGTCGGGCCGGGGCAGATGCGGGCCGTAGGCGGCGCCGACGCGCTCGTCGAGGGTGAAGGCCTCACGGTAGGCGGCGAGCCAGCCGGGACAGGGCGTCGCGTCCTGGGTGAGGAAGCAGATCAGCTCGCCGCTGGTGCGTTCGGCGCCGAGGTTGCGGGTGGCGCCGTGGGCGAACTCGGAGGGGTCGATCTCGAGCAGCTCGACGCCGGCGGCCCGGACGATCTCGCACGAGCGGTCGCGCGAGCCGCTGTCGATCACGAGCGTCTCATCCACGCCCTCGCGGGACAGCGCGTCGAGCAGCTCCTCGAGGTAGCGCTCCCCGTCCTTCACGGGGATGACGGCCGAGACCCTGCTCACGAGCGGCGCAGAGGTCCGCTCAGGCGCTTGTAGGCGCGCACCACCGAGCGCATCGCCCGCAGCGCCGCCCGCGCCTCGGCGGCACCCCGGCGGCGCATCAGGGCGTTCAGGTCGAGGTGCCAGCGGTCGAGCCAGTAGGCCCGATCCTGCCAGCGGGCCACGGCAGCGTTGGTGCGGGCCTGCACCTCTACGAGCTCGGCCTCCAAGGCGTCGATGCGGGCGCGCAGGCGCTCGTTCTCGGCCGCAAGCTCCTGGTGGGCCCGGTCTGTCTCGGTCATCTCCATCTCACAGATTCTCCGCGATTTTGGCCGCCGAGCGGTCGAACACGGCGAAACCCACGATGAAGATGCCGAGCACGATCGCCAGCGGCTCGAGCAGTGCCGCCCAGCTGCCGAGGGCCTGGCCGGCGCTGATCGTGTCGTGCGTGACCATCGCATGGCGGAACTGCTGGAAGATCACCGCCAGCGGGTTGAGCATGTAGAGGTGAAACAAGGTCGGGCTGAGCTTTTCCTTGACGGTGTCGATCGAGATGATCACCGGCGAGGCGTAGAAGAGGATCTGCAGCAGCACCTCCCAGATCGGCTGGACGTCGCGGAAGTACACGAACATCGCCGACAGCAGCATCGCCATGCCACCCGCCAGCAGTACCAGGCCGCCGACGATCAGCGGCAGCTCCAGCCAGCTGAGCATCGGCTCGACGCCGGAGGCGAGCGCGAAGATCATCACCACGATCAGGTTCAGGCCGAGGTTGAAGAGCGCCAGCAGCACGATCGAGGCCGGGATCACCAGGCGCGGGAAATGGATCTTGCGCAGCAGGTTTTCGCGATCGACCATCGAGCGTACAGCGCCGGTCGTGGCTTCGGCGAAGAACGTGAAGAGGACGATCGAGCCGAGCAGCTGGACGCCGTAGAACTTCGCCCCCGGGGCCGTGGAGTCGTTGACGTGGCCGATCTGGGTGAAGAACACCCAGAGCACGCTGAACAGCAGCAGCGGCCTCACCAGCGTCCACAGGTAGCCGAGCACCGAGCCGAAGAAGCGCAGCTTGAATTCGGTGCGCGCCAGCGTGAAGGTCAGCGACCAGAAGCGACGGAGATCGCCGCTGAGCGCCGAGGGGCCGTGCACGCGGTGGCGCGCCGGAACGGCACTCGGCAGGGGGAGCCGCAGCCCTTGGCCGGAGCTCATGCCCGCTCGATCCTCGCCTCGACGGGCAGCTCCAGGATCCCGCCCGTCGAGTTGCCGTGGACCACGATCGAGGTCATGTCCTCGACCATCGCCACCGTGTCCGCTCCGGTGCCCTCGCGTGCCACCGAGGGGGTGAGCATGTAGCGGCTGGGCGTCAGCCAGCCGGGCAGTCCGAATCGAGCCACGACGCTTTCACCGTCGCGGAACTCCCCGCTGACGGCTCCGTGCTGGTCGCTGCGGGCGACGATGATCGTGTGGCCCAGCTCGGTGCGAAGCGTGGCCGCGAAGACCGGGTCGGTGAGGGTCTCGGCGAAGCGCACCTCGAAGCACATCGTCAGCGGTTCCTCCTGGCTGACGGTCGTGACGCGCTCACCGGAGGCCGACTCGAACCAGGCGTCCGCGATCGCCGTGCCGCCGTCGGCCGGGCCGGCCGCGGGGGCGTCATGGGGGAGGGTGCCGAAGTTGAGCTTGTGGTAGGCGCGGGCGATCGTGTGGGGGTCGGCGAGTTCCACCATCCGGCCCCGCTCCATCAGCATCGCGCGGTCGCAGAAGCGTTCCACCGAGTACATGTCGTGGGAGACGAAGACGATCGTCTTGCCTTCCCGCTTGAGGCGGAAGAACTCCTCGAAGCACTTCTGCTGGAAGGCGGCGTCGCCGACCGCCAGCACCTCGTCGATCAGGAGGATCTCCGCGTCCACCTGGATGGCCGTCGCGAAGGCGAGTCGCACCAGCATCCCCGACGAGTAGTTCTTGAGCTTCAGGTCGACGAACTCCTCGAGCTCCGCGAAGGCGATCACATCGTCGAAGCGGGCGCGGGCGTCGCGCCGGCTGAGGCCGAGCATGATGGCGTTGATCACGACGTTGTCCCGCGCCGTCAGATCCATGTTGAAGCCGACGCCGAGCTCGATGAAGGGGGACAGTCGCCCGGCGATGGAGATGCGTCCGGTGTCGACCCCGTAGATGCCGGCGATGCACTTCAGGAGGGTGCTCTTGCCGCTTCCGTTGCGCCCCACGATGCCGAAGAATTCGCCGGTGGCGATGTCGACCGAGATGTCCTGGACGGCCCGCAGCTCGTCGTACTCGGTCGTGCGAAACGGGTGCAGGACCCGCTCCTTGAGCGTCGAGAACTGCTGGTGGGGCAGCCTGAAGGTCTTGCTGACCGACTCGATCGACACCGCCGGAACGCCCGGCACGTCGACCGGCGGCGGGACCGTGGAGGATCGGGGAAGGGTAGTTGTCAAGAGTCGTTGAACGCTAGCAACCGGTCCCGCTGCGGCTGCTCTCCCGCCGCCCACGGATATGGCGTCGGTGCCGTGCCGTGGCCCGCCGGTGAGCCGCCCTACACCCGCTGCAGCACGTAGACGTCCTGGTTGTCCTGGTTGCGGCCCGGTGCAAACTCAAGGACACGCCACTGAGGGCAAAGTTGCGTCAGCAGCCACTCGGGGGAGAGGAAGGCGGTGCCCCAGGCCGGGTCCACCACGCCCCAGTCTCCCTGCTCGCCGAACTCAGCCGCGTACCACCACCCGCGCCGATAGAGAGCGGTCTCGATCTCGCGCGACTGCTCTGGCGAGCGCAGACCTTCTTTGAGGTAGTGGTCGACCGAGGTCAGACCGTGCGTGGTCACGACCAGGTAACCCTCCGGCCGCAGCAGCCGCCGCATCTCCTCGAGCCACTCCAGGCCGCGCTGGGGCGCGAAGTGCGACCAGATCGAGATCGCGTAGATGAGATCGAGCGAGCCCTCACCGAGGGGCAGCGGGGGCACGTTGCCGTTGACGAAGAAGCTCGCCACCGGGAGGTTCGCCTGTGCCCATTCGATCGCGGGCCCGTTCGGGTCGCAGCCGTGCCAGGCGACGTCGGGATAGGCGGCGGCGAGCGAGCGCACGACCCGCCCGGAGGAGCAGCCGAAGTCCAGCGCCGCGTGGATGTCCGCGAGATCGCCGCCGCCGGCGAGCAGCGCGTCGATCACCATGTCCGCCTCGTATAGGCCGCCGGCCGCGGTCAGGGCGCCGCGGCTCATCGCGTGCACGTCCTCGGGGGGCTCGCCCGGGAGCAGGCCCGTCCGCTCGCGCAACCGCTCGGAGCCGAGCCACATGCCGAGCGCCAGCAGCAGCCCCCGGCTCGTCGCCCGGTCGGCCGTGCCGAAGTAGTGCTCCCAGGCGCCGTGGGTGTCGCGGATCAGCTGTTCCACTGCCATCACGTCGGAATCGTCGAGCCGCTCATAGAGACGGTTGGTGACGGTCTCCGGCTCGGCCGCGAGACGCGCCGGGTGCAGCTCCCGCGCCAGCGCGTCGGGATCCCGCCCTCCCTCGCTCGGCCCGCCCCTGGACTTGAGGTCACGCACGGTCCGCCGGGCGAGCCAGGTCGCGCGTCTCGCCGCTGCGGCGGCCATCGCGGCCGTCGAACGTTCGCTCCTCGGTCCGCTCACGGGGTGGCAAGGTATCAACGGCCGCAAGGCGGCTGCGGGCGCTCGTCTGCCATATCCTCCGGCTCGTGACCCCGCGCAGGTCAGCCGCGCCTCGGCTCATCGATTGGACGGGGGAGCGGTGCGTCCCGTGGGCGCCTGATGTGCCCGTCATCTACGAGCACTACCACCGGTACCTGTGGGCGAGCCGGCTCGTCACGGGGCGGCGCGTGCTGGACCTCGGCAGCGGCGAGGGCTTCGGCGCGGCGATGCTGGCAGATCAGGCGAGCGAGGTCGTCGGTGTGGACATCGACGAGCGGGCGGTCGAGCACAGCCGGGTCAACTACGAACGCGACGGCCTGCGCTTCGAGGTCGCCTCGGCCCTGGACCTGTCCGCCTACGAGGACGGGTCCTTCGGTGCGATCGTGGCGTTCGAGGTGATCGAGCACGTTCGCGACCACGGGCTCGTGCTCGACCACGTGGAGCGACTGCTGGCCGACGACGGCATCCTGCTCGTCTCGACGCCCGATCGCGGCGCGTACGACGAAGGGCGGACCGAGGCGAACCCCTTCCACGAGCTCGAGCTGACAGTGGAGGAGTTCCTGGCCCTGCTGCAGGGCCGCTTCGAGCACGTCGCTCCCTGGGTCCAGCGAACGATCACCGGTTCTTATCTCGGCCCGCTCGGCGGCGCCCGCGACACGCCTTCGCCGAGCTCGGACTTCTTTCTCGAGCGCTCCGGGGACGAATGGCGGGTCGCCGGCGACCCCGCCCCCCTGTACTGCGTTGCGGCCGCCTCGCGCACGCCCCTGCCGCCGATCGCCCAGAGCTCGACGCTCGCAGACCCCAGTCTGGAGCTGCTCCGCGACGGGGAACGACAACAGGCCGACCGCGTGCAGCACGCGATGGAAGAGGCCCAGCGCCGCAGCGAGCACCGGGAGGAGGCGGAGCGGCGCTCGCGCCACCTCCGGGAGCTGCAGGTGCGCGATCGCGACATCGCCTTGCGTGGCGAGGACATCGCGGCCCTCGAGCGCGAGCTGGCGGAGGTCTCCCATCGAGAGAGGGAGGGGATGGCCGCCCTGCAGAGCCAGCTGGAGGAGGCCCACAAGCTGACGCGCCGGATCGAAGAGTCCGTCACCTGGGCGGCGTTCGAGCGCGCCCGCGGCGGGCTCTATGGCGCGATCGGGGAGAACTCGGTCCTCGCCCGCCTGCTCGGCCTCTCGCTGCGCCTCGCCGGCCGGCTGTTCGCCATGCGCTCCCTGCCGGCCGTACAGGCCCCGAGCGAGGAGACGGTCGAGCAGACTCCCACGGAGCCGCTGCTGGTGCTCCCCCGTGACCCGCAGCCGGTCGTCTCCCTGATCGTGCCCGTGTACTCGCATGCCGATCTGACGCTGGCCTGCCTGCGGTCGTTCCGGCGCAACAACACGCGCGTCTCCCACGAGGTGATCGTGATCGACGACGACGCCGACGCGGAGACGAAAGAGATGCTGTCCCGCGTCGAGGGCATCGAGCTGATCAGCAACGAGCGCAACATGGGCTACCTGCGGAGCATGAACCGGGCGGCCGCCGCGGCCCGGGGCCGCTGGCTGGTGCTCTGCAACAACGACATCGAAGGAACCGACGGGTGGCTGCGGGCGCTGCTCGACTGCGCGGAATCGGCCGAGGACGTCGGCATCGTCACGCCGAAGTACATCTATCCCGACGGGAGCCTGTGCGAGGCGGGCGGGATCATCTGGCGGGACGGCACAGGTGCCAACTACGGCCGCGGCGAGGACCCGGGCCTGTTCCAGTACGAGTACCGCCGCGAGGTCGACTACGGCTCCGCCGCAGCGCTGATGGTGCGCGCCGAGCTGTGGCGCGAGGCCGGAGGGTTCGACGAGCGCTACCTGCCGATGTACTACGAGGACGCGGACCTCTGTTTCGAGGCCCGCGAGCGCGGGCTGCGGGTGCTCTACGAGCCGCGCTCGCTGGTCGTGCACGCCGAGGGCTCCACTGCCGGAACGGACCTGGAGTCGGGGCCCAAGCGCCACCAGGAGGAGAACCGGCCCCGCTTCGTCGAGAAGTGGCGCCACCGGCTCGAGGCCGAGCAGCTGGCATCGGCGCCGCGCAACGTCCGCATCGCCGCCGACCGCCATTCTGGGCCTCACGTGCTCGTGGTCGACCACCATGTTCCGATGTGGGACCGGGACGCCGGCTCGCTGCGGATGCTCGCGATCATCCGGGGGCTGATCGAGCTCGGTGCCCGCGTCAGCCTGATGGCCGAAAACCTGGCGTCGATCCAGCCCTACACCGGGCGTCTGCAGGAGATGGGCGTCGAGGTCCTCTACGGCGCGCTGGACGTCAACGCCGAGCTGGCCACGATCGGGCCCCGGCTCTCCGCCGTGATCCTCTCGCGACCGCATGCCGCGAGCCGCTGGATCGACGCTGTGCGCGAGTACGCCCCCTCCGCCGTCGTGGCCTACGACACGGTCGACCTGCACTGGCTGCGCGAGGCGCGCCGGCTGGCGGGCGATCCGGCCGTCGTCGAGGCTCTTCGCCGCCCCGACAGCGCCGGGGAGCTGCTCACGAGCGGATCCAAGGCCCAGGCCCTGCGGGAGCTCGAGCTGGCCATGATCAAGGCCAGCGATGTGACGCTGGTGGTCAGCGAGGCCGAGCGCGACCAGGTCGAGCACGATGCGCCGGGCACCGAGACGCTGCTGGTGCCCACGATCCACGAGATCGAGCAATACGTGTTCGGTCCCGACGAGCGCTCAGGCGTGCTGTTCGTCGGAGGCTTCAAGCACCCGCCGAACATCGGCGCCGCGATCAGGCTCGTGCGCGAGGTGATGCCCGCCGTGTGGCGCCAGCGCCCCGACATCAAGGTCACGATCGCCGGTTCCGATCCGCCCCCCGAGGTGCAGGCGCTCGCCTCTCCGAGGGTGGAAGTCGCAGGCTGGGTCGAGGACATCCGCCCGCTGTTCGACCGGGCGCGAGTGTTCGCCGCGCCGGTTCCCTACGGCGCGGGACTGAACGGCAAAATCACGCAGTGCCTGGCGGTCGGCCTGCCGGTGGTGACCACGAGCGTCGGCGCCAGCGGCATCGACGGACTGGATCGCTGCGTGCTCGCGAGTGACGACCCGGCGGAGAACGCCGAGCAGCTGCTGCGGCTCTACGCCGACGATGTCCTCTGGCGCGAGCTGTCCGAGGCGGGCCAGGCGTTCATCACGCGGTACTGCTCGCCTCCCGTCGTGGTCGAGCGGCTGCGCGAGCTGCTCTCGACGGGCCACGGCGTGACGGCCAACAGCGCCTGATCAGGCCGTCGCGCTCCGGAGCAGCATGAACATCCGCTCGTCCTTCGCGGGATCGACCGGGTCCGATTCGGCGGTGTTGCCGACGTTCAACCGTCCGAGCACGCTCCAACCGCTGCGCTCCACGAGGCGCTCCAGCCCGGCCGGCGAGAGCATCCAGTAGTTGGTCGGGTCGTTGTTGGTCTCCAAGGGGGCCACCAGGTAGGCGACGGGCAGGTCGGCGATCGGGGTGCGCGACGGGCCGGCGTAGCGAGCGACCTTGGTGCTCAGGATGCAGTAGTCCGAGCGCGTGGCCAGTTGCCGGAGCACGTAGTAGGGGTTCTGGAGGTGGTAGAGGATGCCGAGCAGGAAGACGAGTCCGTAGCGCTCGCGCGGAAGCGAGAACTGCTGATCGAGATCGATGTCGTAGATCGCCACCTTCGATCCGAGGTGGTCCCGCAGGGCGCGAGCGCCGCGCAGCCCGTTCATGTTGGTCGCGGCCGTGTCGACGATGTCCATCTCCCACTGCCCCTCGGCCTCGAGCACGAATGCCAGGTCCCCATCGGCGGCGCCGATGTCCGCGACGGGGAGACCCTGGGCGAACCGGTCCAGATCGCGGTTCTCGCCCGCGAGCATGGCGTCGATGTGGACGAGGTTGGCGAGGATGTCGTACAGATACCAGGGGAAGTCGTTGTCGATCTCCTCGCGGGCGGTGCGCAGGCGCTCCACCTGCACACCGAGGCTGGCCATTACGTCGTCGATGGTCATCGCAGCCGGGGAGCATAGTGGCGGGCAGCCAACCGGAGCGCGCAGCGCCGCGGTCCGGCGGGCGCTGATGCATACTTGCCGCGTGAGTGTCCCTTCCCGACGTCGCGCTTGAGCAGCCGAATGCGCGGCATCGCCTCGACCGTTCGCCGGTCGAAGTCCCGTCCGGGCTGGCTCCGGCTCCCGGGGGACGGTGGGACGGACGTGGCGGTGAAGCCCACGCCCTATCTGCCGCATTACGAGCAGCTCCTCGGGCCCCTCCGACGGACCGCGTTCACGCTGCTGGAGCTCGGCGTCTGGAAAGGCGATTCGCTCGAGATGTGGCGCGACGCGCTCCCGAAGGCGACGATAGTCGGGGTCGACCTCCAGCCGCCTCCGATCGAGCTCGGCCCACGGGTGCACGTCTACGCGGGCGACCAGACCGATGCGTCCCTGATGGGGCGGATCAGGAAGAAGCACGCCCCGCAGGGCTTCGAGGTGATCGTCGACGATGCCTCGCACCTCGGCACGCTCACGGCGCGATCCCTCCAGGTCCTATATCGCGAGCACCTGCGGCCGGGCGGGATCTACGTGATCGAGGACTGGGGTACCGGCTATCTGCCCGACTGGCCCGACGGCGAGCCGCTGCCCCGGCCGCTCGACGTAGCTGAGCTCGACGGCGGCGAGGGCGGCGAGATGAGGGCAGGTCACGATGCCGGAATGGTCGGCGTGATCAAGCGGCTCGTCGATCATGCCGCCGCCGGAACGGTTGCCTACGGTCGGCCCGATCAGCTCGGGGAGGCGCTGCCGATCGAGAAGATGGAGATCTGGGACGGGGTCGTCGTGCTGCACAAGCCCGCCATGTGAGCCGGGCTAGCTAACCGGACGCGACGAAGCCGCCGCGCGGGTTGAAGTTGACAGTCACGATCGTCGTGCCCGCCGGACAATGCTGGGTCCCGGACGCAAGGTAGGCGCCCGAGGCGCTGATCGGAGGCACGGCGAAGCCATTGGTGCCGGACATCTCGGCGATAAAGAGCGTTTGTCCCTGGGGGGAGAGGTTCAGACGGGCGCACACGATGGCCCCTTCCGCCGTGAGCGAAGCGACACCGGAGCGGAACGTCGTGAGGCTCCACCCATACGGAGTCGAGACGAAGAATGTGCGCAGGTTTGAGGCATGGACGAACACCATCAGCAGCATCGCCGAGGCGGACACGGCGAGGCCCCCTCTTGCCCACCGGCTCGACACGGCCCGTGCGCGCCAAAGCGGACGGGCGCCGGCCGCCAGCGCGCTGAACGTGAGAAGCAGCGGCATCGCGACATAGTGGATTTCGCGCTGCTGACTCTGCACCAGCGCGGGTAGCGCAGTCCCGGCCGCGGCAACGAGGACAGCGAGTGGAAAGAGATCGCGGCGCCGGGCAGCGAGGATCGCGCCAACGGCAGCCGCGACCAGCAGCGCGACATAGAAGATCGTGAGGAGCGTGGTGGAGGCGAGCGTTTCTCGGTAATAGCGAAGGTTCTCGTGCAGGAAGCCGAGGCCGTTTGTGGCATAGACCGGACTGCTCGTGGCGCCCGGGTACGCGACGGCGAAGAAGTAGATGATGGGCAACCCGAGGCTCCACCCCACCACCGCCGAAGCCGCCTTCCTGGTCTCGGCGCCGAGCTCATGCAGCTTGACCACCTGAAGGTAGGCGCAGTATGCGGCTATCGCCAGTAGGCCGAGGTAGATCAGGTTGCTGAGGACGCCCGCCATCCAGGCGACTCCGCAGGTGGCCGACCACGCCGCGCCCGAGCGGAACGTCGTCGCCCGCACGCAGCGTTCGTGCGCGGCCAGTCCCGCTCCAAGTGCGAGAAAGCCACCGGAGTGCGTGATGTTCGAGGACCAAAGGACCGTTGGAAGCCACGCCGCGGTCGCTATGAACAGGCCGGCGATCCACCAACTGTCGACGGGCCGCCACCTCGCTCGGCTACCGGCGTGCAGCCAGAGGAAGAGGCCCGCCGCAAACACCAGAGCGTTCACGAGAAGGAACGGAACGACCGAGCCGGCTCCAAACGCCAGCGTTCCGATCGCCCAGAAGATGTTGATGATGTACTTGCCCTCGTTGATGTGGTTGTCAGACAGGTTCCCGAGGGAATGGGAGAAATGCGTGAGATTGAGGAAGTCGTCGGCCCAGAAGCCGCTGCGCGAAAGGGCTGTTACCCACGCGATCCCGTTGAGCAGAATCACGGCGGCCGGCAGACAGACCAGAAGGACCAACCCCAGGGTGCTCCTCGAGGCGGCGCCGTCCTCACTCCCGACGGCAGTCATTCCGTCTGGCGCGGTCCTCGGGGTCGCCCGCTCAGCCGTCCCCATGACGTCCCCGTGCCAGACGGCGCTCGCGCCACCAGTCGATTCCGCGGTCGCGCTCGTCGACGTAATAGGTGGTGACGACGGCATCCACGAACTCGAAGCGAACTCCCGCCTCGATCATGCGCCGCGCGAGGTTCCAGTCCGCCGGCTCATCGAGCAGGTGAGCGTTGGCGTCGTAGAGGAACGTCCTCAGGCCGGCGTGGTAGATGGCGGCCTGGAAGCCGAAGTCCCCGACAGCCGGAGGCCAGGCGCCGAAGTAGGTCTCGCCGTCGCCCTCGACGAGCGCGCGGGCCACGCCGTACACGACCTCGCCTCGGCTGCTCAGCGCCGATCCCAGGAGCCTCTCGAGATGGTCGTCCACCCATTCGTCGTCCTGGTCGATCGGCGCGATCCACGCGCCGCGGGCGAGGGCGAACGCCTCGTTGAAGGGATGGGAGCCAGCCACCTGCCAGCGGGCCCCGGTGGCCGCCGGGTAGGGGCCGTTGCGGGGCCGCTCGACGCACCGGATCCGCTCGTCGCCCAGCGCGGCGATCCGGCGCGCCGTATCCGCGTCGCGCCCGTCGAGCACCACGATTGCCTCCCAGCGCTCGTAGCTCTGGCGGCGCACGCTCGCGAGGGCGCGGTCGAACAGCAGCTCCCCGGGCTGGAAGGCGCCGATCCGCACGCTCATCAGCGGCTCCGGGACGAAGGCCTCCTCATAGCCCGGTTCGCGGCGGGCTCGCAGCAGCTCGACGGCTGCCCGCGGCGTGTCCTCATAGGCCCGCGCGAGCAACTCGCGCATGCTGTCGAGTCGGCGGTCGAGAGCCTCGACGCGCTGGCCGAGCAGTTCGACCTCGCGCTGCAGCCCGTCGGGAGAGCCGGCGGCACTCACGGCGAAGAAGCCTAGACGCTCCTCCTGCGCCGATAGGCTGCCGCCGTGCGCGTGGCGATTTACGGATCTCGCCCGGACGGGCACGCGGCAGTCGTCTTCGACGTGCTCGTTCCCGGCTCGAGCTTCGAGGTGCTGGGCCTGATCGACGACATGCCTGAGAACGTCGGGCGGCGGGTGGGGCCGTTGGCGGTGATCGGGACCCGTGACGATCTGCCCGGGATCGGGCAGCGCGGGGTGCAAGGCGTGATCCTCGGATTCGGCAGCGCGCGAGGGCGCCTGGAGGTGGTGGAAGCGGTCGAGGCGGCGGGGCTGGAGCTCCCCCTGCTCGTTCACGACTCGGCCCACATAGCTCCCAGCGCTTCCCTTGGCCCGGGCGTGCAGGTGCTCCCCAACGCGAGCGTCGGCCCCGGGGCCCGTCTCGCCCGAGGCTCGCTCGTCAACACCGCCGCCGTGGTCGAGCACGACGTCCAGCTCGGCGAGTGCGCCGTGATCGGCCCGGCGGCCGTGATCGCGGGCCGCGCCCGCGTCGGTCCTGGAGCCGAGATCGGTGCCGGAGCGGTCGTCCTGCCTGATGTCGAGGTCGGCGAGAACGCTGTCGTCGGCGCCGGCGCGGTCGTGATCCGACCGGTGGCTCCGGGGCAGACGGTGGCGGGAGTACCCGCCCGCCCCCTGCCTACTGGCCCGTAGCCTGCAGCTTGGCCTGGCTCAGCGGGGGCGCCTCCCGGGCGTTCAGAGGCGCGCCGATCGCGTCGAGCTCGGCGTCGCTCAGGTCGTTGGCCATCGGCAGGCACAGCAGCCGCGAGTGCAGATCGTCGGTGCGGTCGAGAGCGCCGTCCACCGTGGAGAGGTCGCGCAGCGGCGCCAGGGTGTGAAGCGGCTCGTAGTAGGTCCGCACTTCGATCTGCCCCCGGCACTGCTCGACCGCCTCGCGACGGGTCTCCCCGTCGGGGAAGGCCACCGGCACGAACTGCCAGGTCGAATGCTCCGAGCCCTCCTGCCAGCTGAGCGAGGCGCGGGCGCGGGCCCGGAGGCGCTCCACAGACCGGCGGCGGGTGGCCAGGATCTCGTCGATCCGGTCGAGCACGGCGAGGGCCGTCGCGGCGTGCAGCTCGCTCATCTTCGCGTTCAGCCCCATCGCGAACGCCTGGGAGTGGTCCGTCCCGAGGCCGAAGTTGACTACCAGCTCGATGCGTTCGTAGATGTCCCGCCGCCGCGTGAAGACTGCCCCGCCCTCGCCGATCGCAAAAGGCTTCGTGGCGTGGAAGGAGACGACCTCGGCGTCCCCGCCGGCACCGACGGGCTGCCCGTCATCGGCCGCCGCCCCGAAGGCCGCCGCCGAGTCGAGCAGCAGTGGTATGCCCGCCGCGCCGCAGGCGCGCTCCCACCGGGAGCGTGTCTCCGCCGGGGGCGGCGTGCCGAACGTGGAGACGCCCACGGCGAGGGCCGCTGCCCCACCTGCGGCCCGAAGGGCCTGCTCGAGGCGCTCGGCGTCGAGGTGCCAGTGGCCGGCATCGATGTCGATCAGCCGAGGCCGGAGGCCCGCCCAGAGCGCGGCCTGCGCCGTGGCCGGGAATGTGAAGGAGGGCATCAACGCGGCCGTGCCGGCCGCCCGTCCATCCTCGAGTAGGGCGGCAACGGCCGCCATCAGTCCGGCCGTGCCGCTCGCCACCGGCAGGCAGTAGGCGCCCACGCGATCGGCCAGCCGGTCGCGCAACAGGCGCCAGCAGGGGCCGCCGTTGCTGAACCACCGCTCCTCACGGGAGAGCTCGAAGTAGCGCTCGACCTCTGGCGAGTCCGGCAGGGTCGGTCGCTGGAAGCGGAGCGGCGGTTGGACTTCTCTCTCAGCCAAGCGCCCAAGCCTAGATCACCCCGGCGCGTTCGCCCTGGCCGCCCGATGCGGAGCGCCGATCTGCCGCGCGATCCGGTAACAACCAGCGGTGAGCTTCACGGAAATGGTCAGCTTGTATGGGCTGCCTGCGGCGGATCCGGCGCAGCCGCGACCCATCGTGAGGGCGGCGCCGCTGCTGCCGACGCTCCGCTACGCGCGGCGCAGGCGCGTGCGGCGCCTGGCGTTTCTGGACAGCACCTTCCCGTGGGCGCGGAGCGGCTTTCGCTACCACGAGGCGCAGGCCATGCTCGAGCTGGCTCCTGACACGCTCTACTTCTCCACCTGGAAGATGGAGGACCCGTTTCCGGTGCCCGTCCATCCGATCGCCGACTTTCCTCGCGTCGCCCTGGCGGAGGGCATCACCGACGCGTACGGTGTGTTCATGCTGTTCCTGGCTGGCCTCGCCGGGATCGGCCTCAGCGATCCCGCGGACCCCCATTTCATGGAGGGACCGGACCTGAGCCTGTTCCTGCGTCGCTCCGGGATCCGACTGCACGGCAGCATCTATCCCGGTGGAGGGCTCACGGTCACCCCCGAGGGGATCGAGCAGGTTGGCAGACTGGTCGCGCGGCTGTCGACCGCGTTCTCATATGTCCCGGAGGTGCTGAGGGCCGTGCCGGGCGTGACACCTGTCGATCAGGCCTTCACAGAGACGAGGTTCTACGACTACGGCGAGCGCCGCTGGGCGCAGACGGAGAAGCTGATCTGCCTGTTCGCCGCCGACGCACCTCCGAGGAAGGGGTTCGACGTGGCCGCCGAGGCGTTCCGTGAGCTTCCCGCCGAGCATTTCCACCTCCACGTAGTCGGACCCCATCTGAACCGGCAGGACGAGCTTCCATCGGATCTCGCGACCTTCCATGGCTGGCTCTCCCCGGAGGGCCTGCGAGAGCTGCATCGCGACACCCACGTCTTCCTCTCCCCGGTCTCCGCCGAAGCGCCGGGTCCGGAGTTCGCCGGCGTCACCGACGGCTTTCCCACCCAGGCGGCCGCCGATGCGATGAGCAGTGGCTGCCTGCTGGTCTCGGCGAACCCGGCGGGCGACCATCGCGTCCTGCGGCCGGGCGCCCACTACCTCGACGTCCCGGCCGACCCGGCGGCGGTGCAGGCGCGGCTCTCGGAGATCGCCCGTGAGACGAGGCGCTGGCGGCCGATCGCCGACGCGGGCTCGGCGCGCGTGCGCGAGCGCATGGATGTCAGGCACGGTGTCGCGCAGAAGCTGAGGCACCTCGGATTTGGCTGACTGCTCGGTAGTCGATCCGTCGACGCGGCCCCACTGCGCTTACGGTTCCGAGCGCGACGGCCGACCAGAACGCGTGCACGCTCCGACCAGACCCACCGCGGGCTGGAGGTCTCGCCGGTACCACCGCGCCTCTCGGCGGGGCACTGCGGCCCGTTGGGCGGTGAGCTGGGCTCTCGCCCTGATCGTCTGCGGACTGGTGGCTCAACCGGCCGTTGCCGCCGAACCCGGCCTCGCGCTCCCCGGCCCGCAGAACCTGCGCGTCTCCGACATGCACTCGCTCGGCACCCACTGGGTCCGCATGTTCGCCCCCTGGCAGGACCTCGAGGCAGGTCGTGGCATCTACGACGAGGGCTGGCTGACGGCCTACGAACAATCCTTCAAAGCTCTCCCGGCCGGCACCAAAGTGCTGCTCGACGTGGTCGACAGCCCCTCGTGGGAGACCGGCTCCGCGGATTCGCACGCGCCGCCGGCGAACCCCCAGGACTACGCCGCGATGCTCCGTTACGTTGCGGGCCGCTTCGGCAGCCGGGTCAGCGCCTATGAGATCTGGAACGAGGAGGACGCGTCGAGCTGGTGGACCGGGGCTCCCGATCCGGCCGGCTACGCGGCGCTCTTGAGAGCCGCATATCCGGCGATCAAGGCCGGCAACCCGAACGCGGTCGTGGTGATGGGCGGGCTGACCGGCAACGACTATTCGTTCCTGGAAGGCGTCTACGCGGCAGGCGGCAAGGGCTCCTTCGACGCCGTGGGCGTGCACACCGACACCGCCTGCAACGTGCTCTCGCCCTACCAGTTCCTGCGCGGCAGCGACAACCGCATGATCCCGGACTCGTTCCTGGCCTATCGGGAAGTCCACAGCGTGATGCTCGCCAACGGCGATGACAAGCCGATCTGGATGACCGAGATGAGCTGGCGGACGAGCACGGCCACATGCAGCGAAGGCGCATGGGCCGGGCAGAAGCCCGCCGGTGTCGGGGACACCCAACAGGCGAGCTACCTCGAACAGGCCTACCACTGCCTCGCGGGGGACCCCTACGTGCAGGTCGCCCTCTGGTTCCCCCTGATCGACGAAGGCGCCGTCACCTCGGGGCTGATCCGCGCGGACGGGGCGCGCAAGCCGTCCTTCAACGCGATGCGGGAGTACGCCCACAAGGGCGACCACCTGAAGGGCTCCTGCGGCGTCTTCACGGGGCCGAGGATCACGGTGGCCTCCCCCTCCAACCACATCCGCTACAGCGGCCCCTTGCCGATCCACGTCTCGGCTCGCAGCTCCCAGGGCGTGTTCAGGATCAGGCTCGAGATCGACGGCAAGCTGATCCGCAACTACGACGGCAGCAGCGACCCGTCCTACCTCGCCGGGTCGATCACCTGGCAGGGCGCCAAGCACATCCGGTTCGGGCGCCACACGCTCACGTTCCTTGCCTATGACAAGGAGCGCAACGTCTCCCAGCGCAGCATCACGATCATCCACACGCGGCCCAGGCACCGCCGCCGTCACCACCACTGAGCTCAGCCGGACGCCGGCCGACGGCCATCGCGAGCCGCAGCAGCCGGGTACCCTGTTGCGCTCGTGAAGATCGTCCCGACGCGCCTGCCTGGCCTCGTGGCCATCGAGCCCACCGTCCACGGGGACGATCGCGGCTTCTTCATCGAGACCTACCGCCGGCAATGGCACGAGCCGGCGGGGATCCCCGCTGAGCAAAGCTTCGTCCAGGACAACCACTCCCGCTCGGGCCGCGGGGTGCTGCGGGGCATGCACTTCCAGGTCGGGGACGGTGTCGCCAAGCTCGTCCGTTGCGCGCGCGGCCGGATCCTCGATGTCGCCGTGGACCTGCGCCGCGGTTCCCCGACCTACGGGGAATGGGACTCGGTGGAGCTCGACGATCGAGGCGCTGCGGGAGGTCTACGTGCCGGTCGGCTTCGCCCACGGCTTCTGCGTGCTCTCGGACACGGCCGACGTGATCTACAAGCAGAGCGGCTACTACGACCAGGGCCTGGAGCGGGGCATCGCATACGACGACCCCGAGATCGGCATCCGCTGGCCGCTGGCCGCGAGCGAGCTGACCGTGTCCGAGCGCGACGCGGCCGCCCCGCGCCTCGCCGAGATCGCCTCGGAAGTGCCCTTTCGGTGGCAGACTTGACGGCGATGCGCCAGCGGCTCCGGGACAGAACCAACGGCTACACGGTCACGGCTGGGCAGTACGTGTTGCTCGCATGGGCCGCCCTTGTGGCGCTGACCCTGATCGTGCTGTCCGGCGCCGCAGTGCGACTGACGGGCTCCGGACTCGGCTGCCCGACCTGGCCCAAGTGCTACGGCAGCTACTACCCGC
Source organism: uncultured Solirubrobacteraceae bacterium (assembly GCA_963841055.1). Lineage (GTDB taxonomy): Bacteria > Actinomycetota > Thermoleophilia > Solirubrobacterales > Solirubrobacteraceae > Palsa-744. Next base: position 1,085,598 of record CAWJAV010000001.1, on the reverse strand, counting down.
CGCTGAACACCCACGCGGTGATCGAGTTCTCCAACCGCGTCCTGTCCGTGCCGGTGGTGCTCGCTGCCGGGTTCGCCTGGGTCGGGGCGTTGCGACGGCGCCCCTACAGGCGCGACCTGGTGTGGCTCGGTGGCCTGCTGCCGCTCGGCGTCGTGGCACAGGCGGTGCTGGGCGGCTTCACGGTCAAAGGGGCCCTCGACTACGGCTGGGTGATGGGCCACTTCGCCCTGTCGATGCTGATCCTCCTGGGCGCCGTGGTGCTCGTGTGGCGGGCCTCCTACGAGCCGGACGCTCAACCCGGCAGCGACCTCGAGCCCGAACCGGAGCCGATCGCCGACCGCGGTCTGCTGCGCGGCCTGCTCGGGCTAGTAGCGCTCGGCGCGCTGACGATCTTCGCGGGTACGGCGGCGACGGCCGCGGGGCCTCACGCGGGTGGCTCGCCCGGGCAGCGCATCAACCGGCTGAACTTCGACGGCCGCGCCACGATGGACTTCGTGATCCACCGCCACGGCGAGATCGCACTCGTCTTCGGCCTGGCCTCCGTCGCGGCTTGGCTCCTGGCCCGTCGCCGGCAGGCCCCGGAGCGGGTCAGACGGCCGCTGACGGTCCTCTGCTGGCTGCTCGCCCTGCAGGGCGCCGTGGGCCTCGACCAGTACAAGACCCACCTGCCGACGGAGCTCGTGTGGGTGCACGTCGGCTTGGCCTGTCTGTCCTGGCTGGCGGCCCTGTGGGCGGCCTGCGAGGCGGGCGCGCTGCGCTACGTGCTGCGCTCGCGGACGCGGCCGGCGAGCGGCAACGGCGCCCTGCGTGGCACGGCACCGCTCGAGTTCCCCGGAAATTAGGGCGTTTTCGGGCGAGAAACCCCGTGTTTCCGGGTGTCGTCGTCCGCATCAGCTATTAGCCTCCTCGGAGCAAAGACACTCGAGAAGGGAGTGGCATGACCAAGAACGAGCTAGCTGAGGCGGTCGCCTCGAAAACCGGCATAAGCGGCAGCCAGGCGCGCCAGGCAGTCGAGGCGGTGATCGAGTCGGTCTCCGACGAGCTTGCCTCCGGGGGAGAGGTCTCGCTTGCGGGCTTTGGCAAGTTCAGCGTCAGCCAGCGGGCCGCGCGACAGGGGCGCAACCCCTCGACCGGGGCGACGATCCAGATCGCGGCCTCGAAAGCCGCGAAATTCTCCGCGGCCAGCGCGCTGAAGAAGCGTCTGAACCCCTGAGAGGACTCGAGTGTCACCGGTTCGCGAGAGCCGGTGGCACCCCCTCTCTCACGATCCCTGCCGACCTCGGCCGGGTGGTCCATGCCTACCGACGCGCAGAGAGCAGGCTTTCGGCAGATCCTTACGAGTCGGTAACGCTTCGTTAAGCCTGGCGCGGGAAGGTTCCCTTTAGAACCCTCCCCGATGATCGGCGGTAGCGATGAAGCAGGTATTGCAGCCAGAGGTGGCGACGGCCCAGCGCTATCCCTCGCTGGTCGCCTTCTACAACTCCGATCCCGAGCGCCTGACCTCCCGTGAGCAGGATGTCGGGCTCTGGTGGCGCGAGAGCGCGGACGGGCCCCTCTACCGAGCGGCCTGGATCCACGACACCGGGGAGCTGTACCTGGTCCGCCTGGGTCCGGCGGCCGAGGGCGGCGGGGGCGTTGAGGTGCTGGCGCGGGTCGATGATGCCGATCGGCTCGAGTGGCTGCTCAAAGGCTGGCGCGAGCGCTGCGGAACCCCTGGCTCGCTGCGCTGGCTGCGACTACGCTCGGCGCTGATCTCCTCGCGGGAGCCGCGGCGCTTCGTTAGGGCGGGCGCGCCGGTGGGCGCGGCGGGCTGAGGCTCGGGCCGGGCGGGGGCGCGGGGAGGGGCCGGAGGGTGCCGCTCCGCAGGCGCTCTTGCGAGTCTCGCTCGAGGGGCGTGACCGAAGATTCGTCCAGTGAGGCAATGTTCCGTCGATTTCGGCGTCTACTGGTGGTGAGGGCGGCGGAGCGCACCCGCCGCCCTTCAGCTTGTCCGAATACCTGAAGCTGCGCGCGCCTGGCGCTACCGGCAGCGACGGCTAGGAGCTGCGGAGGCCCGGGTAGTGGGTGAGGCCGTCGTCGGGGACCGCCAGCCAGGGGATCGCGAAGTCGAGGAACATGCGGTACTGCGGCCGGATGCCGGGGTCCCCGTCGAGTGTGCCGAGCCGCACCGCGACCTCCTCGTCGTGGAGCGGATCGCCGCTGAAGACGTGGCCCCCACAGGTTGTGCAGAAGAGCTTCGGCGCGCCCCCGGGCGGCTCGTAGGCCCGCAGCTGATCCTCGCCGGAGAGCAGCTCGAAGCCCGCCTGCGGTACGCGGCCGTTCAGCGAGGAGGGCGTTCCGGTGCGGCGCTGGCAGCGCGTGCAGTGGCAGTAGCCGGCGCTGAGGAACGAGGCGGTGATCTCGAACCGAACGGCCCCGCAGAGGCAACCGCCCTGAAGGGGGTTGGCGGGGGACGGTGGGACGGTCTGGGCGGTCATGTCAGGACTCTACGAGTTCTCCCACGTCCGCACGGATATTCAGACTCAGGGTGGTGAGGGGCCGGAGGCAGTTGCAAGCAGGCGCGACCGCGGAGCTGTTCCTGGCCGGTGCGGGCTCGTTCGCGAGCGAGGTCGCCGACTGGGCGAGGGCGGGAGGCAGCCGCATCATGGGGCTGATCGACCTCCACGACGGCCCCCGCGTGGGCACCGAGCTCGATGGGATTCCGGTGCTGTCACGCGACGTCGCCGGCGAGGGCCGACCCCTCGCGATCGCGGCCGGAGGCGATCGCGGCGCGTTCTGGGAGCTGATCGGCGCGCGGGGTTGGCGACCGGGCACGGTCGTCCATCCGCAGGCGGTGATCGCCGGTTCGGCGCGGCTGGAGGCGGGCGCGCTGATTGGCCCCGGCGCGGTCGTCGGCGCGCACAGCAGGATCGGTGAGCACACGCTCGTCTCTCGAGGGACGTTGATCGGCCATCACGTTCACGTCGAGGGGTTCGTCTCGCTGCTCCCAGGGGCCAACGTGGCCAGCAACACGCGCATCGGCAAGGGCTCGACGGTGGGGATGGGCGCGATCGTGGTCGACCACACGGTCATCGGGTCCGGAGCGGTGGTCGCCGCGGGCGCGGTGGTCCTCGGCGAGGTCACGGGTGGCACTCGCGTTCAAGGTGTGCCGGCCCGCCTTTTTGCGCCGTGATCAGGCACCTGCTCGGACGAGCGCTCGATTGGCGCTTCCGCGCAATCGCCACGCGTGTCGATGGCCTAGGCGAGCGCCTTGGGCGCATCGAGGAGATGCTTGGGGAGCGCATGGAGCCGATGCTGCGTGCGGTCTTCGAGGAAGAGGCCGAGAACCGCCGCCGGCTGTTTCGGGCGCGCTCGTCGGCGGACTATCAGGAGGCGTTTCTTGAAGCAGATCCCCTGGTGTCGGTGACGATCGCCACTCGAGACCGCCCGGAGGTTCTGCTGGACCGGGCTCTGCCCTCGGTGCTCGGGCAGAGCCATGGCAGCCTCGAGGTGATCGTCGTCGGCGATGCGGCTCCCGCGGAGCTCCACGAACGGCTGATGGCGCTCGGTGACGCGCGGGTGCGGTTCGTGAACCTGACCCAGCGCACGGTCGCTCACGAGGACCCCGTCAGGCATTGGCTTGTCGGAAGCGCGATCCCCCGCAACGAAGCCGCGCGTCTGGCGTCAGGCCGCTGGCTCCTGCATTTCGATGACGACGACAGCCTGCGGGTGGACGCGATCGAGAGCTTGCTCGACTGTGCTCGGGAACAGCGAGCCGAGGTCGCCTACGGAGGTTTCGAGGCGCACGGACCCGGCGGTTCCTCGGAGCGGTTGCAGACCTTCCCGCCGGCCTGGGGTCGGTTCGGCTGGCAGGGAGCCCTCGTCCATGGCGGCTTGCGCTTCTTCGAACGCGAGCTCGGCGCCGCGTCCCTGCCCATGCCCGGCGACCTCTTCCTGCTCGAACGGATGCTGCGGGTGGGGGTCCGGTTCGCCATGACGGACCGGATCGTGTGGGACTACCACCCCTCGGCGTTCCACCGGCCGGGTGACCCGTCTCACGACCTCCTGGGGGTCTCCTCCGCCGCAGCCCGCCGGATACCGGGCTAGCTGCCGGGCCTCCTCAGCTGAGAGTCGGCGGTCCTGTGGCTCGACACGATCGAGCAGATGTACGGCGTGCTCCCGCCGGCGCTCGAAGAGAAACGCACGGCCTGGCGCCGGCGAAGCGGGTGAGCTCAGCGCCGAAGGCGCCGGCGCTCGCGCACGATCGAGGCCGCGCACAGGCCGACCAGGGCGACCGCCACCAGTCCGGCGATCGCCAGGCCGGGCGTGGCGAGCAGCAGCACGATCCCGGTGAGCACCCCGGCCCCGAGATCGACCCGGAGCAGGCGCCGTCTACGGTGCTCCTCGCGGCGGCGGGCGCGCCGCTCGCCGGCGCGATCCGGCGCCGGGGAGAGATGGCGCTGCGGCTGCCGGCGAGCGGCGCGCGCGGGGTCCGGCGGACGGCGGGAGGGCTGTGCCGCGCTCATCCCGTCAACCGGCGACGTAGACGCCGCCGAGGAACAGGAGCGTCCACGCGACGCTGAGGACGAGCAGGGTGCGGTCTCGCAGGATGAGCTCCTCCGGCGCTTGGCCGGCCCCCGCCTCAACCAGCACGGCGTAGCGGGCCAGCCATGCCACGAGCGGCAGCAGCGAAGCGGCGTACCACCACACGTGCGCCGGCCGGGTGAACGCCCACGCGCAGTAAGCCACGCTCACGATGCTCGCCGTCCCCACGAGCGCCAGCCGCAGTCCGCGCGCCGAGTAACGGCGCAGCGTGCTCCGCGTCGCGGCCGCGCCGTGGTGCTCGCGCAGCTCCGCGTAGCGCTTCGCGGCTACGAGGTAGATCGCCGCGCATCCCGTCACGATCACGAACCACCGCGACAGGTAGATGTCGGTGGCGACGCCTCCGGCCAGGGCTCGCAGCACGAACCCGGCGGCGATCGCGAGCATGTCGGCGACGACCACGTGACGCAGCCACAGCGAGTAGCCGACGGTGAGGGCGAGGTAGGCGCACGCGACGCCGCCCAGCTCGACGTCGACGGCGCTCGCCAGCGCCAGCCCGGCGAGGGCCAGCACCGCCGCCGCCGCGAGCGCCGACCCGGCGGAGAGCGTCCCGGCGGCGATCGGGCGCGAGCGCTTCTGCGGATGCAGCCGGTCCTGCTCGCGGTCGCGGGCGTCGTTGAGCAGATAGGTGGCGCTCGAGATAAGGCACATCGCGACGAACGCCCCCGCGACCTGTGCGGCCACGAGCGGCCCGCCGATGAGGCCCGCCGCGCACGGCGCGGCCAGGACGAGCAGGTTCTTGCTCCACTGTCGCGGCCGGCACGCCAGCACCAGGGGTCTCAGCCGGGCGCGCGGGCACTGCCCGTTCAGCCTCCTCGCCCCGGGAAGCGCTCTCGGCCCGGGGACGGCATAGCCGCGGAACGCCTCTGTATCGGGGGCTGCCTGGAAGGAGTTGATCGTGTACTCCGGGGGGTCTGGGGGGTGTTGTTGGTAGGTGGGGCCGGCGGTTCGCGGCGAGCAGCCGCTCAGGCGATCCGCCGCTCCTGAGCTCGCATGGAGGTATTCCACGACCGCGCGGCGATTCGGCGCGGCTCTCGCACGATTTTCGTGAGAATGCCCTCAGGGGGCGCTCTCGCTTGCAGGACTCGCGCGCGGTCACCCTTACAAGCTCATATGCACTCCAGCGCGCATGCGCGTCCCGCGATGGCGATGCACCGCCGGCGGGCAGGCCGCATCTCGGGCGTCCAGCGCCTGCGGCGGATCGCGCTCGTGGTCTCGATGGTCCTGTTGATCCCGACCGTCGCCTCCTACTTTGGTGCGCTGACGCAGACATCGAACTCACCGTTCGGCATCCGGACGGTGGAGTGGCTGCGCGACAACGGCGCCGCGGGACTGGTGGCGAGCGTCGAGTCGATCTACTACAACTTCACCGCTCCGAGCAAGGGCGGCCCGGCGCTGAAGGCCCTGCCGAAGGTCGGCTATGCCGCCGGCGGGGCGGCCGCCGGAGGCCTCGAGTACCGCCCCGCACAGGTCCCGTCGCTGCTGGCGCCCGCGCTTCCCGGAGAGGGCGTCTGGCACGCCACCCGCCCGAGCCTCGAACGCGAACCGCCGGTGCTGGTGACGACGATGCGCGACCAGCCGGAATACCCGCGCGTGTACGTCGGCCTGGCGTGGATCGACACCAAGCGCACCGCGATCGCGCTCAACCCGGGACGGCTGGAGCCGTCGGTCGAACTGCCCAGGGGCCCGATGGAGGTGCCCGCCGCGAGCCGGGCACGGTTGCTCGCGACGTTCAACAGCGGCTTCAAGCTAGCCGACTCGAAAGGCGGTTTCGCCCTCGGTGGGCGCACCTACGCGCCGATGCAGAACGGACAGGCCACGATCGTCGGGTACGCGAACGGCGAAGCCGATGTCGTCGACTGGTCCGGAGGCCCGACGGCTCCCGCGAACGTGGCGTTCGCCCGCCAGAACCTGCCGCTCATCGTCGAAGGAGGGCGGCCGAGCCCCGGCGTCGGGAACACCTCCGAATGGGGCGCGACCGTCGGCAACGCGGTCCTCGTGTGGCGCTCGGCCGTCGGGGTCGACAGCCGCGGCAACCTGATCTACGCCACCGGCGAAGACCAGTCCGTCGCGAGCATCGCCGGCACGCTGATCCGCGCCGGCGCGGTGCGTGCGATGGAGCTCGACATCAACTCGTTCTGGACGAGCTTCATCACCTACGGCGCTCCCGGCGGCGCTCAGCCCGAGAACCTGGTGCCGGGAATGGAACGGCCCTCGACGCGGTATCTGGAACCGGACGACCGCGACTTCTTCACGGTCTACGAACGCTGAGCACGGGCGGCGGGCGCGTCAGCCCTGGGCGCGGACGGGAGAGGCGGCCACCGTGCCCGTCACGGAGCCGGCCTGCCCGGTTACGTCGAGTGCCATCTGGAGCGTGAGCCGATGGCCGGCGCTGTCGCTCACGGTGGCGAGCAGCCGGCCGCCGTCGATCGCGACGATCGCGCCGCGGTAGCTCACCCCCGCCGAAGGGCTGTCCAGTTCGACCCGGCTGTGTCTCATGGCGACGCCGCCTCCGGGTAGGCCCTGGCCGTCGAGCTCGATGGCCAGCCGCCCGGACGCGCCGCCGGTGAGGGTCGCCGAGATCTGCACGGCGGTCTGCCCAGAAGCGTGCCCAGGGCCCTGTTCGATCGTCCCGGAGAGGCTGGCCGTGAAGCCTCGGGCGAGCGATTCGGCGCCGGCGGCCGGCGTGCCGGAGGCGGCGCTGGCGGCGGCGCTCGGCAGCAGCGCGGCGGGCGTGCCGGCGCGGCGCGCCCAGCCACTGCCGAGCGGGCCGCTCGGCAGCCACAGGATCAGCGCGAGCGGGGCCAGCGCCGCCAGCGCGAGCGTTCCTCCCCGCAGCGGCGCGTGCTCGGGCCAGCCCCCCACGGCGCGGACGCCGACCGCGGCGGTCACCGCGACCACGCAGAGAGCTGTGAGGGCGAGCGACCAGACGCTTTTCACGTCGCTGCCGGTGCCGAGCGCGTGCAAGAGCGCGACCGGCCAGCATGCGTAGGAGAGCCAGTGCACGACCCGCCAGCTGCGATAGCCGATGTGCCGCCGCATGAGGCTCGTGATCACGACCGCGAGCATCAGGTCGAACGCGACCGCGCCGAATCCGAGCCAGAGCGGCCGGTAGCTGCCCGCGAACGGCACGACGGCGTCCAGGAGGCTGATCGGGGCGAAGCTGTCGAGGACGGCCGTGATGATGTGCACGGCCAGGAAGGCGAGCGCCAGCAGCGACACGTAGCGGTGAAGGCCGCGAACCGCGAACCGCGGCCACCTGTCGGAGTTCCATCGGTTCACCTGCAGCACGCCGAGAACCACCGCCGCCGTCAGCAGCAGCAACGAGACCCAGCCGGTGGACCGCGTGAGATACCAGTAGGCGCTGGGGCCGATCGTGGCCGGCGGCACGGTCACCCAGAGACCTCCTCGGCGGAATCGCCCCCGAGACGGGGCCGCGGGCCTGCGAAGGACGGTCTCATCGGGCCCGCCTGCCCCGTGTCACGACCCGCCGGAGACGACGGGCGGTTCTTCGGCGCCGGACGAAGGCGGTTCGCCGGCTTCGGATCCTTCCGGCGCCTGTTCGGGCGGTGTCAGCGACCCGGAGCCTTCGGCTTCGCCGGACGTGCTCCCGGGCGAGGCGGGTTCGGTCGTAGCCGGTTCGCTCGCACCACGGGCGCCGGCACCGCTGATCGTCCGTCCGGGAAACGCGCCGGCCGCGAGCGCCACGAGTCCGCCGGTGAGCGCCACGCTCGTCGCGAGGATCCAGCGCTTGGCATGCAGCAGCCTGCGGAGCCCGGCGTCTCGGCTCGCGCGCGGATCGGGGGCCGATCGGCTCACCGGCCGGTGACCGTGAAGAAATCACGGGCGTAGGGGGCCAGCAGTCGCCCGGCGATCCCGAACTGCCCGGGTACGAGCGGCACCGCTCTGGGTCCGCCGCCGCTGTGGACGTACAGGTACCCCGCGACCCAGTCGGGGTTGATGTCGAGCTCGACCGCCCTGAGGACGCCCGCCGAGATCAGGCCGCGGGCGAGGTCGGAGGGCCGCAGGTTCTCGCCGGCGGCCCACACCAGGCGTCCGGATCCGTCGATACCCAGAGCCGAGCGCGCGGTGGCGCTCACGCCGCCGACGGTCGCTCCCCAGCAGGACAGGATGCAGCCTTCGACGCTTTCCGCAGCCCGTCCGCGGTCGATCAGCAGGCTCAGGTTCTGCAGCACAGAGGCGATCGGCCGGCCGCGCGCGGGGACGCCTGCTTCCCACGAGCCGATCTGCGTGGTGCCGTCGCGATAGGTCACGATCGAGCCGCGCCCGGGCCGGAGCGCCACCGGCGTGCGTCCTTCGGAGCTGTATCCCACGACGCCTGTTTCGAACTTGAACCCGCCGTTGAACGCGGCGACCACGCGGTGGATCTCGCTCGGGCCGATCCGATCGCCGAATCTCCACGAGCCGCTCGGCTCTCCCATGCCCGCGTGCAGCGCCAGCCGCAGCAGGGACTGGTCGAAGCGCAGCAGCGTCACGCCCGACCGTTCGGCCTCCCAGGCCGCCGCCTGCCCGGCGACCGTCGCGATCGGCGTCCACTCCGGGCTGACCCGCCCGGCGGGGGAGACCACCGGGACGGCCGAGGTGCGGGGGGCGCGGGCGGTGACGCCGGCGGCCCTGCTCGACTGTTCGCCGCATCCGCCCGCCACGGCGGCGGCAGCGAGGACGCTCAGCGCCAGCGGTGGCGCTGTCGCGCGACGGCGACTGGCGGGCGCGGCTCCCATGTCATCCGCATGCCCGCTCGAGCGTGCGGTCGGCCGAACTGCCGGCCTTGCCCACCGGACCGCTCGTGGCGCTGCGCCACGAGCGCCCGTGGCGGCTGAACACATATGAGCGTGTGCCCGCTTCCGGTGTGCGCGCGCACACGACGGCCAGGCCGGCGTTCGAACGGGACACGAAGACGCCATGGACCTCGGAGACGTTGCCGTCGGCTGCCTTGTATGCCGTAACGATCGCCGAGCGTTCTGCTCCTGTTGCCGGCCTGGAGTTCGAGCTCGCCGCTTCACCGGCGGGCGCCCGGACGGCCACCGCGGCGAACGCGACGGCCGCGGCCGCGGCGATCTTCCTCGTCGTGCACCACCTCGGAGGGCGATCGCGTCGGGCCATGAATCGACTATCCGGCTGCAGCTAATGTGCGACTAACCGGGGGGTGAGAACGCCCTCATCACCGCCGGGCGCCGCTCAGCAGGTCCCGGAGTACGCCGGAGTCCCCGGTCCGGCGGCGGGTTCGTCGACGACACCGGCTTCGGCGGATCGGAGGACCGCGCCGAGATGGACGACGTACCACTCGCCTCGCCAAGAGATCATCGACGCGATGCCGAGCGAGTGAATCGAGCCTCCGCGCCGGTACACGATGCGCGCTCCCGGCATCTCGTAGTAGCCGATGCTGTTGTCACAGACGCCTGGTTCGATCCAGTGACCGAACTGCGCGTCGGCATGCAACCCGATCAGGCTCGCTTGGCCTGCGCCGCCCGCGAGCAGCGCGTGCGCGGCGGAGATGTCGAGCGCGTAGTCGTTCACGAGGCGGTCCGTCCAGTCCGAGCCCGCGTTCGCGACCGCCTTCAGCTGCAGGTAGGCGCCCTTCGGGAAGAACGCGGGCAGCGCGGGCCGCACGGCACCCCGCACGATGCCGGCCCACAGGGCGGCCATCCGGGCCCGGAACCTGCTGCTGTGCGCCGTCGGGTAGGCGTGCGTCTGCGGCAGCGAGCCGGGCGAGGGCGGGGCGTGTGGAGCGACGCCCGCGACCGTCGCCGGGCGTGATTCGGGCGCCGCCGGCGCCCGCGAGCCGCTCGCGGCCGTGCTTGCGTGAGGTGCCCGCGGGGCGGAACGGGCCGCTCGTACCCGAGCGCCCGCCGAGATCCTGTGGCCCGAGGACAGGCTGCCGGCGAGCGCCGCCGCCAGGCCGATCGCCGCCACCGCGGCGAGCACGGCTCCGCCCCGGCGCCGACGCAGCCTCCGGCGCTGGAGCTCCCGCCGCCGGGCTCTCCGGTGGGCGGAGGCGGCCGGCTCGGGGCGCGCACGCGGCCGATCGCTTCCAGCGCGAGTCATCGCCGATCGCACTGTACCGGCCGGTCGGCTGGCCGGCCTCGCTCGCGCTAGAGCCGCGCGGCGGGTCTCTGCTGTGGCCGCTGCGCCCGCCCGAGCGGGGTGCGGGCGTGGGCGATCCCGCCCTCGTGCGTGAGCGCCTGGACAGACACGTCGATGAATCCCGCCCGGTCGAGCGCCTCGCGCCACCACTCGGGGGAGGCGGGGCGCTCCCAGCGCCCGGTCGCGATGCGCCAGGCGTTCCTCACCAGCCGCAGCACACCGGCGGGCCCGTGGCGCAGCATCCGCTTGATCACCGACCCGATCACGACGCGGTTGCGCCTGTCGGTGGGATCGAGTGTGAACATCATGTCGGCGAACACGACCCGCCCGCCGGGGCGCAGGACACGCGCGATCTCCGCGAGCGCGCGGCTCTTGCCGTCGTCGTCGAGGTGGTGCAGGCAGTAGTTGGAGATCGCCACGTCCACGGAGCGGTCTGCCAGCGGCAGCGACGCTGCGGTGCCGACGAGCACGTCGACGTTGCCGATCCGCGCGCGTTCGAGGTTGTCGGCGAGGCGGGCGCACATCGCCGGTGAGACGTCGAGGGCGCTGACACGCCTGACGCGCGGGGCGGCGGCCATCGCGAGCAGCCCGGTCCCGGCGCCGATGTCGAGCACGTGGTCCTCAGGTTCCAGCCCGGCCAGCTCCAACACCCGGTCGCGCAGCTCCTGAAACGCCGGGCTGGCGGCGAGCGCTTCGACGTGCCGTACGCGCCCCTCCCAGTTCTTGTCGCCTCCGGCGACGCGCGCGAGCGCCCGCGGCCGCAGTGCCCGCGAGGAGGAGAACCGCGGAGCCGAGCCCCCCGGTTCGGATCTGTGCCGCTCAGAAGATCGGATACCGTGACAACTACCTGCTCACGGTAAACCGACTCCCAACCAAGTGTGAAACGTCTTTCACCATGGGAGTGCTCTCAGGAAGTCGTCAGGTCCAACACGCCACCTCGTGACGCAACGGCTCGCGGCAGCGAGCCTTCCGAGCGGGCCCTCGCCCGTAAGCGTGAGCGGCGGGCCGTGCGGCGCCGGCGCGCTGTGGCGGCAGGGGCGGTGGCGCTCGTCAGCGCCGTCGTGGCGCTCGCCGTGATCCTCACAACCACGGGCTCCTCCACGCGCGGCGGAGATTCGGAGGGCGCCGCCGTGCAGCGTCACGGCGGAAGGAGCGGGCACTCAGGCGCGAGCGGTTCCTCGCGCGCAAGCGAGACGCGCGAGTACACCGTCGGGCTGCGCATCGTGAGGCTGGTAGACGCGAGCCGCACGATCACCCTCCCGGACGGCACCACGGAGCCGCGACCGCTGGTCACGGAGGTGTTCTACCCGGTCCTCGGCCCCGCCGGCGCCGCGGCAACGCCGAGCGCGGCGCCGGCCAGTGGCGAGGGCCCGTTTCCGCTCGTGATCTTCGGTCACGGCTACGACGTCACCCCGAAGCTCTACGCACGGCTCCTCGAAGCCTGGGCGCGAGCCGGATACGTCGTCGCCGCCCCGGTGTTCCCGCTGGAGAACGCCCACGCCCCCGGGGGGCCCGACGAGTCAGACCTCGTCAACCAGCCGGCCGACATGAGGTTCGTCATCTCCTCCCTGCTCTCGCTCGGCCAGAGCGGCTCAGGAGCGCTCTCAGGGCTGATCGATCCGTCCGCGATCGCGGTCACCGGCCAGTCGGACGGCGGCGACACCGCGCTCGCGGTGGCCTACGACGCCCGCTACCGAGACCCTCGGGTCGGCGCAGCGGTGATCCTCTCGGGCGCCGAGATACCGGCTCTCGGCAGCTTCACGTTCCCGCCGGGAGGACCCCCGTTGCTGGCTGTCCAGGGAACAGCGGACACCGTCAACCCGCCCAGCGAAACCGAAGCCTTCTTCGCGGCTGCCCGCCCGCCCAAGTACCTCCTCAGGCTGATCGGCGCCGAACACCTCCGGCCCTACTCGGCCGAGCAGCCCCAGCTGACGGTCGTCGAGCGGGTCACCACGGCCTTCCTCGATCGCTATCTGAAGCACGACGCGAGCGGGCCCGCAAGGATGCGCTCGGCGGGCACGGCTCCCGGCACGGCCACGCTCCTCGCCGAACCGTAGTCGCGGGCCCCGGTCCGTCGGGAGCGCATCGGCGAGTGTCTGCGCCGATGTGCGCGCCCTCCCAACGGGTGCGGGTCCGCCGAGCGGAGTCAAGGTGAGCCAGTCAGCCATCCGCGCGCGCTATCTGCTCGGCGAACTGCCACTCGACGCCACACCGCGCGCTGGCGGCGCCGCGAATGATTGCGCTCATGCTCGGGGGCGCCGTCCGGGGAGGGAGGGCACCGGGTGCACCTCGTTGCACCTCGCTGCACCCCAACCCCCCAACAGCGGCGGGAGATTGCACCCACCTACACCCGTTTGCACCTTCCGTCGATTAGTCGGGGAGACAGGATTTGAACCTGTGACCGTCCGCCCCCAGGCGGCGTAGGACGTGACGCGCGCGAGATGGGAGGTTGCGCCGAACAGGCTCCGCCTAGTACCGTCGAACAGACGGAAGTTGGGACATTGGGATGACCAACTTTCGACAATCCGATGACCCTCTACACTCAGCCGCAGCCGGTGTTGTTGCCGCAGGAGGAGCACGTGTAGCAGCTGCCCGTCCGCTGCATCATGCCGCCGCACTGGCTGCAGGCCGGCCCGAGGTCCAGGCCCTGCAGGCGGGCCGGGACGACGGGCGGTGTGTCCGTCAGGGCCCTGGTGGGAGCGGCCGTTCCGGCCTCTGCGGAGGCTTCAGGCGCGGGCGGCCCGGCCGTGTCGCCGTCGTAGGCGAGGGCGTCCTGGGCGGCTTTGCGGGCGCGCACCTCGGGCGTGAGGATGCCGAGCTCCTCCTGGGCGTCGGTGTCCAGGAAGCGCGAGGCGAGCCAGCGCATGATGTAGTCGGGCATCGACTTCGCGAAGGGGATCTCCGGGTTGCCGGTGATGCCCTCCGGCTCGAAGCGCATGTAGCTGAACTTCTGCACGAGCGTTTCGAGCGGCACGCCGTACTGCAGGGCGATCGAGATCGCCGTGGCGAAGGAGTTCATCATCCCTCGCAGCGTCGAGCCCTCCTTGCCGATGTCGGTCAGGAAGATCTCGCCGACGGTGCCGTCCTCGTACATGCCGGCGGTGATGTAGCCCTCGTGGCCGCCGATCGAGAACTTGTGGGTGATCGACTGGCGCTCGCGGGGCATCCGCTTGCGCCGCGGGCCGGCCTCGGCCAGGGCCTTGCCCACGGCCTGCTCGACGATCTCATCGACGTTGGCCGGCGCCTTCTCCTGTGCGTCGGTGCGTAGCGCCTGGGCCGTCTTGGAGCCGTCGCGGTAGATGGCCAGTGCCTTCACACCCTGGCGCCAGGCCTGGATGTAGGCGTCGGCGATGTCCTCGACGGTCGACTCCTGGGGCATGTTCACGGTCTTCGAGATCGCTCCGGAGATGAAGGGCTGGACGGCGCCCATCATCTTGATGTGGCCCATGTGGCTGATCGCCCGCTCGCCGACTGCGACATCGAACACGGGCAGGTGCGCCTCGTCGAGCCCGGGTGCGCCCACGATCGTGCCGTGCTCGGCCAGGTGCGCCTCGATCTGCTCGACCTGGGGCTCTGAGTAGCCGAGCGTGGCCAGCGCCAGCGGCACCGTGCGGTTGACGATCGTCATCTGCCCCCCGCCCACCAGCTCCTTGAACTTGACCAGCGAGAAGTCGGGCTCGACGCCCGTCGTGTCGCAGTCCATCAGGAAGGAGATCGTGCCGGTCGGTGCAAGCACGGTGGCCTGCGCGTTGCGGTAGCCGAGCTCCTCCCCGAGCGCGACGGCCTCGTCCCACGAGCGGCGGGCGGCGGCCAGCAGCTCGCCGTCCGCGCAGGCCTGCTCCGGGATCGCGTGGGCCGAGTCGCGGTGCATGCGCATGACCGCGTTGTGCGGCTCGCGGTTCTCGGGGTAGCGCTCGTACGGCCCGAGCGCGCCGGCCGTCTCGGCCGAGCGCCGGTAGGCGCGACCGGTCATCAGCGCCGTGATGGCCGCGGCGGCGCCGCGTCCCTCCTCGGAGTCATAGGGCATCCCGTTGCTCATCAGGTAGGCGCCGAGGTTGGCGTAACCGAGGCCGAGCTGGCGGAAGGCGCGGGCGTTGACGGCGATCTCTTCGGTCGGGTAGCTCGACGGCCCGACGACGATCTCCTGGGCGAGCAGCATGATGTCGACCGTGTGCTCGAAGGTCTCGACGTCGAGCGTGCCGTCGGGGCGGCGGAACTTCATCAGGTTCAGCGAGGCGAGGTTGCAGGCCGAGTCGTCCACGTGCATGTACTCGCTGCAGGGGTTCGACGCGTTGATGCGACCGCTGGCCGGGCAGGTGTGCCACTGGTTGATGGTCGTGTCGTACTGCACCCCCGGGTCGGCGCAGCGCCAGGCGGCCTCGGCGATTTCCTGCATCAGGGCCCGCGCCGGGATCGGCTCGCCGATCGGCTCGCCCGTGGTGCGCGCGAGCAGGCGCCAGTCGGCGTCCTCCTCGACGGCCTTCATGAACTCGTCGGTGATGCGGACCGAGTTGTTCGCGTTCTGGTACTGGATCGAGAAGAAGCCGTCGCCGTCGATCGACATGTCGAAGCCGGCGTCGCGCAGCGCGGCGGCCTTGTCCTCCTCTTTGGCCTTGCACCAGATGAACTCGCGGATGTCCGGGTGGTCGATGTCGAGCACGACCATCTTCGCCGCCCGGCGGGTCTTGCCGCCGGACTTGATCGTGCCCGCCCACGAGTCCGCGCCACGCATGAAGGAGACCGGGCCGGAGGCCGTGCCGCCCTTGGCCAGCGGCTCCATCGAGCCGCGGATTTTCGAGAGGTTGATGCCCGAACCGGAGCCGCCGCGGAAGATGTTCCCCTCCTTGGTGTTCCAGCCGAGGATCGACTCCATCGTGTCCTCGACGGAGAGGATGAAGCAGGCGCTGCACTGCGGGTGCTCCTCGAAGCCCACGTTGAACCACACGGGCGAGTTGAACGCCGCCATCTGGTGGAGCAGGATGTGGGTCAGCTCGTGGTTGAAGGCGGTGGCGTCCTCTTCGCTTGCGAAGTAGCCCCCGGACCGTCCCCAGCCGGTGATCGTCCCCGCCACGCGGCTGATCATCTGCTTGACCGAGTGCTCGCGTGCGGGCGAGCCGAGCTGGCCGCGAAAGTACTTCTGGGCGACGATGTTGGTGGCGTTCTGCGACCAGGTCTTGGGGAACTCGACCTCGCGCTGTTCGAAGGCGATGTGATCGCCATGGCCGATGCGGGCATCTCGCAGCTCCCACTCCACGGACTCGAATGGATGGGTCCCCGGACTGCTCAGCAGGCGCCGTACCTGAAGGGCCTGGCCGGGGGCCGTCTCCGGGGAGACTGTGGTGTGCGGAGCTTCGTTCATCGGACCTTCCTCCTCTGCTGCGCCTGCGTGCGGACAACCCACTCGAAAGCTGTTTGACGGGGTCGACCATGGTCCCTCGCCGACCGGACGGAAACGACGGGTGCGGCTAGGGTGCAGAGGACTCGAATTTCACCCCGTTTCCACCCTCAATTCTAGTCGCTCCGGCGCCCGGATCCGGACCGAAAAACCCCTGCGAGCCGGCCCTTTCCGGGCAATTTGCGGGGTCCGGGAGGGCGCACGACGGGTGCGCTGCCCGGGCCCGCTGCCGGTCGGCCGGCGGATCGCCGGCCGCCTAGTGGCCGAGCCGGATCCAGTCGGTGAATTCCGCCCACGTTGCGGAGGTGCGGAAGCCGGCCTCGGCCAGCGAGTGGCGGGCCGAGAGCAGCCAGTGCGGTTCGAGGGCCCCGAACCTGAAGATCGCCCAGACGAGGCATCCGAGGGCGATCAGGGCGGCGATCACCGCGGCGAGGATGGCGCCGCCGGAGATGCCCCCTCCCTTGCCCCCGCGGCTGACCACGACCACCGATTTGGTCGTGGTCGCGCCCGGGGTCGCCGTCTGGGTGCCCGGCGCACCGGCGGCGGGCGGGGCGGTGGTGGTCGCGGTCGTGGTGGCGATCGTCGGCACCGTGGCGGCGGGCGTCGTCGTGGCAACCCCGGCGGCCGGAACTGTGGCGCCGCCGGCGCCCGTCGCAGCGCTCTGTGCCGGCGTCGTCGCGACGGTGCCTGCGGGGGCGTTCTGGGTCCCCGCGGCCAGCGCGCCGGCGCATAGGGCCAGCGCCAGGACCTGCGCGGCGAGGCAGGCGGCGCTAGCGCGGACGCCATGCCGGGCCGGTCTGCTCGGAGGGATCATGGGCGTGATGCTAGAGGGAGCCCTGGGCGGCGGGGAGGTCCGCCAGGGCGGAGAGGGCTGCGGCGAGGACCTCTGCGCGAGTGAGGGTGGCGTCGAGCACGCGGAAGCGGCCCGGCTCGGCGGCGGCGAGCTCGTCATAGGTGGCGGCGACCGCCTCGAAGAACCTGTCGGGCTCGGCCTCGAGGCGGTCGCGCTCAGCGGCGGGCTGGTCGGCGCGTCCTCGCAGCCGGGCGCGGGCGAGGGCGGGGGGCAGGCGCAGCAGCAGGGTGCGGTCGGGGGTGAGCCCCCCCGTGGCGAAGTCGTCGAGGCTGCGCATCTGCTCGAGGCCGAGCCCGCGGCCACCCCCCTGGTAGGCGAGGGTGGAGTCCGAGAAGCGGTCCATCACGAGCACCGTGCCCGCGGCCAGGAGCGGCGCCAGCAGCTCGGAGACGAGCTGGGACCGGGCGGCGGCGTAGAGCAGCGCCTCGGCGTGGGGCGAGATGTCGAGGCCGGGATCGGTGACGAGCGCTCGCAGGCGCTCGGCCAGCTCGACGCCGCCGGGCTCGCGGAGGAGCCGGGCGTCGAGGCCGCGCCGGGCGAGCGCCTCCTGCAGGGCGGCGGCGAGGGTGCTCTTGCCGGCCCCGTCGATGCCCTCGATGGTTATCAGGGTGCCGTGGGCCACGGGCGCAACGTATCCGCCCGCCGCCTAGCATGCGCCCATGTCCTCAGAGGAGCGGCGACACGAGGCGAGGCTGCCCGACGCGGTCCGCCAGCCCCATGCGGCGGCCGTGCTCGGGCCGGCGCTGGCGCCGGGCGGGCAGCCCTCCCACGCCTACCTGTTCCACGGACCGGCCGGGTCGGGCAAGCGGGCGGTGGCGCGGGGGCTCGCCGCGGTGCTGCTGGAGGAGGGGGCGGCGAGTCCCGGCACGGTGGCCGAGCGGGTGGACCGGGAGAGCCACCCCGACCTGACCTGGGTGCGCCCCTCGGGCGCCGCCGAGATGCTGGTGGGCGACATCGACGAGCCGGTCGTGGCGGCCGCCACCCGCACACCGTTCGAGTCGCGCCGGCGGCTGTTCGTGATCGAGGGGGCCGAGACGATGAACGACCAGGCGGCCAACCGCCTGCTGAAGACGCTCGAGGAGCCGCCGCCCTTCGCCCACCTGGTGCTGCTCAGCGACCGCCTGGCCGACGTGCTGCCGACGATCGTCTCGCGCTGCCAGCTCGTGCGCTTCGACCCGCTGCCGGCGGAGCAGATCGAGGGCGCGCTCGCGGAGAGCGGTGTCGACACCCAGCAGGCGCGGGCCTGCGCGCGGCTGGCGGCGGGGGACGCGGCGCTGGCGGCGCGGCTGGCCTCCGACGAGGGCCGGGCGCTGCGGGGGTTGGCGGAGTCATTCGCGCGCACGGCGCTGGCCGGGGATACGGCGGGGCGCCCCTGGCTCGAGCTGCTCGAGGCCGCCCGTGCCGCCGGGGCCGCCGCGGGCGAGCAGGCCGCGGAGAGGCTCGCGGGCGAGCTCGAGCTGCTGCCCTCGAAGGAGCGCAAACGGCATGAGCGCGAAGGTCTCGACGCGCGCCGGCGGGTCGAGCGGCGGGCGCGCACGGGCACCCTGGAACTGGGACTGCAGCTCGCGGAGCTGTGGCTGCGCGATCTCCTCTGCCTGCTGGCGGGCGCGCCGGAGCTGCTCTTCGCCGTCGATCGGCGGGGGCAGCTGGATCAGGATGCGGAGCTCCTGGGCGGGGAGTCCGGCCGGGTCGAGCGGGCCATCGAGCTGGTGGGGGCGACCCGCCTCAGCCTGTCGGTGAACGTAGCCGAGGAGCTGGCCCTGGAGGGGCTGGCGTACGAGATCGGCGCTTCGGCGGGCTAGCGCCGGGCGCCGGGGCCCTCTAGCTGCCGCGCGCCGGTCAGGCGGCGATCGGGCCGAGGTTCGGCTCGATGCCGAAGGTGTCGAAGGCCATGAAGCTGTGGAACTGACGGTTTTCGGGGCCGTGGAAGTCGGCTGAGCCGGTTGTCAGCAGGCTGAGCTCGGCGGCGCGATCGGTCAAGAGCCTCGTCTGGGGCTCGTCGTGGGTGATGTAGAAGGCCTCGACGCCGTCGATGCCAAGGGCGTGGAAGCGGTCGAGGCTTGAGATCACCTCGTCGGGGTCGGCGATGTCCCAGAAGGGATGGGCCCAGACGGCGAGGCCTCCGGCCTCGTGGATCGCCTCGACGGCCTCGGCGACGGTGGGGGTCTCGCGGAGGCGGAATGCGGGCTTGCCCTCGATGAGGTAGCCGCGGATCAGCGAGCCGACGTCGTCGATGCTCTCCGCCCGGAGGCGGTCGGCGTTGGCCGGGGCGCGGAGGACGGCGCCGGCGAGGTGGGGCCGGCCGATGGGTTTGCCGGCGGCGATGCGCTCTTCGATCTCCGCTTCATCGAGGTCGAAGCCGACGTCCCGGAGGGCGTCGCGCATGCGCAGGGTGCGCTTCTCGCGGTCGGCGAGGAAGGCCTCGAGGCTCCTCGTCATGGCGGGGCCGGTGTGGTCGATGTTGTAACCGAGGATGTGCAGTTCACGTGGCTGGGAGGCGCCGGCGTCGACGGCGGAGATCTCGACGGCGGGGACGATCCTCACGCCGTGCTGCTGACCGGCGGCGATGGCCTCGGCGACGCCGGCGATGGTGTCGTGGTCGGAGAGGGCGAGCAGCTCGACGCCGGCGTCGGCGGCGCGGGCTACGACTTCGGCGGCGCTGAGGACACCGTCGGAGTTGGTGGAGTGCGACTGCAGGTCGAAGCGGGGCGGCACGCGCGCAAGCGTATGCGATCGCCTCTCTAGAGGCCGGTGGGCTCCTGGGCGGGCAGGTCCGGAGCGGGAGCGGTCAGGTTGCGAACACGGCGATCGACGGCCTGGCGGAGCCTGCGAACGGCGGCGTGGTAGCGGTCGGCCTTCTGGGAGAGGAGGGTCGGGTTGAGGCCACGGGTGGGGTCGAGCTTGTCGGCGGCGGCGTCGGTCTCGGTAGCCCGCAGGCCGGCTTCGAGCCAGAGCATCTCGAGGTAGGCGAGGGCGGCGCCGGTGTCGTCGAGGGCGAGCGCATCGGGGTGCTCGAGCTGGCGGAGCAGGGGAATGACCTTGGAGACGA
This sequence comes from uncultured Solirubrobacteraceae bacterium, assembly GCA_963841055.1. GTDB lineage: Bacteria > Actinomycetota > Thermoleophilia > Solirubrobacterales > Solirubrobacteraceae > Palsa-744. The sequence continues at coordinate 1,065,615 of CAWJAV010000001.1, read as the reverse complement.
GCCAGCGCTGCTCCGCGTGGACGCGGAGGAGCAGGCAGATGTCGGGGGGATGGTCGGTCTGGACTGCGTCGGTCATGTTCGGCTTGTCGGTATTCGGTGGGGTTCGAGGGGTTGCTGTGATGTGCCTTTGGCTTCGGCCGGCCCCGGAGGCTGCTTTAGGAGATCGCGGGGGCGCTCCACGCATCGGCGGCGCTGGCGAGGGGTGGGCCGCGATTCAAGGGGACGGGCGGGCAGGGCCGATGAAAGGCCAGGGGAGACGACAGAAAGGAACGTGCTCTTGCCCTACAGGGACCCGACCGGCCGCCCGCCAGGGCAATACGCGCGCGCGACGTGGCGGCGGCTGCGGATGCGGACCCTGGTCACGCTGGGCGTGCTGGCGACGGCCACGGCGGCGCTGGGACGGGGGTTCGGGCTGAAGGACTGGCGGTTCCTCGCGGCGGAGGTGTCGCTGCTGGTGAGCATGTTCGTGATCAGCCGCTACGTGCTGCCGGCGCTCGAGCGTCGGGACCGGGGGGCGCTGGCCGAGGAGCAGGTGGGGGGCCTCCTCGACAGCCTGCCGCGGGCACGGTGGCGGGTGATCCACGACGCGACCCTCGGGCGAGGCAACGTCGACCACATCGTGATCGGGCCGCCGGGGGTGTTCACGATCGAGACGAAGAGCCATCCCGGGCCGGTTCGGGTGGGGCGGCTGCACGGGGCGACGATCGCCCAGGCGCAGGCGCAGAGCAAGGCGATCGGGTGGGTGACGGGGGCCGAGGTGGAGCCCCTGGTGGTGTTCAGCCGCGCCTGGGTGGACCGGCCGGGAGCGCGGCGCAAGGGGGTGAGGGTGCTGCCGGCGAGGATGCTCCTGGGGTACTTGCAGAAGGGTCAGATGAGGCTCGGGGCGGGGGAGGTCGACGCGGCGCACCGGGCGCTGGCGGACGCGCTGCTGGCACACAACGGGCGCACGCGCCTGCTTGGCGACCGCTGGAGCATCCGCCTGTAGCCTGTCGGTATGGCTGTCGCCGCGGGACCCCTCGCCAGCGAGGCGGATGTCCACCTGGGCGTGACGCCGGGACTTCCTCCGGGTCCGCGGGCGCCGGCGATGCTGCAGACGCTGGCGTGGACGCTCGCGCCGACGTGGTTCCTCGAGCGGTGCATGGCCGGCGTGGGGGAGATGTTCACGGTGACGTTCGCCCCCAGCGGCATGAAATTCGTGATGGTGGCCGACCCCGAGGCGGTCAAGGAGATCTTCACGGCGCCGCCCGACGTGGCCCCGTCGGCGGCGGGCAACTCGCCGGTGCGGCCGGTGGTGGGGGCGAGTTCGGTACTGGTGACGGTGGGCAGCGAGCACATGCGGATGCGCAAGCTGCTGCTGCCCCCGTTCCACGGGGAGCGGATGCGGGAGTACGAGCAGGTGATCGTGGCGGCCACCCGGCGGGACATGGCGGGGTGGCCCCGCGGTCGGGCGATGCGGGTGCAGCCCCGCAGTCGGGCGATCACGCTGGAGGTGATCCTGACGGCGGTGTTCGGCGTCGGGCAGGGCCGCCAGGAGCCGTTGCGGCGGGCGATCGAGGAGTTGATGTCGCCGATCAACCTGGTGGCTGTGCTGCGGATCGCGCTGCGGCGGCCGACGATGGAGCGTCCCGACGGGGCGATCGGCCGGGCGCTGGACGGGCTGGACAGGCTGCTCTACGAGGAGATCGCCTCGCGGCGGGCGGCGGGGGACCTGAGCGAGCGCAGCGACATCCTGTCGCTGCTGTTGCAGGCCCGGGACGAGGCGGGCGAGCCGATGAGCGACGAGGAACTGCGGGATGAGCTCGTGACGCTGCTGCTGGCCGGGCACGAGACGACGGCTACGTCGGTGGCGTGGGCGATCGAGCGGCTGGTGCGCCACCCGCAGAAGCTGGCCCGGCTGCAGGCCGAGATCGACGAGGGCGGCGAGGAGTACATGAACGCGGTGGTCAACGAGACGCTGCGGGTCCGGCCGGTGGTGCCGATCGTGGCGCGGGAGCTGCAGGAGGAGCTGACGGTGGGCGGCCGGCGGCTGCCGGCGGGCACGACGGTGGCGCCCTGCATCTACCTGACGAACCGCAACCCGAGGGTCTACGAGCGGCCGGGGGAGTTCATGCCGGAGCGGTTCCTCGAGGGCGCTCCGGAGACGTTCTCGTGGATCCCCTTCGGGGGAGGCATCCGGCGCTGCATCGGGGCCTCCTTCGCCCAGCTGGAGATGAAGCTGATGCTGCAGACGATGCTCTCGGAGATGACCCCCCGCCTGCCTGAGACCTGGCGGCGGCGGGGCGGCGAGCTGGTCCGGCGGCGGGCGATCACGATGGTGCCGATGGCGGGTGCCCGGGTCGTGTGGGAGCAGCGGCGAGAAGCATGAGAGAAGGGCCGCCCCCGGGGGCGGCCCGAGGAGGGCCGGACGAGGCGCCGTGTCCGTGGCGCCGCCGGTGGCCGGCGGGGAATGGCCGAGGGCATGGGTAGCGTCAGGGGCATGATCGGCACGACCAGCGAAGGGCGGGACAGCGCCATTCACGGCGCCGGGGCGAGCCCCGAGGAGCTGCTGGCGGGGTTCGGGCTGGCGCGCTTCCGGCCGGGGCAGCGGGAGGCGGTGCAGGCGGCCCTGGAGGGGCGGGACAGCCTGGTGGTGATGCCGACGGGGGGCGGCAAGTCGCTTTGCTACCAGCTGCCGGCGATGGCGGATATCGGCCTGGTGGTGGTGGTCAGCCCGCTGATCGCGCTGATGAGCGACCAGTGGCGGCGGCTGCAGGAAGCGGGGGTCCCGGCGGCGATGCTGGCGTCGGGCATGGCCGAGGGCCACAACGAGGCGCGGTTGCGGGAGATCGAGGGGGGAGAGACCCGGCTCGTGCTGGCGGCCCCGGAGCGCTTCGCCTCGGGTGCCTTCCGCCGAGCGCTGGCGACGCGGCGGGTTGGGCTGTTCGTGGTCGACGAGGCCCATTGCGTGGCCGAGTGGGGTCACGACTTCAGGCCGGACTACCTGCGGCTGGGGGAGGCGATCGAGACACTCGGCCGGCCGGCGGTGATGGCGGCGACGGCCACCGCGACACCACGGGTGGCGGCGGAGATCGCCGAGCGGCTGGGCCTGCGTGAGCCGGTCCAGGTGCGCTCGGGCTTCGACCGGCCGAACCTGACCTTCGACGTGGCCAGCGTCGAGGGCAAGGGAGCGGTGAACCGCAAGCGGGCGGCGCTGATGGAGGTGCTGTCGAGGAGGGAGTCGCTGCCGGGGATCGTCTACTGCGGGACGCGCAAGGACACGGACACGATCGCGGGTGAGCTCTCGAGGAACGGCATCGCGACGGTGGCCTACCACGCGGGCATGGCCCCCGAGCAGCGCCGGGAGGCGCAGCGGTCGTTCATGTCCGGCGAGGCCGAGGTCGTGGTGGCGACGAACGCGTTCGGGATGGGGGTGGACAAGGCGGACGTGCGGACCGTGGCCCACTGGGCGCTGCCGACGAGCCTCGAGGCCTACTACCAGGAGGCGGGCAGGGGCGGGCGGGACGGCCTTCCGGCACGGGCGCTGCTGCTGGCCTCGCGAAGTGACCTGGGGAGGCTGATCCGGTTCATCAAAGAGCGGGAGACGAGCGTCGAGGACGTGCGGTCCTACGTTGGCCGGCTGCGGCGGGTGGCCGACGCAGGCGGGGTGCTGGCGATCGGCCACGGCGAGCTGGGCGAGCGCGACCGGGTGCTGCTGTCGATCGCAGAGCGGGCCGGAGCGGTGGAGCTCGAGCCGGGCGGGCCCGAGGGGCTGCTGGTGCGGCTGACCGGCCAGGGCAGCCCGCGTCTTGCGGGGGCGGCGATCAAGGCGGCGCGGGACCGTTCCTGGGAGGCCTACCGGTCGATCGAGCGCTACAGCTCAGACGGCGAGCGCTGCCGGCGGCGGCAGATCCTCGACCACTTCGGGGACGACGAGGAGACGAACCCCACGGGCAGGTGCTGCGACGTGTGCGACCCGGACGGCGAGCTGGCGGCGGCGATGGCGGCCGCCACCGCGACGAAGCGGCGGCGAGGCGCGGGCGGCCGGTCGGGCGGGGGCGGCGCGGAGGCCCCGGAGCTCGAGGTGCCCTCCGACCAGTTCGATGCCCTGCGGGCGTGGCGCCTCGAGCGCTCGGAAGGCAAGCCGGCCTACACCGTGGCGAGCGACGCGACGCTTCGCGAGTTGATCCACCGGCGGCCGCGTAGCGACGGGGAGCTGCTGGCGGTGCGGGGCGTGGGACCGTCGTTCCTCGAGAAGCACGGGGAGTCGGTGCTGGCCGAGCTGGCCGCGCTGGGGTGAGTGGCACCCCTCAGGGGTAGAGCGGCCCATCGCGTGGGCGTCGCTCAAAGCGATCGGAAGGTTCGCCCCGGCCGCGGCGCCCGCCTCAGCGCGCCTCGCCGACCAGCTCCGGTGAGCGCGAGGAGGACGGCCCGGCGGCGGCTTCGGGCTCGACGGGGGTCGGCGGGGGCGGGATCTGCGAGCGGGTCGCCTCGGCCCGGTGGCGGATCCGGAGGGCGATGAGGGCGAGCACCGCCAGCAGAGTGACGGCGTTGGCGCCGATGATCGCGGGGTCATCGAGGACGAGCCCGTAGGCGAGCCAGGCGCCGACGCCCGCGCCGAAGCAGACGAGCCACAGCCAGGAGAAGCTGTGGGCGCTCCTGAGGCGAGCCGAGCGGGCGACCTGCGGCAGAAAGCTCGCGGTCGTGAGGACGCCCGCGATGATCCCAAGCGCTGTCATGTCTCCACAGTAGAGAGGTCGGCCGAGGAGCCTGTTACCGCGCCGCTGAGGTCCCGGCCGGCTTCGCTCTGCCAGTAGCGCGCGGGCGGGCATGCGCCCTCGCTAGCATCTCTGGCGCGCCGACGTAGCTCAGCTGGTAGAGCACTTCACTCGTAATGAAGGGGTCCGGGGTTCGAGTCCCCGCGTCGGCTCTCAAATCGCCTGCATATGGCCGTTTCGCCCGGGATCGTTTCGGGGATCGTAGCTACCCGCATGCCGCGTTTGACGTCGGGCGCGCTGGGATGCGAGAGTCAAGGTTCCACCAGGCGAGGAACGGAGGAGCCAATGACTGACGGTGTCTACCGGGTCACCGAGGTGATCGGTGTGAGCGAGGAGTCGTGGGAGGCGGCTGCGCGCACCGCGGTTGAGACGGCGGCGCAGACGGTCCGCGACCTGCGCATCGCCGAGGTCATCAGGCAGGACGTCTCGATCGAGGGCGGGAAGATCAAGAACTACCGCGTGCGGCTCGGGATCTCCTTCAAGTACGACTCCGGCGACTGAACGCCGCGGCGTCTGGTGCGCCGCGTCCCAGCGGGCCGCGGCGCACCAGACTCGATCGCGCCCGGCTGGCGGGGCCTGCGCTTCACCCCCGCGTGGTGCGACTGTGCATTACGCTGCGCGTATGAGTCGGCCTGCGACTCTTCTCATGTGGTTTCAGCTGCGCGCCCCCGAGCTGGCCGAGGACTTCGAGCGCCTGATGACCGAGGATCGGGACATCGTCCGGGGGTCCCTGGACACGGTGTCGGACTGGCGTCTCACGCGGCCGGCTGACGTGCCCGGGCAGTCGATCGGCCAAGCCGACTACGTGCTGATCGCAGAGATCGTCGAGGTGGAGCGTTTCGAGCAACAGGGGAGCGAACACGTCCAACGGTTGGCGGACGATTTGGCACATCTCGTCTCGAGCCGCGGGATGCTCGTCGTGCGTCCCGTCCTTTGAGATCCGCGGTCGACGGAGAGCGTCCCCGGCCATTTTGATCGCTTTCCCGGAGAGGCGGCTAAGGCACTCATGAACAGAGCAGCCCGAGGCTAGACCGGCGGCATGGTTCGATGGGATACGCTCGGCCTACCCAACAGGGAGGGCATCGATGGCATACCTGATCACGCATTTCTGGCCGGGCGCAACAGAGGCTCAGTACAAGGCGACAGTGGACGTCGTGCATCCGCCGGAGGGCCTGCCCGAGGGCCAGATCCACCATGCCGCCGGGCTTACCGACGGCGGGATCCTCATCGCAGCCGTGTGGGACTCCAAGGAGCAATATGACCGCTTCCTCCGGGACAAGCTGATGGCCAGCATGCCTATCGACGGGGGCTTCGTGGGCCAGCCCGAGGAGCGCACTGCCGAGGTCGTCAACCTCATTACGGCGTAAGGCACGATGTCCGACGCCATCCCAACTCGCGGCCGCAGTCTTCGGTCCACCATCTCCTCTACCGGCGAGCTCCGTCTGGCGGTGGTCGAGGGGGACGTCCCCGAGCTGGGCGCCGGCGAGGTGCTGATTGCCGTCGAAGCGTCGCCGATCAATCCCTCGGATCTCGGTGTGCTGCTCGGTGCGGTCGACCCCGGCGCGCTAACGCCCGACGGATCGGACCTCCTCGCAGCGGTACCGGACGGGACGCTGCCGTTCTACCGCGATCGGCTGGACAAGCCGCTCCCGGTCGGCAACGAGGGCGCCGGCACCGTCGTCGCCGCCGGCCCGGACGCGGCCGCGATGATCGGCCGTCGCGTCGCGACGTTCGGCGGTTCGATGTGGAGCGACTACCGGGTGGCTGACGCAGGCGCGGTCGTTGAGCTGCCCGACGACGTGAGCGCCGCCGAGGGGGCGGCACTGTTCATCAACCCGCTGACCGCGCTGTCGATGGTCGAGACGATGCGCGCCGAGGGTCACAGCGCGCTCGTCCACACCGCGGCGGCGTCCAACCTCGGGCAGATGCTCGTGCGGATCTGCGCCGCGGACGGCGTCGGCCTCGTGAACATCGTGCGCCGACCCGAGCACGCCGAGGTGCTGCGGAAGCTGGGCGCGGCCCACGTCGTGGACTCCTCGCAGCCGGCCTTCCCCGATCGGCTCACAGAGGCGATCCGAGAGACGGGCGCCACGCTGGCCTTCGACGCGATCGGCGGAGGGTCGCTGGCGAGTGACATCCTGACCGCGATGGAGCGTGCGCAGCCGCCGCTCGCGTCCTACACGCCGTACGGCACGACGGTGCCCAAGCAGGTCTACATCTACGGCTCGCTCGACTTCTCCCCGACCGTCATCGAGCGCCGCTTCGGACTGAGCTGGGGTGTCGGGGGATACCTGCTGACGAACGCGCTCGGTCGTCTCGGCGGCGAGGCGATCGGCAGGATGCGCGCCCGCGTCCTGGCCGAGGCCAGGACGACGTTCTCCTGTGGGTACGCGCAGACGATCGGCCTGAGCGACGTCCTGGACCTCGAAAACCTCGCCGTCTTCGCGCGCCGCAGCACCGGGTCGAAGTACCTGATCGACCCGTCCAGCGACCGGCCGGCCTGACCTCGGCCGGCGCTGAGCTTGACGGCGAAATCCACTGCTCCTAATGTCGCCACCATGGCCGGGAGCTCCAATCGGAACGGCGAGAAGGACGGCGAGGCGTCGGGGTGGGAGGATCTCTTCTGGTTGGTCTTCGATCGAACGTCGAACGCGATCTTCGTCCTCGACGACCAGCGGCGTATCGTCGCGGTGAATGATGCTGCGCTCTCGCTCCTGGCTCGCTCGCGAGAGGATCTTGTGGGCGCCTCGTTGCTCGCGACGATGAGAAGCGCCGATCGAGCCGAGGCGCTCAGAAACTGGCAGGCCTTTCGTGCCTCCGGCGAATACTTCGGGCGACGGGCTCTCGTGCGAGCAAACGGCTCCGAGGTAGAGATCGACTTCGCTGCGCGGCTTGCGCACGTCCGAGGACAGCGGGTGGCCATCTACGTTGCGCTGCCGAACCCTCATTCCGGTCCGACGCGCTCCTCCGCCTTGGCAGGCGAGCTTCTGTTGACCGCCCGTGAGCGCGAGGTCATCACCCATGTCGCGCTCGGCGACGAGACGAACCAGATCGCCGAAGCGCTGCACATCTCGCCGCCTACCGTACGCACTCACGTGCGCAACGCCATGGTCAAGCTGGGTGCTCACACGCGAGCCCAGCTGGTGGCGATAGTCCTGTGTACCGACGACGCGGTACACGCGACTGTGGCCGGACGGATCTCGGCCTAGCCGCGGCGCCGTACTTCGAACGCGACCCGGCCGGCGGCCACCATGGCCACCGGCCGGTTCGCGGTGATGCTCAGTTGACGTGCACGTTGGACGTCGCCGTGTTGCCGGCTCCGTCAGTGATCGTCACCGCTACGTCCACGTTCCCGTGGGGCAGCGTGAGCGTCGTACCGTCGGCGGTCTTCCCGTTGGGCAGGGTCCACCGGGTCGCGAGCGCGTTGCCCTTGCCGCCCTGCGCCGAGGCGCTGAGAACGACGCGGCGGCCGGATCCGGGGGTCTGGATCACAGACGCGCTCAGCTGTGCGTCGATCCGTACCTGCTGTGTCCAGCTGTATGTGTTGCCGAGGTTGTCAGTGACGCTCGCCGTCACCGAGTAGACACCCGGGCCGGGGAACGTGTGGCTGAACCGCGCCGCGTCGGGCTGGAGTTCGGTCGTACCGTCGCCGAAGTTCCAGCTGACCAGGCCGTCGCCCTGCGTCGCCGCGCTCGAGCCGATCGTTTTCGACGTCGATTTGGACGCGTGGTCCGCGGCCTTGGCAGAGGCGTAGAAGCTGACGGTCGGTTCCTCGGTCTCCACCCGGTCGGGGTAGAACTGGATGCCCGGCTGCGACCAGGCCTGCGCGTTGATGAGATCCGCGGTCACGTTCTCGGGCGCCGGGTCGAGGCCGAGGCTTTCGCCGGCCTGCGCTGCGGCGTTGACCGTGTCCTGACCCACGTTGGGGCCGACGTTGAAGGTGTTGAGGTCGCCCTCCATCTGACCCGCCGGGTAGGCGGAGTAATCGCCGAAGTAACCGAACGTGTCGCTGCCCTCGTCGATGACATGCGCCGCGTCGATGCCGGGCGACGCCGCGAAGGTGCGCTCGAGAGCTTCTGAGACCTCGGCGAATCCCTCACCCGGGATCGTGGCGTACACCTGATCACCGATGCGGGCGACGGTGGTCGACGAGCCGACGGTTTCGTCCGCCGCATTGAAGTACGGCGCGTCCACGGACCGGTTGATCGTGAAGAGTTCGGCGAGTTCCCAGTACCAGGTTCCCTTGTGGCTGCTCCTTAGCTGAAAGCCGGGGCAGCCGAGCGGCCCATTGGGCTGGTCGCACGACATCGCGAGCATCAGATTGCGGTTCGTGGCTTCAGTCGTGAAGGGCACGTTGTCGGCCGCCAGGGTGGTGTCGGTGATCGGGCGTGCATCGCTGAGCGCAGTCAGAATCGCGTTCGTGACGAAGGTGCCCTGCTTTTCGACCTCGTTGTAGTGAGGTTCGTTGCCGATCGTCTCCTGCCTGCCGAGGGTGGCGACGGCGATCACAGAGGTGCCGCCGAGCAGCTGACGGAGGCGATTCCGGACAAACCCGGGGTAGTCGGCGCTCCACTGGTTGTTGCCGGCCTCGGTCGGGTCGTATTCGTCGGCGTGCACAGGCACGTCGGCGTAGGTGGCGATCGTCGCACCGGTGCCGGGCTGGCGCGCCCACAGGATCGGCAGCTGCTGGTCGACCGAGAAGCCGGCCGTCTGGTCGGTCCCCTGCAGCTGCGAGACGAGGCCGTGGATCGTGCCCGTCGCCGACCACAGTTCGGCTTCGTGGGTGTCGGCGGCAGCCTTGATGACGGCCTTGACGGCCGCCTTCCGGACTTTGCGCAGGTACGCCGGGTCGGTGTGGCCCCAGATCCCCATCATCGTCGGCGCGGCGTGGCTGTGCGTTGCTGACAGGACGATGTTGGACGCGTTGACTTCATAGCCGCGGGCGGCGAGGGCAGCGGCCGCGTCCGCGCGGGCGTTGTCGGCCCCATCGCCTACGTTCGGCGCCTGGTACGCGGCGAACCAGCCCTGGGAGTCGACGGACACGAACGCCACGGCGTGTTTGCCGTGGCCGATGAAGAACGCCCGCACCTGCAGCGGGTCGTGCGCTCCACCGGTGACGATGTAGTTCGAGCCGTAGCCGCCGTCGGGCATCGGCTTGTGAGGCGTGATGTCGACCACCGAGGTGCCGACCTGGAAGATTCCGGCTTCGGGTTTGGGCGTCGTCGCCTCGCGGGCGTGGGTGCCAGGGGTTGGCGTGCTTGGTGCGGCGGATGCCAAGGACGTAGCCGCTGCGCCCAGGAACAGCGCCGCCGAAGCAACGGCGACTGCGGCAGATTTGCATTTACGAGACAACGTTTCTCCCTCGGTGGACGATCAAATTTTTCAAGCCGGGCAACATAACCGTGGGCAGACGCGCAGTTGCGGTCCTGGCCGAAAAGATCATCTGTTTGGATGAGGTGAGCGTCGCGAGCAAGGCTGGCTCCAGCCTCACTACGGGTCACGCTGGGTGTCGGCGGGGCTTCCTCGAGCCGGCGCAGCCCTCCCGCAATAAAGGGGTCCGGGGTTCGAGTCCCCGCGTCGGCTCTCGGTGGATCCGGACCGGCAATGGCCTCCCGGCGCACCTGGCGTTCCGCGCGGACTTGTGGCGCCTGCGAGTGGGGGCTCCAGAAAGGGGGCATAGACCAGTAGAACCCGCAATGGAGAGGAGAAGCTGGGATGGCGCAACAGACGAAGGCACAGCGGTCCGCGGCGGCCAAGAAGGCAGCCGCTACGCGTAAGCGCAACGCAGCAAACGTCGCCGGCAGCGACGCCAAGAAGGCGGCCAAGCGCGCCGCTGGCGCGGGATTTGACGTTGCGAAGTCGGTGGGGCGAGCGGTGAAGGCCGCCGGCAAGGCGGCGGCGGCCCGCGCGAAATGATCAGTCCCCGGGAGGTGGACGTTCGGCGCCAGGCCGGATGGCTTCCGCAAGAGCAGGACGACCTGGAGGCCTGGCTCGCCGGGCACCGTGAGCGGGTGGAGGCCAGGGGCGAGCAGGTCGTCCTGCATCCGGTGCTGGTCGAGTTTCAGGAGCTGATCGATAGCGACCCCCTCGTGCGCATGTACCTGAACCAGATGATCGCCCAGGTGCCGAGCACCAAGCGCTACACCAAACGGCACCTTCAGAGCGTCGAGCAGATGCTGCGCCTGATCAACGAGGTCCTGACGATGGCGCCGGAGTTCGGCCCGCAGGGCGCGATGGTGGCGACGCCGCTTGCGGCGATTCTCGACTGGGCGATGGGAACGCCGGCGGGGTTCGCCGCCTTCCGCGACCCGCGGATCAACGAGATGCTCAGGAAGATTCTCACAGTCTGGTGTGAATTTCTCAGCAGCCCCGATTCGCTCTACGTACTCAACGAGTCCCCATCCGGCTGGAAGAGCGGCGACGCGCAGGAGACGGTTGGCATTCAGCAGTACGAGCACGATCCAGAGGACGAGCACTGGGGCTTCTCCTCGTGGAACGACTTCTTCACCCGACGCTTCAAGGACGGCGAGCGCCCGGTCGCATCTCCGGACGACGGCAAGGTGATCGTCAGTGCGTGCGAGTCAACGCCATACGGCATCAGCACGGACGTGCAGCGGCAGGACCGTTTCTGGATCAAGAGCCAGCCGTACTCGCTTGCCGACATGCTCGCCAACGACGAGGCGGTCGACGAGTTCGTCGGCGGGACCGTCTACCAGGCCTTCCTGAGCGCGTACAACTACCACCGCTGGCACAGCCCCGTCGCCGGCAGGATAGTCCGGGCCTTCCTGCAGGCCGGCACGTACTACTCGGAGGCCGACTCCGAGGGCAAGGACGCGGTCGAGCCCATCAATTCGCAGTCGTACCTGGCGCACGTCTCCGCCCGCGCGATCTTCATCATCGAAGCCGACGATCCCGTGATCGGGCTCATGGCGTTCGTACCGGTGGGCATGGTTGAGGTGTCCTCCTGCAAGATCGCGTCGAACGTCCAGCCCGGCTATCACGTCGAGAAGGGCGAGGAGCTCGGTCACTTCCAGTTCGGCGGCTCGACACACTGCCTCGTGTTCCGCGCGGGCGCCATTGCTGAGTTCAGCCTCGCCGCGATCCCGCAGCCCCGCGACCCAGACGCACCGCTCGTGCTCGTCCGCTCGCGGCTCGCAACGGCGAACGCGGCGCCCTGAAATTCGGCCGTACGTCGGTTGCTACTGAACGTCGGCGGCGGTCCCTGCCGTCGCCTCTCGTCGGACCGCCGTGTCTTCGGCGACCAGTGCAATCAGCTCTCTCAGGAGGCCGTCCATACCGGCTATCTCATGGGCAGCGCGCTGGCACCCAGCGCCGCCTCCACGGGCACGCAACTCACAGACGCCCTCGAGCTCGGCTGCGCAACCCAGCTCGCGGGCGAGAGGCCGGGCCAGCGCCAGAGCGTTCTCGAGTAGATCGGCAACGGGCCGCAGGCGCCCTTCGGCGTCTGGCAACTGTGCCCGGACCCCGTAGCGAGCCGCACGAAACGAGACCTCCTCGAGGACCTCGGCGGGCGGGTCGGGCTCCGGGTCGGACTCTGCCGCATGACGTGCAAGGCAGTGCGCGAGCGCGACCAGGCATGCGGTGTCGGCCGTCGAGCTCTGTGCGTCCAGTGCCCTGATCTCGACGGTCCCCAGCCGTGGGTGGGGCCGGAGCTTCCACCAGAACCAGGTGTAGTCCGGCACGTCGGCGGCGCGCGCCAGAACCTGTGCCATCGAGAGGAAGTCGTCGTAGTCGCGCATCGCCCTCGGCACACCCGAGCGCGGCCAGCCGCGAACAGTGACCTCGCGGGCCGATGCCAGGCCCGTGTCGCGTAGATGGCGGAAAGGCGAGTTGGCCGCGAGCGCTTGGAGCAGGGGCAGGTGGCGGCGGAGGCCATTGAAGGCGCGGATCGCCGTTTCTGGGTCGGGCATGCCGATATGGATGTGCAGGCCCCCAACGGGCGTCGCGACCGCGTCGCCGAGCAGTTCGCGGATTCGCTCGTAGCGCTCCTTGTCGGTGATACCCGCCTCCCCCTCCGCCGCGGACGGGTGCGTCCCCGTCCCGATCAGCCCGGCGCCCGTCTCGAGGACAGCGCCTCGCAGCTGACGTAGCATCGACGCTGCCTCACCTGCAGTGTGACAAACGTCCGTGATCAGCTCAATCTGGCAGGCGTGAAGCTCTCGCTCCACAGTGCCCAGAACCGGTCCGAGGCGGTCGAGCACGGCGGTCGAGGCGTTCGCCTGGCGACCGGTCACGGGGTCGACCAGAAACAGCTCCTCCTCCACGCCCACGGTAAAGGGCTCACCTCCCCCGAACGCCGACTCGTCGTTCATCCGTCAGGACCTTCCCTGTCTGCGCCGGCGGAACTCCGACCCGGTCGAAAGAACCCCTTCCAGCAGCAGGCAGCTGACCGTTCACGGCCCGGGTAGGTGGGGGTCCGGGCCGAGGCTTGAACGGTCAGAGCGCGGTCCCGCGCCGGCCGCCGCCGACCAACACGAGGACCGCCAGCAGCGCGATCAGGAAGAGCAGCGGGTTAATCGCAACTCCACCGGCAATCGCCAAAATCAACAGCAGAACTATGAGTGCAACGATCATTTCCCTTACCTCCTTTCTCTTCAGATACCCGCCTTGGCATCAGGGAAACAACGATGCACCCGAGTTGCCCGTCTGCTTCGGCTCCTAGTCGTCTTCGCGGCGGAGTGGCGGGGTGATCCGCGGTGCGGCGTTCGGGGCGACCAATGTCTCCCGACGCCGGGCATCCCGTCAGAGCGACGAGGCGTCACCTCCTCCCATCACGCATGTTGTCGATCAACACCGTGTCTCAACGCCGCTCAGGACACAACCTGCGACCGGGAATCAGGCATCTCGGCTGGGCCCATGGCGTGCCTGATCAGCGGCGCCCGCCCGCCAGCCAAGCTCGATCTGCTTGATCAGTTGCGGGTAGACGATCAGGTGCCGGAACGGCTTGATCGCGGCCATGTAAGCCTCCCCGAGCAGTCCGTTCGGCTTCACCAATACGGCCATCTGCCCGTGATAGCCGCCCGTTTTGTCCGGAACCCAGCCGAGATGCAGCACCCCGTGCACGGTCCGGTTGGCGACCTCCGCGGCAAACTCGTTCTCGAGCAGGTACAGCGGGGCAAAGGGGCGGGCTCCGAAGTCCGGGCCGCAGGACGCCTGCGCCAGGTCCGAAGGCAACCGGTCGCGCAGCGTGGGAACTCGGGATCCGATGCCCGCAGCGGAGTCGTCCCAACCGAGCAGCTCCCCGGCCTTTGAACGGATCGCCCAGAGGGTGTTCACTGCGCGCGAGGAGCTTCCCGAGAGGTCTCCCGAGGCGAAGCCCGACACGAGCCGAGGGAAGTCCTCGATCCTCCCCGGCGTCGGCAGCGCCCACACGTCCTCGAGCCGGAAGTCGGGGGTCAGCTCGTGGATACGCCACGGCCGAGAGGTGTGCGCCGCGCTCGGGAGCCTCATCATCGAGGCGCCCTCGAACCGTCGATCCCTAGAACGCCCGCAACCGCCCGGACGGCGAGGACCTCGTCATGCGGAGCCTGCCCGGCTAGCGCGATCACCACGCCCTCGAGCGCTCCGATCAGCGCGAGTGCGACCGCGCGGGCGGGCGGGCCGGGCGGAATCGACCCGTTTGCGCGCCCGGCGTTGACCAGGCGCGCCAAGCGCTTGACCAGGGCCGCTTGAACGTGCGCCAACTCGTCTGAGATGCGGTGGTCCCGATCGCCGAACTCGACCCTGAGAGCCATCGCGACGCGCGCGATGTCGCGTCGGCACAGGACGGCGTGGCCGCGCGCCATCGCGAGTAGCCCCGAGAGGGGGTCGGGCTGTTGGTCAGCCAGCTCGCCGACCTCGCGCTGCCACGTTTCATCGGCCCACCGCAACACGGCGAGGGCCAGGTCCTCCTTGTCCTTGAACTGGTGGTAGAGGGCACCGCGTGTGTAACCCGCTTCACGTGCCACATCTTCGAGTGACAGGTTTGCGTATCCCTGTCGCGAGAGACCGCGCGCCGCCGACTCCAACAACGCGGTCCGCGAACGCGCCCGCCGCTCGGCCTGGGTCGGCCGGGTGCGGCTCGCCCGCGACTGCGCGAGCGGCTTCATACGTACGTGCATGTATGTATCGTACCATGCCCGGGCCGGCGTCGAGGGGCGCTGGACAGGGCCTCGCTCGTCCGCTGACATCACGTCGGTCGGGAAGCGGGATGATGAGTCCGATGGCACAGCCGCCCCTCAGCGACGTGGACCTCCCCGTCAACGACGGGGTCTGATGAGCGCGCGGGCCGTCGACGAGCCGCCTGTCGCGATCGAGGGGACGCGGCCGCGGCCCTCCCCGGCGCGGAGGTTCAAGGCCGCCATGGCCCGGCCGCTCGCGGTCAGCCTTGCCGTGCTGCTGGGCTACGTCCTGCTGTCCGCCCTGATCTTCGGTCGCAAGGCGCTGGGTGACATCGATCACACCGTCGTCGGGTTCGGCCCGCACCCTGCCCTCTATGGGCGCGACCAGAGCGCCTACGTGTGGTTTCTGGCATGGGGGGCGCATGCCGTCTTCCACCTGCAGAACCCGTTCGTGACACACGAGGTCTATGCGCCCGGTGGCTACAACCTGACCTGGGCGGCAAGCATCCTCGGGCCGGCTGTCCTCCTCGCTCCCCTGACCGAATTGTGGGGCCCGATGGTGACGTTCAACCTGCTCGCCATTCTGGCGCCCGCCGGTGCGGCCTGGGGTGCCTACCTTCTCTGCCGAGATCTGACTACGCGAACCAGCTCAGCTATAGCCGGCGGGCTCTTGTTCGGGTTCGGAAGCTACGAGACCGGCGTGACGATCAACCACCTGAACCTCGCGCTGGTCGGCCTGCTGCCGATCGCGGCGCTGCTGGCGCTGCGAAGGGCCCGGGGCCGTATCTCCCGCACCCGCTTCATCCTCGCCCTGGGCGTGGTGCTGGGGGCCCAGCTGTGGATCTCGACCGAGACCTTCGTGACGGCGGTCGTCTTCGGCGTCGTTGCGCTGGCGGCCGGCTTGATCACAGGCGACGCTGCGCAGCGCCGAACGGCGATCCGCACCGCATCGGAGGCCGTGGCCGCCGTCGGCGTTGCCGTGATGCTCGGCCTGCCCTATCTCTGGTACGCCCTGACATCCCGGAGTCCCCTCGGGGAACAATCCGGGATCAAAGCCGGGGCGGATCTCGCGAACTTCCTGGAGCCGACCCGGGCCACATGGCTCCGTCCCGTGACGGGCCATTTCGTGCCGAATGTGCCGGAGGACCTCGCCTACATGGGTCCGCTGTTGCTGATCGTCTTGGTCCTCTTCTTCGTCGAGTGCAGAAAACGCCGGCTGGCTCGGTTTCTCGGCCTGTTCCTGCTCGTGGCCGCCGTTCTCAGTCTCGGCGGTTTCCTCAGGGTCGCGGGAGAAACGACGAAATTCGCCTTGCCGTGGGGAGACCTCGGCGAACTTCCATTCATCTCACATGCCCTGCCGGAGAGATTCGTCCTGTACGTCTCCCTTGCCGCCGCGGTCTGCGTCGCGTTGTGGCTCGATCGGCCCACGTTGCGCTTCGCACGATGGCTGGCGGCGGCGGTGGTCATGCTGAGCCTGCTGCCTAACCTCGACGGCGGGCTGTGGGGGACGCCCGTCGATCGGCCGCCGCTGCTCTCGAGTACGGCACTCGCCAACTACGTGCCGAGGGACAGCACCGTGCTGGCGCTCCCGTTCGGAATCGCCGGCAACTCGATGTACTGGCAGGTACAGGCCCACTTCGCCTTCCGTCTCGCCGGCGGCTACGTCGGATGGGCCCTTCCCCGCGAATACCAGGGCCTCTCGATCCTCCGAGAGCTCGACGGCCGGCCTCCTCGCCGCGACCTCAAGCGGCGCCTCTGCGCGTTCATCGCTCAGACCCACACGTCCGTGGTGCTCCTTCGCAGACACACTCGCGGTGACTGGAAGGCGATCCTCCGTCCGCTGGGCGAGCAGCCGACGATCCGCGGTGGATTCGCGATCTACAACGTAGAGCGGAGTGCATGTACGGCAGGCCGGCTCCGCTCCTGACCTCGACGGGCGGGAGCGACGTTGCCGCCCGAACTACGGCGCCCGTCCCCAACGGGCGCCCTTCGGCGCGCTCGAGGTTTGCCTGCCTCTCGCGACCGTCACGCTTCACTGGCCGCCAGGTGCGGGCTCGGCGGTACCACGATGACCTGGTTCGTCGGTGCGGTCGCAGCGTGGCCGATCAGGTACACGTGGTAGCCCTCGACCGCCGTGCGCTCCCAGCTTCCCCGGTTGCCGAGCCACTTGAAGCCGATGATCGAGACCCCGGCCACTACGCTCGCGATGAACGCGGTGAGCGCCGCGGGGTCGAGATTGATCCCGACCTTTTTCTGAAGCCATGCGCACACGGCCGTGAAGACGGGTGTCCCGAGGGCGATGAGGCCGGTAACCCGGCGACCGATGGTGCTGGTCACGACTTCTTCGAACTGCTTCTTGAGTTCTTCGTAGTCGCCCGGCGTCGCCTGCGGGGCAGGGGATGCCGTCGTAATCACATGTGGTTCGATCGCGCCCATTGCTGCTCGACCTCCTCGGTGGACTCCTTGCGTGCGTGCCGCTCTTCAAATCAGCGACAGGCGCACGGTAACTCCACAAAGTCGCGCCGGCCATCCAGTTTTGGACCGCGCTCGATCAAATTGACTGGCGGGGGGTGGCTGTCACGAAGGCGCTGATCAGGACGGGGGACGCCAACCTCTGGCCAGCGTCGTTTGACCTACCTCGATCAGGTAGCCGTCGGGATCCCGGATGTAGCAGCGGATCTCGGTGTCGTGCTGCTTGGGCGGCGTCAGGAAGTTCGCGCCCCGGGCGCTCCACTCGGCGTACACAGCTTGGATGTCGGCGACCCGGATGTTGAGGAAGCTGCTCACCCGATCAGGGTCGGGCTGCCTCTCGAGCGTGACGGTCGGCTTGTCGTCGGTCGGACCCCCTCCGACGTTGATGATGACCCAGCTGTTGGCCAGTGCGACGTACGTCACCTCGTCGCCCGCCTCGCCCGAGATGACCGTCCTGCCGCCCAGTACCTCGGTGTAGAAGCGGCGGGAACGCTCGACATCCTCGGAAACGATGAAGTGAGCCACGACCATCTGCTCATCGATATTGCTCATGGTGACCTCCGTTGTTGGAACTGGACCCCAGCCGCTGACTGACAGAGACGACGGCCCACCGTCAGTGTCCGGCGCTCTGGCCGCCGTCGATGTGCAGGACCTCGCCGGTCACGAAAGGTGCCGACTCGAGGTAGAGCACTCCACCGACCACATCCTCGATCTCCCCCACCCGACCGACGGGGTGCAACGCGCCCATCCCCGCGTAGGCGCTCGCGTCGTGGGCCGGCGTCTTCACCACCCCGAGAGACACGGCGTTGGACCGTATGCCGCGTGAGGCATACTCGATCGCAAGCGATTTGGTTGCCGCGATCAGGCCCCCCTTGGTCAGGACGGACAGCGCGGCTGGCCGCTTGCTGTCCGCCTGCTCGACGAGGCTCGTCGAGACATTGACCACGTGCCCTCGTCCCTGCTCGAGCATCTGCTCGATCGTGCGTGTCGTCATGTGAAAGAACCCGGCGAGGTTGACTTCCACCAGGGCGTTGAAGTCTTCGAAGGTGTACTCGGTGAAGGGCTTACCGATGTAGATCCCGGCGTTGTTGATCAGGGTGTCGATCCGCCCGAAGCGCTCGATCGCCTCGCCGACGACGCGCTCCGCGGTGCCGGGGTCCGCGATGTCACCGCCGACCGTCACGATGCCGGCGTCCTCGGCGGGCGCGATCGTTCGGGCGGTCGCGATCACGACGTAGCCGAGCTCGCGGTATGCCCTCGTCAGACCAGCGCCGATGCCCTGCGAGGCGCCCGTGACGATCGCGACCCTCTCCTCATCGTGCTCAGGCGAAGGACACATCAGTTGTAGAGTGCCAGACGGCGGTTCTTCTCAGACGTTGACCTCGAACCCGAGCTCGACGTCGCACGCAGCCTCGCCGCCGCGGATCCCCCAGTTGGCGAGCGGGACGTCGCGGACCACGATCGACACGTGGTCTCCCGGAATGCCAAGCGGCTCGAGACTCTCGACGATCTCCCTGTACAGCGCGCGCTTCGCGTCTATCGAGCGTCCTGTGAACGCATCGACGCTGACCTGCGTGTAGCGATCGGGCTGGGCTGTGCCGGGCGGGACGGCGAACCGGTGGGGCTCGTGGGCCAGAAGCCGCACGTGCCGGTCGTTCTCCGGGATCTGGAAGGCCCGTTGCAGCGCTCCGTGCACCGCATCCATCAGCGCCACCTCTTGCGCCGGGGAGTACTCGCGCCGTATCTCGATCAGGACGTGGGGCATCGGCTCAATCTAGCCGCTGCGTGCGACCCGGTCGTCCTCGCCACCGGCGCCTGGTGGCTTCAGTGACCGGGCGGCGGCCCGGGCAGGCTGAGCAGCTGCGTCACCGCGAAGATCAGGATCAGAGTCCCGATCCCGATCAGGCCGTATCGCGCCTGGCGCAGCGGGAAATGGCCGCTGATCCCGACCAGGAACAGGACCGTCGCCAGGAAGACGGTGTCGCGTAGGTACTTGTCACCGGTCGCCCCCGCCTTGGAGCCCTCCGCGAAGCTCCGATCGGCCAGTGCGTCGTAGCGCTCTTCCGCCGCTTCCTGGGGGATCACGTACTGGGGCATGTACGAAGGTCCGGGCGGCGCGTTGGGATTGTGGGCCGGATCGGTGGCGAGCCAGGCGTGGAAGGCTGGACGGTAGCCCGGGCGCAGACGCTTTTAGGCCAGACGCTCGGCGGTGGCGTTGCCGGCCGTGAAGCCGGCGAACCAGGCGTTGAAGGTCACGGAATCAAGCGTGCGGATCTGCAGCGCTTGAAGGCCTGCCAACTTCGCCGTGCACGAGGTCGGGCTGGCCTCCCAGCAACACGTCGAAGCGGAGACGATCCTCGTCGCATTCGCTGCGGGCGTGGCCGGGATGCTCGCGGTCGAGACGCGCGCCAGCATGGGCGTGGGGGTGGCGATCTCCGTCACCACGATCCCCGCGGCGGCATTTCTGGGCGTAGCCGCCGGCATCGGCGAGCTCACGAAATCCCTCGCCGCCCTGGGTGTGCTCGGTGCGAACATCGGCATGATGCTCGTGGGCGGCTCGCTGACGTTGACGCTCCAACGCAAGCTCTCACGCGGCCGCTCCTGACTGCAGCCGGCCGGCCCAGGCCCACCGGAGCGCTCCACGTCACCCGGACCGGGGGATGCCCCGGCGCGAAGAGTCGCTCAGGATCGACCTTGCGCCCAGCTTGGCGCGGCCCACCCGCGAGGACGAGCCCGAGATGACCAACGAACTTGCTCGCTGGCAGTTCGCGACGACGAGCATCTACCACTTCCTGTTCGTCCCGGTGACGATCGGACTGGCCTTCCTCGTCGCGCTGCTGCAGACCGCCTGGTACCGCAACGGAAAGCCCGAGTACAAGCGCCTGACTCGCTTCTTCGGGACGCTGCTCCTGATCAACGTGGCCGTCGGCGTCGTCACCGGCCTCGTCCAGGAGTTCGAGTTCGGCATGAACTGGTCGTCCTACTCACGTTTCGTCGGCGACGTCTTCGGCGGCCCGCTGGCGATGGAGGGCCTGGCGGCCTTCTTCCTCGAGTCGACCTTCCTCGGCCTGTGGATCTTCGGCTGGGACCGGCTGCCCAAGCGGATCCACCTCGCCTGCATCTGGCTCGTCGCGATCGGCTCGATGCTCTCGGCACTGTTCATCTTGGCCGCCAACTCCTGGATGCAGCACCCCGTCGGCTACGTCCTCAACAGCCACGGCCGGCCCGAACTGAACAGCGTCTCTGCCCTGTTCACGAATCCCACCTTCCTGTGGGGGTACGTCCACGTGATCCTCGCCTCCCTGATCACCGGTTCCCTCGTGATGCTCGCCGTGTCGGCCTGGTATCTGCGCAAACAGCGCGAGGTCGAGGCCTTCCGGGTCACCGCGCGGCTGTCCGTCCTCGTCCTGCTGCCGGTGATCGTGCTGCAGCTGTTCGTCGGCAACGAGCTCGGCTTGATCGAGACCAAGTATCAGCCCGCGAAGATCGCGGCGGCCGAGGCGCAGTGGGAAAACTGCCAGCCCTGCTCCTTCTCCGTGTTCCAGATCGGCGGCGGCAGAAACGACGAGACGCCTACGCAGGTGATCGAGATACCGCACCTGCTGTCGGTGCTCGCGACGGGAACCTGGAACGGCGCGGTCGTCGGACTGAACCAGCTCCAGAAGGAAGGCGAAAAGAAGTATGGCCCCGGCAACTACGTTCCGAACGTCTTCATCCAGTACTGGTCGATGCGGATCATGGCCTACCTCGGATCGCTGATCCTGCTGCTCGGCCTGTGGGGCGGCTGGCTCATTCACAGGGGGAGGCTGGAGCGCTCGAAGTGGTTCCTGCGCGTGTCCCTCGTCGCGGTCGTGGCTCCCTTCCTGATGAACACCGCGGGTTGGCTGTTGACCGAGAGCGGGCGCCAGCCGTGGATCGTCCAGGGGCTGATGAAGACGATCAACGCGAACTCCCCCTCGGTCAGCTCGACCGAGATCTGGATCAGCCTCGTCGCCTTCGTCCTGATCTACATCGCCTTGGGCGCGGCCGATCTCATGTTGATGCTGCGCTACTCCCGCAAAGGGCTGGACCACGACGAGCCCGGTGAGCCGGGCGCCGACTCGGCGGCGCTGCCGGCGATGAGCTACTAGGAGAACGCCCTGCTGCATCTCGACACACTCTGGTTCGTCCTCATCGCGGTCCTTTGGGTCGGCTTCTTCGTGCTCGAGGGCTTCGACTTCGGCGTCGGCGCGCTGCACGGTCTCGTCGCGAGAAACGACGAGGAGCGGGCACTCGCGCTCGGCACCATCGGCCCCTGGTGGGACGGCAACGAGGTGTGGCTGATCGTCGCCGGCGCCGGCACCTTCGCGGCGTTCCCCGCCTGGTACGCCACGATGTTCTCGGCCCTCTACCTCGCCCTGCTGCTGATCCTGGCGGCGCTGATGGCGCGAGGGGTCTCGCTCGAGTACACCCGAAAAAGCGATGATCCGCGCTGGCGGACGGGATGGGGCTGGTGCACGACCGTCGGCAGCATCCTCGCGCCGCTCCTGCTGGGCGTCGGGCTCGGGGATCTGCTCGCCGGCCTGCCGATCAACTCGAGCGGTGAGTTCACCGGGGACTTCTTCGACCTCCTCACCGGGTACGGCCTGTGGACCGGTCTCACCCTGCTCGCCCTCTGCCTGCTTCACGGCGCGACGTTCCTGAAGCTGCGGAGCACGGGTCACATCCGCGAGCGCGCCCAGACCCTCGCCCGTCCCCTCGGATGGGCCGCGATCGCGCTTCTCGTCGGCTTCACGATCTGGACCCGCAGCGTCGCCGGTGGCACCGATGTTCCCGATCCCGTGCAGGTCCTCGCCGTGATCGCGGTGATCGCCGCCGCGCGGCTGTCCCAGGGCGAGGCCGACGGGTGGGCCTTCACCGCCTCGGCGGTCGCCATCGCCGCCACCGTCGGCTCGATCTTCATCGACCTGTATCCCCACGTGATGGTCTCGAGCACGAACAGCGCCTACGACCTGACGGTCAGCGGCACGGCCTCCGGGCACTATGCCCTCACCGTGATGACCGTCGTCGCCCTGGTATTCCTGCCTGTCGTGCTCCTCTACCAGGGCTGGTCCTTCCACGTCTTCCGTGGCCGCCTCGCAGGCCCATCGACGGAGCCCGACACCTCCCCGGGCGCTGCGCCGGCCGCGCCGCCGGCCCAGGCGAGCTGATGAGCAACGGGTCGCCCCACCGCGTGGTGATCGTCGGCGGCGGATTCGGCGGACTGTTCGCGGCGAAGTTCCTGCGGCGCACGCCCGTCGAGGTCACGCTGATCGACAAGACGAACCACCACACCTTCCAGCCCCTGCTCTACCAGATGGCAACCGGCGTCCTCTCCACCGGCTCCGTCGCACCCCCGCTGCGCCAGGTGCTGCGCAAGCATCGCAACGTCACTGTCGAGCTCGCGGATGTCACCGGCTTCGACCTGCAGGCGAGGACCGTCACCGCCGTTCGCCCGCTCGGGCCGCCGCTGCTCGTCCCGTACGACTCGCTGATCGTCGCCGCCGGCGCCACCGGGTCCTACTTCGGACACGACGAGTTCTCGCGCTTCGCGCCCGGCATGAAGACGGTCGACGACGCGCTCGAGCTGCGGGCCCGCATCTTCGGTGCCTTCGAGATGGCGGAGCTCGAGGAGGATCCCGAGGCCCAGCGCGTGTGGCTGACCTTCGCGGTCATCGGTGCCGGGCCCACGGGGGTCGAGATGGCCGGTCAGATCGCCGAACTCTCGAAGCGGGCCCTGAAGGACAACTTCCGCCGGATCGATCCGGCGAGCGCACGCGTGCTGCTCTTCGACGGAGGCAAGCAGCCGCTCGCCACCTTCGGCGATGAGCTCTGCGCGAAAGCGCGAAAGGAGATCGAGCGAACGGGCGTGGAGCTGCGCATGGAGACTCGCGTCAGCGACGTGAAACCCGAGGCGATCGTCGTTCAGGGCCCCGACGGAGAGGAACGGGTCCCCTGCCACACGAAGGTCTGGTCGGCGGGCGTGCAGGGCTCTCCACTGGGCGCCAAGCTGGCGGAGGCAACCGGCGCCGGGACCGACCGCGCCGGCCACGTCGAAGTGCTTCCCGACTGCACCCTCCCGGGCCACCCAGAGGTGTTCGTCGTCGGGGACATGATGGCCCTGAACGGGCTCCCAGGCGTCGCCGAGGTCGCGATGCAGTCCGGCATCCATGCCGCCCGGACGATCAAACGGCGGCTGCACGGGGACACCACGCCGAAGGACTTCGCCTATCGCGACCTCGGCAGCATGGCCACCATCTCCCGCTTTCGGGCGATCGTCAGCTTCAAGGGCATCAAGGTCGGCGGGTTCATCGGCTGGCTGATGTGGGCCTTCGTCCACCTCACCTTCCTGACCGGCTTCAAGAACCGGTGGATCACCCTGTTCAAGTGGCTCGGCTCGTTCATCGGGAGCTCACGGGACGAGCGCACGATCACCATGCGCCAGGTCTCCGGCCGGCTGATGGCGATGCGAGCCGACGTCCAGCCCGGCGAAGAGATGTCCAAGCTCGCGGACCTCTCGAAGGGCAGCTAGCCGCGCTCCTGTCTCCACAAGGCCGCGTAGGCGTTGCCCGCCGCGAGCAGTTCGGCGTGAGTGCCGCGCTCGACGATCCGCCCCCGCTCCATCACGAGCACCTCCTCGACGTCCTGCAGACCGCTCAGGCGGTGGGTTATCAGCAAAGTCGCCCGCGGGCGCGAAAGCGAAAGCAGGTCGGCGACGATCGCGTCTGCCGTGGGCGTGTCGAGGTGCTCGCCGGGCTCGTCGAGGATCAGCAGCGGGAAGTCTGCCAGCAGCGCCCTGGCCACGGTCAGGCGCCGCCGCTGCCCGCCGGACAGCCGTGCGCCGTGCTCACCGACCTCCGTGGCCAGCCCTGCCGGCAGCGTCTGCACCCACTCGAGCAGCCGCACGTCCGCGAGCGCCGCACGAAGCTCCTCCTCGCTCGCCTCGCGCCGGGCGAGCCTGAGGTTCTCCTCGATCGTGCTGTCGAAGATATGGGCCTCCTGTGAGACCAGCCCGACCACCCGCCGGCAGTCGTCACCGTCCAGCTCGGCCAGCTCCACGCCGTTCAGGGCCACCGATCCTTCCTGGTAGGCCAGGAAGCGCAGCAGCACGCCGGCCAGCGTCGACTTGCCGGCGCCACTCGGCCCGACAAGTGCGACGCGCCTGCCCGGCTTCAGATCCAGATCCGCGCCCGCGAGCGCCGGTCGCGAGGCCTGCGGGTATGTGAAGCCCGCTCCGCGAGCGCGCATCACGTACGGGGAGGGGGGGAGTGCGAGCGGGTGCGCCGGCTCGATCACCGGCGCCTGCGCTTTCATCACCTCGCTCACGCGCGCGGCCGACCCTCGCACCCGCTGGAGCGTCTGGGTGGCCGCGGGCAGACCGGAGACAAGCTCGAATGCCACCAGCGGGATCAGCGCCAGGCCGGCCAGCAGCACCCCGTTGAGCTGCCCGGCGTGGACCGCCGACACGCCGACCGTCAGCGCTCCCCACATCGCAAGCCCGCAGCACAGGCTCGTCATACCCTGGCCGAGGCCGGCCGTGCGAGCCGTGGCCGCGGCGATCCGCGTGAGGTTGCCGTCGGCGCGACGGGCGCGCTCGAGCTGGCCGTCCGTGGCTCCGTTCACCGCCAGCTCGGGGGCGCCTTCGAGGAGGTCGAGCACGGTCGTGGTCAGCTCGGCGCGGGCCGCCGCCTGCCGTGCCTCACGACGAGCCGCGAGGGTGCTCGTCAGCCAGGGGACGAGCGTCCCGGCGAGGAGCAGGCCCGCGAGCAGCACCAGTCCCGCCGCGGGGAGCATCCAGATCATCAGCGCGACGGTCGCGGCGCCCACCCCGACCGCGATCGCGAAGGGCGGCAGAACACGCACCAGCAGATCCTGGAGGGCGTCGATGTCGTGGATCAGACGAGCGAGCAGGTCGCCGCTGCCGAAGACGGGAAGGCCGAGCGGGGCCAGTCGCTCGAGGCGTTCGTAGACCTTGACCCGTATTTCCGACAGCGCCCGCAGAGCCGCGTCGTGCCCGACCAGCCGCTCTCCGTAACGGCACAGGCCCCTCGCGAGGGCGAAGAACTGAACGCCGGCGATCGCGACCGCGATGGCCGACTCCTGCGGATGCTGGGCCGCGCGCGAGATCAGCCATGCGGACGTCGCGATCAGGCCGATCGCCGCCCCGGCCGCGCCCGCGCCGATCAGCGTCGCGAGGGCCAGACGGCCCCGCACCGGCCGGACGAACTCCCAGGTCCCGCGCAGCGACGCACGCGGCTCGTCCTCCTCGAGGACCCCGGTCTGCGTGCCGGCGGCGCCGGGCGGGGTCATGCGGCGACCCCTTCGGGGGCGATCGAGACGACGCGATCGGCCATCGCCGCCAGCGCCGGCCTGTGCGCGACGAGCAGCACCGTGCGCCCGGGCGTGAGGCTGCGAATCGTCCGCATCACCTCGAGCTCCGTGTTCCGGTCGAGGTTCGCAGTCGGCTCGTCGAGCACGAGCAGAGGTGCGTCACGCAGAAAGGCCCGGGCCAGGGCGATGCGCTGGCGCTCCCCGGCGGAGAGGCCGCTGCCGCGCTCGCCGAGTGTCGTGGCCAGCCCCTCGGGCAGCTCGAGCACCGCATCCTCGAGGCCGGCCTCAGACAGCGCGGCCCAAACCTGCGCCTCGGAGGCGCCCGCGCGGCCGAGGCGCACGTTCTCGGCGATCGAGGCGTGGAACAGGTGCGGTCGCTGAGCGACCCATGCGAGCTGTGCGCGCCAGGCGCCGAGGTCGAGCTCGGAGAGCTCGACGCCGCCGATCCGGACGGACCCGGCGTCCGGGCGCACGAGCCCGAGCAGGACATGCAGGAGGGTGGACTTCCCAGAGCCGCTCGGGCCGGTCAGCGCCAGCACCTCGCCCGGCGCGACCGTCAGCGAGACGCCGTCGAGGGCGGGCTCGGAGCGACCGGGGTAGGTGACGGTGAGC
This sequence comes from uncultured Solirubrobacteraceae bacterium, assembly GCA_963841055.1. GTDB lineage: Bacteria > Actinomycetota > Thermoleophilia > Solirubrobacterales > Solirubrobacteraceae > Palsa-744. The sequence continues at coordinate 1,039,307 of CAWJAV010000001.1, read as the reverse complement.
CCTTCGATCTCGATCTCGCTGCGGGAGGGATCGGGAACGCTCGTGCGCGTCCCCGTGGGTTCCAGGGGCGATTCGAGCACCGTGAAGATCTGCTCGGCGGCAGCCATGCCCTCGGCGCTGGCGTGATAGTTCGCCCCCAGCTGGCGCAGCGGCAGGAAGGCCTCCGGGGCCAGCACCAGGGCGAACAGCCCGGCCCGCAGGTCGAGATCCCCGTTCATCAGCCGCAGGCCGATCGCGACAGCCACCAGCGCGACCGCGATCGTCCCCACGAGCTCGAGGATCAGCGAGGAGAGGAACGTGACCCGCAGGGTCGACATCGCAACCCTGCGGTGGCGCTCGGAGATCTCGCGGATCGATGCCGCCTGTGCCTTGGCACGGCCGAAGATCTTGAGGGTCGGCAGACCCGCGACCACATCGAGGAAGTGGCCGGCCAGGCGCTCGAGCGTTCGGAACTGGAGATCCATCCGCTCTCTCGTGGTGGCGCCCACGAGCGCCATGAACACCGGAATCAGCGGCACCGTGAAGGCGATGATCGCCGCCGAGATCCAGTCGTTCGTGAGCACCGCGGCGATCACGACGACGGGAACGATCACGGCAAGGAAGAGCTGCGGGAGATACAGCGAGAAGTAGCCGTCCAGAGCGTCGATCCCGCGCGTCGCGAGGATCGCGAGCTCGCCCGAGCCCTCTCGGCGCAGGCCACGGGAGTCGAGCTCGCAGACCCGCACCAGCAAGGCGGAGCGCAACTGCGACTTGGCCTTCGCCGAGGCCCGGCCGGCGGTGAGCTCCCCGCCCCACGCGACGGCCGCACGGGCGAGGACCACGGCCAAGAGCACGCCGAGAGGAGCAGCCAGTTGCGAGGGCCCTTCCCCACCGATGAAGGCGCGGGAGACGACGTCGGCGATCAGCCACGCCTGGGCGACGATCAGCAGGGCGCTCGTCACTCCCAGCCCGACCGAGGCGATCAGGAACGCGCGTGTCGCGCGTGCGTAGCGGAGCAGTCTCGGATCGATCGCCCGCATCAGTCAGTCCTGTCTCCGCCGGAGCCGCCCTTCCCCGCCCTGCGGGTCCTGTGGGATCTCAGCCAAGGCGCTGCAGGAGATGATCACCGACGCGCAGGGCGTTGGCCATCGCGGTCAGCGCCGGGTTCACCGCCGAGATGCTCGGGAAGAAGCTCGTGTCGACGACGTAGAGGTTGTCGAGCTCGTGCGCGCGGCAGTCCGTGTCGAGCACCGAGCTGGCGGGATCGGTGCCGAACCGGCACGTGCCCGCCTGGTGGGCGACGCCGGCGACGGGAATCTTGTTCTCCAGGTACGCCCAGCGCGGGATCAGGTGGTGCTCGTGCATGCCGAGGTGGCCCAAGAGCGATCGCAGCTGCTCGAAGAGGCGCTTGCGGGCACCGTCGTTCGTCGTCTTGTAGCTGAGCGTGACCTCGCCGTTTCGGTCCAGGTTGACCCGGTTCTCGGCGACCGGCAGGTCCTCGGTTGACAGCCAGAAGTCGATCGCGTGGCCGGCGACATCCTCCAGCGAGAACGTCGGCGCCAGCTTCGTCATCAGCGGCTTCTCGCCGCGGTACATCTCCGGGACGGACTTGCCGACCATCTGGATGTTCCCCATCGGGTACTCCCAGGCGTCGCTCGCGAAGTAGTAGTCGTTGACGCCCAGCGTCTTCTGGAAGACGGTCGGGTTGGGCTCCTTGGAGATCGCCAGGACCGCCTGGCTGTCGTGGAACATGTAGTTGCGCCCGACCTGGCCTGAGCCGTTGGCCAGGCCGTCCGGGTGCTTCTCGCCGGCCGAGGCGAGCAGGAGCTTGGCGCTGTTGGCAGCTCCGGCGGAGATCACGACGAGCTCGCCGGCGTAGGTCTCGCGGGTGCCCTCGCGCTCGACGAGGACCTCGGTGACCGCCGTGCCGGCGGCGTTCGTGCTGAGCGACAGCGCCCTCGCGTTCCTGAGCAGCGTGACGTTGGTGTGCTCGAGCGCGGGTCTCACACCGAGCACCTCGGCGTCGGACTTGGCGTGCACCAGACAGGGGAAGCCGTCGCAGGTCCCGCACCGCACGCAGGGGCTGTATGGCATGTCCTGCTCGTTGAGAATCACCCCGCAGGGGGCGTGGAACGGATGCAGCCCGGCGGCTGCGAAGTCGTCGGAGAGCTGCTGGATGCGAGGCTCGTGGGAGACGGCCGGGAAGGGGTAGGGCGCGCTGGCGGGGGGTTCGGTGGGGTCCTCGCCCCGGGCCCCGTGCACCTGATAGACCTGCTCCGCGCGCGTGTAGTAGGGCTCCATGTCCGCGTAGGAGATCGGCCAGGCGGGAGAGATGCCGCCGTGGTGGTGCACCTCGCCGAAGTCCTCCTCGCGGAACCGGTAGAGCGCCGCGCCGTAGAGCTTCGTGGCGCCCCCCACGTAGTAGTGCACCTGCGGCTGGAACGGCTTGCCCTCGGCGTCGTACCAGGTGTCGGGCGAGATGTAGCGGTTGTCCACGAACACCTCTCCGGCGGACCAGTTCTGCGGCTCCCGGGGGAGCCAGTCTCCGCGCTCGAGCAGGAGGATGCGCTTGCCCGACGGAGCGAGATGTCTGGCGAGCGTGCCACCGCCGGCGCCGCTGCCGATGATGATCACGTCGTAGCTGCTCACGAGATCTCCTGGGTGAGCTCGTCGAGGATGATCCGCGCGCCGGCCTCGATCAGGGCGAGGTGGGAGAAGGCCTGAGGGAAGTTGCCCAGGTGGCGGCCCGTGGTGGTGTCGAACTCCTCGGCGTAGAGCCCCAGCGGCGAGGCGACTCGCAGCAGCTTTTCCATCAGGTCGCGGGCGCGCTGGTTCTCGCCGATCACCGCCAGCCCTGAAACCAGCCAGAAGGAGCAGATCAGGAAGCTGCCCTCCTTGCCGGACAGGCCGTCGTCGGTCTCTTCGGTGCGGTAGCGCAGTACGAAGCCGTCCTCGGTCAGGTCGTCGGCGATCGCCAGCACGCTCGCGCGCATACGCTCGTCGTTGCCGGGCAGGAAGCCGAAGTTGGCCGCCAGCAGGTTCGACGCGTCGAGCGCGTCGGTCTCGTAGTGCTGGCGAAGGACACCCCGATCGGTCACTCCGTGGGTGAGGATGTCCTCCTTGATCTCATCCGCGACGGCGCTCCACTCGGCTTCACGACGCGAGTCGCCTCCGATCGTCGCGAGCTTCGCGGCGCGGTCCATCGCGACCCAGCACATCAGCTTCGAGGAGACGTAGTGCTTGGGCTTGCCGCGGGCCTCCCAGATGCCCTGGTCCGGCTTTTGCCAGACGTTGTTCGCGCATTCGGCCTGCGCCTTCACCAGTGGCCACAGGCGACGCGGCATCCGCTGGCTGCGCCGGCTGTGCAGGAGGATCGAGTCCAGGGCGGCGCCGAAGACGTCGTTCTGGCGCTGGTCGAAGGCCCCGTTGCCGATCCGCACCGGGCTCGCGCCTGCATAGCCGGAGAGGTCGTCGCGCGTCGACTCGGTCAGGTCGCGGCGTCCGTCGATCCCGTACATGATCTGCAGGGCCCCGTCTTTGTTCGTCTCGAGGTCGGCGACGAACTGCATGAACTCCTCCGCCTCCCAGTCGAGGTTGAGGAAGTGGAGCGCCTGCAGGGTGAATGTCGAGTCGCGCAACCAGGTGTAGCGGTAATCCCAGTTGCGCTCGCCTCCGGGGGTCTCCGGAAGCGAGGTCGTCAGTGCCGCGACGGTCGCACCCGTCGGCATGTAGGTGAGCCCCTTGATCGTGAGCGCCGAGCGCGTGATCGGGTCACGCCAGCGGTGGTCGGGGATGCGGGCGCGGCCCAGCCACGAGCGCCAGAAGCGAGCTGTGGCAGCGAGTTTCTCGTTGGCCTCGTCGACGTCGGCCGGCGCGGCGAGCTCCTCCGCCCAGGAGAGCGCGCAGAACAGCTGCTGCCCTTTGCTGAGGGTGTGGCGAGCCCGCACCCGGTCGCCCTCCGCGCCGAGCGCCATGTCGGTCTGAAGCCTGATCGTGGTCTCCTCGCCGCTCGCGTCTGCGACGTGCCCGTCCTCGGCCACCGCCCAGCTGGCCGGAACCCGGCCGTAGTCGAACACGGGCTCGCAGGTCAGCTCCATCTCGACCTCCCCATCCAGGCACATCGCGACGCGGACGAGCATGTGCTCGGCGTCTTCGTCGGTCGGCGGACGGGTGTGGGGCGTCACGAGATCGACGCCCCGGCGCGGCCCGAGGATCAGCGCATCCCGGACGATCACCCAGCCCGTGGGGGTCTTCCAGGTTGTAGTCAGCATGTTCGTGCCGGGCTCGTAGATCCGAGCGGAGGGCACGTTGATGCCGAAGGGCCCGAGCCGGAACGCGCCGGCCTGACGGTCGAGCAGGCTGCCGAACACGCTGGGAGCGTCGAAGCGCGGCACGCACAGCCAGTCGATCGAGCCGTCCGGTGCGACCAGGGCGCCGGTGTGGCAGTCCGACAGGAAGGCGTACTCGGCGATCGGCGGGAACGGGGAGGGCATCGCCGCGCTCTGGGGCATCGTGTCGGCGCGGGTGGCCTCGCCCGCGCCCGGGGCGGGCGCGGATGCTCTCTGAGCTTTGGCTTTGCCTGGCTTGGACGCCCGTTTTGCGGGCTTCGCGGGGCTCATGACTCCACCCACGGGCCGTGCCAGCCGCCGAAGCGAGCGACCATCCCATCGGCCTCCTCCGGCCCCCACGAGCCCGGCGCGTATCTGTGCACCGGGGGCGGGCTCTGAAGTAGCGGTTCGAAGATCCGCCAGGTCTCTTCAACGCCGTCCTGGCGGGTGAAACGGGTGCTGTCTCCCCGCATCGCGTCCATCAGCAGCACCTCATAGGGGGTCGGCGCCTCACCTCCCTGCTCGGCGAACTCGACGTCGAACGTGACGGCCTCCGCACCGGACAGGTCGGCCCGGTGGGCGTCGAGGATCAGGCGGGTGCCGGTGGACGGGTCGAGCCTGATCACGAACTGGTTCGGCTCCGGGCGGCGGTGTCCCTGTTCGATGAAGCCGAGGCGGGGCGGGTGGCGGAACACGGCCCGCAGCTCGGTCTGGGTGATCGGGAGGCGCTTGCCGGTGCGGATGAACCAGGGCACGCCGGCCCACCGCCAGTTGTCGATGTCCAGTCGCAGGGCCGCATAGGTCTCGGTGGTCGAGTCCTTTGCCACGCCGTCGATCTCGAGGTACCCGTCGTACTGGCCGCGGACGTAGTGCGCGGGGTCGGCCGCATGGATCGCCTTGAAGAGCGCGGCCTTCGCGTCCTTGAGCGTTTCCGCGTCGCTGTCGGCCGGCGCCTCCATCGCGGCCAGCGCGACGGCCTGCATGATGTGGTTGACGACCACGTCGCGCACGGCGCCCACGGGGTCGTAGAAGTGGCCGCGGTCCTCGACGCCGAAGCTCTCGGCCATCGTGATCTGAACGCATGCCACGTGGTTGCGGTTCCAGATCGGCTCGATCATGGTGTTGGCGAAGCGCAGGTAGAGGAACTCGTCGGTGCCCATCTTCCCGAGGAAATGGTCGATCCGGTAGAGCTGTGACTCGTCGATGTACTGGTGGATTTCGGCAGCCAGGGCACGAGCGGACTGCAGGTCGTGCCCGAAGGGCTTCTCGACGACCACGCGTGCCGTCTTGGTGAGGCCGGCGTCAGAGAGCTGTTTGATCACAGGCCCGAACAGGAAGGGCGGGATCTCCAGGTAGAACACCGGGCTCTGCTTGTCGTTGACCGCCCCTCCAAGGCGCTGGTAGGTGGCCGCGTCGGTGAAGTCGCCGCTGACGTAGGAGAGCCGCGCGGCGAACCGCTCGAAGACCTCGCCGTCCACCGTTTCACCGGTCCCCTCGATCGATTCGCGGGCGTGCTCGCGGAGGTGATCGAGCGTCCAGTCATCGCCGGCCACGCCCACGATCGGGCAGGTCAGGAGACCTCGCTTCTCGAGCCGGTACAGGGACAGGAAGGTCATCACCTTGGCCAGGTCCCCGGTGATCCCGAAGATCACCAGCACATCGGCGTGCCGTGCCTTCCTCGACGCGGCGCCCCCGTCGGCGCTCTGCGGCCGAGCTTCAGTCGGTGCGGCCATCGTTCCCCCTTCCCCTGGTCGGTCGGGCGTTTCCGGCAGCCTCGCAGGTCTGCGCTCAACGGCCTCATCCGATTGGGATGATCGCCGAAACCGACGCGCTGAGACCGCACACCGACACGGGCATCTCCGGCAGGTGCCCTCATCCAATCGGGGTGATGTCCGATCCGCTCGGAGCCGCGAAGCTCGTCGCCGTTTGCGGGTACTGTTCGGGGATGCAGGCCATCAACCGTCGGACCGAGAGGAGGTTTGCGTGACCGAGGCAGACAACGAGCTGGGGCCGCTGGGCTATCTCGTGGTCGAGTTCCCAGGCAACAAGATGACGGGCGAGGCGTTCCCGATCCTCCTCGACCTCGTCGACAAAGGGACGATCCGGATCCTGGACCTCGTGTTCGTCCGCAAGGACGCTGACGGGAGCGTGGCCGTGGTCGAGGTGTCGGACTTCGACGGGGACGGCAAGCTGGACCTCCGCGCCTTCGACGGGGTCTCCTCGGGCCTGCTCGATGCGGACGACATCAAGGACGGCGGCGCGATCATCGAGGCGGGCTCCTCTGCGGGGATTCTCGTCTACGAGAACCGCTGGGCAGCCCCGTTCGCGCAGGCCCTACGCCGCGGCGGCGGGCAGCTCGTCGCGAGCGGTCACATCCCCCTCGACACCCTCGTCGCCTCGCTGGACTCCAGCGAGGCCGCCTCCTGAGAGACAGAAAGGAACGACACCGATGCCAGGACTTCTTCGAGGGGTGGCCCGCACCGCCGTGATCGCCGGAACGGCGACCTCGGTCTCAAACCGTGTATCGCGGCGCCAGGGGAACCGCTGGGCCGCGCAGGAACAGCAGCAGTACGAACAGCAGGCCCCCCCGCAGCAGGCCTACGCTCCCCCGCCACCCCCACCGCCACCGCCGGTCGACCCGGTCGCGCGGCTGAAGGACCTCGCGGAACTGAAGGATCAGGGCGTGCTCACCGAGGCCGAGTTCCAAGTCCAGAAGGAAAAGATCCTCGCAGCCTGATCGTCAGGCTGAAGGGGGAAGCGTGCCGGGACGGAGGCCCTGCGCCGCCCGCCTCGGGCGCCGCGGCCGGGCGTCACGAAGAGTCGCCGCCGGTTCTTGAGGGGCAGCGCCTCTAACGCCGGTCCCGGCGGCTCTCCCGGCGGTCCCCGCGGTCATCGCGCCGGTCCTCACGCCGGTCTCCCCGTCGGCGGACTCCTCGCACCGCCACCGCTGTCGTCCCTGCTACGGCTGCGGTTCGAGCGACGGGTCGTCCACCCATCACGCCTCCGCCCATGCGCCGGCCTCGTCCCAACATGTCAGACCCCTTCCTCGATCGCGGACTCATCCGCCTCAACCGCCGCCGCGATCGCCTGGATCGGGATCCTGCCGCTCGCGACGAGCTGGCCGCCGGAGCGGCGCGCCGCGGCGCCGAACGGGGCGGCCCAAAGGTTCTCCCAGATCAGCACGGCGGCCACGCTTCCGGGCTCGAGTGCGGCGCCGATCGCCTCGACGTCATCCGCGGCCAGGAGCAACGCCAGCTCCGTCTCGAGGGCGAGCAGCTCCGCGAGGTTGCTGTCACCGAAGTCATGGGACTCGAAGCCCTCGACAGATCCGTCCAGATCCTTCTTGAGGATCAGGATGTCGAGCACGCGAATCACGCCGCGCTCGATCAGCGCCGAGAGCTCGGCGGCCATCTCGCCCGAGAAGTCGGCCTTCTCGGCCGGGAACTCGACGACGACGTAGTCGACCGGGCCCAGCTCGTCCACATCGGTGTCGTTCATGGTTCACCTCCGTCAACGGTTGCGGGCGCCCATTGTGGGGACCCGCGCACGTCCAGCTTCATCGCTGGGCGGCCCGGGGACATCCTCCACATCGGATGAGGCTCGCCGGTTGCGGGAACGCGAATCGCTCACCCGGCAGCGGGCCCGCTCGGCGGCGGTCCGCCGCGACCGTCTGTCGCTCCCGGCGGCGGCCCCGGAGGCTCGCCGCTTCGCCGGCCTCGAAATGCGAGCACGCCCCAGATCACGATCGCGGCTGCCGCGGCGCCGATCAACGCCCAGGCCCACCCCGGCAGGTCGCTGGATTCTTCCGGCTGGTTGTTCGCGGCGGCGGCGGCCCCTGCCGCGGCGGCGGCGGCGGGGGTGTGGTCGGTCGACGTCGTGCTCGTCGCCGCCGGGGTGGTGACGGTCTGCGTCTTGATCACGGTGTTGGTCTGCGTGGGCGTCGTGACTGTGGTGGTCTGCGCCGGTGCCGTGACGGTCTTCGTCTGGGTGACGGTTTTGGCCGGGGGCGGCGTGGTGGTCGTATCCGTCGTGGTCGTGGTGGCGGCCGCGGTGGCCGTCGTCGCCGTGGTCGTGCCCTGCTGCGCGGGTTGTGCTTCACCCTCGGTGCGCGTCGGTGGGGGCGGGGCGGCAGCGGCGGTGCTGCTCGCCCGCTCGGCTGCGGTCTGGCTCAAGCTGGTGGCCACGCTCGAGGCGCTCGCGCCGCAGCCCGTGAAGGCGGCCAGGATCAGGCCCGTCGCGACGGCGCTGAGAAAGCGCCTCGGCCCGGATCCGGGGGGCAGTATCGCCATCGTCGGCACGCTCTCACGCCGCAGGGGGGTGTGCGTCATCCGGTTGGGATGATGTGTCGATACCCGATCGATAGGAGGTTGGTTCACATGGGGAGGCGACAGGGCGCAGTGGAGGAGGCCTCCACGAAGGGCGCCGGCACGTCCTGATGTCCGGCGTCGGCGCGCCAGCAGCAGGAGGCCAGCCTCCTCAGCCGCCCAGCGGGGCGGTTCGCATCGCGGCCACGACTGCCCTGCTGAGCCCGGTCGCGATGGTGGTCGTGGCGGTCATCGCCCTGGCCGGCGATGTCGCCGTGGCGATCCTCGCGGGCGCGCTCGTGATCCTCACCTGCGCCGCGGGCTGGGTAGCCCTGACCAACCAGGGGGCGACGAGGGCCGCGTCCGCCTTGCTCGCGGCGCTCGCCGCGGGGGGATTCGTCGCCGTGCTTGCGACCCACTGGCAGGGCATCCTCGTGCTCCTCGCCCTGATCGTCCTGCTGGCGATATTCGGGAGCTCAGCCCGCTTCGCCCTGGCGGAGGCCGCGCCGGCGGCGCAGGCGCCGCGAGCCGTGCGGGCCGGCGCCGCAAGCATGGGGGTTCTGATCATCAACCCGAAGTCCGGCGGCGGCAAGGCCGAGCGCTTCGATCTCGTTTCAGAGGCCGCCAGCCGCGGGGTGGAACCGGTCGTGCTCAGGCCCGGTGACGACCTGCTCGAGCTCGCCGAGGACGCAGTGGCCCGGGGTGTCGACGTGCTCGGGATGGCCGGCGGTGACGGCTCCCAGGCGCTGATCGCGACGGTCGCGAGCCGTCACGACATCGCGCACGTGTGCATTCCGGCGGGGACGCGCAACCACTTCGCGCTTGACCTCGGACTCGACCGCGACGACGTGGTGGGAGCCCTCGACGCGTTCACCGATGGCCACGAGCGGCGGATCGATCTCGCCCGGGTCAACGATCGGGTGTTCGTCAACAACGCCTCGCTCGGCGTGTACGCGAAGGTCGTGCAGTCCGACGCCTACCGGGATGCGAAGCTCGAGACCTGGACACGGATGCTGCCCGAACTGCTCGGCCCGGATGCCGATCCGATCGACCTGGAGTTCTCCACGCCCGACGGAGCCCTGTGCGACGACGCGCCGCTGGTCCTGGTGTCGAACAACCCCTACCAGCTCACCCACCTCGCGGGCGCCGGCACCCGCGCCCGCATCGACGGCGGCACGCTGGGGGTGTTCGCGGCCCGTGTCAACACGGCCGCCGACGTCTCACGGCTCGCGGCCCTCGAGCTCGCCGGCCGAGCAGGGCGCTTCCCGGGCTTGATTTCCTGGTCGACACCGACGTTCGAGGTTCACTCGAGCGGTCCAGTCGAGGTCGGCCTCGACGGCGAGGCCCTGCGGCTCGATCCGCCGCTCAGGTTCACCTCGATGCCGGGCGCCCTCCGCGTCCGCCTGCCGCCGGGCGCGGGTCAAGCGCCGGCGGCGCGGGCGGTGGCACTGACGAGCGAGAACCTCGGCGCGCTCCTACGCGTGGCAGCCGGTAGATGACGCAGGGTTGGCCCAGCCCCGCCGCCGTGGCGGCCCGGCGCTGCTGATCACGCCTGGGCATGGAGGCAGAGCACGACCATACGGGCGGCGCCGAACGCGCGGAGCGCTGGGTTCCGGGGCTGCGCGTGCTGCGCACCTACCAACGGCCCTGGCTGCGGGCCGACCTGATCGCCGGCGTCGTCCTCGCCGCGATCCTCGTTCCCCAGGGCATGGCCTACGCCCAGCTCGCCGGGCTGCCCGCGGCGACCGGCCTGTACACGACGATCGCCTGCCTCGTCGGCTACGCCCTGTTCGGTCCCTCGCGGGTGCTGGTGCTCGGGCCCGACTCCTCGATCTCCCCCCTGATCCTGGCGGCCATCACGCCGCTGCTCGCCGGGGGCGACGCCGGTCAGGCGATCGTCCTCGCAGGAATGCTGGCGGTGCTCGTCGGCATCACCGAGATCGGGCTCGGCCTGGGCAAGCTGGGGTTCGTCGCAGACCTGCTCTCCAAGGAGGTGCAGGTGGGGTACATGAACGGCCTCGGCGTGACGATCATCGTCGGCCAGCTGCCGAAGCTGTTCGGCTTCTCCACCAGCGCCGACTCGTTCCTGGAAGAGGTCCGGGTGTTCTTCGAAGGCCTCGACCAGACGGACACCACGACGCTCCTGCTCGGCCTGTCGGTGCTCCTGTTGCTGCTCGTCCTGCCCCGCCTGACGACACGGATACCGGCGATCCTGATCGCCGTGGTCGGTGCGACCGCGGTATCGGCCGCGTTCACGCTCTCCGAGCACGGGGTGGCGACCGTCGGCGCGCTGCCCCAGGGAGTGCCCTCGCCGTCGATCCCCTGGACGCACTCGGGTGATCTCGTTCCCCTCATAATCGCCGCCTTCGGCATCACGCTCGTGTCGCTGACCGACACGATCGCAACGGCCACCAGCTTCGCGGCCCGCCGGGGCGATGAGGTGGAGCCCAACCAGGAGATGATCGGCATGGGCGCGGCGAACATCGCCGCAGGCCTGTTCCAGGGCTTCGCCGTGTCGACGAGCGGTTCGCGGACCGCGGTGGCCGAGCAGTCCGGAGCCAAGAGCCAGGTAACCGGCCTCGTCGGAGCCGGCCTGGTGGCGGTGCTGCTGCTGTTCCTCAACTCGCTGCTGGCCGACCTCCCCCAGACCGCGCTCGCCGCGGTGGTGATCGTGGCAGCCCTGTCGCTGATGGACATCGCGATCCTGCGCCGCTATCTGGAGGTTCGCAAGGGAGCCTTCTGGGTTTCGCTGGTCGCCACGGCGGGGGTGATGCTGCTCGGCGTCCTGCAGGGGATCCTCGTGGCGGTCGCCCTCGCGATCCTGCTCTTCTTCCGCCGCAACTGGTGGCCGCACGGCGCCGTGCTCGGCGAGGTCGGGGAGATCGGGGGGTGGCACGACATGCGCACCTACCCCGATGCCGAGCAGATCCCCGGCGTGGTGGTGTATCGCTGGGAGGCGCCGCTGTTCTTCGCCAACGCGGGCGCCTTCCGCGAACAGATCCGCCACCTCGCCCGCGAGCGCGAACCGGAATGGATCGTCCTGCAGTGCGAGGCGATCACGGACGTCGATGTGACGGCCGCCGAGATGCTCAAGCTGCTCGACGACGAGCTCAACGCTGCAGGCATCCACCTCGCCTTCGCCGAGCTTCGCGGCCGCCTACAGGACCTGACGCTTCGCTACGGCCTGATGGAGACGCTCGACAGCGATCACTTCTACCCGACACTCGAGAACGCCCTGAGGAGCATCTCGGCCGAGTCCGGCCGCGGTGGCCCGGCGCCGCCGGATGACAGCGGAGACTCACCACACGAGGAGGCTTGAAACGATGTCCGAGGTCCTGACAGCCGAGCGCCACGCACGACTCACCAAGTTCATCGAGCCGTTTCGTGTCGCGCCGGGAACGAAGGTCCGCCTGGCCGACGATTTCGACCCGGCCTTCAAGGCGGGCATCGGGAAGAAGAAGGACGGGGTCGAGCTGCTCACGGAGGGGGTCGAGCTGCTGGGGGCCTACCAGTCCCGGCTCGCCGCCCAGGACACGTGGGGTGTGTTGATGGTCCTTCAGGCTCTGGACACCGCCGGCAAGGACGGCACGATCCGGCACGTGATGAGCGGGGTCAACCCCCAGGGGGTCGCGGTGCATGGCTTCAAGGTCCCCTCCGAAGAGGAGCGCGACCACGACTTCCTGTGGCGCTACGCGCGGCGCCTGCCGGCCCGAGGCGAGATCGGGATCTTCAATCGCTCGCACTACGAGGAGGTTCTGGCCGTGCGTGTTCACCCCGAGAACCTGGACCGCGAGAAACTGCCGGCGGCTGCCAAGGGGAGCGACGTGTGGAAGCGGCGCTACCGCGAGATCAACGACTGGGAGCGCTACCTCGCCGACAACGGCTTCAAGATCGTCAAGGTCTTCCTCAATCTCTCCAAGGAGGAGCAGCGGGCTCGCCTGCTGCGGAGGATCGATCTTCCCGATCACAACTGGAAGTTCTCCACCGCCGACGTCACGGAGCGAGGCCTGTGGGACGACTACCAGCTGGCGATCTCGGAGATGCTCTCCAACACGAGCACGGAGTGGGCTCCGTGGCACGTGATCCCCGCGGACCGCAAGTGGTTCGCCCGCATCGCCGTCGCGTGCGTGCTGGCGGACGCGCTGATCAGGATCGACCCCGACTACCCCACCGTGAGCAAGTCAAAGCGCCAGGAGCTGCTGGCCGTCAGAGCCAAGCTCGAAGCTGAAGCCCCCGGCGCGGGCGCTCGCGGCGGGTAGCTCGGCGGGGCGCGCCCCACGGCCGGTCCCCGACGTCCGCTCGGTCCTCTCAAAGCCGGGCGTCTCGACCGGCTCGGTCGTCATCCTCCACGAGATGGCCGGCCCCGTGGATCGTGTGCCCCGTGCTTCGGCCGGGAGTGCGTTGGCGACGTGGAGCGCCAAGGCCCTCCTCGGGACCGCCGGGCTGCTCCTCGTCGGCGGGGCCGTCTGGTACGCGCGGGCCGCGACCGTGCCGCTGATCGTGGCCGCTCTGATCAGCACCCAGCTGCTGCCGCTCGTCGGCTGGGCGACCGGTCGAGGGATCTCGAGGGGGCTGGCGATCGCGGCCTGCATGATCGGCGTCCTGCTGATCTCGGTCGGTCTGGTGTGGGTGTTCTCGGACTCACTGTTCGGCAACCTCGACGGCATCGGCAAGGACATCAGCGCCGGAGCCGACAAAGTGATCGTCTGGCTGCGGGACCACGACTCGTGGGCCAAAGAACACGAAGACTCGATTCGGTCCTTCCTGAAGGGCATCCTTCCGGCCGCCAAGGCCGCAGCCGGTGGCCTGCTGAAAGGCGTGGCCGGTGGCCTCTCGCTGGCGGCACAGCTGGTGAGCGCCGCCCTGCTGACGTTCGTGTTCCTTCTCTACCTGCTGACGAGCGGGGACGGGGTGTGGCGGTGGATCCAGAACCGCTTCAGGGAGGACCGGAGCAAGCAGCTGGCCTCCGGGGGCGCCGCCGCCTGGAACGCGGCCGGGGGCTACATCCGCGGCATCGCCCTGATCGCCCTGATCGACACCGTGGTGATCACGATCGGGATGGTCGTGATCGGCACACCGCACGTGGGCACGCTGGCTCTGCTCAGCTTCGTGTCGCTGTTCGTACCGATCCTCGGCGCCTGGGTCTCCGGAACCGTGATCGTCCTCGTTACGCTCGGCGCCCAGGGCACGGGAGCGGCGGTCGCGATGGCCGCCGTGATCCTCATCGCCCAGCAGCTGGACAGCATGTTCGTGACTCCGCTCGTCTACAAGCAGACGGTCGATCTGCATCCGATCGTCACGCTCACGGCGGTGATCGTCGGCTCTCAGCTGCTCGGCATCGTGGGCGCCTTCCTCGCCGTTCCGATGGTGGCGGTGGGCTGGGCGGTCTACAACACGCTCGAGCAGCCGCGGGCGCAGGCGGCGTCCCCGGCGGTGATGGAGTCCGCGCCCGAGCCGGTCTGACCGCGGCCCTGGCCGGGCTGCCGGACGACGCAGCGGTCAGGCGGTAGCGTTCGGGGCGTGAGCGGACCCGCGCTGTCCCTGGTCGAGTTCCCGGCCGATGACCCGGACCGCGCCCGACGCTTCTGGGCCGGCCTGCTCGGCGTCGAGCTCGCGCCCCGCGGGGAGGGCGAGGGCGAGGGCTGGCAGACGAGCGGGCCAGGTGCCGAGGTGGCCTCGGTCGGGGTGCACGCCCGCGGCCGCGGGCCGGGCGATTCGTTCTCCCTCCCGTACTTCAGGGTGCAGGACATGCCGGGCGCACTCGAGGCCGTCCAGGCCCTCGGCGGGAGCATCGTCCATCCTGGGGATCGCTGGGCGATCTGCAGGGACTCAGAGGGAAACCCCTTCGCCCTCGCCGCCGATGCGGCGGCGAGCTCCGGCTAGTCCGGCCGCGAGCTCCCGCCGCCCTGCGCCCCCCGGCGGGCTTCCAGGCGCTCGAGCGTCAGTCCAGCCGTCCCCGGAAGGCCCACAGCGCCTTGTCCTCCTCGAGCGTCAACAGCCGCCAGCGTTCGCGCTCGGGGTCCCAGCGGAAGATCCGTGCGTCCACCACGCTGCGCATGCCCTCGAGCGCCCGCACCGCCTCGCGCGCGTCGGCGCCCTCGGCGAGCACCTGCGAGCTCAAGACGTCCACGACCTTGAACCGGAGCGGCTCCGGCGGGGTCGCTCCAGGCGCCGGTGCGGGCGCTCGCTCGAGCTCGACGAGGGCCAGGTCGGGCTCGGGCCGGCGAGCCCTGGGGGACTGCTCGATCGGCACGACATGGGCGCCGGTGCCCTTGGTCTCGGTATCGAGGACCCACGTCTTCGCCATACCCACAAGTTAGAAGCCCCACGAGGATCACCCAACTGTGGGATTTAGAAGCGTCTGCCGGGCTGCGAGCCTGATCCCATGACCACTCTCTGCTGGTTGTTCGGACATCGCCTCGTCTGGCGGGGCGACAACTGCTCGCGCTGGTCTGAGTGCGCCCGCTGCGGCGAGCGCGGCTAGCCGGCTCAGTTCGGGCCGAGGCACTCTCAACCATCACGCGCGGGTCCGTCCGACCACGGGCCAAGCGCGTTGCGGCGCACGGCGCAGCCCAGGGCTGGTGACGGAGCGCGGACGCCGCCTCTGTCCGTTTCGTACAAGAGCCCGCCCCGATCTTCTTACGAGTCGGTGGGAAGAACGACCCCTCCGCAGGCATTTGGAACTGCACGGGCAGGTAAGCCGCCTGCCCGGCTAAAGCGACGGGGCCGTGGGGGCCGCGTCAGGGCGCAAAGGGGCATGAACGCGGCTGCGGTCATTCGCGGCGGCCGCGTACGTCCCTGCGCGCCTTGAGGCGGCGCCGTGGCACCGACCAGACGACCGACCGAGGAGGCCACGTGACGACCATCGAGAAGCCCCGCCCGCAGAACGGCACACCTTCATTGCACGACCTTTGGATCCCTGCCCTCGGCTTTTGGCTGCCGGCCCTCGACGGCGTCGTGGCCATGCTCGAACGGGGCGGGCGCGTCGCCGACGTGCTCTGCGGGCGCGGCGCCGCCACCGTCGCGATGGCCAGGACCTTCCCCGAGGCCACCTTCCTCGGACTCGACTCCGACCCGGAGCGGATCAAGGCCGCCCGGCAGCTCGCCAGGGAGGCCGGCGTCGAGCGCCGGATCACATTCAAGGTCGCCCGGCCCGAGTCCTATGCGGGCTTCGGCTTCGACATGGTCACGATGCTCGGCTGCCAGGAGCGGATCTGCGACCGCTTCAGGGTGGCCCGTCACGTGCGCTCCTCGCTCGCCTCCGACGGGGTCTGGATGGTCCTCGAGTCCCGTCACTCCCTGCTGCCTCAGGGCGAGATGCGGCTGCGTGACGCGATGGCCGCGGGCGGCTTCGGATCGGTGCGCCGCGCGGCATCAAGCGCCTACGACGTGCTGCTCGAGGCCCGGCTGTGATCGGGCACGGCTACTCCGTCGTGGAGGCGGCCCGCCCCGACGGGACGCCGCCGACGATGCTCGCCAAGCGGGCCGTGGGGCCTCGACGAGGGTGCGCTCGGCGCTCGTTCGCGCCGCGCCCAAGGCTGACCTACGCAAACGTCCTGGCGACGCTGGCTCTGGTGCTCTCGATGTCGGGCGGGGCGCTCGCCGCCAAGCGCTTCCTGATCACCTCCCGCGGGCAGATCAGCCCGCGGGTGCACAACGGCCCGCGAGGGACCCGCGGCCCGGCGGGCCCGACGGAGCGCCCGGAGGCGGCGGGAGCGGCGTTGTCGATTCCGCCGACCGCCGTTCGTCGTATCGGTGACGACCACGAAAGGAGGACCCGATGAAGTACATGCTGATGATCTACCAGGGCTCGACGCCCCTCCCCGGCACGCCCGAGTGGGCCCTGCTCAGCGCGGAGCAGCAGGGCGCCGTCTACGCCGGCTACAAGGAGGTCAACGAAACGCCCGGGATGTCGCCCGGCATGCAGATGAGCACACCCGAGACCGCCACCACCGTGCGCGTGCAGGACGGAAGGACCCTCACCACGGACGGCCCCTTCGCCGAGACCAAGGAGGCGCTCGGCGGCTACCTGTTCCTCGAGACCGACGACCCGAACGCCGCGGTCGAGCTGGCCGCCAAGATCCCCGCCGCCGCGATGGGCGGGGCGGTCGAGGTGCGCCCGCTCGTCGAACGCTAGAGCCCACCCGGCCGGCCGGCGCGCTCGCAGAGGCGGCGCGCCGGGGCGGCCCGGCCCGAGATGTGCGGATGCTCGCCGCCAGCCCTTGACAAACCTACGAACAGTAGGTAACTTCCTAAGCACATTAGGAATCGACAGGAAAGGCAGCGGCGATGAAGACCACGCAGATCACCCCCGACCTGATCCAGCTGACCCGACTCGGCTTCGTCAACGCGTACCTCGTGCGCGAGCCGGACGGGTTCACCCTGATCGACACGACGCTCGGCAAAGGCGCCGCCCGCGATCTGCTCGGCGCCGCCGAGGCCCACGGCGGCGAGATCCGCCGGATCGCCCTCACCCACGGACACGGCGACCACGCGGGCGGACTCGACGGGGTGATGCGCGCCCTCGGCCGCCCCGCCGAGGTCTACCTGGGGGAGGCCGACGCCCGGTTCCTGGCCGGCGAGAAGGTCATCGAGGGCAAGATGCCGGGCTTCTGGCGCGACGTGAAGACGGTCCCGGACGTGCGGCTGACGGGAGGGGAGCGGATCGGCAGCCTGGAAGCGATCCCGTCCCCCGGCCACACGCTCGGGCACATGGCCTTCCTCGACACGCGCGACGGGTCGCTGTTCGCCGGCGACGTCTTCACGGCCTACGGCCGCCTCTCGGTCACCAACCACTTCTACTGGCGCTTTCCCCTCGCCTACGGGGCGACGCTCGACCGGCCCCAGGACCTGCGCTCGGCCCGGGCGCTGCGGCTGCTCGACCCGTCGCGGCTGCTCCCGGGCCACGGTCCCGCCCTGCCGATGCCGGGACCTGCGATGGACGCGGCGATCGCCCGCTCCGAGCGGGCCCTGGGCGAGACCGCCGTCGAGGCAGCGGCCTGATGGCCCGAGCCGGCCTGACGACCGAGTCGGTCGTGGCGGCCGCCGCTCGGCAGGCCGACGAGCAGGGACTCGACGCGGTCACCCTCGCCGGCCTGGCGAGCAGCCTCGGCGTGCGCCCGCCCTCCCTGTACGCGCACGTCGCGGGGCTCGAGGACCTGCGCACGCGGCTGGCGGCCCAAGGCGCCGAGCAGCTCGCCGCGGCGCTGCAGCAGGCCGCCGCCGGCCTCGCGGGCAGCGAGGCGCTGGGCGCCGTGGCCGCGGCGTATCGCGCCTACGCGCTGGCCCATCCCGGTAGCTATGCCGCGCTGCAGCGTGTGCCCGCCCGCGGCGAGGACTTCCTCGAGGCGGCCGGCCGCGTCGTCGCGGTGGTGCTGGCCGTGCTCGCCGGTTACGGGCTCGAGGGCGAGGAGGCGCTCCACGCCACCCGCGCGATCCGCTCCGCGCTGCACGGCTTCGTGCTGCTCGAGACCCAGCAGGGGTTCGGCCTGCCCTTGGACCTCGACGAGAGCTTCGCCGCACTGGTCGCGATGCTCGACCGGGGGCTGCGGGGGGAGCCGACGCCTACGCCCGGGCTCCGGCCCGGAGCCTGAGGCGCGGCGGCGCGTGCCCGCCCGCTCACCGGGCCTGCAGGAGCGCGAACGCCTGGGCGCCCGCGCCCGTGAGGAGGACGCGGGCGCACAGCTCCGAGCCCTCCACCTCGAACCCATCGGCCGTGCCCCGCGGGTCGATCGCAGCCACCAGCGCGCCCAGCCAGGCGGCCCGGCTCGCCGCGGCGGCGGCGAGCGCCGGCCCGGAGATCACGAACCCGTCCAGCTGCTCGGCCCGGGCGGCCTTGGCGAAGATCCTCAACGACGGCATCGCCGCCTCTGCCCGCGCTCCGCTGGAGGGGGCGCCGTCCGGCTCGGGCGCACCCCACAGCCTCGCCGGCAGGGCCGGGCCGAGACCGGTGGCCGCGATCCGCTCGAGCGCGCCGGCCGTGCTCGGGTCGAAGCCCTCGCGGCTGAAGCGCTCGATGTCCCCACGCGCGTGTATCTGCTCGATCTTCGCCCGGACGGCCGCCCCCAGGTCGACCTCGCGGGCCGCCGCGAATGCTCCCAGCGCCGTGTGGAAGTGCTCGATGGCACCGTGCAGGGAGGGCATCGGCGCGCCCGCGCGGGGGACCTTCGGGCCGTCGTAGTGGTTGACCACGCGCGCGATCGGCCCGGCCGCGGCGAGCAGCGCCTCCCGCCCTGCCGGCCCGTCGGCGAGGGCCCCCGGCTCGGGCACCTCGGCCAGGAACTGGTCGGCCAGGGCTGTCGTGATGATCCACAGGTCGGCCAGCTCGCCGCCGAGCTCGGCCCCCGGCTCGTCCGGCAGCTCGCTCAGCTCGGCGAGCTCCTCGAGCAGCCGCGCCACCGCCGCCAGCGGGCGCCAGTAGCCGCCCGCGGCGATCATCGTCGCCCGCACGAGCCGCTGGCCCGCGCCGCCGCGGGGCTCCATCTCAGGCCACCTGCAGGATCTCGACGCCCGCCTCCCGCAGCACGTCCTCGCCGTCCAGCACCGCATAGCCCGTGCGGAAGTAGACCCGGGCCACGCCGGCAGCGGCGATCAGCTTCGCGCAGGGCGGGCAGGGGAAGTCGGTGACGTACATGACCGCTCCCTCGGTCGCCCGGCCCTCGCGGGCCGCGGCGGCGATCAGCCGTGCCTCGGCGTGTTGGGCCGTGGAGAGCTCGAGCGCCACGCCTTTGTAGAAGTTCGCCCGCGGGTCTCCGGCGGCGTATGGCGAGAGCCGGTGGGGAAGGTGCTCGTTGGCCGCCGCCGCGATCGTCCCGTCGGCGAAGCGGATCGCGGCGCCCACGCGCCGCCACCAGTCGACGCTCTGCCCGGCCTGCTCGGCGGCCGCCGCTGCGAGCTCGGAGAGCTGCGGATCGTCCCCCGCGGCGAGCGGCGCCTCGGGCCGCAGCAGGGCCACCGTGCGGGTCTTGTCCCAGCGCAGGAAGACGGTGTCGTAGCGGACCTCGCAGCGCGGGAACCACCGTTCGACGACGGCATAGCTCACGTCCTCGGCGGGGGCCACCAAGGACGGCGATGAGCCCGCCAGCAGCTCCGCGCCGGCCGCGTCGAGGACGCTCACCCGCGAGCAGATCCCCCAGCCGCCGATCGCCGCGGCGGCGAGCTCGGCCGGCAGCGCCCGGATGTCCTTCGCCAGCGGCCTCGAGTCGGCGTAGAGCTCGGGCCCGATCAGGTACAGGGGCCGCCCCTCCCCGTGCGCAGCCAGGAAGCGCCGGTAGCCCTCGTGGAGCACCGGCACGTAGGCGAGGACCGCGTCGCTCATCCGCGCCGCAGGATCGAGTCGATCAGGCCGGGCAGCACCTCGGCCAGCTTCGGACCGAGCCGCTCGCCGAGGTTCATGTACATCTGGCGGATCCGCTCGCTCGTCGTCACCGAGGCCTGGCGGGGCAGCACCTCGATGCGGCCGACCAGCCCGGCCAGGCCCGCGAGGTCCTGCTCGCTGTAGGAGTGGTCCTCGGTCAGCACCAGCACGTCGGGGCGCACCGCCTCGATCAGCGCCCAGCGCGGTTCGCCCTCCTCCTTCTTGAAGATCAGGTCGACCGGCCGCTGGAAGGCGAGCAGCTCGAGGCGCTCCATCTCCGGCACCATCGGGCGGTCCTCCCCCTTGCGCCGGCGGATCTTCTCGTCGCTGTCCACGCCCACCGCGAGCACGTCTCCGAGCTGCTTGGCCCGTTCCAGGTACTTGACGTGGCCGAGGTGGATCAGGTCGAAGGAGCCCGACGTGAGGACGACCGCGTAGCCCAGCCCCTTGAGGTGGGTGACGGTCCGCGTCATCTCCTCCAGGGACGGGATAAGCCGCTCGGAGAAGTTGACGTTGGGGCTGAGGATGCCGGTGCTGGCGGGCAAGATAATTCGGTCTTTGCGGCCTTCTCGGAAGGAGCTTCAGCACCTTATCCGCCTTTGCCGCCAGCCTCGTCCCGAGCGCTGCGAGGCTGTCTGGCCGAGCGTTCAGACTGGCTCGCCCAACCACCCGACGAGGACCATTGCCCGACTACCTCCCCTACCCCCAGCGCACCCCCAGCACCGCCTACCGAGAGATGCTCGCGACGATCCGCGACAGGGGCGTGCGCCTGCAGACCAAGCAGGGCGAGGACGCGCTCGCGCTGGCCGGTCACTGCATGCGCTTCGGCATGGCCCACGGCGCGGCCGTGATCACCGAGCGCTCGATCAAGAGCTTCGTCGGCAAGGCGATCGGCGAGCTGTGCGCCTTCATCAACGGCGCCCGCACGCTCGAGGAGCTGGCGGCCTTCGGGTGCGACTGGTGGGGTGCATGGGCCACGCCCGAGAAGTGCGAGGCCCGGGGCCTTCAGCCCGGCGACCTCGGCCCGGGCTCCTACGGCCACGCCTTCCACAACTTCACCACCGACCTCGACGGCGAGGATCCCGGGTTCGACCAGCTGCCCCACCTCGTCGCCAAGCTGCGCGACCTGCCCCTCGACCGCACCGCGGTGATGAGCCCCTGGATCCCCAACGCCAACCACCGCGAGGCGGGCGTGCGCTCGCGCAACACGATCGCCCCCTGCCACGGCTGGATCCACGCGCTCGTGTTCGGCGAGGACCTGCACCTGATCCACAACCAGCGCTCCGGCGACACGCCGATCGGCGTGCCCTCGAACATGGCCCAGTACACCGCCCTCGGCCTGATGCTCGAGCAGCTCACGGGCTACCGCTTCGCCGAGTACGTGCATTGGATCCAGTACGCCCACATCTACGTCAACCAGCTCCCGGCGGTCGAGGAGATGCTCTCGCGCGAGCCGAGGGCGCTGCCCACGCTGACGCTGACCGCCGCCGGCCGGCGGATCACCGACATCCACGACTTTCGCGCCGAGCACTTCGAGCTGAGCGACTACGACCCCCACCCGCCGATCGCCGGCATCCCGGTGGCCACGTGATCGCGATCGTCGTCGCCCACTCGGCCAACCGCGTGATCGGCAGCGAGGGCGGCCTGCCCTGGCGGCTGCCCACCGACATGCGCCGCTTTCGGGACCTCACCCGCGGCAGCACCGTGCTGATGGGGCGGCGCACCTTCGAGTCGCTGCCCGACGCCTTCCGCCCGCTGCCCGAGCGGCGCAACCTGGTGCTGAGCGGCGACCCCGCCTACCGTCCGCAGGGCGCCGAGGTGTTCGCCTCGCTCGACGCCGCCCTCGAGGCCTGCGAGGGGGACTGCTTCGTGATCGGCGGCGAGGTCACATATCGCGAAGCGCTGTCGCGCTGCCAGCGCCTGTACGCGACCGAGATCGACGCCGAGATCGAGGGCGACGCGTTCTTCCCCGAGATCGACGCGGCGCAGTGGAGGTGCGTGGAGCACGGCGAGCGTCTCGTCGAGAACGACCTGGGCTTCACGTTCAGGACCTATGAGCGAGCCTCCGCTCTATAACTTCGACGCCGCCCGCGGCTCCGAGCAGCTCGCGCGGATGCGCAGCCTGGAAGCCGAAGGCGTCTGCATCTTCTGTCCCGAGCACGCCGGGCGCTGGCAGCGGGAGCCCGTCGAGCACAGCGGCGAGCACTGGTATGTGACCCGCAACGACTTCCCCTACGAGGGGACGGCCGCCCACTACCTGATCGTCGCCCGCCGTCACGTCAGCTCCTTCGAGGAGCTGCCCGACGAGGCCGGCGCCGAGCTGTGGCGGATCCGCCGCGAGCTGGCGGGGCGCCTCGGCGCGGTCTCCTTCGCCACCGTCGAGCGCAGCGGCGACATGCGCTTCAACGGCGGCAGCGTGGCTCACCTGCACGTGCACATGGTGGCCCTCGACCCCGCTCCCGCAAAGACCGTGCGCTTCCGGGTCAGCGCCCGGGCGGAGGGCGAGCGCTAGCACCCGCGCCGCGCGCCCGCCGGGAGGGCGTATGCTCGCCGGGCCGCCCCGCACCTAGGAAGGAGCCTGAGAGATGAGCCGGAGCAACCTTTCGTTGATGGCCCTCGTGTTCGCCTTGGCCCTCGCCGCCGCGCTGCCCGCCGGCGCGCTTGCCGGTGAAGCCTCATACCAGGACGCGGCCACCGGTCTTCTCACCCGTGCCCGTCCGGCCGCCGTCCCGGCTGCGCCCTTGCAGGCCTCCTTCGCAGCCCGCCCGCGCGGTGCGCGCCGAGTGCACCCCGGCCGGTCCGCGGCGGGAGCGCTGCGCTCGGCGCCGAGCCTCGCCGCGCCGGCCTCCCGTGCCCCAGGCGCCTTGCCCACGAACTTCAACGGCGTCAGCAGCCTCGACAGCGCGGTCACCAACTTCGGCCTCGAGTTCGAGCCGCCCGACCAGGGGCTGTGCGTGGGCAACGGCTTCGTCGTGGAGATGGTCAACTCCGCCTACACCGTCTACGACGAAAGCGGCCACGCCCTCGCCGGGCCCTTCAACGTCAACGGTCCCTTCGGCGAAGGCCTGACCGAATTCACGAGCGATCCGCGCTGCTACTACGAACCGGTCCACCACACCTGGATCGCGATCATCCTCGCCATCGGCAAAGGCGAAGAAAGCTCCTCGCTGGACATCGCCGTCAACACCTCGGGCGATCCCCGCACCGTCTGGACCGACTACAAGCTCGACACCACCGACACCTCCAAGCATGGGGGCAAGGGCAAGGAATGCCCCTGCTTCGGCGACCAGCCGAAGCTCGGCATCGACGCCTCCAACCTCTACGTGACGACCGACGAGTTCTCGATCCTCGGTCCGGCGTTCAACGGCGACCAGCTCTACGCCTTCGCCCTCAAGGACCTCTTCGCGGGTTCGGAAACCGTGCACTTCGCGCACTTCTCGGGGCTGAAGATCGCCGGTTCCCTCGCCAGCTCGGTGCAGCCCGCCCTGACCAGCTCCACCGCCCCGGCGGAGTACTTCCTGAACTCCGTCGACCCGACCGAAACGTCGGGAAACAGCATCGGCGTGTGGGCTCTGAGCGGCGCCAAGGAAGTCGCCAAAGGGGGCAAACCGACCCTGTCCAGCCTGGTGCTGCCCTCCGAGCCGTTCGCGATGCCCGTGCCCGCCGAACAGAAGGGGACGACGACGACGCTCGAACCGGATGACGACCGCATGCAGCAGACCCAGTTCACCGGCGGCAGGCTGTGGGGCGAGCTCGACACGAGCGTTCAGATCCCGGGCGAAAGCCAGGCCCGCGACGGGGCCGCCTGGTTCGCGGTCGAACCCTCCCTGCGCCAGGGCGTGCTGGGGCCGAAAACGCGGCTCGTCCAACAGGGCTATGTCGCCTCGCCGGGGAGCTACTTCCTGTACCCGGCCCTGCAGCTCACGCCGAGCGGGAACGGTGCGATGGCCGGCACGCTGACGAGCGCCAAGCGCTTCCCGAGCGCCGCATACGCGACGATCCAGCCGAACGGGGCGATCTTCACGCCGATCGCGGTCGCGGCCGCCGGCACCACCAACTACAACCCCGAAGCCGAACGCTGGGGCGACTACTCCTGGGCGATCGCCGATCCGGGGGGCAGCTCGGTGTGGCTCGCAACCGAGTACGTGCCTCCGAAGTCCAGCCAGACGCCCGACGGCCTGCGCGACTGGGGTACACGGGTCTTCCAGGTGCCGACCGGCTGATCCCGACCCGATGACGGCGAACATCGCCTTCGCCCTCAGCGCCGCCGTGCTGTCGCTGGCGATCGTGGTCGGCGCGGGCATCAAAGGCAACTGGACGGTCGTCGTCGTCTACGCGATGCTCCTCGCCGGGTTCCTCGCGCGGGCCTCCTACGGACGGCGGGCGCACCGCGAGCAGCAACAGCGCCGGCAACAGCTCGAGCCCGGCGGTGCGGCGGACGACGGGCCCTCGGCCGCACCGCCGAGGCCCGAGCACGCCCCGGAGCGCGAGCTGCGGCGAGCTCGCTTCAAACGCCGCTGAGCAATCCCGGGGCTGCGCGGAGTGGGAGACTTAGGACATGGCCCACTACGACCTCGCCGGCAAGGTGGCCCTCGTCACGGGCGGTGCCCGCGGCATCGGCTTCGCAACCTGCCGGGCCCTGATCGCGCGAGGCGCCACCGTGGTGGTCGTCGATCTCGAGCAGGCCGCCGCCGAGCGGGCGGCCGCGCAGCTGCACGACACGCGGGCGATCGGGATCGGCGCCGACGTGACCGATCGCGGCGCCATGCAGCGGGCCGTGGCAGGCTCCGTCGAGCGCTTCGGCGGCCTCGATGTGGTCGTGGCCAACGCCGGCATCGCCAGCCGTGTGGCGAGCTTCCGGGCGATGGCCAGCGAGAGCTTCGAACGTGTGCTCGAGGTGAACCTGATGGGCGTCTACCGCACCGTCGAGGCGGCCCTGCCCCAGATCGTCCCGCGGCGTGGGCACGTGGTCGTGATCTCTTCGATCTACGCCTTCACCAACGGCATGGGCGCGGCCCCCTACGCGATGAGCAAGGCCGCCGTCGAGCAGTTCGGGCGGGCGCTCCGCACCGAGCTCTCCCCGCACGGCGCCAGCGCCACCGTCGCCTACTTCGGCTTCATCGACACCGAGATGGTCCACCGCGCGATCGACGCCGACCCGCTCGCCGACAAGATGCTGCACACGCTCCCCAGGCCGCTGCACAAGCGCCTGCAGCCCGTGGTCGCCGGCGAGGCGATCGCCCAGGCGATCGAACAGCGCAAGCCTCGCGTGATCAGGCCGCGTCGCTGGACCGTGCTGTCGGTGCTGCGCGGCATCCTCGGCCCGCTCTCGGACGCCCGCATGGAGCGTGACCCCGAGGCCCAGGCCCTGCTGCGCGAGTTCGACGCCCGCTCAGGGCAGGACCAGCCGACCACCGCCTGAGCGGCATCGCGGGAGGCAACGGGGATGGGCGAGCCGGAGATCAGGTGGGCGCGGGACGCCGACCTGCCGGGCGCGATCGCCGTGCGCGAGCGCGTCTTCGTGGCCGAACAGGGAGTGCCCGTGGAGGAAGAGCTCGACGGCCGCGACGAGGAGGCCCTGCACCTCGTCGCACTCGACTCCGGCGGGGGAGTGATCGGCACGCTCCGCCTGCTGTTCGACGGCGAGGTCGTCAAAATCGGGCGCGTGGCCGTCGACCGTCGCTGGCGCGGGCGGGGCATCGCCAGCGAGATGCTCGACATTGCGATCGGGGAGGCGCGAGCCCGCGGTGCCACCCGCGCCCGGCTGGCCTCGCAGGTGGACGTCGTGCCGCTGTATGAGCGCGCCGGCTTCGCGGTGCAGTCCGAGGTCTTCGAGGAAGCGGGCATTCCCCACGTATGGATGGGCCGCGAGCTGACCGGGGACGCGTGAGCGCACCCGAGCGCCCGGCTGCCACGCGCGTGGCACCCCCTCTATTGGTCATCTTCGATTGCGACGGCGTGCTCGTGGACAGCGAGCCGATCTCCAACGGCGTGCTTGCCGAGATGCTCGCCGAGGAGGGCTGGGCGCTGACGCTCGCAGAGTCCCGCGCCCGCTTCCAGGGCCTCTTGCTCGAGGAGGTCCGCGCCGCTGCCGAGCACGAGCTCGGACGCTCCCTGCCGGCGGACTGGCTCGAGGAGTACGTGCGCCGCCGCGCCGCCGTGTTCGACGCCCAGCTGGCCCCCGTGCCGGGGGCCGCGCGACTCGTCGAACGGGTGGCCGGGGCGGGCATCCCGGTCTGCGTCGCCTCGCAGGGAAGCCTCGCGAAGACCGCTCGCTCGCTCGCCCTGACCAGGCTCGACGGGCTGTTCCCCGAGCGCGCCCGCTTCTCCGCCTCGCAGGTCCCCCGCGGCAAGCCTCACCCCGATCTCTTCCTGCACGCCGCCGCCACGATGGGCGTCGCGCCGGGCGACTGCGCCGTGGTCGAGGACACGCCCTCCGGCGTCACCGCGGCCGTGCGCGCGGGCATGACGGCCTACGGCTATGCAGCCGACAGCGACGAGCCGGCGCTGCGGGCCGCCGGCGCCCGCACGGTCACCGCGCTCGACCAGCTCGAGGCGCTGCTGCTCCCCGAGCGGGTTGACACGTAGGTACCGCTCTGGCAGCATCTCGCGCTGCACGGGTGGAGGGGCCGGTGCCGACTCACGGGGAGGATCCGTGTCACATAGGGTCACGGCATTGGCGTTGGCGTTGGCGTTCGCTGCCCTCTGCGCGAGCGCGTCCAACGGCGGAGTCGCGACCGCCGGGGCCGAGCGGACATCATGGTCCTGACGGCCGGAAGCATCGCCGCCGAAAACCACATCGGCGTCGCAATTTTCCTCCAGGCGAGTCCCGGCTGCACGCATGAGCGCCGTGCGGGGTAACGGGCCCGCCACATCGCACGCTGGCCGGCGGGGGAACGGAGACCCCCGCCGGGCCCGGCACGGCCGCCTCCAGGCGTCCAAAGGGTTGACAGCTGGTTACGGCTCTGACAGGATCGCCCCGCGCGCGGGTGGAGGGGCCGGCGCCGACACACGGGGGTTGTTCCGTGCCGTTTAGGACCAGGGAGGGTTTGCGCCGGTTCGGGGCGCTGCCGCTGCTGATCGCCGCGCTCGCGCTGGGCGCGACCGCCGCCGCCGAGGCCGACGCCGGCTCGGGTGCGCCAATCAATGCCTCGCCCCCGCTCGTGAAGGGCAAGGCGATCGACGGCAAGAAGCTCAAAGTCTCGCCCGGCAAGTGGTCGGGCGCGAGCCCCTCCTACTCATACGCCTGGGAACGCTGCAACGCCGAAGGCGAAGCCTGCGCCCCGATCGCGGGCGCAAGCAGCTCCTCCCTGCAGACCGGCGACGCCGACGTCGGCCATCGCCTGCGGGCGGTCGTGACCGCGACCAGCGGAGAAGGCACGGCCTCGGCCACGAGCGCCCCCTCCGCGAAGATCGCACCGGTGGCCCCGAAGAAGAAGAAGGGCCCCCTCATCTCCGGCGCCACGCAGGACGGCCAGGTGCTGAGCGCCTCGACCGGCACCTGGCTCGGGACCGGCCCGCTCGCTTTCGCCTACCAGTGGGAGTCCTGCAAGGGCTCCGCCTGCGCGCACATCGCCGGCGCCACCGACCCCTCCTATCGCGCCAGCACCGCCGATCTCGGCCGCAAGCTGCGGGTGCTCGTCACCGCCACCAACGGCACCGGCTCGAGCACCGCGACCTCGAGGCCCTCGGCGCCCGTGACCGAAGGCGCGCCCGCCGACATCGGCGCTCCGAGTGTGTCCGGTCTGCCGATCGTCGAGCAGACGCTGACGGCCGAACCTGGGACGTGGGGCGGCACAGGGCCGTTCGAATACACCTACCAGTGGCGCGGCTGCCCGGTGCTCGGCGAATGCGAAGACATCTCCGGGGCGACCGGGCCGACCTACACCGTCGGGCCGCTGCAGATCGCCTCCTCGATCGAGGTCGTCGTGACCGCCCACAACGCCCACGGCTCCTCCTCGGCGACCTCCCCGCCGACGAACGTGATCAAAGCGCTCCTGCCTTCGAACCTCGAACTGCCCAGCATCACCGGCCTGCTCCAGGACGGCGGTCTGCTCTCCGCCCTGACCGGCGCCTGGTCGGGGTCCGAACCGCTGAGCTTCAGCTACCTCTGGGAGCTCTGCGACTCGGCGGGTTTCAACTGCAAAGAAGTCTCCGGGGCGATCGACAGCACCCTCGGCCTGCTCGCGAGCGCGGTCGGCTCGACCGTCCGCGTCATCGTCACGGCCACCAACAGCGCGGGCTCGACCGAAGCCACCTCCGAACCGACGAGCTTGGTGAAAGCGCTGCTGCCGTCGAACACCGGGCTGCCGAGCATCACCGGCCTGTTGCAGGACGGCTCCGCCCTCACGGCGGTGCTCGGCTCGTGGACCGGCACGGGGCCGCTCAGCTTCAGCCAGGTCTGGGAGGTGTGTGATGCGGCCGGTCAGAACTGCAAAGCGATCGAAGGGGCTGTCGGCTCGACGCTGGCTCTGCTGACGGGCGAGATCGGGCACACGCTCCGGCTGGCCGTGACGGCGAGCAACTCGGCGGGCTCGACGACGGCGACCTCTGAACCGACGAGCCTGGTGAAAGCGTTGCTGCCTTCGAACACGGGGCTGCCGAGCATCGCGGGGCTCGCCGAAGACGGCCAGACGCTGACGGGAGCCAAAGGCTCCTGGACGGGCTCTGAACCGAGCTTCACAAACCAGTGGCTGCTCTGCAACAGCGCGGGCGCCTCCTGCGAAGAAGTCTCGGGTGCGACCGGGGCGACGATCGGGCTGCTCACGAGCATGATCGGCTCGACGGCGCGGCTGGTTGTGACGGCGACGAACAGCGCCGGCTCGACCTCAGCCACGTCGGCGCCCACGTCCTCGATCCTCGCGATCCTGCCGGCCAACCCGGCCGTGCCGACGATCGCGGGCCTGCTGCAGGTCGGCAAAATCCTCGAAGCGGTGGCGGGGGGCAAATGGACGGGCAGCGCCCCGGTCAACGTCAGCTACCAGTGGCAGACCTGTGGCCTGTTGGGCAAAGAAAGCGAGTGCAAAAACATCGCCGAAGCCGTCAAAGCGACGCTGAAACTCGAACTGCTCCAAGTCGGGCTGACGATGCGGGTGATCGAAACCGCCACGAACGCCCGCGGTTCGGTGTCCAAGGCCTCGGCGATCACCAGCACGGTGCTGGGGTTGCTCTGAACCCCGCTCAGCCTTCGAGCAGGGCCGCCGCCATCCGATCGGGCGCTTCGAGCGGCGGCCAGTGGGCCACGTCGGCGAGCGCCGCGAACGGGGCGGCGGGCAGGCGTTCGCGGATCCGCCCTGCCATGTGCGCGCCCGAGACGGGGTCGAGCATCCCCCAGATGAACCGCAGGGGCACGTCCGTCGCCTCGAGCGCCCCCGTCCAGCGCTCGCCGTGCTCGCGGCGGTCCTCGATGTAGCGGATCAGCAGGTGGCCGATCCGCTCGCCGCCCTCGCGGCTCGTCGCCTGCCAGATGTCCGCGCTGTCCGCGGCCGCGTCGTAGTGCTCGGCGAAGGTCGGACGCAGCCCGCCGACGAACAGTTCCTCGGTTATGAGCTCTGAGATCCTGGGGCCCTGCTCGGCGTCGAGCAGGGCCGTCTGCACCGGCTGTGGGCGGTGCAGGTCGGGGTACAGGCCGCCGTTGAGCAGGTGAAGCGCCGAGACCTCCGCGGTGATCCGGCCCTCGGCCGATCGCGCCAGCAGCTCCTGGGCGACGGACACGCCGTAGTCGTGGGCGACGAGGATCGTCTCCTGCACGCCCGACCGCTCCCACACCGCCTCGACCAGATCGGCCTGCTCGAGCAGCGAGTAGCGGTGATCGGCCGGCTTAGCCGAGGCGCCGAAGCCGAGGAAGTCCGGCGCCAGCACGTCGTGGCGCGCCGACAGCGCGTCCCGTGCCTTCGCCCAGTCGTGCGAGGAGCTCGGGAAGCCGTGCAGCATGGTCATCGCCGGGCCCGAGCCCGCCCGCGCCAGGAACACCCGCCGCGGAGTTCCCCCGAGCTCGATCTCGAGGTGCTCCCCCTCCGCCCACCACCCGCCCAGATCGCCCACGCGGCCATTATCGCGCCCCGGACGACTAGGCTGTGCGCTGTGCGCGCCCACCACGTCACCGTCGACCACGTCTTCGCCAAGCCCCCCGAGCAGATCTTCGCCTACCTCTCCGAGCACGAGAACCTGGCCGACCTGTTCGGCTCGAAGATCACGCGGCTGAAGGACGGCGACGACGGGCACCGCAACGGGGTCGGCTCCGTACGCAAGCTCCAGATCGGGCCGGGGCCGCCCTTCGAGGAGACGGTCACCGAGTTCGAGCCTCCGACGCGGATCGTCTACCGCATCACCAAAGGCAGCCCGCTGCGCGGCCACGTCGGCGTGATGACTTTCGCCCCCGAGGGCACCGGGACCCGCTTCCACTACGACATCCGCCTCGCCTCCCACATCCCGGGCCTCGCGGCGATCGTCCGTGCCTCACTGACCCGCTCGATCAAGAAGAACCTCGACAAAGTCGAACGCGACGCCTGAGCGCTCTGCCTCGCGCCTCGCGCGAGGGCCGGGGCGGACATGCGCAGCGCCGGGCCGGCATCCCCCGCTGGCCCTATCGTGCTCTGCCCGTGCCCGTCCAATTTCTCTCAGCCGCGCTGCGCCACGACGAGGCGGTGCTGCGCTTCCCCTACGACGAGGAACTGCGGTTGCTGCTGCGCGCGATCCCGGGGCGTCGCTGGGACCCGGTCGAGCGAACCTGGTGCGTGCCCCTCGGCGACGAGCAGGCTGAGGCGCTGGCCCGCCTGCTGGACGCCCTGCCCTGCGAGGCGGACGTCGAGGAGCAGCTGACGCGAGCGATCCGTCGGCGCCGGGCCCGCCGCCGCCCGCGCGAGCTGGTGCTGGATGTGGTGCGCCCCGACAGCGACTGGTGGCTGAGCTTCGCGACCGACGGGCCGGTCGAGCCCGTGGCGGAGCTGCTCGCTCATCCCGGTGCCCGCGAGCTCGAGCAGATCGGCCGCGCCCAGGTCCCGCTCGACGAGCGCACAGTGGCGCTCGTGCGCCTGCTGCGCGCCGGTGCGGAGGCGGCCGGGGAGCAGGGCGTGGCGGTGCGCCTGAGCGCCGCGGCCGAACGGGCGCTCGGCGCGGGCGAGCAGCAGGCGGGAGCTGGGACCGCCGGCGACGGCAGCCGGGATGTGGCCTCGCCGAGCCCGCTCCACGACGTCGCCTTCCGCCGGGACCGCCGCGGCGAGCACTGGGTCCTGATCGGCGGGCGCCACGCCGGGCTGGCGCGCGTGCTGGCCGCTCAGGCGGGGCTATTGCCCCGCGAGGGTCCCGCCGGCTCGGTCGGCCTCGCTGCGCGCGAGCGCGACGCCGAGGCGATCGGGGAGCTGATCGCCCAGCTCGAGGACGCGGAGGTCGAGGCGAGGGTCACGACCTGGCTCCTCCGGGCCACGAGCTGGCGCGGAAACCTCGACGTGCACGGCCCCCGCACCGCGCCGCTGCTGCTCCTGCTGGGCGATGCCGAACGGCTGCCCCGGCCGGTGCGCGAGCGCGCCAGCGCCGCCCCGGGAGGGGCGAGCATGCCGCTGACCCTCGACTGCTGGCGGCTCGCCCGCGACCACCTCGACGGCTGGGTCAGCCCCGCTGCAAGGCGCTGTGGCGCGGCACTCGAGCAGGGACAGCCGGCGCCGCCGGCCGTGCTCGAGCTCTCGAGCGCCCACGAGGAGCCCACCTTCGTGCTCGCGCCCGGCCACGACCCGGAGCTTTGCGACCGATTCGCGGCGCTGCCCGGGGCGCAGGCGCAGCGTGGCAGGAGAGGGGGTCCGCTGCCGCCCGGCGAATGGGCCGAGCATGCCACGCTGCCCGCGATCCGCGCCGACCCGTTCTGCGTGCCCGACCTCGACCGCTTCCTCGCCGACAGCGGCGCCTGGGTGGCCGATGAGGCGCTGTCGCTGCTGCAGGAGGCGCGCGAGGAGCACGCTCGGGCCGCAGGGCTCGTGGCACTCTCCGCGGCCGAGGAGGCCGAGCTGGAGGTCGAGGGCCTGGGCGGGGAGCTGAAGCCCTTTCAGCGGGCCGGCGTCGCCTATCTGCTCGAGCGCCGCCGGGCGTTCCTCGCCGATGAGCAGGGGCTCGGCAAGACCATCGAGGCGCTGGCGACGCTGCAGGCGGACGACGCCTTCCCGGCGGTCGTCGTGTGCCCGGCCAACCTGAAGCTGAACTGGCGCCGCGAGACGGACGCCTGGCTGCCCGGCCGCAGCGTGCAGGTGCTCACAGGCCTGGGGGGCGGCGCCGAGGAGCCCGAGGCCGACGTGACGATCGTCAACTACGACATCCTCGCGGCGCGCCTGCCCGGGCTGCTCGCCAGAGCGCCGCGGGCGGTCGTGATCGATGAGGCCCACTACTGCAAGAACGCGACGGCGAAGCGGACCCAGGCCGTCCAGCAGCTGACGGCGGGGATCGCCGCCGAGGGGATCGTGCTGGCCCTGAGCGGCACGCCGATCGTGAACAGGCCGGCTGAGCTGATCGCCCAGCTGCGGATCATCGGGCGGCTGGGCGAGTTCGGCTCGGGGGCCGAGTTCGGGGCGCGCTTCCGCGGCGCGGACGCCCATCAGCGGCTGCACTGGCACCTGCGGGCGCGGTGCTTCGTGCGCCGGCTGAAGCGCGACGTGCTGCCGCAGCTGCCGGCCAAGACGCGCGCGGTCGTGCCGATCGAGCTCGACAACGCCGCCGAGTACCGTCTCGCCGAGAGCGATCTGCTCGCGTGGTTGCGCAGCCAGCCACTCGACCTGCGCGAGCTCGACGCAAAGCTCGCCGCGGCGCTGCGCGCCGAACGCCTCGTGCGGCTGAACGCGCTCAAGCTGCTCGCCGCCCGGGGCAAGCTGGCGGCGGCGCTGTCCTGGATACACGACTTCCGCTCATCGGGTGAGCGGCTCGTCGTGTTCGCCCGCCACCGCGAGATCCAGCGGGCCGTCGTCGAGCGCTTTCCGGGCGCCCTGCACATCCTCGGCGAGGATTCGCCCGCCCGCCGCGAGGAGGCGCTGCACGCCTTCCAGGGCCCCGACGGCCCGGCCAACCAGCTGATCGTCTGCTCGATGGAGGTGGCGGGCCAGGGCCTGACGCTGACCCGCGCCTCCAACGTGGCCTTCCTCGAGCTCGACTGGACGCCCGCGAAGCACGACCAGGCCGAGGACCGCTGCCACCGGATCGGCCAGCAGGATGCGGTGAACGCCTATTACCTGCTCGCCGCAGACAGCGTCGATGAGACGATCGCCACCCTGCTCGAGCGCAAGCGGGCGGTGATCGAAGCCGTCACCGACGGGCGCGAGCAGGACGAGGAAGGGGTGCTCGACGCGCTCGTGCGGGAGCTGCGGGGCGCGCCCTACCGTCACCTGCGGGCGGTCGCCTGAGCGGCGGCCGGTCGATACCGATACGCACGCGAAGGCTCGGCCCCAGCCCCTGGGCGGCTACGGGTTCAGCAGCAACTCGTCCATGATGTCGCCCCACGTTTCCACGGCCTGCGCTTCGACGTTCGTGATCTGGTATTCGAAGCGCCCCGAGCTGCGGGCGAGCGAGCGGCCGTGGGCGCTCTCGAAGCGCGACAGGCCCGGCGGGATCAGTCCCAGCGCCACCCAATTCGGGTAGAAGGTCTTGACGAACGAGACCGTGGAAGCCGAGGTCGATTTGAAGTGGCTCCCCGCCCATGCCTTGACGTCGCCGCAGAGGTCGGGGACGGGCAGGTTGTAGAGCGTGCGCAGCATCGACGCGTAGCCGGCGACCGCGTGCGTGAGCTGGGCACTGCTCCAGCGCAGGCCTGCCACCGCCCGCAGGTAAGCCTGGATCGCGGGACGGTCGGGCTTGCCCGCCGTCAGCACCATCGTGCCGATCACCTCGTTGCTCAGTTCCGTCGATTCCGGGTTCTGAGGCGATTCGGCGGCGGCTCGGGGGCATTCGCGCTTGACGGTGCTCAACACGCTCTTGTATGCGGCGATCGAGGAGCCGAGGTGCGCGTGGCCGGCCTTGACCAGCGCGTAGTTCGCGCGCAGATAGGCTTCGGTCGCCGACGCGTTCGAGGCGCGCGCGGCGGCGGGTGAAAGTGCCAGCAGCAGCATCGCGCCGCCGACCGCCGGTAGCCGCTTGAGCATTGCCCAGAGCCTATGCGATCGCGGGGTGCTAGGCGCCGGCTGCGAACGGCCCCGAGGTGCCGATCACGCGCCCGTGGACGTCGAGCGCCTGCACCTCGAAGCGGGAGTAGCTGCCGCCGACCGGGATCGCCGTCTCGAAGCCGGAGCGCGCAGCGCTCGCCACGGGTGCGAAGCTGCCCGCGCCCGACGCCCCGAGGACGCGCCAGGAGGCTAGGGCCGTGGCGCCGTTCCAGCTCGCGTACACGGTCCTCCCCGACCCGCTGTGGCGCGCGGCGCCCGCGGGCCTGCTCAGCGGCAGGCCCACCCACGGCTGCAGCGTGGCCCGGTAGCTGAGGTCGGGGCCGGGGAGTTCGGCTTCATAGAGGAGCTTTCCGGAGCTCGTGTATTCGGAGAAATACGGGGCGGAGCCCCAGCCGACGAAGACGTTGCCGCCGGCGAGCCTCTGGGTGTCGCCCATGTATTCGGACTTGAAGCCTTCGTGGTTTCCGTACTGGCCGGCGAGCGTGGCCCTGTGCCGCTGCGGGTCGAGCCTGAGGACCAGACCGCGCGACGGCGCGGTCGGCGCGACCGAGGTCCCGCCGCCGGTCAGCTGGCAGCAGTGGTCGTCGAACACGCTGAGCGTCGAGTCGGTGCCCAGCCGAGCGTCGTGCTGCCATTGGAACGCCGCCTGGGGGCCGAACTTGAAGTCCGAATGCCTGCCTCCCAGCGTCCACTCGATGCGTCCGCTGGCGATGTCCACCAGGTAGACCGCCCAGGTGTTTCGCATCGAGACCAGGAAGCTCTTACCGTCCGGCGTCGGCTGCACGGAGTTGACGTGGTAGGCGTCCCAGGGGAAGCCGTTGGTGGGGAGCGTCGACTGGGCCTGGCTGAGCGGGATGTGATCGAGCGCGTCCCAGCTGTGGATCAGCTTCCCGGTGCGGAGGTTGTACTCCTGGACGGCAGCGTCGATCAGGGCGCCGTTGTAGGCGCCTCCGTACTTCGACAGGTCGCGGGGGATGTTCTTGTTCGCCGTCACCCACGCGTGTTCGCCGTCGATCAGGAACTCGTGCAGCGTCAGCACCCACCCGCCCGTCGCTTTCAACCGTGCGATCGGCCGGTAGTGCTGGTCGACGAGCACGTCTTCGCCGTATTCGGTGGCGCCCGTGTTGGTCACGATCCCCTGCCACCAGGACAGCGCCGGCCTGCCTTCCCAGCTCTGCGGAGAGAGGTTGGCTGCGACGTACTTCTGCGGCACCGCATGGAACCAGACCGGCTGCAGGCTCCGATCGAGGATCTCCGGGCCGCTCTGGCCGATGATCGGCGGTTTGTTGAGGTCGTAGAAGTTGGTCGCAAAGATGTAGCCCGGGGCGAGCGCGGAGGCGGGCGCGTGGCGAAGCAGGCGGTACCTGGGAGGGTGCAGCGAGGGCGCGGTCACATATCTGTAGGTGTTGGCGGTGGTGTAGCTGCCCACGGGCGCCGCGTGGTTCCCGGCGAAGGCGGCTGTGAGTCCCACGAAACAGGCCAGCACGCCCGCGATCACCGCAGCCAACCGCCGCTCGGCGGTGCGTTTGCGGGGATCGGGGCGGGGCACCGCGAGGAACGTCATCAGCGCCGCCGCCGCCGCCAGGCCGGCGGCGATCAGGTAGGCGAGCTGGAAGCCATGGGTCAGGGCCTGCGCCACCTGCTCGCCCTGGCCGATCAGGTTCGTGCTGTGCTGCGTGGCCAGGGTGATCAGCAGGGCGAGGCCGAGTCCGCCGCCGATCTGCCGCGAGGTGTTGACGAGGCCCGAGGCGAGGCCGGCCTGCCCCTCCTTCGCGCCCTGGGTCGCGGCGATCGTGGAGGGCACGATCGACATCGCGATTCCGGCGGCGGTCAGCACGCCCGGGATCACGACGTAGACGAGCGGGCTGCCGCTCGAGTTGATGCGGGTGAACAGCAGCAGTCCGGCGGTCAGCATGATCAGCCCGCTGCCGAGCACCGCGCGGACGCCGAACTGGCCCACGAGTTTGCCCGCCCGCGGGGCTATGAGCATGATCGTCAGGGTCATCGGCAGGAACACGAGGCCCGTGTGCAGCGGCGAGATCCCCAGCACCTGCTGCATGTAGAGGGAGCTGATGAACCACATCGGGAACAGCGCCGCGCTGAACAGGAGCACGATGTTGTTGGCGACCTTCAACGGCTTGGTGAGCTCCTTGAAGGGGATCAGCGGAGCCTTCGCGAAGCGCGTCTCGATCACGCCGAAGGCCACGAGCAGGATCGCGCCGATGATGATCGGGCCGAGCGCGGCGACGGAGCCCCAGCCCTTCAGCCCGCCTTCGACGACCCCGTACACGAGCACGATCTGGCCGATGGTCAGCGTCAGCGCGCCCGCCAGGTCGAAGCTCTCGTTCGCCCGCGAGCGCTTTCGTTCGGTGATCACCACCCAGCCCACGGCCGCGGCGCCGAGCGCGATCGGCGGGTTGATCAGCAGCACCCAGCGCCAGCTGAGCAGTTCCGTGATGATGCCGCCGAACAGCACCCCGGCGGCGCCCCCGAGGCCGTTCATCGCGGCCCACGTGGCGATCGCGCGGTTCAGCTGCGGACCGGGCGAGAACGAGGCGGTGATGATCGCCAGCGAGCAGGCCGCCATCAGCGCCCCCGCGAAGCCCTGCAGCGCGCGGGCGCCGATCAGCACACCCTGGCTCGGCGCGACGCCGCCGAACAGGGAGGCGAGCCCGAACAGGATCAGGGCGAGTACGAACGTGCGGCGCTGGCCGAAGTGGTCGGCCGCGCGGCCGCCGAGCATCAGGAAGCCGGCGAAGGTGATCGCGTAGGCGTCGACGACCCACTGCAGGTCGGGCGAGGAGAAGCCCAGATCGGCCTGGATCGAGGGCAGCGCGACGTTGACGATGCTCAGGTCGAGGATGACCATGAACTGCGCCACGCAGCACACTGCCAGCAGCAGCCGCTTGCCGCCGTGCCCGTCCGCGGGCGGCCGCTCGGGCTCGGCCGCCTCGGGCCTGGCCGTCGCCTCGACGCTCATCCAGGGCCCCCGCCGCGGGCTCGCGGGTTCTTACAGAAGCCACGGGGGCGGCTGGTAGGGTGGGCGGCCGAGCTGTAGAGCGACGAACGGAGCCCGGCCCGCCATGAAGAGAACGCCACTGACCGCCATGCTAACGCTCCTGGCCGTGCTGGCTGCGAGCTTCGCGATCGCAGGGTGCGGCGGCAAAAGCTCGTCCTCATCGTCGTCCTCGACGAGCAAGTCGACGACGACCGAACAGCCTGGCAAACACAAGTCCAACCCGGGCTACTAGCCCGGTTCGCGTAGCGCGTGCCAGCACCGTCGAGGGGGCGGGCGGGCATCATTTCGCGGCGCTCGCATTCGACAGCGACGCGTAGAAGCCGATCGTCTTCACGGTGCTCGAACGGCCGAGCACGCGGCCGTGGCCGTCGAGCGCCTGCACCTGGACGTAGGCGTATTTCACGGGCAGGATCGTTTCGCTCTCGAAGCCCTCTGCCGGG
Source organism: uncultured Solirubrobacteraceae bacterium (assembly GCA_963841055.1). Lineage (GTDB taxonomy): Bacteria > Actinomycetota > Thermoleophilia > Solirubrobacterales > Solirubrobacteraceae > Palsa-744. Next base: position 1,001,746 of record CAWJAV010000001.1, on the reverse strand, counting down.
ATCGTGGCCCGCGTCGACAGCTGGCCTTCGCTCTTGCCGGCCAGCACCCGCCAGGAGGCGACGCCCGTCGCGCCGTTCCAGCTGGCGTGCACGATCGTCTCTTCAGCCGTGTCGTTTTCGCTCGCCATCACCGCGGGCGGGCTCGCCGGCACGGCGCTCCAGGGGTAACGGAAGGCGCGGTAGAAGGACATGTCATAGGGCGTGTGGGCATCGAACAGCACCTCACCACCCGGCGCGAACTCGGTGATCGCCGGCAGCCCGCCGTAGCCGACCAGGCCGTTGCCGCCAGGCAGCGTCTGCATGTTTCCCTGGCTCGCCGACAGCAGGGGCGGATCGGCATGGGTGTAGGAGGCGATCAGCCGCGCTTCGTGGGTGGCGAAGTCCAGTGCGATGCGCAGGCCGCGCGACTGTTTGTGGATCGGCGGATTGGCCCCGTCGTCGAACAGCGTCAGCTCCCCGTTCGCAAGCAGGCGCGCATCATGCTGCCAGGCGGTGCGCGTGCCCGGGCCCATCTTGAAGGAGCTCCTGCGGCCGCCGAGGCGCCAAAGGATCCGCCCACTGCCCGACTGCAGCCGGTAGGCCGCCCAGGTGCTGCGCGCGGAGATCACCAGGTCGCCGCCCGGCTGGGGGTCGATCGAGTTGATGTGGAAGTAGTCCCAGGGCAGGGAGCCCTGTGGCGCTTCGACTTCTGACTCGCCCGCGGCGACGTGGTCGAGGCTGTGCCATTCCCAGCGCACGAGGCCCGTGTTGATGTCGATCTCCTGGATCGCCGTGTCGGTGATCGTGCCTTCGCGGCTGCCTTCGACGCTCGACAGGTCACAACGGATCGGGTTGAAGGCCGTGATGTAGGCGACGCCGTGGGGCCGGAGCTGGAAGTCGTGGAGGTCGGCGCGCAGGCCGTTGCCGCCGGGCAGGCGCTTGATCACCTGGTAGCGGTCGTTCATCACGAGGTCTTCGCCCTGGCCGAAGCCGAAGGCCAGCACGCGGCCCTTCCACCAGGTCAGCGCAGTATGGCCTTCGTAGCTCTGGACGTTGAGGTCCTCGGCGGTTTCCGCCCCCGGCAGGTCGCCGAACCACACGAGCCGGCCCTGGGGGGTGTAGATCAGCGGGCCGTAGTGGCCCGGGCCGGGGCCGTTGGTCGTGAAGACGTCACCGGCCGCGGGATCGCGGTCGCTCTTCGTCACCGTCAGGATCGGCGCCTGCACGCCGGGCAGCGTGTAGAAGCTCTCGTAGTCGGTCGGGGCGGCCTTGGGGTTGTGGTAGTCGGGCGAGGCAGCGGTCGGGTAGGGCGTGTCGACCCTGAAGGCGAAGGACACGGGCTTGCCCGCGACCGTCGCGCTCACGCTCACCCGCTCGCCCTGCTCGAACGGGGCGCTCGGCACGAAGCTCGCACCGTCCCCCTGGGAGTAGTCGCGCATGCTCCCCGCATGGGGGCCGCTGCGCTCACCCCGCACCGAGACCGCGGCGATCGCCGAGGCGGGCACGCCGAGGAAGCTGATCTGCGTGTGGGGGTTGGCGGAGTCCGTTTCCGGGGCGGGGGAAACGCTCACGGCGGTGCCGGCGAGAGCCGCGGTGTGATCGACCGTCTGCGGCAGGCAGGCGGGGGAGACGCTCGCCGCCTTCGAGCCCGAGTCGAGATTCAGGGTCGGCGAGGAGAGGGCGATCGCCAGCACGCCCCACACGAGCGCGGCAACCCCGAGGATGATGAGCACGTAACGACGCATGGAGGAGCACGAGACCGACCCGGTACGGCACGGCGGCGCCGCGAGTCAAGGCCGAGAGGGTGCCACATTCGCGGCTCGGGAACGTAAGAGTTCCCGCAAAAGCCGCACGCGCCGGCCGCAGGCGGCGAAGCGAGCGGGCCGGGGCTGTAGCCTGCCGGGCCTATGAGCAGACTCCTTCCGGCGACCCCTGTCCTGATGCTCGCGGGCTGCGCCGCCGCGTTGATCGCCTGCGGCAGCGCTTCCTCGGCGAGCATCTCCTCCCCGAACGCGCCGGCGACGCCCGACGCGGCGGCGGCGGTCGCCAACCCCGTCGCCGTGTCCCCGCAGCCGGGGACGCCCGATGCCTCGCCGCGCACCCAGATCAGCTTCCTCGGCGGCAGCGGCACACAGGTCTCGGCCGTCACCGTCAAGGGGTCCCGCAGCGGCTCGCACGGCGGCGTCCTGCGTCCCTACTCGACGGGCACCGGCGAGAGCTTCATCCCCAGCCATCCGTTCACGCCCGGTGAGAAGGTGACCGTCCACGCGCAGGTCACCGCCGGCCCGAACACGGGCACGGCGACCACGAGCTTCACGATCGCCCACCAATACACGCCGAGCCAGAAGCAGTTCCCGCTCAACCCTGGCAACGCGGCCGACGTCCAGCACTACGTCTCGGCGCCGTCCCTGACGCCCTCGACGGTACGGATCCTCACGCACGCCAAGCCCGGCGCGGCGCCGGGCGACCTGCTCCTCGCGCCCTACCAGGGCAAGGGCACGCCCGGCCCGATGATCAGCGACCAGAACGGCAACCTGATCTGGTTCAAACCGCTGCCCGCGGGAGAGTCCGCCACCAACCTCGAGGTCGTCGAACTCGGCGGCCAGCCGGTGCTGACCTGGTGGCAGGGGCGGATACTCGAGGTCGGCTTCGGTCAGGGCGAATACGTGATCGCCAACTCCAGCTACCAGCAGATCGGCCACGTCCGGGCGGGGAACGGCTACCACGCCGACCTGCACGAGATCCGCATCGAGCCGGACGGCACGGCCTGGATCGACGAGTTCGACCCGATCCAGATGAACCTCTCCTCCGCCCACGGCCTGTCCAACGGCGTCCTCACCGACTCCGTCGTCCAGCGCATTGACATCAAGACGGGGCTCGTGATGTGGGAGTGGCATGCGCTCGGCAACATCCCGATCTCTGAATCCCACAACCCCGCGCCGAAGTCGCATTACCCGTGGGACTACGTTCACATCAACTCGGTCAGCCCCGGCACCTCGGGGGACGTGCTGCTCTCGTCACGGAACACCTGGGCGCTGTACGACGTGGATCAGCGCAGCGGCGCGATCCGCTGGCGGCTGGGCGGCTCGCACTCGAGCTTCAAGCAGGGCGCGGGGACCCACTTCTACTGGCAGCACGACGCCGAGTGGCAGCCGGACGGGCTGATCTCGCTGTTCGACAACGGCTCCACGCCGCCGAAGGAGAAGCAGTCGCGGGGGCTGCTGCTCGACGCGAACACCTCGAGCCACACGGTCACGCTTCGCAAGCAGTTCACGAATCCGACGCGCACGCTGCTGGCGGCGAGCCAGGGCAACACGCTTAGCCTGCCCGGAGGCGCTTGGCTGATGGGCTACGGCGGCCTTCCCGACTTCACCGAGTACGACTCCGCGGGCCACGTGCTGCTCGACGGCGCCCTCGGCAAGAACGTCCAGGACTTCCGCACCTACCTCTCGCCGTGGACGGGCCACCCCAGGAGCTCGCCCTCGGTCTCCGCGAAGCCGAGCGGATCCGGGGCGCTGCAGGTCGCTGTGAGCTGGAACGGGGCGACCGAGGTGGCGAGCTGGAAGGTGCTGGCGGGGGCCTCATCGAGCACGCTCGCGCCGGTCGCCTCGGCGGCCAAGAGCGGCTTTGAGACGACCGTCAAGGCGCCGGCGAGCGGACCCTACGTGCAGGTCCAGGCGCTCGACGCGAGCGGAAACGTGATCGGAACGTCGGCCACGGTCAAAGCCTGATTCGCGCTCGCACCCTGATCCTGCTCGGGGCGCTCGCCCTGTTGGTGCTGATCCCGGCGGGGCGCGTCAACCGCTCGGTCGCGAGCCCGGCGCTGCTGGCCGCCCACGTGGCACCCCTCGGGACTGCCGTGCCGGCCGCCGCGACGGCGGCCGCGTCCTGCGCGCCCGGCAGCCTCGGGCGCTCCGCGCTGCTCGACGGCGCTGTCACGGTCTCGCCGCTGCCGGGCAGTCGCGACGCCTCGCCGCTCACCCAGATCAGCCTCCTCGGCGTGCCCGCCGGCGAGCTCTCGGCCGTGGCCGTCACGGGCTCACGCAGCGGGCGCCACGGCGGGCGGCTGCTCGCCTACTCGCAGGGAGACGGGGCGAGCTTCCTCCCCTCTCGCCCGTTCAAGCCCGGCGAGCACGTCAGGGTCAGCGCCACGCTCACGCAGGCCGGCCACGCCGCGGGCCTGTCCTACTCCTTCGACGTCGCCGTGCCCGACACGTTCGGAGAAGCCGGCGGCAGCTCGACGCCACGGTCGGAACCGCGCGACTACCAGAGCTTCCACTCGCGTCCGGACCTGAAACCGCCGACGATCACCGTCACCGCTCACGCTCCGGGCGCCTCTCCGGGCGAGTTGCTGATCGCTCCCTACTCCGGGCCGGGTCAGTACGGGCCGATGATCCTCGACGAAAACGGCGCGATGGTGTGGTTCAAGCCGCTGCTCCCCGCGGGCACTCGGGCCGCCGACCTGCGGGTTCAGAGCTACGAAGGCAAACCGGTCCTGACCTGGTGGCAGGATCCGCTGATCACCGCCACGAGCCGCAAGGCGGGGATCGTGATCGACGACAGCGCCTACCGGCAGATCGCGGTCGTGCGCGCGGGCAACGGCTACCAGCCCGACCTGCACGAGTTCCAGATCACGCCGAAGGGCACGGCGCTGATCACCGTCTACGACGGCATCGACTGCAACCTCTCCGCGCTCGGCGGACCTGCCGACGGGGCGGTCGCTGACACCCTGATCCAGGAACTCGACCTGAAGACGGGACTCGTGCGATACGAGTGGCACGCCCTCGACCACGTGCCGTTGAGCGACTCCTACGCCGCGCCGCGACCGGGCAGCCGCAAGGAACCGTTCGACTTCTTCCACGTCAACTCGATCGACGTCGACCCGCACGGGCGACCTGCTGATCGATGCGCGCAACACCTGGGCGGCCTACGACACCGACCCGCGCACCGGCCAGGTCCGCTGGCGGCTGGGCGGGCGGCGCAGCAGCTTCAAGCTCGGGCCCGGGGCCGTGCACCGCCTACCAGCACGACGCCCGCGAACAGCCGAACGGCAACATCACCTTCTTCGACAACGGTGCGACGCCCAAGGTGCACCCGCAGTCGAGGGTGATCGAACTGGCGCTGAACACGAGCGAGGATGACGGCGACGCTCGTGCGGCGAGACGAGCACAGCCCGGCGCTGGTGGCGGGCAGCCAGGGCAACATGCAGGCGCTCGCGGGCGGCGACTGGATGGTCGGCTGGGGGCAGTCGCCCTACCTGAGCGAATTCGGGCCCTCGGGGCAGCTGCTGTTCGACGCCCACATGCCCTCGACCTACGAGTCCTACCGCACCTACCGCCAGGCCTGGGCGGGCCAGCCGACGTCTCCGCCGGCCTTCGCGCTCACCCGCGCCGGTGCACGGGCGACCGTCTACGCGAGCTGGAACGGTGCCACCGGTGTCGCCTCCTGGCGGGTGCTGGCGGGGTCCTCGGCGGCGTCGCTGGCGCCGTTGGCCGCCGCGCCCCGGTCGGGCTTCGAGACGGCGATCGCGCTCGCCCGCGCGCCGGCGGGCGGCAGCTGGCTCAGCGTCCAGGCGCTCAGCGCTACGGGCGCTGTCCTCGGCGCCTCGCCGGCCCGCCGGTTCTGAAGGCGCCGCTGCTCGTGGGGCGCCGGGCCGCCCTGGCCCTGGGCGACGTCGCCGACCGTGCTTTCGACCTTTTCCTTGCGGCGGATGGTGGCCTTCGCGGCGGCCGTGCGGGCCGTCGAGAAGTAGTCGGCGAAGCCGCGGCCGTGCGCGGCCTGCAGCCGTTCGGGCAGCGGCTCGCGCAGCTCGTGCACGAACGCTTTCTCCAGCTGTTCGCGCATCGAGGCCTCCAGCGGCGTGTGTTCGGCGGAGTTGTGGAGCTCGAGGCGGCCGCTCTGGGTCGTGTAGTCGTAGAGCTCGGCTTCCTGCCCTTCGGTGAGCGGCTCGATCCCCCTTCTTCGGGCCAGTGCGAGTAGAGCGCGAACTTCGCTTCGGGCGTGCGCATCGCGACGACGTGCAGCGGGCGCGGTGGCCGCATACGGCTCGATCGCGAACTCGGTGACGGTCTCGTCGGTCGCGTGCAGGACGTATTCGCGGCCGGGCGCTTCAGGGTCGGCGAGGATCGCCGCGAGGTCGAGGCGATCGGCGATGTGCGAGTAGTGCGCCTCGCTGCGCCAGTCGTTCGAGCCGGTCGCGAGCGTCAGCAGCAGCGGCGCGACGTCGACGCTCGAGCTGAGCTGCTTGCGCACCGTCTGCGGCGCGGCCGCGAGCTTGCCGCGCAGGTCCTTGACGATCAGGGGCACGCGAATCGCCTCCTCGTAGGCCCCGGCGCCCTTGCCGCGCAGCCCGTGCGAGGCGCCGTACTCACCGTGGTCGGAGGTGAACACGACGACCGTGTTCGCGGCCACCTCGGGACGGCTGTGCAGCGTCTGCAGGACCGTGCCGATGTGGCGGTCGACCTCGCGCTGCAGCTTGGCGTAGAGGTCGAGGAAGGCGAGCCAGATCGGCACCACTTCCGGGCCCGCGAAGGGCACCGGGCCGAACGAGGCGGCCGCGGTGTCCTGGAGCGAGCGCTGCAGCCGCGGCTTGTTGCGCTCGATCAGCAGTTCGGGCGTCTCGAAGTTCGGTGGCAGCCGCCGCACCGTGCGGCGTGCCGATGGCCTCGGCGGCGACGCGGTCGCTCCACACGTACCACCAGGCGATGTCGTGGGGGTTGACGAAGGAGACGGTCGTGCACCACGGCTCGGCGCCGCCGTCTTCGCTGAAACCACTCGCCGGAAGTGCCCGGCGATCTCGGGGTCTCTGTGCCAGCCCTGGCCGGGGCCGCCGTCCGGCGACGGGTAGACGCCGCCGGCGAAGCCGTAGCGCTCGAGCGCTTCTTCGCCGAGCGCGGGCGTCCAGTGGTTGTCGTGGTGGGTCAGGTGCCACTTGCCGAGCCAGCGCGTGTGGTAGCCGTGCTCGCGCAGCATCGTGCCCCAGGTCGGAAAGCCCGGGTCGAGCGTGCTGCCGCCCGTGATCATGCAGCCGGTCTGGTGCGTGTAGAGCCCGGTGAGCATCGTCGCACGCGCCGGCGAGCAGTCGTTGGAGGCCGTGTAGTGGTGGCCGAAGGAGACGGCGCCCTCGCTGCAGCCGCCGAATGTTGGGAGGCAGCGTCCATGCCCATCGGGGTCGCCGAGAACCACTGCGGGTAGCGCAGCTGATCGACGACGATGACGAGGATGTTGGGGCTGCCTCGAGGCCGGTTCCTGCGCGCGGTCGGCGCGGCCGCCGGCGCTCTGGCGCGGCTTGTCGCCGTCGGCCTCGGCGAGCGCCTTGATGCCGAGGCCGGCGCCGGCGAGCAGCCCTCCGGCGACCGCTCCGCGCTTCAGGAACGTGCGCCGATCCACTCTCATATGCTGCTCGGAATCCATGCGTAATCTGCGAGCTCTCATCCTGGGGCCGTTGCTGGCCCTCGGTTTGGGGTTTGCCGGCCTGACCGCCACCGCCGTCGCGCTGTCTGCGCCAACGTGCGTCCCCGCGAGCCTCGAAATCTCCGCTCTGCAGGCCGGTGGCGTAACACTATCGCCCCTGCCGGGCAGCCGGGACGCATCGCCGCAGACGCAGATCAGCTTCCTCGGCGTCCCGGCCAGAGATCTGACCGTCCAGTCCGTGATCGGGTCCCGCAGCGGGCGCGCATCCGGGCCGTCTCGCGGCCTACTCGCAGGGCGACGGGGCGAGCTTCCTGCCCGCACGGCCGTTCGCCGAAGGCGAGCGCGTGACGGTCCACGCGCGGGCCCGGGTCGGGGGCGTGCTGGCGAGGCGATCCTCGACGTATTCGGCGTCGCCCGCGCCGACCGCGATCAGCACACCCCGGAGCGGATCCACCCCGGCGGTGCCTCTCAGGAACAGCGCTTCCGCTCGCGTCCGGACCTTCGGCCGCCGGCGGTCACGGTGACCGCGAACTCCCCGGCGGTCGCGCCCGGCGACGTGTTCGTCGCGCCCTACGGCGGCCCCGGCCAGCCCGGGCCGATGATCCTCGACCCCGCCGGGGGGCTGGTGTGGTTCAAGCCGCTGCCGCGCTACACCTCGGCGACGAACTTCAAGGTCCAGGAATACGCGGGCAAACCGGTGCTGACCTGGTGGCAGGGCGACATCTCGGTGCACGGCTTCGGCACCGGCGAAGACGTGATCGCCGACGCTGCCTACGACGAGATCGCCCACGTCCGCGCCGGCAACGGCCATCGGGCCGACCTGCACGAGCTTCCAGCTGACGCCCCAGGGCACGGCGCTCGTCACCTCCTACTTCCCGGTCCTCTGCAACCTGTCCTCGGTCGGCGGCTCCTCCGACGCGGGCCTGACCGACGGCGTCTTCCAGGAGATCGACGTCAGGACCGGGCTTGTGATGTACGAATGGACGAGCCTCGATCACGTCGCGCTGAGCGAATCGTATGCCTCGTCCGCGCCGCTCGAACCCGCAGTTTCCCTACGACTTCTTCCACATCAACTCGCTCGAGCGTCGACCGCGACGGGAGCCTGCTGATCTCGGCCCGCAACACCTGGGCGGTCTACGACCTGAACCCTGCCAGCGGCCAGATCGCCTGGCGGCTGGGCGGCAAGCACTCGAGCTTCACGGGGCCGCCGAACACGCGTACCGCCTGGCAGCACGACCCGCGCGAACTGCCCGACGGCTCGATCAGCCTGTTCGACAACGGCTCCTCGCCGACCGTCCACGCGCAGTCGCGCGGGATCGTCGTGCGGCTCGACCCGCAGAGCGGGACGGTCACGCTCCTCGAGCAGTTCACCCACACGCCGGCCCTGGTGGTCGAAAGCCAGGGCAACGTGCAGGCGCTGCCCAACGGCGACTGGTTCCTCGGCTGGGGCCAGGAACCGTTCTTCTCGGAGGTGAGCCCCAGCGGGCAGCAGCTCTTCGACGCCCATCTTCCCCGTGCACGAGCAGTCCTACCGCAGCTTCCGCCTGCCCTGGACCGGCGCCCCTCGCAATCCCCCGGCGCTCACCTTCGAGTCCGGCGGCGCGGGCGCGGGGACGGTCTACGCGAGCTGGAACGGCGCCACGCAGGTGGCCTCGTGGCGGGTCCTCGCGGGCGGCTCGGCGAAAACGCTGCGGCCGCTCCGCACGGTCGCGCGGACCGGCTTCGAGACGGCGATCACGGTGCCCGGCGGCACGATCGGCCCCTACCTCGCCGTGCAGGCGCTCGACGCGGCGGGGGGCGTGCTCGGCACCTCCAAGAGCCTGGTGGAGGCCGCGCTGCGCTGAGGATCAACGGAAGGGGGGGGATTCGAACCCCCGAGACGGGGTTCGCCCGTCTAACGGTTTTCAAGACCGCCGCATTCAACCGCTCTGCCACCCTTCCGCAGCGCCGCAGGGGCTGGGGGTCGCGCCGGCCCTCGGGTCGGCGGGTCCGCACCTGCGGCTGCCCGTCAGAGCCTAGGGCAGGCCGGGGCGACAGCGCCGGCCGACAGCCTGCTGTCTCAGCCGTCCGCCCGCACGACCGCGGGACGGATCTGAGCCGGCCTGGTCTCCGTGGCCGGATCCTCCTCGGCGGACGGGAAGGCCGGGAGCAGCGCCGCGGCCATCACGGCGCCCGCCAGGCCCACACCGCCGGCCACCAGGCAGCCCAGGCCGAGACCGTCGATGAAGGAGCTCGAGGCGGCATGAGCGACCCCGGCCGCGAGCGCGGCGTGCCCCGAGGAGGCGAGCCGCCCTGCGACTCCCAGCGCCGCGCCGACGGAGCTGTGTGCGATGTTCGCGAGGCCACCGGGCAGCGACGCGGGCAGGCGCGCGTCGAGGCGGCTGCTGTAGAGCGAGGCGTAGACGCTGCCGATCACCGCCACGCCGAGCGTCCCGCCGAGCAGGCGGGTGGTGTCGTTGACGGCCGAGCCGACGCCCGCCTTGGCAGTCGGCACGACGCCCATGATCGCCTCGGTCGCGGGCGCGCTGGTGAGGCCCATGCCGATTCCGTAGAGAACCATCTGCAGGGCGATCGTCAGATAGCCGGTGCCGGGGGCGACGACCGCTGCGACCCAGACGTAGAAGGCGGTGACCATCAGCAGTCCGGCGGTCACGACGAGCTTCGTGCCGAAGCGCACCGCCAGGCGCGTGCCGACCACCGAGGCGATGCCCACTGACGTGGCGACCGGGAGCAGGTGCACCCCGGCCGAGAGCGGGCCGTAATGCTTGATGAACTGGAAGTACTGGGTCATCAGGAAGATGAACCCGAACAGCGAGAAGAAGGCCACGGTGACCGCGCCGCTGGCCGCGGTGAAGCGGGGGTTGGCGAACAGCCGCACGTCGAGCATCGGCTCGTCGGTGTGGCGCTCCCGGGCGATGAACGCCGCGAGCAGGATCAGCGCGGCGGCGAAGCCCGCCAGGCTGCGGGCGCTCGACCAGCCGTGTTCGGGTGCCTCGATGATCGTGAAGATGAGCACGGCCATCGCGGCGGTGGAGAGGCCGAAGCCGGGCAGGTCGAGCGCCGGCGCCTCCGGGTCGCGCGAGGTCGGGACGGTGCGGGCCACGAGCACCGCGCCGACGGCCGCCACCGGCGTCATGGCGAAGAAGATGCTCGACCAGCTGAAGTGCTCGAGCAGCCAGCCGCCGACGATCGGCCCGAGCGCGATGGCGGCGCCGGCGGTCGCCCCCCAGAGGCCGATTGCCCGCGCGCGCTCGCCGCGCTCGACGAAGATGTTCGAGATCAGCGAGAGGGTCGCGGGGAAGACCATGGCCGCGCCGAGGCCCATCACGCATCGCGCGGCGATCAGCCCTCCCGAGCTGGTCATCAGGCCGCCTGCGGCGCTGGCGAGGCCGAAGACGGCCAGGCCCGAGAGCAGCATGCCCTTGCGCCCGAAGCGGTCCGAGAGCGAGCCGCAGGCGAGCAGCAGGGCCGCGAACACGAGGTTGTAGGCGTCGACGATCCACTGCAGCTGGCTGTTTGAGGCGTGCAGTTCCCCCACGAGCGTGGGCAGTGCGACGTTGACGATCGTCGTGTCGAGGTTGATCGCGAAGGCCGCCAGCAGCAGCGAGATGAGGATCAGGGCCTTGTTCTGCATCACGAGCCTCCTTCGTTAGACGAGAAAATCAAGTTGTAGCATGATTTTCTCAAGTAGATGCATTAGACTCTGGTCATGCGCTCATACAGCCAGTACTGCGCTCTCGCCAAGGCACTCGACGTGCTCGGCGATCGCTGGACCCTGTTGATCGTCCGCGAGCTGCTCCTCGGGGGCCCCAGCCGCTACACCGATCTGCGCAACGGCCTGCCGGGGATCGCGACGAACCTGCTCTCCGACCGCCTGCGCGAGCTCGAGGCCGCCGGCGTGGTGGCCCGCGAAGAGGCGCCGCCGCCGGTCGCGACGACGCTGTTCACGCTGACGCCTCGGGGCGAGGCGATCCGGCCGGTACTGCACGAGCTCGGGCTGTGGGGCATCCCCTACATGGCAGAGGGTCCGGCCCCAGAGGACGTCTTCCGTGGGCGCTGGCTGGCCTGGCCGGCCGAGCTGTTCCTGACCGACCTCGAGCCCGGCGGCCCACCCGTGTCGGTCGAGCTGCGCGCCGACGAGGATCCGGTGGTGCTCGAGACGGCGGAGGGCTCGGTGCGCGTCCGCCCGGGCCCCGCCGAGCATCCCGACGTCGTGATCAGCGGCGCGCCCCAGGAGATCCTCGGGCTGCTCAGCGGCCATCTCGATGTCGCCGAGGCTCGCCGACGCGGGCTGGAGATCGAGGGCGAGGCACGGGTGCTCGAGCGCCTGCGGCCGGCACGGCCCGAGGCGCTCGCCTAGCGGCCCGGCGCTGGGCCGCGCGCGGCACGGCGAGCACCGCTTCTGCCCGGCCCAGATCGGCAGCCTCTAAACTTCGCCCCCTCACCTCCGGGAGAGGTGGCCGAGTGGCTGAAGGCACTCGCCTGCTAAGCGAGTATGGGGATCAAACTCCATCGCGGGTTCGAATCCCGCCCTCTCCGTTTCGCGCGAAGCCCCGACTGCGCCCGCCGACCGACGTGCGCGCGGTGGCGGCTCCGGTGCCGGAGCCCAGGTGCGCGCGCGACGCCAGGGGCGAAGTACGGATGCTCGAGGCCCGCCCTCGAGCCAACATCGAGCTATGCGAACTCTCGCCCTGTCGGCCGGAACGCTCTCACTCATCGCCGTGGCCGTTGCGCTCGGCGTGCCGCCTGCAACGGCCGCTACCTGGTCGGCGCCCCAAGCGCTCTCCCCCTCACCTGCCTTCGGCACACCGACGCTCGGCTTCGACGCCCACGGCTCGGCCTTCACGACATGGGCGGCCGGGCGTGATCGCCGCCGGTCGGCGAGCCGGGCCCCATCGGCGGCCACCTTCGGGCGCGACCGCGCCGCCCCGTTCGTCGGTGAGGAGACCGTCGAAGGACCGCCCTCGGCGCCGGTCGTGGACGACTCGGGGCAGGTCATCGCGCTCCAGCAGCGCAGGGTTCGTGACGCCTGCGGGCGGGCCGTGATCTACACGCTGACGCCCCGCTTCGGACAGGTGAACGGCACGTACGCACCCGGACGTGGCGGCTGGACGATCTACTCCCACACCATCCCGCCTAAGCTGGCGCTCGCCGGTAGCCGCTCCGGGATGGCCGTGGCTGCCTGGACGGAAGTGCAACGCGACGCCAGTGGCAGGTGCGTGGGCGGGGAGCGGGTGCGGGTCGCTGTGCGCCCGCCGGGCGGATCGTTCGGTCCCCCGCTGACGCTGGCCCGTAGTGCCTCCTCGGGCCCCGTCGCGGCGTCGGTCGGGCAGGACGGCGAAATGCTCGTCGTCTGGCGCGACGGTCCCGGGATCGACACACGGTCGCGCTCGGCGGCTGGCAGCTGGGAACCGGCGCACCGTGTCGCGAGCGGGGCCGTGGACTCAATCGCAGCGGCGCTCGGGCCCAACCATGCGGCCTACCTCCTCTGGAGCCACACGCAGGCAACCAGTGCCCCCGAGGCGCCCCGGGTTGTCGGTGGCGCGGTGCGCGGCCCGCGCTCGAGGCGCTTCGCGACGACGATCCTCGAACACGGCACCTGGCCGACCACCTACACGCTCGACCCGAGCCCATACCGCTTCGCCCTGCGGGTGGCTCTGGTGCGAGGCGGTGCGCTCGCGGCTTGGACCAGTTGGTCTGGCCGCAACCTTCAAGTGCGGACCGCGACCGCGACGGGGCGGCTCTTCGGCGCCGGCCGGTTGGCCACGCCGGCCGGGCAGGACTTCGCGCTCGGCGACCTCGCCGCGAGCGCTTCGGGGCGCCCGGCGCTCGCCCTCGTGTCGAACCCCTCCGTGACGCCCACCGGACCGTTCGTTGTGTTCGGCACGCCCGGCGGCTCGTTCGGTGCGCCGGAGGCGGTCGGGCCCGGAAGCCCGCGAATCGAAGGCGAGGCGCTGGCGTTCAGTCCGACGAGTGGACGGCCGACGGTCGTGTGGACGCAGTACGACGATGCCCTGTCGCGCGGCCTGGCGCTGGCATCGACACGGGAATAGGGCGAGCAGGCCGCGGCCCCGACCCTGCGGGTCGCGCCGCTCAGCCTTCGCTCGAGGACGACCAGAGGTTGACGTCGCCCTCGACCGCATAGCGGTCGATGTCGGCGAGTTCCTCGGCGGTGAAGTCCAGGCGCTCGAGAGCCTGGACGTTCTGCTCGAGCTGGGCGACGGAGCTCGCGCCGAGCAGTGCCGAGGTGACGCGCTCATCCCGCAGCACCCAGGCGATCGCCATCTGCGCGAGCGTCTGCCCGCGCGAGCCGGCGATCTCCGCCAGCGCGCGGACTCGTGCGAGGTTCTCCTCGCTGAGCATCTCCTCGGGGAAGTAGTTGCCGGCCCTCACCCGCGAGTCCTCGGGCACGCCCTTCAGATAGCGGTCGGTGAGCATCCCCTGGGCGAGCGGGGAGAAGACGATCGCGCCGATCCCCTCTGCGCCGAGCACATCGAGCAGACCATCCTCGATCCAGCGGTTGATCAGCGAGTAGGAGGGCTGGTGGATCAGCAGTGGGGTGCCGAGCCCGCGCAGGATCGCCGCCGCCTCGCGGGTCCGTTCCGGCCCGTAGGAGGAGATCCCGACGTACCTCGCGAGGCCGCTTCGAACGGCCGTGTCGAGCGCACCCATCGTCTCCTCGAGCGGCGTGTCGGGGTCGAACCGGTGCGAGTAGAAGATGTCGACGTGGTCAAGGCGCATCCGCCGCAGGCTCTGCTCGAGGCTCGAGAGCAGGTACTTGCGCGATCCCCACTCGCCGTAGGGGCCGGCCCACATGTCGTAACCGGCCTTCGTCGAGATCACGAGCTCGTCGCGCAGCGAGCGGAAGTCCTCGTGATGGATGCGCCCGAAGTTGATCTCGGCGCTGCCGTAGGGCGGGCCGTAGTTGTTGGCGAGATCGAAGTGGGTTATGCCGAGGTCGAACGCGCGGCGCAGGATCGCCCGGCTGTCGGCCAGCGGACGGTCGTCACCGAAGTTCTGCCACAACCCCAGCGAGATCGCAGGCAGTTGCAGCCCGCTGCGCCCGCAGCGCCGGTAGGGCAGCAGTTCATAGCGGTCCTCTGCGGGGACGTAGACGGTCGGTCCGAGGCGGCGGTTGTAGGGCACCTGCCGAGTATCGCAACTCGCGGCGCTCAGCTGCAGGGCTTGCGCGCGAGCATGTAGATCCAGGGCACTCCCGCCGTGTCGTCGCCGGGGGCGATCGTCTCGCCGCTGCCGGCGAGGATCTCGCTGCCGGCTGCGTAGCCCGCCTCCTCCAGCTCCGCGAGGGCCGCGGCCGGCGTCAGGTGATGCCACAGGACGCTGAAGTCGTACGCCGACCCGACGAGCACGGCCCAGCCCTCGCCGCGCGCGGTCATGTTCCGCAGGCGCAGGTATGAACGGCTGCGACGGGGCAGGCGCGCGGCGTAGGCCAGTGCGGCGCGGGGGCCGTTGTCGAGGTCCCACCAGTTGCGATCCCACGGCGGGCGCCCGGCGCAGCAGAAGTCGAGGTTGTGCGTCGAGTAGACGTAGACGCCGCCGGGCCTGAGCACCCGCATCACGGCCCGGTGCACGGCCTGGCGGTCCTCGTGGGCGATGCCGTCGATGCCGTTGAAGCTGAACAGGACCGCAGCGAAGCTCTCGGCGGCGAAGCCCTCGAGGTCGCGTGCGTCCCCCTGCTCGACCCGCACGCCGGGATGCTCGGCGCGGGCGAGCTCGACCATCTCCGGCAGGTAGTCGAGAGCCACGTAGCCGTCGCTGGCCGGGGCCAGCAGGGGGATCGTGCGGCCGCCGCCGACGCCGATATCGAGGATCGGCTCACCCGCGGCCTCCTCGGCGATCCGGGCGAGCAGCCGCGCCTCGCCGATGTCGATCGGGCCGTCCCGGCCCGCGAAGATGCCGAGCACCTCCCTGCTTCGCCACACGTCCGCGTTGATCCGCTCGGCCTCTCTCATCGTCTCACCGGCGGCGATCCTAGTGGCGAGTCCGAACGGTGAGCTCCGAGGTTCGGCAACGCGACACCCGGCGCGTTTGAAGCGGGTCGTTCACGAGCGTACACTCGTACGCTTGGGCATCAGGGTTGACAAGGATCGTCACGAGGCTGATCAGCTCCACACCCCGCACGTCGGTGACGGCATCACCACGATGGCGGGGAGCTGGACCTTCGGCGGGGAGGTGCCCGCGGCGTTCGACAGCCATGTCGCGCGGTCCGTGCCCGCCTATTCCGAGGGGCAGGAGCTGATCGCCGATCTGGCCGACCAGCTCGTCCCCGCCGGCGGGCGCCTATACGACCTGGGCTGTTCGACGGGCACTCTGACGGCACGGCTCTCAGAACGCCTGGCGCCGCGCCGCGTGGAGCTCGTCGGTGTCGATCGTGAGCCGGGGATGATCGCGCGGGCGCGCGAGCGCTGCGCGCATCTGGAGGGCGTGCGATTCGAGACGGCCTCGCTTCAGGAGCTGACGTTCGAGCCGGCCGACATGATCGTCTCCTACTACACCCTGCAGTTCGTGCCCCTGCGCACCCGTGCCGAGACCGTCGCGCGGATGCACGCCGCGCTGGTGCCCGGTGGCAGCCTCGTGCTGTTCGAGAAGGTGCTCGCGTCGAGCGCACGCAACCAGGAAACCGCAGTCGGCGCATACGCCGACTGGAAGCGACGCCAGGGCTTCGGCGACGAGCAGATCGCGGCCAAGTCGCGCTCGATCCGCGGCGTCCTGCAGCCGCTGTCCTCGGCCGAGAACGAAGCGATGCTGCTGGGGGCGGGCTTCGGCGAGATCATGCACGTGTTCCGCTGGGTCCTCTTCGAGGGCCTGCTCGCACGCGCCTGAGAACTAGCGCCGCGAGACGTCTTCGAGGTAGCTCTGCACCCAGCTCTCGGAGAGCTCGTCGGACTGTCTGCTCGGGCTGCGCGCGGGAAGTGACCAGCCGGGGGGCCGCTGCACCCTGGGCGTAACCTTGAGTCATGGCCGATACGGGAAGCATCCAGGAGCTCGACTCCCGGGCCCGCGACTGGCGCCACCGCTACCACGCGGCCGCGTGCGACGCGATCGAGCCCTGGGCGCACGGCACGGTCGTGCGCGCCACGCGCTACCCGACCTACTACGACCTCAACGTCGTCCGTGTCGAGGACGAGCCGGGGATGAGCGTCGCCGAGCTGATGGGATTCGCGGATCGCTCGCTGGCGGGCCTCGAGCATCGCCGGCTCGACTTCGAGGACATCGCCGCCGGCGAGTCGCGTCGCCCCGAGCTGACGGCGCTCGGCTGGAAAACCACGAAGCTCCTGTGGATGCGCCACACGCGCCCGCTGCCCGGAGACCGGACCGAGATGGAGGTCGAGGAGGTGCCCTACGAGGCGGCGGACGAGCTGCGACTGGCGTGGCACCTGGAGGAAGCCGACGGCAGCGAGTATGAGCAGTTCCGCGTGGCCGCCCGCGAGGTCTCGATGACCCGGGACGTGCGCGTGCTGACGGTCAACGAGGGCGGACGGGCGATCGCCTTCGCACAGCTGGAGCGGGCGGGCTCGGGCGCCGAGATCACGCAGGTCTACGTGCGTGCCGACCGTCGCGGCGAAGGGCGGGGCACGGCGATGACACGGGCGGCGGTCCTCGCCGCGTCCGATGCCGAGGACCTCTGGATCGTCGCCGACGACGAGGACCGGCCGAAGGAGCTCTACGGCCGCCTCGGCTTCGATCCGGCATGGACCTCGATGGAGTGCCTGCTGCTGGGATGAGCACGCCGCCGCCACAGACGCGCCTGCTGCTCGCGAAGCGAACGGCGATGGTTGCAGCCACCGCGTTCCTGGCCATCAACCTGTGGACGGGCGCGCCGCTGATCGCGTTGTGGGTCGGCTCGCAGGTCGTCGGCCAGACGGTCCTGAGCATGGAGGCCGTGGGCGTGGTGGTCGTGGTACTGGCTGTCCTGCTGTTCACGATGTCGATGGCACTCGCCTGGCTGAGCTCGGAATACGATCGCCTGAGCGGTCGCAGGCGAGGCGAACGACGGTTGCCCTGGCTGCGCTCCATGAGCGGCGAGGAGGGCATCGAGGAGCCCGGCTACGGCGCCGGCACGACCGCGCTGGAGCGCGTCGTGATGGTCAGCGTGTACCTCGCCGTGATCTGCTTCCTGCTGTGGTTCGTCCTGCTCGCCGGCGCGCCCACGCCGTCCCTCTGAGGCCCTCAGAGCTTGACCATCACCTTGCCGGTGTTGCCGCCCGTGAACAGCAGGTTGAGCGCCTCCGGGCAGCGCTCGAGCCCCTCGACGAGATGCTCTGAGGACTTCAGCCTGCCTTCGGCGAGCCAGCCCGCAAGCGCGGCCTGCGCCTCGGGGAGACGGCCGAAGAAGTCGAGGACGATGAAGCCTTCCATGCGTCCGCGCCTGATCAGCAGGTTGATGTAGTTGCTCGGCCCGGGCGGCGGGCCGTCGCTGTTGTAGCCCGAGATCGCCCCGCAGAGCACTACGCGCCCGCGCATCGCGAGGTTGCCGAGGCAGTCGTTGAGGATCGAGCCGCCGACGTTGTCGAAGTACAGGTCGATGCCCTCGGGGCAGGCTTCCCGCAGGCGCGCGGCGACCTTCTCGTTCTTGTAGTCGATCGCCTCGTCGAACCCGAGCTCCTCGACGATGTAGGCGCACTTCTCAGGGCCCCCGGCGATGCCGACGACCTTCTTCGCGCCCTTGATCTTCGCGATCTGGCCCGCGGTCGACCCCGTCGCCCCGGCGGCGCCCGAGACGACCACCACGTCGCCCTCCTTGAGGCCTCCCACATCGAGCATCCCGAAGTAGGCCGTGACGCCGGTGAGGCCGAGCACCCCGAGTGCCGTCGGGGGCGGGACCTCCGCGGGGACGGGCTGCATCGCGCCCGCGCCGCTGTCGGCGATCACATAGTCCTGCCAGCCCGTCATGCCGAACAGCATCTGTCCCACCGGGTAGGCCTCGTTGCGGCTCTCGACGACCTCGCCGATGCCACCGGCCCGGATCACCTCGTCGATTCCGATCGGCGGCAGGTATCCGGGCGCGTCGTCCATCCAGGTGCGGATCGTCGGGTCGATCGACACGTAGCGGACCTTGACCAGCGCCTCGCCCTCCTGCAGGTCGGGGAGCTGCTCCTGCTCGAGGCGTGTGGTGCTCTCGTCGACCATCCCGGACGGGCGTTCGGCCAGGACCAGGCGCCGGTTCTGCTCGCTCACGTGTTCGTCCCCTCTCGCTCGGCCCGCGGGCCTCAGCTTCGATTGCCCGCTGATCCTACGCCGAGCGCGCGTTCCCCGGCCGCGTCAGAGCCTCGAGCGCCAGTACGAACGAGCCGTGGCTCTCACCGGTCGCCTGGGTGAGACCGATCTCGCATGTGCGGTTGCTGGAGAGATGGCAGCCGGCGGGGGAAGGCTGCAGCTCGACGGCATCCGAGCGCGCGGACGCGGCCGGCAGCTCCGGATGCAGAAGCCCGCGGTCCCCGGCGGTGCCGCAGCAGCCCGGCGCCGAGGGCATCACGACCTCATCGGCGAGGGCCGCCG
Source organism: uncultured Solirubrobacteraceae bacterium (assembly GCA_963841055.1). Taxonomy (GTDB): domain Bacteria; phylum Actinomycetota; class Thermoleophilia; order Solirubrobacterales; family Solirubrobacteraceae; genus Palsa-744. The sequence goes on along the minus strand of CAWJAV010000001.1, from coordinate 982,834 downwards.
CCACCTCGCCGAGCTTCTCCGCGAGGCCCATGTGGCTGACCGCGCACGAGGCGTGCACGGCGGTCGAGTCCAGCCGCCGGCCGATCGTCAGCGCGTCGAGCAGCGAGTCGCGCACCCAGCTGATCGAGTCGAGGATCGTGACAGCCGCGAACGCCTCCCGCTGCTCCTCGGCGAGCGCCTCCGGCACCTCGGAGAGCAGCCCGAAGGTGCATGAGCTCGCATCGACCACGACCGGCAGCCGGCCGCCGTCGGTCCACTCAAGGATCGCCCCGGCGATCCGGCCGGCCATCTCGCGATGGCCGTCGGTGAAGCCCTTGGAGCTCCATGGGGTGCCGCAGCAGAGTCCGGCCAGGGCCGGGGGGATCCACAGCGGCTTGCCGGCACGGGCCGAGACGGAAAGCAGCGCCTCCGGCAGCGAGGGGCGCGCGGGCAGCTCGCGGGGGTTGCCGAAGATGCGGTTCACGCAGGCGGGGAAGTAGACGGCCGCCGCGCCCTCCCTCGCGGTCCACGGGATCGGCGATGCCGGGTCGGGCATCGCCTCACCGCCCCAGGCGGGGATCAGCTCCGCTCCGGCGGCGGTTCGCGCGATGCCGGTCAGCGCCGCCGCGGCACCGTCGCCGATCGTGCGCCCCGCGCGCAACCCGCCCCGCGCCGCCCGTTCGACCGTGCCCCACCGCCGGGCGGCCGCCACCGCGGCGCGTTCTGCGCGGCGGCTGTGGCTTCGCCCGCGCAACGACTTGACGAGCTTGCCGGTGTCGATCCCGACCGGGCAGTGCAGGCTGCAGATGCCGTCGGCCGCGCACGTCTCCATCGCGTCATAGGAGTACTGCTCGAGCAGCGCGGCCAGCACGGGCGAGTCCTCTCGCTGGCGGGCCATCTCGCGGCGCAGCACGATCCGCTGGCGCGGCGTCGTCGTGAGATCGCGGCTCGGGCAGGCGGGCTCGCAGAAGCCGCACTCGATGCACTGGTTGGCGACCGCCTCGATCTGCGGGGCAGACTTGAGGTTGCGCAGGTGCGCGCCCTTGTCCTCGCTCAGCACGATCCCCGGGCCGAGGATGCCGTCGGGGTCGGCGAGGCGCTTGACCCGCCACATCATCTCCGTGGCCTTCGGGCCCCACTCGCGCTCGACGTAGGGGGCCATGTTGATGCCGGTCCCGTGCTCGGCCTTCAGCGACCCGTCGTAGCGGTCGACGATCAGCTCGACCAGATCGCCCATGAACGCCTCGTAGCGGTCGAGGTCGGCCTGCTCGCCGAAGTTCGGCGTGAGCAGGAAGTGCAGGTTGCCGGCCGAGGCGTGCCCGGCAACGCCCGGCAGGAAGTTGTGGCCGATCAACAGCTGCTGGAGGTCCTTGGCCGCCTCGGCGATCCGCGCAGGCGGTACGCAGACGTCCTCGATGATCAGGCTCACGCCTGGGCCGCGCATCGCCGCGAGCAGTCCCTGCATGCCCTCGCGCACCCGCCACAGCATCTCGACCTCGCGGTGCTCCCGGGAGAAGCTCGGCTGATCGATCGGGCCGGCGCCACTGAGGATCTCGACCGCCGCGCGCTCCGGCTCATCGAGCGCCGCGGCCTCTTCGGCGCGGAACTCGACCAGCAGTGCCGCCGAGGTGGGGGGCAGCTCCTTCCAGCGCGCGGGCGTGCCGGGCATGTTCCAGGCGGCGGCGATCAACGTCGGCGCCACCATCAGCTCGGTCGCGCTGGCGCCCGCGGCGACAAGCGCCGGGACCGCCGCCACGGCGGTGTCGATGTCCTCGAAGAGGGTCAGCGAGAGCGTCGTCTGGCGCCCGAGCGGCACGGTCTCGAAGACCGCCTCGCCGATGAAGGCGAGCGTGCCCTCCGAGCCGATCAGCAGGCGCCGGAAGATCTCGAGCGGCTCATCGGCGTCCAGGAAGGCGCAGAGCCGGTAGCCGGTCGTGTTCTTGATCTCGAACTTGCGCGCGACCCGTGCGGACAGCTCGCCGTCGGCCCGCAGCTCGTCGCGGATCTCCGCAATGCCCCGCGCGAGCTCCGGAGCGGCCGTCGCGAAGCGCTCGGCTGCGCCGGGGGCGGCGGTGTCGATCTCGGTCCCGTCGGCCAGCAGGAAGCGCAGGGAGGAGACCGTGCGGTAGGAGTCGGCGTGCACCCCACAGCGCATGCCGCCCGAGTTGTTCGCCAGCACGCCCCCCACGCAGGCGATCTCCGTGCTGGCCGGGTCGGGGCCGAGGCGGCGTCCGTGGCGGGCGAGCAGCCTGTTGACCCGCCCGAGCACAGCGCCCGGCTGGACGCGGACCCGCTCGCCGCCGTCTTCGACCTGGACGGTCTTGAAGTGGCGGCGGCAGTCGAGCAGTATCCCCTCCGTCTGGGACTGGCCGTTGAGGCTCGTGCCTCCGGCGCGGAAGACGAGCGGCGTGCCCGTGCGCCTGGCCACACCCATCACCGCGGCCACCTCGCTCAGATCGCGGGGGATCGCGACCGCCTGGGGAATCGAGCGGTAGGGGCTCGCGTCGGAGGCGTAGCGGATCAGATCGAGCGCGCGGGTGCCGACGCCGTCCTCGCCCAGCTCGGCCTTCAGCGCGGCAGCGAGCGGTGCGGGTGTGCCGCCTGCGACCCAGTCCGGCGCGGCATCCGGCGCGGGGCGTGGCACCGGGTGGTCTCCGGGCGGCTCGGGCGCGATCCGCCGCATGACGGCCGCCGCCTGAGTCATCTCAGTCGAGCCACATGCCGCTGGCGACCGGCACCTGGACCAGGCGCGGGCCGTCCTCGGCGGCGATCGCCCCGCGCAGAGACTCCGTCAGCTCCTCACGGCCCTGTACCTCGACCGACGGCACGCCGTAGCCCGTGGCGACGGCGGCCACGTCGAGCCCGGGCAGGTCGAGCCCGGGCAGCCCGGTTGCCTGCTCGAATTCCGCGAACCACTTGAGGATCATGTACTCCTCGTTGCGGAGCACGAGGAACGTCACGGGCAGTTTGTAGGCGACGGCCGTCCACAGCGCGGTGATCCCGTATTGGGCGGAGCCCTCGCCCAGCACGCAGACGACCGGCCGGGACGGCTCGGCGAGCTGCACGCCGACGGCCGCCGAGATGCCGAAGCCGAGACCGCCGCTCGAGCTGAAGTAGTAGCTGCCCGGCCGCGACAGGCGCAGGCGGTTGCGCAGCGCGGCGGTGCTCGAGGGGGTCTCGACGACCACGATGCCGTCCTCGGGCCAGGCGTCGGCGAGCGCCGAGACGGCCGTGGACCCGCTCATCGGCTCGGTCTCGGCCGGAGGTCCCGGGGCGGGGCGCGGGGCCGGTTGCGGGCGATCGGACTCGCCGAGCTCGGCCAGCAGCGCCCGCAGAGCAAGCCCCACGTCGCCCACGATCGCGTCGCCCATCGGCGCTCTGGCGGCCTCTGCGGGGTCGGAGGTGATCTGCACGAGGCTGGTGCCCGGTCCGAGCAGCGGGCCGGGGATGTAGGGGTAGTAGGGGAACACCGAGCAGCCGATCACGATCACGAGGTCGTGATCCTTCAGCTGCTCGCCGGCGGGGCCGATGGCCGGCGCCAGCAGTCCCTGGAAGTTGGGGTGGCTCTCGGGGAAGCCGAGCCGGCCGCCGCCCGTCGCGGGCGTGGCCAGAACCGCCAGCCGCTGGCGCTCGGCGAGTGCCACTGCGTCCTCCCAGCCGCCCGCGGCTTCGATGTCGGGCCCCGCGATCATCACCGGGTTGCGCGCCTCGGCGATCCGTCCTGCGAGCTCGGCGAGGGCCGACGGGTCGGGGACGGCGCGGCCGCCGACCCGGCGGGCGAGGGTGTGCGGGAGCGTCTGCGCGTCGGCCTCCTGGGCCCAGTCGTCCATCGGGATCGAGACGAAGGCCGGGCCGCGCGGCGGCAGCGAGGCGTGGTGGATGGCCCGGGCGAGCGCGGCCGGCACGTCCTGCGCCCGCGGCGGCTCGTGGCTCCACTTGACGTACGGCTGGGGCCCGAAGACCGCGTCGCGGTTGGTCAGGTTGGCCTCCATCGTGATCTGCGCCCGCACCTGCTGCCCGGCCGTGATCAGCAGCGGCGAGTGGTTCGCCTGGGCGTTGAAGATGCCGCCGACGGCGTTGCCCACGCCGGGGGCGGTGTGCAGGTTGACGTGCGTGGTCTGACCGGTGGCCTGGGCGTAGCCGTCGGCCATGCCGACGACGACCAGCTCCTGCAGACCGAGCACGTAGCGGAAGTCCGAGGGCAGGTTGGCGAGCATCGGCAGCTCGGTGGACCCCGGGTTGCCGAAGATCGTCGTCATCTCGTGGGCCCTGAACAGCTCGAGGGTGGCCTCGCGGACGGTCGCCATCAGGCTTCTTATCCTTTCAGCTCAGCTCTGCTCGGGGACGGCGACGGCGAACACGATGTGCCGTCGCGCCAGCGAGAGATAAGGGTGCAGTTCGATCGGGCCGCCCTCGAGCGGCGCCACGGTCACCTCGGTGAGGGTGATGAAGTCGCGCTCGGCGGCGTTCAGCAGGTCCGAGACGCGGCTGCGGAAGCCGTCGACGGGGAGCGTCAGGGCGCCCTCGATGCGGTGGCGCTCGGTCTCGATCCTGACGCGCTCCTGGCGGTGTTCGGCGTTCTCCTGTTGACCGGCCATGTCCCCATTATCGGGGCTCGCGCCTCAGCGGGCCACGAGGTAGCTGCGACGCACGGTCGTGCGCCGCCCGGTTGGGCCCTGCGCGACGACCGTCACGCGGGCGCGCATGGCGCGGCGGGAGCCGAGCTCGCGCCGCAGGCGGCGCAGCGCGGCGGGCCCGACGGCCAGGCGCAGGTGGCCGGTGCGGGCCGCCGGGAGGCCGCGCGCGACCGCGGTCAGCCTGACGGCGCGCCGCCGCCCGGCGGAGGGCGCGAGGGTTGCCGTGACCAGCACCTTGCAGCCGCGCCGGCAGGCGACGGCCATCGACAGGCCACGGCGCGCCAGCACGCCCCCCGGGCGCAGCAGCCTCACGCTGAGCTCCGGCGCGACGTCGAGCGGCGGCGGCCAGGCGCCCGGCGCAAGGCAACCCGCACCGAAGCGCGACACGGGTTCAAATCTCTCGATGCGGTTGTTGTTCGTGTCGGCCACGTAGACGTTTCCTTCGCAGCCGACGGCCAGGGCGGTGGGCTGCGAGAGCTGCCCGAGACCCGGCCCGCGGTTGCCCCAGCGGAACATGAAGCGCCCGCTCGAGCTGAACGCCTGGATGCGGTTGTTCGCGCTGTCGAGCACGTAGACCGTCCCGGCGCCGTCGGTGCCGATCCCGGTCGGCGACTGGAAGTGCCCCTCGGCGGTGCCCGGGGCGCCCCATTCGGCGATCACGTTGCCGGCCGAGTCGAGCTTGACGATGCGGTCGTTGCCCGTGTCGGCGACGTAGATGAAGCCGGCTCGATCGACGGCGACGGCCTGCGGGTGTTCGAAGTCCCCGGGGCCGTCGCCCGCCGCGCCGGTGCCCCCGCCCCCGCCCCAGCGGGCGATCAGCTGCCCCGCGGGGTCGTACACGAGGATTCGGTTGTGGCCGCCGTCGGCGACGTAGCGGTTGAGCGTCACCGGTGAGACCGCGATTGCCGCGTTGCCTGCGAGCGTCGCGCCGCCCACCGCCGCCGGCCCCCCGATTTCATCAAGCGGGGTGCCGTCTCCCCACAGCCGCACGATTCGTTCGTTGGCGCGGTCACCGATGAACACCGAGCCGGCAGGATCGACGCCGATGCCGGTCGGGCCGTTCAGCCCCGGCAGCCGGCCGGGGGCCAGGGTCCACTGCCCGGCAAAGGCATAGCTGCCGGGTGCGAACAGCTCGACGCGGTTGCCGTCGGTGTCTGCCGCCAGCAGCCTTCCTGTCGGGTCGATCGCCAGTCCTTTCGGTGCCGTCAGCTGTCCCGGGCCGCGGCCGGAGATGCCGATCGTGCGGAGCAGGTTGCCGTTGGGGTCGTAGACCTGGATGCGGTCGTTGGCCGTGTCGGCGACGTAGGTGTCGCCGGCCGGGTCGCTGGCCAGCGCGCGCGGGAAGGCGAGCTGCCCGGGTTTCGTGCCGAAGCCGCCCCAGGCCCCGAGGAACGACAGCTGCGGGCTGAGCTTGACCACGCGGTGGTTGATGTCGTCGGCGACGTACACATTGCCCACGCCGTCGAGGGCGACGCCGTAGGGGAAGCCGAACTGGCCGGGGCCGGTGCCGTTGGAGCCCACCGCCGCGACGAACGCCCCTTCGGTGTCGAACTGCTCGATGCGGTGGTTGTCGTCGTCTGAGACGAGCACCTCGGAGGCGTTGGCGGCGACGCCGCGCGGGTAGGAGAACTGCCCGGGGCCTTCGCCCTTGGTGCCCCAGGCGATCGGTTCGTGACCTTCGAGGTTGAAGCGCTCGATGCGGTTGTTGCCGCTGTCGGCGACGAACACGTAGCTGGCTGTCACGGCGATGCCGCCGCCCGGCGGCTTCGTGAAGTCCTGGGAGGAGCCGAAGCTGAACTGGCCGACTTCGCTGCCGTGGTGCCCCCAGGCGGTGATGAAGGCGCCCGCGGCCGTGAACTTCTCGATCCTGTCGTGGCTCGAGTCGACCACGTAGACGTTGCCGGCGGGGTCGGTGGCGATGCCACCGATCGGCCCGAACTGGCCATGACCGCCGCCGAAGGAGCCCCACTGGTTCTCGAGCGCTCCGGCCGGGCTGAACTCCTGCACCGTGTAGCCGAGCTGGTCGGCCACGTAGATGTCGCCCGCCGGTCCCGACGGCGACCGCCTCCGGGAAGCGCAGCACGCCTTCGGCGCGCCGGCCGATCGTCTGCACAGCGGCATACGGGCACGTCCCGGCGCCCGCTCCCGGGCAGCTTTCGGCGCTGGGCCCCGGCGGGCGCCAGCCAGCTGGCCGCCTGCACGCAGGCGAGCGCTGTGAGGACGAGGCGAACGCGCAGCATCGTTGCATGAGAACACGTGGCGCGCCTCGGTGTCGCGGTCGCCCGCCCCCGATCCGCTCGGGCGAAATCCCACACAGGGTGGAAGAGGGGCCGTCCCGCCTACAGGACGCGCTCGGGCGCGCGGGCGGGCAGACCCGCGCGGGCGGCCGGGACCACCGCGGCCCGCCCCGAGGAGGCGGGGTGGTTCAGCTCCTCGCGAACGATGTACAACGGCCGGTGCTTGACCTCGTCATAGATGCGCCCCACGTACTCCCCGATCACGCCGATGGCGATCAGCTGGATCCCGCCGAGCAGCAGGATGGCGATCGTGATCGAGCCGAAGCCAGGAAGGTAGGAGTCGAAGATCCGCAGGCCGATCACGACGGGGATCGCGATGAAGGCGAGCCCCGCCGAGAGCAGCCCGATGTAGGTGGCGAGCTGCAGTGGCAGATGGGAGAAGGAGGCGATCGCGTCGAGCGAGAAGCGCAGCATCTTGCGCAGCGTGTACTTCGTCTCCCCTGCATGGCGGGCGTCCCGCTGGTATGAGACGGCCGTCTGCGTGAAGCCGATCCAGACCGTCATGCCGCGCAAGAAGCGCGAGCGCTCGGTCATCGCCAGCAGGGCGTTCAGGGCACGCCGGTCGAGCAGCCGGAAGTCGCCCGAGTTGGGCTCGAGGTCGACCTGGGCGAGTTTGTCGAACAGCTTGTAGAACCACGAGGCGGTGGCGAGCTTGAAGGCCGTCTCGCCCTCACGCTCCTTGCGCACCGCGTAGACGACGTCGGCGCCCTGGCTCCACTGGGCGATCATGTCCGGGATCAGCTCGGGCGGGTCCTGCAGATCGGCGTCGATCATCGCCACGACGTCACCGACGGCATGCTCGAGTCCGGCGGTCAGCGCCGCCTGGTGGCCGAAGTTGCGCGACAGGTGGATCACGCGGACACGCGGGATCGCCGGCTGCGATGCGGTCGAGCAGCTCCGGCGTGCGGTCGCTCGAGCCGTCGTCGACGAGCACCAGCTCGAAGTCGTAGTCGGCGAGCGCGGCGGTGGCGCGCGTGACGAACTCCTCGATCAGCAGCTCCTCGTCGTAGACGGGCGCGACGAGGCTGAGCAGCGTGGGGGTGCGTAGCGGTGTGTCGGGCATTGTCTGAATTGTGCCTGCTCAGCGCCGGTTTGACGGTCGCACACCGATGATCATGATGCAAAGCCCTAAGCCAACGCTCAATTTATCGTTCATCCTTGATGAGAATGGATGTCGGCGACGATCAGCAGGGAGGCGAGAGGCGCTGGGGTCGCGGCGGTCGCGCAGCGGCTGCACGTGCCGGTGGTCCTCGTGCAGTTCGTCAAGTTCGGCATCGTCGGCGTCTCGAACACGCTGCTGACGTTCATCGTCTACACGCTGCTGCTGAAGGTGTTCGGCGTCTGGTACATCGCCGCGTCGGCGATCGGCTTCATCGTCGGAGCGGTCAACGGCTTCCTGCTGAACCGCCGCTGGACGTTCGCGGGACACGTCGGCGACGCGCTTACGCCGGTTCGCTGGGCGATCGTGCAGACCTGCGGGCTCGGCATCAACCTCGGCCTGCTCTACGTGTTCGTCCACGACGCCGAGCTCGACAAGCTCCTGGCCCAGGCCTTCGCCACGGTGGTGGTGACGATCAGCACCTTCTTCGTCAACCGCGCCTGGACCTTCCGGCACGAGCCGGAGCTGGCTAGCGGAACACGCTGAGCAGCGAGAGCCCGGCGGGGATCCGCCCGCCGCGTGCGATCATCGCCGCCTCGAGAGCCAGCGGCAGCTCGAGGACCTTGTTGACGGGCTCGGGGGGCACCCACAGATCGAGGCTCGACTCGGTCGTCTTGGTGTTGACACGGTCGAGCACCCGCAGCAGGATCGCGACTGGCAGCAGCAGCGAGTTGAAGTAGGTGGTTCGGGTCTGCGTCCAGCCGGCCCGCTCGGCCACGGCCTGCAGCGAGCGGCGGGTGTAGCGCCGCTGGTGGTGGTTGATCTCGTCGTGGCCGCTCCAGAGCCACTGGTAGGCGGGCACCGTCACCAGCAGGGCGCCTCCCGGCGCCACCGTGCGGCGCAGCTCGACGAGTGCCCGAGGTCGTCCTCGAGGTGCTCGATCACGTCGAGGCTGACGGCGAGATCGAAGCTGGCGTCTGCAAAGGGCATCTCCAGCACGGACCCTTCGATCACCTCGCCGCAGCCGCGCTCGCGCGCCTTCTCGACGCTGGGCGCGGAAAGCTCGACACCGGTCACCGTGCCACGGCGGGCGAGCTCGATCATGTTGCGCCCGCTGCCGCAGCCGGCGTCGAGGATGCGGGCGCCCGCGGGCAGGCCGAGCCCGTCCATCACGCGCTCGAGCACAGTCCGCCGGCCCCGGTACCACCAGTGGCGGTCCTCGACCTGGTGGGTCTGAAGCTCGTAGTCGCGGTCCATCTGGCGACCATCTTTTCCTAAAGGTGCCCCTTCGCGCTCCCTCCCCCATCCCAGGGGGCTCTCAGCGCGGCTGCTCAGCCGGCGGCTTCGGGCGTGCGTAGCGAGTAGTAGACGGCGCCTCCCTGACCCTCCCAGGCGGCCACCGCGCGATCGCTGCCGGGCTCGATCGCGACGGTCGCTCCGGCGAGCGGGCCGGGCGGCGCGAGCGGTTCCGGTGAGCCGAACACGGTTCGCCCGGCCGTCTCGGTGCCGCGCACCGACAGCAGCGCCTGCCGGTTCGGTTCGGCGCTTCCCCCAGCGTCCGTCAGCGGCTCGCCCAACAGCGCCACCGCCTCCCCGCGCGGGCCCGGCGCGAGCGCCTCGAGCAGCGCGTCGCCATGGGGGGCGGCGATCGTGCCGACGGTGCGCAGCCCGTGCTGGTCGATCGGCGCGGTGCGCACGACCCAATGGCCCGCTTCGGCGCCCGCCCAGGCGCACATCACGCTCTCGGAGCTGAGACGGATCAGCTGGGGCGAGGATGCCGGCGGCGCCACCCCGGGGGGGTCGCCGATGCGCTCGAGCAGGCGCGGGGCGCCGAAGCGCGGCCCGGTGGCCGAGTAGTCCATCCACACGCTCGGTGCTCGATCCCCGCTGCTCCGACCACAGCAGGATCCCGCGGTTGTCGTCGCTGAGCAGCGCCGCGATGTGCGGGTCAGATCCGGCCGGGCCGATGCGGTGCGGCGGCCGGGGCGCGCCCCGCGCGGGCAGGTCGCGCACCCACACCCCGCCGGCCTGGGCCCAGGCGACGATCGCATCGCTGCGGAAGTCCATCGCCACCGTGAGCCCGGAGACGGAGCCGCCGGAGCGGCCTCCGGCGGCTCTCGCCGGCCCGAGGCTGTCCGCGAACCACCGCTCGATGCTCAGGCCGAGCGCGCCCGGACCGCCGCCATGCAGAGGTGCCAGCAGCGCGAGATCGCCCAGGTAGGCCGTCGCCAGCGTCCCGGGCGCCAGCAGCGGCCCTCCTTTGAGCAACGCCGCGAAGGGGCCGCCCGCCCGCCCCTGCACGAGCAGCTCACCGCCGGGGTGCCGCGGATCGGCCCCCGAGATCGCGATCTGCCCGTGCGTGGAGCTCGCAGCGCTCAGCGGGCCGACCGGGGCGATCAGCGCACCGGAGGCCGATCGCGGGCGCGCAGCGCGGGCGGGCGGCGCGCCGGGTGCGATCGCCTGGACGCGAGCGCCAGGCCCGCCCGGACAGTCGGACGCGGCGGGCCACACGAGCGCGCCGGCGCCCGTCGGCGCGCTCGGCGCCCGGGCGGGGAACAGCAGCCGGGGCGGCCCGGACGCCGGGCAGGGGCCCGCGGCCGCCGGGGGCGACCAGCGCGCGCCGGCGGCGTTCGCGGGCAGGGCGGCGGATGCCGCCGTCACGGCGGCGAGGGCCGCCGCCGCGAGGGTCCGGAGCGCTGCTCGCCTCAGGAGCCGAGCGAGGAGCGCAGGAAGCTCACGGTCCGCTGCCAGGCGGCGTCGCGAGCCTCGGCGTCGAACGTGCCGAGCCGGTCCGTGTCGTTGAAGAAGGCGTGGCCTGCTCCCTCGTAGAACTCGAACTCGACCTCGGCGCCTGCCTCGCGCAGCTCGGCTTCGAGGCTCTTCGCGTCCTCGACGGGCACGAATTCGTCGCTCGTGCCGAAATGGCCCAGGACCGGCCCGGTGATCTTCGTGAAGTCGGGCTTGCCGTGTGGCATCACGTAGTAGAAGGTCACGGCCGGGCCGATCTCGTCGCATTCGGCGGCCGCCCAGACGGCCAGTCCTCCGCCCAGGCAGAAGCCGACGGCGCCGACCTTCGAGCCGGTGACACCGGGCTGGGAGCGCAGGTAGGAGGCGGCCCCGCACATGTCCTTCTCGGCCTGGTCCATCGACATCGCCATCATCTTCTGCTGGGCCTCGCTGGGCTGGGTCGTCGTCTCGCCACGGTAGAGGTCGGGCGCCAGCGCAAAGAATCCCTCGGCGGCGAGGCGGTCGCAGATCGAGCGGATGTGGTCCTCGAGGCCCCACCACTCCTGCAGCACGATCGTCGCCGGCCCGGATTCCCCGGCCGGCACCGCGAGATAGCCGGGGGTGGTGCCGGCGCTGGTCGTGAACTCGATGTCGGGCATGCACGGGCTCCTTGCTCGAGGTGGTCGGCGGCGGGCCGGCCGGGCGCTCACGGCCCGGCGCCGCGAATCCTCTCACGGCTACTGCGCCGGTGTTCCACAACCTTCGGCCGCCGGTGTTGTTCTACCCGGTGCACGAGAGAGGCTGGACGGAATCGGCCGACTATGCAGAACAAAGTGACCAGGGGGTGTTGCACGATGAGACGCGGCTGGGAGATGCGATCGATCGTCGGGATGGTGCTGGGGCTGGTGGTTGCGGCCGGCGCCGCGGTACCCGCCGGGGCGGCGCCGGTGTCGGTGGGGCGCTCCGGTTGGCTGTGGGGCGATCCGGTGCCACAGGGGGAAACGCTGAATCGCGTCGCCTTCCAGGGTGCTCGCGGCTACGCGGCCGGTGAAGGGGGGACGGTGCTGCGCTCCGACGACGGAGGCAACACGTGGGTCGGTCTGGCCAGCGGCACCGACGGCAACCTGACGCTGCTGCAGGAGGTCGAACCGAACACGGTCGTCGTCGGCGGTGGCTGCACGGTGCGCGAGTCGACCGACGCCGGCGCGACGTTCCACCGCCTGCCGGTCAACGAATCGGAACAGAGCTGCGCCGCGAAGGTCGTCTCGTTCTCGTTCCTGAACGCCAATACCGGCTATCGTCGAGCAGACCGACGGCTCGATCCTTCTGACGAAGGACGGCGGGCAGACGCTCGAACCGAAGACCGGGGTGCCGCTCAACGGCGCCACGGCCGGGCCGATCGTGTTCACCTCGCCGACGACGGGCTTCGCGCTCGCATCGGGAGCGAGTGGCGGGCGCATCTACCGCACGACAGACGGTGCCGCCTCATGGACGCCGGTCGGTTCGACGCCCGCGCGGCTCAGCGACCTGACGTTCGTCACGCCGTCGATCGCGTACGCGGTCGGGACCACGGGCGCGCTCCTGCGCAGCACCGACGGCGGGGAAACCTGGACATTCGATCCGCTGGTGCTGGCGGCGGGAGCGCCGCGGCCCGACCTGCACGCAGATCTCCTGCGCCGATCCGCAGCACTGCCTGATCGCCACCTCGGCGGCGCCCGCGGGCGCCACCAACGCGCTCGTGCGCACGACCGACGGGGGCGCGACGGGATCGGTCGTCACGGCCTCCGGCCAGAACCTGCTGTCGGTCGCCTTCTCGACGGCCTCGACGGCGGTCGCCGTCGGCGCGGCCGGCGCGACGGTGATCTCGACCGACGGCGGTGCGACCTTCCCGACGGCCGTCTCGCATCGCCTCGGGGCGACGCTCGAAGGGCAGATCAGGATCGGCGCGAGCGCACAGGACGCGTACCTCGCCGGGGCATGCCGGCGTGATCGCCGACACGGTCGACGGAGGCGCCACGTGGGGCCTGCTGCGGCTACCGACCTCGGCGAACATCCTCGACGTCGGCTTCCCGGCGAGCGGTGTGGGCTACGCGGTCAGCGCGACCGGGACCGTCTACCGAACAGCCTCGGGCGGCCTGACCTGGTCGATCCTGAACTCCGGTGGCGGCGTGCCCTCGGCGCTGCTTGGCGCCGAACGAAAACACGGTGCTGCTGGCGGGTCCGACGGGGCTGCGCCGCTCGACGAACGGGGGCGCGAGCTTCGCCTCGGTGGGCGGCTCGGTGGTGCTCGGCAAGCGCCACAAGAAGGTGCTGCACCGCAGGCTGTCAGCCTTCCCGCTGTTCGCGGGCGCCGAGCTCGCGGGGTCGGCGATGATCGTGTGGGGCGATGAAGCGATCGAGTCGACAGACGGGGGCACGAGCTGGAAGCTGATCCCGCGGCCGCTGGCGAAGGGGTCGGTCGAAGACGTGTCGTTCATCAACGCGAGCACCGGCTACATCGTCTCCCGCCAGCGCCTCTTCTTCACACGCAATGGCGGGCATACCTGGAAGGAGATCACCTCGCTGGGCACCGAAGCGCTCGGCGGCCAGGGCAACATGTCCTTCAGCAGCGCCGACGACGGCTATGTGCTCGCCCGCTGGGGCGGACGTGAAAACGTCCTGCTGCGGACCTTCGACGGCGGTCGCACCTGGACGCCGGAGTCGCTCCCGCAGCGGCTGAACTCGGTCACGGCGGCCGGTACCGTCGACTACGCGGCGGGCACCGGCGGACTGTTCGAGACCACCGGCGGCGGCATCAGTGCCACGCCCTCGAAGCTGACGCTGCAGATCAACGGGCCGCGGCGGCTGTCGCGGGCGAAGCTGCGCAAGGGGCACGGCCGGGTCAAGCTCAAGGGCGTACTCAGCCCGGCGCAGGGCGGCGAGGAAGTCCTCATCGCCTATCGCCTCCCGGGCCGAGCGGTCTGGCACCGGCGGCTCGTGACGGTGGCTTCGAGCGGCGCTTTCTCGCTGACCGTCCCCGGTATCTCGACCAGCACCGAATTCGTCGCGCAGTGGGCGGGCGAGGGCGCCCTCGCGGGGGCCGGGACGCCCTCGATCGCCCTGACCGTGACGAAGCGCTAACGACGAAGCGCTAACGGCGAGCATCCGCGCGGGGCGATCGCCCCGCGCGGTCTCGCCGCTGCGTCATCCGCAGCCAAGCACCTCAGCCCGTCGGCAGGGCGACCGTCACGTTGCTGGCTTCGATCGAGAACAGGCCGTTGCTCGCCCGGTAGTAGGGAGCGTCGCGTCCCAGCAGCTGCAGTCGCACGGTGTCGCCGGCGGCGAAGTGGTACCCGTTGCCGTGGAGCTGGAAGGTCACCTGCCCGTTCTGGCCTTCGTTCAGCCGGTAGACGCCGCGGCTCACCAACCGCTCTTCGCCGGAGGGCAGCACATCCCACAGCCGCGCGGCGATCTCGCCGTAGAGCCCGGTCTCGACGATCGTCGCCGTGACCGTCGGCAATCCCAGCATCGTGAACCCAGCGCTGGTGGTCGAGTAGTTGGCCGTGTCGGCCTCTTCTTCTGCGGTAACGGTCTTGCACGCTTCCGTGGTTCCGGCGATCGGATCGAAGCTCGCCGCGGTCGTCGGGTTTCCGCCGGCCGAGGTGAACGTCTGCGGCGCGGACGAGCCGAACGTGACGGTGCCCGTCCTGAGCTTCGCCCAGGTCTTGCCCGTGAACGGACCTTCAGCCGGAGCCGCCGCCGGGCAGGTCTGCGTGTAGGCGCTGACCGAGCCGTTCTTTGGTGCCGCCCCGCTGTGCTGAAGTCGCGAGGCGAAGAACGACGCGCCCGCTTCGTTGAAGGCGTGGTCGGTGTTTTCCTTGTTTGCCCCGCGGCTGTGGCCGAGATCTCCGAACATCAGGGCGGCGTAGCCCTTGGCGGCGCGAACCTGGTTGTAGATCCGCAGCGACTGCTCGGGCGGGAACAGGTCGTCGGTCCAGCCGCTCTCGAGCAGCAGCGGCGCGGGCTTGGCCGCCAAGGGGATGCTGTAGCCGTCGTGGAAGTCATAGATCTGGTTGGCGATTTCTTCACCTTCGGGCGTCGCCGGCTCGCCGGCGTTCACCACGGCGAACCATTTCGTCAGGTCCGCTTCCGGGTCCTGACCCGGGGGCGCGACGTAACCGCTGGCCTGACCGAGGGCGAGCAGACCGCTGACATAGCTCTGGATCTCGACGCCGAGCGGTTCGCGGCTCTCCTCCGGCATGGCGATCTGGCTGTCGAGAAAGCGCCCGTTCGGCTCGAGAGCGTCGACGAGGTCCGACCAGGGCCAACGCGGGAAGGCTGCCTTGACTTCCATCGCTTTCCCTCCGGCGCTCTTCCACGGAACGAATTCTCCGTCCGGGAGCCTCGTGCGGTTCTTCAGGTAGGCGAGCTCGATCGACTGGCCGCCGCCGTAGGAGATGCCCGTGACCCCGATCGACTTGGGCTTCGCGATGCCCTCATCGGCGAGCAGACCGAGCAGGTACTGCGTGTCGCGCGCCTCGTATCGCTGGTCGGCGAGCCGGATCCAGCCTTCTTTACAGCCGGGTTCGGTACGAGATTCGGGTTTGCCGCAGGAGTTGCCCCAGCCGCGGGCGGAGTAGTTGACGACGGCGAAGCCGTGCTGCGCGTAGTAGACGTTGTTGTAGTCGAACGTCTCGTTGCCGTCGCCAGCCGGGCTGGTGGCCTCGAAGTCCGTCTTGCTGCCGCCCCAGCCGTGCATCATCACGATCGTCGGGAACGGGCCGCTTCCGGCTGCGGGCAGTGTCACATCCACATCCAGCGGCACCCCGTCGAAGGAGGGGACGCGCTGTTCGAGCCCGCTGGTCGCGCACAGCCGCACGCCGTCCTGGGCCGTACACGCATGTCCGAACGGAGCCGGTTCACCCTTTGCCTTCGCTGCCGCCGCGGGCGCCGCGCTCGCTAGCAGGAGCACCACGATTCCGATCCGGAGCCGGGGGCGCACGCGACCCCAGGTTGCAGTCTGCATCCCTCTGGTCCTCCTGTTCACCCCCTCCCGACTGACCCGGGTGGACTACCCGCAGGTCTATGTCTTCCAAACCTCAGCGAGGCAGCGAGAGGACGTGCGCGCCGGCCGGGTCGATGCGACCCTCGAGCAGGTCGAGGTAGATGCGCCGCATCGCCTCGGGGCCCTCCTCGTGGGTGACCTGGAGCCAGCCGTCGGTCCACTCGACATAGGGCGCCCAGGCCTCGGCGAGCCGTCCTTCCAGACCCTCCCGGCCCCATTCCGAGCTGCGTTTGGCGACCCGGTCGGGAGCGAAGAAGAACGTCGGGCGCGGCCCGGGGAGATCCTCGGGGACGGCCCCCATGCTGTCGTGGTGGGTCGCGCCGACAACGGCCGAATGGGCTAGCTCGGTACCGAAGTGGCCGTGCACGGCGGCCCGCACGCCCGCGTCGCCGGACATGTCCACGTAGACCGCACGGCCCTGCGGGAGCAGGTCGAGCTGCTCGTAGGTGAGCACCTCGTCATAGACGCCGATCGAGCGCGTGTACTCGGCGCTCCGGGCCGAGGTGAGGCCGAGCACCTCGGCGGAGCCGTCCCGTGAGAGCAGGAACGCGAGGCCGCTCGCCGTCTTGCTCGAGGCGCTCGAGAGCACGATCGTGCTCGGCGCCGAACAGAGCGCTGTCGCGCAGGAAGTCGTCGATCAGCCATGAGGTGAAGAACAGCGGCCGCAGCAGCATCTGCTGGTCCTCCCGCGCCACCTCGTAGGAGGGGTCGGCGTCGGTGCGCTGGTAGCTGTTGTAGGCGGCGGGAAGCTCGGCGCGGTGCGCGGAGGCGTCGATAAAGCCCATGGCCGTGGCCCGCGCCGGCTGGACGATCAGCTCGCTCGAGGGTGGCAGGTAGCCGTAGATGCGGCCCCTTCGGGCAGGCCCTCGGCGCGGCTCTCGGCGACCGTCGCAAAGCCCCACACGGGCATCCGTCCCCAGCCGTCGGGCGCTGGGAAGAACCTCCAGTAGGACATCGCCTCGCCGAACGCCGCGTAGGTGATGTTGTTGGCGGTGAGGCCGAAGTGCTCGACGCTCAGCAGCGCCTCGCCCTCGCCCGGCGCGGGTGGCTCGGAGTCCTGGGTTCGGCAATCGTGCAGGTCGCCGGTCGCGATCAGGAAGTCCACTGCGGGGAAGCTTATGCGCTCACGCGAGCACCGTGAGGAGAGGCCGCGATGCGCGAAGCGCGCCCGACCGGGCGACCCGGGCGCGGCCGATTGGGTATACGTCCTCGCGACGTATGTCCAAGAACGGTCTGCCTTCCGCCGCCACCGATGGGCGCCTGCTCGAGCTGATAGGCGATGTCTGCGGCTTGCTGGACATCGACGAGCTGCGCCTCGGCCTGCTCGAGGCGCTGCACCGGGTGCTGCCCTCGGATTACATCTCGCTGAACGACATCGGTCCGGGCCCGCTCGACGTGGTTGCGCTGATGACGCCCGACGCCTCACCGGAGCTGATGGGCGCCTGGGTCCGCAACGCCCAGCAGAACCCGCTGCTGCAGCACTACCAGCGCACTCAGGACGGTCGCGCGATGCGCTTCTCGGACGTCTGCACGCGCGAGCACCTGCACGGCCTCGCCCTGTATCGCGAGGTCTATGAGCCGATGGGCGTCGAGCATCAGATGGCGTTCACGCTGCCCGCCGGTCCGCGGCGCGTGCTGGCGATCGCGCTCAGCCGCGGCGCGAGCGACTACCGCGACACCGAGCGAGACCTCGCCGATCGCGCCCGCCCGTTTCTGATCCAGGCCTACCTCAACGCGATCGCCTACGAGGCGGCTCGCACCGGCCTTCAGCCTGCGCGGGCGGCGACCCCTCCGATCGGTTCGCTGCTCGCGGCGGGACTCACGAGGCGCGAGGCCGAGTCGCTGCGGTTGGTCGCGCTGGGCCGGTCAAACCACCACGTGGCCGAGGCGCTCGGCATCTCCCACCGGACCGTCGGCAAGCATCTCGAGCGGGGCTTTCGCAAGCTCGGAGTAACCGACCGGTCGACCGCGGCCGCGCGCGTGTGGGAGCTCGCCGCCACGGCCAGCGGCGGTGGGTGAGGACGAGCATCTGGATGGGCTGGCCTGGGTAGCCCAGATCGACGACGCCGGCGCGCGATCACGGGCGCGAAGCCCCGGTGGCGACGCCCGTCGGCGTATCTTTCCGCATGTGGACACGCCGCTGGTCATCAACTTGGCCGACGCCCCCGCCCGTGCGCATCCGTCGCGCGCCACGATCCTCGACTGGGAGCCCGATGACTCGCTGTGGCGCGACACCGGCGTCAACGTCCAGATCATGCAGCCCGGCCAGCCCAACTGCCGCTACCACTCAGAGCCCGTGCAGGAGGACTTCCTGGTGCTGCGCGGCGAGTGCATCGCGATCATCGACGGTGTGGAGACCCCGCTCAAGGAGTGGGACTTCTTCCACTGCCCCGCCGGCGTCGAGCATGTGTTCGTCGGCGCGGGCGACGGCCCGTGCGCGGTGCTGATGATCGGGTCCCGACGCAAGGACGAGGCGCACTACCCGGTGAACGAGGTCGCCGCGAAGTACGGCGCGTCAGTGTCCGAGGCGACGGATGATCCCGAGCTGGCCTACGCCGACTGGCGTCGGACCCCCTGGGAAGGAATCCCCAGCCCGTGGCCGCTCGACTGACGCGGCCTCTGTAGCACGGCGATCGCGAGGGCGGCGCAGGCGCGAGGCGCTCAGGCGAGCGCCAGATCGCGCAAGGCGGCGCGGGCCGCCCCGGCCCCGCACATGCCGTGCACGCCGCCGCCGGGCGGCGTGGAGGCGGAGCACAGGTACACCCCCGGCAGGGGCGTGGAGTAGGGCCGCGTGGTGATCGTCGGCCGGAACAGCGTCTGGCGCAGCGTGGCCGCGCCGGCGTTGATGTCGCCGCCGACATAGCAGGGGTTGTGCCGCTCGGACTCGGCCGCCGTCCGCACGGCGCGGCCGAGGATCAGATCCCGGAAACCCGGCGCGAAGCGCTCGACCTGCGCCTCGATGCGCTCGGCCATGTCGAAGGAGGAGCCGGCCGGGACGTGGCAGTAGGCGTAGAAGGTCTGCTGCCCGGCCGGCGCCCGCGAGGGATCGACGACCGTCGGCTGCACGGCGATGCAGAACGGCCGCTCCGGGTGGCGCCCAGCGGCGACAAGCGACTCGCTCTCCGCGATCTCCTCGAAGGTGCCGCCGAGGTGCAGCGTGACCGTCTCGCGGCAGACCTGCGCCGACCACGGCACGGGCCCCGACAGGGCCCAGTCGACCTTGCAGGCGCCCGGGCCGTAGCGGTAGCGGCGCAGCGCGGAGCGATAACGAGCGGGCAGGCGCGGCCCGGCGAGGGTCAGCAGCTGGCGCGGTGTGAGGTCCAGGAGCGTCGCCCGGGCCGGGGGCAGCTGCCCGAGCTCGCCGATCCAGCGACCTGTGCGCAGCGTGCCGCCGAAGCCCTCGAGCTCGGCGAGCAGCGCCTCGGGGACCTTTGCGCTGCCGCCCTCGACGACGGGCCAGCCGACGGCGTGGGCGAGGATCCCGAGCAGCAGCGCGAGTGCTCCGGTGCCGGCGGCGCTCAGCGGCTGCATCGAGTGGGCGGCCAGGCCCGCCAGCAGGGCTCGTGCCTGCGGCGTGCGCAGCCGGCGGGCGAGCAGCGTCGCCGGAGCGAGCCCGGGCAGGCCGAAGCGGGCGATGGCGAGCGGATGTGCGGGCACTGCCAGCATCGGCGTCAGCACCTCGCCGACGATCGCCTCCCAGCGGGCCACGAGCGGGGCGAGGAGTCCGCGATAGAGGGTCTCGTCCGCGCCGAGCGTGGCCGCGGTGTCCTCCACCGAGCCGGACACCGCCGCGGCGAGCCCGCCGTCGAGCGGGTGGGCGAAGGCGACCCGGGGCGTCAGCAGGCGCACGCCGGCAAGCGTCTCCGCGCGGAAGAAGGGCGAGGCGGCGAGCAGCGGATGAACGGTCGAGCAGACGTCGTGGGCGAAGCCCTCGAGGGTCAGCTCCTCGGTGCGGCAGCCGCCGCCGGGCTCCTCGGCGCCCTCGATCACCTCGACGGCGAGGCCGGCGCGGGCCAGCGTGACCGCCGCGGCCAGGCCGTTCGGGCCCGAGCCGACGACGACGGCGTCGGGTCGCGCGCTCACAGCACCAGCGTCGCGCCCTGGCGGGCGACGGTGACCGGCACCTCGCCCGCGAAGCTGGCGCCGATCCCCTCCAGCTCATCATCGGTGCGGTCGGGGCGATGGTGGAAGAGCAGCACCGAGCGGGCGCCGGCCCGGCGCGCCAGCTCGACGGCGTACTCGCCGCAGGAATGTCCCATCGCCGCTTCCGCGCCGAGCTCGGATGCGCGCAGCTGCGCGTCGTGCGCGACGATGTCGCTGCCCTCGGCCAGCGCGAGGGCCGCCTCGTGATACTCGCCGTAGCCGTCCGGACCGGCGCCGAGGCTGGTGGGGCAGTGGTCGGGCATGTACGTGAACACCGTCCTCCCGTCGCTGATGCGAAAGCCGAGCGTGCGCCCGCCCTTGTGCGGGATCTCTCGCGCCATCACCTCGAAGCCGGCCTGGCTCGATGTGCCGGTGTCGATCGCGGCGAAGCCCCATGACCCCCGCAGCGCGTCCGGCGCGACGGGGAAGAAGGGCGGGGACATCGTCCTCGTCAGCACGTCGAGCGCACCTTCGCCGTTCTGCTGCTCGGGGACGAGTACCGACACCTCGCTGCCGGGGGAGTCGGCGCCGCTGAAGAAGGGCAGTCCCTGGATGTGGTCCCAGTGCAGGTGGCTGAGCAGGATCGTGCCCGCGAACGGGCGCCCGCCGAGCAGCGCCGTCGCGGTGCGGATGCCGGTGCCCGCGTCGAGGATCAGCGTCGGCGCGTCGGCGCCCTCCGGCGTCAGGGCGACGCAGGAGGTGTGACCGCCGTAGCGCTCATATGAGCTTCCCGGGGCAGGCGTCGAGCCCCGCACGCCGCAGAGGTCGATCCGCACCGGCCGTCAGCTCCGCTTGGCGCGCTCGTTGTCCTCTCGGCGGTGTCCCGAAGAGAGCTCGGCGAGGGCCTGCCGTTCCAGCTGGCCGCCGTCGACGGAGGCGACGCGGCACGCGGTGACGGCGACCAGCGAGGAGGTTCGCCGGCCACCCTCGAGATGCGCCCGCTCGCCCAGCATCGCGCCGGGGCCGTACTCCGCGAGGCGCTCGCCGTCGTGCTCGACGCGCAGCACGCCGTCGAGCACCAGGTACACCTCGGTTCCCTCCTCGCCCTGGCGCACCAGCGTCGTACCCGCCTTGACCTTTCGCACGGTCGGCTTCGCGGCGCCTTTCATCAGCTGACCGGAGAGCCTGCGCTCGAGCGCCGTCTCGACAGCGGTGACGAGCGCCTTGGAGTCCTCCTCACCCCACGGCGTCTGCCGGCCGAAGGACTTGCGATACCAGTCGCGGAAGTCGGCGAGGCCCGACTTGTGCGAGAGGTGACCCTCGTCGTCGTAGACCCAGTGGCGGGGAAAGCGGCTGGCGCCCTCCATCGCGCACTCGGCGCGTCCGTCGGAGTGGATCGTCAGCGACAGCGTCGTCCAGACGAGCGGTGCCTGCCACTGCACGAACGGCTTTCGGCGCACCCGCCGGGGGGCCGGTACGCCCGTGCGGCCCCCGCAGGTCTGTGTGAACACGGCGTGCTCACGCGAGCGTCGGGGCTGGCGCTGGATGTCGGGCAGCCCGACCGCTTCGAACGTCCGCGACACAGGTCCGACCTTGACGGTGGTCGAGCCCATCATGCCGCCGCCGCTGTAGCCGGCGTCCGTGATCGTCCCGTCCCGGCCGACCTCGATCCAGGCCTCGAGGACGTTGGCGAAGCGGAAGCGGTCGGCATCCCGAAGCGCCTTGATGTCCTCAATCGTTTCGGGCGGCGGCTCGTCATAGTGGGCAAGGCCCGCCTCAAAGGCCATCTTGCTGCTTCCTTCGACGGCCTCGGATGGAATCCAGGACAGCGAGGTGATGGAGCTCGTGTGACGCATGGGACCTCGGCGTGCCGGAGCCTACCCGATGCTCTCGCCGCGTAAGCGGCGCGTCAGGACCCGACCGGGGGCGAGGCCCGGATCTCGCTGTCTCGCGCGGCCGCCGGCTCGGCGCCCGTTTCGGCTTCCGCGGCGCCCTCCTGCGGCGCTCCGATCGTCCACACGCTCAGCTTGGCCACGCGCCCGCGAATCTCGACGTCGCCGACGTACGTGAGCTGATCGCCGCCGTCGTGCATCCGTTCGCGTGTGGTCTCGGCGATGAACAGCATCGTCTCGGCGTCCTTGGTCATGCTCTCGAGGCGGGAAGCGGTGTTTGTCGTGTCGCCGATGGCCGTGTACTCGACGCGCTGCTCGGAGCCGACGTTGCCGGCCATCACAGGCCCGCTGTTCAGGCCGACGCCCATTTCGAAGCGACGCTCGAAGCCCTGCTCGCCGAGCCAGTCGTTGAAGCGGTCCAGCCGGAGTCCGACCATCTCGCGGGCCGCGCGGACCGCCCGGTCGGCATGGTCCTCCTGCTCGAGCGGTGCGCCGAACACGGCCATGATCCCGTCGCCCATATAAGCGATCAGCGTGCCCCCGGCCGCGAGGATCGCCTCGGTCATCTCGTTGAGGTAGTAGTTGACGACTTCGATCACGTGTGCCGCCGGCTGGGTCTCGGAGAAGCTCGTGAAGCCCCTCAGGTCGGAGAACAGGACGGTGCAGTCCAGTTCGACGCCGCCGAGACGCAGGTTGTCGTTTGCGCTCGCGAGGACCTGGTCGACGACGTCTCCGGGCACGAAGCGCGCGAACACGTCGCGCACCCGCTCGCGCTCGATCGCTTCGCCGACGTAGAGCACCAGCAGCGTGCCGAGCGTGCCGAGCGTCAGCGCGAGCATCGGGTAGACGAAGGTGATGATGCGGCCGTTGTTGAAGGCGATCTGGGTCGCGACCGTGAAGACCACCGCCAGGGCGACGGCGTCGAGCACCGCGCGCAGGCGTTGCAGCCGCAGGCTGCCGAGTGGCACGCTCACACTGAGCAGCAGGATCAGCAGCACGTCGACGAGCGTGGAGGAGTTGCGAAGCGGCGCTCCCGCGAGCAGCGTCGCCGCGGCGTTCGCCCAGATTTCCGGCCCGGGCATCACGGCGCTGTAGGGCGTCGCATGCTGGTCCTGCAGGATCGGCGCTGAGGCGCCGACGATCACGAGCTTGTTCTTGAAAGTCCCCGGCGGCACTTCGCCTTTCATCACCTTGGCGAACGACACCGAGGGGAACGTTTCGATCCCGCCGGCGTAGTCGATCGATGCCGTGCCGTCCGCTTCGAAGTCCGACTTCGGCACGGGCCGCCCCGTCATCACTTCCGTTGCGACGGTGGCGAAGCTGCCAAGGCGGTGGTAGCGGCGAGCGACCCTGCGCGCATAGCCGTCGCTGTCCAGCACGAGCCTGACCTCGGCTGGGTGGGCTTCGAGTTCGTGCAGCGCCGCGGCGCCGCCGAAGATCGCCGTTTCGCCCTTGGGCGTGACTTCGGTCGTGCCGAGCACCACCTTGCCGTGGGTCGAGGCGATCGCTTCGGCCAGCGCTTCGTCGTCCGCCAGGTCGGTTTTCACGGTGAATTCGATGTCGACGGCGATCGCCTTCGCGCCGCCGCGGTCGATCGCTTCGATCGCCTTGCCCTCGTAGGCCCGCGGGAAGGGAAAGCGCGGGTGCAGCCCCGCCCGTTCGAGCGCTTCGAAGGTCGGCACGTCGATCTTGACGAACTCGATGTTCGACGGCGGTTGGTGCCCGCCGCGGACGGAGAACCTCGCGTCGATCGTCTGCAGTTCGCTCCGTTTCAGCAACCCCGTCGCGTAGGCCGCCACGCCGATTCCGCCGGCGAGCGCCGCGACGGCGATCAGAGCCGCGACCTTGCGCCTCTGTCTACGCGTACCGCCCATGTCTAGGCCCCGATCTCGACAAGCGAACTGCCCCGGGCGGCGATGCTAGCCGAATCACGCTCCAGCACTACGACCCCAAGGTGCGCGGTTGGCCCGCTAGACACGCAGCACCGTGCGCCGGCGGCCCTGCTCGCCGGTCGGTGGCGCGCCTGCCGTCAGCCACCCGGGTGGCTCGCCCTCGAGGACGCGGTGAGCGGCCTTGCGACCCGCCTCGCGCGCTGCGTCGATCTGGTGGAACTCGAGCAGACCCACGCCTTCGACGCGAACCGGGATCGTGAGATCCGCGAGCCTGCGGGCCGACTCGTCGGTGTTGGCGCTGCTCAGCAGCGCGATGCGCGACATCGTCTCCGGTAAGGAGGGCAGCTGCCTTCGATTCGGTGCCGGCGCGCGCGTCTGCGCCTCGCCCGCGGCGCCGGGGTTCGACGGTCGGGGCCGCTCCTCGCCACCCTTGATGTCGATCGCCAGCACCGGCCCCTCGCCGGCGAAGCGCATCGGACCGAGGGGCAGGTTGTCGAGCAGCGACCCGTCGATCAGCAGCTTCTCCTCGCGGCGGATCGGCGGTGCGATCAGCGGCAGGGACATGCTCGCGCCGACCGCCAGCACGAGCGGGCCGCGACGGTCGATCACCAGGTGCCCGCCGCGCAGGTTGGCGCTCGCGCAGTAGAAGGGACGGCCGAGCTCCTCGATGCTCGCGGCCCCGAAGACCCGCTCCAGCATCGCTTCGGCCTTGTGACCCCTGATCAGCGAGGAGCGCGGCAGCGTGTAGTCGTTGATCGGGTTGCGCCTGACCCACTCCTCGTAACAGGTCGCGTCGATCGCCTGCGGATCGAGCCCGCAGGCCAGCAGCCCACCGATGAAGGAGCCGATGCTCACGCCGGCCACGCGGTCGACGGTCAGACCGGCGTCGAGCAGCACATCGAGCACGCCGAGGTGCGCGAAACCGCGAGCGCCGCCGCCCGCGAGCACCGTGCCGATCGCCCGACCCGTCAGGCGCCGGGCGCTGCGGGCCACGTCCGCCGCGCGGCTGGACCGCCCGATCGCGAACACGGCGGGCGGGTCGAGCGCCGCGAGCCAGGGCGCAAGCAGTTCGCTGCCCGGCTCGCTGCCGTAGGCGAGCAGGTCCGCCCCGCGCACCCGCTCGATCTCGTCCTCCAGGCCATCGAGCCGGGCCGGCTCGCGGCAGTCCACGGCAACCAGGATCCGGTCGGCTCTGGACAGCGCGAACTCGTCCCATCCGCCCTGCCCGCCGCCCGGATGGCAGATCAGGATCACCTGCGCGTGGTCCTCCTCACAGCGCTCGACCACCGGCGCGTATCGCGACAGTGCCTCCGACGGGGCCGGCGTCCCATCGTTCTCCTCGCCGGGGCGAAGCACGGCGACCCGGCCCCACGCGCACATCGCCCAGCTCAGCTCGTCCGCGAGCTCCAGCAGCGGCACGCTCGGCGAGAGCGCGCACAGCGCGATCGTCACGGGCCGCGCGCGTGTCGCCACCGGGATCGCTCGACTGGCCTGCAGCTGGCCGCTCAGCACCCGCGCAAGGCTGAGCGTGAGCTCCGGCTGTGAGCGCAACAGCGCCTCGAATCCGCTCCTCTCGATCCGCAGCAGCTCGCTGTCGCGCAGCGCCCGCACCGACGCGCTGCGCGCCGAGTCGCTGAGCAGGGCGAGCTCGCCGAGCACCGCGCCGCGAGTCACCGTGTTGATCGCCTGCTCACTGCCGTTGTGGCCCTGGAGCACCTCCAGATGGCCGACGCGCACCACGTAGACGGCGTCGGCCTGCTCTCCCTGCCGGAACAGGGTCTCGCCGCGGGCCAGGTGGACATTGCTCGCGAGCTGCGCGACCTCGCCCAGCATCGGGGCCGAAAGCCCCGCGAACACCTCCACGTTGCGCAGGAAGTCGGCCGGGGTCTGGGGCTCCACGTCGGCGAGCTCACCCTCCGATTCGGCCAGCGTCGGCAGCAACGGCGTGGGGAGCTCCGTGGCGGCCGGGGCGTTCCCGTCGCCGTCGGCGCCGGCCCTGTCGGCTGCGGGCTCGCGTGGCTGGGCGACGACGAGCGCGAGGCAGAAGATCGCCCCGACCAGGAAGCAGCCGCCGGCGAACAGCCAGCCGTGGCGGAACGGAGGCAGCGGGTCGAGTGGGCTGGGCGTGCCGAGGATCGCGATCAGCACGGCTACGCCGAGCGCGGCGCCGAGCTGGCGCGCGACGGAGTTCAGTGAGGTGGCGATCGCAAAGCGCGGGCCGGGAACAGAGCCGACGGCCGCGCCGCTCAGCGTCGGGAACGTCAGGCCCGCGCCGACGCCGAGGATCAGCAGCCCCGGCAGCCACACGCCGAGGAAGTCCGCTTGCACGCCGGCCCGGCTGGCGAGGAAGAACATCCCTCCGGCCCACACGAGCGCGCCGGGGACGACGACCGCACGGTGACCGACCCGCTTGACGGCGCGGCTCGCGGGACCCGCGACGGCCATCGCGGTGAACGGGCCGGGGGTGAGGGCGAGCCCGGCGCGCAGGACGGAGTAGCGCCACACCCCCGTCAGGAACAGCACGTTGCAGAGCGTGTAGGCGTAGAACCCCGCGGCCATCACGATCGTCACGCCGTTGGAGAGCGCAAACGCCCTTATCCGCAGCAGTGACATGTCGATCACAGGCGCGCGGTGGCGGCTCGAGCGGAGCACGAACAGCGCGCCCAGCACGAAGGCCGCGGCGAACGAGCCGAGGACACGCGCGCTCGTCCAGCCCCATTCCTGGCCCTTGACGACGCCCAGCACGAGCGCGCCGATCGCCAGCGCGAGCATCACCCCGCCGAGGAGGTCGGGGACCCGGCGCCGGCCCGGCGCGCGGCTCTCGACGAGCACCCGTTTCGCGAGCACCGCGGCGACGATCCCCACTGGGACGTTGACGAGGAACACGAGTCGCCAGTTGGACGCGGTGATCAGCAGCCCGCCGAGCGGCGGGCCGATGCCGGCCGCCAGCGCGGCCACTGCCGACCACAGCGCGACCGCATGCATCCGCTCATGCTCGCGATTGGCCTCGAGAACGATCGCCAGCGAGCTCGGCACGAGCATCGCCGCCCCCGCCGCCTGGATCACGCGCGCGGCGACGAGCAGCCCCAGCGAGGGCGCGGCGGCGCACAACGCGGAGGCGAACGTGAACAGCCCGAGCGCGAGCGTGAAGACGCGGCGCCTACCGAGCAGGTCGGCGAGTTGGCCACCGCCCACGAGGAACGCGGCGAACACGATGTTGTACGCGTTCAGCACCCACGAGACGCTCGACAGGCTCTTCGCGGACAGGTCGCTCGCGATGTCGGGGACCGCGATGTTGACGATCGTCGCGTCGACGAATGCCATGAACGTGCCGAGCACGGCAACGGCGAGCACGGCCCTCGGCGAGGACACGCGGCGCGTGCGAACCACAGCATCCGAGGCAGCCTCGGTAGCCGCGCTCATCTGATCCCTCCAGCTCCCAGCATCGGCCCTCCTTGGCGCGAGTCTACGCACGGTCCGCGCCCGGCGGGTCGCAGCTGCGGCGCCGAAATGTACAGCGCCACGGTCGACGGTGTGGAGGTTGCGGCCTAGCCTTCGTTGCAGCCGGTGATGCCGCCGTCCAGCGGAATCACCGTGCCCGTCATGTACGCGCCGGCGCGGGAGGCCAGGAACAGCGTCAGCCCGGCGATGTCATCGGGTCGGCCGATGCGTCCGAGCGGCACGCTGCGCTCGATCGCCGAGCGCGTCTCCGGATTCGCGAGCACGAAGGCCATCATTTTGCTCTCGAAGGGCCCGGGCGCGATCGCGTTGACGGTGATGTGCTCGCCGGCCAGACGCCGGGCCAGGTGGCGCGTGAGCATGTGCACGGCGGCCTTGCTCGCGCCGTAGCTGTAGTTGTCGACAGCCGAGGTGCGCAGCCCGTCGATCGAGCCGATGTTGATCACGCGCGCCGGTTCCTCGGCGCTTGCGCTCGCCCGCAGCGCGTCCAGCAGCCCGACCGTCAGGTGAAAGACGCCCTCTACGTTCGTGTGCATCACGCGGTCCCACCCGTGCGCCGGGAACTCCTCCAGGGGAGCGCCCCAGACGGCGCCCGCGTTGTTGACGAGGATGTCGAGCGACGGGAAGCGCTCACGCGTGGCGCGAGCGAGTTCTCCGGCGCCGTCGGGCGTCGAGATGTCGCCGACGATCGCCGTGCAGTCGCCGAGTGCCGACAGCTCGCTCGCCGCCGCCTCGATGTCGGGCTGCTTGCGCGAGGAGACGATCACGCTCGCGCCCGCCTCCAGCAGGCCGCGGGCGATCATCAGGCCGATGCCCCGTGAGCCGCCGGTGACCAGCGCGGTCTTGCCGTCGACGTCGAACAGCCCGGCCATCAGTCGATGAACTCCGCCGCGCGCTTCTCGAGGAAGGCGCCGATCGCCTCCGGCGGTGCAGCCCCGAAGGTCGCCATGATCTGCTGGCGGTCCTCGTACTCGACGGCCGCCTGCTCAGAGGGGATCTCGAGCGCCGCCCACATCCCCTGCTTGGTGAGCTGCACACCCCAGGGCGCCAGCTCGGCGATCTGCCCGGCCGCCTCCAGGGCGCGTGAGGCCAGCGCGTCCTGCGGGAGGACGTCCGCGACGAGGCCGATCCGCAGCGCCTCCTCGGCGCCGACGCGCCGTCCCGTGAGCATCAGCTCGTGCGAGCGCGAGGCGCCGATCAGCCGCGGCAGCAGCCAGCTCGTCGCCATGTCGCAGTTCGACACGCCGATGTTGATGAAGGCCACCCGGAAGACCGCCTCGGCGGCGGCGAAGCGGATGTCGCAGCCGAGCGCCAGCGCCAGCCCGAAGCCCGCCGAGGGTCCGTTGACCGCGGCGATCACCGGCTGCGGCAGGGCCCGCAGCCCGAGCACGAGACGGGACATGTGCTGCTGGTTGGCGAGCCGATCCCGCGACTCGTCGCTGCCGTCGTTGCCGGGCGCCCGGCCATAGCCCGCCAGGTCCAGGCCGGCGCAGAAGCCGCGCCCCGCGCCGGTCAGCACGACGGCCCGGCAGGAACGGTCGCGCTCGATCTCCCTGAGCTGCTCGTGCAGCGCCTGGCAGAGCTCGGCGGTGATCGTGTTCAGGCGGTCCGGGCGATTGAGCGTCAGTCGCCGCACGTGGGGGGCGGGCTCCTCGACGATCAGCAGCTCCTCGGCCATCGGCGGATCCTATTCGCCCATCCCGGAACCGGGTCCCCACGCCGGGAGCGAGCGCCCGCCCGGGCGCCGGCGTTCAGGTTCGCGGGTAGTGGAAGGCCTGCGTCTGGGTGACCTTCGCGACCAGCTTGCCGTCCTCGCGCGCGAGCTCCGTCTCGATCACGATCATCGTGCGGCCCTTGTGGATCGGCCGGGTCGCCGAGGTCACGACGCCCTCGCGCACGGCGCGCATGAAGTTCGTCTTGGACTCGATCGTCGCCGTCCCGATCGCGCCCTCGGGGAGGTTGAAGAAGGCGAGCACGCCGCCGGCGCCGTCGGCCAGTGCCATCAGCGCGCCTCCGTGCAGCAGGCCGCCGGCCGTGGTCCGCTCGGGCGCCCACTCCATGCGTCCCCGCACGAGCTCGGGCCCGACCTCTGTCAGCTCGGCGCCGATCAGCGCCGCGAAGGGCATCGTGTCCCGGATCTGCTCGGCGCTCGGGAGCTCGCTCATCGCGGCGAGGCTACCAACGCCACCGCTCGTTGCTCCCCGCGGTGGGGCTTTCTGTGAGACTGGCGGCGTGCCCGAGCCAGAGCCGAAGGTGGCCGTCATCGGCCACCTCGAGTGGGTCCAGTTCGGCCGCGTCGAGCACCTACCACGCGCCGGCGAGGTCGCCCATGCCCACGGTGCGTTCGAGGAGCCGGCGGGCGGCGGTGCGGTCGCCGCCGTGGCGCTCGCCCGGCTGGCCGGCGGCTGTCCGCTGTTCGCCGTGCTCGGTGACGACGAGCTGGGACGGCGATCGGAACAGCGCCTCATGGCGCTCGGCGTGCAGGTGCGCAACGGGCCCGCCGTCGGCGGCGAGCAGGGTGCTGCCGGGAGCCCTCCGACGCGTCGCGCGGTGACGCTCGTCGACGCGGCCGGGGAGCGCACGATCACGACGTTCGGGCCACGGCTGGACCGCGCGGGGGAGGTCCCGCCGGACGATCCGGCGGGATGGAGCGAGCTGGACGAGATGGACGCGATCTACTTCACGGCCGGCGATCTCGCGGCCCTGCGCCGGGCACGCGAGGAGAGCCGGGTGCTCGTGGCGAGCCCACGAGCCCGCCACGCTCTCGGCCACGGGGTCCGGCTCGACGCGCTCGTGCTGAGCGCCGACGACCGGATCGAGCTGGCCGCCGCGCAGCCCGCTCTGGAGGAGGCCGAGCTGGTCGTCTACACCGAAGGAGCCGGCGGCGGGCGCTGGCGGCGGCGGGACGGGACGGAGGGTCGCTGGGAGGCGGCGCCGCTCCCAGGTCCGGTCGTCGACTCCTACGGCGCCGGCGACACGTTCGCCGCCGCGTTCACCTATGCGCTGGGAGCCCGCCTGGCGCTGCCGGAGGCGCTCGCGCTCGCCGCCCGCCGCGGCGCCGAGGTGATGACCTGGGCGGGGCCATATGGCCCGGCCGGGGACGAGCGCGAGCGCGAAGCGCCCGAGACCTGAAAGGATGCCCGGCGCGATGGACTTCGAGCAGATCCTCACCGAGACCTCTGAGGGCGTTCTGACGATCACGCTCAACCGGCCCGACCGGCTCAACGCCTGGACCGGGCGCATGGGCGAGGAGCTGCGGGCCGCCTTCGATCTCGCCGATGCCGACGACGCGGTGCGGGCGATCATCGTCACCGGGGCGGGCCGCGGCTTCTGCGCGGGCGCAGATCTCGAGAGCGGCGGCGACACCTTCGACTACAGCAAGCGGGACACGGCCGGTGTGGCCGGCCGTGACGGCGGCGGCGAGTTCACGCTGCGCGTCTTCGACTGCAAGAAGCCCGTGATCGCCGCGATCAACGGGCCGGCGGTCGGCGTCGGCGCGACGATGACGCTGGCGATGGATGTGCGGATGGCCGCCGACGACGCCCGCATGGGCTTCGTCTTCGCCCGCCGCGGGATCATCCCGGAGGCCTGCTCGAGCTGGTTCCTGCCGCGTGTGGTCGGCATCAGCAGAGCGATGGAGTGGGTGAGCACCGGGCGGGTGTTCGAGGCGCAGGAGGGTCTCGAAGCGGGGCTGCTGCGCAGCCTGCACCCCAAAGACGAGCTGCTCGGCGCGGCCCGCGCGCTGGCGCGGGAGATCGCGGATAACACGGCGCCGGTGTCGGTCGCCCTGGCTCGCCAGCTGATGTGGCGGATGCTCGGAGCCGAGCACCCGATGATCGCCCACCGCGCGGACTCGCGGGGGATGATCGCGCGCGGACAGTCCGCCGACGTCGTCGAGGGCGTCACCTCGTTCCTGGAGAAGCGGCCGCCGAAGTTCACCGACAAGGTCTCCGACGGGCTGCCCGATGTGATGCCGGGCTGGCAAGCGCCCGCGTTCGAGTAGTAGGCGCGGCTCAGATGGCCCCGCGGCAGAACTTCAGCGCCGAGCAGGCTCGCAGCGTCGGCGAGCAGATCGGCATCGACTGGGTTACGGCGCCATTCGACGTCGAGCAGTTCCGCATCGGCATGGACGTGGAGCTCGAGCACGGACTCGCCGACCTGGCGACGAACGTGACCGACGACGACCCGATCTTCACGGGCAAGATCGCGCTGGCGCACCTCAACGAGTTCCCCGACTACTACACCCGTCTCGAGCGCATGGAGCGGGAGGCTGAGCGCGGGGACTGACCCGCCGGCGGCCGCGCCCCGTTCGAGCCGGCCCCTGAAGCTCAGCTCGCGGCGGCGCCCGCGTCGAACTCCGGCAGCCGCTGCCGGGTCGAGAGCAGCGGTGCGAACAGATCGCCCCGCTTGGCGACGCGGGCGAGGGTCTCGCTCGCCTCGAAGACGAGCCGCCTCGGGTCGCCCTTCTCGGCTGCCGCCCGCACCTCGTCCCATTCGAGCGGCGTGGACACCGTCGGCCGGGGGCGGGCACGCAGCGAGTAGACGCACACCGTCGTCTTGTTGCGGTCGTTCTGGCTCCAGTCGATCAGCACCTTGCCCTCGCGCCGAGCCCTGGTCTGGCGCGAGATGAAGCGGCCGGGATCGCTCTGCTCGAAGAGCTCGGCGACCGCTTTGGAGAAGGTCTTGGTGGCGGCGAAGTCGACGTCCTCGACGTTCAGCGGCACATACAGCTGCAGGCCCTTCGATCCCGAGGTCTTGACGAAGCTCTCCAACCCCAGGTTCTCGAACAGCGCCCGCAGCTGCAGCGCCAGGCGGGCGCAGTCGATCACGTCGGCAGGCGCGCCGGGGTCGAGGTCGAAGACCATCGAGCGGGGGCGGTCGATCGCCTCGGCGAGAGCCAGCGGGGTGTGCATCTCGATCGCGGCTAGGTTGGCCAGCCAGACCACGGTCGCCAGGTCGCCCGCGACGGTGTAGTCGATCGTCTTGCCTCCGGCGGGGAGCGCCACGGTCTGTACCCAGCCCGGCCGGTGCGCCGGGGAGTGCTTCTGGAAGAAGGACTTCGACTCCACCCCGTCCGGCCAGCGCGTGACGGTCAGCGCCCGCCCCGCCAGATGCGGGAGGAGCACGGCCGAGACCGATGCGTAGTAGTCGATCAGCTCGCCCTTCGCGAAGCCCGCCTCCGGATAGAGGACCTTGCCGAGGTTGCTGAGCTTCAGCTCATGGCCTTCGACCTCGATCGTGGCGCTCTCCTGTCCCTTCGGGGTGACGCCGCCCGCTGTTCCGGCCCGGCGTTTGGCGGCCGCTCGGCCCTTGGCCGCGTGCTTCCCCGCCGCTGCGCCTTTCCCCTTCGCTGCGCGCGAGGCGGGTTTTCCGGCGGCCGGTGCCGCGGCGTGCTCGGCGGGGGGCCCCGCGTTCGGGTCCTCCCGCACGACGGCCAGCGGGTCCTTGTCCTCGCGCAGGCCCTTGTAGGAGGGGTGGCGGATGTTGCCGGCGGAGGTCCACTCGGCGAACTCGACCTCGGCGACGAGGCGCGGCTCGGCGAAGCGCGACTCGCGGGGCGGCCGTTCGCCCGCGGTGAACGGGGAGTCCTCGCGGCGGAGCGGAGCAAGGGCCGCCTCGAGGCGCGCGAGCTCGCGATCTGAGAAGCCGGTACCGACCCGGCCGACGTAGCGCAAGCCGCCCCCGGTCTCGTGCACGCCGAGCAGCAGCGCGCCGATCGTCTCGCTGCGGCGGCCCTTGCCGGGCAACCAGCCGGCGATCACGAACTCCTGCCGTCCCATCGTCTTGATCTTGATCCAGCTGCCGGGCCGCCGGCCCGGTGCGTAAGTGGAGTCGAGTCGCTTGGCGACGATGCCCTCGAGGCGTTGTTCGACGCTCGCGCGCAGCAGCGCGCGGCCGTTGCCGACGACGTGCTCGGGCGTCTGCCAGCTCTCCCCGCTCAGCCCGAGCTCGGCCAGGCGGGCACGGCGCTCGGTGTAGGGCAGCCCCATCAGCGAGTGCCCGTCGAGCCACAGCAGGTCGAAGATCATGTAGGTCACGGGCGTGTCCTTGGCCAGCCGCCGTGCCACGTCCCGGGAGGCGACGTGCATGCGCTGCTGGAGGGCCCCGAAGCTCGGCCGCCCGTCCCCGCCGAAGGCGACTATCTCACCGTCAAGGACGGCCTGATGCGAGCCGAGGCTCCGGCCGAGGCGGGCGAGCTCCGGGTAGCTGTCGGTGATCTCGTTCAGGTTGCGGCTCTCGAGCCGCAGCTCGCCGGGCGTGGAGTAGGCGATCGCCCGCACCCCGTCCCACTTGATCTCGAGGCCCCAGCCGGAGTCCTCGGCCGGCAGCTGGCCGGTCCGCGCGAGCATCGGCACGATCCGCTGCGGCATCGGCTCGCGGTCGGGATCGGCGGGCGGGTCCATGCGGTGGATCATCCAGTCCTTCGGAGGCTCCTCCTTGTCGATCGGAAAGAGGGCGTAGCGCGCTTTCAGCCGCTCACCGTGGAGCAGCACCTCGACCTTGCGGGGCTCCCACTTCAGTACCTCGTAGGTCCCCTGGTCCCAGATCGTCATCGTGCCGGCGCCGTAGTTGCCCTTCGGGATCTCGCCGTGGAACTCGAGGTACTCGAGTGGATGGTCCTCGGTGGCCGCGGCGAAGCGGTTCTCGCCCGGCTCCTCCGGCATGCCCTTGGGCACCGCCCAGGACGCCAGCGCCCCGTCGTGCTCGAGGCGCAGATCCCAGTGCAGGCGTCTCGCGCTGTGCTGGTGGATCACGAACCGCGGCTGCCGCTCGCCCTGCCGGCTGGTGCGGTGGCCAGGGGAGCGCGGGCCTTTGCGAGGAGCCGGAGCCGGCTCCGGAGTCTTCTCGAAGTTCCGTTTGCGCTCGTAGCGTCCAAGCTGGCGCGGCATGCCTCAGTCGAGATCGAACGCCGCGCGAATCGCCTCGCCGAGCTCGCGCTCCTGGCGGTCGAGCAATACCCCGATCTGGTCTCGCAGAGCCTTGGCGGGAATTGTCGTGACGTTGTCGCAGCTCACCACCGACGGTCCCGCGAGTCCGTTTTCGGCCCCCACGTGCACCTCGGTGGAAAGCCCTCTAACAGCGGTCGTGATGGGGGCGACGGTAACGGTGTTGAGATGGGGACGCACGAGCTCACGCGTAAGGATCAACACGGGTCGCGTCTTGTCGAGGTGCGCGACGTGGATGGGCCTCATCACGTAAGTGCTGAGGGCACAGAAGCGGCGTGCTCCGCAAGGCCGGCGAGGTCGGGATCCGGGCCGGTACGGGCAAGGATCTCGGCGTCCTTTTCGGCGGTGGCCCGCCGGCGTTCCCGCGCAAGCGCTTGCGTGACCACCGCAGCCCGGCTGCGGGCTTGACCCGACGCGACGGCGCTGTCGACGAACGCGACCAGCTCGTCCGGGAGGCGCACCGCGATCTGCTTGCTCATCCCAATATGGTAGCGGATTGCTACCATAGCCCGGATCAGCGCTTGGCGGAGGCTTTCGCGGTGCTGCGTTTCGTCGTGGAGCCGCCCTTGCCGCCAGCCGATTTCGGCGCTTTCTTGGCGGACGCTTTCTTCGCTGCGGCTTTCGCGGGTGCTTTGCGTTTCGCTTTCGCCTGGCCGCCGTCTTCGCGGGCCTTGACCGCCTCGAGGCTCGCCTTGAGGGCGCCCATCAGGTCCGGGGCCGGCGCGGTCACCTCCTCCGGCTCGGGCTGAACGGCGATCTCCTTGCCCTGCGCCTTGCGCTCGATCATCTCCAGCACCTGTTCGCGGTAGGCGTCCTGGTAGGCGTCGGGCTTGAAGTCGCCGGCCAGCGACTCGACGAGCTGCTTGGCGATGTCGAGCTCGCGCTTGGTGGTCTTGACCTCCTGCGCCTCGGAGATCTCCTCGAGACGATCCGGGGCGAGCACTTCGTCGGCGAACACCATCGTCGACATCGCCAGCACGTCGTCGATCGGCCGCAGCGCGACGAGCGCCTCCTTGGAGCGGATCACCACGCGAGCGATCGCGACCTTGGCGGTCTCGCGCATCGCTTCGACCAGCAGTTTGTAGGGCTTGGCGCCACCCGGGCCGGGGGCCAGGTAGTAGGGGTGGTCGTAGAAGATCGGGTCGATCTGGGAGAGGTCGACGAACTCCTCGATCTCGATCGTCTTGGTCTTCTTCGGCTCGAGTGCCTCGAGCTCGCCGGGCTCGATCACCACGTAGCGGTCGGGCGCGATCTCATAGCCCTTGACGATGTCCTCGTAGGGGACCTCCTCGCCGCTCTGCGGATCGACGCGCTTCTGGGCGATGCGCACGCCGGTCTTGCCGTTGAGCTGGTGAAAGCGCACCGACTTGCGGTTGATCGCGCTGTAGAGCTTCACGGGCACGGTGACCATGCCGAAGCTGATCGCGCCGGTCCAGATCGAGCGGGCCATGGTTTCTAGTGTTACCAGCTGAGGGGCGGGGGCGGCAGCTTTGCAAGAGGGCCTGCCGCGCGGGCGGGATGCGCGAGACTGTGGCGATGAGCATCGCGGCCTCGCCACAGACCCCCCTGCAGGAGCGCCCGGCCGAGCTGCTCGCCCGCCTGTTGCGCTTCGACACGACCAATCCGCCGGGCAACGAGCGCGACTGCATCGCGTGGATCCGCGGCCTGCTCGAGGAGCTCGGCTGCGAGGTGAAGATCGTGGCGGCCGACCCCGAGCGCCCGAGCCTGATCGCACGGCTCGGTGGCGAGGGGACCTCGCCACCGCTGCTGCTGCAGGGACACGTCGATGTGGTGGCTGCACGCGGGCGATGGACGCACCCGCCCTTCGCCGGCGAGGTTCACGACGGGTTCGTGTGGGGCCGGGGCGCGCTCGACATGAAGGGCGGCGTGGCGATGATGCTGGCGGCCTTCATGCGCCTGAAGGCGGCCGGGCGCCGTCCGCCCGGGGACGTGATTCTCTGCCTGATGGCCGACGAGGAGGCCGGCAGCCCGCTGGGCGCCGAGTTCCTCGTCCGCGAGCACGCCGAGCTGTTCGACGGCGTGCGCTACGCGATCGGCGAGTTCGGCGGCTTCGAGATGGCGATCGGGGGCCGCTCCTTCTACCCGATCATGGTGGCCGAGAAGCAGCTCTGCTGGTCGAAGGCGACACTGCGCGGGCCTGCCGGGCACGGCTCGATGCCGGTGCGCGGTGGCGCGATGGGCTCGCTCGGCAGGCTGCTCGAGCGGATCGATCGCAAACGACTGCCGGTGCACGTCCCCGACGCGACCCGCGCGATGGTCGAGGCGATCGCGCACGAGCTGCCGGCGCCGCTCGCCGTGCCGCTGCGCGGCCTGCTTCGACCGGCTCTGACCGACGGACTGCTGACGGCGCTGGGCGAGCGCGGCCGCGTGTTGGACCCGTTGCTGCACAACACGGTCAGCGCGACGATCGTCGCGGGCGGCGAGAAGATCAACGTGGTCCCCGACGAGGTCACGGTCGAGCTCGACTGCCGCCTGCTGCCAGGCTCCACGCCGGAGCTGCTGTTCGCCGAGCTGCGCGCCCTGACGGGCGTCGAGATGGACATCGAGGTCGTCCGCCACGACCCGGTCGCGGCGGAGCCGGACATGGGCCTGTTCGACCGTCTCGCCGGGGTCCTGCGCGAGCTCGACCCGGCGGCGAGGCCGGTGCCGCTGCTGCTGGCGGGTGTGACCGACGGCAGGTTCTTCTCCCGCCTGGGCATCCAGACATACGGCTTCCTGCCGATGCAGCTGCCGGCGGACATGCCCTTCATGCGGCTGATCCACGCACCCGACGAGCGCATCCCCGTTGAGGCCCTCGACTTCGGCACGCGCGCGATCGAGCTGGCGCTCGAGAGATTCTGAGCGGGCCGGCCGGCCCGGCTAGGTCGCGATCGTCGCCGGCAGCAGATCGTGCTCGGGCTCCGCGCCCGCATCCGCGCCCGGCGGTGCGCTGAGCCTCGCCGAGTAGATCGAGGGGGCGCCGGCGAGGCGGGAGACGACGGTCGCTCCGACGACGGCCAACAGCACCGCGACCATCAGCCCGTCGGCATGGCGGGTCAGCTCGAGGACCAGCACGATCGCGGCCAGTGGGGCCTGCATCGAGGCGGCGAGCACGGCGGCGCCGCCGATGATCGCGTAGCCGCCGAGCGGCGCTCCGGGCCAGATCAGCGCCCAGCCCTTGCCGAGCAGGCCGCCGAGCAGAACGCCATAGGCGAGCGTCGGGGTGAACAGGCCGCCGGGCGCCCCTGAACCGAGGCACGCGGCCGTGACGAGCGGCTTGAGGACGAGCAGGACAGCGATCAAGCCGGCCGTGAGCTGGGCGACGAGCGCCGCCTGCACGACGGGTTTGCCGTTGCCCAGCAGCTCCGGGTACTGGATCGCGATCACGCCGAGGGCCGTGAACACGACGAGCGGCGCCAGCAGGCGACCTCGGCCGCTCGGGCGCATCGCGTGGGCGCGGGCGACGAGGCGGATCCATGCCACGGCGGCGAGGCCTGCCAGTGGCCCGGCCAGCAGCGCCCAGACGACCTGCGATGCGTGCACGCTGTAGCTGGGGACGTCGTAGGTCGGCACGTCGGGCAGGGCCAGCCAGGCGACGGAGGTGGCGATCAGCGAAGTCGCCAGGGCCGGCAGCACCAGCGGCAGCGTCACCGTGCCGAGCAGCACCTCGAGCGCGAACAGGGCGCCGCCGAGCGGCACGTCGTACACCGCGGCCATGCCCGCGCCCGCGCCGCATGCGACGAGCAGGCGCCGCTGCCAATCCGGCAGCTTCGCCCACTCGCTGATCGTGCTCGCCCAGGCCGCGCCCGCCTGCTGCGGAGCCGCCTCGCGGCCGAGCGAGGCGCCGAGCGCGACGATCGTGATCGACTCGACGGCGCGGGCGAGGGATGCGAGCAGAGGGAGCCGCGCGCTCCGCAGCCACAATGCCTCGGAGACGTCGGGGGGCGTTCGCCCGGCCATCGCCAGCGCGGACAGGCCCACGACCAGCCCGCCGATCGTGAGCACGATCACCCGGCGCGCCGAGGAGGCGCGTTCGACGGCGAGCAGGAACGGGCCGGAGCTGTAGTCCCAGGCGAGGTGCTGGACGGCCCGCAGCAACTCGATCAGCGCGGCTCCGGCCAGGCCCGTGCCGGCCCCGATCAGCGCAACCAGCACCCAGAATCGCCAGCCGTATGACGCCGTGATGCCGCGTCCGGGGACGTTCGGCTGGCCGGAGCGGCTGCTCATCGCCGCCAGTCTGACGGGCATCGGGGACGGTCATGTGACGGTCGTCTCACAAAACTGGCCAGGCGGCCAGTATCATCGCCGGACATCCTGCGGCTCAGACTCGGAGGTTCAGATGGCAAGTGTCGAGCGTGATGTCGAGCGTGACATCGAGGGCGTCGAACTGACGGGCCGTGAGTACTGGACGGACGGTCCCCCGCTGGAGGTCTTCAAGGAGATGCGGGCCAAGTGCCCGATCCACCGGACCGAGAGCTTCGAACTGTTCCCGGAGGAGGACGGCTTCTGGTCGGTGACGACGGCCGAGGACGTCCACACCGTCTCTCGTGATTGGGAGACCTACTCCTCAGAACGCGGTGGCGTGCTCGCGGCCGCCGGCGGCTTCCCGCTGGAGCTCGCGCAGGCGATGTTCATCGGTATGGACCCGCCCAAGCACGACCGCCTCAAGGCGCTCTTCCAGCGCGGCTTCACGCCGAAGCGGATCGCCGATCACGAGGAGGCGATCAGGGCGATCACGGTCCGGGTGCTCGACAGGCTCGAGGGCCGCGAGACGGCGGACCTGGTCAACGACGTCGCCCAGCCGGTGGTGGCGCGGGTGATCGGCAGCTTCATGGGGATCGCCGAGGAGGACGACGCGATCTGGGCGAGGCTGATGAACTCGACGCTCGGCGCGGCCGACCCCGACCTCAACCCTCACGGCTTCGAGGGGGCCGTCGAACGCGACGTGCCGGAGATCTTCGAGCGCTGCCGCAAGCTGATCGACGCCCGCCGCGAGAACCCCACCGAGGATCTGACGACGGTCCTCGTCAACGCCGAGCTGGACGGCGAGAAGCTCGAGGAACACGAGATCGTGATGGGCTTCTTCCTGCTGATGGCGGCGGGCAACGACTCGACCAAGGCGACCTACTGCTCGGCGATGCGGGCCCTGATCGAGAACCCCGAGCAGAAACAGATGCTGCTGGACGACCCGGCGCTGGTGCCCGACGCCGTCGAGGAGGCGCTGCGGATGTTCCCGGCCTTCGCCCATTTCCGCCGCACCGCCACCCGCGACACCGAACTCCACGGCCAGAAGATCAAGGAGGGCGACAAGGTGGTGATGTGGTACGTCTCCTCCAACCGCGACGAGACGCGCTTCGAGGACCCGGATCGCTTCGACATCACCCGCAAGGCCGAGCACCAGGCATTCGGCGCCGGCGGGCGGCATTTCTGCCTGGGCACCGCGCTGGCCCGTCTCGAGCTGCGGATCCTGATCGAGGAGACGTTGAAGCGCTACCCGAACATCACCCTGGACGGCCGGCCGCTGGCGGTCGAATCGCTGTTCCTCAACCAGCTCAAGGCACTTCCGGTCCGCCTCAACGCCTAGATACGGCGCGTCGCGCCAGCGGCCGCACGCCCACTTGCTGAGCGGCCCCGCCGACGTCCTGCGCGCCTAGTCGACGGCGACGTCGACGACGACCGGGGCGTGATCGGATGGCTTTGAGCCCTTGCGGGCGTCCCGGTCGATGTAGGCGTCGGCTAGGCCCGCCGCCAACGCCCGGCTGAGCAGGACGAGGTCGATGCGCATCCCTTCGCCTTTGTGGAACATGCCGGCCCGGTAGTCCCAGTAGGTGTACGGCTCGCCCTTCAGGGCGCGGGGCTGCACGTCGCTCAGACCGGCCGCGAGCAGCTTGCGAATCGCCTCGCGCTCGGGCTCGGTGACGTGGGTCGAGGCGGCGAAGACGGACGGGTCCCAGACATCCGCGTCGGTCGGGGCGACGTTGAAGTCCCCGCACAGCGCCAGCGGCGGGCCGGCCGCGAGCTGCTGCTCGACGGCGACGGCGAGGGCCTCGAGCCATGCGAGCTTGTAGGCGTAGTGGGGGCTGTCCAGCGTGCGGCCGTTGGGGACGTAGACCGACCACACCCGCACGCCACCGCAGGTCGCGGCGATCGAGCGCCGCTCGGGATCGGGGAAGCCGGGCTCATCGGGGAAGCCCCGGGTCACGTCCTCGAGTCCCACGCGCGAGAGGATCGCAACGCCGTTGTAGGGGCCGTCGCCGTCGGCGACGGAGGCATAGCCGAGCGCCTGGAGCTCGGCCGCAGGGAACGCCTGCTCGGTGGCCTTCGTCTCCTGCAGGCACACCACGTCCGGAGCGGTCGCCTCCAGCCAGCCGACCACCCGCGGCATGCGGGCGGCCAGAGAGTTCACGTTCCATGTCGCGATCCGCAGTTGACCCATCGGGCTCAGCTCGAACCTTAGGCGCCGAAGTTGGTCCGTGCGGTGACGCTCGAGCTATGCGCCAAGCGGTGATTTACAGGTTCGCGCGGGTACCAATGGTCCATGGGAAGAGCTGCGCAAACCTCGCCAACCCCGCGCGCCCCGCGCAGGTCCCGGCGGCTCATCGGTCGTTGCGCCGGCGCTCTGCTCGCCTCCCTGTTCACTCTCACCGCCGGGGCCCAAGCGGCGCGACCGCCGGCACTGTCCGTGCCCGCGGCCTCGACCGTCTCGCAAGCCGCGGCGACGACGGTCCAGACCGTCTCGAAGAGCATCCCGGCCGTGACCGTGCCGACCGGCGCGGCGAGCGGGGCGGCTCTGCCTGCACCGACGCCGAAGCCGGCGAGCGGGGAGATCCACGCGATCGTGACGGGGACGCTCGACGCGGCGGCGGCGACCCCGCGCCTCATATCGGCTGCCGCGAGCGCTCCGACGCTCGGCGCTGCGCCGCCGAGCCCTGCTCCGCCACCGGCGGCCGTTCCGCTCCGGGCACCGGCGCCCCCGGCGGTCCCGAAGGTCGAACCACCGAAGGTCTACTCGCTCCCGGCCCCGACCGCACCGCTCGAGCGGGCGCTCGAAAAGCTGACCTCGCCGCCTCGGCCTGGCCTCCCCGCGAAGAAACCGGCCGGCGTCGCTCCGGCCTCTGTGCCTGCGGCCACGCCGGGGCCCACCACCGTCGTGACGATCCCCGCCGCCGGCCCAACGCCCCCGAGGGCGCTCGGCCGAAGCGCCCACGGCCGCCGCGCCAGCGGCCCCGAACAGGGCGCCGGCGGCGTCCTCGCGCGCGCCGAATCGAGCGGCCCGCCGGCCCGCGCAGCGAGTGCCCAGGTGAGTGCCCAGGTCAGGGCGCCGCATCGCGAGGTGAGCAGCGCCCCGTCCGCGGGGTTCGCGCTGATTCCCGTACCAACGCCGGTCGACCTGGGTTCATCCGCGAGCCGGCCCGACAGCCTCGCCTGGGCCCTCGCTCCCCTCGAAGCCGGGCCTTCACTCGGTGGTGACGGCGTCCTCGGATGGCTGCTCGTGCTCGCACTCGGGGCGCTGCTGATCGCGGCGATGTGCGCCGACGCCGTCGGCGCAGGCCCGCGTCACGACTACCTGCGGCGAAGGCGGGGTCGCGGGTCGAGGTGGCTTCCGTGGCGGTGACGAGGCGGGGATGCCTGCTGGCGGGAGTCGTCGCGATCCTGGCGTCGGCCCTGACGCTGGGCCCGCCCGGCGCGGCTGCGGGCGCGGCGGGCGGCGAAGGCGGAGTCCTCGGCGGCCTGCTCGGCACGGTCACCACGACGGTGGTGTCCGTCACCTCACACGGGACCGCTTCGCCCGACGGCTCCCCGCCGCCGGCCGGCGCGGCCTCCACGGGGGAGGCGCCCGTGACCGGGACCCCCCCGGCCGCACAGGAGGAAGCGGCCGGCGGCGGCGCAGCCCCGGGCTCCTCCTCGCGGGAAGGCTCGACGCGCGAGGACGCGGGCGGTCAGCTGGGTGGCGGAAATGTCGCACCCCGAGACGCCCCCCCAGCGGCGAGGGCCACTCGGACGCAATTAGCGGGCGCCGCGCCGTCGGCGGTCCGCCAGGTCCATCGAGTCTCGCCGGTTCCTACTCGGACGGCGGGCGCCGTGCAGGCGCCGGACCCGGCCCTTCGCCGGACCGGGCGGCCGCTCGCCCGCGTCTTCGGCGCCGGGGGAGGGCTGCTCGTGGCAGCCACGCACGGGATCGTGGGGGCGGCGAGGAGTGCGCTGCCCGGGCCGATCGTCGAAGGCGGGGAGGGCCTACTCGCAGTGATCGGCGCAGCGGGCGAAGGCTTCGCATCGTCGCCGTTTCTCCCCGCACCACCGTCGCTGCCGCCGCCTGCCCGGCGAGCAGCGAGCCGGAGGACCTCCGCCGCAGCCACCCGCCGATCCGGCAGCCCCCGAGCCGCTCCCCGAGCTCCCGGTCCGGTCCGCTGAAACGGCCCGGGCGGAGCAAGGCGGGCCGGGCGGCGCAGCCATGCGTGCAGCCAGGCCGACCGACCGCGCGCCCGCGCGGGCCGGCGCCGCTGCGAGGGCTGCTCGAGCCGCGGCTCCGGCAACGGCCGGCCCCGGGGCGTATGCGCCGGGGGGTGCACATCGCGCGACCTCCGCCATCTCTGCTTCCCCTTCTGCTGTGCCGCTGCCGCCCCACGGCGCCGGGGAAGGGGGCGACCCCGCCTCGGCGTCCGGCGCGGTCGCGGCCTGCGGGGGGCTCGTGCTGGCACTGCTCTGGCTGCTCTCTGTGTCCTCGCCACGCGGGCGGCGCCGGTTCTCCGGGGGAGGCGAGCCCAGCCGCACGGCGCGCTTCGAACTGGTTCCCGAGCGACCGGGCTAGACCGCCGGTCGATCGGCCGCCCCCTGCCGGGCGGCCACGGAACCCGCCCAGGACTCTTCGAAAGGGGCAGTGCTCGTATGAATCGTCAAGACGCGGCGCCTCCGCGCGGGGATCGTCTCGCGCGCGCCGTGAAAGAGGAACAAACAGGACCCCCGGCAATCGGACCCGCTCAGGGCGAGCCGGCGCGCCGCGCCCGCGGACGCCTCGAGCGCCCGGCCAGCGGCGGAAGGATGCGGCCCGGCTCGCGACGGGAGAGCGGAGGGGCCGTGCCGAT
Source organism: uncultured Solirubrobacteraceae bacterium (assembly GCA_963841055.1). GTDB lineage: Bacteria > Actinomycetota > Thermoleophilia > Solirubrobacterales > Solirubrobacteraceae > Palsa-744. The sequence goes on along the minus strand of CAWJAV010000001.1, from coordinate 939,695 downwards.
CCGCCCGACCCCGATCCACGCGCATCGCCTGCTCGTCACCGGCGAGCTCGGGTACGACAGCGCCGCCGCCCTCGAAGCCGAGATCGATGTGCTCTGCGCGTCGGGGATCGACCGGCTGGTGCTCGACCTCGGCGGCCTGCGCGCGATCGATGCCACCGGAATCCGCGTGATCGCGATGCGTTGCGCGCTCTGCGAGAAGCGGGGCATGCGCGTCGAGCTCGAGCGCGTCGAGGGCGCGTTTCGCGCCGCGTTCGCAGCGGCCGGTCTGGCCGGCCGGATGGGCTCCAACCGTAACGACGCGGCCGGGCCGGAGGAACGCTCCTGAAGTTGATGAGAATCCTCCGAATAACAGCCGGAAGATCGTCCAGACGGGTTGATGGCGTGCCCACCCCCGTGGTCTACTGGTCAGCAATCGGACGGGGCGCCAGTTTTTTTGGAGGCTGGAGGCGTCTGTCATCCGGAGCGGATCATCGACTAGACGAGAGGGGTCCCATCTTGACAACCGCCCGCCGCACCACCCTGGGCGCGATCGCCGCCGGGCTGCTCAGCCTCGGCATCGCCTCCGCGGCGCAGGCCGCCGGTCCGTATCAGCTCGTCCTCGACCAGGGGTCTGCGTTCTCGATCCTCGGGCACTCCTGCGGGGGCATCCAGGAGGAATCGTTCGCCACCGGGTTCGCGCCCAGCGGCTACCCCGAAGGAAATGTCAAGCTCTCCACCCGCTGCGGGGGCAGCGGCCGCGGCGGGGGCTACAAAACGACGACCTACACCGGAGCGGCCAGCGTGGTCTGGGACTGGTTCGGCAACGTTCGCTCATTCGCCAGGCTCGAAGGGGCCGTCGGCGGCTCGCCGACCTTCGAAGAAGCGGACGCCCACGGCGATCGGATCTACAACACCGCCACGCGGGCGTATCTCGAAACCGGCGAACCGCCGCTGCAGCCTCCCGCGCCGCCGACGGGGGTGAGCGCGTCCGTCTCGCTGTATGAAGCGGGAGAAACCGAATACCTCCGCATGTCGGTCACCTGGTCACTCGCCACCGAAACGGCCGGCTTGGTGACCTCCTCGACGGTCACCGCGACGCCGGTGAAACCGGGTCCGCCCGTGCTGACGGCCACCGCGGCCGGCGGCTGGACGAGCGCCTACCTCGGGCCCGTGGCACCGAACACGGCCTACGTGATCACTGTCACGAGCACCGACGCCGAAGGCACCAGCGAACCCAGCGCCCCGGTCGAACTGACCAGCCCCAACGAAGACGGCGAAGCCGGGGGCGGTGAAACAGGCGGCGAAGGCGCCTCGGTCTGCGAAATGGCCTCGGGCACGATCAAGCTCTCCCCGGGTCTGACCGAAACGCCGCACGTGCAGAGCATCACCCTCAAAGGCGCGCTGCAAGGCTGCGACGGCGCCGGCGCGGGCGAAACGGCAACCTTCGTGGCGCACCTGAAGACGACCGAAGAAGTCACCTGCTCGGCGCTCTCAAGCCTGTCGCTGGAACCGACCACGGAAGCGGTCTCGGCGGTCGTCAAGTGGGCGCCCAAGGAAGCCGGTACGTCACACGGGTCGCTGGTCGTGCCGATCACAGAAGCGGGAGGGGCGACGCTCGGCGGAACCCTCCAGGGTGGCCCGTTCCCGGCGCCCGTGGTCGTCAACGGCACCCTCTACGAGGGCTTCACAGGCGGTCCCGAATGCGGCCTCGCCGAAGTCAACAAGAACGCCAAGCCGGTAAAGCGCGGCGCGTTCTCCGCGAGCGGCCTGGAATTCGTCGGGTGAGGAGCTGCCGGTGGATCTCATCTACCGATCCCTGCTCGTGAGGCCTTCTCGCAGATAGGGCTGGCACCGAACCTGGGCCGCGCGTGGTGCCCCCTCGCCGCGCGCGGCCCGGGCGCGTCCCGGGCGCCCCGTGCCATGCGGAGGAGTAGTGCGAGCGGGAGCGAAGTCCTGAGCGAGTAGCCGTGGGGCCCGTTTGGCCGCCTCTCGGCAGATTGCGAGCGAGAGGAGCAGGCGCGATGCTGACCCGCAAGCTGTCCCTGGAGTTCATCGGCACCTTTGTCCTGGTCTTCTTCGCCGTCGGCGTGGCGACGCTGAGCTTCGGCTTCAAGCTCACCGGCGGCAGCACGGCGGCCGGCGTGCTGACGACGGGGATGGCATTCGGGCTGGTGCTCCTGGCGCTCGTCTACACGATCGGCCCGATCACCGGGTGTCACGTGAACCCGGCCGTGACGCTCGGCTTCGTCCTCTCGGGGCGCATGTCGCCGAGCGAAGCGGTGGGCTACATGTGCGCGCAGTTCGCCGGCGCCCTCGCCGGCGCGGCCGCACTGTGGGCCGTGTTCACCGGTGCCCACGGCTACAGCCGCTCGGTGCAGGGCCTCGGCACGAACGGCTGGGGCTCGCACTCGACGATCGGACTCAACGAGGGCGGGGCCTTCGCCGCCGAGGTGATCATGACCGCCCTCTTCGTCCTGATCGTCCTCTCCGCCACGAGCCACCTCGCCTCGGCCAGCTTCGCGGGGCTGGCGATCGGCCTGGGACTGACCGTCGTGCACCTGATCGGCATTCCCCTCACGGGCACCTCGGTGAACCCCGCCCGCTCCCTCGGGCCGGCCATCATCGTCGGCGGCGACGCCATCAAGCAGGTCTGGCTGTTCATCGTCGCGCCCCTCCTCGGCGGAGCGCTCGCTGCCGGGGTGTGGCTACTGCTGATCGCCGAGCGCCCCGACGCCGCCGCCGGTCAGGTGCTGGAGTCGGACATCGTGGTGTAGGCGCGCGGCCGGGGCGCCGCCCGGTCAGTCGCGGGTGCGCGGCCGGGCGCCGGCCGGTCAGTCGCGCGTGCGCTCGAAGGCCCGCGCGTATGCCGGGCGGGCCTCGAGCCGTGTGATGTAGGCGCGCAGGTTGGACGGAAGCTCGTCGGCAAAGCCGATTCGAGCGGTGAATTTGAGGGCCGAGCCGACCATGATGTCGGCGACCGTGAACCGCTCGCCGAGCAGGTAGTCATCCTCGCCGAGCGCCTCGGCGACCGCGTCGACGCGCTCGTCGAAGCGCTTGCGGGCCTTGGCGGAGCGCTCCGGATCGGACTGCCCGTAGATCGCGCTCTCGATCAGCGGTGCCTCCATCTCGGCCGGGCCGAAGATCGACCACTGGTAGACGAGGGCACGCTCGTGGCTGCCGGGCTCCGGGATCAGGTCGGCCTGCGGGAAGGAGTCGGCGACGTGCAGGACGATGGCCGCCGATTCGAACAGGTAGCCCTCGTCGTCCTCCAGCACCGGGACCTTCGCCAGCGGATGACGGGCCCGGTGCTGGGAGCCCTTGCCCTCCTCGGTCGTCATCTTCGTGATCTCGTAGTCCTGCCCCGCCTCCTCGAGGGCCCAGGCGGCGCGGAGCGGGCGACCGGCGTGTTCGCGGTGATAGATGCGCATCGCCGGGCGGACTATATGGACGGGCTACCCAAGGTGCCTCGCCAAAGCGATCACCTTCGCCGGCGGTCCGCTTCAGCCGGCGGGTTGCGACGCCGCCAGCTCGCGAGCGCGGACGGCGAGATGCGTGACCCCCATCGCCTCGTACTCGGAAGCGGCCAGCTGCAGCGAGGCGGCGCCACCGGCCGGGTCGCTCTCCAGCAGCCGTTGCCCGAGCAGCAGCTCGCAGCGGGCCGCCTCGAGCGGGCGGCGGAGCTGCTGCCAGGCCTCGCGCGCCCGGGCCAGGTCGGCGGCGGCGTCGGGCAGGTCCCCGACGATGCCCGCGGCTTCGATCGCGGCGGCTTCTCCGACCGGATAGCCGACCCGCTCGGAGAGCTCGCCGGCCGTCCGTGCGGCGGCCTGTGCTTTCTCCTCGTCCCCCGACAGGCGCTGGAGCAGCGCCTGGGCCGAGTTGGCCTGGATCGACTGGGCGATCAAGCCCGCCCGGTCGCAGATCTCGAGCGCCTGGAGCAGCGCCGTCTCCGCGCCCTCGAGCTCGCCCTGGTCGCGGAGCGTGCTCGACAGGCCGTAGAGGGCGTCGAAGCACACCTCCGACCAGCCGACCTGCTCGCGCCAGCTCGTGCGCCCGCCGGTAGGCGCTCTCGGACTCCTGCCAGCGGCCGTCCCGCCAGTGCAGCCTGCCGCGCATCGCGTAGGGCAGGCAGAGCTTCCCGACCAGGCCCTCGCGCTCGGAGAGCTCGGCGCTCGCCTCGCTCGATCGCACCACCTCATCCCAGTCCGCGGCGTAGAGCGCGAGCTGTGCCCGTGCCGCGTGCAGCTCGATCTCCGCCGGCACGTCACCGACCTGCTGGGCCAGCGCCAGCGCCTCGTCGTAGGCCGCCGCGGCCGCCTCGTAGTCGCCCTCGGAGCTCTCGAGGTGCTGGCCGAGGGCCATCAGCGCGAGCACGGTCTCGTGCGCGTCCGATCCGCGCGCGAGCTCGACGGCCCGCTCGAGGTTCTCGCGCGCCTTCGCCGTGTCCCCGATGCGCCCGAACACGCGCCCGAAGATGCCGTGAGCGCGGCTCGCCGCGCGAACCTCCCCGAGGCGCTCCGCGAGGCGCAGGGCCTTCTCCGAGGCGTAGATCGCGAGCATGTTGTCGCCGGTCTGCATGTACAGCCAGGCGGCCTCCTCGTAGAGCCGCACCAGGGCCAGCGAGGGCTCGCCGTCCTTGATCAGGTTGATGCCGCGCTGGTGGTGCTCGATCGCCTGCTTGCGCTCTCCCTTGTGGGCCAGCCCCGCGCCGATCTTGCGATGGAGCTCGGCGACGTGCTCGAGATCCTCGCGCTGTCCGTGATAGTCGAGCGCCGCCTCCCACACGGCGATGGCCGCATCGACCCGGCCGAGGCGCAGCGCCACGTCGCCCTGCTTCTCGCGCAGTCGCGCGATCGCCTCCTGGTCCTCGCCGGCCTCGCCGATCGCCGCCTCGTAGTTGCGCGAAGGCGTCGGCGTTGGAGTAGAAGGCCGTGGCCGCGTCGCCGGCCGCCTCGAGGTACCTGAGCGCCTTCGCCCGGTAGGGCCTGAGCTCGTCGCTGGAGAGCCCCAGCTCGCGAGCGAGCTCGGCCGCTTTGCCGTAGTGCTCGGCGAGCAGCGATACGACCTCCTCGACGCGCTCCCCGGCGCGGGTCTCGATGAAGCGAGGCGACCTCGAAGTGCTTCTGGGCACGGACCGCCTTCGGGCAGCATCTCGTAGGCCACGTCGCGGATCAGGGCGTGCTTGAAGGCGAGCTCCGGCTCGCCTGCGACCGCGGTCCTCTCGCCGGCGACGATGATGTCCTTGCTGCGCAGGGCCAGCAGCGCCTCGGGCAGGTCTGCCGCCCTCCGCCTCGGCGACGGGTGTCAGCGCCGCCTCCCAGAAGGTCCTGCCGATCACCGAGGCATGAGCGAGTATGCGTCGTTGGAAGGGCTCCAGTGAATCCAGCCGGGCGGCCAGCAGCGCCTGCACCGTGGAGGGGAGCTCGGCGGCGTCTCGCGCCCTCCTCCTCGGAGAGCCGCCGCACCATCTCCTCGGCGAACAGCGGGTTGCCCTCGGCCCGCTCGGCGACGGCCGTGAGGACCGCCTCGTTGACACCGACGGCCTGCATCAGGGACGAGATCAGCTCGCGCGTCTCGGCCTCGCCGAGCGGCTCCAGGAAGAACGTCGTCGCATCGCGGCGGACGCCGCCCCAGCCGGCGCGGCGCTCCAGCAGCTCTTCCCTGGTCAAGCAGACCTGAAGCACCGGGGCCCGGACCCACTGGCCGAGGTACTCGATCAGGTCGAGCATGCCGTCATCGGCCCAGTGGATGTCCTCCCAGACCAGCACCAGCGGGCCCTCGCGAGCGAGTCCTTCGACGCACGCTCGCACGGCCGCGAAGAAGACTTCGCGGGACTGCTGTGGCGTCCTCGAGCTCGGCGGCCGCCTGATCCGCGGGCGCCTCGATTCCGAGCAGCCGCCCGATCACAGCGGTCTTGGCGGCGACCGCCCGGCTGTCTGAGTCCTGGCCGTCGAGCAGCTCGGCCATCCGCTCGGAGAGCTTCCCCCAGGCGAGCCCGGGGGGGTCGCCGTCGACGATCCCCGCACTCGGTCCGGATGCACCTCCCCGAGCGGCCAGTAGACGATGCTCGATCCGTAGGGCAGGCAGCGGCCGTGGCGTACCAGCGGCTGAGACTCGTGGTCTTGCAGTTCCAACTCGAACTGGCGCAGCAACCGCGACTTTCCGACCCCCGGTTCGCCGATCACCGTCGCCAGATGCGGGCCGCGGCGACGCTCGGCCCGTCTGAGCAGGTCGTTCAGCTGCATCAGCTCGCCGGTACGCCCGACGATCGGAGCCAGCGCCGGGTTGGCCGAGGAGGGGATCGCTCCGGGCTGCCCTTCGGCGGCCAGCGCCTCCCAGGCACGACCGGCTCGGCCTTGCCCTTCAGGCTCAACGGCTCCTCCAGGGCCGCGTACTCGATCGACTCGCGTGTCGCCCGGTATGTGGGCTCGCCGACGGTCACGCTGCCCGGCCGCGCTGCCGCCTGGAGGCGCGCGGCGACGTTCACCGTGTCCCCGATCACCGTGTAGCTGTCTCCCACCTGGCCCGCCAGGACCTCGCCGGTGTTGATTCCGACGCAGAGCCTGAATGCGACGTCGTGCTGTGCGGCCAGGGGCTCGTTGAGCTCGTCCATCGCCGCCTGCATGGCAAGCCCCGCCCGCACCGCCCGCACCGCGTCGTCCCCGAGCGCCACCGGTGCCCCGAAGATGGCCATCACGTTGTCGCCGATGAACTTGTCCACATGGCCTCCGTGCCTGACCACCTCCTCTCCCAGCCGCCCGAGGATCCGCTCGAGCTGGCGCTTCAGCGACTCGGGGTCCAGTCCCTCGGCGACGGCCGTGTAGCCGGACAGATCGGCGAACAGCACCGTCACCGTGCGGCGCTCGTCGAGCGTCGCCGGCGGGGCGGCGGCCGGTGGGGCCAGGCCGACCGGCTCAGCCGGCGCACTCGCCCCGTCGGCGTCAGCCAATGGCGCGCCGCAGGCCATGCAGAAGCGCGCCCCGGGCGTCGCGGGCGTGCCGCAGGATCCGCAGCGAAGCTCGAGCGCGTTGCCGCAGGACATGCAGAACTTCGCCCCCGCGGGGTTCTCGGCAGAGCACGTCGCGCATGCGCTCATCGCTCTTAGATCCTGGGCTGTGAGGCGATCGTTGGCACTGCTGCGAGTATCACCGATCGTCCGCCCGACGAGTATGCGCCCTCGGCAAGACGCCAGGGTGCCTGCAATGGGCGCGGCGGGTTTCGAACCTGCGACCTCTCGCGTGTGAAGCGAGCGCTCTCCCACTGAGCTACGCGCCCTGGACGGCGGATTGTATTGGCCGCGCGAGAGCGGCCGCCCGTTGCTGTGGTATCACCGCTGCTGAGGCCCGAAGCCGAACACGGGAGAGCGATGGCCCTGACCGCGCCAGCCGAGCAGCAGATCGTCGAGGTCGGCCGGCGCCTGCTCGAGGCCTCCACGTCGGGTGCTCGGCATCCGCTCCGCGCGGTCGACGAGCGTGCCGTCGAGGCGGCCACCCGCGACCCCGAGCTCCGGGCCGCCCTGCTGCGACTCGTCGATGTCGCTCCCGGCTGCCGCTCGCCCGAGGATCTCGCCTCGCATCTGGCGGGGTTCCTCGGCGAGCTCGATGAACCCACGCCCGCGCTCGGCCTCGCGATGCGCATGGGGAACAGCAGGCCCGCTCGGGCCGCGCTCGGCGCGGCCGTGGCCGCCGGCGTGCGGCACGTCGCTCACCGCTTCATCGTCGCCGAGACCCCAGCCGGCGCGGAGGAGCTGCTGGGAAGGCTGTGGCGGAGCGATGTCGGGGCCTCGGTCGATCTGCTCGGGGAGGCGACGGTCAGTGCCGCTGAGGCCGATCGTTATGCCGCGCGTTGCGCGGATGCTCTCGGGGCCCTCGCCGAGGTCTATGCCTCGCTGCCGCCGCGGCCCGGCCTGGAGGCCGACGGACTCGGCCCGATCCCGCGCGCGAACCTGTCAGTCAAGGTCTCGGGTCTCACCCCGCTTCTGCGCCCGGAAGCCCCGGAGCGCGGTGTCGCGGACGCCGCCACGCGCCTGCGGCCGGTGCTTCGCCGCGCCCGCGAGCTCGGAGCTCACGTCCACATCGACATGGAGTCCTTCGACTCCCGCGAAACGGTCGCCCAGCTCGTCCTCGACCTGTTGGCCGAGGACGAGTTCCGCGACGGTCCGAGCGCCGGAGTCGTCGTCCAGGCGTACCTCACCGACTCGCCGGCCCTCACGGAGCGCTTCCTTGCCTGGGCCGAGCGGACCCCGCGAGGCCATCCGCTGGTGGTACGTCTCGTCAAGGGTGCCTACTGGGACCACGAGGTCGTCGATGCGGCGCAGCACGGCTGGGAGCCGCCGGTGTTCGCCGAGAAGGCGGGCAGCGATCGCAACTTCGAGCTGCTCACGCGGCGCCTGCTCGATGCCCGGCCGTACGTTCGCCCGGCTATCGCCACTCACAACCTCCGCTCCGTGGCCCAGGCGATCGTCGCGAACGAGGCGACGGGCGCGGCGACGGGCGACGTCGAGTTCCAGGTCCTCTATGGGCTGGGCGACGAGTTGATGGGCGCGCTGGCCGGCGAGGGCTACCGGGCACGCGCCTACTGCCCGGTCGGCGACCTCCTGACGGGCATGGCCTATCTCGTCCGGCGCCTGCTCGAGAACACCGCCAACGAGGGTTTCCTGCGCCTCCAGGCCGACGGCCGCTCGCCCGAGGAGCTGCTGGCCGCGCCATGAGCGGACCGTCCCCGGGGGAGCCGTTCGCCAACGAGCCCCTCCTGGAGCTGCGACGTGCCGACGTGCGCGCATCACTGCTCCAGGCCGCCGCTGCGCTCGACGGGCAGCTGCCGCGGCGCACGCCCGGCCTGATCGGCACCGAGCGCCTCGACGGCGAAGCCCTCGTCTCGACCGACCCGGGCGATCCCGAAACCGTCGTGGCTCTCGCCCCCCTCAACACCCCTGCGCAGGCGGGACGAGCCGTGGAGCTGGCTGCCGCGTACGCGCCCCGCTGGGCCCGAACTCCGGTGCAGGAGCGCGCCGCGGCCCTCCGCCGCGCCGCCGAGCACATGCGTATGCGCCGCCTCGAGCTCGCCGCGCTCGCCGTGCGGGAGTGCGCCAAGCCCTGGCAGGAGGCCGACGCGGACGTTGCCGAGGCGATCGACTATCTCGAGTACTACGCCCGCGACGCCCTCGAGCTCACGACCCGGACGATGCTCGACGTCGCCGGCGAACACAACACCCTCCGCTACGGCGCCCGCGGCGTCTGTGCCGTGATCGCCCCGTGGAACTTCCCGCTGGCGATCCCCTGCGGCATGCTCTCCGCCGCGCTGGCCACCGGCAACACCGCCATCCTCAAGCCGGCCGAGCAGTCGCCCGCCTGCGGCGCCGCCGTCGTCGAGGCGCTGAGAGCCGGCGGCGTTCCGGCCGAGGCCGTCGGCCTGCTCCACGGCGAGGGCGAGCTCGGCGCCGCCCTCGTGCGCGACCCGCGGGTGCAGACGATCGCCTTCACCGGCTCGGCGGCCGTCGGGCAGGAGATCATCGCGGCCGCTGCCGAGGTGTCGGTCGGGCAGAACCACATCAAGCGGGTGGTCTCTGAGATGGGCGGGAAGAACTGCGTGATCGTCGACTCCGACGCCGATCTCGACGAGGCCGTGCCGGCGATCATTCACTCGGCCTTCGCCTTCGCCGGGCAGAAGTGCTCGGCGGCCGCCCGCGTGCTGGTCCACGAGGCGATCGCCGACGTCGCTCTCGAGCGGCTGGCAGGGGCGGTTGCGACCCTGCAGACGGGGCAGGCGGCCTCCTTTGCCACCGACGTCCCGCCCCTGATCGAGCGCGCGGCACAGGTCCGGGTCGAGCGCTACATCTCGCTCGGCCGCGAACAGGGTGAGCTCGCCGGCGAGGCCGCCGCAGAGCCGCCGGCCGACGGGTGGTTCTGCCGGCCGACGCTGCTGAGCGGTCTCCCCGCCGGCTCGCCGCTCCTGCACGAGGAGATCTTCGGCCCGGTGCTGACCGTGGAGTCGGTCCCCGACATCGATGCGGCGCTGGCGCTCGTCGAGGAGCTCCCCTATGCCCTGACCGGAGGCCTCTTCTGCCGTGACCCTCGCACCGTCGCTCACGTCGCCGCGTGCTCCCCCGTCGGCAACCTGTACGTCAACCGGGCGATCACGGGCGCGATGGTCGCCCGCCAGCCCTTCGGCGGCAACCGGCTCTCCGGCACCGGCGTCAAGGCCGGCGGCCCCGGCTATCTCCTGCAGTTCGTCGACAGTCACGTCCTCTCGGAGAACGTGACCCGGCACGGGCTCGTCGTCTAGCCGAGGGCAGCCGGCGACCCGCCGGCCCCCCAGCCGAAGGCGAGCAGGGAGCTGACGGTCAGGTCGATCGCGGGCTCGGTCGTGGTGTAGCTCTGCGCGTTGTCGGAGAACACCGCGCCGTTGCCGTTGAAGCGCCCGTACCCGCCGTCGCCGCCGCCCGCAGGGCAGGCCTTCATGCCTTCGACTTCCCCCGCGCTCGATTCATCGCTCGGCCCCTCCACGACCCCGCCCGCCAGCACCGGCGGCGAGCCGTCGGCGGAGCCGAGGAGATTCGCCACCTGATGGGAGGGGCAGCGAGGCCAGGTGGTGCCGTCGCCGATGATCATCGACACGCCCCAGGCATTGGCGCCCAGGACGTTGCCGAGCCAGCGGGTGCCCTCGGCGGCGAAGGTCGAGGATCCGCTCAGCCAGTCGTACTCCGCCGCCATCGCCGCCAGCCCGTCGCCGTGGGAGGCGGTGTCGGCTTGCGCCCAGGGGAAGCCGAAGCCGAACGGGTCCTTGGCGGCCTGGGAGACCGCGCCTTCGAGCTCGCCGCGCAGGCTCGCGAGCAGCTGGGCTTCGCTAACTTCCAGGCCGCTCGGCTCGCCGGCGGCGCGCAGGGCCCGCACGAGCTCGTAGTCGGCGAGGCCGCTCACGTCATAGAGGTTCAGCGTGTCTGCCTTGCTCCGGCTCTTCTTCGCGTATTCCCGCGCCCACCTCGCCGCCTGCCCGAGGTAGAAGGCCGGTTCGGTATGCGCCAGCCCGGCCGGCAGCTGCCCCGGGCCGGCCGCTTCGAGCGCCAGCGCCAGCTCCGTGGCACCCAGCTCGAGATCGTCCCGCCATTCCTTCTCGGGGTAGAAGCCGAAGGGGATCGCCGTCAGCAGCTTGCCTTTGTGGCTGGTGTCGGCCAGCGCGAAGATGTGCTCGCCGGCCCTCAGGCAGCGCGCGGCCAGCGCGGGGTCGCTCGCGCGGAAGAGCTCGAAGCAGAGCCCGAACGCGGCCGCGTCCCGGCCGGCGATGTTGGGGCTGACGGGGGAGCCGCTCGCGCCGGCGCGGAAGACGGGGCGGTTGCGTATGTAGCGGTCTTCGGGGTTCGACCCTCCCCAGCCGTCGTCAGCCTGAGGCAGCCGCCAGATGTCGTGGTCGCCGACGATCGCCTTGTTCCCCTCGCCGATCCCCACCTGGTAGTAGAGCGTCCCCGTTTCGTCGTCCCACATGCGCAGCAGCCATTCCACCCCGAACCTGGCCTCTCCGGTGAAGTCCGAGGCGGCCGGTGCGCCCGAGCCGAGCTGCGACGGGAAGTCCCGAACGGCCGCCTCCATCGTCGCGACCGTGTAGCTGGTCGTCTCCACGAACTTCAGGTAGTCCCCCGCGTCCCACCAGCCGCCGGAGGCGTCGATCGTCCTGCCCAGCGATTTCAGGTCGCCCTTGAAGCCGCCGTTGCCGTTGACCTTCGGCGTGGCGTAGGTCATGGCGTGAGCGTCGTTGAGATGTCCCGGGGCGCTGCGCAGCGCCGACGGGATGTATTCCGGTCCGTCCCGCTCGTTCTCATAGAAGGAGAGGGCGTTGGCGAGCGGCCCTTCGTAGAGGCTCGTCCCCGCCGCCACCGGGAACGGCGGCGAGCTCGTCGGCGCCGCGCCGCCGATCGACACGACGTAGCGCCCGGGGGTGCTCACGCCGTCGAAGTCGACCGCGTAGACGTCCGGGAAGGATTTGCTCCACGACCCGGTGGGGCCACCGAGCGTCCCGCTCGCCACCGTTTCACCCGCTTCGCCGGCGACCCTGTACGGCGCTCCCTGCTCGTCGAAGCTCGAGATCACGTAGGCACGCTTCGGCCCTGCGGCCGGGTAGCCCGCCTGGTCGACCCGCACGAAGGCTTCCTGTGCCGCCACCGCCGGCGCGGGGACGCACAGCCAGATCAGGCCCAAGCAGGCGAGGGCGAGCCACGATCGTCTCCCCCGGCCGCGACGAAGCTCCTTTCGCTTCACGCACCCCATCATCTCAGCCCCACCCGAGCTGCACGCCGATCAGGCAGGCGATCGCCACGAAGCAGTAGATGTGCTCCGCCAGCACCCGTCGCGCGAGCTCGCTCTGCACGGCGGCCTTATCGCGCCGGCTGCCCAGCCGCACGGCGCCCGGCACGGTCCGCGCTCCCGCCAGCCCGATCGCCGAGGCGGCCAGCGCCAGGGACACCCAGGGCAGCCAGCCCGGACCGGTGCCCTTTGCGATCTCGACGACGATCGCCGCGATCGTCGCGAGCATCGTCAGGGCGATCAACCTGTTCATCGGTCGTGCGGCGGTGGTGACCCGCGCGTAGTAGGACGCGATCGACGCCAGCGCCGGCTCGGGGACCTCCCCCGCCGGGCCGCTCTGCCGGGCCTGGACATCGAACATCAGGTCGAACCACAGCACCGCGAGCAGGAACCCGCTCCCGGCCGAGACGAAGGCGTTCACGAGCCGAGCCTCACCCCGTCGTGTGGATGGAGCCGGTAGTGCGCCTCGGAGTAGGTGGCCGCGAGGCGCTCCACTTCGGCCCGCGGAAGTGACGCGCCGAAGGCGCTCGTGCCACCGAGCCGTTCCCACCCGGAGAGCAGCGTCTTGCCGATCTGGGAGAGCCCGAAGTGCCCGTCGTAGACGGACTCGATGTAGAGCGCCACGTTCCTGCGGGCGAAGCTCGCCGCTTCGGCCGGGCCGCCCTGCTCCCTCGCAAGGGCGTAGTCGATCATCTGCCAGCCGTGTCCCGTCAGGCCGGTGTAGGCGCGAAAGGCGCCGGCGATCGAGGCGGCCGGCCCGGTCAGCCCGGCGGCGTGCAGTTCGCCGAACACGACCGGTACCTTCAGCGCCGCGGCGGTCCGCGCGGCCTCGGCGATCTTCGCCTCCCCGGCTGGGCCGAGCCCGGCGGGGAGGCCGTTCGCGACCAGCGGCCAGGCGGCCTTCGTCGCGGCGTTCTCCGTGTTCACTTCACCGCGGGCGTGCTCGAGCGCGTGGGCCGCGGCGATCAGGTCTTCGCGTTGCAGGCGCAGGCCCGTCTGCGTGGAGTGGCTGGCGCCGCCGCAGCCGGCCGCGCCGACGGCCCCGAAAACGACTGCGGCGCCGCTCGCCAGGAGCAGCGCCGCTCTGCGTATCGTGCCCGCCGTCACGGCGAGGGCTCAGGCCCGGGTCAGTTGACCTTCAGGAGGTCGACGACGAAGATCAGCGCTTCGTTCTTGGGGATCTTCGGGGCGTTGCCGAGCTTTCCGTAGGCTTCTTCGGCGGGGATCTTCAGTTCGCGGCGGCCGCCGACTTTCATGCCGACGACACCCTTGTCCCACCCCGCGATGACCTCGCCCGTGCCGATCACGAACAGGAACGGTTCGTTGCGCTTCCAGGAGGAGTCGAATTCCTGCCCGGTCGACCAGAGCGCGCCGACGTAGTTCACGTAGACCGTAGAGCCCTTTTTCGCTTCCTTGCCGGTGCCGACGACGATTTCCCGCGTTTCAAGTTTGGTCGGCTTGGGGCCTTTGCCGGCTTCGATCGTCGGCTTCGTCGCGAGGGGTCCCGACGTGGGCGTCTTCGGGACGGACGGGTCTTCGGCCGTGATCAGCTTGGTGTCGGCTTTGCTCTCGTTGCCGATCGTGATCGTGCTCGATTCGCTCGAGCTGCCGCAGCCCGCGACCAGCAGGGCGGCGAGGAGCAGCAGGACGGCGGGCAGCAGGCCCGCGCGCAGGCGCCGGAGCGCTGCTGGGGTGGTGGATGTGTCGTCTTTGTAGTTATTCACGGTCGCGCAGCCTACCGGAAGGTGCCTAACCGCGAGCTAAGTGCTACCGCTTGATCGCGATCGTCAGCGCTTTCGTGACCTGGAAGCCGGCCGAGCTGTCGATCGACGCGGCCAGCGCCGCCGCGACCTTCTTGTGCTTCTTCAACGTTTCCACCAGCAGCGCCCGCTGCCTCTTGCTCAGCCTCAGCGCGATTTTCACCTTCTGCCCCTGGGCGATCGGCGTGCGGGCCGAATGGATCTTGAATCGCTTCTTGCCGGCGGTGATCGTCGCGGTCACCTGGACCTTGCATTCAGCCACTTCGCATAGGAACGAGGCGCTCAGCGACTTGCCCGGCTTCTGGACCGGCAGCGTGCCGAGGCGCCCGGCGCTGACCACCGTGGCGGGCGGCGGCGTGGAGGGCGGCGGCGGGGTCGTCGAGGGCGGAGGTCCGGCAGCGGCTTCGGGTTCCTTGACGGTCCAGAGGAAGGTCACGGGGGGCGAGGCCGCTCCTTCTTTGTTCGTCGCTTCGAGCGTGACTTTGACCGCCGATTTGGGGATCGTCGGCGTGCCCGTGATCGTCCATTCTTTGGGGGAGACTTTTGTCAGCGTCAGACCGGCCGGGAGTTCTTTGCGGGCCAGCGAGAACAGGCCGGTGCCTCTGATGAAGACGGTCGCGATCGGTGTGCCCGCCGTGCTGGTCTGATCGGCCGGTGCTTCGATTGTCGGGAGGGCTTCGGCGACGGTCAGCTTGAATTCGACCGGGACAAGCGCTTCTTCTTCGGCTTTGTTCTTTGCCCGAAGCGTGATCGTGGTAGGCGGCTCGGCAACGCTCGGTTTCCCGTGGATCGTCCATTCCGTTTCGGATTCGCCGACACTGGTCAGTTCCAGCCCGGCCGGCAGTTCCGGGGTGGCGGTCACTTTGGCGAGGTTGCTGCCGTTGATCACGATGGGGGTGATTTCGGCGCCGACCATCCCCACGCGGTCTTCTCCGCCTTCGATAGTCGGCAGGGCTTCGAGGACCGTCCATTCGACGGAGACGCTGGCTGTTTTTCCTTCGCTCGTAGCTTCAAGCGTCACGGGGGCCTTTGCCTGGGCTGTGGTCGGTTTCCCCGAGATGACCCAATGCGTTTCTTCTGCGACCGGTTCGAGGTGCAACCCTTCCGGCAAGGGCGTTGACGCATTGATTTTTAGCGTTTCGAGGGTGGTCCCCGTGACCGCAACCGGAGTGATGGCTTCGCCCACTCGGCTGACGAATTCCGCGCCTTGCGCCGGTTCCCCGAATGTGGGTTCCGCCGCGGACGCGCCCGCCGCGAGGGCGCAGAGCACGGCCAGAGCCAGCACCAGCGCCAGCGCTGTCGATGAGATCGTGTCGAGAAAACGTCGCATTGCTTCTGTCCCAACCCATCAGGAGGCCAGACGGTGCGGCAGCCTAGCCGCCCGGGGCGTCGACCGCTACGATCGCACAGGACCGTGCTAGGCGGGGAGGTAGCGGTGCCCTGTATCCGCAATCCGCTCTAGCGGGGCTGAATCCCCCTCCGAGGGGCCTCGCTCCGGTCGCTCCGCCGTCCGGGGCGCTGATGGTCCGGGTCCCGCGCGGTGTCGGCTTGCGAATCAGGTCAGGTCCGGAAGGAAGCAGCCTTAAGCGATCACCGGCAGGCGCAGCGGGAGCACCCGGGCCGGAGCCGTGGACGAGCGGTCAGGCGCCGGGTGGCGGATTCTCGACGAGGGGTGCACGGTCCATCATTCACAGCGGTGGAACACGAGCCATGAGCGGTTGGCGCCCGACGCGGTGAAGCCAGGCGGCACCGTGACGGGCTCATGGGGGTCGTGGTTGTCGAGGATGTATTCACGTTCGACCTCCGGGCTCGCGGGCTCGACGTAGACGCCCCTGTCGATGTGGCCTGCCTGGGCGCTGCGGATCCGCGCAGGGCTCGTGCGCAGGTACAGCGCCAGCAGCGGGATCGGCGCGTGGTTGGGCACGCCGACGGGTCCGCAGCGCAGGCTGATCGTGTGGCCGGCGACGAGCGCCTCGAGGTCGCCTTCGATCCGCTCCTGGCTGGCGAGTTTGCCCAGTTCTTTGTGGGCCGTGCGGTATTGCGAGGGCGCGGTGGCGAGCAGCCCGAGCACGATCACCGCGCCGAGGGCCATCCAGACGTGGCGCCGGCGCTCGCCGGCGGGCAGTCCGACCCAGCCGAACGCGCCCGCGCCACAGAACACGCACAGGAGCGCCGCCGTCAGGAACGCATAGCGCGTGTTGATCGGCAGGCCGATCGCGGCGAAGGCGGCGAAGATCGCAACCGCCGCTACGCCGGCCGCGGCGCCGGGCAGCGCCCGTGAGCGCAGCCACCACAGGGACAGCACGCCGCCGATCGCCGCTCCCGCAAGCGCCACGGCCTGCAGCACCTCGCCGATCCGTTTCGGGATGTACACGGGCACGTTGGCCGCACCCGTCTTGCGGTCGAGCGCCGAGGCCGTGTGGCGGGTGTTCGTCAGCGACCAGAACGGTTTGCCCGTGATCAGCAGGTCGCTGCCGAGCCAGATCAGCGGTGCCGACGCCGCCAGCAGGCCGAGGCGGATCAGCTCGCCGCGATCGCGCACCGGCTCGCCGGGGGGTAGCCGGCGCGCCAGCCGGCCCGGCACGAGCCCGGCCAGGTACAGCCAGTAGAGGCCCGAGAAGACCCATGCCTCGGGGCGCAGCAGGCCGGCGAGAGCGAGCAGCGCGAGCACCGGCCAGCCGGCCCTCGGGCGGTGCGCGGCGACGAGCAGCGCGCCGAGCACGAATGCCAGGTAGGGGATGTCCAGGTAGGCCCGCACGCCGTAGGAGATCACCGGCACCCGCGTCAGGAACACGATCGCGGCGAGTGCTCCGGCCGCCCGCCCGAACCAGCCTGCGCCGAGCTCGTAGATCAGCCACGCGCAACTCGCCAGCGCGATGAACGCCAGCGCGACGATCACCTCGATCTCCGTGTGCGGGGAGAGCGGCCGCAGGATCAGCCCGGCGATCTCCAGCAGCGGGTGGGGGGTGGGCGCGATCGGCACGCCGTAGGCCGGTGTTTCTCCCTGGGCGAGCTGCCCGCCCCAGGCCAGCGCGTAGAGGGTGTCGTAGTTCGCGAACGC
Organism: uncultured Solirubrobacteraceae bacterium; assembly: GCA_963841055.1. GTDB lineage: Bacteria > Actinomycetota > Thermoleophilia > Solirubrobacterales > Solirubrobacteraceae > Palsa-744. The sequence goes on along the minus strand of CAWJAV010000001.1, from coordinate 922,602 downwards.
CACGCCGTAGATCAGGCGCAGCACGACGGCGCCCGCGAGGATCGCGGAAACGGCACCGAGGCGAGCGCGCAGGCCGCTGGTCGGGGTCCTCACGCGGCGGACGCTATCCGCCCGTGGACCGCCATGGCGTGCTCGGCAGGGCGAGGAAGCCCGCCCCGGCAGGCCTCGCGGGGCGTCTCCGCCGCGCCCAGCGCGGAGGCTAGACTCAGCCAACGGTGTCCGCAGAAGAGCAGCATTCCGAGCACCCTCTCACGGGGCCCATTGAGGAGGGACGGGTGGGGTCGCTCTACAGGCGCCACCGGCCGCGTACGTTCGCCGACGTCGTCGGCCAGGAGCCCGTCGTGCGCACGCTGCGCAACGCCGTGCAGCGAGGCAAGGTCCACCACGCCTACCTGTTCGTCGGATCGCGAGGCACCGGCAAGACCTCGATGGCGAAGATCCTCGCCTCCTGTCTGAACTGCGAGCAGGGCCCGACGATCGAGCCCTGCGGGCGCTGCGACTCGTGCCTGTCGATCGCACGGGCCACCTCGCTCGACGTGATCGAGATGGATGCGGCCTCCAACAACTCGGTGGACGACATCCGCGAGCTGCGCGAGTCCGTCGCCTACGCCCCCGTCAGCGGCCGCCGCAAGATCTACATCCTCGACGAGGCCCACATGCTCTCGACGGCCGCCTGGAACGCCTTCCTGAAGACGCTCGAGGAGCCGCCGCCGAACACCGTCTTCGTGCTCGCCACGACCGAGGCGGCGAAGGTCCCCGCGACCGTCATCGACCGCTGCCACCGCTTCGACTTCCACCGCCCGGCCGTCGAGCAGATCGTGTCCGTGCTGAGCCGCGCCGCCGACGCCGAGTCGATCGAGATCCCGCCCCCGGCGCTCGCCGCCATCGCCCGCTCGGCGACGGGCAGCTTCCGCGACGCCCTCGGCACCCTCGAGCAGCTCGTGACCTACTCCGGCACAGCGATCTCGCTCGAGGACGTCCTCGCCGTCCTCGGCGTCGCCGACAGCAGGCTGCTCGCCGAGGCGATCGACGCCGTGGCCGCCGGCGACGCTCCGGCCGCACTCGGCGCGCTCGAGCGCTGCGCCGCCCAGGGCCGCGACGCCGCCTCCTTCGCATCGGACCTCGAGGCGCGCCTGCGGGAGCTGATGATCGTGCAGACCCTCGGCGAGGTTCCGGCCGAGCTCTCCTTGACCCCCGAGTCCGACGACGCGCTGGCCGAGCAGGCCGCTCGCCTGCCCCACGCACTCGTCCTGCGTCTGCTCGAGCTGCTCGGCGAGGCACTCGAGGCGATCCGCGCCGGCGCCGACGCCCGCACCCGGCTCGAGCTGGCTCTCGTCAAGGCCTCCTGGCCCGAGGTCGACAGCTCGCTGCGCGCGCTGCTCGCCCGCATCGAGCGCCTCGAGCAGGGCGGCGCAGGCACCGTATCGGCCGTCGCGGCACAGCGCGAGGTGGCAGCGCCCGCCGTGCCAGGGCGCGGAGAGCCGGGCGGCGCCGGCCCGACGCCCACCGCTCCCGCCGCGCCCGGTCCTCCCCCGGCCCCCGGCGGGGAGCCGGCCAGCCCGGGGCGGGAGCCCGGTGCACAGGCGGACGCCCCGGGCGCGTCAGCGCCGCCACGGCCGCCCGCGGCGGAGCCCCCCGGCGGTCAGCCCGCGACAGTCGCCGGGATGCTCGCCGCCGAGAGTCGGGTGACGGGGAGCGCCGTCGCCGAGGCGCCCGAGCCGGGCACGGCGGCAGATGCAGATCCTGCGCTGGAGGAGTCCGCGCCGGTCGCGGCCGGCCTCGACTCGATGGTCTCGCTGTGGCCGGCCGTCGTCGATCTGATCCGGAGCGAGAATGCCAGGCTGGCCGCGGTGATCGAGCAGGCTCGCCCGGTCGAGCTCGAGGGAGATGAGATGACCGTCGCCTTCGGCCTGTCCTTCTTCAAGAAGCAGGCCGAGCGGCCCGCCGACAGGATGGCTCTCGGCGAGGCTCTGGGCGCGCTCACGGGGAGACGCTGGCGGCTCTCCTACGAGCTGCGCGAGGGCCTCACCGAGGAGTCGGCCGAGCAGCCCGAGGAGGGCGGCTCGGAGGAGCGCTGGCTGGCGCGGTTCATGGAGGAGTTCGACGCCGAGGAGATCCCCGCCGAGGACGACGGCGAACGGGCCGTCACCAGCAACGAGAAAGGCGCCTGATGCCCAAGCAGCCGCGCATGCCCCGTCAGCCGGGGATGCCGAACATGCAGCAGATGATGCAGCAGGTCCAGAAGATGCAGAAGGACATGGAGGTCGCCCAGGAGGAGCTGAAGAGGGAAGTTGTGGAAGCCTCCGCCGGCGGCGGCATGGTGACGGTCAAGGTCAGCGGCGACCTGGAGGTGCGCGAGGTCAAGATCGACCCCGCCGCCGTCGACCCCGAGGATGTCGAGATCCTCGGCGACATGGTCATCGCGGCCGTCAACGAGGCACTGCGCGCCGCCCAGGAGCTGGCCGAGCGCAAGATGGGTGGGGCGACGGCCGGACTCGACCTCGGGGCGCTCGGCGGTGGACTCGGCGGCCTCGGGCTGCCCGGGCTGTGAGCACCCAGCACGCGCCGCCCGTCCAGCGGCTGGTCACCGAGCTCTCGAAGCTCCCCGGTGTTGGCAACCGCACCGCCCAGCGTCTCGCCTTCCACCTGCTGCGCGCCTCGCCCGAGGACGCGTCCGCTCTGGCCGCGGCGATCGTCGAGGTCAAGGAGCGGATCCGCCTCTGCGAGGTGTGCTTCAACCTCACCGACGAGACCCGCTGCCGGATCTGCCAGGACTCCCGCCGCGACCACGGGCTCGTGTGCGTCGTGGAGGAGCCCAGCGACGTGATCCCGATGGAGCGCACGCACGAGTACCACGGCGTCTACCACGTGCTCGGCGGCGCCCTGTCGCCGATCGACGGTGTCGACCCGGAGGATCTGAAGATCGCCGAGCTGCTGGCCCGCGTGCGCGGTGAGGGCCCGTCCGTCGATGAGGCCGGGCCGACGCGCGAAGTCGTGCTGGCGACGAACCCGACCACGACCGGGGAGGCCACGGCACTGCACATCGCCGAGGAGCTGCGTCGCCTGGCTCCCGACGTGGCCGTTACGCGCCTGGCCAGCGGGCTGCCCGTCGGCTCGGACCTCGAGTACGCCGACGAGGTGACCCTCGGCAAGGCCTTCGCCGGCCGCCGCGCTGTGTAATCCTCGGAGCATGTCGAGCCTGATCTGCATGAAGTTCGGCGGCACCTCGGTCGCCGATGCCGAGCGCATCAAGCGCGCTGCCAGGCGAATCGTCGAGAAGCGCGAAGCGGGCAATTCGGTCGTGGCCGTGCTCTCCGCCCGTGGCAAGACCACGGATGAGCTGATCACGATGGCCGAGGAGGTCTCGGCGACGCCCGATCCCCGCGAGATGGACATGCTGCTCTCCTCCGGGGAGCGGATCTCCTGCGCCCTGTGCGCGATGGCGATCAACGACCTCGGCCACCGGGCGATCTCGCTGACCGGCTCGCAGGCCGGCATCGTGACCGACGAGTCCCACACCAAGGCGCTGATCCTGGACGTGCGCGCCGATCGGATCCGGGCCGCCCTCGAGGAGGACCACATCGTGCTCGTCGCGGGCTTCCAGGGCGTCTCCCAGAACGCGAAGAACGTGACCACGCTCGGCCGCGGCGGCTCGGACACGAGCGCCGTCGCCGTCGCCGCCGCGCTCGGCGCGGAGGTGTGTGAGATCTACACCGACGTCGCGGGCGTCTACTCGGCCGATCCGCGGATCGTGCCCGACGCGCGCAAGCTCGACACGGTCTCCTTCGAGGAGATGCTGGAGATGGCCGCCTCGGGGGCCGGCGTGCTGCAGCTTCGCTCCGTCGAGTACGCCCGCAACCACGGCGTGCGCATCCATTGCAGGTCCTCGTTCACCTCCGAGCCCGGTACCTTTGTTGTCGCCGAAGGAGAAACCTTGGAGCAGCCACTGATCACAGCAGTCACGCACTCCGTCCAGGAGGCCCGCATCACGCTGACCGGCATCCCCGACGAGCCCGGCGCCGCCGCCCGCATCTTCGAGGCGATGGCCGGCGCCAACGTCAACGTCGACATGATCGTCCAGAACGAGCCCGTCGCGGCGGGCGGGCAGGCCGAGATCTCCTTCACCGTGCCACGCGATGACATGCGTACCGCGATCGACGCCCTCGAGCCGCTGCGGGGGGAGTCCTACTCGGAGATCACCGCTCACGAGAACACCGGCAAGGTCTCGATCGTCGGCGCCGGCATGCGATCGCATCCGGGGGTGGCGGCGAAGGTCTTCGGCGTGCTCGCCCGCGAGGGAGTCAACATCGACATGATCTCGACCTCCCCGATCAAGATCTCCTGCGTGATCGAGCGCGATCGCGTCGAGTCGGCCGTGCAGGCCCTGCACAGCGCCTTCGAGCTCTCCGGCGAGGGCACCATCGCCGTCGAGGAGCCCTTCCGCGCCTCCAGCTGAGGCGGCTCCGCACCGACGGGCCCCGCGCCGCCCTCCCCGAGACCTCCGCCGCCAGCGCCGACCCGTCGCAAAGGCCCTCACCGCGGGTCATGGCGAATCAATGCGCTCGGCTGGCTGCATATGTCACAATTCCTGCGCATCGCTTCATTTCCCGCGACTTTCAAGGATGAAAGGGACATGCGAACAGCCAAGAGACCCCGCCGTTATGTGGACAGACGCACAGTGGTGGTGGCGCGCCCGCTACTCCGCTACAGCGAACCCCGCGACGCCTACGTGCTCCGCTTCGTCGGGCGTAAATGGGGCCCGGTCCTGAAGATCGACCGCCGCGAGGGTGGCGCCCTGCAGGGCGCCACCGAGCGCCGCTCGCGCGGCTCTCACGCGCACGTCGCCTAACGGCGCGGCAGGGGAGGCGACTCCGCGGGCGTCCGAGCACCGGCGGCCCGCGCCGGCACCTCAGGAGCGCTCGTCGAGCGAGCGCTGAAGCTCCTCCAGCACCCGCACCACACGAAGCCCGCTGGCCCCGTCCGAGCGCGGCGTGGCGCCCGTGCGGATGCACTCCACGAAGTGCTCGCACTCCAGGCGCAACGGCTCGCGGTTGGGGATCCGCGGCGAGAAGGTGTCGCCCGAGCGCGCGATGTACTCGCCCCAGGAGCTCGTGTCCTCGTCGAAGCCCTTGTCGTAGATCGTCAGCTTGCCCTCGATCAGCATGTCGTCGAAGGTCGCCATGCGCCGCGAGCCGACGACCGTGATGCGCCGCTCCTTGTGCGGGTCGAGCCACGAGAGGTGCAGGTGGGCGACAACCCCCGAGGGGAAGCGCAGGAAGCAGAACACCACGTCCTGCACCGGCTGGCGCACGTAGGAGACGCCCTGCGCCACGCACTCCACGGGCTCTTCGCCGATCAGGTGCAGGGCGACCGACACGTCGTGCGCGCCAAGGCTCCACAGCGCGTTCTCGTCTGCCCGCAGCTTGCCCAGGTTCAGGCGGTTGCCGTAGATGTAGTAGAGCCCGCCCAGCTCGTCCGCGTCGATCAGCTCCTTCAGGCGCGTCACCGCCGGGTGGTACTCGAGCAGGTGGCCGACCATCAGGATCCGCCCGGTCTCGGCGGCCGCGTCGACGGCCCGCTGGGCGTCCGCTGCGTTCGTCGCGAGCGGCTTCTCCACGAAGCAGTGCTTGCCCGCCATCAGCACCGCAGTGGCGAGGTCGGCGTGCGTGGGCACCGGCGTCGCCAGCACCACCGCGTCCAGCTCATCATCGCCGAGCAGCTCGTCGAGGTCGGCGGTGCTGCGGGCGCCCGGGAAGGCCGCCGCCATGCGCTCGCGCGCCGCCTGCGAGGCGTCGCACAGCCATGCCAGCTCGCAGCCGGGGATCGCGGCCAGGTTGCGAGCGAGGTTGGGGCCCCAGTAGCCGAGGCCGGCCACCGCGACGCGGACCGGCCGCTCGTCCGGGGCGCTCACAGCTTCCCGATCGCCGCGACGCACCGCTCGGCCGCGTGGCCGTCGCCGTAGAGGGGGGGACGCTCGGCGGGGCGGGGCGCGTCGAGTGCCGCGAGCGCCGCCGCCGCGTCCAGGTCCACGAGCGTGTTCCAGCCGGTTTGCACCGTCTCGGTCCACTCGGTGTTCGCGCGGAGCGTCACGCAGGGCACCCCGGCAAGGTACGCCTCCTTCTGGACGCCCCCGGAGTCCGTCAGCACCGCGCGGGCGCGACACAGCAGCGCCGCGAACTCGGCGTAGCCGAGCGGCCGTGCGATGCGCAGCCCGGGCAGGTCCTCGAGGCGCGAGTAGATCCCCGCCTGCTCGAGGCGAAGGAGCGTGCGGGGGTGGACGGGGAACACGACCGGGCCGGGCAGGGCCTCGATCAGCTCGACGAGCTTCGCCAGCCGGCCCGGGTCGTCGACGTTCCCCGCGCGGTGCGCCGTCAGCAGCAGGTACTCGCTGTCGCCGACGCCGTAGGACGCCCGCGTGGCCTCGTCCTCGAGCGCCCGCGGGTGCCAGCGCGCGGCGACATCGACCATCACGTCGCCCACCACCTCGATTCGTCCTGTCACCGACTCCCGGCGCAGGTTCTCCGCGGCGGGCTCGGACGGGCAGAGCAGAAGCTCCGAGCAGTGGTCGGTGAGCACGCGGTTGAGCTCCTCGGGCATCGTGCGGTCGAATGAGCGCATGCCGGCCTCCACGTGGATGACCGGCAGCTGCGCCTGCGCCGCCGCGATCGCCCCCGCCAGCGTCGAGTTGGTGTCGCCGTAGACGAGCACCGCGTCCGGTTCGAGCTCGGCGAGCGGCCCCTCCAGCGCCGCCAGCATCCGGGCGGTCTGCGAGGTGTTGCTGGCGCCCGCGATCTGCAGCTCGCGGTCCGGGCGCGCCAGCCCCAGCTCGCGGAAGAACACTCGCGAGAGCGTGTCGTCGTGGTGCTGTCCGGTGTGGATCAGCACCTCCTCGTGCTCGGCGCGCAGCGGCGCCGAGATCGCCGCGGCCTTCACGAACTGGGGCCGGTTTCCGACGACGGTCACGATCCGCACGCGCGTAAGCCTAGATGGCCCATCCCCACCCTTCCCGCCACACGCCGCAGCCCGCCTGCCCGCCCTTCCCTCGACCGGGCCGTGATCCGTGCTACACTGAACCGTATGGTTCACTATGAGGGGGAGCCGCTCGACCGCACGTTCGCCGCGCTGGCGGACCCGACACGGCGAGGAATGCTCGAACGGGTCAGCGCCGGCACCGCGTCGATCGGTGAGCTGGCGGCGCCCTTCGGGATCACTCTGACGGGAGCCCGCAAGCACGTGCGGGTGCTCGAGGAGGCAGAGCTGGTGAGCACCGAAAAGGTCGGCCGGACGAGGCTCTGCAGCCTCGGGCCGCGCCGCCTCGAGGACATCCAGGCGTGGGTCGACTCCTACCGGCGCGCGCTCGCCGGGCGTCTCGATCGACTCGACGAGTTCCTCAGGGACACGAAGGGAGATGAGCAGCGATGACAAGCGAGCAGCGGAGCAAGGCCGTGCTCAGGACGCCCGCCGAGCGGGAGATCGTCACCGAACGGGTCTTCGATGCGCCCCGCGAGCGCGTCTGGGCAGCCTACACCGACCCCGAGCTGATTCCCCGCTGGTGGGGCCTGCGCGAGTCCGAGACGCGCGTCGAGGGGCTCGACCTGCGCCCCGGCGGGGTGTGGCGCTTTGTGGAGAGCAAAGCCGACGGATCCGAGATCGCCTTCCGGGGCGTGTACCGCGAGGTCACCCCGCCCGCGCGTCTCGTCTACACGTTCGAATGCGAGAGCAACCCGGGGCACGTGCTGATCGACACGGTCGAGCTCGAAGACCTCGGCGAGCGTACGAGGCTGATCGTCCACTCGCTCTTCCACACCGGTGAGGAGCGCGACTGGATGATCGAGGCGGGGATGGAAAAGGGAGTGAACGAGGGCTACGAGCAGCTCGACGAGCTGTTCGAGCAGCTCGCCGGCTGACGGCGGCCGAGCACGGGTCGCGCCACCTCGCGCGCGGCGGGCGGGGGGCGGAGCTAACCTCCGCGCCGTGACCGTCGTCCGTGAGATCCCGAACCTGGTGGTGATCGAGCGCGAGCACTCGCTCCCGCTCGATCACAGCGAACCGGACGGTCCGCGCATCTCGGTCTTCTCACGGGAGCTGGCCGACCCGGACGGGCGCGAGCGGCCGCTGCTCGTGTTCTTCGAGGGCGGTCCCGGCTTCGAGGCGCCGCGGCCGATCCGGGCGAACGCCACGCCACCGTGGCTTGAGCGCGCGCTGGCCGACTTCCGCGTGCTGATGCTCGACCAGCGCGGCACCGGGCGCTCCGCGCCGATCGCCACGCGGCTGCCCGGCTCCGCCGAGGAACAGGCCCGCTACCTGACCCATTTCCGCGCCGACTCGATCGTCGCCGACGCCGAGGCGATCCGCCGCGAGCTGGAGGTCGAGCGCTGGAGCGTGCTCGGGCAGAGCTTCGGCGGCTTCTGCGCGATGCGCTACCTCTCGGCCGCCCCGGCTTCGCTTCGGGAGGTGATGTTCACCGGCGGCGTGCCTCCGCTCGACGCGCAGATCGACGACGTCTACCGCGCGACCTTGGCCCGCATGCGCGACCGAAACGAACGCTTCTACGAGCGCTACCCGGAGGATCGGGAGCGGCTGCTCGGGCTGCTGGAGCGCGCCGGGCGCGAGCCGCCGCTGCTGCCGGGCGGCGACCGCCTCACACCTGCGCGAGTCCGACAGCTCGGCATCCTGCTCGGCATGAGCGACGGCATCGAGCGCCTGCACTACATCCTCGAGCTCGATCCCGGCTCGCCCGCCTTCCTGCACGACGCCGAGCAGGCCACGAGCTTCGCCCGCAATCCGATCTACGCCGTCCTGCACGAGGCCTGCTGGGCCAACGGCGGCGCCACCGCCTGGTCCGCCCGGCGGGTGCTCGAGGAGCAGAGCGACTGGCCCGAGGAGTTCATGACCGGAGAGCACATCTTCCCCGCGATGTTCGAGCGGCCCTCGCTGGCCCCCTTGCGCGAGGCCGCGGAGCTGCTCGCGGCCCACGAGTGGCCCGCGCTCTATGACCGCGAGGCTTTGTCGCGGAACGAGGTTCCCGGGGCGGCGGCCGTCTACGCCGAGGATCCCTACGTCGAGCGGGCCTTCTCAGAGCAGACCGCGGCGTGCGTCCCGCGGCTGCGGCTGTGGCTCACCAGCGAGTACGACCACGACGGGCTGCGCAAGGACGGCGAGCGGGTGCTCGGCCGGCTGCTGGACCTGGCGCGGGGCAGGCTTTGACCGCAGGGGCGCCCGTGGGCCCCGGCGGCACACGGCGGGGATCAGCCCGGCCGGGGGGCTAGTCGACGTGTATCCAGCGGGCCGCCGAGGGCGTCCGCTGTGCGTTGTCGGCGAACAGCATGTACCAGCCCGAGGGCACGAGCCCTTCGCCGGCCGGGATCGTGACGGTGACGGCCGGACCCGCGGGGGCGGGGAGCGGCTACGCCGCCGCCCCTACCACCGAGGTGGACCAGTCGATCACCGACGTCGGTCGCACCACGTGGCGGCTCAGGCCGAGCTCTCCGGGGTCCACGCCGAGCGCCAGCCCGACCAGCTGGGGCAGGTGCAGGACCGGCATGTTCAGCTCGCGGCCGACCGTCTTCTCGGCGAGCGGCTGCTGCATGTCGAGGTTCAGGTGGCAGAGCGGGCAGGGCGTGACCAGGCAGTCGGCGTCGGCGTCCACCGCGTCGCCGAGGTGGCGGCCGGCCTGCTTCAGCGAGGCCTCCTTGTTCATCGTGATGATCGGGAAGCCGCAGCACTTGCGCATGCCCGCGTAGTCGATCACGGTGCCGCCGAGCGCCTCGATGACCTCGTGCAGGTAGTTGTCGCGGCGGTGCTCGGAGTCGATCCCGAGCCGCTTGCGCGGGCGGACTATGTAACAGCCGTAGAAGGGACCGACCTTCAGGTTAGTGAGCGGCCTGCGCACTTTCGAGCGCAGCTCCTCGAGGCCGATCTCCTCGACAAGCAGCCACAGGAAGTTCTTGTTGGTCAGGCCGCGCTCGTAGGTGAGGTTCTCGGAGGCGAGCGTCGCGTTGACGTGGTCGCGGTACTCCTCGCTGGCGTCGAGTCTTTCCTGGCACTCGCTCTGCGCCCCCTGGCAGGTCGAGCAGATGTTCATCATCATCTCCGCTCCCTGCACCTGCTGAGCAAGCGCGAAGGTGCGCGCGTTGAGCGTGTCCGCAAGCTCCTGGTTGTGCTCGGCGATCACGCCCGCGCCAGTGCAGCAGGCGCGGTCGAGCTCGACCAGCTCGAGGTCCAGCAACGGGGCGACCTTGGCCATCGAGCCGTGCAGCTCGGGAGTGAAGCCGCGGCTCACGCAGCCGGGCCAGTAGGCGACCTTCATCAGCTCTCGCTTTCTTCGTTTGTGGCGGCTTCCTCGCCGTCCTCTGCGTTCTTCCCGGCCTCGGCCGCAGCGCTCTCCCCGGCCTCCGTCTCGGCGGGCGGCTTCTCGGCGACGGCGGTGGTCGCGACGGGACCCGGGTCCGCGGGCGGCGGCGAGGACTCGGCGGCGCTCTCAGCGGCGGGCGCAGAGGGGGCCGCGCCGCCCGTCGCGGCCTCGGCCAGGGGCGCGTTGTCCTCGTCGGAGCCGGTGATGTAGAGGTTCAGCTCGTAGCGTTCCTCGCGACCTTCGACGCGGTCGAAGATCGACTGCACCGCCTTCAGGTCGGAGCTGGGGATCTTGTGGGGTTTGAAGGCTGCCAGCGGGTTGAACTTGCGCCGCAGCAGCGCCTTCATCACCACGGGCAGCGAGCTCAGCAGCTCTTTGCCGGCAGCCGGGTGGAACTTGCCGAACCACGAGTTGCCGCCGTAGGAGCGGGGGAGGAGCTCCGTCTCCCACAACAGGCCGTTGTCCTTGATCAGGGTGGTGAAGGCCGCCTCGTGGCGCTCGCCGTTGTTGTGGTCGACGATGTGCTGGTCGGAGGTGGCGATGCGGCGCAGACGCATGATCTGGCCCATCGGGTTGACGTCCTTCGGGCATGCCTCGACGCACTTGAAGCAGTGGGTGCAGTCGAACAGGCCCTGCGGATCCTGAGCGAGGTCGTTGAGCCGCTCGCGCTGCTCGTCGTCGCGCGGGTCGCCCACGAAGCGGTAGGCCTTGGCGAGCGCGGCCGGGCCGATGAAGCCGGGGTCGACCTCCATCGCCAGGCAGTCCGAGACGCAGGCTCCGCACTGGATGCAGGCCATCGACTGGGTGACGTCCACCATCGACTCTTTGGGCACGAGGTACTCGCGCTCGGGCACCGGCTGCTTGGCGAGCAGCCAGGGCGTGACGCGCTGGATCTTCTTCCAGTGGACCGCGTCCATGTCGACGATCAGGTCCTTGATCACCGGCATGTTGCCCATCGGCTCGATCTCGATCACGCCGTCGGCGGCGCTGCTCTGGGCCGCGTCGAGGTGTGTGTGGCAGGCGAGGGCCGGCTCGCCGTTTACCCGCACCCCGCACGAGCCGCAGATCGCCTGCCGGCAGGAGCAGCGGATCCCGATCGAGCCGTCGAAGCGGTCGCGCGCCTGCAGCACGGCCTCCAGGACCGAACGATGGGGCTCGAGCTCGACCGTGTGCTCGTCCCAGTAGGGGGCGTCGCCCGACTCAGGGTCGTAGCGGCGCATGCGGAGCGTGAACTTCTCGGGCGGGCGGTCGTGCGCTTCAGCCATCAGCCGCGTGCCTGCTTTCTGGTTGAGATGAAGGAACCCATCCGCCAGCGCATCAGTATTTCCGCTCCTCCGGCTGCCACTGGGTGATGGTCACCGGCGAGTAGCTGACCTCCGGGCCGCTCTCACCGAGGGTGATGTCGATGTGCTTGAGCCACTCCGCGTCGTTGCGCTCCGGGTAGTCGGTACGGAACTGCGCGCCCCGGGACTCCTTGCGCTCGATTGCCGCCAGGACCGTCGCCTCGGCGCAGTCGACCATGTAGCCGAGCTCGAGGGCGCCGAGCACGTCCTGGTTGAAGACCGTGCCGCGGTCGTCGATCCAGGCTCCGGCGGCCTCCTCTTTGAGTCGGCCGATCGTCTCCAGGGAGCTCTGCAGCCCCGCCTCGTCGCGGAACACGGCGGCGTGCTTGTTCATCGTCTCGCCGAGCTCGTCCTTGATCTGCGAGACCCGCCGGCCGTCGCGAGGGCGGGAGATGATGCCTTCCAGGGTCGCTTCATCGCGGCGCAGATGCGCGGCCGTGTCGACCTTCGGCGCCCCGATCGTGGCGGCGCGGGCGGCGGCGTGTTCGCCCGAGCGGCGCCCGAAGATCAGGGTGTCGAGCAGCGAGTTGGCGCCGAGCCGGTTGCCGCCGTGGACCGACACGCATGCCACCTCGCCGGCCGCGTACAGGCCCTCGATCGGCGTGCGCCCGTCGATGTCGGTCTTGACGCCTCCCATGATGTAGTGCTGGCCGGGGCGGATCATGATCGGTTCGCGGGTGATGTCCACGCCCGCGAAGTCGCGTCCCAGGTTGACGATCTCGCGGAGGGCCTCGAGGGTGCGCTTTTTCGGCACGACGGTGACATCGAGGTAGATGCCGGCCCCGTTCGGGCCGACGCCGCGGCCCTCGTTGATCTCGATCTGCTCGGCTCGCGAGACGACGTCGCGGGAGGCCAGCTCCATCTTGTTCGGAGCCGCTTTCTCCATGAACCGTTCGCCGTTCGCGTTCAGCAGGTGCGCGCCCTCGCCGCGCGCGCCCTCGGTGATCAGGATGCCGGTCTCGACCAGGCAGGTGGGGTGGTACTGCACCATCTCCATGTCCATCAGGGGGGCGCCGGCGCGGTAGGCCATCGCGATCCCGTCGCCGGTCACGATCAGGCCGTTGGTGGTCGGCTTGTAGGCCTGGCCGGCGCCGCCGCAGGCGAGGATCACGTTCTTCGCCGTAAAGGCCTCCATGCGGCCGCTGCGCACGTCGCGTGCGATCACGCCCGCACAGACGCCTTCCTCGTTCAGCAGCAGCGAGGTCGTGAACCACTCCTCGAAGCGCTCGACCGTCTCGTGGTGCTTCATCAGCTGCTCGTAGAGCACGTGCAGGAGCGCCTGGCCGGTGATGTCCGCGACGTAGGCGGTGCGCTTCATGGATGCGCCGCCGAACGCCCGCAGGTCCATCTCGCCTTTGTCGTTGCGATGGAACGTCACGCCCATGTGCTCGAGGTTCAGCACCTCCTGGGGTGCCTCCGAGCACATCACTTCGATCGCATCCTGGTCGCCCAGGAAGTCCGAGCCCTTGACCGTGTCGTAGGCGTGCGAGTGCCAGTCGTCATCGACGCTGATCGCGGCGTTGATGCCCCCCGCGGCGGCCACCGAGTGGGAGCGAACAGGGTGGACCTTGCTCATGATCGCGACGCTCGCCCCCTGCTGGGCGGCTGCCAGCGCGGCCCGCTGCCCGGCGAGGCCGGCCCCGATGATCAAGACGTCGTGTGCTGGCATGGCTCCTTGAGGTTCAGTCGTTGGGGAAGGTGCGGGAGGACTCTATAACGCGCGGGGTCCCGGACCCGGCCAGGCCCCGGCGGGCCGCTGGACCGCACAGCCGTGCGCCTCGCGCACGCCCGGGAGATCGTCCTTTTCAGCCCGTCGGCGCGAGGGCGCGGCGCACCTGGGCGAGCGTGACGACGCCCTGCAGGACCCCGTCCGCGTCGACCGCGACCATCGCGCCGAGCCGGCCGAGGCCCTCGGCGCCGAGCAGCGATTCGAGCGGCGCCTCTTCGCCGATCCTCACCGCCAGGTCCTGCTCGAGCGCGTCGACCACCTCAAGGGCAGGGCGGCCCGCGGCGATCTCCTCTTCCACCCGCTGCTGGCGGACCACGCCGAGGAAGTGACGGGCGGGGTCGACGACGACGAACCACGGCCAGCGGTAGCGCATGAAGTACTGCTCCTGGGCGTCCAGCAGCGTCACCTCGGCGGGGATCGTGACGGGCTCGCGGTCCATGATGTCGGCGACTCGGACGTTCTGGATGCGGCGGCCGATCGCGCCCTGCAGGACTGCCGACCCGGCGGCCTGGTAGAGGAAGAAGGCGAGCACCAGCGTCAGCAGGCTGAAGGAGGAGTGGTTCTGCTGCAGATCGAGCAGCCCGGCGAGGCCGAGGAGCAGCGCCAGTCCCTGTCCGGCGCGGCCGGTCCAGCCCGTCGCGCGGTTGCGGTCGCCGCTCATGCGCCAGATCACGGCCCGGGCGATGCGGCCGCCGTCGAGCGGGAAGGCGGGCAGCACGTTGAAGAAGAACAGGGCCGCGTTGACGAACGCCAGCCAGCCGGTGAGGGCCAGTGCGGGGGTGGTGGTGAAGCCTTCCCGGGTCAGCGATTCGGTGAAGGGATGGCCCGAGGAGAGCGCGACGCCGATCGCCGCGCAGATGATCAGCAGCAGCAGCGTCACCGCCGGGCCCGCCGCGGCGATCTTGAACTCCTCGCCGGGGGTGGCCGGCTCGCGGCGCATCTTCGAGAGGCCGCCGAAGAACCACAGGTCGATGCCGGCGATGCCGATGCCGAGGCGGCGGGCGACGAGGGCGTGGCCGAGCTCGTGCAGGATCAGCGACAGGAAGTAGCCGAGGGCCGCGGCGACCGCAACCAGGTAGGACGTCGTGCTCGATGCTTCCAGCATCGGCGGGAAGTACTTCGCGCCGAGCCAGTAGATCAGGAAGAACAGGACGAAGAACCAGCTCACGCTGACCCCGATGCGAATCCCGAAGATCCGCGCCAGCTGCAAGTTCTGACGCTGACGAAGGGGCATGGCCTCAGATGGTAGGCCGCTCAGCGCCCGGCGGCCGCCGGGCGGGCGAGGTCAGTGCTCCGGCCGCGAGCGGGAGACGATCGCCTCGAAGTCGCTGCCGGCGGGAAGGGTGCCGTACTCGAGTCCCCCGTCGCCGTCCAGCCGCGAGGCGCAGAACGCGTCCGCGACGGCCGGGTCGCCGTGGCGCACGAGCAGCGAGCCCTGCAGGCAGAGGGCCATGCTTTCCACGACCCGCCGGGCGCGGCTCTCGAGCGTCTCCGGCTCGGCGAACTGATCCTTCAGGTGCGCCACGCGGCGGTCCAGGCGGGCGTCGCCCCCCGTGGCCAGCTCGACCTCGGCGAGGAACACCTCCAGCGAGCGGGGCGTACGGGTCAGCGCCCGCAGCACATCGAGGCTCATGACGTTGCCCGAGCCCTCCCAGATCGAGGCCAGGGGCGCCTCGCGGTAGAGGCGGGGCATGCCCGACTCCTCGACATAGCCCGCGCCGCCGAGGCACTCGAGGGACTCGAAGGCGTGGTTGGGCGCCCGCTTGCAGGTCCAGTACTTGCCGACGGCCGTGGCCAGCCGCTTGAACAGCTGCGCGTCGCTCGTATCCTCGCCGGCGTCGGCGTCCTCGCGCGCCTCGTCATAGGCCCGCGCCAGGCGCATCGCCAGGGCCGTGGTCGCCTCGGACTCGACGCACAGGTCGGCGAGCACGTTGCGCATCAGCGGCTGCTCTGAGAGCAGCTTGCCGAAGGCGCTGCGATGGGCGGTGTGGTGGGTCGCGTTGACGACGCCGGTGCGCATTCCCGCCGCTGAGCCGATCACGCAGTCCAGGCGCGTGTGGCCGACCATCTCGATGATCGTGGGCACGCCTCGCCCGGGCTCGCCGACCATTCGCGCCCAGGCGCTGTGGAACTCGACCTCCGAGGAGGCGTTCGAGTGGTTGCCGAGCTTGTCCTTCAGGCGCTGGATGTGGAAGGCGTTGCGGGTCCCGTCGGCGAGGACCCGCGGCATCAAGAAGCAGGAGAGGCCATCCTCGGTCTGCGCCAGCACGAGGAACACGTCGGACATCGGCGCCGAGCAGAACCACTTGTGGCCGACGATCTCGTACTCGGCACCGGCGCCGCCGCCGTTCAGCGGGCGCGCGACGGTGGTGTTGGCGCGCACGTCCGAGCCACCCTGCTTCTCGGTCATCGCCATCCCCGAGATCGCCGATCCCTTCTCGGTGGCGGGGACGAGGCGCGGGTCGTAGTGGGTGGCCGTCACGAGCGGCTCCCATTCGGCCGCCAGCTCGGGCTGTACGCGCAGCGCGGGGACGACCGCGAAGGTCATCGTGATCGGGCAGGCATAGCCGGCCTCCGCCTGCATCGCGGTCATGTAGAGAGCGGCGCGGGCGGTGTGGGGGTTCGGCTCCGAGCTGGTCCAGGGCAGCGAGTGCAGCTCGTGCTCGACGCCCATCTTCATCAGCTGATGCCAGGCCGGGTGGAACTCGACCTCGTCGATGCGGTGCCCGTAGCGGTCGAACGTGCGCAGCACCGGCTTGTTCTCGTTCGCCAGCCGGCCCCATTCCTGCTGCGGTGCGCCGCCCACGAAACGCCCCAGCGCAGAGGCCCGCTCGGTCACCCAGCCGGCCCCCTCGCGCTCGGTCGCCTCGACCAGCGGGAGGTTGCTCGAGAAGACGTCGAGGCCCTCCAGCGGCGGCACCTGGTTGAAGACCTCGTGGGTGTGCCACGGCGCGGTGCTCTCGCCCGTGGGGTGCGAGACGGTGGCCATGGAGGGAGTGTCGCAGATGGCGGCCTCGCGGCGCCCGGGCGCGACGGAGCCGGCGACGCATGCGGGCAGCTATATGCTCGGCTCATGTGGGGTGTGCGAACCGGCCTCGCGGTCTTTCTCGCGGGGCTGCTCCTGACGATGACGGCGGTGTTGGCCGGCGCGTCCGCGCAATCGTCGCGGGCGCCTGAGGCGAGCTCGGCGATGAGCAGCGCGCGGGCCCGCTCCTCGAGACTCGGCTCGACGGCGATCCCGACGCTGATCGCCTTCGCCACCTCGAGCGAAGCGCATCCCGAATCGCTGGTATCGACAGCACTCGTGGACGGGGCCGAACGCAAGCTCCTCGGCCCCGGCGCCAACCCGCAGCTCTCGCCGGACGGGAAGCTCGTCGCGGCCGGTCTGTTCGGGACCGGTGGAAGCACCGAAAGCGGGCCCTCGCTGGCGGTGTATTCGACGGCCGGCGCCGGTCCGCTGCGGCTGGGCAGCCTCGCCTCGGCGACGGCTGTGCCGCTCGCCTGGTCGCCGGACTCACGCTATCTCGCGGTCGCGCTGCAGTCGACCGCGATCAGGAACGTCGGGCGCCGCTCGGGCCTCGCGGTGCTCGACACGAGCGCGGGCACGCTGCGGACGATCTCGAGCGGCATCGTCTACGGCGCGAGCTTCGCGCCCGACGGCAGTGACCGGATCGTCTTCGGCCGCGCCGGCTCGCAGACCCTCGCCGCGCCGGTCAACCTCTACATGGCGGGCCCAACCGGTGCCGGGCTGAGGCGGGTCACGGGCGACGGGCGCAGCCTCAACCCGATCTGGGGCCCCGACTACATCGCTTACGACCGCGAGCACCTGCGCCGCAACGATGCGCCCGTCTACCAGATCTGGCTGCGGCGCTCCGCCGGCGGGGCGCCGCGCAGGCTGACGGGGATCCGCGTGCGCTCACTCGTCTCCGGTTTGGTTCCGCTCGGCTTCTCGGCGGCCGGCACCCGGATGCTGGCGGAGTTCGAGGGACAGGACACGAGCGAAGCGTGGACGGTGCAGGTGCCCTCGGGCCGTGCACGGGCTGTGCGCATCGGGCGCCGGCCGGTCGTCGGCGGCGCGATCTCCGGCGACGGCTCGCAGCTGCTCGTCGCCGAAGGCGGTCTCGAGGGCCCCGCGTCGAGCGCGAACGTCGTCACGGTGCCGTTCGGCGGCGGCACGGCGAAACTGCTGGTCGCCCACGCGGCGGAGCCCAGCTGGAACGAATAGCCCGGGTGGGCGGTGGCCGGCGCGGGCTTTCCCGCCGAGGGCGCACGAGCACCCGCCCGATAGCATCGGCGCCGCCGGCCGTTCGCGGGCGCTGAGCGCGCGCTCGGCGAATCACAGCCCAGGCGCCCTCCCTGGAACGCCCCCGAAAAGCACGGACACGAAGGACCGAATATGGCGAAGATCAAGGTGCAGAACCCGCTCGTCGAGCTCGACGGCGACGAGATGACCCGGATCATCTGGGAGTTCATCAAGCAGCAGCTGATCCTGCCGTACCTCGAGATCGACCTGAGGTACTACGACCTGGGGATCGAGAACCGCGACGCCACCGACGACCGGGTCACAGTCGAAGCGGCGGAAGCGATCAAGGAGCACGGCGTCGGCGTGAAGTGCGCGACGATCACGCCTGACGAGGCCCGCGTCGAGGAGTTCGGCCTGAAGGCCATGTACCGCTCGCCCAACGGGACGATTCGAAACATCCTCGGCGGCGTGATCTTCCGCGAGCCGATCGTGATCTCGAACGTTCCCCGCCTGGTGCCGGGGTGGACGAAGCCGATCGTGATCGGCCGCCATGCCTTCGGCGACCAGTACCGCGCCACCGACCTCGTGGTACCGGGTGAGGGAAAGCTGACCATGACATTCACGCCGACCGCCGGCGAGGACCCGATCGAGCTCGAGGTCTATGACTTCCCGGGCCCAGGCGTGGCGCTCTCGATGTACAACCTCGACGCGTCGATCAGGGACTTCGCCCGCGCGTCGCTGCGCTACGGGCTCGATCGCGGCTACCCGGTCTACATGTCGACGAAGAACACGATTCTCAAAAACTACGACGGGCGCTTCAAGGACATCTTCGCCGAGGTCTACGAGACCGAGTTCAAGAGCGACTTCGAGCAGGCCGGGATCACCTACGAACACCGCTTGATCGACGACATGGTCGCGGCCGCGCTGAAGTGGGAGGGCGGCTATGTATGGGCCTGCAAGAACTACGACGGCGATGTGCAGTCGGACACCGTCGCGCAGGGGTTCGGCTCGCTCGGCCTGATGACCAGCGTGCTGATGACGGCCGACGGCAGCACCGTGGAGGCCGAGGCCGCGCATGGCACGGTCACCCGCCACTACCGCCAGCATCAGCAGGGCAAGCCCACTTCGACCAACCCGATCGCATCGATCTTCGCCTGGACGCGGGGGCTGGCCGCCCGGGGGCGGATGGACGGCACCCCCGAGGTCACGGAGTTCGCCGAGACGCTCGAGCGCGTCTGCATCGAAACTGTCGAAGGTGGGAAGATGACCAAGGACCTGGCGCTGCTGGTCGGTCCCGATCAGGAATGGCAGACGACCGAGGAGTTCCTGTCGTCGATCGACGAGAACCTGCGCACCGCGGCCGCCTGAGGGTGAGGGCCGCGAAACCGGAATACCAACCCGCCACTCCCCAGGAGATGAACCTGTGAGCAACCCAGTACGTGTGACCGTCACCGGCGCCGCCGGCCAGATCGGCTACAGCATCGTGTTCCGTATCGCCAGCGGACAGCTGCTCGGCCCCGACCAGCCCGTGGACCTGCGCCTGCTCGAGGTGCCCCAGGCGATGGGTGCGCTGGAGGGCGTGGCGATGGAGCTGGTCGACTGCTCCTTCCCGCTGCTCACCGGGCTCGACCTCCACGACGACCCCGAGCAGGGCTTCGACGGCACCAACATCGCGCTGCTGGTCGGCTCACGCCCGCGCACGAAGGGCATGGAGCGGGCCGAGCTGCTCTCCGCGAACGGCCAGATCTTCACGACCCAGGGCAAGGCGCTGAACAGCCGGGCAGCGTCGGACCTGAAAGTGCTCGTGGTCGGCAACCCCGCCAACACCAACTGCCTGATCGCGATGAACAACGCGCCGGACGTGCCGCGTGAGCGCTTCACCTCGATGATGCGCCTCGACCACAACCGCGCGGTCGCCCAGCTCGCCAACAAGCTCGAGGTGCCGGTGACAGAGGTGACCGAAATGGCCGTGTGGGGGAACCACTCGCCGACGATGTATCCCGACCTGTTCCACGCGAAGGTCGGCGGGCACATCGCGGCCGTCGCCGTCGATGACCAGGAATGGATCGAGAACGATTTCCTGCCCGATGTGGGCAAACGCGGCGCGGCGATCATCGAGGCGCGGGGCGCCTCCTCGGCGGCATCGGCCGCGAGCGCGGCCATCGACCACGTCAGCGATTGGGTCAAAGGCACCGCCGGCGGATGGGTATCGATGGGTGTGGTCTCCGACGGCTCCTACGACGTTCCCGAGGGGCTGATCAGCGGCTTTCCCTGCACCTGCGCCGGTGGCGAGTACGAGGTCGTGCAGGGCCTCGACCTCGATGATTTCTCCCGGGGCAAGATCGACGCCTCGGTCGGAGAGCTGGTCGGCGAGCGCGACACGGTGGCCGAGCAGGGGATGATCTAGAAGGCGTCTCCGGGTACCCCGAGAGACCAGAAAGGGCGCGGTGTGACACCGCGCCCTTTCGCGTTGAACGTGCCTCCGCGAGGGAGGTGACGAGCTCAGCCTTAACTCTTCGGGTACCAGCCGCGGCCCTGCTTGTTGACCTTTTTTTCCTGCTCGAGCCCGGGGAGGACGCGATAGAGGTAGTTCTGCTTTATGCCCATCTTGGCGGCGAGCTCGGGGATCGTGATACCCGGCTGGCCCTGAACGAGCGCGAGCGCCTCGGCGGCGCGGGTGCCGCTACCTTTGCGCCGCCCGGCACGGCGTTTCGCCGGACGTGCCGCTTTGCGTGTTTTCGTCGCCGTCGTTTTCGCCGTCGCCGTTTTCGAGGCCGAGCCGCGCGGGCGTCCGGGGCCTCGTTTGCCTTTGCCTTTGCCTTTGCCTCTGCCTTTGCCCGTCGCGACGGCCGTCGCCGCGCGCACCGCCGAGCCTCCGACGCCGGCGAGGGCGCCGGCCGCTGCCTCGAGGCGGTGATACTCGTCGACCAGCGGCTTCAGCTCTTTGAGCCGGTCGGTGATCTCCTTGCGCTTCTCATCAAGGAAGTCGGTCACGGTACCTTCCTGTTCACTTGTTTCAATATGAGGATCTCTCATATTTGGGACGGAGCGTCTTACAGTAGCCCTTTCTCACCCTCGCTGCTCGATCTGCTCCTTCAACCTGTCAAGTGACCTGTGCGCCTCGCGTAGCGGGATGCCACCGACCAGCGCACGGCTGACGATCGCCCCGACGGGCCCGAGCGGTGCGTGGAACTCGTTGCGATAGTCAAAACGGGTTCCACCGTCCGCGGGTTCGAGCAGGTATTCGGTGTGGGCTCGCGAGCGGGCCGGGCCGCGCCCCTCCCAGACGGCGCGGTGAGGAGGGTCGCACTCGGCGAGATTCCAGTGAACCTCGACCGTTACGCCGCGCAAGTGGATGCGCTGGTCCATCCGGTAGCCGACTCGCGCCTTGCCCTCGTCGGCGTGGAGCAGGCGACGGTGGATCGTGACCCAGGTGGCGAGGTGGGTGGGGTCCATGACCATCTCCCAGACCTTCTCGGGCGGAGCGTCGATGGTGATCGAGGCTGTTACCTGGCTCATCAGCGTGCGGCCAGTGACTCGGCCCGCTCCCATTCTGCCAGCGCGTGCGCGACGGCGGAGTCGAACGAGTGCAGGCGCACGCCGAGGCGCTCGGCGGCACGATCGTCGCGCGGCAGGAGATCCCCCTGCAGGCCTTCCATCAGCGGCACCACGAGCTCCGGGTCCTCCGATCCGATCGCCGCCGCGATACGTCCCGCGAGGGGTGTCAGGCTCACACCGAGGCGCAGCGAGGGCCGGCCGACCAGCATCGCCTCGGCGATGCGTTCGAGCATCTCGCCGTAGCTCACGACGTCGGGGCCGCCGATCTCCAGCACCTGACCCGGCAGCTGGCTGCCGGCGCATGCGGCGAGCATCGCGATCACGTCGCGCTCGTCGATCGGCTGCGTGCGGTGACGTTGCCAGGCGGGCAGGGTGAGCACGGGCAGTCGCTCGACGAGCCGCACGAGCAGCCTGAAGGACCGCGACCGTGCGCCGATCACGATCGACGCTCGCAGCGCCAATGAGTCGGGCACGGCCTCCAGAAGGATCCGCTCGACCATCTCGCGGCTCTCCAGGTGCCGGGATCGCGGGGCTCGCTCGCCGCGCCGTCCCGCCGCGCCTTCACCGGCCGGCCGCCAATGCGGCACCAGGCCGCCGAGATAGACGATCCGTCGCACGCCGGCGGCCCGCGCGGCGGCCGCGAAGTTGGCCGCCGCGAGCCGCTCGCGCTCGACGAAGCTGACGCCGCCTGCCGAGGGCTCCATCGAGTGGATCAGGTAGTAGGCCACCTCGACGCCCCGCAACGCCCGCTCGATGCCCTCGCCGGTCACGGCATCCCCGCGGAGGACCTTCACCGGGCTCGCGCTGAGGCGGGCCGGGTCTCTGCTCAGCGCCCGCACCTCGTGGCCTTCGCCTCGCAGCACTTCGAGCAGCAGCGAACCGACGAAGCCGGTCGCGCCGGTGAGCAGGATCTCCACGGCCCAGATGATGACGCGACCAGCCTGGACACCCGGAAAATGCGGCCTCTTCAGGGCGATTGTCACAGGAAAGTGACGGCTCCTCGGGTATTTCCGGATAGCCGTCGCTTTTCTCTGCGATTTGCGAGTTGAGCCCGCCGCCGGCCTTGAGCGCCCAGCCCCGCCGTGCTTTGATCGCCAGCGTCACACCGAACCGGAGACACTGGCTCAAGCTCGTGTCCCCGAAGCCGCCAGCACGAGGAGGAGGGGGAAGGTTGCAGGCCAAGCAGGGCAGAACACCGCGCCGGACCGCGGCCAAGAAGGTCACCTGCGAGGAATGCTTCTTCCGCGTGAATCTGCTTTGCGCCCTCGATCTGGCCGAGCCGTGCGGCACCTTCCGCCCCAGCGAGGCCGAGCTCAAACCGCCCCCGCAGCTGCGTTTCGTGTTCCGCCAGGAGCGGCGCACCAGTGCTGCGTGGGCGTTCCCCTCAGCCGACGAGCAGGCAGCGCTGCACGCCTAACCGTCCGTGGGGGGCGATGGCGGGAAGCCGGCGCGGGTATATTGCTCGCGAGACCTGCAAGCTTTCGGCAGAGGCGGTGGGAGACATGGCATCAAGGGACAGACTTGTCAGGGCGTCCGAAGCGGCGAGGGCCGCTCAGCGCAATCGCTACGTGCAGCGCTTGATCGAAGACGAGCAGCTGCGCATGAACCTGCTCTCCGCCTACGGGGCGGCACGCAGCGCCTACGGGCGGATGACCAACGGCAAGCCCGCCGGCAAGGCGCTGATGGAGGACCGCAAGCTCCAGGCGGAGCTGCGCAGCGCGGTCGACTCGCTGCGCGAGGCATCCAGCCAGCTGCGGGAGGAGCCGAAGCCTGTGCGCCGCCGTCGCGGCCGCCGCACGCTGATGCTGCTCGCGGTCGGCGGCGTGCTGGCGATCGCCCTCAACGAGGGGCTGCGCTCCAAGGTGCTCGACGTGCTGTTCGGGGCCGAGGAGCAGTTCGACTACAGCTCGACGACCACCCCGGCGACGCCTGAGCCGGCGAGCGTGGCGAGCTGAGCACCGCTCGGGGGCGGGCGTCGTTGAGTGCCGCTGACACAGCCGCCCGTCCGAAGGGAGGCGAGGAATTGGAAGCACCGGCCGGTGCGACCACGCGCCCGCTGTCCGGGGAGAAGGCGCAGCGCATCATCGATGCGATGCGCCACAGCGTCGCCAGACGGGGCACGACGGGTTCGACCTTCGACCACGTCTCGCGCGAGGCCGGCGTGTCGCGCGGGCTGCTGCACTACTACTTCGGGACCAAGGAGAAGCTGCTCGTCGAGGCGGTCAGGCGGGACGCCGAGCTGCGCATCGAGCGGCTGCAGGAACAGCTCGCGACTGCCAAGACGGCCGACGCGTTCATCGACCTGATGGCACAGAACCTGCAGGAGACGATTCGGGAGGACCCGGACTTCCTGACGCTGGCCTTCGAGCTGTTCACACTTTCGCGCCGTAACGAGGAGATCGCAGTCGAGTATGCCGCGCTGATGCGCCGCACCCGCCAGCAGGTTGCGGAAATGCTCGACTCGGCCCAGCGCGAGGGAGTGCTTCACCTGCACGCCGACCCGGAGGCGATCGCCGAGATCCTGTTCTCACTCGGCGACGGCTTCGCCCTGCGGATGCTCAGCGAGCCCGATCGCGATTTCACCGCCACGATCGGCGCCGGGATCACGTCGGTGCGTGCGTTGCTGACCGATTGAGCTGACGGCGTCGCGCTCCGCGAGCGGGTCCACGGTCAGGGGGCCAACCGACCCCACCTATAATTCGCCACTCATGCCGATCTATGAGTACCGGCGCCCCGACGGGACGACCTTCGAGATCCAGCAGTCCTTCAGCGATGATTCGCTGAAGGTCGACCCGGACACGGGCGTCCCCGTCGAGCGCGTGCTGCACGCACCGGCCGTTCACTTCAAGGGCAAGGGCTTCTACAACACCGACTACGGCACGCGGCGGCGCAATCGCGAGACGGCGGCGGCGGAGAAGTCCTCCTCAGAGACGGCCCCCTCGAGCGATGCCTCCAGCTCCTCGGCTGACTCCTCCGGTGCCGAGAAGAAGAAGAGCGACCCGCCGGCCAAGAAGAAGGACTCGAAACCCGTCCCTTCGAAGAGCTGAGCGCGGCCCTCCGCCTCAGCCCTTCATGAACCTGGCGACCGCCTGACGGCGCGCCGCTTCTGAGACCGTCAACCCGTCGCCGCCTCCCGGCAGCACGGTCGTGCCGGTCGGCTTCAGCACCCGCGTCGCGGGGGTGCCGGTGATCGCCAGTCCCCCGAACAGCTGCAGCAGGGTGGGCCCGCTCATGTCGGAGATGATCGCCGGCGGCGCGTTCCAAGCGATCCAGGGCAGCCGGATGAAGCTGGAGAAGGACAGCAGGCGATGCTTCATCGCGTTGAACAGAGCCTGCTGGTGTTCCTCGCGCTGAAGGTCGGTCTCGTTCGGGGCGCAGAGGTTCTCGCGGGTGCGGGCGATCGCGAGCGCCTGCTTGCCGTTGATGTGGTGCGTGCCGGCGGGCAGCCTCAGCGTGTAGCCGCCCTGGGAGAAGCCGCCGTCGAGGCGCGAGATGATGCAGCCGCCCTTGTAGTCGACGCCGCCCATCGCGTCGATCAGGGCGGGGAAGTTTTCGAAGTTGACTTCGACGACGTGGTTGATCGGGATGCCGAGCCACCGTTTGATCACCCGGATCGACTCTTCCGGTCCACCGAAGGCGTGGGCCGCGTTGATCTTCTGCAGGCCGTGGCCGGGTATTTCGACGACCGTGTCGCGGGGGATCGAGAGCCGGGCCGAGTGTCCTCCGCCGGTGCGGATCAGCATGATCGTGTCCGAGCGTCCCGGGCCGTTCTTTTCGGCGCCCGGTTCCTTGCTGTTCTTCTGGCGCGTGTCGGAGCCCAGGACGAGGATGTTGTTGGCCGAGGTGAGCGGACTGCCGGCCGGATCGAGCACGGCCGCGACGTTGCCCTGAGGGGCGGTTCGCTCGAAGTGAGAGCTGATCAGGAACAGCAGCAGGGACAGGGCCAGCCAGGCGAAGATCAGCCCGAGGAGCGCCAGGAAGATCCGTTTGGGGGTGCTCCAGCGCCGCCAGCCCGCGGCGCCGGGCAGCCGCACGCGGCGGGGACGGCGCTCGCGCAGTTCGCCCGCGTCGGGGGCTCCCGGCCGGCGGGGAGGTCCGGCCAGGCCGCGCCCGCCCCCCGGCCCGGCGCCCGGGCGCTCGGCTTCCCGCACCGAGCCTGGCTGCGGGTCTTCGCGGGCGCCGCCTCCCAGCAGCCGTCGCCGGGCGCGGTAGCGGGTGTACGGAACCTGCCCACCCGGCTCCTCGCGGTCGCTGGCCATCGGCATCACCTTATATTTGCCGCATGATCGCCCCGGAGGCGCCGGTCGGACGCCTGATCGTCTGCCCGACGCCGATCGGCAACCTCGCCGACATCACGCTCCGCGTGCTCGAGGAGCTCGCCCGGGCCGACGCGATCGCCTGCGAGGACACGCGCCATACGCGGCTGCTGCTCGATCGACACGGGATCGACACGGGGAGGATGCTGAGCCTGCACGAGCACAATGAAGCAGCCCGGGCGCGCGAGCTGTGCGAGCGCATCGGCGAGGGCGCGCGGATCGCCCTCGTCTCCGATGCCGGTACGCCGCTCGTGTCCGACCCCGGCTACGAGCTGGTGCAGGCGTGCCTCCGCGAGGGCCTTCCCGTGGAGGTGCTCCCAGGGCCGAGCGCGCCGGTGACGGCGCTGGTCGCGTCCGGCCTTCCCGCGGCTCGCTGGCGGTTCACCGGCTTCTTGCCCCGCAAGCGGGGCGAGCTGACGTCGCTGCTCAGGTCCCCCGCGGAGACGCTCGTGGCGTTCGAGTCGCCCCGCCGCCTGGCGGCGAGCCTGGCCCTGCTCGCCGAGCTCGACCCGGCGCGCCCGGTGGCCGTCTGCCGTGAGCTGACCAAGCTGCACGAGGAAGTCGCCCGCGGCAGCGCCGCGGAGGTGGCGGCGCGGTACGCCGAGCAGGCGCCGCGGGGCGAGATCGTGCTGGTGATCGGCGCCGCCCCGGGGGCCGGAGCGGAGCGTGGGCCTGCCGTTGCGGCGCTGCGTTCGCTGGTGGCGGCGGGCGCGCGCCCGCGCCCGGCCGCGGCGGCCGTCGCGAAGCTGACCGGCCTCGGAGCGAACGAGCTCTACGAGGAGCTGACCCGCGCGGACGGATAGCCTCACCGACAGGCCATGTCCTTCTACGTCACCACTCCGATCTACTACGTGAACGCCGCGCCGCACCTCGGCCACGCGTACACGACGATCGCTGCCGACGTGCTGGCCCGCCACCACCGCCAGCGCGGTGAGGAGGTGTTCTTCCTGACCGGTACCGACGAGCACGGCGAGCCCGTCGCCGACGCGGCCCATGCGCTCGGCATCGAGCCGCAGGAGCTTGCCGACCGCAATGCCGAGCGCTTCCGGGCCCTCGCTCCGAAGCTCGGCGCGAGCAACGACTTCTTCATCCGCACGACCGACCGGCAGCACGAATCGATGGTGCAGGAGGTGCTGAGCCGGGTACGGGATGCCGGCTACGTCTACGAAGGCACCTACGAAGGCTGGTACTGCCCCCGCTGCGCGGACTTCAAGGCGGACAACGAGGTCGACGAGGGCAACCGCTGCCCGATCCACCACATCGAGCTGACCCGTGAGCAGGAGGACAACTACTTCTTCAAGCTCTCCGCCTTCCAGGAGCCCCTCGAAGCCCTCTACGCCGAGCGCGAGGACTTCGTCGCCCCGCGCACGCGCTACAACGAGGCGCTCTCCTTCATCCGCTCGGGTCTGCGGGACGTGCCGCTGACGCGCCACAAGCTGACCTGGGGCGTTCAGGTTCCCTGGGACCACGAGCACGTCTTCTACGTGTGGTTCGACGCGCTCCTCAACTACTACACGGCGCTCAGCTATGCGCGCGAGGGCGAGGACCTGACCGAGCGCTTGTGGCCGCCGGGCTACCACCTGATCGCGAAGGACATCCTGCGCTTCCACACCGTCTACTGGCCGGCCCTGCTGATGGCCGCCGGGATCGAGCTGCCCGAGCACGTGTTCGTCCACGGCTACCTGCTGATGGAAGGCGAGAAGATGAGCAAGTCGCTGGGCAACGTGCTCGACCCGTTCGAGGTGATCGAGCGGTTCGGCGCCGACGCGCTGCGCTTCTACCTGTTGCGTGACGTGTCCTTCGGAGGCGACGGCTCGGTGTCGACAGCCTCCTTCGAGCTGCGCTACGAGACCGAGTTGGCCAACGAGCTCGGCAACCTCGCCAGCCGCACGATCTCGATGCTGCTGCGCTACCGCGACGGCGCCGTCGCGCCGGTGGCGGTCGATGAGGCCCTTGCGGGCGACTTCGCCGGGCTCCCCGAGACGGTCGCCGCCCACGTCGACCGGGCCGAGCTTACGGTGGCGCTCGAGGAGATCTGGCAGCGGGTCCGGCGCCTGAACCGCTACGTCGAGGAACGGGCACCGTTCCGCCTCGCAAAAGAGCAGGGCGCGGCCGAGGAGCTGACGAGCGTGCTGGCAAACCTGGCCGAGGGGCTGCGAAGCGTGACGGTGCTGCTCTGGCCGTACCTGCCTGCCTCCGCCGAGCGGCTGCTGGCGGCGCTGGGTGCGCCCGACACCTCCCTCGCGGGTGCCACCTTCGGCAGCGGCCGGATCGAGCGGGTCGAGCCGATCGGGTCGCTGTTCCCGAAGGATGCGGCCACCCCCCAGCCGTCGTGATCGACTCGCACACGCACCTCGACCTGTGCGGCCCGCCCGACGCCGAGCTCGTCGCCGCGGCCGAGGCGGCGGGCGTGCGGCGAATCCTCACGGTCGGCATCGACGGGGCATCCTGCCGGGCGGCGCTCGCCGCCGCCGAGGACTTCCCGCAGGTCTACGCGGCCGTCGGACGCCACCCGAACGCCGCCCGCGGTTTCGACGACGCGGACCTGGCCGAGCTGGAGGCGCTCGCCGCCCATCAGCGCTGCGTGGCGATCGGCGAGACGGGACTCGACCACTACCGCGAGGAGACCCCGCCCGCAGACCAGCATCGCGCCTTCGCCGCGCAGATCGGCCTCGCGCGCGCGACGGGCAAGCCGCTCGTGATCCACACCCGCGCCGCCGATCAGGACACGCTCGACCAGCTCGCCGCCGAAGCGCAGGGCCTCAGCGTGGTGATGCACTGCTTCTCGATGCCCGACCGGCTCGAGGAGTGCCTGGCCCGCGGCTATGCGATCTCCTTCGCAGGCAACGTCACCTACAAGAGCGCCGCGGAGCTCGCAGGGGCCGCGCGAGCGGTGCCCGAGGAACGCCTCCTGGTGGAGACCGACGCGCCCTACCTGACCCCTCAGGCGGTCCGCAAGCACCGCAACCAGCCCGCCTTCGTGGCCCACACGCTGGCCTTCATCGCCGAGCAGCGCGGCGTCGGGGTCGACGAGCTGGGCGCGGCCGTCGAGGCCAACGGCGCCCGCATCTTCGGCTGGGCATGAAAGCCGTGGGCGAGCTGCCCATCCAGCCCAGCCTGCGGCGCATGCGTGCCTTCGGCGTGCGTCCCGATCGCGACCTCGGCCAGAACTTCCTGATCGACTCGAACATCCTCGGCGTGATCGAGCGGGCGGCCGAGTTGGACGCCGCCGACGTCGTGCTCGAGATCGGCGGCGGTCTCGGTGTGCTCAGCGAGCACCTCGCCGAGCGGGCGTCGCATGTGCACGTGATCGAGATCGACGAGCGCCTCCGCGAGGCGCTGCTCGACGCCACCGCTCCGCACGAGAACGTGACGGTCCACTGGGGCGACGCGATGACGCTGCCGCTCGACCGGCTCGCGCCGGCGCCGACGAAGGTCGTGGCGAATCTGCCCTACGGGATCGCGGCCGGCGCGCTGCTGCGCACGATCGAGGAGCTGCCCGGCGTGACGGTGTGGGTGGGGATGGTCCAGCGGGAGGTCGGCGAACGCCTCGCAGCGCGGGCGGGCGGCGGCGCCTACGGCGTGCCATCCGTACTGGCCCAGCTTGCCTGTGAGGTGCTGGTGCTGCGGGCCGTTCCGCGCACCGTCTTTCATCCGGTGCCGAACGTGGACTCGGTGCTCGTCGGCATGCACCGGCGGCCCGGCGCGGCGGGAGAGAGCCTCGGCGGCCCGCGGGGGAGGGCCCTGCGGGCTCTCGTCGGCGGGGCCTTCGCCCACCGGCGCAAGACGCTCGCGGGCTCGCTGGCGCTCTCGGGCGGTGCGCCGGGAGTGGACCGCGAGCGCGTCCGTGAGGGCCTCGTCGCGCTCGGCCACGTCCCGGACGCGCGGGCGGAGCGGCTCTCGCCGGAGGACTTCCGCTCGCTGGCGGGAATCCTCGGGCTGTGAGCCCCCTGCCGACGCTGCGGGCCCTGGCCCCCGCCAAGGTCAACCTCGGCCTGTTCATCGGCCCGCGCCGGGAGTCCGACGGGCGCCACGAGCTGGCGACGGTGATGCAGTCGATCTCACTCGCCGACGAGCTCGTGCTCGCAGCGGCGCCGGGCGGGCAGCTCGCAGACGAGGTGCTCTGCCCCGGCGTGGCGGGCGAGAACCTCGCTGCCCGGGCGCTGCGGGAGTTCCGTGCCCGCACCGGCTGGCAGGCACCTGCCCTGCGACTGACGATCGACAAGCGGATCCCGGTCGCGGCGGGGCTCGGCGGGGGCTCGGCCGACGCGGCCGCCGCGCTGCGCCTGGCGCGCGCCGCCTCGGGGCTCGGTGACGAGGCGCTGCTGCTCTCGATCGCCGGCGAGCTCGGCGCCGACGTGCCCGCTCAGGTCTCGCCCGGCCGCTGGCTGGCCGGGGGCGCTGGGGAGAAGCTCACACGCCTCCCGGCCCCCAATCTCGCCTTCGGGGTGCTGGTGCTTCCCGACGAGCTGGGGCTGTCGACCGCCGAGGTCTACGCCGAGGCCGACCGCCTCGGACTGTCTCGCGGCCACGCGGCGGTCGCGCAGGGCCACGAGGAGCTCTACGACGCCCTCTCCCGGGGGGCGCCGCTGCCCGCCGCCACCGAGCTGCTCCACAACGATCTGCAGCGGGCCGCAGTCTCGCTGCGCCCGGAGATCGCCGGCACCTTGCGGGCCGCGGCCGGCGCCGGTGGCGACCCGGCGCTGCTGAGCGGCTCCGGGCCGACGGTGATCGGGCTCTTCGCCAAGGCCGGCGAGCAGGGGCTGGCCCTGGCCCGTCTGGCCGCGGCGGGCTTCGACGGGCGTCTCCCCGCGGCGGTCAGCGCGGTGCCGGTCGAGGCGGCTTTCGGCGAGCCGCAGCCGCTCGAGGAGGAGCAGGAACCCGGCGCATGAGGCGCCCGCCGAGGACGGCCGACAGCGCCGTGCGTCACAATTCGCGGCGAGACGGATGACCACAGCACAGATAAACGAGCTCGTCGCGGGCGGCAGCGCGATCATTGGACTCGCCCTGTACGCCGGCCTGATCCTGCGTCCCGCCTGGACCGCGTACTCGCGGCTGTGGGAACGGGTGGCGGCCGCCGTCCTGTCCCTGTACGTGCTCGCGGTGTTCGTGGGCGCAGGCGTGGCCGGCGCGCTCGCGGCCGTCTACTTCTGGGGCTGACGCGTGTCTGACCTGGCCGCGCTCGACGCGATCACGGAGGCGGTCGAGTCGGGTGCCGGGCTGCCGGAGGTCGTGCGTGCGGCCGCACGGGCACTCGAGGCGAGCCTTGCCGTCACCGACCCGTGGGGGGCGACGCTGGCCGTCGCCGCTCGCTCGCCGGCCGAGGAGCGCACGCTGCTGAGCCGCGGGGATGGCGTGAACAGCGCGCCCCTGCGAGTTGCCGACACCGTCGTGGGGACGCTGCACATGCGCGCCAAGGCCGAGCCCAGCGCGCCGATGCAGCGGCTGCTGCTGACGATGATCGCCTCCGAGGTCGAGCGCGTGCGGGCGCCCGAGCGCGTCTCGGAAACCGCGTCCTCGGATTTCCTGCGGGCAATCCTCGCCCGCGCCCTGAGCGACCGGGATGAGCTGTTGGCCCGCGCCCGCGAGCTGTCGCTGGAGATCGAGGACGGGGCGAGCATGATCGTCGCGCGGGCCCACCCGCAGGCGCCGACCGACGAGGGCTGGCGGGGCCGTGTCCGTGCCGTCGCCGAGCGGGGCGCCCGTGCCGTCGCCAGCCGCTCGATCGCAGCGCTCTCCGAACAGGAGGGAAGCCCCGCGGCGGAGGTGCTGCTGCTCGTGCCCGGCGCCGACGAGGCGGCGGCCGCGCGAGCCGCCGAGACGGTGCTCCGCGAGATGGAAGCGGGACTCTCCGGCTACACCTTCGCGCTCGGCCGCAGCCGCATCGCGACGGACCCCAGCGACCTCCCCCGCGCCGCCAGCGAGGCGCTGCTCGCGGCCAACGTGGCGCAGGGCTCACAGGACGGCGCCGCCGGCCTGGCCTTCGAGGAGACGGGCGCCTACCGGCTGCTGCTCTCGGCGATGAGCGAGAACCCGGCCGAGCTGCAGCGCTTCTATGCCGAGACCGTGGAACCGCTGGTGGCCTACGACGAGCAGTACGAGACCGATCTCGTACGAACGCTCGAGACCTTTCTCGAGGCCGACGGCAACGTCGCCGGGACGGCCCAGCGGCTGTTCACCCATCGCCACACGATCTACTACCGCCTCGAGCGGGTGCGCGAGCTGTCGGGGCTGGACGTCAGCTCCAGCGACGGCCGCGAGAAGCTGAGCCTGGGGCTGAAGTCGATGCGCGTGCTGGGCATCGCCTCACCCGGCGGACCGGCATCGGAGGCCGGCGCGGAAGGTGGCCGCGTGCCCCGCCGCAGCGGGCGGCGCGCGTAGCGCGTCCGGCAGGGCGGCCGGCGCCGGGCGCAGACGACCTCAGAACTTGCGGGCGCCGAACTCCATCGCGTAGGTGGCACCCGCGTGGCCATGGCGCAGTACGCCGGGCACGGCCGGGTTGACCGCCACGCCCGCGTCGCGGTACTCGCTGGTGAGGATCACCGCGCGATGGGGGGGCGAGGCCATCCATTCGCTGACGATGTGTTCGGGGCTCGAGTAGCTGCCGGTGCCCCAGGCGATGTTCTGGCCCACGGCGAAGCCGGCCGCGTGGGCCGGGTAGCGTGTCACGCCGACCAGCGAGAGGGGGGTCTGTCCGCTCGGGCGGACGTCGGCGAAGTAGTCCCAGCTGACCATTGTGGTGACCTGGCTCGCGGCCACGCCGAGCAGGTAGCGGTTTGCCCGCAGCGAGTGCAGGTGATGCGCCGCGCGGACGCCGTTGACCAGGCACAACGTCGCCGCGTCGACCGACGCGGTATCGGTGGGTGTGGGCCGCAGCGTGGCGCCTGGGCAGCCTCTTACCGCCGCGGCGGTGGACGGCAATGCGCACTTGGCGCACGCAAAGATCACCACCGCGAGCGTGGCGCACATCACTCCAACCGCTCTCGCACATCCGGCTCGCAGAGTGCAGGAATAGTTGCAGGAACCGATGACGACCAATTGTGCCCCGTTGTCTGCGCCCGTAAACACCGCTCCCGGACGCTCCCGCGGGGCCTCTCTGGCGCCGCCGCGCCGCGACTATCCTTGCTCGGACCCGTTGGGGGGTCGTCCAATGGCAGGACATCAGGTTTTGGTCCTGAGAATCGGGGTTCGAGTCCCTGCCCCCCAACTTGCGCCGGTGCTCTCGTGCCGGCCCGGCAGGCGGCACGAGAGCGTTTAGCATCCCTCTCGTGAGCGCCCCCACCGTCCTGATCCTGGCCGCGGGCAAGGGCACGCGCATGCGCTCGGACAAACCGAAGGTCCTGCACGAGATCTGTGGCCTGCCGATGGTGCTGTGGCCGGTGCGGGCGGCCGAAGCGGCGGGAGCGGGGCGCATCGTGGTCGTCGACTCTCCCGCGGAGGCCCTGCGCGAGGTCCTGCCCGGGAGCGTCGAGGTGGCCGTACAGCCGGAGGCCAACGGCACCGGCGGCGCGGTCGCCGCGGCGCTGGCCTCGCTCGGCGGCGTGCTCGGCGATTCCGAGGCCGTGATGGTGCTCAGCGGCGACGTGCCGCTGATCGGCGCCGAGGCGATCCTCGAGCTGCTCGGCGCCCACGCGGATGCCGGTGCGGCGGCGACGATGGCGACCACGGTGCTCGAGGAACCAGCGGGCTACGGACGCGTGGTCCGCGACCCCGACGGCGATGTCCAGCGCGTGGTCGAGACGAAGCGCGAGGGGGACTCCACGCAGGCCGAGCGGGAGATCCACGAGGTCAACACGGGCATCTTCGTCTTTGCCGCCGGCCCGCTGCGCCAGGCGCTGCCGCGGTTGCGCGCCGACAACGCGCAGGGTGAGCTCTACCTGCCACAGGTCCTCGAGGGGCTTCGCGAGCAGGGCTCCCGCGTGATCGGTCACCTGCTCGACGACGAGCGGCTGATGCTCGGCGTCAACGATCGCGTCGGCCTCGCGCGGGTGCGGGGGCTCGCACAGCAGGCGATCCACGAGCGCCACATGCTCGCGGGCGTCACGATTGTCGATCCCGCGGCCACGGTGATCGACGCCGATGTGACGATCGGCCCGGACACGGTGATCGAGCCGTTCACGACGATCCGCGGCCGGACTTCGATCGGCACCGGCTGCACCGTGCGCCACTCCTACCTGCTCGACTGCCGCCTCGAGGACAGGGTCACGGTCGGGCCGTTCGCCTACCTGCGCCCGGGCGCGGTGCTGCGGGAGGGATCGAAGGTGGGCACCTTCGTCGAGGTCAAGAACTCCGATGTCGGCCCGGGAGCGAAGATCCCGCACCTGTCCTACATCGGCGACGCCGACGTGGGCGCCCGCAGCAACCTCGGAGCGGCCACGATCACGGCGAATTACGACGGGCGGGCGAAGCACCGCACGACCGTCGGGGAGGACGTCCGGACGGGCGTCGACACGACGCTGGTCGCACCCGTGAAGGTCGGGGACGGCGCCTACACGGGCGCCGGGTCGGTGATCACCGAGGACGTACCAGCCGGCGCGCTGGGCATCGCCCGACAGCGCCAGGTAAACAAGGAGGGCTACCGTGGCCCAGGCCAGGCGGAGCGATGAGCGATCCGGCCATGACCACGACCCAGGCCTTCTTTACACTTCAGGAGGAGATGAGCGCGATGGACACGTCAGCGGAGTCCTCGCGGGCCAGCCTGCCGTTTGATTACAACAAGCGGCTGATGCTGTTCAGCGGTCGCGCCAACCCGAAGCTGGCCGCCGACATCGCCGAGAAGCTCGGCGTGGAGCTGGGGCCGGTGATCAGCAAGACGTTCTCCAACGGCGAGGTCTACTGCCGCTACGAGGAGTCGATCCGCGGCGCCGACGTGTTCATCGTGCAACCGACCTGCGGCAACGCCCAGACGGGGGTGACGGCCAACGACTCCCTGATGGAGCTGCTGTTCATGATCGACGCCGCCGTCGGCGCATCGGCGCATCGCGTGATTGCCGTGACGCCCTGGTTCGGCTACTCCCGCCAGGACAAGAAGTCCGCACCGCGCGAGCCGATCTCCGCGCGGCTCGTGGCCCGCATGCTCGAGTCGGCGGGCGCAGATCGCGTCCTCACGATGGACCTCCACGCCGGCCAGATCCAGGGCTTCTTCCAGAAGCCGGTCGACCACATGACGGCCCTGTTCATGCTCACCCAGTACTTCAGCGACCTCGGACTGCCCGACCTCGTCGTCGTGGCCCCGGACGCGGGCCGGGTCAAGCTGAACAAGAAGTTCGCCTCGAAGATCGGCGCCGAGCTGGCGATCCTCGACAAGGAGCGCCCCGCGCAGCAGGTAGCCGAGATCGGCTACGTGATCGGTGACGTGCGAGGCAAGACCGCGGTGATCGTGGACGACATGATCGACACGGCCGGAACTCTCTGCGCGGCCGCGAAAACGGTCAAGGAAGCGGGCGCCACGCGCGTCTACGCGGCCGCCACCCACGCGATCTTCTCGGGCAACGCGTTCGAGAATCTGCGCACCTCCGAGCTGCAGGAGATCGTCGTCACGGACACGATTCCCGTGCAGGCGGGCGTCCCGGACAACGTGCGCGTGCTGCCCTGCGCCGAGCTGCTGACGGACTCGATCCGCCGGATCTTCGTCGACGACTCCGTCAGCGAGGTCTTCGAAGGGGAGAACCAGCTGTTCTGAGGCCCCTGCGAGGATGGCCCGATGGGCTCCTCGGAGACGTCTCGCCTGGCCCGCCGCCCCGGTTTCGCCCGCTACTTCACGGTCGTCGCGGCGGCGCGGGCGAGCGGCACGATGTTCAACGTCGCCGGCCTGCTGCTGGTCCTCGAACGGACCGGCAACCTCACCCTCGCCGGGGTCGTCGTGGCCGCCGCGACGCTGCCCGCGGCGGTGACGGGGCCCTTCCTCGGGGGTTGGCTCGACGTCGCCGCGAGCCGCCGGCGGCTGCTG
This sequence comes from uncultured Solirubrobacteraceae bacterium, assembly GCA_963841055.1. Taxonomy (GTDB): domain Bacteria; phylum Actinomycetota; class Thermoleophilia; order Solirubrobacterales; family Solirubrobacteraceae; genus Palsa-744. Next base: position 887,110 of record CAWJAV010000001.1, on the reverse strand, counting down.
GTGCTCGATCGCGCCGTGACGGCGCTCGCGCTGGCGGCCCTGCTGCTGCTCGCCGGCCATGGCCCCGACTGGCTGCTGCCGGTCATCGCCGTCGTCTACGGGATCACCTCGCCGCTCTCTTCGGGCGCGTTCTCGATCGTCTTGCCGGAGATCGCCGGGGCCGAGCTGCTGCCGATCGCCAACACCTTCGAGGCGACGAGCATCAACGTCGCCTTCATCTTCGGGCCGGCGCTGGCCGGCCTGATCGCCGGCACCGCCGGTGCCGGCGCCGCCGTCGGCGTGCAGCTGGTGGTGGGCGTCCTGCTGGCCGTGCTGATCGCGAGCGATGAGACCTTCGAGCTGCGCCCGCAGCACGCAGAGCCGCCGCCGGGCAGGCTGCGCCAAGCCGTCGCGGAGGGTATGCGCAGCATCTGGAGGATCAGGCCGCTGCGGTGGAACACGGTGATCAGCGTCATCTACGTCGCGGGCTGGGGCATTCTCAACGTCGCCTTCCCGGCCTACGCGGTCAGCGTCGGGGCCGGCGCACACGCCTCCGGATACATGTGGGCGGCGGTGTCGCTCGGCTCGATGGTCAGCGCGTTCGCGCTGCGCAGGGCCGTGTCGGGGCTCGGCCTACGGATGCTGATGGGCGCTTCGTTCCTGGCGATGGCGGCCTCGGTGGTGCTCTGGCCGCTGGCAGGGGGCATCGCGGCGGCGCTCGGCCTGATCTTCCTGACCGGGGCGCTCGAGGGACCGAGCCTCGTCGCGCTGATCGCCGTCCGTCAGCGCTTCGCTCCAGCGCGGCTGCGCGGGCAGATCTTCTCGACCGCAGCGAGCCTCGACGTCGCGGCGGTCGCCGCCGGCGCTGCGGTCGCCGGACCGCTCGAGGCTGCGATCGGCACGGACGCGACGCTGTACGTCTTCGGCGGTCTGCTCGGGCTGGCGGGCCTGGTGTCGCTGATCACCGAAAGCGACGGCGCTCGGACCGCCGCCCCGGCGGGCGCCCCGGCGGGTGCCGACCCGTAGCGCTCCCGCGGCGAATAGGGCGGGCGCTCCCACCGCCTGCACGCCGGCGAGACCGGGGCGCGGCGGCGCAGCACGATCGGCCGCCGGCCCCGCCGGTGAGCAGGCGGCGCCGCGGCGAGTAGCATCGGGGGCCGCCCCGGCCCCGACGTCCGCCGGCGCCCGTACCCGATGCCCGCTACGCCCGCCGATCCCCCCACGCGGCCCGGTCCGCCAGGTCCGCTCGGCCTGCCCCCGTGGGCGGGTGAGGACCCCGGGGCGCGCCACGGCGGCTGGGGACGGCGCCGCCGCCTGCACGCGGTGATCGCCCTCGTGGTCGTGATGTTCCTGGCGATCAGCGTCCTGCTGGCCCGCTTCCTGCAGACCGAGAACGTCGAACGGGACGCCGACCTGGCGCTGATCGAAGCCCAGGCGCGGGGGGACGTGAAAGGGATGCTGGAGAAGCTCGACGGCTGCCGGTCGAGCCCGACCTGCCTGGCCGCCGTGCGGGCCGACGCGGCCAACCCGCGCCTACTGCGCAAAGGCTCGGTGAAGATCCTGCAGCTGACCTCACCGACCGCCTACTCGCTGTTCGGCTCCACCGGCCGGACGCGGCTCGCCTGGACGGTGATCGGCACGCTGCCCGTCGTGCAGTGCGTGACGGTGCGCCGCAGCGGCGATTTCCTGAGCGGGATCAAGATCACGCTGACCGGTCTCAGCGCGCCGATCCCGAATGAAGCCGATTGCTAGAGTCTCCTTTCCTCAAATGGCTTCCACCACCACCACCAAACTGAGCGTCAACAGCCGCGCCGCGGCCGGTTCGCGCGCCGCCCGGCGCATGCGACGCGAAGGTCGCGTGCTCGGCGTCCTCTACGGCGGCGGCCAGGATCCCGTCGGCTTCGACGCGGATGCCCGGGAGCTGCGCCACGCGCTCGCCGGCTCGGGGGCCGTGATGGACCTGAGCGTGGACGGGGCGAAAGCGACCCCGGTGGTGCTCAAGGAGGCCCAGCGCCACCCCGTGCGGGGCGAGACGGTCCACGTCGACCTGCTGCGCGTTCGCCTGGACGAGGCGATCGGCGCGGTCGTGCCCGTCGAGCTCCTCGGCGTCGAGGACGCCCCGGGCGTCAAGGAAGGCGGCGTGCTCGAGCAGATCACCCGCGAGGTGAACGTGGAAGCGCTGCCTACGGCGATCCCCGAGTCGATCTCGCACGAGGTCGGCGAGATGGAGATCGGCGACACGATCCTGCTGTCGGCGATCACAGCGCCGGAGGGCGTGACCCTGACCGACGATCTCGAGGAGACCGTCGTCGCGACGCTGTCTCCGCCGAAACTGCAGACCGAAGTCGAGGAGGAAATCGAGTCCGAGACGGAGCTCGTCGGCGAGGGCGAGGGTGACGGCGAGGCCGCCGACGGCGAGTCGGAGGGCTCCTCCGAGGAGGAGTAGCTGGCCCTGCGACGCCCCTTCGGCGGTGGCGCACCGGTCGACTGGTTGATCGTCGGACTCGGCAACCCCGGCCGCGAGCACGCAGGCAGCCGCCACAACGTCGGCTTCCTCGTCGCCGAGGCGCTGGCCGCCCGCTGGGAGCTGAAGAGCTCCAAGGACCGCTTCAACGCTCACATCGCCGAGGGCCGTCCCGCGGCGGGCGCCGTGGGGCCCGGCGTGGAGCGACCCCGGGTGGTGGTGCTGTGCCCGCAGACCTACTACAACGACGCGGGCCGCTCGGTCGGTCCAGCGCGGGGGGCCTTCAAGGTGCCGCTGGAGCGGGTGCTCGTCGTGCACGACGAGATCGACCTGCCCTTCGACGAGGTTCGCACCCGTCTCGGCGGCGGGCTGGCCGGCAACAACGGCCTGAAGTCGATCAAGGGCGGGCTCGGAGGGGCGGACTTCATGCGCGTGCGGGTCGGCGTCGGGCGCCCCGACTCGACCGACCCGGAGATCGTCGCCGCCTACGTGCTCGGCCGCTTCCGCGAGAGCAAGGCCGAGGTGGAGCGGCTCGTCGACCACGGCCGCGAGCACGTCGAACGGGCGGTGCTCGGCCTCGGCGAGCCGGGGCCGGAGGCCGTGGAGGGCAGCGAGGACGAGGGCAGGGGCGCCGGCCAGCGGGCGGGGGCGTGATGGCCGAGAGCGCCTTGCGCAGCCTGCTGGGCCTGATCGAGGACGACGAGGCGGCGCGTCGGCTGGCGGCCGAGGGCGGACACGCCTTCGTGTCGGCCTCGCTGCGGCCCTACCTGATCGCGGCCCTGAGCGATCGCGACGAGGCGGCGCGGGCGCGGCCGGCGCTCGTGGTCGTCGGCGACGACCGCGCGGCCCGGGACCTGGCCGGGGACCTGAAAGCATGGCTGGCGCCCCGCGGGTCCGCTACTACCCCTCCCGCGGCGTGGCCTACGAGTCCCACCTGGCCCCGCCGCCGCACCTCGTCGGGCTGCGAGTCGCCGCCCTCGACGCGCTGCTGGAGCCCGGCGATTCAGCCGAGCAGCCGGTCGTGGTGGTCAGCGCTGTGGCCCTCTCGGAGAAGGTGCCCGACCCGCAGCTGAGGCCCCGCTCGTTCACGCTCCGGGTGGGCGAGCTGCTCGACCTGGACGAGTGCGCGGCCGAGCTCGTCGCGGCGGGTTACGAGCGCGTCGACCAGGTCGAGGAGCGCGGGCAGTTCGCGATGCGGGGCGGCCTGCTCGACGTGTTCCCGGCGACCGAGGACCGAGCCGTCCGGGTCGACATGTTCGACGTCGAGATCGAATCACTGCGGTGGTTCTCGACCTTCACCCAGCGCTCGCTCGGGGACGTCGAGGAGGTCGAGATCGCGCCGGCGGCCGAGCTCGCCGCCGAGCATCGGGAGCTGGCGGAGATCGCCGCCTCGACGGGTGCCTTCGCTGCGGAGCACCAGGATGAGCGCCCCGACATCGCCGAGCTGCTGCCGGTGGAGCGGTTCGGCGCGCTGCTGGACCTGCTCGATGGGCGCACCGAGCTGCTGGTGGCGGCCGAGGAGGACATCGAGCCGGCGCTCAAGGACCACTGGGATGACGTCTGCGCGGCCTTCGGAGACACCGATGCGCACCACCTCTACGTGAGCCCCGGCGAGATCTCGAAGACGCTGTCCGAGCGCACGCACGTGTGGCTGTCCGCGCACGCGGCGGGCCAGGAGATCGAGCTGCGCGCGCAGTCGGCCGACACGGCCGCGCGCTCGCTGGCCGAAGCCGAGCCGGAGCTCGAGAAGCTCGTTCGCTCGGGCTACCGGACGGTGGTCGCATTCCCCCGCCGCGGCGAGGGCGAGCGGGCGGCATACAACCTCGGCCGCCTGAAAGCGACCTGGCTGGCCGAGGACGTGAACGCCGGACGGCAGGTGCTCGACCCCTCGCTGCGTTTCGCTGCCGCCTCGCTGCGGGAGGGCTTCATCGCCCCGCAGCTGAAGCTCGCGGTCTACCCCGAGCACCGCCTTCTGCGCCGCCGCAGGGCCGAGCGCCCGGGCACGGGCGGCCCAGGGGCCGGTCGCCGCCGCGGCGCCCTGCGCTCGTTCACGGACTTGCGCACGGGCGACATCGTCGTCCACGAGGACCATGGGGTGGCGCGCTTCGCGGGCTTCGAGACGCGCACCGTGGCGGGGGTCACTCGCGACTACCTCTACCTGGAATACCAGGGCGACGACCGGGTGTTCGTCCCCACCGATCAGCTCGCGAAGATCTCTCGCTACGTGGGGGCGGGCGGCGAGCACCCGCCGCTCTCCAAGCTAGGGGGCACGCGCTGGGAGACGATGAAGGCCCGCGCCCGGCGGGCGGCCCAGGAGCTCTCCGGAGAGCTGCTCAGCCTGTATGCGGAGCGCCGACGGCGCAGCGGCCATGCGTTCGGGCCCGACTCGGACTGGCAGCGCGAGTTCGAGGAGCGCTTCCCCTTCACCGAGACGCCCGACCAGCGCGAGGCGATCGAGCTGGTCAAGGCCGACATGGAGGCGCCACGACCGATGGACCGGCTGATCTGCGGAGACGTCGGCTACGGCAAGACCGAGGTCGCGCTGCGGGCGGCCTTCAAGGCGGCCGCCGAGGGCAAACAGGTGCTGATGCTCGTGCCCACGACGATCCTCGCCCAGCAGCACTACGGCACCTTCGCCGAGCGTCTCGCCGACTACCCCTTCACCCTCGAGCACGTCTCGCGGTTCCGCACGCCCGCCGAGCAGAAAGCCGCGATCAAGGGCTTTGCGGAGGGACGTGTGGACATCCTGATCGGCACCCACCGTGTCCTCTCGCGGGACGTTCGCGCCAAGGACCTGGGCCTGCTGATCCTCGACGAGGAGCAGCGATTCGGGGTCAAGCAGAAGGAGCTGCTGCGCCAGCTGAAGCTGAAGGTGGACGTGATCTCGATGTCGGCGACGCCGATCCCGCGCACGCTGCAGATGTCGCTGGCGGGGCTACGGGACATCTCCGTGATCGAGACGCCCCCTGAGGGCCGGCGGCCGGTGCGGACCTACGTCGGGGAGTACGAGGAGGAGCTCGTCAAGCGGGCGATCGAGCGCGAGCACGAGCGGGGCGGGCAGGCCTTCTTCCTGCACAACCGCGTCGAGTCGATCGAGGAGACGGCCGAGCGGCTGCGAGCGCTGTGCCCCGGCGTTCGCTTTGCCGTGGCTCACGGGCAGATGGCGGAGGGTGAGCTCGAGGCCGTGATGATGGACTACCTGCGGGGCGGCGCCGACGTCCTGGTGTGCACCTCGATCATCGAGTCCGGGATCGACATCCCGCAGGCCAACACGCTGATCGTCGAGCACTCCGACACCTTCGGGCTGGCGCAGCTCTACCAGATCCGCGGGCGGGTCGGGCGTAGCCGGGAGCGGGCCTATCGCCTACCTGCTCTACGACTCGGCCGCCGCGCTGACCCCCGAGGCCGCACAGCGGCTGTCGGCGCTGTCGGACTACACCGAGCTGGGAGCCGGCTTCAAGATCGCGATGCGCGACCTGGAGATCCGCGGCGCGGGCAACCTGCTCGGCGACGAGCAGTCCGGGCACGTCGCCGCCCTCGGCTTCGAGCTGTACATGCAGATGCTCGACGAGGCGGTGCGCGCGGCGGGCACGGAGGCCGAGGAGGGAGAGCTGCCCGAGCCGGTGCGCCTCGATGTCAACGTGGACGCCTACGTGCCCGCCGACTACGTGCCCTACGAGCAGGCCAAGATCGAGGTGCACCGCCGCGTCGCGGCGGCGCTCGAGGTGGCCGACGTGGAGCGCCTGCGCGAGGATCTCGAGGACCGTTTCGGCCCCGTACCCGAGCCGCTCGAGAACCTGCTCGCGCTGCAGCGGGCGCGGATCAAGTTCGGCCAGGCCGGGGCCCGGACGGTCAGCTTCCGGGGCGACCGGCTGGCCGTCGTGCCGATCGAGCTGGACGCCGCGCGGGCCCGCCGGCTCCGCGAGGAGCTTCCCGAAGCGCTGTACGAGTCGGGCCGATCGCAGGTGTCGATGCGGGTGCCGAAGGACGGCAGCGAGCGCTTCCCGACCGTCGTCAAAGCAGCCGATGCACTGCTCGCGGTGGTCCGCGAAGCGGCTTAGTAACTCCTTAAGCAACCTTTGGCCAACGTTTGGCTTTGATCCGCTAGAGTGCCCGCTTCGTGTCGAAGTCAATTCGCTCAATCGCGGCGCTAGGCGCCGTTTTGTTTGTCAGCCTCGCCCTCGTCGCATGTGGTGGCGGCGGCGTGTCCGGCAACGACGTCGTGAACATCGACGGGGCGAACGCGATCACCAAAGCGGCCTACGCCCACTGGCTTGGCGTGGCCGCCTCCTCGACGAGCGCGACGGGCGAAAAAACGGTGGTGCCGGACGCACCGAAGTACACGGCCTGCATCGCCCACCTGCAGGCGACCACCGCCAAACCGGCCAAAGGCCAGAAACCGCCCACGACGGCCGCCCTCAAGTCGCAGTGCGAACAGCAGTACAAATCGCTCCAGCAGGAGGTGCTGGGCTTCCTGATCTCCTCCTCCTGGGTGCTCGGGCGAAGCGAAAACGCTGGGCGTGAAAGTGTCCGACAAGGAAGTCGAAAATCAGTTCCTCCACATCAAGCACCAGCAGTTCCCGAAACCAGCCGAATTCGAAAAATTCCTCGCCACATCGGGGCAGAGCGTCTCCGACCTGCTGCTGCGCGTGAAGCTGAACATGCTCTCGCAGAAAATCCAGCAGAAGATCGTCAAGACGAAGCCGAAAGTCAGCAGAAGCCCAGGCGCAGAAGTACTACAACGAAAACAAGTCCCGCTACGGCACGCCCGAACACCGCAACGTTCAGATCATCCTCACCAAGACCGAAGCGCAGGCGCTGGCCGCGAAGAAGGAAATCGAAAGCGGCAAGCGCTTCGCGGTCGTCGCCAAGGCGCGTGTCGATCGACCCGACGAGCAAGGCCAAAGGCGGCTACATCGGCGAAACGATCAAAGGCGCCCAGGAGAAGAACCTCGACAGCGCGCTGTTCGCGGCCAAGGTGAACGATGCTCGGCGGTCCGCTGAAGACCCAGTTCGGCTACTACATCTACGAAGTGCTGGCGATCAAGGCCGGCAACCAGCAGCCGTTCTCGAAGGTCGAGCCCACGATCAAACAGACGCTCTCGACGCAGCAGCAGCAGGCGGCGCTGAGCAAGTTCATCAAAAGCTTCAAATCGAAGTGGCTCGCCAAGACCGACTGCCGTGAAGGCTACGTCGTCGCCGACTGCAAGCAGTACAAAGCGCCGAAGACCAGCACCGGCACCACGAGCACCAGCACCGGCACGGCCCCCACTCCCGAAGGCTGACGGCGTGCGGGCGCCGCGAGACGCTCGGGCAGCGGCCGGGCGCGGCGGAGACTCGGTGCGGGGAACGCGCTCGTGAGCGCGATCGAGCGGGTCCACGCCCGGCAGATCCTCGACAGTCGCGGCAACCCCACGGTCGAGGTCGACGTGGCGCTCCAGACGCGGCGCGCGCGGCAGGGCGGCGGTGCCGTCCGGCGCCTCGACGGGGGAGTTCGAGGCCACCGAGCTGCGCGACGGCGGCGCGGCGTGGGGCGGCAAGGGCGTGACGAGCGCGGTGGCGAACGTCGACGGCGAGATCGCCGAGGCGGTCACGGGCATGGACGCGGCCGACCAGCAGGCGCTCGACCGGGCGCTGATCGCAGCTCGACGGCACGCCCAACAAGTCGCGCCTCGGCGCCAACGCGATCCTCGGTGTGTCGCTGGCGGCGGCCCAGGCCGCCGCGGCCGACAGCGGCCAGCCGCTGTGGCGCTACCTCGGCGGGCCCGACGCGCGCCTGCTGCCGGTGCCGATGATGAACGTGCTCAACGGCGGCGCCCACGCCGACAACAAAGTCGACTTCCAGGAGTTCATGATCGTCCCGTGCGGCGCCCAGAGCTTCTCGGCCTGCCTGCAGATGGGGGCGGCGGTGTTCCACGCCCTCAAGCAGACGCTGCACGAGCGCGGCCTCGCGACGGCCGTCGGCGACGAGGGCGGCTTCGCGCCGGACCTGGGCTCCAACGAGGAGGCGCTGGAGATGCTCGTGGCGGGCGATCGAAGCGGCCGGGCTGCGTCCCGGCGAGGATGTGGCGATCGCGCTCGACCCGGCGACCAGCGAGCTCTACGGGGAGGGCTCCTACGTGCTCGAGCACGAGGGGCGCTCGCTCACCCCGCAGGAGCTGGCCGAGTACTGGCAGGACATCGCCGGGCGCTACCCGGTCGTGTCGATCGAGGACGGCATGGACGAGGAGGACTGGGACGGCTGGAAGGCGCTGACCGAACTGCTCGGCGACCGCGTGCAGCTCGTCGGCGACGACCTGTTCGTGACCAACACCGAGCGGCTGCGCCGCGGCATCGAGGCCGGTGTGGCGCAACTCGATCCTGATCAAGGTCAACCAGATCGGCACTCTGACCGAGACGCTGCGAGGCGATCGCGATGGCCCGCGAGGCCGGCTACACGGCCGTGATGAGCCACCGCTCCGGCGAGACCGAGGACGTGACGATCGCCGACCTCGCGGTGGCCACGGGCTGCGGGCAGATCAAGACCGGCGCCCCGTCGCGCTCGGATCGCGTGGCCAAGTACAACCAGCTGCTGCGCATCGAGGAGCAGCTGGGCGACCGGGCGCGAGTTTCCCGGCCGGTCCGTCTTCGCACGGGCCTGACCGCAGCGGGCCGCCCGCCGGCAGGAGCTCGCCCTCCGCAGGGCGAATGGACGATGGATGCCCGCTGCCCCCGCAGGTCATGCACCGTCTCGCCGCCGCCCCGTCGGTGCGCGCGGGCGCTCGCAGGCCGAGCAGCCTGAAGGCCGCCGGGCGCGTGCGCTGGGACCGCCTCGGCCGCATCGCGATGCTGTTCGTGCTGGTGGCGCTCGTCTTCCTCTACCTCGGCACGGGCGTTCACATGCTCTCGACCTGGCGCCAGTCGCACCGCACCACGGCGCGGGTCGCGGCGATGGAACTCGAACACCGCCGCCTGATCGGCGAACACAACCGCCTGAGCAGCCAGGCCAACCTCGAAGACCAGGCCAAAGCCCTCGGCATGCAGCGCCCAGACGAGCAGACCTACATCGTCGGCAACCTGCCGAGCAACTGACCGCGTCGGGCCGAGGGCCGCTGCTAGCCTCGCCCGCGTGTCCTTCGAGACGGCCAGCTACCAGTGGCAGCAGGGCGAGCGGCGCCTGCAGGCGGCGCCGGCCGAGCGCCTGCGGCTGCTCGAGCGGGTCATCGAGGCGCTGGTCGCCGAACTGCGCCGCCGGCTGGGAGGCGGCTTCACGGCCGAGGAGCTGGTCGAGCTGTACGACGCGGGCACGGCCTGGTGCCTGCAGGTGGCGATGCGGATCGCCCCGGAGGAGCCCTGGGCCTGGGAGGCGGGCGTCGTCGATCGACGCCGCCTTCGGCCGCTACCTGCGCGAGGCCGCCGACTACGCGGGCGGCCGCCGCGAGATCGCCGGCTGAGCCGCTACTCGTCGTCCTCGCCGGCGATCCGGCGGATGACGATCCGGTCCTCCTCGACGGCGACCTCGACCGGACGGTGCCCAGCCCAGTGCTCGGCGTAGACGGGGTTGTCCTGGATCGCCGGGTCGAGCCACAGGCCGAAGCCCTCCTCGCCGTGATCGAAGGTGCCCTCGAGCGGGGCGGTGTTGCGCGCCCCGGTGCGGCGCCGTCCGCCGCGGCGGCTGCGACGGCGCGGGCGGTCCCCGGCCTCGTCGGGCTCATCGCCGTTGTCGTTGCTCTCGGCCGCCTCGGCCATCGCGCGCTCTGCCTCCGCTTCGGCAGCTTCGAGCTCCGCGGCGATCAGCGCGTCGTCCTCGGCGCGGAGGTCGATCTCCTCCGGGTAGGAGGCGGCCGCATCGCCGCGCCTCGTCGCCCGCGAGGTCGTTCTGGCGCTTGAACTGCTCGATGTCGCGGACGCTGACCTCGAGCTGGTGGGCGACCCAGGCATCGGTCCGTCCCTCACGCGCCCAGGCGCGGATCTGATTCAGGTGCGGGCGCAGCGATTTACGGGGCATCGACGGTCCGGGAGACTAGCGCAAAGCACCGGCCGACCGCGGCGCACGGCACCCCGGCCGAGCCCGCGGTGTCAGTCCTCGCACAAAGCGGGAACGTTCCCGCTATGGGATCGCTTTCCCCCGGTCCTGTGACTATGCTTGCCAGACCTTGGTGGAGGGGCTCCCGCCGGGTAGCCAAGTCGGCAAATAGGAAGGTGCACCCAGAATGCTGGTTCTGACGCGAAAGTCCAACCAGAGCATCATGATCGGCGACGAAATCGAGGTCTCGGTGCTGTCTGTGATGGGCGAGAAGGTGCGGATCGGCATTCAGGCGCCGCAGAAGGTGCCGGTGTTCCGAAAGGAGATCTACCTCGAGATCCACCGTGAAGCGACCGCGGTCGCGCCGATCGCCGACGGCAACGGCCCGGAGAAGGTCGCGGACGTAGACGACTCCCTTCGGGAGCTCGGCGAGGGGGGCTGAGCAGGCGCCCCTCGGGGCGCTTTGAGTCGGTGTTGGCGGTCCGCTCGGCTCGGCGCTAGCCGAGCAGCAGGTACAGCGTCCGGAACATCACGACCGTCACCACGACGGCGGTCAGGATCAGCGTCAGCACCAGCAGCCAGAAGCGCAGGAACCCCCGCTTGTGGCGCTTCTCCACTTCCCGCTTGATCGTCCGCTGCTCGGCCTTGCGGCGCAGCGAATCCCGGCGGTGCCGGTCCTGGGAGATCTCTTTGACGAAGGCCTGCTCCCAGTCGGCCAGGCTCTGGCGCATCTTCATGACGCTGGTCCCTCGCTAGCCCGCGACGCCGCGCGATGAGGCACGGCTCAGGAGGGCGTCGCGGCCTTGGCGGCCCGCTCGTAGACGGACACGAAGCGCAGATAGTTCTCGGCGATCTTGCGGGCTCCGGCGGAGCGCTCGATCTTGCCCTCGACGTAGGCCTTGAGCGGGTCCCACCAGATCGAGCGGCCGATCGCGAAGCCGACGAACCCGTCGACGGGGGCGGCCGCCGTCAGCCACTGGTCGACCTTGGCGTCGTCGGCGCCGCGCCCGAGCACCACGCAGACCACTCCGTCGCGGCCACCGGAGCGGGCCTGCTCGACGAGCATCTCGCAGTCGGAGCGCTCGTCGACGCCCTCGATCTTCCAGATGTCGACCTCGATCCCGGCATCCTGGATCTCCGCGATCGCCCGGCGCATCAGCTGCGGGCGCAGCTCTGCGTCGTAGCGCTCGGAGTCGCCGCCGAGGGAGGCTAGCTGGGCCTCCTCGGCCGGCACGAGCAGCTCGAAGAGGAACTTGCGGCCGTTCTCCCTCAGCCAGTCCGAGAGCCGCTTCAGCTTCCCCAGCTGCTCGGCGTTGGCCGCGCCGTCGCCGTCGGGGTTGTAGCGCACGAGCACCTTCGTGAAGTCCGGGTCGAACTCGAGGATGTGCTCGCCGAAGTCGTCCCCGTACTGGAAGTCGAACATGTTCTGGCCCGAGCGCTCGGCGGGCATCGCGAGCTTCAGGCCCTTCTCCCTCGCCTCGGCCGGGACGGTTGAGCCGAACTGCTCGTCGACGAGAACGCCTGTCACGGCCGGGTCGGCGCCGGCGGCCGTGGCCTGCAGCAGGCCCTCGAAGATCAGGTGCTTGGCATCGGCGATGATCGCCGTCTGCTCCGCGTCCGGCTCGCCCTCGATCCCGAAGAACTTCTTCTGGAAGGAGCCGCGATGGTCGAAGGCGAGGATGTAGAGCTTGTGGTCGTAACCGAGGTTCATGGTCCTGAGTATTCCAAAGGGGTGCAGGGCGGGGTCGAGAGGTCCTTAGAATGGGCGGGTGAGCTCGGGAGCCGATCTGTTCGTGGTGTGCAAGCAGTGCGGCTCCGAGGTCAGCCCGTACATCACAGAGTGTCCTTACTGCGGCCACCGGCTGCGCCGGCGCGCGCCGAAGCTTCCCCGCCCCGGCGAGGAGGCCGAGCGCAGCCACCGCCGTCGCGGCCTCTCCTCGCTCCTCAAGCGCGGTTCGCGGACGAGCCGCAGCCGCAGCGCCCGCGTTCGCCCCGCCGCGCGCCCGGCGCGGACGCACTCCGACCGCTGGGTGGCCACCCGGCCCTACGCGACGATCGCGCTGGTCGCCGCGGGCTGCGTCTGCTGGATCGCGGCTCGGGCGGAACCGGAACTGCTGCTGAAAATGATCGTCCTGGGGCCGCTGCACGGCGAATGGTGGAAGCTCTTCACCGCCCAGTTCGGCTACCTCGGCGGAGGGGGCGGCGGCGTGTACGCGTTCGTCGCGATCCTCGCCACGGCGGTGTTCGGCTGGCTCGTCGAGCGTCGTCACGGGCCGTTCGTGGTGCTCGCCCTGTTCTTCGGCGCAGGCGCGGCCGGGGTGCTGGTGGCGGATGCCGTCTATGCGCTGCCGGTCGTCGCCGGCGCCAACGCGGGTGCGCTGGCGCTGATCGCCTGCTGGGCGGCGCCGGACCTGCGGGCGCTGCGGGCCGGGGAGTACTACGAAGGCGATCTGCTCGGTGCCGGCGCGTTCGCCCTGCTGCTGCTGGCGGTGCCCTTCGCCCGGCCGGAGGCGAGCTGGCTGGCGGGTGTGATCGGAGCGGTCGTGGGGCTGCTCGTCGGGCTCGGCCTGGGACGGCCCGCCCGCGCCGGGATCTGAGCCCCCGCGAGGCCTATGATGGGCGCGTATGACGATGACCAACGCCGTCGTCCTGATCGAGGCCGAGCGCGACGCCCTCTCGAGCCTCGGCGGCCTGCTGGCCGACACCGAGGGTGTGGCGGAGGCCTACTCGGTGACGGGCGAGTGGGACTTCGTGGCGATCGTGCGGGTACCAGACCACGAGCAGCTCGCCGATGTCGTGACGACGCAGATCGGCGGCCTGCAGGGGGTCGTCAAGACGCAGACGATGGTCGCCTTCGCGGCCTACTCCCGCCACGATCTCGAGTCGCTGTTCTCCGTCGGTGAATGACCGCCTGAGCGCCGTGGCGGTGCCGATCAAGCCGGAGTACGGGCCGACCCTCGGCCGTCTGCTCGCCCCGCGCTGGCGCGCCGCTTCGCGCCTGCTGCGCACGCTCGTGATCGCCGGCGGCGTGGCGATCGCCGTGCTGGCGATCGCGCTCGTGCTGACCCTCGAGCCGACCCGCTACTCCCACGCCGGCAGCCTGCCGTTCAGCTTCAGCTACCGGGGCCTCTACAAGACCACCCCCGAACCGGGCGGCTACGTCCGCGTCCAGGCCCACTACCCGGACGGCTCGCTGAAGTACTCCTATGCCGTCAACCCGCTGACCCTGCCCGCATACAAGGGCGGCATCTCGGGGGAGCTGCCCCGCTACGCGACCGGCTACGCAGAAGGTCTCGCACGCCGCTTCCCGGGCGTCGTGATGCGGGGCCAGGGCAAGACCCGGGTCAACAAGGTGCCCGCCTACCAGGTCCTCTACCAGACGCGGGTGGACGGCCGCGAGATGTACGGTCGCAACGTGCTCCTGCTCCCCGAAGGCGAAGGAGCCCGCAAGGGCGTTGAGATCGTGATGCTGACGGCCGTCGGGGCGACCTCAGAAGTCAAGGAACCGGGCGAAGTCGCCTCAGGCGGGGTGCTGCTGCGCCCGCTGAAGACCTTCAGCTTCGGCTAGCCGCGCTTCAGCCGACCGTGGCGGCGCTCTTGCGAGCCGCGCGGATCAGGGCGCGCTCGGTGCGCGAGTCGACGCCCAGCGGCGCTTCGACGCCGTCGATCGTCGCCGTGGTGGTGTGTTCGCGGTGGCGGCTGGTGCGGGCCGCGGGCGGCGGCGGAGGCGTCGGGGTCGTGGAGCTTTCGACGGGCGTGGCCGGCGCTTCGACGGGAACGGCCGGCGTTTCGGTGGTCGTGGTGGTGGCCGGCGGGGCCGGCGTGGTGGTGGTCGTGGCCGGCGTTTCGGGGCTGGTCGCCGAGGTCGGCAGCTGGGTCGTCTCGGTGGTGACCTCAGTGACCTGTTCGGGGGCCTGGGGCGTTGCGGGCTTCGGAGCCGCGGGAGCTTCGGGGGCCGGCGGGGGCGCCACGGTGGCGGTGACGGTGACCGGGGCCGGAGCGGTGGCGACCTGGGGGGCAGCGTGGCTGCGCCGTGCCCTGCGAGCCGCGAAGGCGCTCGCGCCCGTGGCGGCGCCGGCGCTCAGCGGCTGAGCCTGGATCTGTGAGACGACCGGTTCGGTGCTCTGTGCGGCCGGCGCGGAGGCGAGGGCGGCGTGGCGATGGTGGTGGACGGGAGCCACGACCGCGTGGTCTGCCGCCACTGCCCCGGCCGTGACGAGCGCCGCTGCGGCGAGACCGGCTGCCGCTTTGGTCGCAAGCGCTCCCGCTCCCGCCGTCATCAGGCCGCCCGCCATGCCGCTGCCGCCGGCAGCAGCGCCGACGGAGGCGCCGGCGCCGACCGTTGCGGCCGAGCCGCCGGCGACGTGGGCTCCCCCGGCGGAGGCGGTCGAGCCGACGACCTTCGTGAGGATCAGCTTCTTGAGCATCAGCAGCGGCGCCACCGGCAGGATCGCGGCGAGCGCATGGTTGTTCGCCCGGAGCTGCTTCTTGAAGGCCCCGCAGCGGTCGCAGCCGCGGACGTGGCGGCGGGCCGGCTGGCTCAGCTTCGTGAGGCCCTCGGCGACCTCGCCCAGCTCGAGTCGAACCTCCTCGCAGCTCATTCGCCTCGCCTCGGCCGCCTCGGCCAGGGAGATACGGGCGCGGACCAGCAGCGACTTGACGGAGGGGATCGTCGTCTCCATCGCCTGGGCGATCTGTTCGTAGGACATCGCGTCGATCTCACGCAGCAGCAGCGCGGTGCGCTGGGTCTCGGGCAGCTCGTGAACGTCGGCGATCAGCTCGCGGAAGCTCTCACGCCGGAGCACCTTGTCGCTCGTGGAGATGCCGTTCTCGGCGAAGTGCACGTCCATCGAGTCGACCCCGGTGGCGGTGTTGCGCCGCAGGTGGTTGAGCGAGCGGTTGCGGGCGATCCGGTAGAGCCAGGGCCTGACGTTGATCGGCCGTTCGTCCGCGAGGACCGCGTTGAAGGCAGCGGCGAAGACCTCCTGCAGGACGTCCTCGGCGTCCTCCTTGGAGGCCAGCATGTGACGGCAGAAGGACAGCAGGCGGGACTGGTAGCGCGAGCACAGGACCTCGAAGGCGGCGTGGTGGCCGCGGCGGGTCAGCGCGATCAGGCGTTCATCCGACTGCAGGCGCAGGAGTCCGGAGGGCCCCCGCAGGCCCGAGATGCTGCTCGGATGTGGTAGTGCTGAAACCTCCATTGCGCTCAACCGTGCTCCGCCCTTTCCTTTGCCCGCGAAAACACCGTAGCAACCGCTTAGTTGCGCGAGATAAAGGCCGGATCAGGGTTAGATAAGTCCGCAAAATCAGGGCTCCGCGGGCTGCCTTAGACTGGCCTGACGGTTGGCCCGGGTGGCGGAAGCGGGTATACGCAGTCGACTTAAAATCGACGGCCCGAAAGGGTGTGTGGGTTCGAATCCCACCCCGGGCATCGCGGTCGGGCATCGAATAGAGTCGCCCCGAATGCCGACCGAGTCGACCGAGACGCCGCCCCAGGCGGAGACCTACCACGGGGGCCGCCTGATCGCGCGGCGTCTGAAGGCCCATGGTGTCAGCCACCTGTTCACGCTCTCCGGCGGGCATCTGTTCTCGATCTACGACGGCTGTCGCGAGGAGGGCATCGCGATCGTCGACGTGCGCCACGAGTCGACCGCCGCCTTCGCCGCCGAGGGCTGGGCGAAGGTGACCCGCGAGGCCGGCGTCTGCGCGCTGACGGCCGGGCCGGGCGTGACCAACGGCATGTCGGCGATGGCCTCTGCGCAGGCGAACCACTCGCCGATGGTCGTGCTCGGCGGGCGAGCCCCCGCGCTCCGATGGGGCCAGGGCTCGCTGCAGGAGATCGACCACGTCCCCTTCGTGCGACCGCTCAGCAAGCTCGCGGCCACGCCCTCCTCCACGGAGGAGATACCGGGGCTCGTCGACGACGCCTTCATCGCCGCCACGGCCCCGCACGGCGGCCCTGCCTTCGTCGACTTCCCCCTCGACTACGTCTTCATGGAGGCCGCCGAGCCTGCCCAGGAGGAGGACGGCCCGAGCAGCAACGGCGCCGGTGCCGGCGCCGGGCCCGGTGAGCCGAGCGCGGACGGGGCGGCCGTCGAACGGGCGGCCGAGCTGCTGCGGGGTGCCGAACGGCCGGTGATCATGGCCGGCACCGACCTCTACTGGGGACGGGGCGAGGAGGCTCTGCTCGCCCTCGCCGAGACGCTGCGGATCCCCGTGTTCCTCAACGGCCTCGCCCGCGGCTGCGTACCGGCCGACCACGAGCTGTTCTTCTCCCGTGCCCGCTCCAGCGGCCTGAAGGGCGCGGACGTCGCGCTCGTCGTCGGCGTGCCGATGGACTTCCGTCTCGCCTTCGGGGCAGCCTTCGGCGAGGACACCGAGATCGTCGTGATCGACTCGGCCGAGCCCGAGCGGAGCCATCCGCGGCCGGTGGCCGCCGAGTGCTACGGCTCGATCGCCCGGACGCTCTCCGAGCTGCGCAGCGGCGCCGGAGGCGAAGCCCTCCCGAGCGAGGGGTGGATCGGCGAGCTGCGGGCGGCTGAGCAGGAGCGCCGCGATGCCGAGCGGGCCGAGTTCGAGGACGACCGCTCGCCGTTGCACCCGATGCGCCTCTATGCCGAGCTCGCCAAGACGCTCGACCGCGACGCGATCGTGATCGGCGACGGCGGCGACTTCGTCTCCTACGCGGGACGCGTCATCAACAGCTACCGCCCGGGATGCTGGCTGGACCCCGGTCCCTTCGGCTGCCTCGGCACCGGCCCGGGCTATGCGCTCGCCGCGAAGCTCGCCCACCCCGACAGGCAGGTCGTGATGATGCTCGGCGACGGGGCCTTCGGGTTCACTGGGATGGAGTTCGACACGCTCGCACGCCACGGGGTGAACGTCGTCGGCGTGATGGGCAACAACGGCATCTGGGCGCTGGAGAAGCATCCGATGGAGTTCCTCTACGGCTACTCCGTGGCCGCGGACCTGCGTCCCGCGACGCGCTACGACGAGGTGGTCGCAGCGCTCGGGGGCCACGGCGAGATGGTCGACCGTCCCGAGCAGGTGGCGCCCGCGATCGAGCGCGCCTTCGCCGCCGGGCTGCCCGCGCTCGTCAACGTGCTGACCGACCCGACGGTGGTCTACCCGCGCAAGTCCAATCTGGCCTAGCCGAGGCCGGCGAGGCGCAGCGCGCCGCCGTAGAGGATGTCGTGCTCTGAGACCTCGACCTCCTCGAGGCCCATCACGATCATCGCCTGCGAGAGCAGCACCATCCCCGCGACGATCGTCGGCGCCCGGTCGGGATTCAGGCCGATCACCCGGCGGCGGGAGGATTCGGTCATCTCGGCGAGCCGGGCGAGCAGCAGTTCGACGCTGGCCAGCAGCAGCGTGTAGCCGTGGACCTTCGCGGGATCGTAGGGCTCGAGCTCCTGCTCGATCGAGGCCGCCGAGGTCGCGGTCCCGGCGACGGCGATCCCCTTCCTGACCGGAACCCGCTCGTCCTCGGGGATCATCGACGCGAACACCTCGTGGGTGTCCTCGGCGAGGGCCTGGAGCTCCTGCCGGGTCGGCGGGTCGGAGTCGATGTGACGCTCGGTCATCCGCACCACGCCGGCGGGCGTGGACACGTGAAAGCCGGCGGCGCGACCCGTGCCGACGATGAACTCGGTCGAGCCGCCGCCGATGTCGATCACGACCGTGGGCTCCTCGGCCGGCGGCCTGCCCGCCATCGCGCCGAGGAACGTCAGTTGCGCCTCTTCGTCGCCGCTCAGCACTTTCGCGTCCAGCGAGAGCTCGCCGCGGACGCGCTCGGCGAAGGCGGCGCCGTTGGAGGCGTCACGGACCGCCGACGTGAGCACGGCGAGGTTCGCCTCGCAGCCGTGCTCGTCGATCGCTGCCCGGTACTCCCCGAGCACCCGCCAGGTCCGCTCGACCGACGCGTCCTCGAGCGTGCCCGTCGCGTCCACCCCGTGGCCGAGGCGAGTCACCTGCGAGCGGCGCACCAGCTCCACGACAGACCCATCGGACCGGTCCACGTCGGCGATCAGCAGCCGCGTCGAGTTGGTGCCGATGTCAACGACGGCCACGCGCACGAGGAGGATGCTAGAGGTGCGCTCCGGCGCGGGAGGCCCGACGCCCGCCGGCCGGAGCGTCGGGTCGTCGCGTTGGGTCCTCCCGGACGCGCCAGGAGCCCCGCCGGGAGTCGACCATCGCGGGGTCCGTCTGCTAGAACATTCGTAGCGACGCGGGGTGGAGCAGTCTGGTAGCTCGTCGGGCTCATAACCCGAAGGTCGCGGGTTCGAATCCCGCCCCCGCTATAGAACGAAAGGCCCCGCCGATGCGGGGCTTTTTTGTTCGCCGACCGGAGCGCGGACGCGAGCTTCCACCCGGATGTTCGATCACTCGCTGCAGCGCGGTCGCGAGCTCGGCGCAGATGTCTGATCACTCGCTGCAGCAGGGTCGCAGGCCGCGATATGTTCGACCACAAGCCGACGCGCGCGGAACGATTCGACCGACGGGAGCACCGCGATGCCTTACGTCTCCACCAAAGAAGGCGTTGAGATCTTCTACAAGGACTGGGGTTCGGGCCAGCCGATCGTCTTCAGCCACGGCTGGCCGCTCTCGGCTGACGACTGGGACGCCCAGCTGCTCTTCTTCCTCGACCAGGGCTATCGCGTCGTCGCCCACGATCGGCGTGGCCACGGCCGCTCGACTCAGGTCGGCGACGGTCACGACATGGACCACTACGCCGACGACCTGCTGGCGGTCGTGGAGCACCTCGATCTGAGCGACGCGATCCACATAGGCCACAGCACCGGGGGCGGCGAGGTCGCGCACTACATCGCCCGCCACGGCGAAGAGCGCGTGTCGAAGGCGGCGCTGATCTCCGCCGTGCCGCCGCTGATGGTGCAGACCGACGCCAACCCCGAGGGTCTGCCGAAGAAGGTCTTCGACGACTTCCAGGCTGAATTGGCCGCGAGCCGCTCGGAGTTCTACTGGGCGGTCGCCTCGGGCCCCTTCTACGGCTACAACAAGGCGCCCGAGAAGTCGTCGAACCCGGTGATCGAAAACTGGTGGCGACAGGGCATGATGGGCGGCGCCAAAGCCCACTACGACGGCATCGTCGCCTTCTCGCAGACCGACTTCACAGAGGACCTGAAGAAGATCGAGGTGCCGGTGCTGGTGATGCACTCAGAAGACGACCAGATCGTCCCCTATGTCGCGTCGGGGCCGAAGTCGGCCGCGCTGCTGCCGAACGGGACGCTGAAGACCTACCAGGGCTTCCCGCACGGGATGCCGACCACCGAGGCCCCGACGATCAACGCCGACCTGCTGGCTTTTCTCCGGTCCTAGACGAAGAGGGGTCAACATCGCGAAGTCGATCACCGAGCACCGGGCCCGGCGGATCCGTCGCTGGACGGCGCAACGCTCGACGACGTGAGAGCCGCCGCGATCACCCTCGCCGCCCGGCCTCCTCGGGCGGCCGAGAGCCAATGTGGAGAACTACCCTGGTCGCTCCGCCGCCCGGCGGCATAACGTCTGCACTGTCCGAATTCGGATCCAACGGCCTTCCGTGTTGTCAATGCGGGGGCGCCACGAAAGGAAGGTCGTCGTGATCGCAACCAGCTATCCGTTCCTCGAAGTCTTCTGGACGATGCTCATCTTCTTCGCATTCGTCGTCTGGCTGTGGATCCTGTTCACGGTCTTCGGCGACATCTTCCGCCGGGAAGACATTTCCGGCTGGATAAAGGCGATCTGGGTCATCTTCGTGATCCTGCTGCCCTACTTCGGCGTGTTCGTCTACCTGATCGCCGAGCACAAGGGCATGACCGAGCGTTCGATCCAGGCGCAGGAACGGGCCAAGTCGCAGTTCGATCAGTACGTGCAGTCGGCGGCGGCGAAGTCCGACCCGACCGAGCAGATCGCGAAAGCGAAGCAGATGCTCGACGCGGGCACGATCAGCCAGGCCGAGTACGAGCAGCTCAAGCAGAAGGCGCTGGCGGCCTAGGCCCAGCCGGTACCGACGAGCGGGCTGTCCGCCGACGGTCTCCGTGAGCCCCTGGAGATCGATCGGCAGGTGGAAGTGACGCCGACAGCCCCCGAAGACGAGCGAGCAGGGCCGACTCCCGCCGCGGCACAGGCCGCCGGCGGGGGTGGCGCTGCCCGCTCCGGTCGCGACGGCGCCCGGCCGGTGGGGCGCCCCGTGGTGCGCCTCGCCCTCGGCATCCTCGCCTTCGTTCTGATCGGCTGGGGGGCGGGCGCGCTGTGGGTCTCGATCGTGGGCACGAGCGAGCTCGGCCTCGTGCAGGACGTCACGCGCCAGCGCACGGCCGAGCTGACCGCCCTCGCGAAGGTCGTGACGTGGGGAGGCAGCGCCTACCTCCTAGTTCCGCTCGCGCTCGTCTGCTGCTTTGGCCTGGTTCGCGCGGGACTGCGGCGGGAGGCCCTCGCCGTGGCCGTCAGCCTCGGCGGCGGGATGCTGATCTCCGATCTCGTCAAGCTGCTCGTCTCCCGCTCGCGGCCCCCGGTCGAGCATCTGCAGGCGGTGGCGGGATCGAGCTTTCCCTCCGGGCATGCGACGCAGGCGAGCGCCTTCTGGTTCTCTCTGGCGCTGGCGGCCCCGTCGGTTCCGGCCGCGGCACGGAGCACGCGGGTGGTCTGGGTCCTCGCCACGGCGATCGTGGCGGCCGTCGCCCTCTCGCGGGTCTACCTCGGCGTGCACTATCCGAGTGACGTGATCGCGGGCATCGCGCTCGGCACGGGCTGGGCCGTCTATGCCGCCCGCTGCCTCGGAGTGGCAGGGTCCGGGCCGGCGTGCCAGGCTTCGCTCTGATGCTCGGACCCCTGACCCGGCTGGACCAATGGCTGATGCGGCGATCCGCCGCGACCCGCGCTCCGCATTTGAACCGTGCCCTGGTCGGCCTCACACAGGCGGCCAACTTCTCCCGCCTGTGGATTGCCATCGCAGCTCTGCTCGCCGCCGCCGGCGGTCGTTCCGGGCAGCGGGCAGCCCGGCGCGGCATCGTCGCGATCGTGATCGCGTCGGCGACCTCCAACGGGCCGGCGAAGCTGCTGGCGAGACGGCGCCGTCCGGCCGCTCACCACGGCCCGGCGCTGATCCGCATGCCAAGCTCGACCTCCTTCCCCTCCGGGCACAGCGCGGCGGCGTTCGCCTTCGCCACCGGTGTCTGCGGCGAGTTGCCGGGCCTGCTGCCGCTGCTCGGTCCGCTGGCAGGCGCGGTGGCCTACTCGCGCGTCCACGCCGGCGTTCACTACCCGAGCGACGTGGCTGGGGGCGCCGTCATCGGGGTGGTCTCCGGCGTGCTCGCCGACCGTCTACTCTCGGGCCTGGAAGATCCTCCACCCGGAGCGGGCGAGGTTCTCTGACCGCCCTCGCGGGTCGCGCTCGAGCCTCGGGCGCCGGCCGCTTGCGCGATCATGAGGCGCCAGCCGACCCCAGGAGGAACGATGATCGAGAGAATCGCCGACATGCCCGCGGGCACGCTCGGATTGCGCGCCTCGGGCAAGCTCACCAAGGCCGACTACATCGACACGCTCGAGCCGGCGCTGAACGAAGCGGTCGCGACCGGTGAGCTGCGGCTGGTGTTCGAGGTCAGCAACTTCGACGGCCTCGCCCCCGCCGCCGTACCCGAGGACAT
The DNA here is from genome assembly GCA_963841055.1 of uncultured Solirubrobacteraceae bacterium. Lineage (GTDB taxonomy): Bacteria > Actinomycetota > Thermoleophilia > Solirubrobacterales > Solirubrobacteraceae > Palsa-744. Next base: position 865,020 of record CAWJAV010000001.1, on the reverse strand, counting down.
CAAGACGGGCCTCAAGACCTGGTTCCGCGATCACGCGGCCTGGAGGCGCTTCGCGCTGGTCACCGACGTGGAGTGGATCGCCAAGGCGATGCGGATGTTCGCCTGGATGACACCCGGCGAGGTGCGGATCTTCGGCCTCGAGGAGCTCGATGAGGCGAAGGGCTGGGTCGCCGGGCCCGGTGGGGAGTCGTGAACCTCGGCCTGAAGGACAGGACCGCCCTCGTGGCAGCCTCGAGCAAGGGGCTCGGCAAGGCCTCCGCGCTCGCGCTCGCCGCCGAGGGGGCGCGCGTGACGATCTGCGCCCGCGAGGAGGGAGAGCTGGCGGCGGCGGCCGAGGAGATCCGCCGTGCCGGCGGCGGGGAGGTGCTCGCCGTCCCCGCCGATCTCACGAGCCCGGCCGACATCGAGCGAGTCCTCGCCGCCACCGTCGAGCGCTTCGGCGGGCTCGACGTGCTCGTGCACAACTCCGGCGGGCCGCCGATGGGGAGCTTCCCCGACCTCTCAGACGAGCAGTGGTACGAGGGCTTCGAGACCATCACGATGAGCTTCGTGCGCTTCGTGAGGGGCGCCGTCCCGCACATGCGCGAGCGCGGTTGGGGGCGGATCGTGGGCATCCAATCGAGCTCGGTCAAGGAACCGGTGGCGGGCATCGATCTCTCCAACGGCATCCGTCCGGGGGTGGCCGGACTGGTGAAGGCGCTGATGCCCGCACTGGCCAGGGACGGCATCACGATCAACCTCGTCCTTCCCGGCAGGTTTCTGACCGCTCGCATCCATCCCGGCCTCGCAAGCTCCGACCCGGCCGAGCGGAAGGCCGCCGAGGAGCAGCTGGCCCCCCTCGCCGAGACGATCCCCCTGGGCAGGCTCGGCCGCCCCGCCGAGCTCGGCGACCTGGTCGCCTTCCTCGCCTCCGAGCGGGCCTCCTACATCACCGGGGCCGTCTACCAGGTGGACGGCGGCGTCATCTCCTCGAACCTCTAGGCGGCTGCCCCCGGCGGATCATCCGCCGGCGCTCGACATCAGCTCTCGCGCCGTCAGCCGCTCTGCTTCGCCGAGGCGGCTGAGAAGGTCGGCGGCACGGCTCGCGCCGATCACGGGCTCGGCGAGAGCCGAGAACTTCCCCTCCAGCCGCCGGCGCTGGAGCTGCAGATCCTCGGCGGGCCTGTTGACGTCGTGGGCGGCCCAGATCGTCTCACCATCGGAGCGCTCGATCTCAACACGGGTGGGCTCCCCGGCGGCACCGTCGTGGGCGAGCACGATCCGCTCTCGCAAGGCGATCACCTCCCCGTCGGCGGCGTCGGCGTCGTCGATCACCGTCGTGTCCCGGCCGAGCAGGGCCATCGCCCCGAGGTGTGCGATCGAGAACTTGGCCTCGAGGCCGCTCGCGGGCGCCGCGATCGCGCAGGCGCCGAGCTCGACCTCGCTGACGTGCAACGTCACACGGGCGATGCCCTCCGCGCTCAGGCCGTGCGCGGCCCGCAGCTCGCTCAGCCCCTCGATGGCCGAGTGGGTGAAGAAGCACGCGGCGTGATGCTTGAAGAGGTTCTCCCGCAGGAACCATTCGCGGGGTGGATCGGCCAGCGCCGCGGCCGTGTCGCACTCGCCCCCCGAGATCGCCGCGAAGCCCTGGTCGGCCTCGATTGCCGCCGGCTCGGCCGTGAAGCCGCGGCCCGCCAGCTCGGCCGCCAGCAAGCCGCCCTCGCAGGCCCTGCCCGCGTGCAGGGACTTGGTCATCGTGCCCAGGTTGCACTTCAGCCCCGCCGCCTCGCTGGCCGCGATTCCAAACGCGCGGGCGGTGCCCGGCCCGTCGAGGCCGAGCAGGCGCGCGCAGGCCGCCGCCGCGCCGAACGTGCCGATCGTGCCCGTCGCGTGGAAGCCCCGCAGGTAGGGGGCCGAGCCGACCGCCACCGCGAGCCGGCAGACGGTCTCATACCCGGCCACGAACGCCGCGATCAGCTCCTGCCCGCTCGCGTCGCGCTGCTCTGCCAGGGCCAGCGCGGCGGCGAGGATCGCGACCGAGGCGTGGCCGGGCAGCCGCAGGTTCACATCGTCGAAGTCGAGCCGGTGCGAGGCCGTGCCGTTGAGGAGGGCCGCATCCCTGGCGCCGAGCCGGCTCGCGTGGCCGACCACGGTCACGGCCCGCGGGTCGGCCGGGTCGAGAGGGGTCAGCATCTCCAGCAGCATCGCCGGGCCGTCCTCCCGGCAGCCGCCGAGGGTCACCCCGAACCAGTCGATCATCGCCTGGCGCGCGAGCTCGACCACGTCGGGCGGAAGCTCCTCGAAGCCGAGCGCGCACGCGCGCTCCGCCAAGCCCGCCGTCAGGCCCGCGACCTCGCCTGCCCTGAGGTGCGGCGCCGTGCCGCGCCGGAGAGCTCCGGAGCTCGCTGCCGTGGAGGACATGCAGGGAAGCAAAGCACCGCGGCGCGAAGCGCGGAGTTTGGCGCCGCGCCGGGGCGGGTATCCCTACCCGCGCGCGAAGGTCCGTGAGGTCCTTTCGGGGGAGAAGCAGCCACCGGGGGCGGTGGCTCCCGATCGTGCCGTAGGGAGAGGGTAGGACTGCCCGCCGGACGCTGATCGCGTCCGGCGGGCCAGTCCGCTCAGCGTCCCGAATGTGCCCGCCACGGCGGGCGCCCGCCGGGTCCGCGGCCGCCGGAGGAGGGCGGGTTCCACGGCAGCAGGTAGGCGCGGTTCGTCGGTCGGCGGGACTAGTCCTGAACGCGCCTGAGCCGGCGCCGGCGGCCGGTCACCTGCCAGGGGCCCGGGAGCATGTCGAGTGCCATGTTCACGAGCCACACGATCAGCGTGGCCCCGACGAGCGTCCAGAAGCCTTCGACGTGAAAGCCGCCGACGATCGTCCTGGTGAGCACCAGCATCAGCATCGCGACGAAGAACCAGGCGATGCCGAACGTGAGCAGGGCGAGCGGGAGGGTGATGAAGCGCAGCAGCGGCTTGACGACGGTGTTGAGGACCCCGAAGACCGCCGCCGCCGCGAGCAGCGAGCCCGTGCTGTCGTAGTGCACATCCGAGAGCACCGCCGCCACGATGGCGAGCACGATCGCGTTCGTGAGCCAGGAGATGCCGAGTCGCAGCGCGAGCGGGGGCGAGGATCGCCCGACGCCCACGACTTCGCCCCTGACGGGTTCGCTCATGGGGCTCAGATTACGAGGGGAGCACCCGGCCCCCGCCCTCGCCGGGCCTGAGCGGGCGCCGGCTCGCCGCCGGGTGTCCGGGAGCTGACTTGGAAGCGGACCGTGGTCCTGCGATGCTGGAGGGGAACCCGGAAAGGAGCGCAAGCGATGTCCGATGCGACCAAGGAGAAGCCGGTCAGGCAACCCGGCCCGGACCATCCGATCACGATCGAGCCCAACCCCGCCCGGGTGCGGGTGCGCGTCGGCGAGAGGCTGATCGCGGACACCCGCGCGGCGCTGACGCTGCGGGAGGCAGGGTACGCGCCCGTTCAGTACGTGCCCCTCGAGGACGTGGACAGCTCGCTGCTCCGCTCCACCGACCGCGCCACCTACTGTCCCTACAAGGGCGACGCGAGCTACTACACGATCACCGTAGGCGAGGACGGCGAGAACGCCGTCTGGGAGTATCGCCAGCCATTCCCGGCGGTCGCCGAGATCGAGGGCCACGTCGCCTTCTACGCCGATCGCGTCGAGGTCAGCCAGGAGCCGGCGGCCTGAGCCAGGCGCCCCCGCCCGCGCCCGTCTAGAGACCCGCGCCGAGCCGGCGCTCGAGCTCGTCGAGCAGCCCTGCCTGAGCCTTTACGAGCAGGCGACGCGCGCTGGCTGTGTCGCACCAGCGCACACGGTCGATCTCCGGGAACTGCGCCTCGCGGCCCGACCGCGGCGGCCACTCGATCGTGAAGGTGTTGCTGCGCAGCGCCGCAGGATCGAAATCGCCCTCCACCGCCCAGGCGCGAACGCGCTTGCCGCCCGACTGGCGGATCTCGCCCAGCTCGATCAGCGGGCCCTCCGGGGCGGCGGCGCCCGTCTCCTCGGCGAACTCCCGCCGCGCCGCCGCGAGGGCGTCCTCATCGGCGGAGAGCTCGCCCTTGACGATCGACCAGGCACCCTCTTCACGACTCGCCCAGAGCGGGCCGCCCATGTGCGCGATCAGCACCTCGAGGGCGCCGTCGCGATGGCGGTAGGGAAGCAGTCCTGCGCTGAACGCGGCCACGGCGGAAGCGTATGCTCATCCGATGACCGCGTCCCGGGGGGAGACGGGCTGGGAGCGCCTCTTCTGGTTGGTGTTCGAACGCACCTCGAACCCGGTCGCGCTGCTCGACGACGACCGCCGGATCCTGGAGCTGAACAAGGCCGCCGTGGAGCTGCTGGGCGGCGAGGCGGAGAGCATGATCGGCCGCTCGATGGCGGAGAGCGTGCTGCCCGCCGAGCAGGAGCGCTCGGCCGCCGAGTGGCAGGCCTTCCTGAAGTCCGGGGAATACTCGGGAACGCGGGCGCTGGTCCGCGCCGACGGCTCGATCGTGACGATCGAGTTCGCCGCGCGCCTTGCCGTCGTGGGCGAAGAGCGGCGGGCGATCTACGTCGCGATGCCACTGGGCGAGCCGGAGCACCGACGGGCGCCGTCGCCGGCAGAGCTGGGCCTGACGGGCCGCGAGCGCGAGGTCGTGACGCTGATCGCGATGGGCCGTGACACGGCCGAGATCGCGGAGACGCTGCACATCTCGCCGGAGACGGTTCGCAGCCACGTGCGCAACGCGATGGCGAAGCTCGACGTGCACACCCGTGCCCAGCTCGTGGCGGTGGTGCTGTGCGGAGAGCAGACGCTCGACGACGCCCACACCTGAGGGCCGCATCCTCCATTCGTGGGATTGAAGACGGCGCCTCTGGATATCACCATCTCCGGGTGACGCCTCTGAGTCCGCTGCGTGCCGCCCGCAAGGGGCGGACCGACAGCCCACATCTCCTCGAGGCGGCGCTCGAACTGGTCGGGGTGGCGATGATCGCCTGCGCGGCCGACGGGCGCCTGACCCACGCCAACCGCCACGCCCGCGAGCTGCTCGGTGCGGGCTGTCCTGCGCTCGGCACCTACCCGGACACATGGATGCGCGAGCTGCGTCCCCGCACCGCCTCGGGCGTGGCGCTGCCGCTCGAGGACCTGCCGCCGGTGCGGGCGCTCGAAGGCGAGGTCGTGAGCGGCGTGGACGTGCTCGTCTCGCTGCCGAGCGGCGCGGAGGTGCTGCTCGAGACGGCGGCCCGCCCCGCCAAGGACGGACGCGGCCGGCGCCGCGGCGCCGTCGTGACGCTGGCCGACGTGACCGAGCGGCGAAGCCTCGAGCGGCGCATGCGCGATCTCCAGGCGGGATCCGCCTGGGCGCCCTGGCAGCCGGGCCCCCGGTCCGGCCGCTAACGCTCGCTGTCGAGCGTTCCCATCTGCGCTGCCGGGTAGCGCTCGCCCGCGGCGGCCCCCGCCGGCACCGCCTCCTCGATCGCCGCGAGATCCTCCTCTGAGAGCTCGATCTCGAGTGCGCCGAGCGCCTCGGCGAGGCGCTCGCGCGTGCGGGCGCCCACGAGCGCGATGATCTCCGGCCCGCGGGCCACCGCCCAGGCGATCGCCAGCTGGGCCACGGTGACGCCGGTCCGCGTCGCGATCTCCCGCAGGGCGTCGACCAGGGTCAGGTTGCGCCGGCGGTTCTCGCCGCTGAAGCGAGGCGCTCGCGAGCGGAAGTCGGAGGCCGCGAGATCACGGTCGGCCGAGAAGTGACCACTGATCAGGCCCCGGCTGAGAACGCCGTAGGCCGTCACCCCGATCCCCAGCTCACGGCAGGCCGGCAGGATCGACCCCTCGATCCCTCTCGAGATCAGGGAGTACTCCAGCTGCACGTCGCAGATCGGCCGCACCGCCGCCGCGCGGCGGATCGTCTGCTCGCCGACCTCGGAGAGGCCGATGTGGCGGACGTACCCGGCATCGACCATCTCGCCGATCGCGCCCACGGTCTCCTCGATCGGCACGTTCGGATCGAGCCGGGCCGGGCGGTAGACGTCGAGGTGCTCCACGCCGAGCCGGGTGAGGGAGTGGGCCAGCGCCGTCTTCACGGCCGCCGGGCGGGCGTCATAGCCCAGCCAGCCACCATCGGGGCCGCGCTGCGCTCCGAACTTCACGCTCAGCAGGTAGTCGCCACGCGGCCGCCTCCGCAGAGCCTCGGCGATCAGCAGCTCGTTGTGACCCATGCCGTAGAAGTCGCCCGTGTCGAGCAGGTCGATCCCGGCGTCCAGCGCGGCGTGGATCGTCGCGATGCTCTCGGCCCGGTCGGAGGGGCCGTACATGCCCGACATGCCCATGCAGCCGAGGCCGATCTCCGAGACCTCGGGGCCCGATGCGCCGAGTCGCCTGCGCTTCACCTCCACGAGGCTAGCGAGCCGCCGCGCGGCGAACGGCTGTTAGCATCGCCGCCGGGTGGCCGAACATGGATCGTGGGAGCAGCGGATGAGCCCAGCGCCGACCGGGGTCGAGATAGAGGATGTGCCCGACGGCGACGCGCACACGGTGCGCCTGCGGGGCGAGTTGGACATGGCGGGCGTGCCCTCGCTGGAAGCCACCGTCGAGCGCATCTGCGCAGAGGGCGCGCGCAGCGTCACGATCGATCTGGCCGAGTTGACCTTCATCGACTCGACGGGGCTCGCAGCGATCGTCCACGTCAGCGCCCTCTGCGCCAAGCACGGCTGCGACTTCGAGATCCTGCCGGGGCCGAGGGCCGTTCAGCGGCTGTTCGAGGTCACGGGCCTCGACGTGGTGCTCCCGTTCGCGGGTGGGAGCGGAGCTCGCGAGGAGGGTTGACGTCGCGGCCGGGCGAGATCGGCTTCGACCGGTTCGCAGGCCGATCGTGCGCTGTCTCCAGAGCTGCGAGAGCACGGGAGAGAGGATCCCCGAGACCTGCCGTCGCCATCTGACCTCAGGAGGAAGCGCCCTGCGTCGCCCCCGCATGAGCCACTTCGTGGCGGCCCTCGGCGAACTCCTCGACGATCTTCGCGCAGAAGGCCGGTAGGTCGTCGGGCTTGCGGCTCGAGACGAGGCCCTGGTCGACCACCACCTGCTCGTCGACCCAGTGCGCACCGGCGTTGCGCAGGTCCGTCCGCAGGGACGGCCATGAGGTCAGCGTACGTTCCTGCACGAGCCCGGCGTCGATCAGCGTCCAAGGCCCGTGGCAGATGACCCCGACCGGCTTGCCCGCCGAGAACACCCGCCGCAGGAACTCCAGCGCCGCCTGCTCGGTGCGTAGCTGATCGGGGTTTGCCACGCCGCCGGGCAGGACGACGGCGTCGTATTCATCCGGGTCGGCGGCCGCGAGCGTCTCATCGACGGAATAGGTCGAGCTCTTGTCGAGGTGGTTGAAGGACTGCACCTCGCCCTCCTGGGGAGCGATCAGCCTGGGCTCCGCCCCTGCGTCCTTGACGGCCTTCCACGGCTCTGTCAGCTCCACCTCCTCCACGCCCTCCTGCGCGACGAGGAAGGCGACCCTCTTTCCGTTCAACTCCGAAGCCATCCCATCTCCTTTCTCCGGGTTCTTGCTCTCACCCATTGCCTACCCCGAGCGGCGTTGGGCAAACGGCGCCGGTCGGCTGCCGAACACCCGGCCCTGGTTCAGTCGGAGACCCGCTCGAGCACCAGCGAACTCGACCTCACGACGCAACCGGCGACGGGCCAGGTCGGGTTCGCCTGCCGGCGAGTGGCTCGGCCCGCGCGCGGGCCGTCGTGGCTCGGCGCTCCTTCGCGCCGGTCCGCTTATCCGCTCGCTCGCCGGGTAGAGGATGGCCAGAGAGCCGCTGCAAGGGGGCTCGAGGAAGGAGAGACATGAGCAACCGGGTTCAAACGGGCACGATCGAGACGAACATCCCCGCGAGGCTCGACCGGCTTCCCTGGTCGCGCTTCCACTGGATGATCGTCATCGGCCTGGGAACCGCCTGGATCCTGGACGGGCTCGAGGTGAACGTGGTCGGGTCGATCTCGAGTCGGCTCGCCGAACCCGGCGCCGGGACGGGGTTGACCAAGGGCGATGTGTCGGGCTGGGCGGCCTCTCTATACATCGCCGGAGCCTGTGTCGGTGCCCTGATCTTCGGCGAGCTGACCGACCGCTTCGGGCGCAAGCGCCTGTTCATGGTGACCCTTGCGATCTACCTGTTCGGCACGGTGATGACGGCGCTGACCTTCTCCCCCGCGTGGTTCTTCCTGTTCCGCTTCATCACCGGGATGGGCATCGGGGGCGAGTACAGCGCGATCAACTCGGCGATCGACGAGCTGATCCCGCCCCGGCACCGCGGCCGCGTCGACGTCTCGATCAACGGCAGCTACTGGCTCGGAGGTATCGGTGGCGCGCTGCTGTCGGTGGTGCTGCTGAACACGGCGATATTCCCGGTCGATGTCGGCTGGCGCCTGGCGTTCGTGCTCGGCGCCGTGATCGGGCTGGGCGTCCTGCTGGTGCGCAAGCACGTTCCCGAGAGTCCCCGCTGGCTGTTCATCCACGGCCGCGAGGACGAGGCGCAGGAGATCGTCGAGGGCATCGAGCGGCAGGTGGAGGAGTCGAGCGGGCGCGAGCTGCCCCCACCCAGCGGCGAGGAGCTGACCGTCCGCCAGCGCAGGGCGATCCCGCTTCGCCTGATCATCCGCACGGTCGTCTCGATGTACCCACGCCGAACGATCCTCGGCCTGGGCCTGTTCATCGGCCAGGCGTTCCTCTACAACTCGGTGCTGTTCGGCTTCGGAGCCCTGCTGGCGATCTACTTCCACGTCGCCTCGGGAGACGTCCCCTACTACATCGCCGTGTTCGCGGTCGGCAACTTCGCGGGCGCGCTGCTGCTCGGCCCCCTCTTCGACACGGTCGGTCGCAAGCCGATGATCGCCGGCACCTACATCCTCTCGGGCCTGCTGCTGATCGTCACCGGACTGCTCTTCAAGGGCCACCAGCTCGACGACGTCACCTTCACGGCCTGCCTCTGCGTGGTGTTCTTCTTCGCCTCGGCAGGGGCCAGCGCCGCCTACCTGACCGTCTCGGAGGTTTTCCCGATGGAGACCCGAGCACTGTGCATCGCCGTCTTCTACGCGATCGGCACCGGTATCGGCGGCGTCATCGGCCCGCAGGTCTTCAGTCGCATGATCGAAAGCGAAAGCTACGAGCAGGTCTTCCTTGCGCTCAGCCTGGGCGCGGTGATGATGATCCTGGGCGGCCTGGGGGAGATCGTCTTCGGGGTCAGGGCGGAGGGCGAAAGCCTCGAGGACATCGCCAAGCCGCTCACCGTCGAGGAAGCCCGGATGGCCAGCCGCCAGCCGGCCACCGCGAGCTGAGAGGAGGGAGCAGATGAGCCATGGCGAGCAACAGCGGCAGCGGATCGTCGTGGGCGTCGACGGTTCGGGTGCCTCCACTGCCGCCCTGCGCTGGGCGGCAGGGGAGGCCGAGCGCCACGCCGCTCGCCTGGAGGCAGTGATCGCCTGGCGGCCGGCTGCGGCGATCTCGCCGCCGGGCGGTCACGCGCCGGCCTCGGCGCGGACTCTGCAGGAGCGCCGGGCGGACGCCGAGGCGGTGCTCGACGTCGCGCTGAGTGAGGTTGCCTCGCCCGGCATCGAGATCGAGCGGCGCGTGATGCGGGGCTCCCCTCACCGGGTGCTGCTCGATGCGGGCGACGGCGCCACCATGCTGGTGATCGGCGGACGCTCGGGCAAGCTTTCGGCGAAGCTGCCCTGGTCCACCGGCCAGCAGCTCATCAGTGACGCGCGCTGCCCGGTCGTCGTCGTTCCCCCACCGCGGGCGCGGCATGCCGTCGGCCCGAACGCGGGGCCCCGGCGCGAGCGCTCTGTGCAGGACAGCGGTGCGGGCGCCGCCGGGGTGGCAGGGAGCGGCCTTCTCCCGGGCTGAGCCCGACGCTTCAGGCCGCCGGTCCCGGATGCCCGGCCAGGCGGGCCCGCGCCTCGTCGATCTCGCGCTCGGCCTCCGCGCGGGAGGTCCAGCCGCCGATGTCGACCTGCTTGCCCTCGAGGTCCTTGTAGATCGAGAAGAACTGCTCGATCTCCTGGCGCAGCAGCAGCGGCAGCTGCTCGAGATCCTCGTAGCTGTTCCAGTAGGGGTCGTGCAGGGGCACGCAGATGATCTTGTCGTCGATCCCCTTCTCGTCTCGCATCTCGAACATCCCCACCGGCTTGACCGGGATCAGGCAGCCGGGGAAGGTCGGCTCGTAGAGACACACGAGCGCGTCGAGCGGGTCGCCGTCCTGGCCGAGGGTGCCCCGCAGGTAGCCGTAGTCGGCCGGGTATGTGGCGGCGCTCATCAGCAGGCGATCGAACTTGATGCCGCCGAGCCGCGGGTCGTACTCGTACTTGTTGCGGCTGCCCTTCGGGATCTCGACGACGCACACCAGCTCGGCCTGCTCGCTCTGCTCGGACCCGCCGCTCACGCCCCTACAGCTCGATCGCGCGCATCACGTGCTCGTCGGGGAGCTTCCCGACGATCCGCCACAGGATCTCGCGCTCGTCGGCCTGCCCGCGCTGCAGGTCGTTGATCAGCAGCCGCACGGCGCTGTGGGTGATCTTCATCTGCGGGGCGCTCAGCGGGACCGTCACGAGGCCGCGCTCGTCGGGCGAGCCGCCCAGCGCCTCCAGCACCTCGCGGCCGATGGCCCGGATCTCGGGCTCGTGGGCCTCGTCGGCGATCAGCAGACGAACGGCGCTGGCGGCGACGGGCACCTCCTCGGCATCGAGCAGCAGGTGGTACTCGACAGGCGCGTCACCGGCCTCCCCCGCCGGCCCGGCGCTCATCCTGCCACCGCGCCCGTCGGCGGATCGGCCTTCGCGGCGGCACGCTCGCGCTGCGCGCGGGCCAGGCGGCCGCCGAGGCCCGTCAGGAGCATGCCCGCGATCGCCGTGACCACGGCCAGCAAGGGCGGGTGGCTGCCGAGCGAGACCTTCGCGTCGGTGCCCGCGATCGCGTGGGCGACGAGCAGTGCCACCCCGTAGATCGCCCCCGCAAACAGCCCGCGGTCGGCCCCGCCCCAGCCGTCCTGGTGCTCGAAGCCCGACAGCACGCCGCCGAGGCCGGCAACGATCGCGACGATCCAGTAGGCGGTGGCGGAGACGCCCACGAGCACGCCGGCCAGCGCGCCCACCGCGGCCGGGATCACGCCGGCCAGCAGGATCTGTGCTGGGCGCGAGCGATCTTTGAGCAACACTGGCTGGGGCATCCCGGTCCTCTCCTTGAATCCTCGTGGCAAATCTACCTAACTGAGCGTAGGTGCGGGCGCGCCCGGGCGAACCGGCCGCTCCGTCGTAGTGTGGACCGAGTCCATGCCCGAGCCCCTGCGTCTTTCGGTCCTCGATCAGTCACCCATCGCCGAGGGATCCACCGGCGGGCAGGCGCTGCGCAACACGATCGACCTCGCGCGCCTCGCCGACCAGCTCGGCTACCACCGCTACTGGGTCGCCGAGCACCACGGCGGGCCGATGCTCGCCGGCCCCAGCCCCGAGGTGCTGATCGGCCCGATCGCTACCGCCACGGAGCGCATCCGAGTGGGCAGCGGCGGCGTGATGCTGCCCCACTACAGCCCCTTCAAGGTCGCCGAGACCTTCAGCCTGCTGGCGGGCCTGTACCCCGGACGCATCGATCTCGGGCTCGGCCGTGCGGCGGGCACCGACCCGATGACGACCTTCGCCCTGCAGCGCGACCGGCGGGCCGCCGCCCCTGACGACTTCCCCCAGCAGCTCGCCGAGCTGCTCGGCTACCTCGACGGCAGCCTGCCCGCCGACCACCCCTTCGCGCGCCTCGCGGCGATGCTCCCCGGGCTCCCGGAGCGCCCGGAGCCATGGCTGCTCGGCTCATCCCAGCAGAGCGCGGTGTGGGCCGCCGAGCTGGGACTTCCCTACGCCTTCGCCGACTTCATCAACCCCAAGGGTGCCCCCGCCGCCCGGCTCTACCGCGAACGCTTCGCCGAACACGAACACCTCGTGCCTCCCCGCACGGCCGTGGCGGTGTGGGCGATCTGCGCGGAAAGCGACGCCGAGGCGCGGAGACTCGCCGCCAGCGGGCGCATGGCCTTCACGCTGCTGCGCCAGGGACGCCTGATCGCCGTGCCGGCGCCCGAGCGGGCCGAGCGCTTCATCGCCGCCCAGGAGCAGTCGGGGGCCCCCACCGGGGGCGAGCGACGCGCCCTGCTCGGCTCCCCCGAGACGGTCTCCGCGCAGCTGCGCGAGGTCGTGGCGGAGTACGGGGCCGAGGAGGCGATCGTCGTTTGCATCACCTACGACCACGGCGCCCGGCGGCGGAGCTACGAGCTGATCGCCGACGCCATCGGGCTGCAGCCGGCCGCTTCCGCATCCTCGCCCCTCCCGGCCGAGCCGGCGCTCGCCGACGGGCCCACGCGACCCGCCTAGCGCTGCCCGCCGGTATGTTCAGCGCGTGAGCGCGCCGCCGCAGATCCGCCGAGCGACGCCGCAGGACATCCCGGCCCTCGCCCGCGTGCTCGCCCGTGCCTTCTACGACGACCCGGTGGCGAGCTGGGCCTGGAAGGCGGACGCGCTGCGGATGTCCGCGCTCGAGCGCTTCCAGGCCACGCGCATGCGCCAGCTGATCGCTCACGAGGAGGTCTGGTGCAGCGATGACCTCGCCTGCGCGGCGCTCTGGGCGCCGCCCGGGCAATGGCACTCGACGCTCAGGGAAACCGCTCAGCTCGTGCCCTGCTTCTTGCGCCCACGGCTGTTCGCCCGCATGCCCCTCGTGGCCCTCGGCTGGGAAAAACTCGAGCGCGGACACCCGCGCCATGCGCCTCACTTCTACCTCGCCGTGCTCGGCACCGACCCGCCGGCGCAGGGCCGCGGGCTCGGCTCGGCGGTGCTGCGGGGCGTGCTCGACCAGTGCGACCGCGACGGCGCGGGCGCGTTCCTCGAGTCCTCCAAGGAGAGCAACATCGACTACTACGCCCGCCACGGCTTCCGCGTCACCGAAGAGGTCCGCCTGACCCGCGGACCGTCGATGTGGAGGATGTGGCGAGAGCCGCTCCCGTAGCGCCCGGGCGGTGATCCGCGGCCGGCCGCCTCCCGTAGAGGAAGCGACGGGACAACCCGCGATCACGGGCCGGCCGGCCCGACCCGAGAACTGAGGAGGGCACCGATGATGGGCCTCGACAATCCGCTTCACATCGCGTTTCTGCTGATCGTCCTGCTGATGGTGTTCGGCGCCAAGCGCCTGCCCGAGATGGGCAAGTCGCTCGGCAACGGCATGCGCGGCTTCAAGGATGCGATCAACCCGGACAGCGCCGGAACCGCGCCGGTGCAGCTGGGCGCCGCGGTGGCCGAGCCGCTGCCCGCCGAGCGACCCGAGCGGGAGCCGTCCGCCGCCTAGGCGGCCGGATGCGGACGTAGGATGAGTCCCCAGGGCGGCCACGGGCCTCCCCGGCGGCATTTGCCGGCCGGCAGGCCCGGCGGTGATCCGGGGGCGGGCTTCTGCCGTAAGGGAGACAGGCATGTTCAATCCTCTGCGACCAGCGCATGGCGAGCGCTCGGCGGGCCACCTTCGCGTGCTCGCCGACGAGGAGCTCATGCAGCTCGTATACAGGGGCAACGGGGACGCGTTCGAGGTCATCTTTGACCGCCATGCGGACGCCGCCTTCTCGCTGGCGATGCGCATGTGCCGTCAGCGCTCGCTGGCCGAGGACGTGGTCCAGGAGTCTTTCCTGTCGCTGTGGCGCAGCGGCGCCCGCTACGACCGCAACCGGGGCAGCGTCCGCACGTGGACGCTGGGCATCGTGCACAACCGCGCGATAGACGCCCTGCGCCGCAAGTCGGTCCGCGACCGGGGCATCGTCGACGAGGAGGGCATCGAGGAGCGCCTGCCCGCCCGCGAGCGCACCGAGCTCGAGTTCGCCCGGCGCGACGAGGCGCGCGAGATCCGCGACGCGCTGGGTCAGCTGCCGGCCGAGCAGAGCCGCGTGATCGAGCTGGCCTACTTCGGCGGCATGACCCACCAGGAGATCGCCGCGATGCTCGAAACGCCGGTCGGCACGGTCAAGGGGCGCATGCGCCTCGGGCTGCAGAAGATGCGGCTGGCCCTCGGAGACCCCGCGGAGGTGACGCCGTGAGCGTCGAGGATCCCCGCGCCTACGAGGGTTGCGGCGAGGACGCCGCGCCGTATGTGCTGGGCGCTCTGAGCGAGCCCGAGCACGATGCCTTTGCGTCCCATCTGCAGACGTGCGTGCCCTGCCGCGAGGAAGTCTCCTCCCTGCAGGCCGTCGCCAACTCGCTGCCCGCCGCCGTGCCCCAGCTCCGGTCCCCGGGCACGCTGCGCGACCGCGTGATGGCGACCGTCCAGTCCGAGGCCGAGCTGCGCAACGCCGGCACCCGCGGGCGCCGGCGGCAGGCCGAGCGCCCGACCTGGCGGCTGGCCCTCGGCAGCCTCGCGGCTACCGCCGTGGCCGTCCTGCTCGTGGTGCTCGTGCTCGGCGGCGGCCCCGGCGGCTCGACCCGGGTGATCAGCGCCAGCGTCAGCGCCCCGACGGCGACGGCCACGCTGAGCCTCCGCTCCGGGCACGGCACGCTTCGCATCGCGGGCATGCCGAGGACCGCGCCCGGCCACGTGTACGAGGTGTGGCTCGAACGTGCCGGCCGGGCGCAGCCGACCGACACGCTCTTCAGCGTCAGCTCCGCTGGTACGGCGACGGTCGGCGTGCCCGGCAGCCTGAAGGGCGTGAAGGCCGTGATGGTCACGGCCGAGCCCGACGGGGGCAGCCGGGCGCCGACGACGAAGCCGGTGATCGAAGCCCGCATCGGCTAGCGCCGGCCCGCGGTCCGCTCCTCCAACCCCGCAGGCCTGCGCGTCGATGTGATGTAGGAAGAGGCAGGGGGGGTCGCGGTACTGCGGCCCCCGGCGGGGTCAGTGCTCGGCGGTCACCTGCAGCCCACGGCCGTCGAGCTCGACCACGTCGCCGGGATGCAGCTGGCGGCCCCTCCTCGTCTCCGGCTCGCCGTTGACGAGGACCGGACGGGAGGCGAGCAGCTCGCGGGCCTCCGCACCGCTGTCGGCGAATCCCGCCAGCTTCAGGAGCTGGCCGAGGCGGATCGTCTCCCCGCGGATGGCGATCTGCTCGCTCACCGCACGCGGTGGGCGCGCAGCTCGCGCGCGGCCTGGTCGTGGTCGACGATTCGCGGCGGGTAGTCGAGCTGCCGGCGACGGGCGGACGGCAGGCGCCAGGGTTCGTGGACGGCGCCGCCCGCGACCCCGGCAAGCTCGGGCACATGGCGGCGCACGTAATCCCCCTCCGGATCGAAGCGGCGCGCCTGGCGCAAGGGGTTGAGGACGCGGTTCGGCCGCGTGTCGTTCCCGGTGCCGGCGACCCACTGCCAGTTGCCCACGTTGTTGGCGACGTCCGCGTCGCTCAGCAGCGAAGCGAAGTGGGCCGCCCCGAGGCGCCAGTCCAGTTGGAGGGTCTTGGTCAGGAAAGAGGACACGATCAGCCGTGCGCGGTTGTGCATGAACCCCTCGAGGGCGAGCTGGCGCATCCCCGCGTCCACGATCGGGTAGCCCGTCAGGCCCGCTCGCCAGGCCTCCGTCTCCCGCCGCGAGCGCCGCCAGCGCTTGCCGCGTGGGCGGTAGTCGTGGCTCGGCATGTCGGGCCGGTCGGCGAGCACCTGGCGGTGGAAGTCACGCCAGCACAGCTGGCGCACGAACTCCTCGGCATCAGCTCGGACGCGCGCGCGTTCGAGCACCGTGCGCGCCGAGAGGCACCCGAAATGCAGGTAGGGGCTGAGTCGCGAGGTGTGCCCGCCCGCGAGGTCATCATGGGCCGAGCCGTAGCCCGGCAGACCGCCCCGCAGCCAGCGCGCGAGACGCTCGCGGCCGCGGCTCTCGCCGCCCTCCGCGAGCGCTCTCGAGGGGCCACGAGCGGCCAGTGAGCCCAGCGGCGGCAGTCGCATCGCTCCCAGCCCGGGCGGTGCGCGCAGGCTGCGCGGGGTGGGCGCCGGTCCCGGCGGCGGATGCTCGATCCAGGCGCGCCAGTAGGGAGTGAAGACACGGTAGTGCCCCCCTCCGGCGGGTGTGACGGCGCCTGGCGCCAGCACCGACGGACCGCGGTGCTCGCGCAGCTCCACGCGGGCCTCCCGGCAAGCTCGCCGAAGGCGCTCACGGCGCCGGGCGGCGTATGGCGTGGCGTCGGCGGACATGTCGATCGAGCCGGCGCCGAACCGCTCGGCCGTGCGCAGGGCCTCCTCGACGAGCTTGCCCCGCCGCACCACCAGGCCGGCGCCTCGCGTCCGCAGCGAGGCGTCCAGATCGCGTAGGCAGTCGAGCAGGAAGGCGATCCGGTTGACGGTCCCGCAGCTCCCCTCCAGCAGCTCCTCGTCGAGCACGAACAGCGGGATCACCTGCTCGCAGCGAGCCGCCGCCGCGGCCAGGGCGGGATGGTCGCGAACGCGCAGGTCACAGGTGAACAGGACGACTCCTCGGCGCATCACTCAGCCGCTCCCCGCCGGGTCGCCGCGTCGCGTTCCTCGGCGAGTGCCTTGCGCAAGGTCTCGTCGAAACCGGCCGGCTCGATCCCGAAGGCCTCGGCGCCGGATGGATCGGTGACGACCGTCGCTGTCGTGAGACCCTCCACGAGCGGCCGGGCGACGTTCGTGTCGACGGGAGTCACCAGCCCGAGCCACAGCGCCGACAGCCACGGTGTGATCAGCGGCACCGGCACCTTGGGGCGTGGCCTGATGCCCATCGCGCGGGCCATGCGGTCGAGCATCTCCCCGTAGGGGAGCACGTCCGGGCCCCCGATCTGGACCTCTCGACCCCGCGAGGCCTCGACCTCGGGGGCGGCCGCCAGGTACTCGACGACATCGTCGATGCCGATCGGCTGGGTGTCGGTGCGCAGCCAGCTCGGGGCGATCATCACCGGCAGGCGTCTGACGAGGTAGCGCAGCGTCCGGTAGGACTCGCTCCCGGCGCCCACGACCATCGCCGCCCGGAAGTAGGTCAGTGGCGGGCCCTCAGCGGCGAGCGTGAGCGCCGTCTCGTGGCGGCTCCTGAGGTGCTTGGAGGTCGACTGCTCGCCGAGTCCGCCGAGGTAGATGATCCGCTCGGTCCCCGCCGCCAGCGCCGCCCGCGCGAAGTTCGCCGCGCCTGCCTGCTCGCGCTGCTCGAACCCGGCTCCGCCGGCCATCGCGTGGACCAGGTAGTAGGCGACCGTCACCTCCCCGAAGGACCCCGCCAGGCTCGGCTCGTCGGTCACATCGCCCCGCACGACCTCGCAGCCGGCGACTCGCAGCTGCTCGGCGCGGGCGGGGTCGCGCACCAGCGCCCGCACCGGCGTTCCCGAGCGCACCAGCCGCTCGGCGAGCCTGCCGCCGATGAAGCCCGTGGCGCCGGTGACGAGAGCCCGTCCGGAGATCAGCTGAGGGTATCCGCGGGGGGTCGCTCGCCGGGGGGATGGGGCGCCCGTCCCCCGCCCGGCGCGGCCGTCGCCGGCGTCTCGCGCTCAGCGAGATCGGCGCCGGTGGTCGTCGTCAGCACCTGGGCAGGGGCGCCGCCGATGATGCGGCGATAGAGAGGCGGCGCCAGCACCCGCAGCGCGGCCAGCAGCCCGTAGGGGCGGGGCACGTAGCGTTCGGCCCGGCGCCCGAGCCCGGCCTCGGCGATCGCCTCGGCGGCGCGGTCCGGCGTCGAGACGATGCGGCGCGTCAGTCCCTTGGCGATCAGCTCCGACTGGGGGAAGCCTTCGGTGGCGATGAAGCCGGGCAGCACGAGCCCGACATGCACGCCGTGTTCTCGCTCCTCGGCCCACAGCGCGTCAGACCAACCGGCGAGTGCGAACTTCGACGCGCTGTAGGCCCCGCTTCCCGCGCGGCTCACGCGGCCCGCCGTCGAAGAGACGTTGACGATCGCCGAAGGCGCACTCGCGCGCAGCAGCGGCAGCAGCGCCTCGGTCAGCCGCACCTGGGCGTCGAAGTTGATCGCCATCGTCCGCCGCACGTTCTCCCAGCCACCGTCGCCGAAACGAGCCCGCCAGGCGGCGCCCGCGTTGTTCACGAGCAGGTCTAGCCGCCCGTGCGTGTCCTCGACGTGACTGCGGATGCGGGTCGGGGCGTCCTCGTCGAGCAGGTCAACGGCGACGAGGGACGTCCGCTGCTCGCCGAGCTCGGCCGCCAGCGCCGTCAGCCGGTCGGCTCGTCTCGCCACCAGGACCAGCGAGGAGCCCGGCTCGCGCGCCAGGCGGCGAGCCGTCGCCTCGCCGATCCCGCTCGAGGCGCCCGTGATGAGGATCACCGAACCCATCCTGCGGTTAGCCTTTCAGATCGCCGACCGATGAGCCCGCCGGGACCCATGCCGACTGCCGACCGCCCCACGCCCCGAAAGCTCGAGGCGCTCGACCTCTTCGACGGCCTGCCCCGCCACTACGACGAGCTGTCGGCCGCCCTCAGCTTCTGGCAGGACCCCCGCTGGCGCCGCGCACTGGTAGGCGAGATCGCGCCCCTGCCCGGCCAGCGCATCCTCGACGTGGCCACGGGCACGGGGATGGTCGCCGCCGAGCTGCTCCGCCGCGCCGACTGCTCGGTCGTGGGCCTCGACCAGAGCGAGCCGATGCTGGCCCGCGCGCGGGCTCGCTTCGCCGGGCTCCCCGAATCGCAGCTGCGCCTCGTCCAGGGCGAGGCCGAGCAGCTGCCCTTCGCCGACGCGAGCTTCGACGCCCTGACCTTCACCTACCTGCTGCGCTACGTCGAGGATCCGGCCGCGACGCTCGCCGAGCTCGCGAGGGTCGTGCGGCCGGGAGGCCGCGTGGCCTCACTGGAGTTCGGCGTGCCCCCGTTGGCACCGGCGCGGCTCGCCTGGCGCTTCTACACCGCCGTCGGGCTGCCCTCGCTGGGGCGGATCGCCTCGCCGGAGTGGGCCCGCGTGGGGAGCTTCCTCGGCCCGAGCATCCGCGGCTTCTACGCCCGCCATCCGCTCGAGGCCCTCGTCGGCTACTGGCAGCGGGCCGGCCTGCAGGGCGTGCGCGTGCGCCGCATGAGCCTCGGCGGCGGGATCGTCATCTCCGCGACCCGGGAGAGGTGAGGGCGAGGCGTGGTCGCCCGACCGGCCCGCCCCGCCTTCTACGCGCCGGCCGCCGGCGGGCGCCTCGCCGACACGGTGACGCTGCTGCACCCCCCCTACACGCTCTGGCATCTCAGCTACTACGCGCTCGGCGCCGCCATCGCGCCCCACGTCTTCGTCGATCGCCTGCTGTGGGGCCTGCTCGCCTTCGCGCTCGCGGTCGGCGTGGCAGCCCACGCGCTCGACGAGCTCCACGACCGCCCCCTGCACACCGGCTTCAGCGACCGGGCGCTGCGGGCGATGGCCGCCATCAGCCTGCTCGGGGCCGTGGCGATCGGGATCGGCGGCATCGTGTCGGTGTCGTGGTGGCTCGCCCCGCTGGTCCTCGCGGGCGGGATGCTCGTACCCGCCTACAACCTCGAGCTGGGAGGCGGGCGGTTTCACAGCGACATCTGGTTCGCCCTCGGCTGGGGGGCCTTCCCCGCCTTCACCGGCTACTTCGTCAACGCGCTCGAAGTGTCCCTCGCCGGCGTCCTGATCGCCCTGGGCTGCATGACGATGAGCATCGCCCAGCGCCGCCTGAGCTCCGCGGCACGGGAGCTGCGGCGCCGCACCGCCGCCGTGCACGGCGTGCGGGAACGGACCGACGGGAGCTCCGAGCCGCTCTCCGTGGGTCTGCTGCTCGGGCCGCTGGACGGCGCGCTGGCCGTGCTCTCGCTGACGATGCCCCTGCTCGCGGCGGCGCTGCTCGCCGCGCGGCTGTAGCCGCGGGGAGCCTCAGCGCGCGAGCAGGTGCGCGCCCGGTCCGGGGGCCACCTCGATCGAGTCGGCGGGCAACGCCACCCCGGGCTCGAGCAGCCCGAGCACCGACCCGCCGAAGCCGCCGCCGATCAGCCGCGCTCCCGCCGCGCCCGAGCGGCGCAGCTTCTCGACGGCCGCCTCGACCGCCGGCGTGGACACCTGATAGAGGTCGCGCAGGCTCGCGTGTGAGGCGTTCAGCAGCTCCGCCAGCTCGCCGATCGCCCCGGCTCGAAGCGCGTCGACCGCCTCGAGCACCCTGACGTTCTCCTCGAGCACGTGGCGAGCGCGGCGCTCGAGCGGCTCCGGCAGCGCGGCCAGATCGTCGAGGCTCGCTTCGCGGAGCGACTCGATGCCCAGCTCCGCGCAGGCGGCGGCGCACTCGCGTCGGCGCTCGTTGTAGCCGGAGCTGGCGTGGGCGTGGCGCTCGCCGGAGTCGGCGATCACGAAGCGCCAGCCGCCCAGGGCCAGCGGCACGGGCTCCACGTCGAGGCTCTGGAAGTCGATGCACATCGCCTCCTCGGCCGCCCCGAACAGGCTGGCGAGCTGGTCGAGCAGCCCTGTGCGGGCGCCGGCCCACTCGTTCTCCACGCGCGAGCAGAGCCGCGCGAGCGCCAGGCGGTCGCCGGGCAGCATCCCGGTGCCGGTCTGATCGGAACCGAGCTCCAGCAGGGCCAGGCACAGGGCCACGGTCAGCGCCGCCGAGGAGGAGAGCCCCGAGCCGAGCGGCACGCTGCCGGTGATCTCCAGGCGCGAAGGCACCAGCCCGTGCCCGGCCTCGGCGAGCTCGGCGACGGCGCCGTGGACGTAGGCGCGCCAGCCGTCGGCGGGCCCCGGGGCCTCGAGCAGGAAGCTGTCCCGCTCGCCGAGATCGGTGGCGAAGGCCTCGACGAGCGGCTCGCCGCCGGCCGGGTCGAGGGCCACGGCACGGACCGTCACGCCCTCGGCGATCGCGAACGGCAGCGCCAGGCCCTGGTTGTAGTCGGTGTGCTCGCCGATCACGTTGACCCGGCCGGGCGCGAAGGCGGTGCAGCGCCTATCGCGCACGTTCGATCGCCTCGCGCAGGCCGGCCGCCGCCTCCTCCGGGAGCACGTCACCGATGAACGTCCCCGCCCCCTGCTCGGACCCCGCGAGGTACTTGAGCTTCTCGGCCGTGCGCAGGGGCGGGTAGAACTCGATGTGCAGATGCCCGCCCAGGCCGGCCGCCCCGGTCGGCGCCTGATGAACGGCCATCACGTAGGGCAGGGGGCGGTCGAAGAGGACGTCATAGCCGCGCACCAGCGCCAGGAGCGCCTCGGCGAGCAGACGCAGCTCGGCCGGCTCGCAGCTGATCAGCGAAGGACGGTGCGGACGCATCACGAGGTGAACTTCAAACGGCCACCGCGCCGCCTCGGGCACGTACGCGCTGACGGCATCGTTCTCGAACAGCAGTCGCCTGCCGTCGGCGCGCTCGCGCTCGAGGAGCAGGCACGGGGCGCAGCCGCCGAGTCGCTCGTCGGCCGCCTGCTCGAGGGCCGGCACCGGCGGCAGGAAGGGGTAGCCGTAGATCTGCCCGTGGGGGTGATGCAGGGTGACGCCGACCTCGACGCCGCGGTTTTCGAAGATGTACACGTACTCGACGTCATCGCGGGCGCCGAGCTCCTCGTAGCGATTGCGCCAGACCCACATCAGCGCCTCTACCCGCTCGACCGGCAGCGCCGCGAGGGAGGAGTCGTGATCGTCGGTGTAGACCACCACCTCGGCGGCACCCGCCGGGGACTCGAAGGCCGGGAAGCGGTTGTCGAAGACGACGATCTCGAAGTGCTCGAGCGGGATCTCGGTAGGTGGTCCGCCGGGGCGGGTCGGGTCGAGCGGGCAGTGCGCCCGGTCGGGGAGGAAGGTGCGGTCCTGGCGGTGGATGGCGTAGACGACGGGCTCGCCCCGCAGCTCGTTGAAGCGCAGCTCGCTCATGTCGGGCGCTCGACGCGCTTGTAGACGATCAGGCTGCGGCCGTCCGCTTTGCGAAGCCTCGTCAGCTCGAGCGGGCCGAAGCGCTCCTCGCGATCCTCCTGCGGCTCGGGCTGCGCCTCTGAAGGGACGCGGTCCGGCAGCTCTGGCAGCGGACGGTCGGAGCTCATGCCTCGAGCGTATAGGCGCAAGCCTCCGGTCTCGCGGCGCGTGCCGCGGCGGGCCCGCGCCGCTCGGCGGGTGCATCAGTATTCCGGGGCCGGAAGTTTGCGGTTTTTCCGCTGATTGGCTATTGACTCACGCGGCTCCGGGCAAGAAGGTAATGTCCGTATTGGGATATGTATTCGTTGGGCAGTTTGCAACCGGCGATAGGAGGAGCGAGATGTCAGACACGGACAAGGCTCATGAAGCGGTAGAGCTTCTGGATCACCTCGACGGGCCGAACAGCGACCGGCCTGGATTCGACAGGCGGGCGTTCCTGCGACGAACGGCCCTGACAGGCGTGGCGGCCGGCTCCGTCAGCACCATTCTCGCCGCGTGTGGCAGCAGCGCCTCCAGCGGGGGCGGCTCCTCGGAAATCTTCGGCTCACACCCTGCGTACAAATTCACGTTCGTCAACCACGTCACGACCAACCCGTTCTTCGTGCCGACGCAGTACGGCATCCAGGACGCCTGCAAACTGCTCGGCTGCACGTACTCGTGGACGGGCTCGGAAACCAGCAACGTCAGCCAGATGGTCAACGCGGTCAACAGCGCGATTTCGGCCAAGGCGGACGGGATCGCCGTCTCGCTGGTCGACCCGACGGCCTTCAACGCGCCCGTCAAGAGCGCGCTCTCGGCCGGGATTCCGGTCCTCTCCTACAACGCCGACGTCGAACCGCCCAAGAACGAACGCCTGGCGTACATCGGCCAGAACCTCGAAGTGTCTGGCGAAAAGATGGGTGAACACATCGCCGAACTCGTGCCGGAAGGCGACGTCGCGCTGTTCATCGCGACACCGGGCTCGCTGAACATCCAGCCCCGCATCGACGGCGCCCTGAAGTTCCTGAAAACGAAGTCGTCGATCAAAACCCACACGGTGGCCACTGGCGCCGCGGTTCCGCAAGAGCTCACGGTGATCGAATCGTATCTGGCGGGGCATCCCGAAACGAAGGGCATGTTCGCCGTCGACGCCGGCTCGACCGAAGGCGTCGCCAAGACGATCCAGAAGAAAGGCGTCAAGGGGAAGGTCAAGGGCGGCGGCTACGACCTTCTCGAAAACACCGAGAAGCTGCTGTCCGAAGGCTACATCTCGTTCACGATCGACCAGCAGCCGTACCTGCAGGGTTTCCTGCCGACGCTCGAGCTGTTCCTTTACCAGGTGTCGAAGACCCTGACCGGGCCGGCCGACGTCAATACGGGACTGAAGTTCCTCACCGAAGAAACCGTCAAGCCGTACGTGACTACCAAGAGCCGCTTCGAGGGCACCTCCTCGAAGCCTGGCGTGGTGAACGCATAGAGTCGCGCGGTGGCTGTCGCATCCGGAAGCGAGGCCTCTGCGCAAGCTCCCACCGGGGGCCCGGCCGACAGCGGGCGGGCCCTCGGCAGGAGCGCTGGAAAGCTGCTGCGCGGCTTCCTGAGCCTGCGCGAGGGCAGCATCATCATCGTCACGATCGCGACGTTCATCTACTTCGCGGTGACCGCCGAAAACTTCGCGACTGGCAGCAACTTCAAGACGCTGCTGCCGTACTTCGCGCCGATCGCGATCCTCGCGGCGGGAGAGGTCTTCATCATGATCAACGGGGAGATCGACCTCTCGATCGGGGCCGTCTACCTGATCACGCCGTTCCTCTTCTACAAGCTCAACGTCAACATCGGCCTGCCGCTGGTGCCGGCGGTCATCGTCGCGCTGCTCGGCAGCGGGCTGATCGGTTTCATCAACGGCTTCTTCATCGCCATCGTCGGCATCTCATCGTTCGTTGCGACCTTCGGGATGCTGTTCACGCTCGACGGCCTCACCCTCGTGATGTCGCACTCGGCGCCGGTCTCGACGCCGGGAACGTCCTCGCTGCACGTCGACACGTTCGCGAAAATCTTCGGCGGCGGCATCTACTCCGAGGTGATCTGGGCGCTCGCGATCGTCGTCGTCCTACAGCTCGTGTTGACCTTCACCCGCTGGGGCATCTACACGGTCGCCGTGGGTGGCAACCGGCTCGGCGCGGCTGAGGCCGGGGTGCGGGTCAAGCTCGTCCTGATCCGCAACTTCATCCTCTGCTCGGCGCTCGCCGGACTGGTCGGCGTCCTCGAGGCCGTGCGCACGGTCACCGCCACGCCGGACCCCTCGGGTTCGAACGAAATCCTCTTCCAGGCGATAGCGGCCGCGGTGATCGGCGGGACGATCCTGCGCGGCGGCTCGGGTACGGTCGTGGGCGCGCTGATCGGGGCGCTGTTCCTCGGGGTGCTGCACGACGGCCTGATCATCAAGGGGGTCAGCGCCGACTACCTGGACCTCTACTTGGGCCTTGCGATCATCCTCGTGATGACGATCAACGTCTTCGTCCAACGCGTGCGAACGGGGTCGGGAGTTGCCTGAGCAGCCCCCCGGCGAGCCGCTCCCGCCCGGCGAGCAGCTGCTACCCGCGGAGGAGGTTGCGGCCGACGAGGCACGCGCCGCCAGCGGTCCCGATGCGCGGGCCGAGAGCGCCGGGGCGCGCGGCGAGGAGGTGCTCCGTGTCGAGCACGTCGTCAAGAGCTTCGGCCCGATCACGGCCCTGCACGACATCAACCTGACCCTCAAGAAGGGAGAGGTGCTCGGTCTGCTCGGGGACAACGGCTCGGGCAAGTCGACGCTGATCAAGATCATCACGGGCTTCCACAAGCAGGACTCGGGACGAATGTTCCTGCACGGCGAGCCATACGAACCGAAGAGCGTCGACGATGCCCGCGCCCAGGGCATCGACACCGTCTTCCAGGACCTGGCGCTGATCGACGAGCTGTCCGTCTACCACAACATGTTCCTGCGACGCGAGCCCGTCCACCGGCCGCTCCCGTTCCTCGCCAACGGGAAGATGCGTACCGAGGCGCGCAAGGCGCTCGACGACATCGGCATCAACATCCCGCGGCTTGACGTGCCGGTGGCACGGCTGTCGGGCGGCCAGCGCCAGTCGATCGCCGTCGCGCGGACGGTTTACGGCGAGGCCAACATCCTGTTGCTCGACGAGCCGCTCGCGGCGATGGGCGCGAAAGAGGGCGGCATGATCCTCGAGTTGATCGAGCGCCTGAAGGAGGAGGGCAACGTCTCGGTCATCATGGTGCTGCACAACTACGTGCACGTCCTGGCGACCTGTGACCGCGTGAACCTGATCCAGGACGGAAGGATCGGGCTCGACAAGCCCACCTCCGAGACCTCGGTCGAGGAGCTGACGCAGATCGTCGTGGAGGAGTACCGCCGGGCGCGCGAGGAGGCGATCGCGTCCGACGCCGCGCGCGGGGCTCCGCCTACGCCGTCGCGGTGACCGTCGGCCGATACGCGATCGGGGTCGACTTCGGAACGGAGTCAGGGCGCGCGCTGCTGCTCGATCTCGACAGCGGCGCCGAGCTCGCGGTCAGCGAGGCCGCCTACGAGCACGGCGTGATCGACCGCGAGCTTCCCGCCACGGGCGAGCAGCTGCCGCCCGACTGGGCGCTGCAGCATCCCGACGACTGGGTGGCGGTGCTCGAGACGGCGATCCCGGAGGTGCTCGAACGGGTGCCCGGGGCGCGCGAGGCGGTCCTCGGCCTCGGCGTGGACTTCACCTCCTGCACGGTCCTGCCGGTGACGGGCGACGGGGAGCCGTTGATCGCCCAGGAGCGCTGGCGTGGTCGCCGGCATGCCTGGCCGAAGCTCTGGAAGCACCACGCCGCACAGCCCGTCGCCGACCGCCTCAACGAGGTCGCGGCGGCGCGCATCGAGCCATTCCTCGAGCGCTACGGCGGGCGGATCTCCTCGGAGTGGTACTTCCCGAAGCTGATCGAGGTGTGGCTCGAGGACCGCGAGGTCTACGACGCCTGCGATGGCTTCATCGAGGCGACCGACTGGATCGTCTGGTTCCTCACCGGCCGGGAGTGCCGCCAGAGCTGCACCGCGGGCTACAAGGCCATGTGGTCGGCCGCGGAAGGGCTGCCCCCGCGCGACTACTTCCAGGCAGCCTATCCCGGGTTCGACCATGCCGAGGCCAAGCTCGGGAACGAGTTCGCCGCGCTCGGCACGCGCGCCGGCACGCTGCGGGCGGGCGTCGCGGCACGGCTCGGCCTTCCGGAGTCAGTGGCTGTGGCGGTCGGCAACGTGGACTCGTTCGTGTCGGTTCCCGGCGCCGGGGTCGAGTCGCCCGGGACGTTCGTGATGGTTGTAGGGACCTCGATCTGCGATCTCGTCGTGGACCCCCGGGAGGTGAGGCTGCCCGGTATCACCGGCGTCGTCGGCGACGGCATCCTGCCGGGGCTCTACGGCTATGAGGCGGGGCAGGCCGCGGTCGGCGACATGCTCGCCTGGTTCCTGGAGACGCTCGCGCCACCGGGCGCGCAGCTGACCGAGTTCGAGCGCGCGGCGGCGTCGGTCGGGCCCGGGGAGAGCGGGCTGGTCGCGCTCGACTGGTGGAACGGCAATCGCACGATCCTCGCCGACGCCGACCTCAGCGGTGCGCTGCTCGGGATGACGCTGCAGACGACTCGCGAGGAGATCTACCGCGCGCTGCTCGAGTCGATCGCGTTCGGGAACAGGCGGATCATCGAGAACTTCGACGAGCACGGCCTGCGGCTGGAGGAGATCGTCGCCTGCGGAGGGATCGCCGAGAAGAGCCCGCTGACGATGCAGCTGCTCGCCGACACGAGCGGGCTGAGCGTCAGCGTCCCGGACTCGAGCCAGATACCGGCCCGCGGCGCCGCGCTGTTCGGGGCCGTCGCCGCCGGGCGCTTCGCGGACATCTCGAGCGCGATCGCCGCCACACGGCCGGGGATCGCCCGCCGCTACGAGCCGGACACGGAGGCGAAGGCGATCTACGATCGGGTCTACGCGATCTACCGAAGCCTTTACGAGCGGCTCGGCCGCAGCGAGGCCGACCTGCTCCACGGGCTCAAGCGCATCTACACCGAAAGGAGAGCGTCGTGAAGCCGCGGATCGGACTGCTCGGGATCATGCAGGAGCTCTACGACGAGATGCTGCCGGGGATCACCGAGCACCAGGCAGATTACGCCCGGGCCGTCGCCGCGCGGCTGGCGGACGTCGCCGACGTTGAGTTCGCGCGCCCGGCGCGCAACCGCGAGGACATCGAGGCGATCGTGCGCGAGTACGGCGCCGACGGAGTCGACGGCATCGCGATCGTGATGCTCACCTACGGACCGGCGATGCGCAGTGTGCGCGCGCTGCTCGAGACGCCACTGCCGCTGCTGCTGGCCAACATCCAGCCGGAGCCGGCGGTCACGGCCGAGTGGGACATGGCCGACCTGACCTACAACCAGGGGATCCACGGCGCGCAGGATCAGGCGAACGCCCTCGTGCGCTCGGGCGTTCCGTTCTCGGTCATCACCGGCGAGTGGGATTCAGACGCGTTCGTCGGCGAGTTCGGCGACTGGGCGCGGGCGGCGGCGACCGCGACGGCGCTGCGCTCGACGCGGATCGCGCTGTTCGGCTACCCGATGAACGGGATGGGCGACATCCTCTACGACCCGCCCGCGATGCTGCGGCGCCTCGGCGCGACCGTCGTGGCCGAGGACCTGGGTGCGCTCCATGCCCGCATGCAGGAGGTGGGCCAGGAGCGCATCGACGGGCTGATCTCCGAGCACGCCGAGCGGTTCGAGGTCGACCCGGCGCTGCCGCGCGAGGCGCACGCGTATGCCGCGCGCTTCGAGGTGGCGCTGCGCGGGATGCTCGAGGAGAAGGGCTATCGCGCCTTCTCGGCGCACTTCGACTCGATCGGGGGAGACGGCCGCTTCGAGCAGCTGCCGCTGCTGGCCGCGTCCGACCTGATGGCCGACGGCTACGGGTACGCGGCCGAGGGCGACACGAACACGGCGACGCTGATGTGCGCCGCGCAGACGCTGATCGGGGATGCGAACTTCAGCGAGCTCTACGCGATGGACTTCGAGCTCGACTCCGTTCTCGTCAGCCACATGGGCGAGGGCAACTGGAAGATCGCCCGGCGCGACCGCCCAGTGCGCCTGATCGACCGCGAGCTCGGCATCGGCGGCCTGGGCAACCCGCCGACGACCGTCTTCTCGGCCGAGCCGGGGCCCGCGACGACGGCGGCGCTCGTGCCGCTCGAGGGCGAGGCCTACCGCCTGCTCGTCGGGCACGGTGAGGTTCTCGACACCCCAGAGCTGCCGAATGTCGAGATGCCCTACTTCCACTTCCGGCCGGACGCCGGCGTCAGGGAGTTCATGGACGGCTGGCTGAGCCTCGGCGGACCGCACCACTTCGTCACGAATCTCGGCTCGCACGGCGGGCGCTGGCGGCGGCTCGCGGAGCTGCTCGACGTGGAGCTCGAGGAGCTCTGATGCGCGAGGAGGTGCTGGAGAGGTGCTGGCGGCGAACCTGGCGCTGCCGGCGCACGGCCTCGTCACGCTCACGTGGGGCAACGTCAGCGGCATCGACCGCGAGAGCGGGCTCGTCGCGATCAAGCCCAGCGGCGTCCCGTACGCGTCGATGACGGTCGCCGACATCGTGGTCGTGGACCTCGAGGGCAACGTGGTGGAGGGCGAGCGGCGGCCTTCGACGGACACTCCGACGCATCTGGAGCTCTATCGCGCCTATGACTGGATCGGCGGCATCGTGCACACGCACTCGACGTGGGCCACCGCCTGGGCGCAGGCCGAGCGCGAGATCCCGCTGCTCGGCACCACGCACGCCGACCTCAGCGCCCGGCCGATCCCGCTGACGCAGGCGCTGGCGGAGTCCGACGTCGAGGAGGACTACGAGGGGGCGACCGGCCGCGCGCTCGTGCAGGCGACCACCGAGCACGACAGCTGCGCGCTGGTGCGGGGCCACGGGCCCTTCGCCTGGGGCATCTCGCCGGCTGCCGCGGTCGAGGCGGCGGTCACGCTCGAGGAGGTGGCGCGGATCGCGCTGCTGACGAGCGTGCTCGCCCCCGACGGGCCGGCGCTCGCGGATGCGATCCGCCGCAAGCACTTCGAGCGCAAGCACGGGCCGAACGCGTACTACGGGCAGTGATCTTCCTCGAGCAGGGCGCGCTCGAGAGGCTCGCGGAGTACGTGCCGCGCCCGGCACTCGTGGTGATGGACGTCAACACCGAGGCGGTCGCCGGGGCGCGCCTGGCGAGCGAGCTCGGCGCCGAGGCGCTCGTCCTCCCGGCCGATCTGCACGCGACCGAGGATGCCGCGGCCGAGGTGAGCGCGCGGGTGCGCGGCGTGCTCGTCGCCGTCGGCTCGGGGACGCTGACCGACATCGTCCGCTACGCGGCGCACACCAGCGGACAGGACTTCCTCAGCGTGCCCACGGCGGCGTCGATGGACGGCTACGCCTCGAGCGTCGCGGCCCTGGAGCGCGACGGCGTCAAGCTGACGCTGCCGGCGCGCGCCCCGGCGGCGATCTTCGCCGACCCGCGGATCGCCGCCGCCGCGCCCGCCGAGCTGACGCGGGCGGGCATCGGCGACCTGCTCGCGAAGACGACCGCGAGAGTGGACTGGCTCGCCGCGCACCTGCTCTACGGGGAGGACTGGCGCCCGCTGGAGCCGCCGCCGGAGCTCGACGTCGCCGCGCTCGTGGGCGGCGACGTCGAGGCTGTCGCGGGACTGCTGCGCGCGCTGATCGAGTCGGGGCTCGCGATGGCCGAGGTCGGCAGCTCGCGCCCGGCCAGCGGCTGCGAGCACCACGCATCGCACTTCTGGGACCTGCTTGCGGGCCGCGGCCTGCGCGGGAGGGCGCTGCACGGGCTGCAGGTCGGCTACGCGACGGGCTTCGCGATGCGCCTGCAGCGGTTCGCCTTCGGCGGCGGCGTGACGCTGCCGCGGCGGCCGCACCCGGTGCCCGACCCGCTCGACGCCGCAGTGCGGGCGTGGCTCGGGGAGCCGCCGCCGGACGTCGTCGCGGCGGTGGCCGAGAAGCAGCGGCTGATCGCCTCCGTGCCCGCGTCCTGGCCAGAGGAGGAGGAGCGCTGGGCAGCGCTGCGCGCGCGTCTGGCGCCGTCGCTCGAGAAGTTCGACGCGGTCGCCGACGTGCTGCGGCGCGCCGGCATCCCGGACCGGCAGCCGGGCTACCTCGGGATCGACGCGGCGATGCTGCGCGCCGGGCTGCGCTACGGCGGGCGGCTGCGCGCGCGCTACACGGTGATCGACTTCCTCGAGGGCCAGGGGCTGCTCGAGGAGGCGCTCGACGAGGCGCTCGGTGCCGTGGCCTGAGCTCGTTACCAGCGCCCGTGGACGTGCTCGCGGAGGAGCCGGTCGTAGACCTCGGCCACCCCGTCGAGCTGCTCGGGCCGCAGCGGCGCGAGCCCGGCGGCCGCGACGTTCTGGCGAACCTGCTCGACATTGCGGGCGCCGGGGATCACCGTGCTCACGCCGGGCTGGTCGATCACCCAGCGCAGCGCGAACTGCGCGAGCGTCGTTCCGGGGTCTAGCAGCTGCTTCAGATCCCGCGCCGCGGCCAGCCCGACCTCGTAGGGCACGCCCGCGAACGTCTCGCCGACGTCGAAGGCCTCGCCGTGGCGGTTGTAGCTGCGATGGTCCTCGGGCGCGAACGTGGTCCGCTCGTCGTAGCGCCCGGAGAGCAGGCCGGAGGCGAGCGGGACGCGAGCGATGATCCCGACGCCGGCCTCGCGCGCCGCCGGCAGCACCTGTTCGAGCGGCTTGCGGCGGAAGCAGTTGAGGATGATCTGCACGCTCGCCACACGCGGCCGTTCGATCGCGCGCAACGCCTGCGCGCAGGTCTCGACCGAAACGCCGTAAGCGCCTATGTGGCCCTCGGCGAGAAGGTCGTCGAGCGCCTCGAAGACGGCGTCGTCCTCGTAGACCTCATCGGGCGGGCAGTGCAGCTGCACGAGGTCGATCTGCTCGACGCCGAGGTTCGCGCGCGAACGCGCGTTCCAGGCTGCGAACGCCTCGCGGTTGTAGTTCTCCGGGAGCTGCTCGACGCGCCGGCCCATCTTGGTGGCCACGGTGATCTCGGGGTGGCGGGCGTGCAGCTCGCCGCAGAACTGCTCGCTGCGCCCGTCGCCGTACACGTCGGCCGTGTCGATGAAGGTGACCCCGGCCTCGACAGCCGCCTCGAGCACGGCGTGCGCATCCTCGGACGTCACCGAGCCCCAGTCGGCGCCCAGCTGCCAGGTGCCGAGACCCACGACGCTGACGCTGCGCCTGGAGTCGCTCGATGTGCCGCTGCTCCATCGGAGGCGCATCGTCGCACGTCGGGGCCGATGGCCGCCCGCCGGGTGGCGCTCGAGCTCGGTCAGGCCAGCAACGCGCGCAGCTGCGCGGGACTGTCGAGGACGACGTCGGCGTCGCGCAGCTCGTCCCGGTCGCCGACGCCCCAGGTGACCGCGATCACCCGTAGCCCGCAGGCGCGCGCCGCCTCGATGTCGTAGCAGCGGTCGCCGACCACGACGGCATGATGGGCGCCCAGCGACTGCAGCGCGCGGGCGACCGTCTGGGACTTGGGCTCGGCCAGCTCGGGGGCGCTTACGACGTCGAACTCGAGGCCGAAGCGATCGAGCAGCGGCCCCACGAACTGGCGCTCCTTGGCGGTCGCCAGCGCAAGCGGGATCGTGAGACCGCGTAGGACCTCGGCGATCCCGTCGACGAGCCGCGTCTGCTCGAGGTAGACCCGCTCGAACTGCTCGTGGTAGGTCGCGACGTACGCCCCAAGCGCCTCCGAGCCCTCGGCGGCTCCGGTCAGCTCGACGAACGCCCTCGGCGTGGGAGGGCCGATGAAGCGTGCGAGCTCGGCGGGCGGGCGTGGCGGGAACCCGTGCGCCCGCAGCGTGCCGTTGATGGCCGTCTCGACGGGCGCCAGCGAGTCGATGATGACGCCGTCGAAGTCGAATATGGCCGCGTCCGCGGGGGGCGTCAGCGGCATGCGCGCAGCGCAGGGTAGAGGGCGCGGAAGCGCTCGTGCTCGTCCCGGTAGGGCGCGATCCACTCGGGCACGGGCTCGATCGTCGCGCGCGGGCGAACCGTCGCCGCGACCGCCGCCGGAACGTCGGGCCAGACGCCGCCGGCAACCCCGCCGAGCAGCGCGGCGCCGAAGGCGGCCGCGTCCTCGACCGCGACACGCTCGAGCGGCAGCTCCAGCACGGAGGCGACGATCCGCAGCCACTCCTCGCTCCGCGCGCCGCCGCCCGAGACACGACCGAGCGCCGGCCGCCGGCCGAGCTCGCAGATCAGATCGAGCGAGTCGCGCAGACCGAAGGCGACGCCCTCCAGCAGTGCCCGCACGAGCGCGCCGCGGTCGTGGCGCAGGGTGAGGCCGGTGTAGGAGCCGCGCGCGTCGGGGTCGTCGTGCGGGGTGCGCTCGCCGGCGAGATAGGGCAGGAACGTGAGCCCCTCGGTCGTCGGCGCCCATGCGCTCGCCTCGGCGGTGAGCACGTCGTAGTCGGCGCCGAGGATCGACTGCAGCCAGCGCAGCGAGCCGGCCGCCGAGAGCATCACGCCCATCGCGTGCCACGTGCCGGGAATCGCGTGGCAGAAGGTCTGCACGCGCACCTGCGGGTCGGCGGCATAGCGCTCGAGCGCAGCGAACACGACACCGGAGGTACCGAGCACCACCGACACGGGCCCCGGGCGATCCACGCCGACGCCGAGCGCGCCGGCGGCCTGGTCGCCGGCGCCGGCGGCGACCGGCACGCCCTCGGCGGTCGCGCCGCTCACCTGAGAGCTCTCGAGCACGCGCGGCAGCCACGCCGCCTCGAATGCGAGCGCGTCGAGCATCTCCTCGCTCCAGCGTCGCTCCGCCACGTCCAGCAGCAGCGTGCCGGAGGCGTCGGCGACGTCGGTGGCGTGCTCGCCGCAGAGGCGCAGCCGGACGTAGTCCTTGGGCAGCGCGATCCGCGCGATCCGCGCGAACACGTCCGGCTCGTGGTGCCGCAGCCAGAGCAGTTTCGGCGCCGTGAAGCTGGTGAGCGCGCGGTTGCCCGTCAGGGCGGTCAGCCGCGCGAGCCCCACCGTCGCCTCGATCTCCCGGCACTCCGCGGCGGTTCGCTGGTCGTTCCAGATGATCGCCGGCCGCAGCACGCGGTCCTGGGCGTCGAGCGCCACCAGGCCGTGCATCTGCCCCGAGAGCCCGATGCCCTGCGGCGGGCCCGCGGATGCCCGCAGCTGCGCGAGCACCGCCTCGGCGGCGCGCCACCAGTCCTCCGGATCCTGCTCGGCCCAGCCCGGGCGGGGCGTCGACAGCGGATAGCCGGCCTCCGCGGCCGCGAGCACGTTTCCCTCGGCGTCGAGCGCGAGCCCCTTGACGCCGCTGGTGCCGACGTCGAGCCCGACTGCGCTCATGCGCTGTTGCCCGGGCCGGCGCCGGCGCTCACGCGCCGAGGGCCGCGTAGACGAGTTCGTACGCGGTGACGGCGTCCTTTCGGTTCTGCGCCTCCGCGAGCGCCTTGTCGTCGATCTTGGCTGCGATCGAGTCGATGAAGTTCCACTGGATCACCGAACGCCTGACCGCCCCGATCTGATCCTCGGTGTAGGGATACAGGTCGAGCCCGAGCCGCTCGCCGTTCTCGCCATAGCCGCAGCGGCGCAGCTCGAGCGCCAGCTCGATGGTCTCCATGAAGGCGGTCGCGCCGAGCATGTTGTCGTCGTCGAAGGTGCCCCAGCCCGAGTTCCCGTGCTGGTGGCCGAGCAGGCCCTCGGAGTGCAGCAGCGCGGCGTACTCGGGGAGGTGCTCGTCGTTCATCAGCAGGTGCTGCCAGTCCATGTTGATCTGAACGTTGTCCAGTCCCTCGGCGCGCAGCTTGTTGGCGACGTAGATCGTCATCCCCATGTTGCGCATCAGGATCTTCATCGCGGGCTCGGAGTTCTTGTGCTCGAGGAACAGCTTGACTCCGTGGCGCTTGCAGATCGCGGCGGCTTCTCCGATTCCCTCGATCAGCCAGTGCCACGAGTCGACGTAGGGGGTCTGGAACGGGTAGTTGTAGCCCTCGATCCCCGGCCAGATGATCATGTGCGCGCCGAGCGAGCCCGCGAACTCAGCTCCCTCGTTCACGATCCGTCGCGCCTCGGCGCGTAGGTGCTCGTCCGGATTGACCAGTCCGCCGCGCCCGAAGCGCGGGTCGAGGTGCAGGCCGCCGGCGATGCAGTAGATGTCGTGCTCGCCGAGCGCCTCCTGGACGTCGCTGAGGTTCTCGTGCGAGAGCTCCTGGGGGTAGTGGAACTCGTAGCCGTCGATCAGCTCGCCGAGGCCGGTGACCGCACGGTGCACCTTCTCGGCGACCGGTTCGGCGTCGTAGGCGTGCGCGGGCTGGTAGCCGCCGGGGACGAAGCGGGTGATCATCGGCCCGAAGGCCCAGATGCCGAGGCTGGTCTTCATCGCTGTACCTCCGTCGCTTGTTTGGCTTCGGCGCTCGCATAGAGCGCCGCGATCGCTCGCGCCTGCCCGACGGCGTCCTCGCGACCGTAGCGCGGCGGGCGCTCGCCCGCCACGGCCGCGGCCAGGTCTTCGAGCTCGCAGGCGTACGGATCGAGCGGCTCGACGGCGATCTGCTCGACTGAGCCGTCGGGGCGGTGCAGCTCGATCCCGGGGCTGCGCGAATGCCAGGGGTCCTCGAGCCGCAGCACTCCCTGCGTGCCCGTCACCTCGAGCTCGTCGCGCGCGGCCATGTCGAGGCCGCAGTCGATCGTCGCGAGCACGTCGCCCGCGAAGCGAAGCAGGCCGGTGAGGCGCATGTCGACGCCGTCGCCGCCCTGCACCTGCTCGGCGCTGGCACGGAGGGGCTCCCCGGCCAGCAGCCTGGCGGCGCTGACGCAGTAGCAGCCGACATCCATCAGGGCGCCGCCGTCGAGCGAGCCCTGCAGGCGCAAGTCGACGGGCCGCTCGAGCAGGAACGAGAACGCCGCCCTGATCATCCGCAGCTCGCCGATCTCGCCTGCCAGCTCCGCCAGGCGCAGGGCCTGAGGGTGGTGGCGCCACATGAACGCCTCCACCAGCACCAGGTCGCGGGCGGCGGCAGCGTCGAAGGCGCGCTCGACCTCCTCGGGGCGCCGCGACATGGGCTTCTCGCAGAGCACGTGCCGGCCCGCCTCCAGCGCGCGAAGCGACCACTCCACGTGGAGCGAGTTCGGCAGGGCGACGTACACCGCCTCGACCTCCGGGTCGGCTATCAGCTCCTCGTATGAGCCGTGGGCGCGGGGTATGCCGAGAGCCTGCGCCTGGGCCTGCGCTCTGGCTCGGTCGCGCGAGCCGATCGCGACGACCTCCACGCTGCGCGTTCGGCGCGCTCCTGCAACCAGCAGCTCGTTGATCCGGGCCGTCGATAGAAGGCCGAGCCTCATCGGCGGACCATCCTATGTGCGCCCGCTCCGGGGCGCGCTGCTCGCGCCCCTAGCGCGTGCCTTCCCGCACGAGCTTCTCGACGTAGGGCTCGAACAGGCTCGAGACGGCCGCGGCGGTGGCGCTCGCCTCGCCGTCGGGCAGCGCGGCGTAGCTGATCGCAAGCCGCACCAGCACGTCGCCAAGCAGCTCGGCGTCGCGGCGCCGGATCAGCGGCCAGCCGGCGATCACAACCGCCGTAAGACGGTCTGCGGCGCGCTCGACGAGCGGCTTGCCCTGCGTGGTGAGCAGCGCAAGCAGCTCCTCCGCGCCCTCTTCGATCACGATCGCCCGCAGCAGCGGGTTCTCGGCCGCGGAGGTCAGGAACAGGTCGAAGGCGGCGGCGAGGGCCTTCGAGGGGTTGTCGAGGTGCTGCCCCACCGCGCGCTCGACGGCGTCGAGGAAGCTTTCGGCCTCGCGCATCACGAGCACCTGGGCGAACTCCTCGCGCGAGCCGAACTCCTTGTAGAGCGTCTGGCGGCTGACGCCGGCGGCGACGGCGATGTCGGCCATCGTGATCTCCGCCCAGTGGCGGGACTGGAGCTCGTGGCAGGCGGCGTCGAGCAGGGTGTTGCGCAGCAGCTCCCGGGCGGCGACTGAGTATGGGACGCGTTGCGGTGCGGTGGACATTTCAGAGATGGTGGCAGCGGCCGACGTCGGGGGCATCACTCGACCTCGTCGAAATCGACCTTATCGCGCACTCCGCAATCGGGGCACGCCCAGTCGTCGGGCACCTCGCTCCAAGGCGTGCCCGGCGGGAACCCCTCGCGCGGGTGGCCGGCCTGCTCGTCGTACTCGTAGCCGCAGCCGGGACAGCGAAAGCGGCTCATGCCACCAGGTAGCGCTCGCGGGCCGGACCGTGGAGGTTGGCCAGCGAGGCGTCGCCGCCGTAGTGGGCGAGCACGCGGCGGTCCATGAGCCGCCGCCACAGTGGCGGCAGCAGGGCGCACACGATCATGCCCGCGTAGCCGGTCGGCAGCTGCGGAGCCGCCTCGACGTGGCGCAGGGCCTGATACCTCCGCACCGGGTTGGCGTGGTGATCGGAGTGGCGCTGCAGGTGGTAGAGGAGCACGTTGGATGCCGCGCTGTTGCTGTTCCAGCTGTGCTCCGGCCGCGTGCGCTCGTAGCGCCCGTCCTCACGGTGCTGGCGCAGCAGCCCGTAGTGCTCGAGGTAGTTGACGACCTCGAGCAGGGAGAAGCCGATGACCGCCTGCAGCACGAGGTAGGGGAGGACCTCCGCTCCGAACAGGACGGCCAGCAGGCCGAACAGCAGGACGGTCATGGCCCACGCGCTGAGGATGTCGTTGCGGGGCGTCCAGGGCGAGCTCTGCAGGCGTGCGAGCCGAGCCCGCTCGAGCTCCCATGCGGAGTGCAGGCTGCCGCTCACCGTGCGCGGCAGGAAGCGGTAGAAGGTCTCGCCGAGTCGCGAGCTGGCGGGGTCCTCGGGTGTGGCCACCCGCACGTGGTGGCCGCGGTTGTGCTCGATGAAGAAGTGGCCGTAGCCGCTCTGGGCGAGCGCCACCCGGCTCAGCCACCGCTCAAGGCTGGCCCGCTTGTGGCCGAGCTCGTGGGCCGTGTTGATGGCGATCCCGCTGACCATGCCCACCGTCAGGGCCAGGCCGATCTTGTCGGACACCGAGAGGCTCGGGCGCGAGAACAGCCAGCAGGCCAGCACCAGGCCGGCGTACTGCACGGGGAGGTACAGGTAGGTGCACCAGCGGTAGTAGCGGTCCTGCTCGAGCCACTTGATCACGCCGTCGGGCGGGTTGCGGGCGTCCATCCCCACTGCCAGGTCGAGCAGCGGGAAGATGCCGAACACGAGCACCGGCCCGAAGAACCACAGGGCCCCGAGCCCGCTCGCTTCGACCAGTCCCCAGGTGATGAAGGGCAGTGTCGGCACGACAAGGCCGAGCAGCCAGGCGTGCCGCTTGGGATCCCGCCAGCGTGGGGGCGCCGTGAGCGCCGGGGCGCCGGGGCGATCGGGGGCCGGCAGCTCGGCGGTCGCGGGAGCGGCCGGCGCAGCGGGCTGAAGCTCCTGGGCGTGCTCCGGTGGGGTCGGGCTGGCGGACGGTGCGGCGGTTGACAACGGTCGACCTCCTCGATTCGCTGGTCACCCTCCCTCGCCCCGCCAGTTTACATACCTGCTACGTGGTGTCAAGTAACTGGACAGACCGACCTGGGTTCGTGATGGTAGGCGCTTGAAGAACGCCGCCGGCTAGGTAGGCTCGCGTGAGGAGAAGTTCGCCGTTTCCGAGACCTCGAGAGGTTTTGCTTTGGCCGCAACTTCGCTGGAACATGGCGGCGAGAGGGCGGGGCGCAGGCCACGGTGGCCGTACTTCGCCGCCGCCGCCGCAGCGGTCCTGCTCGTGCTCGCCCTGGGCACCTACCTGTACGACCACTCGCGGCGGGACGTGATCGCAAAGGGCGTGACGATCGCGGGCGTCCCGGTCGGCGGCCTGCACGAGGCGGCGGCCCGGGAGCGAATCGAACGCGACCTGGTAACGCGCCTGAACGGACCGATCGAGGTTCGCTTCGGCTCTGAGACCTGGCGCCTGGAAGGACGCCACGCCGGGTTGCAGGTACACGTCTCTGACATGGTCCGCCAGGCCGTCGACGCCAGTCGCGAAGGCTCGATCCTGACCCGCACGTTCCGCGGCCTCACGGGAGGCAGCGTGCACCGCGACATCCCGCTCGTGGCGAGCTACTCACACCATGCCGTCCGCGTGCTGACCGCGAGGATCCGCGCGGCGGTCAACCGCGCGCCGCGCAACGCCACGGTCCAGCCCGACTCATCAGGCCTGCACTCGGTCCCCGCGCAGACGGGGCGGACCGTCGAAAGCACGAAGCTCGGCGGCCGCATCGAGGCGGCGCTGGTGGCACCGGCGGCCGGGCGCTCGGTGACGGTGCCGGCGAAGGCGGTCGCGCCGAAGGTGACCACGGCGCAGCTCGCGAGCACCTACCCGGCCTACATCGTCGTCGACCGGGCGAGCTTCCGCCTGCGCTTCTACCATCACCTCAAACTCGAACGCACCTACGAAATCGCCGTCGGCATGGAAGGGCTGGAAACGCCCCCCGGCCTGCACCACATCGAATGGGAGCAGGTCAACCCGCCGTGGTATGTGCCCAAAAAAGCCTGGGCCGGCTCGCTCGCTGGAACCGTCGTCCCGCCAGGGCCCTCCGACCCGCTGAAGGCCCGCTTCATGTCCTTCGAAGGCGGCGCGGGGATCCACGGGATCGACCCCAGCGAGTACTCCTCGATCGGCCACGACGCCTCCCACGGCTGTATCCGGATGCGGATCCCGGACGTGATCGCCCTGTACTCCAAATCGCCCGTCGGCACACCCGTCTACATCATCTGATCGACCCGCCCGGCCTCGGCGGCCTGGGAAGGGGGTTCAGCCCGAGGCGCCCGGGGGCTTGCGCGAGGCGATGTACTCCTCGTTCTGGCGGCGCTCCCCTCGGACCTGGATGAAGATGTAGATCAGGATCACGTTCACGATCAGGCCGATCCCGCCGAAGGTGACGATCAGGCCGAAGGTCTTGACGAAGGCTTCGTCGGTGCCGAGCAGCATGCCGGGAGCCTAGCAACGGAGGTCCCTGCGGTGTCGTAGCCTTACGCCTGTCCGCCCGGGGCGATCGCTCGCCCCGCAGCGCCAGGAGAGGTGCCGGAGCGGTTGAACGGGCGCGACTGGAAATCGCGTAACGGGGGAAACCTCGTTCGAGGGTTCGAATCCCTCCCTCTCCGTGACGATGGCAAAGCTGATCTACTCGGCGATCGCATCCCTTGACGGCTTTGTCGAGGACGAGCAAGGGGGGTTCGCCTGGGCGAAGCCAGATCACGAGGTGCATGCCTTTGTGAACGACCTCGAGCGACCGATCGGCACCTATCTCTACGGCCGGCGCATGTACGAGACGATGGTCTACTGGGAGACCGAGGGCGATGCGGATGCTGTGGCGAGGGACTACGCCTCGATCTGGCGCGCTGCCGAGAAGGTCGTCTACTCGCGGACGCTTCAGGCGCCCTCCAGCGCCAAGACGCGAGTCGAGCCCGGTTTCGACCCCGAGGCGATTCGGCTGCTGAAGGAGACCTCGCAACAGGACCTCACCGTCGGTGGCGCCGAGCTGGCCGGTCAGGCAATCGCCGCGGGTCTGGTCGATGAGTGCCACCTGTTCGTCGTTCCGGTGCTGGTGGGTGGCGGCAAGCGCGCGCTGCCGGACAGAGTCCGTGCAGACCTCGAGCTCGTGGATGAGCGCTCGTTCCAGGGCGGCGTGGTCCATCTCCACTACCGCTTAACGAAATGAGTCGCTTGCCAGCGAGATACGAGACGGATTCGCGCGTCGATGAGTACATCGACGCGCTGCCGCGGTGGCAGCGCGATATCTGCCGCGAGCTTCGCGACCTGATTCACGCCGCGGACCCCGAGGTGACTGAGACCATCAAGCGATCCGTCCAGCCCTATTTCGTGCTCGAGGGGAACGTCGGTGCCCTGCTCGCTGCCAAGGACCACGTCAACCTCTTCCTATACGACGGCGGAATCGTTCCCGACCCCTCGGGCATCATCACCGCGGGCAAGGACAACAAGACCGCTCGACAGATCTCCTATTACGAGGGGGCGACGATCCACGCCTCCGCGCTCACCGCGATGCTGCGGCAGATAATCGCGAACAACCGGGCCGGCGGGTGGCGAAAGCTCGAGCGATCCAACACGGTGAGGTGACGATTGCGGGCGCTACTCGAGCGCCGACTCGAGCCAGTCCTTCCAGTCCTGCTGGACGGCGGCTGCGTCGACACCGTCGGCGAACGAGTGGATGCTGATGGCGACAGGCGAGCCGAAGGCGTTGCGACCAAACAGGCAATAGAGGGCGTCGTCGGTACGGATGCCGATGAAGTTGGGCTGGCGGTAGTCGATCACCCCGTCGATCGGATCGAGGTTCGCGGGAGTGAGGTGCACGCTCTCGCCCTCGCCCGCCTGTTCGCTCAGTCCGAGTGCCCGCTGCAGCCGCAGGAAGCCCTCGGGCGATGCGCTCGACGCCGGGCCGAGGATGCCCTGCGGGACGTCGCCGACATACCTCGCGGGGCGACCGGCGAAGTGCTCGAGGTACTGCCCGAGCGTATGCAGGTAGAAGTCCGTGTGTTGCTGCACGGCGTCGTACTGCGTGTCCCAGTCCTCCTGGAAGATGCCGCTGTGGACGTAGCGCAAGGTGGCCCCTCCACCGTCGCGAGCCTCGATCCTGTAGTCGAGGGCGTTGAACCAGTCTCCCTGTTGCTGTCTCACCGAGAGGTGCCTCGGCGGATCCCAGGCGGTGATGTCCTCGCCGCCGGGGTCGACCGGTACCGGGAACAGCCATGCGGCGTTCCCGGCGGTCGTCGCGACCGCCTCCCAGACCTGCTCGGGTGTCGCATTCAGGTCCACTTCGCGGCTGCACTCGAACTGTTTCGACATCAGGGTCCCTCCTGGGGGCTAGCTGTTCGTTGGAATCCGGCGGGTGATCGTCGGGTGAAGCGCGAAGATCAGGCGGTGTCTGCGCCCGCTCTGCGCGTGCTCGTCGTGGTAGTCCGCGACCAGACCCTCCACGGCCGCCGACAGCTCGGCGCTGAAGGCGGCCCGGTCGGCGGCCGAGGCGAAGCGGATCTCGGCGTCGATTCCGAATGTCGCGAGCGACTGGCGAGCCTTGCGCGAACGGTTGATCAGCTCGCCGACCTCCCCGACGAGTCGCCCCGCGAGTGCGACCAGCCACAGCGCGGAGAGCTTGTCGGGCGAGCGGTCGGGATCGGGCGCCGCCGTAGCCAGCGCCGCCGGTGAGATCACATACGAGGCCGCAGTCGCCTGCATGACCCGCTCGGTCACGTTGCCCTTGCGCCGCTCCTCGACGAGCTCGATCAGGCCGTGGCGCTCCAGTGCTTTGAGGTGGTAGTTGACCTTCTGGCGGGCCAGGCCCACGCGGGCTGCCAGCGAGCTCGCCGACGCCGGGGTCGCCAGCTCGGCGAGCAGCTTCGACCGGACCGGATCAAGTGATGCCTCCGCGCCGGCTGCGTCTTCGATCACTGCGAGATCGTTCATGTCGCCCATCCTAGTACCGACAAGAAAAGTTGTCAAGACCAGGAAAACGTTCGGTTGGCAGCAATCGCGGCCTCCATGCGAGGATTCGCCAGATGGATGCCGAGGAGCGTTTGCGGGCCGGCCGTCTGGCGGCGCAGCGGCTGACGCCGGCGAGCGCATGCAAGAGCGCCGAGGAAGCGGCGTTGGCCGTAATCGGCGTGCAAGCTCAGGATCTGCGCGCCGCGGCTCTTGCACTGCGCTCGCGCGTGCCGGGCCTGACCCGAAGCGCCGTCCGTGAAGCGCCGCTCCTGCGCACGTGGACGGTGCGCGGCACCGTGCATCTGATCGCCGCATCGGATCGCCCATGGCTGCACGCGCTGTTCGCGAGGCGGAATGCCCGCGTCTTTGGAGGGCGCTTTGAGCGCTTCGGCATCGTTGAAGAGGTGAACGCCATGCGCGGGGACGTCGTAGAGCTCTGCGCCGCGCGGCCCCGCGACCGGCAGTCGCTGCTCGCCGCGCTCGTCGAACGCGGCCACCCGTCACTCGAGCAGGGTCCCATCAACACGTTCGTCCCCTGGCTCTCGACGCAGGGCCTGATCGTCACCGACGCCGCCGGCATGCTGCATGCGGCCGACCCGCCCCCGCCCGTCGACCCCGACGAGGCCCTCGCGATCCTCGGCGCCCGTTACCGCGCAGGCTACGGCCCCTGCGACGCATCCGACCTCGCCAAGTGGTCCTCGCTGCCCATTACGCAGGCGCGGCGGGCGCTCGAAGCAGCGGGGCAGCAGAGCGCCCTTGACGCGTGGCCCGCCGATGAAACACCTCCCTGTCTGCTGCTCGCAGCCTTCGACACGCTGATGCTCGGCCACCGCACCCGCGAGCCATTCGTCC
Source organism: uncultured Solirubrobacteraceae bacterium (assembly GCA_963841055.1). Lineage (GTDB taxonomy): Bacteria > Actinomycetota > Thermoleophilia > Solirubrobacterales > Solirubrobacteraceae > Palsa-744. The sequence goes on along the minus strand of CAWJAV010000001.1, from coordinate 822,841 downwards.
TCGCCGAGCACGACCATCACATCCTCAGAGGCGGCGGGATGCTGAAACCCGTTGTGCTCAATCGCGGCGCAGCAACGGGCACCTGGTCGATCAACAAAGGCCGCCCCGAGCCGGCGTGGTTTGGCCCCCGTGCTCCCGCTGCGGCACTCGCCCGCGAGGTTGCCGACGTCGAGCGGTTCCTCGCGTCGTAGCTCAGCCCGCCGGCGTTCTGCTCAAGCGCCCTGCGCCCTTTCGACCGACGCTGGCAGGCCGACCACGAGCCGCAGTGCACCGGCGAACTGCGGCGCGCTGCGCAGCGCGCCGAAACGCTCGTCCCATCGTCCGCTGCCGAGGTCCCCGGCGAGCTGCCTGACGGCCCGCTCAACGATCGGTGGATCGACGAATCCCCATGCCGACTGGCAGGCGCGGACCCCTGCGTCGAGGAACATCTCCGGACGGCCGTAGAAGGCCTCGGTGAAGCCGTCCGTGCAATCGAGGGGGATCGGCACCTCGGTCACCGACCCGCGCGGGCCGGCTGCGGCGAGCAGGGCCTCGACCGGCGGGTAGCGGCGCCGCTCGGCTTCGTAGAGCTGCGGGCAGTACTCGCCGAGCCACAGCCGCTCGAGCGCCGCGCCATCGAACGTCAGCACGACGACCGGCCCGCGACTCACGCGCCGAAGCTCCGCGAGTCCGGCCTGCCAGTCGGGCCACTGGTGCACGGTGATCATCGCCATCGCCGCGTCGAAGCTGTCCTCGTCGAAGGGCAGCCGCTCGGCGACGGCGTCGATCGCGGATGGCAGCGACGCGGGGCGCTGTGCGCGCATTCTCGCCGAGGGCTCGACCGCCGCGACGTAGCGGTCGGTCGGCTCGTATGAGCCTGCACCGGCGCCGACGTTGAGCACGCTCGCTGCGTCGCCGAGCGCGGAATGCACGAGTGCCGCGATGCGTGGATCCGGGCGGCGCACGTCTGCGTAGTTGACTCCGCCGGCCTCGTAGTCGAAGTCTCCGGCGGGGCGCTCGCGCATCGCCTCGCAGTTTCGCAGGGGACCGCAACGCAGGCTTGCGGCTCCCGTGGTGCGCGTGGCCGCCACGGCGTCCGAGGCGGCGCGGCGCGCGGTCTCTTCATAGACTGCCTGCCGTGATCAGGGACTGCGAGGAACGCCGCTCGGCGGCGAGGGCCCGATGAGCGCGCCGGCCGCCCGTGAGGCGGTCATCTGCGAACCGCTGCGAACCCCGGTGGGGCGCTTCGGCGGCGTGCTCCGCGATGTCGACGCGGCGACGCTGGCCGCGACCGTGATCGGAGAGCTGGTGGCTCGCACCGGCCTGCAGGGCGAGGACGTCGACGACGTCGTGCTGGGCCAGTGCTCACCGAACGGCGAGGCACCGGCCATCGGCCGGGTCGCGGCGCTCGACGCGGGGCTGCCGGTCGAGGTGCCCGGCGTGCAGGTGGATCGCCGCTGTGGCTCGGCCCTGCAGGCGGTGATCGACGGCTGCATGCGCGTGCAGACCGGCGCTGCCGAGCTGATCCTGGCCGGCGGCGTCGAGAGCATGAGCCAGACGGAGTTCTACTCGACGCACATGCGGTGGGGGATCAGGGGCACGCAGGGGATCAAGCTCGAGGACCGTCTCGCACGAGGGCGTGTGACGGCAGGTGGTGTCAACCACCCGGTCCCCGGCGGGATGCTCGAAACGGCCGAGAACCTGCGTCGCGAGTACTCGATCGCGCGCGAGGAGCAGGACGAGCTGTCGCTGCTCTCCCACCAGCGCGCCGTCGCCGCGCAGGAGGACGGGCGCTTTGCGGAGGAGATCGTGCCCGTCCCGGTCCCTCGTGGCGAGCCGGTCCTGCTCGATGAGCACCCGCGGGCCGACGCCAGCCTCGAGGCGCTCGGCAAGCTGCGGCCGGTGATGTCCGGTAGCGACCCCGAGTCGACCGTCACGGCCGGTAACGCCAGCGGCCAGAACGACGGTGCCGCGATCTGCATCGTCACCCACCCCGAGAAGGCCCGCCAATTGGGCCTGCGCCCGCTCGGCCGGCTCGTGTCGTGGGCGGCCGCCGGTGTGCCGCCGGCGACGATGGGGATCGGGCCGGTGCCCGCCACCGAGCGCGCTATGCGCCTGGCCGGGCTGTCGATGGACGACCTTGGCCTGATCGAGCTGAACGAGGCTTTCGCCGCGCAGGTGCTCGCGGTGCTGCGCGAGTGGAACCTGCCCGATGGCTTCGACCGTCTCAACGTCAACGGCTCCGGCATCTCCCTCGGCCACCCCGTGGGCGCCACGGGCGCCCGTATCCTCACGACGATGCTCCGCGAGATGGACCGCCGCGGATCACGCTACGGGCTGGAGACGATGTGCATCGGCGGCGGCCAGGGGCTGGCGGCGGTCTTCGAGCGCGTCGGCGACTGAACCGCGCGCCCGCGGCGCCCTCCGGGCCCTCGATGCGGCGTCGTTAGACTCTCTCGCTCTGCGCCCGTAGCTCAGCTGGATAGAGCGTCGGTCTACGGAACCGAAGGTCAGAGGTTCGAATCCTCTCGGGCGCGTCCTCGCAGGTCCCGCAAACCCGGGCCTTTCGCCTCATCGAGCGCTTGCGGCCATCCGAGAACAGGCCGGGTGGCAATGGAAGGGGCGACTGGCGGACGCGGTGCGCGGCGGCGGCGAGCCCTGGCAAACTCCCTCACCGCATGGCAACCTTCTGGCCATGCGGCACTTCTTACGCGGCGCTGGTCTTGTGTTCCTCCCGTTCGTCGACTTGTGGTTCCTCGTCGGGTGGTTCTCTGCTGTCCGCGAACTAGTCCTGGGCGAAGGAGACGGGGGCGGCATCTACGTTCCCGGACTTGTCTTCGTGATCGCGTTCAGCGTGGGCCTCGTCTGGATCAACGTGCGCGTTGGCAAACGGCTCGTTGAAAAGGCGCGGCGACGTTCGTCGCTCAGCGAGGTCCGCTGAGGGCTCAGGCGAGCTCGCGCGTGCCGACGGCCTGCTCATGCCCCTCTAGGCCACTTCGGACAGAGGCCCGGCGGAGCCCCATTGGAGCGGGGATTGAACAGTAAGATCGCCGCCGTGCCGTTCACGCTCAGGAACGTCAAGGGGGATCTGGAGGATCTCGGGTCCAACTTCGACGGCGCACCGGGCCTGGAATTCCGCCACGCAAGCAAGGCGCTCGGGCTCGAGCAGTGCGGCCTCTGCTACCAGCGCATCCCGCCCGACTATCGCTTCCCTTACGGCCACACCCACAAGGAGCAGGAGGAGATCTACGTGGTCGTCCGCGGGAGCGGGCGGATGAAGCTCGACGACGAGATCGTCGAGATCAAGGAGTGGGATGTGGTTCGCGTCCCGCCCGGCACCTGGCGAGGCTACGAGGGCGGGCCGGAGGGCCTCGAGATCCTCGTCTTCGGGGCGCCCAACCTCGGCGAGAATCCGCGCGACGACGTGGACGGTGAGCGCGACTGGTGGGCCGACTAGCGCCCCCGGTGGGACGAGGCCGGAGCTCCGGATCCTCTCGGGCGCGTCAGGCCTGCGGCGCGATGATCGGATAGGGCGAGACTGCGCCGAACTCGAGCGTGTCGGCGCGGTAGGCCTCCCGCGCGTCGACGGCGAGGATCTCCGCGACGGGCTCCTCCTCCTGCGCGCCCAGAGCCTCCTCGTCCTCGGCCCAGACCGCGTAACGGAACTGGCCGCTCTCGTCGGCGACCCAGAAGGCGTCGCCATAGTCGGTCCGCTCGTGCAGGATCGAGCGTTCGTAGTGGGCGGCGAGCTTCACCAGCGCGTCGATGTCGGCCACGTCGATCACCGCCACGCCGGGCTGCTGCCAGACGCAGGCGACGGGCACGATCAGCGGCCCGTAGCGGGCGAGGATCGCCGCCGTCTCATCACGACGGCGGTCCCTGGGCAGGGAGACCGCCACCAGAAGGGCGAGTGTCACGAGCCCGATGCCGAGGAGCGCGATCACGCGGGCGGCCGCGACGGGCAGTTGCACGATCCCCAGCGAGAGCTCTGCGGAGCGGCTCTGGCGGGCGGTCACCGAGCCGGCCGCGGAGTGGGCGAACATCCTCGCCGAGGGTTCGGCTTCCGATGCCGCCCCGGTCGGGGTGACGGGTCGAACCTCCAGCTGGTTCAGAGAGAACTTCGCCTGCGGCGAGTAGCTCGCCCGTAGGGAGGCCCCGCCCACGGTCCCCGTCGTCCGCACCTGGGGAGCGATCGTCAGGGTGTAGGCGCCGCGCACGGCGGTCACCGACTCGACACGTCCGACCATCGCCAGCAGCGACCCGAGGTCCAGCCTGGCGCTCACCGTGCCGCCATCGCCGGCCAGGCTCTCGGGGTGGCCCAACGGAATCGTCGTCCTCCAGCCGCTGCTCGAGGCGATCGTGGCGGCCAGCCAGGCGCGGGCACGGATGTGATGGGCGGCGCGACTCTGCAGTCGGTAGGAGAAGTGCACGTCGACCGCGCGCAGGACATGGGTGAAGAGCGGCTCCCCGGTCGTCACCCGCCCGTCGGGGTAGGCGGCCCCGGGAGTCGTCCGGGCCGAGTATGAGATGGTCCCGCGCTGCTGGTAGGGGACGTTGACGACCTTCTGGGAGCTGGCGGGGCGGGTGAAGGCGAGCAGCGCCAGCGCGAGGAAGGGAAGCATCGCCGCGAGACCGATCGCGAGCACGGCGGGAGTCGGAGAGACGACGGGCCGCCAGGCGGCGGCAGCCCCGGTCTCGCGCTCGCGCCGCTCCCGGCGCCGGCGCCGGCGGTGGCGTTTGAAGGCCGCGCCCCCGAACAGCAGCGTGGCGATCGCGAACAGCCCCCCGATCAAGGCCGGCGAGCGGATCGAGGCGAGATCCCGCCCGGCCCCCGGCACGTGGATCCACAACGCCCCGAGCAGCTGGCTGGGGCGCGGGTGTTCGAAGTCGATGAAGTTGTTGTTGTCACCCTTGAAGACGTATCTCGAGCCGTCGCGGGCGACGATCCTGTGCAGCACGATCGTGTCGAGCTGCCGGTTCCGGTAGGCCACGATCTGCCCGACCCGGTAGTCGCTCTGCTGGCGCACCAGGGCGAGGTCGCCCGAGTGGAAGCGCGGCTCCATGCTGATCCCGTCGGTGACCACCCAGCTCGTGGACCCGCCGACGGCGGTCGGAGCGAGGAGGAACCAACCGCAGGCCAGCAGCCCGAGGAGGAGGACCGCGGAGAGGATCTTGATTGCGTGCCTTGGAGGTCGCATGGCGGGGTCAACCGACCGGCATGGCGCCGGTGCGGAGCAGCCCGCCTTGGCTGCTCCGCTTGGCGGTTCGTCTTATTCGATCGTCACGGTGCCGCTGCTCACGGCGGCGACCGACAGCTTCAGGCCTTCACCGTCGGGGACGGGTGTCCCGAAGGTGCACGTGACCGCGAACGGCGAGGAGCCTTCCGAGGCCCCGCAGTCGGTCCAGTCGCCTTTGCTCGGCAGGGCGGCCGTCAACGCCACGGCGACGTCGGTTGCGGCCTTGTCGAGATCGAACGTGACGGCATCCATCGTCGTGCCGTCCCCGCTGAAGGTGTAGTTGGTCGGTGAGGTGACCGTGTAGCCGCTGACGGTCGCCGAACCCGCACCGGCGGAGTGGCTGGCCACCGTGTTGCTGGCCGTGAACGCATACACGCTCACACCGATGACGCTCGCCACCGCCAAGACCAGGAGGCCGGCGACTCCGCGCCTTCCTCCCATGCTGCGCCTGCCGATATGCATGCCCACTTGGGGCCCCCTTTGTTGTAACGCGGACACTCCCTGTGTCCGTCAGGGGCCATTCGGCGCGGGGAGAAGGAGGCTTTACACCTGCACCGTCCCGGTCGCACCGTCCCGCGGCCCACGAGCCGCCTCTCGCGGCCCTGAGCGCTCCGCCGAGCACCGCCGGTGCGGCGCTCGGATGCCTTCCCTCAGCCGCCGGGCCGGCTGATCTGCCGTTCGGCGCGGGAGCGCAGTTTCGCCGCTGCCGCCTGCTCCGCCACAAGCGTTATCTGCTTCTCCTTCACGGCCCGCCGGAGCGCCGTCCGGCGTGGCGTGACGATCGCGTCGATCAGCCCCGCGCGCGAGCGCCCCGGCGTCGCCGCTGCGACCTGTGCGAGCGACCGGCCCGCCGCCAGCTTCGAGCGCAGCTCGGCTTCGCTCAGGCCGAGGTAGAGCGCCGCGGTCCTTCTCAGGCCGGCACGCCGGCGCGCGCGGTCGACCTGGGCCACGAGTTCTCGCCGCAGCGCCCGCAGCTCGGCGCGTTCCACCGCCGGCGTCAGGTGGCGAGCTCTGATCTGCTGCGAGCGGGCCGCATAGACCGCTTCGATCAGGCCCGCGCGCGAGGCGCCCTTCGTCGAGGCGGCGATCTCGCCGAGCGTCTCTCCCGCTCTCAAGCGCCGGCGGACCTCCTGCGCCGGGAGCTGCAGATAGCCCGCCGCCACCTGCACGGCCGAGCCCTGGTCGCCACCGTGTCTGGGAGCCGAGCCGCCTCCGGAGGCGGCGATGATGACCACGGCCGCGGCGACTGCAGCCGCGGCGATCGCCAGCATCGTGGTCCGCCGGCCGGGCCATCCGCGTATGTGTAAGTCACCTGTCGTCAACGGGTTGTCAATGGTAGACTGGCTCCGCAGCCAAGGTGTCGGATGCCGGACAAGGTCTCCGCACCAGCGAAACGGCCCCGGTCCGCCCCTGACCGATGGGCCCACATCTTGAAACCCTCAGGGCCGCCGGACGCGGAGGGTTGTTGATGTTTTGCGCCCCTGTTCATGGTATGCTCGCGCGCATCGAGTCTCGATCTCGGGGGGGCCACAGGGGGTGCCCAGAGCAGTACCTGGGTCGGAGACGCGTTCAGAGCAACCGTCTATTCAGCCTTTCCAGCAAGGCGAAAGCGAGGACTTAGGAGAATGAGAAGGCTCAAGATTACGATCGGGCTCGCCGTCGTGGCGATCTGCGCGGTCGGCGTGCTCGCCGCACCGGCGTTCGCGAAAGAAAAAATGGTCTTTGGGGAATTCCAGGGAAGCGTTGTCGGTCAGAACCTCGAAACCACACCGGCGACCGTCCAGCAGTTCCACGAAGACGAAGGGGAAGTCTTCGGCCTGCAGCTCGGGCCGTACAAGTTCGGCGTGAAGAACGCCAAAGGCGAACTTGATGAAGGAACGCCGTGCGAAGGCGAACCGAAGATCGCCGGCAAGTTCCAGGCGGAACCCGGCAAGACCGACAAATCGAGCAGCATGCTGCTCCACATCAAGTTCAAGAAATGCGTGAGCTGGGCCGGCACCGGCGGCGTTTCCCAGAAAAAGAAGGTGAGCTTCGAACTGGGCGTTCGGTTCGCCCCGAACTTCTCATCCGAAGTGGGTCACATCGACGAAGCCGGGCTTGAACTCGAAGAAGCGGTTGTCGAATTCAAGGGCGCGCTGAACAAGTGCCCGGTGGTCATTCCGCGGCAGACGATTCCGGTCAAAATGAACCCCGAAAAAGAATACGAAGAAATCGTTGAATACTTCAACGAAACGGAACCCGTAGAAAACTGGGAAAAAAGCAAAAAACTCAAAGAAGTTTATCCGTCGGGCAAAAAGGACCGCATCGAAATCGAACTCGGCGAAAAGTTCAAAGGCCTGCGCACGTTTGTGAAGGCCACCGGGAGCTGCACGCCAACCAAAGGTGAAGACAACCCGAAACTCATCGAAGAAGATTCGGAAGGCCCCTACGGAGGCATCTACAACGGCTGGCTGGAATACACGAGCGGGAAAATCTTCGCCGACTTCGAAGGCGTCGAAATCAAGAACGGCGAGCTCGCGTTCATCCCGCCCGCTTGAGCGAACATGAACACGACGCGTAGGGCAGCTCTCCTACACGTCTGAAACTCGGAGCGCGGGGAGCGTGGCCTGGACGGCCGCCTCCCCGCGCTTTTTCTTTGCCCGGGCGGCAACGCGCCCGTTTGACGGGCGGCTGCCACGCGGCGGCGCGGTGACATATGTCGTTGTTGGGTAGCCCGAGGAATGCCCAAGGGCGCTGTCAGCGCGCCTCTCAGGCGGCGGCGAGCACCGGCTCCGAGCGCCCCTCGCTCTTCGAGCGGTACATCGCCGAGTCGGCCCGCTTGATCAGCTCCTCGGCGCTGACCTCGCCGCCGCGGCCGCAGGCGACGCCGATGCTCACGCGGAGGTCGGCCTCGCCACCCGCGAGCTCGAAATGACCGCAGACGGTCATCCTGATCCGCTCCGCCACCTGCATCGCCCGGTCGGCCCCTGGGAGGTCGCGCAGCACCATCAAAAACTCATCGCCCCCCAGCCGGCCGAGCACGTCGGTCTCCCGGCTTGCCAGTTTCAGCCGCTCGGTGACGAGCACGAGCAGCTCGTCCCCGGCTGCGTGCCCGAGCGTGTCGTTGACGGGCTTGAACTGATCGAGATCGACGTAGACGACGCCGGTGCACGAGCCGTCGGGGCGGCTCAGCTCGTCCTGCAGGACGGAGAGGATCGAGGATCGGTTGTAGGCGTGGGTCAGCGTGTCGTAGGTGGCGCGGTGCTCGAGCTCCTGGCGCGCCCGGGCGCTGTCGGTGATGTCGAGAACACAGGTGATCGCGCCGCTGGCCTCGCCGCTGACCCTCGAGAGGGCCCGCAGGCTCATCAGCGCCCGGCGCCAGGCGCCGCCCGGCAGGACGATGTCGACCTCGACGTCGCGGTCCACCCCCTCCGCGAGGACCTCGTCGAGCACCTTGTCGAACCTCGTCATGCTCTCCGGCGTCAGCGTCTGCAGCAGCGTCGTCACTGCCGGCGCGCTGGGGTCGCTCTGCGCCCCCGGCGCCGGTGCCTCGCCGTGTACCGCCTGCACCTCGCTCGCCGCACCGCTCTCCAGCGGCTCGTTGCCGTAGAGGATCTCGAGCAGGCAGGCGTTGTTGTAGACGACGTCTCGCTCGGTGTCGATCTGCAGCAGTCCGACGGGCATCGCATCAGTGAGCCGCCGCAGGAGCTGCTCGTGTTCGTGCAGCGCCTCCTGCGCGGCCATCTCGGCGGAGATGTCGATGATCTCGACTACCACGCAGTTGCGCCCTGGCTGGTTCAGGTAGTTGTGCAGCGTCGTGTCGACCCACATGTAGGAGCCGTCCTTGCGCTGCCGCCGCAGCCGCGTCTGCTGCGCGCGGTTGCTGGAGATCACGGCCAGCCAGCCCTCGACCGCGCGGCCCTGGTCGTCGGGGTGGATCTGGTCGAGCACGGACTTGCCGAGCAGCTCCTCCTCGCTGTAGCCGAACATCTCCGTGAAAGCCGGGTCCGCCGCGAGCACGCGGGCGCCCTCGTCCTCGGTGAGGGTGCAGAAGCGAGGGGCTGCGCGGGTCGCCTCCTGCTCGGCGGGCGCGCTGTCGGCGTCCTCGTCGCTCGGCAGGATCACGCCGAGGAACACGCCGTGCATTTCGCGGAGGTCGAGGAAATGCAGCGTCGACCACTTCGCCGGGCTCGCCAGCATCCGCACTTTCGTCGCCGCCGCGCCTTCCTGGCCGGCGGTGATCCACAGCCTGACGACCGCCGTGCGGTCGGCCGCGATGACGTTGTCGATCAGGGCCCGGCCCTCGATCAGCCCCTGGCCCCAGAGGCCCACAGTCTGCGGGACGGGAACGATCAACCCGTTGGAGGCGAGCGCGCAGACCTGCGCCGTGGGGTGCTCGCGCAGCAGTGCTTCGGCGCCCTTTGCGATCGCGTGGCCGTCCTGCTCTACGCTCGCCAACGCTGGCCCCCGTGCCTACGGCGCGGCGAGAGGCGCGCGCCACCGATGTTTGAATTGGTCCCCTTCATAGACATCGCTCCCGCCCCTCGGGCCACACATCGGCCCTGCCGCGCGAGGGCATGAGCGATGCACCGGAGCTTGGACGCCTCGGGTCCCGCCTCAGCCGTCTCCGAAGGGGGCGAGCGCGACGCCGTGATCGCGCTCGCGCATGCCGAGCTCATAGGCGCCTCCGTGGTCGCTGCTCAGCAGCCGCGGGCCCTGCCCGGCGCGCTCGCGAAGCTCGATCCGCATCGCGGCCACCGAGCAGTTGACCACCTCGTGCTCGCCACCGTCGGGGTCCGCGTAGCGCCATCCCGCGGCCGCGCCGAACGGCACGGTGGCCCGCAGGGTCACCGACCGGCCGTCGCGGCCCGCGACCGTCAGCTCACAGCCGTCCGGCGTCTCGGCCACGTTCGGGCGCCCGCCCAACAGTCCGCCGAGCCGATGTCGCTCGCCGTCCACGGAAAGCACGCCGTTGGCCACCCACGGCGTCATCCTGCCCCCGACCGCAAGGCGCCCCGCCGCGAGGTCCAGCCACGCCCCCGGGCTCTCAGCGAACTGGCACCCGTGGAGCCAGATCCAGCGCTCGGCGTGCTCGGCGCCCCAGTTGTGGCCGATCATCCCCGGCCAGCCCGCGAGCTCGAGGGGCGGGCGGTCAGGGAGCCGCAGCACACCGTCGAACAGCGCGAGAGGTGCAGGGCTCGTGAGCTTCGTCCGTGGGAGCGGCGCCCGGTAGAGCCATGCCGGCCGCAGGTGTCGCAGTTCATCCTCCTCACTGCTGAAACGCAGTGACCAGTGAGCCGGGCCGCAGCTGCCCTCGGCCCCGCCGGGGCCGAAGGTCGCCTGTCCATCGATCTCGATCCAGGCGCCCGCGGGCGCCCGCGGGCGGGGCGCGGTGATCTTGCGCATGAACGGCGCCCCCCGCGCCGCATCGAAGACCGTGCACCACAGCGACCCCGAGGGCGGATAGCCCGCCCGCTTGTGGACCGTGTAGCGGATCCACAGCCCCACCGGCTCTGACGGCGACACCGCGCGCAGGTAGAAGGACTCATACATGCCCGCCTTGGCCCTCGCTGCCGGAAAGACCGCGGCCGCCTCCACCGAAGCGATCCTAACCCTCTCCCGCGATCCCTGAGAGGATCCCCCGATGGATCGCCTCCCGCTCGTCTCGCTCCCGCCGGAGCTGAGCAGTCCCACCCGCGCGGATCACGCCCGCTACCTGCTGGGAATCGACGGCGGCGCGACCAAGACGCTCGCCGCCGTGCTCGACCTCGAGCGCATGACGCTGCATGTCGGCCGGGCAGGCCCGAGCAACGAGGATGCCGTCGGCGCCAAGGCCGCCGTGAAGGCACTGCTCGACGCCGCCGGTGAGGCGCTCGGTGGGGCCGGCATCGACGAGCGGGATCTCGCCGCAGCCGTGGCCGCCGTCGCCGGCACGGACACCGCCTCGATCACCCGTAACGTCCACGCCGAGCGCGGGGAGGCGTGGATCGTCGTCAACGACGTCGTCGGCGCATGGGCGACGGCGACCGGCGGCGGGCCGGGCGTGGCCGCGATCGCCGGCACCGGCTCGAACGTGTTCGGAGTGGGCGCCGGCGGGCGCAGCTGGCGGACGGGTGGCTGGGGCCACCTGCTCGGCGACGAGGGCTCCGGGTACTGGCTGGGCGTCGAGTCGATCCGAGCCGCTCTGCGCGATCGCGACGCCTCCGGGCCGCCCACCGGTCTCGGCGTCGCGGCCTGCGACTTCTTTGGCTGCGACACCGTCGAGGCGGTTGCCAGCCTCGTCTACTCCAAGCCCCTCACCAAGGGCGAGATCGCCGCCTTCGCGATCGACACCGTCCTGCTAGCGGAGAACGGCGACGAGGTCGCCCGCGAGCTGTTAGAGCGAGGCGCGCGCGAGTTGGGTGGACAGGTCGCCGCGGTGATCGAGCAGGCGGGGCTCGAGGGAGCATTCCCGATCGGGCTGATCGGCAGTGCCTACAAGGCCGGCGAGGTATTCATGGGCCCATTGCGCCGTCGCATCGCCGAGGCCGCGCCCGATGCCGAGATCTTGCAGGTCGAGATGGCGCCCGTCGGCGGCAGCCTGCTGCTCGCCGCGAAAGCCTGCGGCCGGCAGGAGCGGCTCGACGTGCAGGAGCTGACCTCGCTGATCGAGGAGGCCCTCGCCGGCTGATCAGCCGACGGGAGGCGGCGTCGCGGCCGGCCACGCGTCGATCTCGGCGGCGGTTGCGACGGCGTCGGGACCAACGCCCTGCATCCGCAGCGCCGCCGCGCGATGCGCCAGGCGGGCTGCGCCGGCGGGATCCTCGCCGGCGGCGAGCCGCGCGAAGAAGGCCGCCGCGTAGACGTCGCCGGCGCCGAGATCGTCGGCGGGCCTCGCGATCGGCTCGGTCGCCATCTGTCTCGCCCGCCCCGGCCCGCAGAGCAGCTCGGTGGCGTCCGCACCGGCCGTGATCGCCACGGTCGCCCCGACGGCGAGGCCCCGCTCGATCAGCTCCGCGCAGCTCGCCCGCTCTGACGCGCTGAGCACGATCGCGTCGCAGCGCCCCGCCATCGCGACCATCGCCGGGTCGGCGTCGCAGGCCACGATCTCGCCGTCGGTCTGGTCCCAGCGGCGGGCGAGACCCTGAGGCGTCAGGCCGACAAAGTCCCATTCGCCGCCGGCGCTGCCGGCGAGCTCGGCGGCCACGGGCGCCAAGTGCAGGATCTCGGCGTCGGGCAGCGCTCCCAGCTCGATCGGGCCGGCCCAGGAGAGCAGGTGCTGGCGGCGCTCTTCACCGGTCCCCGAGGTTGCGAGGGTGGTCGTCGCTCCGGACGGTTGCACGATCAGCTCGAACTCGTCCCTGAACGGCCTCAGCATCCTCTCGAGCTGCTCGGCATCGCCCCGCGTGAGGATCGTCGCGGCCAGCCCCAGCCGCGAGGCCTGCAGTGCGCTGTACAGCGCACTTCCCCCCGGCCGGCGCTCGCCGGCGCCCACCACATCGACGGTCACGTGACCGACTGCCAGGTAGCGATGCGCCGGCGCTGCGGCGGGGCGCCCCTGCAACCCGCCGCTCATGCCTGCCAGGGCCCCTGTGCGACGATGGCGCCCGCAGCGCCCCGGGGGTCCGTGCGGCGCGCACCACAACGAACGGGCCCCTCGACTGTTGTTGCTGCTTGACAGATGCTTGCCACGGTTCTCGATCGCCATCTTCGCCTAGCCGCGCTCGTCGTGCTCGCCTGCCTGCCCCTTGCAGCGCTGACTCCCGCCGCCGCCGCGGCCAAGGACCCCTCCCGCTACCCCGGCCGAGCCACGCGTCCGGCCTTCGTCCTTCGGCGCGGAGCGCTCCCGCTACACGCCCATGGCGCCGCGGCCGCGAAGAAGAAGACCAAGAAGAGCGCTCCCGCGCTGCACGGCAACCCGGCGCGGGCGCTCGTCAGCTTCCAGGCGATGCAGAAGGCCTATTACATCCTCGGCTCCGGGCTCTACAAGGGCGAACCGTTCTCCTATCTGTGGCCCTTCTCCCAGGCCCTCGCCGCGACCGTCAGCGTCGCCAACGTGCCCGTCCTGCGCCCGATGATGACCCGCGAACTGAAAGCCCGGCTGGTCGGGCTCCGTGCCTATCTCGACACGAACAACTCGGGCGCGCCCGAAGGCGAGTACACGAGCAGCCTCCCCGGCTATGACGGCACGGCGGCCCCGCCCGTGGGCCCCGGAGGGGCCAAGTACTACGACGACAACGACTGGGTGGGCATCGAGCTGATGCGGCTCTACGGCCTGACGCACGAATCCTCGGCGCTGGGCGCCGCCGAGGGCATCATGGCCTTCGAGATGGCGGGCTGGCAGAGCAGCCCCGAATTCGGCTGCAGCGGCGGGCTGCCGTTCTCGAACTCCTCCGAAAACACCGATCGCAACACGATCACGACGGGGCCCGCCGCCGAGCTCGCCCTCCAGCTCTACAAAGCCACGGCCAACCCGCAGTACCTGCAGTTCGCGACCCAGGCCTACGAATGGGTTCGCGCCTGCCTGCTGATGCCGACCAACCTCTACGCCGACCATCTGAACCGGCGTGGCATCGTCGAACCGCACCTCTACAGCTACACCCAGGGCGTGATGATCGGGGCGGGCACGCTGCTCTACCAGGCGACCGGGAACTCGGCCTACCTCTACCAGGCCCGCCAGACCGCGGCGGCTGCGCTGGCCTACTTCGTTCCCGAACGGCTCGGCGCCGAGAACCCCTTCTTCCCCTCGATCTACTTCCGAAACCTGATGTACCTCGACTCCGTCACCCATGACCCTCCCGGTAAGAAGATCGCCCAGGCCTACGTGGACTACGCGTGGACGCACCTGCGGCTCAGCAACAACCTGTTCGTCGCCGGCTCACCGCCGAGCGGTCAGCTGCTCGTACAGGCGGCGATCGTTCAGATCTACGCACTGCTGTCCTCCTCACCGACCACCTACTTCTAGGCGCCCAGGCGGGTTCTGGGCTCTCGCCGGGGCGGCGAGGGGAGCGAGAGCGAGTAGGGTCTGGGCGATGAACGACTCCGCCAACCTGACCACCGCCGACGGTCTCGAGACGCTCAAGTCCGAGCTCGCCGTGCTCGAGGGCGACGGTCGCCGCGAGATCGCCGATCGCATCAAGACGGCGCGGGAATGGGGCGATCTGAAGGAGAACAGCGAGTACCACGACGCCAAGAACGATCAGGCCCACCTGGAGACCAAGATCGCCCGGCTGCGCGAAAAGATCGCCGACGCGGTGGTCGTCGCAGACGAGCCGCCGAGCGCCGGCGTGGTCGGGCTCGGCTCGAACGTGGTCGTCCGCGACGAGGACGGAGCCGAGCAGAGTTGGCGGATCGTGAGCTCCCACGACGCATCGCCCCGCGACGGCCTGCTGTCTGCCGAATCCCCGATGGCCACGGCCCTGCTGGGCCGCGCCCCCGGAGATCAGACCTCGGTGTCGCTTCCCCGCGGCACCCGAACGCTGACGATCCTCAGCGTCGGCTGAGTCCCGGCGAGCTGCGCCGGAAGGCCCGGGCGGTCCGCCGCATGAACCGCCCCGGCTTTCGGCGGTAGAGCCCGCGGGCGTCTCGCAGCGCCTGCCGTCGCAGACTGCTGCGCCGCCGTGCGATCAGCTTCTGCATGCGCCGTCGCGTGCGCCGGCCTGCCCCCGCGGAGTCGCCGTGCTCGGCGACCCATTCGCCGAGCGTCGCCAGATCGTGCTCCTCTCCGAGCAGTTCGCCGAGCGCGTCGGCGCGCTTGGCCAGACGCCGCAGCCACCGCGCTTCCTCGCGCGCCTTGACCTTGGCCTTGGCCTTCGCGCCGGAGCCTTTGCGGGAAGGCGGCTCACGCTGCAGCGCTTCGGTGGCGTAGCGGAGGTCCTTCACCCGCTTGCGCCACTGGTGCATCGTCCTCGTACGCCCGCCGCGCTTACGACCGGCCCGGCGGTAGCGCTTGCGCCCCTGCCGGTAGATGCGCCGCAGGCCGACCTCGACGGCGTCGACCCCGGGAGCCTCGACGAGCTGCCAGCTCTCGGCGCGTGCGCGGAACAGCCGCAGCTCGTCGCCGACGCGCAGGCGGACCCCGGGCTCGAGCAGGCCTCGCTCGGCCTCCTCGCGCTGAGCTGCGAGCACGAGGCGCATCCTCGCCACGCCGCCGTTCCCGGCGAGCCGCTTCGGATGGCGGCTGATGAGCTGCTCGAGCGTGCTGAGCAGCACCTCGGCGTCGCGGGCGCGCGCGAGCATCGACGCGGCCGCCCGCAGCGCGGCCTGCTCACGGGCGCAGGTGGGGCTTCCCAGCTGCCCCTCGAGCAGCCTGACGATCGTGCGCAGCCGCTTGATCGCCTTGCGCACCTCGTGCACGGCGCTGCCGGCATCCCCGCCGGGGATCGTCTCGAGCGCCTCGAGCGCGACATCGGCTTGCTCGAGCGCCATCCGGCGCAGCCCGGCGGCCAGCCGTTCCTTGCGGGCCAGCCCGAGGCGCCCGGCGCTTGCTCGGCGCCGGCCGCGCGCGCGCCGCTCCTCGCCGGCCCGAGCGATCACCAGGCCGAAGCCGATCGCCGCGGTCGCGGCGATGGTCGCGGCCAGCGGCGCGACAATGGGGCGGTGACGAGCCTTCCGAGCGCCCCTTGGTGGACGGTGCGTCGAGCCGCCAACCGCAAGCCATCGACGTATCGCTGTCCGATCTGTGGTCATCTGTTGCCCGCTCTCAGCGAGCATATGCTGATCGCGCCCGAAGGCGACACCCGACGGCGTCGCCACGCCCACACCGAATGCGTCCTCATGGCCCGCCGCAGCGGCAAGCTGCCGCTGCGGGAGGAGTGGCTCGCCGGCCAGCCGCGGCCGCTCCCGTGGTGGCGGAGGCTGGGTAGGCGAGGCTGAGGCGGTCTAACGGCCGAGGACCTTCGCGTGATCGGCCTCGACCTTGATGATCACCCGCTGTTCGCCCGGCTGGCGGTACGGGTAGTCGTCGAGCCCGAGGTACTTCTTGGCCAGCGAGTCGATGTGCGCGTCCGCTCCGTCGTGGGTGCGCTCGACCACGTGGCCGCGGACCTCGAGGTATTCGTAGGGGTTCTCCATGTTCTGGATCGTGAGCGTGGTCCGTGGGTCGCGTTCCAGATTCGCCGGCCAGACGCGGCCCTCGGCGCTGTTGAGCACCGCGAGGCCGTCCTGGACATCGACCCACACCGGCGCCGTGTGGATCGAGCCGTCCTTGCGCAGGGTCGACACGAGACAGAAGTTCTTCGCCTTCAGCAGCTCCTCGGCCCGGCCCTCGATGTGAACGCTCATGGTCAACCTTTCTGTCGTGTTGCCGACCAAGATACGAACTCGCGGCGCTCTGCCCGGGCCGAGCGGAGCTCGCCGTCCAGGGGGCCGCGACCGGGACCGCCGCGAGGGCGGCGGAGGCGCTAGTTGCGGCTGAGGCCGCTGCTCGAGTTGGCCGGCGGGATCGTCTCGACCGCGGTGAGCTTGCCGTTGTTCAACGCGAAATGGACGACCCGCGTGCCGCCCCCCGGGCAGCAGAGCGGATCGCTCTTGCGGTAGAGGGGGTAGGCGATGGCGACTTCGGTGTCGTTCTGTGAGACCACCCTCAGCTTCGCGCTCGGTTCCTTCGTATCGGTCCCCAGGTATCTCCCGTCGATGAAGAAGAAGGCCTGCTGTCCGTAGCCGTCTCCCGATCCGGTGCGGGTCCCCACGAGCACGCGGAGGGTTTGTCCGGGGTGGTATTCCGCCGTGTCGTTCGGCGTGTAGCCCCGGGCGCGCACGGCTGCCACGGCCGCTGCGAGCGTGCCGCTCTTCGCTTCACCTTCGGATTCGGTGAACGACGGCTCGGGGGCGCTCCTCGTGGTCGATGTTCCTGTGGAGGGCGGGGTGGTCGAGGTCGAGGTCGAGGTCGTGCCGGGCGCCGGTGCGGTGCTCGTCGCGGTGCTCTGGCTTGTCGCCGTGGCGCCCGTGGTGGGGGCGCTGCCGACGGTCACGGTCTTGGTCTGCACTCCGCAGCCGGACAGGGCGAGCCCGAACAGGGCGATTCCGAATAGGCGTCTCATCGCATCCATGGTATTCGCCGCCTGCGGGGCTGATCCTGGGCATACACGGGGCGGCGCGCCGGGCGTGAGAGGGTACGATCACAACTGGTACATGTCGACGCCGCCGCAACCAAAGGACCCCGCGAAGCCGGGGGGCCAGAAGCGCTCCTCGCGCGAGAACGGGCGCGCGGCGGGCATCGCCGTGCTGGCGATCCTGATCACGCTGTTCGCGGTCTTCAACTTCGATCAGGTGAAGGTCAACTGGGTGGTCGGATCGGGCAGGGCGCCGCTGATCATCGTGATCGTGATCTCTCTCCTCGTCGGGATCGTGATCACCTACGTCGCGGACCGGCGCTCCCGCAAGCGCTAGCAGGGACCGCGGAGAGCCGTCAGCGCGGCCTCGGCGCCGACCGCCGGGGCCAGCAGGGTGTAGGCGAGGTGGTCCGAGCAGGCGGGCAGCAGGCGCGCCCGGTCTTCGCTCAGCGCCTGGCGCACCGTGTGCCACAACGCCCCTGCCGCCGCCTCGGCGTCCCAGCGCCGACGCGGCCCCCCGCGCGTCAGCGCTTCCCCCAGGGCCGCGTCAGACTCCACGGCGCGGGCGCGTGCCCGCGTTCCGGCCCGGTGAGCGACGAAGGCCAGCGCGCGCGCCTGCGGTGGGTTCGCGGCGAGATGCCCGAGCAGCCCGGCCAGCGCGAGACGGACGGCCTGCGGCCAGTCCGCGGCCACCTCCTCGGCGCGGCGGGCGATCGTGAGCAGGCGCTCACCCGACCATTCCAAAGCCTCCTCCAGGCATTGGCCGCGGTGGGGGAACTCCTCCAGGTAGTCGTCGATCGGCACCCCGGCGCCATCGGCGATCTGCGGCGCGCTGAGGCGGGCTACGGGCTGGTCGGCGGACAGTCGCATCGCGCTGCGCAGCATGCGCTCGCGTGGTCCTTCGAGCCCTCCATCGGGTGGCGCGGGTCGCGCTGAGGCGGCGAGCCCGGCGCGGCGCGCCCGGTCGCGCAGCGACGACGTGAGCTGCTGCATCGCGCCTGTCCGCGCCGGCAGCCGCACGGCGAGCGCCGTGCCGCTCAGCTCGGCGGCGAGTTCCCGGCTGTCGGCGTGCTCCTCGCGCAGCGACGCCACGACCATCCCCTGCAGTGCCCCCACCAGCGCTCGCAAGATCGGGCCAGGCGGCGGCGCTTCACGGCCGAGGGCCAGCGCCGGGGCGAGCATCCCCTCACATGCGCCGAGCACGTCACCGAGCAGTACGGCCCCGCGATCGCCGGAGGTGAGCGAGTCGCTGAGCACCAGCCGCATCGAGGCCGGCTGCTCGCGGGCGCTCGCGGCGAGGACCGCGAAAGCGGCCGTGAGGGAGCCCTCGGGTGGCCGCTGCTCGGCCGCGCAGGCCTCGCCCGCGCGGCGCAGCTCGCTTCGGGCAATCGCGCGGGCGGTCTTCAGGAAGCAGTCGTGCCTGTTGGCGAACTGCTCATAGAAGGAGCGCCGGGAGACCCCGGCGAGGCCGATCACCTGTCTTACCGTCACCCCGTCGTAGCCCGTGCGGGCTACGGCCTCGACCATCGCACCCTGGATCCGGGCCCGCTGATGGCGCTCGATCTCGCGGGGGTCGAGACTGTGCGGCCCGCGCGGCAGCTGCCGATACATCGGAGCGACGCCCTCGCGTGCACGCGTCTGCCCCTGTCCGCCCTCCCGGGCGGACGCGTCCCTCTCTCGCGGCACCAGAACACCTCCTCTGCGCCCGGCCCTACAGGGTCGAGCTGTCCTAACTGTTCCGAGGAATCGATCATACACACCTGCAGACTCTTGTCTACAGTCGAGATGCGCCAGGTTAGGCGAGGGGCCGGGCCGGGTCCCGGCTTCGGGTTCCCGGTCCCCGCGCTGGCCGGGGCTGTCTCCCGAGCCGGCCGGGGAGAGGGTTCAGATTGTGTGGAGGGTGACCTTGAGGGCGAGGATCCCCAGGCCCATCGCGGCGCCCACGCAGGTCTCGAGCACGAGCTCACCCCGCGAGGCGCCCGAGCGCAAGCCGGCGAGCAGCTCGAACACGAAGAGGCTCACGATCGCGCTCCAGACGCCGACCGTCACGGCGGTCTCACGCGAGGCGCCGGCGATCGCCGCGACGACGAGGCCGATCAGAGGGACGGCCGCCCCCCTGATCATCGTCACGTCATGCGCGAGGGCACGCATCAGCGCGCCGACGGTCAGCCGCCGGCGCTCGGTGAGCCGGGCGCCGAGCACGCCCGCGTAGCTGTGGGCCACCCAGTAGAGGACCGCCGCGATCGCCGACGACAGCAGTACCGCGCGGTAGGTCTCCCGGCGGCCGCTCTCCGCCGCCAGCAGCGCGCCGATCAGGATCAGCCCGAGGATCGTCCCGGCCGGGTTCTCGGCCGGGATCACCCAGTCGGCCAGCGCACGGGCCATATGCCGTACCGGCCTGCGGGGCGACGGGGGTTCATGCTGCGGGAGCGTGGCCACGCCGGTGATTATCGCCCCCCACACGCCCGCGCCCGCGCGCGGCACGCGCGCCGGTTAGCCTAGGGCCGTGACTACACAGGACCCCGCCGTGAGACTCCGCCAGGCCGTGCTCGTGGCGAGCGAGCTCGAGCCGGTGGCCTCGCTGCTGCGCGACGAGCTGTCCCTGGGCGAGCCCTTCCGTGACCCGGGCGTCGGCGAGTTCGGCCTTGCCAACGTGGTGTTCGCGATCGGCGACTGCTTCCTGGAGGTCGTCTCCCCGATTCGTCCCGGCACGGCCGCCGGGCGTCAGCTCGAGCGGGCCGGCGAGGATGGGGGCTACATGGTCCTGTTCGACCTCGAGGACCTCGAGGGCGCACGGCGGCGGGCCGAGCTCGAGGGCATTCGGACGGTGTGGCGGATCGACCTTCCCGACATCTCCGGCACGCACATGCATCCAGCCGACCTGCGCGGTGCGATCGTCTCGCTGGACAGCTCCCGTCCCTACGGCACCTGGCGATGGGGAGGACCCGAATGGACCGGCCGGACGGGGCACGGCGCCGCAGGCCGGCTGACCGGGCTGACGGTTTCGGTAGTCGACCCGATCGCCACGGCCGCGCGCTGGGGCGAGGTGCTCGGCGTGCCCGTCGACAGCGGCGAGGCCGCCCTGAGGATGAGCGACGGCGCGGCCGTGCGCTTCGTCGTGGCCGGCGAGGGCGGGGTCGAGCAGGTCGCCGAGATCTCCGTGGCGGTTCCGGCCGCGGTCCGCGCCGGGCGCGAGCGGATCGAGATCGGGGCGGCGTCGATCGCCCTCAGCGATCTCTAGGACGATGGGCGAGGCCATCGAGCGGCTGGGGAGCTTCGACCCCTTCGGGGCGGCCGGACAGCCTCGGAGGTACATGTTGCTCGACGTGTTCGCCGACACGCCGCTCGAGGGCAACCAGTTGGCCGTGTTCGCCGACGGCCGTGGCCTGCAGGCCACGAGGATGCAGGCCGTGGCCCGTGAGCTGAAGCTCTCTGAGACCGTCTTCGTGCTGCCGCCGGAGTCCGGCGGCGACGCGCGGGTGCGGATCTTCACGCCCACGGCCGAGCTGCCCTTCGCGGGCCACCCGGTGCTGGGCACGGCGGTCGTGCTCGCGGGTGCGCTGGGCCGGGACTCGGTCGTTTTGGAGACCGGCTCCGGGCCGGTCACCGTGATCTTGGACCCGGGGACCGGCCACGTGCGCTCGGGCGAGATGGCACAGCCGGTGCCGAGCTGGGGGCCCTTCGCGGCGGCCGATGAGCTGCTCGGGGCCGTCGGCGTGGAGCGCTCGGGCCTGCCCGTCGAGGAGTACACCAACGGCCCACGCCACATCATGGTGCGGCTCGACTCCGAGCAGGGGGTGGCCGCGCTGGATCCCGACCTGCGATCGCTGGCAAGGATCGCCGGGGACGCCGGTGTGAGCTGCTTCGCCGGGGCCTCGGGGCGCTTCAAGAGCCGCATGTTCGCTCCCGCGCTGGGGGTCGACGAGGATCCGGCGACGGGCTCCGCGGCGGGGCCGCTGGCGGTGCACTGCGCCCGCCACGGCGACTCGTCCTTCGGGCAGCAGATCGAGATCCGCCAGGGCGCCGAGATCGGCCGCCCCTCGTTGCTGCGGGCCCGAGCAGACGGATCGGCCGAGGCGGTCGAGGCCGTGATGGTCGGCGGCGACGCGGTGATGCTCGCCCGCGGCGAGATGTTCCTCGGCTGACGCCTCTTCGCTCCGCGTCGCCGGTCGATCCCCCGCGGCCGACACCAACCGCTTGACCACCGGCGAGCGCGCTGTCAAACTCCGCCGCTGCGCGGGGCCGCCGGCCCGGCGAGGGCCAGCGAGAAGAAGAGGCCAAGGAGGGCGGATGGGGATCGGAGGGGGCAGGAGCTGCAGTTCGTTTGCGCGGTCGCGCGTGTTCGCGCTGCCGCTGTCACTGATCGTCCTCGCGCTGTCGCCGGCCCTCGCCCGGGCGGCTCTGCCCGGCTTCGAAGCGCGCAGCCTGAGCGGCTCCGGCAACAACCTCGCTCACCCCGAATGGGGTGAGGCGAACCAGCCGTACGGACGGATCACCCCGCCCCGCTACACGGACGGGGCAGGCGCGATGGAGGGCGGCCCGAACCCGCGCTACGTGAGCAACAGGACCTTCGACTCCCGTGGCCTGGACCTCTTCTCCGAGCGCAACGTAAGCCAGTGGGGGTGGGTCTGGGGCCAGTTCCTCGATCACACCTTCGGTCGCGCCGAACCGGGCCAGGAAGAAGCGCCGGTCGCCTTCGAAGCCTCCGACCCGCTCGAGGAATTCGAAGACACGCTCGGAATCATCCCGTTCGCCCGCAACGCCGCCGCGCCGGGGACCGGCACCGCGCCGGGCAATCCCCGCCTGCAGATGAACACGGTCAACTCCTTCATCGACGGGTGGGCTCTCTACGGTGGCTCGGCCCAGCGCCTGGAATGGATGCGCACGGGACCCGACGACGGGATCCCCGCGCACGCCGGTCCCTCGCTGCTGCTGAGCAAGAAGTACCTGCCGCTCGCCGGCGCGCGCGGCGCGGCTCACCCGGCGCCACCGATGCTCGCCGAAGGGGCCCTTGCCGGAACCCCCCAGAACGCGGTCGTAGCCGGCGACGTGCGGGCCAACGAGAACAGCGAGCTGACCGCGGTCACGACGCTGTTCGCCCGCGAGCACAACCGCATCGTCTCCGCCCTGCCCAGCTCGCTCAGCAGCGAAGAACGCTTCCAGATCGCCCGTCGCATCGTCGGCGCCGAGGAGCAGTACGTGACCTACGAGGAATTCCTCCCGGCGATGGGCGTAACGCTGAGCCCCTACGCGGGCTATGACCCGAACGTCAACCCCGAGCTGAGCGACGAATTCGCCACGGTGGCATACCGCGCCCACTCGATGGTCAACGGAGAGGAGCACATCGAAGCGCCGGCTGCCAAATACAACGCGAAGATCCCGGCCCTGCGCGAAATGGGCGTCGAAGTGCGCCCCTCGACCGTGCACGGCTCGAACGTGATCATCTCGATCTCGCAGGCCGCGGCCTTCTTCAATCCCGGCGTCGTCCCGGAGGTCGGGCTCGGCCCGATCCTCGAAGGTCTCGCCGACGAGCCCGGCTACAAGAACGACGAGCAGATCGACGACTCGCTGCGCAGCGTCCTGTTCGGGATCCCCAAGCCCGGTGCCAACCCCGCCTTCTGCTTCGAAGATCCGCGGCGCCCCGAATGCTTCAGCGTCGTCGAGGATCTCGGCGCGATCGACATCCAGCGCGAGCGGGACAACGGCATGCCCACATACGAGCAGCTGCGCGAAGCGCTGGGCCTGCCGGCGCAGAGCACGTTCAGGGAAGTCACGGGGGAGCAAAGCGAAGAATTCCCGGCCGGCGATCCGCTCGTGCCGCCGGGCGACGCGATCGACAACCCCCACATCCTCGACCCCACCTCGACGGAGAACTACTTCGGCGAACCGATAGGCGGCGGCGCCGAAGGAAGCGCCGTTTCGAGGACCGCGAAGGCGGCCGCGCCGCAGCGCGCTGTGTACGAGACGCGACGCTCCACCCTCGCCGCGCGCCTGAAGGCGATCTACGGCACCGTCTCGAACCTAGACCCGCTCGTCGGGATGATGTCCGAGCCGCATCTGCCGGGCAGCGAGCTGGGCGAACTGCAGAGCGCGCTGTGGCGCAAGCAGTTCGAAGCCCTCCGCGACGGCGACCGGTTCTTCTACCTCAACGATCCCGTGCTCGCCGAACTGGAATCGCGCTACGGGATCACCTATCGCCACTCGCTGCGGGAACTGATCACCCTCGACGGCAAAGTGTCCGCGAAGAAGCTGCCCGCCAACGTGTTCTTCGCGCCCGCTCCGGTCCGCGTCGGCGCGGCCCCGGCAGGTCGGCGCTAGGCGCCCTGGGCGCGCTGCTCCTCGACGGTCAGCTCGGCGGCCGGCAGGGCCTCGAGTCGCGCGTCGGGGATCGGCTCGCCGCTCTGCACTGAGAGCCCGTAGGTCCCCGCCGCGAGCCGCTCCTCGGCGCGCTCGACGGCCGCGAGCTGGTCAGCTAGGTCCTCGGCGAGGCCGACGCCGAGCTCCTTTTCGTAGAGATCCTCAGAGTCGCGTTCGCCCGGCTCCTCCTGCTCGGCGGTCGCTTCCGCGTCGCCTGCGCTGCGCGCCGCGATCGCCGTCTCGATACGGCGTCGCTCTGCTGCCAGCAGCTCACGTGCACGATCCTGATCCATCGACGCCAACCCTAGCGGCGAGGTGCGGCGGCCGCTGCGCGGTCGTCGCTAGCGGCCTACCGGCGGGTGCTCCGCCGGTAGGCTGTGACGGCTGCGCCGCCCGCCGGCGCCCACCCAGCCGATCCGAGGGGGAAGGATGCGCACAGCGATCACCAGCCTCACCGCGACGCTTCTGCTCGCCCTCGCCCTCGCGCTGCCGGCCGTCTCCACGGCGACCCCGACGGTGACCTTCAAAGCGAAGCCCGTGCCCATACCGGGCTATCCCCACACGGGCTTCATCCTCGGCGCAGGCACCGCCCTGGAAGCCGAATACCACATCTCCGGCACCGAATACGGCGGCTTCCCGCCGCCGCTCGTGGGGGTCAGCTTCTACCTGCCGGCCGGTGTCGTGCTGCACCCGCAGGGCTTTCCGACCTGTCCGCTCACGACGCTCGAACCGAGCGGCCCGGGCCCCTCGCACTGCCCGGCCGGCTCGGCCGCGGGACCCGCGGGGGAAGCGACCGGCTACGTCGCCTTCGGCACGGAAATCGTGCCTGAGACGGCGAAGATCGAATCGTTCTACGCGCCGGGCGGCGGGCTGACCTTCTTCACGTTCGGCCACTCCCCGGTGCTGCTGGAAATCCTCTCCAAAGGCCACTACGTGGCGGCTGGGGCCCCGTTCAGCAAGAAGCTCGAATCAGAAGTGCCGCTCGTCGAAACCGTGCCCGGCGCCCAGGACGCGTCGGTCAAAACGATCAAGGTGAGGGTCGGGTCGGCGATCCGCGTCAAGGGCAAGCCCGTCTTCTACGGGCGCCTGCCGGCGAAATGCCCGGCGAGCAACTACCTTCCGGTCAGGACCGAACTGCGCTTCGCCGGCCTTGGCGGCCTGTCCCCGCAGACCGTGACGGTCGAATACAAGGCTCCCTGCCCGCGTCGCTAGACGGTCGGGTTGCTGACCGGACGCCCGAGCACCGAAACCCTGCTCTGAACCGCGTGTTAGGGGAGGTGAGTGCAGCGGAGCCTTTCCGCTGCCGGATTCTGCGAGAGAAAGAGGGACCAGCAAAATGCGCAGGGCAACCACCAGCCTGACGATCCTCGGTATGGCGCTACTCGCGCTGATGCTGCCGGGCATCGCGTCGGCGACGCCGACGGTGACCTTCAAAGCCACGGCCGTGCCGATCCCGGGCTTCCCGCACACGGGGAACATCTTCGGAAAGGGCGCAGCGTTCGAATCCGAATTCAAGATCTCGGGTACCGAATACGGCGGGTTCCCGCCGCCGCTGACCCACGTCAACGTGTATCTCCCCGCCGGCGTGAAGCTGCACACGAGCGGCTTCCCCACGTGCAACCCCGCGGTGCTCGAACCGAGCGGCAAAGGCCCCACGGGCTGCCCGAAGGGCTCGGCCGCAGGGCCGAAGGGCACGGTCCAGGGTTTCGTCGCCTTCGGCACCGAAGTTGTCCCTGAGACGGCCTCGATCGAATCGTTCTACGCGCCGGGTGGCGGGCTGACGTTCTTCACGTTCGGCCACTCTCCGGTGCTGCTGGAAATCCTCTCGAAGGGCCACTTCGTGAACTCCAGCGGGCTCTACAGCAAGAAGTTCGAAGCGGTCGTGCCGCTGGTCGAAACGGTCCCGGGCGCGCAGGACGCGTCGGTCAAACTCATCAAGGTCAAGACCGGCTCGGCGATCAAGAAGCACGGCAAGACCACCTACTACGGCACGATGCCCACGTCGTGCCCGAAGAAATACCTGCCCGTCAAGGCCGAACTCACCTTCGCCGGCCTGGGCGGCCTGAAAGAAGAAACTGTCACGGCCGAATACAAGGCGCCGTGCCCGCGTAAGAAGTAACGGGAGAGCGGGCTAGCAGCGGACGGGCCGGGCGCGACTTTCGCCCCGGCCCGTCTGTCGTTCGGGGCCGGAACCGTAGCTCGGTCCCCGAACGTGAGGTCTAGCCCGCGGCGGCCGTGAAGGCCGACACCGCGTGGCGGTCCGTGGAGCCGCCGGTGCCGCCGCTGAAGCCGATGAAGGCAGAGCTCGGCAGCGTCACCGCCACGCTGCCCAGTTTCGTTCCGTCCAGCCACACGGCGATCGTGCCGCCCGCCGTGTCGACCTTGACCTTGTGGGTCCCGGTCCGCAGCGAGGAGGCGAGCGGCGAGAACGTGGTCAGCCAGTGCAGCGTGCCGGCCGCCGAGCCGGCGCCGTCGCTGATGCCGACGAAGTTGTTGGACGGGTTCGCTGAGTTCTTGTAGGTGTCGAAGGCGACCGTCCAGCCCGGAGTTTTCGCGAACCCGAGCCCCCCGCCCTGTTCGCCCAGTGACGTTGCGGTGGCGCCTTTGGTGGCGTCACCGATCACGAACGCGAGCCCGTCGGCGCCGCTGCCGCCGCCGATCGAGATCGTGAATTCGTAGGCCAGGTTGCGCGGGTCGACCTTCGTCGGCCAGAAGGCGCTCCCCTTCTGGTTGGCCGTGGCGCTCGTGAGGACGAGGCTCGGCGCTTCGAGTTTCGCGTTGCCGTTGATCTGCCAGCCGCCTGCGCTGGGGTCGGGGATCGCCGGGACGCCGCCTTCTTCCTTGGGCGGCGCGTAGGTGTTGGTGAAGGCGACGGTGTTGGCGCCGGCGGCGAGCGCGAAGCTGGGGACGGTGACCTTGCCGGCGGACGGGGCGATTTCGACGGGGGCGGCGCCGTTGACGGAGGCGGTGCTCTTCCAGCCGGTGCCGGAGGGCGCGGTCTCGGCGACCGAGCAGTTCGAGCCCTGGACGGCGCCGGTGAGTGTGGGTGTGGCCGAGCCGCCGTTGGCGAGCGCGGCGGTGGTGAAGGCGGACGGGCAGGTGCCGCTGTAGGTGAGCGTGGTTTCGGCCTGGGGAGAGCCGGCGGGGGCGCCGATCGCGTTGGTGATCTTCAAGGTCGCGGTCGGCGGTTCTTCTTTGGGCGCGGTGTAGGTGTTGGTAAAGGCGACGGTGTTGACCCCGGCGGCGAGCGCGAACGCCGGCGCCGTGAGCGTCGATCCAGCTTCTTTGAGTTCGACGGGCGCGGCGCCGTTGATCGAGACCGTCGTCTTCCAGCCTGTCCCGGTCGGGGCGCTCTCGGCGACCGAGCAGTTCGAGCCCTGGACGGCGCCGGTGAGTGTGGGTGTGGCCGAGCCGCCGTTGGCGAGCGCGGCGGTGGTGAAGGCGGACGGGCAGGTGCCGCTGTAGGTGAGCGTGGTTTCAGCCTGTGGAGAGCCCGCCGGGGCGCTGATCGCATTCGTGATCTTCAGGGTGGCCGGTTTCGGTTCTTCTTTGACGCCGGTGCCTGCGACGGTGAATCCCGAGATCGCGTGGCGATCGTTCGAGCCGCCCGTGCCGCCGGAGAAGCCCACGTACGCCGAGGCCGGCAGCGCGACGGCGAGGCTGCCGATCTTGGCGCCGTCCATCCACACCGCGATCCCGCCTTCGACCGTTTCGATCTTGATCTTGTGCGTCCCCGTGCGCAGCGACGACGGCAGGGGTGAGAAGGTCGTCAGCCAGAGCAGCGTGCCGGCGGAGGTGCCGGCGCCATCGCTGATGCCGATGAAGTTGTTGGAAGGGTTGACGGAGTTCTGCCAGGTGTCGAACGCGACGGCGAAGCCCGAGGTGCCCGCGAAGCCGAGCCCGCCGCCCTGTTCGCCGAGTGCCGTCGGCGCCGACTTGGTGGCGTCGGCGATCACGAAGGCCAGGCCGTCGGCGCCGCTGCCGCCGCCGATCGAGATCGTGAATTCGTAGGCCAGGTTGCGCGGGTCGACCTTCGTCGGCCAGAACGCGCTCCCGGCTTGGTTCGAGGTGGCGGGCGTAAGCACGAGGCTCGTGCCTTCGAGCAGGGCGTTGCCGTTGATCTGCCAGCCGCCTGCGCTGGGGTCGGGGATCGCCGGGACGCCGCCTTCTTCTTTGGGCGGCGTGTAGGTGTTGGTGAAGGCGACGGTGTTGGCGCCGGCGGCGAGCGCGAAGCTGGGGACGGTGACCTTGCCGGCGGAGGGGGCGATTTCGACGGGGGCGGCGCCGTTGACGGAGGCGGTGCTCTTCCAGCCGGTGCCGGAGGGCGCGGTCTCGGCGACCGCGCAGTTCGAGCCCTGGACGGCGCCGGTGAGCGCGGGTGTGGCCGAGCCGCCGTTGGCGAGCGCGGCGGTGGTGAAGGCGGACGGGCAGGTGCCGCTGTAGGTGAGCGTGGTTTCGGCCTCGGGAGAGCCCGCGGGGGCGCCGATCGCGTTGGTGATCTTCAAGGTCGCGGTCGGCGGTTCTTCTTTGGGCGCGGTGTAGGTGTTGGTGAAGGCGACGGTGTTGGCGCCGGCGGCGAGCGCGAAGCTGGGGACGGTGACCTTGCCGGCGGAGGGGGCGATTTCGACGGGGGCGGCGCCGTTGACGGAGGCGGTGCTCTTCCAGCCGGTGCCGGAGGGCGCGGTCTCGGCGACCGCGCAGTTCGAGCCCTGGACGGCGCCGGTGAGCGTGGGTGTGGCCGAGCCGCCGTTGGCGAGCGCGGCGGTGGTGAAGGCGGACGGGCAGGTGCCGCTGTAGGTGAGCGTGGTTTCGGCCTGGGGAGAGCCGGCGGGCGCGCTGATCGCGTTCGTGATCTTCAACGTGGCGGGTTTCGGTTCTTCTTTGGCCGTTTCCCCGCTGATCGTGACGTTCGCGGCCTTGTGGATGTCATTGGAGCCGCCGGTGCCGCCGGTGAAGCCCACGAGCACCTTTTCCGGCAGCGTCACCGCCGTGCTCAGGTACTTGGTGCCTTCCACGTACACGTTGACGGTGCCGTTGAGCGTTTCGATCTTGACGTGGCGGGTGGCGGTGCGCAGCGCCGGGATCGCGGTCGACGTCGCCAGCCAGTGCAGCAGTCCCGCGCCCGCGCTGCCGTCGCTGATGCCGGTGAAGTTGCTCGACGGGTTGACCGAGTTTTTGTAGGTGTCGAACGCGACGGCGATGCCGGAGATGCCGCCGAAGCCGAGCCCGCCGCCCTGTTCGCCGAGTGCCGTCGGCGCGGCTTTGCCGGCGTCGGCCAACGTGAGCGTCTGGCCGTCGGCGCCGCTGCCGCCGTTGATCGTCTGGTCGAATTCGATCACGAGGTGCTTGCTTTCAAGTGGCGTTTCGAAGAACGCGGAGCCCGCCTGATTGGAGACGGCGGCCGTCGTCTGCACGACTCCGGAGGTGATCGTCGCGGAGCCGTTGTGTGACCAGCCGGGGCCGGGGGCGGGCACGGTGCCCGCGCCGGTGAACTTCACTTCGTGCGAGCCGCTCGTGTCGTCGCCGTTCAGCAGCCAGGCGCCGCTCGCGGCGCCCGGGGCCGACGGGTTGAAGGCGACGGTCTCGGTGAGGGTTTCACCGGGCGCGATCGTCGTGCCCTCGGACAGCGTCGTCGTCGCGCTGAACGCGCCGCCGATCGGCGGCTTGGACTTCGTGATCGTGACGTTGGTGCCACCGGTGTTCTGGAGCGTGAACGACTTCGACACGGTGGTGCCGGCGGGCACGCTGCCGAATTCGACCGCTTCCGGCGTGATCTTCAAGACGCCCTGTTTGCCGGCGGCGCCTGCGAGGGCGACCGAGGCGGGGCCGGCGCTCGTTTGGAGCGCCAGTTCGCCGCTGAAGTTGCCTTCGGTGGTGGGTTCGAAGGTGACCTGAACCGTGACGGCTTCGCTCGGTGCCAGCACCTTGCCCGGTTCGGGAGCCCCGGTGACGGAGAACGGCGCGGCCACCGCGCCGACGCCGTTGATCGTCAGCGGCGCGCCGCCGACGTTCCGGAACGTGGCGGCGGACGTGATTTTGCCGCCGACGGTCGTGCCGCCGAACGAGAGCACGACCGGCGAGGCTTCGATCTTGGCTTCGGCCGGCTGCCCCGTGCCCTGGAGCGAGAAGGTGAACGTGCCCGCGCTGGTTTCGACGGTGAGCGTCGCTGCCTGTAGGCCCGCGTTGGTCGGTTTGAACGTGACCGGGACCTGAAGCGTCTGGCCGGAGCCCACGGCGGCCGGCAGCGCCGGTTTGGTCGTGCCGACGACGAACTGCGAGTTGCCGGTGGAGACCGCGCTGACCGTCAACGCGTTGTTGGCGGTCAGAGTGATCGTTTTTTCGCTGCCCTGGCCGAGCGTGGTGGTCGGGTAGCTCGTCGCGGGGCCGCTCAGCGCCGGCGTGACGGGCGAGCCGAAGCCGAAGACTTTGCCTTCGCGGTTGCCCACGAAGAGTTTGTTCGCGCCGACGCCTGGGGTCGCGAACTTCGAGCCGGTGCCGATCGCCGCGCTCCACCGCAGCACCGGTTTGCCGCCGACGGGCACCGGGTCGTAGGCGCGCAGCTGGGCGCCCGTGCCCGTCCCGTTCGCCATCCACTCGGTCCAGACCAGGGCGGACCCGGAGGTCGTGCCTTCGGAGGTGATGACCGGTGCGCCGGTGCCGAAGCCCCATGCGTCCGAGGAGGTCGCCTGCAGCGAGAGCGTGGGCAGGCCCTGCCCGTTGACGCCGTACTGGTAGACGCGCAGGAAGCCCGAGGAGCCGCCCGCCGAGTTCCCCGCTGAGGCGGTCGGGATGTAGACCCAGCCGCCATTGCCGGGCCACACGCCGGGCCGCGACCAGACGCCACCGTTAGGGCCGAGCCGTTGGACGACCTTGTCGCCGTTGCCGGGGCCCTGCAGGAAGCCGCCGAGTTCTTCGCGGTTGAGCAGGTAGACGTAGCCGTCCTTTCCGACCGCGACCGCCAGGTGCGGCACCGCCGACGTGCCGAAGAATTCGTCGTTGAGCCCAGTGATCCCGCCCGAGGCGAAGTCGGCGTCGTTCTGGTCGAGCGACAGCGCGTCGAAAGGCTCGAAGAAGTCGGTCGGTTTCAGTTCGCCGTTCGGCTGCACGACCAGCCGGACAATCGACTCGCCGAAGGTATTCGGCGGCGTCTTACCCGGCGTGGCGGTCGAGTTGGCACCGGTGTTGCCCGTGCTCACCATCAGCGTGTTCGGCCCATCGGAGAACAGACCGGCGCCCGACTGCCAGATGCCGGCGCCGTTGCCGCCCGGGACGGAAACCCAGCGCGCCTTGGTCGTCCCAGCGGTGGAGACACCGAAGACCCAGCCCTGCCACGTGTTGAAGTCGCAGTCGGAGCCGAACGCCGCGTAGATGACGCCGTTCAGCAAGAGCAGTCCCGGCCGCTGCAGCTGCGAGGTCGGGTTGAACGTCATGCTCGGCTGGTTCTGCGCGCTGCCCTGGAGCTGCACGGGGAAGCCTTCGCGCTCCTGCCCGTTGGCGAGGTTGATCGCGTCCATGTACCAGCGGACCGTGCCGCTCGAGCCCGAGGCGTAGGCCTTGTGGGTCATGTAGGCGGTGTTCGTCGAGGGGTCGACGACGGGCGTGGAGGTCACGCCAACGTTCGGCGCGAGGTCGTTGCAGCCGATGTCGCCCGCTTTCCACGCGGTGCCCACGAGCGAGGTCGACCATTTCGCCGCGCCGGTGCCGGGGTCCAGGCCGTAGATCTTGTTGTTCTCGGTGGCGATTAGCACCTCGCCGTTGACAAGCAGCGGCTGCGCGTAAACCGAGCCTTCGACGCTTGCGGACCAGAGCTGCCCGAAGGTGCCGCCGCTGACGAGCTGTGGCGTCAGCGCACCCTGTTCGGGATACCAGCCGTCGCGCAGGTTGTCACCGGAGTTGGTCGGTTCCGAGGCACCGGCACCGGGGGGGACCACGAGCAGCGAGCAGGCGAGCATCGCGACCAGCAACACGGCCCGCACGAGGCCCGCCCGGGGCCCCGAGCGTTGCCCGCGGCCGTCGACCCGGCTCGACTTCGACGCGTCATGCGTTGGACTCATCATCCCTGCGGCATCCTTGCCGGTCCCCCATCTCATTCTCCGACTAGCGGTTCGCGCCCCCTGCGCGTGCCGCCTCGATCGAGGGGATGCTAGCGACGCCGGGCCGCACGCGCAAAGGCGCGGGTCAGCGGATCTCGATGCCGCTGGGACGCGGGTCCTCCTCGTCCGCAGCCGCGCGCATCGTCAGGCTGAGGTGCTGGGCGTCGACCGCCGGCTCCTCGTCCTCCTCGGGTTGGGCCGCCTCGGCGGGCCCTCCGTTCGTGGAGGCGAGCGTCGCGTAGCGCTCCCCGGTGCCGCGCGGCGCCGCCGCGGGGTCGCCGATCACGCAGCGGTCGCGGCCGCCGTGCTTCGCGGCATAGAGGCCCTGGTCGGCCACCACGAGCAGCTTCTCGACGCTGTCGCCGCAGGTGGAGTCCGTGACCCCGAAGCTGACCGTGAAGCGGGGCGTTTCACCGGGGTGGGCCACGGCCAGGTCGTGGCGCACGCGGTCCAGGATCCTGACGGCCTGGAAACGGTCCAGCCCCGGCAGGGCGAGCACGAACTCCTCGCCACCCCAGCGGGCGACCAGGTCGTGGTCGCGGAGCGCTCGCTTGACGGTTTGGGCGAACAGCCGCAGGGCGCGATCGCCGGCCTCGTGGCCGTGGGTGTCATTGAGCTCCTTGAAGTGGTCGAGATCGCCGATCGCGACCGCGAACAGGTTGCCGTCGCGAACCAGCTCGCGGAGCCGGCGCTCGCCGGTCCGCCGGTTGACGAGCCCGGTCAGGCCGTCCGTGGAGGCCTGCAGCTGGGTCTTTTCGAAGGCGCGAACGGTGCCGATACGCGCGCCGGACTGGCCGGCGAGGACCGACAGCTGGGCGACGGACTCCTCGGCGAGCGGCTTGCCGGCGGGGCCGGTCGAGTGAAGCACGCCGAGCGCCCGGCCCATGAAGCTGACGGGGACGCAGACCGCCGAGCAGGCGCCCCCCTCGCGCCCGCGCAGGTGCGGGCAGGCGCCGAGGTCCTCGCTGGAGTCGAACACCACGGCGGTGCCCCGCCGCACGGCCACGCAGGAGAAGGGCGACTTGACCGGGCAGCCGGGTGGCTCCTGATTCGGGTTCGAGGCGACGCGGGCGAGGTTGGCGCGGCTGGAGTCCGACAGCAGCAGTTCCATCGGCGTCGGCTCGTCGACCTCGATCATGGCCCGCTCGACGACGTTGAAGACTTCGTGCTCCTCGTCGGCCATCTCCATCGCTTCAGAGAGGTGGTTGGCGAAGCCGTCCCGGACGACCTTGGCCGTGAGCTCCTGCTCGAGCCGCACGCGCTCGGTCGCGTCGCGTGCGTGGATCACGACACCGCGCAGGTTGCGATCTCCGCGCAGATCGGTGGCCCGCGCCTCGAGGTGGCGCCATTCGTCGGCGACGTTGCGCATCCGGAAGGTGAACTCGTCCGGCTCGCCGTCCGCGTTGACCTTTTCCAGCAGTGGGCGGTCCTGCTCGTGGATGAAGTGCATCAGCCCGTTGCCGTAGAGCTCGGACTCGGGCCGCCCGACGAGGGCCGAGACGGAGCGGCTCACGTAGCGGGCACCGCGGCTGCCGAGCACCACGACCAGGTCGGTCGAGGACAGGGCCAGGCTTCGGAAATGAGCGCTCTGGCGGCGCGAGGCGGCGAGCAGGGCTGCGGCGAGGAGCAGCGTGATCAGCAGGCCGCCGACGCCGAGCAGCACCTGCGTCGTGAGCAGCCCTTCGATGTTCGATTCGTCGGTCCGCCCGATCTCCCGGGCGGCTCTGAAGGCGATGCTCGAGGTGAGGGCCGCGAGCACACGAAGCCTCGCGATCGGTTCGAGCCCGCCGACGTGCTCGCCGGCCGTTTCCGGAAGGGCAGAGGTGGGACGGTGTGCGAGCACGGCTTCGCCCGTGCTGGTCAGGTCGGCGACCAGCTGCTGGTCGAGCGCGAACTGACGTTGCGTCGCACCGTCTTCGGCGGCGGGCAGCACGGTTTCGTCGTCATCGCCGTTGACGGCGGGCGCGGCCCCCCCGCCGAGCAGGGCGGCCGCCGAGGCCTGCATGACGCGGGCCGTGTACGCCGGGTTGGCGGCGCGGCCTTCGCGGGCGAGGAGCGTTTCCTCGACGTAGCGTTCGGCCAGCGTGCGCTGGCGGGCGGCGATCTGGATCACGCTCGTGCGGTGCTCTGAGCCTTTCGTCGTGTGGACGGACAGGACGATCGTCGCCGCCGAGATCAGCGCGAAGGTCAGGAAGATCGCGACAATCGGCCGGCGGCCCGAGCCCGAGGCCGTGATCGGGCGCATCGAGGAGCGGCGGCCGAGCATCAGTGGACCACCACCTCGGCGTGCATGCCCGCCATGTAGTGGCCCTCCATGTTGCAGAAGAAGACATAGCGGCCGGGGGACAGGTTGACGGTGACTGTGCGGCGCGCGCCGGGCCCGGCCGGCTCCAGCGCTCCCGCCTCGTGCGATTCGATCGCTTCCTCGTCGATCGTCAGCCCGTCGGGCCTGAGCGGCAGCGAGCCGTCTGGGGTGGAGGCGACGATCAGCTCGTGGTCGGTCACCCCGTCGTTGGCTACGGCGAAGGTGTAGGTGCCCGCGGTGAGGCTCGAGGGCGCTTCGATACGGAAGTCGTGCTCGGTGACAGCGTAGGTGCGGCTGGCCCTGGCGCTGGCATGCGATTCGCCGCACCCCGCGATCGGGACGCACACAAGCAGGGCGGCCGCAAGGCCCCCTAGCCCGCTGCGACGGTGCGAACCGAGGCGCATCCGATCGAATCGGTCGCTGCGGCGCTTTCCTTGATCGTCGGCCATCTTCATTTCGCCCCGCGGCAGTGGTGTTTCGTATGGCAAGGGCACTGGACGGACGTCTTGCAAGGTTGTCCACAGCAGGCTCGGCGCCCTCCCTGCGGCGCTAAGCTCGCACTACGGCAGCCGAAGGGGGATGCGTGGTTGGGTCTGGCCCGATCGAACGGATCAGCAGCACCTTGCTGCGAGCCGCGGTGCTCGCGTGCTTGGCGGGCGTGCTCGCCTGGCCGGCGGCCGTGCTCGCCGCGCCGCCGACCGTCACGATCACCAGCCCACTGAGCGGCTCGGTGGGAAACGACCAGACCCCGGCCTTCATCGGCATGGCCGATCCGCAGGACGGAACCGTGACGTTGCGGGTCTACTCCGGCCCGACCGCGGAAGGCACGGAAGTTGAGAAACCGAGCACGAACCTTCTCTCCCCCGAAGGCGCCTGGTCGCTGCATCTGAGCACCCTCGCTGACGGCGTGTACACGGCTCGCGCGAGCCAGACGAACCTCGCGCTGGAAACGGGCACCAGCGCGCCGGTGACCTTCAGGGTGCTGACGGCGGCGCCGACGGTGACGCTGGACCAGCCCGAACCGGCCCCAGGTGTGACGGCGCCGGCGTTCACGGGCACGGCGAGCGACACGACGCCGGTGACCGTGGTGATCTTCAGCGGGGGAACAGTCGTCGCGTCGGCCACGGCCGCGGGAACGGGCGCCGGGTGGCACTCCAGCGACGCCAGCCCGCCGCTGGTGGTCGGGCACTACACCGCCGTCGCCCTCCAGGAAAGCTCGCTGGCGGGCAACCCCGAAGGCGAAAGCGAAGCGGTGAGCTTCACGGTCCAGCCGGCGCTTCCGGTCCTCGTCCCACCCCCCGTCGCCGCGGGCCCGGCCGTGCTCGGCGCCAAGGTGTCCCTAGCCCCTGGCCGGCCTTCGCTGATGGCGCCGTTTCCGGTCGTTCGGATCGCGGGCGGGCAGACGAGCAGGGGGGTGAGGCTGCGTCTGCTGCGCGTCCAGCAGATGCCCGCCGGCGCGCAGCTGCGGGTCCTCTGCACGGGACGCGGCTGCCCGTTTCGGACGCTCCGGCGCACGACCCAGGCCGGTCCGCGCGGGGTGGAGCCGCTGACGCTCCTTTCCCTCCGGCGGTTCTTCGGGTTCGGCGCCGTGCTGCGGATCTTCATCTCCAAACCCGGGGAGATCGGCAAGTACACCCGCTTCACCGTCCGGCGCGGGCGCCTCCCGGAACGGGTCGACACGTGCCTTGATCCCTCAGGTGTCACGCCCCTCGCCTGCCCGCAGCCCTAGTAGGCATCTAGACGGTCTTGACGAGGCCTCCGTCGAGGACCCAGTTCGCGCCCGTCGCGTTGGCCATGCGCGGCGAGGCGAGCAGGGCTACGACCGTCGCGACTTCCCGTGGGGTGGTGAAGCGGCCGGTTGGCATGTTCGCGGCCATCTGGTCGCGAACGGCGTCGGCGCCTTTGCCTGTGGCGCTGCCGACCGTCTCGGCCACGCCGTGCTCCCCCAGCCACAGGTCGGTGGCAACCGGCCCGGGCGAGACGCTCGTGATCCGGATCCCGGCGGGGCCGAGCTCTTGGGAGAGCGACTTGACCACGTTGACGAACGCTGCCTTGGCCGCCCCGTAATCGATCACGCCGCCGTCGGGCTCGAAGAAGGAGTTGACCGACGCGACGTTGACGATCGTCCCCTCCTTGCGCTTGGTCATGTCCTCGACGGCAGCGCGGGTGGCACGAAGCGCTGCGAAGAAGTTCAGCTGGAGCGAGGCTTCGAAGTCGGCGTCGCTCAGGGCAAGAAAGCCGTCCAGGCGCACGTGCGCTGCGCCGACGTTGTTGACGAGCACGTCGACCCG
The DNA here is from genome assembly GCA_963841055.1 of uncultured Solirubrobacteraceae bacterium. GTDB lineage: Bacteria > Actinomycetota > Thermoleophilia > Solirubrobacterales > Solirubrobacteraceae > Palsa-744. The sequence continues at coordinate 786,568 of CAWJAV010000001.1, read as the reverse complement.
GCCGAGCTCCCCGACGGCTTGGCCGATCAGCCGCGCCGGACCGTCGGGGTCTGCGAGGTCGACGGTCACGGGGGTCACGCCCTCGATCCCCTCCAGTGGCTGTACGTGACGTGCTCCCGCCACGACCTTCGCGCCCTCGGCGGCCAACTCGCGGACGACCTCGAGCCCGATCCCCTTGCTCGCTCCCGTAACGACGGCGACCTTGTCCGACAGTTCAAGATCCATCGGCCGACCCTATCGCGAGCGTTGCAATCAAGTTCTTGGGCCTGAGCGCGATTGCGCAGGTCAGTGTTCTCTGTGCAGAAAGCCGAACCGATGCTTCGGCTGAGGCACCGGGTCTGGCGGCGCAGCATGGGAGTGATGCGTCGGCCCAGCAGGGCCGGAGTGCTGCTTGGGATGCCCCAGCGCCTTATGCGCTCGATCAAGGTCGTGCGCTCGCACGTAGACGTTGCGCCCATAGCTGGCGCGTGCCCCGAGGCCGCTGCTCCCCGTACCTGGTTTCGTCATAGCTTTGATCCCAGCGCCGCGAAGGACTCCGAGGATCATCGCCGCCTCGGGCTCATTGCTGGCGATGGCTGCGACAACCAAGTGCGGGTCACCTTGCTGCACGTGATGGTCGGTCACAAACGCAGCCTACGGCAGCTCTGACGCTCGCTTCAAGCGGCATCTCGCTCGCCCAGCGCAGCCGCCCATTTGCAGGCGGTTCGGATGAAGCCCAGCAGCGGACTCGAACCGCTGACCCCTTCCTTACCATGGAAGTGCTCTACCAACTGAGCTAGCTGGGCGGGGAGCCAGACTCTAGCGCGCCCGCCCCCTGGCGTTGAACGGAAGAAAGGCGGACCGGCTGGGCTCGGCGCGGCCGGTCAGCTGATGCCGTCGAGGAGCTGGGAGGGGGAGTTCAGGTCGAGGCCGCGCGAGAGGATCACGATCGTCTCGAGCCGCGGGGAGCGCTTGCAGCGCTCGAGCAGGCTGATCTCGGTGCGGTGCAGGTCGCAGATCGAGGCCAGCGCCTCCTGCGAGAGTCCGGCGGCGTCGCGGTGGTGGCGCAGGTTTCTTGCGAACTGCTCGCGGACTCCCTCCATCGCGGGCCACTCTTGCGGCACGCGGACGAAAGATCTACAGACGAACGTCTGCGAGGATTTCGGCTCAGCCGAATAGCTGAGGCGTCCGGTTACGGAGCTCCCACGGGTCACGGAACCGCCCACGGGGGGCGGGCTCAGGCCGGCTCTTCGGCCGGCGTGACGGTGCGCACGGGCAGCCCGAGGCCGGAGATCTTGCTCGGCAGGTCGAGGTGCAGCCAGCGCGACAGTTTCGGAGAGAGGGTGGAGATGATCACCTCGTCAAAGCCGCGCAGGTTGATCGCGTCCTGGATCGCCGCCGAGGGGTCGGCATCTCCGATCATGCCCTGAACCTCCGAGCCCGCGGCCTCGCTCAGCAGCGGCAGGGCGTGGTCGAGCACCTGCTGCGCCTCGTCCGCGTCCTAGATCCTCCGGGTCGACGACCTTGTGCAGGCCGTGGGCCGGGTTGGGCACGAGCAGCGTGAACGTCGCCGGGCCGGAGGCGGCCCGCTCGCGGACGGCGTTGAGCAGCGGTTGGGTGGCCGCCGTCTTGTGGGCCACGACCAGCACCCTGCTGGGCGTCTGTGCGGACTCCATGATCGGCACTCCTCCTCGCTCGTTGACCCTGCCTCCCGCCCCCGGCGGGTGCCTGCATCTTCTACCCCGAACCGCTGCGCCCTTGCAAACGGATCGACGGCTAGGCTGGGGCGGTGCGCTTGGAGATCGGCTCAGAGGCCGTCGCGGTGCGCCTTTCCTGGTGGCAGAAGGTGCTCGGCCTGATGCGGAACATCACCGTGCCGCTGCGCGACGTCGAGGGGGCCGAGGTGATCGAGGATCCGGTCCGCGTCGCGGGTGGCGCCGGCATGAAAGTCGGGCTGCGCCTGCCGTTGCTGTACTACGTCGCACGCACGATGCGCCTCGACGAAGCCTTCGTGGTGCGCCGCGGCGTGCCCGGCCTGTCGATCTCGATCGGCGGCGAGGGGAACCTGCGCCGAGTGCTCGTCTCGACGCCGCGGGCCGCCGAGATGGCGGGCGAGATCGAAGCGGCCCGGCACCCGGCCTAGCCGGCCGCTTCGGCCTTGCGCAGGCCGCTCAGCATCCAGATCGCGAACAGCCCGATCAGCGCTCCCGCGGCGATGAAGGCGAGGCCGGTGTGGTCGTGCGCGCCCGAGATCAGCCCGCGGCCCGCCTCTAGGAAGGCCGTCGCCGGGTTGACCTGGGCGACCCCGTGGATCCACCCCTGCAGCAGCGAGATCGGCACGTACACGGGGGCGAGGAACAGCAGTAGGAATACGGGCGTCTGCATCAGCGGTCCCGCCTGGATCGATCGGAAGCGGAAGGCCACGCCGGCGGCCCAGCCGTAGCCGATCAGCACCAGCAGCGCGGCCAGGCCGTAGAGGCCGAACACGTCGACCCCGTCGCCGGTGATGCGCATTCCCGCCACGAGTGCCACGACCGTGATCACCGTCAGCGTGAAGGCGCCGCGGGTCAGCGCGACGATCGCGTAGCCGAGGGCGATGCCCCGCCGGTCCTCCGCGGCCAGCAGCAGCCGTCGCGAGAAGCCGCTCTCGAAGTCGAACGCCACGCTGAAGCCGGTGAACAGCCCGGCGAACATCGCGGACTGGCACAGCACGAACACGAACTGGAAGGCGGTGTAGCCCGCCGCGAAATGAAAGCCCCGGATCGAGCCGAGCGCCGACAGGCCTCCGGCGAAGCTCGCCAGGAACACGAGCGGGAAGATCAAGGACGGCACGAACAGGTCGGGGCGGCGCACGTAGGTGTGCACGCTGCGCCAGGAGATCGCGAAGGCGACCCGCCAGATCGAGCTGCCGGGGAGCGCCCTCATGTCCGCTGCAGCCTCCCCCGCAGGGCCCCGGTGACGGCCAGCAGCCCGATCGCCGTCAGGCCCGCGCCGACGGCGAAGCCGCGCAGCAGCGCGGTGGCGTCCCAGCCGTAGATGTAGAGGCTGCGGAAGGCCTCGATCAGGTAGGAGATCGGGTTCCAGGTCGCGACCGTGTGGAACCATTCGACCTTCAGCAGGTTGCGCGGCAGGTTGCTCGAGGACAGGAAGATGAACACGAAGAACAGGGGAACAGAGCCCCTGGACCGCCTCGCCGGACCCCGTCCGCAGGGCGGCCGCGCAGCCGAACGCGCCGAAGGCGACAGCCGTCAAGGCGCCGAGCGCGAGGATCACCACCGCGCCGCCGAGGCCCGCCTCGAGGTGCGCTCCCGCGATCAGGCTCATGAGGATGTAGACGGCCGACTGAAGGACGCCGAGCCCGGCCACGCCCACGAGCAGCCCCGAGATCAGCGACACGCGGTGCAGCGGCGTCAGGGCGAGCCGGTTGAAGAAGCCGCTCTCGATGTCCTCGGCGAGGTTCGTGCCGGTGTTGATCAGAGAGAACATGCCGCCCTGGATGAAGGCAACGGCGATCGCGAAGGACACGTAGGAGTTCGTCGGGAACCCCGGCAGCCGCGTGGCCGCCTTCAGCCCGCTCGCGTTGACCGCCAGCAGGACCAGCGGGAAGAAGATGATCGGGAAGATCTGGAACGGCTGGCGCAGCGTCTTCAGCATCGCCCGGCGGGCGAGCACTCCGACCTGCGTGGTGAGGGTCCCGCCCATCAGCCGGCCGGGGCCGCCACCTTCTCTCCGTCGGCCCCCGTCGCCTTGCCCTCGTCCTCACCCTCGCTCTCGCCATTGTCGGCGGCCCCCTCGAGCGAGCGCCCGGTCTTCGCGAGGAAGACGTCGTCCAGCGTGGGCGAGTGCAGCCTCAGGTCGGCAATGGGTATGTGCTCCGCGTCGAGCGCACGGACGATCTCCGCGAGGTCGCTGACGCCCTCGGGCAGTTGCACAGCGACACCGCTGGCGGAGGCCGCCGCTTCCTCGCCGAAGCGATGGAGGACCCCCGCCAGGCGCTCCCGGTCGTCGGGGCTGGCCGGGATCGCCTCGACGCTGGGGCGGCCGATGGCGGCCTTCAGCTCGGCCGGGGTCCCCTCGGCGACGATCTTGCCGCGGTCGATGATGCCGACGCGGTCGGCGAGGACGTCGGCCTCCTCGAGGTACTGGGTGGTCAGGAACACCGTCACGCCGTCGTTGGCCAGGCGCCGGACCTCGTCCCACAGCGCCGCTCGGCTCTGCGGATCGAGACCGGTCGTCGGCTCGTCCAGGAACAGCAGACGCGGACCGTGCACCAGCGCGAGGCCGAGGTCGAGGCGGCGCTTCATCCCGCCCGAGTAGCCGCCGACCTTGCGGTCGGCCGCCTCGGTCAGGCCGACCCGCTCGAGCAGCTCGCTGCCGCGCCGTTCTCGCTCCTCGCGGCCGAGGCCGTGCAGGGAGCTCTGCAAGCGCATGTGCTCGCGGCCGGTCAGGAAGGGGTCGAGCGCCGACTCCTGCAGCGAGGCGCCGATCGCCCGGCGCACCTCGGCTCCTTGGCGGGTCACGTCGAGGCCGGCCACCCGGGCGCTGCCGGCGGTGGGGGGCAGCAGCGTGGTGAGCACCAGCACGGTCGTCGACTTGCCCGCGCCGTTCGGCCCGAGGAAGCCGTAGATCTCTCCCGGCGCGACCTCCAGGTCGATGCCGTCGACGGCCCGCACGCCGCCCTTGAAGTCCTTGACGAGGCCTTCGACCTCGATTCCGTTCGGGGCGTCGCTCATGCTTCAGGCACCCTGGCGGCAGAAAACATCGTCATCGTAATCATTTCTATCACAAATATTTCTGCGGCGATATGATCTCATCATGACAAGGCAGATCACCCCGCCGCCCGCCGCTCACGGCGAGGGCGAGGAGCCCGCGCTGATCGCTCCCCCGGGACCGGCGGCTCCCTACAAGTCTGTCGGTTTCACCCTCTCCACGCTCGGCTTCGCCGTCTCCTCCGGCTTCCACGCGAAGCTCGCGCCGCTCGAGATCCTGCCCCGCGACTTCGCCCTGCTGCGGGCGGTCGGTGCCGCCGAGGGCCAGTCCCAACAGGCGATCGGCGAGCGGCTGCGGCTCCCGGCCAGCCGCATGGTGGCCTTCCTCGATTCCCTCGAGGAGCGCGGCCTGCTCGAACGCCGCCCTCATCCGACCGACCGGCGGGCCCGCGCGCTGCACCTGACCGAGGACGGCCGCGCGCTGCTCGCCGAGGCCTACGCGGCCGCGGTCGACTTCGAGCGAGACCTGTGCGCCGGGCTCTCGGCCGCCGAGCGAGAGCGCCTGCTCGAGCTGCTCGGAACGGTGGTCGCGACGCTCGGCCTGCCCCCGGGCGTCCACGCCGCGAGCATGGTCCCCGACGGCGGCGAGCGCTGAGCGGCCGGCCCCGGTCCGGCCGCTGCCGGGCGCAGGGGGGCGGTGCAATGATCCTCCCGTGATCCTCCCTTACGACGAGCAGGGATCGGGGCGGGACACGATCGTGCTGCTGCACGCCGGCGTCGCCGATCGCAGGATGTGGTCGCCCGTGCTGGCCCCTCTTGCCGCCGGCGGCCTGCGCGCCGTGGCGCCCGACCTGCCCGGCTTCGGCGAGGCGGGGCTCGCGCCACCGGCGCTGGCTCCCTGGCAGGACGTCCTGGACACCCTCGAGGCGCTCGAGCTGGACCGGGTCGTCCTCGCCGGCAACTCCTTCGGGGGCGCCATCGCCAAGCGTGTGGCCGCCATCGCGCCCACACGCGTGGCCGCCCTGGCGCTGATCTCCGCGCCGCCCGAGGAGGACGATCCCTCGCCGCGGCTGAAAGCGGCCTGGGAGGCGGAGGAGGAGGCGCTAGAGCGCGGCGACATCGAGGCGGCGGTCGCGGCCGTGGTCGAGGCCTGGACCTTGCCGGGGGCCCCGGCAAGCCAGCGCGAGCTGGTCGCCGACATGCAGCGCCGCGCCTTCGCGCTGGCGCCCGGCGGGGAGGATCTCCCTGAGGCGCCGGACCCGCTCGAGTCGGACCCCGGCGCCCTGACCCGGCTCGACGTGCCGATCCTGCTCGTGGCGGGCGAGCACGACATGAGCGACTTTCACGAGGCCGCCGAGCTACTCGCCGCGGAACTGCCCCGCGCCCGCCTGCAGACGATCGCCGGCGCGGGCCATCTCGCTCCGCTCGAGCAGCCGCAGGCCGTGTGCGAGCTGCTGCTCGAGCTCGCCGGCGAGGCATTTCCGACCTGAGCTCGTTCTATCTTGGCGAGCGCCCGTGCACTTCCGTCACCCCGAATCGCCCCCCACCGTCCTCCGTGCGCCCCTGCGTGTCGAGCTGCGCAGCAAAGCCCAATGCGTGGGCGACCCCCGACTCGAGGACTTCCAGGCCGGGGATGGGCCGGCCGCCAGGGAGGTGCGGCTGATCCTCGACAACCTCCACAGCGGCGACGCGCTGGCGCAGACCGTCGCCCTTCTCAGCGAGGACCGAGGGGGAGCGCTGCTCGGCATCGCCTCGGTCCGCATCGACGGCAACGCGCAGCTGCGGGCCAAGGCCTCCACGCCCTGGTTCGTACGCCGGCTCAGCACCAACCCGTACATGAACCTGATCGCCCGCGACGAGCGCTATCGCAATCACCTGCTCTGCGACGGTCGTACGCGCCTCGGCACGGCGATCCTGCGGGCCGGCCTGGAGGTCGTCCAGCATGAGACCCAGAGCCGCTCGCTCCCCACGATCTGGGCGCTGGTCCGCCGCGACAACGCGGCCAGCAAGCGGGTGTTCGGTGAGTTCGCCTTCTACCCCCACGACCGCTCGGCCGAAAACCAGCAGGACGTGTTCGTGCGCCGAGCCGGGCGCAAGCTGCCGCCGGCCCCGGCGGAAGGGGCCTATCTGTCCTTCATGCGGGACGCCCAGACGCGCGAGCGCTCGGCCTGAGGGAGGGCCCGGGCCACCCCCGCTGAGGGCGTCGGCGGGCCGGCGCGAAGCCACTCAGCCGCCGGCGGCGCGGCGGTAGCGCGCGGTGGCCAGCGTGCCGAACACGGCGATCAGCCCGAGCGACCAGATGACCGACCACAGCACGTCGTTGTGCGACGGCGCGCCCAGCCAGAGGTGGCGCATCGCATCGACGATGATCGTGAACGGGTTGACTTCGGCGAACTGCTGGAGGCCTTCGGGCATCGAGGCGACGGGAACGAACGCCGAGGAGATGAACGTCAGAGGGAAGACGATGATGAAGCCGACAGAGTTGACGGTTTCGGAGGACTTCGCGACCAGCCCGATGAACGCCAGGACCCAGGAGAAGCTGTAGCCGAACAGGAGCAGCAGCGCGATCCCGGCGACGGCGTCGCCGAAGCTCGTGTGGAAGGTGAAGCCGATGATCACGCCGGTGATCAGCAGGATCGTGATCGAGAGCGCGTTCAGCACGACGTCGGAGAGTGTCCGCCCGGCGAGCACCGCCGGCCGGGCCATCGGAAGCGATCGAAAGCGGTCGATCAGCCCCTTGCGGACATCCTCGTTCAGTCCCAGCGCCGTCGCGAAGCCGCCGAAGGCGGTGTTCTGGACGATGATCCCCGGAATCAGGAAGTCCACGTAGGCGTAGCCGGGAGTGCGGATCGCGCCGCCGAAGACGTAGCGGAACAGCAGTACGAACATGATCGGCTGGATCGTGAAGCCGATCAGCAGTTCGGGCGTCCGCGTCAGCCGCACGAGGTTGCGCTCGGCGATGATCAGGGTGTCGGTCGCGAGCCGTCTCATGCAACCGGCTCCCGCGGGTCGCTCTCGACTCCCTGCTCCTCGTCGCTCTCTTCGCTCGCGACGTGCCCGGTGAGCGCCAGGAAGACGTCGTCGAGCGTGGGGCGTCGCAGCGAGAGGTCCTCCACGTCGATGCCGGCCTCGCTGAGCCGCCGCACCGCCTCGACGATCACGCCGTGGGTGTCGCTCACAGCGAAGGTGACGTCGTGGCCGGCGGCGACCGGCGGCTCGGCTGACATCGGCGCGAGCACCTCGACCGAGCGGACCGCGTCCGCAGCGGACTCGAGCCGAACCTCGAGTCGCTCGCCGCCGAGGCGGTCCTTGAGTTCGTTCGGCGTGCCGTTGGCGATCAGCCGCCCGTGGTCGATGACGGCGATGTCGTCGGCCAGTCGGTCGGCCTCGTCCAGGTATTGCGTCGTCAGCAGCGCCGTCGTGCCGCCCGCCACGAGGCCCTCGATCACCGCCCACAGGCTCAGCCGGCTGCGGGGGTCCAGACCCGTCGTCGGCTCGTCGAGGAAGAGCACGGGAGGTTCCGCGACGAGCGCGGCGGCCAGGTCCAGGCGCCGCCTCATGCCGCCGGAGTAGGTCTTGGCCGCGCGGTCGGCGGCATCGCTGAGATCGAAGCGCTCGAGCAGTTCTCTCGCGCGTGCCTTCGCGGTCGCGCGGTCCTCGCCGTAGAGGCGGCCGACCATCGTCAGGTTCTCGAGCCCGGTGAGGTTTTCATCGACAGCCGCGTACTGGCCGGCGAGCCCGATCCGTTCGCGCACGCGCGCCGCGTCCGCTACGACGTCGAGGCCGGTGACGCGCGCGGTGCCGGCGTCGGGCTCGATCAGCGTCGCCAGCACCCGCACGAGCGTGGTCTTGCCGGCGCCGTTCGGCCCCAGCAGACCGAGCACCTTGCCCGGCCGGGCGATGAGGTCGACGCCGTCGAGCGCGCGCACCTCGCCGTAGCGCTTGACGATGCCCTCGACTTCGATTGTCGCATCGCGGCTCATCGTGGCCCTCGCGGTTGCTTGCGGTTCCTAACCCGGACGGCTAGGCGGATCCCGAGCCCGGGTCAGCCCCCGAGGCTAGCGAGCCTTCCGCGTCTTCCCGGGGGGGGCGCGAGCAGATAGACGGCGAGGGCGATCGCGACCAGCAGGCCCGTCTGCCAGAGCAGCGTCTCGAGCCCCGCTGCGAGTACCCGGTCCTTCGGGTCGAAGCGCCCGCCTTCGTTCAGGTTTTCCACAATCACGTAGATCTCCAATCCGAATACCGCCAGCGCCGCGGCGAGCAGCCCGCAGACCGCGAAGAACGCGAGGCCGCCGACCGGTCCCGGCGCCAGTTCCGGCAGCCAGCGTGTGGTGGCGTACACGCCCGCCGCCACGCACACCACGAAGATCGCCACCGGCACCGCCACCGGGCCATCCTCGCCGCGAGGGCGGACAGACGGATTCATGGCGGGGGAAGGATTCGAACCTTCGAAGGCAGAGCCACGTGGTTTACAGCCACGCCCCTTTGACCGCTCGGGAACCCCGCCGCCGGCTGGTCAGTGTAATGGTCGCGAAGCGGCTGCCCGGCCTCGAAGAGCCTCTATGCCTGACCGACCGGCACATGTGCCGGTCGGCGGGTCGGCACATGTGCCGACCCCGAAGGGCGCGCGCATGCGCGCGCCCCGGCGGTCCGCCCATATGCGGACCGCCCCATCAACAGGCGTGCGCTCAGGAAGCCTCGCGCAGCTGCTGCGCTTCGGGCAGCGTCTGCAGCTTCTTGAGCGTGCGGTTCTCGATCTGGCGGACGCGCTCGCGCGTGATGTTGAAGGCCCGTCCGACCTCCTCGAGCGTCCGCGAGCGCCCGCCCACGATCCCGTAGCGCATCTCGATCACCTCGCGCTCCCGGCGCGGCAGCGCGGCGAGCACGCGCATCACGTTCTCGCGGCGGAGCGCCTCGGAGGCGATCTCGAAGGGTGAGGCGGCAGAGACGTCCTCGACGAAGTCCGCCAGCGCCGAGTCGTCCTCCTCGCCCACCGGCTTCTCGAGCGAGATCGGCTGCTGGGTGATCCGCATCACGTCACGTATCTCCCGCACCGTGCACTCGAGCTCGTCCGCAAGCTCGGCGGGGCTGGGCTCGCGGCCGAGCTGCTGGATCAGCCTCCGTTCGGCGTGCAGCAGCTTGTTGAGCCGCTCGACCATGTGGACAGGGATGCGGATCGTTCGGCCCTTGTCGGCCAGCGAGCGCGTCACCGCCTGGCGGATCCACCAGGTTGCGTAGGTGGAGAACTTGTAGCCGCGGCGGTAGTCGAACTTCTCCACCGCCCGGATCAGTCCCAGCGAGCCCTCCTGGATCAGGTCGAGGAGCGTCAGGCCCCGGCCCACGTAACCCTTGGCGATCGAGACGACCAGCCTCAGGTTGGCCTCGACCATGTGCTGCTTGGCGGCGATATCGCCGCGCTCGATGCGCTTGGCCAGGGCTACCTCCTCCTCCGCGCTCAGCAGCGGTACCCGCCCGATCGAGCGCAGGTACAGCCGCAGCGAGTCGAGGCTCGGCTCGACCGTCAGGTCGACCTCGGGACGGCGCAGCTCCTCGAGGCGCACCCGCAGGCCACGGCCCTCTTCCTCGGACTCCTCCTGCGGGTCCTCCTCGCTAGCGAGCTCCTCGACGCCTCCCGCGGCGGGCGTGCTCTCGCGCTCCCCCGCCGAGTCGAGCTCGGCCCCATCGGCCGAGCTCGAGATCTCGACGCCGTGCTCCTCGAGATAGCTGAGCAGATCCCGCGCCTGCTGCGCGGACAGCTCTGCCTCCTCGACCACCGCGGTGATCGCCTTGGTCGTCAGGAAACCTCGCTCCTGACCCTCGGCGATGATGCCCTGCAGCTCCTCCATCTCCACCACGCCCGGCTCTGTGGTGGCAAGCAACCCCTCCAGCTTCTCGCTCACGTTGTCTCCCAAGGACCTCTCCGAATCCCCGCCGCGGCGGTCGCCCGCCGTGACCTCCCCTGACCTACGCTAAGCCTCCCGTGCGTTGCGCTCTCATCAGCAGTCTCGTTGGGTTTCCTGCAGCTCCCCGACCGACGGCCAATCATTCCCCAGGCCCGCTCGGTCGACTAAGTGCGGAGTGATACCAGAATCTGCGGTCGAGGAGACGGCCGGGCGATCGCCCCTGCCGGGCGTGCGGCCCGCGCTAGGCTTGGCGCTGGTGCAGGGCAGCGGTTCGACCCCGACGATGTCTCCCACGATCGGCTCCGGCGATGACGTGCAGGCGCGCGCTCCGGGCATCCCCGTCGGGCTCTCGCGAGTCGGGGTCACGGGGGTCGAGAAGGTGGTGCGGATCCGCGAGGAGCTGTTCTTCGCACGGCTCGACTGCTTCGTCGACCTCTCCCGCGACCAGAAGGGCGCGCACATGTCCCGCTTCGACGAGGTCGTCAACGAGGCGATCGGCGAGGTCGTCCTCAGCGAGTCGCCCTTCCGGGCCGAGACCCTCGCCCAGCACATCGCCGAGCTCGTGCGCGAACGCCAGGGCGCCGCGCGGGCAGAGGTCACGATCGAGGCGCGCTACCCGGAGCACAAGCCGGCCCCCGTGTCGGGCGTGCAGACGCAGGAGATCTACACCCTCCTCGGCCGCGCCGTCGCCTACGAGCACGGCACGCGGCGGATCGTCGGTGTGTCCGCCACCGGCATGACGGCCTGTCCCTGCGCGCAGGAGCTCGTCGCCGCACGCGCCCGCGAGCGGCTCCTGGGCGAAGGTTTCTCGGGCGAGGAGGTCGACCGCATCCTGCAGAGCGTGCCCGTCGCCACCCACAACCAGCGCGGCCTGGCCACGCTGCAGATCGGCTGTGTCGAGGAGTGCCGAACCGAGATCGAGGCCACCGCCCTGCTGGCGATCGCCGAGGCGAGCATGTCCTCCGAGATCTACGAGCTGATGAAGCGCTCCGACGAGGTCGAGGTGGTCGAAAAGGCCCACCGCCGCCCTCGCTTCGTCGAGGACTGCGTACGCGAGATGATCGCCGGCGTCGTCGGCGCCTACGGCGAGCTCGACGCGAACACCTTCGTCTCGGCACGCCAGGAGAACCTCGAGACGATCCACCAGCACAACGTCGTCGCCGAGCGCCACGGGCTGCTCGCCGAGCTGCGGGCCGAGGTCGGCTCGGGCACCCCCGCCCCGCGCCACACGACTCTCGAGTCCTGGCTCGAGGCCGAGCCTCAGCGCTCGGCCTGAGCGCCGCCGGCGCTCTGAGCCATCAGGCGGCGCACGCCGAAGAAGTAGTCCAGCCCCGAGAGCACCGTCACCAGCACGGTCACGTAGAGCAGCGCCGAGACCCAGGCCGGATGCCCGTGCACGGCGATCACGGCCATGATCGCCGCGATCTGCAGGCAGGTCTTGACCTTGCCGAACATCGAGGCGGAGACGACCACGCCGGCCTGGCTGGCGCCGAGCCGCAGCACCGTCACGGCCAGCTCGCGGGTGATGATCACCATCGCCACCCAGGCGGCCAGCCGGTGCAGCGACACCAGGGAGATCAGCGCCGCGACGACGAGCAGCTTGTCGGCGAGCGGATCCATCAGCTTGCCGAACGTCGTGATGCTGTCCCTCGCGCGCGCGAGGTAGCCGTCGACGAAGTCCGTCAGCGAGGCCAGTGCGAAGACGATCGCCGCGAGCACGTCCCCCTCGGGCGTATTCCCGAGCAGCGCCACCACGAGCACCGGCACGAGCATGATGCGCAGCACGGTGAGCAGATTCGGGAGGTTCAGTGGGAACATCTGAGGGCAACACTAGACGGGCGCCTCGCGGGGCGGGGGTAGGGTCCCTCCCAGATCCCAAGGCTCGTACCGGAGGCAGCCTCCGGTTTGATATACCGGAGCGCACCCGGCCCGCCGCGGCGGCGGGGCCAGAGCAGCCGAAAGGAGCAGCCATGAACAAGCGCACGCTCGGACCGGAAGGCCCCGAGGTCTCCGCGATCGGCCTCGGCTGCATGGGCATGTCGGCCTTCTACGGGCAGGGCGACGACGCCGAGTCGACGCGCACGATCCACCGCGCGCTGGACCTCGGCTGCAACTTCCTGGACACCTCGGACATGTACGGGCCGCACACCAACGAGCGGCTCGTCGGCGCCGCGATCGCCGAGCGCCGGGGGGAGGTGTTCCTGGCGACCAAGTTCGGCATCCGGCTGGACGCGAGCGGGCCCGGCAAACCCCGTCGCTCGATCGACGGCAGCCCGGAGTACGTGCGCAGCGCCTGCGAGGCCTCCCTGACGCGCCTCGGGGTCGATCACATCGACCTCTACTACCAGCACCGGGTGGACCCCAAAACGCCGATCGAGGAGACGGTCGGGGCGATGGCGGAGCTCGTGATGGAGGGGAAGGTGCGCTACCTCGGCCTTTCCGAGGCGAGCGCCGCGACCATACGCCGCGGCCACTCTGTGCACCCGATCACGGCCGTGCAGAGCGAGTACTCGCTGTGGACCCGCGACGTCGAGCAGGACGTCGTGCCGGTGCTCTCCGAGCTCGGCATCGCCCTCGTCCCCTACTCGCCGCTGGGGCGTGGCTTCCTATCGGGGCGCTTCACCTCGCCCGAGCAGCTCGAGGAGAACGACTTCCGCCGTCACGGCCCGCGCTTCACCGGCGAGAACCTTCGCCACAACCTCGAGCTGGCCGCCGAGGTCAAGGAGCTGGCCGCCGAGAAGGACGTGACGCCCGCCCAGCTGGCGCTGGCATGGGTGCTCCACCGGGGCCCGCACTTCGTCCCGATCCCCGGCACCAAGCGCGTCTCCTACCTCGAAGAGAACCTCGGCGCTGCCGAGATCGAGCTGAGCGACGGGGACGTGCAGCGCATCGCCGACGCCCTCCCGGCCCCGGCCGGCGAGCGCTATGACCCGGAAGGCATGCGCTCTGTGAACATCTGAGGCGGTGCGGAGCGAACGCCACCTCGACTGGCCGGGCGCCTTCAACGTCCGCGATCTCGGCGGCCTGCCGGCCGGGGGCGGCCGGCGGACAGCGTGGGGGGCAGTGGTGCGAGCCGACTCGCTCGGGCGCCTCACCGAGCGGGGATGGCAGGCGCTGCTCGACCATGGGGTGCGCACCGTGGTGGACCTGCGCAACGGGCAGGAGCGGGGCGAGGACGCGGCGCTCCGGCCGGAGGAGCTCGAGACCCTTCACCTGCCGCTCGACGGCAACGACGACCGCGCCTTCTGGGAGCCGGTGGAACGGAGCGTCGAGTTCGGCACACCCCTCTACTACCGGGCCCACCTGATGCGCAAAGCGAACATCTCGGCCGCCGCCGTCGCGGCCGTCGCCCGGGCCCGACCCGGCGGGGTCGTGTTCCACTGCGTGGGCGGCCGCGACCGCTCGGGGCAGCTCGCGATGGTGCTGCTGGCGCTGGTCGGCGTCGCGCCGGCGGAGATCGGTGGCGACTACGAACTCAGCGGCGCGCGCCTGAGCGCTCTGTTCGCCGCTCTCGGGCAGCCCGACCAGCAACCCGAGATCGCAGCCTTCCTGGCAGCGCGCGGGACCACCGCCTCGGAGGTGATCGCCACCACCCTCGCCTCGCTGGACCTCGAGGCGACGCTGCGCGCGGGCGGGCTGACCGATGAAGATCTCACCGCCCTGCGCGAGCGCCTGCTCGAGCCGGCGCCCGCGGCCTAGCTCCGCGGTCGGGGCATAGGCTGCTCCTGGACGGGCCGCCGGCTCGAACCACCCGAGACAGGAGGACGAGATGCTCGATCACGCCGGCTTCGGCGTCAGTGACTATCAGCGCAGCAAGGCCTTCTACGAAGCCGCCCTGGTCCCGCTCGGGATCGGCCTGCTGCTCGAGCCGATGGGCAAGGCCGCCGGCTTCGGCCGGGAAGGAATGCCCTTCTTCTGGATCCACGACCGCCCGCCCGCCGTGAGTGGGCTTCACATCGCCTTCACGGCTGCCGAGCGCCGGACGGTCGATGCGTTCCACGCGGCCGCCCTCGCGGCAGGAGGGACCGACAACGGCGCGCCCGGCCTGCGGCCGCTGTATCACCCGGACTACTACGGCGCCTTCATCTTCGACCCCGACGGCAACAACATCGAGGCCGTCTGCCACAGGCCGGCCTAGGGCTGCGGCGGCGGGGCTCAGTAGCCGACGGAGTAGAAGCTGATGTGGCGGCAGCCCTCGAACTTCCAGTGCGGTTTGGCGTGGTGGCTCGTGTAGACGACCTGGTGGGGGTTCTGGCAGTGGATCACGCCGCCGTTCTCGTGGGCGTGGACGACCGTCCTCGGGTTGGCGCCGGTCCAGACGTAGTTGAGGGTGTCGTTGGCGTAGATGAAGTTCTGGCCGTCGCCCGCACGGATCACGGCCGTCTGGCGCTTCTCGCCGCTCGGGTGGTAGTCACCCCAGATCACATCGCCGCCGTCGCCGCCGACGATCGTGTCGTTGCCGTAGCCGCCGAGCAGGTAGTTGTGCAGGCCGGGCTTGCCGACGAGCGTGTGCTTGCGCCCGGCCGGCCCCTTGTCCATCACCAGGTGCTGGTCTGGCGGCCAGCCCGCATGGCTGGTCATCGCCCCGGCGGGCGCGGCGCAGGCCAGGCCGGCGAGCAGGGTGAGGGCCGCAGCCAGCCGGATGCGGGGGAGAGGGGTGTGGCGAGGGGTCATCGGTGCTCCTTCCATCGGGCCCATCGTCGTCTAACCCAAACTGCCCGCGGATGTTGCGCCGGCAACTCGGACATCCGGCCAGTCCGCGGGCCGCCCGGCCGGGGACGGCCGCGCCGGGTGGCGCTCCGCCGAACGCTAGGGTGGGTCCCCATGCCGCTGATCCCGATGGTCATCGAGCGAACCGCACGTGGCGAGCGAGAGTTCGACATCTACTCGCGGCTGCTCAACGAGCGGATCATCTTCCTGGGCACGCCGATCGACGATCAGGTCGCGAACCTCGTGGTCGCCCAGCTGCTGCACCTCGAGAGCGACGACCCCGAAAAGGACATCTCGCTCTACATCAACTCGCCCGGCGGCTCGATCTACTCGGGCCTCGCCATCTACGACACGATGAACTTCATCAAACCGGACGTGGCCACGATGTGCGTCGGCGTGGCGATGTCGATGGGCTCCCTGCTGCTGGCGGCGGGTGCGAAAGGCAAGCGCGCCTCCCTGCCCAACTCGCGGATCCTGATCCATCAGCCCTCGGCCGGATTCGAAGGCCAGTCGACCGACATCGAGATCCACGCGCGGGAGATCCTCAAGCTGCGCGGGCGGATCGATGAAATCTACGCGGAGCACACGGGCAAGCCGACCGAGGAAGTGCGCGCGGACATGGAGCGCGACCGCTTCTTCACGGCCGAGCAGGCGCTCGAGTACGGCCTCGTCGACAAAGTCCTCGAGAGCCACTGAGCGCACTGTCCCGCTTCGAGCGCGCCGCCCTGGGCGCGATCGCGGCCTTCACGGCGCTGGCGGGCGTCGCCAACTACTCGTCCTGGGCACCGGTCCCGCGCTTCGCCGCTGCCACCATCGCGCTCGCCGGGCTCGCCTGGATCGTGTCCTTCGCGACCGAGCAGCTGGGCGAGCACTTCGGCCCGGCGGTGACCGGGATGCTGCAGTCGACACTCGGCAACCTGCCGGAGCTGTTCGTGGTGTTCTTCGCCCTGCAGAAGGGCCAGCTGGTGGTCGCCCAGACCGCGCTCGTCGGGTCGATCCTCGCCAACGGCCTGCTGGTCCTCGGCCTCGTGATCGTGGTGGGGGCCCGCCGGGAGCCGGACGGGCTGATGCGCTTCTCCAAGCGCCTGCCCCGGGACACCGCCACGCTGCTGCAGGTCACGGTGTTCATCATCGTGCTGGTCGGGCTGTCACTCGCCTCCCACGATCCCGCCAGCCACCACGTCAAGGAGATCTCCGCCGTCGGGGCGGTGTGCCTGCTGGTCGTCTACCTCTCCTGGGTCGTTCCCTACCTGCGCTCCGACAGCCCGCCGGGCGGGGCGGCGGGCGAGAGCAGCGAGGTGCGGGCGGCGCCTCGGCTCGCCCTGCCGGCGATCCTGGCCCTGCTCGGCGTGGCCGGCGTGGCCTCGGCCTTCGTCTCGGACTGGTTCATCTCCGCCCTCACGCCGGCGATCCACCAGCTCGGCGTCTCGCCCGCCTTCGCGGGCCTCGTGGTCGTGGCGATCGCGGGCAACGCGGTCGAGAACGCGACGGGCCTCGTGCTCGCTCGCAAGGGCCGAGCCGATCTGGCGATCTCCGTCGTCAAAAACTCGGTCGCCCAGATCGCGGCCTTCCTGTTCCCGCTGCTGGTGCTGATCTCCTTCGCCCTCACGACGACCCTGACCTTCGCGCTGGCACCCGTCCTCATCGGCGCCCTGGCGCTCGCGGCCCTCGCGCTGTGGCAGGTGACCGGCGACGGCGAGGCGGCCGAATTCGAGGGCTGGGCGCTCGTCGCCCTGTACGTGATCCTGGCCACCTTGACCCTCTACGAGTAGGGGCTCGCCGCCGGCGGTGTGCCCGGCCCCGCGCCCTAGCGCCGCGTCGATCGCAAGCACGCTAGACTGGCTGTTACCTCGCGCTTGGGCGGGGTTTTTCTTCGCCCAAGGCCGTTACCACCACTACGCAGGGATTACTGATCATGGCCCGCGGAGACGTTCGAATCGCTATCACCCTCGCCTGCGAGGAGTGCAAGCACCGCAACTACCAGACGAACAAGAGCAAGCGCAACAACCCCGACCGGGTGAGCCTGCGCAAGTACTGCCGCTGGTGTCGCAAGCACACCAGCCACCGGGAGACCCGTTAGCGCGGGAGCGCTGCTGTGGCCCGTGACCGTAAACGTGCGAAGCAGCGCCGCGACCGCGGCCGGGCTGCGGCCGTGGGCCGCGGCAGGAGCGCGGACACCCCGTCCACGCCCGCCGAGGCACACGAGCCCGGCGGGCTCGAGCGTGCCGACCTGCCCGGCTCCCTCGACCACGCCTCCGCCGAGGTCGACGAGTTCGACGCTGCCCTCATCCGCGGTGCGGGCGGAGTGCCCGCCGAGCCCGACACGCTCTCCGAGGGTGAAATCGAGGCCGAGGCGGTCGCCGAGGGCGACCTCAGCGAGGACTCCCTCCAGGAGCTCGAGGGTCCCTCCGGGCCGGGCGGTGGCGGAGCGGGCGGCGGCCGCGGCGGCCGCGGTGGTGCCGGCGACGGTGGCGTCAGCCCCGAGCAGGCATCTGGAGCGCCCCTCCGCGGCGGCAATAGGGCGATCGGCTTCATCCGGGCCAGCTGGGCGGAGCTGCAGCGCGTACAGTGGCCGGACCGCCGCCAGGTCACGCAGGCCACGGCCGTTGTGCTGGGCTTCGTCGCGATCGCCGGCGCCTACCTGGGCCTGGCCGACTACGTGGCCAAAGAAATCGTCGAATTCATCCTCTGAGGTCTGAATGTTCCGCTGGTACGTCGTCAACACCTACTCCGGTCACGAGAACAAGGTCAAGCACAACCTCGAGCACCGTGTGGTCTCGCTCGGGCAGCAGCGGGCCGTGCGCTCCGTGGTCGTGCCCACCGAAGCCGTCTCGGAGATGAAGGACAACCAGAAGGTGACCGTCGAGAAGCGCACGATGCCCGGCTACGTGCTCGTCAACATGGAGCTCAACGAGGACTCCTGGGGCGTGGTCAAGGGGACTCCCGGGGTGACCGGCTTCGTGGGCGCCTCCCAGGAGCCGGTGCCGCTGACCCAGGTCGAGGTCGACCGCCTGCTCCACAAGGAGGTCGCCACGGCCACCCGCACCCGCGCCCAGTTCTCGATCGGCGAGTCCGTGAAGGTGGTCTCCGGCCCGCTGTCCGACTTCTCCGGGGAGATCTCCGAGATCAACGAGGACGCCGCCAAGCTCAAGGTGCTGGTATCCATCTTCGGCCGCGAGACGCCGGTCGAAGTGTCCTTCGACCAGGTCAAAAAGCTCTGAGCGAAGTCCCACTAAGCTGACGATTCCCCGAGACGAGAAGAAGATATGGCCAAGAAGGTTCTGACAACGATCAAGCTGCAGGCGAACGCCGGCCAGGCGAGCCCCGCGCCGCCGGTCGGCCCCGCGCTGGGGCAGCACGGCATCAACATCATGGAGTTCTGCAAGGCCTTCAACGCCCAGACGCAGAGCGAAACCGGGACCGTCATCCCGGTCGTGATCACCGTCTATGAGGACCGCTCGTTCACCTTCGTGACGAAGACGCCCCCGGCGGCCGTGCTGATCCGCCAGGCGATCAAAATCAACAAGGGCTCGGGCGAGCCCAACCGGGTCAAGGTGGGCACGATCACCCAGTCCCAGCTGCGGGAGATCGCCGAGCGCAAGCTCGCCGACCTGAACGCCCACGACGTCGACCAGGCGGCCAAGATCATCGCCGGGACGGCCCGCTCGATGGGCGTCGAGGTGGCCTCATGAGCGGCGCCCACGGCAAACGTCACAAGGAGAACCTCACGAAGGTCGACCGCGAGCACGAGTACGAGCCCGCCGAGGCGATCTCGCTCGTCAAAAGCCTGGCCGCGACCAAGTTCGACGAGTCCGTCGAGCTGCACGTCCGCACCGGCCTCAACGTCCGCCACGCCGACGAGCAGCTGCGGGGCACGATCGCTCTGCCCAACGGCCTCGGCAAGGACGTGACCGTCGCTGTCTTCGCCCAGGGCGACAAGGCCAAAGAGGCCGAAGAGGCAGGCGCCGACGTGGTCGGCGCGCAGGATCTCGCCAAGCGGATCCAGGACGGCTTCGACGACTTCGACGTGGCCATCGCCACGCCCGATCTGATGAACGTGGTCGGCCAGCTCGGCCGTATCCTCGGGCCGGCGGGCAAGATGCCCAACCCGAAAGTCGGCACCGTCACGATGGACGTGGCCAAGGCCGTCGAAGAGTCGAAGTCGGGCAAGGTCGAGTACCGCACCGACCGCACCGCCATCGTCCACCTCGTGATCGGCAAGGTGAGCTTCGACGATCGCCGCCTGCTCGAGAACTACGCCGCCGTGATCGAAGAGCTCGTGCGGGCCAAGCCCTCGGCCGCCAAAGGACGCTACCTGCGGACGGTCACCCTGACCTCGACCATGGGCCCCGGAGTGAAGGTCGATCCCAGCCGCACCAAAGAGATCCTCGGCGAAGCCTCCGCCGCGTCCGCCGTCGCCTGAGCGCGCGAGCGCCCGCTAGGGAGCGTCCGACCCGGTAGACTGACCGCGCAAACCGCACCGCCCGAGACCCTCGGCACCGCCGTCACCGATTGGCGGAGAAGTCCGAGGCAGGTTGGAGCGAGCAGAACACGCTCGGATTCGTGCTCTCTCGACTGCCTGCGCCTGGGCAACGCCGAACTTCGAGAGCGACGAGATAGATGAACCGAGACCAGAAGGCCGTGGCGATCGCCGAGATCGCCACCAAGATCGATGAGTCGGAGGCGATCTTCGCCGTCGACTACCGAGGCATCACCGTCGAACAGGTCGCCGAGCTGCGCACCAAGCTGCGTGAAGCGGACGCCACCTTCAACGTCGTCAAGAACTCCCTCACCGAGCGCGCTGCCGACCAGGTCGGTGCCGATTCCCTGAAGGGCTACCTGACGGGGCCCACAGCCCTCACCTTCGTGCGGGGCGACGTGGCGATGGCCGCCAAGGCCGTCGCCGACTACGCCAAAGCCATCCAGCTGCTTCCTTTCAAGGGCGGCCTCATGGGTGGCGAGGAGCTCGAGGTGGATCAGATCCGGGCCCTCTCCAGACTGCCCTCGCGAGATGTCCTCTACGGCCAGCTCGTGGGCATCGTCGCCTCGCCGGTGGGCGGCCTCGTTCGCACCCTGAACGCCCTCCTGGGCGGTCTCGCCGTGGCACTCGGACAGGTCAACCAGAAGAAGGAGTCCGGCGAGATCCCGGCCGGGGAGGCCCCCGCCGCGGTGGCCGAGCCGGAGCCAGAGGCTCCCGCCGAGGCGGAGGCTGCTCCCGAGGTGGAGGCTGCTCCCGAGGTGGAGGCTGCTCGCCGAGGCGGAGGCTGCTCCCGAGGCGGAGGCTGCTCCCGAGGCGGAGGCGGAGCAGGAGAAGACTGAGCCGGAGCCCGAGGCGCCGGCGCAAGCAGACGACAAACAGGCGGACGTCTCGGCAGAGGCCGAGGGCGATGACGCCGAGACGAATCCCACCAAGGAGGACTGACAGATATGGCAACCAGCACACAGGACTGGATCGAGGAGCTGAAGGGCATCTCGGTGCTCGAGCTCGCCGAGCGGATCAAGGCGCTCGAGGAGGAGTTCGGCGTGTCGGCGGCAGCCGTCGCGGCGGCGGCCCCCGTGGCTGCGGCGGGCGGCGGCGGCGACGCCGGTGGCGGGGAGGAAGAGTCGAGCACCGTCGACGTGATCCTGTCGGCGTCCGGCGACAAGAAGATCCAGGTCATCAAGGTCGTGCGGGCCGCAACCGGCCTCGGCCTGAAAGAGGCCAAGGCGCTCGTGGACGAGGCCCCCAAGCCCGTCAAGGAGGGCATCGAGCGCGAGGAGGCCGACAAGCTCAAGGCCGAACTCGAGGAGGCCGGCGGCAGCGTCGAGCTGAAGTAGCCGCTTCGCACGTGAACAGGCGAAGCCTCCAACACCGGCTCACGCGGCCGGTGCGCAGGTCCGCGGTACCGGTGCTCTCGGGCAGTGGCCGCGGCCTGCGGGTTCGCTTCGCGAGCTGCACCGCACGAACGCCGAGGTGGCTGACTTCCGCGACTCGGTCGGCTACGAGCACGCCACGATCGAGTTCGCCGTGCCGACGCGCGAAGCGCCGCCGCTGGCCCACGTGATGGCCCACCCCGCGCGCGGGCCATCCTGAGCCGCCGGCCGGGCAGTACGCGGCGGCCGGCTCGAGCAGGACCGGGCACGTTCTGCGCGACGTCGGCACCGGCAGGCGGCGCTGGTTCCTTTTCGACCCTACATGCCCACTTTTCCGGATTTTCCGGTAAGGTTTCCCCCGCTGGTCGATAGTCGCAGCCGCCCGAAAGGCATCGCGCGCCACATACGCGCAGTGCGGGCGGGGTCCGTGAGCACCGGTGGCCCTTCAGGGCGCCGATGCTGTGTGCTATCTTTGCTGGTCGCGCCCCCGGCGCCCTCCTCGTCCGTGTTTCGCCCTCCGAAGGAGTCATTTCTTGGCTGCTGCAGATGCTCTCCGGACGCGCCGTACTTTCGCGCGTCTGAACAAGACCGTTGACGTCCCGAACCTGATCGACATCCAGCGCCGCTCCTTCGAGTGGCTGACCGACCCCGAGAAGGGCGGTCTGCGTGAGACGATCGACGACATCTCGCCCATCGAGGACTACACCGGCAATCTGGCCGTGCAGTTCGGCGAGTTCACCTTCGACGAACCCGTCGCCTCGCTCGACCAGTGCCGTGAGAAGGACCTGACCTACGCCCGCCCGCTGACCGTCACGGTCGCCTTCATCAACCGGGAGACCGGTGAGATCCGCGAGCAGTCGGTGTTCATGGGCGACTTCCCCTGGATGACCGAGCGCGGCACCTTCGTGATCAACGGCACCGAGCGCGTCGTCGTCACCCAGCTCGTCCGCTCCCCCGGCGCCTACCTGATGGAGCCAAAGGACCGCGAGAAGCAGGTCTTCATCGCGAACCTGATGCCGGCTCGCGGCTCTTGGCTGGAGCTCGAGATCGACAAGAAGGGCAAGGTCTTCGTGCGCATCGACCGCAAGCGCAAGCTCCCGGTCACGGTGCTGCTGCGGGCGATGGGATACGCCGGCGACGAGGAGATCCTGCGCCTGTTCGACAACTCCCTCTACATCCGCAACACGATCGACGCGGACACGGAGGCCACGCGCAGCGAAGAGGGCGCCCTGATCGAGCTGTTCAAGAAGCAGCGTCCCGGCGAGCCGCCCAGCGTGGACAACGCCAAGGCGCTCCTCAACCAGCTGTTCTTCGACCCCAAGCGCTACGACCTCACGCGCGTGGGTCGCTACAAGCTCAACTCGCGGCTGGGCCTGGACGTCGACATCGACACCCGCACCCTGACCCACGACGACATCCTCGCCTTGGTCCGGGAGCTGGTTTCGCTGCCCAAGCGCCTCGGTCTGCCCGAGGACGGCGAGGTCGAGATCAAGGACTACGCGGCCGAGGCCCTGTCGATGCCCCGCGAGCCCGTGGCGGAGCACCTCGACGAGTACGAGCACTTCGGCAACCGCCGCCTGCGCACCGTGGGCGAGCTGATCCAGGAGGCCTTCCGGATCGGCCTGTACCGCATGGAGCGCGTCGTGCGCGAGCGCCTCACGACCGAGGACGCGGACACGATCACGCCGCAGACGATCATCAACATCCGGCCCGTGGTGGCGGCGCTGAAGGAGTTCTTCGGCTCCTCGCAGCTGTCGCAGTTCATGGACCAGACCAACTCCCTGGCGGGTCTCACCCATCGCCGTCGCCTGTCGGCGCTCGGCGCCGGAGGGCTGACGCGCGAGCGCGCTCCAATCGAGGTTCGCGATGTGCACCCCACCCACTACGGCCGCATGTGCCCGATCGAGACGCCGGAGGGACCGAACATCGGCCTGATCGGCTCGCTGTCCTCGTTCGCAGAGGTCTCGGAGTACGGCTTCGTGACCACGCCCTACCGCGTGGTCAAGGACGGCGTCGTCACCGAGGAGGTCCGTCACCTCGACGCGACCCAGGAAGAGGAGCTGCTGATCGCCCAGGCGAACACTCCCGTCGACGCCAAGACCGGCAAGCTCAAGGGCACCGAGATCCTGTGCCGCACCCAGGCCGGTCAGTACGTGACCGTCGGCCCCAAGGACGTCGACCTCGTCGACGTGTCGCCCGAGCAGATCTGGTCGGTCGCCACGGCGATGATCCCGTTCCTCGAGCACGACGACGCGAACCGCGCGCTGATGGGCTCGAACATGCAGCGCCAGGCCGTTCCCCTGCTGAAGTCCGACGCTCCCCTGGTCGGCACCGGGATGGAGCGCCGCGCCGCCCTCGACACCGGCGACGTGCTGCTCGCGCGTGGGGCCGGCACGGTCGACTTCATCGACGCGGACCAGATCGTGGTCCTCGGCAGCGACGGCAAGAAGGATGAGTACGAGCTGCAGAAGTTCATGCGCTCGAACCAGGGCACGCTGATCCACCAGAAGCCGCTCGTCAACGCCGGCCAGAAGGTCAAGGCCGGCGACGTGCTGGCCGACGGCTCCTCGACCGACAAGGGCGAGATGGCCCTAGGCAAGAACCTGATGGTCGCCTTCATGTCCTGGGAGGGCTACAACTTCGAGGACGCCATCATCCTCTCCAAGCGCCTCGTCCAGGACGACGAGCTGACCTCGATCCACATCGAGGAGTACGAGATCGACGCCCGCACGACGAAGCTCGGCGAGGAGGAGATCACGCGCGACATCCCCAACCGCTCGGAGGAGTCGCTGCGCAACCTCGACGACCGCGGCATCGTCCGCGTCGGCGCCGAGGTGATCTCGGGCGATCTGCTGGTGGGCAAGGTCACGCCGAAGGGCGAGACCGAGCTGACCGCCGAGGAGAAGCTGATCCGGGCGATCTTCAAGGAGAAGGCCCGTGAGGTCCGGGACACCTCGCTGAAGGTGCCCCACGGCGAGGGCGGCGTGGTCATCGACGTCAAGACCTTCAGCCGCGACGCCGGCGACGACCTGCCGCCGGGCGTCAACGACCTGGTGCGCGTGTTCGTGGCCAAGAAGCGCAAGATCTCCGAGGGCGACAAGCTCGCGGGCCGTCACGGCAACAAGGGTGTGATCTCGAAGATCGTCGATCAGCAGGACATGCCCTTCCTCGAGGACGGCACGCCGGTCGACGTGATCCTCAACCCGCTGGGCGTGCCTTCGCGCATGAACGTCGGGCAGATCCTCGAGACCCACCTCGGCTGGGCGGCCGCCCAGGGCTGGTACGACGACGGCACCGAGGCCTACAAGGAGGCCGACGCCGCCGACGGCAAGCGCCGCGTGTACGTCTCGACGCCCGTCTTCGACGGCGCGACGGTCGAAGACGTGGACAACGCCCTCGTCAAGTGGCAGGACGCGCACACCGGCCGGATCCGCATGGACATCGACAAGTCACGCCGGGTCGGCGAGCAGGCGTCGGGCAAGATGACGCTGTTCAACGGCCGCACCGGCGAGCCCTTCGAGGAGCAGGTGACGGTCGGCTACATGTACATCCTGAAGCTCCTCCACCTGGTCGACGACAAGATCCACGCACGCTCGACCGGCCCCTACTCGCTCGTCACCCAGCAGCCGCTGGGCGGCAAGGCGCAGTTCGGTGGCCAGCGCTTCGGCGAGATGGAGGTCTGGGCGCTCGAGGCCTTCGGCGCCGCCTACACGCTGCAGGAGATGCTGACCATCAAGTCCGACGACACGGTCGGGCGCGTCAAGGCCTACGAGGCGATCGTCAAGGGCGAGAACATCGCCGAGCCCTCGATCCCCGAGTCCTTCAAGGTGCTCCTCAAGGAGATGCAGTCGCTGGCGCTCGACGTCAACGTCGTCTCCGAGGAGGGCCAGCGCGCCGAGATGCGCGACGAGGACGACGACCTGCTGCGCGCCGCCGAGGAGCTCGGCATCGACCTGTCCGGCGTACGCGCCGCGGCCGGCGAGTCGAGCGACGAGGAGCTGGAGGGCGAGGACGCCACGGACGCGGCCGCCGAGTCCGACGAGGACGCGGATGCCGTCGCGGAGCCCGACATCGACGAGGTCGCGGTGACCGAGGATGTCGACCTGGACAGCCTGGTAGGCGAGGAGGCAAGCGAGTAGAGACCGGCACTGAGAGCCGGGCCGCGAAGCAGATTTCACACCCACAGCCAGAAGGGCTAAGGGGGCCTCCGCCCCCTTACGGACTACCTCCCAACCCCCAGTTACAGATTTCATCACGAGCCAGAAGGGCCCACCCAAGTGATTGACATAAACAACTTCGACGCGATCGAGATCAGCCTCGCCTCCTCCAAGCAGATCCGCAGCTGGAGCTCCGGTGAGGTGACGAAGCCCGAGACGATCAACTACCGCACGCTCAAGCCCGAGAAGGACGGCCTCTTCTGCGAGCGCATCTTCGGTCCCACCAAGGACTGGGAGTGCTACTGCGGCAAGTACAAGCGTGTCCGCTACAAGGGCATCGTGTGCGAGCGCTGCGGCGTCGAGGTCACGCGCTCGAAGGTTCGCCGCGAGCGCATGGGCCACGTCGACCTGGCCGCCCCCGTCAGCCACATCTGGTTCTTCAAGGGCGTCCCCAGCCGCATCGGCTACCTGCTCGACATGGCCCCGAAGGAACTCGAGAAGGTCCTCTACTTCGCCGCCTCGATCGTCACGTGGGTCGATGACGAGGCCCGCGACCAAGGACCTCGACTCGCTCGAGAAGGAGGTCAACAAGGTCCTCGACAGCTACACGGCCGAGCGCGAGGAGCGCGTGCTCGAACTGCGCGAGTCGCTGGCCCGTCGCGAGAAGTACCTGCAGAACGGCAAACAGACGAACTTCAACGACGAAGACCACCTGTGGGCGGACTCGCTCGACATCAACCTGTCCAAGCTCTCCGACGAGGAGCGCGAGAAGCAGCTCAAGGAGCTGACGAAGGCCTTCGAGGCCGACATCGCCGACACCGAAGCCTACATCGAGGACGCGGCCGAGCGGATGCGCAACGTCTGGGAGCTCTTCAAGACGATGGAGCCCAAGCAGATCGAGCACGACGAGACCACCTTCCGCGAGCTGAAGGAGCGCTTCGGCTCGTCCTACGGCTTCGGCGAGTACTTCCGCGGCGGCATGGGCGCGGAAGCGATCCGCGACCTGCTCCAGCAGGTCGACCTCGAGGCCGAGCGCGTCGAACTGGAGGACCAGGTCAAGACCGGCAAAGGCCAGAAGCAGGCGCGCGCGGTCAAGCGCCTGAAGGTCGTCTCCGCCTTCATCCAGTCGGGCAACAAACCGGAGATGATGGTCCTCGACGCCGTTCCGGTGATCCCGCCGGAGCTGCGCCCGATGGTGCAGCTCGACGGCGGCCGCTTCGCGACGTCCGACCTCAACGACCTCTACCGCCGCGTCATCAACCGCAACAACCGCCTCAAGCGGCTGCTCGACCTCGGCGCGCCGGAGATCATCGTCAACAACGAGAAGCGCATGCTCCAGGAGGCCGTCGACGCGCTGTTCGACAACGGCCGCCGCGGCCGACCCGTCACCGGCCCGGGCAACCGGCCGCTGAAGTGCCTCTCGGACATGCTCAAGGGCAAGCAGGGGCGCTTCCGCCAGAACCTGCTCGGCAAGCGCGTCGACTACTCCGGCCGCTCGGTGATCGTGGCCGGCCCGTACCTGAAGCTGCACCAGTGCGGCCTGCCGAAGATCATGGCCCTCGAGCTGTTCAAGCCGTTCATCATGGCCCGCCTCGTCGAGCGCAAGTCCGCGCAGAACATCAAGGCGGCCAAGAAGATGGTCGACTCGATGATCGCCGAGGTCTGGGACGTGCTCGAGGAGGTCATCCACGAGCACCCGGTGCTGCTCAACCGCGCGCCGACGCTCCACCGCCTGGGCATCCAGGCGTTCGAGCCGCTGCTCGTCGAGGGCAAGGCGATCCAGGTCCACCCGCTGGTGTGCCACGCCTTCAACGCCGACTTCGACGGCGACCAGATGGCCGTGCACCTGCCGCTGTCCGCCGAGGCGCAGGCCGAGGCGCGGATCCTGATGCTGTCCTCGAACAACATCCTCTCCCCCGCCCACGGGGCGCCGCTGGCGACCCCGACGCAGGACATGATCCTCGGTGCCTACTACCTGACCTACGGCCCGGAGGCGGAGGAGCTCGCGAAGATCGACCGCGCGACCTACGAGCCGCGGCCGCACGTGTTCCGCACGGCCCAGGAGGCCGAACTGTCCTACGAGGCGCGGCGTCGTGAAGCTGCACGACGTGGCCGAGTTCCGCCCCTACGGGCGCGAGGGCGGCCACGTGCTGACGACGATCGGGCGGATCATCTACAACGACCGCATCGAGCGGGCGCTGGCGGAGGCGCTGGGCGACGAGTTCGACCCGTCCAAGTACACCTTCGTCAACCAGTCGATGAAGAAGCGTGACACCACGCGTCTGATCGACCTGCTCGTGCAGAGCTACGGCGCGACGACGATCTCGCTGGTGCTCGACGCGTTCAAGGACCTGGGCTTCAAGTACGCGACCCAGGCGGGGATCACGATCTCCAAGAACGACGTCGTGGTGCCGCCCGAGAAGCAGCGAAATCCTCGACAAGTACGACGCGCTGGTGGCCGACATCACCGGCCAGTACGACGACGGGCCTGATCACCCAGGAGGAGCGCCACGAGGCGGTCGTCGAGCAGTGGAACGCGGCCACCGACGAGGTCGCCGAGGCGATGGTCGCCAACCTCGACACGCTGAACCCGATCTTCATGATGGCCAACTCGGGTGCCCGTGGCTCCTTCAAGCAGATCCGCCAGCTGGCGGGCATGCGCGGCCTGATGGCCAACCCGAAGGGTGAAATCATCGAGCGCCCGATCAAGGCCAACTTCATGGAGGGCCTGTCGGTGCTCGAGTACTTCATCTCCACCCACGGGGCCCGAAAGGGCCTGGCCGACACCGCCCTGCGGACGGCCGACTCGGGCTACCTGACCCGCCGTCTCGTCGACGTGGCCCAGGACGTGATCATCCGCGAGGTCGACTGCGGCACCGAGGAGTTCATCGAGACTCGACGTGTTCAAGGACGACAGCGAGCCCAACGACGGTCTCGTCGGGCGCATCGCGGCCAAGCCGATCACGACCAAGCGCGGCCGCATGCTCGCCGAGCAGGGCGTGGAAATCGGCCGCGCGGAGCTCGCCGACATCGTCGAGGCCTTCAGCGAGGACCGCGAGAAGGGCAACGAGGTCAAGGTGCCGGTCCGCTCGGTGCTGAAGTGCGAGGCTCCGAGCGGGGTCTGCCAGGCCTGCTACGGCCGGGCGATGGCGACCGGCGCGCTGGCTCAGATCGGCGACGCGGTCGGCATCGTCGCCGCCCAGTCGATCGGCGAGCCCGGCACGCAGCTGACGATGCGGACCTTCCACACCGGCGGTGTGGCCGGCGCCGACATCACCCACGGCCTGCCCCGCGTGGTCGAGCTGTTCGAGGCCCGGCGCCCGAAGGGCCTGGCGAAAATCGCCGAGCAGGACGGGGTCGTCACGATCGAAGAGACCGACAAAGCCCTCACCGTCGTGATCACCGACGAGGCCGGCGAGGAGCACCGGCACGCCTTCCCCCGCCGCACCCGGCTGTTCGTCAGCTCGGGCGAGAAGATCAGCGGCGGGCAAGCAGCTCAACGAGGGGTCGGTCTACCCGCACGAGCTGCTGGCGATCCGCGGCCGCACCGAGACCGAGCAGTACCTCGTCAAGGAGGTGCAGGAGGTCTACAAGTCACAGGGCGTGGACATCGACGACAAGCACATCGAGCTGATCGTCCGCCAGATGCTCAAAAAGGTGCGGGTCGACCAGAAGGGCGACACCGACTACCTGCCCGGGCAGTTCGTCGATCGCTTCGAGTTCGCCAAGGCGAACGACGCTGTGATCGCCGACGGCGGCGAGACGGCCCAGTTCGAGGACATCATCCTCGGGATCACCAAGGCGTCGCTGAACACCGACTCCTTCCTCTCGGCGGCCTCCTTCCAGGAGACGACGAAGGTGCTGACCGACGCGGCCCTCGAGGGCAAGATCGACCGCCTCAACGGTCTCAAGGAGAACGTGATCATCGGCAAGCTGATCCCGGCGGCCACCGGCCTCAAGCGCTACCGGCGGATCGAGATCGAACCGTCCGAGCCGCTGCCGCGGGCGATCGACGACGTCGGGCTGCTCGACCAGGACGAGATCGCCGCCGAGCTCGGCCTGACGGGCGGCGACGCCCTGAACGGCGGCTACGGCCAGGAGTTCGACGCCGACCTCGCCTCGCTCGAGAAAATCGGCGCCGGGGGCACCGACCCCGGCTTCGCCGAGGAGCTCGCCGAGCTCGAGATCCCCGTCGAGGAGACCGGCGAGAAGGAGTAGGCGGCCTCCGCCACACGATGTGACCCACGGCCCGCGTTCGCGAACGCGGGCCGTGGGCCGTTAAGGGGAGGACTGAGGGGCAGGGCGGGCACCTGGTAGGTATGCCACGGGGGCGGTATGCGGTGAGGATGCTCTCATCGCAGCGCAGCGTTGTCCGTGAGGCGGTGTTGCGAGGAACATGGGCGATCAGGCGATCACCCGCCGCTCGCTGCTGCTGGCAGGCGCCGGCGCAGTGGCGGGAGCCGTGGTGCGTCCCCCGGCGGGACTCGCGGCGCCCGCCGCCGCGACGACGAGCCTCGGGACGGTGGGGCTCGGCGCCCTCGGTGCGGCCCCGCGGACGGTGGCGCTGCCCCCGGGTGTGGCGGTCGCCGGCCTGGAAGCCGGCGGGCTGGCCCGCGCCCGCGCCACGCTGAGGGTCCGGCTGGCGAACGGCGCATGGGGCCCGTGGACGTCGGCCTCCGCGCAGGGGCACGGCCCAGACGGCCCGCCCCGCCGGGCCGCGAGAGCCGGTGAGCCGTTGTGGGTGGGGGGCGCTCGAGAGGTCCAGGTGCGAAGCGCAGGCCCGCTCAGCGGCGCCCGCCTGCGCTACGTAAAGGATGGAGGCACCGTCGGGGCCTCGGCCGTCCGATCGCCCCTGCCCGGCGCCGCCTCGCTGTCGGCGGCCCTGGCCCTCGCCCAGCCGGTGCTGGCGGCGGGTGCCGGCCAGCCGCCGATCATCGCCCGGTCGGTCTGGGCGAGCGGGACGCAGCTGCCACGGGTGGCGCCCGAATACGGTGCGGTGAAGCTCGGGTTCGTCCACCACACGGAGAATCCCAACGGCTACAGCGCGGCCGAGGTGCCGGCCATGCTGAGGGCGATCTACGCCTTCCACCGCGACGTCAACGGCTGGAACGACATCGGCTACAACTTCGTCATCGACCTGTTCGGGCGGGTCTTCGAGGCGCGGGCGGGCGGCATCGACGAACCGGTCGTGGGGGCCCACGCAGGGGGCTACAACCTCGTCTCGACCGGGGTCGCCGTGTTGGGCTCCTTCTCGGGCACGCCGATCTCCGCCGCCGCCCGCGAAACCCTCGAGCGGCTGCTGGCCTGGAAGCTCGCTCTGCACGGCGTCCCGGCACGGGGGAGGGTGGTCGTGCGGGTCAACCCGGCCGGGGCCGTGTTCAGCAAATACCCAGCCCGCGCCCGCGTGTCACTGCCGAGAATCGCGGGCCACCGCGACGCGGACAGCACCGAATGCCCGGGCAACGCGCTCTACGGGGAGCTGCCGGCCGTCCGTGGCGCCGTGGCGGCGCTCGGTGGAGAACCAGTCGTCGCGACGCTCGCGGTGCAGCCCGGGCCGGCCGCGGCCCCGCCGCCGCCCGAAGCAGCCCCTCCGGCAGCGCCCGCGGTGCCCTCCCTGCTGACGACGCTGACGCAACTCGACGGCACGCCCGTTCCCGGCGCGCAGATCATCCTCCAGGCCCGCACCGTCGCCCGCCGCGGCGAGATCGTCACCCGCACCGCGCTCGCGGAAGGCACCACCGACACCGAAGGGCACTGCGTGCTGACGGCCTCCTTCGCGGTCGGCGCGGCGAAGGCCCTGTGGGTGCGGGCGCTTCATCCCGGCGGCGCAGGCGGAGGAGCGGCCGTCTCGCCGGCGGTTCGCCTCGCGCCGGTACCTGCCGCCGTCAGCCCGCCCGCAGCGAGCCCGCCCAGCGGCTGAGGTGATCGGCCTGCTCTCCCGTCAGCCCCCGGCTCGGCTCGGTCTGCACGAGCAGTGTCGGCGCCCCGCGGGCGGCCGCCCAGCTGTGGCACTCGGCGTCGAGCGCGTCGTCCACCCAGGCCAGCGGCCGCCGGCCGGCGTAGCGTTCGATCGCGTCGAGCTTCCAGTGGGCGTTGCTTCGCCCGACGGCCCGGTCGAAGCGCAGAAAGGGCAGATCGGCGGGCAGGCCGAGGAGGTGGGGGAGGTGCTCGTTGGCCCGCTCTTCCCAGCCGGTGGCCCAGACCAGTTCGAAGTGATCGCCGAGGGCAAGCAGGTGAGCGGCGGCGGTGGCCGAAAGGAAGTGCGGTATGCCCTCGATCGAGTGGAAAGACCCCTCGGCGCCGCCGGCCTGCCAGCCCGGTGCGAACAGCGAGATGACCCCGTCGACGTCCACCATCAGGAGCGGCTTGGCCGTTGCGTCGCCGTTGCCCGGGGCGGCCTCGCCGGCGATCGCGCCGGGTCGCGAGGAGGGGCGATCGTCAAGCGGGGCGGGCTCTTTCAGGACTTCGAGGGGGTCTTTAGGTTGCACAAGGGTTCGGCCGGGTACTCTGCCGGGACGGTCGATCCGCCTACGCCCCCGCCGGCGGAGTAAAGCAGTGGCACACGCCAGTCGATGGATGCCACCGTCAGCGACCTCCCCCCACCCCCCTTCATGACTCTAGATCTCGGAATCCTCCTCGCGCTCATCTGCGCCTTCGTAGCCAACCTTGGCTTCTTCTACAAGTACAAGGGCGCCAACTCGGTGCCCAAGGTGCAGGTCCTGCACCCGCTGCGCTCCACCAAGGCGCTGTACTCCTCGAAGTGGTTCACGCTGGGCATGCTCACGGCGACGGGCAGCTGGGCCCTGCACGTGGGCGCACTCGCGCTGGCGCCGATGTCGGTCGTCCAGGTGGCGCTCGCCGCCGGCGTGGTCTTCATCGCCGTGATGGCGGAGCGCCTGTTCGGCTTCCAGGTGGGCCGGCGCCAGTGGGTCGGACTGCTCCTCACGGCCGCGGGCCTCGTGCTGCTGGGCGTCACGCTGCCCGCGATGCACGGCTCCCACTCGAGCTTCTCGCCCGTCGCGATGGTCTCCTTCGAGGCCGGCCTGTTCGGCCTCGGCGCCCTGCTGATCATGGGCCCCCGCATGGGCGGCCCGGTCGAGCACCACGGCGTGATGCTAGGCGCGGCCTCCGGCATCCTGTTCGGCGTCTCCGACACCGCCATCAAGGCGCTGACGGGCATCACCGGCGCTCACGGCCTGCTCGGCCTGGCGCTCAGCCCCTGGCTGGCGGTCGCTGTGGTCGCCTCGATCGTGGCCTTCTTCGCCTCGGCCCGCGGCCTGCAGGACGGGGACGCGGTGCCCGTGATCGCCGTCACCGGCACGGCCGCGAACATCGCCGGCATCGCCGGCGGGATCATCGTCTTCGGCGACCCGATGGCCGGCAGTGCCACCGGCGTCGTCCTGCAGGCACTGGCCTTCGTGCTCGTGATCGTCGCCTCGGCGATGATGCCGGCTCCGGTCCGCGCCGCCGGCGTCGCCCAGGCCGCCTAGTGCCCTTGCCGACGGCCGTGCGGCCGAGCGCCGGGCGCTGCTAGCATCACGGGCCGAATGCCGACCACCTCGCAACTCGTGCGCAAGGGCCGCGTGGCCCCGAAGAAAAAGGTGGCCACTCCGGGCCTGAAGTCCGGCAAAGGCCGCAAGAAGAAGGTCGCCGCCCCGCAGCGGCGCGGGGTGTGCACGCGCGTCTACACGACGACCCCGAAGAAGCCTAACTCCGCCCTGCGCAAGGTCGCCCGTGTGCGCATCTCCGGCTCGATGGAGGTCACGGCATACATCCCCGGCGAGGGACACAACCTGCAGGAGCACTCCGTCGTGCTGGTCCGTGGCGGCCGAGTCAAGGATCTGCCGGGCGTCCGCTACAAGGTCGTGCGGGGCACGCTCGACGCCGCCGGCGTCAGCGACCGCAAGAAGTCCCGGTCGCAGTACGGCGTGAAGAAGAAATAGATGCCACGTAGAGCAGCCGCCCAGATCCGCCCGGTGGAGGCGGACCCGATTCACCGCTCGAAGCTCGTCCAGCAGGTGATCAACAAGGTGATGCTGGACGGCAAGAAGTCGACGGCAGAGCGAATCGTCTACGACGCCCTGGCCCTGCTCGCCGAGCGCTCCGACAAAGACCCCGTGGAGACGCTCGAGGCCTCCATCAAGGTGCTGACGCCGACCCTCGAGGTCAAATCGCGCCGTGTCGGCGGTGCCACCTACCAGGTGCCCGTCGAGGTTGCCCCCCGCCGAGCCCGTACGCTCGCCGTGCGCTGGCTCGTCGAGTTCGCCCGCCAGCGCCGCGAGAAGACGATGGCCCAGCGCCTGGCCAACGAGCTGCTGGACGCCCAGTCCCAGCAGGGCGGCGCCTACAAGCGCAAGGACGACATCTACCGCATGGCCCAGGCCAACAAGGCCTTCGCCCACTACCGCTGGTAGCCGGCTCGGAGACTCGACGTCCTCGCGCGGCTCCGGCCGTTTTCGTCTTTAAGGGGTGCCCTCCGGGTCCTCCGGCGCCGCTTCCTGGCTGAGCGCCTCCAGTTCGGCCTCGGATGGAACGCCGGCGGCCAGGACCTCGAGCGCTTCGTCGTAGTCGGACGCCTCGACGTAGATGTCCAGCGGCGCGGCCGGCCCGAGGCGGATGTTGTCGGGGTGCAGTTGGGGCATCGAGCGGATGCCGGCCTCGGACAGCTGCTCCATCACCATTCCCGACTCGGCCTCGTTGGCCACCGTGGTGACCATGCGCAGTTCCTGGGACATCCAGAGGGAGGTTATCGCTGCGCCCCCGCAGTCGGCCGGCGGCCCGGCACGGTCACCGCGGTCGGCGGATCTAGATCTCGTGGCGGCGGCGGGCCTCGGCGTACCACTCGTGGATGAGGAGCGCCACCCGGAGGTCCTCGTCGGGGTCGGAGGGCAGGCCCATCGCGCCGGTGCGGGCGTCGGAGAGCCAGGTCGCCAGCTGGCCCTCGGAGACGCCGTCCCTCAACTGGCCACCGATACGGGTCGCATAGCTCGCGTACTCGTCCGCCGGGACGTCATCGCTCCCGATCGGGTTCCACTGGTCGCGGAGCAGCCGGGTCATCAGCTCCTGGCCGGAGGCGTGCCACCAGTCCCACCAGAGCTGCTCGCGGTCCTCGAGGCCGGACACGGCTATGGAGGCTAGCGGCGTACGGTCGGGCGCGCAGAGACAGAGCCATCTGTGGGACCCGTCCCACATCCGTCGATACCCCTTGAAAGATATTCCTTAGGTACCTAACATTTCGGTACCGAATGTCCTCCGGCGCGACTACAGCCAGGCCCCAGCCCGTGAAGATCGAGCGCCACGTGTGGGTGATCTCGGGCGTGGTGATCCTCGGGATGATCATGTCGATCCTCGACACGACGATCGTCAACGTCGCGCTCGACACGCTCTCGAAAGAACTGCACAGCCCGATCTCGCAGGTTCAGTGGGTCGTCACCGGCTACCTGCTGGCGCTGGCTGCCGTGATGCCCGTGACGGGCTGGATGGCGCGGCGCTTCGGCGCCAAGCGCGTCTACCTCGTCTCGCTGTTGCTGTTCACGCTCGGCTCGATCGCCTGCGGGTTCTCGAACACGCTCGTGGCGCTGGTCGTCTTCCGCGTTCTGCAGGGAATCGGCGGCGGCATGATCATGCCGCTGGCGCAGCTGATCATGGCCCAGGTCGCCGGGCCGCAGCGGATGGGTCGGGTGATGGGCATCGTCTCGATGCCGGCGATGCTCGCGCCGATCCTCGGCCCGGTCGTCGGCGGCGTCATCCTCCAGAACCTGCACTGGTCGTGGATCTTCTTCGTCAACGCCCCGATCGGCGCGGTGGCGATGTACCTCGGCTGGCGGATGCTGCCCGAGACCGACTCGGGCGAGGCCGGCCCGCTCGACAGGCTTGGGCTGGCGCTGCTGCCGGCGGGCGCCGCGCTGACGATCTTCGGCATCTCGAAGCTCGGCTCCGGCGGCTCGCTGGGCTCGGCCGAAGTGCTCGGGCCGCTGATCGCCGGGATTCTCCTGAGCGTCGCGTTCTGCCTGCACGCGCTGCGAATCCCGCGCCCCCTGCTCGACGTCAGGCTGTACAAGAACAAAGTCTTCGCGGGCGCCTCGTTCACGACCTTCGGCCTCGGCGCCGCGCTCTTCGGGGCGATGATCCTCGTGCCGCTCTACTACCAGAGCGTCCGCCACCTGAGCGTGATCGACACCGGCCTGCTCAACGGCCCGCAGGGGATCGGCGCGCTGATCATGATGCCGATCGCGGGCCGCTTGACAGAGCGCTACGGCGGCGGTCGGATCGCGATCATCGGCGTCTCGCTGCTCGCGCTCAGCACGATCCCGCTCGCGTTCATCGGCGCGAACACCTCCTATGTCGCGATCTCGGCGGTGCTGTTCGTCCGCGGGATCAGCATCGGCCTCGGCTTCATGCCGGCGATGACCGCCGCCTTCGCGGCGATGCGCCCGGAGCAGCTCTCCGACGCCACGCCCCAGATCAACGTCGTGATGCGGCTCGGCAGCGCCGTCGGCGTCGCGATCCTGGCCGTCGTGCTCCAGCGCGCCTCGGTCGGCGCCCACACTTCCGCCCAGCTCGCCGACGCCTTCGGGCACACCTTCTGGTGGGCGTTCGGGATCGCGCTGCTGTCCTTGATCCCGTGCCTGATGCTGCTCAAAGCCGAGCGCCCGAGCGACACCGAGGCCGTGGCCCAGGATGAGGAGACCGAGTCGCTGCTGCGCCACGAGAGCGCGATGGAGGTCGGGATCTAGCCATGGCCGCGACCGGAACGACCAACGGAGCGGCGACCCGCGTGGCCCCGACCGACGACCCTTCTCCCGAGGTGACCGCGCTCGGCCTCGCCTTCCGCCACCTCTTCAGGGCCGTCAGCCGCATGCGCGGCCGCGACACCCACCTCGCCGGCAGCGAGATCAGCTACGCCCAGTTCGAGCTGATGATCGAGCTGGACGAGCGTGGTGAGCTGTCGGCCGGCGAGCTCGCGCTTGCCGCGCGCCTGTCGCCGGCGAGCGTGACGCAGATGCTCGACGCGCTCGCCGAGTCCGGCAACGTCGAGCGCGCCCGCTCCGACAGCGACCGGCGCGTCGTGCTGGCGCGGCTGACGGCGCTCGGCAAGGCCCGCGTGACGGCCAAGCGGGCGGCCTGGCGGAAGCGCTGGGAGAGCGCTCTCGCCGACGTCTCGCCACGGGAGATGCGCGCCGCGACGAAGGTCATGCAGCGGCTCGGCGGCGTCTTCCAGGAGGAGCCCTGCGAGGACGCCGGCGAGGACGGCCCGGCCGGTGGCCCGGCAGCCCGTTGAGGAAGCGGCGCCGAGGGCCGCTCGATCGCTGTAATCCCCCGGCGCGACGGGCAGGAAGGCCGGCTGAAAGGGCGAATTCCTCTGCTATAGTCGCCGAGGCGCCACGGGGGACGGCGGCCGTTCCAGCGGCCGGACCCGTGAGTCGTTTTTGAAGATGGAGACCTCGAGCAGATAACGACGCGGACCGGTCCAGAACAGACCAGCAGCGCGCGTGGGCCCGAGGGGCCCATTTTTTTCGCCCGGCCCAACCCCCAAGAGAACCTGGATCCCTGACCGATGGCACGTAAGTTCACACTCGAGAACACCCGAAACATCGGGATCATGGCGCACATCGACGCCGGCAAGACGACGACGACCGAGCGCATCCTCTACTACACCGGTCGCACCTACAAGATCGGCGAGGTCCACGAGGGCGCTGCCGTGATGGACTGGATGGAGCAGGAGCAGGAGCGGGGGATCACGATCACCTCGGCCGCCACCACCGCCCAGTGGAAGGGCCACCGGATCAACATCATCGACACCCCGGGCCACGTCGACTTCACCGTCGAGGTCGAGCGCTCGCTGCGCGTCCTCGACGGCGCGATCGCGCTGTTCGACTCGGTCGCCGGCGTCGAGCCGCAGTCTGAGACCGTCTGGCGCCAGGCCGACAAGTACCACGTGCCCCGCATCGCCTACATCAACAAGATGGACCGCACCGGCGCCGACTTCGACATGGGCGTGCAGACGATGATCGACCGCCTCGGCGCCCACCCCGTGCCGATCCAGCTGCCGATCGGCGCCGAGGGCGACTTCCTCGGCGTGATCGACCTGGTGGCGATGAAGGCGATCGTCTACAAGGACGACCTCGGCAAGGAACAGGAAGAGACGGAGATCCCGGCCGAGCTGCTCGAAGCTGCGACGGCCGCCCGCGAACACCTGCTCGAGGAGGTCTCCCACTACGACGACGATCTGCTCGAGCTGATCCTCGAGGAAGCCGAGGTCTCCGAGGAGGCGCTGAAGAAGGCGATCCGCCACGCCACCCTCTCGACCAAGCTGACGCCGGTGCTGTGTGGCTCGTCCTTCAAGAACAAGGGCGTGCAGCCGCTGCTCGACGCCGTGATCGACTACCTGCCCTCGCCGCTGGACGTGCCGCCGGTCGTGGGCACCGAACTGATCAAGGGCGAGGAGCAGGAGCGCGAGGTCGTGCGCAAGGCCGATGACACCGAGCCGTTCTCCGCGCTGGCCTTCAAGATCGCCGCCGACCCCTACGTGGGCAAGCTCACCTACTTCCGCGTCTACTCGGGCAAACTCGAGGCCGGCGGACGCGTGCTCAACGTCAGCACCGGTCGCACCGAGCGCGTCGGGCGGATCCTGATGATGCACGCCAACGACCGCGAGGAGGTCGAGGAGGTCCACGCGGGCGACATCGCCGCGGCCGTGGGCATCAAGCAGGTGATCACGGGCGACACGCTCGCTGCCGTGGACGCACCGATCCACCTCGAGAACATCATCTTCCCCGAGCCCGTCATCAAGGTCGCGGTCGAGCCCAAGACGAAGGTCGACCAGGAGAAGATGTCTGTCGCGCTGGGCCGTCTGGCCGAAGAGGACCCGACCTTCCAGGTGCGCACCAACGAGGAGACCGGCCAGACCGAGATCTCGGGCATGGGCGAGCTGCACCTCGAGGTGCTGGTCGACCGCATGAAGCGCGAGTTCGGCGTCGAGGCCAACGTCGGGCGCCCCCAGGTCTCCTACCGCGAGACGATCCGCGGCACCGTCGAGAAGATCGAAGGCAAGTTCGTGCGCCAGACCGGCGGCTCGGGCCAGTTCGGTGTGGTCTTCATCAACCTCGAACCGGCTCCCGGCGAGGGCTTCGAGTTCATCAACAAGATCAAGGGCGGGGCGATCCCCTCCGAATACATCCCCGCGGTCAAGAAGGGCATCGAAGAGGCCCTCGAGAACGGCGTCAAGGCCGGCTACCCGATGGTCGACATGCGTGTCACCCTCGTCGACGGCAAGTACCACGACGTCGACTCCTCGGAGATCGCATTCAAAGTTGCGGGCTCCTACGCCTTCAAGGAGGCGGCGAAACGGGCCAAGCCCGTGCTGCTGGAGCCGATCTTCGCCGTCGAGGTCGTCACGCCCGAGGACTTCCTCGGCGAGGTGATCGGCGACCTCTCGCGCCGTCGCGGACGGGTCGAGGGTCAGGACCGGCGCGGCAACGCCCTCGCGGTCACCGCCAGGGTCCCGCTCAGCGAGATGTTCGGCTACGCGACGGACCTGCGCTCCAACACGCAGGGGCGAGCCAACTACACCATGCAGTTCGAGGCCTACGAAGAGGTCCCACCGAACATCGCCGAGAAGATTGTCGAGGCGCGCACGGGGGAGCCGGTCCCGGCCTGAGGTCGTGGCTACGCTAGAGGCCAGAGCAGAGCAGCAGTCACCGAAGCACGCAGTTAGATAGATTTCCCCGGTTCGCCCTCCACCGAGCGGCGGACATACAAGCCGAGTCAGGAGCGAACAGAAAGTGGCGAAGGAGAAGTTCGAGCGCGACAAGCCGCACGTCAACGTCGGGACCATCGGTCACATCGACCATGGCAAGACGACGCTGACCGCTGCCATCACGACCGTGCTGGCGGAGAAGGGTGGCGCCGAAGCCAGGAGCTTCGAGGAGATCGACAACGCTCCCGAGGAGAAGGAACGCGGCATCACGATCGCCACTTCGCACGTGGAGTACCAGACGGAGAACCGTCACTACGCCCACGTCGACTGCCCCGGTCACGCCGACTACGTGAAGAACATGATCACCGGCGCGGCCCAGATGGACGGGGCGATCCTGGTCGTCTCGGCGGCCGACGGCCCGATGCCCCAGACCCGTGAGCACATCCTGCTGGCCCGCCAGGTCGGCGTCCCCTACATCGTCGTGTTCCTCAACAAGGCCGACATGGTCGACGACGAGGAGCTGCTGGAGCTGGTCGAGGTCGAGGTGCGCGAGCTCCTCTCCGAGTACGACTTCCCCGGCGACGACATCCCCTTCATCACGGGCTCGGCGCTGAAGGCGCTGGAAGGCGACGAGGCCTACAAGGAGAAGATCGTCGAGCTGGCCGCGGCCCTGGACTCCTACATCCCGGAGCCTGTCCGCGAGCTCGACAAGCCCTTCCTGATGCCGGTCGAGGACGTCTTCTCGATCACCGGCCGCGGCACCGTCGCGACGGGCCGTGTCGAGCAGGGCATCGTCAACACCGGCGACACGGTGGAAATCGTGGGCGTCCACGACTCGACCTCGACGGTCGTCACGGGCGTTGAGATGTTCCGCAAGATCCTCGACCAGGGCCAGGCCGGCGACAACGTCGGCTGCCTGCTGCGAGGCACAAAGCGTGAGGAGATCGAGCGCGGCCAGGTGCTGTGCAAGCCCGGCTCGATCACGCCCCACACCAAGTACAAGGCCGAGGTCTACGTGCTCAAGAAGGAGGAGGGTGGACGTCACACCCCGTTCTTCACGGGCTACCGGCCTCAGTTCTACTTCCGCACGACCGACGTGACCGGGGTGGCGAAGCTGCCCGAGGGCGTCGAGATGGTCATGCCTGGAGACAACGTCCAGATGGAGATCGAGCTGATCCAGCCGATCGCCATGGACCAGGGCCTGCGCTTCGCCATCCGAGAGGGTGGCCGCACGGTTGGCTCGGGCGTGG
Source organism: uncultured Solirubrobacteraceae bacterium (assembly GCA_963841055.1). Classification (GTDB taxonomy): domain Bacteria; phylum Actinomycetota; class Thermoleophilia; order Solirubrobacterales; family Solirubrobacteraceae; genus Palsa-744. The sequence continues at coordinate 746,308 of CAWJAV010000001.1, read as the reverse complement.
TCAGCGAGATCATCGAGTAGCACCCGCGCGCCTTCGGGCAGGACGTCCGAGGCGCGCATTGGCATTCCGATACGACTAATAAGGCCCCGCCGCCGAATGGCGTGGCGGGAAGGGGCGGATTCCCTTGGGGGTCCGCTCCCTTGTGCGCCGCGGGGCCGGCGACGCGAAGGACCGCGATGCGGCCGGAGCGCCGGCGAGAGACGAAGCAGCAGAAAGACGAAACAGATGGCAGCCGCAAACCAAAACAAGATCCGCATCAGACTGAAGGCCTACGACACCTCGGCGATCGAGTCGGCGGCAAAGGAGATCGTCGAGACGGCGACGCGCACCGGCGCGAGCGTCTCCGGTCCCGTGCCGCTGCCGACCGAGAAGAACGTCTACTGCGTCATCCGCTCGCCCTTCAAGGACAAGGACTCTCGCGAGCATTTCGAGATCCGCACGCACAAGCGGCTGATCGACATCCACCAGCCGACCCCGAAGACGGTCGACTCGCTGCAGCGCCTCGACCACCTCCCGGCGGGCGTCGACATCGAGATCCGCCTCGCGACCTGATCACCGCCGACCCCTGCCACCGATTCCAATGCCCGCGATCCTCGCCAAGAAGCTCGGTATGACCCAGGTCTTCCAGGAGGACGGCAGCGTCGCCCGCGTGACCGTGCTGGAGGCCGGGCCGTGCCCGGTGACGGCGATCCGCACGGTCGAACGCGACGGCTACGACGCGGTGCAGCTGGCCTTCGGGGCGAGCAAGGAGAAGCACCTCACCAAAGCCGAGCTGGGCCACCTCAAGAAGGCCGACGCGCCGCCGATGCGCACGCTCGTGGAGTTCCGCGACGAGGCCGGCGAGCTGACGCTGGGCGAGACGGTGACGGTCGAGGTCTTCGAGGCAGGCGGTCACGTGAAGATCTCCGGCGTGTCCAAGGGCAAGGGCTTCCAGGGCACGATCAAGCGCCACAACTTCAGCCGCGGCCCCTCCTCCCATGGCTCGCACAACGTCCGGGCGCCGGGCTCGATCGGCGCCTCGGCGACGCCGTCCCGCGTCTTCAAGGGCATCCGCGGCCCCGGCCAGATGGGCAACAAGCGCGCCACCCAGAAGGGCCTCGAGGTCCTGCAGGTGGACGCCAAGGAGAACCTGCTGCTGGTGCGCGGATCGGTCCCCGGCCCGACGGGCGGGATCGTGGAGGTGCGCAGCGATGCCTGACGCACCCGTCCTCGGCGCCACCAAGAAGGTCAAGCTCGACGAGGCCGCCTTCGGCATGCGCTTCGCGGAATCGCTCGTGCACCAGAGCGTGCGCGCCGAGCAGGCCGCCCGCCGTCGCGGCACGGCCGCTACCAAAACGCGCGGGATGGTCTCCGGCGGCGGCGCCAAGCCGTGGCGGCAGAAGGGCACGGGCCGCGCCCGGGCCGGTTCGAGCCGCTCGCCGGTGTGGACCGGCGGAGGCACCGTGTTCGGTCCCCAGCCGCGCTCCTACACTTTCAAGGTCAACCGCAAGGAGCAGCGCGCGGCGCTGCGCAGCGCCCTGTCGCTGCACGCCGGCCGCGGCTCGCTGGCGATCCTCGACGTGAGCGCCTTCACGGCACCGAAGACGAGCCAGGCCTTCGACCTGCTCGACGACTGGAACCAGCCCCGGCCGACGCTCGTCGTGCTGAGCGCCGAGGAGTCCGACGCGGCCCTGTCCTTCCGCAACATCGACCGGGTCGGCGTGGTGGTGGCGAGCGCCGCCGGTGTGACCGATCTCATGGGCGCCGCCTCGCTGCTGGTCTCCGAGTCGGCCCTCGAGGCGCTGACGGCACGCACGGGCGCGCCGCGGTCCGGCGCGGCGGGCGGGGAGGAGTCCTGATGGAGCACACCCAGGTGATCATCCGCCCGGTCGTCTCTGAGAAGAGCTATGTCCTCTCGGCTGCCGACCGCTACACCTTCCGCGTCCACGCCGACGCGCACAAGACCCAGATTCGCCAGGCGGTCGAGGAGCTCTTCGACGTGCACGTGGTCGAGGTGAGGACGCTCAGTGTCAAGTCCAAGCCCAAGCGCCGCGGCTCGACCAGCGGTCGCACCCGCCAATGGAAGAAGGCGATCGTGCAGATCCGCGCCGGCGAGTCGATTCCGGTGTTCCAGGGCCTCGCGGGGCTGGAGGGCTAGCCGATGCCGATTCGCAAGCCCAAGCCCACGAGCCCCGGCATGCGGTTCGTCTCCTACCCGGACTTCGCGGAGATCACGAAGTCCAAGCCGGAGAAGACACTCGTCGAAGGCCTCAAGAAGAGCGGCGGGCGCAACGTCCACGGCCGCAAGACCTCCCGCCACCGTGGTGGCGGCGCCAAGCGGGCCTACCGCCGCATCGACTTCAAGCGGCGCAAGGACGGCGTTCCGGCGAAAGTCGCGGCGATCGAGTACGACCCGAACCGCTCCTCCTACATCGCCCTGCTGCACTACGCCGACGGCGAGAAGCGCTACATCCTGGCGCCGCAGCGCCTCACCGTGGGCATGACCGTCGCCTCCGGCGAGGGGGCCGACATCGCCGTGGGCAACTGCCTGGAGCTCGCGCGGATGCCGGTCGGCACCGTCGTCCACAACATCGAGCTGTCCCCCGGCCGCGGCGGCCAGATGGCTCGCTCGGCGGGCGCCTCGGCGCAGCTGATGGCCAAGGACGGGGACATGGCGACGCTGCGCCTGCCCTCGGGCGAGATGCGGTTGGTGCGGGCTGAGTGCCGTGCCACGGTGGGCGTGATCGGCAACGCCGACCACCAGAACGTGAAGGTCGGCAAGGCCGGCCGCAAGCGCCACATGGGCGTGCGCCCGCAGACGCGCGGAACGGCGATGAACCCCGTCGATCACCCGCACGGCGGCGGCGAGGGCTCCACCACGGCGGGCCGGCACCCGGTGACCCCCTGGGGCGTGCCGACGCTGGGCTACCGCACGCGCAAGCAGAACAAGACATCCGACCGCTACATCGTCCGCGGCCGCAGGCGCGGGAAGGGCAGGAGCAGATGAGCCGCTCGAGCAAGAAGGGCCCGTGGGTGGAAGAGCGGCTGCTCAGCCGGATCGAAGCCCTGAACGCAGAGAACAACAAAAAAATGCTTCGCACCTGGTCGCGTGCCTCGACGATCTTCCCCGAGATGGTCGGCCACACGATCGCCGTCCACGACGGCAAGAAACACGTCCCCGTGTACGTCAGCGAGGCGATGGTCGGTCACAAGCTCGGTGAGTTCGCGCCGACGCGGGTGTTCCGCGGCCACGCCGGCTCCGGGAAGGTGCGATGAGCGCCGAGGAGGAGAAGGACGTCGCCCCCGAGGGCGCCAAGGAGCCGAAAGCGGAGAAGAAACCGGCCGCCAAAAAAGCGGCTGCGAAAAAAGCGCCTGCCAAAAAAGCGGCTGCCGCCGAGGGCGAGGCGAAAGCCAAACCGGCCGCCAAAAAGGCGCCGGCCAAAAAAGCGGCCAAAGAGGTCGCTGAGCCGAAAGCCGCCGCTGAGAAAAAAGCGCCCGCGGCAAGAAAGGCCAAAGAGTCTGAGAAACCGGCTGCTGAGCAGGCGAAAGACGCTCCCCGTGCTGGAGCCGCCCGGGCCGGCAAAGGGGCGCCCAAAGCGCCACGCCGCCGTGTCGTGCGTGCCCACGCCCGCTACGTGCGGACCTCGGCTCGCAAGGCGCGCATGGTCTGCGGCCACCTGCGGGGCAAGTCTGTGCAGGAGGCGCGCGCTATCCTCGCCTTCACCCCTCGTGAGGTGGCGCGGGACTGGAGCAAGCTGCTCGAGTCAGCCGTGGCCAACGCGGAGAGCAACCACGAACTGCTCGGTGACGATCTGATCGTCCGTGAGGCCTACGCCGACGAGGGGCCGACGATCAAGCGCTTCCGTCCCCGTGCGATGGGCCGGGCGACGCCGATCCGCAAGCGCACGAGCCACCTGACGATCACATTGACGCCGGCCCCCGAGAACGGTTCCGGCAGGAGAAAAGGCTAGAGGTATGGGACAGAAGGTTCATCCAGAGGCAATGCGCGTGGGCTACATCCACGACTGGAAGTCGAACTGGTTCAACGAGAAAAACTTCTCCGAGTACCTCGCCGAGGACGTCAAGGTCCGCGAGCACATCATCGGCAAGCTGGCCCACGCGGGCCTCTCCGACATCACGATCCGCAAGGACGCCCAGGAACTCGAGGTCAACATCCACACGGCCCGCCCGGGCATCGTGATCGGCAAGTCCGGCACCGAAGTCGACGCGCTGCGCCGAGACCTGCACCGCATCACCAAAAAGCAGATCAAGGTCAACATCCTCGAGATCAAGCGGCCCGAGCTGGACGCCAAGCTCGTCGCCCAGTCGATCGCCGAGCAGCTGCAGAACCGCGTGGCCTTCCGCCGGGCGATGAAGCGGGCCCTGACGAGCGCCATGCGCTCCGGCGCCAAGGGCGTGAAGGTGCAGGTGGCCGGCCGCCTGGGTGGCGCCGAGATGGCCCGCACCGAAAGCTACTCCGACGGCCGGGTGCCCCTGCACACGATGCGCGCGGACATCGACTACGGCTTTTACGAGGCCCGCACGACCTTCGGGCGGATCGGCGTCAAGTGCTGGGTCAACAAGGGCGAAATCATGCCCGAGGGTTACACCGGGGCGGACCTCACCGACATGACCGCCCCGGCTCCGCCCAGCAGCGACCGGGATGGTCGCGGCGGGCGGGACGGCCGCGAGGGACGCGGACGCGGGCGCGGCGGCAACGGCCGCGGCGCGGGCGGACCGGGAGGCCCCGGCGGCGGTCGCGGCGGTCGCGGACCCGGCGGCCCGGGCGGCGGCGGACGCGGCGGCGGACGGGGTCCGCGCGGCGGCGGCCCCGGCGGAGGTGGCCGCTGATGCTCTCCCCGAAGCGGGTCAAGCACCGCAAGCAGCACCGTGGGCGCCGTCGCGGCTACTCGCGCGGCCAGCTCCATGTGCAGTTCGGCGAGTACGGCCTGAAGTCCCTCGAGCAGGGCTGGCTCACCAACCGCCAGATCGAGGCTGCTCGTATCGCCATGACCCGCAAGATCAAGCGTGGCGGGAAGGTCTGGATCAACGTCTTCCCCGACAAGCCGATCACCAAGAAGCCGGCCGAGACCCGCATGGGCTCCGGCAAGGGTTCGCCCGAAGGATGGGTGGCGGTCGTCAAGCCCGGCCGCGTGATGTTCGAGCTCGCGGGCGTCTCCGAGCCGCTGGCCCGGGAAGCGATCCGGCTGGCCGCCCACAAGCTTCCCGTCAAGTCGAAGTTCGTGCTCCGCGAGGACTAGGCGATGAAGGCGAGTGAGATCAGAGACCTGGAGCAGGACGAACTGACCAAGAAGCTGGCTGAGCTGCGCAAAGAGGTGTTCGGGCTGCGTTTTGCCAACGCAACCGGCGAACTGGACGACACGGCCGGCCTGGGCCGCGCCAAGCGCGACCTCGCCAGGGCCCTGACGATCGCCCGCCAGCGCGAGCTGCAGGGCGCCCAGACCGGCCCGGCGAGCCAGCCCGCGACAAACGAGAACTAGAGAGAAGCGACGAGGCGAACAGATGGCTGACGAGCAAGACAACGAGACCCCAGAGACCCCCGAGGCAGAGGCCGAGCAGGCCCCCGAGGCTCCGCAGGAGGCCGCCGAGGCCGCCGAGGAGCCCGCTGCCGAGGAGCCGGCTGCCGAGGAGGCGGCCGATGAGCCTGCCGCAGAGGCTTCCGAGGAGGCGCCCGCCGAGGCCGCGGCCGAGCCGCAGGAGCCGGCCGAGCTGCTCTCACCCAAGGAGCGCCGCCGCCGCAGCCGCTCGGCGCGCAGCGGCGAGGCACGTCCCGCCCGCTCGCCCGAGGAGCGTCACTCAGAACGGGTCCTGGCACGCCGCGAGAAGGCCGTGCGACGCCGTGCCCGCCGCGCCGCCGAACGGACGAAAGCCGCCGAGCGCCGCGCCTCGCGACCCGCTCCCGAGCCGCTCGCGCCCGTCCACGCACCGGTCGAAGGCACACGCCGGGTGCGACAGGGCATCGTCGTTTCCGACAAGGCCCAGAAGACGATCACGGTCCGCATCGACATCGCCCGTCGTCACCGCCGCTACGAGAAGATCGTGCGCAGCTCGAGCACGGTTCACGCCCACGACGAGAACAACGACGCCCACGAGGGCGACGTCGTGAGGGTGATCGAGAGCCGCCCGCTGTCGCGCACCAAGCGCTGGGCGCTGGTCGATGTCGTGGAGCGCGCCCGATGATCCAGAACGAGACCAGGCTGCGCGTGGCCGACAACTCGGGAGCGCGCGAAATCCTCTGCATCCGCGTCAAGGGCGGCTCGCGGCGGCGCTACGCCTTCGTCGGCGATGTGATCACGGCGACGGTCAAGCAGGCAAACCCCCAGGGGGCCGTCAAAAAGGGCGACGTGGTGACGGCAGTGGTGGTGCGTACGAAGAAGCCGATCGGCCGCGACGACGGCACCTACATCGCCTTCGACGAGAACGCCGCGGTGATCATCGACGAGCAGAACAACCCGCGGGGCACGCGCGTCTTCGGACCGGTCGCCCGCGAACTGCGTGAGCGCAACTTCATGCGCATCGTCTCGCTGGCACCGGAGGTGCTGTGATGGCCGCCAAGGCGAGCGCCCCCGCACGGCCGATGAAGGTCCGCTCCGGTGACCACGTCGAGGTGATCTCGGGTAAGGACCGCGGCAAGACCGGCCGTGTCCTGCGCGTCGAGCCCAAGCGCCAGCGCGTGTTCGTCGAGGGGCTGAACATGATCAAGCGTCACACCCGCCCCCAGACCGTCTCCGGGGCGCAGAGCGAACAGGCCGTGGGCGGCGTGATCGAGCGCGAGGGCCCGATCCACGTGTCCAACGTGATGATCCTCGACAGCAAGGGAAAGCGCACCCGCGTCGGCATCGAGCGCGAGAACGGCAAGCGCTACCGGGTCGCCCGCAGCTCGGGCGCGAGACTGGACTGATCGCATGGCAGCGACTGAGACAGCACCCCCGGCCCGACTGAAGGTCCGCTACCTCGAGGAGATCCGCCCCGCGCTGATCTCCCGCTTCGGCTACTCCTCGGTGATGCAGGCGCCGAAGGTCGAGAAGGTGACGGTCAACATGGGCGTCGGCCTGGCCCGGCAGGACAACAAAATGCTCAAAGCCGCGACCGAGCAGCTCGCCACGATCGCCGGCCAGCAGCCGAGTGTGCGCCGCGCCCGCAAGTCGATCGCGGCCTTCAAACTCCGCGAGGGCATGCCCGTCGGCGTGGCCGTGACGCTGCGCGGAGAGCGCAGCTACGAGTTCCTCGACCGCCTGGTCTCGATCGCGATCCCCCGGATCCGCGACTTCCGCGGGCTGAACCCGCGCTCCTTCGACGGTCGCGGCAACTACTCGATGGGCGTCAAGGAGCAGATCATCTTCCCGGAGATCGACTACGACACGATCGACCAGGTGCGGGGTCTGGACATAACCATCACCACCAGCGCCCCCACGGACATCGAGGCCTACGCGCTGCTTGCGGCGCTGGGGATGCCCTTCACATCGCAGGGCCGCCCCAAGGGCTATGACCCCGAGGCCGACGCCGCGGCCGAGCAGGCCCACGCCGAGCAGCAGGCCGCCGCGGAGGCCAAAGCCGCAGAGGCCGCCGCCGCCGCCGAGGCCGCCAAAGCGGCGCCGCCCGAGCCCGAGCCCGAAGCCGAGCCCGCCGCTGAGCCCGAGCCCGAGGCCGCCGCTGAGCCGGAGGCCGCCGCTGAGGCTGAGCCCGAGGCCGCCCTTGAGGCGCAGCCGCAGACCGAGAACCAGCACGACGCCGAGCAGGAGCAGCCCGCCGAGGCCGAGCCGGCCGCGGAGGCCGAGGCCGAGCCGGCAGCCGAGGAGCCGGCCGAGCCGGAGGCAGAGAACACCGAGAAGGAGAGCACCGACTGATGGCCAAGACCTCGCAGCGCGTCAAACAGGCGCGTCCCCCAAAGTTCAAAACACAGGCCTATACTCGTTGCACCCGCTGCGGCAGGCCGCGCGCGGTGTATCGCAAGTTCGGGGTGTGCCGCATCTGCCTGCGCGAGCTCGCCCACAATGGCCAGATCCCCGGGATGACGAAGTCCTCCTGGTAGGAGCCTCAAGCCCATGTCGATGACCGATCCGATAGCCGACTTCCTGACCCGCGTGCGCAACGCGATCCACGCCGCGCACGAGACGGTCGACGTGCCCGCCTCGAAACTGAAGGGCGAGCTCGCGAGGATCCTCGACGAGCAGGGCTACATCGAGTCGTGGGCCGTGATGGGCGCTGCCGAGGGCGGCGCCGGCGAGATCATCCAGATCCGCCTCAAGTACACGGAGGACCGCCGCTCGGCGATCACCGGGCTGCGGCGCGTCTCGCGGCCCGGCCGGCGCACCTATGTCGACGCCAAGTCGATCCCCAAGGTGCTCGGCGGCATGGGCACCTCGATCGTGTCGACCTCCAATGGCGTGATGACCGGCCACGACGCGCGCGCTGCGGGCGTCGGCGGCGAGGTCCTGGCGCAGGTCTGGTGAGCTGATGTCGCGCATCGGCAGACAGCCCATCCCCGTCCCCTCCGGCGTGACCGTGTCGATCGAGCCCGAGTCGGTGCGCGTGAACGGACCGAAAGGGGAACTCTCCGAGCGGATCCACCGCGACATCGAGGTCAAGCAGGACGGCGAGGTACTGCTCGTCTCCCGCCCCACCGATCGCGGCGAACACCGGGCGCTGCACGGCCTGACGCGCTCGCTGGTGGCAAACATGGTCCAGGGTGTGACCAGCGGCTACGAGAAGCGGCTGGAGATTCAGGGCGTGGGCTACCGCGCCCAGCTCAAGGGCAAGAACCTCGAGCTGGCCGTCGGCTACTCCCACCCGGTGCCGATCCCGGCTCCGGACGGCATCGAATTCGAGGTGCCCCAGCCGACCCGCGTCGTCGTCAAGGGGATCTCCAAGCAGCTCGTCGGCGAGACCGCCGCGATCATCCGCAAGCAGCGCCCCCCGGAGCCCTACAAGGGCAAGGGCATCCGCTACGAGGGCGAGTACGTCCAGCGCAAGGTGGGCAAGCGCGCATGACCGTTCTCACCAAGGAGACCCGCCGCCTCAAACGCCGCCGCCGCGTGCGGGCGAAGATCACCGGCACGGCCGAGAGGCCCCGGATCTCGGTATTCCGCTCCAACCGCGGACTGTCGGCGCAGCTGATCGACGACGTCTCGGGCCGCACCCTGGCGGGCGTCGCTTGGTACGAGGCCGAGCTGCGGGCGATGAAGAAAGGCGAGTGCACGGCACGGGCCGGCGCGCTCCTGGCCGAGCGGGCCAAGGCGGCCGGCATCAGCGAAGCCGTGTTCGACCGCGGCGGTTACCAGTACCACGGTCACGTCCAGGCCTTCGCCGAGTCCATCCGCGAGGCGGGCCTGACGGTCTGAGCGGCCGCCGCCCGCTACCCTCTCCCACTCTTATGTCAGTCACTACAGATCGCTCAGTCAACCCGGCCGGCCTGGACCTCCAGGAGCGTGTCGTCGAGATCAACCGCGTGGCCAAGGTCGTCAAGGGCGGCCGGCGCTTCTCCTTCACCGCGCTGGTCGTCGTGGGTGACGAACGCGAAGTTGTCGGGATCGGCTACGGCAAGGCCAACGAGGTTCCCCTCGCGATCCAGAAGGGCGTCGAGCGCGCCAAGAAGGACCTCTTCAAGGTCCCCAAGCACGGCAGCACGATCACCCACCAGACGACCGGCATCTTCGGTTCCGGCCGCGTGTTCCTGAAGCCGGCCTCGCCCGGTACCGGCGTGATCGCCGGCGGCGGTGTCCGCGCGGTGCTCGAGCTCGCCGGCATCCACGACATCCTCTCCAAGAGCCTGGGCACCCAGAACCCGATCAACCTCGTCAAGGCCACCGTGGCCGGCCTGCGCGGCCTGCGCACCCCCGAGGAGGTGGGCCAGCTGCGCGGCCTGACCATCAACCAGGTGCTCGGCCTGGGCGGCGGCGAGCCGGCCAACGGCGCCGGCGCCGGCGCCGAGGCAGCCGAGGCTCCGGCCGAGGCTTCCACCGCCGGGGAGGCACCTGCCGCGCCCGAGGAGGCGCCCGCCGGATGAGCTCGCTCACGGTCACCCAGCGCCGCTCGAAGAACGGCGCCAACCGCAAACAGCTCGACACGCTGCGCTCGCTGGGGCTGCGGCGGATCGGCCACACGGTTGAGGTCAACGACACCGAGCAGTCGCGGGGCATGGTTCACGCCATACGCCACCTGGTCGAGGTCGAGGAGAAGAAGTGAGCGCCTCCGAGAACGGTAAGGAGCGGATCGGGCTGCACAACCTGACCCCGTCTCCCGGCAGCCGCCGGCCCCGCAAGCGGGTCGGTCGCGGCGAAGGCTCCGGCACGGGCAAGACTGCCGGGCGCGGCCAGAAGGGCGCGGGCTCGCGCTCGGGCTCCAAGCGGCGTGCGGCCTTCGAGGGCGGCCAGATGCCGATCCACATGCGGATGCGAAAGCTGCGCGGGCCGCACATGAAGAAGTCGATGCCCTTCGAGATGTTCCGCACACACACCCAGCCCGTCAACATCTCAGCGCTCGAGGAGCGCTTCGAGGCGGGTGCCGAGGTGACGATCGAGCTGATGAAGGCCAAGGGCCTGGCGACGCGCAAGGACATTCCCGTCAAGGTGCTGGCCAAGGGCGACATCAGCAAGGCGCTGACCGTCCACGCCCACGCCTTCAGCGCCGGTGCGCGCGAGCGCATCGAGGCCGCCGGCGGCACCTGCACCATCGTCGAGGCCTGAGGGCCAACGGCGGACCTTCCACCGGGGTCCGGAGGCTCTCCCATCGACTAGAATCGGCGGCTCCGCGGGCGTCCGGGCGAAGGCCAGGGCAGCGGCGGACAGGTCACCATGCTCTCGACGATCCTCAACGCCTTCCAGGTCGCGGACATCCGCAAGAAGATCGCCTTCACGGCGTTGATGCTGCTGATCTACCGCTTCGGCTCGCACGTGCCCGTGCCGGGCGTGAACCTTTCGGCCGTCAACAACATCCAGAAGCAGTTCGGCGGCTCCAACATCCTCGGCCTGCTCAACCTGTTCTCCGGCGGCGGCCTCTCGCGGATCGCCATCTTCGCGCTGGGGATCATGCCCTACATCACCGCCTCGATCATCCTGCAGCTGCTGCAGGTGGCGGTGCCCTCGCTGGAAAAGCTCGCGAAGGAAGGCGAGGTGGGCCAGGCCCGGATCACCCAGTACACGCGCTACCTGACCGTCGGCCTGGCCTTCGCGCAGTCGATCGGCTACGTCTTCCTGTTCCACACCCTGCAGGCCAAAGCCGGCGAATCGGTCGTCAAAAAGTTCGACGCGCCGCACATCTTCGTGATCGTGATCTGCCTCACCGCCGGTTGCGTCCTGCTGATGTGGATCGGCGAGCTGATCACACAGAGGGGGATCGGCAACGGCATCTCGCTGATGATCTTCGCCTCAATCGTCGCGCGCCTGCCCGCCGGCATCCAGTCGTGGTGGACCAGCCAGGACCAGGTCTTCAAGGTGATGATGCCCTTCCTCGTGCTGGCCGTGGTCGCGGGCATCGTGTTCGTGCAGGAAGGCCAGCGCCGGATCCCTGTGCAATACGCCAAGCGCGTGATCGGCCGGCGCATGTCCGAGGGCGGGCAGACCTATCTGCCGCTGCGGGTCAACATGGCCGGGGTCATCCCGGTGATCTTCGCGGCCAGCCTGATGGCCTTCCCGCCGACCGTCGGCCAGCTCGTCAAAACGCACTGGGGCCAGCAGCTCTCTGACTTCTTCACGCCCAACGGCTGGCACTACGTCGTCGGTGAGTCGCTGCTGATCATCGTCTTCACCTACTTCTACACGGCCGTCACCTTCAACCCGGTGGACCAGGCCGACAACCTGAAGAAGTACGGCGGCTTCATCCCCGGCGTGAGACCGGGCCGCCCGACGGCGGAATTCCTCGACCGCATCCTCGCCCGGCTGACCTTCCCGGGGGCCCTGTTCCTCGCCGCGGTGGCCGCGCTGCCCGCGGTCCTGATCGCCCGTACGCACCAGAACTTCTACTTCGGCGGTACCTCGATCCTGATCGTCATCGGCGTGGCGCTCGAAACGATGAAGCAGCTCGAGGCGCAGCTGATGATGCGAAGTTACGAGGGCTTCCTGAAGTAGCGTCAGCTGCTCGCCGCGGCGCCCGCCGGGGCGGGGCCGCCGCCACGGGTGGCATGAGTCGCACACGAGCGGGTAGGCTGCCTCGGTCTTGTCCGAGTTGAACCTCATCCTGCTCGGTCCCCCGGGCGCCGGCAAGGGGACGCAGGCCGAGCGCCTGCGCGACGACTTCGGCCTGGCCCACATCTCGACCGGCGACATGCTCCGTGCCCAGGTCGCCGAGGAGACCGAGCTCGGCAAGGCGGCCAAGCGCTACATGGACGCCGGCGACCTGGTCCCCGACGAGGTGATCATCAAGATGATCCTCGGCCGGGTCGGCGACCCCGACGCCGCGGACGGCTTCCTGCTCGACGGCTTCCCTCGCAACGAGGCCCAGGCGGAGGCCCTGTCGGAGGCGCTGAAAGGTCTCGGCAGGCGCCTGACCGGAGCGCTGCTGATCGAGGTTCCCGACGAGGTGGTCGTGCGGAGGCTGGCCGGGCGGCGCACCTGCGTCAAGAACGCCAGCCACATCTACCACGTCGACTTCGACCCGCCCAAGCACGAGGGGGTCTGCGACCAGGACGGCTCGCGGCTGATCCAGCGCGACGACGATCGCGAGGAGACGATCCGCCGGCGCCTGGAGGTCTACCACTCCCAAACCGAGCCGCTGATCGCCTACTACGACCGCAGCGGCCTGCTGCGGCGCTTCGACGGAACCCGCTCCCCCGATGAGGTCCACCGCCACATCCGGGCGACCGTGGCGACGCTCCGGCTCGAGGAGGAGCTGTGACCTGTCCGTACCGCCCAGCATCCCCGGAGCTCCCAGCTAAGCTCCGAGGGTGATCATCAAGAAGTCAGCCGAGGAGCTCGCCAAGATGGCGAGCGCCGGCCGGATCCTCGCGGCAACGCTCGATCTGATCCAGGGCAGCGTCCGCCCGGGCATCACCACGGGCGAACTCGACAAGCTCGCCGAGCGGTACATCCGCTCGCAGGGGGCGACGCCGACCTTCAAGGGCTACCGCGGCTTCCCGGGCTCGATCTGCGCCTCGCCGGGGTCGATGATCGTGCACGGGATCCCCGGCGCGCACCGCCTCAGCCGCGGCGAGATCATCTCGATCGACGTCGGCGTGACGCTCGACGGCTGGGTCGCCGACGCGGCTCGCACCTTCCCCGTCGAGGAGATCGATGCCGAGACCGGAACCCTGCTCGAGGCCACAGAGGAGGCGCTCCACGCCGGTGTCGCCCAGTGCCGCCCGGGCAACCGCATGGGAGACCTCTCGGCGGCGATCCAGCAGGTCGCCGAGGACGCCGGCCTGTCCGTGGTCCGCTCGCTCGTCGGGCACGGGGTCGGGCGCAACATGCACGAGGACCCGCAGGTTCCCAACTACGGCAAGCCCGGCAAGGGGCCGCTGCTGGAGGAGGGGATGGTGCTGGCGATCGAGCCGATGACCACCGCGGGCAAGCCCGGCGTGCGGGTCGGCGGCGACGGGTGGGCGATCTACTCCCAGGACGGCTCGGCGGCGGCGCACTTCGAGTTCACCGTCGCCATCACCGCCGACGGGCCTCAGATCCTGACCCCCTGGCACCTGCCCGCCGAGCAGCGGCAGGGCGCCTTGGCCGCCCAGGGCGCCTGACCGCGCGGGCCCTCATCGGACCGTGGTCGCGGCGCGCGAGTTGCTACCATCTGGAGTCCTGCCCACGCGCGCGGCCATAGGTGCGCGCAAAGGCAAATCCTCGACCCGGTAGCGGCGGCCGCAACGGCAGCCAGAGCCGGGCCGCCGGAACAAGCGCCTGAAAGGGATCATGAAGGTAAGACCGTCGGTGAAGCCGATGTGCGAGAAATGCAAGATCATCCGCCGCCATGGTGTGGTGCTGGTGATCTGCCAGAACAAGCGGCACAAGCAGAGGCAGGGCTAGGCGCGTATGGCGAGGATCGCGGGAGTCAACCTTCCCCTCAACAAGCGCTCGGAAATCGGGCTGACCTACATCTACGGCATCGGCCGGTCGACCTCCTCGAAGGTCCTCGCCGACGTCGGCATCGATCCCAACACCTACATCCGTGACCTCACCGAGGACGAGGTCGCCAAGCTCAGAGACGCGATCGACGACAACCTGACCGTCGAGGGCGACCTGCGGCGCGAGCGCGTGCAGGACATCAAACGGCTGCAGGACATCGGCTGCTACCGGGGCCTGCGCCACCGGCGCGGCCTGCCCGTGCGGGGGCAGAAGACCAAGACCAACGCCCGCACCCGCAAGGGTCCCAAGCGCATGCAGGTCGCCGGCAAGAAGAAAGCCGGCAAGAAGTAATGCCCCCTGCTCCCAAACGCGCACGCGGACGGCGCAAGCCGAAAAAGAACATCCCCGTCGGCCAGGCCCACATCAAGACGTCGTTCAACAACACGATCGTCTCGCTCACCGACACGACGGGCAACGTCATCGCCTGGGAGTCCGCCGGTGGCGCCGGCTTCAAGGGCTCGCGCAAGTCGACTCCCTTCGCCGCGCAGGTGACGGCCGACGCGGCCGCCCGCAAGGGGCTGGAACAGGGGCTGCAGAAGGTGGAGGTCTACGTCAAGGGCCCGGGCTCCGGGCGCGAGACGGCGATCCGCTCGCTGCAGGCAGCGGGCCTCGAGGTGACGGGCGTCAAGGACGTCACGCCGCAGGCTCACAACGGGTGCCGCCCACGCAAGCGGCGGAGGGTCTGAGATGGCTCGCGACACGGGTCCCCAGTGCAAGCAGTGCCGCCGCGAGGGACAGAAGCTGTTCCTCAAGGGCGAGCGCTGCCTGACAGACAAGTGCGGCGTCGAGCGGCGCTCCTACCCGCCGGGCGAGCACGGCCGCGGCCGCCTCAAACAGAGCGAGTACCGCGTGCAGCTGCGTGAGAAGCAGAAGGCGCGCCGCTACTACGGCGTGCTCGAGAAGCAGTTCCGCGGCTACTACGCCAAGGCCTCACGGCAGCCCGGCATCACGGGCGAGAACCTGCTCGCGCTGCTCGAGTGCCGCCTCGACAACGTTCTCGTGCGCCTCGGCTTCGGCGCCTCCCGCCGCCAGGCACGCCAGCTGATCCGCCACGGCCATTGGACGGTCAACGGCCGGCGGGTGAACATCCCCAGCTACCAGGTGCGGCCGGGCGACGTGATCGCGATCAAGGCGAACACCCCCGCCACACAGGTGATCAGGGACGCCACCGAGCTGACGGGACAGATTCCCGCGTGGCTGCAGGCCGATCACGAGTCGCTGACGGCCAAGGTGCTGCGCAAGCCGGAGCGGCGCGAGGTTGCCGCGCCGGTGCAGGAGCAGCTCATCGTCGAGCTGTACTCGAAGTAGAAGCGACTTTCGACGCCGCCGTCCCTGAGGACGGAGGCACTTGTAGGCCGGCGTCCGCCCGACGCCGGCACGACACCAAAACGACGTAAGGACTCTCATGCTCGACTTCCAAATCCCCCGGATCACAAGCGAGTCCGTGGAGCAGAATCGCGGCACGTTCACGATCGAGCCGCTGGACCGCGGTTTCGGCTACACGTTCGGAAACTCGCTGCGGCGCGTACTGCTCTCATCGCTGGCCGGCGCCGCCGTGACGAGCGTGCGCATCGAGGGCGTGGCCCACGAGTTCTCCACGATCTCGGGCGTCAAGGAGGACGTCACCGACATCGTCCTGAACCTCAAGGGCGTGGTCTGCCGGATGCACTCCGACGCCAGCGAGGTCGAGGCGCCCCTGGTTGTCACCGGCCCGGGCGAGATCACGGCGAAGGACATCGACCTGCCCGCGGGCGTGGAGATCCTCAACCCGGACCTGCACATCGCCACGCTGGAGAAGAAAACCAAGCTCGAGCTTTACATGACCATCGGCCGTGGCCGCGGATACCGCCCGGCCGAGGAGAACAAGTCCTCCGACCAGCCGATCGGCGTGATCCCGATCGACTCGATCTTCTCACCCGTCAGGCGCGTGGCGTACGCGGTCGAGCAGGCCCGCGTCGGCCAGAAGACGGACTTCGACAAGCTCACCCTGGACATCGAGACAGACGGCTCGATCGACCCGCAGGCGGCGCTCCGTGAGGCGGCCGAGCTGTTGATCAGCCAGCTCGCGATCTTCACCGACGCGGACCGCATCCAGGAGCTGCGCGCCGCGCCCGGCGGCCAGCTCGACGGCCATGGACTGGCTGTCGGCGGGGGCCCCCAGGCGGCCCTGCAGGGCGAGGAGTACGGGATCCTGATCGAGGAGCTCGAGCTCGGCGTCCGGTCCTACAACTGCCTCAAGCGCGCCGGCATCCAGACCGTCGGCGACCTGATCTCCAAGTCCGAGGCGGAGCTCAACGCGATCCCCAACTTCGGCAAAAAGTCGATCGACGAGGTCATCGAAACCCTCCACGCAAGGGGCCTGAACCTCCGCACGGACTGACACGAGCGCGACAGCCTGCCGCGGCTCCCAACCGGTCGGTTGGGAGGGGGTGTGATGATCGATCACGTCCTGCCGCCGCAGGCGGCGCAAGTGATCGAGCATTACACTCCCGACCTTATGAGACACAAGAAGACACGCAACAAGCTGAGCCGCGACTCGGCGCACCGCAAGTCCCTGCTGATGAACCTCTCGAAGGAGATCATCGAGCACGAGCGGATCGAAACGACCCAGGCGAAGGCCAAGGCCGTCAAGCCGGAGATCGAGAAACTGATCACCCTGGCCAAGCGGGGCGACCTGCACGCCCGGCGCCAGGCCCTCTCGACGCTCTCCCAGGACAAGTTCGCCGTGCACAAGCTGTTCGTCGAGGTGGCCCCTCGGTACGCGGAGCGCCCGGGCGGCTATACGCGCATCCTGAAGATCGGTCAGCGTCCGGGCGACGCGACCGAAATGGTCTACATCGAGCTCGTCTAACGGACCGTGTGACACGGCCTGGCCGCGTCCGCGAACCAACGGACCGCGTGGCACCTCTTCGCCGCGTCCACGAACCATCCAGGGTTCGAGCCGCCGGGGGCTCAGCGCGGCGGCGATGAAGACGAAGCTCACGATCGAGTACGACGGCTCCGCTTTCGCCGGCTGGGCGCGCCAGCCCGATGAGCGCACGGTCCAGGAGGAGCTCGAGCGGGCCCTGCAGACCGTTCTCGGGCCGACGGGCACCGACGGCGCGCCCCTGAGCCTGCGGGTGGCGGGGCGCACCGACCGTGGCGTTCACGCATGGGGGCAGGTGGCCAGCTACGCCCACGAGGCGGTCGACCCGCTGCGCCTCAACGGGCTGATCGGCTCCGATCTGGCCGTGCTCAGTGCGGAACCCGTCGAGGACTCCTTCGATGCCCGCCGCGATGCCCGCTCGCGGACCTACTGCTACCGCGTGCTGGCGCGGCGCGCCCGCAGCGTGTTCGCCCGTGGCCACGCCTACTGGTGGACGGGGCGCGTCGACCGCGAGGCGCTCGAGGCCTGCGCTGCGGCTGTCCTCGGTCGCCACGACTTCACCGCCTTCACGCCCAGGGAGACCGAGCACAGGTGGTTCAACTGCACCGTCTCGCGGGCCGAGTGGGTCTCGGAAGGGGACATCCTGGCGTTCTGGATCGAGGCGGACATGTTCCTGCGTCACATGAACCGCGTGCTCGTCGGGACGATGCTCGACGTGGCTCGCGGCTGGACGGCGCTCGAGCACTTCGAAGGGCTGCTCGCGGGCCGTCCCCGCTCAGAGGCGGGGCCGACCGCTCCCGCGCACGGTCTGGCGCTGGCGCGGGTGGACTACTGAGCCGCGATCCGCCTCGCTCAACGCGCCGCCCCGCCCCCTCACTCCGAGCACTCCAGCGGCACATCTTCACGCCCGGGGCCCGAGACGAGCCCTATGCTGGACGTCGGATGCTCAACGTGCTGCTCACCAACGACGACGGCATCGAGGCCGAGGGGCTACAGGCGATGCGCCGCGCCCTGGAGGCGCTCGAGGACGTCCGCCTGGCCGTGATCGCCCCCGACGGCAACCGCTCGGCGATGGCCCGCTCGATCACCACGCGCCGCCCCCTGTGGGTCGAAGAGGTGCCCTTCGCGGACGGCACCAGCGGCTACGCGACCGACGGCACGCCCGTCGACTGCGTCCGCCTTGCGAGCCTCGGCCTGATCGAGGACTTCGAGACCGACCTGGTCGTGTCGGGGATCAACCACGGGGCGAACCTGGGCGACGACATCACCTACTCGGGCACGGTCGCGGCGGCCCTCGAGGGTGTTGTGCTGAACCTGCCCGCGATCGCCGTCTCCCAGCAGTCGGGCTCGCGCAACCTCGACTACAACTTCGACGGCGGCTTCGGCTTCGAGGTGGCCGCGGCGTTCGTCGCCGCGCTCGTCAGCCGGATCGAGGACGTGCCGTTGCCGGCGCGGACGCTGCTCAACGTCAACGTCCCCGCCGGTCAGCCGGAGGGCGTCGAGGTGGCGAGCCTGGGCAAGCGCATCTACCGCGACGAGCTGAAGCTCGAGAAGGAGGAGGAGCACCGCCGCCGCTACTGGATCTACGGCGCCTACCCGGGCTTCCACGACGAGCCTGGGACCGACCTCGCGGCCGTGCACGCCGGGCGGATCGCCGTCACCCCGATCCACTTCGACCTCACCGACCATGCGAGCCTCGAGGCGCTGCGGCGCTTCGATCTGGAAGGCCTGCTGGAGCCACCGATCGGAGATCGGCCGGCGCCTGACGCGGCATTGTGAGCGCCGGGCGGCCTGCCTCCACCGCGGCGAGGAAGCCGCCCGCCGAGGTCGCCGCGCGGGCCGCCGAGCTCCGCGAGCAGCTCGAGCACCACGCCTACCGCTACTACGTCCTCGACGACCCGGAGATCGGCGACGAGGTCTACGACCGCCTGCTCGACGAGCTGAGGGGGATCGAGGGCGAGAACCCCGCGCTGGCCACGGCCGACTCGCCGACGCGGCGGGTGGGGGGCGAGCCGGTGGGCAAGCTCGAGAAAGTCACGCATCTCGAGCCGATGCTCTCGCTCGGCAACGTCCGCTCCGAGGAGGAGCTGCGCGCGTGGGTCGATCGGATGCGCAACCACCTCGCCCGCGAGGGCATCGAGCAGCCGAGCTTCCGCTATGTGGTCGAGCCGAAGATCGACGGCCTGGCGATCAGCCTGCTCTACCGCGACGGCCTGCTCGAGCGGGGCGCCACGCGGGGCAACGGCGAGATCGGCGAGGACGTGACCCACAACCTGCGCACGATCGGCGCGATCCCGCTGCGGATCCGCGATGCCCCGCCGCTGGTCGAGGTGCGGGGCGAGGTCTACATGTCTCTGCGCGACTTCACGGCGCTGAACGAGCGCCGCGCCGAAGCTGGTGAATCGACCTTCATGAACCCGCGCAACTCGGCCGCCGGCACGGTTCGCCAGCTCGATCCTGCCGACGCGGCCAAGCGGCCGCTGTCGATCTGGTGCTACCAGGTGGGCGTCACCGAGGGACTGACCTTCAACACCCACTCGGAGGGCCTGCAGTGGCTTCGCGACCACGGCTTCCGGGTAAACGGGGGCATCGCCCTGCTCGAGGACGAGCAGGCCGTGATCGATCAGTGCCTGCAGTGGGAGCGCCGTCGGGGCGAGCTCGACTTCGAGATCGACGGGGCGGTGGTCAAGGTCGACGACCTCGCGCTGCAGCGTCGTCTCGGCTCGGTGGGCCGCGACCCGCGATGGGCCGTGGCCTGGAAGTTCGCGCCCACGACCGCGGTCACGAAGCTCGAGAAGGTGATGTGGAACGTGGGCAAGTTCGGCGACATGCGCCCCTACGCCGTGCTCTCCCCGGTCGAAGTCGGGGGCGTGACGATCCGCATGGCCACCCTGCACAACGAGGAGGACATCGTCCGCAAGGACATCCGCGAGGGCGAGGACGTGATCGTCGTCAGGGCAGGTGACGTGATCCCCCAGGTCGTCTCGCCGGCGCCGCACGTGGCCGAGCACGAGCACCGTCCCCCGCTGCCGCGGCCGCCCGCGATCTGCCCGTTCTGCTCCACGCCGACGGTCAAGAGCGCGGGGAGCATCTACACGAAATGCCCCAACCGAGTTTGCCCGGAGCGCATCTGGCAGCTGCTCAAGCACTTCGTCTCCAGGGGCGCGATGGACATCGACGGGCTCGGCGAGAAGCAGGTGGACCAGCTGCAGAAACGGGGTCTGGTGGAGACGGCTGCGGACTTCTACCGCCTCACAGAGGAGCAGCTCATCGAGCTGGAGGGCTTCGGCGCGATCTCGGCGGGCAAGCTGCTCGCGGCGATCGAGGCATCCAAGCAGCGGCCCTTCGGGCGGGTGCTGTTCGCGCTCGGCATCGAGGAGGTCGGCGAGGTGACCGGGAGGAACCTCGCGCAGTCGTTCCGGACGATCGACGCGCTGCTCGACGCCGAGGAGGAGAAGATCGAGCAGGTGCCGGGGGTGGGGGAGAAGATGGCCGTGCTGATCCGCTCACAGCTCCACGACGAGCGCATGCTCGAGCTCATCGACGCCCTGCGAACGATCGGGCTGCGGTTCGAGGAAGAGGGACCGCCGCCGTCGGAGGGGCCGCTGGCGGGAAAGACCCTCGTGCTGACCGGCACGCTGCCGGACTGGTCGCGCGAGCAGGCCACCGAGCGGATCGTCGCGGCCGGCGGGCGCGTGACGAGCGGGGTGTCGAGGAAGACCGACTATCTCGTCGCCGGCGAGACCCCGGGCTCGAAGCTCGAGAAGGCTGAGCGGCTGGGCGTGAAGGTGCTCGACGAAGCCGCCCTGCGCAAGCTGCTCGGGGCCTGAACCCCCCCCCCCAAACGGGCCCCCGGCGCCGTTGGGGGTAGTCTCATGAGCATGACCCTCCGGCGCAGAACAGTGTTGATCGCGGCGCCGATCGCGGCTGCGGGAGCGATCGCCGCGGGCATGCTCGGGGTGGCCACCGGCGAAGGTCCGGCCGGCTCGACGGCCGCGCGCACCGTGAGCGTCGAGGGCGTGGGCATCGTGCCGATCGGGGTCGATGACAACTCCGCTCAGGCGACGGCCGTCTATCGCGAAGGAATGGCCAAGGCGCTCAGCGACGGGCAGAGCAAGGCGGCGTTCCTGGCCGAAAAGTCGGGCGTGGCGCTCGGGGCGGTCGTCTCGATCGTCGAGGACGGCGGCTACATCGAATGCACGGGCGGCGAAGGCGAGAGCTTCGGCGGCTATGAAGGCGAACAGCCGGACTTCGGCTACGGGCGCACGCCGAGCCCGGTGGCCGCCCCGGTGTCGAGCACCCCGAAGGGCGCCTCCGCCCCGACCGTCTCACACCGGCCCAAGCCACACCACAAGCGCCACAAGGCCCACAAGGCGACGGCCATCCGCTGCAACCTCACGGCGAACGTGTCCGCGATCTACGCGCTGGGTTAGCGGCGGGCGCCGCGGGCGCGGGCGATTTCCGCCGAGCTGATGTTCGAGTTGGCGATCGTGACCGTCATGTGGTCCTGGAAGACGTGGGCCGCTTCGGTGGCGATGCCGTCGTTGAAGATCGCGAAGGCGAGCAGATGGCCGCCGGAGGCCTGGCAGTAGCCGACGAGGTTGGAAGCGCCCGTGAGGGTTCCCGTCTTGCCCTCACAGCGCCCGGAGGCGCCCGTGTGGCGCATGCGTCTTTCGAGCGTGCCCGTGTGGCCCGCCACGGCCAGGTGTTCGCGCAGCACCTGGCCGGTCGGCGTGCCGGCCAGCAGGGCCAGCAGGTCGACCACCTGGTAGGGGGAGGTGTGGTCCGCGCGGGACAGGCCCGAGCCGTCGACGATGCGGGGTCGGAAGCCGAGCAGGGATGAGACGGCGTTTTCGACGACGGCTGCGCCCGCGGCGGTGGTGCCGGCGCCGCCGTAGAGCGCGCCGAGGTCCTTGAGGAGCGTCTCGGCGAAGAAGTTGTCCGACGGGGGCAGCATCAGCCCGAGCAGTTCGGCCACCGTCGGGGATTGCACCTGCGCGAGCAGCACGGCCCCCGCGGGCGTGGCGGCGGCGGCGCTGCCGCCACGGATGTTCACGCCGTCGCCCTTCAACGCCCCCCACAGGGCCCGGGCGGCGTAGGCGGCCGGGGCGTGGACGCCGCGGATGTGCCCGCTGGCACCGCGGTTGAAGGCGAGGCCGCTGAGTGTTCCTTCCAGGAACGGATCGGGGGCGAAGTTGGTGGAGGGCTCGCCGCGGCGGGTGTCGAAGAAGGCCTCATCGCCCTTCACCGACCCCGTGATGTGATGGATCCCCTGAGTCTTGACGAGCTGGCTCACCAGCGACGTGACGCTGGCGCCGGTGCCGCCGTAGTGGGCGGCGATGAAGGAGCTCGAGCCGAAGGTCGGGTCGCCGCCGCCGCGCAGGTAAAGGTCGCCTTCCCAGACCCCGAACGGGGCGAGCTGCCCGACGCCGTAGACGCTTGTCGTCAGACGGCCGGTAGGGCCCATCTGGGCGAGGGCGGCCGTGGCCGTGTAGAGCTTCTCCACGGAGGCCGGGGGGCGCGCCGTCGTGGCGCGTTCGGAGAACAGGGCCTGTTTGGCCGTTACGTCGTAGACGTAGGCCCCGTCGTGAGGCCCGGCCAGGGCGAGCTGGTGGCGGAGATCGGCCTGGAAGCCGGCGAGACCGCCCGCTGCGCCCGCCGAGGGGGCGAGGGAGAGCGTGCAGAGGAGGATCCCGAGCAGCAGAATCCACGTCGTCGCAGAGCGATTCCGGGGCACTCGCCCCTAGAATGTTGGCGATGGGCAAGGTTGTCAAGCTGGAACCGAAGCTGAAGAAGGCTGAGGCGACAGGCAAGGCCCGGGCGGCCCGGGAGCGCCGGATGGCTGCGCGTGGGGTCGGCCGGCCGGAGTCGATCGACCGGCGCCGTCGTCCCCGCAGGGACAAGACCGCCCTTGTGCTCGGCGGCGGCGGGTTCACCGGCGGCGTCTATGAGATCGGCGCGCTGCGCGCGCTGGATCTGCTGGCGGTGAACAGCACCGTGAACAACTTCGACGTCTACGTCGGCACCTCGGCGGGGTCGTTCATCGCCGCGCTGGCGGCCAACGGCGTGACCCCGGAGGAGATGATGCGGGTCGTCACGCGCAAGGGCAAGCCGCCCTTCAAAGACATCGACATCGGCGACCTGCTGCAACCGAACCTGCTCGAGTTCGCCCGCAAGGGCGCCACGATCCCCTTCAAAGCCCTCGCGGCGCTCAAGCAGTTCGCCTCCACGAGGGGCGGGGTATCGGCGATGGATCTCGCGCTCGGCCTCGCCGACGTGCTCCCCTCGGGGCTCTACACGGGGGCCGGAATCGAGAAATACCTGGGCGAGGTGCTCGACGAACCGGGCCGTACCGACGACTTCCGCAAGCTCGACTGCGAGCTGTACCTGACGGCCACCGACCTCGACACGTGCGAGCGGGTGGTATTCGGGGTGGACGGCATGGACGAGGTGCCGATCTCGACTGCCGTGCGGGCGTCGGGTGCCCTGCCGATGGTCTACTCGCCCGTCGAAGTGGGCGGCCGGGAGCTGATCGACGGCGGCATCGTCTCGACGACCAACCTCGACCTGGCCGTGCAGGCGGGCGCCAAGCTCGTGATCGTGATCAACCCGATCGTGCCATTCGTCAACGACTTCGCCAGCACGATCAAGACGGTCCGGGGAGAGCGTCCCCGGCGGGTCTCTGACATGGGCTTCGCGCAGATCGGCTACCAGGTCTTCAAGCTCGTGGCCCATCAGCGCCTGCACGAACTGGCCAAGGGCTGGGAGGCCCGCTACCCGGGTGTGGACATCGTGCTGATCGAGCCGGAGCCGACCGACGAACTGATGTTCCAGACGTCGATGATGAGCTTCACCTCGCGTGTGGAGATCGCCCGTCACGGCTTCGAGTCGGTGACCAGGCAGCTGGCCGGCGAATACGATCGCTACCAGGCCGTTGCCGAGCGCCACGGCCTCGACATCTCGGGCAAGCGTGTCCGACAGGTGGTGGCCCACTTCGATGAGGAGACCGAAGAGGTGAGCGCGTGGCGCAAGATCCTCGAAGGCACCACCGGCGCGCTGCTTCGCCAGGCCGGCTCGGGCTGAGCACCGAGGGCGCAAGGCGAGCCCGCCGAGCGCGACGGTGTCCCGTTCGGCGCCCCGTGGGCCGCTCCTAGATCGATTTCGAGATCGCGTCGAGCAGACGCTCGCTCGCGCGCTCGGAGCGCAAGGCGACGCGCACGTGGTGGGGCTCGCCGAGGGCGTCCCCGGCGGCGACCAGCACGCCCGTCTGGGCGAGACGGGCCGCCAGCTCCGAGCCCGGCAGCGCCGGGTGGGCTGCCCACACGAAGTTGGCCTGGCTGTCGGAGACCTCGAAGCCCAGCTCTCTTAGGGCAGCGATCACGCGCGGGCGCTCGGTGCGGATCGTGGCCACGCGCTGTTCGTAGATGTTCGTGCAGCTGCGCAACGCCTCCAGCGCACCCGCCTGGGAGAGCTCCGAAACCCCCAGATCGGGCTCGAGCTCGGCGAGCAGCTCGCCCGAGCCGGGGCCGCCGATCACGTAGCCGATGCGCAGCCCGGCCAGCCCCCAGGCCTTCGAGAAGGTGCGAAAGACGAGCAGTCGCGGGTGGCTCTCGAGCAGGGCGAGGGAGCTGCCCACTGGCTGGGCGTCGGAGAAGTCCACGAGCGCCTCGTCGAGCAGTACGGCCACGCCCTCGGGGAGGCCGGCCAGCAGCCGCTCGAGCTCGGCGGTCGCGAAGAGCTCCCCGCTCGGGTCATCTGGGCTGGCCAGGGCGATGGCCCTCACGTCGGGGTGGTGGGAGGCCTCCAGCAGCGCGTCGACACCGCCTTCCACGCGTACCGCCTGGCCGTGCGCGCGGCGGGCCATGAGTGGGTACAGCGGGTATGAGGGCCAGCGCGTGAGCAGCTGCTGGCCGGGCGAGATCAGCGCCCGCGTGGCGCCCGTCAGCAGCTCCGCCGCGCCGTTGCCGAGGACGAGCCGCTCCGGCTCGACGCCGTGGCGCTCGGCCAGCTCGTTACGCAGATCCGTGCCGCGCAGGTGGGGGTACTCGTGCAGGCCGCGGCGGGCCACGAAGGTCAGGGCGCTGACGATGCGAGGGTGGGGCAGCTCCGGCCAGGTGGTGTGGGAGAGGTCGAGCATCTCGACCCGGGTCAGCGCTTTGCGGCGGCGCTCGGCCGCCTCCTCGCGCAGGCCCGCGTTGACCTCCTCCTCGGACATCCCCTCGAACTGCTTGTAGTAGTCGAGCAGGCCCATATGGCCTCGTTCTAGCAGTGGCGCGCCGGCAGGGGCGGTATCCCGCCCGGGCCGATCACACGCCGGAGCCGCCCGAGATGAAGCTCGAGCCGGGCCCGTGGATGACGAGGAACCAGACGGCGAAGATCGCTGCGCAGATCACAGCCGTGGCGCCGAAGATCTTGCCCATCACTCCCGAGCGCTGGTCGTAGCCCGCTGCGCGCCGCACGAGGATCCAGGCGTTGTCGAGCCGCTTCAGCAGCGCGAGGACGCCGAACAGCAGCGCGAACAGGGCGGCGAAGGCGACCAGGATGCCCAGGCCGACACTTCCCGTCAGGTAGTTGGCCTCCGAGCCCAGCCACAGGCATGCGACCGGAATCGGGCCCCAGCAGAGCAGGCTGAGGAAGATCATCCCGGCCAACAGGCCGCCGGCCACCGACCCGTCCACGCGCTGGCGCAGATCGCCGCCGCGTTCGGGCGTGTCCCGGTAGTGCACGGGCGCCGTGCCGGGACGGCGGCCCACGAACAGGCCGCCGTTGTCAGCTGGGTCGGTGCGCATCCTTGGCTGGTCCCGTCCGCCCGCTGCCGTCAGCCCGCGTAGAGGGCGTCGAACAGCTCGGCGTATTTCTCGTTGACGACGTTGCGCTTGACCTTCAGGGTCGGCGTCAGCTCGCCCGTGGCCTGGGAGAGGTCGTGGTCGAGGATGCAGAACTTCTTGACCTGCTCGACCTGGGCGTATTTCGCATTCGCCCGGTCGATCTCCGCCTGGACCAGCTCGAGCACGGCCGGCTCCTTGCAGAGCGTGGCCACATCCTCGGGCAGCCCATGCTCGCGGGCGAAGATCGGCATCTCTTCCTCGTCAAGGGTGATCAGCACGACGGGGAAGGGGCGGGCGTCGCCGTGCATCACGGCCTGGGAGATCCAGCGGCTCTGCTTGAGGTCGTTCTCGATGTTGGCCGGCGTCAGGTTCTTGCCGCCGGCGGTGATGATGATGTCCTTCTTTCGGCCCGTGATCGAGAGGTAGCCGTCCGCGTCGATCGAGCCGAGGTCGCCCGTGTGCAGCCATCCCTCCTCGACCGTGCCGAAGCTGCTCTCGGCGCGGTTGTGGTAGCCCTTGAAGATGTTCGGGCCTTTGATCAGGATCTCGCCGTCCTCGGCGATCCGCAGCTCGACACCGGGCAGTGCCTTGCCGACCGTCCCGAAACGGTGGTCGGCGACAGTCGAGGTGGTCGCCGCGGTGGCGGTCTCGGTCATCCCGTAGCCCTCGAGCACGGGCACTCCGCAGGCCCAGAAGAATTCGAGGATCTCTTTGGCGATCGGCGCGGCACCGCTGGTGGCGTGGCGCACGCGACCCCCGAAGATCGCCCGGACGTTGGCGAAGAACCGCTCGTCGGCATCGTCGAAGTCCTTCTGCATGTCCTCCGGCACCGCTTCGCCGCGGTTGAGCATGTCGCGGACCTTCACACCGAGGGCGATGGCCGCTTCGGCTCGCTCGCGCTCCTCGGGCTCCATCCCCTGGATCGCGCCGTGGGCGAGCGTGTAGATCTTCTCGAACACGCGGGGCACGGAGGGCAGGTAGGTGGGCTTGACCTCGAGCAGCTCGGGCAGGATGTTCTTCGTGTCGCCCCCGAAGTAGGCCAGCGTCCCGCCGAGATCGAAGACTGCCAGCTGGATCAGCAGAGCGAAGGAGTGGGCGAGGGGCAGGTAGAGGTAGATGACCTCATCCCCCTGGATCTCGCCGGCCTCGCCGACCATGTCGATGATGGCGCCGTAGTTGCCGTGGCTGAGCACGCAGCCCTTGGGGGGGCCGGTCGTGCCCGAGGTGTAGATGAAGGTGAAGGGGTCCTCGCCGGTGACGGCCGCGCGGCGGGCTTCCAGCTCCTCGGTCCCCTTGCCGCGGCCGCGGCTGCGGACCTCGTCGAGTGTCACGGCCGCGAGCGGCAGCGCCCGGGGGCTCGAGCCGTTGCCGTTGGTGGAAGCGGCGGGGGGGTCGATGATCACGACCGTGCGCAGGTCCGGGACCTGGTCGGAGATCTCGACGATCTTCGCGAGCTGGGCCTCGTCCTCGACGATGATCGTCGTGGCGCCCGAGTCGGAGATCACCCACAGGCACTCCTCGGGCGAGTTGGTCTGGTAGATCGGCACCACGACGGCGCCGGCGGACGTGGCGGCCATGTCGGCGTAGGTCCAGTCCGGGCGGGTGTTGCCGAGGATGCAAAGGCGCTCGCCCGCCTGCACGCCGAGGTCGATCAGCCCCAGAGCCGTCTCCTGGACGATCTCCGCGAGCTCGGTGTAGCTGACGTCCTGCCAGGCGTCATCGCGCTTGTAGCGGATGGCGACACGATCGCCGTACTCGGCGGCCGCGCGGGGAATCAGACCGGCGATCGTCTTCGACCCCGTGCTCGTGGTTGCCGCCTCCATTGCTACTCCCCTCTCGCTCTCCGAAAAATGGTGCCTTGATGTTAGACGCTGGCGGCCTCGAGTTGGCTGCTTGGCTAGGGCCGTTCAGCGGGATCTGCGACGCGCTCGGTCCGGGCGCCGCGCTGGGCGCCCAAGAGGCGCTCGACGGCTCAGACCGGGTTGGGCACGTCGATGAAGATGTGCTCGAGCGAGAAGCGCTCGGCCAGGTGCTTGCCGAGGCGCCTGATGCCGAGCGTCTCGGTGGCGTAGTGCCCGGCGGCGATCACGTGCACGCCGAGCTCGCGGGCGGCGGCGGTGACGCGCTCGGATGGCTCGCCCGTGAGCAGCGCCTGGGCGCCGGCCTCGGCGGCCTCGGTGACATAGTCCGACCCGGCCCCGGAGAGGACGGCAAGGCTCGCGACCACCTGAGGTCCGCCGCCCAGCACGAGCGGCTCGCGGTCGGTGGCCGTCCTGACCCGCTCGATCAGCTCGGCGACGGGAAGGCCGCTGCCGGGCATCCTCGCGAGGAAGCCGATCGTCTGGCCGTGGTGGCGGCCGAAGGGAGCCAGGCGCTCGGCCCCCAGAGCGCGGGCCAGCAGGGCGTTGTTGCCCAGCTCGGCATGCGCGTCGAGGGGGAGGTGGTAGGCGGCAAGGGCGATCCCCGCCTCGAACAGGAGCTGAAGCCGGCGCTTCAGCGTCTCGTCGATCAGTCGCACCCCCGAGCCCCAGAACAGGCCGTGGTGGACGAGCAGCAGCTCAGCTCCGGCCGCCGCAGCCTGCTCGAAGGTCTCCGCGTTGGCCGACACGGCAGTCGCGATCAGGCCCACCTCCGCCGGCCCGGGCACCTGCAGACCGTTCACGCAGTAGTCCTCGAAGCGAGCGGGTTCGAGGAGGCGCTCGGCCTCGGCGAGGATGTCCTGGATCGGAGCGGCGATGGGGCGACCATAACGAGGTCGAGGGCCTTCGGGTCGCCGGGGCGGGCATGAGAAGATCGCGGGGGCCGGGGGGCGGGGACAGCCGCGGGGCGCGGCGACAGGCGAGCGCGAGCCTCCGCGAGAGCGCCTGAAGCGCCAAGGGTCGCCTCGCGTGTGTGATACTGGCCTCCTTCATCGGGGCGTGGCGCAGCCTGGTAGCGCGCACCGTTCGGGTCGGTGAGGTCCCGAGTTCGAATCTCGGCGCCCCGATTAAGTTGTGGTTGGTTGCGGTAGGGGGGGGCTCGCGCGGCCTCGACGTGTGCACTGAACCTGTCCCTCGCTGCGGTGGCTCTCTTCGCCCTCGCGCTCACGGTGATCTCGATCCGCGTCTTCACGCGCTCGGCAGTGCATTGAGCGCCGCAGTCAGCTCCCCGGTAGGCGCACCGGCCGCACCGACGATGTGGCGGAAGCGGAAAGGCGACAAACTGTCGCCCGTGCCCGAGGAGGCGGTGATGCCCGGATCCGTTCTGTATGCGCAGCCGCGCAGAGTCACGCGCGTCGAGGATTGCCACTTCTACCACGTGATGGAGATCCCCGGAGTGGGTCTCGTGGGTGGTGATTGGGATCTTCGCGGGGGCGAGGACGCCTACCTCGGCAGCGTCCGCCTGGCGGGACGGCGGGTACTCGAGATCGGACCGGCGAGCGGGTTCCTGACGTTCCACATGGAGTCGCAGGGCGCCGAAGTGGTAGCCGTCGAGCTGGCGCCGGATGACGAGTGGGACATCGTTCCGCATGCCCGGCTCGACCTCGAGCAGATCGGCGAGGAGCGACGGGCGATCATGGAGCGGCTGCGCAATGGCTTCTGGTTCGCCCACGAGCGCCTTCACAGCGGGGCGAGGGTTCACAACAGCAGCGCCTATCGGCTGCCGCCGCAGCTGGGTCGTTTCGATCTGGCGGTGCTCGGGTCGGTGCTGCTGCACCTGCGCGACCCGTTGCGCGCGGTCGAACAGGCGGCTCGACTGGCTGACCGTGTGGTCGTGACCGATCTGGACGCCGGTCTCGAGGGCCCGATCGCGCGCCTCGAGCCGAGCGCTGATTCGGACAACTGGCATACGTGGTGGAACTTCGGTCCCGAGCTGCTGGTTCGTCTCCTTGGTGTTCTCGGGTTCGAGCAGGCGATCGTGACACGCCACGAGCAGCGGCACATCGGCGGCGGTCAGGAGTTTTCGATCCCGCTGTTCACGGTTGTGGCCAGCCGGCCGGATCACCCGGCAGGCGTCGGAACGAGCGGCACCTCCCCGCTCGTGTAGAGGAGAGGAGGCGGGCCGTGGGCCAAGGGGATTCAACGAGCAGACCGCAGGGGCGGCGGCGACCGCGCCGGAAGGGACGGGCGACCAAGGACGCCGAGCGCCGGGCCCTGGCAAAGGCCAATGCCGGACCCGCTCGGCCGGCGCGGCGACCGACGCCGGGGTTCGCCGTGCTCAAGGTGGACGGGGGAGCGCGGGGGGCGCCAGGGCCGGCGGCGATCGGCTATCTCCTCGATGACGAGGCGGGAAACCGGCTCGCCGAGGAGGCCGAGGGGATCGGCTCGGCCACCGCCGCCGAGGCCGAGTACCGGGCGTTGCTGGCCGGCCTCACCCGTGCCCACGAGCTCGGCCTCAGCCGCCTCATCGCACGGTCGGACTCACGGCTGTTGATCGGTCACGTCAACGGCGAGCGGCACATCCGAAGCCCGCGCTTGATCGCCCTCGAGGGGGACATCACCGACCGGAGGATGCAGATCGGCACGGTGATCTTCGAGTGGATCCCCTCGACGGAGAACGGCGAGGCCCACGAGCTGGTCGCGAGCGCGCTGCAGTCAGCCGCTGACTGAAGTCCTTCGCATCCGACCCGCGCCTGGCGGCCCCACAGCCCGACTCAGCGGCCGATCCGACCGATGTCCAGCCGGCCGACAAGCTCAGGGTCGTTGAACACGTCGATCGCCACCGCGCGGTCGCCCACGACGGTGAAGGCCAGCACCGCAAACGGCCGCTCGCCGTCGAAGGCGACCGCCCCGGCAGTGCCGTTGACGAGGGCCGGGCGAACGTAGGGGGCGAAGCGCCGGGCCCCCATCGCCCCGTCCGCGACTCGAGCCGCGCCACGCAGCTCGAGCGGCTCCTCGCCGCGGCGGTGGGAGCGGAGCACCACCTCGGGGTCGAGCACCGCCACGAGCCCGTCCAGATCCCCCTCGCGGGCGGCGGCGAAGTAGGCCTCGACGACCGCGCGCTGGCGGCTCAGGTCGGGGTCCGGCGCCGGCGCCGCCGCCCGCACGCGACGGCGGGCCCGGCTGGCGAGCTGGCGCGTAGCCTGCGGTGAGCGGTCGAGCATCGCCGCGATCTCATCGAAGGGCAGCGCGAACATGTCGTGGAGCACGAAGGCGAGCCGCTCGGCCGGGTTGAGGGTGTCCAGGACGACCTGCAGCGCGATGCCGACGGCGTCCGCCAGCAGCGCCTCGTGCTCAGGGTCGGTCCCGGTGGCCGGGTCGTCGATGATCGGCTCGGGCATGAGGCTGTTCAGCGGCTGCTCGCCGCGCGTCCGGCGGGTGCGGAGCATGTTCAGGCAGATCCGGGCCACGACCGTCGTCAGCCACGCTTCGAGGCTGTCGATCGTCTGAGCCTCTGTCCGTTGCAGCCGCAGCCAAGCCTCCTGGACGGCGTCGTCGGCCTCGCTCAGCGAGCCCAGGATCCGGTAGGCGATCGCCCGCAACCGTGTCCGCTGGCGGTCGAAGCTGTCGGCCAGCTCGATTTCGTCCATCGCTGTCACACCGTCCTGCTCTCGCGTGTCATAGCGCATAGACCCCCCAACCCCAACGTTTGTGACAGGAGGTGCCAGATGGCACGCATCGAGGGAGTGCAGGCGGATCAGGCCGGCCTCAAGCTGAAGCTCATCTACCGGTTCATGAACAAAGGGATGGTCAAGCTGACCGGCCGCTCGCCCGCGGCCGGTCGCTCGGGCATCGAACCGATCGAGGTCTGGGCCCACCAGCCGAAGATGCTCAGCGGCATGGGCAGGTTCCAGGGAGCGGTGCGCAAGGGGCACACGGTCGATGAGCGCCTCAAGAACCTCGTCGAGTTGAAGGGCGCGCAGATGATCGGCTGCGAGTTCTGCGTCGACCTCGGTTCGCAGATCTGCCGCAACTCGGGCTTCTCCGACGAGGAGCTGCTGGCGCTGCCGCGCTATCGACAGAGCGACCTCTTCAGCGAACGGGAGAAGCTGGCCCTCGACTACGCCGTAGCGGTGATGCGCACGCCCGTCGAGGTGACCGACGAGCTGTTCGACCGCATGAAGGAGCACTTCAGCGATCAGCAGCTCGTCGAGATCACGGCGCTGCTGACGGTCGTCAACCTCGACCGTTTCAACGCCGCCTTCGGGATCGGCTCCGCCGGCTTCAGCGAGGGAATGGTGTGCGTGCCGCCCGACCGTCCCGCCGCCGCCCCGGCGCTCGCGAGGATCGCGTAGAGCACAACCGCACCGCCGATCCAACGCGGTGCCTCGGGGTAGACTCGACCGGTGCCCGCGGCTCGTGATCGGCCCCGCCTAGCCAGGCTGGTGGCGAGAGGCAGGGCGCTCCTGCGCACGATCGAGACCGACGACGAGAAGGTCCTCGAGGGGCTTCTGAGCCTCAGCCGCCGCAAACGCATCTTCGCGCCCCTCGCCTTCATGCTCGGTGCGATCACGCTCTTGCTCGACGGGATGAAGGTGCTGATCGCGAACTGGCGCCTGATGGCGATCCAGGTGCTCCCGGCGTTGTGGATCTGGCTGGCCATGCTCGACCTGAAGCTGCATGTGCTCCACGGCAAGTCCTTCCATCAGATCCGCGGCTGGGTGCTGATCCCGCTCGGACTGCTCGTCGTCGCCATCACCGTCGCGAGCTTCTTCCTGAACGCGGTCTTCGCCTTCGCCGTCGCCGAGCCAGGCCATCCGGAGGTCAGACCCGCCGTCACGAAGGCCTGGGGGCGCAGAGAGGCCGTCCTGATCGGCGGCTCGGCGCTCGGCGTGCCCCTCGCGATCGCCACCCTGATCTCCCCGCGCTGGGGGCGCCCGTGGTTCGCCCTCACGCTCGGGGTCGTGGTCGGCCTGATGATGATCACCTACGTCGCCGTGCCCGCCCGGCTGATCGGTGCCGGCAAGAGCAACCTGCCCAGGCGCGACCGGCTCACCGCCTCGGCGCTCAGCGGAGCTCTCAGCGCCGCCGTCTGCACGCCCCCGTACCTGATCGGGCGTGTCGGCATCCTGATGCTCGGCTCCCGCGTCCTCTTGATCCCCGGCATCTTCGTGCTGGCCATCGGCCTCACGCTCCAGGCCGGAGCGACGGGTGCCGTGCGGGCGATCAAGATGAGCACCCGTCTGGCCGTCGGCGCCTCCCCCGAACGCACGAGGGTGGAGGACGACCCCCTGCTCACGCCCTGACCCTCGGCGCCTGAAGGCGGGACCGGTCTCACGTCTCGGCCGGCGGCTACGTTTGATGTGCATGAACACCGAACCACGCAACGGCGCGTTGCTTCGTTTCCCCACCGCCATCGGCACCTGCGGGCTGCGCTGGGGCGGCAAGGGCATCAGCGCCGTCCTGATGCCCGGGAGCCCGCGGCTCGCGACGAGCCCGGCGGCGAGCGCCGGCGCGGCCGCCGCCCGAAGTGCGCCGCGCGGCCGCGGAGATCGCCGCGCTGCTTGAGGGGGAGCGCACCGACCTGCGCTGGATCGTCCTCGATCAGAGGAACGTCGATGAGTTCTCGCGGCGGGTCTACGGGGCGGCACGCGAGGTGCCACCCGGCCAGACAGCCTCCTACGGTCAGCTGGCGGCCGCCGCGGGCCGTCCCCGGGCCGCCCGTGAGGTCGGCGGCGCCCTCGCCCGCAACCCCTTCCCGATCGTCGTCCCCTGCCATCGCATCCTCTCCGCCAGCGGCGCCCTGCACGGGTTCTCAGCCCCCGGCGGGGTCGCCACCAAGCGGCGCATGCTGGAGATCGAGAACGCCCCCGGTTTCACCCAGCAGCCGCTGTTCGCCTGAGCCGGCTAGAGGATCGCCTCGCGCGGGATTCGCGCTTCGGACATGATGACCCTGCTGCCGCGGATGGGCACGTCCTCAGCCAGCAGCCGCGCACGCTGCTCGGAACCCTTCGGCCAGCTGCCGTCGCTGCGCACCACCCGCCACCACGGCACATCCGCCGGCATCTGCGACAGCGCCCGCCCGGCGTGGCGTGGCGCACCGGGCGAGAGGTCCCCGTAGGTCGTCACGTACCCCGCCGGAACACGCCTCAGGCGCTCATAGATCGTCTCCGTCGCGGCCGCCATCGCGCTCGCCAACGCTATCGCGGCCCGCCTGGGCGCCGGCCCCACGCCCGGCTAGGCTGGGCCGGATGGCCACGGACACCCCTGTCGGCGACGGCCTGGCCGTCGGACCCGACGGGCTCACCCGCTGCTTCTGGGGCCTGTCGGCGCCCGAGTACATCGCCTATCACGACACCGAATGGGGCTTTCCCGTCGGCGATGACACACGCCTGTTCGAGAAGCTCAGCCTCGAGGGGTTCCAGGCGGGCCTCTCCTGGCTGACGATCCTGCGCAAGCGCGAGGCCTTCCGCGCCGCGTTCGACGGCTTCGACTACACACGCGTGGCCCGCTACGGACGCCGCGAGGTCGATCGCCTGCTCGCCGACGCCGCCATCGTGCGCCACCGGGGGAAGATCGAAGCCGTGATCAACAACGCCGCCCGCATGAGCGACCTGGTCGAGGCCGAGGGATCCCTCGCCACCTACGTCTGGCGCTTCGAGCCAGAGCCCCGCAGCGGCAGGCTCGATCGGGCGGCCCTGGCCGCGCTGGCCACCACGCCGGCCTCGAAGGCTCTCGCCGGCGACCTCAAGCGCCGGGGCTGGCGCTTCGTCGGGCCCACCACCGTCTACGCCTTCATGCAGGCGATGGGGCTCGTAGACGACCATCTCGACGGCTGCGCGGTGAAGCCCGCCGTCCAGGCCGCCCGGGCGGCCTTCCCGCGGCCCTGAAGGCCGCCCTCCCCCGGTCCTCCAAATGGAGGATTGGAGAAGCGCTCGGATGCCCTAACGTTGAGTCTGCGCAGCGGTGGCCCGGTCGCCGACGCCCCCTTCAGGCGGCCGCACCCTCGCCGCTGTGCGCCCCGGCCGCCTGCAGGCTTTCTGACGAGAGAGGCCGCGCGGTCGGGGCATCTTCTTGGACGCGCCCGGCGGGCGAGCGGACGGTCGCTCGCTCGCCCGCCGGGTCCGCTGCTCGCGGGCGAACCGCTCCTTTGGCCGTCCCCGGGCTTGACGGCGGTAAACACACCGTGACGCCTGGACAAGTGGATAAGGGCCCGCTGAGGGATTCTGGACCGCGGGCCGATCGGCTGAAACCGAACAGGTGATTTGGTTCCCGCGAGTAGTGCCCCTGCTCCCCAAGGAAGGATTCCAAGTGCTCTCATCCCCTCGCCGGCGGCTCGGTGCCGCCGGATTCATCGTCGTCCTCCTGGCCGTCACGGTCGCCTTCATCGGCGCCGCGAACGCCGGCGCGGCGACGCTCGACGTCGAAAACCTGACCGGCGGCCAGGCAGAGAAGATGCTCCAGGAAGGCCAGGTGAGCTCGGTCGAACTGGTCAAGGCCTATGAGGCCCGGATCCAGGCTCTGAACAAGGCCGGCCCCGGACTCAACGCCGTCACGCAGATCAACCCCAACGCGATGGCGGAAGCCAAACTGATGGACAAAGAACGGGCCAAGCACAAGAACTTCGGCCCCGCCATGGGCCTGCCGATCCTGCTCAAGGACATCATCGACGCGACGCCCATGTACACCTCGGCGGGCGACTGGGCGCTACGCGAATCGTTCCCGGCCGTGGACTCCGGCGTGGCGAAGGAGCTGCGCGCCCACGGCGTCATCATCCTCGGCAAGCTCGGCCTCTCCGAGTGGGCCAACAGCTTCGGCAGCCAGCCCTCCGGGTTCAGCAACCTGACGGGTCAGGTGCTCAACGCGCTCGACACCGCCGCCGGGCCGAGCGGCTCCTCCTCGGGTTCCGGCGCGGCAGCCGCCGCGGGTCTATCGACGCTGACGATCGGCACGGAAACGTCCGGCTCGATCATCAGCCCCTCGACCGCTGAGAACGTCGTCGGCCTGAAACCGACGGTCGGGCTCGTCCCCGGCTATGGCATCGCGCCGATCCTCGCCTCTCAGGACACGGCCGGCCCGATCGTGAAAACGGTCGAAGACGCGGCGATCACCCTGCAGTCGATCGCAGAGGCTCCAGGCACCAACGCCGAAGCCGAACAGGAGTACGCGGACATCATGGGCCCCGAATGGAACACCAACGGGGACGTCCTGCAGGCGCCGTTCAAAACGCTGCCGGAATACAGCTCGGCGTTGAGCCTCGAATTCGTCAAAGGCAAGCGCATCGGCTTCAACGGCAACGTCTGCTCGCCGCAGCCGACCTGTACGCCCACGCCCCAGCAGGAAGCGGTCCAGAAAGCGGTCTCCGCGCTCGAAGCGGCCGGGGCGACCATGGTCCCGGACACGCCGACCACGGTCGGCGCGCTCCCCGCGCTGCCGAAAAACTACGAGGAACACGCGACGATCGACGACTACTACAAGCACCTCGGTGTCGCCGCTCCCGTGAAAAGCCTCGTCCAGGAGGTCGAAGTCGACCTCACCAACCCGCAGGAGGGGCTGAAGTTCGGCAACTCCAACCACGCCAATGAGTCGCTGGCCGAAGACACGCCCGGCGGCAAAAACCAGCTGGAATACGACACGATCCTGCCCCAGCGCAAGAAACTGCTCCACGAAGCGCTCGCGAAGATGATCAACGAACCGAGCGGTGGAGGCGGTCCGGTGATCGGGATCGTGGGGTCGGCTCCGAGCGTCCCCCAGGCGGGCGAACCGGAGATCACGATCCCGATGGGCTACACGCCCACGCAGCGCCGCTCGATCAACGTGAACGTCATCGGTGGTCCCTATGACGAGCTCAACCTGATCGGCATCGGCTATGTGATGGAACAGTCGACGAAACTCCGTCAACCGCCGGCGATGGTCAACCCGGCCGACTACCGGTGTGCGCACACGGTGCCGCTCGAGCCGTTCGCCTCGCGTGGCCACTGCAACCCCGACTACCGCTCGACCAAGAAGCTGCTCGGCAACAAACCCGTGCTGCCCTTCCCGCTCGAAACGGCCTCGACGGCCACGCTCGAGGAACTGATGGGTGCCGGGACGCTGACCTCCAAAGAACTGGTCAAGGCCGAGATCTACCGGATCGCGATCACGAATGCCGCGGGCCCGTCGACGCAGGCGATCCGTGCGCTGAACCCGAACGCGATCGAAGAAGCGACGGCCAGCGACAAGCTGCGCCACAAAGGCCTGGCGAAAGGGCCGCTGTTCGGGATCCCGGTGCTCGTCAACGACTCGATCGACGACACCGGCCTGGCGACGAGCGCGGGCTCGATCGCGCTGGAGGACAACCTCCCTGCGGCCGACTCGACGATCGTCGCGAAGCTCAAGGCGGCCGGGGCGATCGTCCTCGGCGACACCAACGTCACCGAGCTGAGCGGCGAGTTCGATCCGAACATGCCGCAGGGCTACTCGTCCCTCGGCGGTCAGGTGCTGTTGCCGTCCGACACCAACAAAAACGTCGGCGGCTCCTCGGGCGGTTCCGCCGCAGCGGTCTCGTCCGGGCTTGCGCCGCTGGCGATCGGCTCGGAGACCTCGACCGACAGTGCCCAGATGATCGCGCCGGCAGGCAACGCCGGCGTGGTCGGCCTGAAGCCGACGGTCGGGCTGGTCGGCCGCACGGGCACGCTGCCGGTGGCCAAGTCGCAGGACTCGCCGGGACCGATCGGGCAGACCGTCGCCGACGTGGCGGCGGGTCTGGAAGCGCTCGCCGGCCCCGACCCCAGCGATCCGGCCACGGCCACGCAGCCGAACCCGCTGCCCAGTTACTCGGCCGGCCTCTCGCCGACCGCGCTGGAAGGCAAGAAGGTGGCGGTCGTGTCGAGCACGACAGTGCCCTACCCGACGGCCGTCAGCGAGCTGGCGACGCTGGGTGCGACCACGACCACCGTCACGCCCGGAGCGGCAACCGCCGCCCCGAGCGTGATCCCGTATGAGTTCCACCGCGACCTCGACTCCTACCTGGCGCCGACGAGCGGTCCGAAATCGCTACAGGAAGTGATCGAATACAACAAAGCCAACCCCGTCGAGGGGCTGAAGTTCGGCGAGGCCAGCCTGCTCGCCGCCGAGGCGGTCGAAACATCGAACCCGGCCACCACGGCGACCTACCAGGAAAACCTCGCCAAAGGCCAGTCCGACGACAAGGCGGTCCTCGACAACGTCCTCGACAACGGCACTCCGGGCGAACCGGCAGACGACTACTCGGCGTTGATGGTTCCCAGCGGCAGCGCGCTGGTGGGGGTCGCAGACCGCGCCGGGTACCCCGTCCTGACGGTTCCCGCCGGATACGCCGCCGAGAACAGCTCGACCGGCGGTGACCCGATCGGTGTCGACTTCATCGGCACCGCCTACAGCGAGCCTCAGCTCCTGGCCGACGGCTATGCCTTCGAACAGGGCACGAAAGCTCGCCAGACGGGTCCGGCCTATCAGCAGTCGGCCGGAAACCCGACGTTCACCGGGGCTCCGAGCGAGACCAACCAGAGCATGTGGCGCTGTGTGCTCGGGAGCTCGTTCTACAAGCCCTATGAGTGCAACGCCGGGGATCTGGAAAGCGAAATCCTGGGCGCCGCCTAGGAGCTCGAGCGAAGTCCGGGCGCCCGTTCCCGCGCAGTCTGCGGGGCGGGCGCCCGGTCCGTTCCGGGGCGGCCGGTGCCGGGCCGGTGAACAACCCGCGATCGGGGGTTTGCCCGCGCCCACACCGGGAAGTCTCTCCTCGTGAGCCGATCGCCGAGCGATCCGTGACCAGGCTGGCCGACGAGCTTCGGGCCGTGCTGGGCGTCCGCGAGCCCCAGGGGACGCCGCGTTTCGAGCCGAGCCCCGCCGCTGTCGAGGAAGAGGCCGCCAGCCGCCTCTACGGCGAAAAGACTGGCACCGTCAACGCCTCGCCCGCATCTCCGCCGCTCGGCAGAGCGGCGGAACCGCCGGGCACCCACCCGGCCGAGGGCGGCGAGCGCGAAGAGGCGGCCACAACCGACCATCGGCCCACCCGCCGGTAGCTGCCCTCACGGCGGCTCGGCCCCGGCGGAGCGCCGGCTAGGCCGACAGCGGCTCCCCCACGGGTGCCGCCTCGGGCGGGGCAGCCACTTCGGGCGCCTTCCCGCGGGGCATCAGCCTGACGGCCAGCAGGAAGGCCAGCGCCATCGCGGCGGCCATCCCGTAGACGACCGTTCGCGTCGAGAAGGCGAGGTCGAGGCGGATCGCCTTCGGTGCCCCGGCGGCGCTGGCAACCGGCCCGGACCCCCCTGACAGCGCGTGGGCGATGCCTTCCGCGCGTGCCGGCGACACGCCCGAGCTCACGAGCGTGTCCTTCACCCGCGAGACGTTTTCGGTGATCAGGAGCGACCCGAGCACTGCTAGGCCCAGGCTGCCGCCGAAGTTCCGCACCGTCTGTGTGACGCCCGTGACCGCGCCGTAGGTGGCCGAGGAGGCGCGGTTCAGCGCATCGGTGGAGACCGGGCCGAGGACCATCCCGATGCCGACGCCGGCGAGCGCCAGGAAGTACCACTGCTTGCTGAACGACAGCACGTCGAGCTTCTGGCCCCACAGATAGAAGCCGACCGCGGACACGGCGCAGCCCAGCACCACCGTCGGCCGCGCGCCCCGTTTGTCTAGTACCCGCCCGCCCCACTGGGCGCCGACCGTGAAGCCGGCGAAGAACACCAGCAGGAACAGCCCGGCGTTGGAGGCGCTGTCGCCGAGCGCGCCCTGGGCGTAGACCGATGCGAAGAAGAACAGCGGCACGAAGCAGATCGAGAGCAGGAACAGCACCGCGTTGTCCACGGCGAAGGCCCGCTCGGCGAACAGCCGGATCGGCACCAGAGGGTCGCGGGCCTGCAGCTGCTCGCGGACGAACACGGCCAGCAGCGCCAGCCCCACGATCAGGCATCCCCACGTCGCGCCGCTGCCCCAGCCCCAGATCGAGGCCTGCTGCAGGCCGAGCACCGACAGGCCCATCGCGGCGGTGATTAACACCGCCCCGCGCGTGTCGATCGGCC
Organism: uncultured Solirubrobacteraceae bacterium; assembly: GCA_963841055.1. Lineage (GTDB taxonomy): Bacteria > Actinomycetota > Thermoleophilia > Solirubrobacterales > Solirubrobacteraceae > Palsa-744. The sequence goes on along the minus strand of CAWJAV010000001.1, from coordinate 706,657 downwards.
CCGGCCGCCGCTCGGAGCCCACGTCGGTGCGCAGCGTCAGCGCGATCGCGGCGATCGCCACCGGTATGTTGATCCAGAAGATCGCCCGCCAGGTCCACTGCGTCAGATAGCCCCCGGCGATCGGGCCGATCGACGTCAGGCCGCCCGACACGGAGAAGAAGATCGCCAGCGCCCGCCCGCGCTCGGCCACCGGGAAGGCGCCGACGACGATCGCCAGCGCCGCGGGAAACAGGAACGCGGCGCTCGCGCCCTGCAGCACGCGGAAGGTGATGATCCAGGCCTCGCCGATCGGCCCCGTCGGCGTCGCCCCGCAGAGGGCCGAGAACAGCGCGAACATGGTGACGCCGCTCAGCACGACTCGCCTGTGCCCGAACACGTCGGCAACCCGGCCGCCGAGTGCGAACAGGGCCGACAGCGACAGCAGATAGCCGTTGACGATCCACTGCGCTCCGGTCGGCGAGAGGTGGAGCTCCCGTTGCAGGTCGGGGATCGCCAGCACGACGATCGTCTGGTCGATGAAGATCATCGCGACCGCGAAGATCATCGCGATCAGGACCAGGCTCTTGCCGTCTTCGCGCATCGATCCCCCGGAGGTCGCTGAGCGGTGAGAGGGGAACCCTAGCGCGGATCCTCGCGGTCGAGGTTCCAGTGCTTGACGACCGCACACATCCACATCCAGGGCTCGTCCTCGGCCGCGTGTAGGCGGGGCGATAGCAGGAAGCGGGTGACCGTCCGCTGCCCGCCCTCGTGATCGCCGTAGAGCAGATCGACGCTGATCGCCTCGCCCGCCGCGATCGCCGCTTTGGCGGGCCCGTACAACGGGTCCTCCCGATCGCGGATCGCCGCTTGCCAGAAGCTCACGTCGCCGGCCGGCACGTACAGGTCGCGGGTGTGGGTACGGAACTGATCGACCGGAACGGGCGGCACGTCCCCCCCGCCCGCTCCGGGCGCAGGTACCAGCCGTGCAGCACGGCCAGGCCGGCGGCGACGTTGCGCAGCGGCATCGCCAGGTACAGGATCTGCTCGTGTTCCTGCACGACGGCAAGGCCGTCATGCAGGCGTACCCAGTGGTTGTCGACGAAGCCGACCTTCTGCGGGGGATCCTCGGTGCGGCCGTTGAACAGCACGGGGCGCAGGCCGACCATCAGGGCCTCCTCCGAAGCGCGCGCCGCGCGGTTGGCCGAACGCGTCGACCCGAACGTCGCGGCGGCCAGCACCAGCGTCCCGCCGGCCGTCGCCAGCGAAGCGATCGTGCTCGTGTCGGCCATACCCGCAGGCTATATCGGCGGCACCGGAGTGGCCTGCGAGGAGGCGATGCCGAAGCGCCGCTGGTAGTCCTCGTTGAGCTCCACCCAACCGTCCGGCAGCCGTTGCGGGCTGCCGCGCTCGGGAATCTCGCCGCCGTCGAGGACGGCCGTCAGCGCGAGCAGGCAGATGTGCCAGCCGGCACCGTCGCGCGCCGCCTTCAGGCGGTCCTCGAAGCTGTGCTCGAGGATCAGCAGGCAGCCGTCACCGCGCTCCTCGAGCATCCACTGCAGCTCGTCCTCTCCCCACGTGTGCACGAGCAGCGAGGGTTCCTCGCACGCCAGCACGCGGCCGCTGCCCATCTCCGGCACACCGGGGGAGGGCAGGAAGGTGATCGCTCCGCCCGCATCGGGCTCGAACAGAAACGGCGTCGGGTGCCAGCGCTCGAGCTCGTCGCGCTCGGTCAGGGCCCTCCAGACCCGCTCGCGCGGGTGGTTCAGCAGGCGCTCGAAGCGCAGCACCGATCGCCCTTCGCGCTCAAGCAGCACGGCGTGATCGGCGGGCATCAGCTCTCCTCTCCTTCCTCGTCGAGGTGGGACTCCAGCGCCTTCAGCCCTCGCTGCCACAGCAGCACGTAGGGCGTCAGCCAGCGTGCCAGCTCGGCGAAGCCCTCACCCCGCAGGCCGTACAGGCGGCTGCGCCCGGCCGCGTGCGACTCGACCAGGCCGGCCTCGCGCAGCACCCGTAGGTGCCGCGAGGTGTTCGGCTGGCTGAGAGCTGCGCCCCGCGCCAGCTCGCCCACCGCCCGCGGTCCATCGATCAGCTGATCCAGCAGCCTGCGGCGGGCCGGCTCGGCGAGGACCTCGAACGCGCTGACGCTCATCCCTATATATAATCATATAATTATATAAGCGTACGTGCATGTGTGGTGCGGTTTGTCGAGAGCTGCGCGTCCCGTTCGTTTCCAGGGTGTCCATACTCTGCAAAAGGAGGCCACATGCAATACCTGGTCCAGATCTTCAGCGGCGAGACGATGGCGGCATGGGAGCGGCTCTCAGAGCCCGAGCAGGACGCCGTGTTGCAGGAGTACATGGCGATCTCCAGCGCCCCCGGCGTGACGGGCGGAGCTCAGCTGCAGCCGCCCGACACGGCGACCACGGTGCGCGTCGAGGACGGCCGCACGCTGACCACCGACGGCCCGTTCGCCGAGACCAAGGAGGCGCTCGGCGGCTACTACCTGTTCGAGGCCGAGGATCTCGACGCGGCGATCGAGCTCGCCTCGCGCGTTCCGGCCGCACGGCTGGGCGGGGCCGTCGAGGTCCGGCCGCTGGTGGCACGCTGACCGAGGAGCTGTTCCGCGAGCAGTGGGGCAGGGTCCTCGCCGCCCTGGTCGGCTACCTCGGCGACTTCGACCTCGCCGAGGAGGCCGCCCAGGAGGCCTTCGCGATCGCCGCCGAACGCTGGCCGCGCGACGGGCAGCCCGCCAATCCCGGCGCCTGGCTGATCGTGACCGCGCGCAACAGGGCGATCGACCGCATCCGCCGCGAGCGGACCCTGGCCGCGCGGACCCGGCTGCTCGAGGTACCCGAGGCCTTCTACGACGAGCCCAATGTGACCGACGCGTTCCCCGACGAAAGGCTCGAGCTGATCTTCACCTGCGCGCACCCGGCCCTCGGGCTGGATGCGCAGGTGGCCCTGATCCTGCGCTCGCTCGGCGGTCTCAGCACCCCCGAGATCGCGCGTGCGTTCCTCGTCTCGGAGGCGACGATGGCGCAGCGGCTGGTGCGCGCCAAGCGCAAGATCTCGAGCGCCGGAATCCCCTTTCGGATCCCGCCCCCTCATCTGCTTCCCGACCGGCTGGCAGCGGTGCTGGCCGTGGTCTACCTGATCTTCAACGAGGGCTACGACAACCGCCCCCAGCTGGCCGATGAGGCGATCAGGCTCGGCCTCAGCTTGGCCGAGATGATGCCCGACGAGGCCGAGGTGCAGGGCCTGCTGGCGCTGATGCTGCTGACCGAGTCCCGCCGTGCCGCACGGCTGCAGGACGGCGAGCTCGTGCTGCTTGCCGATCAGGACCGGACGCTCTGGGACACGGCGCGGATCGAGGCCGGCCTGGCGGCACTCGGCCGCGCCCGCGCCCTGCGGGGCAGGGGCGGGGGCGGGGGTCAGGGCGAGACGGGTGGGCCCTACACGATCCAGGCGGAGATCGCCGCACTGCATTCGGCGCCTGCGCGCGATTGGCAGCAGATCTCCGCCCGCTACGAGGAGCTCTCCGAGCTGACCGGATCGCCCGTCGTGGCGCTCAACCGCGCCGTGGCGCTCGCCGAGGCAGAGGGCCCCGAGTCCGGCCTCAGGGCGATCGAGGGCCTCGACCTCGACGGCTACCACTACCTGCATGCGACCCGTGCCGAGCTCTTGCGGCGGCTCGGCCGCGAGGAGGAAGCAAGCGAGGCTTACCGGCGCGCGCTCGAGCTGGTTCGCTCCGAGCCGGAGCGGCGATTCCTGGAGAGGCGTCTGCGGGAGATCTGAGGCGGGGCCGAGGTGCTCAGACGAACATTTCGTCGGCCGTGGCGATCGTGCGCAGATGCTCGCCCACGCCCGTCACGCTCAGCAGTCGCTGCACCTGCTCGGACCCGGGCGTGACCGCGAACTCCTGGCCGCGGCGCCAGCACTGCTCGCGGGCCGCAAGGATGATGCGCAGGCCCGTCGAGTCGAGGAAGGTGAGGCCCTGCAGGTCGAGCACCACGGTCTTCGTCGCCGTCAGCTCAGGGCTCTCGATCGCGCTCTGCAGCAGGGGGGCGTTGGCCATGTCCAGTTCGCCCTCGAGCTTCACGACGATCCGGTCGGCCTCCTGCCTGAGATCGATCTGGAGCTGCTCGGTTGCCCCCATGGTGTGATTCTAGCCACACGCCTGCACAGCGATGCAACCCCCCGCAGGACGTCTCGCAGAGCAGTGGTCCGAGTTCAGACCAAGCGCTTGTGCATCCGCACCTGCGTGCCGCTCCGGCTCGAGGAGATCTGCACAACGTCGCACAGCTGGTTGGCGATCCACAGGCCGCGGCTCTCCATCGCCGACCCGCCCGGCCGCACCCTCCCTATCCGCGGATCGTCGATGTACCCGGCGTCCTGCACCTCGCAGATGAGCGTGTCGCTCGACCGCCACAGCCTCAGCATGCCAACGCCGCCGCCGTGCCGGACGCTGTTGGTGGCGATCTCGTGGACCGACAGGACGAGCTCTTCGGCAGGCTCCGCCCCCATCCCCTCGCGGGCGGCCCAGCCCGCCGTCACCTGCCGCAGCTCGTAGAGGTCCCTGGCTGCGAACGGGATCTCCCACAGATCACCCTGCGGCTTGGCGAGCCGGCCGTCGAGGGCTGGCGCCTGCTCTGCCCTCGCGTCCCCTCTCAGAGCCTCGGGGCTACCAGCGGCCATACCGCCGACCTCGCTTTCCTTTCGCGATCGCAGGGCACCCGATGTGTCTCGCGCGCACCATCAGAGTGCCCGCACGAGGGCTCCCCCAAACCGGAACCGGGTGCCGCGGCGGCCATCTTCAAGGGTGCCCGTTGGACCTTTTGGCAGCCTCGCATGAGAGCTTGCAGTTGTCCTGTTTAGAGCTCGCGATTGGGGGCAAGAAGGGATTATCAGTGTCGCCCTGCGGACGGTCGGCCGCGCGCCCCCTGCGGTTGCCGTCTTACCGGGGGTGGCAGTGAGTGGCATGTCGGTCGGCTTGCCCCGACGCGGGTTGGCCGGCATGCCGCGTAGTTCTGCCCGATGTACTCTGCGCCAGGCGGCACCGGCGGCCACTTGGCCGGTGCCTGCCGCCGGGCCGCGCCGGAACGTTCAGCCGCGCTGGGCCAGCTTCAGGTCGAGCATCTCCGCCGAGCCCGCCGCGGAGACCTCGTGGCCGTCGGTGAGGCGCTCGAGCACGGGTCCGAGACCGTCCAGCGCCGTGGCGCCGAACAGGGCGCTCGCACGCCCTCGCTGCAACGGCCCGATCCGAATCTCGAGGTGCCGCGGCGCGACGCTGACGCCGACGCTCAGCTGCCCCGCGCTCGTCGAGCCGTCCGTGTGGGCTACGAGCGCGTCGGCCAGCAGCTGCGTGTCGGAGATCCGGTCGGTCGAGAAGTACGCCCGCGCGGCGAGCGTGGAGAGCACCCGGGGGACGACGCCGCGGGCGACTGATGTCGGGCCGACGGTCATCAGCGTGACGTCGCCCGGTGTGCCGTGGTCGATCGCCTCGAGCTCCGCGCCCTCCTCGCCCGCGGTCTCTTCCAGGGGTTCCGAGCAGGCACCCTCGAAGTGCATCGCCACCTCGGTGCCTCCCCCCGGCACGTCGCGGAACTCGACGCTGTCGCTGAGTGCTTGGATCACCGGCAGCCCGATCCCGCCCGAGACCTCCTCCGCGGTCTTGACGCCCGGGAGGATCCCCGAGCCGTGGTCGCGCACGGTTGCATCGAGTCCCGCCGGGGTCGTCGACAGCTCGACTTCCAGCGGACCCTCGCCGCCGCCGTATGCATGAAGGACGACGTTGTTGCACGCCTCTGTGACGGCCGTGCTGACGTCGTTCAGCGCGATCGGATCCAGACCGACGGCCTCCGCCAGGCCGGTAAGGGCCTGGCGGACGAGCAGAACGTTCTCCGCCCGGTTGGAGAGGCTCAGCCGGACGTTGGGCCTACCGGCCACGAACTCACAGGCCGGGATCCCGGAGAGCGCCGGCTCAGCTTCAGGCCGGCACCCTGAAGCGCTCTCAGCCGCATCGCTCTGCGCTCAGCGCGCCTGACTCGGCGCGTCGGTCAAGGCCCTCAGCTGGTCCAGCGCACGGCGCAGCAGGCGCGAGACCTGCATCTGGGAGATCCCGACCCTTTCGGCGATCTCCGTCTGCGTGAGGTCCTCCACGAACCGCAGCTGCAGCACGAGGCGGTCGCGGGCGGGCAGGTGCCCGAGCGCCGAGCTGACGGTTGCGTCGAGCTCGACGAGCTCGTAGCGCTCGTCCTCGCGGCCGATCGTGTCGCCGTAGGGGACCACGTCGTCATCGCCGCCGCCCCGCGGAGCGTCGAGTGAGACCGTCTCGTACGCGCGGATCGCCTGCAGCGCGTCGATCACCGCCTCGACGTCGATCTCGAGGTACTCGGCGAGATGGTTGACGGTCGGTGCCCGGCCGGACTCGTTGGAGATGCGCTCCTGCGCGTCACGAACCTTCAGCGCCCGCTCCTGGGCGCCCCTCGGAACGTGGATCGCCCAGCCCGAGTCACGGAAGTAGCGGCGCATCTCGCCGAGGATCGTCGGCACGGCGTAGGACTGGAACGGGTGCCCGCGCTCGCCGTCGTAGCGGTCGATCGCCTTCAGCAGCCCGAGCGAGGCGACCTGCAGCAGGTCCTCGAACGGCTCGGAGGAGCGCCCGTAGCGGCGCGCCAGGCTGCGGGCCAGCGGCATGAAGCGCTTGACCAGCTCCTCGCGGGCCGACTCGTCCTCGTGGCATTGCCAGCGCTCGAACAGCCTCATGACGTCGCTCTGGGCGCCCGCGCCGGCTTTCGATCCGATGTTTGGGGTGACGGCCGTGGTCGGCATCCTCAACTCCCTTCGTCGGTTCCACTGACAGTTGCAGCCGCCGGCGTTCTCCCCGCCAGCACAACACATTCTACGCATATGGGCGCTACTTGCGTGCCCTGTCCAGTCTGCGTTCAAACATATGCCCAGGTGTAAACCTCAGCCGGCCGGACGTTACAGCACGGCCCGTAGCGGCATTTGCCCTCATGCCCGCCGGGAGGCGGAGAGCTAGGCTCAGCCCATGGCAGCCGAGCAGCCCGCCACGATCGCCGAGCTCCTCGCCACGCGGACGGGCGAGGAGATGGCCCTCAACGACCGCTACCTGAACCCGCAGATGGGCCGGATCCTGCGCACGCTGGGGTTCGACAAGGTGTGGGCCGGGGGGCAGGGCGCGCACCTGATCGACGACCGCGGCGAGCGCTACCTCGACCTGTTCGGCGGCTATGGCGTGTTCGCGATTGGCCGCAACCACCCGGCGGCGATCGCAGCCGTGCGGGAAACGATGGAGGCCGGCACGGCCAACATGCCCCAGCTCGGCGTGACACTGCTCAGCGGCGTGCTGGCCGAGCAGCTGCTGGCCCGCGCGCCGGGCAGCGTGGCCGCGATGGTCCCCGCGAACACCGGCACCGAGGCGGTCGAGGCGGCGATCAAGATCGCACGCGCGGCGACCGGCCGGCCCCGCGTGCTCTACGCCGAGCACGCCTTCCACGGGCTCACCCTCGGCGCGCTCTCGCTGAACGGCAACGCCGAGTTCCGGGAGGGCTTCGGCCCGCTGCTCGACGGCTGCGACCCCGTGCCCTTCGGCGACGCCGGCGCGCTGTCCGGTCAGCTGGAACGCGGCGACGTCGCCGCGCTGGTGCTCGAGCCCGTGCAGGGCAAGGGGGTCAACCTGCCCCCCGAGGGCTACCTCGCCGAGGCTCAGCGGCTGTGCCGCGACGCCGGCGCGCTGTTCGTCTGCGACGAGGTCCAGACCGGGATCGGGCGCACCGGCCGCTTCCTGGCCCTCGAGCACTCGGGCCTCGAGCCGGACATGATCTGCCTCGCCAAGGCGCTCTCGGGGGGCCTCGTCCCGATCGGCGCCCTGCTGGTGTCGCGGGCGGCCTTCGAGAAGGTGTTCGACGGCATGGAGCGGGCCGTCCGTCACGGTTCGACCTTCGGCGGCAACGACCTCGCGGCGGCCGCCGCCCTGGCGACGCTGCGGGTGATCGACGACGAGCGCCTCGTGGAGCGCTCCGAGGCGCTCGGCCGGCTGCTGCTCGAGGAGACGCGGCCGCTCGTCGAGGAGTTCGAGGTGGTCCGGGAGGTGCGGGGCCTCGGCCTGATCTGGGCGATCGAGTTCGGACCGCCGCCGGGGGCGATCGGCAGGCGCCTCTGGGAGACCGTGGAGCGCCGCCAGCCCGGCCTTTTTTCGCAGCTGATCACGGTGCCCCTGTTCCACCGGCACCGCATCCTCTGCCAGGTCGCCGGTCATCACATGAACGTGATCAAGGCGCTCCCCGCCCTGACCGTCTCAGAGCAGGAGATCCGGCGCTTCGCTGCGGCCCTGCGCGAGACCATCGCCGCCGCTGAGCGCTACCCGGCCGCGCTGGCCCGCTTCGGCCTGCGCACCGGCCTGCGCGCCGGCCACATCGCTCGCTAGCGGCGGCGCCCCTCACCGACGGCGGTCGGGGCAGGACGCCGGCGGGGGCGGGGAGGGCGCTCCGCGCCGGGCCGTCGCCTACTTCGCGGCCGTGAACACCTCCGCCCCGAAGCGCGGCGCTCGGGCCGCGTCTGCCAATGCGGGCAGGCCAAGCAGCTGCTCCCAGCTGGCGAGCGAGGAGTCGTGGTTGTAGTCGGCCGACACCACCGTGCCGGGAGCGATGTAGGGGGAGATCAGCACCGCGCCCACACGGCCGCCGCCCCCAGTCGTGAAGATCTCGTTAGCGCCTGGTACCCGGAATCGCCTGTCTCTGCTGGGCCGCGCCGGTAGCGATGGGCCACGCCGCTAGCCTGTCGAGCCGTGCTCAGGACAAGAGAGGACATCCGCAACGTCGCCATCGTGGCCCACGTCGACCACGGCAAGACGACGCTCGTCGACGCGATGCTGTGGCAGTCCGGCGCCTTCCGCGTGGGGCAGGACGTGAACACGCGGGTGATGGACTCGATGGACCTCGAGCGCGAGAAGGGCATCACGATCCTCGCCAAGAACACCTCCCTGCACTACCGCGAGGTCAAGCTCAACATCATCGACACGCCGGGACACGCCGACTTCGGCGGCGAGGTCGAGCGCGGCCTGACGATGGTCGACGGGGTGCTGCTGCTGGTCGACGCCTCCGAGGGGCCGCTGCCGCAGACCCGGTTCGTGCTGCGCAAGGCGCTCGAGGGCGGCCTGCCCGTGATCCTCGTCATCAACAAGATCGACCGCTCCGACGCCCGCGTGGCCGAGGTCGTCGACGAGGTCTATGAGCTGTTCCTCGATCTCGACGCCGATGAGCACCAGATCGAGTTCCCGATCGTCTACTGCAACGCGAAGGCGGGCGCCGCCTCGCTGTCCTACGAGCCCGGCGACAAGCTGCAATCAGGTGATCTCTCGCCGCTGCTGGACCTGCTGCTGGAGCGGATCCCGGCGCCGACATACGACTCCGACGCGCCGCTGCAGGCCTTGGTCACGAACCTCGACGCCTCGCCCTACGTGGGGCGGTTGGCGATCTGCCGCGTGCGCAACGGCACGATCCGCAAGGGCCAGCAGATCGCCTGGTGCCGGGCAGACGGGTCGATCGAGCGCGCGCAGGTCGCCGAGCTGTACGTCACCGAAGCCCTGGAACGGGTCGACGCCGCAGAGGCCGGACCGGGCGAAATCATCGCCGTGGCCGGAATCGCCGAGGTCACGATCGGCGAGACGCTGGCCGACCAGGGCGACCCCCGCCCGCTGCCGGTGATCTCCGTCGATGAGCCTGCGATGTCGATCACGGTGGGTGTCAACAGCTCGCCCTTGGCCGGCAAGGACGGCGGCAGACTGACCGCCCGCCAGATCAAGGACCGCCTCGACCAGGAGCTCGTCGGCAACGTGTCCCTGCGCGTTGAGGAGACCGACCGTGCCGACACCTACGAGGTGCAGGGCCGCGGCGAGCTGCAACTGGCGGTGCTCGTCGAGATGATGCGCCGGGAGGGCTATGAGATGACGGTCGGCCAGCCCCACGTGCTCGAGCGGGAGATCGACGGCAAGCGCCACGAGCCGGTGGAGCGGCTTTCGGTCGATGTGCCCGAGGAGCACGTCGGCACGGTCACGCAGCTGCTCGCGGCGCGCAAGGGCCGCATGGAGCACATGACCAACCACGGCACCGGTTGGGTGCGCATGGACTACCTGGTGCCGGCCCGCGGCCTGATCGGCTTTCGCACCGAGTTCATCACCGAAACGCGGGGCACCGGCATCATGCATCACGTGTTCGATCGCTGGGAGCCCTGGGCGGGAGAGCTGCTCACACGCCAGACGGGCGCCCTCGTCGCCGACCGGCGCGGCAAGACGGTGACCTTCTCGCTGATGACGCTGCAGGAGCGCGGGACCCTGTTCGTCGGCCCGGGCGAGGAGGTGTACGAGGGCATGATCATCGGAGAGAACGCCCGCTCAGAGGACCTCGACGTCAACCCCACGAAGGAGAAGCACCTCACCAACATGCGCTCCTCCACCTCCGACGTGCTCGTGCGCCTGGACGCCTTCCACCGTCCCACGCTCGATGAGGCCTTCGAGTTCGTGCGCGACGACGAGTGCGTGGAGGTGACTCCCAACTCGGTCCGGATGCGCAAGGTGGTGCTCGGGAAGGTCGAGCGCCTGAAGGCGATGCGCACCGCCCGCAAATGAGCGCTGCGGCCGCCGCCGCGCCACGCGACGCCGCCGGCGTCGCCCTGAACGGGCTGACCAAGTCCTTCCGCGGACCCGGCGGCCCGATCCGGGCCGTCGACGGGATCGACGTCGTGATCGCCCCCGGGGAGACCGTGGCGCTGCTCGGCCCCAACGGCGCCGGCAAGTCGACGACGATCGACATGCTGCTCGGCCTGCTCGAACCCGACGAGGGCAGCGTCAGTGTCTTCGGGCACACGCCCTCTGAGGCCGTCGACGCCGGCGCGGTCGGGGCGATGCTGCAGTCCGGCGAACTGATCCGCGACCTCTCCGTGCGCGAGCTGGTCGCGATGATGGCCTCGCTGTACCCGAGCCCGATGGCGGTGCCCGAGGTGCTCGCGCTGACCGGCGCCGAGGGCTTCGCCGACCAGCGCACGCAGAAGCTCTCCGGCGGGCAGACCCAGCGGGTGCGTTTCGCCGTGGCGCTCGTCAGCGACCCGGCGCTGCTCGTGCTCGACGAGCCGACCGCGGCGATGGACGTCGAGGGCCGGCACTCCTTCTGGGGCACGATGCGCGCCTTCGCCGCGCGGGGCCGGACGATCCTGTTCGCCACGCACTACCTGGAGGAGGCCGACGACTATGCCGACCGGGCCGTGTTGATGTCGAACGGGCGGGTAGTCGCGGACGGGCCGACCAACGAGATCAAGGCGATGGTCGGGTCTCGCACGATCCGCGCGACGCTGAGGAGCGCGGCGCTCGAGGAGCTGCGGGCGCTGCCGGGCGTGAGCGCCGCCGAGCGGCGCGGCGAGGGCGTGCGGCTGACCTGCTCGGACTCCGATGCGGCGATCCGCGCGCTGCTCGCGGCCCACCCCGAGGCCCGCGACATCGAGATCGAGGCTGCCGGATTGGAGCAGGCCTTCCTGAGGCTGACAGGCGACGAGGAGGGCGGGGGATGAGGGGCTCCTCGCTGGTGTACGCGCGCTTCGAGCTGCTGCGGACGCTGCGCAACAGGCGCTTCTTCTTCCTCTCGCTCGGCTTCCCGCTGGCGCTCTACTTCCTGATCGCCGGCCCGAATCGCCATATCCACAACCTCGACAACACGGGGATCGGAGCCCCGCTGTACTTCATGGTCGGGCTCGTCTCCTTCGGCACGATGGGGGCGATGCTCTCCAGCGGCGGGCGGATCGCGGCCGAGCGGGCGGTGGGCTGGAACAGGCAGCTGCGGATCACGCCGCTGTCGACCCGCGTCTACTTCCGGACGAAGGTCCTGACGGCCTACGTCACGGCGCTGATCAGCATCGGCGTGCTGTACCTCGCTGGAGCCTCGCTCGGGGTCAGCATCGGCGCCGGCCGGTGGCTGGAGATGACGGGACTGATCCTCATCGGCCTGATCCCCTTCGCCGCGCTCGGCATCCTGCTCGGGCATCTCCTGACCCCCGACTCGATCGGGCCGGCGCTCGGCGGAGGCATCGCTCTGCTCGCGATCCTCGGCGGCACGTGGGGGCCGATCGCCCAGCACGGCGCCCTGCACTCGATCGCCCAGCTCGTCCCCTCCTACTGGCTCGTACAGGCAGGTCACGTCGCGATCGGCGGCAGCGCCTGGCCGGCCAAGGGCTGGATCGTGATCGTGGCCTGGACGCTCGTCGCGAGCCGCCTCGCTCAGCGCGCCTACCGGCGTGACACAGGCCGTCTCTAGCGGTTAGGGTACCCCCCGTTCACCCCCCGAGCAGGACGGCGAGATGACCGGCCGAGGGCCTCGCTCCCTGCGTTCCGAACAGGAGCTCTAGATGACCGGACTGACGCGCATGCGCGTGGTTGGCCCCGCCGCCGTCGTGGCGATCCTCGTGGCCTTGGCCCTGCCCGCCGGGGCATTCGCGGCCGGCGCGACGCCGACGTACACGAAGGAGAGCAAGCAGGCTTACGAACAGCAGCTGGCCAAAGCCGAAATCGTCGCCGTCACGTTCAACAAGCCGGTGCGCAGCATTCGGATCACCCTGAAGAACGGCAAGCACGTGCTCTACGTGTATCCGAAAAAAGGCTCGGCGGCGCTCGAAGAAGCGCTTGCCGCCAAGGGCGTGCCGGTCAGTCAGCTGCACGGAAAACACAAGAAGAAATCGTCCTCCAAACACACGCGCCGCTACGTCGCGATCGCGATCGTCGTGATCCTGATCCTGGCCGGCATCGCCTTCCTGCTGTTCCGCCGCCGCCGCCTCGGACAGGACTGAGCGCTTGCGATGCGCCGGCGCCGCTCGCTGAGCGGGCGCCGGCGCGGCGCGGGCGCAGCGTCTGGAGTGATGTGGGGGGGGCCTTGCGCTCGCCTGGACGCTGCCGGCCCTGCCGCCGAGCAGCGCCGTGATCGCGGTGCGACCGCCTTCTACCTGCTCTCGCGGGTGCGGGGCGGGGGCGCCCACAGGTAGCTCACGACGCAGCCGAGCGCGAACACGGCGACGACGAGCAGCACCGGCCCGGAGTCCTCGACGAGCGCGCCCACCACGCCTGCAGCAAGTCCGCCGGCGAGCGCGGCGAGCCAGGCGGGGTCGCCGCCGACCGGCGCCAGCAGCCTCGCGCGGTCGCGCACGGCGGCGAAGGCGGCGAGCAGCGCGAGTACCGTCGCGACCGGCATCGCGTGGTTGTGGAGCTCACCCCAGGCGGCCTTGTAGCGGCGCACGAGGATGTCCCGGACGTCGCCCGCCGAGCGGGCATGCAGCACGCTGCCCGTGAAGTGCCCGCTGCCGTGGGCCGTCGCGAGGTCGATGGCCGCCAGCAGCAGCAGGCCGGCGATCGGGCTCACGATCACGATCAGCGCGCGCTTGCGGGTGGCCGCTCCGGGGCGAGCACGACCACCGCGACGGCCGTTCCGGCGCAGACGAGGATCACCCCGCCGACGCCCGCTCCGATCCGCGCCGCGCCCTCGAGGACGGCCAGCGCCAGTCCGGCGGCCACGAACGCCGTGACCGAGCGGCGGTCGCGGCGAGAGCGGTACAGGGCTCCCGCCACGGCCGCGAACACGAGCACGGCGAGGCCCGACTTGAGCTCGTTGCCGACACCGTAGAAACGCGCCCCCAGCGCGGGGTTGGGGCCGAGCAGGGATCGCACGAGCAGTTGCGTGTGGGCCAGCGCGTCGGCCGTGATCGCGACCGGTGCGGCGATCGCGGGCGCGATCATCGCGCGCGGCCACGGCAGCAGCGCGTCTGTCAGTGCTCCCAGCGCCAGGCAGGCGAGCGTGATCGTCACGTACTCCACGGCCGCGCTCGGCGCGAACGCAGCCGGGATCATCACCACCACCGGCGCCCACAGGACACCGACGGCCCCCGCGCGGATCGCCCGTGCGCGGGCGGCCGGCCAGGGAGCCGTGAGCAGCAGCAGCAGCAGCCAGCCACACAGCAGGAAGCCGAGCGCCGACAGCCGCCGTCCACCGACCACGCGCAGCCTTGCCATCAACGAGCGGAGCGGCGTGCCGTGGAGCTCCCCGTCGGTTTCGATCCGCTTTCCCCGCACCTCGGCGGGCACGGGCGCGCCGACCCATTCGAGGATCGTCGGTGCGAGATCGGCGGCCGCGATCAGGCCCCGCTGCTGGGTCGTGTGGGAGGTGAGCACCTGCCGGGCACCCCCGGGCAGTCCCGCCGCACCCGTCCAGAGCAGCTCTCCCCGCGCCCCTTCCGGGAGGCGCTGCACCGCGATCAGCAGCTCTCCGGGTGCCCGCGCCGCCGCGAGCCGGTCGAGCATCGCTTCGCCGGCCGCAGCGGGCGGCAGGTCGGCGACCGCCAGCTGCCGCCTTGCCAGCAGCCCCGCGATCCGTGCCGGCAGCGTCGCTGCGGGGCCCAGCGAGACGCTCCCTACCCGTCCACCGGGGGCGGTCGCCGCGACCGCGTCCAGCCCCGTGGCGGCGCTCATCCCCGCGTACCCTGCGCCGCCCGGCAGCGCTCCTGCGAGCAGGCCCGGGGTCAGTAGCTGCGGCGCCGCCTCGGCGCGCCGGCGCGCCCGCGTCCAACCGGCGATCAAGCCGCCCCCGCCGAGCGGGTGGAGCGCAAGCGGGGGCGGGGTGGGGGGGTCGTAGGCGGAGGAGGCGACGCGGGCGCCCTGGGTGATGTCGAGCAGCAGCTGCGCCCGGTGATAGCCACCCTGCGTCGCCGACATGATCCCGACGGACAGGCCCGCGCGGGCGAGCGCCGGCTCCCCCGCCGCCACGAACACGATCAGCGCCGAGCGCCCGGGCGGCGCCGTGGCGAGGGCTGGGGTGGGCGCCGCGAGGCCGAGCGCCGCTGCTGACAGCAGGCCGAGACCGGCCCGCCGGCGGCGCTGGCTCAGGCCTCCGCTCCCTCTCTCGTGACCTCGCCGTCCAGTCGGCCCGCGCCGACCGGGGCGGGTGCGGCCTCCTCGGCGGGCAGGGCGTGCAGCGTGCCCTCGATGTTGACGTGCGGCAGCCGCCGGTCGAGCCAGCCGGGCAGGCGCCAGGTGACCGGGCCGAGCAGGTGCAGCGTCGCGGGCAGCAGCAGGCAGCGCACCACCAGGGCGTCCAGGAACACGGCAGCCGCCAGGCTCAACCCGAACTCCTTGATCACGCGGTCTTCACCGAGCATGAACGAGAGGAACACGCAGACCATGATCGCCGCCGCGGCGGTCACCACGCGACCGGTCAGCGCCAGGCCCTCGCCGACTGCGCGGCGGCTGTCACCGGTCAGCGTCCATCGTTCATGGATGCGCGAGATGAGGAACACCTCGTAATCCATCGACAAGCCGAACACGATCGCGAACAGCATCACGGGGATGAACGACTCGATCGGCCCCTTCTGAACGCCGAACAGGCCGCCCAGCCAGCCCCACTGGAAGACGGCGACGATGATGCCGAGCGCGGCGCCGATCGACAGCAGGTTCATCACAGCGGCCTGCACGGGAATCACCAGGGAGCGGAACACGATCAGCAGCAGCAGCGCCGAGAGCAGCACGACCACGCCGATGAACAGCGGCAGCTTGTGCCCGAGCGTGGTCGCGAAGTCGACCGCTCCGGCGGTCACGCCGCCGACATAGACTTTCATCCCGGTGCTGTGCTCCAGTGGTGGCACCACGCGGCTACGAAGGTCTTTGACGAGCTGCGTCGTTGCGAACGTCTGCGGGGAGGAGCGCGGATAGACGGTGATCGTTGCCACCGTCCCCGAGCCGTTGACCTTCGGCGGCACAGCCGAGGCGACGCCGGGTGTTTTACCCACCGACTCCCAAAGTTGCGTGACGGCGGGAACCACGTGGCTCGCCGTGCGGCCGAGGCCGCCCGCGGGCGTGCCCGCTCCGACCTTCGAGACGTCGGCGACCACCAGCAGCGGACCGCTGAAGCCTTCGCCGAAGCCCTCGGCGAGCAGCTCATAGGCCTTGTGGGTGGTCTGTGTCGAGGGGTCGTTGGAGGCGTCGCTCGAGCCCAGTCGCAGGGCGATCGCGGGCGCTGCGATCGCCAGCATCAGCAGCGAGGAGGCCAGCGCGATCGTCGCCGGCCGTGCCGCTACGAAGCGGCTCCAGCGCAGCCACGCACCGTGGCCGACCGTGACCTGCTCGGCGGTTGCGGCACCGTTTCCGCTCCCGTTGCCCGCCGTCGCAACGGCGCCCGCAGCGCCCGCGCCGTCGGCTGCGGCGGCCGCCTCGCGAGCTGCGCGGCGGCGCGCCCGGCGGCTGCCGGCGGCCACTTTGTGCCCCGCGATCGTCAGCAGGGCGGGCAGCAGCGTCAAAGAGGCGAGCATCACCATCAGCACGCCGATCGAGGCCGAGATCGCAACGCCGTAGAGGAAGTCGACGCCGAGCAGCATCATCCCGAGCAGCGCGATCACGACGGTCGTGCCGGCGAACAGCACCGCCCGGCCGGCGGTATCGATCGCCTGGAGAACCGACTGGCGCGAGTTGCCGAAGGTCGGCCCGGGCGTGCGATAGGCCTCGCGGAAGCGCGTGAGGATGAACAGGGCGTAGTCGATGCCGACACCCAGGCCGATCATCGCCGCGAGCTCGGAGGAGAAGTTGGGGGTGTCGACCACGTGCGTGAACAGCGCGATCAGGCCGAGGCCCGTGCCTAGGCCGAACAGGGCCGTGACGATCGGCAGGCCCATCGAGATCAGCGAGCCGAAGGTCAGCAGCAGCACGACGATCGCGGCGAGCAGACCCACTGCCGTCGAGACGCCGAACCCGGCCTGCTCGGTCATCTCGATCGCCTGCCCGCCGAGCTCCACCTGCACGCCGTGCCCGCCCGCTTCCTTGGCGACCTTCACGACGGCTTTCGGGGCGCTCTGAGGCAGCAGGTTCGCTTTTTTGTCGAACACGACCGTTGCGAACGCGATCTGCCCGTTGGAGGACACAGAGCGGCCCGAGCCGGCGCCCGCGTAAGGGCTGATCACGGCGGTGACGTGGGGCAGCTTCGCGACCTTCGCGAACATCGCCTCCATGCGGGCACGCACCGCCGGGTCGTTGACGGTCCCGGGGTTGACCTTGAAGACGATCGTGTCGCGGTCGCCCGCCTGAGCCGGGAAGCTGCTCTGCAGCAGGTCGGCGGCACGCTGGGCGTCGGATTTGGGCAGCGTGAAGTTGTTGGAGTAGCTGGTCCCGGCGGACTGGGCGAGCACGTTGACGCCCACCAGCAGCACGATCCAGCCGAGAACCACGTACTTGCGGTGCGTCGTTGACCAGCGGGCGAGTTTCAGCACGGCGGACTCCAGTCTCGGGGGGGAAGATGGCGGCCGGCGGCGCCCTGCGCGCAGTCGAGGCTGCGCGGCGCGCGCCCCTTGAGGGTAGCGAGACTCAGTTGAGACTAGGGTCGAGCGGCATCCTCGCGAGCAACGCGTAGCGGCCGCCCTTGCGGGTCAGGATGTCGCTCCACAGCTCGTCCGGGTGCTCGCAGAACACGTCGTCGGGCAGCGCGTCCTCGGCGATCCAGTCCCCTCGCTCGAGCTCCGCCTCGAGCTGGCCCTCGCCCCATCCGGCATGACCTGCGTACACACGCCGCCGGGAGGTCGTCTCGGCGAGATCCTCGAGGCTCGCGTCGGAGGCCGGCAGGCCGATCCGTCCGAGCACGAGCAGGCCGGCAGGAGCGGGATCGATGAACTCGGCCAGCATCACGATCGAGCTCGACTGGACGGGCCCGCCCACGAACACCGCCTCTTCGTCGGCGACCATCTCGGCGAGCTGGGGCACGGCCGTGGCGACCGGCGAGGTCGAGGGCCTGTTCAGCACGAGCCCGAGCGCCCCGTCCTCGCTGTGCATGCCGATCAGGACCACTGTGCGCAGGAAGTTCGGGTCCTCGAGCGTCGTCGACGCGAGCAGCAGGCGTCCCGCGAGCGATCCGGAGGACATCTGAGCAGGCTACTCCCCGGGCGGGGCCGGGCGGGGCACCGGCAGCGCTCAGCCGGCGGAGAAGATGTCAAGGGACCCGCTCTCGGCGTGGTCGTTGGCGTCGCCCTCGGGCTCGACGACGTGCCCGTCGGCGACGATCGGGCTGTTCCAGTGGCCGGAAGAGCCGGGGAGCTTGGCCAGCGGGCGGGGGGAGGAGGGACGGTAGACGTTGATGCCCCCCTGTCTCAGGTCGTAGACGAACAGCAGGCCGCCCGCCATCACCGGGCTCGTCCCAGGGTTTGAGTTCTGCCACGCCTGCAGCAGCCGCCCGCGACGCAGCACGTAGGCCGCCGTGCCGGCTTCGTCGGCGATGAAGGCGGTCGTGTGCCCGGCGTGCCGCCACGCGGCCGGTGCGCTGAAGAGCTCGCCACCGCCCGGGATCTGCAGCTGCTGCAGTTCGCCCCCCAGCCGCCTTGTGCTGCCCGGCGGGTGGCCGTTCAGCCGCGAGAGGCTCAGCACGCGCAGGACGCCGTCCTTCCCGGCGAGCATCACCCGGTCTGCGCCGAGCAGCACGGGAGCGCTCGAACCGAGGTCGGTGTCGGTTTCGTTCAGCTGGCTCTGATCGACCGGCGTGAAGGCCTGGCGCAGCCGCAGACCGGGCACGGTCAGCTCGAGCACGCTATCGCCGAAGTTCGTGCTGCCGTTCCAGGGGGCGTTGCCGGTGTCGAGCAGGATCCGCTTCCCGCCCGGCTCGACGACGGCCCCGCCCCGCGAGAGGATGGCCGAGTCGCTCGCGGAGCAGGAGCTGGGCAAGATCAGGCCACGGCGGTTCGCGCAGAGCGTGTTGAAGACGCCCGCGAGGTGCCCGTTCGAGCGGTTGATCAGCACGACATGGCCCTGGTAGGGGGGAGCGTCGCCGATGTAGCCGCCCGTGGTCGCGATCACGTAGGGCCCATCGAGGTTGAGCGCGGCGGCGAGCTTCTCGTGGCGGGGGTCGCGCGTGACCCGCACGGGCCAGCCCGCAGTCTCTGCGCCGTTCCGCAGCGCGAGCTTGTGGATCTCACCGTCGGGCGAGGCGGCGTAGACGAACCGGCGGCCCGGGTCGGCGAGCGGGCTTGTGGTCGTGATCTGTGAGCTGCCCGCCCAGCTCGAGTAGCCGGGCGGCGTGAACGTCCACAATGCCCTCCCGCTCGACGCGTCGAGGGCGAGTGTCTTGCCGTAGGTCGTCGTGACGAGGATCACGTCGTGGCCTGCGCCCGCGACGGTGATCCCATGAAGGTAGATCGGCGAGGAGTCGACGGTTCCCGGCAGCGAGACCTGCAGGCGGTGCAGGTGGGCCAGTCCCGCCGCTGTGATGCCGGTGGACCCCGTTGCGACGTTGCTGCGCTGCGGATTCAGGCCGAACTCCGGCCAGTCGCGCACGGGCGCCCCCGCGGTCGCCGCCGCGCCGATCGCCGAGCGGGCGATCGTCGGAGTGCTCGGGTCCGCGGGGGCCGAACTGCCGCAGGCGGCGGCGAGGACACAGGCCGCGGCTGTCGCGCCGAGGCCGATCGGGAGGCGGGGTCGCACTGCCTCTTTCTAGCGCAGACGCGGCCGCTGCCGCGCTGCACTGGCGCGGCTCGGCGATCGTTATGCTCAGCGCCACGTGACCTTGTCCAGCGGGTGCGGGCTGGCGGGATTCCTACAGGCAGGAGGGCATCGACATGGCCAAGACCCCACAGGTCGGCGAGCAGGCACCCGACTTCGAGCTCGAGGGCACGGACGGTCCCTTCAAGCTCTCCGAGCACCGCGGCGAGCGAGTCGTGCTGCTGTTCTACCCGGGCGACAACACGATGGTCTGCACGAAACAGTTCTGCTCATACCGGGACCGCGCCGATGACTTCTCGGCGCTCGGCGCCACGGTCGTGGGGATCTCCTCGCAGGACCTCGGCTCGCACGAGGCCTTCGCCGCCAAGCACTCGCTGAACGTGCCGCTGCTGGCCGACGTCGACCGGCAGGTCTCACGCGCCTACGACGCCTATTCGCCACGGCTGGGCGTCAAGCGTGCGGTGATCGTGATCGACGAGCAGGGCGTGGTGCGCCACCGCCACGACCATCGGCTCGGGCTCGACTACCAGTCGGTCGACGAGCTCAAGGCGGTCCTCGAGGAACTGCCCGCGCCCGCCATCGGCTGAGGGGGCCGGGCCGGCGTCAGCCGAACGTGCCGAGCGGCTCGATCTCGCCGTGCTCGGCGTTGGCCCGCGCGGAAACAGCCCGCGCCGCGTGCAGCTGGGCGATCTCGACCTGCATGTTTCGCGGACGCTCCCCCGGTGCCGGCTCACGGCGGCGCCAGCGGCCGTCGCCTTCGAGCTCCCACGAGCTCTGGTTGTCGGCTAGAGCCCGCGCGAGCGTGTCCAGCAGCTCGTCCTGGAGCTCGGGCTCGAGCACCGGGGCGGCTAGCTCGACGCGGTGATCGAGGTTGCGGGGCATCAGGTCGGCGGAGGCGATGAAGATCTTCTGCTCGTCCCCGCGCTGGAAGGCGTACACCCGGGAATGCTCGAGCAGCCGCCCCACGACGGACACGACCCGGATGTTCTCCGAGATGCCCGGCAGGCCCGGGCGCAGGCAACAGATGCCCCGCACGTTGAGGTCGACCTGCACACCCGCCTGCGAGGCGGCGTAGAGCGCGCGGATGCAGCGGCCGTCGACGAGCGCGTTCATCTTCATCGCGATCCGCGCGGGCTGCGCGGCGGAGTGCGCCGCCACCGTCCGCTCGATCTCGGCGATCAGCCCGTCGCGCAGCATGTTGGGGGCGGTCAGCACGCGCCGGTAGTGCAGCGGCCGGCCGTAGCCGGTCAGGTAGTTGAACATGTCGGCCACGTCCGCGCCGATCTGCTCGTCGACGGTGAAGAGGCCGAAGTCCGTGTACAGCCGGGCGGTCGCCGAGTGGTAGTTGCCGGTGCCGATGTGAACGTAGTTGCGAACGCCGTCGCCCTCGCGGCGCACGACGAGCACGCACTTGGCATGCGTCTTCAGGGCCGGCTGGCCGTAGACGACGTGTACGCCCGCCTCCTCCATCGCCTTCGCCCAGTGGATGTTCATGCGCTCGTCGAAGCGCGCCTGCAGCTCGACCAACGCGACCGCCTGCTTGCCCCGTTCGGTCGCGTCGATCAGCGCCGGCACGAGCGGCGAGTCGTCGCTCGTGCGGTACACGGTCTGCTTGATCGCGAGCACGTTGGGGTCGGCGACGGCCTGCTCGACGAAGCGCTCCACGGAGGTCGCGAAGGAGTCGTAGGGGTGATGCACGAGCACATCCCCTTCGCGCATCGCACCGAGCACGTCGGGGCGGTCGCCCTCGCGGCGGGTGAGCCGCGGGTGCGTGACCGTCGGCAGCGGCTCCTCGCGCAGCTCGGTGTGCCCGGGCAGCTTCACGATCTGCCACAGCGCGCCCATGTCGAGCAGCCCGTCGACGGGATAGACCTCGTCGTCCTGGACGCCGAGCAGGGCCGTGAGCGAGCTGCGCAGCTGCTCGGAGCAGCGAGCGCCGAGCTCCACGCGGACGATCTCGCCGAAACGACGGCGGCGCAGCTCGTCCTCGACCGCCTGGAGCAGGTCGGCCGCGTCGTCTGAGACCTCGAGATCGGCGTCGCGGGTGACCCGGAAGACGTCGCAGTCGGCGATCTCCATGCCCGGGAACAGCGCGTCGAGGTGGTTGGCGATCACGTCCTCGAGGGGCACCAGCAGCGCCGGCTCGCCCGCGGGCTGGCGCAGCGTCACGAACCGCGGCAGGATCTCGGTCGGCACCTTGACGCGGGCGAACACCGTCTGGTCGGTGACCGGGTCGCGGACCAGCACGGCGAGGCTCAGCGAGAGGTTGGAGATGTAGGGGAAGGGGCGGCCGGGCGCGACCGCCAGCGGCGTGAGGGCGGGGAAGATCGCCTTCTGGAAGTGGCGGGCCAGGTCGGCCCGGCGCTCGTCGTCGAGCTCGGCGACGCCGACGATGCGGATGTCCTGGTCGAACAGCATCGGGCGCAGCCGCCGTTCGAAGCACTCGGTCAGGCGCCGGCCCTGCTCGAGCACCTTCTCGCGGATCAGGGCGATCGTCTCCGAGGGGGTGCGCCCGTCCTGGCCCGGTGTCTCGACACCGGCGTCGATCTGATCGCGCAGGCCGGCGACGCGGACCATGTAGTACTCGTCGAGGTTGGTCGTGTAGATCGCGCAGAACTTGACCCGCTCGAGCATCGGCACGCGCTCGTCCTCGCCGAGCTGCAGCACGCGGTCGTTGAAGTCCAGCCAGGAGAGCTCGCGGTTGATGTAGAGCGAGGGGTGCTCGAGCGTCTCGGCGGCGCTCACCGCGGCGGGCGCGGCGGGCGCCGGCCCGTCCGTCGTGGCCTGGGAGATGCGAGCCGTTTCCGCGGCCGGGTAGCCGCCGGAGGCGGGCGCAGAGCCCGAGCCGACCTCGGCCCGGGCGGCCGGTCCGTAAAGGTCGTGGTCGCCGCTCGAGTCCATCTGCCTCTCACGCTACACGGTGGGCGGCTCCGGGAGAAGGAGATCGCAATTTCCGAGCTTTCTCGCGATAGTGTGATGCCACCCCCATGGCTCGTCAGCTCTGGCTACTTAGACACGCCGAGGCCGAGCCGCACGGAAGCCGGGAGGATTCGGCGCGCCGGCTCACCGAGCGCGGCGAGCGCCAGGCACGTGCGGCAGGTGTCGCGATCGCCCGTCTCGGCCTCGAGTTCGACGCGATCCTGTTCAGCCCGAAGGTGAGGGCCGCGCAGACAGCCGAGCTCGCGGCCGATGCGTGGGAGGAGTCCCAGCGGGAGCGGATGAGCGCCCACCCGCCCCTCGCGGGCGGCTTCGACGCCTCACAGGCGCTCGATGCGATGTCCGGCCTCGGGTCGGACGCGTGGGTGCTGCTGGTCGGCCACGAGCCGGACCTGTCGATGCTCGCGGGTGCGCTGACGGGCGGCCGCGCCGACCTGAAGAAGGGCGGCCTGGCCGGGCTGCGCCTAGACGGGGCGAGCGCCGAGCTCGCCGTCCTCATGCGACCTCGCGAGCTCGCGCTGATCGCCGGCGTCCCAGTCGGCCGGGAGTGAGGAGGGGACGTCGCTCGGGTCCACGACCTCGAGCGATTCGGCTGCGAAGCGGTAGCCGATCCCGAAGTGGGTGTGGATGTAGCGCCACTCCGGCGACGCCTTCTCGAGCTTCTGGCGGAGCTTGCGTACGAACACGTCGACCGAGCGGTCGCCGCGGACCATCGTGTAGCCCCACAGGCGCGAGTAGATCTCCTCGCGCTCGAGCACCCGCCCCTCGGCCGCGGCAAGCAGCTCGATCAGCTCGAACTCGCGGCGCGTCAGGTCGATGCTGCGCTCGCCCACGAAGGCCTGGAAGCGGTCCGAGCGGATCTCGACCTCGCCGGCCTTGACCGGGGCCGACTCGGCTCGCCCGCTGCTGTGGCGGCGCCGGCGGACGACGCTCTGCACCCGCGCGATCACCTCCTCGGGATGGCACGGCTTGGTGATCCAGTCGTCGGCGCCGAGGCGCAGGCCGCGGACGCGCTGTGCGACCGTCGAAGGGCCCGTGCACACGACGATGCCGAGCTCCGGAAGCGCCTCGCAGAGACGCTCGAGCCAGGTCCAGGCCTGCGGTCCGAGCACCGCGAGATCGACCACCAGCGCGCTGAGGCGCATCGACACGACGGCTTCGGCGGGGACGGGGCTCGCGAGCACCCGGTGCTCCCACCCGAGCCGGTCGAGGCGCTTGCTCAGCACCTGGATGAAGCCGGTGTCCCGGTCGAGCACCGCGATCCGCAGAGATCCTGAGGCGGAGCCGGTGCCTTCGGGGGCGACAGACGATGCGGTCCCGGTCGGGTCCGGCTCGTCGGCGCGAACGCTTGCCGTCATCGGGTGGCAGTGTAAGCGATGCCCGGGGCTCCGAACAGCCCCGCAAGCAGGGGTAACAGGATCTTCACAGGAGCCGTGTGCTATTTGCGGGCCTGTGGCCGCGGGCGTTCGGGGGGGTTGGTCTCTAAGCCGCCTGGCCGGCGCGGCGCGGCGGCAGGCGCTGTGAGACGCCCGAAGGGAGCAGCAACGACAGGGCGCCCGCGACGAGGACGCATGCGGTCGAGGCCCAGAGGCAGGCGGTGAGGCCGTTCCACTGGTAGAGCGCCCCGGAGAGCACGGTCCCGGCGAGCCGCCCGAACGCGTTGGCCATGTAGTAGAAGCCCACGTTCATCGCGACCCTGTCGTTGTCGGAGTAGGCGAGGATGAGGTAGGAGTGCACGGCGCTGTTCATCGCGAAGGCGATCCCGAACGGGATCAGGCCGATGATGATCACGAGCGTTTCGTTGAGGTCCGCCTCGAGCCCGATCGCGATCGCAGCGGGGCAGAGGGCGAGCGGGAGTGCGAGCCGCACCGCGGTCCTGCCATCGGGCTCGCGGCCCGGCCCGGGTCCGCGTCCTCGGATGAGGCGCGGCGCCGCGGCCTGAACGGCGCCGTATCCGATCACCCACACGGCGAGCAGGGTCCCGGCTTGCCAGAAGCTCCAGCCGAGCTCGGAGTACAGGAAGAAGGGGAGCCCGACGACGAACCACACGTCGCGCGAGCAGAACAGGAAGATGCGCGCGGCCGCGAGGACGTTGACGGCGCGGTTGCTGGAGAACATCTGCCTGAACTTCGCGGCCTTGTCGGGCGTGCCCAGGTGGCCGTGGATCATGCGCGAACTGGCGATCAGCGCGATCAGCGTGATCGCCGGCGAGCAGCAGCGTCGCCGCCTGGAAGCCGATCGTCGTCAGCAGCAGGGCGCCGAGGAAGAAGCCGATGCCCTTGAGCGCGTTCTTCGATCCGGTCAGGCGCGCCACCCAGCGGTACAGGGCGGATTCGTCGCCTTCGGGCGCGACCAGCTTGACGGCGCTCTTCGAGCTCATCTTGGTCAGGTCCTTGGCGACTCCCGAGAGCGCCTGGGAGACCATCACGTATGGGACGACGAGCAGCGACGCGGGGGCGAGGCCGAGCATCAGCAGGGCCGTGACCTGAACGGCGAGGCCCATGAAGAGGGTGATCTTCAGGCCCAGGCGGGCGGCGAGATAGCCGCCGAAGAGGTTCGTGAAGACGCCCGCGATCTCGTAGAGCACGAACAGCGAGGCGACCTGCAGCGGGCTGTAGCCGAGCTGGTCGAAGTAGAAGAGGACGAGCGTGCGGGTCGCGCCGTCGACGAGCGTGTCGGTCCAGTAGGCGCCGGTGACGATCGCGTAGTTGCGCAGGTCTCCGCGCGGACCCGCTTCCGGCTGCACGGACCTCAGCCATGGCGGCTCGGTGCTGCGGTCGTCGCCGGAGGTGGTCCCGAGTGAAGCGTGCCGGCGACCGTTCGCGCGAGCTCGACGAGGCGGTTCGCGTATCCCCACTCGTTGTCGTACCAGGCGAGGATCTTCACCTGCGTCTGATCGACGACGCTCGTCGAGCGGGCGTCGACGATCGCCGAGCGTGGGTCGTCCTTGAAGTCGACCGACACGAGCGGACGCGTCTCATAGCCCATGATCCCCCGCAGCGGCCCATCTGCGGCCGAGCGCAGGAGCGCGTTGACCTCCTCGACGGTCGTGGCGCGCTCGACCTCGAAGACACAGTCGGTCAGGGACGCGTTCAGCAGCGGTACGCGGACCGCGAGACCATTGAGCTTGCCCTCCAGCTCGGGAAAGATCAGCCCGATCGCCGTGGCCGACCCGGTGGTCGTCGGGATCAAGGAGACGCTCGAGGCGCGAGCGCGGCGGAGATCCTTGTGAGGTGCGTCGACGACAGTCTGCGTGTTCGTCATGTCGTGCAGGGTCGTGATCTGGCCGTGGCGGATGCCGATCGCCTCGTGGATCACCTTGACGACGGGCGCGAGACAGTTCGTCGTGCACGATGCCGCCGTCACGATCCGATCCCGCGCGGGGTCGTAGAGATCATCGTTGACGCCCACGACGACGTTGAGTGCGTGCTCCTTGACGGGCGCGGCGACGATCACCTTCGTGACGCCCTGGCGAAAGTAGCCGTCGAGGCTCTCCGCTGTGCGAAAGCGCCCTGAGCACTCGAGCACGACCTCGATCCCAAGCTCCCCCCACGGCACCTCGCCCGGCTCGCTCGCCTGGCTGTAGCCGATCGGCGTGCCCTGCACGGTCAGCAGAGAGGCCTCGCCGCTGGTGTCTTCCGACCAGCGACCGTGGATCGAGTCGAACGTCAGCAGGTGTGCGGCGGTGGCCGCGTCGCCGGCGGTCTCGTTGACGTGGGCGAACTGCAGCTCGGGCCAGTCCCAGGCCGCGCGCAGCGCGAGCCGACCCATTCGCCCGAAGCCGTTGATGCCCACGCGCGTGCTCATGCTCAGATACTATTAGATCGACAACCGTAAGTGTTATTGATATGTTTATCTCTATGCCCGTAGCGATGGAGCTGGCACCGAAGCAAAAGCGCGCGCCCGGAGACCCGTGCTGCGAGCCGCTGGTCTACCCGGACGTCACGGCGGCGCGGGCCGAGCGGATCGCGGAGGTCGCGAAGGCGCTCGGCGACCCGATCCGGCTGCAACTCGTCGATGTGCTGCGAAAGCACGCGGGCAAGGTCTGCGTGTGCGAGCTGGTGCCGCTGTTCGACATCTCCCAGCCGACGCTCTCGCACCACCTCAAGAAGCTGCGCGAGGCGGGCATCGTCGATTCCGAGCGCAAGGGCCTGTGGGCCTACTACTACGTGATCCCCGAGGCCCTGGATGATCTGTCCGCATGGCTGAGCTGAGCGCGCCCGGCCACACTCCGGATCCCTGCTGCGCGCCGGAGGCGCAGGCGGCCTGCTGCGAGCCCGACGCGAAGGCGGAGTGCTGCGGTCAGGGGAGCGGCTGCGGCTGCGCCGCGGGCGCGAGCGACAGCGGCGAGGTGCGCGAGCGGGTGCGGGCGCGCTACGCCGCCGCGGCCGTCCAGGTGACACGGACAGACCCGGGCGCGGGCTGCTGCGCGCCCAGCGAGACCTTCGACGGCGCCGGTGAGGTCTTTGGTGCCGCGCTGTACGAGCTCGGCGACCGCGAGCATCTGCCCGACGGCGCCCGCCTCGCCTCTCTGGGCTGCGGGAACCCGACGGCCGTCGCCGAGCTCCAGGAGGGCGAGACGGTCCTCGATCTCGGCTCGGGCGGCGGCATCGACGTGCTGCTCTCAGCCAGGCGGGTCGGGCCGACCGGCTGGGCCCACGGGCTGGACATGACCGACGAGATGCTGGCGCTCGCGCGCGAGAACGCCCGCAGGGCGGGCGTCGAGAACGTCGAGTTCCACAAGGGCTACATCGAGGACATCCCCCTGCCGGACGCGAGCGTCGACGTGGTGATCTCGAACTGCGTGATCAACCTGTCGGGGGACAAGCCGCGGGTGCTCGCGGAGGTCGCGCGCGTGCTACGTCCGGGCGGGCGCTTCGCGGTCTCCGACGTGATCGCGGACGAGGGCATGGACGCGGACACCCGCGCCGACATGCAGGCCTACACCGGATGCATCGCCGGCGCGCTCACCGAGCGCGAGTTCCGTGACGCGCTGAGCGCCGCGGGCCTCGCGGGCATCGAGATCCGGGATACCCACCGCGTCCACGCGCAGGCGACCTCGGCGATCGTCCGGGCGAGGAAGCCGTCATGACCGCGGCTGGGGGCGAGGTCCACCTCTACGACCCGCAGGCGCTCTACCGCCATTGGGAGGAAGGCCAGTGGAGTCCCTGGGAGCTTGACCTGGCCGTCGACCGGGAACAGTGGGCCTCGATGGCGGACCGGTCGCTGCTGACGTTCGTGCTCGGCTCGCTGATGGTCGCCGAGGAGCGCATCACGACGAAGTTCTCGGGGCTCGTCGGGGCCGGCGCGAACGAGGAGGAGGTCACCTTCCTGGCCACACAGCAGGTCGACGAGGCGCGGCACATGCAGTTCTACGCGCGATTCCAGGACGAGGTCGTCTCCGAGCCCGCAGAGATAGCCGCCCACGTGGTGCGAGCGCGGGAGCAGACCTCGCCGGCCTTCCGGACGATCTTCGACGAGCGCCTCGTCGCCGCACACGACCGCCTCCTCTCCGACCCGGGCGACCTCGCCGCGAAGGTGGCGTTCGTGACGATCTACCACCTCGTCCTCGAGGCGACCCTCGGTCTGACGACGTTCGAGTTCTCGACGCGGTTTCTGGACCGCGAGGGGCTCCTGCCGGGCTTCGCCGCGGGCTACACGAAGATCCACCACGATGAGCAACGCCATATCGGCTACGGCGTCTGGTTCCTCAGGGAAGCCGTCGCGGGCGACCCGGGCATGTCCGGAATCGTCCGCGAGACCCTCTATGAACTGCTGCCCGCCGTGTCGGAGTCGCTGACCCCTCCCGCCGGCGCCGACTCCTCGGTGCTCGGGGCAACGCCGCAGGAGCTGCGGGAGTTCGCGCTGAATGGCCTCAACCGGCGCCTCGGCGTGATCAAGGTATCGCTGGACGCCGCTTAGTCCCGAGCGGCGCTCCGGCCAGAGGGGCGCCTGGCAGGAGCGGCTACTGCGTCGCGCCGAACGGCCGCGAGGAGTCCGAGAACTCGCGGAACAGGCCGGTGACGACGAACGCGACCTGCTCGCCGATGTCGACGGCGTTGTCGCCGACCCGCTCGAGGGCGCGCGCGACGAGCGTCATGTGCATCGCCCACTCGCGGCGGTCGGGGTCGTCGCCGATTTCGATCGCCGTGCGGAAGATGTCACGGTTGAGGCGGTTGATTTCGCGGTCCTGGCGAACGAGATCCTCGGCCAGCGCGATGTCCCGGGCTGCGAAGGCCGCCTTGCACTGCACGACCTCCGAGCGCGCGAAAGCGCCCATCTTGGCGAGCGCGTCGAGCACCTCGCCGTCGACCGGCGGCTCGTAGCCCGAGAGCGGGATCAGCTTGGCGATGTTCACGCACTGGTCGCCCATGCGCTCGATGTGCTTGATCGTGTGCAGCAGCGCCGCCACCAGGCGCAGGTCGCCCGCGACCGGAGCCTGCAGGGCGAGCAGCGAGAGGATGCCCTGATGGACCTCCAGGTAACGGCCGTCGACGCGGTCGTCGTCGGCGATCACCATCTGCGCGAGCTCGACGTCCTGGTGCTGCAGCGCCTCGAGCACCCGGTCGAGCTGCTCGACGATCAGGTCGAGGCCGCCGAGCGCGTGCACCTCGAGTTCGCGCAGCTGGTCCTGGAAGTGGGCGCGACCGCTGGCCGGCGAGTCGGCCGGCGGCTCGAGCGGCGCCTCGGCCGGGGACCCGGCGCCGCCTTCAGCCGAACTTGCCGGTGACATATTCCTCGGTGCGGGAGTCGCCGGGCTTCGTGAAGATCTCATGCGTCGGGCCGACCTCGACGAGCTGCCCCTCGAGCATGAAGGCCGTGCGGTCGGCGACGCGCGCCGCCTGCTGCATGTTGTGGGTCACGATTACGATCGTTACCCGCTGCTTGAGCTCCTCGATCAACTCCTCGATCTTCAGCGTCGCGATCGGGTCGAGCGCCGAGCAGGGCTCGTCCATCAACAGCACCTCGGGTTCGACCGCCAGCGAGCGGGCTATGCAGAGGCGTTGCTGCTGGCCTCCGGAGAGCCCGGCGCCCGGCTCGGAGAGGCGGTCGGCCACCTCCTCCCAGAGGCCCGCACCACGCAGGGCCCGCTCGACCTTCTCCTGCAGATCGCCCCGTCGGGCCGTGAGGCGCAGGCCGGCGGCGACGTTGTCGAAGATCGACATCGTCGGGAAGGGGTTGGGCTTCTGGAAGACCATGCCGATCGCGCGGCGCACGGCGACGACGTCGACGCCGGCTCCATACACATCCACGTCGTCGAGCAGGACGCGGCCCTCCGCACGCGCGCCGGGGATCTCCTCGTGCATGCGGTTGATGCAGCGGACCACCGTCGACTTGCCGCTGCCCGAGGGGCCGATGATCGCGGTGACCTCGTTGGCGTTGAAGTGGAGATCGAGGCCCTTGACCTGCTCCGCGTCGCCGTAGAAGGCGCGGAGGCTGTCCAGCGTGACCCCGACCGCCTGGTGCGTGGGCGCAGCGGCGGGATGCGCGCGCGCCTCGGGCGCCGTGATCGACGTGCGCGAGCCACCGGCTGGGCCGCCGGGGCCGGCGGCGGGCAACCCCGCATGTGGCGAGGCGGTCTCGGGGGCGGCGTCGGGATCGGGGTCGGTCACGTGCTCGTCGGGTCGTGTCGCGCTCATGCTAGGCGGCTCCTTCGCGAGACTAGTCGAGCGATCAAGTTGAGCAGCAGGATCAGCGTAACGAGGGCCAGCGCGGCACCCCACGCGCGTTCGACGACGCGGGGCGTCGGCGAGGTCACATCGCTGTAGATCTGCACGGGCAGCGAGTTCATGAATGAGCCGAGGTTAGTGGTCGTTTCATGTGTGTACGCCGCGGTGAACAGCAGCGGCGCGGTCTCGCCGGCGGCCCGCGCGACGGCGAGCAGCACCCCGGTCACCATGCCGGGCAGCGCCGTCGGCAGCACGATCCGCCCGACCACCTGCCAGCGCGGAGCGCCGAGCGCGAGCGCCGATTCGCGCAGCTCGTTCGGGACCAGGTTGAGGATCACCTCGGCCGAGCGTGTGACGACCGGCAGCATCAGCAGCGCCAGGGCGATCGAGCCCTTCCAGCCCGCGTAGCTCGTGCCGGTGCCGACGATCAGGGTGATGTAGACGAACAGGCCGAAGACGATCGAGGGGACGCCCGTGAGCACGTCGATGAAGAAGCGGACGACGTTCGCGAACGCGCTGTCGCGCCCGTACTCGACGAGCCAGACCGCCACACCGACGCCGATCGGGATCGCGATCACCGAGGCCAGCGCCACCATCTCGATCGTGCCGAGGATCGCGCTCTTGACGCCGCCGATGTCGGAGTGTTTGAAGAACGTGTTGCCGGTCGGGTCGGTCGTGAAGAAGTCGCTGCTCCACGCGCCGAGCCCCTTCTTGAGCAGGTAGTAGACGATCAGCACGAGCGGCACGAGCGCCAGCAGGGTCGCCGCCAAGATCAACCCGCGGGCGAGGCGGTCGCGCCGGCGCCTGCCCGGGCTGACCGCGAGCCGCTCGAGGGTTGAGGGCTCGCCCGCCCCGCCCGCCCCGCCGCCGGTTGCGCTGTGGGCGCTCATGCTCCCGCCGCCGAGTCGGCCGCGAGCGCGGTGGTGGCAGCGCGGGGAGCATGCTGCTCGGCGCGCGGCGGGCCTGCCGAGCGGCGTCCGGCGCGGACGACGAACCCGCGCGCGAGGCCGTTGACGAGCAGCGTCAGGACGAACAGCACGAGCCCGCAGGCGAAGAGGGCGGAGCGGTGCACGCCCTGTGCCTCGCCGAACTCGTTGGCGATCACCGCGGCAAGGCTGTTGCTCTGGCCGAAGAGATGTTCGACCATCTGCGTCGAGCCGCCGATCAGGATCGTCACGGCGATCGTCTCGCCGATCGCCCGGCCGAGGCCGAGCATCGCGCCGCCGACGATGCCCGGGCGGCAGTAGGGCAGAACCGCGATGCGGATCATCTCCCAGCGCGTCGCGCCGAGCGCGAGCGCCGCTTCCTTCTGGTCGAGCGGGACCGTGCTCATCACCTCTCGGCTGATCGCGCTGACGATCGGCAGGATCATGATCGCCAGCACCAGCCCGGCGACGAAGCAGTTCGGGATCGTCACCGTCCCGCCGCCGACGAAGGGGATGAACGAGAAGGTGTCGGCGAACCACTGCTCGGCAGGCCGCAGGTGCGGAGCCAGGAAGAAGATCCCCCACAGCCCGTAGACGACAGAAGGCACGGCCGCCAGCAGCTCGACCAGGACCGTCAGCGGAGCCCGCAGGCGCCGCGGCGAGAGCTCGCTCGCGTACAGCGCCGCCGCGACTGCGACGGGCACGCCGATCAGGAGCGCGAGCGCCGAGGTGATCACCGTGCCGACGACGAGCGGCAGCGCCCCGTAGTGACCTGCGCTCGGGTTCCAGTTGTTTTCGAAGATGAACCCGAACACGCCCTGAGCTTCGAAGGCGGGTTTGGCCTGGCCGACCAGGCGCACGAAGAAGTAGACGATCAGGGCCAGGATCAGCCCGGAGAGGACCGTCAGACCCCAGCGGAGCACCCGGTCCGGGACGCGTGCCAGCGGCGACCGCGAGAGCACCCCGCGGTCGCCGCCGGTGGCGGTTGCTGCCTGCACGCCCGTGTCCTTATCCGATCCGAGGAGGCGGCGTCATGCGATCAGGCGATCGGCGAGCCGTTGCACTGCAACGACTTCTGCGCCGCCTTCGACTTGGTCAGGATCGGCGGGGGCAGCCTCGCGTAGTCGGCCTGCGCGAGGATTTCCTGGCCCGCCCCGAGCCCGTATTCGATGAACTTCGACACGCCCTTGGCGGCTTCTTCGCCGCCCGGCGTCCCGGCCTTGCAGAGGTCCTTGTTGACGATGATGAACGTCTGCGAGGTGATCGGGTACGCGTTCGGGTTCGGCGAGTTGATGACCTTCACCCCGAGGTCGGCAGGGATCTTCACGCCGACGCCCGCCGCGCTCGTCGAGGCGAGCGTGGGCTCGACGTACTTGCCGGCTTTGTTCTTGATCGACGCGTAGGTGAAGCCGTTCTGCAGCGCGTAGGCCTGCTCGACGTAGCCGACGGCGCCGACCGTCTGCTTGACGGCGCCGGCGACGCCCGCGTTGCCCTTGCCGCCGGTGCCCGTGGGCCACGGCACTTCCTTGCCTTCGCCGACCTTGCTCTTGAATTCAGGCGAGGCTTCCGAGAGGAACTGCGTGAAGCCGGCCGTCGTGCCCGAGGAGTCCGAGCGGTGCACCACGGTGATCGCGGTGCTCGGCAGCGTCAGGCCCGGATTCAGCGACTTGATCGCGGCGTCGTTCCACGTCTTGATCTTGCCCGTGAAGATGCCGCCGAGCGTCGGCCCGTCGAGCTTGATGCCGCTCTTGACGCCGGGGAGGTTGTAGGAGACGGTGATCGCGCCGAGGAACATCGGGATCTGGACGGCGGGGCTGCCGTTCTTCCCGATCGCTTCGGCATCTTCGGGCTTCAGCGGCGGGTCGCTCGCGCCGAAGTCCACGATCTTGTTCTCGATCGCCGTGATGCCGGCCCCGGACCCGACGGACTGGTAGTTGACGGTCAGGCCCTGCTGGCTGGACGCCCACTGTTCATATACGGGTGCCGCGAATGTCGATCCCGCCCCTGAGATCGTTCCCGAGCCACTCGGAGGCGTGGTCGCGGTCTTCGCGGCCGCGGCCGGTGTCGACGAGGCGCTGCTGGTGGTTTCGCTTTTCGAGCTGCCGCATGCGGCGAGGCCGACGGCGACCAGCACGCAGCCCGCGAAGGCGCCCAACTTATTCTTGATCACTGCGTCTCCTGACGGTTGTTTGTTCGCCCGGCTCGCGCCGGGCGGGGCTTCGGACGTACCCCCTGCGCAGAGCGCTGCGTGTCCCGATCAGCTTCCTCGGAACCGCCGTGAGCAAACGGTGGTTCACAGCCCGGCAACAGTCTTCTTAGCCAGTCGCGCCTTCAATGTGAACATTTCGTGAAGGCTGAGGTTGGAAGCGGTAGCCGAAGCCGGGGTGGGTGTGGATGAAGCGGCGGTCGGGCAGGGCCGCCTCGAGCTTGTTGCGCAGCTTGCTGACGTAGACGTCCACCGAGCGGTCGCCGGGGCGAAGCTCGCCGCCCCAGACTTCGCGGTAGAGATCGGCGCGTGTGATGATCGTGCCCTGCCGCCGCACCATCGCGGCGAGCAGCTCGAACTCCCGGACCGACAGCGTCAGCGCCTGGCCGGTGGCGAGGACGAGTCCCTCGTCGGGCCGGATCTCGAGCTCGCCGGCATAGAGGATCGGAGGGATGTCCGCGCTGCTCTCCGGGTAGACCGCCACGACGGTGCAGCCTCGCACCCGTCTCATGACCGCGAGTTGCAAAGTCGTGATCTATCCGTGAAGAAAGCGTGAAGGCGCGCGTCGCGAAGGCGCCGGTCAATATGCTCGCCGGATGAATTTTCTGCGGCGGCCCGTCGACCCGGTGCTGATGGAGCTGGTCGAGGAGTCGGGTCGCAACGTGCAGAAGTGCGGCCTGCTGCTGCGCGATCTGCTCGTCGACTATCCGGAGCACGCCACGCTCGCGCGGGACCTGAAGGTCTGCGAGCAGGAAGGCGACCGGATCACACACGACATCATCCACCGCCTCGCCGGCCGTGGCCGCGTGCGGGCGCCCTTCGACGCCGGTGACGGCTACGCGCTGGCGAGCGCGCTGGACGACATCGTCGACCACTCAGAGAACACCGCCGCGCAGCTCGGGCTGTACGGCGTCGAGGCGCCGATGGAGCAGGCGGTCGAGTTCACCGAGGTGCTGGTCGGCGCCGGCGAGCAGATCGCCCAGGCGCTGCGCTGCCTGCGCACGGGCACCGAGCTGAGCACCCACCTTGTCGAGATCCACCGGCTCGAGAACGAGGGGGACCGGCTCCAGCGCGACGGGGTCGCCTCGCTGTTCGCCGGCGGCATCGATCCGATGGTCGTGATCCGCTGGAAGGACATCTTCGAGTCGCTCGAGGCGGCCGTCGACGCCTGCGAGACGGTGGCGCACGTGCTCGAGGGGATCACCCTCAAGCAGCACCGCCGCTGATCGCTCCTAGCCGAAGGTGCTGGGCGGCGCGCTGAGCGTCAGCTGCGCTCCCTGCGCGGAGCCGCCGACGAGGAAGATCTGGACTTTGGCGGTGGCGCCCGCATCAAGCGCGTTGACGACCCCCCGGCCGGCGGCGACGGTGTGCCCGCCGCGGCGCGCCAGCGCGTAGACGGCGAGTTCGTGCTGGGCGAGCGCGGAGCGGTTGCTGACCGTCCCGACCACCACTTCGCCGCCGGGTTCCCTTTCGAGGTGGTGGGCGCCGAGCACGATCGCGGGGGGCCGGCCGCCCGCCGGCCTGCCTTCGCCGACCTTCGCCGTGACGGCGCCCGGCGTGCCGGTCAGGGCGATCTGGTCATCGACCCACACGGCGCTGCCGTGGGCGGGCACGTAGGCGACGCTCGTCAGCGAGCGTGCCAGGCCGGGTTCTGAGTTGGAGACCGCGGGGGCGCCGCTCTGGGCTACGGAGATCAGCAGCGGCACTTCCCTTTGAGCGCCGGCGCTGTTGGTGAGCGTGACCGCGGCCGCGGTCCCTTCGGAGGTGTGGAGGGCAAGCGCCGAGCGGACCGTGATCGTCCTGCTCGGGCTCGTGATCTTCAGCCCCTGGGCGTTCGCCACCACACCCTTGCGGTGAGCGGCCCGTTCCAGCCGGGCACTCTTTTCCTGCGTCGTCTCGCAGCCGGCGAGGGCGAGGGCCGCCAGCGCCAGCACGGCGGCGGGTGGGACACGCATCTACCCGAAGGCCCCGCTGATGTAGTCGCGCGTGCGCTGTTCGCGGGGACGGTCGAAGACCTGCTCGCTGGGCCCGTACTCGACGAGCTCGCCGAGGTGCATGAAGGCGACGTGATCCGCGACGCGGAAGGCCTGCTGGAGGTTGTGGGTGACGATCACCACTGCAACGCTCTCGCGCAGGCCGACGATCAGCTCCTCGATCGTCGCCGTTGAGATCGGGTCGAGCGCCGAGCACGGCTCGTCGAGCAGCAGCACCTCGGGATCGGCCGCGAGCGCGCGGGCGATGCACAGGCGCTGCTGCTGGCCGCCGGAGAGGCGCAGCGCCGAGCGGTCGAGGTCCGCGGCGACCTCCTCCCACAAACCGGCGCGCTGCAGCGCGTCCTCGACGGCGCCCGACAGGGCGCTGCTGCGCCGCCGGCGCCGCCTGCCGCGGTCGGGACGCTGCTCGGCCAGCGAGTAGGCGACGTTGTCGTAGATCGACATCGGGAACGGGTTCGGCTGCTGGAAGACCATCGAGACCCGGCGGCGAAGGTCGTTGACCTCGACCGAGTGGATGTCGGTGCCGTCGATCGTGATGCTCCCCGCGCGCGCCGCTCCCTCGGTGATCTCCGTGAGGCGGTTTAGCGAGCGCAGCAGGGTCGTCTTGCCCGAGCCCGAGGCACCGATCAGTGCCAGCACCTCGCCTTGGCGCACCGGTAGGCTGACGTCCCGCACGACCCAGTTCTCGCCGTAGGCGAGCCACACGGCGTCGATCCGCATGCGCTCCTGAACGATCGCCGCGGGAGGGCGAGGCGCCCGCGTCGCGATCGGCGGGCCGCTGCCGTTCGCCTGCGGGATCTCGCGGGCGGGGGCGACCGTCGGCTCGGTGTCGAGCGCGATGCGCCTGATCGGGGGTGGCATCAGGGGGTCCATCTCAGCCTTTCGCGGTCCAGAGCCGCACGCGCCCGAAGGCCGCGGCGGCGATGCCCGGCTCGCCGCTCGTGAGCCGGGTGACCACGGCGTTGAGGATCAGCACGATCACGAGCAGCACGAAGGCGGCGGCATACGCCTTCTCGTGGGCGTTGCCCTCGCCGGCCGGGGAGTTGTAGTAGACGTAGCTCGTGAGCGTAGAGCCGGTGCCCCGAAGCACTCCCAGCACGGGCACGTTCCCGGCCGGTTCGGTCAGCTGGGCCGCCCCGCCCAGCAGGATCGTGATGATCGCCGTGTCGCCGATGATGCGGCCCATGCCGAGGACGATGCCGCCCGCGATGCTCGGTTTGATCGCCGGCAGCAGCACGTAGCGGCTGGTCGTCGCCCGCGTCTTGCCGAGGGCGAAGGATGCCTCGCGCATCCGCGGGGGGAGCTGGGTGAGGCCCTCGCGGGTGGCGCCGACGACGAGCGGCAGGGCGATCAGCGACATCACGATGCCGGCGATCAGGAAGGACTGCGCGAGCGAGCCCTTCGCCGCTCCCTGCGAGAGGAAGCCGAGGAAGCCCTGCGAGAAGATCAGCAGGCCGAACAGCGCCAGCACGATGCTGGGCACGCCGGCCAGCATCTCGATCGCGGAGTCGACCGCGCGTGCGAGCGAGGCGGGCCGCGCGTACTCGGTCAGCCAGGTCGCGATGCCGATCCCCAGCGGTGCGGCGATCAGCGTCCCGATCGCGGTGACCAGGAAGGTTCCCTCGAGCGGGTCGAGGAAGCCGCCGCTGTGGGTCTGGTGGATCGCGCCGGCGGCCGGCGAGGTCCACAGCAGGCTCGGCTTCAGGTAGGCGATCCCCTTCACGAGCATGAAGAGGACGATCGAGAGGGCGATCAGGCACAGCCCGATGCCGCTGAGCCAGCACAGCGCGTAGAAGGTGCGATCGACGAGCGGCCAGGCGGAGATGCGCTCGCGCGGCGGGCGCACGACGGCCGTCGGCGGAACCGGCGATGGCGCGGCGGCCGCCATCAGGGACGGATCCCGGCTTTGGCGAGCGACTGCTTGACCGCCCAGCCGGCCAGCGAGAGCATCGCCGCCGAGACGAGCAGCACGGCGCCCATCGCATAGATCGTGTGCGCGAGCGGCCCGATCGTGAGGCCCTCCGATTCCTGGAAGATCTGGGCGGCGAGTGGCCTGACGGGCTCGAACAGGAACGTCAGCCCGTCGAGCGGGTTGGCCGAGAAGGCCCTCCCTCCCGAGACCATCGCCAGCATCACGGCCTCGCCGAGCGCGCGGGCGGTCGCCAGCACCGTGCCGGCGGCGACCGCCGGCCAGACGGTCCGCAGCGACACACGCCTGATCGTCCGCCAGCGGTTGACGCCCAGCGCCACCGATCCCTCCCGCCAGGAGGCGGGCACCGAGGACAGGGCGCTGGCTGTGATGGCGACCATGATCGGCAGGATCATCACGGTCAGGATCAGCGTCCCGGTCGCCAGGTTCGCGCCGTTCAGCTGCACGACGAAGATCACCGACTGCTTGCGCGAGTTGCTGAGCAGGTGTTCGTTGATCCAGGGGGCGATCGCCAGGATCCCGATCAGCCCATAGATCACCGACGGCACGCCGGCCAGCAGCCGGATCACCGGGTCCAGCGCACGCCGCACCGCCGGCGGCGCGAACTCGGTCAGGAAGACCGCCGCGAGGGTCGAGACGATCAGCGCCAGTACGACCGCCGCGACCGTCGTGATCAGCGTCCCCCAGATCAGCGGCCAGGCCGTGAAGTAGAGGATCCCGTGACCGGGCAGCGGCGCGGATTCGCGCATCGCCCGTAACTCGGCGTCGACGTCGGCGCCGGGCCCGAACCAGTTCAGGCCGTTGTAGCGGAACGACGGCCAGGCTTTGACCAGGACGGTCACGACCATCGCCCCGATCACGGCCAGGACGAGTACGCCGAGCGCGCCGAGCATCAGCTCGGCGCGCCTGTCGGCGGCGGCGCCCGTGCGAGACCGCAGGAGCTCTGGGACGCCGCCGCTCACCTAGCTCAGTGGACCGCGATCCACTGCGAGTTGATGATGTTGTCGACCACCTTCTTGCCGCTCGTGACCCACGCGAGGAACTTCAGCGAGGGACCTTTGGGAGCGCCCTTCGTGACCATCCAGAAGTTACGCACGCCGAGGTACTGGCCCGAGCGTGCGTTGCGCAGGTTGCAGGCCACGCCGTTGTAGGGCACGGGGTTGATGCCGGCGGTGTAGGCGAAGGACACAAAGCCGATCGCCTGCTTGTCGGTGGACACCGAGTTCT
This sequence comes from uncultured Solirubrobacteraceae bacterium, assembly GCA_963841055.1. GTDB lineage: Bacteria > Actinomycetota > Thermoleophilia > Solirubrobacterales > Solirubrobacteraceae > Palsa-744. The sequence goes on along the minus strand of CAWJAV010000001.1, from coordinate 668,272 downwards.
GCTCGAGGCCGTTGGACGTCTTGGCGGTCGCGCTCGGTGAGATCTTCTGGTTTTCTTCCAGGAAGATGTGCTGGAAGGCGTCCTGCGTACCGGAGGCGCCGTCACGGTCGAACAGGTCGATCGGGCCGGAGATCTTGGCCCCGGGCACTTCGCTCCAGTCGCGCTTCTGGCCGGTGAAGATTTCTTCCACCGTGCTCTGCGAGAGGTTGCCCATCGGGTTGCTTTTGTTGGTGACGATGCAGACGCCGTCGCGGGCGATCTTCGTGAAGGTCAGGCCTTTCGGATCCACGCCGCTGATCGGATCGCGCGAGGAATCGCCGACGTCGAAGCGGCCTTCGTTGACGCCGCTGATGCCGATGTCGGACTGCCCCCCCGTGACTTTGGGGGTGGGCTGGTGGGTCGCCTTGTGGTAGCCGGCAGCGAGTTTCTGCGCTAGTGGCAGCACTGAGGTCGACCCTCCGATGATGAGGGCTCGGCCGAAGGCCGCCGTCGGTGCGATGAGGGCAAGGCCGAGGACGGCCGTGACTACGAGGGTGCGATGGGCGCGCACTGGGTTGACTCCTTTTCGGTGGGAACGAGGTCGTGGCGAGCGCGGAGCGCTCAACCGGCGAACAACCGTGCGGTCCGGTCGATGCGGTCGCGCGATCGCTTCACCCCGGCGCGAACACTGTCGGTCCGCAAAATCCTTGGTGTTTCGTTTTTGTGAACGCCTGCGCGGGTATGCCTCTTTGTATCTTTCTTGTGAACGGCGGGCGGCGTAAACAGTTTGTGAAACACCAGTCGGGCAGCGATGAGCGATGTGTTGTTTTTGTGAACGCACATTGCAATTCCGTCCGCGCCGTGTGACGCTGGCGAGCACCGACCGGCAACCCCTGCTGCCGTCGCGTGCTTGGAGGCATCCGGAGACGTTTGGGCGCGAAACGGCGTTCCCCTTCGGGCCCTGGTCGCGACGCGGCGCGACAGGTGCTCGTCGGTCAAACCAGCCATGACCGACGAGACGAACCCCTCAGACACTCCTCAGCCGGACGGTACGGGCGCGACGGGCGCCGGCGGCAACGGTGCCGGCGGCAACGGGTCGGCGGGTCCTGCCGCGCGGCGGGCCGCCGTGCGCTCGGGCCTGGCGGAACGGCGTCATCCCGCGCTGATACGGCTCGGTGCGTTCTTCTCCTCGGCGCGGAGGGTCGTGTTTCGTGATCCGATCTCGCTGTTCCTGGTGCTCGCGTCGATCGCACTCGCGGTCACCTTCGGGTTGCTGCTGGGCTCGATCAAGCCGAGCAGCTCGGGCAAGCAGGTGCCGCTCACGACGGTCCAGAAACTCGCAAAACAGCACCAGGTCGCGACGGCGGTGCTGCTTGATCACGACAGCAGGGTTGAGATCGTGACGTCCTCGAAAGCGCCTGGGTTGACGGCGGCGGGGACGCTCGCGGAAACCGTGACAGGTGGTAATGGCGGGAACGGGACGGGGAAGGAAGCGCCGCCTGCGGTGACCGCTCCCGGGGTGCAGGAGCTGTGGGCGGCCTACCCGGCCTCAGGGGCCCAGACGCAGCAGCTGGCGGCCGAACTGACGGCCTCCGGTTCGGCGTTGACGGTCGATCAGCAGTCGGGCAAGTCGACGCGGACGATCATCGTCCAGTTCTTGATCCCGATCTTGTTGCTGGTGTGCCTGTTCTCACTGTTTATGCGGATTGGTGCTGATGGTGGCGCGGGTGGCATCGCCGGCTTCTCGCAGTTCACCGGGAAGGGCAAGAAGAAGGGCAAGGGGACCAGGGACAAGATCACCTTCGCCGATGTCGCCGGTGCGGGTGAGGCGGTGGCGGAGCTTCGCGAGATCCGCGACTACCTGGCGGATCCGACGAAGTATCTGGATGTCGGTGCGGCGGCGCCGAAGGGTGTGCTCCTGGTAGGCCCGCCGGGTACCGGGAAGACTCTGTTGGCGAAGGCGGTGGCGGGGGAAGCTGACGCGTCGTTCTTCTCCTTGTCGGGGTCTGATTTCGTTGAGTCGCTGGTCGGGGTCGGCGCGGCCAGGGTCAGGGATCTGTTCGCGAAGGCGAGGAAGTCTGCGCCTTCGATCATCTTCATCGACGAGTTCGATGCCGCGGGGCGCAAGCGTGGCGCGGGGATCGGTCAGGGCAACGATGAGCGAGAGCAGACGCTGAACCAGATCCTGGTGGAGATGGACGGCTTCTCCGGTGATGGCGGCCTGGTCGTGATGGGCGCCACCAACCGGCCGGACATCCTTGACCCGGCGTTGTTGCGCCCGGGGCGTTTTGACCGCCAGGTCGTGATCGACACCCCGGATGTGCATGGGCGGCTTGAGATCCTGCGGTTGCATGGCGCGAAGCGCCCGCTGGCGCCGGATGCGTCGTTGGAGGAGGTCGCAAGGGAGACCCCGGGTTTCAGCGGTGCTGAGCTTGCGAGCGTGATCAACGAGGCGGCGCTGCTGTCTGTGCGTGATGGGCGTGGCCAGATCGATCAGGCGACGTTGGAGGAGGCGATCGACCGGGTTGTCGCGGGGCCGGCCAAGAAACACATCCTGACCGATCAGGAGCGGTGGCTGATCGCGATCCACGAGGCCTCTCACGCGGTCGTCACGGAGTCTCTGGGTCATGCGACCTCGACGCGCAAGCTCTCGATCGTGGCGCGTGGCCGGCAGCTCGGCACGGCCGCGCACATGCTCTCCGATCGCGACCAGACGATCATGTCCAAGATCGACCTCGAGACGCAGCTGGTCGTGATCGCTGCCGGTCTCGCGGGGGAGAGGATCGCGTTCGGTCACACCTCAACGACGGTCAACGACGACCTGCACGCGGCGACCAACCTGGCACGGTCGATGGTGACCTCGTTCGGGATGTCCGAGGCGCTCGGCCTGGTCACGATCGGTGAGAAGGGCGGTGAGGTGTTCCTCGGCGCCTCGCTGCAGGATCTCGGCTCGGTCGGCCCGGAGACGCTGAACATCATCGACGCCGAGATCGAGCGGCTCGTCGGCGACGCCGAGGCGCGCGCGAGCAGCATCCTCGATCGCAACTGGAGCTCGGTCGAGGAGACGGCGACCGCGCTGCTCGAGCACGAGACCCTCTCCGGGGTAGCACTCGACGCCGTGCTCTCAACCGTCACTGAGACAACCTTCCAAAGCCTCCGCGAGGTACGCCGAGCAGCCCCGGAGGGCAAGCAGGGACTGTGATGCGCAGGCGACTGCCCTCGCCGGCGCTGGTGATCGCGCTGATCGCGCTCGTCCTCTCGACGACCGGGCTCGCCGACGCCGCCCGGCACGCGGTCACGGCCGCGATCGACGGCCACCCGCTGACGACGAAGCCCAAGGCCGGCGCTGTGCTCGTACTGGGCAAGAACCACAAGTTCCCGGCCGGAGCCATTCCAACCGTCAACAACGCCAAACGCGTCGGCGGCCAGACGGCCGCGCAGCTCGCCGGCACGTGCCCGCCGGCGACCGTCGATCTCGGCACCTGGTGCCTGGACTCCGCGCCCTACCCGCTGACGAACGCCCAGGCAGGCAAGAACAACTACATCTGGGCGAGCAAAGCGTGCGAGGCCGAAGGGGGCTGGCTGCCGAGCGCCTCGGAGCTGATCGGCGCCGCGGACCGCGTCAAGCTCGAGTCGGTGATCCACGACTCGAGCTTGACGGCGACGGTGGATCTCGACCCGACGCGGGGCCTCAAAGACGAGCGCGAGATGAGCTCGACGCTGACGACCACCGAGGCCGGCTCGGCCGCCGCGGGCTCGGAGGGCGTCAGCGAAGGCGCCACAGCCAACCCGCGCCAGGGCCAGGGCAACCCGATTCCCGTACCCCCCAACCCCGTGCCGGGGTCGTTGCAGTACGTGACGGTCTACGACAACCAGAACGACGGGGGCTTCGCGGGCTCGGAGCCGATCAAGGAACCACAGAACTTCCGCTGCGCGTTCAACAAGTCACCGGGCGCGCAGAACAACTCGAAATTGTGAGTGCCGTGCGGTTCTCGCCAGGAACCGTTCGTCGCCGGCAGCGGACCGCCCTTGCGGCCCGGCTGGCCGTCGGCCTTGCCGTAGCGCTCCTCCCGTGGCTCGCCGCGGCGCCCGGGGCGAGCGCGATCATCCTGCCCGCCAAGACGATCGATGGGCCGAACGAGGACATCGTCGGTTTCGGCGGTGCGGCGATGGCCGAAGACGGCAGCGGCGGGCTGGTCTACCTGAAGCGCGTCGGCGGCGTGGCGCACGTGTTCGTCTCGCGCTACGCCGACGGGTCCTGGCAGGCTCCGGTCCAGGTCGACGTCGAACAGCCCTTCGCCGCGAGCTGGGCACGGATCGGCGCCGCCGAAGGGGGCGAGCTGATCGTGGTGTGGGCGACGCCGTTCGCCACCGAACACGGACATCTCGTCTATGAGCTGCTCGGCGCGGAGCTCGGCCCGGGCTCGCGTGCCTTCGGCGCGCCCGTGATCGTCGACGGGAACGTCGGCGACGGGACAGGCATCAGTCCCGACCTCGCCGTCAGCTCGACCGGCCAGGCGGACGTCGTCTACCGGGTCGTCAGCTTCTCGAGTTCGGTGCCGCTGCTGCGCCCGACCGACGTCGTCGCGAGCGTCCGCGTCGCCTCCTTCGACGGAGAACGCTGGAACTCACTCGGCGCCGTCAACCGCGACCCGGGTCTCTCGATGCGCCCGCCGACCGAAGCCAACGCGCCCCAGATCGCGCTCGGCCCGACCGGCAACGGCATCGTCGTCTGGCAGGAGCCGGAAGCGAGCGGTGTCGCGCGGATCTGGGCCCGGCGGATCTTCGGGCAGTCGCTGAACTACGTGATGCCGGTCACGGCGACGAGCTTCAACGGCACCCCGATCGGGAACGACGCCGACGCCCCGGCGGCGGCGATCTCAAAGCTCGGTCAGGCAGAGGTCGCCTACCGTCAGCCCTGGGCCACGGGCTCGCCGCTGCCGGGGCCGAGGATCTTCCTCAACACGCTCTCCGACGGCGAATCTGAAAGCGGCGCCGAGTTCCTCGGCGCGGTGGTCGCGGACCCCGGAGTCGGCGGCGGGCGCGGCGCCCTGATCGGGCGGCCGAGCCTCGACATCGACGAACGCCGCCAGACGCGCCTGCTCTACGACGGCAACGGCCGGCCGCGGGTGGTGGAACGCAGCGACCAGGGCGTGCTCGCGCAGTCGAGCCTGGGCTCTCCGTTCAGCGGCTCCCTGCTGGGGCCTGCTCAGGAACTGGCCTCCGAGTCGGTGATCAACCCGCAGGCGGGAGGGGTCTCGGCGTGGCCGAGCAGCGACCCGCAGGGACGGCCGGGCGTGGGCGTGCGCGAGGACTTCCCGGAGGGCGCCGTCCAGACCGCGCTGCTCAGCGGCGGCGCAGGCGGGCCGATCGGCGAAATCGCCGTCGGGCGCTCGGGTCTGGGCGACGGGCTCGTCGCCTTCCAGCAGGGGCCGCTCGGCAACGCCGCGATCGTCGCCGCGCAGGTCACGGCGCCGCCCGTGCCCTTCGCCGTGACGCTTCCGAAAACCTGGGTCAAACCGGCGCGGCTGGATGTAGCCTGGGCGCCCGGCGAAAGCGCCAACGGTCCCCTCACCTACCAGACCGTGCTCGACGGCCGGCCGGTCGGGACGCCTCAGCGCGGCTTCGCCTTCAAGTTCCCGGCGCGCGGCCTCCCGACGGGCGTCCACGACGTCCAGGTGCTCGCCACCGACATCTTCGGCCAGCAGGTGCTCTCGGCGACCGGCAAGGTGAAAGTCGACGGCTCGCGACCCACGGTGCGACTGCTGCGGCGCGGTCACTCGCTGCTCGTGAAGGTCAGCGACACGGGGGCCGGGCTGGTACCCGGGTCGGTCCGAGTCGCCTTCGGCGACGGTGCCACGGCGGCGAAGCACAGGGCTGCCGCACACCGCTATGCCCATGCCGGTGCCTTCCGCGTTTACGTGACGGCGCGGGACAGGGCCGGCAACAAGGTGACGGTGTCCCGGCGGGTGCGGATATGAGCACGTCCACCGGGAAGCCGCTGCACGCGGCGCTCGCGCTCGGCGTGCTGTCGCTGCTCGCCACTCTTGCGCTGCTCGCAGCCGCGACGGCGCGCGCGGACGTGTTCGGCTCGATTTCGATGCTCTCGGCGAGCCCCTTCGGCCAGGCCGAATACATCCACGACCCGGCGCTCTCGGGAGACGGCCGCTACGTCGTGTTCGACGGCTCCGTAGGTGGCGTGCCCGGGGTCTGGCGGCGCAGGACCGAACCGGGCTCCTCGCTCGAACAGGTCGCCGGTGGCGACGCGACCCTGCCCTCGGTGAGCGCCGACGGCCGCTATGTGAGCTTCACGACCAACGAAGGAGCGAGCCTGCCCTCGATCACCGACGGCCGTATCCAGGAAGGCGAACCGACGCGGGAAGCGCCCGGCGTGTACGTCCGCGACATGCAGGCGGAACCCGCCGAACCGGGGGCCTTCACGCTTGCGTCCGCGAAAGATCACTCGCCGTTGAGCCTGACCTACGAATTCCCCGGCGCGAGCGAAGCCGAACTCGAAACGAAACGCACCGCCCTGGGTGCAACCGCTGCCGGCCGCAGCGCGATCACTGCCGACGGTCGCACCGTCGTCTTCGTGACGACCGCCCAGTCCGATCTGGCCGGTCCGGAAACGCCGCCGCTGCAGGTGGCCGTCCGCCATCTCGACACCGAAGAAACCGAGCTGGTGAGCGTCCGATACGACCCCGCCACCGGAGAGGCCGCGATCGACCCCGAAACAGGCGGGACCGAGCCGGTCGAAGAGTTCGAACAATACGGTGCCGTTTGGTCACCCTTCTCGCCGCAGGCGTTCTCCCCGCACGGGAGCCAGCTCGCCCGCGGCTACACCGTTCCCACGCTGGCGGGGGCGTCGATCAGCGCCGACGGCACCGCGGTTGCGTGGCTCGGCGAGCGCGTTGCCGCGCAGGCGAGGACGCTCCCGGACGAGGCGCCGGAAATGGAACGCAACTACGCCGAGCCGCTGTGGCGGCGCATCTCCGCAGGGCCGCTTGAACCCACTAGGCGAGTGATCGGTGGCTCAGACCCGGAAAGCTTCGCCTGTCAGGCGTCCGGTGAGCGCACGCTGCCGCGGACACCGTCGAGCGCCGACCCGTGCCAGGGTCCCTTCGCGACGCAGGACAGCGGCGGGTTCGGCACGTGGAACAACCACGAAACCGCGAACTTCGTGCCGCAGCTCAGCGCCAACGGCGACGAGGTCGCGTTCATCGCCACGGCGCCGCTGATCGGCGATGTCGGCGGCTTCGGGATCGGCGGCAACGAATACAACAGCGACGTCTTCTGGGTTGACATGACCGCGCCCGATCACGTGGCGTCATTGCGCCGCCTGACGCGGTTCGCGAGCGGCGAACAGAATCGAGTCTCGACCAACGCGAACGTCAACGACCTCGCGATCTCGCCCGACGGTCAACAGGTCGCGTTCACGACCAGGCGTACGGTGTTTCCGCTCGGCGTGCCTGCCTTCGTGAGCGTGCCGGCGGCCGTGCCGGGGCTGGCCGAACTGTACGACGCGGACCTTGCCAACGAGACGCTGACGCGGGTCACGCGAGGGTACGAAGGCGGCGCGCCGGCGCATCCCGAAATCGAAACCGGCACCGAAGAGCGGTATCAACGCACGGCCGACGGAGCGCTGTCGCCCTCGTTCTCCCAGGACAGCGGTGAGCTCGCATTCTCCTCCACGGCCTCGAACCTGGTGTTCGGCGACGGCAACACGCCGGCGCTCGGCGAATCCGCCGACTTCGACGACGGCGCCGACGCGTTCCTCGTCCCGCGCATCACCTTCTCTAGCGAACCGACGCCACAGACGATCTCGCCGCCCCCGGCCAATCCCTCGCCGGAACTGTCGTGGGCGCTTCGCGTCACGGCCGCCTCGCTGGCCAGCGGCCAGGTTCAGATCCGCGCCACCGTGCCGGCGGCCGGGACGCTCGCGGCAAGCGCCACCAGCGCGCTTCCCGCCACCGCCGGGCGGCGCAGCCACCGCAAGGTGAGGCGCATGGTGGCGCGCGCGACGGCGGCAGGCGCGCCCGACCGCACGGGGCTGATAAAGCTCTACCTGAAGCTGAGCGGCCGCTATCGCGCGCTTGCCGACCGGACTGGCGGGCTGCCGGGCACCGTGACCGTCACCTTCGCGGCGAAGGGCCACCCCGCGCTCCGGAGATCGCTCGCGATCCGCTTCATCCACCGCGCGGCCGGCCGAAAGCGAGGCTCCCGACGATGAGCGCGCAGGTCCGCCGCCGAGCGCTCCCGGGGCTGCTGCTGTGGCTGGCGATCGCCGCCGCGTGGGCTGTGCTCGGGAGCGGCGCGGCGGCTGCCGCGCCGCTCGCCGACGACGGCGGCGCCGAATGGCAGGTCGAACAGCCCCTGCCGCCGCCCCCGGAACTCGCCGGAGCCGAACCGTCGGGAGTGCCGGTCTCGCTCGGTCACATCGGCGACATCGAGTTCTGGGAACCGAACCGGGGCGCGCTGATCACCTCCGGCAACGGCGGCAGCGTGAAACCGGGGGTGTGGTTCTACGACGGGGCGCGCTGGCGCGAGCTGGCCACGCAGTGCGGGGCGACCGACGGACGGATCGCATGGTCCGGTCCGGACGAGTTCTGGACGATCTCGGACGGGCGCCCGGGCCAGGCGATCGCGTCGAGCAGCGAACGCCCGCCGCTGGAAGACAACACGCTCTGCCACTTCGCGCCGGGGCCGAGCGGGAACATCGAAATCGTCGGCTCCTTCGGCTCCGTGCCGTTCCTCGGCAGCTCCTACCAGGCGATGCACGCTGCGGGGTGCATCACGCCCAGCAACTGCTGGTTCGGCGGAGAGCCCCTGCCCGCCCCACAGGTCGGCGCGTTCATGCTGCACTGGAACGGCGCAGCTCTCGAACCGCAGCCCTTCCTGCCCGAAGGCCGGGCCGTATGGAACATGATCCCCTACGGGGGCAGCCTGTATGAGAGCGTGCGCGTGCGCGCGGGCGACAAGGTCGAAGGAGAAGGGTCCTCGCGGCCGCCGGTGCTGCGGGCGATCAAGGCGGAAGTGAGCGGGGAAGAAAGCCCCTTCGAATCGGTGCCGCCGGAAAACCACTTCCTGTACTGGAGCGGCGAGTTCTCGACGGCCCTCGACTTCCTGCGCCTGAGCTCGTATGAAGGCACGCTCTGGGCGGGCGCCGGGGCGCAGGTGCCGGCGCCGCCCGGACCGCCGTTCACCAAGCCGGCCGGCGTGACGATCCTGAAGAAGCCGGCGGGCGGCGAATGGGAAACCGTGATCGGCCCGCAGGAAGGCGAAAGCGAAGAAGGGGAACCGCCGGGGCAGCAGGTGTTCCCCAAAGACGTGCTCGACTCGATCGCGGCCGAGCCGGGCAGCTCGAACGCCTGGGTCGCGCTGGACAGCGAAAAAGACGTCAACCTGCCGAATCCGCTCGAACGCGCGTCACTTGCGCGGGTGGGAGCGGAAGGCGCCGTCTCGGACCGGCTCGAACTGCCGCTGCCCGACGATCCGCACGGCCCGCTCGGCGCCGCGCAGAGGGTGGTGTGCCCGGCCCAACACGACTGCTGGGTGACGACCGCGGATGGCTGGCTCTTGCACCTCGCCAGCGGCGCCGAACGCGAAGATCCGAACGTGCTCTCGGACCCGGTGTTCGCCCGGATCGCGGCCGGCGAACCGATCACCTTCCGCCCGCCCGACGCCGGAGTCCCGCAGGAACCATCCGACGAAGTGCCAGAAGACAACTCCGGTGAATCGGCCTTCACGCGACACGAAGAATCGATCAAGGAGCCGCCGCCCGAACCCGCCAAGGTCCCGGTGCCGCTGCTGACCCACGTACGCTCGCGCGTGGTCCACCGCACGCACCTCGTGCTCTCCTTCCATCTCGCCGTGAAGGCGAAGGTGCGGTTGCTGGCGCTGCGTCGCCGGAAGGTCGTCGCGAAGTCGCCGATGCGGACGCTGAAGGCCGGCAATCGCAACCTCGAACTGACGCTCGACCCCAGGCGCTGGCCGGAACACTTGAAGCTGCAGACCCATGCGCTCGCGCCGCTTCCCACCCAGACGACCGCCTCGCCGAACGTCAATGCAGTCTCGACCTCGTTCGTGGCGCCTGCGCGGCTGCTCGCCTCGGGACTGATCTTTTGAGGCGCGCGATCCGCCTGCCGACCCGCCACCGCGGGCTCGCCGCCTGCTTCGTGGGCCTGCTCGCGGGCGCCGTTGCCGTGTTCTCGTTCGGCCTGTTCGGGGGCGGAGTACCACGCGCCGAAGGGCTCAGCGGGGCGCCCGAACTGGTCGCTCAGACCGACGACTCCGCGCCGGCCAGCGCGATCACCCTGATCGGCGCCGCACCCGAAGAGGACGCGGGCGAGGTGTGGGGCATCGCGCCGGTTGCGGGAGGCGCGGAGCCGGTCCGCTATTCGCAGGCCTCGGGCTGGACGCTCGGGGCCCAGTTGCAGAACGCCGCGGGCGAACAGCTGACGGGCTTCGCGCTGGACACGCCCGAAGCGTTCCGTCACAAAGTCCCGAGCCCGCTGGCCGGCGAGATCACCCCGTCGGGCGACGGGGTGATGCTCGGCAGCGTGGGCTCCGGCACCTCCCTGCGGCAGGTGGTTCTCGTGCGCGACCCGGGCGGGCCGTTCAAGGAAATCGCGGTGCCCGAAGGCGGAGAAGGGCTCCAAGCGGGGGAGACGCTGTTCGATGTCAACAGCCCGCCCCTGCTCGCGGCGCTCCGGGAACCCGGCGGGAAAGCAGGCGCGCTCGTCGTGCCGTCTGGAGCTCCGGTGCAGAACGCGACGCTGCACTGGGACGGCACGGGCTGGACACGGGAGACGATCGAAGTGCCGCCCTCCGGCGCGACCGAGTTCGAAATCCTCGCGATCGGGGCGAGCTCGCCTGAAAACGCCTGGCTCTTGGGCCGCTCCGGGGGTGCCGAAGGTCCGCTCTCGCTGTTCCGTCGCCACGCCGGGGGCGCGACACCGGTATGGCGCCCGGTCGCGACGACCCCCGGCGGCGAACCTGGAGCGCCGCTGCAGGCCGCCGGCGAAACGCTCGACGAGCCGGGCCGGGACCAGGCGCAACTGCTCACAGTGACCTCAGCCGGAGTATGGGTCGACGCCCGCCTGCACGCCGCCAGGGCGCCGGCGACGCTCTACTACGCCCCCGAAGGCGAAGGCGACACCGGAAGCTTCACGGGACTGTGGTGCGAAATCCCCCCGAGCTCGCCGGGGGCGACCCCCGAAGCGACCGAAGTGTGCGGCAGCGAAGCCCACCGGCTACCCGAACCGATGCCCACCGACTACTCGCGGAGCTTCGCCTGGAACGGGTCGGGGGGCTTCGGCGAACGCATCGTCACCGGACTCTTCGACGGGCGCATGCTGCGCCTCGCCGGCGGCAGGTTCGAACTGGTCAACTCCCTCGGCTCCGAGCCGTTTGACAATCCGGGGGCCACCTACGGCGCCGCCTTCTCGAGTCCGTCCGACGGCTGGCTCGGCAAAGGGCTGCTTCCGGTGCACGTGACCACCCCGTCAGGCGCTGCGCCCAACCGGCTGCAGCCGTGGCCCGTGCCCTTCCGCTTCGCCCTGACCGCGGCCGCGCCGCAACCGGGTGCGCCGGTGGGCGCGCAGAGCAGCGAAGTCCTGGTAGTCGGAGACCGGGGCGAGGTGGCCCGCTACCACCCCGGCGCCGGCTGGTTCCCCGAAACACTTCCGGGCCCCGCCGGCAAGCGGCAGACCCCTCGCCTGCGGGCCGTCGCGTGGCCGACGCCGGAACGAGCCTACGCAGTCGGCGACAGCAAAGAAGGCATCGGGCAGATGTGGCTGTGGCGAGGGGAAACGGGCCTTTGGGAAAGAGACCCGGCGACGCCGCTCAACTTCCGCGGCAACCTGCTCGGCATCGCCTTCGATCCGAACGACGGCGCCCGCGGCTATGCCGTCGGCCAGCAGGGCGTGCTGCTCAGCTACGGCAAGAGCTGGACCCAGGAAGAAGAAGCGAACATACCGCCGCCCGCGCGAGGGGCCAACTTCACCTCGATCGTCTTCGCCGGCTCTCAGGCGATCGTAGCCTGGCGCAAGCTCGCGCAGCCGGGTCAGAACCGCTACGTCGGCGGCATCATCGTCAACGAAGGCTCAGGCTGGCACGAGGACGAAGGCGCCGATGCGTTGCTCGGCAGCAACGCGGTGCCGTGGGCGGTCGCCGCGCTGCCGGACGGCGGCGCTGCGTTCACCGCCAAGAGCGCCACCGGCGGCGCGACGATATACGAGCGGGACGGCGCGGGAGCGCCCTGGCAGGGCCTGGCATACCCCGGCGGGCTCACGCCCGGGTACCTGACCCTGTTCCGCGAAGGCGGCGCCCTGCGGGCGATCGGCACGAGCAGTGAACCGGCGACGTTCACGGCAGAAGAAGAATCCCCGCCCCCGCCCGGTTTCCCGCCGATCCGCGTCGACCCCTATCCGCTGCCGAACGACCTCAACCGCGGCGTGCTGCGCCAGACGGCGAGCGGCTGGAACGACGAGGAGCACGAACTGAACGACGCTCGCGAACCGCCGGGCGGCTACAGCGCATGGGACACGCCGAAGATCCCGGATCCGGTCAACGCCCTGCTGGTGGACCCGACAGGCACCCAGGGGTGGGCCGTCGGGGGGGTGGTCGACAACAAACACGCGCTGCTGGACACATCCGACATCTACCGTTACCCGAGCACGGCCGGCAGCGCGCTCGACGCGCACGTTCCCGAAGGAACGCGTAGCGGCTACGCCGCGATCGCGATCGGCGGCGGGGCTGCCTGCGCCGCCCCCTGTGCGTCCCGGGCCGACACCGGAGTGGGGCCGGTTGTGTCGCTGGCGCATGCGATCGCCGAGGCCGGGGAACTCGTCGCCCCGCGCGGGAGACCCGAATCGGTCGGGGCCTTCGTCTACACCGGCCCGGGCGTGACGACGGGTCAGACGGCCGGGCCGCAGCTGTTCCCGGTGCCCTGGAAGGAAGAGGAGAGCTACTACGCGACGCGGGCCGCCGGCGGCAGACCGCCGGTGTGCGTCGCTCCTTCGCCCAGCGATCGCGAAGGCCACGGCGAAGGCAGCGCGGGGGCCTTCGAAGCCGCCTTCGGGACGAGTGGCGGCTGCGGCGGCGTGCCGTCCGGAAGCAGCTACGCATTCGAAAAGCAGGGTCTGCGTGTGGTCGTGCTCGACACGAGCCTCGTGCACGCGGGTCAGCGGGTCCTCCCGCCCGAAGAGCTCACCTTCCTGCGGGCCCAACTGGCCGAAGCCGCCGGTCACGCGATCGTGGTGGGCAACGCCGACCTGCCGCAGGAATATGCCGAAGGACGCCCCGCCGCACGGGAACTGGTCGCCGCGATCGAAAGCGGGAAAGCGGCGGCGTACTTCTTCGACTCCCCCGAACAGAACGTCAAAGAGACCCTCACCGGTGCTGCGAGCAGCACGGAAGCCTTCGGCTCCGGCACGCTCGGCTACGTCAACGTGCTGGGCGAAGAAAAGGGTGGTGGCTTCATCGGCCAGAGCGGCTTCCTGCTGGCCGAAATCTCGAACACCGAACAGGACAGGTACGGTCGCTACGCGAGGACCGTGCGGCTCGTCCCGGACGTCGAAGAACTGGCGCTCGAAGCCCAGCAGGGGACGCTCCTTCGCCGCAGCCAGGTCGCATCCTTCGCGGGCCTCGCCCGGCGGCCACGAGCCGGCAACCGCTCCCGCAACACGGTCACCGAATTCGAAGTCGCGCCGTACGTGCAGATCCCCGCGAACTGCGTCGGCGCCGGCTGCGAACGGGGGATCGCCCCTGAATACAGGTTCACTTCCTCGGACCCGCACTACGGGCAGTTCGTCAAGCGGAACTTCACCTCGGCCGAACCGAACGCCGTCCTGCACGATTCGCACGGCAAGCCGATCTCCCAGGAAGCGGAAGGGGGTAAAGACGGGCTGTTCTGCGCCTACAACGCCACGCCACGCGGGAGACCGATCGAAGTCACCCTCGAAACCGGCAACCTCCGCTACTCGGTCCCGGTGACGATCCAGGCCGGCAGCGTGCGTCAGCCGTGCGGCACGACCGCGCTGGCCGCGAAACCCGCCGTAGCCGAAGCGAGTGTGGCGCCGCCGCCGGCGAGCCAGGGGCCGCCGGCCAACAGCGCCGCGCCGACGAGCGTCAACGTTCCGCTGCCGGCCGCGCCCGCGCCGGCCGCCGCGCCGGCTCCGGCTCCGCACGCGCCGCTCCCCCAGTTCCTGCCCCAGCCTGCACCGGTGGCATTCCTGCCGGCGTTCGTGCCGGTGCCGCTGCCGACGCCCGCCCGGCCCACGCCGCCAAGCGGCACCTCTGCGGTGACCTCGCCCGTGGAGGCCGCGCAGAAGGAAGAAGAAGAGGAGGCGGCGCCGGAGTCCGTGGACGCCGCGGCGTCCGCCTACCACCCCAGCGAACACGACACCCCGCCCGTCTATCTGCTCGGCCTGGCCGTGCTGGCGGCGCTCGCAGGCGCTTCGCTGCGCGGCCGCCGCGGGCCGCGGCGGAAGATCCGCGTGGCGCCCGCGACGGTGAGCTCGAGCCGCGCCCAAAGGCGTTGGGAGCGCGAACAGGCTCGCGATCCGCGATGGCCTCGCTAACCGCGCGTTCACCGTTTGATTACTCGCTGGTGCTGCGGAGCCGCGACGATCGCCGGAGGCGGCGCGGCGGCCCAACAGCCCGCAGCCCGCGCAGGGGGCCGGGCTGGCCCCACGCCTGGAAGCACCCACCGCAACCACGAGACGATCGGAGTCCGATGTCGCCCCGTCCCACCGTTCTGCCCCGGCTGCTGGCGCTCCTCGTGCTGCTGACGCTCTCGGCGCTAGCGACCGCGCCCGCGGGCCAGGCCGCCACGACACCGTGGGGAGACCTCGGACACTTCGGCGAATCGGAAAGCGAACTCAAGCACCCGGAACAGGCCCTCGGCGTGAACCCGGCCGACGGCAGCATCTGGGTCGTCGACCTCGAACTCAACTCAAAAAAAGAAGAAGTGATCCGGATCCAGAAGTTCAGCCAGGCCGGGGCTCTGCTCGCCTCCCGCGCGATCGAGCCGAACGAAGCCGTATTCGGCAAAGCCGAAGCCAACCGCTTCGCGGAGGGGATCGCCTTCGACCCCACCAATGAACGCGCATACGTGCTCGTCACGGAGGAAAGCGAAAAGACGATCAAAGAAGACCCCGTCGCGAGTGAATTGCTGGCGTTCTCCACGAAAGCGACCGGCTCCACGATCGAACCGGCCGTCGGGACCAAAGCCGGCGGCGTACTCGTTCCGCGCACCGAAACGAAGCTCACGGGCAGTCAGGTCGGCAAATCCGAATTCGGCCCCAACTCGAGCGAAAAAGGCGCGGTCCTGATCGAACCGGGCGGAATCGCCGTCAACCCGACCAACCACCAGGTCCTGATCACGGGCTGGATCGGAGAAGAACGGCCCGTCGTGTGGGCGGTCTCCGAAACGGGCGAAATCAAAGCTATCTGGGAAGACGAAAAAGGGTTCTTCAACAAGTGCGGCTGCCTCAGCTCGCCGGTCGTGACGGCGGCGGGCAAGATCCTCGTGCTCGGCGACGAAGCGGAGGAAATCAACGAACTCCCGTCCGACCTGAAATCGTCGACCTTGCCCAAACGAGCATTCTGGCTCCCCCGCAGCGGGGAATGCGAATCCAAAATCAACAACAAAGAAGAACCGTGCCCGTTTATCGAAAAACTGACACGGATCGAAGACGGAACCGGCTTCGAAGGCGGCGAGATGTCGCTCGGTCCCGAAGGCGACCTCTACGTGCACATCCGCGTCAAGACCGTCGCCGAAGGTGGCCTCGAGGACGGCGCCGTGATGGTGCTCAACCCGAGCTTCGAAGAGATCGGCTGGATCGGGGGCGGCAGCTGGGGGAGCGCGACGAAAGCGTGTGCCGTGAACGAGACCGATCCCGGCAACCTTGGCGTAGCGGCGATCGCCGGGTACAAAGAAGACGCCTTCATGCTCGAGCGCGGCGACCCGATCGCTGGCGAACACGCCAAGGTGCTCGAGCTCGGCCCCGGCGGTGACCCCGGGAACTGCCCCAGGGGCTCGGCGTCCGAAGTGACGGCGGAAGCCGGGGGCCTGCCCCTGGGCTCGTTCCCGATCGCCGACACGGTGTCGCTGTCCTCGAAGCTCATCCAGGCAAACGCGGTCAGCACGGAATGGGAATTCGAACCCGGCGTCACTCAGCTCGTGTCGAAGCGCCAGCAGGAAACGACGCTGGTGGAACACCAGTTCGTCAATGGTGGTGTGATGAACGTGGTCGCGAACATCAACACCGACGACCTGGCCTCGCCGGTGGTCACCGCCAGCAGGAAAATCACGATCGTCGCGCCGGAAGTGACCGAATCCGTGACTCCAGAATCGACGTCGGTCACCCTCAAAGGCGAAGTCAACCCGCTGGGCAGCCCGACCAAATGCGAATTTCAGGTCGCGGTCGCCGGCGAAGCGTTCAGCGGTGCAAGCGTCAAAAAGGCTGCCTGCCCGACGAACCCCGGCGAAGGCATGAAAGCGGTTGCCGAGTCCGTGAAACTCTCCGGCCTCACATCTGGGACGGAATACCACTCCCGCCTGCTTGCCAAGGCGGGCAAATGGGAAAGCAAGACGGAACAGAAATGGAAAACGCTCGTGGCGGGTGCGCCTGCCGTGGAAACGAACGCGGCCAGCGAAGAAACCACGACGTCGGCCAAGCTGAACGGGAAAGTCAACCCGGAGGGCAAAGAAGCCACCTGCAAGTTCGAATACGGGACGACGCTTCCGTCGGGGAAATTCGCGCCGTGCGCGACGAGTCCGGGCAGCGGTAGCGTGGCAGTGGCCGTGTCGGCGATCGCCAAAGAACTGACCCCCGGCACCACCTACAAGTTCAAGCTGATCGGTGAAAACAGCGCGGGGAAGGGCGAAGGCGCAGAACTCACCTTCAAAACGCAGGAAGCCGCCAGCGCGCCGAGCGCAGAAACCCTGGCGGCCACCGGGATCTCCCAGACCGGCGCGACGCTGAAGGGCCTGGTCAACGCGCACGGCGGAGCGACGACGTGCAAGTTCGAATATGGGTCGACCAGCGGCTACGGCAGCACGGTGCCGTGCCCGACCGACCCTGGCAGCGGGCGGATCAGCATCGAAGAGTCCGCGGGAATATCCGGCCTGTCGCCCGGCAGCACCTACCACTACCGCCTCGTCGCCGAAAGCGCCGTGTTCGGCAAGAGCTTCGGAGCGGACAAGGAATTCAAGACCGCCGCAAGCGGAGGCGGCGGCGGTGAACTGCCCCCGCCTCCGCCCCCACCACCACCGCCACCACCGCCGGGGGGCGGCGGCGTCGCAGACTTCAAAGTGTCAGTCGCCGGGACGTCTCTCGCGGTCGGGAGAAACGGCGCCTTCAGCCTCAAGCTGAGCTGCCCGGCCGGCGCGAGCTCGTGCTCCGGGACGGTGACGCTGAAGACGCTGACCGCGGTTGCGGCGCGCTCCGCGCGGGCCGTCACCGCGAAGAAGGCGATCCTCACGCTTGCCGGCGGTTCGTTCACGATCGTGGGCGGCAAGGTGAAGATCATCGTGTTGCACCTCACGGCGAAGGCCAAGAAGCTGCTGGCAAAGTCCCATACGGTACGGGCGAAAGTCACGATCGTGGCGCGCAACGCGCAGGGCGCCACCCAGACGACGACCGCCGTCGTGACGCTGAAGGCCGCCAAGAAGGGCAAGCACTAGCTCTGCGTAGTCAGCGCGTGACGGCGGTGTGAAGGAGCCGTCACGCGCAGTTATCCGGCAGGTCCCACCCTGTAGGCGGGATGGCCTGTCGACGTAAACGGCATGTGTCCGTTCTGTCAACGCCCGCGGTTGTCACCAACGTGTTACGACGGCCCACGCATCACCGTCTGTAAACACTGTCATGCCGGCCGCTGGCCAGACTACGAGGCGCAGACTGATGTGCGGGGGGCCGGAGGGATGGCGCCCCGATGAGGTCGGTCTAGGCGGGGCAGACGCTTCGCTTGGTCGGCAACGGAACCTGCTAACCAGGAGGTAGTTCAGTAATGAAGTTTCTCTCCGCGCGCCGGACGCTTACGGCGGGCATCATCACGGCGGCGTCTGTGGCCGCTTTCGTGGCGCCGGGCGCCGCGAGCGCAGCGCTGCCGGGCCACTGTCTGGGCTCCAGCACGGAAGGTGCCGGATCGTCCTTCCAGGCCGAAGCTGAGGTGCTCTGGGACGGCGGCTTCGGCACGAGCAAATCGGCCGGCTGCCCCGGTGGCCCGACCGTGAAATACCACTCGATCGGCTCGGGCGCCGGCTTCAAAGAATGGTCCGTCGAAAAACACTACGGGACGATCGGTTTCGTGGGTACGGACAACACCGTCAACCCGGCCGAAAAAGAACTCGTCGAAGGCCAGGTCGAACCCGGCAAAGAAAGCAAAGTTCTCACCATCCCGGTCCTTCAGGGTGCTGTCGCGATCGTGGTCAACGTGCCGGAAAACTGCACGGCCAACTCGAAAGTCGCGCCTGGCCGTCTCGGCATGAACCAGCTCACGCTTGAGAAGATCTACACGGGCGAAGTCACAAAATGGAGTGAAATCGTCTCGCAGGAAGGCACCGGAAACGAACTGACCGGCGTTGGCTGCACCCCGGCGAGCGACACGATCACGCCGGTCGTCCGCAAGGACGGCTCCGGCACGACGCACATCTTCAAGAAGTTCCTGTTCCTCAGCGACGGGGGCAAATTCGCATCCGAAGATGGCAAAGAACACACCTGGGCCGAACTCGGCGAAGGTTCGCTGAGCATCGTGTGGCCGACGGCGGCGAAAACGCTGCACCCGGCTGAAACCACCAACACGGGTGTGTTGAAAGCAGTCGCCGCGACCCCCGGCTCGATCGGCTACGCCGACCTCGCCCAGGCTCGGAACCCCATCAACGGCGGGTTCACCGGCCAGAGCGCCTCGCGCTTCTGGACCGTGCTCGAAAGTGAACGCAAAGAAAAAACGACGAGCAAAGGCCTGAAAATCACCCGCAAGTACAAGGACCCGTCGACCGACGGGGACTCGAGCACGATCGCGGAATCCAACTGCAAGAAGACCGAATTCTCCAACGGTGGAGGCGCTTTCCCGCCGCCGTCGGTCACTTCCAACTGGAATGAAGTCAGCGGCAAAGCGTTCTCGAAGTCCTACGCGCTGTGCGGTCTGACGTACGTGCTCGCGCTGAGCAACTACACGGCCTACACAGGTGGCACCGCTGGTGAGGCGCAGACGGCGAAGGACTTCATCGCCTACGCGACCAGCAAGGCAGGCGGCGCCAAGGAAATCAAGACGCACGACTACTCGGCGCTTCCCAAGACGCTCGAACCAAAGGCCGAAGAAGGGGTCACCCTGATCGGAGACTGATCCACCGGGTGCCCATGCGCCGGCTATGAAAGGCAGGCGTAGTTGATCGGCCGGCTCGCCCAGGGATGGGCGAGCCGGCCGTCTTTTTGGAGCTCGAGCTCAACGAGGTGCAGCCGCCGTGGGGGCGTGCGCTGTCGAGCGGGGGCCGGAGCGGCCGGGCGCGCATCGACCGGCGGCAGGGCCGGACATGGCCTTCGGCGCACCCTTCTCCTCACCGATGCCCCCAAGGCAGTTGACAACGTGAGGAATGGGGCGCTATGGTGCCCGCCTTCGGGGAGGGGACCGCGGCTGCGCTCGACCGCTCGCGCCTCCCACCGACGACCCAACACCATGCACATCGATCCCTTCATCGTTCTCGGCAGCGCGATCATCGGCTTCCTGGTCGGCATGACCGGCGCCGGCGGCGGCGCCCTGATGACGCCGATGCTGATCCTGCTGTTCGGCGTCAAGCCTTCCGCGGCGATCTCGAGCGACCTCGTCGCCGCCGTGATGATGCGGCCCTTCGGCGCGGCCGTGCACCTGCGGAAACGCACGGTCAACCTCAGCCTCGTCAAGTGGATGGTGCTCGGCTCGGTGCCGATGGCGTTCCTCGGCACGTTCATCCTCAAAGAACTCGGCAACTCGAAGACGGAGCAGACCAACATCGAGACGATCCTCGGCATCGCGCTGCTCGTCGGAGCCGCGGCGATGCTGCTGCGCTACGTGCTCGACCTGCGCAGCGGCCAGGAACGAGCAGGCGTCGTGCACGACATCAAGGTGCATCCGGGGCGGACGGTCCTGATCGGCATGATCGGCGGCGTCGTCGTCGGGCTCACGTCGGTCGGCTCGGGCTCGCTGATGATCATCCTGCTGCTGTTCCTCTACCCGATGCTCGGCGCCAACCAGCTCGTCGGCACCGACCTCACACAGGCCGTGCCGCTGACGCTCGCGGCGGCGGTCGGGGCGCTGATCTTCGGGCACGTCGAAGTCGACGTGACGGTGTCGCTGATCATCGGCAGCGTGCCGGCCGTGCTGATCGGCTCGCTCTTCTCCTCGACCGCGCCCGACCGCTACGTCCGCCCCGTGATCACGTTCGTGATCGCCGCCTCGGGCCTGAAGTACGTCGGCCTCGGCACCGAAGAACTCGGCTGGAGCCTCTGCGCGATCCTGCTGATCGCCGCCGTCACGTGGCTCTACGTGAAGCGGCCGTGGCAGACGACTGTCGTCGCGATGCCGTCGACTCCCACCGACGTCACGCCGCGGCCGGACCTCGAGTAGGCCCCTCGATCGGCCTTACAGACGCCCCTTGCTTTAGGTATTCCGTGTGTTTATGATGCCCGACCTGAGAGAGATCACCGAATTTCGACATCTGTTCGATCCTGGTGGTCAACTATTCGCGGGGGCCGGATAGCGAGCAAGGAGGCGGGGAGTCGCGATGAGTGTTGAGACGGGGAACCGATCAGAGGCGAGCGCTCCATGGGGCGCTCCGCCCCTGACGGCGCAGCGCGGATTCCTCGGCCTCGGAAGTCGTCGGCGCGTCCTCGTCCCCGGAATATCGGAGGTTCGCGGTCCTGACGCCTCGATGCGCCGGGACGCGCTGTTTCGGCGCGGGCTGGCCCTGGCCGACGTGGTGGCGCTGGTCGGCGCCTTCCTGCTGACCCTTGTCCTCTCGCCCCGCTCGCTGCAGCTGACCTGGGCCTCGCTGCTGGAGATCCCGATCCTGCTGATCGCGGCAAAGATGACCGGCCTCTACGACCGCGATGAGACGCTGCTGCGCAAGACCACCCTCGACGAGGCACCGCGACTGTTCCAGCTCGCGACGCTCTGCACCGTGCTGGCATGGCTGGCCGGCGGAGCGGTCTTCCAGGGCGGCATCGGCCGCCAGTCGGCGCTGATCCTGTGGATCGTCCTCGTCGGGCTGCTGATCATCTGCCGCTCGGTTGCCCGCGTGATCGCGCTCGCCATCGCTCCGACCGAGCGCTGCCTCTTCATCGGCGACGAGATGTCCGCCGCCACGATCCGCTCGAAGCTCGACTGCCGCGGCGGCGTCAAGGCATCGGTCGTCGCCCACCTCGACCTCGACAAGGTCGCCCCTTGGTCGACCGACTCCTTCTCGGAGTCGCGTCTGGCCGAGATCCGCGACCTCGCCCAGACGCTGGACGTGCACCGCGCGATCATCGCGCCGCGCAGCGCCGACGCGGGCGAGATGCTCAACCTCGTTCGCACGCTGAAGGCGGTCGGCGTACGCGTCAGCGTGCTGCCGCGGCTGCTCGAGGTCGTCGGCTCCTCGGTCGAGTTCGACGACCTCCACGGGGTCACCGTGATGGGCGTTCGGCGCTTCGACCTGACCCGTTCCTCGGCCCGCTTCAAGCGCGTCTTCGACCTGATCGGCGCGTCGCTCGGCCTGCTCGCCGTCTCGCCGCTGTTGATCGGCGTGGCGATCGCGATCAAGCTCGACAGCCGCGGCCCGGTCTTCTTCCGCCAGCAGCGTGTAGGGCGCCACGGCAAACGCTTCCACATGCTCAAGTTCCGCACGATGATCCCGGAGGCGGAGTCGATGAAGGACTCGCTCCGCCACCGCAACGAAGCGATGGAGGGCCTCTTCAAGATCGCCGAGGACCCGCGCGTGACGCGGGTGGGCCGGTGGCTGCGCAGCACCGCCCTCGACGAGCTGCCGCAGCTCTGGAACATCGTCCGCGGCGAGATGAGCCTCGTCGGGCCCCGCCCGCTCGTGATCGAGGAGGACCAGCGGATCGAGGGCTGGCACCGCCGCCGCCTCGAGCTGATGCCCGGCATGACCGGCCCCTGGCAGATCCTCGGCCCCGCCCGGGTGCCGCTGCGGGAGATGGTGGCGATCGACTACCTCTACGTCGCCAACTGGTCGCCCTGGTCGGACATCAAGATCCTGCTGCGGACCGTGCCCCACGTGGTCGGCCGCCGCGGCCTCTGATCCGCCGGCTCTCTCCGCTCCCGCGCTGACGCTGTCCGTGATCCCGCGGCGGACGGGACCGCGCACGTGAACCGCGCCGTGTGAGCGGGCGTGGCCGCTATTTCTTCTTGAATTCGGCGGCTTCCCGCGCTTCTTCGGCTTCGAACTTCTTGCGCGCTTCCTGCTGCGCAGCTGTTTCGCGACCGTGCGATTTCGAGCTCGACTTGGGGGCCTTGTTCTTCTTCTTCGCCTGGCCGGTGGCGTGCTTCTTGCCCGCGGCGCGCTTGGCGTGGCTCTTCTTGTGCTTCGCCTTCACGGGCGCGGCGACGGCCGCGGCGCGGGCGGCCTGTTCCGCGCGGCGCTTCTGTTCTGCCAGTTCCTGCGCTTCGCGCTTTTCCGAGGCCAGTTCGCTCGCCTTGCGGCCGCTCGACTGCGCTTCGGGCGGGGCCGCCCCGGGCGCAACTTCGGCCGCTTCGCCGCCCCCTTCGCCGCCCCCTTCGCCCCCGCCGCCACCGCTGCCACAGCCTGCGAGGACGCCGGCCGCCAGCAGGCAGGCCAGCGGCACGCCCAGGCGACGGCCCGTTCGCCTGATCGAGGCGGGAGCGCTCATGGGCCCGAGGCGCCCGGAGGCGCGCTGACAGCTTCCACGGGCGCGGGCGAGGTCGATCTCCTCTTCTTCACGGGTGCGGGCTTCCTCGGCGTGGTCGTGGTCGTCGTCCTGGGGGTCGTTGCGGTGCTTTTCGGCTTCGCCTTGGCTTCGGCTTCACGGCGCTTGGCGGCCGCTTCCTTTTCCTTCTTCTTGACGGCCTTTTCGGCGTCCTTTTCCCGCTTCTTGGCGCGCGCCTTGGCCTTGGCCAGGGTGGCCCGGGCCGTCGCTTCGGCTTCTTCTTCGCGTTTGCCCGATTCGATCAGCGACAGCTCTTCGCGGTCCTTGGCCACTTCTGCGGCTTCTTCCTTGCTCTGCGCCGCTTCTTCGTTGGCCGCAGCTTCTTCGCCCGAGTGGGCCGATCCCTTTTCGCTTCCGCCCTGGAGCTGCGCGCAGCCGGAGAGCGCGAAGGCGCCGCAGATCGCGATAAGCCCTGCGACGGTGATCGACAATGCGCGACTGTGGGGCAAGGACTGCATCCGTTCGGTTGTTTGGGTCGCTCAGGGGCGGACGCGACCGGTCCGGCCCTTCGAGAAGGGTAGCCGCGACCCCCTCATGCGGCGCCGTCTTGCAAGGGCGCTCTCCGCTCGAGCGCGAGCCCGACCTGCGCGGCGATGTTGCGCTGGAAGACCGCCACCGAGAAGCGCTGCGCGTTCTCCACCGCCGCCGCCGGGTCGAGGCCGAGCTGGTCGATCTCCTCGATCGCGGCGCGGAAGGCCTCGACGTCGTCGAGCCTCGCCAGACGCCCGGTCACACCGTCGATGACCGTCTCGAGCGCCCCGCCGGCAGCCGCGGCGATCACCGGCCGGCCCGCCGCCTGGGCCTCCACAGCGGTGATCCCGAACTCCTCCATGCTGGGGACGATCACCGCGCGCGCCTCTGCGTAGAGCGCGGCCAGCTGCTCGTCGCCGAGGCGGCCCAGGAACTCGGCCTCCGGGTAGGCCTCCTTGAGCGCCTGCAGGTCCGGGCCGGCGCCGGCCACGCGAATCGGTGCGTGGGCCCGTCGCGCCGCCTCCAGGGCGATGTGCAGGCGCTTGTGCCGGACGACCTCGGAGACAACGAGCAGCGACTCGCCGGGCACCCCCGGGGTGAAGCGCCCGGTCTCGACGGGCGGGTAGACCACCGTCGCCTCACGCCCGTAGTAGCGCCTGATCCGCTCCCGGCTGAGCTCGGAGATCGCCAGGTAGACGTCGACCCTCCGGCTGGCCGCCAGATCCCAGCGCCGGATCCGGCCGAGCGCCAGGCGCAGCGCCGGGCGCAGCGGCGCCGGGGTCTCCGCGAGCGCCCGCTGCTGCTCATACCAGGCGTAGCGGAACGGCGTGTAGCAGTAACACAGGTGGACCGCCCCGGGGGGCTTGCGGATCCCGTGGGCGAAGGCGCTGCTGCTGCTCACCACGACCTCGCAGGGCCCGATGTGCAGGCGACCGGTCGCCCACGGATACAGCGGCAGCAGCCGCCTGAAGCCGTCCTGGCGCACGCCGAGACGCTGCAGGGGCGAGGTCACGACCGTGCGGCCCGCGAAGCGCTGGTCGGTGCCCTGCTCGTCGTAGAGCAACGTGTAGATCGGCGCCTGCCGGTAGAGGCCGGCGATCGCAGCGAAGGAGCGCTCTGCGCCCCGCATCACGAGCAGGTAGTCGTGCGCCAGCGCGATCGCCGGGTCGCCGCCGCCGGTAGCTTCGCTCGGTGCGCTCATCGCCGCGCCGGGCGCGCTAGGCGCCCGGCCGGGGGGCGGGCTTGATCGCGCACAGCGCCACGCTCAGGTGCGGATAGCCGAGCAGCGCCGTCAGCGGCCGGTCGAACACGACGAGGGGGCGCAGCGGCAGCACCAGGAGCCAGGCGGCGGTCAGCCCGATCCGGCCGGTCAGCCTGCGCATCAGGTCCGTCAGCTTCTGCGCGATCACGCCGCTGATGAAGCCCTCATCGGCGACGTCCAGTCCGGCCCCTCGCGCCAGCTCGGCGAGACGCTCGGGCGTGTAGCCGTAGCGCACGTGCGATCCGTCCTCGACCGGCTCGGGCGCGAGCTCCTCGGTGTAGAGCGGGCGGTGGCCCGCGAACGGGGTGCTGAGGAGCAGTCGCCCGCCCGGCTCGAGCATCGCCGCGAGCGAGGACACGAGGCCCTGGTCGTCGAGCACGTGCTCGATTACCTCGAGGCACACGACCTGGTCGAACCGGGGCAGCTCGGCGCGGTGCGCCTCGATCTCGCGCAGGTCGATGATGCGGAAGTCGGCTCCCGTCACCCCGAGTCGCGCGGCGCGGGCCTGCGCACCGTGCTGCTCCTCCTCGGAGAAGGACGCGCTGATCACCTCGTTGCCGGACCTCGCCGCGTAGATCGAGAAGCCGCCGTTTCCCGACCCCGCGTCGAAGGTGCGCATCCGTCCCGGGCGCAGGCGCCCGCGCAGCCACAGCCAGCGGTCGAGCACGCACGGATCGCCTGTGATCAGCAGCAACCGCCAGCCGAAGATCCCGAGCAGCCTGTCGAGCATCGGCGCAGCGTACCGGCGCTCAGCGGCGTCCGTCGACGAGATCTCTCAGCGCGGCCGAGATCTGCTCGCAGACGGTCTCCGGCGCGAACAGGCGCTGCGCCTCGGCGCGGGCCGTCGCGTGGATCGCCCCGGCGTCGCGCTCGAGCTCGCCCAGCATCGCGACCACCGCCGCCGCCAGCGCCTCGACGTCTCCCGGGGCGACCTCGGCGACCACCGAGCGGTCGACGCCCTCGATCGCGCCGACCTCGCTCGTGCCCACGACGGGCACGCCCGCGGCCAGGGCCTCGGCGACCGTCAGCCCGAAGGGCTCGTAGCGGCTCGCCTGCAGCAGGACCGACGCCCGGGCGAGCTCGCCCGGGACCTCCGCGGAGGCGACGTTGCCGAGGTGCTCGGCGCCCTCGGGGAGATCCTCGAGCAGCTTCGTGTAGTCCGAGAACAGGCTCGGGCCGCCGATCACCCGCACCTTCGCCTCGACCCCGCGTGCCGCGAGCCTGCGCGCCACCTCGATCACGTCGTCGATCCCCTTGCGGACCGAGATCCGTCCCAGCACGAGGATCACCGGCGGCTGCTGCGGATCGGGCTCCACGCCGAGGAACCGCTGCGCCCGCATCGGGTTCGGGACGACCAAGGTCCGCTCCCGCGGGAAGCGGTAGTCGTGCACGAGGTGATCGCGGAAGACGCTCGAGATGCATACGAGCAGCGACGCCCGCCGGACCGAGCGCCACTGCACCAGCGAGCGGAAGATCGACACCGCCGCCACCAGCGCGACGGTCGGCGCGGGCTGGGAGCGCAGCGCCAGCCGCCGCTCCGCCCACATCCAGCGCAGCTCGCCCGCGATGTGGGTCTCCGGGTGGATCACGAGCGGCACCGTCCGGGCGAGTCGGCTCGGCAGCCCCGGCGTCTCGATGTTGGAGAACTGGTAGACGAGGTCGTAGGGACGCTCGGCGTGGCGGCGTGAGATCTCACGCCGCAGCCGCAGCGAGGCGAGGGCCCGCGCCACCATCCCGCTCACGAAGGCGCTGAGCCTGCCGCGGCTGTACCAGCGCCCCCACTGCCAGGTGCTCGTGCCCCACACGAAACGGACGTTCTCACCGAAGGCGAGGTTGCCCTTGCCGAAGACGATCTGCTCATCACCGGCGACGAGCACGTTCGCCTGGCCCTCGGCGGCGGGGAAGAAGCAGTCGATCTGGTGCCCGGAGCGGGACAGGCCGAGCAGCAGCTCCGCCGCCACCCCGCGGACCCCCGAGGTGCCGCCGGGGGTAGGGCCGAGCCACGCGATCCGCAGGGGTTTGCCCGGCATCGGGCGGCAGGCTACCGGAGCGAGGTCATCTGTCATCATCCCCGCACCGTGAGCGGGGAGCTTCAGTCGACCCCGGCGGCCCGCGTCCCGGACTTCTTCATCGCCGGGCACGCCAAGAGCGGCACCACGGCGCTGTACCTGATGCTGCGGCGCCACCCGCAGATCTACATGCCCTCCCTCAAGGAGCCGCAGTTCTTCGCGCCGGAGATGCGGGCCGATCCCCGCTTCGCGCGCGAGCTGCCCTCCACCCTGGAGGAGTACCTGGCCCTGTTCGCGGGCGCCGCCCCCGGGCAGCGCGCTGGAGAGGCCAGCCCCTCCTACCTGCGCTCGCCGACGTCCGCCACGCAGATCGCCGCCGTCGCTCCCGACGCGCGGATCGTCGCCGTGCTTCGCGAGCCGGCCGGGTTCCTGCGCTCGCTGCACCTCCAGTTCGTGCAGACGATGATCGAGACGGAGCCCGACCTCCGGCGCGCGCTGGCGCTCGAGCCCGAACGCCGCCAGGGCCGCGGCCTGCCGCGCGGCGCACACGGCGCGCAGCCGTTCATGTACTCCGAGCACGTCCGCTATGTCGAGCAGCTGCGGCGCTTTCACGCCGCGTTCGGGCACGAGCGGGTGCTGGTCCTGATCTACGACGACTTCCGCGCCGACAACGAGGGCACCGCCCGCCAGATCATGCGCTTCCTCGAGGTCGACGACTCGCTGCCCGTCGCGCCCGTCGAGGCGAACCCGACCGTGCGGGTCCGCGCCGGGCGCCTGCATCGGGTCAAACGCTCCTTCCACTCCGCCCAGGGCCCTGCTGCGCGGGCCTTCAAGGACTCGGTCAACGCGGCGATCCCGGCCGGGCTTCGCCGGAGCGTCGTGCGGCCGCTGCGCCGCCAGCTGCGCCGCAAGGTCGTGTTCGCGCAGCCTGCGCCGCCCGACGAGGAGCTGATGGGCGAGCTGCGCGAGCGCTTCGGCGATGAGGTCGCCGCGCTCAGCGACTACATGGGCCGCGACCTCGAGACGCTGTGGGGCTATGGCGGGCGCAGCTGAGCAGCGGGCCGGAGGGCCTCGGCCCCGCGTCATCTACGTGATGGGGGCCGGCCGCAGCGGCAGCACCACCCTCGGGATCACCCTCGGCAACTGCCCGGAGGTGTTCTACGCGGGTGAGCTGGACAACTGGCTCGTGCGTTCCGGCAAGCCGCAGCTCGAAGACGAGGCGCGCACGCGCTTCTGGCAGCGGGTGGGCGATGCGCTCGAACACCCGCAGGCCGCGGGCGAGATGTTCGGCAACGAGTCCCAGCGCGCGATCGAGCGCTCCGCCTCGCTGCTGCGTGTGCACCTGTGGCGGGCTCGCCGGCGGCTGCGGGCGCGCTACCGCTCGGTGGCCGAGGACCTCTACCGGGCGGTCGCACGGACCGCGAACGTCACCCATGTGGTCGATACCTCGCACTATCCGCTGCGGGCGCGAGAGCTCCAGCAGATCGCCGGCGTCGACCTCTACCTGATCTTCCTGATGCGGGACCCGCAGGGCGTCGTCGCCTCGTTCAACCGCCACGACGTCGGCGAGTTCACGAAGTCGACCGCTCACACCAACGTGTACCTCTGGCTGACGCACCTGCTATCGGCGATCGTGTTCCTCCGCCATCCGCGCGAGCGGCGCCTGTTCGTGAGCTACGAGCGCTTCATCGCCGATCCGCCGGCGACGCTGCGGGAGATCCTCGCCGTCGCCGAAGCCCCTGCCGAGCCGCTGCCGGACCTCTCCTCGCTGCGCATCGGCTTCCCCCTGCAGGGCAACCGCGTTACCCGCTCGGACGGGACGATCTCGCTCAAACCGCGGACCGACCCGGTGGCGCGAACATCGCTCGTCACGAGGATCCTGCAGGCGCCGCTCCTCGCGCTGCTCTCGCGCCTGCGCCCCGCGGCCGGGGCTCGGGGCAGCCGGTAGCATGGCGGCCCGTGATCGGAGCGGCGCAAGGACTGCGGTGGGCGGCCCGATGACCGGGGGGATCGCATGCGCCTGTTGGTGACCGTTGCATGGGCAGAGCCGCTGGGCGGGGCCGAGGCGATGCTGCAGGCCATCCTCGACGGCGCGCGCGGGGAAGGGCACGAGGTCGAGCCGGTGTTCTTCGAGCACGGCAGCTGGCCCGAGCGGCTGCGCGCAGAGGGCTTCCGCGTCGAGGTCGTCGAGGCCGGCAGGCTGCGCCAAGCCCACCGCTACGTGGCGACAGTCCGCCGCCTGGCGGCGATGATGCGCTCCCGCGAACCCGATCTGATGATGAACTGGGCCGCGAAAACGCAGCTCTACGGCTCGCCCGCGGCGGCGCTCGCCGGGATGGCCGACCGGGTCGTGTGGTGGCAGCAGGCGATCCCGCCGAAGCACGGCTGGCTCGATCGCGTCGCGACGCGGCTGCCGGCGACGGCGATCTTCTGCTACTCGCGGGCGGCGGCGCAGGCCCAGGCGGAGCTGCCCCCGGCGCGGCCCACCTACATCGTCAACGCCGGCTCCCCGCTGCCGGAGCGCAGCGAGGGACCCGGGCCGCTCGCGCTGCCCGGGGACGTGCCGATCGTCGGTCTCGTCGGCCGGTTGCAGCCCTGGAAGGGCCAGGACCGGCTGCTGCGGGCGCAGGCGCTGCTGCGTGACCGCGGCCATCGCATGCATCTCGTGATCGTCGGCGGCGACGCCTGGGGCCTGTCCTCGGACTACGCCGCCTCGCTGCCCGGGCTGATCAGCGAGCTCGGCCTCGAGGCTGACGTCACGATGACCGGCCAGGTCCCTGACGCGGGCCCCTACGTCGAGCAGTTCGACGTGCTCGTCAACGCCTCCGACCCGGAGCCGTTCGGGATCGTGCTGCTCGAGGGCATGTCGCGTGGCGTCGCGGTCGTCGGCGTCGACTCGGGCGGCCCGGCCGAGTTCCTCGAGCACGGGCGCACCGGGATACTCGCCCGCTCGGGCGCGCCGGAGGCGATGGCCGACGCGCTGGAAGAGCTGCTCGTCTCCGACGAGCGCCGCGCCGAGATCGCCCGCGCCGGGCTCGAGAGCTACCAGACAGACTTCACCGACGCGGCCATGCGCCGGCGCTTCTTCTCGAACCTGCAACGCGTCCTCGACGGCAAAACCACGCACAGGCCGTCAAGCAATGGCGCCTCCCCCGGATGAGCTAGCGGTCCCGGCGCCGGCGGGGGGGAGCGGCCGCGAGGAGGCCGGCCCGCCGCCCGTCGAGGTGACGATCGTCGCTCACGACATCGGCCCGGTCAGGGGCATGGAGCGCCAGATCTCCGACCTCGTGACGGGGCTGCGGCGGCTCGGTCACGAGGTCACGGTGATTGCCAGGACCTGCGAGCTGCCGGCCGGGACCGGCGCGGTCTTCCACCGGGTCAGAGCGCCCGCGCGGCCCTTCCTGCTCGCCTACCCCTGGTTCATGGTGGCCGGGTCGCTCGCCCTGCGCCGCCGCCGCCGGGGGATCGTGCAGGCGACGGGAGCGATCGTCGTCAACCGGGTGGATGCGATCTCGATCCACTACCTGCACCGCGTGGCCACCAACACGCCGAGCCGGGCGACGGCGCTGTTCCGTGCCCACGACAGAGCCAGCACCGTGCTCAAGCGCCTCGGCGAGCGCCTCTGCCTCCGCCTGTGCCGGCCCTCAGCGGTCGTGTGCGTCTCGGAGGGGGTCGCCGAGGAGGTCCGCCGCCACTACCCCTCGGTGGCCGCTCGCGTGGTCACGATCTACAACGGCATCGACACCGAGGGCTTCGCCCCCGGGGCCCGCGGCGAGCAGGCCTCGGAGCTGCGGGCGCGGCTCGGGATCGGCCCTGGCCGGCTGATCGCCGCGTTCGTCGGCAGCGAGTGGGAGCGCAAGGGCCTCGCGCCGCTGCTCACCGCCCTCGCGCAGGCGCCCGAATGGACACTGCTGGTCGCGGGCGGCGGCGACGAGCAGCGCTACCGCGAGCTGGCCCGCGCCGCGGGCGTTGAGGAGGAGGTCCGCTGGCTGGGCGTGACCGACGACGTCCGGCGCGTCTATGACCTCGCCGACGCGTTCGTGCTGCCGAGCAGCTACGAGACCTTCTCGCTGGTGACCTTCGAGGCGGCGGCCAGCGGACTGCCGATCCTCGCGACCCCCGTCAATGGCGTTCGCGAGCTGATCGCCGACGGGCAGAACGGCATCCTGATCACGCGGGAGCCCGCCGTGATCGCCGAGCGCTTGCGGCTGCTGGGCGGCGACCCGCTGCTCCGCGCGCGGCTCGGCGAGGACGCCCGCCGCGCGGCGCTGGCGTTCGGTCGCGAGCGCATGGTTGCCGAGCACGAGGCGCTATACGAGCGGTTGGCGGTGGCGCGTCGCTAGCCTCGGCCGGCTGCGGCGCGCAGCAGCCGCTCGAGCGGATCGGTCGCCGCCGCCACGGTGAAGTGGCGTTCGACCGCGGCGCGGCCGGCCTGCGCGAGGCTGCGGCGCAGCTCCGGCGCCTCACGGAGCTCGGCCAGGCGCGCGGCGAGGGCCTCGATGTCGCCCTCGGGAAAGATCAGCCCGCCGCCGGTGAGGCCGATCACCCAGGGGATCTCCCCCGAGTCCGAGCCCACGACCGGCACGCCGCACCAGAGCGCCTCGATGATCACGCGGCCGAACTGCTCCTTCCACCGTGCCGTCGTCCTCGAGGGCAGCGCGAGCACGTCGAGCTGCGCATAGGCCTCCGCCATCCTGTCGTGGCTGAAGCCGTCGAGCACGCGCACCGCCGAGCCGGGCACGGGCTGTCCCTCGAGCGCGGGTCGAAGCTCGCCGTTGCCGATCAGCACGAGCTCCACCGGAGCCTGCAGGCGCCGCACCGCGGCCAGCAGGTCGGTCAACCCCTTGCTCTCGATCAGCCGCCCCGCGTAGCCGATCGTGAAGGGACGCTCCCGCGGGGCCGGCACGCCCGGCCAGCCGGGCACCGCAGGGGGGGCGATCTCGACCTCGCCGCTTGCTCCCCACGCCCGCGCGAGCTCGGCGGCCGTCTGCGAGCGGGCTGCCACGAAGGCGGCGTCGCGCAGGACGCGCGAGCGAAGCCACCGGACGGGCGCGGGGAGGGGGCGGTCGATGTTCTCGTAGCACTGCACCCCGAAGGGGATCCGGCGGCGGCGCAGCGCACGTCCCCACTGCGTTGCGGCGAGCGCGTAGGGCTCGGCCTCGAGGAACGCCACGTCGGGGCGCAGGCGCGAGCAGATCGCTCCGCAGCGAGCCAGATAGAGATGCCGCTGCGGGCGCCCCGGGAGGACAACCGGCGTTGGCTGCAGCGCCGCCTGCATGCCGGCCAGCGCCTGCGGGCGCACGAGCGCCTGGGAGTACTCGTCTCGCCAGCGGCTCGGGAGCACGATTGAGACCTCCCACCCCCGTTTTTGCAGCTCGCGATAGACCTCCTGGTTGACGTCCACGATCGCCGGGTGGCTGACAACGAGGAGGCGCACGGGGGCATCGTTGCATGGCTGCGCGCAGCCTTGCGGGCTCTCGCTTTAGCGGCCCCTTACGAGTACGCTTAAGCTGGTCTGCTGGGGCGCTGGCAGCGACCTTGGACGGAGCCTAAATCAACAGTTATGAACGAGAACACTAACGCCAGCGCCATGTTCGCCCCTATCTGGAGGCGGAAGTGGCTGATTCTCGCGGTAGGCCTCCTCGTCGCCGCCGGCACCTACTTCTACTACAAACACCAGCGGCCGCATTATCAGGCGACGACGCAGGTCTACCTCGGCGCCGGCGCTGAAGAACAGGTCTCGCTGACAGGCTCGGGGACCACGCCCAAAAAGTCCACGCAGCTGGAACCGACCGCGCAGGCGGTGCTGATCAACTCGGCGATCATCAAAGGGCCGGTGCGCGCCCAGCTGCATGCCCAGCGGCATGACCGTAGCGTGAAGACCGCCTTGACGGGCAAAGTCAAGGCGAAGGCCTCGGAAAAGAGCCAGTTCATCACGATCACCGCCGAAGCGCGCAGCGCGATCGGCGCTGCTCTGCTCGCCAACGTCACCGCACAGGCGTACGTAAAACGCCAGAACGCCAAATACCGCCACGGCATCGAAGCGGCGATCGCGCTGACCCGACGGCAGACGCGGCGGATCGAAGCTACAGAGGAAGCTCGCGCGGCGGAAACGACGGCAACGGCAAAAGGATCAAAAGGGGCCTCCTCCCAGCAATCCAAATCGAAGGGCTCAAGCGCCTCGGTGGCGCTCCAGGTGGCGAACCTCGCGAGCAAGATCAACCAACTCGAAACGAACGTCGGCGTCACCAGCGTGAAACAGGTCAACCCCGTCAAGCCGAAGGCCGTCAAGCGGGTCTCCGGCTCCCCCAAACGAAACGCCATCTTCGGCTTCGTCGTCGGTCTGATCCTCGCCTCCTTTGCGGCCTATGCGCTCGCGCGGATCGACAATCGCCTGCGCTCGCTGGCCGAGATCGAAGCCGCGTTCGAAACAGAGGTCCTCACCGCGCTCCCCGCGGTGCGGCGCCCGATCGTGCAAAGCGACGGTCAGCTGCGCCCATCCAGGCAGCTGCGCGAGCCACTCGAGCGGTTGCATACGAGCCTGCAGTTCGGCAACGTCCACCGGCCCGACGGGCAGTCGCCGCGAACGATCCTGTTCGTGAGCGCCAACGGGGGCGACGGCCAGTCGACCGTGATCGCGGATCTCGCGCTCGTGCAGCGGGATGCGGGCCAGTCGACCACGATCGTGGAGGCGGACCTCCGGCACCCCTCGCAGGCGCGCCTGCTCGGACTCGAACCCAAGCCGGGGCTGGCAGCCGTCCTGGAGGGAAAGCTCGCCGTTCATGAAGCACTGCAGTCGGTCGGCTCCGCGGGTGGGCAGGTGCCGCTGCCGGACCCTCGGGCGGCCCCCGTCGCGACGGTGCTCCACACCGAACAGAGGGGATCGACGTCGGTGCTGGTCGGAGGGAGCGTCGCGAACCCCTCGGCGCTCCTCGCCAGCCCGGCGATGGCCGAAACCCTGCGCGGCCTGGGCGAAGGCGGCGACCACGTGCTACTGGACGGGCCGCCGCCGCTGGAAGTGAGCGACGCGATGCCGCTGCTGCACCTCGTAGACGGGATCATCATCATCGCGCGGGTCGGCAATACGCGTGAGAGCTCGGCCCGACGCCTCGTGCAGCTGCTCGCGCGGACGCCGAGCGCCCCCGTGCTTGGGGTCGTGGCCAACGGGGTCTCCCAGAGAGAGATTGAGAAGCACGGCTTCTCTACACACAGCGGACGGAGCCGGCGCAGCAGGTTCGGATGACCGCACGCGCACCGCTAGCGACCGGTCGGCTGGGGGGCCCGCATCCGCTGGTCCTCGGGCGCCGACTGCACGATCTGATGCTCGCCGTCGTGGGAGGCCTGGTGCCTCTCGTCGCCGGGCTCGCGATCACCGTCGCGAACCCGACGCCCAACCCCTTCCTGGTCTTCGGGCTGATGCTCGGCGTGGCTGGTGTGATCGTGCTGCTCGTCAGCCGCCGGTACGAGATCACGGTCGCGCTGCTGGCTCTCTACCTTGGCCTGCTGGACGGGCCGGTCAAGCTCGAGAGCGCCAGCAAAGCGAGCTCGGGCGTACGCGACGTGCTGATCATCGCGATCGCGCTCGGCATGCTGATGCGCCTCGTCGTGCGCAAGCAACGGGTCACGCTGCCGCCGCTGTCGGCCTGGGTGATCGCGTTCGTCGCCTTCGTGCTGGCCGAGGCGCTGAACCCACACACCACTTCCTTCCTCAAGGCGATCGGTGGCTGGCGCCAGGAGCTCGAGTGGGTGCCGATGTTCTTCTTCGGCTACATGCTGATCCACACCAAGGACCGCTTCCGCAAGATGTTCCTCCTGCTCGGCGTGATCGCTCTGGCGAACGGTCTGGTGGGCGCCGTCCAGTCGCGGATCAGCCCCGGCGCGCTGGCGGCGTGGGGTCCGGGTTACGCGAGCATCGTGCACGGTGGAAAAGAAGGCTCGGGCCTGACCGGGCGGACCTACAAAGTGGAAGGCGTGACGCGGGCCCGGCCGCCGGCGCTCGGCTCGGACTCCGGCTTTGGCGGCAGCGTCGGTGTGATCGCGCTGCCGGGACTGCTCGCCCTGCTGGCGGCCGGCCGCCAGCGGCGACGATGGCCGGTCCTGCTGTGCGCGATGGGGGCGCTCCTGGGCATCGCCACGGCAGCCTCACGAACCGCGGTTATCAGCGCGGTGATCGTGCTCCTCACATTTGGGCTGCTCTCGCTGGTCTCGGGCGTGCGGCTCGGGCGCACCTTCGCGGTGGTGATCGCCATGCTCGGTCTGGCCTTCGGCGTCGCCTCGCTGCTCGTCGCGGCCGAGGGCTCCGGGGTTTTCGCGCGGCAGGAAACACTGACAAGCGTGGCAACGGCGCAGGAACACGGCGCTTCTGCCAAGGAACGCAACCTCGAAGAGATACCCCACGACCTCGTGCACGCGCCATTCGGGCTGGGTCTCGGCACGGCCGGCTCGGTGTCCGGGTTCGGCGGTCACCAGCGCCTGGAAATCGAAGGCGAACGCGTCACCGGCGGGTCGGCATACAGCCTGCTGATGAAGGAACTCGGGGCGCCGGGCCTGCTGCTTTGGGTTGGATTCACGCTCAACGTGATCGCCCTCGCCGGGATGCGTCTGCGCCGGGTGAGAGATCCAGAGCTGCGGACATATCTGCTCGGGCTGGTCGTGGCGTTCCTCGCGATGACGATCCAGGGCCTGTCCGGTCCCACTCTGGCTGTGACGACCGGTGCCTTTCTGTGGTTCGCTCCAGGCGTCCTCTCGTGGTGGTTCGCCGGAGGCGGCCGCTCCGCGCTCGGCCCGGGCCCCGACGAGACCGAGGCGCTCCGCAGCCGGGCGGTGACCGCATGATCGCGCTCCGCAAAACGCGAGGCGACAAGGAAGCGGGCGAGCTCTCGCTGTTCCGGCGGCTCGACCTGCTGCTCGGCAAACGGCGCAGGCTCGTCGTCGGCTTGTCACTCAGCTCGCTGATCTCGGGCTTCGCCGAAGCGGGCACGCTGGCCCTGATCGCCGAGGTGGGCGCATCATTCGTGGGCGGCAAAAAGGCCACGAACGTACACACCGCGTCCGGGTTGCACGTGTCGGTCAGCACCACGACGCTGCTGGCGATCGCGCTTGGATTGGCGCTGATCCGCGGCGTGATGCAGATCCCGATCTCGAAACTCCCGTCGCGGATCGCCTCCGAGGTGCAGGCCGATCTGCGTAGCAAGTTGTTCCACGCCTACACCCGCGCCTCCTGGGAGGTTCAGTCACTCGACCGGGAGGGCCAGCTCCAGGACACGATGACCAGCCAGACGATGCAGGCGACGGGCGGAGCGATCGGTGCGACGGGGCTGATCTCCAACTCGCTGCAGTTCTTCGCGCTGCTCGCCACGGCGTTCGTGCTGAACGCCTACGCTGCCGCGGGTATCCTCGTCGCCGGCGCGCTGATGTTCATGCTCGTGAGGCCTCTCAAAGCGATCGGCGTGCGCCGCGCGCGCGCGCTGTCGAAAGCTCAGGTCCAGTACGCGAGCGGCATCAACGAGGCGATCAGGCTCGCCGAGGAGACCCGGGTGTTCGGCGTGGCCGGGGCGCAACGGCGACGTATCGACAGACTCGTCGACGAAGCCAAGGAGCTCTTCTACTCGACTCAGCTGCTCGCGAAACTCGTCCCCAACCTGTTCCAGAGCCTGATCCTGATCCTGCTCGTCGGTGCCCTCTGGATCCTGCACGCGATCGGAGTCAGCAACACGCCCGCGCTGGTCGCGATCATCCTGCTGCTGCTGCGCTCGGCCCGTAGCGGCCAGCAGGGCATCGCCACCTACCAGAGCCTCTCGCAGACGCTGCCGTTCATCGAGCGCACTCAGGAGACCGAGCGCCGTTACCTCGACAGTGCGCCACCCGACGGCGACGTACCCCTGCAGACGGTGCAGACGCTGGCCTTCCATGACGTCTCTTACTCCTACCGCCCCGATCAGCCGGTACTCTCGGAAGTGAGCTTCGACGTGACTCGCGGCGAGGTGATCGGCGTGATCGGGCCTACGGGCGCGGGCAAGTCGACGCTGATCCAGCTCCTGTTGCAGCTGCGCTACCCGAAGGCCGGCAGCTACCTCGTCAACGGCGTCCCGGCCGGCCGGTTCATTCGCTCCGACTGGCAGGGTCGCGTCGTCTACGTGCCCCAGGAACCGCGGCTGCTGCACGCGTCGGTCGCCGAGAACATCCGCTTCGAGCGGGACCTCGATTTGGCCGCGATCGAACGCGCCGCCAAGCTCGCGCACATCCACGATGAGATCCTCAGCTGGGCCGAACGGCTATGAGACCGTCGTGGGCCCCCGCGCCGACGCCGTCTCAGGCGGCCAGCAGCAGCGCCTGTGCCTCGCCCGCGCACTGGCGGCGATGCCCGAGGTCCTCGTGCTGGACGAGCCGACGAGCGCGCTCGACCCGAAATCGGAGGCGCGCATCCAGGAGTCGCTGAACGCTCTCAAGCACGAATTGACCCTGTTTATCATCGCCCACCGCATGTCGACGCTCGACATCTGCGACCGCGTGATGGTGATCATGGGTGGCCGTCTGATGGCGTTCGACACGATCGACCGGCTGCGCGAGCACAACGCCTACTACCGCTCGGCGTCGGCGATCGCCAGCGGTACGGCGCCTTGAGCCCCTCCCGCGGGTTGGCGCGCGCCGAGGACTCCGGTAGGGACGCGCCGGGCGGCGAGCCGTCCGTCGGCGCGCGGCTGCCGGACTTCTTCATCGCGGGCCACCCCAAGAGCGGCACGACCGCGCTGTACGAGGCACTGCGCCGTCATCCGCAGATCTACATGCCGGTCTGCAAGGAGCCGTGGTTCTTCGCATCCGAGCTGCATGTCCGCACACCCCCGCGCCCAGAAGGCACGCCCACGACGCTGGAGCAGTACGTCGCCCTGTTCGGGGCCGCCGACCCGCGACAGGTGGTGGGCGAGGCGACCGCTCACTATCTGTGGAGCCGCGACGCAGCCCGCGCGATCGCCGCGGTTGCACCGGATGCGCGGATCGTCGCGATCCTCCGCGAGCCGGCCGATTTCCTGCGTTCCCTGCACCTGCAGTTCCTGCAGACCTACGTCGAGACGGAGAGCGACCTGCGCACCGCGCTCGCGCTCGAGGCGGAGCGCCGGCAAGGACGTTCGATCCCCGCCTACACCTACTGGCCAACAGCGCTGCTGTATTCAGATCACGTTCGCTACGTGGAGCAACTGCGCCGCTACTACGAGGTGTTCCCGGCCGAGCAGATCCTGGTGTTGATCTACGACGACTTCCGGTACGACAACGAGGCCACGATCCGCCAGGTGCTCCGATTCTTGGATCTCGACGACTCGGTCGAGGTGCAGACCGTCGAGGCGAATCCGACCGTGCGAGCACGCTCCCAGCTGCTGCACGAGCTGGTGCACTCGGTCGGTGTCGGTCGCGGGCCGGTCTCACGCGGGGTCAAGGCGGCGATCAAGGCGGTGACGCCGGCCGGGCTCAGGCGCAAGGCGCTGTACGAGACCCAGCGGCGGCTGGTCTTCGCCGACCCCGAGCCTCCCGACGAGCGGCTGATGGCGGAGTTGCGTACCCGCTTCAGGGGGGAGGTCGTGGCGCTCAGCGAGCAGCTCGGGCGCGACCTCCTGAGCCTGTGGGGATATGACCGCGCCGGCTGAGCCCGAGCGGTCGACCGCGCCGAGCACGCTGCACATCGCCTGGGTCGGCTTCGCCCCGGCGGAGGAAACGGGCGGCGTGCCCGGGATCGCGACCGATCTTCTGCACGGCCTCGCCGCGCTCGGTCACCGGATCGACTGCTTCTTCCCCTCACAGCAGCACGAGCTCCCCGCTCACATCACCGGCATCGAGAGCGTCACCTACGTGTGGGGATCGAGCCGTTGGCGCTGGAACCGCTGGTACAGCCGCTCCCGAGTCACCGCGTTCCTCAGCTCTCTGCTGGCGCGTGCCTGGTCTTCTTTCCGCCAGCGCGCGGAGGTCTCGCGGCGTCACGAACGTGACCCCTACGACGTCTTCTACCAGTTCTCGAACGTCGAAAACCTGTCGATTCCGCCGCGTCTGCGGCGGACCGTGCCGCTGGTCGCACACCCGGGTCAGAGCAGCGCCGACGCACTCCGCTTCCTCGTGCGAGAGCGCAGCCTGAGCTTCAAAGGCCGCTCGGTAGCGGCCTTCGCGAT
Source organism: uncultured Solirubrobacteraceae bacterium (assembly GCA_963841055.1). Classification (GTDB taxonomy): domain Bacteria; phylum Actinomycetota; class Thermoleophilia; order Solirubrobacterales; family Solirubrobacteraceae; genus Palsa-744. The sequence goes on along the minus strand of CAWJAV010000001.1, from coordinate 629,469 downwards.
CGCCGCCGCGGTGCTCTGGTCCCGCGCGCGCGTGCAACGCAGGCAGATTCGGAGAGCGGCGCTCGTCGTGTGCATCTCGGAGGTCTTCCGGGAGCACCTCGCTCGCGACTACGGCCTGACCGCGCAGGCCAGTGTCGTGGTCCCCAACCCCGTGCGCCTCGACCGCTTCCAGCAGACGGGTCGTGCGGTCGCCGCGCCGGCGAGGATCATCGTGCTGGGCCGGATCGCCACGGGCAAGGGCATCGAGGACGTGGTCGCGCTCGCCAGGTTGCTGCTCGCGCGCGGGGTCCAGGCGCGAGTCAGGCTCGTGGGCGGCACGAGCGTGTGGTCGGACTACACCAGCCTGCTGGAGGATCTGCCCGGCAACGCCGAATACGCGGGACACGTCGAGAGCACACAGGTGCCCGCTGAGCTCGCCGCCAGCGACATTCTCCTCCAGGCAAGCAAGTACGAGGCGTTCGCCTTGACCGTCGCCGAGGCGCTCGCGGCGGGCGTCCCGGTCGTGGCGACCACCGAGGTCGGGGCGGTCGAGCAGGTCGACCGGGCGGTCGCCGCGGTGGTGTCTCCCGGCGACGTCGAGGGCATGGCGGCGGCGCTTACGGCGATGATCGAGCGGCTGCGTGAGCAACCGGGCCCGACGCGGGCACGCGCGCGAGCCGAGGCCGAGCGCCTGTTCTCCCCCGAGGTGGTCTGCGCGGGCGTCTCACACGCGCTGCTCGAGCTGGTGAGGGGCCGTCGATGAGCGACCCGCGCCCCAAGGTCGCCTATGTGCTGGGCAGCGGCCGCAGCGGCAGCACGATCCTCGGTCTCGCGCTCGGCAACTGCGAGGGGATCGTGTACGCGGGGGAGATGCACCTCTGGCTCGGACGCGACGGCATCTCACCGTTGCGAGGCGAGGAGCGGGCGCGGTTCTGGCGAGCCGTCCGCGAGCAGGTCGAGGTCCCGGCGGACTTCCCCCGTGGGCAGGCCGGAGCACTCGAGAAATCCGTTGCGGTGCTCGCGCCCGGAACCTGGCGAAGGCAACGCCGGCTACGCGATCGCTATCGCCGAATCCAGGGAGAGCTGTTCCGCGCGGTGGCGCGCACCGCTCAGGCCGGCCTCGTCGTCGACACGTCGCACTTCCCGCGCCGCGCGCGCCTGCTGCAGGCGCTCGACGATATCGACCTGTACCTGCTGTTCGTGGTGCGCGACCCGCGAAACGTCGTCGCATCCTATGCCCGCGACGAACGCGACTTCCCGCGCTTCAACGTGCTGAGCACCAACGCTTACCTGTGGCTCACGTACGCGCTCTCGCTCTACGCCTTCCTTCGCCATCCACGCGAGAGGCGGCTGCTCGTCCGGTACGAGTCGTTCGTGGAGGACCCCGAGCGCGTGCTCGGTGAGATCCTCACGCGCCTCGGATCGCCCGCCGCCATGCCCGATCTGAGCGCCCTGCGCACGGGGGTCGCGTTCCAGGGGAACGGACTGTTGCGCAAGGACGTCGTCGCGCTCGAGCGCCAACCGCAACGCGCCGCCGCGGGCTCACGGCTCACGGCGCTGCTGAACCTGCCCTGGACCGTGCTCTTCTCCCTGCTCGGACCCGCCGTGGCGGGCGGCGCTCGGGACGCGCACGAGCCGGGGGCGCCGGTATGACCGCCCCGCAGCAGGCAGCCGGCGAGCGCCCGAAGGTGATCTACGTGATGGGCGCCGGTCACAGCGGCAGCACGATCCTCGGGATGACGCTCGGGAACTGCTCCGGAATGTTCTTCGCAGGGGAGCTGGCGCGGTGGCTGCGCTACGACGGAGTGCCGCGGCTACCGGGTGAGGAGCGCGCGCGCTTTTGGCGAGCTGTGCGCGAACGCGTCGACGTGCCGAGGGAGGTGCTGGGCAAGCATGCTCGCCCGCTCGAGCAGTCAACCGCGGCCTTCCGTCCGATCGGCTGGCGCGCCCAGCGGCGGCTGCGCAAGCCCTACCGACGGGCGACCGAGGACCTCCTGCGTGCCGTTGCCCGGGTGGCGGGCGTGCGCCACATCGTCGACACCTCGCACTTCCCGCGGCGGGCCCGGGAGCTGCAGGCCTTAGAGGGGATCGAGCTCTACCTGCTGTTCGTGGTGCGCGACCCCCGGAGCGTTGTTGCCTCCTATGGACGCGAGAACGTTCCCCACAAGCAAACCTGGAAGATGGGGATGACGAACGCCTATCTGTGGCTCACATACGTGCTGTCGGTGCTGGTGTTCCTTCGCCAGCCACGCGAGCGGCGGCTGTTCGTGCGCCACGAGGCCTTTGTCGCCGATCCGTCCGGTGTGATCGCCGACATCCTCCGCTGCGTGGGGTCGGACTCCGAGGTACCGGATCTCACCGAGCTGCGGACCGGCCTCGCCTTCCAGGGCAACCGCCTGCTGCGCAAGGACGTGGTGTCGCTGCTCGCCGATCCCGAGGAGCCGTCGCGGGGATCGCGGATCACTGCCCTGCTGCACCTGCCCTGGGCCGCCGTCTTCTCTCGTCTCGGCCCGTCGGTCCGAGGCTAAGATCGATGCGATGAGCGCCTCGGCCGATCGAACGCGTCCGTACGGCGCGCCGGGTGCGCGGGTTCCCGACTTCTACGTCGTGGGGCACGCGAAGAGCGGCACGACGGCGCTCTACGAGATGCTCAAGACCCACCCGCATGTGTTCATGCCAGAGGTCAAGGAGACCTGGTTCTTCGCTCCCGAGCTACGCTCGCCGCGGCGCAAGGGCGACAACCCGCGCCACCCGGAGACGCTCGAGGGCTACCTGAACCTGTTCGACGGCGCCCAGCGGGGCCAGCGGGTGGGGGAGGCCACGCCGTCCTATCTGTACTCCCGCTTCGCGGCGGGTCGCATCGCCGAGCTGCGCCCAGATGCGAGGATCATCGCCCTGCTGCGCGAGCCGGCGAGCTTCCTGCGCTCGTTGCACATGCAGTTCTTGAAGACCGACGTCGAGACTGAGAAGAGCCTGGGCCGCGCGATCGAGCTTGAGCCGGCGCGCCGCGAAGGCAGATCGCTGCCGCGCAACTCCGCACGCCCTCAGGCGCTGCTGTATTCCGAGCATGTCCGCTATGTGGAGCAGCTGCGCCGCTACGAGCAGGCATTTTCGCCTGAGCAGGTGCTGGTGCTGATCTACGAGGACTACCGGGCCGACAACGAGGCGACGGTACGCGAGGTGCTGCGCTTCCTCGACGTCCGCGAGGACGTGCCGATCGAGAGCGTCGAGGTCAATCCGGCGGTGCGCATCCGCTCTCCGCGAACGCATGAGCTCGTCCGCTCGCTGTATCTGGGCCGCGGCCCGGCGGCGCGAATCGGCAAGGCGGCGATCAAGACCATGACTCCGCGGCGCCTGCGCCGCGACGCGCTGGCGTTTCAGCGGCGTGTCGAGCGAGGTCAGCCCAAGCCGCCGGACGACGGTCTGATGCTCGATCTGCGTCGCCGCTTCAAGCCCGAGGTGAGCGCCCTTTCCGAGCACCTCGGCAGGGACCTCGTGAGCTTCTGGGGATATGACCAGCTCGACTGAGCCCTCGCCTGCCGTGCGCGCCCTCGGCCTGCGTGTCCCGGACTTCTTCATCGTCGGCCATCCGAAGTGCGGGACGACGGCGCTGTACGAGATGCTGCGAAGCCATCCCCAGATCTTCATGCCGGATCTCAAGGAGACGCGCTTCTTCTCACGCGAGCTGCACCCCCGCACGCCGCCCGCGACGCACCCGCAATCGCTGCCCGACTACCTCGCTCTGTTCGCGGACGCTCGCCCCGACCAGAAGGCGGGAGAGGCGTCGCCCTCCTACCTGCGCTCGCGTGAGGCGGCGGGGCGCATCGCGGAGCTGCAACCGGACGCGCGGATCGTCGCGATCCTGCGCGAGCCGGCGAGCTTCCTGCGCTCGCTGCACATGGAGCTGATGCGTGATCACGTCGAGACCGAGAAGGATCTACGCAGGGCGCTCGCGCTGGAGGAGCGGCGCCGACGCGAGATCGACCGCTACCCGGGCCTGGTCTACTCGGACTATGTGCAGTACACCGAGCAGTTGCGTCGTTATCACGCCGCGTTCGGGCGTGGGCGGGTGCTGGTTCTGATCTATGACGACTTCCGTGCCGACAACGAGGCGACTGTGGGTCGGGTGCTGAGCCTGCTCGACATCCACGACAGGGCTCCGGTGGCGATCCGGGAAGCCAACCCGACGGTGCGTGTGCGCTCGCCGCGCCTGAACGAGCTGGTCCGCTCGCTCTACCTGGGTCGTGGCCCGTTCGCGCGGGCAGTCGCGGCGCCGATCAAGGCGCTGACCCCGACGGGCCTGCGCCGCCGCGGCCTGGAGGCGTTTCAGCGCCGCGCCGTCTACGGCGCACCCAAGCCTCCCGACGAGCGGCTGATGCTGGAACTGCGCCGGCGCTTCAAGGACGAGGTCGTCACGCTGAGCGAATATCTGGATAGGGACCTAGTTACACTTTGGGGTTATGACGGCATCGACTGAAGTGTCGACGGCCGCCCTCCCGGCCGAGACAAAGGGGCCGGACTTCTTCATCGTCGGGCACCCGAAGTGCGGGACCACAGCGCTCTACGAGATGCTGCGGGGCCATCCTCAGATCTTCATGCCGGAGCTGAAGGAGCCGTGGTTCTTCGCCCAGGACATGCGTCCGCGGTGGCAGCCGGCCCGCCAGGCGCCCACCCCCCAGAACCTCCTGGACTACCGGGCGCTGTTCGCCGGCGCGAGCCCCGGCCAGCGCACCGGAGAGGCATCCTCGACCTACCTGCTCTCGAGCGACGCCGCCGGGCACATCGCGGAGCTGTTGCCGGACGCACGGATCATCGCGATCCTGCGTGAGCCCGCCGGCTTTCTTCGTTCGCTCCACCAGCAGCTGCTGCGCACGCACGTCGAGTCGAAGAAGCGCCTCGGCGACGCGATCGCGCTCGAGCCCGCCCGCCGCCAGGGCAAGCGGATCCCGCGCCGCTCGCACCGTCCGCAGCTGCTCATGTACTCCGACCACTGCCGCTACACCGAGCAGCTGCGCCGCTACCACGCGGTGTTTCCGCGCGAGCAGGTGCTGGTGCTGATCTACGACGACTTTCGTGCCGACAACGAGGGGACCGTCCGGACGGTCCGGCGCTTCCTGGGCGTCGACGACACCCTGCCGGTCGAGATCACCGACGCGAACGCGAGCACTATCAGCATGCGCTCCCAGCAGGTGGACGAGTTGCTCAACAGGGTGTCGGTGGGTCGTGGTCCCGTCTCTCGGGCCGTCAAGGCGGGGGTCAAGGCCGTACTCCCGCAGGAGCTGCGCCGGAGCGCGATCTCCGCCACGCAGCGCAACCTCGTGATGGGGCCGCCCCCGCCGCCCGAAGAGGAGGTGATGGCGGGCTTGCGCCGCCGCTTCAAGGGCGAGGTCGTGGCCCTCGGCGAGTACCTGGACCGGGACCTGGTAACGCTCTGGGGCTATGACGGCCTTGACTGAGGCACGCGCGCCGGGTCGATCCTCCGACTGCGCGCTCGGCCCGGGGTGGCGCGAGGCCGTGGAGAGAGCTCAGGCGACGGCGCTCCCGCCGGGGACGACCGCCGTGTCCTGCACGGCCGCCCCCGGCGCCGGAGGGCTCGGCAGGCACCTGCAGGAGATCGCCGAGGCGATCGCCCGCGGCGGCTCCACCGCGCACGTGATCTCGGGCGCCGAGCGCGACGGCGGGCCCCGGCACGCACTCGGGCTGCCATACCTCGCGTCGCTGCTGGGCAGGATGCCGATGCTTCCCAGCTCACCCGGCGTGCGGGCCCGAGCGGCGATGAGCGAATTCGACGTGTACGCCGCCCAGTCCCTGCCGAGAGCCGAGCACCTGATCGCCTTCAACGGGCAAGCGCTGGCGCAGATCGAGGCGGCGCGTAGCTCCGGATATTCCTCGACGGCGGTGGTATCGGCCAACCCGCACCTGCGCCGGCTCGCGCGTCAACATGCGCTCGCGCGCCGAGCATACCCGCTGGAAGGCTCTTGGGCGACACGTCTGGTCTCCCGCAATCTGAGGGAGTACGCGCGGGCCGATCGGATCTATTACGCCTCCGGCTACATCCGCGAGTCGTTCGCCGAGCAGGGGATCCCCGACGAGCGACTCGTACGTTTCCCGCTGACGCCGGACTCGCGCTACCGGCCTGGGTCGCTCGGGCAGCCGAGCGACCGCTTCGAGATCGTCTACGTCGGCAGCCTCTCGGTCCACAAGGGCGTGCCGCTGCTGATCGACGCGGTGCGCCGCCTGCCGGGGCTCGACCTGCGTCTGCGCCTGGTGGGCGGCTGGGGCACGCCCGGCATGCGCCGCTTCGTGCAGCGTGCGATGGCAGCGGACAGCCGGATCGAGGTGACGCCGGGCGATCCCGCGGAGCACCTGCGCGCGGCGAATCTGTGCGTCCACCCCGCCTACGAGGACGGGTTCGGGTACGCGCCGGCCGAGGCGCTTGCCGCGGGGGTACCGCTGATCGTCAGCGAGGACACGGGCATGAAGGAGCTGCTCGAGCCCGGCCGCGACGGCCTCGTGCTGCCGACAGGTGACCTGGAGGCGCTCACCGCAGCGATCGAGGCGGCCTACCGCGGCGAGCTGCTCCCGCGCGCGGCGACCCGATGAGCACAGCCGGCGTGCCGACCGACGCTGGGCCGATCAGCGTCGCAGTCGTCGGCGTCTCGGGCTCCAGAACGTGTGGCGTCCGCGATCACGCCGGGCTACTCGCTCGTGCGCTGGGCGAACGCGGGGTGGGCTGCACATGGCATTGGCTGGACCGCGAGGAGCCGTCGCTGTGCGCAGCTCGCAGCGAGGTTCGGGCGTGGGCCGAGCACCTGCCAGCCGAGCTCGAGCTGGCAGGGGCTCGAGCGATCCTTCTCCACTACTCGGTGTTCTCCTATGCCTATCGGGGTTTTCCGGTGTTCGTGCGCCCGGTTCTCGCTGAGCTCCGACGCAGCGGCCTGCCGATCGTCACGATCCTGCACGAGTTCGTGTACCCGTGGAGCCTTGGCGGCCTGCGGGGCAAAGCGTGGTCACTGAGCCAGGCTGCGGCCCTGCGTGGCGTGATGCGCAGCTCCGCCGCCGCGGTTGTCACGGCGACCTTCCGGGCGGAATGGCTCGCGGCCCAGGCGTGGCTGGCGAAACGACCCGTGGCCCTCGCGCCCGTCTTCTCGAATCTGCCCGCGCCGACGGGTTCGCGATCGATGGGCGCAGAGGAGCAACCGGTGGTCGGCCTGTTCGGCTACGCCTACGAGGGCGCCGCGGTCGCAATTGCGCTGGACGCGATGCGCCTGCTGCACGAGCGCGGGCCGGCGCCGCGCCTGGCGCTGCTGGGGGCGCCGGGCGCCGGTTCGCCCGCCGCCGCGGAATGGAGGGAGGGCGCGCGCGAGCGGGGAATCGAGCACGCGCTCACCTGCTCAGGCGTGCTGCCGGCGCAGGAGCTGGCCGATCGGCTGGCCGCTTGCGAGGTGCTTCTGCACCTCGAACCGTCCGGGCCGACCTCCCGCAAGGGAACCCTCGCCGGCTCGCTCGCGTCGGGCACGGCCGTGGTCGCGCTGGACGGCCCGCGGTGCTGGGTGGAGCTGAGCGACGCGAAGGCGGCGCTGATCGTCGACGCCAACGCGGCCGCGCTCGCAGACGGTGTCACTCAGCTGCTCCGCGATGACCGTCTCCGCGAGGAGGTCGGGGCGCGGGGCGCGGCGTTCGCCGGCGGCGCGATGGGCCTCGAGCGCAGCGCACGCGTGGTCGGCGAACTGCTCGAAGCGCTCGTCGGTGCGCCGGCGGCACCGGCCAATTTGGCCGGTCAGCCCGTGGTCGGCTCGGGTTGAGGCTCCCTGCCTGCGCTGCCGCTCCGGCGCGCGATTCCCTCGCGTATGACGGCGGCGAACTCGCGTGCCCGCGCGTCGTAGGAAAGCTCGCCGTAGATCGCTGTGCGGTCGAATGTGGCGGGCGCGCCGGAGAACTTCGCGGCTGCGAGGTGCTCGATCACGGAGATCATTCCTCGCTCGTCGGCGGGATCGACCAGCCAGACGCCGGGCTTGCCGCTGAGGTAATCCCAGTTCTCGCCGGGCGGCGCCGCGGCAAGGATCGGCCGGTCGGTCGCGAGATACTCGTACGTCTTGGCCGAGATGCGCCCTCCCGGCGAGCCGTCGAGGCGGCGGGGGAGGGTCAGGAACAGAAGATCGGCGCCGCCGAGCGTCGCGGCCATCTCCCGGTGTGGGACGGGTCCAACCACCGTAACCACGCTCTCGACTCCTGCGCTCGCGAGCGACCGGGCGACAAGCGACTCGGGGTAGGGGTTGCCGTGCACCGTCAGGTGCGCCTCGCCGGGCCACTCCGGGTGCGCGGCGTTCGCTGCGATTATCGCCCGCCCGATCACGGCCGGCGAGGAGGTGCTCTGGTCGAGCTTCAGGCGCTCGTAGCGGCCGAGGCGCGTCCAGGCGCCGTACAGGCGTGCCGCCGGATGCGGGGGCGCGTCATCATCGAGCAGCGCCCACCAGCCGGACATCGCGCCCGCGTAGGCGATCTCGAAGCGGCCGGTGCGCTGGGAGTGGTTGGGGAAGTCCTCGTGGTCGGCGCCGTAGCGGACTAGGTGCATCTTCGTGCGGACCGCCGCGGGCTGGCGCTCGCGGACCTGCTCGAGATTCCGCGCTGACACGTAGACGATCGCGTCGGCGCGGCGCACGTACAGGTCCTCCAGCCAGCGCGCCAGGCTGTAGTGCAGTTGCGAGGGGAAGCGCGGATGCATATCGGTGCAGGTCGGTGAGTCATCGAGGTTGAGGACCAGCGGTATGCCGCCGATGCGGCTCAGGGCGATGCCCGCCAGGCCGCCACCGTAGGGCATCATGAACACGACGATCGCCTCGGGTCGCCGCTCGGCGATCAGCCGCCGCCCGGCACGGATCGCGGGTCGAACCCAGAAGATCGACTCGTCCGGCCACACCAGCAGCTCGATCAGCTTGTCCAGTCGCAGCCGCCGCAGCGCCGCCAGCAGCCGACGTGGGCGTCGTGACCTGACGGTCTCAATCCGAACTCCCGCGCGGGCCGGCCCGTCGCTCTGGGTGAGGACCGTCACTTCCCATTCCCGGCTCAGCCGGCCGAGCAGCTTGCCGGCACGGATCGCGGTCGGCGTGGTCTCCGGGGAGAAGGACGGCGAGAGGCAGAGCAGCGCGGGCCGTCGCCCACTGTCGGGAATCTCGGCGGCCACGCCCGGCATCGTAGCTGCCTAAGTGCTGCTCGCCGTCAGGATGCGGAACCGACCGCGGGCCGCCCTGTGTCGGTCCGCGCCGGGGCGCTCGGCCCCGCCGCCCAGGACTCGCGGGCGTGGTCGTAGGCCTCGAGCAGCGCGGCGAGGTGACGCTCGGTCGAGAACCTCGCCGCGGCCATCTCACGTCCGGCCTCGCCCATCCGCTGTTGACGCGCCGGGTCGGCGAGCAGCTCGTTCAGGGACCGGGCGAGCCCGCGGGCGTCGCCGGGCGTCACCGCAAGGCCGTTGACGCCGTCCTCGAGCCAGTCTCCGATCCCGCCCGTCAGGCTCGCGACGACCGGGCGTCCCGCCTCGAACGCCTCGACCCCGCCGAGGCCGAAAGGCTCGGGCCAGACAGAGGGCAGCGCCACGACCGACGCCTCCGCGATCTCCCGTGCGAGCTGCTCCGGCCCGAGCCAGCCCTTGAAGCGCACCCGGTCGGCGACGCCGGTGCGGACGGCGAGCTCGCGCATCTCCCCCAGACGCCAGCCGTCGCCGCAGATCACGAACTCCCCGTCGACCTCGGCCGCGGCTCGGATCAGCACAGCGACGCCCTTCGGTGCGACGATGCGGCCCGCGAACACCACCCGGCGCCGCTGTGCGTGCCCGGAACCCTGGGCCGCGCGCACGGTCGTGAACAGGGGCACGATTCGCCGCGGCTCGATGCCGTTGATCGCGAGGTGACGGTCGATCGCCGTCGAGTAGGAGATCGCAAGGTCGCAGGAACTCAGCGTCTGCAGCCCGCGGGCGGCCTGACGGTAGCCGGCGGGAAGACGGAGCGGGTTGCTTGTGTGCGCGCAGCCCCGCAGCGCGAGGTTGGGAACGCAGCCCGGGCCGTGGGCGCGCATGCACTCCTCCCCGGGGCGGAAGTAGTGCACGCCGGAGGTGCAGGCCGTGTAGCCGTGGGCGCTGACGAGGACCGGCGCGCGGTCGCGCATCCAGCGCAGCAGCGCAGGCTCATCGACCTGGTGGACGTGGACGACGGCGGGCGGCGAGTCCAGTGTGCCGGCCGCGCGTGCCTCAGGCGGGGCGTCCGTGTCGAACAGGGAGGCGCACGGCACGACGGTCACGCCCGGGAAGCGCTCGTCGGTCTCGGCACGGGCGCACAGCACGCGCACCTCCAGGCCACGCGCCGCCAGGGCGCAGGCGCTTGCGATCACGTGCGTGGCAACCCCGCCGTCGCGGGACCAGCGCGGCGTCAGCAGCAGAACCGAGCCGTCCGCGGAGTGGGCTCCGGCGTCCGCTGCTCGGGGCCCTTCCGCCGCGACGGGCGCTCGACCGCTTGGCTCGGCCATCGGCCACCGATCATAGTCCAGACGCCGCGCCCGTCTGACAGGATGCGCCGATGGGGCCGATGAGAAGAGCCGTCGCCTCGGTGTCGCGGCGACTGCAGCGGCCCGAGCTGCTCGCCGCCCTCTACCCGGGGGCGCGCCAGACGATGCGCGAGGAGATCGCGATCGTCGCCGTGCTGGCGAGCGCCCTGCGCCGCGACGGCGTCTACGTCGACGTGGGCGCCAACCGCGGGCAGGTTCTGCGGGATGCCGTGCGCGTCGCTCCGGGCGCATGCCATGTGGCCTTCGAGCCGATTCCCAGCGTTGCCACCGAGCTGGCCAGGGCGTTCCCCGGGGTGGATTGCCGGCAGATGGCGATCGGCGCCGAGGCGGGGGTCGCGGAGTTCTGTCACTTCCGCAGCCTCGAGGGCTGGAGCGGGCTGCGGCGCAGCCCCGAGATCAGCGACGAGCAAGGTGACCCCGAGTACATCGAGGTCAACGTCTCGACGCTCGACGCCGAGGTTCGCGATCTCAGGCCGACCGTCGTCAAGATCGACGTCGAGGGTGCGGAGCTGGGGGTGCTCCGGGGGGGGCGAGCGGTGCTCTCCGAAGCCCGCCCGCTGGTGATCTTCGAGCACGTCGCCTCCGCCGCCGGGCTCTACGGTGTCCGCCCCGAGGAAATCTGGGAGCTGCTCGACGAGCTCGGCTATGAGATCTTCGCGGTGACCGGCGAGGGCCCGCTCGGACGGCAGGAGTTCGCGGTCGAGCGCGGCGTGGTCAACTGGCTGGCGAGGCCCGCCTAGGCTCCGACGGTGAGCGTGAAGGCCGCGCCCGTCGTCGTCTGACGGATCCCGTCTCCTGGGACGCGGACACGCAGCATGTATTCGCCGGGCTTGGCGAAGGCGTGGGAGATCTCATACGCGGGACCCATTCCTTCCACCGCTCCCCTCGCCAGCAGGTGCCAGGCGATCCCCGACGAAGAGCGCTGTTCGAGCAGGACAGCCTGGCCGCTGACGGCGGGCGTGAGCGTGCCCGAGAAGATCACGGCCTGCCCGGCCTGCGCCATCGTCGGCGGGGCCTCGGGTGTGAGCGCGAAGGTGACGCCCTCGAACAGGCTCGTCGAGGCGCTCGTGGCGTCACTCACGCGGTAGATCGTGTTCTGCAGCGGCGCCTGCGAAAAGGAGTAATTGCCGGCTCCGTCGGTGATGCCTTCGGAGGCCACGGTGAAGGTGCCGCCGGCCGTACGCGCCAGTAGCTTGACCGGTGCGTTCGCGGCGCCCGCCGCGACGCCACTGATCGTCACGGCCTGTCCGGCGATCAGGGGGTCGGCCGAGCTCAGGATGGTCAGCTGGGGGTTCTGCGGCTGCGCCGCCTGGAGCGACAGCGCTTCGGAGACGGCAACGGCGTTGTGCCGGCCGGCGTGCACGATCGCACGAACGCTCATCGCTCCGGGGCTCCGCAGGGCGTGGGAGATCGTGTACGTGCCGTCGGCGCCGGTATGCGTCCAGGCCACCGAGCGCCACTGTTCGCCGGCGGCGGCGTAGAAGAGCTGCAACGCGACGAGAGCACCGGGCGCAGCCGGCGTGACCGTGCCGGTGAAGGTCGTCTTGGCGCGGTGGCCACGCGAGGCCCCTGACGGCGCCGAGGCAAGCGACGCGGGCGCGAGGACGCTGAGCGTGATCGCGGGCGCGACCTTGACGGCGGCGCGGGCGCGGTGGCGGCCCTCGCGCACCTGGAAGACGGTGTTCACCTCGAGTGGCTCGGAGGTCATCGTGAACGTGCCGTCGGCGGCGGCCGTCACGGCGCCGGCGAGGTTCGCGGCGGCCGGTCCGGCGCCGCCGTGGCGCTCGTAGATCGCGACGTGCTGGGCGGCGGCCGCAGCCGCCGTGGGGCAGCTCAAGGTGCCGGAAACGGTGACGGTTTCGCCAGCGAGGACGTGTGGCGAGCTGAGGGCGATCGTGAGGCTGCAGCCGCGGTCGTCGGTCGCGGCCGGCGCGGTTTCGGCGCCGGGCGACGCAGGCTCGACGCTGCCCCCACCGCGCCGCGCGTTGCGACGGGCTTCGCGCTGTTCGGCCCGCGCCGCGCGCCGGGCTTCCGCTTCCTGACGGTGCTGCGCGTGCAGGGAGGCGCGTTCTTCAGCTCTGAGCGCGCGCTGTTCGGCGCGAGAGCCGTCCGGCGCGGCGCCTGCCGCGGCCGGGCCAGGCGCGCCGCCCGCGAAGGCCGCGGCGCTCAGCAACGCGAGCAGGAGAAGGGGACGGCGAAGCTCGACCGGCACGTGCATGCGTGGACTCCTGGAGAGAGGGGGCAACAGACGCCTCGCCGCCCTATCGGCCCCCTCCCGGCGATGCTTGAGTCCTCAGCGCCGCTTAAGGACGTCCTCGTAGAGGCGTTCCAGGCGCGGCGCGAGAATGTGCGGGTGGTACTCCTCAGCAGCCCCGCGCGCAGCCTCGCCCAGCCGGTGCCTCTCGGCCGGGTCGGAGCTCAGCGCCTTCATCGCCGCGGCCAGCGAAGCCGCGTCGCGGCTGCGAAACAGCCGCCCCGTGCGGCCGTCCTCGATGACCTCCGCCGGGCCGCCCTCGTCGGAGGCCACCACCGCCAGGCCGGCTGCCATGCCCTCGATCACAACCTGACCGAACGGCTCGGGGATCACAGAGGCGTGCACCAGCACGTCGAATGAGGCGAGCTCGCTCCACACGTCCTCGCGGAAGCCGCGGAACTCGACCCGCTCGCCGAGCGCGAGCTGCGTGGCGAGTGCGCGCAGCTCGCGCTCGTAGTCCAGCTCGCCGAACATCGGCTCGCCGACGAGCACCGCGCGCTCCTGGCCGTCGGGGAAGGCGGCCGCGAAGGCCCGCAGGAAGAGGTCCTGCCCCTTCCACGGCGCGATCCGGCCGAGCATGCCGAAGGTCACACCGCCCCCCGGCGCCTCTTCCTCGAACCCCGCTTCACGATCGCCGACCGCCCCGGTCGCCCGGCGTGAGGCTCCGGAGGGAGCCGCCACCGAGTCGGGGATCACCCGACCGCGCTCGCGGATGCTCGCCGGCAGCGTGTCGAGTGTCGCCTCCGAGTTGGCGAGGATCGTATCGGCGAGGCCCCCGATGAGGCCGCGCATCATCCAGACCGCGGGCGAAGGGAGATAGTCGGCGGCGATGCGGTCGCGAAGGTGCCACAGCAGCGGTACCCGGGCGGCTCGTGCGGCGATGCCGCCGTACACCCCCGACTTCAGCGAGTTGGCGTGGACTAGGTCGGGCCGCAGCGCACGCAACCTGCGAGCGAGCCGCACCGCGTAGGCAAGGGTATGCATAGCCGGGCGCGGCGAGCCGCCGCCGAGCCGAACCGCCCCACGGCGCATGTCGCGGGCCGAGGCGCTCAACGGCAGCACCTCGACCGAGATGCCCGCCTCCTTCAGGCGCTCGGCCAGCAGTCCGTCCTCGCCGAGGATCACATGAGCGTTGACCCCCGTCAGCTCCGGCAGCAGCCGCAGCAGCGCGATCTCGCCGCCCGAGAGCCGTGCGACGTGGTCGACGAAAACGACCTTGACCCGCGGGTCACGCTGGCCGGCGGCGAGCCGGGCGTACAGATCGCGATGACGTTCGGCGAGCCTCGGCCAGGAGAAGCGCTCTGCGTGCTCGCGTACGGCGGCACGCTCGGGGATGCGGCCGCTGGCGGCCCCGAGCAGGCGCTCGCCGAGTGCTTTCGGATCCGCCGGCGGCACGATAAGCGAGGCGTCCAGCGGTGCCGCGGCCTCGCGCAGTCCACCGACGTCGGTCACGATGCTCGGCGTGCCGCAGGCGGCCGCCTCGAGTACCACCAGGCCGAAGCCCTCGACGGCGAGCGTCGGCACGACGGCGATGTCGGCCGCGCGGTAGATCTGGAGGAGCTCGGCGTCGGAGACGCGTCCGAGCATCCGCACGCTGCCCGCCAGCGGCGCTTGGGAGGCATGCTCGGCCAGCTCCCCCGCCAAGGGACCCTCGCCGACGACCAGCAGCATCGACCCGGCAGGAAGCCGCGGCTGGATGCTCGCCCACGCCTCGAGCAGGTCGCCGATGCCCATGCGCGGTACCAGGCGTCGCACGCAGGCGGCGACGAACACGTCGCGGCCGAGACCGAGCTGTACGCGGGCCTGCTCTGAATCTCCCGGGGTGAACTCCTCCAGCGCGACGCCGGGAGGCCAGACGTGAATGTTCCAAGGCGCGAGCCCGTAGCGCTCGACGAGCACGCGCCGGAAGGCTCCCGAAAGGACGATGTGCTCGTCGGCAGCTCTCAGCACGCGCCGCTCGAGCGCCCTGCGCAGCCTGAACCGCGCTCGCGAGCTGTCCCGGACCGCGACGTTCTCCTCCGCCCAGGGTCCGTGGAAGTGGAACACCACTGGTTTCCGGTGCCGGTCGAGCAGCAGCGGCGCGGCGGCGTACAGCGCGAAATGCGCATCGATCAGGTCGGTCTGGCGGCCCGCCCGGCGTGCTGCTCGCCAGTAGCTCCAGATGCGGGCGCACAAGGACGCATCGTGACCAGCCACTGCGGTGACGCTGGAGGGCGCGCCCTCGGCGGGGCCGATCACGACCCCGCGGGCACCGGGCAGCTCTTCGAACAGTGCCCGGTAGTAACGATCAAGGCCGCCGACCGTCGAGGGGAACCAGCCCATCCCCAGCATCAGCGGGCGGGGATCGGCGTCCATCGGCGAAACGTAGCGGACGACGGCAGCGAGCGATATGCGACCATCAGCGGCCAGCCGCATGCCGAGCGTCGACACTCCTCGCCGAATCGCCGTTGTACTCGACGGGCCAGGCACGCCGAGCTGGCAGCAGCACGCCCTCGCGGCGCTCGAACGATCACCGTCGCTGGAGGTCTGCGAGGTGAGGCTCGCTGGCCCGCCGCCTCGCAGCCGTCCGCGCGAACTTCACGCCTCGTTCGAGCGCCGCCTGTTCGCCGGCGGGCCCGACGCCACGACGCCGGTCCACGTCGCTCCGCGGGGCGGCTGGGACTCCTCTGCAGACGACCGCGCAGCGGCGGATCTGACTGTCTGGATCGCTGAGGCCTCGCCGCCCGGGGGAGGCGGGGAGGAGCTCCTGTACCTGCGGCACAACGGGCGCGTCGAGCCTGCCGAGGATGCCTTCCGGCGGGCTGTGCTGCGTGGAGAGCGGTCCGTCGTGACGGAGGCGCTGCTACGCGGCGACGGGACGATAACGCCGGTCGAGCGGACGGTATCCGGCGCGCGGCCCTACTCGGTCACCCTCAGCCGCGACAAGGCGCTGTGGAAGATCGCCGAGCTCGTGTGCCGGGCAGCAGCGCGCGCACAGGCCGCTCGTGTTCATCCGCCGGCGGGGCACGCCACCCCTGACGAGCCGCCATCGCGGGCGCCAACGACCGCGGAGCTGATCGCCCGCTCGCCGTGGCGATGGCTGCGGATCGTCACCATGCGCGCACTGTTCACGCGCGCGTGGGAGGTTCGTGTGCGGGTGGCGGGCCCGCGGCCCTCGGCCGGCTGGACGCCGACGCCCCCGTCACCGGTGGCCTGGCGCAGAGGGCACCTGTACGCCGATCCCTTCCTGTTCGAACATCGCGGGCGCCATCACCTGTTCTGCGAGGAGCTGCTCCCTGGCGCCAACCGCGCCGTGATCTCGCATGTCGCGCTTCAGCCGGGGAGCGTTGCCGGCCCGCCCGAACCGGTGTTGCAGGAGCCACACCACCTCTCCTACCCGTTCGTCTTCGCGCACGACGGCGAGGTGTTCCTGATCCCCGAGACCTCCGCGGAGCAGCGGGTGGAGCTCTACCGCGCGGTCGACTTCCCGCGCTCCTGGCGGTCGGAGGCGGTGCTGCTCGAGGGTCTGGTCGCCTCCGATGCGACGCTGCTCGCCCACGAGGGCAGGCTGTGGCTGTTCGTCTGCGTGGCGGTGCCTCACGCGGCGATGGTCGATGAGCTGCATCTCTTCTCGGCGCCCGCGCCCGCCGGCCCCTGGGAGCCGCATCCTCTGAACCCGGTCGTCTCCGATGTGCGCGGAGCGCGCCCCGCGGGCGCGATCCAGCGCTGGGGAACGGCGCTGGTGCGGCCGGCCCAGGACTGCGAACTCCGCTACGGCGGGGCAGTGTCCTTTCGCCAGATCGACGTTCTCGACACCGAGGACTACTCCGAGCGGGAGGTCGCGCGCCTCGATCCTGCCGCTCTGGGGGGCGCCGTGCGCGCCACCCACACCTACGCGAGCGACGGCCTCTTCGAGGCGGTCGACCTGCGCGAACGCCGCCTGCGGTGGCGCTTGGAGCTGCCGCTGCGAGCCCGGGGTGGCGGCTAGCCGGACGGGCTCGGGCTCCGCAATCGGGGCTATATAATCGCCGGCGATGGCGCGCGTGGCCGAGAGGGCAATGCCCAAGGAGGACGGTGGGCGGACGCCCGGCGCGAAGCCGGGCAGGATGCCCGACTTCTTCATCGTCGGGCACCAGAAGTGCGGCACCACGGCCCTCTACCGGATGCTCCAGCCGCACCCGCAGATCTTCATGCCGGCTGAAAAGGAGCCGCGCTTCTTCATCGCCGAACTGCGTCCGAAACCGCGTGACGGGCGCACCCCCAAGCGCCCCGCGACGCTCGAGGCCTACCTCGCCATGTTCGCGGAGGCGGGGCCCGATCAGCGCGCCGGCGAGGCGTCACCGCAGTACCTGCGCTATCCGGAGGTCCCGCCCGCCATCGCGCAGTTGCGGCCCGACGCGAAGATCATCATGCTGCTTCGCGAGCCGGCGGACTTCCTGCGTTCGTTCCACGGGCAGATGCTGCACAACCGCATCGAGACGCAGAAGGACTTCCAGAAGGCGATGGAACTCGAGCCGGCGCGGCGACGCGGCGAACGGTTTCCCCGCGGCTGCAACCGCAAGTCCTGGCTGCTCTACTCAGACCATGTCCGCTATCGGGAGCAGATCGAGCGCTTTCACGCCGCCTTCCCGCGCGAGCAGGTCCTCGTGCTCGCCTACGAGGACTACCGGCGCGACAACGAGGCGATCGTACGAGAGGTGCTGCGGTTCCTGGAGGTCGACGACTCGCTGCCAGTCGAGCAGGTCGACACGAAACCGCTCAAGGACGTGCGCTTCCAGCGGCTGCACCAGCTCACCGGCTCGATGCAGGAAGCACGGCGCAACCCGAGCGCCGTGCATCCGGCCGTGAGGGCGCTCGACGCCGTCGTTCCGGCCGGCGCGCGCGAACGCCTCGGCGAGCGCTGGCGCAGCTTCATCTATCAGGCGCGCGCGCGGCCCTCCGAGCAGTTGATGCTCGAATTGCGCCGGCGGTTCAAGCCCGAAGTCGAGGCAGTGAGCGAGTACCTCGGCAGGGATTTCGTCACGCTATGGGGCTACGACCGGATCGACTGAGCGCCTTGCCAGCCATCCGCCGGGTCGCCGGGGGCGGGGGCTGGTCCGGAACCGGGGGGTTGTAACGATCGGAAATCCGGTCTTGCAATGTCAGACGGGACCCCCTAACCTCGGCGGACCCCCCGTCCGGGCGACGGGTCTTGGATACCAACGGCAAGCACCCGCACCCCGAACAGACAAGCAAGGATGCACGCCACCTACCACCTCTCGCATCTGCGCACGCTGGAGGCGGAGGCGGTCCACGTGATGCGTGAGACCGTCGCCGAATTCGAGCGGCCGGTGCTGCTCTTCAGCGGCGGCAAGGACTCGATCGTGCTGCTGCGACTCGCCGAGAAGGCTTTCCGGCCGGCGCCGTTCCCGTTTGCAGTGATGCACGTCGACACGGGTCACAACTTCCCCGAGGCGATCGAGTTCCGCGACCGCCGCGTCGAGGAACTGGGCGAGCGGCTCGTGGTCGCCTCGGTCGAGGAGTCGATCCGTGCCGGGCGTGCGGTCGAGCAGACCGGGCCGCGCGCCTCGCGCAACGGCCTGCAGACCGTGACTCTGCTGGACGCGATCGCCGAGCACGGCTTCGATGCCGCCTTCGGCGGCGCGCGGCGGGATGAGGAGCGAGCGCGGGCGAAGGAGCGGATCCTGTCCTTTCGCGACCAGTTCGGCCAGTGGGAGCCGCAGAAACAGCGGCCTGAGGTGTGGAGTCTTTACAATGGCCGGATCCAGAAGGGAGAGCACGCTCGAGTGTTTCCGATCTCGAATTGGACCGAGCTTGACGTGTGGCAGTACATCGCCGAGGAGGAGTTGGAGGTGCCCTCTATCTATTTCGCCCACGAGCGCGAGGTCTTCTCGCGCGACGGCATGCTCTACGCGGTCAGCCCGTTCATGGAGATGATCGAGGGCGAGGAGGCGTTCTCCGCTCGGGTCCGCTACCGGACCGTCGGGGACATGAGCTGTACCGGCGCCGTCGAGTCCGATGCGGCCACGCTCGCCGAGGTCGTCGCAGAGATCGCCGCGACCGAAGTGACCGAGCGGGGGCAGACGCGGGCCGACGACCGCGTCACCGAGGCCGCGATGGAGGATCGCAAGCGGCAGGGGTACTTCTGATGAGCGCCGCGGGGGGATCGTCGCGGCCGCCGCACCTGAACGGCGACCGCGGGCAGCAGCCGGCCGCCGCCACGGTCGAGGCGGAGAGCGCTGCGGACGTGTTCCGCCGCCTGGCGGACCGGCCAGCCGACCTGTTGCGCTTCGCCACCGCTGGATCGGTCGACGACGGCAAGAGCACGCTGATCGGGCGCCTGCTGTACGACTCCAAGCAGGTGCTCGCCGACCAGCTCGCGCACGTCGAGCAGGCCAGCAAGCGGAAGGGCGAGACGTTCCTCGATCTTTCGCTGCTGACCGACGGCCTGCGCGCCGAGCGCGAGCAGGGCATCACGATCGACGTCGCCTACCGCTACTTCGCGACTGCGCAGCGGCGGTTCATCATCGCCGACACGCCCGGCCACGAGCAATACACGCGGAACATGGTGACGGGCGCATCGACCGCCGATCTGGCGATCGTGCTGGTCGACGCCCGCAAGGGCGTGGTGGCTCAGTCCAAGCGGCACGCCTTCATCAGCTCCCTGCTCGGCATACCGCACGTGGTCGTGTGCGTGAACAAGATGGACCTGGTCGATTTCCAGGAGGAGGTGTTCGACGAGATCGTCGAGGAGTTCGACGCGTTCGCCGCCCGTCTCGAGATGCCCGATGTGACCTTCATCCCGATCTCGGCGCTGCTCGGAGACAACGTCGTCGATCGTTCCGAGGCGATGCCCTGGTACCAGGGGCCACCGCTGCTCTACCACCTCGAGCACGTACACATCGCCTCGGATCGCAACCTGATCGACGTTCGCTTCCCCGTGCAGTGGGTGGTTCGCCCGCCGGCCACGAGCGTGGCCGACTACCGCGCCTATGCGGGCCAGGTCGCGGGCGGGATCATGCGGCCGGGCGACGAGGTCGTCGTGCTGCCGGGAGGGCAGCGTTCGACGATCGCCGGCATCGACTCCTACGACGGCCCGATCGAGGAGGCATTCCCGCCGATGTCGGTCGCGGTCCGGCTGAGCGACGACATCGACGTCGGGCGCGGCTCGACGATCGTCCGCACCCACAACCAGCCGACGGTCGCGAACCGCTTCGAGGCACTGGTGTGCTGGATGTCCGAGCATCCCCTGCAAGCCGGGCGCCGGTATCTGATCAAGCACACGACCCGCATGGCGATGGTGGGCAAGGTCGACGTCCGCTACCGGATCGACGTCGAGAGCCTGCGCCGGGACGAGGACGTGGACACACTGGCGCTCAACGACCTCGCGCGCGTGCACCTCGAGCTGAGCTCGCCGCTGGTGTTCGACTCCTACCGCCGCAACCGCGTGACGGGCAGCCTGATCCTGATCGACGAGGCAAGCAACGAAACCGTGGCCGCCGGCGTGATCCTCGACACCGAGGTCGAGGAGGCGGGGTCGGCTGCGCGGGCGGGCAGCGAGCGCAGCCCCAACGTGCGCTGGCAGGGCTCGCGGGTGACGCGCGAGCGCCGTCGCGAGGCGCTCGGCCACGGCGGTGCAACGCTCTGGTTCACCGGCCTGCCCGGGGCGGGCAAGTCGACCGTCGCCGCGGCCGTCGAGGAGCGGCTGCTGCAGATGGGACGTCCGGCCTTCCTGCTCGACGGCGACAACCTGCGCCACGGTCTCAACGGAGACCTCGGCTTCGACGAATCCGCGCGCGCCGAGAACGTCCGCCGCACGGCGCACGTGGCGAGGCTCCTGGCGGAGTCCGGCACCGTCGCGCTCGTCAGCCTCGTCAGCCCCTATGCGGCCGATCGCCGCAACGCCGCCGCCCTTCACGAGACCGACGAGCTGAGCTTCTTCGAGGTCTTCGTGGACGCCCCTCTGGAGCTCTGCGAGCAGCGTGATCCGAAGGGCCTCTACGCGCGCGCCCGCGCGGGGGAGCTGTCGGGAATGACCGGGGTGGGCGCTCCCTATGAGCCGCCCAGCGATCCTGACCTGACGCTCGGCAGCGGAGGCGAAACGGTCGAGGAGGAGGTCGAGCAGGTGATGGCGCTGCTGCGGGCCCGCGGCATCGTCTAGCCGCCGCCGACCGGCTCCCGCCTAGTGGTGGTGGCGTTTCGCCGTTTCGCGGGGGCCACGGATCAACACGTTGGCGCTCGCGCCCGATTCGAGGGAGCCCTTCGGCAGCCGCACGAACACGCGGTAGTGCCAGGTGCCGCTGAGTTTGACGATGACGCTGAAGCGCGAGAGGGTGGACGTCGCGCGCTTGAGCACCGTGGTCCCGACCGCGCGCGGTCGCGGGCCGCTGCGTTTGCTGTTCGCCTTCTGGGGCGTCAGCTGCTGCACGACGAGCGCCGCCCCGGGGCGTGCCGGGGCGACGGTGCCGTACATACGGTAGAGGCCCGTCTGGCCCGCTGAGCGCACGTGAAGGGAGATCCGCGGGCTGACGTGCACGAGCACGACCGGGCTGTAGACCGGGCGCGGGTTCAGCGCGACGAACCTGAACTCCGTGTTCTGGGTGATCCTGGCCACCTTGAAGGTGAAGCTGCCGGTGCGCGTGGAGAGCACGGTGCCGCCGAGTGTCGTGAAGGGGGCCGTGAAGGGGAACGGGGTGGCCTGCAGCGACAGCGGTTTGCCGGCGTTGCCCAGCCCCGTCAGGCTGGCGGTCAGCGAAAGCACGCTCCCATACGTGGTTGTGATCTGTTCTTCCTTGCCTTTCGCTACGACGAACCGCAGCTTGCCGGCCTTGCCGCCGGTGAAGCTCTTGTCGCCGCCCGGGACGGTCTCGAGTTTGCCCGCGCCGCTCGTGTACTTGCCGACGATCCTGTAGTGGTAGCCGGGGAGGATGCCGGTCACGAGCTGGCCGACCTTGACGACTTTCAGAGGAGCCGGGATCGGCACGGCGACTTCTTTGCTCTTCAGCCCGTAGGTCACGGTCGGCCCGTATTCGAAGAAGTACGTCGTGGCCAGCCCTTCGGTGTTGACGCTGCCCTCGAGCTGGGCCGACGTGCCGGAGACGTGAGAGACGCCCCCGGTGCCGAAGTGAGGCTTCGGTTCGCCCGCGGCGAGCGTGGAGGCGGGCAGGGCCAGACAGGCCGCGGCGGCCACGATCGTGGCGAACCTCTTGATCGTGCTGCTCCCGCTGGCGCTCATGCTGGCTGTCCTTCCGTCCACGTCGCTGATTGGAGATCCGCCTGCGCCCGCGCGTCCTCGACGGCGGCGGGGCTTCTCCGGTTGGAACCCGCCGGCGTGGCGAACGTTGCGCTCGGCGCATCGCGCCCACGACGCGCGCGGGTCGGCAAATGGTAGGGCCGGAGCCGCAGATCGCAAGGCCTGCAGAACAGTCTATAAATCTGATATGTTTGATGAGGAATTGTCACGTCCCTCCCCTCGAGACCCGGAGATCAGATGCTGCTGCTGTTGATCATCCCCGTCTGGACCGTCTGCCTGCTGGTGGTCGCCGGGCTGTGCGCTGGAGCACGGCTCGGCGACTCCGCCCTTCCCGACGGCGTCGCGACCGAGCGCTGCGAGGCGCCGGCGCCCGACCCGCTCACGGCGCTGCGAATCGAGCCGCAGGATGCGGCCCGGGCGGAGCCGCCCCGCGAGTTGGCCGCCTAGCCTCGAAAACGGCCTTTCACAAGATCGTCACGTCCGCGGGGCCGCCTCCCTGGACCATCTCTGCAGTGCCATCCAGCGGCAAGGCCGCGCCTGCCCGGCGGGAGGGCACACATTGCCAAGGGCGCACACAGGGAAGGCGTAAGCACTGTCCACCGAATCGATCCCCGGCGCTTCGCAGCCGCGGCAGCAGGTCCCGGCCCAATGCGCGAACTGCGGCGCGCCGCTGGCGGCCGATCAGCGCTACTGCCTGGAGTGCGGCGAGCGGCGCGCGACGGTCAGCGACTTCCTCCGCAACGGTCCGCCCCGCCAGGCTCCCGCGGCGTCGCCGCCCGGGGCGCGCCCAGCGGGCGCGGGCAGCGCGGCGCCCGCGCCGCGCGGCAACGTCGTCAGCCTGCTGGCCGGAATCGGCGTGCTGCTGCTGGCAATCGGGGTCGGCGTCCTGATCGGGCGCTCGGGCTCAGGTTCGGGACGCGCTCCGGCGCCACAGGTGGTGACCGTCGGCGGCACCGGCGCCGCCGGCTCGAGCGCGGCTGAAGAAACCTTCACCGGGGACTGGCCGGCCGCCAAGAAGGGCTGGACGGTGCAGCTGCAGACGCTGCCCGAAGGCACGAAGGTGACCGCGATCGAAGCCGCCAAGACGGCCGACAGCGCCAAGGGGGCGAAGTCCGTCGGGGCGCTCAAGGCCGAAGAATTCCCGAGTGTCACGAGCGCAGGCTTCGTGATCTACTCCGGCCAGTACGCCAAGAAGGCCGAAGCGGCCAAGGCGCTCGGCGCGCTCAAGAGCTCCTTCCCCGGGGCGGTCGTGATCCAGGTCTCCAGTGGCGCCTCGGGGGGATCGACCGGGTCGGGAGCGACGCCCAAGAGCAGCGGGTCCTCAGGCGGCGGCGGAACACTGAAAAAACCCGCACCCGCCAAAGCGCTGTCCGGGCACGAACACGCATCGGGCAAAAAATACGTCGAAGAATCGGCAAAACTCCCCGACGTCGTCGAAACGGGCTGAGCGGTGCGGATCCTGAGAGATGACGATCGCGTGGGTACTCCGGTGGCCCAGCCCGTCCCTGAGGCCGCGCCGGTCGCGCCGCCGCCGGGCGCCGGCTCCGAGTTGCGTCGCCGCCGCGATGCGCTCGCCGAGCAGGTCGCCGAGCTGCACTGGGACCTTGGTGGGTTGGCCTACGAGATGGCGATCCGCGACCACTTCCGGCTGGACGTGCTCGTGCGTCGTGCCGCGGTGCTGCAGGAGCGCGATGCGGAGCTGGCCGAGGTCGAGCGGCTGCTGCGGATGGAGGAGGGGGGAATGGCCGGAAGCTGTCCCAACTGCTCGGCGCCCCACAGCCGCGGGGCGGTCTACTGCTGGCAGTGCGGGACCACCCTGATGGAGCGGCTGCCGAGCGTCGCATCCTCCGGTGAGGACGCGGCGATGATGGATGCGCTCCTCTCGCCCCCCCAGCACATCGGCGACGACGAGGACTAGGAGCGCCGGTGAGCGCCTCGCGGCGGTGTGAGGCATGCGGCTCGCCGCTGGCGGCCGACCAGCGGTACTGCCTTGCCTGCGGCACGCGGGCGGGAGGGCGCAGCCCGCAGCTGGACGCCCTGCTCGCGAGCATCCGCGAGCGCGACGCGGCAGCCCCCGACGATCAGCGGGAGCCCGCCGTTGCGGCCGCCCCGCTGCGCTGGGAGCCGCGGTTGCCCGGGCCGCTCGTATCGATGCTGCTGGTGGCGCTGTTCGTCGGCTTCGGCGCCCTGCTCGGCGACGCCGGCGCAGGCGCCGGGGGCCTGGGCGCGGCAGCGCCGGCGCTGAAGGTGCTCGTGCCGCACCACGCCGCCACCGCCCAGACCCCCGGCGAAGGCTCGACCACGGCCGCCGAACCGCCCCCTTCCGAACCCGAAGCGACGCCGGCTCCCGCGGAAGCTGCCGGCGGGTCCGGCGAAGAAGCCTCGAGCGGGGCCGGCGGCTCGCAGCAGGCGAGCGCGCCTGCGAGCGCGCCGGCCAAGCCGAAAGCGGCCCCCAAGGGCAAGCCGGCGAAGCTCACCGACATCAAGCACGTGTTCGTGGTCGTCCTCTCCGACGAGCCCTACGCCGCCGATTTCGGGCCCGAATCGAAGGCCACCTACCTGGCCCGCACGCTCGAGCGCAAGGGCGAGCTGCTGCTGCGCTACGACGCGATCGCCCACGAGCAGCTACCGAACGGCATCGCGCTGCTGAGTGGGCAGGGGCCGACGGCGCAGACGGCAGCCGACTGCCCCACCTACACCCCGCTCACCCCAGGCACGGCCGGCAGTCAGGAACAGGTGCTCGGGGACGGCTGCGTGTACCCGGCGAGCGTGAACACGCTCCCCGGCCAGTTGACCGCCAAGCACCTGACGTGGAAGGCCTACGTCCAGGGGATCGACGAAGGAGCCGGCACGCCTCCGGCGTGCTCGCACCCGCTCAGCGGGGCAGCCGACCCGACGGTCGCAAGTGGTGCGTACGCCACCTACCGCAACCCCTTCGTGTACTTCCAGGCGGTCACGGAAAGCCCCGCGTGCGCCGCGAACGACGTCGGTCTCGACAAGCTGCAGGGCGATCTCAGCAGCGCGTCCAGCACTCCCGACTTCTCCTACATCGTCCCAGGGCGCTGCGAAGACGCGGGCCCGACGCCGTGCTCGCCGGGCGCTCCGGCGGGCCCCGCCGACGCCGCGGGGATGCTCGGCAGGGTCGTCCCGGCGATCATGGCCTCGAAGGCCTACAAGCACGGGGGCCTGCTCGTGATTACCTCCGACGAGGCGCCCTCGACAGGCGAATATGCCGACTCGAGCTCCTGCTGCGGACAGCCGCCCTACCCGAACCTCACGACGGCCGGCCTGCGCCACGGCGGCGGCGTGGTGGGCGCGCTGTTGCTGTCGCCGCTGATCAAGGGGGGGACGACGGCGGCGGAATCCTACAACCACTACTCGCTGCTGCGGACGATCGAGGACGTGTTCGGGCTCAGCCACCTCGGCTACGCGGCGTTGCCCTCGGTCACGTCCTTCAGCGCAGGCCTGCTGAACGCTCCCGCCAAGGGCTGAGCGCCTGCGCCGGGAGTCTCCTGCCCGCGCCGGCCGGGTCTGTGCCGGCCAGATCCCGATAGGTCACGGCGTCCCGCGCGTGGGCCCGTTGCAGCACCCACTCGAGGGCCATCATGTGGCGCGGGTAGCGCAGGTCGCCGGGGTGCAGGTCGAGGCGCAGCGTGCTCGTCGGCAGCAGCGCCCCGGCCCGTACGATCGGCGGTGAGAGCAGGCGGCCGAGCGGCCCCCCCGAGGCGAAGCTGAAAGCCGGGGCGAGCGACAGCGCCTCCGAGAGTGCACCCGGCGCCGGCGCCGCGCGGTGCACCCGCAGCAGCTCGGCCCACCAGCTGAAGCGCTCGCGCAGGGCCACGCGCAGCGCCGCCGTGTAGGCGTAGGCGGGAGCTACGAAGCCGTCCGGCTCGATGCCTGCGATCTTCATCAGGCGCCAGCCGGCGGAGACGGCACGGCGGGTCTCTTCGCCGTCGAGCCTTGAGAACTCCCCCGGGCGGCGGGCCAGCATCGGACGTGCCGGGCGCCCGCCGCGCGGCGGGGCGTGCTGGAAGCCGTGCTGGGCGATCGAGTCGCCCGCCCTGCGCCGCTCGCAGAGCCACTCGACCATCTCGGGCGAGCGCTCACCAATCGGATGCAGGTCGCGAGCGGGGATGACGAGCAACGTGACCCGGTCGACGCCGTGGTCGTCGAGCCAGTCGCGGATCACCGCGCAGCGCTCGAACGTAGCGGGCTCGATCCCGTGCAGCGCGACGGCGATCGTGCGCGCGCCCGGCGGTGGCGAAAGCGTGGACATCTGACCTCGAAATCTCCCTCTGTGATGCAGATTCCCGGTCGCTCAAGTGCTTCCTGTTACTAGCCCGCTACGAAACGGTGAAGGAGCTGTGAAGACGCCCCGGAGCTCAGGCCGCACGCGCATCCCCCAGCGGGGGCAGGCTCTCGAGCGCCCGCTGGTAGCCCGCCGCGAGCAGCTCGAGCGTGCGCTCCCACGTCCGGCCCCGTGCGGTGCGCACGGCCGCCGATCCCAGCGCTTCGCGCTTCAACGGCGAGGCCGCCAACTCGAGCACCGCGCTCGCCAGCGCCTCGGCGTCGGCCGGGCGCAGCACGCCGTTGAGGCCGTCGTCGATCAGCGACAGGGGACCGCCCTCGGCCACGGCGACGACCGGCAGGCCGCTCGCCTGCGCCTCGAGGATCACCTGACCGAAGGTGTCGGTCGAGCTTCCGAACAGGAAGATGTCGGCCTCTGCGTAGGTCCTGGCGAGCTCCTCACCCTCGAGCCAGCCGAGGAAGGCGGCGTGCTCGCCGAGGCGCTCGGCGAGCCGCTGCTGCTCGGGCCCGCCCCCGGCAAGTCGCAGCTGCAGGCGCGCATCGCGGCTGCGCGCCCGCAGAAACGAATCGGCGAGCAGATCGACGCCCTTCTCGCGCGTGATCCGTCCCGAGTAGAGGACGTCGATCCTGCCGTCCTCGCGCGGACGGGTTCGCAGGGCGGGGTCGAAACGGCCCGTGTCGACACCTCGGTCCCAGCGCAGCACACGCTCGTGTGGTGTGCCGATCGCCGCGAGCGCCCGGTCGGAGGCCCCGCTCGGCGAGAGCACCAGGTCGCAGGCGTTGTAGAACAGTGCGACCGCGCCGGCCATCGCCTCGGCGATGCGCCCGTCCCCCGAGCGCATCCCGGCATAGGCGGCCAGCTCGGTGTGGTAGCTGCCGAGCAGGGGCAGCGAGAGCGCACGGGCCACCAGCGCACCGGCGATCCCCGCGGGCCCGGGCGAGCACACGTGAACGGCGTCGAAGCAGCCGTCCGCAAGCGCCTGCACGACACCCGGCAGGCTCGGCACGCCGATCCTCAACTCGGGGTAGAAGGGCACTTCGATCTCGGCCACGGCGGCGAGGCGGCGGTCCACCTCGGGATCGGTGCCCAGCACCTCGATCTCGAAGCCCGGCACGCCGCGCTGGCGGATCTCCTCGATCGTGCGGGTGACCCCGTGGGTGGAGCCGATGCCGTCGGCCAGGATCGCGACGCGCGGGGTGCGGTCGTCCTCGCGCCCCACGGCCGCACCGAAGCGGGTGCGGGCGGGTGAGATCGCGCGCAGCTTGACCTGCTCGTTGGCGAGGAAGGCCGCCGCGGGCGCGTACGGGACCGCCGCGACGCAGGCGTCGAGGAGGCCCCCGGCGGCGGCCCCGATGTCGCCCTCGCCGCGCGCGGCGCAGACGGCCTGCTCGACGGCCGCCCGCAGCAGCCGCTCGTGGGCGCGGCAGGCGCGACGGTAGAGGGCGCTGTGGCTGAAGTCGTCTGCCTGCATGTGGGCCAGCAGCTCCACGCCGTCGAGGTCCCCCAGGCCGACCGCCGCCAGCCACGCCTCGAGCAGGCAGCGTGCGTCCTCGGGCCCGACCTCTCCGGCGGCGGCGCCGTGACGCACGTCCCCCTCGCGCAGCAGCCGTGAGGCCAGCTCGAGCACGCGGCGGGGGTCCGGCCGCCGCGACTCCCCGCCGGGGCTCACGCCGTAAGTCCTGACCGTCAGCGCGATCGCGGCGTGGGCCCACTTGGCGGCGCTGCCCTGGGCCCCGCGGGCGACCGCCTCGCCGTCCCGCAGCCGTGCCAGGAACTCGCCCGGGCTCCCGGCCCGGGGCGTTTCCGTCCAGGTCCGACCGATGTCGACGCCGGCGTGGTCGTCGCTGCCGCCGATGCCGGTGCCGTCCCGGGTGGCCACGTAGGTGGCAGCGGGCCGGTTGAGCTCGGGGGCTCGGGCGCCGTTACGGACCTCCCAGACTGCGAACAGCTCTGCCAGGCGCCGCCGGTGGCGGGCGGTGAGCGGCGCCGCGACCGTGTAGTAGGGGTGGGCCAGGGCGCAGGCGATCTCGCGCTCGTACATGTAGGCGGCACACAGCTCGACGTCGCCGCTGTTGGCCTGCAGCCACTGGTGGTCGTCGGGCGTGATCCCGTAGCAGAGCACGTGAACGGCCTGCGGCTCGCCGCGGAAGCTCGCGGTCAGCTCCTCCGAGATGAACACGTCCGGGCGCTCGGCGATCCGCATCACGCCCTCGATCGTGTCGTGGTCGGTGATCGTCACGAAGTCCATGCCCCGCCGCTTGGCCAGCTCGTAGACCTCATCGGGGGAGGTCGCGCACTCGGGCAGGCCCACGGCCCGCTGGACGCCCAGGCGCGAGAGCGCGGAGGCCTCCGAGTGACAGTGCATGTCGGCCCGGCTGGCCGACCCGAGTCCCGGCACGGCTGCCGGCTGAGTGTTCTCTGTTCTGGTCATGAGATGAGAATTCCCTGCAAACGCAGGTGTTCTGTGACCAAGCGGGAACAATCGTGTGAAGCGTGCGTGAAGTCTCGGCTGGAGTGACCCCGGAGCCCGCTCGCTAAGCTGCCCCGCCATGATCCCCTCCCTGCCGCTCGCGACCGCCGACCCGATCACCTATTTTCAGGCGGTGATCCTCGGGATCACGCAGGGGATCGCCGAGCCGTTCCCGATCTCCAGCCTCGGGCACGGCGTGATCCTGCCGCGCCTCGCCGGTTGGCCGATCCATCAGAACGACAAGTTCTTCCTGACCTTCCTGATCGCGACGCACCTCGCCACGGCGATCGTGCTGCTGCTGTTCTTCCTGCGCGACTGGGTGCAGATCGTGAGCGGACTGGGCCGCTCGCTGAAGCAGCGGGAGATACGGGCCGACGACAAGTACGCCCGCCTCGGCTGGCTGCTCGTCGCGGCCACGATCCCCGTCGGCATCATCGGCCTGCTGCTCCAGGAGTCGCTGCGCAAACTGTTCGCCTCGCCGGGGCTCGCGGCCGCGTTCCTGATCGTCAACGGCGTCGCCCTGCTGATGTTCGAGCGGCTGCGCCGCAGGCCCCCCCGTCCGGGCGACTACGAGGGGGACGTCGACGGGCGCCTCTCCAAGCTCACCTGGCGGCAGGCGATCTCGGTGGGCAGCTCGCAGGCCTTCGCTCTGATCCCCGGCATCTCGCGCTCGGGCTTCACGATGGGGGGAGGCCTGTTGGTGGGCCTCTCGAACGACGATGCGGCCCGCTTCGGCTTCCTGCTCGCGACGCCCGTGATCTTCGCCGCCGCGGCCCTGAAGCTTCCGGAACTGGCCGGCTCCGCGGGCAACGGGGTCCGTGGGCCCGCGCTGGTAGCGGGCCTGTGCGCGGCGGCCGCGACCTTCTTCGCGGTCAAGTTCCTGCTGCGCTTCTTCCAGACCAACACGCTGACCCCGTTCGGCATCTACTGCATCGGCATCGGGACCCTCAGCACGCTGATCTTCGCCTTCGGCGGTTGAGCCCGGCGCGCGCGGGCCGAAGGCCCCGGGGGGGCTGAGCGCCTGAAGCTAGGCGGCGGGCGCGTCGGTGTGGCTCTTCGGGCCCGTCTGGAACCACGCGAACGCGAAGCAGGCGAGTCCCAGGAGCAGGGCGGCGATGCCGTGTTTGGTGTGGTGGTGGCTCGCTTCCGGGTCGCTCGCGGAGCTGTGACCCGGGAAGAACGAGGGCAGCGAGTGCTGCGGCTCCACGAAGTAGATCACGGCGACCACGATCAGGACGATCCCGAGGATCACGGCCGGCACGACGAGGCGGCGAAGGTTCATCGGGGCATAAGGGTAGTGGGCGCGGAGGCGCACGTGCCGGAAGCTCCCGCCGATCTCGCCATCATGTGGGCCTATGCCGATTCCGAGAACTCCTCCGAAGATGTTCGAGACGCGCAGCCAGGCCTGGAAGGAGGTCGGGTTGATCAGGCAGATCAGCCCGAAAGTCGTCAAGCGAGCCAGGCTCGAGGCGCTGGTGCTGTTGCCGCTGTTCGCGGCAATCGTCGTGCTCTACGACAACCGGGTCAAGCTGTTCGGGACGGAAATACCGCGTCACAGGAACGCCGAGGGCCACATCGTGCCGGCCCACAAGCAGCTCGAACAGGCGCTCGAAACGCCGATCACGGTGATCACCGTCGTGCTGCTGGTGATCGTCGGCTGGGCGATCGCGCGCGACATCGGCCGCGGGCTGGGGCCGGCGCTGTTCAGGCGCCTGGACCCGGCGACGGCGGGGACCGTCGGCTTCTTGATCCGCCTCGCCACGATCGTGCTGGCGCTGATCGTCGCCCTCCAGGTCGCGGGCATCCAGGCGAAAACCCTGGCCCTCGGCGGCGCCTTCACAGCCGTCGTGTTCGGGCTCGCGGCGCAGCAGACGCTCGGCAACCTGATCGCGGGGATGGTGCTGCTCAGCGCGCGGCCCTTCCGGGTCGGTGAGCGCGTGCGGCTGCAGGGCGGCGGCCTGGCGGGACAGCTCGAGGGCATCGTGTCCTCGCTGGGGTTGCTGTACACGACCTTCGCCACCGGCGAAGACTCGATCATGGTTCCCAACAGCGTCGTGCTGAACGCGGCGATCCTGCCTCTGCGCGAGCCGGAGGGGGTCAACCTGCGTGCGCGGCTGCGAGCGGGGATGACCCCGTCGGACCTGCAGGAGACCCTCGAGCGCCAGCTGCAGACGCCCCTGCGAGACGCCCCTCGCATCACCCTGGAGGAGCTAGACGGCAACGAGGTCGTCGTTCGCATCGCGGCCACGCCCCGGGTCGCCAGCCAGGGCCGCCACCTGGCCTCGGAGCTGCTCGCGATCGTCTCCCGCGAGACACGGGCGAGGGCCGACGGCCCCGCGACCACCCAGGCCGCATCCGGCCTCGACGGGTCCCCGTCCGCCGAAGCGCCGCCGGGCGCGGCACCTCCGGCCGGCACGGCCCTGACGGACGACGGCGCTCCCGAGCCGGCGGGCGGCGGCGACGGCGCTCCGAGCCCCAGGCCTGCGAGCCCGCCCCGGCCCGGCGAGGCCGAGTCCCCTCAGCGCGCCGAGAGGCCGTAGCGCAGGAACAGCGTCGAGGCGCTGCTCAGCACGTTCAGGAGCTCGAGCTCGGCGGGCGTCTCGAGCTCGGCTCCGGCGATGATCCGCAGGGCCTCCCCGCCGCTCGGCTCGCCGCCGGCCAGTCGCGGCGAGATCGACAGGAACAGCTCGTCCAGCAGTCCCGCCCCGAGCAGCTGGCGGGCGAGGTGCGGCCCGCCCTCGCAGAGCAGGGTCGCCACCCCGAAGCTGGCGGTCAGCTCGGCCAGCGCCGCGGAGAGGTCGAGCTGCGGCCCCGAGGAGCGGATGTAATCGATCTGTGCGGCCGTCGCGGGAAGGCTGGCCGCCGAGGCGGTGATCACCACGACCCGGGCGCCGGATGCCTGCAGCAGGGGAATGTCCTCTCCGAGCGCCAGATGTCCCGAGACGATGCAGGCGAGAGGCTCGGGAGTGAGCCCTCGGCCGATCCGCTCCTCGCGTCGCGCCTGCTCGCGGATGATCCTGCCGTAGCGCTCGGTGCGGACCGTGCCGGCGCCGACCAGCACGCCGTCGACGGCGGTGCGCAGAGCATGGAACAGGGCGCGATCCGCCGCGTCGCTGATCGCCCCTGAGCGGCCGTCGAGCGTGGCCCGGCCGTCGAGCGTGGCGATCATGTTGAGCAGCACGCGGGGGCGCGGCGGGGGGAGGGCGGGCGCTCCCACAGGCCGAGCTCCTCGACGAGCTGCTCGGGTGTGGGGTCGCGCCCCGGCCCGAGCAGTGTGTGCAGGCGAATCTCGGCGCTCGGCTGCGCCGGCGATCGCGGCTCCGGGATCTCGCCCATGGCGAAACCCTAGCCGCGGCGGCGCCTCCTCCGCGAGCGCTCCGGGCCGCCCGGCGCGGGCGTCACAACTCGACAACACAAGCCCTTTGGTACATGCTACGGTCGTCGGGTATGGCCGGGCTAGCGGCCCGGTGAAAGTGGTGCAAGCGCTCGCAGGTCGAAGCTCTGAGCAGCATCCTCCGCGTAGCAGGCGCACAACACCGTGGAGGAGTTCACACATGCCTACCGGCACCGTAAAGTGGTTCAGCGACGACAAGGGGTTCGGCTTCATCACCCCTGACGACGGCGACAAGGACCTCTTCGTCCATCACACGGGCATCAACGGCGAGGGTTATCGCTCGCTGCAGGAGGGCGCAAAGGTCTCCTACGACCCGGAGCAGGGCGACAAGGGCCCGAAGGCCGTCAACGTCACGACGATCTGATCGCGACCGGCACGGAACGCTGCTCAGGGCCCGCTTCGGCGGGCCCTCTGCGTTTCTCGGCCGGCTGATCATGCCCGCTGGTGCCGGGCCGATGGCCGGCCGTGGTGTTTAATCGCCCGTTCGAGCCTCTGCATGACCGGTGAAGCCACCACTCTCCCGCTGCGCGACCGGCCCGCCGGCCTTCGCGCGGGGCTCGCCCGCAGGCTGCGTCCGAACGGGCGGGCGGACATTCGAGCAGCGAGCGGCCGGCTCCTCGTGGCGATCGCCCTGGGCGCGATCGTCGGGCTCAGCCTGTTCGTGGTGGTGATGGCGGCGAACCGCCCCAGCCTGCTCTCGCCCACGACCCACAACAACTTCTATCCGCACTGGATGGCGGGCCCGCTGGGCGGGCTATGGCCCGGACTGACGGGCAATGGCACGACGCTGAAGTACCTCTTCAGCGGCGCGATCGTGGCGATGTACGTGAGCTACCTGCTGGTGCTGCGCCGCAGCGGCGCGGTGCCGGCGAAGTGGGTGATCGGCACCGTGCTGGCGGTTCACGCGATCTTCATCCTCGCGCCGCCGCTTGCCCTGACGGACCTGTTCAACTACGTCAACT
Source organism: uncultured Solirubrobacteraceae bacterium (assembly GCA_963841055.1). GTDB lineage: Bacteria > Actinomycetota > Thermoleophilia > Solirubrobacterales > Solirubrobacteraceae > Palsa-744. The sequence continues at coordinate 596,312 of CAWJAV010000001.1, read as the reverse complement.
ACGGGCGCATGGAGGTGGTGCATCACCTCAACCCGTATACGTCGATCCCGATCCTCGAGCCCCACGACGACCCGAGCTACGCGCTGAGCAACTGGCACCAGCTGCTCAGCCCCTACGGGCCCCTGTTCACGATGCTCACGTTCGCGGTCGTCCCGCTGGGTGTGGCCGGCTCGTTCTGGGCGCTGAAGTTCGTGCTGGCGGCCGCCAGCCTCGGGACGCTGCTGCTGGTCTGGAAGTCGGCTCGCCTGCTCGGCCGCGACCCGGTGTGGGCGGTCGCGCTGGTCGGCCTGAACCCGATCGTGCTCGTGTGGGGGCTGGGCGGCGATCACAACGACTTCGTGATGCTGTTCTTCATCGTGCTCGGCTTCTACCTGCTGCTGCGGGCGCGCGAGCAGGAGCGGGGCCGGGCTCGGCAGGCGGGAATCGGCGCCTGGTTCATGCCGCTCTCGCCCGCGCTGCTCGGCGCCGGCGCCTCGTTCATCGTCGCCACCGGCCTGAAGGCGTCCGGCGGGGTCCTGATCCCCGTGGTCCTCGCCGGGCTGCTGAGCCACCGTCGTGCGCTGGCTCAGGTGCTGGCGGGGATGGTGCTGGCCGGCGTCGCGGTGGGCGCGGCGAGCCTGCTGGCCTTCGGCCTGCACATCCCTGATCTCAGCACGCAGAGCCGACTCGTGACCAGTGAGAGCGTGCCGAACCTGATCGGCCTCGCGATCGGCGCCGGGGGGGAGACCGAAACGCTGCACAAAGTGCTGACCGTCGCCCTCGGGCTGTCCGTGCTGGCGTGCTGCTGGATGGCCTGGAAGCCCAGCCGATGGACCGGGGGGAGCGCCGCTGTCGGCGATACCGGGACCGGCGTGGCGGCCGACGGGCGGGGCGCCGCCGCCCGCACCATCACCGCCAGCGGGTGGGCCGGCGTGGCTCTGCTCGTGACGCTCAGCTGGGTGCTCCCGTGGTATGTGCTGTGGGTGCTGCCGCTCGCCGCGCTGTCCTCCTCGCGGCGGCTGCGCACCGTCGCGCTGGTGCTCGGCGCATACCTGATCATCGCCTGGGCGCCGGCCTCGGGGAAGCTCTGGGACGCGATCGGCTTTCACCCCGAAAAGACGGCCCTGGGGCGGCTGCACCAGCGCTACGTCCGCGAGCTGTTGAACTAGTCGGCTTCGGGGGGGCGCCGCGCGACCTTGCGCTGGGAGGCCTGGCGCTTGGCGGTGAGCCGGCGCTCGCGTGAGGCCGTCGTGGGCTTCGTGGCCCGGCGGTGGCGCGGCACGGCGAGCCCGTCGGACAGCCGCTGCGCGAGCCGTTCGAGCGCGAGGTCGCGGTTGCGCGCCTGCGAGCGGGCGTCCTGCGCGACCGCCACCACCCGCGGGCCGAGCCGGGCGAGCAGCCGCTCGCGCTGGGCGTCGCTGAGCGTCGCCGAGGCACCGACGTCGAAGACGGCTTCCACCCGCGAGGCCGTGACATTCGCGTGCTGGCCCCCGGGACCCGAGGAGCGGCTGGCGCGCAGCGTGATCTCCGACAGCGGCAGCTCGAGGCGCCCCCGGACGTGCAGCGTCCGCGCGGAGCGCTCGCCCTCGCCCATCGCCGCCGGCTACCCCTCGCCGGTGCCGAGGTCGTGGACGGCCCGCACGCGCTGCTCCTCGCCCTCGGGCACGCGGCCGTCGCGGCCGACGTAGCCGTCCTTGCCGCCGACGATCAGGTAGACCGCCTCGCTCTGCCCGCCGTTGCGGATCTTGCGCGGGGTGGCGGCGTCGACCCGCGCCATGCCGCCCTCGCCGAGGGCCTGCACGGTGCCGTCGCCGAACTCGATCTCGATCGAGCCGCGGTGCACGAAGTACAGCTCCTCCTGCTCCTCGTGGTAGTGAAAGCCCGTCTCGATGCCGGGCGGCAGGACGATCGCGTTGGCGCCGAAGGCCGTTACGCCGAGACCCTTGCGGACCTTGCGAAAGCCCGGCCCGTCGCCCAGGTCGTCGAGGGTCCCGGTCGCCCAGCCGTCGCCGCTGCTCACCTTCGGGAAGTCGGTAGAAGCCTCCATCAACGGTCTCCTCTGCTAGTGGGCGGCCACCGTCCCGCCCTCAGGCGAGAGCGGCCGTCCCTTCTCGGCCCAGCGCACCAGGCCCCCGTCCAGGGAGTATGCCTCGAACCCGGCCGCCCGGAACGCTTCGGCCGCCATCCCTGAGCGCGAGCCGACGCGGCAGTAGAAGACGACAGGGCGCTCGCGGTCGATGCTCGCCGCCTCGGCGGTCAGGCGGTTCAGCTCGATGTGACGGCTCGGATCGATGTGACCCGCCTCGCGCTCGTGGGGTTCACGGACGTCGATCACCTGCAGGCCGGGATCGCTCTGCATCCACTCCGCCAGCCGTGCGACGTCGATCTGCAGTCCCTGGGCGGCCGTCGAATCGCTCATCGCCTGAGCGTAGCGGCGGGCACGCGCCATCAATAGGATCCAGGGTCATGGAGGTCGTCGAGGACGTCTACACGATTCCGCAGGAGCACCTCGATTTCTGCGCGACGATCGGGCAGATAGCCCGCGAGAGGATCGCTCCGCGCTCGGCGGAGATCGACGAGAAGGCGGAATACCCGTGGGACGTGCGGCGCCTGCTCGCCGAGCAGGACATCCTCGGGCTGCCGTTCCCGGTCGAGTACGGCGGCACGGGAACAGGAACGCTGATGCTGAACATGGCCGTCGAGGAGCTCGCCAAGGTCGACGCCTCCTGCGCGCTGATCCTGATGGTGCAGGAGCTCGGGACGCTGCCGATCCAGCTGTTCGGCTCCGAGGAGCTGAAGGAGCGCTTCCTGCCGGGCTGCGCCAGCGGCGAGCGCTCGCCGGCCTTCGCCCTGTCCGAGCCCGAGGCCGGGTCCGACCCCGCGGGGATGAAGACGACGGCTGTGCTCGATGGGCGAGGAGTGGGTGATCAACGGCACCAAGAACTGGATCTCCAATCTCGGCATCGCCGACTTCTACATCACCTTCGCGGTCACCGACCGCGAGACCCGTCGCATGACCGCGTTCGTCGTCGAGGCCGACCGGCCGGGCTTCAGCGTCGGCAAGCTCGAGCACAAGCTCGGGATCCGCGCCTCGCCGACGGGGCAGCCGATCTTCGAGGACGTGCGGGTGCCACAGGCGAACGTGATCGGCCAGGTCGGCAAGGGGCTGTCGGTGGCGCTCGGAACGCTCGAGCGGACACGCCTCGGGGCCGCCGCGCAGGCCGTGGGCATCGCCCAGGGAGCGACCGACTACGCCGTGGGCTACGCCAAGGAGCGCCGGCAGTTCGGCCAGGCGATCAACGAGTTCCAGGGCATCCAGTTCAAGCTCGCGGACATGGAAACCCGCACGGCGGCGGCGCGGGAGCTGCTCTACAAGGCCTGCGCGATGGCCGACCAGGGGCACCCCGAGCGGGCCAAGTACTCCTCGATGGCAAAGGTCTTCTGCTCGGACACCGCGATGGCGGTGACGGTCGAGGCCGTGCAGGTTCTCGGCGGCTACGGCTATGTCAAGGAGTACCCGGTCGAGCGGATGATGCGCGACGCGAAGATCACGCAGATCTACGAGGGCACGAACGAGATTCAGCGGCTCGTGATCGCGCGCACGCTGAAATGAGCGCACCTTCGCGATTTTCTGGGACCGCTGAGGCCTGAGGCCACCAGATGCGGCTCCAGCTTTGGCATCATGCGGCTGTGAGGCTAGTGACCATCATCGTGGGGGGTCGTTGACGTTGCGCCGGGGTGGCGGGGGGAGCCAGGTCCGAAGAGTCGGCTTCGCGGCCATGATCGCGTTGTCGCTGGGCCTCGTCGTACTGGTCGTCGGCCAGGGGTTCAGCTCGATCGGCGCCGTGCGGGCACTGGAGGACGTGGCGCTGGGAGTGATCGTCGCGGCCGTGCTGATGGGTGGCGTCGCGTTCGTCGCCGTGCGGATGGCCGGCTGGCGCGATCCCGAGTCCGAGAGCGAGTTCGAAGAGATCGTGCGCCACTCCGAGCAGCTGGCGCGCGAAGGTCTCGTGGTGGACCCCGACGAAAGCGAGTTCATCGACCTCGACCCGCTTGACGACCAGGACTTCGAGGAGCTCGTCCGCGACGCGCTCGACGACCTGCCGGACCTGCTGCGCAACGCCCTCACACACGTCGCCGTCGTGATCTCGGACGGCGGGCGGCGGGCCGGCGCCTACGGCCTCTACCAGGGCGACGGCGCCAGCCGCGATTCGAGCCACGACCGGATCGTGATCTTCCGGGACACACTGCGGCGGGACTTCGGACACGACGCGGACCTGCTGCGCGACCAGGTCACGCGCACGGTCCGCCACGAGCTGGCGCACCACGTCGGCTTCGACGAGCTGGGCGTCTCCCGGCTCGATCTGTAGCTAGGATCTGGCTTCGCGCCTGAAGCCCGACCATCACCGGCGCGTCCACCGACCAAGGAGAGAGATCCTCAGATGCCCGAAGCAGTGATCGTCGACGCCGTCCGCACGCCCATCGGCAGGGCCGTCAAGGGGTCTCTCAAATCCGTTCGCGCCGACGACCTCGCCGCCGTGCCCCTGAAGGCGCTGCTCGACCGCAACCCGTCGTTGGAGACCGGCGGCTCGATCGTGGACGTGATGATGGGCTGCGGCTTCGCCGAGGGCGAGTCCGGCTACAACATCGGCCGCAACGCGACGCTGTTGTCGGGGATCGACCACCACGTGCCGGGCACGACGGTGAACCGCTTCTGCGCTTCCTCGCTGCAGACGACCCGCATGGCCTTCCACGCGATCACGGCGGGCGAGGGGGACACCTACGTGGCGGCCGGCGTCGAGGCCGTCTCGCGAGCGGGCAAAGGCGCCGACTTCCAGTTCCACCCGCAGCTGGACGGCTCGGAGAACTCGGTCTACAACGTCTACATCCCGATGGGCCTGACGGCCGAGAACGTCGCCGACCGCTGCAAGGTCAGCCGCGAGGCGCAGGACGAGTGGGCGGCGATCTCCCAGCAGCGCGCTGTGGCCGCACAGGAGTCCGGGCACTTCGACAAAGAGATCGTCGGTGTGAGGGCGCCCGCCCACACGGTCACGGACAAGGAGGGCAACGAGGTCGAGGTTCCCGAGCAGTTCGTCACCAAGGACGACGGGCCTCGTGCGGGCACGACGGCGGAGAAGCTGTCCGCGCTGCCGCCGGCGTTCAGGCCCGATGGCACCGTCACGGCCGGCAACGCCTGTCCGCTCAACGACGGCGCGGCGGCGCTGCTGATCACGACGCCGGAGCGCGCCGAGCAGCTCGGGCTGAAGCCGAAAGTCCGCATCCTCGCCTCGACCGTCGCCGCGATCCGGCCGGAGATCATGGGTCTCGGCCCGATCCCGGCGATCGAGATGCTGCTCAAGCAGACGGGTATGAAGATCGAGGACATCGACGTCGTCGAGATCAACGAGGCGTTCGCCGCGCAGATCGTGCCCTGCCGCGAAGACCTCGGGATCGACGCCGAGAAGCTGAACCCGTTCGGCGGGGCGATCGCGCTCGGGCACCCCTTCGGGATGACCGGAGCCCGGATCATGACGACGCTGATCAACGACCTCGAGACGCTCGACGGGACCTACGGGATCGAGTCGATGTGCGTCGCCGGCGGCATGGGCATGGCGATGCTCGTGGAGCGGCTCAGCTAGGACGATGGACCGCGCCGAACTCCGCGCGGCGCAGGCGCCGCTGAAGGAGCGCTACAAGCAGGACGCCCGAGCAGGCCTGGTGACGCTGCGCGCCGCCGGGACGCTGGGCGAGGGCATCGCCTGCTCGGTGGACAGCGGCCGCGCGGTGGCGCAGGCCGGGCTGCACCCGGCGGGCGGCGGCGACGGCAGCCTGCTGTGCTCCGGCGACATGCTGCTCGAGGCGCTCGTCGCGTGCGCGGGCGTGACGCTGCGGGCCGTGGCGACCTCACTCGGGATCGCCGTCGCCGGGGGGACCGTGCGCGCCGAGGGCGATCTCGACTTCCGCGGCACGCTCGCCGTCGACCGCGACGCGCCCGTCGGCTTCTCGGCGATCCGGCTCGGCTTCGAGCTCGACAGCGACGCTGAGGAGGAGCAGCTCGGCAGCCTGCTGAAGCTGACCGAGCGCTACTGCGTCGTGCTGCAGACGCTCGCCGTCACGCCGGAACTGTCCAGTTCGATCAGTGCCGGAGGCTCGGCAGCCGCGCCGAGCCTCTCCTGATGGCGCCCCTCGCCGAGCGGCTCGCGGCGGCCGGGCGGCGCGCCGCCTAGACTGCTCATCCCGCGAGGTGCCATGGCGAGCCCAGCAGACAACGACTCCCCGACGTCCGCGCCCGCGCCCGCTCCCAAGGGGATCGTCTACTCGGGCACCGGCGAGTTCTACGTCGCCGAGGCGGTGCGCTCGGCGCGCTCCTCGCTGCGGCACAACCCGGTGCCGCATGTGGTCTTCGCCGACGCGGAGGTGCCCGGCGCCGAGGGGGTGACGATCGCCCGCTTCGAGCCCTCCGGCAACCCGTACGTCGACAAGATCGCCAACATGCGGCGCTCGCCCTTCGAGCGGACGCTGTACCTCGACAGCGACACCTACGTGGTCGACGAGATCGTCCATGTGCTGGCGTTGCTCGACCGCTATGACCTGGCGGTGGCGTTCGCCCCCGCCTATCGCGGCCTCGACGACCCCGGCGTGCCGAAGGCCTTCCACGAGTTCAACACGGGCGTGCTCGCCTGGCGTGCGAGCGAGCGCGTGGCCGCGTTCATGGCGAGCTGGCAGCAGACCTACGCGGCGTGGCTGGGAGAGGAGCCGTTCCCGGGAGCGGGCAAAGCCAGCCGCAGCAGGCGAGCGGACCAGCCCGCCTTCCGCCGCTGCGCATGGGAGCACGATGTCAGCGTGTTCGTGCTGAGTCCCGAGTACAACTTCCGCCTCGGCTACCCCGCGACGGTGGTCGACCGTGTGCGGGTGATCCACGGTGACCACCGCGACCCGGAGGGCCTCGCGGCGCGAATCAACGAGCGCGAGCGGGTACGCAGCTGGCCGCCGCCGCTTACGCTCGGCGAGAAAGTGTCAAGGCGGCTGCGCAAAGCGGTCGGCCGTGCTCCGCAGCCGCCGAGCACGCCTCGCACGGCCTCGCGCGATTCCGGCGGGGCGGAGAGGGTGTGAGCGCTCCCGGGGCCGCAGGCGCGGCCGAGCAGGCTCTGCTCGACGAGCTCCGCGAGGCTCGACACAGCGGCCGCACGGTGCCGGAGTTCTTCGTCGTCGGCCACGCGAAGTGCGGCACAACCGCCCTGCACGGGATGCTCGCCGGGCATCCCCAGCTGTTCCTGCCGGTGCTGCGCGAGACGCAGTTCCTGGCGCGGGGCCCCGCCGAGCGCGCCGCACCTGCGGACGGCCGTGATCTGCGCCGGCCGCGCACCCTCGATGCCTATCTGTCGCTGTTCGACGAGGCCGGGGAGGGGCAGCGGGTCGGTGAGATCTCAACCGCCTACCTGCGCACGCCGCAGGCCGCGGCCCGGATCGCGGCGCTGCGGCCGGATGCGCTGATCGTCTCGTTCCTGCGCGAGCCCGCGAGCTTCGTGCAGTCCTTTCACCTGCAGCTCCTGCAGATCGGCTTCGAGACCGAGCGCGACCTCGGCCGGGCACTCGCGCTCGAGCCCGAGCGGGCCCAGGGCCGTCAGATCCCGCCCGGCTGCCCCTGGCCGGAGGCGCTTCTGTACACGCGCCATGTGCACTACGCCGAGCAGCTGCGCTCCTACCGGGAGCTGTTCGGCCGCGACCGCGTGCTGACCCTGATCTACGAGGACTTCCGGCGCGACAACGACGCCACCGTGCGCGAGCTGCTCCGCTTCCTCGGCGTCGACGACGCGGTCCAGATAGCACGCAGCGAGGCGAACCCGACGGTGCGACTGCGCTCGCGCCGCGCCGACGGCCTGATGGACTCCGTCTCGATGGGCCGGGGTCCCGTCTCGCGGACGGTCGGCTCGGTCGTCAAGGCGGTGACCCCTGCAGGCCTTCGCCGCCGGGCGATGCGGGCCGCGCGCCGCGCGGTCGTGGACACCGCGCCGCCGGTCGCCGACGAGCGGCTGATGGACGAGCTTCGGGAGCGCTTCGCGGGCGAGGTCGATGCTGCGGGCGAGTTGCTCGGCATCGACCTGGCCGCGCGCTGGGGCTATCGGCCGGACTCGCCCGGGACCTAGCGGGGCGGCATCCGCAGGGCGCCGTCGAGCCGGACCGTCTCGCCGTTGAGCATCCGGTTCTCCACCATCTGGCAGACGAGCTGCCCGTACTCCGCCGGGGTGCCCAGCCGTCGCGGGAAGGGCACGCCTGCGCCCAGCGCCGCGCGCGCTTCCTCGGGAAGCGCCGCCAGCAGCGGCGTGTCGAACAGCCCCGGGGCGATCGTGTTGACGCGAATCCCGTACTGGGCGAGGTCGCGTGCGGCCGGCAGCGTCATGCCCACGACGCCGCCCTTCGAGGCCGAGTAGGCGATCTGGCCGATCTGCCCGTCGAACGCGGCGATCGAGGCGGTATTCACGCAGACACCGCGTTCGCCGTCCTCGCCGGGCTCGGCGGCGATCATCGCGGTGGCGGCGTAGCGGAGCACGTTGAAGGTGCCGATCAGGTTGATCGAGATGATCGTCTCGAAGGGCAGCAGCGGGTGCGGGCCCTTCGAGCCCGCGACCTTCTGGGCCCAGCCGGTTCCTGCGCAGCAGACCGCGATCCGCAGACCGCCCGCTGCCGCGGCCGCCCGTCCGACCGCCTCCTCGACCTGTCCCTCCTCGCGCACGTCGCAGGCGACGAAGTCGCACTCGAGCTGTTCGCCGAGCGCCTCGCCCTTCTCGGCGTTGACGTCGGCGATCGTCACCGTCGCGCCGCGGACGGCCAGTGCGCGGACGGTCGCCTCGCCGAGGCCGGACGCGCCGCCCACGACGATCGCTGCTGCGCCCTCGATCTCCATTGCGCGGGCAGCCTACAGGTCCGTGCGACGTGACAGCGTCAACGCGAACATGTCGTCCGGGTCGGTCATCCAGTGGGCCACCTCGAGCCCGGCAGCGGCCAGGTCGCCGTCGAGCCGCTCGGGCGTGAACTTGGCCGAGATCTCGGTCCGCAGCTCCTCGCCGGCGCGGAAGTGCACGTCGAGGTCCAGATCGCGAACCGTCCCGGTCAGCTCGCGGCGGGCGCGCAGGCGCATCTCGATCCACTCGTGCTCGCGGTCGAACAGCGCGACATGGTCGAAGTCCTCGGGGTCGAAGTCGGCGTCGAGCTCACGGTTCAGGACCCGCAGGACGTTGCGGTTGAACTCCGCGGTGACGCCCGCGGAGTCGTCGTAGGCGGCCTCCAGCACACGCGGGTCCTTGACCAGGTCGGTGCCCATCAGCAGGAAGTCCTCCCGGCCCAGCAGCCCGGCGATCTGGCGCAGGAAGCGCCGGCGGCTGCCGGGCGGGAAGTTCCCGATCGTGCCGCCGAGGAAGGCGACGATCCGCGGCCCCTCGGCCGCCGGAACGCGATCGAGATGGCGCTCGAAGTCGCCTATCACGCCGTGCACCCGCAGCCCCGGGTACTCGCGGGTGAGCTCTCGTGCCGACTCGCGGACCATCGTCTCGGTGACGTCGAAGGGAACGTACCGGCGCAGCGTGCCCGCCGCGTGGAGCGCGTCGAGCAGAACGCGGGTCTTGGCCGCGGTGCCGGAGCCGAGCTCGACCAGCTCGACGGCGCCGGTGATCTCCGCGAGCGCGGGCGAGGAGCGCTCGAGGATCGCGCGCTCGGCCCGCGTCGGGTAGTACTCGGGCAGCTCGCAGATGCGGTCGAACAGCTCGGCGCCGCGGGCGTCGTAGAAGTGCTTCGGCGGCAGCTCCTTGAAGGGTCGCGTGAGGCCGTCCAGCACGTCGTCGGCGAGCGAGCGCTCGTGGTTGCCGTCGAGGTGCGAGTCGATCCGGATCGCGGGCTCTGCCGCGGCCGGGCGCGGGGGAGAGGCGGCCATCAGCGCTGCCCTCCACGGGCGAGCCGCAGCCCGGAGAAGATCTGGCGGCGCTGGGGCAGGTCCCAGTTGCGGAACGTGCGGGTGGCGACGCGAGGATGCGTCGCCCAGGAGCCTCCGCGCAGGACGCGATAGTCCTCGCCGAAGAACACCTCGGAGTACTCCCGGTAGGGATGGGCGCGGAAGCCCGGATAGGGGAGGAAGTGGGAGCTCGTCCACTCCCACACGGTCCCGATCCCGGCCGGCTGCTCCGTCCTCTGGTCCGAGGTCGCCGCCCGCTCCCACTCCTGCTCGGTGGGCAGTCGCGCGTCGTGCGCGCGGGCGAAGGCGTCGGCCTCGAACCAGCTGACGTGGCAGACGGGAGCCTCCGGATCGCCCGTCTCCACGGCCGGATGGTGGCCGATGTCGTACTCCTCCTTCCAGGCCCACCCCTCGTCGGACCACCACTCGCGACGTTCATAGCCGCCCCCCTCGCTGAAGTGCATCCAGCTGGCGTTGGTGACCGGGAGGCGCGCGATCTCGAAGGGGCCGAGCTCGACCTCGTGGCGTGAGCGCTCGTTGTCGTAGGCGAAGCCCTGATCGGGGGCGCCGAGGTGGAAGCGCCCGGGAGCGATCGCCAGCCAGCCCGCCGGCCCCGGCACCGGACGGGCACCCTCGCCGGGCGCGAGCAGCCCGGCGATGGCCATCGTCTGGCGCATCGTCTCGGTGTGCTGGAGCTCGTGGCGCAGAACCATCTCGCAGATCAAGCCGTCGGTGGCCCCCACCTCGGTAATGGCCTCGATCGACCGCTCGCGGACCCGGCCCAGGTAGTCCAGCGCGGCGCCCGAGTCGAGCAGCTCGAGATCGCCTCGCACGGCGCGGGGTGTCTCGAAGGCGTCGTAGAGCGCGGCGAGGTCGGGGCGCAGCAGCGCCTGGCCGGCCATGCGGTGGGCGAGCCAGAGATCCTCGTAGGCGGCGATGTGGGCCAGATCCCACGCGAGCGGGCTCATGATCGGCGAGTGGGCGCGCTCGAGCTGCTCCTCGCTGAGGGGCGCGACCAGCGCCAGGGTCCGCTCACGCGCCGAATGCATCGCCGCGAGCAGCTGCTCGGCGTCGGATGCGAGTGGATCGGTCGGGGCCGCGCGGACTGCCATCAGCAGGCTTGCCGGGCTCACTCTAGCCGCTGCTCGAGGTTTTCTGCACCAAGGCTAGTCCGGCGGGCGCCCGGAGCGTTACATTCCGGGCCCCGCGGGCGCCCTTCGCTAGTCCGTCTCGTTCCAGCTCGCGAGGATCGGGGTGCCGTGCTCGCTGCCGAGCCTGGACAGCGACGCGGTCGAGAGGCCGAGCCGTGCCCCTTCCTGGGGTGGCCGCTCGATCCAGCGCGCACCGAGCACGCGCAGGGCATGTCCGTGCGAGAAAACGGCCACCGGCCAGTCGGCCGCCTGCAGCTCAGCGATCACGCGGTCGGCCCGCGCGCCGACGGCGGCCGCGTCCTCGCCTCCCGGGCACCCGTCCCGCCACAGGCTCCAGCCGGGGCTGCGGGCTTCGATCTGCGCGCTGGTCAGACCCTCGTAGTCGCCGTAGTCCCACTCGCGGAGGTCCTCGCGGGGCTGCGCCCGGTGGCCGAGGCCGCACAGCTCACACGTTTCCCGAGCCCGCCGCGCGGGGCTCACGAGCACGAGCGCGAAGTCCAGGCCGGACAGGTGCCGAGCGAGCTGCCGCGCGTCCTCGCGCCCGCGCTCGGTGAGGGGCAGGTCTGTGCGACCGGTGTGGCGGCCGCTGAGCGTCCACTCCGTCTCTGCGTGGCGGACGAGCACGGCCTGGGCGGCCGCGGCGCTCATCGCCGGTGCCCCGTCATGGCTGCGGTGGGCCGTCGGGGGCAGCGGCGTCGTCGACGATCACCGTCAGCCGCTCGCGTGCCAGCAGGCTGGCCGGTACGTGACGGCTCGGCTCGCCCAGCATCGCGTTGACCGCGTCCGCCTTGCTCGCGCCGGTTGCCAGCAGCAGGCAGCCGCGGGCGGCCCGGAGCACGGCGAGGCTCAGCGTGATCCGCTCGGGAGGAGGCTTGGGCGAGTCTGAGACGCCGAGGCAGACGGCCAGCTCGCCGGCGTCCAGCGCGGCGGCGCCCGGGAACAGCGAGGCGATGTGTCCGTCGGGGCCGATGCCGAGCACGATCAGATCCAGGAGCGGGGGCCCGGCGCCACCGTCGCGCAGCGCCGCCAGCTCCTCGGCATAGGCGGCGGCGCCCTCGTCGGGGCCGAGCTCACCCAGCATCCTGTGCACGCGGCCCGGCGCGATCCCGGCGGGCTCGATCAGCGTGCGGGCGGCGAGCAGGTAGTTGCTCTCCTCATCCTCCGGCGGAACGCAGCGCTCGTCGGCGAACCACAGCTCGGTGCCCTCGAGCGCCTCGGGCTCGTCGCCGAGCAGCTCGTAGGTCCGGCCCGGGGTGGTGCCGCCGCTGAGGACGAGGTGGGCGACGCCCCGTTCCTCGTGGGCCCTCGCGAGCGCGCGCGTGACGTGTTCGGCTGCGCGGCGGGCGACCGTCTCGTCGTCCGGGCAGGTGGTGAGCCTCGTCACGCGAGCATCGTGCGTGCGTGCCGCAGCGCCGGGAGGTAGGTGGGGTCGCGCAGGAGCGCCTGGCGGATGCCCTCGCCGAGCACGCCGGTCTCGCCCCGGGAAGCACCCGGGATCGTCCACTCGCGGTCGGGCTCGCGTGGCCCGGCGAAGCGCGCCCGCAGCCCGCCGGGCCCGCGGTCGAGTCGCAGCATGTGCCCGGCGGCCGTCTCGATCGTCAGGCCCTCGAGGCCGGGCACCGGCAGCTCGGGAGCGACCTGCAGCCGCACGCTCACGTCCTGCCGGGGGGCGTGGGCGGTGCCGATCAGCGCGCCGTCGTGGGCAACCAGGGGCGGGGCCTGCCAATCCAGGCGCGAGGAGAGCCAGCCGACGTACAGTCCGGCGGCGACGGTCGAGGCCGGGTGGTGGCGGACCGTCACCGAGGAGAGCATTCCCAACTCCCGGCGGAGCCATGGCGGGTCGAACATCGCCGCGACGCGCTCCCGCCAGGGCGTGGAGCGCAGCCAGGCGAGGTCGACGACGTATGCGCGGTCGCTCACCGTGCATGCCCAGTCGAGCGCCTCGGCGATCTCCGGCTCCTCGACCGAGTCGATCAGGACGGCCTGAGCGAGGGACATCAGCCCTGCCACGATGTCCCGATGGCCGTGCGGTGACCAGAGCAGGGTCGGCAGGTCGGTGACGACGAGCGGGTCGGCGATCGTCACCAGGTCGTCGAGGTGCCGGTCGCCCAGTTCGACGACGACGGTCTCGCGCAGGATCGCCAGCTCGCCCGGCGCCGGGTCGTCGTCGGCGGCGAGCATCACGCGCGCGTCGAGGCGTGTGCGCTTCGGCTCGTATGCGAGCACCACCAGGCGGGAGGCGTGGTAGCGGCCGACGCCGCGCAGGCGGTTGGCGATCTCGCCGGTCCATTCGCGATCGACGAAGGCGATCATGTTCAGTACCCGCGCCGGCACGAAGTCAGCGCGTTCGGCGTGGGCTTCGCTCAGCAGCTGGCGCAGAGCCGCTTCGATCCTGTCGGGCGTCGTGCCCTGCTCGCTCCAGACCTTGTCGATGCGGCTCATCAGACCGCTCGCCAGCGATCGCCGGGGCGCAGCAGGCTGTTGGCCTCCTCTGGGCCCTGCGAGCCCGCTTCGTAGGTTGGCAGCGGTCCCGGTGTGCCCTCCCACGCCGTGACGATCGGATCGCAGATCCGCCACTGCGCCTCGACCTCGTCGTTACGGGTGAAGAGCGTGGCGTCACCCCGCATCGCGTCGGTGATCAGCCGCTCGTAGGCCTCCGGTGACTGCGAGAGGAAGGCGGTTCCGTAGAGGAACTCCATGTTGACCGGGCGGATCTTCATGCGCGTGCCGGGGATCTTGGCGCCCAGCTGCAGGGACACACCCTCGTTGGGCTGGAGGGTCAGCACGAGCTGATTGGGCTGCACGCCGAGTGAGCCGCCTTCGCTGAAGGCGAGGTGCGGCACCGGCTTCAGGGTCACCGCGATCTCGGTCACCTTGCGGGCCAGGCGCTTGCCGGTGCGCAGGTAGAACGGCACGCCCGCCCAGCGCCAGTTGTCGACTTCCAGGCGCAGCGCGGCATAGGTCTCGGTGTTGGAGTCGGCGGGCACGCCCTCCTCCTCCAGGTACCCGGGCACGTCCTCGCCGCCGGCGTGCCCGGCGGCGTATTGCGCCCGGACCGCCATCTCGGGGATCTCAGCGGGATGCGGCTCGGGGATCGCCTGCAGCACCTTCACCTTCTCGTTGCGCACCTCTTCGGCGGTGAAGTTGACGGGCGGCTCCATCGCCACGTGGCAGAGCAGCTGCAGCATGTGGTTCTGGATCAGGTCGCGCAGCGCACCGGCCTGGTCGTAGTAGTCGGCCCGCGTGCCGATGCCGAGGTCCTCGGCGGCGGTGATCTGCACGTAGTCGATGAAGTTGCGGTTCCAGAGCGGCTCGAACAGGCCGTTGGCGAAGCGGAGGGCCATCAGGTTCTGGACGGTCTCCTTGCCGAGGTAGTGATCGATGCGGTAGACCTGGGTCTCCTCGAACATCGCGAGCACCCGCCGGTTCAGCTCGCGTGCCTCCTCGAGGGAGGTGCCGAAGGGCTTCTCGATGATCAGCCGCACGCCCGCCTCCTCGTGGCGGGCGAGGGAGGACTCGCCGAGCTTCTCGACGATCACGGGAAAGAAGGAGGGGGCGGTGGAGAGGTAGAAGGCCCGGTTGAGCGGCTCGCCAGCGGCCTTCTCGAAGTCGTCGAGGACCTCCCCCAGCGAGGTGTAGACGGAGTCTTCGTCGAAGGTCCCGGGAACGTAGCGGACGTTGTCGAGCAGGCCCTTCAGGACGGCCTCGTCGGGCGTCCGGCGGGAGAAGCGGCGGATCGCTTCCTCGCACTCACGGCGGTAGTCCTCGTCCTGCTTTTCTTTGCGCGACACGCCGACCAGGAAGAAGCGCTCGGGCAGCGCGCCCTCGTGGGCCAGGTTGTAGAGGGCGGGCAGCAGTTTGCGCCTCGCGAGGTCGCCGGTCGCGCCGAAGATGACGAGCGTCGTCGGCGGCACGGGCAGCCGCTCGAGCCCGGCCGTCAGCGGGTTCTCCGGCTCCTCCTGCCCCGTCGGCCGTCCCGCCGCGACCGCCATCTCAGGCCCGCCCCGGGCCGCCCGCGGCCCGCTTGCCGGTGCCCTTGCCGCCCGCCGGGGCGCTCTTGACGGCATGGCCGCCGAACTGGTTCCGCAGCGCCGCCACCACGCGGTCGGCGAAGTCGCCGTTGCCGCGTGAGCGCAGGCGCGAGTACAGCGAGGCCGTGATCACCGGCGTGGGCACGTCGTGGGCGGTCGCGTCCTCGATCGTCCACCGTCCCTCGCCGGAGTCGGCCGTGTAGCCCTCGATCGCCTCGAGGGCGTTGCCGTCCAGTTCGAAGGCCCGGGCGGCCAGTTCGCACAGCCACGAGCGGACAACCGAGCCCTGACCCCAGAGGTGGGCGATCTTCGCGTTGTCGAGCTCGTACTCGGACTTGTCGAAGATGTCGAAGCCCTCGGCATAGGCCTGCATGAGCCCGTACTCAACGCCGTTGTGGACCATCTTCACATAGTGGCCGGCCCCTGAGGGACCGAAGCGCATCCACCCCCGCGGGCCGATCGCGGAGCGGCTCTGCTCGTTGGTCTCCGGCGCCAGCACGTCGAGGATCGGGGCCAGCCGCTTGACCGCTTTGGGCGGTCCGCCGACCATCATGCAGTAGCCGACCTCCAGCCCCCAGACGCCGCCCGAGGTGCCGACGTCGACGTAATCGATGCCGGCTTTCCTCAGCGCGGCGGCGCGGCGCTTGTCGTCGGTCCACTTCGAGTTGCCGCCGTCGACGACCGTGTCGCCGCGGTCCAGCAGCTTGGCGAGCTTGTCGACGGTTTCCTGCGTGGGCGCACCCGCCGGCACCATGATCCAGACCATCCGCGGCGGCGCGAGCTGCTTGACCAGCTCGCGCAGCGAGGAGGCGCCTGCGGCGCCGTTCTTGACGGCCTGGCGCACAGCTTTCTCGTCGAAGTCGAACGCGACGACCTCGTGGTCGGAGTCGCGCCGGATGCGGTGCACCATGTTGCCGCCCATCTTGCCGAGCCCGACGAAGCCGATCTGCGTCATGTCCACTCCCTGATCGTCGCGGTGAGAGCGCGCAGAGCGCCCACTGGGTCATCGCCCGCGAGGCGCAGGCGCTGTGCCGGCAGCCCGAGCTCGCGCAGGGTCTCCACGTCGCCGATCGCCTGTGCTTCCTTGAGCGTCCTGAAGCCGTAGGGCCGGCCCGGGATCGGGATGTCGTGGGTGCCGTCGTGCAGCAGCTGCAGGAACCGGCCGGTCCTCGGTCCACCCTTGTGGAACTGGCCGGTCGAGTGCAGGAAGCGGGGGCCGTAGCCGAAGGTCGTCGTGGCCCTCGTCGCGGCGCGAATCGCGACGCGCAGCTCGGCCGCGGCGGCGTCGAACTCCTCGCTCGGTCGCAGGTAGGCCATCAGCGCGACGTAGCTCGGCGGCGCGGATCCGAGCAGCAGCTCGCGGAGCTGGCGCTCGTCGGCGTCGGGGACGGCGGGCAGCTCGCCGCTCTCCTGGAAGCTCTCCAGCACGCGGTTGGTGGCGTCCTTGGCCTGCTGGACGTTGGGCTGGTCGAACGGGTTGATCTGCAGGCCCCATCCGCACACGGCGACGGCCAGCTCGGCGAGCAGGAAGATCCGCCCGAGGTCGGCCGGCCCGTCTGTGGGGATGGTGATGACGGGATGCCCGGCCGCGGCCAGCGCCGCGAGCCGGGCCTCCTGCTCGGCGTCGGGGGCGGCCGCGTCGGGCATGTGCACGAACACCCGGTCCTCGCCGTACTCGGCGGGCTCGCCGAGCGGCTCCTCTGCGACGGGAAGCACGCCCTTGCCCTGCTTGCCCGTCGACTCCGCCACGAGCTGCTCGAGCCACAGGCCCAGTCCCGGCAGCGAGGGGGCGATCGCGAAGGTCAGCTTGTCGCGCCCCTCGCTCGCCATCGCGGCCAGTGCCGCGCCGAGCCACACCGCCCCGGGCATATCCGCGGCGGCGGGATCCTCGGCGCCGGCCTGCCAAGCGGTCGCGGCCCGTCGCAGCAGCGCGGCCGTGTCGACGCCGATCAGCGTCGCCGGGACGATGCCGAACGGCGAGAGGGCGCTGTAGCGCCCGCCGATGTCGGGATCGCCGAAGAAGATGTGCCTGAAGTCCTGGCGGGTCGCCAGCTCCGCCAGGCCCGAGCCCGGGTCGGTGATCGCCGTGTAGTTGGTGCCGAGCGCCTTCAGCGAGGAGAAGTGGGCGTAGAGCGACAGCGGCTCGATCGTGCCGCCGGACTTCGAGGAGACGATGAACAGCGTGCGAGGCAGCTCGGCGGAGGCGGCCACTGCTTCGATCGCGCTGGCGTCGGTGGAGTCGAGGACATGCAGACGAGCCCCGCCCGCCTGTGCCGGAAAGGCTCGCCTGAAGACCTCGGGGGCCAGTGAGGAGCCGCCCATGCCCAGCAGCACGACGTGCTCGAGGCCGTCCTGGTGGACGCCGTCGACGAAGGCTTCGATCGCCAGCAGCTCGTCGAGCATGCGCTCGGCGATCGTCAGCCAGCCGAGGCGGTTGGCGACCTCGGGGGTGCCCTCGGGCCCCCACAGCGTCGGGTCGGCGTCGCGCAGCCGCTCCGCGACCTGCTGCTCGCGCGCGGCGCTGAGCACCCTCCCGATCGCGGGCCCGACCGCCGGCGGAAGGCGGGCCCGGATGGTGAGGTCTCCGTCGCTCACGCCACGATCGTAGTGGCAGCGCCCCTGATATAGGTTCCCGGGGCCGTGAATGCCGATTCACACCCGACGCTGCCGGACCGCAACCTCGCCCTCGAGCTCGTCCGGGTGACCGAGGCGGCGGCGCTTGCCGCAGCCCCGCTGGTGGGACGGGGCGACAAGGAGGCAGCCGACCAGGCGGCCGTGGACGGCATGCGCTACATGCTCCACTCCGTGCAGATGGACGGCGTGGTCGTGATCGGCGAGGGCGAGAAGGACGAGGCGCCGATGCTCTACAACGGCGAGCAGATCGGCGACGGCTCGCCGCCGCAGGTGGACATCGCCGTCGATCCCCTCGAGGGCACGACGCTGGCCGCGCACGGGATGCCCAGCGCGCTGGCCGTGATCGCGCTGTCGGCGCGAGGGACGATGTTCGATCCGGGCCCGTGCGTGTACATGGAGAAGCTGGCCGGCGCTCCCGAGATCGCCGATCTCCTGGATCTCGACCGGCCGCTGGGGGAGACCGTGAAGCTGATCGCCGAGCGCAAGGGCTCCCCGGTCAGCGACGTGATGGTCGTGGTCCTCGACCGTCCCCGTCACGAGCAGGGCATCGCAGCGATCCGCGAGGCGGGAGCGCGGGTCAGGCTGATCGCGCACGGCGACGTCTCGGCGGCGCTCCTGGCGGTCACCGAGCGCTCCCCCGTCGATCTGCTGTGGGGGATCGGCGGCACCCCCGAGGGCGTGATCTCGGCGGCTGCCGTCAAGTGCCTGGGGGGCCAGCTGCTTGGACGGCTGTGGCCGCGCGATGATGAGGAGCGAAACGCGGCCGTGGCAGCCGGCTATGACCTCGACCGCGTCCTCGACCGTGACGACCTGGTGGCCGGCGAGGACGTCTTCTTCTCGGCCACGGGGATCACCGACGGGGACGTGCTGCAGGGCGTTCGCTACCCGAGCGTCGGCGGCGCCACGACCGAGTCGCTCGTCACGCGCACCCGTTCGGGCACGATCCGCCGGATCCGCGCCACGCACGACCGCTCGAAGCTGCGGGCAGTCGGCGGCGAGCGCTTCTAGACGCCTTCCGGGGGGCTTCGCCGGGGGGTGGGCAGGCCACGTCCGCGACCCGCCGTGCGCCTTCGTAGCCACGTCGCAGGCCGTCTCCGGGCCCACCGGCCTCAGATGCTCAGCCGCGCTTGGCCTGGTGCTCGACGACCTTCCCGAAGGCCTCCTCGAGCTGTCCGGTCATGCGCAGCTTGAACAGCGCCAGCAGCGCCTCTGAGGCGAGCGGCCGCAGCGAGTCGACGGCGCCGATCAGCTCATCCCAGCGCTCCTCCGGCTGGCCTTCACGCTCGAAGGGCTCCCAGAGCTCCTTCAGGAACAGCTTGGTGAAGGAGCGCGACACCGAGTCGCAGTCGCGGGAGACCCGCTCGATCAGCGCGAGCGTGGTGCGCAGGGAGATGCCGAGGGCGAGGACCTGCTCGGCGGCGTCCAGCAGGGCGGGGCTCGTGACTTCGAAGCGCTCCTCGCCGAGCGGGACGAGCACCCGCAGGCGCCGGACCCGTTCGAGGTCCTTGGGGCTCGCCTGGCCGAAGCGCTGCTCGAGTTCCTCACGGGTGACGACCTCGGGCTTCTCCGGGTCGAAGGGCGCCGTAACCGCGGCACGCAGCCCGATCAGCCTGCCGGCCAGGTTCTCCGAGCCGCTCAGCAGGCGTTCGATCGCGGCGAGGTTGAAGCCGTCGGCCTGCAGGTCCTGGATCAGCCGCAGGCGAGCGACGTGCTCGGCGCTGTAGTAGCCGACCCGGGATCGGACCTCGGGGGGCGCGAGCAGGCCACGCGAGTGGTGGTTGCGGATGTTCCGCACGGACATGCCCACCTCGGCGGCCAGCTGCTCGATCGTCAGATCGTGGGGGGTTGAGTCGCCGGTCTGCTTTGTGTCCACGCTCACAGTTGACATTCTCTAAACAAGGTTACCATGTTTGATGTGACCTCAAATCAGGTAACATCGGATCAGGGCTAATGAAAGCGCCTCGCTACAAGCACCTCGAGTCGCGCCGGGCGAGCCGTGGCTGAGCGCGGCGCCACACCTCAGGTGCCGGCGCTGGGCCGCCGGGCGCTGGCGCTGGCGAGGTCGTTCACCTCGCCGCTGCTGCCCGACGACTACCTGGAGATGGTCAACCCGCTGTGGTCCACGCGGGAGCTGCGGGGCCGGGTCCAGCGGATCACGCGCGAGACCGACGAGGCTGTCACGGTCCTGATCAAGCCGGGCTGGGAGTGGCCCGGCCACCGCGCCGGCCAGTACGTGCGGCTGGGAATCGAGGTCGACGGCGTGCACCACTGGCGTGCGTACTCGCTGACCTCCGACCCCGGGCGGCGAGACGGCTGCATCGCGATCACGCCCAAGCTCGTGCACAGTGGCGTCGTCTCACCGTTCCTCTGCGGGCGGCTGAAGCCCGGGACGATCGTGCGCCTCGGCGGCGTCGAAGGCACGTTCGTGCTCCCCGACCCGATTCCCGAGCAGGCTGCTGTTCATCAGCGCCGGCAGCGGCATCACGCCGGTGATGAGCGATGCTGCGCAGCCTCGAGCGCGAAGGCGCGATGGTCGATGTCCGCCACATCCACAGCTCGCGCGAGCCGCGCACGGCGATCTTCGGCGAGGAGCTCCGCGAGCTCGACCGGCGGCTCCCGGGCTATCGGCTGGATTCCCGCCACAGCGGCACCGAAGGCCGCCTGGGCGCCCACGAGCTCGACCGGATCTGCCCCGACTGGCGCGAGCGCGAAACGTTCGTCTGCGGCCCCTCGGGCCTGCTGGCCGCGCTCAAAGACCGCTTCGAGAGCGACGGCGAGCCGTCCCGGCTCCACCACGAGCACTTCCAGCCCGACGAGCTGATCGGCGCGGGCGAGCACGGCTGTGGCGGCTCGATCCGCTTCTGCTCGAGCGGCGTGGACGCGCTCAGCGACGGCAGCCAGCCGATCCTCGCCGCAGGCGAGCAGGCCGGGGCCACGCTTGCCCTTCGGCTGCCGGATGGGCATCTGTCACAGCTGTGTCGGGCGCCTGCGCTCCGGACGGGTGCGCGATCTGCGCACCGGACGGGTGCACGGCCAGGCCGGCGAGCTGCTTCGCACCTGCGTCAACGCGCCCGAGGGCGCGATCGAGATCGACCTCTGAGCCCCAACTGCGAAAGGACCCGACGCCATGTCAGCCACCCTCACCGAGCGCCCGCCGTCGACCTTGCCCGGAGACCCCGAGAGCCCGCTGGCGCGCCTCAGCGCCGAGCAGATCGAGGCGCTGGGACGCGAGTTCGACGCGATCCACGACGAGGTCTTCGCCGATCTCGGCGACCGCGACGCCCGCTACATCCGCGCGACGATCCGGCTGCACCGCCAGCTCGTGCTGGCGGCCCGCGTGTCGCTGCTGTTCTCCCGTCGGCGCCCGGCCTGGCTCGCCGGGACGGCGGCGCTGTCGCTGGCGAAGATCCTCGAGAACATGGAGATCGGGCACAACGTGATGCACGGGCAGTGGGACTGGATGAACGACCCGGACATCAACTCCCGCAACTGGGACTGGGACACGGCCTCGCCGGCCGACGCCTGGCGGCACTCCCACAACTACGAGCACCACACCTTCACCAACATACGCGGCAAGGACCGCGATCTCGGCTACGAGATCATGCGCATCGACCCGCACCAGAAATGGCACCCGGTCTACCTGCTCCAGCCGATCTACAACCTCCTGCTGATGGGTTTCTTCGAGTGGGGCGTGGCGCTTCACGACCTCAACTTCGACGCGATCCGGGCGGGCGAGAAGCCGAAGGCCCAGGCGCTCGCCGAGCTGAGGGCGATCGGCCTCAAGGCACGCCGCCAGATCGTCAAGGACTACCTGGCCTTCCCCGCCCTCTCGGCCGGCCTGGCGGGGGCCCTCGGCGGCCGCCGCGCGGCGCGAGCAACGTTCTCCTCGACGCTGAAGGCGAACTTCACCGCCAACATCGTCCGCAACGTCTGGGCCTACTCGATCATCTTCTGCGGCCACTTCCCCGACCAGACCTACACGTTCAGCGAGGATGAGGTGGCCGGGGAGATCCGCGGCGGCTGGTACGTCCGCCAGCTGCTCGGGGCGGCGAACATCGACGGGGGAGCGCTGTTCCACTTCCTCTCCGGCAACCTCAGCTTCCAGGTCGAGCACCACCTGTTCCCCGACATGCCCTCGAGCCGCTACGCCGAGATCGCGCCGCGGGTGAAGGACGTCTGCGAGCGCTACGGGCTTCCCTACAACACCGGTCCGCTGCACCGCCAGCTGGGTACCGTGCATCGCACGATCCTGCGCCTCGCCTTCCCGGGCGGGCGGGCACGGCCCAAGCCCGGCCCCTACAGGGCTCCCGCCGGCTGACCCTCGGGCAGGCCGCCCGGATAGCATCATCGCGATGCCCCGGATCCCCCTGCGCGATCCCGACGACGCTCCCGAGCCGATCGCCAGGGTCATCGCCGGCACACCCCTCGAGCTGCTCCGCATAGTGGCCCACGCCGAGAGCGCCTTCGAACCGTGGCTGCGCTACAGCAACACGCTCCTGCGCAGCCTGCAGCTCGACCCGCTGCTGCGGGAGCTGGCGATCCTGCAGGTGGCGCACCTGTCGGTGTCCCCGTATGAGTGGACCCAGCACGTGCCGATCGCCGAATCCTTCGGCGCCTCGCCGCAGCTCGTCACGGCGATCGAGTCAGGGCAGGAGGACTCGGCCGTGGTCTCCCACATGCAGCGCGCCGTGCTGTCCTTCACCCGCGAAGTGATCCTCGACGGCTCCGCCGGCGAGCAGGCCGTGGCCTCGATGCGGGATCTGCTCGGCGAGCGGGGACTGGTCGAGCTGCTGCTGGTGATCGGCAACTACATGGGCCTGGCGCGGCTGATCGCCACGGTCGGGCTCGAGCCGCACGAGCCGGTCGTCAAGCTGCCGGGCGGCACCGACGCGCTGGGGCCCCGTTAGCGGCCCTCGAGGCGGCCGATCCGCGATTCCGCCAGGTCGAGCCGGGCGAGGGAGCGCAGGAAGCTGTAGGTGACGATCACATGGATGCGCGACTGGGTTGCGTTGTAAAGGCGCAGGCTGATGCCCGAGGCGATCGCCGGGTAGAAGTTCGCGACCTCGACCTCCACGTGGAGGCGGACGCGTCCCGCACTCTCCTCGTCGCTGCGGGTCACCTCGATCTGCAGGTACCCGCCCCCGTCGCGTCCGCGCCGCGCGACGAGCAGCCCGCGCGCGATGCGCCAGCGCACCAGCGCCCGTGCGCCGTCGATCTCATATTCCGGCGCCTTGAAGGTCAGCAGCCGCAACGGGTTCGCCACGAGCACGATCGCCCGGCCCTGCTCGCTGTAGCGGACCCGCATGAGCCCGAGGCTGATGCGTGACAAGAAGCGCCAGTAGGTGCGGGCCAGCCGCTCGAGGTTCGGTGCCGCCCACAGCTCCTCGAGCGCCTCGCGGTCGATCAGCAGGTCGGCACGCTGAACCGAGGTCACAGCCCCGGTTGCGCGGTCGACGGAGGTGGCGTCCGTCAATCCCGTGATGCGGGCGCGGTCGCGCTCGCCCCGCGGGGGCCTGGCTGCGATCAGCAGCGCCATCGCCATGCCCGCGATCAGCACGGCGAGCACCGCCAGGACGATCCAGATCACGGTCATATCGGCTCGGCGACCGGCACCGACCGGGAGGCTATCCGGGCGCCCGCAGGCGGCGTCGTCGCGTCCCCGCCTGCTGCTATTCAACAGGTCATGTCCCCGCAGCCGCCATCGCCCCGGGCACGACGGGAGGAGCCTGAGCCGGAGCGGCGCCCGGCGCCCCGCGCCCGCCCCGTCGCCGGGTTGCCCCTGCCTACGCTCGCAGCCCGCAGCGACGACGTCGCCCGGCGCTGGGCGATGGCCCTCGTGGCGACCCATCCGCTCGACGCGATCGGGTCGATCCCACTTGAGGCGCTCGCCGCCGGCGCCCCTCCGCTCTGCGAGCAGCTGGCTCGCGCTCTGGCCTCCGACGAGGAGCTGGCGGCGCTGCTCGAAGGGGAGGGACCGGCCAGGCTCGCCTCGCTGTGCGGCTCGGCACGGCCCTCCGCCCTCGCCGAGGCCGTCGAGGCGTTGCGCGGCGCGCTCTGGGAGGTGGTGTTGGAAGAGATGCCCTACGCGGCGTCGGAACCGGGCGGCGCGCGCCTGCTCGGAGACGTGTCCGACCGTCTCGCCCACAGCTCTGCGGCGTTGCTCGCGGCGGCGCTCGGCCGCGACCGCTCCGGGCATGCGGGCCCGGCCGGGCCCGCGGCGGCCGCCTCCTGGCCCGTGATCGACACCTGGGCAGGACCGACCGGGCGGGGCGCGGCAACGGCCCGCCGGGTTGAGGACGTCGTCCCCCGTGGTGAGGCAGAGCCCCGCCGGGCCCGCGGTTGGGTCCCCGGGAGCGAGCAGGCACATCCCAGGGCCGACCTGGGGCTATCCGGGGCCGACCAGGCTGCCCCCCCCACCGAGGAGCGCCGCTCCGACGGCTGGGAGCCCGGGGCGCCCGTGCCACCCGGTGAGCAGCGCCCCGAGCCGGACCCGCCGGAGCTGGCGCGGGGAGGGGAGCCGTCGATCGTGATCGTCGACGAGCGGCGGCCGGCCTACGCCTCGATCGAGCGGCCGCCCTTCCGGGGACGGGTGGCGGCGGTGGGCCCGGCCGAGGTCGATGTTCGCCGCCGCCGCGCTCGCCGAGGGGGCGGTGCGCGGGGCGAGGGGGACACGGGCCGGCGCGCCGAGGTGGGGCCCGCTGCCTGGGTCGGTCCGATCGGACGGGGGCTCGAACGCTACGAGCGCGACGGCCAGCCTTTCGCCGTGCTGCTCGTCGAGGCCCGCAGGGAGGGTTCAGGCGGGCCCGAGGTCGGCGACCGGGCCCTCGAGGAGGCCCTGGCCGCCGAGCTGGGCGACGCCGGTGGGACGCTGGCCCGCGAGCGCCCCGGGCGCTACTGGGCGCTGGCGCCGGTGGTGGACAGGGAGGGCGGCCAACTGGTGGCGGGGCGGCTGATGCGGGTGATCGAAGGCCTCGCGCCACGCGCGAGCGCCGCAGCCACGCTCGCCGTCGGGATGGCGATCTGCCCCGAGGACGGTCGCGAGGCGGCCGCGCTTGCCGCCCAGGCCGATCTGCGGCTGTTCGAGGCGCGCCCGGGCCGACCCGCCTAGCGCGCCGAGCTGCTCGCCGCTCAGGCGGCGGCGCCGCCGGCGATCGATTCGACCGGTTCGATCAGGGGAGCGCCGAGCGAGGCCACGTTGGCGGTGCGCCCCACGACGCGGGTGGCGATCCGCACGGTGTCGGTGATGCCGAGGGCGTGGGCGGCGCCCGCGGTCAGGTCCCAGTCGGCGATGTGGCTGTAGGGCCCGCGGTCGAGCACGGGGACCGTCAGCGAGTGGCTGTGGTAGCTGACCTTGACGAGCGTGCCGCAGGGAAGCGTGCGGTTGGCCAGGCCCACGACGCGCGGCGTCAGCGTCTGCCCGCAGGCGGTCTTCTTGCCGTAGAAGCCAGGGCCGAACCAGGTCGCGACGCCCGAGGGGCGGACGCTCGCGGTCGTCGAGGAGGCCGGGGCGGGCGCGGAGGCGGGCGTCGCAGCCGCCGGTGCGCTGGCGCCACCCGTGGAGGCGAGGGCAGCGGGTCCCGTGCCGAGGGCAGAGAGACCCGTGGCGAGGGTGAGCACGACCGTGGCTGTCATCGATCCGATACGCATTTCGTCGACGCCTACGGGGTGAGCTGACGGGCTCGCGCGGCGAGGAGTCGCGGCGCTACGGCCCAGGTGGGCCGATTCGCCCCAGCGGACCTACCTTCAGGCCCGCAATGGGTCCCCCGTCTGCCTTGACCTGAGTCAGGGCAGCTCGGCGTGGGCGGCAGTATACATATCCACTTCCGCATCCCCGGGAGCGACCTGCGTGCGGTGGTGAAAAGCCCGCAAACAGCGCGGAGAACCGTGGCGGGGCGGCTCCGGAGGTGTCCCTGCGGTCCTGCGCTCAGCGCCCGAGGCGCGAGAGGACATCCCGCAGCAGCCGCTCGCCGCCGGATACCCCGGCCTTGGCCAGCTCGGTGACGATCTCAGCGGCGGTACCCACGAACTCGGTGCCCCCGGGCGGCTGGACGGCGCCGGTGGCGCGGTCGTCCTCGGACTCGAAGCCCTGACGCGGGACCTCATCGCGGACGGCCCGGACGCGTCCTTTGGGGAGTGCCTTGCGGGACCGACGGCTGGCTCCCGTGGCCCCGGCCTTCGCCGGTTTTGCCTTCGCGGCCTTCGCTTTCGAGGCCTTCGGCTTGGCGGCGGCCCGCGGCTTGGCGGCCGTCGCGGTGGCGCCTCGGCCGGTCGGGCCTCCGTTCTCCGAGGCCGTGGCGCGGGCATCCTGGGTCCGGGCGGCGGCACGCCGAGCGGTCGCCCGCTGCGGCCGTGTGCGGGGCAACTTGGCGAGCACCCCGGGGTCATCGCCGGAGGTCCCGGCGCGCCCGTTGCTCTCCTCCGGACCGCTCACGGTTCACATCATTGCTTAAGGCCGCCCGGGCCGCTCGCCGCGGCTCCTTTCCGGCCGCCGGCCGATCGCCGCCGCGCCGCCGAGGATCGAAAATCGCGGTGCAAGCGGATCGGAAACCGGTCCGTTCTCGCGATGACGCGTTAGCATGGGAGCCCGGTGAGCCGATAGGGCTGTAACGTCGGCGGGGCTGCGGCCGTAATTGTCCTACGGAGCAGCACATCCGCCAGGGAAATAAGAGACCGCCCACCCGCGGGCCGCCTTCTGGGTGTCGATCGACGTAAGAAACGGAACACGAATGTCAGTAGTCGAGCTGCAGGAGTTGGATGAGGTCAAGGGTCTGCTGGCCAAGGGCCAGCAGGTGGGCGTGCTCTCCTACACGGAGATCACCAAGGCGATGTCCGAGCTCGATCTGGACGAGTCGGACGTGGAGGAGCTCCACGGCTTCCTGGAGAAGTCGGAGATCGAGCTCGTCGAGGACATCGATCCCGCGACCAACGCAGCGGCCAATGTCGAGCGCGCCCCCGACAAAAGAGGTCGGCGCAAAGCCAAAACGGCTCTCGACCTGAAGCCGGACATGACCACCGACTCGCTGCAGCTCTTCCTGAAGGACATCGGCAAGGTGCGCCTGCTCACGGCTCAGGAGGAGGTCGACCTGGCCAAGCGCATCGAGCGCGGGGACCTCGACGCCAAGCAGAAGATGGTCGAGTCGAACCTGCGCCTGGTGGTGTCGATCGCCAAGAACTACCGCAACCAGGGCCTGCCGTTCCTCGACCTGATCCAGGAGGGCACCCTCGGCCTCGTCAGGGCAGCGGAGAAGTTCGACTACCGCAAGGGCTTCAAGTTCTCGACCTACGCCACCTGGTGGATCCGCCAGGCGATCGCCCGCGCCCTCGCCGACAAGGCACGCACGATCCGCATCCCGGTGCACGTCGTCGAGAAGCTCAACAAGATCGGCCGCGCCGAGCGCAAGCTCGTGACCGAGCTGGGCCGGGAGCCCACCGCCGACGAGATCGCCGAGGTCACCGGGATCGACCCCGAGGAGGTCGACTCGATCAAGCGTTCGGCCCAGGCCCCGGTGTCCCTGGAGAAGCCGGTCGGCGACGAGGAGGAGTCCGAGTTCGGCCAGTTCATCGCCGACGAGCGGGCCGAGTCTCCCTACGAGCGCGCGGCGGAGATCCTCACCAAGGAGGCGCTGCGCGAGGCGCTCGAGAACCTCTCCTACCGCGAACGGCGCGTGCTCGAGCTGCGCTACGGGCTCGGCGGCGAGCACCCTCGCACGCTCGACGAGGTCGGCCGCACCTTCAACGTCACCCGTGAGCGCATCCGCCAGATCGAGAACCAGTCGCTGAAGAAGCTGCAGTCGCTCGCGGAGGCCCAGAAGCTCCGCGACGTCGCCTGAGAGCGGTGTCCCGCCGGCCGGCGGCGTCCACGGCCGCGGCAGGGTCTCAAGGCTCGTCGCCCGGATGCCGATGCGCTCAGCATGTTCGACGTCATGGCTGCCCTTCGTGAGCTCGTCGCGAAAGAGGGCTCAGATCTACACCTGAAGGTCGGTTCCTCCCCGCTGTTCCGCGTCCACGGCGATCTGACGCTGGATGCCGCCCACGAGCCGCTGAGCACCTCCGACACCGAGCAGGCCCTCCGTGCCCTGCTGCCCGACGAGCACAAGCTCGAAGAGTTCGACCAGGACCACGAGGTCGACTTCTCCTACGAAATCGAGGGAGTCGCCCGCTACCGCGTCAATGCCTTCATGCAGCGCGGGACGATCTCGCTCGTCTGCCGCGCGATCCCCCACCGGATCAGCTCGATCGAAGAGCTCTCGCTGCCGGATGTCGTGCGCGACCTGGCCGAGGAGGAGCGGGGCATCGTGCTGCTGACCGGCACCACCGGATCGGGCAAGTCGACGACGCTCGCGGCGATGATCGACCACATGAACAACACGATGAGCAAGCACATCGTGACGATCGAGGACCCGATCGAGTTCGTGCACTCAGACAAACGTTCGGCGATCAACCAGCGCGAAGTAGGCATGGACACCGCCTCCTTCAAGCGCGCGCTTCGCCGCGTCCTGCGTCAGGACCCCGACGTGATCCTGGTCGGGGAGATGCGCGACGAGGAGACCGTCCAGACGGCCCTGTCGGCCGCCGAGACGGGGCACCTCGTGCTGTCCACCATCCACACCGTGGACGCGACCGAGTCGATCAACCGCATGCTCGACTTCTTCCCGCCCCACCAGCACCAGCAGGCCCGCTCGATGATCGCCGGCACCGTCAAGGGCGTCATCTCCCAGCGGCTCGTCCCCGGTGCCGATGGCGGCCGCGTGGCGGTCTGCGAGATCCTCCGCATGACCGGCCGTGTACGCGACATGATCCTCGACCCCGACCAGACCGGCAAACTCGTCGAGGTGATCACCAGCGGCGCTTACTACGGCATGCAGACCTTCGATCAGGCCCTCTTCGGCCACGTCAAGGCCGGCCGGGTCACCTTCGAGGACGCGATGCGGGTCGCCTCGAGCCCGCACGACTTCAAGCTGCTGATGCAGGCCGACGGCCGCGAAGGGACGACGATGGAGGACGTCGCCGTCGCCGAGAGCCGCCGCGAAGAAATGTCGAAACCCAGTTCTCCGCTCGGCGTCTAGGCCGCAGGGGTGGCGCATGGCGCCCCCGCGTCCTTTACTTCATTTGGTAAAGTAAAAGGCCGAGATGGCTGTAGACGAGACATGTCCCGTATGCCTCACCGCTGAGATCGTCTGCAGCAAGTGGACTCTGCTCCTGGTCAGGGATCTGTCCGAGGGGCACTCCCGCTTCTGCGAGCTGGAACGCTCGCTGGCCGGGATCAGCCCGCGCACGCTGTCGTTGCGGCTGCGGGCCCTCGAGGAGCAGGGGATCGTCGAGCGGCACACCTTCCCGGAGGTGCCGCCTCGGGTCGAGTACGCACTGACCGAGAAGGGCCGCGCGCTGTTGCCGATCATCGACGACATGCGCGCCTACGGCGAAGACTGGCTCGGCGTCAATTGCGCAGAGCGGGCCCAGCAGGCCCTCTCCGGCGGCCAGCTGGCCGTCGCCTGAGCATCCGGCTCGCACTCACTCGACGGCTCGCCCGCAAGCGCGCGGGAGGTGCCTGCAAGCTGCCCTGCGCCGGCAGGAGCGGCCATTGACCCAGAGAAGTAGGCGCAGATGCGTTCCGTGCAGCTGCAGTCGGCCCTTTCCGACTACCTGGAGGCCGCCGCCGTCTTCCTCGCCGGCGAGCTCGCTGCCGGCGCAGAGATTCCCTTCGAGCTCGATCGGCAGCCGGGGCGGGGCGGCCGCGGCCCTTCGCTCTACTGCTACCGCCCGCTGACGGCCGAGTTCATCGCCGACCGGCGCCCGGCGCTGGAAGCGCTGGCCGAGCACGCGGAGGCGTCGCGCCTGCTCACGGCCTTCGAGGGTCTCGAGCGCTACCTCGTCGCCGTCGGCGAGGACGTCACCCGGCTGACACCCGCCGCGCGGGTGCGCGCCGCCCTCGGCTCGCTGTTGGGCGAGGTGTTCGCCGAGCAGTCCGACTTCGAGCTGCACGAGGAGCGGGTCCGGGCGGCCCTCGAGCGGCTGCAGAGCACGGCGCTGACCGCCGGCGCGGAGGTGACGATCGTCGCGCGGCTGCGCGGGTCTTACGATCACCTCGCCCGAGCTGCCGCTGGCGGCGGGGCTGACGATCGCCCGCCCCGAGGCGCTGGAAGGGCTGCCGCCCGACGCTCGCGCCGCGGGCGAGGACGGCGCCGGGCACCTGATCGTCGCGCTCGCCACCGAGGAGCAGGACCCGGCTGAGGCGCTGCCGCGGGGACGCGAGGTGCTGCGCGACCTGCTGCGCGCCCTGCGCCTGTTCGGAGACGGCCGCGTCACGCTCGGCCCGCTCGCGTGGGCGCGGATCGGCGGCGGATCCTGGACGCCTCTGCCGCTGGGCGGCGGCGGGCGCCCCCACGGCATGCTCGTCGTGACCGCCGAGCAGGAGGACGAGCTGCGGGCCTTCTGCAACCTGGTGTCCCGCCGCGCGCCCCACGGCAACGAGCTGGCATGGGCGCTGCGCCGCTTCGAGATGGGCTGCGAGCGGGAGGACCCCAACGAGGCGCTCAGCGACAACCTGCTCGCGCTGCGCGCCCTGCTCGAGCCGGAGGGTCCCTCGAGCGGCATGCTCGCCGGCCGCCTGGCCGCCCTCTGCGCCACCTCCGAGCGCCGCCTCGCGATGACCGAGCGCATGGTCGCGGCAATCGCCCTCGAGCGCGCCTTCATCGCCGGCACGGCCACCGCCCACGCGGGGGCCGCGTCCCTGGCGGGCGATGTCGCCGACCATCTGCGGGCGCTGCTCCGCGACGTGATCTGCGGCCACCTCGACACCGACCTCGTGGGGCTCGCCGACGAGCTGCTGCTCACCGACCCGGCGGGCGAGGCAGAGCCGGCAGGGCATCACCCACCCGACCCGGCCTTCCTGCTCGCGCCGGAACCCGGCTCGGGCCCGGCACCCGCCGTCCCCGGCACGGTCCCCTTCCGCATCGCCGGCGGGCGCGATCAGGCGCGGTCCGCCGGTAGCTCAGACGCCGAGCTGTTCGGCGATGCCAGCGAGGCCGAGGAGATCGTGGACCTCTTCATGTAGGTGGCCGACGAGCGTCGGCCTGCGGCCGCCGAGCAGCGCCGCGAGCTCCTGCACCGTCGCCTCGTCGCGCCGCACGAGCACGTCGAAGTCGGCCAGGTTCGACGCCACGCGCCGGCCGAGGTCGGCCCCGAGCGGGCCGGACAGCTGCTCTGCCAGCTCGGCCTCCGAGTGGCCGCCGAGCCCGTCGAGGTGCACGCGGTTGACGATCAGCTCGGGCTCGGGCAGTCCCGTCTCCGCGCAGGCGCTCGGCCAGGAAGCGCGCCTCCTGCGCCGGCTCGTGCTCCGGCGAGGTGACGATCAGGAAGCCCGTCTCCTCGGAGCGCAGCAGCTGCTGCGACGATGCGCGTCCGCTCGCCGAAGCCGTCGAGGATGCCGCTCAGCGAGCGGAAGAAGCTCGACAGGTCGCTCAGCATGTCGACGCCCGTGACGCGCGCGAAGATCGCGAACACGAGGGCTGTGCCGCGCCCGAACAGCCTCGCCGTCAGCCCGCCCGGTGCGAGGAACACCTGCAGGGCACGGCCTTCCAGGAACCCCAGCAGCCGGCCTGGCGTTTCGAGGAAGTCGAGCGCGTTGCGCGAGGGCGGCGTGTCCAGCACGATCACGTCGAAGTCGTGCTCGGCGTGGAGTTCATACAGCTTCGCGATCGCGCTCAGCTCGTTGCGAGCCGGCCACCGCCGTCGAGAGCTCCCGGTAGATCGGGTTGGCGAGGATCTCCTCGCGCTCGTCCTCGTCGGGGGCGAGGCCGCCTGACGACTTCGTCGAACGTCGCCTTCGTGTCGAGCATCATCGCCCACAGCTCGCCCCGCACCTCCAGACCGTCCCGCTCGAGCTCGGCGGCGCTCGATGCGGTGCGGCTTCGCCGGACAGCTCCTCGAGGCCCAGCGCCGTGGCCAGACGCCGCGCCGGGTCGATCGTCACGACCACGACCTTCTGGCCCCGCGCTCGCCAGTCCCAGCGCCAGCGCCGCGGAGGTCGTCGTCTTGCCGACCCCGCCCGCGCCCAGCGTCAGATGCACGCGCGCGTGCCGGCCAGCCGAGCCGCCAGCGCCGCCGTCTCGGAGCTGTTGCCGGGGGCCATCCCGGGATCGTAGTTCCCATGCAGGAATCGCCCTGGCCATGCGAATACCGACCGGAAGGCTTTCCAGCAATCGAGCATCGGAGCCACCGTGGAAGGAAAGGCCAAGGTCATCGCATTCGCCAACCAGAAGGGCGGCGTGGCCAAGACGACGACCACGCTCAACCTCGCGGCCGCGTTCGCCGAGGAGGGCCACCGGGTGCTGTGCGTCGACATGGACCCCCAGGGCAACCTGACGATGTCCCAGGGCATCGACCCCGACACGCTCGAGAAATCGATGTACGACGTGCTCGTCCACAAGGTCTCGATCCGCGAGGTGATCCGCAGTCGCGAGATCGACATCGCCTGCGCGTCGATCGACCTGGCCGGAGCGGAGATCGCGATGTCGACGATGATCGGCCGCGAGCGCTCGCTGCAGAAGGCCTTCGAACCGATCCTCGAGGACTACGACTTCATCTGCATCGACACGCCGCCGAGCCTCGGGCTGCTCACGATCAACGCCCTGACGGCCGCCGACAAGGTGATCGTCCCCGTGCAGTGCGAGTATCTGTCGATGCGCGGACTGATCCAGCTGCAGAACACGCTCGCGATGATCCGCGAGAACCTGAATCCGGGCGTCGACATCGAGGGTATCCTCCCGACGTTGGTGGATTCGCGCACGATCCACGCGAAGGAGGCGATCGAGATCCTCGAGGAAAACTTCGGTGACCGCGTGTTCGCCTCGCGTATCCGCAAGACCGTCCGTTTCGCCGAGGCGCCCGTGAAGGGCATGTCGGTGCTCAAGTACGAGCCCGACGGCGTGGCGGCCCAGTCCTACCGGCAACTCGCGCAGGAGGTTCTCACCCATGGCAAACGCTAAGCGCGCGAGCATGCGCGAAGGGCCGCTCGCGGCGCTGTTCCGCAAGACCGAAGAGGCCGAGGACGCTCAATCGGCCGCTGCTCCCGCTGCCGAGCAGACCGCTCGGCCCGCCCGTGAGGAGGCTCGCCGCGCCGGCCCACCCGCGCGAGACCGGCCTGCCCCACCCCGCGCTGAGCGCCACCCCGCAGACGCCCGTCGAGGAGCCGCATGTGCCCTCTCCGCAGGAGCGGCTGCGGCACGCCTTCTCCTCGGAGATCCCCGAGAACCTGATGGATCGCCCCGCGGCCCGGAGGTGGCCGCCCCAGTACCAGCGCGAGCCCGACTACGCTCCCGCCGCGACCGCACCCGGCCAGCCGATCATCCGCGTGGTCGGCGTCGGCGGCGCCGGTGTCAACGCCGTCAACCGCATGGTCGAGGCCGAGGTCGAGGGCATCGAGTTCCTCGCCGTCAACACCGACCTGCAGTCCCTGCAGCAGTCGACCGCCGACATCACCCTGCACATCGGCGCCGAGCTGACGCGGGGCCTCGGCTCGGGCTCGGACGCCAACATCGGCCGCCAGGCGGCGATGGAGGACTACGACCGCATGAAGGCCCTGCTGAAGGGCTCGGACATGATCTTCATCACCGCCGGCTCAGGCGGCGGCACCGGCACCGGCGCCGCGCCGGTCGTCGCGCGCATCGCACGCGAAGTGGGTGCGCTGACCGTCGGCATCGTCACCAAGCCGTTCGGCTTCGAGGGCACGCGGCGCAGCGAACAGGGCGAGCGGGGAGTCGAAGCCCTCGCCGAGGAGGTCGACACGCTGATCGTCGTCCCCAACGACCGTCTGCTGGCCGTGCTCGACAAGCAGACCTCGATGGTCGACGCGTTCCGCGTCGCCGACGACGTGCTGCGCCAGGGCGTGCAGGGCGTCTCCGACCTCGTCACGCTCCCGGGCCTGATCAACCTCGACTTCGCCGACGTGCGCACGATCATGAGTCGAGGCCGGCAACGCCCTGCTCGGCATCGGCATGGGCGTCGGCGAGAACCGCGCCACCGAGGCGGCGATGCAGGCTGTGTCCTCGCCGTTGCTGGAAACGTCGATGGAGGGCGCCCGCTCGATCCTGCTGTCGATCACCGGCGGCAACAACCTGTCCCTGTGGGAGGTCAACGAGGCCGCCAAGTCGGTCTCCGAGGCCGCCCATCCGGATGCCAACATCATCTTCGGTGCGATGGTCGACGAGAAGCTCGACGATCAGGTCTGGGTGACCGTGGTCGCCACCGGCTACGGCGACGAGGGCCGTCGCAAGAGCGTCAGCCGGTTCAAGGAGCCCGCCAGCGGCGAGGTCCGCGCCCAGCGGGGATCTCCCTCGCCCTCCGCCCCCGGGCGCGGGGGCGGTTCGCTCGACGAGCTCGAAGTGCCCGAGTTCATCCCGAACCTCTGAGGGGCCTGCACCGGAAGCCGGCGTAGTTCTCGCTCGCCGATAATCTGCGGGTGACTGCTCCTAGCCTGAGTGACGCGTGGGAGGCGAAAGCCGCCGAATGGGCGACGTGGGCGCGGACCCCCGAGCACGACCAGTTCTTCGAGGGTCTGAACTGGCCCGCGTTCGTCGGCCTGCTGCCGGCTCCAGGCGGTGCGACAC
The DNA here is from genome assembly GCA_963841055.1 of uncultured Solirubrobacteraceae bacterium. Lineage (GTDB taxonomy): Bacteria > Actinomycetota > Thermoleophilia > Solirubrobacterales > Solirubrobacteraceae > Palsa-744. Next base: position 561,964 of record CAWJAV010000001.1, on the reverse strand, counting down.
TCGACGTGGGGTGTGGAGAGGGGCGCGTCGGACGTGCGCTGTCGCGGCTCGGCCACCGAGTCACCGGCATCGACTCGTCTCCGACGCTGTCGGAGTTGGCCCGCGAGGCCGGCGGCTATGACCGGGTCGTGTGCGAGTCGGCTGCACGGATGCCCTTCGCGGATGAGGAGTTCGACCTCGCCGTCGCCTTCATGTCGCTGATCACCGTGGACGACGTCGCCGCGGCTGTTCGCGAAACCGCGCGGGTGCTTGTGCCGGGCGGATGCTTCTGCGTCGCGATCCTGCATCCGCTGAACCGCCCGGAGGCGGCGATGGACGACTATTTCCTCGAGCATCGCGTCGCCGAGAAGATCGAACGCGGTGGCGTGCCGATGGTCTTCGAGGACGCGCATCGCCCGCTCAGCGCGTATACCGATGCGCTTGCCGACGCGGGCTTTGCGATCGAGCGGCTGAGCGAGCCGCGCCTCGGCGATCCAGCGGCGGCCGCCGTCGCCGAGCCGCTCGCCGGCGCCGCTCGCAAGCCCTACTTCCTTCACATGCGCTCTCGCCTGAGGATATGAGCGGGCCCTCGCGAGGAGTCGTTGCCGCAGGGCACCCGCTGACGGCGGCGGCCGGCGCGCAGGTGCTGCGCGAAGGCGGCAACGCCGTCGACGCCGCGCTCGCAGCGATGCTCACCTCCTTCGTGACCGAGGCTCTGCTGACCGGGCTGGGCGCCGGGGGCTACATGCTCGTGGCCGGTGCGGCGGCCGAGCCGGTGCTGCTCGACTTCTTCGTGCAGGCGCCGACCCGCCGCGGCGACGGCTCCGAGGCAGACCTGTTCGCGATCGACGTGTCCTTCGGGGATGCTGTCCAGGCTTTTCACATCGGCCCCGCCTCCTGCGGCGCCTACGGCACGCCCGCCGGGATCTGCGCCGCCGCCTCGCGGTGGGGAACCATTCCCCTCTCGCGGCTGGCCGAGCCCGCCGCACGCCTAGCCCGTGAGGGCGTGGCCCTGAACGCCGCGCAGGCCTACGTTGCCGAGATCCTCGCCGACCTGCTCGTCTCGACGCCCGAGTGCGCGGCGCTGTGGGCCCCGGGCGGCACGGTCCTGCGCGAGGGAGAGACGATGCGCAACCCCGAGCTGGCCGATGCACTCGAGCTGCTCGGCGAGGAGGGCGCCGAGCCGTTCTATCGCGGCGACGTCGCGGCGGCCGTCTGCGAGTGGCTCGGCGCGCGCGGCGGCTCGCTCTCGCGGGCCGATCTCGCCGGCTATCAGGCCGTCGCCCGTGAGCCGGTCCGGATCGGCTACCGGGGTCGGGAGATCCTCACCAACCCGCCGCCCTCGGCCGGCGGCGTCCTGCTCGCCTACTCGCTCGGGCTGTTGGACCGCGAGCCGGCGCCACCGACGCTTCGGGGCATCATCGGCGCGATGTCGGCGGCCCAGTCCGAGCGCAGCGCCGACTTCCTGGAGGGTCTAGCCGGCGAGGGCTTCCTCGAGCGCTTCCTCTCGAGCCGGCTCGGATCCACGACGCACATCGCCGTGATCGACGAGGCGGGCCTTGCATGCAGCACGACCTGCACGAACGGCGAGGGCTCCGGCGTCGTCGTCCCGGGGACCGGCATCCACCTCAACAACGTGATGGGGGAGGAGGACCTGAACCCGCTGGGCTTCCACCTGCACCCGGCCGGACGCCGGATGCCGAGCATGATGGCGCCCTCGATCGCGCTGCGCGGCGGTGAGGTCGAGCTGGTCCTGGGCAGCGCCGGCTCGAACCGCATCCGCTCCGCGCTGCTGCAGACGATCATCGCCGTCGTCGACCGTGGGCTCGGCGCCGAGGAGGCGGTTCGTGCTCCGCGCATGCATTACGAGGACGGCACCGTCTTCGCCGAGCCCGGCATCGACCTGACACCGCTTCAGGGCGAGCTGCAGACCGTCAGCTTCTCGGCGCTCAACCTCTTCTTCGGCGGCGTGCAGGCGGCGCTGCGACGAGACGGGGTCCTCAGCGGCGCCGGCGACCCGCGCCGGGGCGGCGCGGCCGTGCTCGCGTGAGCGCCCGGCGGCGCCTCATCGCGGTCCTCCTGCCCGGCCTGCTCGGGGCCGCGGCGCTGGGCGGCTGCGGCGGCATCAAGTCTCCGGACCTGTTCATCCTCACCCGCAGCGGCGCGGGGCCTCACGCGCACCTGACGCTGCTGATCAACGAAGAAGGCGTGGTGCACTGCAACGGCACGATCGTGGGCAAGCTGAGCGACCCGCAGATCGTCAAGGCGCGGGCGATCACCGAAGAACTCGAAAAGCCGGCCTCCGAGCACCTCTCGCTGGCGGCCGCCCCGAACTCGGTGCTGCGCTACCACCTGCGCGACGCCAACGGCACAGTCAGCTTCGCCGACAACTCACCCGGTCAGCCGGCCGTGCTGCGCCAGCTGGTGCTGCTCGTGCTGCAGAGCGCCCAGCAGGTCTGCCACCTGCCCGAGTGAGCTAGCCGAACCTGACCTTGCCGTTGGACGCCGCCCGGACCTGAGCCCGCTCGAGCAGCTCCAGGCGCTCGATCGCGGCCTCGAGCAGCGTCGCCAGCAGCCGCAGGCGGGCGTTCTCCGAGCGCATCTCCAGGAGCTCCTGCTTGGCCTCGGGCTCGAACTCGACGGTGGCGGCCATGCGGTAGGAGTCGAGCTCTGCGAGCTCCTCCGGGCCGAGCTCCTTGTCGGTCGCCTGCATGACCAGCTCTGCGTAGAGCTCCCGGGCCGATCCACCGGCCTCCTCGTCGGGCTCCTCGGCGTCGTCGTCGGTGAAGGCGACCTCGCCCGCCGGGTAGGGCAGCTCGTCCTGGCGTTCGAGCAGCACGAAGGGCCTCGTGCCGCGCGTGAGGATGTTCAGGCGACCGTCCTCCATGCGCTCGAGCACCTGCTCGATCTCGCAGGCGCAGCCCGTCCGCTTGAGCTCCTCGTCCGACAGCCAGACGATCCCGAACTCGAGGCGCTCGGCCAGGCAATGCTCGATCATCCTGCGGTAGCGGTCCTCGAAGATGTGCAGGGGCACGCTCTCCGTCGGCAGGGCCACGATGCCCAGCGGGAACAAGGGGAAGTCGCGCACCGGGAGCGGCATTGGCCTGAGTCTATGACCGTCCCGCGATCGGCTCGCCGGGGCGGCCAGCGCGAGGCCCTCAGGAGGCGTTGGGCTTGCGGGCGGCGATCATCAGGTTGTAGAAGACCGCAGCCGGGAGGCGCCGCTCGAGCAGCCGCCGGTCGAGCTCCTGGAGCACGAGATAGCCGCGATAGGCGTACTGGCGCCACATCCAGGGCACCTCGGCGGGGTCGGCCGTGGCCTCGAGCGTGCGGTTGGTCCATCCGAACCAGTTCGCGAGCAGCTCCTCGCCGCTGATCTCGACATCCCGCAGCCCCGCTTGGCGTGCCGCGGCGGCCAGCTCGGCCGGCGCGAAGGCGTGCACGTCCACGACCCGCTCGAGGGCCTCGTCGGGGTCCCCCTCGCCATCTCCCGGGGCCGCGCCGGCGCCGATCGCCAGCCGCCACGCGGGAGCGACCGCGCTGGCCAGGCCCTTCGGGACGCGCGCCAGGCGATCGCCGTAGCGCGACGGCTCGCCGGCGAACATCACCGTGCCGCCCGGGGCCAGCACGCGCTCGAACTCTTCGAAGGCGCGGGGCAGGTCGGGGATGTGGTGGAGCACCGCATGGCCGAGCACGAGGTCGAAGCTCCCGTCCGCGAACGGCAGGCGCTCGGCGTCCGCGACGCTCGTCCGCACGTCCACCCCGAGCCGCTCGCCGTTCTCGGAGAGCGTGCGCAGCATCCCGGGCGAGATGTCCGTGCAGGTCGCCTCCCCGATCAGCCCGGCGGTCATCAGGTTGAGCGTGAAGTAGCCGGTACCGGCGCCGATCTCGAGCGAGCGCCCCCAGGGCTGCGGCTCGTGGCCCAGCGCCTTGCGCACCTTCGCCAGGACCTGCGCACGGCCCACCTCGCCGAAGTCGATACCCCACTTCGAGTCGTAATGGTCGGCCGCGACGTCGTGATAGCGCGTGTTTGCGTCGCGGATCTGCTCTGCGCTCAGAGAGGGCGGCACGGGGCCGCACCATATACTCGCGCGCCTCGGCCCGCCGCCGCCCCGGGCTGACATTTCGACCATTCGCATCCCTTGAGCACAAGCGAGCCAACCGTGTACCTGCAGCGCGACCAGCCCGACGGCGTGCCGCCGCTGTCGCTGACCGGCGAGCGCACGCTCCCCGACGTTCCGGAGGAGAACTACTGGTACCGGCGCCACCTCGTGGTCTACGAGTGGATCGCGGCGCAGGTGCGGGGCGTGCGCGTGATCGACATGGCCAGCGGCGAGGGGTACGGCGCGGACGTGCTGGCCCGCGCCGCCGCCTCGGTGATCGGCGTCGAGGCCAACCCCGAGGCCTTCGAGCACGCCCGCCTGCGCTACCCCGCCGTACGTTTCGAGCGGGCGCTCGTCGAACAGTTCACGGCTCCCGCAGACGCCGTCGTGTTCCTGCAGACGATCGAGCACCTCGAGCAGCCGGGGGCCACGCTCGACCACTTCGCCTCGCTGCTCGACGGCGACGGAGCCGTCTTCCTGTCCACGCCCAACGTGCTCACACTCGCGCCCAAGGGGGCGGCCCGCTCGGACAACCCCTGGCATGTCCACGAGTACCGTCCTGAGGAGTTCGAGGCACTGTGCCGGGCCCATTTCGGCCGCGTCGAGATCTTCGGGCTGTTCCACGCCGCGCAAGCTGCGCCTGCACGAGCTGGCGCTGCGCGCCGGGTGGGACCGGGTGCACCCGGCGCTCGGCCTGACCAAGCGCTTCTACGACTGGTTCACGCCGGCGATCGGCGTGGGCGACTTCGCGCTGCGGCCCGCCGCCGGGGCCGACATCAGCCGCGCGTTGGACCTGCTCGCCGTGTGCCGTCCGTGAGCTCCCGGCGGGGGGGCGCCCTGGCGATCGTCCTGCACACGCACATGCCCTACGTGGAGGGCTTCGGAACCTGGCCCTTCGGAGAGGAGTGGCTCTGGGAGGCCTTAGCCGGCAGCTATCTGCCGCTGCTCGACCTGCTCGACACGGGCGCGCCGCTGACGCTGTCGCTGACGCCCGTCCTCTGCGATCAGCTCGAGGTGCCCGGGGTGGCCGACCGCTTCTACGCCTTCCTCGAGGATGTGCGGCGGGACACCCACGCGCGCGACGCCGCCGGCCTGCGGGCAGGCGGGCAGGAGCGTCTGGCGGCGGAGGTCGAGCGCGCCTGGAGCGACTACGAGCGCGCCGGTGAGAGCCTGCGGGGACGGGGCGGGGACCTCCTCTCGGCGCTCGCCCCCCACGCCGCCTGGACCTCGGCGGCGACCCACGCGATCCTGCCTCTGCTCGCCACCGCGGCCGGCGTCCGCGAGCAGGTGCGCTCCGGCGTGCGCTCGCACCTGCGGCGCTTCGGCGCCGGGTGGCGAGGCGGCTTCTGGCTGCCTGAGTGCGCCTACGAGCGGGGGCTCGAGCCCGTGCTCCGCGAGGCGGGCGCGCGGGCCGTATGCGTGGAGCTGAGCGAGCGCCTCGGCCTCGGCGCCGGCGCTCCGCTGCGCCCTCTGCTCGCCGACTCCGATGTCCTGCTCGTGCCGGTCGACCGCGCCACGATGTCGCTGGTGTGGAGCGACCGCGGCTACCCCGCCGCCGGCGCCTACCGGGACTACCACCACCACACCGTCCACCACCACAACCCCTGGGGCAACGACGGCCGTCCCTACGACCACGACGCCGCGCTGGCGCTGGCGGGGGAGCACGCGGCCGACTTCGTCGCCCGCACCCGCGAGCGCCTGGAGCGCGACGGGGCGGAGCTGCCCGGCGGCGGCCTGGCGGTCTGCGCGCTGGACACGGAGCTGCTCGGGCACTGGTGGTATGAGGGCATCGCCTGGCTGGAGGCGGTCGTGCGCGAGTGCTCGGCCCAGGGCCTCGAGCTGCTGCGCCTCGACGACGCGCTCGAGCGCTGCGAGCCGGCCCCCGCCCCCGAGGGCATGGGCTGGCCGGCCAGTAGCTGGGGGGCGGGGGGGGACCTCTCGACCTGGTCCGGGCCGCAGGTCGCCGCCCACGCGTTCGCCGCGCGGGCGGCCGAGCTCGATGTGCTCGCCGCCGGCAGGGCCGCCGGCCCGGCCGCGATCCGCGAGCTGATGGCGATGCAGGCCAGCGACTGGCCATTCATGGTCACCCGCGGGATCGCCGTGCCATACGCGCTCGAGCGTCTGGAGGGGCACGGCAGGGCGTTGCAGGAGGCTCTGGGGGAGGGCGATGCGGCCGGCCAGGGCGGCCTTCGCAACCTCGCCTGCGACGCCGACCCCGGGGCCTTCTTCGAGCCGCTCTAGCCGCTCACTCCCAGCGCAGCGTCTCAGGGGCCTCGCGCATGCGGATCACGCGCGCGGGCACGCCGCCCAGCACCGAGTTCTCGGCGAACGGCCGCGTCACCACGGCGTTCGTGCCGATGATCGAGTTGTCGCCGACGGTGACCCCCCGCAGGATGCACGCGCCGTAGCCGATCCACACGTTGTGGCCGACCTCGACGTCGCGCTTGTAGATCCCCTGGAGGCGGATCGGGCGCTCGACCTCGGTGACGCCGTGGTCGAAGTCGATCAGCATCACGCGGTCGGCGATGATGCACTCGCGGCCGATCGCCACGTGCTGGAAGGCCGAGATCGTGCACTCCTGCCCGATCACCGTCTTCGCCCCGATCGACACCTCGCCCTCGTGCACGCGGATCTTGCAGCCGTGGCCGACCCAGGCCCAGCGGCCGATGCGCAACGTCGCGCCGCGGCCGATCTCGAGCTTCACGCCGGGGCAGATGAAGCACAGCCCGTCGGTCTGCAGGCGTCGCCCGAAGCGCAGCTTCAGCATCGCCAGGCGCGCCAGCAGCAGCATGTAGCCGGGGCGCAGCATGCCGTTGGCCCGCATGAACCGCAGCAGCGCCAGCGGGCCGCCGCGTCGCGGGCCGGGCGCGCGCCGCGGGCCGGCGCCGGCCGGCTGCATTCCCGCTGAGGGCGGCTTGTCCGCGATCAGGCCCATCGCGGCGGATCGTAGCTGCGCGGGCGGGTCGCCGAGTGCCCCTGCGATGATGCCCGCTCGATGACCGAGCCGACCCTCGCAAGCCGCCTGCTGGCCGGCGACCGCCGCGCCCTCGCGCGGGCGATCAGCCTCGTCGAGGATGACCGCCCCGAGGGCTGGGAGCTCGTCCGCGAGGTCTACCCCGAGACGGGCCGGGCCGAGGTGGTCGGCTTCACGGGGCCGCCCGGCGTCGGCAAGTCGACGCTGATCGGCGCCCTCACGAAGGCCCGCCGCGAAGCCGGCCGCACCGTCGGCGTGCTCTCGATCGACCCCTCCTCGCCCTTCACCCACGGGGCCCTGCTGGGGGACCGCATCCGCCTCACCGAGCACTTCCTCGACGAGGGCGTGTTCATCCGCTCGATGGCCAACCGCGGCGCCCTCGGCGGCCTCTCCGAGGCGGCGCTGCAGGCCGCGCTGCTGCTCGATGCGGCGGGACGCCAGGACGTGTTCGTGGAGACGGTCGGCGTCGGCCAGGCCGAGATCGACATCATCGACCACGCGGACACGATCGTGTTGGTGCTGATGCCCGGGTCGGGCGATTCGATCCAGGCTCTGAAGGCGGGTGTGATGGAGATCCCCGACGTGATCGTGATCAACAAGGCCGACCACCCGCTGACCGACACGATGGTCCGCGAGATCCGCGGCGTGCTCTCGCTGGCCAACCTCGACCGCCCGCCGGAGGAGGTCAAGAGATCCTGGCGGGTGCCGATCGTTCGCACCGAAGCCAATCGCGGCAAGGGCATCGACGAGCTGGTCCAGCGCCTGGACGAGCACCGCGCTCACCTGATCGCCGCGGGCACCCTCGCCGAGCGCCGCAGGCGCAACCTGCGCAACGAGGTGCTGGCGATCGCCACGGCCCGTCTGCGCAGGCGCCTGGAAGAGGAGATCAGCGACGATCCCGCCTTCGCCGAGCTGCTCGAGCAGGTCGTCGCCCGCCGTCTCGATCCCGCCAGCGCCGCGAGCGCGCTGCTCGAGAGCGAGGCGGCCCGGGCGAGCTCAGCCGACGCGCGTTGACTGCCCGCCGTCGACGGGAAGCAGCGCTCCGGTGATGAAGCGCGCCTCCTCCGAGGCCAGGAAGAGGGCCGCGTGGGCCACGTCCCATGCGCTGCCCATGCCTCCCTTCAGCGGCACCGTCTCGTCGCGGCGGCGGGCGTAGCGCTCACGCTCCACGCCGAGGCTCTTGGCGACGGCGTCGACGCCCATCGGCGTGTCGATCAGGCCCGGCAGGATCGCGTTGACGCGGATTCCATGCTCCGCGTAGGACTGCGCGAGCGAGAGCGTCAGGGCGTCGAGGGCGGCCTTGGACATCTTGTAGCCGTGCGGCGGATTGCTCATCGGCGCGGACCCTGCAACGAGCGCCGCGATCGAGGAGACGAACGTGATCGCGCCGCCCCCGCGCTCGCGCAGGACCGGGAGTGCGGCCTTGGCCATCAGCAGCGCGCCGCCGGCGTTGACGCGCATGATCGTCTCCCAGGCCGCGAAGTCGATCCACTCGGCCCAGCCGTCGCCCCGGCCGATGCCGACGTTGTGATGGAGCACGTCGAGCCCCCCGAGGCGCTCGACGCAGCTCGCCACGGCCTCGGCGCAGTCGCGCTCGCTCGACACGTCGCCCACCTGCACCTCGGCGCGCCCCCCGTCTGCGGCGATCTCCTTCGCCGTGTCCCCGGCCGCACCGCCGTCGCGATCGAACAGCATGACCCGCGCGCCCTCGCGCGCGAACAGGATCGCCGTGGCGCGGCCGTTGCCGATCTTCTCTCCCGGCGTCTGGCCCGCCCCCGCGATCAGCGCGACCCGCCCCGCCAACCTGCCCCCCCGCGCCTCTGCAGTGGCTGCCATCGCACATCCATACCACCGCGGCGCGGGGACCGTCATCGGGTAGGGTCGCCCGCGATGGATTCCCTCGATCTCGCCGACCGCACCTGGCCCCTGCTGCGGCGGCTGATGGCCGGACACACCCTCGCCTACCGCCTCACCGGCGGCCTCATCGGGCATCGCTTCCCGGGCGGCCCGCCGATGCTCCTGCTCGACCACGTCGGCGCCCGCAGCGGCACGCGTCGCACGAGCCCGCTCGTGTACGCCCGCGACGGGAAGAACGTGATCCTCGTCGCCTCCAAGGGCGGTTATCCGAAGAACCCGGCCTGGTTTCACAACCTGATGGCCAACCCGGACACGACGATCCAGATCGGACACAGCCGCAGTCGCGTGCACGCGCACCTCGCCACGGCCGCGGAGCGCAAGAAGCTGTGGCCGCTGGTCGTGTCCGTGTACGGCGGCTATGAGGACTACCAGCAGCGCACCGACCGCGAGATCCCGCTGATCGTGCTCGAACCCCGCTGAGAGCCGCGCGGGGGGGCGGTCCGCCCAGCCGCGCAACGGCCCAGGCGGCGCGCGGCACTCCCTCCTCTTGAGCCCTACGCGCCGAGCGCGCGGGCGATCACCATCTGCTGCACCTCGTCGGTGCCCTCGCCGATCGTGAGGATCTTCGCGTCCCGGTAGAAACGGCAGACGGGGTACTCCTCGATGAAGCCGTAGCCGCCGTGTATCTGCACGGCCTCCTCGGCACAGCGCACCGCCAGCCGGCCGGTCTTGAGCTTGGCCTGGGCCGCCGTCAACGTGAAGTTGCGCCCCGCGTCCTTCTCCCGGGCGGCCTTGTAGACGAGCAGCCGTGCCGCCTCGATCTCCGTGGACATGTCGGCCAGCTTGCTCTGGATCGCCTGGAACTTGGAGATCGGCTTGCCGAAGGCGCGCCGCTGGCGCGAGTATGAGAGTGCCTCGTCGAGCGCGCCCTGGGCCAGCCCGACGCCCATCGCCGCGACGCCGATGCGGCCGATGTCCAGGATGTGCAGGAACTGCTTGAAACCGGCTCCGCGGGGGCCGAGCAGATTCGCCTCGGCCACGCGGCAGTCCGTGAAGGTCAGAGGCCGGGTGTCCGAGGCGTTCCACCCCATCTTCCGGTACGGCTGGCCCTGCTCATAGCCGGGGGTGCCGTTCGCGACGATCAGGTTCGAGATCTCCTTCGGGCCGTCTCCGCTGCCCGTCACGGCCGTGATGCATACGACCCCGGAGATCTCCGTGCCGGCGTTGGTGATGAACTGCTTGGCTCCGTCGATCACCCATTCACCGTCCTCGAGGCGGGCGCGGGTGCGAGTGTTGCCGGCGTCCGAGCCGGCCTCCGGCTCGGTCAGCCCGAAGGCCCCCAGCACCTCGCCCGCGCACAGCCGGGGCAGCCATTCCCGCTTCTGCTCCTCGCTGCCGAACAGGTAGATCGGCTGGGTGCCGAGTGACGTGTGTGCGCACAGCGTGATCGCCACCGAGGAGTCGACTCGCGTCAGCTCCTCGACGGCCAGCGCGTAGGCGAGCGTGTCCCCGCCGCCCCCGCCGTACTCCTCGGGGAAGGGGATCCCCATCAGGTTCAGCTCGCCGAGCTTGCGCACGATCTCATAGGGGAAGGACTTCGTGCGGTCGAGCTCCTCGGCGACCGGCGCCACCTCCGAGCGGGCGAAGTCGCGGACCGTGCGCCGGATCAGCTCGTGGTCGGGTGGCAGGTCGAAGTCCATCGCGTCCGGCATTCTCACAGGTCGGCGTGATCTAGAGTCCCCGCCGCGATGCCCCGCGCACGGCTGATCCTCGACTTCCTCACGCGGGGGAAGGCGCACCGCTACGGCCCGCACCGATCCCAGCGAGCCGACCTGTATCTGCCCCACGGAGCCGGCCCGCATCCGGTGATGGTCACGATCCACGGCGGCTCATGGCAGTCGCGTTACGGCAAGATCGTGATGCGGGGCCTCGCCGGCGATCTGGTGCGCCGTGGCTGGGCGGTGTGGAACATCGAGTACCGGCGCATCGGCGGCGGTGGCGGCTGGCCGGCCACGTTCCTCGACGTCGCCGCCGCGATCGACCACCTGCGCACGCTCCGGGCGCCGCTGGACCTCGACAGCGTCAGCCTCCTCGGCCACTCCGCCGGCGGGCACCTGGCGCTGTGGGCGGCCACTCGCGAGCGCCTGCCCGCGGGGGCGCCCGGGGCAGACCCGGCGATCCGGCCACGCCGTGCCGTCGGCCAGGCGCCCGTCTGCGATCTCGCCGGCGCCTATGCGCTGTGGAGGGGAGGCGCAGTGCGGCAGCTGATGGGCGGCTCCCCCGAGCAGCTGCCGGAGCGCTACGCGATCGGCGACCCGATCGGCCTGCTGCCGCCCGCGATGCCGGTGCTGCTGGTGCACGGCACGAGCGACGAGACCGTCTCGGTCTCGCTGAGCCGTGGTTACGCGGAGCGGGGGCGCGCCGCGGGCGGCTCGATCGAGCTGGTCGAGATCGCGGGCGAGCCGGGCGGCCACCGCGCCCACGTCGACCCGCGCGGGCAGGCCTGGACGGCCGTGACGCGCTGGCTCGGCACGCCCGCCGGCATCTGAGCTGCCGCCCGCCGCGACCGGCTGAAGCTAGCCCGCGAAACCGCGGGCCAGCTCGACGAGCAGCCGCACGCCGTAGCCGGAGGCGCCCTTGCCCACGTAGGCCCGTCCCAGATCCCAGGCCGAGCCGGCGATGTCCACATGGGCCCAGGGGACGTCGTCGACGAAGTTCGACAGGAAGGCGCCGCCGACGATCGTCCCGGCCTTGCGCGCCTCGGGGGCGTTGTCGAGGTCGGCGTAGGAGCCCTTGACCAGCGCGTCGTACTCCTCGTGCAGGGGCAGCCGCCAGACGATCTCACCCGTCCGGGCGCCGGCCTCGTCGATTCGCGCGAACAGCTCGTCGTCGTTGCTCATGACGCCCGCGTAGGTCGAGCCGAGGGCGATGATCACGGCCCCCGTCAGCGTGGCGAGGTCGACGATCCGCTCGGCTCCCTCCGCGACGGCGTGGCAGAGGCAGTCGGCGAGTACCAGCCGGCCCTCGGCGTCGGTGTTGTTGATCTCGATCGTCCTCCCGTTGGCCGCCGTCACGATGTCGCCCGGCTTCACCGCCGAGCCGTCGGGCAGGTTCTCGGTGGCGCCGACCACCGTCAGCATCCGCACCGGCAGCCCGAGCTCGGCGATCGCCGCCGTCGCCTCGATCGCCGCGGCGCCGCCGGACATGTCGAACTTCATCTCTGACATCTTCGGACCGGGCTTCAGCGAGATCCCGCCGCTGTCGAAGGTCACCGCCTTGCCGACGAAGGCGAGTGTCGGCCCGCTCGCGCCGGGGCCCTCGTATCGCATCGTGATCAGGGCGGGCTCCTGAGCCGAGCCCTGGGCGACGGCCGTGAAGGCGCCCATGCCCCGCTCGCGCAGGCCCTCGCGGCCCTCGACGGTCACCGTCAGGCCGGTGATCTCGGCGGCCAGCTGCCCGGCGTACTCGCCCAGCGCCGTGGGTGTCAGGTCGTTCCCGGGGCGATTCTGCAGGTCCCGGGCGCTGTTGACGCGGTTGGCGAGGAGCGCCGCCCGGGCGACCGCCGCGTCGAGCTCCGGCGGGCACGAGATCGTCAGCTCGGCCGGGCCGCGCGGGGAGTCCTCCGGCTCTCGCGACTTGAACCGCTCGAAGCGGTAACTGCTCAGCACGGTTCCCTCGACCAGCCCTTCGGCGATCGCCTCGCCGGCACCGCCGGGAAGCGACCAGCAGAGCTTCGCGGCCGACAGCTCGCGGACCCGCGCGGCGGCGGTCGCCGCAACCACCCTGGCCTGCTCGGCGGTCCACTCCTCGCGCCGGCCGAGACCCACGAGCAGCCACCGGCGCCCATCGGCGTGGGCCAGCGCCAGCGCCTTGGCGGCGGGGCGGGCCTCGCCGGTCCTGATCAGCTCGGTGGCCGCGGGGGGGAGCCCGACCGGTGCGTCCTCGTCCTCGAAGATCCCGATTGCCACGGTGTCGGCGTCGAGGTCGGCGGGCGGCTTCGGGCTCGAGCTGACCTGCATCGGCTGGCACGATATCGACCCTCGTCGACCCGGCGGCTCCAGGTCGGTCCACTAGCATTCTCGGTCCTTCCGCCTCATCTACCGACAGGAGAGAACCGCTCCCATGGCCAAGACAGTGATCCTCGGCGCCGCCCGAACCCCGATCGGCAAGATGGGCGGGGGCCTGTCAACGCTCGAAGCGACCGAGCTGGGCGCCGTCGCGATCGAGGCGGCTCTGGAGCGGGCCGCCGTGGAGCCGGGGCAGGTCGAACATGTCGTGATGGGGCAGGTTCTGCAGGCCGGGCAGGGGCAGATCCCCTCGCGCCAGGCCCAGATCAAAGCGGGCATCCCCAAGGAGGTCTCCTCGGAGACGATCAACAAGGTCTGCGCGTCCGGCCTGCGCGCCTCGGTGATCCTCGACCAGGCGATCCGCGCGGGCGACGTGCAGATCGGGGTAGGCGGTGGCATGGAGTCGATGTCCAAGGCCCCCTACCTGCTTCCCCAGGCACGCTTCGGCTACCGCATGGGCGACGCGAAGATGCTCGACGCGATGGTCCACGACGGCCTCACCAACCCGTTCTCGGGCAAGCAGATGTTCGTCGAGGCGACCGAGGTCGGCGAGGAGCTCGAGATCACCCGTCCCGATCTCGACCGCTGGGCGCTGCGCTCGCACGAGCTGGCCCTGAAGGCCACCGACGAGGGCCGCATGGCCGAGGAGATCGTGGCGGTCACCGTCAAGGGCCGCAAGGGCGACACGGTCGTCGAGGTCGACGAGGGCCCGCGCCGGGAAACGTCGCTGGAGGCGCTCGCCAAGCTACCCGGGCTGGTCGGCAAGGAGGGCTCGCACACGGCCGGCAACTCGCCCGGGGTCAACGACGGCGGTGGCGCTCTGGTGCTCTCCTCCGAGGAGTGGGCCGAGGCCAACGGCAAGGAGGCTCTGGCCGAGATCGTCGCCCACGCGCAGAGCGCCAACGACTTCGCCTACCTCGCCACGACGCCGGCCAGCGCCGCCAAGAAGGCCCTCGAGAAAGCCGGACTGCAGCCCGGCGACATCGACCTGTGGGAGATCAACGAGGCCTTCGCCTCCGTCACCCTGAACTCGATCCGGATGCTGGGCATCGATGAGGACCGCGTCAACGTCAACGGCGGCGCCGTCGCCCTCGGGCACCCGATCGGCGCCTCGGGGGCGCGCATCCTCGGCAGCATCGTCCACGAGCTGCGCCGCCGCGGCGGCGGCCTCGGCTGCGCCGCGATCTGCTCGGGCGGCGGCCAGGGCGACGCCGTGATCCTGAAGGTGTGAGACGGTCGTGAGCGCCAACGGCGGCGCTCCGCGCGGGGCCGCCTTCTTCGACCTCGACAAGACGCTGATGGCGGGGTCCTCGGGCGTGTTCTTCGCCCGGGCGGCCTATGAGACGGGGATGATCTCGCGCTCGCGGCTCGTCAAGGATGTCTACGAGAACGTCCGCTTCAGGCTGCTCGGCTCGACCGACGATCGTGCCGACGACGTGCGCCGCCGCGTAGGGGAGATGATCGAGGGCGTCCGCGTGCGCGACCTGGAGCGGCTCTCGCCGCGGGTGCTGAGCGGGGTGCTTCCGCGTCTGTACCCGCAGATGCTCGAGCGGGCCTATGCCCACCAGGATGCGGGCGAGCCGATCTACATCCTCACCGCCGCCTCGCAGGAGATGGCCGACCTGCTGGCTCGTGTGCTCACCTTCGACGGGGGCCTCGGCTCGCGCTCGGAGATCGTCGACGGCCGCTACACGGGCCGCCCCGCAGGTCCCTTCAACTACCGCGAGGGGAAGGTGATCTCGATGCGCGAGCTGGCCGAACGGGAGGGCATCGACCTGAGCGCCTCCCACGCCTACTCCGATTCCGAGTCCGACCTGCCGATGCTGCGGGCCGTGGGCAGGGCGGTGGTCGTGAACCCCGATGCCACGCTGCGCCGGATCGCGCTCCAGGAGGGCTGGGAGATCATCGCCCTGGACCGTCTCGGGCGCAGGTTGAAGGTGCTCGCTGCCCTCGGCGTGGGCACCGCCCTGGCCTCGGCCGGCCGGCTGTTGGTCGAACGGGCAGGAGCCCCGCGCACGGGCGAGCGCCTGACGGTCGACCCGCGACGGGGGAGCGGGCGCGAGGGCTCGCGGGGGCGACGCCGCGTGGGCGGCGGCGTGGGCGGTCGGGGCCGCGGCTGAGCGGTGACCGGGCGGCGCGTGGAGAGCCCCCGGAAAGGGCGCCTGCCGCCGGGGCCTCCGAGCGCGTAGAGTACGGCTCCGAGGGTTCGGCCGGCATCGACCGCGCCCTTCGGATGCGGTGGCCCGCCGCCCTCACCGGGCGCCGTCCGTCCCGCCGCAGCGTCCACCGATCCGACACAACTGCCCATGCCTCCAGCCGCCCCTTCCAGCCAGAGCAAGATTCGTGTCGTCGTCGCCAAGCCGGGCCTCGACGGCCATGACCGCGGCGCGAAGATCATCGCGCGGGCGCTGCGCGACGCCGGCATGGAGGTGATCTACACGGGGCTGCACCAGACCCCGGAGCAGATCGTGGAGACGGTGATCCAGGAGGATGCCGACGCGGTCGGTCTCTCGATCCTCTCGGGCGCCCACATGACACTCGTACCGCGCGTCGTCGAGCTGCTGCACGAGCAGGGCGTCGACGACGTGCTCGTGACCGTCGGCGGCACGATCCCGGCCGAGGACATTCCCGAGCTCAAGAGCCTCGGCGTGGCCGAGGTCTTCACACCCGGAGCGCCCACACAGGCGATCGTCGACTTCATCCGCGGCGCTGCGGGTCGTCGCGCCTCGAGCGCTTGATTGACTCGTCAGTCAACCGCCAGAGCAGGTACCATTCGCTGGCAACAGACCCCAAGGAGAAGCCCTGAGTATGAAGATATGCGTCCTGGTGAAGGAGGTCCCGGACGCCGCCGTCGAGAAGAGGATCGACCCCTCGACGGGGCGCATGGACCGCAGCGGGGAGAAGAACCTCAACCCGTATGACACGCACGCCATCGAGGCTGCGATGCAGATCAAGGAGGGCGGTGCCGTCCCCGTGGAGGAGATCGTCGCCGTCACGATGGGCCCGGAGAGCGCCGTGCGTGCTCTGCACAAGGCCGTCTCGCTCGGCGCCGACCGCTCGGTGCACCTCGCCGACCAGGCCGTGGCGGGCTCCGACGTGGCCGCCACCGGCTACGCCCTGGCGAAGACATTGCAGCGGGAGAGCCCGGACCTGGTGCTGCTCGGCCAGCAGTCCGACGACGGCGAGTGCTACACGATCGGAGCGGTCGTCGCCGAGCATCTCTCGATGCCCTCGCTGACGCAGGTCATCAAGATGGACGTCGACAGCGACAGCCTGCGCTGCGAGCGCCAGGCCGAGTACGGCTACGACACCGTGCAGATCAAGCTGCCCGCCGTGATCTCGGTCGGGGACGCCATCAACGAGCCTCGCTACCCCTCCCTGAAGGCGATCATGGGCGCCAAGAAGAAGCCGCTCGATACGGTCGGCATCGGCGATGTCGAGATCGACGCCTCGAAAGTGGGAGGCGAGAACTCGGCCGCGCAGTGGACCGCCGCCAAGGCGCCGCCCGCGAAGGCCGCCGGCGAGATCATCGAGGACGAGGACACGGGCGAAACGGTCGAAAAAATCATCGCCTGGCTCGACGAGCGGAAGCTCATCTAAGGAGATTCAGAACGACATGGCAAACATCCTGGTCTACGCGCTGCACTACGACGGCGCGATCAACAAGAACTCCCTGGGTGCCGTCTCCGAGGGCGCGAAGCTGGCCGCCGAGCTCGGCGGCGAGGCGCACGCGATCCTGCTGGGCGAGAACGTCCCCCACGACCTCGCCGCCTCGCTGGGCAAATACGGCGCCAAGAAGGCCCTCGTGGCCGAGGGCCCCGAGGGCCTGGCACAGCCACTGGTCGACGCGATGGCCAAGGCGATCACCGACGGCGGCTACAAGTACGCGCTGTTCGGCGGCGGCCTGCTCGGCTTCGAGATCGGCGCCGGCCTCGCCGCCCGCCTCGGGGCCGGCGTGGTGATGGAGGTCACCAACGTGCGCGCCGAGAACGGCGAGTTGATCGCCGAGCGCCCGATCCTGGGCGACTCGTCGATCTCCGAAGTCAAATACCGCTCCGATGTGGGAATCGTGATCGGCCGCCTCAACGCCTTCGAGGTCAAGGACAGTGGCGGCGCCGACGCGCCGGTGGAGACGCTCGGCTTCGAGCTGAGCCCGCAGTCCTCGCAGGCGACGATGGTGACGCGCGGCGAACAGCGCGGTGCCGATGTGGACATCGAGGGCGCCGACGTGCTGATCGCCGGCGGGCGGGGTCTCGGCAAGGCCGAGGGCTTCGAGCTGGCCGAGCAGCTGGCGGCGGCCTTCGGCGGCAACGCGGCCGTCGCGGCCACGCGTGCGGTCGTCGACGCCGGCTGGTACCCCTACGCGGCCCAGATCGGCCAGACGGGCAAGACCGTCTCGCCGAAGCTGTATCTCGCGGCGGGCATCTCCGGCGCGATCCAGCACAAGGTCGGCATGCAGAGCTCGGAGAACATCGTCGCGATCAACAAGGACGCCAACGCGCCGATCTTCGAATTCTCGGACCTCGGGATCGTCGGTGACCTCAACAAGATCCTTCCGAAGCTGACCGAAGCGGTGAAGGCGAAGAAGGAGTCCTGAGATGTCCTCGAACGGCAGCAACGGGAAGGTCGCGCCCGCGGCCTTCCCGCCCCCGGTCGACTCGCAGAAGGAGTTCGTCAAGCGCGGCCTCGACGACGAGGACGAGCTGATCGAGGTCGGCGTCGCGATCGTCGGCGGCGGCACGGCCGGGCTGGCCTGCGCGAACCGGCTGTTGCAGCTGCTGGCCGAGGACCCGGAGACGATGGAGCGCCTCGGGGAAGTGCCCGTGGCGGTGATCGAGAAGGCGAAGACCTGCGGCGGTCACAACCTGTCCGGCGCGGTGATGCGTCCGGGCCCGCTGCAGGAGCTGTTCCCCGACCTCAGCCGAGAGGACTGGCGCAAGGAGGGATTCGCCTTCGGCGAGGTCAAGAAGGAGGCCGTCTACATGACGCCGACCTCCAAGATCAAGCTGCGCATCCCGCCCCCGCCACCGTTCAAGAACCACGGCAACGAGGTGATCTCGGTGTCGGCCCTGGCCCGCTTCCAGCAGCGCCAGGCCGAGGAGGGCGGCGCCTACGTCCTGACCGAGACGGCGGCGACGCAGCTGGTCGTCGAGGACGGGCGCGTCGTGGGCGTGCGCTCGGGTGACAAGGGACGGGGCAAGGACGGCGAGCCGCTCGGGAACTTCGAGCCCGGCACCGACATCAAGGCCAAGGCGACGGTGCTGGCCGAGGGCTGCTGGGGCCACATCACGGGAGCCGCGATCAAGGAGTTCGACCTCGCCGAGGGACGGGAGCCGCAGGTGTGGGAGCTCGGTGTCAAGGAGGTCTGGAAGGTCGCCAAGCCGCTCGACCGCCTGATCCACACGATCGGGCCCTGGCCGCTGAAGATCTCCTCCAAGTACGGGCAGATCGGCGGCACCTGGATCTATCCGATGAAGGACGAGAAGACCGGCGACGATCTCGTGTCGATCGGCTTCGTGGTCGACCTCGAGTACGCCGACGCGACCACCTCCGCCCACGACCTGCTCCAGCAGTTCAAGATGCACCCCCTCGTCAAGGGCATCCTCGAGGGCGGCGAACGGGTCGCCTGGGGCGCCAAGGCCCTGCCCGGCGGCGGCTACTGGTCGATGCCCAAGCTGACGATGCCCGGCGCGCTGCTGGTCGGCGACGCCGCGGGGATGGTCGACACCGTCGCCCTCAAGGGCGTGCACCACTCGATCATGTCCGGCAAACTCGCCGCGGAGTCGATCTACGCCGCGCTCGTGCGCGGCGAGTCGACCTTCGACTCCTACGAACAGACGATCGAGGACTCCTCGGTGGGCAAGGAGCTCTACGAGGTGCGCAACACGCGCCAGCCCTTCCAGCGCGGGTTCCTGCAGGGCGGCCCGATCGTCAACCTGGCGATCGCGACCAAAGGCCACCTCCCGCCCGGGCGGCTCGCCTGGCACCGCAACGACGCCAAGCCGATGTTCATCGGCAAGACCAAGGACAGCTATCCCAAGCCGGACGGCAAGTACACCTTCGACAAGCTCTCCTCGGTGTTCATCACCGGAAACGCAACGCGGGACGACGCGCCGAACCACATCAGGCTGCAGAAACACGTGCCGCGGGAGATCGCCGAAACGTGGCGCTGGATGTGCCCGGCCGGTGTCTACGAGATCCCCGAGGACGCCCCCGAGAAGGGTGAGGTGGACGTGATCGTCAACTACACGAACTGTGTCCAGTGCGGGGCCATCACCGCCAAGGGCGGGCGCCTGACGACGCCCGAGGGCGGCGACGGGCCGCTCTACCAGGTGACCTGAGGGCGGAGCGGCGGCCGGGGGCGGCACGCCGCGAAACCTCGGCGCTTTCGGGGTGTTAGGGGGGATGTGAGAAACACGCCTTGGAACCCGGCCGCGGTTTACCGCCTGCGGGCGCTCGTGATCGCCATGGCCGTCGCGGCCGTGGTCCTGTCGCTCGCCCTCGCGCGTCGGGCGCTGTCGGCGACGGCGGCCACGCCGCCGGCAACCACGACCCAGGCCAAGCCGACCGCCTCGGCGACGCTCGAAGAGTGCGTGACCTCCACCGTCCAGGCGGAACGGAGCGCAACCTTCTCCGGTGAAATGAGCGCGGTCCCCGGCAGCGCCAAGATGGAGATGCGGATCGACGTGCTCGAGCGCGTGCCGCGAGAAACCGCCTTCCACGCCGTCAGCGCGGCCGGACTCGGCGTGTGGCGCGTGGCCTCCCCGGGGGTGAAGACGTACAGGTACCTCAAACAGGTGACGAACCTCGCCGCGCCCGCCTACTACCGGGGCGCCGTTCGCTTCCGCTGGCTGAACGCCAAGGGCAAGCTGATCAAGTCCGCCGAAATGCGCACCGCCCGCTGCCTGCAGACCGTCCAGGCCGCCGAAGCACCGGCTGTCGAAACGCCGGTGAAGCCGCTCTGAGCCGGCCCGCTAGAATCCTCTGACGATGAAGAGCGAGATCCACCCGACATACGAGCAGGCCCACGTCCGCTGTACGTGCGGCAACGAGTTCATCACCCGCGCCACCCGCGACGAGCTCCACGTCGAGGTGTGCTCGAACTGCCACCCCTTCTACACGGGCCGGCAGAAGCTGATGGACACGGGCGGCCGCGTCGAGCGCTTCCAGCGCCGCGTCGCCAAGGGCCGCCTGGCGCAGACGCGGTCCGCCAAGTAGCGCGATGGCGGCGCGTCCGGCCGCGGGGTCGCCGACCGGGCCGGTCACATCCAGCGCGGTGGCCAACCCCGCCGCGCCCGAGGCGCCCGCCCCGGCTCTGACGCCGGGGGCGGAACTGATCGACGGCGAGCTGATGGCCGTCCGCGACGCGCCCCTGGGCGGCCAGGCCGTGCTCGAGGGCGTGATGATGCGGGGTGTCTCCCACTGGGCTGTGGCGGTGCGCAAGCCGACCGCCGAGCAGCTCGCGGCCGGCGAGCGCTCTCCCGAGGAGGCCGCGCTCGGCGAGGTCGCGGTCACCACCTACCCACTGGACTCGGCGATGCGCCGCCATCGCCTCCTGCGCCTGCCGATCGTGCGCGGCGTGGTCGCGCTCGGCGGCTCCCTGGCGATCGGCTTCCGAGCACTCGAGGTGTCCGCCAACGCGCAGCTGCCACCCGACGAGAACGCTGAGGCGGATGAGCAGCAGGAGATCCCGAAGGCCGTTTGGGCCGGCACCGTGGTGCTCGCCCTGGCGCTCGCGATCGTTCTGTTCTTCCTGATCCCGGTCGGTCTGACCAGCCTGATCAAGGACCAGCTGCACTCCTCGCTGCTGTTCTGGCTGATCGAGGGGACGATCCGCACCGCCCTGTTCCTCGGCTACATGCTGCTGCTCTCCCGCCTGAAAGACCTGCGGCGCGTGTTCGAGTACCACGGCGCCGAGCACAAGACGATCTCCTGCTACGAGGCGGACCTGCCGCTGACGCCGGAGAACGCACAGCGCTTCTCGCGCCTGCACCCGCGCTGCGGCACCAGCTTCCTGCTCGTCGTGATGGTCGTCGCGATCTTCGTGTTCGCGCCGATCGGCCTGCCCGCCTGGTACTGGCTGCTGGTGACCCGCATCGTCGGAGTGCCGCTGATCGCCGGGATCTCCTTCGAGCTGATCAAGTTCGCCGGGCGCAACCGCAGCCGCCGCTGGGTGCGTGCGGTGATGTGGCCGGGCCTGAAGCTGCAGCTGCTGACCACTCGCGAGCCCGACCTCGACGAGCTCGCCGTGGCGATCGCCGCGCTGGAGGCCGTGCTCGAGCTCGAGCAGCCCGGGGAGCTCACCGCCGAGGATCTCCTCGGCGTCGAGGTCGTCGCCTGATCAGGGGGACGGGAGCGCTTCGCCGGGCGCCGTCGACCCAGCCGATCAGCCGAGGACCGTTGCCGCCGCGGGGTCGTAGGTCCCCCCGGGGACGAGTCCCTCGACGAGCCGGCGCCAGCCGTCCTTGATCCGCTCCAGCGTGAATCCCCGCGCGTCGCGAAGGTAGAGGAACAGGCTCCCCGAAAGGGCGGCCATCAGCGTCTCGGCGAGCAGCTCGCCGTCGCAGTCCGGGTCGATTTCGCCGAGCAGCAGAGTGACGTGGAGGCGGCTCGCCGCATAGGGCGCGGAGACGAGGTGCGCGCCGGCGACTTCGCCGGCCGCCATCAGCTCGGCGTGGTCGTTCATCAGGTCGAGCCGGGCCTCTCCGAAGGCCACCAGGCGCTCGCGGGGTGAGGCCCCCGGACCGAGCGGGGGCTCGCCGCGGATGAACGATTCCTGAAGCCCCGCCTCATCCTCGCTGAGGACGGCCGTGGCAAGCGCCGCGCGCGAGCCGAACCGCCTGAACAGCGTCCCCTTGCCGACACAGGCGGCTTCGGCGATCTCGTCCATCGACACACAGCTCGCGCCCCGCTCGGCGAACAGGCGCCTCGCCGCGCAGAGGATGCGCTCCCGGTTGCGCGCCGCGTCGGCGCGTTCGCTCGCCTGGGTCTGGATAACGGGGAGTTCCTGCATCGCCTCTTTATGGTACCGCATTACCCACTAAACGGACTACGGTCCAGTTGTGTGCTACAGTGATCTCAGATCAAACGGACTGCGGTCCGCAACCCACCCAAAAGGAGCAAGCAGATGAGCACCACCGCAACACAGCCCGTCGCAACGGGCAACTGGACGATCGACCCGGTCCACTCGCACGTCGGCTTCTCGGTCAAGCACATGGTCGTGGCGACCTTCCGCGGCTACTTCGCCGACTACGACGGCGCGCTCTCGAGCAGCGAGGACGGCACACCCGTGTTGCACGGCAGCGTCAAGACCGATTCGATCGTCGTCAAGGACGAGAACCTGGCCGCGCACCTCAAGTCGCCGGACTTCTTCGACACCGCTCAGTACCCGGAGATCAGCTTCTCCTCGAGCGCGGTCAACGTCGCCGGGGACGGCGGCGTCGAGGTCGAGGGCGATCTCACGATCAAGGGCAACACGCACCGCGTCACCGCGCGCGGCACGCTCACCGGCCCTGGCACCGACATCGCAGGCAACGAGAAGATCGGCGTCGACCTCGAGGCAGTGATCGACCGCCGCGAGTTCGGCCTGGAGTGGAACGCGCCGCTGCCCAAGGGCGGCTTCGCGCTCGACAACGACGTCAAGCTCGAGGTCACCCTCGAGCTCGTGAAGGAGGCCTAAGGGCCATGAGGATCCTCGGACTGTCCGGAAGCCTGCGGCGCGACTCGCACAACACGCGTCTGCTGCGTGGAGCCGGCGAGCTGCTGCCCCAGGGTGTGGAGCTGACGGTGTTCGAGGGGTTGGCAGAGATCCCGCCCTTCAACGAGGACGAGGAGCTCACTCCGCCGCCCGCGGTCGTCGCCCTGAAGACGGCGATCGCGGAGGCGGAGGCCGTGCTGATCGCCACCCCGGAGTACAACTCCTCGATCCCGGGCGTGCTGAAGAACGCTCTCGACTGGGCATCGCGGCCCCGTTTGGACTCCCCGCTGGCGAACAAGCCGGCGGCGGTGATCGGCGCCTCCACGAGCCTCTTCGGGGCCGTCTGGGCACAGGCCGAGACCCGCAAGGTGCTCGGTTCGACGGGCGCGCGCGTCGTGGACCGCGAGCTGCCGGTCGCGCAGGCCGAGGAGGCGCTCGGCATCGACGGGCTGCCTGTCGAGGAGGACGTGCGCGCGTCGCTCTCCGCGACCCTCGACGAGCTGATCGATCTCGCCGCCCCCGCCCAGCAGCTCGCGGCCTGACCGGGGCCGGGTGGGCCCGGCAGGCGACGCGCGATCGACGGCGCGTGCGCACGTGTATCCACCGCTGCGCGGATAGCACCGCGCACGCGCCGTCCTCACGCGCTACCTGCACCGCGCGGTGGGAAGCCGCAGCGGCCGCTCGGTGGGCGTTACGCTCGAACGACGATGATCGAAGACCTCGTCGCCCAGATCGAGACGCGATTCGCCGAGTTGGGCCGCCAGATGACCGATCCCGAGGTGATCTCCGACCGGGTTCGCTACGCCGAAGTCGGCCGTGCCTATCGCCAGCTCGAGCCGGCCGCGAAACTGGCCGCTGAATGGCGCCGCGCGCAGGATGACGCGGCGGGCGCGGAGGAGCTGATCGAGGAGCTCGGCGAGGAGTCGGGCATGCGCGAGGAACTCGACCAGGCGCGGGCGCGGATCGAGCTGCTCGAGGAGGAGATCCGCCTGGCGATGGTCGAAAGGGACCCCAACGACGAGAAGAGCGTGATCGTCGAAATCCAGGGCGGCGCGGGGGGCGAGGAGGCAGGGCTGTGGGCCGGCGACGTGTACCGGATGCTGAGCCGCTACGCCGAGCGGCGCGGCTGGCAGATCGAGCCGATCGAGGTGGGGGAGGGCAAGTACACCTTCGCCATCAAGGGCGAGGGCGCCTACTCGGTGTTCAAGTTCGAGGGTGGCACCCACCGCGTGCAGCGCGTTCCCGCGACCGAGTCCCAGGGCCGCATCCACACCTCGACGGCGACCGTCGCCGTGCTGCCCGAGGCCGAGGACGTGGACGTGCAGATCGACCAGAGCGACCTGCAGATCGACGTCTACCGCTCCTCCGGGCCCGGCGGCCAGTCGGTCAACACGACCGACTCGGCGGTGCGGGTCACCCACAAGCCCTCGGGGATCGTCGTGTCGATGCAGGACGAGAAGTCCCAGCTGCAGAACCGCGAGAAGGCGCTGCGGGTGCTGCGGGCGCGCCTGTATGAGCGGGCGCTGGCCGAGCAGCAGGCCGAGCTGGCCGCCGACCGCCGCTCGCAGGTCGGCACCGGTGACCGGGCCGAGAAGATCCGCACCTACAACTACGGCGAGCGCCGGGTCACCGACCATCGCATCAAGCTCACCGTGCACAACCTCGACCAGGTGCTCGAGGGTGACCTCGACGAGCTGACGGGGGCCCTGCAGGCCGACGAGAAGCGCCGCCGGCTGGAGGCCCAGGCGGCAGCATGAGCGGCGCGACCGTGGCCGGCACCGGGACGGGGGGGACTTCGGTCTCCGATGCTTTGCAGGGCGCGGTCACGGCGATCGCGGCGGCGGGCTGCGAAACCCCCCGGCTCGACGCCGAAGTGCTGCTCGCGGCGGTGCTCGGGGTCGGCCGGGAGCGCCTGCTGACCGACCCCTCGCTGCGCGTCCGCGGCCCGGCCGTGCGCGCCTACCAGGACGCCGTGCGCCGCCGTGCGGTCGAACGGGAGCCCGTCGCATACATCCTCGGCCGCCGGGGCTTTCGCCACATCGAGCTGTCGGTCGACGGGCGAGCGCTGGTGCCCCGGCCGGAGACCGAGCTGCTGGTGGAAGTGGGCCTGTCGCTGCCGCAGGGCGCCTCCGTGCTCGACCTCTGCACGGGCAGCGGCGCGGTCGCCCTGGCTCTGAAGCAGGAGCGCCCCGACCTCGACGTGTGGGGCAGCGACATCAGCGAGCCGGCGCTGGCGCTGGCTCGCGAGAACGCCGCGGCGCTCGGCCTCGAGGTGCGCTGGCAGCGGGCCGACCTGCTCGAGGGCATACCCGACCGCTTCCAGGCCGTGCTCGCCAACCCGCCCTACGTCGCCGAGGGCGAGCGGGCCGCGCTCGCGCCGGAGATCCTCCGCCACGAGCCCGCCGGAGCGCTGTTCGCGGGGCCGGACGGGCTCGCCGTGATCGCGCCCCTGGCCGCGCAGCTCGGCGCCCGAGAGCGAATCGCGACGGTCGCGATCGAGCTCGGCGCGGGCCAGGCCGAGCGGGTCGGCGAGCTCCTGAGAGGCGCCGGATTCGGGTCGCTCTGCTTCGAAGCGGACCTTGCGGGTATAAAGCGTGTGGTGATCGGGGGAAGGGGATGACCTTGACGCTTGACGAAGATGCCGCGGAGCGGCTGCGGGAGTGCGTCGGCTCCGGAGGTGTCGCGGTGTTTCCCAGCGACACCGTCTACGGGCTGTGCTGCGCCCCCGACGACGAGGACGCGGCGCGGCGGCTGTACGCGCTGAAGGGCAGGCCTCCCGCGCGCGCCTGCGCGGTGATGTTCTTCTCACTCGAGGGCGCCCTCGACCGCCTCGACGATCTTCACGAGAGCGAGCGGGCGGCCCTGCACGCGCTGCTGCCGGGGCCGGTGACGGTGCTGCTGGCCAACCGCAGTCGCCGCTTCGCCCCCGCCTGCCGCGTCGATCCCGCCACGCTCGGCCTGCGCGTGCCGGAGCTGACCGGCGCGCTCGCCCAGCTGAAGGCCGTCGGCGTGCCCGTCCTGCAGTCGAGCGCCAACCTCTCCGGGGAGCCCGACGCCCGCACGCTCGAGGAGGTGCCCGCGAAGCTGCGCGAGGGAGCCGACCTCGTGATCGACGGCGGTGAGCTGCCCGGGACGCCCTCGACGGTGATCGACCTGCGCGACCTCGACGCCGAGCGGCGCTGGTACGTGCTGCGCGACGGCGCCCTGCCCCGCGAGGAGGTCGAGCACGCGCTGGGCGCGCTGGCCTGAGCGCCGAGGCGCCTCGAGCCCCCGGCCCTCGATCGGCGCTTGAGGATCGCCGTAGCGCGCCCCCGCCCCGGGTGCTAGCCTCGTGGCAGCTGCCGCAACTGGCGCGGAGAGGTGGAATCGACCACCGGGAAGCGGACAGCGATAACGCCGCGCGCCTGGGCACCAGAATCGTTCATCCAGCGTCAAGGAGAGCGCCGTGTCCGAGCTGAGCCCCGACTACTTCAACCGCCCCCTCGCCGAGGTCGACCCCGAGATCGCCGAGGCGCTCGCCGGGGAGCTGCAACGCCAGCAGGGGACGCTCGAGATGATCGCCTCGGAGAACTTCGTGCCCCGGGCCGTGCTCGAGTGCCAGGGATCGGTGCTTACGAACAAGTATGCGGAGGGCTACCCGGGCCGGCGCTACTACGGCGGCTGCGAGTGGGTCGACGTGTCCGAGCAGCTCGCCATCGATCGTGCGAAGGAGCTGTTCGGGGCCGAGCACGCGAACGTCCAGCCCCACTCGGGCGCGCAGGCCAACACGGCCGTCTACCACGCGCTTCTGGAACCGGGGGACACGATCATGGGCCTGTCGCTCGCCCACGGCGGCCATCTCACGCACGGTATGCGCCTCAACGTGTCGGGCCGGCTGTATGAGATCGCCGCCTACGAGGTCGATCGCGAGAGCAGCCTGATCGACATGGACGACGTCGCGCGGATCGCCCGCGAGCATCGCCCCAAGCTGCTGCTGGCGGGCTGGTCGGCCTATCCCCGCCAGCTCGACTTCGAGCGCTTCCGCGAGATCGCAGACGAGGTCGGCGCGCTGCTGATGGTCGACATGGCCCACTTCGCCGGGCTCGTCGCCGCCGGCCTTCACCCGAGTCCCGTGGCCGCAGGCGCGGACGTGGTCACGACCACGACCCACAAGACCCTCGGCGGCCCCCGCGCCGGGATCATCCTCTGCAAGTCCGAGCACGCCAAGAAGATCGACTCGGCGGTCTTCCCGGGCCAGCAGGGCGGCCCGCTCGAGCACGTGATCGCGGGCAAGGCGGTGGCGCTGAAGATCGCCGGCAGCGAGCTGTTCGCCGAGCGCCAGCGCCGCACGATCGTGGGGGCCCAGGCCCTCGCCACCGAGCTGCTCGCCGCCGGCCACGGCGTCAACGTGCTGACGGGCGGCACCGACGTGCACCTGGTGCTGGTCGACCTGCGCGACTGCGATCCGGAGCTGAGCGGCAGGCAGGCCGAGGACCGCCTGCACGAGATCGGCATCACGGTCAACCGCAACGCCGTGCCCTTCGACCCGCGCCCGCCGATGGAGGCCTCGGGCCTGCGGATCGGCACCCCGGCCCTGGCCACGCGAGGACTGCAGGAGGAGGACTTCAGCGAGATCGGCAAGATCCTCGCGGTCGCGCTGACGCCCGAATACGAGTCCCGGGCCGGCGAGCTCGCCGAGCGGGTGCAGGCGATCGTCGAGCGCTACCCGCTCTATGAGGGGCTCACGGCCGCGGCCGTGGTCTGAGCGGCGGAGGCTTGCGCGGCCCCGGCCGTGATTGACCCCTCCTGGCGCCTGCCATAGGCTGGTGGTGAGAGAGGCCGAACGTTTCGAACGGAGGCAGTCATGGGGCGGATGAGGGGCGCGGTTGCGGTGCTGGGGAGCATGCTCGTGCTCGGGGCCCTCACGGCGGCGGGCGCGTCTGCGTCCGGGCCGGTGTGGGCCTACTGCGGCAAGACTGTCCCGAAGAACACGGGGGCGTACACCGAGAAGTCGTGCTCGATCGAATCGCCGTCGCACGAAGGCAAGTACGAACTCATCGACGGGATCGGCAAAGGCAAGCCGTTCAAAGGCAAGAGCGAGGGCGGAATACGCCTCTACGGGGTGGTCGCGCAGGGCGAATTTAACATGGAGTGCGAACGCGGCGCCAAGATCGCCGGGAGGTTCGTGGCCCCGAACAAAGTCGCAGGCGTCCTCATCAGCATGTCGAGGTGCCGCACAAACATCTCCGACGAGGCGAAGGCCTGCGGCCTCGTCACCGTGCCGCTCGCGGGCGAACTCGGCTGGATCGATCAGGCAAAAGGCGAAGCGGGCCTGAAGCTGACGAGCGAAGCAGAACCGGAAGCCGGTCTGATCGGAGAAGCGGCGGGCTGCGTCCCTGAAGTCAAAACGCGCTGGCGCGGGTCGGCGATCGCAAGCTGGGGGCCGGTCGGCCAGATCAGCAAGGAATCCACGCTCGCCTTCCATGCGCAGCCGTTCTTCGAAGAAGCCAACCCGCGCTTCGACGAGCAGAGCAACCCGCCGGCCTTCGAAGGTGAAGAAGGGATCCACATCCTCCGCAGTGAAATCAACGGCCCCGGAACCGGCTTCGAATGGGTCCCCACCCCCGGCGGCAACGCGGCGGCCCTCGACGGGACCTTCGCCGACAAGGGCGAAGCCCTGATGGTGCACTAGCCGGACGCGCCGCGAGGGGCCGCCTGGGCGGACCCGCAAGACCCCGCCAGGCCGGGCCTGCGCGGGTATCGGGGACGCATGGAAGCGTCCCGTGCGACACCATCGACCCCCGCGCCTGCGATGCTGTGCCCAGCAGATGGCGCACCCGACCGAGCTCGAAGCGCTGTACGCGTTCCTTGTTGCGCTCGCCGTGGCGGCGCTGCTGACGCCGTGGACGATGAGGCTCGCGCGGGCGATCGGGGCGATCGATGAGCCGCGCGAGCGCGGGCTGTCCGAAAAGGCGACACCGCTGCTCGGCGGTCTCGCGATCTTCGCCGGCACGCTTGTCGCGACGATGATGTGGCTGCCGGCCGGGTACGGGAAATCGCCGCACCTCTGGTACGGGGTGCTGATCGGGGCCGCGGTGATCACGCTCGTCGGCGCGCTCGATGACCGCTTCGACCTGCCCCCGCTCGCCAAGTTCCTCGGGCAGATCCTCGCGGCCGTGATCGTCGTGCACTACGGCGTGGCGGTGAAGGCGATCACGCTTCCATTCATCGGCAAACTGCACTTCCCGAACGCGGGCGTCACCAACGCCGGGCCGATCCTGACCGTGGCCGGCCTGGTGCTGATGATGAACGTCGTCAACTTCTCCGACGGGGTCGACGGGCTCGCGGCGGGCGTCTGCGCGATCATCGCCGGAGCGATGGCTGTGATCGCCTTCGACCTCGGCCGCGCCCAGCCCGGGGTGCTGGCGGCGATCGTGGCCGGCGCGGCGATCGGCTTCCTGCTGTTCAACTTCCCCCCGGCCTCGAGCTTCATGGGCGACAGCGGCTCGAACCTGCTGGGGCTGCTGATGGGCGTCATCACCGTCGAGGCGGCCGTCAAGACGACGGCCGTCGTGTCCTTCGTGCTGCCGCTGATCCTGCTCGCCGTGCCGTTCCTCGACACGACCTTCGTGGTGCTCAAGCGGCTCAAGTACAAGCAGCCGGTCTACCGGCCCGACAGCGAGCACTTCCATCACCGCATGGCCCGCATCGGCTTCTCGAACCGTCGCACCATCGCCTACCTGTACGCCTGGACGCTGATGCTCGCCGGACTCGCGCTGGCGCTGCGCTTCGTTCCCTACAGCAACCATCACGGCCACCTCTACACGGGCTGGACGATCGTGATGGTGGCACTCGGCGTGATCGTGGTCGCGGCCAGCGTGTATCTGGTCTACGTCCTCGAGATCCTCAAGTTCCGCCGCCTGGACACGATGCGCCTGCGGCGCCTGCGCCCCGACGCCTCAGAAGCGGAAATCGAGGCGGACGTCGCGAAGCACTTCGAAACCGGAGAATTCCAGGCGATCGTTCAGCCGGGGGATCCCGGGCGTGCCGGGGGGGACCACGACCCGGACGTGGGGCCGCTTCGGGCTGAGCAGCGGGTCGGCCAGCGGCAGATGGATCAGGATGGCGTAGGCGCAGAGGACCAGCGCGGCGGCGCGCAGGCGCCGATCGCCGCTGACGGCCGCTAGCGGCAGCGGCCAGATCGCATACCACGGCAGCAGCCAGGCCGTGGAGAGCAGCAGGGCGAGCGTCGCCCAGCCCGCGGCGGCCCGCCATTCGGCGCCTCTCGCCGTGCGCCACAGCGCATACACGAGCACGATCAGGAAGCCCGCGGCCCACAGCTGCCGCCACCAGTCGGGAACGGGGTGGCTGAGACTCCCGATCCCGAACAGCCGGGCCGTCTCGGCGGGGATGCTGTGCGTCGCCACGAGCTGCTGCTGCTCGCCGATCGCCGTCAGGAAGCCGAGCGCGTGAGGGCCGAAGCCGATCACTCCCACCACCGCGACGGCCAGCAGACCGAGGGCGCCGGCAAGGGCCACCTCGAGGCGCCGCCGCCACTGGCGCTCGCCGAGCACCAGGAAGGGCAGCACGAGCCCGGCCGTCAGCTTGACGCCGACGCCGCCGGCCAGCGCGAGGGCGGCGCCGCGCGGGCGGGCCGCCGCGCTGAGCGCCAGCGCCGCAGCCAGGGCGAGGATCACGAGCGTGTCGTTGTGGGCGCCGCCCACCGCCAGGATGAGCAGGACGGGGTTCAGGCCGAGGAAGACGGTCGCGAAGGCGGCCGAGCGGCCGAGTCGTGCGGCGGCACGGGCCGTGAGCCACACCGCGCCCAGGCTGCAGACGGCAGTGAGCGCTTTCAGCGTCCACAGCGCCCCGGGCAGGCCGAGGGGCGCCGTCACGTAGCTGGCGAGCGTGAACAGCGGTCCGTAGGGGGAGTGCTGGAACGGCCAGCCGATGAAGCCGAACACGGGGTCGGCCGAGGCCTCGGCGGGGAAGTGCGTGTAGGGGTCCAGGCCGTGCAGGGCGCCCATGCGGGCGAAGGCGATGTAGCCGAATGCGTCCTGGGAGATCAGGGGCGGCCCGAGCGCGACGATCACGTGGGCCGCCACGACGGCCGCCGCCAGCCACCGCGGCGGTATCGCACGGGCGCTTGCCAGCACCACCGCGAAGGCGCCACAGGCGACGAGCACCAGAACCTGGAAGCCGCCGCTGCCGAGGTGCGAGCCGGTACCGGCAAGCGGCCCGGCCAGCCAGCCCGGCCAGCCGCCGCTGTCGGCGGGGACGTACCGGGAGGGCGCCTGCGCGGCGTCGAGCACGAGCAAGAGCAGCGAGGTCAGCAGCGCCAGCAGGCCGGCCGCGCCGCCGAGCCGGAGGGCGCCGCTGAGGCGCTCCGGGCGGGCCGGGGCCACGCTCGGGCCGCCGGGCGCCCGGGAGAGCGTCGCTGGCCTGGCCGCCTGCATGAACCCATTCTCACGGCTCCGCGTCCCGCGGGCGTCCAGCGGCCCATGTACCCTGTGTGCACAGCCGCGCATCCGGGGACGCCCGGACCGAGGCGTGCCCCTGCGCGATGTAACCCTCGATGGTCGGCGGGCTAATTCCAGTGATGCGACGTCCAAGACGCAAACGCGATCCGCCGTCGGCCCCTGAGGTGGACCGGCCGCGTCGCGTTCTGATTCTCTCGGCCGACGTCGGCGAGGGGCACGCCGCCGCCGCGCGCGCCCTGGCCGAACAGGTCGAGGCCTCCCCGCAGCCGGCAGAGGTGACGCTGATCGACGGTCTCGCGGCGATGGGCCGGGTCCTGCGGCCGGTCGTCGAGGATGGCTACCGCGTGCAGCTGCGGCTGTTCCCGTGGACCTACACGATCGTCTACTGGATGCTCGAGCACGTGCTCCCCTTCCGGCTGGTCGCCCGCAAACTGCTGTGCGCGTTCGGCTCGAAACCCCTCGCGAGGACGATCGCCGAACACGACCCCGACGTGGTCGTCTCCACCTACCCGGCCGTGACCGTAGTGCTGGCACGGCTGCGCCGCCGCGGTCAGGTCAAGGCGACCACCGTCGCCACGATCACCGATCTCACGGGCCTGTTCTTCTGGGCCCAGCCGGGAATCGACATGCACCTCGTGATGTACGGCGAGTCGATGCAGTCGGTCGAGCGGATCGCCGGCGAGGGCAGTGTGCGCCTCGTGCGACCCCTGATCTCGGCCGAGTTCCTCGAGCCCCGCTGCCCCACCGAGGCGCGCAGCCAGCTCGGCCTGCCCGAGGACGGCCGCATGGTGGTCGTCTCCGGGGGCGGCTGGGGCGTGGGGGACATCGCGGGCGCGGTCGGCGAGTTCGTGCGCACGCCCGAGGTCACGAGCATCGTCTGCCTGGCGGGCCGCAACGAGCAGCTCGAGGAGAAGCTCGAGCAGCTGTTCGCCGATGAGCCGCGCGTGCACGTCTACGGCTTCACCGACCGCATGCCCGAGCTGCTGGCGGCGGCCGACGTGCTCGTCCACTCGACGGGCGGCGTCACCTGTCTCGAGGCGCGCGCGGCGGGAACGCCGGTCGTCTCCTACGGCCTGCCCGTCGGCCATGCGCGGCTGAACACGCGGGCGATGGCCGCCCTCGACCTGCTGCGGCTGGCCAACGACACCGACGAGCTGCGCGAGCACGTGGTTGCGAGCTTCGCGACCGATGCCACCGCCGAGGAGGCCGCTGCGGGCGTGCCCACGGCGGACCCGGCGGCGGTCGAGGTCGTGCTCTCGGCGCCGCGGCGCGTGCGGCCGATCCCGCGCTGGCGGCTGCGGCTCGTGGCGATCACGACGCAGCTCGCGGCGATGGTCGTGCTGGGCTCCTGGATGATGTCCACCGACGAGGTCACGAGCCTCGCCGCGAAGGTGCTGCGGGTGCACCCGCTCACCCACGTGAAGACCGACCAGCGGGCCGTCGCCGTGGTCGTGAAGGCGCCCTCGCGCTACCTCTCGGTGCTGGCCTATCAGCTGGCCGAACGGAAGATCCACCTGTCGTTCGCCGACGATGCGGGCGTGCCCACGCTGGCGCGGGTCGCCGAGCTGCACGCCCTGGGCGACCAGCTGCTGCCGGAAGTGCCCAAGTCCTCACCTCTGCGCTGGCCTGGCACGCGCGGCGCCCTGCACTCCCAGGCGCGGGCGCTCGGCCTGCACCACCGCTTCTACTACGTGGAGCCCTCGAGCGGCCTGTCGGTCGGGCAGCTCGTGCTGGCCAGGACCGACGGCGCGACGCCGGTCGCCGGGGCGATGCGGATCAGCGCCACGCAGGGGCTGCCTCAGCGCCCGATCCGCGCCGGGGATGTGGTCGTGGTCGAACTCGACGGGTCGGCCGCCTCGGTGGCGGGGCTCGAACGGATCGTCTCGCAGCTCTCATCCAAGGGGCTCGCGACTGAGCCGCTCGACTCGCTGACGCGCTGAGGGTCCATCAGCCCGAGCAGCAGCGGCGAGCGGGCCAGCATCGCAGCGCCGGTCATCAGCAGGATCAGCGAGAGCGCCAGCGGGACGCCGCCGAGGGGCGTGTCGGTGAAGTGCTCTTCGAGCAGCGTCGGCGCGAGCACCACGGGCACGAGCGTCTGCGTGACGAACACGACCGGGGCGACCTGGATCGCCGGACGCGACTGCAGGGCGCTCATCTCGCTGAGCACGCCCACGCCGGAGGCGAGGGCCGTCGAGGCGGCCCAGGCCGCCGCCACCCAGAGGTGGCCGCCGGAGAGATCGTCGGAGGCCAGCTTGGTGGCCACGCCGCTCCAGCCGAAGGCCAGCCCGGCGCATACCATCGTCAGGCTGTCACTGGGACGGCCGATCACGCGTAGCGCGTAGGGAAGCAGGCTGGCGGCGCCGAGCGCCAGCAGCACCACGACGATCGTGAGCTGCTGGGAGGTGTGGGTGACCGAGTGCGGCGGGGCGCACAGGGCGGCGCCGACGACGCCGCCGATGATCGCGGCCATCGCCGCGTACTCGTAGCGGCCGGCGTGCTCGCCGAGCATGTGCTCGCCGATGAACATCAGCGCCAGCAGGCCGAAGGCGAGGGCCGGCTGCACGACCACCAGCGGGGCCAGCATCAGCGCCACGACCTGCAGCGGCCAGCCGAGGATCGAGAGGCCCGTTCCCAGCAGCCAGCGGGACCGTTTGACGAGGCTCACGACCAGCGCCACGCGCAAGTGCTCCGCCTCGGAGGATTCGCGGGCATCCATCGCCTGAAAGGCGACCCCTAGGCTGTAGAGGGTGGAAGCGCCGATCGCGGCGGCGATTCCCAGAACGAGTTCGACCATGTCCACCGACGATCATCGCACTCGCACGACACCGATCGCCGGGGCGCTCGCCGGTCTGGCGCTGGCCGGCTACGCGCTGCCGGCGCTGGCCGCGGCCTGGCCCGCGCTGCGCGGTCCACTCGGCGTGGAGGACCACACGGCGAGCCACCGGGGATTCGCGTTGACGTTCGACGACGGCCCCCACCCCCGGGGCACCCCCGCCGTGCTCGAGCTGCTGGCGGCCGAGCGCGTGCGCGCCACGTTCTTCCTCGTCGGCGAGCAGATCCGCCGCAACCCCTCGCTGCCGCGCGAGATCGCCGAGGCCGGGCACGAGATCGCGCTGCACTGCGACCGCCACCGCAACCTGCTGCGCCTCGGCCCCCGCCAGGTCCGCGAGGACATCGCCCGCGCCGAGGAGGCGATCGGCACCGCCACCGGGTGCGCGCCGCGCCTGTACCGGCCGCCCTACGGCGTGCTCAACGGCGCCGCCCTGCGCCTGGCCCGCGCCCGCGGCTGGCGCACGCTGCTGTGGAGCCACTGGGGCCGGGACTGGGAGGCGCGGGCCACGGCCGAGTCGATCGCCGCGAAGGTGACCGACGGCGCGGGGGAGGGAGCGGTGCTGCTGCTGCACGACGCCGACGACTACTCCGCGCCCGGCTCATGGCAGCGCACCGTGGCGGCGCTCCCGGCCGTGATCGAGACGATGCGCCAACGAGGGCTCGAGGCGGTCCTTCCATAGCGGGTTGCGAGGTTGCAGAGCGGTTCGAGAGCGGACCGGCATCTCCCACCGCGGCTAACATCGATGGCTTGTCGACGGCCCTCTCCTCGATCGACGCGACCCTCGACGCTCCGGCTGCGGAGCCGCTGCCCGCTGGCGCCGCCGCGGCCTCCTCGGCCCCGGCTCTCGGGTCCAGGGCGGTCCCCCGAGGCGATGTGCTCGCGCCAGCGGCCAAGCGCACACGCTGGTGGGTCGAGGCGCTGACCGTCGCCTGGCTCTGCTGGGTGTATGACGCGGTCACGAACCTGGCGCCGCTGCGCCTGCCCGCGGCGCTCGCGCACGGCAGCGAAATCCTGGGCACGGAGCGCTCCCTGGGAATCGCCCCCGAGCATGCACTGGACCGCTGGCTGGCCGGGCATCACGCCCTCGGCGTGGCCGTGTCCTACTACTACGACAACGCCCACTTCGCCGTCACGCTCGGCCTGCTGGGCTACCTGTGGTGGCGCCGGGCCGACATCTACCGGCCGCTGCGCAACTCGCTGGTGCTGATCAACCTGCTGGGCTTCGTGGTCTTCTGGCGCTACCCGGTCGCGCCGCCGCGGATGCTCGGCGGCTTCACCGACGTGGTCGCCGCAAGCCACACCCTCGGCTCGTGGCACACCGGCGCGCTGGCCTCCGACGCGAACCAGCTCGCGGCGATGCCCTCGCTGCACCTCGCCTGGGCGGCGTGGTGCACGGTGGCCGTGTGGAGGATCACGAAGCGCCCGGCCCTTCGGGCGCTCGGAGTGCTCTACCCGGTGCTGACCGGCTTCGCCGTGCTGGCGACCGGCAACCACTACGTCCTCGACATCGTCGGCGGCCTGATGCTGACGGCGCTCTCCGTGGCGATCGTCGCGGCGGCGCCGGGGGCGTGGGCGAGGATGCGCGGCCGCCCGGCGGGCGAGACCGCGGCCGCGTAACCGGCGCCGGCCCCGGGGGGCCCTGGGTGGGGTGAGCGGAGCCTGCTGGAGTGCCGCCAGCGCCCGCGTGGCTCATGTCACAAAGTTGTTACGAAGTCCAAGTTCGGCTACAGTGGCGGGGCCGTCGCGGAGTGTTGAGGGACACCACGGCGGACCTGCCACTGCAGAGCGCGAGCGCCTGTGCCTCTGTAGGGTGGCCCCATTCACATGCCAGAATTCGACGCCAACGAGGACCTGACGCGCCTGCCCGGCCAGCGGCCGGAGGGCTCGGAGGAACCCACGGACATGCAGCCTCCCCCCGCCGCTCGCGGCGGGGGCCTCGCGGGCGGCCGCCGTCGCGCCGCAAGGAGGCGCGGCGAGGGCCGCGTGGCGGGCACGATGCGGGCGCGCCGCCGGGCCACGCGGCTGGCCTGCGGCCCGGCCCGCAAGGCGAGCGGGCGGCCCCCCGGCCGCTGCCGCGCGCGCTGCGGGTGGCACCGCAAGTCCCCCGGATCGCCCAGCTGAGATGGTCCTTCTGCGCTACCTCGACGTGTGCCTGGTGCTCGCGACGGCCCCGTTCGTTCTGATCGCGGGACTGCCCCTGCTGGGATACCTGATCGCCACCGTCGCCTGGCTGCTGACGCGCCTCGGCACGACCTTCGTGCAGGAGCGGGCGCTTCGGATCGGCGACCCCAAGCTCCGTGCCGGCCTGCAGGTCGGCAGCATGATGGGCCGGATCTGGATCGTCGCGCTGGCGATCCTCGTTGCTCGCTTCGCGGGCGGCAAGGACGACGGGATCATGGCGGCCGCGCTGATGCTGGCGGCCTTCACGGTCTACTTCGTGATGTCCTTCTTCGCTCGCAACCCGCTCGCCGGGCCGCCCGGCGCTCCGGCGCGTAGGAGCCCGAGCACGTCATGAGTGCGACAGCGACGGGGGGAGTCGCGCGACAGGCTCCGGGAACGGACGCACCCGATGGGGGCGCACGGCCCGGCGACGTGGAGCCGCCGAAGAAGAGCGTGAAAAAACTGCTGCTGATACTGGGCGGCGTCTGGATCGGCGGCGTGATCGTCCTGCTCGGGATCTTCGGCACCGCCGGGCGCAACAACAGCTACAAGCCCCAGAACGAGTTCAAACTCGACAGCTGGGTGAACCTCGGGGTCTTCTCGATCAACAAGGCGGTGCTGTACCTGTTCCTGGCGGCGATCGCGACGTGCGTATCGATGATCTACGTCGCCAACCGCATGCAGGCCCGCCCGAACAAGGTGCAGACGGCTGTCGAGTCGCTCTATCAGCTGATGCGCGACAACATCACCGGCGGCAACCTCGACGAGAAGATGTCCCGCCGCTGGTTCCCGTTCATCGGCACCCTGTTCCTGTTCATCATGTTCTCGAATCTGATCGGCTACATCCCGCTGCCGACGAACACCGAGCACGAGATCAGCGTCTTCGGATGGCACTTCCCGTCCTTCTCGCTGTATGCGGCCACCGCCAACCTCTCGATCCCGCTGGTGCTCGCGCTGGTCGTGTTCTTCTCCTACACGATCGAAGGAGTGCGCAAGAAGGGGCCGATCGGCTACCTGAAGGGCCTCGTGCCGGGCGGCGTCACCGGCGGCATGGCGGTCGCGATCTTCTTTCTCGAGGTGCTCTCGAACCTGATGCGGATCCTCTCGCTGACGATCCGGTTGTTCGCCAACATCCTCGCCGGGCATCTGATCATCCTGTTCATGGCGGGCGCGCTCGCCGTGATCCTCGGAGTGTCGGCGCTCGCGTGGTTCACGGTCCCGTTCGGGATCCTGCTGTTCGCCTTCGAGGTCGGCCTGGTGGCTGCCCTGCAGGCATTCATCTTTGCCACCCTCACAGCTATCTACCTCGGCGGCGCGGTCGCCGAAGACCACTAAAGGAGTCAATCGACGTGCACATCGCCCTAATCACCATCCTCGCCGTGGCCGAAGAAACGGCCAAGGCCGGCAAGTCGATCGGCCTCGGGGTCGGTGGCGGTCTCGGTGCCGTGGGCGCCGGCGTCGGCATCGGCATCATCTTCGGGAAGGCGATCGAAGCGATCACGCGCCAGCCGGAGATGCGCGACGAGATCACCCAGCTTCAGTGGCTCGGCTTCGCCCTTACCGAGGCGTGCTTCTTCTACGGGCTCGTGGCGGGACTGCTCGCCGCGTTCATCGTCTGACGCGATGCTCGGCTCGCTCGCAAACATCCCCGCGACCGGCGCGCAGGTGATCGCCTCCAGCGGCGGCTTCCTGATCAAGCCCGGCATCGGGCTGATGATCTGGACGCTGCTCGTGTTCGGAGGAACGATGCTGCTGCTGTCCAAGCTCGCCTTCCCCCGCATCGCCGAGGCCCTCGGCAAGCGACAGAAAGCGATCGAAGACTCGATCGACACGGCCGAGCGCACGCGCAAGGAGGCCGACGAGCTGCTGGCGGAATACCGCGAGCGGCTGAAGGAGGCCCGCGGCCAGGCCGACGAGATCGTGCAGCGCGCGCGCCAGGCGGCCGACGCGCACGAACAGGAGGGCAAGACCCGCGGCCAGGAGATGATCGCCGACGCCAGCAGGCGGGCCGAGCGCGACATCGAGGCCGCGACCGAGCGGGCGCTGTCGGACATCCGTCGCGAGATCGCCGACCTGACCGTGCTGGCCACCGAGAAGGTGACCCGGAAGACCCTCACCGACGCCGACCAGCGCCGTCTGGTCGAGGAGGCGCTCGGCGAGCTCGACTTCTCCTCGATCTCGGCGGGACGTTCCGACAACTGATGGAGGAGCTCGCCCAGGTATACGCGAGGTCGCTGTTCGAGGTCGGCCGCGAGCAGAGCAAGCTGGACGTGCTGCGCGAGCAGCTCGGCCAGTTCGCCGACGCCCTGGACGAGCACCGCGAGCTGGCGACGTTCTTCTTCTCCCCCTACTTCTCGACGAAGGAGAAGGAGGACGGCCTCGAC
The DNA here is from genome assembly GCA_963841055.1 of uncultured Solirubrobacteraceae bacterium. GTDB lineage: Bacteria > Actinomycetota > Thermoleophilia > Solirubrobacterales > Solirubrobacteraceae > Palsa-744. Next base: position 523,451 of record CAWJAV010000001.1, on the reverse strand, counting down.
CGCATGGTCGAGGGCGCCGACGAGAGCCTCGTGAACTTCGTGAAGCTGCTGATCGAGAACCACCGCATGCCGGTGATCTTCCGCATCCGCAAGGAGTACGAGCGGCTGTGGGATGAGGAGAACCGGGTGCTGCCGGTCGAGATCACCAGTGCCGTCGAGCTCGACCCGGCGACGACCGAGAACCTCGGCCGCACGATCGGCGAGCGCGCCGGCCGCAAGATCCAGCTCGCCGCGCACGTCAATCCCGACATCCTGGGCGGCATCGTGGTCCGGGTCGGCAACTCGATCCTCGATGCCTCAATCCGAAACCGACTGGAGCAGCTGCGCAGGCAGGTTGCCCAAGGAGCTTAAGAGGGTGGCCGAGCCGGCCGTAGGCCGGTGAAGGCTGGGCCCCTCGCCCTCAAAGGAGAAATTCATGCAGATCAACCCAGACGAGATCACAAGCATTCTCAAGAGCCGCATCGAGGGGCTCGACGCCGGCACGGCCGAGCTGACCGAGGTCGGCACCGTGCTGTCGGTCGCCGACGGCATCGCCCGCCTGCACGGACTCGAGAACTGCATGTCCTTCGAGATGCTCGAGTTCCCCCACGGCGTCACGGGGCTGGCCCTGAACCTCGAGTCCGACAACGTCGGCGCCGTGCTGTTCGGCGAGTGGGAGCACATCTCAGAGGGCGACACGGTCAAGCGCACCGGCTCGCTGCTCGAGATCCCCGTCGGCGAGCAGATGCTGGGCCGGATCGTCGATCCCCTCGGCCGCCCCCTCGACGGCAAGGGGGACATCAACGTGACCGAGCGCCGGCCCGCCGAGTTCAAGGCGCCCGGCGTTGTGCAGCGCCAGCCGGTGACGGAACCGATGCAGACCGGCCTGAAGGCGATCGACGCGATGATCCCGATCGGCCGTGGCCAGCGAGAGCTGATCATCGGCGACCGCCAGACGGGAAAGACGGCGATCGCGATCGACGCGATCATCAACAACAAGGACACCGGCATCGTGTCCGTGTATGTGGCCATCGGCCAGCGCATGTCGACCGTCGTGGCGCTCGCCCAGACGCTCGACGAATACGGGGCGCTGGACAACACGATCATCGTCGCCGCGCCGGCCGACGAGGCCGCGCCGATCAAGTTCATGGCCCCCTACGCGGGCTGCGCGATGGGCGAGCACTTCCTCTACACCGGCAGGCACGCGCTGTGCATCTACGACGACCTCACCAAGCACGCCTACGCCTATCGCCAGATGTCGCTGCTGCTGCGCCGCCCGCCGGGCCGTGAGGCCTACCCGGGGGACGTCTTCTACCTGCACTCGAGGCTTCTGGAGCGGGCGGTCAAGCTCAACGACGATCTCGGCGGCGGCTCGCTGACGGCGCTGCCCGTGATCGAGACGCAGGCCGGCGACGTCTCGGCCTACATCCCCACGAACGTGATCTCGATCACCGACGGGCAGATCTTCCTCGAGTCGAAGCTCTTCAACTCGGGCGTGCGACCCGCCATCAACGTGGGCATCTCGGTCTCGCGAGTCGGCGGCAACGCTCAGATCGGTCCGATGAAGAAGGTCGCCGGGCGCATCAAGCTCGAGCTCTCCCAGTACCGCGACCTCGAGGCGTTCGCCCAGTTCGGCTCCGACCTCGACGCCGACACCCAGCGCACGCTGGCCCGCGGCGCGCGGCTCGTGCAGACGCTCAACCAGCACGAGCGGGCGCCGCTCCCCGTCGAGGACCAGACGGTCCAGATCTACGCCGCGACGAACGGCTTCCTCGACCGCCTGAAGGCCGAGCGGGTGACCGAGTTCCTGCTCGAGCTGACCGAACGGATGCACGCCCAGCACGCGGACCTGCGCGCGACGATCGCCGGAGGCGACTGGTCGGAGGAGACGCAGAAGGCCGTGCACACGGCCGTCGAGTCGTTCGCCGAGGACTTCGGCTACGACCTCGACGAGGAAGGCCAGCCGCTCGAGGACGACGCGCCCCTGGCTCCGCGCTCGCAGTCGCAGGCCGACGCAGGCTCCAACGGCGCGGGCACGGCCGAGGAGAGCGAGCGGGAGGAGACGACCGCCGCCGCCTAGCGAGCGGTCCGGCGGAGCTGACCCATGGCCTCACAGCGAGACGTACAGAACAAGATCTCCTCGGTCAAGAACATCCAGAAGATCACCCGTGCGATGGAGATGGTGGCCGCCGCACGTCTGCGGCGGGCCGAGCAGCGGATCGAGGCGCTGCGCCCCTACGCCGACGCCGTGCGCCGGATGACCCGTCAGGCGGCCAAGGCCGCCGGCGCCGAGGCCTCCCGGATGCCGCTGCTGGCCGAGCACGAGTCCGAGACGAACGTGGGACTGCTGCTGATCACGGGCGACCGCGGCCTGGCCGGAGGCTTCAACTCGCAGGTGATCCGGGCCGGCACGCGCATCGGCGCCGAACTGGGCGATCGCGGACAGCGGGGCGCCTGGTACGCCACAGGAAGGCGCGGCGTGTCCTCCCTGGTCTTCCGCGGGCTCGAGCTGAGCGGCAGCTACACGGGGTTCTCCGACCGTCCCGCCTACGCCGACGCGCGCACGATCGCAGACGACCTGATCGAAGCCTACGTCGACGGCAAGCTCGACCGGGTCGAGCTGGTCTACAACCGCTACGTCTCGCCCCTCACCCAGACCGTCACCCAGGAGCGCCTGCTGCCCGTCTCCGCGGCCACCGTGGCCGGGGAGGAGCCCGAGGAGGAACCCGAGAGCGAGGCCCACGAGGGCCCGCGGGCGCTCGTGGACTACGAGCCCGACCCCGAGGCGATCCTGCGCCGGCTCGTGCCGGACTACGTGGAGATCTCGATCTACCGGGCGCTGGTCGAGTCCACGGCCGGCTTCTTCGGGGCGCAGATGACAGCCATGCGCAGCGCCTCCGAGAACGCCGGCGAAATCATCACCGACTACACGCTGCAGATGAACCGCGCCCGCCAGGCCGAGATCACCCAGGAGATCATGGAGGTCGTAGCCGGGGCTGAGGGCCTGAGCTAGGCGAACGACTCGAAAAGACTTAGAGAGAAAGAAAGAGAGAACAAACTGATGGCCAGCACAGCAACCGAGCCGAACGCCACCGAGAACGACGGCCGCAACGTCGGGCGCATCGAGGAGATCCAGGGGGTCGTGATCGAGGCGGTCTTCCCCGACCGCCTGCCTGAGATCAACCACGCGATCACGATCGCTCGCACCGCGGCAAACCGCGAGGAGGAGGCCGCGGGCATCAGCGCCGGCGCCGAGGAGACGCTGCTCGTGTGCGAGGTTCAGCAGCACCTCGGCGACGACCGCGTGCGGGCTGTGGCGATGGACACCACCGACGGCCTCTCCCGGGGCCTCGAGGTGATCGACACGGGCGGCCCGATCACCGTGCCCGTGGGCGAGGTCACGCTGGGACGCATCTTCAACCTGCTCGGCGACCCGATCGACCTCGGCGAGCCGCTGCCGGCCGATGTCGAGCGGCGGGGCATCCACCAGGACGCGCCCCGCGTCGAGGACCTGACGCCGACGACCGAGATGTTCGAGACGGGCATCAAGGTCATCGACCTGCTGGCGCCATACGCCAAGGGCGGCAAGGTCGGCCTGTTCGGCGGCGCCGGCGTGGGCAAGACCGTGCTGATCCAGGAGCTGATCCACAACCTCGCCAAGGAGCACGGCGGCCTGTCGGCCTTCTGCGGCGTGGGCGAGCGCTCCCGCGAGGGCAACGACCTGTGGCTGGAGATGAAGGAGTCGGGCGTCCTCGACAAGACGATGCTCGTGTTCGGACAGATGAACGAGCCGCCCGGCGCCCGCATGCGGGTCGCCCTGTCGGGCCTGACGATGGCCGAATACTTCCGCGACCAGGGCCAGGACGTGCTGCTGTTCATCGACAACATCTTCCGCTTCGTCCAGGCCGGCTCCGAGGTCTCGGCCCTGCTCGGCCGGATGCCCTCGCAGGTCGGCTACCAGCCGACGCTGGAGACCGAGATGGGCGGCCTGCAGGAGCGCATCACCTCGACCAAGCGCGGCTCGGTCACCTCGATCCAGGCGATCTACGTGCCGGCCGACGACTACACCGACCCCGCTCCGGCATCGGTGTTCGCCCACCTCAACGCGACCACCGCGCTGTCCCGTGCGATCTCCGAAAAAGGCATCTACCCGGCGGTCGACCCGCTGGAGTCGAACTCCACGATCCTCAAGGCCGACATCCTCGGCGAGGACCACTTCCGGGTCGCCAACCGCGTCAAGGAGATCCTGCAGCGCTACAAGGAGCTCCAGGACATCATCGCGATCCTCGGCATCGACGAGCTCTCCGACGAGGACAAGCTGACCGTCCAGCGCGCCCGCAAGATCGAGCGCTTCCTCTCCCAGCCCTTCTTCGTGGCCGAGCAGTTCACCGGCACGCCCGGCGCCTACGTGCCGATCGCCGAGACGATCCGCGGCTTCGAAGAGATCATCGAAGGCAAGCACGACGAGGTGCCGGAGAGCGCCTTCTTCCTGAAGGGCACGATCGAGGAAGTCGTGGAGGCGGCCAAGAAATGAGCTTCTCCTCCGAACAGCAGAGCGGGCCGGGGCGGGGCTGATGGCGAGAACGAAGTTCCAGGCCGAAGTGCTGACCCCCGAGGGCGAGGTCTTCTCCGAGGAAATCGAGATGCTCTCGACCCGCACGGCCAGCGGCTCGATCGGCGTGCTCGCCAACCACGAGCCGGTGCTGGCGATGCTCGACCCGACGGAGCTGCGCCTGTACCGCTCCGAGGACGAGGTCGTGCGCTTCGCCCAGGCCGAGGGCTACCTGCAGTTCAGCGAGAACCGTGCGCTGGTGCTTGTCGAGGAGGCGATCGAGCCGGCGCAGATCGACCGGCCCACGATCGAGACGAAGCTCGCCGAATCGCGCAGCACCGCCGAACGGGCCGATGAGGACTCCGAGGAACACGCCCGGGCGCTGCGCGACGCGCGACGCTACGAGGCGTTCCTCGCCGTCGCCCAGTAGGGCGGCGGGCGATCCCCTCAGCGGCTAGCCTTCCTCGCCTCATGAGCGCGGCACGCGAGCCAATCGGAGTGATCGGCACCGGCTATGTCGGCCTGGTCACCGCGGCCGGCTTCGCCGAGCTGGGCAGCGACGTCTGGTGTGTGGACATCGACGCCGAGAAGATCGAGCGCCTGCGCCGCGGCGAGGTGCCGATCTACGAGCCCGGCCTTGAGGAGGTCCTGAAGACCCACGGCGAGCGCCTTCATTTCGGCACCGACCTGGCAGAGGCGATGTCCCGCGCCCGCCTGCTGTTCGTGGCCGTCGGCACGCCCCCGACCTACTCCGGGGACGCCGACCTGTCGGCCGTGCACGCGGTCGTGGACGCGCTGCCGCCCTCGAGCGAGCACGCCCTCGTGATGAAGTCGACGGTCCCCTGCGGCACCGGCGCGAGCATCCAGCGGGTGTTCCGCGAACGGGGCAAGGAGGGGATGGCATACGTCTCCTGCCCGGAGTTCCTCAAGGAGGGCTCCGCGCTGAAGGACTTCCGCCACCCCGACAGGGTCGTGATCGGCGACGGCGGCGACTGGGCCGGCGATGCCGTGATCGAGCTCTACAGCCCCCTGGCCTCGGCCGAGCAGGTCGTGCGCACGGACATCGCCAGCGCCGAGATGATCAAGCTCGCCGCCAACGCCTTCCTGGCGACGAAGATCTCGTTCATCAACGAGATCGCCAACGTCTGCGAGGAGACCGGGGCCGATGTGATCGAGGTCGCCCGCGGCGTCGGCCTCGACGACCGGATCGGCCCGAAGTTCCTGCAGGCCGGGATCGGATACGGCGGCTCCTGCTTCACCAAGGACGTGAGCGCCCTGAAGCTGCTGGCGGCCAACTCCGGCTACCACTTCCAGCTGCTCAACGCGGTGACCGAGGTCAACGAGCTGCAGAAGCGCCGCGTCGTGTCGAAGCTCCAGCGCCACGTGGGTGATCTCGCGGGCAAGCGGGTCGCGATGCTCGGCCTGGCCTTCAAGCCGGAGACCGACGACATGCGGGGCGCATCCTCGCTCGTCCTCGCCGCCCGGCTGCTCGCAGAGGGGGCGGTGGTCAACACCTATGACCCGATCGCCGAGCGCGAGGCGAGGACGCTGATGCCGCAGCTCAACTACTGCTCCTCGGCGATGGAGGCCGTCACCGGCGCGGACGCGGTGGTGCTGGTCACCGAGTGGCGGCAGTTCCTCGAGCTCGACTGGAGCGAGGTGGCGGCGGCGATGAGCGGCGACCTCGTGGTGGACGGGCGCAACGCCCTCGACCCGGCGGTCCTGCGGGGGGCGGGCCTGACATACGAGGGGATCGGGAGGCGGTGAGGGAATCCAGGCGGTGATCCTCGTGGGCGGGCAGGGCACGCGCCTGCGCCCGCTCACATCGACCGTTCCCAAGCCGGTCGTGCAGCTCGTCGACCGGCCCTTCATGGTCTTCATGCTCGAGTGGCTCCGGGGCCACGGCATCGACGACGTGATCATGTCCTGCGGGTTCCTCGCCGACAGCGTCCGCGAGGTGCTCGGCGACGGCTCGCAGCTCGACCTGCGGCTTCGCTTCGTCGAGGAGCCCGAGCCGCGTGGCACCGCCGGCGCCGTCAAGCTGGCCGCGCCGATGCTCGAGGACCGTTTCCTGATGCTCAACGGCGACGTCCTCACCGACATCGACCTCAGCGCCCAGATCGCCCAGCACGAGGCGACGGGCGCGCGGGCAACGCTGGCGCTCGTGAAAGTGCCCGACCCGAGCGCCTACGGCATGGTGCTGCTCGAAGACGACCAGTCCGTCGAGGCCTTCATCGAGAAGCCGAGCGCCGACGGCGGCGGCCCACGGCCCGCCGCAGGGGCCCTGATCAGCGCCGGGGCCTATGTGCTGGAGAAGGAGATCCTCTCGATGGTGGAGCCGGACCGCAACGTCTCGATCGAGCGTGAGGTCTGGCCGCGGCTGGTCGGCGACGGCCTCTACGGATACGCCTCGGACAGCTACTGGATGGACATCGGGACCCCCGAGCGCTACCTGAAGGGGACCTTCGACATCATCGAGGGCAACGTCAAGACCGCCGTGCAGGAGCGCATGGGGGACGGCTGGATGGCGATCGGGCCCGACGCGGAGGTGCTCGGCCGGGTGGTTCCCCCGGCGGTACTGGAGCGCGGCGTGAAGGTCGCCCGTGGCGCCCACGTCGGCAGCCTCGTCGTGCTCGGCGAGGACGTCTCGGTCGGCCCCGGCTCCACCGTCGAGCGCGCCGTTATCCTTCGCGGCACGCAGATCGGGGAGGGCTGTGAGCTGCGCGACTGCATCGTCGGACCCGGCTGCCGGATCGGTGCCAACACCAAGATCACGGGCGGAGCCGTGCTCGGCGAGGAAGTCAGCCTCGGGGCTGACAACCTGATCACGCGTGGGGCGCGTATCTTCCCGGGGGTGCAATTGCCCGACGGGGCGATCGAGTTCTGAAGGCCGATCGCCCGGATTCGCTGCGAGAACAAGATGAGGACGATTCCCACCACCGACAAAAAGAGGCCCAGATGAGCGACGGCGTGACCACGACACCCGCCGCGGAGGACATCACCCGCGAGCTGATCGGCAAGGTCGACTCGACGGGGCAGCTGGCCGATGTGCTGGCCCTGTCGGAGCACCTGCGCGACGCCGTCTGGCGGGTCGAGTCGGCGATCATGCAGGACTGGGACACGCCCGCCGGGCTCGTCGTCGCCGGGATGGGAGGCTCCGCGATCGGCGGCGCGCTGGCGCGGGCGGCCCTCGGCGACCACGCCTCGCGGCCGATCTTCGTGACCCGCGCATACGGCATCCCCACGTGGACGACCCCCGACACGATGGTGATGTGCGCAAGCTACTCGGGCGAAACCGAGGAGACGCTGGCCTGCTACGAGTCCGCGGGTGCCCTCGGCGCCAAGCGCACGGTCGTGACGACGGGTGGACGGCTCGCCGAGATGGCCCGCGCGGACGGCGTGCCGGTGATCCCCCTGCCGGCGGGCTTCCAGCCTCGCGCGGCCGTCGCCTACATGGTCGTCGCCTCGCTCGAGGTCGCCGCCCTCTGCGGCGTCGGCCCCCGGCTGACCCCCGAGATCGACGTGGCCGCCTCCCACGTCGAGCAGCTCGTGGAGGAGTGGGGCCCCGACGCGCCCGAGGACTCGCTTGCCAAGACGATCGCTCGCGGCCTGCACGGCACCACGCCGGTGATCGCGGGCGCCGGCCTGACCTCCCCGATCGCCTACCGCTGGAAGACGCAGATCAACGAGAACGCCAAGCAGCCGGCCTTCTCCGGTGAACTCCCCGAGCTCGACCACAACGAGCTGGTCGGCTGGGAGGGGGCCAACGACGTCGGGCGCTTCTCGGCCGTGTTCCTCGACGACTCCGACGCCCACCCCCGCGTCAAGCAGCGGATGGAACTGACCGAGCAGATGATCGCCGGCACCGCGGCGGCCAGCTTCCGCATCGAGACGCGCGGCCAGACGGCCGTCGACCGGGTGATCTCGCTGGTGCTGCTCGGGGATCTCGTCTCGATCTATCTCGCCGCCCTACGGGGCGTCGACCCGGGCCCGGTCAAGGTGCTCGAGGAGCTCAAGGCCGCGCTGGACAGCCGCTGAAGAGCCGCGGGGGCGTGTGATACCGTCCTGGGCGGTCGAGGAGCGCTGCGACGGCTCCGATCCGCCACGCTCGACCTTCCTCTGCAGCAAGGGCGCTCACCTGACCGACAGGAGAGTTCGTCATGTCATCGATGACCCCCACCGCAACCGCGTCCGACTTCAAGGTCGCCGACCTGTCCCTGGCCGACTTCGGGCGCAAGGAGATCACCCTCGCCGAGCACGAGATGCCGGGCCTGATGTCGATCCGGCGCGAGTACGCCGATTCCCAGCCGCTGAAGGGCGCCCGCATCACCGGCTCGCTTCACATGACCATCCAGACGGCCGTCCTGATCGAGACGCTGACGGCGCTCGGGGCGGAGGTGCGCTGGTGCAGCTGCAACATCTTCTCCACCCAGGACCACGCGGCGGCAGCCGTGGCGGTCGGCCTCGAGGGGACTGTCGAGGAGCCGCGCGGCGTGCCCGTCTACGCCTGGAAGGGCGAGACGCTGGAGGAGTACTGGTGGTGCACCGACCAGGTGCTGCGCTGGCCCGAGCCCGGACCGGACGGCGAACCGGGGCCGAACATGATCCTCGACGATGGCGGCGACGCGACCCTGCTGGTGCACAAGGGCACCGAGTACGAGGCGGCGGGCGCCGTCCCCGACCCGGCGAGCGCCGAGTCCGAGGAGTTCGCGGTGATCCTCTCGCTCCTGACCCGCTCGCTCGGCGAGGACCCGCAGCGCTGGACGAAGATCGGTGAGGGCATCAAAGGCGTGACCGAGGAGACGACGACCGGCGTGCACCGCCTGTACGAGATGGTCGAGAGCGGCGAGCTGCTGTTCCCGGCGATCAACGTCAACGACTCCGTCACGAAGTCCAAGTTCGACAACCTCTACGGCTGCCGGCATTCCCTGATCGACGGCATCAACCGGGCTACCGACGTGATGATCGGTGGCAAGACCGCCGTCGTGTGCGGTTTCGGGGACGTTGGCAAGGGCTGCGCGGAATCGCTGCGGGGCCAAGGCGCGCGGGTGATCATCACCGAGATCGACCCGATCTGCGCGCTGCAGGCGGCGATGCAGGGATACGAGGTGAAAACGCTCGACGAAGTCCTCGAGAAGGCCGACATCTTCATCACCACCACCGGCAACAAGGACATCATCACCGCCGCGGACATGCAGCGGATGAAGCACCAGGCGGTGGTGGGCAACATCGGCCACTTCGACAACGAGATCGACATCGCCGGCCTCGGCCGGATCGCCGGGATCGAGAAGATCAACATCAAGCCGCAGGTCGACAAGTGGGTCTTCCCGGATGGCCACGCGATCATCATGCTCTCGGAGGGCAGGCTGCTGAACCTGGGCAACGCCACGGGCCACCCGAGCTTCGTGATGAGCAACTCCTTCAGCAACCAGACGATCGCCCAGATCGAGCTCTTCAGCAAGAACGACGAGTACGAGAAGCGGGTCTACGTGCTGCCCAAGCACCTCGACGAGAAGGTCGCCCGGCTGCACCTGGACGCGCTCGGGGTGCGGCTGACGAGGCTGACTCCCGAGCAGGCCGCCTACATCGGCGTGTCGGCGGACGGCCCCTTCAAGCCGGACCACTACCGCTACTAGGCCCACAGCCCGGCATCGCCCCGATTCGGGACGGCGTCCTCGACAGCTGCCTGCAGGGAGCATCGAGGGCGCGCCCCGAGCCGGGTAGGTAAGGCGCAGCTTGGCTTCGATCGTCTACAAGATCTTCGGGGAGCCCCCCGGGAAGGACGCCCCGCGTGTCGCGACCCTCTACTGGCTCCGTGGCTTCTAACTGAAGCCCCTGCCGCTGATGGTCGTGGTGTACGTGATGCTCGTCCTCTGGGTGTCCTCTCCCGTGGCGTTCGTGTTCGCGGCCGGCGGCGCGCTGGTCTGGCTAGGGGGCCTGGTCTCGCTGAGCCTGCGGATCCACCGCGAGGAACAGCGCTCGCCGAAACGCGGAAGTTGAAAGGATGAGCCGCATATGAGAGCGATGGTGCTCGCGGCGGGCCTGGGCACGAGGCTGCGCCCGCTGACGTATGAGATCACCAAGCCGATGGTGCCGGTCCTCGACCGGCCCGTGATGGAGCACATCCTCGACCTGCTCGCCCGTCACGGCTTCGACGAGGTGATCGCCAACCTCCACTACTTCCCCGAGTCGATCAAGGAGTACTTCGGCGAGCGGCTCAGCTACCGCTTCGAGGAGGAGCTGCTGGGCACCGCCGGGGGTGTGCGGGCATGCAAGGACTTCTTCGGCGAGGAGCCCTTCCTCGTGATCTCCGGTGATGCGCTGACGGACATCGACCTGACGGCCCTCGTCGCCCGCCACCGCGAGAGCGGGGGCATCGCGACGCTGTCGGTGAAGCAGGTCGCGGACACGCGCGAGTATGGCGTCGTGCTGCACGACCGCGACGGGCGGATCACTGGGTTCCAGGAGAAGCCGGCGCCCGAGGAAGCGCTGTCGGATCTCGGCAACTGCGGCATCTACGTGTTCTCCCCGGAGATCTTCGACTACTTCCCCGAGCGCCCCTTCGCCGACTGGGCCCAGGACGTGTTCCCGGCGCTGCTCGAGAACGACGTGCCCTTCCACATCCACGAGGTGGGGGAGTACTGGAACGACGTCGGCTCGCTGGGCGAGCTGCGCCAGGGCACCTTCGACGCGCTGAAGGGCGAGCTGCGCCTGGAGATCCGGGGCGAGGAGATCTCGCCGGGCGTGACCGTCGCCGGTGGCAGCACGCTGCCCGAGGACGCTGAGATCGAGGGCCCGGTGTGGATCGGCGGGGACGTGAGGATCGGCGGCGGGGTGCGGCTGACGGGGCCGGTGGCGCTCGGCGACGGCGCCACCGTGGGCGACGGAGCGCAGCTGCGCTCGAGCATCGTCTTCCCCGGCACGCAGGTCGCCGCCGGCTCGATCCTGATCGGCGCGATCGCCGGCCACAAGGGGATCGTGTCGAGCCTGAGGCGCCGCAGCTGAGGCGATGCGGGTCCCGGGCCTCCCGAACCCGCGACCCGTCCCGAGGCTGCTCTGAGCGCCCCGGCCGCAGCAGCGCCGGCGCCCGCAGCGGTCCCTGCCTCGGGGCGCAGGCTCAGGGTGGTGTTCAGCGGCCTGATGCTCGTGCTGCTGCTGGCCGCCCTCGACTCGACGATCGTCGCCACCGCACTGCCGACGATCGTCGGCGACCTCGGTGGCCTGGAGCGCCTGTCCTGGGTGACGAGCGCATACCTGCTGGCGCAGACGGCCGTCACGCCGTTGTACGGCAAGCTCGGCGACCAGCTCGGCCGCAAGAGGGTCCTGCAGAGCGCCATCGTCCTGTTTCTGATCGGCTCGGGGCTATGCGGGCTATCGAACTCGATGACCGAGCTGATCGCCTTCCGGGCCGTGCAGGGTCTCGGCGCGGGCGGGCTGATCGTGCTCGTCCAGGCGTCCGTGGGCGACATCGTCACGCCGCGCGAACGAGGCCGCTACCAGGGCCTGTTCGGCGCCGTCTTCGGGCTCGCCAGCGTGGCCGGGCCGCTGCTCGGCGGGCTGATCGTCGAGCACTTCTCCTGGCGCTGGATCTTCTACGTGAACCTGCCCATCGGCCTGCTGGCGCTGGCCGTGATCTCCTCCACGCTGCCGGCCGTCACCACGCGCGGGCGGCCGAAGATCGACTACGCGGGAGCTGCCCTGCTGGCGGCGGCGCTCAGCGCGATCGTGCTGGTGGCGAGCATCGGCGGCACCACCTGGGGCTGGGGCTCCCCGCAGACGATCCTCGTCGCGATCGCGGGCGTGGTCCTGCTGGCGCTGTTCGTGGCCGTCGAGCGCCGGGCCGCCGAACCGGTGCTGCCGCTGTCGCTGTTTCGCAACGACGTCTTCCGCGTCGCGGCCGCGCTGTCGCTGATCGTCGGCTTCGCGCTGTTCGGCTCGGTGACCTTCCTGCCGCTGTTCTTCCAGACCGTCTTCCACTCGAGCCCGACAGGGGCGGGGCTGCGGCTGCTCCCGCTGCTGGGCGGCCTCGTGCTGACCTCGGTCGTCTCGGGGCGGGTGATCTCGGCGACCGGCCGCTACCGCGCCTTCCCGATCGCCGGCACGGCCGTGATGACGGTGGGTCTCGCGCTGCTCTCGCAGCTGACCCTCGACACGAGCGCCCTGACCGCCGACCTCTACCTGCTCGTCCTCGGCCTCGGCCTCGGCATGGTGATGCAGGTGCTGGTGCTGGTGGTGCAGAACGCCGTCCCCTACGCGGTGCTCGGGGCAGCCACCTCCGGCGTGACGCTCGCGCGCGGCATCGGCGGCTCGTTCGGCGCGGCGATCTTCGGCACGATCTTCTCGAGCAGGCTGCGCGACGAGCTGCAGGGCGCGATCCCCGGCCCGCTCGGGCACCAGGTGGCTGCCGGCGCGCGGCTCACCGGTGCCCAGCTCGCCGCCCTGCCGGCCGTTGCGCAGAGGGCCTACGCGAGCGCCTACGTGCACGCCCTCGAGCCGGTGTTCGTCGTCGCCGCGGCGATCGGCGCCTGTGGCTTCGTGCTGAGCCTGTTCCTTCGCGAGCGCCCCCTGCGGGCCACCGCGGCGACCAGCAGCGGCCTCGAGGACGCGCTCGCGGCGCCCAAGTCCAACAGCTCGCTGGCGGAGATCGATCGCGCTCTGGGGATCCTCGCGGGCAGCGAGGGGCGGCGGGAGATCGGCGAGCGCATCGCCGCCCGCGCGGGTGTCGAGCTGAGCCCCGGCGCGGTCTGGGCGCTGGCCCGCTTCAACAGCTACGGCATCCCCGGAACTCTCGACATGGCCCACAGCCAGGAGATCGACGAGACGCGGATCCTGACGGTCAAAGCCGAGCTGCACGAGCGAGGCCTGATCGAGGGGGAGGGCGGGCAGGCGCGCCTGACGCCCGCCGGCGTGGCGATGGCCGACCAGATAGTGAGCGCCCGTCGTGAGGAGCTGAGCGCCGCCCTCGCCGACCCCGACGCCCACCGCGAGGCCGAGGTGCAGCAGCTCCTCGAGCGCCTCTGCGTAGAGCTCTCCGGTGCGCGGCCCTAGTCCCCGCCGGTCGCATGCCGCCGCCGAGGGCGCGCGCGATCGGCAGGGCGGCGGCGGTCCCGCTCAGGCCAGTTCGTAGCGCTCGCGGCGCTGCTGGGCCCGCTCGGACTCTGTCAGCGCCCGCACGAACAGCACCACGATCGCGATGCCCATCACGATCGACTGCTCGACGGCCATGATCAGCCCGGCGATGGCCTGATCGTCCCCGGCAGAGATGCCCCACACGCGGGCCTGGTGCTCGTAGTAGGGGTACAGCGCCGCGGGGGCGAACGCGAGGCCCATGCCGAGCGCGCCGACGAAAAGCTTCGAGGAGGCCATGTAGGCGATCGGCCCCATGCCGTCGAGGCGCATCCGCGCGCGGATCGGCGAGAGCAGATGCCACCAGTACAGCGAGCCCGCGACGATGAAGCTGAGGTGCTCGAGGACGTGAACGGGCGCATGGCGCACCGCCAGGTCGTAGGCCGCCGGGACGTGCCAGGCCCAGATCACGGCGATGTAGAGCAGGACCGCGAACGCGGGGTGTGCCAGCGGCCCCGCTCTGCGCTCGATGTCGTGGACCGCGCGCGTGACCGGGCGCAGGATCACCTTCGTGAAGCCGAGGATCGCCAGGATCGGGGCCAGGTCGAGCAGCAGCATGTGCTGGATCATGTGGGCGAAGAAGAGCTGGTCGGCCAGGGCGTCGATCGGTGAGATCAGCGCCGCGAGGGTCACGAGCACCGATCCCGCGAAGCAGCACAGCCGCCACACGGGCGCCTCGGCCGCGGCCCGCGGAGAGCCGCTCGTCCGCACCGCCCGCCAGCGGCGCACGTACACCGTGAGCAGGGCCGCAGCTCCGATCAGCACGCCGGGGCTGAACGTCCAGGAGAGATCGGGGCTCATCCGCCGTCGATTCTCGCACGGGCGGACCTTCGGGTCGAGCAGGGCGCAGGAGGGTTCCGGGCTGCACGCCGTCCCGCGCCCCTGGCGCCTCCGGCCGGATCGCTCGCGCGACCCGTCCAGGGCCATTTACATCCGCCGCCGACCGGCGTAGCATCGGGGCACGCCAGAGAAAAGGCCGACCGAAGGAGCGACATGCAAATCGACATCAGGGGTCGAAACGTCCCGGTCACCGACGAGCTTCGGATGCACACCGAGCGTCGTCTTGGCAAGGTTGCGCGTCAGGTCTCCGACCTGGCTCAGCTGGAGATCGAGATCTCCCAGGAGCGCAACCCGCGGGTCGCGGACTGCTACGTCGCCGAGGCGACCCTCTATCTGAAGGGGGTCACGCTGCGGGCCTGCGACCGCTCGCCCGACATGATCCACTCGGTCAACGAAATGGTCGACGAGCTCGCACGCCAGGTCAAGCGCCACCGCGACAAGCTCCGCCGCCGCCGCGAGGCGCACGCTGCCTCGCCACGAGTGCTCGGCGCGAGCGTGCCGTCGACCTAGCGGCGCTCGGGCCGGGCGGGCCGGCCCCGGGACCGACCCGCAAAGGGTCCTGCCTCGCAGGCTATCCTTGGCCCCATGCCGTCACTGCTCGATCGCGCGCTGAACGCGGGCGAGGCCAAGAAGTTCAAGAGCTACCAGAAGCGCGTGGCGCTGATCGGCGCCTTCGAGCCCGAGCTCGAGCACGACAGCGACGCCGAGCTGCGCGAGCGGATGGACGCGCTGCGCGAGCGGGCCGCCGACGGGGAGTCACTCGACGATCTGCTGCCCGAGTGCTTCGCGATCGTCCGCGAGACCGGCAAGCGGCGGATGGGTATGCGCCACTTCGACGTGCAGATGATCGGCGGCATGGCGATGCACGAGGGCCAGATCTCCGAGATGAAGACCGGTGAGGGCAAGACCCTGACTGCGACGCTCGCCGTCGTGCTGAACTCGCTGGCCGTCGGCGAGCCCGACCCCGACGATCCGGAGGGCCGTCCGCGCCGCCGCGGAGTGCACGTGGTCACCGTCAACGACTACCTGGCCCGTCGTGACGCCGAATGGATGAGCCCGATCTACGACGCGCTCGGCGTGACGGTCGGCGTGATCGAGAACATGCAGCCCTACGAGGAGAAGCAGCGCGCCTACGCCTGCGACGTGGTCTACGGCACGAACTCCGAGTTCGGCTTCGACTACCTGCGCGACAACATGGCCAAGGACCTCTCCGAAAAGGTCCAGCGGGGCCACCCCTACGCGATCGTGGACGAGGTCGACAACATCCTCATCGACGAGGCGCGGACGCCGCTGATCATCTCCGGCGCGCCCGAACAGGCCGCCGACCTGTACGTCAAGTTCGCGGGCCTGGCACCGCGCATGGAGCTGGGCAAGACCCCCGAAGGGATGGATCCCCGCAGCAAGAAGCAGTTCCTCGCGGATTTCGACTTCGAGGTCGACGAGAAGCACAAGACCGTGTCGGTGACCGAGCAGGGGGTCGCCAAGGCCGAGCGGTTCCTCGGCATCGACCATCTCTACCGCGCCGAGAACGGGCACCTCGTCAACCACCTGATCCAGGCGCTGCGCGCCGAGTCCCTCTACAAACGCGACGTCGACTACGCGGTGATCGACGGCGAGGTCAAGATCATCGACGAGTTCACGGGCCGCATCCTCGACGGCAGGCGCTGGTCGGAGGGTCTGCACCAGGCCGTCGAGGCGAAGGAGAAGGTGGCGATCCAGGAGGAGAACCAGACCCTCGCCACGATCACCTACCAGAACTACTTCCGCCTCTACGACAAGCTCGCCGGGATGACCGGGACGGCGCTGACCGAGGCGACCGAGTTCATGAAGATCTACGAGCTGCCGGTCGTGCAGATCCCCACCAACATGGAGATGGTCCGCGCGGATCGCAACGATCAGGTGTACAAGACCAAGGAGGGCAAGTGGAGCGCCGTGGTCAAAGAGATCGCGGCGCGCAACGAGAACGGGCAGCCGGTGCTCGTGGGCACGATCTCGGTCGAGGTCTCCGAGCTGCTCGGAGACCGTCTCACCAAGCAGGGGATCAAGCACACCGTCCTGAACGCCAAGCCCGAGCACGCCGCGCGTGAGGCGGACATCGTCGCCGAGGCCGGGCAGCCGGGCGCCGTCACGATCGCGACCAACATGGCCGGGCGCGGCGTGGACATCAAGCTCGGTGGCAACCCCGAGCACCTCGCCCAGCAGCAGCTGGCGCGCGAAAACGTCAGCCCGGAGGATGAGAACTACGAGCGGCGTGTGGCCGACCTGCTACCCGAGCTCGAACGCAAGGTCGCCGACAGCCGCGAGCAGGTGATGGCGGCCGGCGGGCTGTTCATCTGCGGCACCGAGCGCCACGAGTCCCGGCGCATCGACAACCAGCTGCGGGGCCGTGCCGGCCGCCAGGGCGACCCCGGGGAGTCCCGCTTCTTCCTGTCCGCCGAGGACGACCTGGTGCGGCTGTTCGCAGGCGACCGCATCTACCGGATCCTCGACAAACTCGGCGGCGTCGACGAGGAGGGCAACGAGGAACCGATCGAGGCCGGGATGCTCTCGAAACAGATCGAGAAAGCCCAGAAGAAGGTCGAGGAGCAGAACTTCCTGATCCGCAAACGCGTGCTCGAGTACGACGACGTGATGAACGAGCAGCGCCGGGTGATCTACGCCTACCGCGACGAGGTGCTCGAAGGGAAGTCGATCGGCGAGGAGGCGCGTCGCGAGGTCGCGGCCGTGATCGAGCGGACGATCGACCAGTACACGCCCGGGGAGTTCATCGAGGACTGGGACCTCGACGGCCTCTACACGGCCCTCGCCCAGTTCTTCCCCGTCGAGATCGACGGCGCCGCGCTTGAGGCCCAGACGCTCGACCGCAACCAGCTGATCGAGACGATCCTGGCCGAGGCGATGAGCCGCTACGACGCCCGCGAGGAGGCCCTCGGCGAGGAGCTGATGGGGGCTCTGGAGCGCTTCCTGCTGTTGCAGACGATCGACGAACGCTGGCGCGAGCACCTGTTCGACATGGACTACCTGCGCGAGGGCATCCACCTTCGCGGCTTCGCGCAGATCGATCCGCTCGTCGCCTACAAGAACGAGGCCTTCACGCTGTTCGGCGACCTGATGAACAGCGTCTGGTCGGACTACGCGCGGATGATCTTCAACGTCCAGGTCAACGTCGAGGGCGAGAACGGCGGCGGGGGCGGCGAAGTGCCCTCGTTCGCGGCCGCCGGAAGCTCGACCCGCGCCGGGCGGGTGTCCTACTCGGGCGGCCACAGCGCCGCCGGGGCGGGCGCGCTGGCCGCGGCCGCCGCCGCGGCGGGGGCGGCGGGAGCCGAGTCATACGGCGAAGGCGGCGAAGAGCTCGAGGCGATGCCCGTGGTCGAGCAGCGCGTGCTCGACGACGAGCACCAGGTCGGGCGCAACGATCCCTGCTGGTGCGGGAGCGGGAAGAAGTACAAGAAGTGCCACGGGGCGTGAGTCCCGTCCACTCGGGCCCACGCGCGTGAAGGCGGTCCGCTTTCACGAGTACGGCGACTTCGACGTGCTCGGCATCGAGGAGGTTCCCGACCCGCAGCCGGGCCCGGGGGAGGTGCTGCTGCGAGTTCGCGCGGCCGGCGTAAACCCGATCGACTGGAAGATCCTCCACGGCTGGGTCTCGGGCGGGCAGCCATTGAAGGAGCCCCGCGGGCTGGGGGTCGACGTAGCCGGTGTCGTCGAGGAGGTGGGGGCCGGCGTGAGCGGCCTCGCGCCCGGCGATGAGGTGCTCGGATCTCCGATCACGCCCGCCTATGCCGAGCTCGCCCTGAGCAGGCCGGAGCTGCTCGTGACGAAGCCGCCCGGCGTCCCCTGGGAGGTGGCGGGCGGTCTCGCGGTGGTGGTCGGCACCGCCTACGCGACGCTCGCGCGGTTCGCCCTCGGCGAGGGCGGGACGCTGCTGATCCTCGGCGCTTCGGGCGGGGTCGGGTCGGTGGCGACACAGCTCGCCCGCGCGCGGGGCGTGCGTGTGATCGGCACGGCCCGCCCCTCCAAGCTCGCGCACGTGCAGGCGCTCGGGGCGATCCCCGTGGCCTACGGCGACGGCCTGATCGAGCGGCTGCGTGAGGTGGCGCCCGCCGGGGTGGACGGTGCGCTGGACGCATCCGGCCACGGCGAGCTGCCCGCGGCCGTCGAGCTGGCGGGGGCGCCCGAGCGGGCCTTGACGATCGCCTCCTCCGCGGAAGGCGAGCAGCTGGGGGTCGAGTTCCACGGGGGCGGCGGCGGCGAGCTGACGATCCAGGCGCTGCGGGAGGTGCTCCCCTCGATCGAGGCCGGCAGGTTCGTCTTCGCGCTGGGGGGCGTCTACTCGCTCAGCCAGACCGCCGATGCGCTCCGCGAGAGCGAGCACGGCCATCCCGCGGGCAAGCTCGTGGTCGTGCCCGACTAGCGAGCCCGCCGCCGGGCACTCAGGCGCCCGGCAACCCCCAGGGCGCGTCGATGGCGATCCGCCAGCACCCGTCGGCTCCGCGCGAGTAGACGACGGCGGAGGCGCTTCGCTGACGGAACGGCTCGCCGCCCGCGCCGTTGCCGCTCAGCGTCAGCGTGCCGAGGCCGATCGCGACATCGCCCGCCGTGATCGTCCGTGTCAGCTCGATCTCGACCTCGGTGCCGTTGTCCACGAGGGCCCGCAGCGCGCCACCGATCGCCTCCCGCCCGCGCAGCGCCTCACCCGCCGCGCCGAGGATCGCCGCGTCCTCGAGCCACAGCCCCAGCGCCCGGTCGATCTCGCCGTCGGCCAGCGCGCGTGCGAAGGCGGCGGAGAGCTCCTCCGGGGAGCCTGCCGGCGTATCGGGGACCGAGGCTGACACCAGGCGCGAAGCGTATTGGTCGAGCCCTGAGCGGCGCGGGCGGGCTGATAGCGTGGACGCGTGGCCACCACGGACGCCAGCGAGTCGACTCCGCAGCGCCTGGCCGCTATCCGCGAGCAGATGAAGCTGCTCTCGGACTATCTTTGACCCGGCTGGACTGGCCGGGCAGGTGGAGGCCCTGGAGGGCCAGATGGGGGCGGCCGGCTTCTGGGACGACCCCGAGCGGGCAGCTTCGGTGTCGTCCGAGCACGCCCGTGCCTCGCGCCGGCTGGAGGGGTTCCTTCGGTTGCAGGGCGACGTCGAGGATCTCGACGGGCTGGCCGAGATGGCGAGCGAGGACGCCTCGCTTCAGGGTGAGGTCGACGAGCAGATCGCCTCGGTCGAGGAGCGCCTCGCCGAGCTCGAGGAGCAGCGCCTCTTCTCCGGGCCCTACGACAGCGGCGACGCGCTCGTCACGGTCAACGCCGGCGCGGGCGGGACCGACGCCCAGGACTGGGCCGAGATGGTGCTGCGGATGCTGATGCGCTGGGCCGAACGAAGGGACTTCTCGGTCGAGCTGCTCGAGGTCTCCGAGGGCGAGGAAGCGGGCATCAAGTCGGCGACCTTCAGGGCATCGGGCGAGAACGCCTACGGCCTGTTCGGGGCCGAGCGCGGGGTCCACCGGCTCGTGAGGCTCTCGCCGTTCGACTCTGCCCACCGCCGCCAGACGAGCTTCGCGGGCGTCGAGGTGGCGCCGGTGGTCAAGGACACCGGCGAGGTCGAGATCAACGACGACGACCTGCAGGTGGACACCTACCGGGCCTCCGGGGCCGGCGGGCAGCACGTCAACAAGACCGACTCGGCGGTCCGCATCACGCATCGCCCGACAGGCATCGTCGTGCAATGCCAGAACGAGCGCTCGCAGTCCTCGAACCGGGCGACGGCGATGGCGATGCTGACGGCCAAGCTGCTCGAACGCAAAGAGCGCGAACGACAGGAAGAGATAGCGCGGGAGAAGGGCGAGGCGCAGGACGTCAACTTCGGCTCGCAGATCCGCTCCTACGTCCTGCACCCCTACACGATGGTCAAGGACCACCGCACGGGCCACGAGATGGGGGACGTGCAGCGCGTGCTCGACGGCGACCTCGACGCGTTCGTGCGCGCCTACCTGCTGGCGAGCGCCTCCGGCGGCGGCGCCCCCGCGGTCGTCCCGGAGGATTAGGTGGACGAGCTGCGGGCGCTCGTGCGGGCGGCCCTCGCCGAGGATGTCGGGGCGGGCGACGTGACGACGGCAGCGACCGTCGCGGCCGGCTCGCGGGCCCTCGCGAGGATCACGCAGAAGGCTCCCGGCGTGATCTACGGCCTCGAGGCCGCCGAAGCGGTCTTCCTCGAGCTCGATCAGGGCGCTCGGATCGAGCGGCTGGTGGAGGAGGGAATCTGGCGCGAGCAGGGGGGAGGGGTGATGGAGATCGGCGGTGCCGCCGCCGCGCTGCTGACGGCCGAGCGGACGGCGCTGAACTTCCTCGCACACCTCTCGGGCGTGGCGACGATGGCGGCCCGCGCCGCCCGGGAGGTGCAGGGCACCGGCGCCCGGGTGCTGGACACGCGCAAGACCACCCCGGGGCTGCGCGCGCTCGAGAAGGCGGCCGTGGCGGCCGGCGGGGCGGTCAACCACCGCGCCGGGCTGTTCGACGCGATCCTGATCAAGGAGAACCACATCGCCGCCGCCGGCGGGATCACGGCGGCGGTCGCGCAGGCGCGGGCGGCCGCGCCCGAGCTCGCGGGCCGGCTGGAGGTCGAGGTGCGCGACGAGCGGGAGATCGAGGAGGCGCTGGCGGCCGGTGCGCCGCTGCTGCTGCTGGACAACATGGACACCGCCGGGCTGCGCGCCGCCGTCGCGCAGGTGGCCGGGCGGGCGGAGCTCGAGGCAAGCGGCGGCGTTGACCTGACGACGCTCCGGGCGGTGGCGGACACCGGGGTAGAATGGATCTCGATGGGCGCGCTGACCCACAGCGCTCCCGCCCTCGATCTCTCCCTCACACTGGAGGCGCTGCCATGAACCTCCCCATGGCTCCAGCTCAGGCTTCCCCACAGGCACTTTCGGCCGAGGAGATCACACGGCTGCAGGACGAGGTGCGTGCGCTCGCGGCCGAGCGGGGGGCGGTGATCCTGGCCCACAACTACCAGGTCCCGGAGGTGCAGGACGTCGCCCACTACGTCGGCGACTCGCTCGGCCTGTCCCGTCAGGCGGCGGCCGCCGAGGGTGACACGATCGTCTTCTGCGGCGTGCACTTCATGGCCGAGACCGCCTCGATCCTGTGCCCGGAGAAGACGGTCCTGATCCCCGACCTCGACGCGGGCTGCTCGCTGGCGGCCTCGATCGACGCCGAGCAGCTCGCGGCCTGGCGGGCCGAGTACCCGCAGGGCGTGGTGGTGATGTACGTCAACACGACCGCCGGGGTCAAGGCGCTGACCGACTACTGCTGCACCTCGGCCAACGCCGTCGATGTCGTCCGCCACATCTATGAGACCCACGGCCCCGACACGGAGATCCTGTTCGGGCCGGACATGTGGCTCGGTGCCTACGTGGAGAAGCAGCTCGGCCGCCGCATGCACGTGTGGGACGGCGAGTGCCACGTGCACGCCGGCATCCGCCCGGCCGACATCGAAGCCACGCGCGCGGCCCATCCCGGCGCGGATTTCCTGATCCACCCGGAGTGTGGCTGCTCGACGAGCGTGATGGAGTACGTGGCCGCCGGGGACGTCGACCCAGAGGGCGTCCACATGCTCTCGACGGGCGGGATGCTGAAATACGCGGAGTCCACCGCTCACGCCGCGCGCGGAGCCAGCCAGGTGGGCGAACCGGGCCTCACCGACACGACCCGCCCACCCGCCGGGGACATCGCAACGCATCCTGTCCGTGAGGCGGTGGTGGCGACCGAGATCGGGATGCTCTACCCGCTGCGAATGGCGGCGCCCGACGTCGAGTTCATCCCCGCCAACGCGGAGGCGTCGTGCGTGTTCATGAAGATGATCACGCTGCCGAAGCTGCGCGATGCGCTGCGGGACATGAAGTTCGAGGTGAAGGTCGACCCGGAGACGGCGGCGAAGGCGCGGGTGCCGATCGACCGCATGGTGGCGATCGGGTAGTAGCTTGTAGTATATACGCCACAGATCCATCGATAACTGTGGTGGATCTGCTACATTTCGTGTATGTCCACAGCAAGCGACGATGTGGCAGGCCAGCTCGTGAGCCGGATTCGCCGGCAGAGCGGATTCAGTCAGACCGAGCTCGCACGGCGGAGTGGGGTTGATCGCTCTGCCCTGAGCGCATACGAGCACGGGCGGCGCCAGCCCTCGGTGGCGGCGCTGGCTCGAATCGCCGCCGCGGCAGGCTTGGCCCTCGACGTCGAGCCTGCCCGCAACGCGGTCGCTGAGGAGCACGCGGGGCGAGTTCTCGCTCAGGTCATCGAGCTGGCTGAGTCCCTTCCCTATAGACCCAGGGATGAGCTCGCCTACCCACCGCTGATCCAACTGCGGCCGTGAGCGAACTGAGCGAGCTGCTGCTTGCGGTACACGACTCGCTGCAGCGAGCCGGCATCCCGCACGCAGTCGGAGGCGCCATCGCACTGGGCTACTGCACGCTCGACCCGCGCGGTACTCGTGATGTCGACTTCAACGTGTTCGTCGGAACCGATCGCGCGCGGGAGGTCCTCGCGGCGCTGCCGGACAACGTCGACGTTAATGGTGAACGGCTCGAGAGGCTCGAACGTGACGGTCAGGTGAGGCTCAGATCCGGAGCCACCCCGGTCGACCTGTTCCTCAACGTCCTGCCGTTCCACGAGCACGTGGCGCGCCATATCCGTCTCGTGCCCTTCGAGGGGCGCACGATTCCGATCCTCAGCTGCACCGCGCTGGTCGTGTTCAAGGCGATGTTCGACCGAACCCAGGATTGGGCGGACATTGAGGCCATGGTCGAGGCCCGATCGTTCGATCCGGACGAGGCGAGCGACTGGATCCGGCAGATGCTCGGCGACGACCGGCGGATCGAGCAGCTCGACGTGGCGCAGAAACGACGCCGCTCACAAGCGGAGCCGCCGCCGTTGCGGCTCCGGCCCGACGGCAAAGTCGATGCCCCCGGCTAGAACTCCTCCGCGGCGTGCGGCCCGACGACGCCCACCGCGAGCCGGTCCTCGATCCCGGCGGCGATCTCGCGGACCTCGTCGAAGGTGACAGCGTCGAGCGCGGCGATCGCATCGTCGGGGTCGATCGACTCGCCGAAGACGATGCTCTGGTTCGCGGCGTGGCGGGCGACGGCGTTCGAGTTCTCGAAGGCGAGCACCAGCCGGCCCGCGGCGTAGGCCCGCGCCCGCTCGACCTCCTCCGTGGTCGGGCCGTCGGTTCGCAGCTCGTCGACGATCTCGCGCATGCGCGTGTAGGCCTCGATCGTCTTTTCCGAGTCGAGGCCCGAGCCGAGCTGGAGGATCGGCACGTCGGCGAAGGCGTGGGAGATCGCGTAGACCGAGTAGCAGAGGCCGCGCTTCTCGCGGATCTCGTCGAACAGGCGTGAGCCCATCGAGCCTCCGAGCAGGGTCGAGTAGATCGCCAGTGCGGCGCGCTGGCGGACATCGCCGACGGACACCTCGGGCCTGTAGATCATGCGCAGGTGCGACTGGTTGGTGTCCCGCTCCTCGACGAGCTTCTGCGGGTCGAACGCGGGCGCCGGCTCGGGCGGCTCGGGTTCGGGCAGGGCCGGGAAGCGGCCGAAGAGCTCCTGCAGCTCCTCCTCGCCGGGCAGGTGCTCGAGGTTGCCGGCGAGGAACACGCCGCCTCGCGCGCCGGCCCAGCGCCGCTCGCGGAAGGCCACGATCCCCTCGCGGGTGAAGCTGCGCAGGTTCTCCGCGGGGCCGAGCACCGTGCGGCCGAGCGGGTGATCGCCGAAGGCGGCTCGGTCGATCAGGTACTCGGCGACGGTCGAGGGCTGGTCGAAGGCGCGATTGATCTCCTGGATCACAACGCCGCGCTCGCGATCGAGCTCCTCGGCATCCAGGCGGGGCCGTCCGACGAAGTCGCTGAGCAGGTCGATGGCCGGCGCGGCGCTCTCGGCCCGGACGGTGATGTGGAAGGCCACCAGGTCGTGGCTCGTGTAGGCGTTGAGCACGCCGCCGAGCCGCTCGGCGGTCTCGTTGACGTCGCTGTAGTGCGGGTACTTCTCGCCCCCCTTGAAGACCAGGTGCTCGAGGAAATGGGCCATGCCGTTCTCCTCGGGGCGCTCGTTGCGAGCGCCCGCGTCGAAGGCGACCATCACGGTCAGCGCGCGCGTTCCCGGCAGCCCGATCGAATGGACGGGCAGCCCGTTTGTCTCGATCCTGGTGGCGGCCAACGTTGCCATCGCTCCACCCTAGAAGGTCCTGCGGCGAGCCCGAGCAGTGCTCCACTACGCTAGCTCGACCCGATGGGAAGCTCTCAACCGCGCCGACCTTCGCTCGCATTCGTGCTGGCCGTGCTGCTGCCGATCCTGCTGGCGGCGGGTGTCTACCTGGGCGGGCACCCCGAAGACCTGCCCACGTTCATGCGTCGTGCCTTCGTCAAGAGCGCCCAGGGCAATGTCGTCAACGAAGCGATCGACCGGATCGCCCACGACTACTACCGGCCGATCCCGAGCTCGAAGCTGACCAACGCGTCGATCGCGGGGGTCGTGTCGAGCCTCGGCGATCGCTTCTCGCACTACCTGACCCCCTTTGAATACCGCGAATTCAACTCCCCGCCCCATTTCGCCGGCATCGGCGTGGTGGTCGACCCGGAGAAGCGCGGCCTGCTGATCGGGCGGGTGTTCGACTCCTCGCCCGCCTCCCGGGCCCGGCTCAAGCCCGGCGAGCTGATCGTCGGGGTGGGCGGCAAGCCTCTGCGCGGGTTGAACGCCGAAGCGGCCACGGCTCTGATCAAGGGCCCTCCCGGGACCGACGTGAGCCTGCAGATCGAGTCGGGCCATCCCAACCCCACGACGCGGACGGTGAAGCTGACCCGGGCCACCGTGGCCGAGCCGGTGGTGGCCTCGGAGACGCGCACGGTCAACGGCAAGAAGCTCGGCGTCGTTGCGCTTGCCACCTTCAGCCCCGGCGCCCACGGCGAAGTTCGCCAGGCCGTCGAACACGAGCTGCACGCGGGTGCTCGCGGGCTCGTGTTCGATCTGCGCTCAAACGGCGGCGGGCTCGTCGAGGAGGCGCAGCTGATCGCCAGCATCTTCGTCGACAAGGGAACGATCGTCTCCACGCGGGGGCGCACGCAGCCCTCCCAGACGCTGTCGGCGCTGGGCGACGCGATCCCGGCCAAGATCCCCGTGGTGGTGCTGGTCGACGCCAACACCGCGTCGGCTGCGGAGATCGTCACAGCCGCCCTGCAGGACCACCACCGAGCGACCGTCGTCGGCACGCACACGTTCGGCAAGGGCGTGTTCCAGGAGGAGGAGCCGCTCTCCAACGGGGGCGCGCTGGACATCACGGTCGGCGAGTACTTCACCCCCGACGGGCGCAATCTCGGCGGGGGCGGCGTCAAGCAGGGCGCCGGGATCACGCCGGAAGTGAAGGTGCCCAAGGGCATCGACACCAACCAGGGCCTGAAGGTGGCGCTGGAAACGCTCGCGGCCAAGGCCGGGTGAGCTCGCAGACGCAGGGCGACCCGCTCGTCGCGGTGCTGCGACGGCGCGGGCGCTTCATGACCGCAGAGCCGCTGTTCCCACCGCCGGCTGATCGCCCCGGGTCGCGGGGCAGCTCGAGTGCGGGAATCGTGGTCGGCCAGGCGCGCTCCACACGGGCCGGTCGCGAGGGAGAGATCGTCCTGGTGGGCGCCCCCCGGCGTGGCTCGCAGGCGAAGGTCCTGCGGCGGATCGGGCGCCCCGATGTCGCACGGGACGTGATCGAGGCGCTGATGCTCGACCGCGGGCTGCGGCGGGACTTCGGCAAGGCCGTCGAGGAGGAGGCGCGGGCGGCCAGCGAGCGCGTGGCGGCCTCCGGCGAGGGCCGTAGGGACCTGCGCGAGCTGCCCACGTTCACGATCGACCCGGTCAGCGCACGCGACTTCGACGATGCGATCTCGGCCGAGCAGCTCGACGGCGAGCGGGTCCGCGTATGGGTGCACATCGCCGATGTGGCCGCCCACGTGCGGGAGGGGTCGAAGCTGGACAGGGAGGCGCTGCGGCGCGCGACGAGCGTCTACGCCCCCGGAACCGTCCAGCCGATGCTGCCCCACATCCTCTCCAGCGACGCCTGCTCGCTGCGGGCAGGCGTGCTGCGGGCGGCCGTCACGGTGGAGCTCGAGCTGAACGGCGCCGAGGTTCTCAGGAGCTCCTTCTACCGCTCGCTGATCCGCTCCGACGAGCGCCTGGACTACGAGCAGGTCGATCGCATCTTCGCGGGGTCAGAGCAGGCGCGGGAGCCGTGGGCGGAGGGCCTGGCTGCGGCCCGCCGCGCCGCCGCCGCCCTCGCCCGGCGGCGGGAGTCTGCGGGAGCGCTCGTGCTCGACTCTCCCGAGCCGGAGTTCTCCTTCGATCAGCGGGGCGGGATCAGCGAGATCCGCGGGCGCTCCCAGACGGAGTCCCACCGCCTGATCGAGCAGCTGATGGTCACGGCCAACGAGGCCGTCGCGCGGCTGCTTGCCGAGCGCAAGACGCCGTGCCTCTACCGCGTTCACGAGCGGCCCGATCCGGCGCGGGTCGAGCGGCTCATCGATCAGCTCGCCTCGCTCGGGGTGCCGACGCCGCCCGCACCCGAGCCGATGTCCTCCACCCAGGCCGCGGAGCTGCTGGGCGATCTCTCGGTGAAGGTGCAAGAGCAGGTCGCGCGCAACGGAGGCCGCGGGCGAATCGCGCTCTCCTCGCTGATCCTCCGTTCGCTCAAGCAGGCCTACTACTCGCCGGTGAACCTCGGCCACGCCGGCCTTCGCTCGACGGCCTATTGCCATTTCACCTCGCCGATCCGCCGCTACCCGGACATCGTCTGCCACCGCGCCCTGCTCGCCTCGCTCGGCGAGGGCGAGCACGCGCCCCGGGCAGCGGAGCTGGCCGAGCTCGGCGTGTGGACCTCCGAACGCGAGCGCGAGGCGATGGTCCTCGAGCGGGATGCCGACGATGTCGCCGCGTGCTTCGCGCTCGAGGCCCTGCTGCGCCGCGACGGCCCGGGAGAGGTGCTCGAGGGGGAGGTGGCGGGACTGATCGCCGCCGGTGCCTTCGTCGCCTTCGCCGCTCCCGGCGAGCGCGATGAGGGCGCGCCGCCGTTCGAGGGGATGCTGCCCGTGAGGCTGATGCGCCCGCCGCGGGCGGCCGGGGGGGCAGGGTCGCGGAGTGGCCGGGACACGCGGGCAGGCGGGTCGCAGCGCGGCGGGCGCCGGGACGCGCCACGCGGGCAGGCGGGAGCGCCCGAGCGCGACTGGTGGGAGCTGAACGAGCAGGGCACGATCCTGCGCGCGGAGCGCAGCGGCGCCACGGTCAGGCTCGGCGACGCGATACGTGTTCGGGTGGGGCGGATCGACGCGATCCGGGGACGTGTGGACCTCGAGCCGGCAGGCTAGGCTCGCGGGATGGCGAAGGGCAAGGGAAAGCGCAAGGTCGGTGCGGGCGACGTCGCCTCGAACCGCTACGCCTCCTACCGATACGAGCTGATCGAGCGGCTGGAGTGCGGGATCGTCCTCGAGGGCACGGAGGTGAAGGCGCTGCGCACGAGCGGGGCGCAGCTGAAGGACGGCTACGCCTCGCTGCAGGACGGCGAGCTCTGGCTGCAGTCGGTCCACATCCCGCCCTACGGGCCGGCGTCGCGCGAAAACCACGATCCGGAGCGCCCCCGCAAGCTCCTGCTCCACCGCCGCGAGCTCGACCGCCTCGCGACCCGCGTGGCCGAGCGCGGGCTGACGCTAGTGCCGACGCGGATCTACTTCTCGGGCGCGCACGCGAAGGTCGAGGTCGCGCTGGCCCGGGGGAAGGACCTCTACGACAAGCGCAACACGATTCGCGACCGCGAGAGCAAGCGCGACATGGAACGAGCCGTTCGCGAAGCTCGCCGCTGAAGGCGCCCGGGAGGCCCCGGGCTAGATCGAGCCGAAGCTGTGCTGGCCGCTGTGGAGGATGTGAGCCGCGTCCATGCCCAGGGCCAGGAACACGACCAGGCCGAGGTAGACGGCCCCGACGAGCGCGCGGTTGCGGGGCGAGACGCGGTAGTAGGCGGCCTGAGCGACCGAGCCGGATTTCCGCTGCTGCCAGCGGCGGTAGAGCTCGTAGCCCGCGAACAGGATGATGATCAGCAGGATCGGGCTGGGAAACAGCAGCTCCAGCGCGACAAGGACGCCGAAGCCGGCGAACCACGTCCACGGGGCCATGGCCGCCATCGCGCGGCCGCCGTCGAGCGGCACGACCGGCAGCAGGTTGAAGAGGTTGAGGAAGAAGCCGATGTAGGCGAGCGCGAGGAAGAAGTCGCTGCCCGTCGCCTCTCCGATCACCAGGCACACGGCGGCACCGGCGGTGCCGAGAACCGGGCCCGCCAGTCCCACGCGGGCCTCGGCGAGCGCGTCGTCGGGCATCTGGCGCATCATCACGACGGCCCCCAGGAAGGGGATGAACATGGGCGCGCTCGCCTTGATGCCTTCGCGGCGAAGCTGCAGCACGTGGCCCATCTCATGAACGAACAGCAGCACCACGAAGCCGATGGCGAAGGTCCAGCCGAACCAGAGGCTGTAGGCGGCGACCGACACGAGGGCGGTACCCGAGGTCGTCAGCAGCTTGAACTTCGGCAGCAGCAGGACGGCGCCCTTGATGGCGGCGAAGAACTTCGCGACGAGGGCGGCGATCGCCGCCAGGGCGCTACCGATCCGCCCACGGAGGCCGCCGCGATGTTGCGGCCGTTCGCTCGGGCGCTGCCCGAACGGGTTCTCGCTCGCCGGGTCGCTCTCGGCGGGAATCGGCGCGCCGCCGAGGACCGGCGGTCTAACGGGCAGTGAGAACTCCTGGTTCTCCATATCTACATTGTCGCACCGGCGATAAGCGGTTCCTAACAATCGCACCGCCGGCTGCAGGGCGACGCCGGCCCAGCCGAGGGGCGCCCGGGCGTTTTTTCGCGGTCGATGCGGCTTCATTGGGCAGCGTGCCCTTGCGCATGCAAACGGCCCTGGCTAGTTTCGTTCCCGACGCGGTACCGAGCCGCAAAGAGCGAGGCCAACGAGGTGTGAGGCCGCGCCACCGGAACCGGAGAAGGGCCCTCGGGCCGGACACCGGGGAAGGTTCCTCAAGCGGCCCGGGACCGCGTCGTTTTGCGTTCTGCGCCGGCCCGCCGAGCCTTTCCGGCAGCCCGCGAAGACACTTTTCCCGGTGGATGCGGGATCGTTCCTGGCGGGCTCTTGCAAAGGGGAGAGTCCGTGGCTAGGTTGCCTGCAGACGCGGTACCGAGCCGCAAAGAGCGAGGCCAACGAGGTGTGAGGCCGCGCCACCGGAACCGGAGAAGGGCCCTCGGGCCGGACACCGGGGAAGGTTCCTCAAGCGGCCCGGGACCGCGTCGTTTTCGTTCCTCCGACGGCGCGGGGCTAGACTGTCGGTGCAGCAAGCATCCACGGGGACGACAGGCTTCGACATGGTCGGCTCGTGTGGATGGTGGCGAGTCGAGGTCCCGGGCGGCCTCGTAAAACACCCGGGAAAAACATAAGTGCGGACTCTCACGAGTACGCCCTCGCCGCTTAGTCAATAGCTAAGCCGTGAGGTCTCGGGCCCCGCTCGCCTGCGGCGGGGAAGGCCGGGATCAGAAGCAGGCTCACCCGGTGAGGTCCGCCTTCGCCGATCCGGGGAAAGTCAAGGAGGCTGGCCCCCCTCAACCCCGCCGGCGAGGCGAGCGGGGGGCGAGATCAGAGCGCCGGCTACGCTCGTAGAAGCCATCTTCACGCGGTCATGGACGTGGGTTCGATTCCCACCGTCTCCATAGAAATCCGGCTCTGGAAGGCCGAACCGTGCCGCTCGGTGCTGAGAGGGAACGCCTACCCGCGTCGCGCTGCGGTCACCACGAACGTGATGTAGCTCATCGTGAAGCTGCCACCAATGTCTCACCCTGGCCTCTGCGCTCGACCAACGATCCGCAGCGGTCATCCGGGAGAGGAGCGTCGCGCCGTGGGCACGGCTGAGCCATCGAAGCGCGTTTCCGTCCCACGCGTGCGCGATGTTCCGGAGGCGTATGCAGAACGTGCGCAGGCGCTGTCGATCCAAGCCGGAGAAACGGCCCTGGCATGCCGGTTTCCCGCGCGATCTCGCAACTGTTGAACCCGGACTTGCCTGGTCCCGCTAGGTCTTGCCGCGCCCGGGGAAGCCTGCCATCAGAGGGATGAGCACCTGCGCGCTGGGGCTTCCCCAGCCCGTTACCGGGTCCCACCCGGGACTGGCCGGGTAGCCGTTGGTACCGGCTGTGATGTCGTGAAATGCGTCGTGGTAGCTGGAGCTGCGGCCGATCCGGTAGATCGTGGGGTTGACGAAGCCGAGGTCGTGATGGGCGTACTGGTCTGCCAGCGCCATCAGGCCCCCCCAGAGCGGCGCGGAGTCGCTGGTGCCGCCGGGCGCTGTGAGGGATGCCTCGCCGCCTGCGGTTTCGACCCGCGCCATGCCGCCTTCTTCGGCGTCGCCGGCCACGTCGGGCACGCCCCTCGTCTTCGAGGTCCCCGGGATGCCACCCTGATATGCGGGACGAGCGTATAGGTGACTGAAGCCGCCACCCGAGTCGCTCCAGGCGGTCTCGTCGATGTAGGCGCCTGTCGAGCGATTGGCGGTGAGTGTGGTGCCGCCGGCGCCCAGCACGAGCGGGTCGGAGGCCGGCAGGCTGACCTCCTTGACCGGCATGCCCCGAAAGCGATTGACGCTGAACTCGCCTCCGTTGCCAGAGCTGCCGATCACCGTGACGTGATGGCTCGCCGCCCCCAGCAGGATCGAGTGCATCTCGGCTGCCTGAGCCGCCGTGAAGTAGTGATCCCCGAGGCTCCAGCTGATCGAAGCCACATCGGTATCGGAGACAGCGAGCCGCAAGCCGGCGAGCATGTCCGCGGTGGCGTTCGCAGCACTCGCCCCCCAGTTGGAGGGGAAGAGGACCACTCGCAGGGTGGCGGCAGGGGCGACCGCGTGCACGATCTCGGTGTCCCCGACCTCCTCGCCGGTTGCCTGCCACGGAGAGGCTGAGCCGCCGAGGCTGGTCACCACCTCGATCCGCGCGCCGGGCAGCCGGAACGTGCTGTCAAAGCTCTCCAGATCCCGACGGATATCACTCCCTTCCTCTTGGGAGTGTGGGACAGGGACGAGCACCGTCACCGTCTCGCCGCGGCCGTCGATCCCGCTGTCCAGCAACGGTTGGATGCCGTACGCGACCCGGAACTGGTGCGGTGCGTAGCAGGGGGCAGATTCGCAGTAGAGAGCCGCGCCGGTCGGTAGGGCGACGGTCGGCGCAGCGGCACTCACCACGGTCGTGACGGTGGCCGGGCCGGTGGGGCCGCCCGAGGTTGCCGCGGTCGGGCGGTGTGAGCCTCCCCCGCAGCCCAGCAACGCCCCGCTCACGAGGGTTGCGACGGCGAGTGGACACGCTCGCGGTGAGCGAGTCAGCTGCCTTGGGTGGATGTCGCCTTGCATCTCGTGCCCGGGCCTCAACCGATGACCGGACGGACGTCTCCAAGCAAGCGCGGCCCGGTCTCGCTGCGCGCGGTAGGTCGCATTATCGGGGGCGCCGGACTCGAGGGGTGACGTTTGGCGGGGAGGGGGGCTCGACGCTCAGTCCCCTCGGAACTGCCAGGTGGCTGAGCGCGTACGCCGAGCGTACGCAGAGCCGCCCCGCATGATCAGGCGATCGCGCATTCCAGAGCCATTCTCCGCCTGGATTTCGCACCTGTCGAACCCGCGGTCTCCACTATCAGACGAAACGCTGCGACGCGGCGAATTTCGCCCTCGGGAACCTGTCGGCACAGAACAGAGGATCCGGTCTCGGCGGAACGAGGGCCAAAGGGTCGCTCCCGGTACACGATCGGATTTCGTCCGGGGCGGGAGCGAGCTGGCAATCCCACCGGTTGTCGCTTTGAGTCAAGAGCGACTGCCTCGGACCGGGAGATCGTGCTCTCCGAGCACTGCTGGGTACTGGACCCGACTCGGGAAGCGTGTCCCAGACCCGCAGCGCGGGGAGGAGCTTGGCGGCGTCAGCTCGGTGGTCCGCGAAGGGTGAGGAGCTCCACCACCGATACGACGAAAAGCATGCTGGCGACGCCGACCAGCCCATAGCGCGCCGCAGGTAGCGGTAGGCGGCTGCCGATCCCGACGAGGAACAGGACGGCTGCCAGGAAGACTGTGAGACGAACGTACTTGTCTGCGGTTCCCGCGGCCGACTGGCCGCGGTTGAAGTAGGCATCGGCCTTTGCGTTGAGGGCCTTGGCTTGCGCCTGTTGTGGTATCCGGTACTGCGGCATATCCGACGGATCCGCCGGTGCGTTGGGGTTCGTGAGGGGCGTGGTGGCCCGCCATGCTTCGACGGCGGCGAGTGCGCTCGGGCGCAGCCGCTTGAGCGCGACGCGGAAGAGCAGGGGATTGTGCGAGGCGTAGGCAGTGATTGCGGCATTGAAGTCCACCGAGTCCAGCGTGCGGATCTGCGTCGCTTCGATCGCGGCTTGGTTGGCCTTCGTCCGTGTGGAGGAGGCTTTCGCCAGCGAAAGCGACGAGTCCGTGCCCCACTTCGCCGCAGCGTAGCCCGACCATGCGGCCATGATCGCCACGAGCGAGAGCAGCACCGCCTCGGCGATCGACACGTAGCGGTCACGCCGGGTGTGATCGTCTGCGTGCTCGCTGTGCTCGGCGATCTCTTTGCCGACCTCGGTCGCGGAAAGGCCCTCGGGCATTCGGATGGTCCTCTCGTCTAGTTCTCGGGTCGCGGTTATGGGCGCCACGTCGAGTCGGACTACTTGCGCCGCATCAACTTCGGACGCATGCATAGCATCATCCCGCGGTGCCGGCGAGCGCCGGATCCGCAGTTCGATCCATCCATCCTGAACCAGGTCTTGCCGAAGATGCCTCATGCTCAGGCCTCGGCGGAGCGCGGCGACTACGTGCGAGGGCGGAAGCGCAGGATCGTTACGTCGCCCGAGCGCGTGCTCCCCAGGGGTTCGAGGTCGATCCTGGGCAGGCCCGGAGCCGAGAAGTGGATGCCGTCGCCGAGCAGCACAGGCAGAACGTAGACCAGGATCTCGTCGACGAGTCCCCGCTCCAGACACTGGGCGGCCACGTCGGCGCCGAGGATCTCGAGGCTCTTGCCCCCCGCGGCGCTGCGTGCGGTCGCCACCGCCTCCCCGATGTCACCGCAGAGGTACGTGATACCCGGAGTCGGGGCCTCCGGTGGCCGATGGGTGAGGACGAACACGGGACCGGAGAAGGGGTAATCGACGCTGCCCGGCTTTTCGGCCTTCATCCTCTCTCCTACGTCGGAGGTCCGCCGGCCGACGAGCATCGCGCCGGTGGCCGCCGCGATCTCGCGGAACTCGTCCGGCCCGACGAAGTCGGCGAGCTGGCGACCGGCGCCCCAGTCCATCACATGGCCTGCAGCTGCGATGAAGCCGTCGAGCGACATGCACCTGTTCACGACGACCTTGCCGTGTGCGGTGCTCGTATCGCTC
This sequence comes from uncultured Solirubrobacteraceae bacterium, assembly GCA_963841055.1. Classification (GTDB taxonomy): domain Bacteria; phylum Actinomycetota; class Thermoleophilia; order Solirubrobacterales; family Solirubrobacteraceae; genus Palsa-744. Next base: position 489,485 of record CAWJAV010000001.1, on the reverse strand, counting down.
ACCCTGGTCCTCCGAAGGCCTTTGGGATGTTGTCGTGACCCGTCGCTCGGCAGCCACAGCCACCAGTACCGGAGCGTGAGCTCATCCTAGCCCCGCGCAGGCCGGCGACACCGAGCGATCCTCGCGTAGTGTCGGGCCGTCGACTGGATGGGGGTCCTGCAAGGGGATGGAGTGGCAGCTTCGCGAGTCCGGCCCGCCCGATGCGCCGCACGTCGTGTTGCTCCTTCCTGGCGGCATGTGCAGCGCGGGCTCGTTCGACGAGGTGATGGAAGCCCCCGCCCTCGCGGGCACCCGGCTCCTCGCGGCCACGCTGCCCGGTCACGCAGGTGCCCCGCCACCGGAGGACTACAGCATCGAGAACTACGCACGCCTGGCGCCGATGTCGTGGCGGGGTCCAGCATGGGCGCGTCGGTGGCAATCGAGATGATCGCGTCACGGGACTTCACCGGGCCGGTCGTGCTGCTCGGCGTGAGCCTGTCGGCGAAGGACGAGCCTGCATTCTTCCGCGCGCTCGTCGCACTCGGCAGCGTGCTCGGCGCAGTGCCCGCTGCGATCTTGGCGAAAGGGGCCTCCTCGATGGTCAAGCGCATCCCGGTGTCGGCCGATCGCCAGTCCGAGCTGCGGGAGCACTTTCGCAGGAACGTTCCGCAGCACGTGCGGCACGCTCTGCGGGAGTACCTGCGGTGGTTGCACCGGCACGGACGCCCGGCAGAGCGCCTCTGCGAGGCGGGCGTCCCAACCTGGATCGTCCACACCGAGAAGGGCGACGGCGGCCTGACCCACGAGGAGCGCCAGACGCTCGAAGCGTGCCCGCACACTCATCTCGTGACTCTCCCGGGCGCTTCACTCTTCATGCCCAACGAGCGCCCCGAGCCGATCGCAGCGCTCATTCTCGAGGCGTGCCGCGCGGCGTCGGCGGCGTCGCCTGGCTGACCTTCTGAGCGCCGAGATTCGTCGCCTCTGCTCGTGCAGGCCGGCGAGCATCCGTAGGGTGGTCAGGTTACTTTCACCGGCCGCGCAAACGCAACACGAGGAGATCGCCATGAGCCGAGCCACCGCAGAGACCATCACCGTCGGGGCGTTCGGCGTCCGCTTCCTCGTGGAGGGGGCCGACTCGGGCGGCAGCGTGAGCGTGTTCGAGTGCGAGGTACCGGCGAACGCGAAGATGCCGGCGCCTCACAGCCACGACGCGTTCGAGGAGACCATCTACGGGCTCGAGGGCGCAACGACCTGGACCGTCGACGGCAGGACGGTCGAGGTCGGGGTCGGCGAGGCGCTGTGTGTGCCGCGCGGAGCGATCCACGGGTTCGAGAACGGTGGCACGACCGATGCGATGTTCCTGGCGATCGCGAGCCCCGGGGTCTTCGGACCCGCCTACTTTGAAGAGGTGGCCGAGGTCCTCGCCGCTGCGGGCGGCGGCCCACCGGATCTCGCCGCGCTGGCCGCGGTGATGCGCCGCCACGGCCTCACTCCGGTCCAGCCGGCCCCCGCCTGAGCGCTACCCGCGCCACATGGCCCCGAACGCAATACTCGGAGCCCCGCCCTCTGGTCGAGGACGGGGCTCCGAAGCTCACGGGCTCAACTGAAAGACAGCCGTTTCAGCGAGCGCCGTGACGAGGTGCCGGCGCCTTGAACGCGATCGTCTTCGAGAAGACCGTGCTCGCGCCACCGACGATGTTGCTCTGACTCACCTGCAGCTTGGCCCGGAGGCCGTGAAGCCGGCTCACGAGCCGCCTGCCGGAGCGGTTCAGCACCACTCGCACCGTTCTCGTCTGCCCGGCCGCGAGCGACACGCGGGCCGTGCCGATGAGCACGGTCCGGTGCGAGCCGCCCTTGTGCCCGACCGCGCTGGCGGCCAGCAGCCGGTGCCCCTTCAGCGTCTCGACGACCGTCAGCCGCAGCGTCAGGCTGCACATCGCACCCGCAGCGCCGGTGCAGGTCACCTTCACGCTGGCGGCCGGCCCGGCAGTCCCATGGGGAAGCACCGTCGCGCGGCCGGCTGTGGGTTCGCCCGGGACGGAGCCCGGTGCCGGCGGCACGGGTGCCGCGGCCGTCGTGAACGTCCGGTCGGCGCCGACGAAGCTGCCGAAGTCGCTGCTCGCGACCGCTCGGTAGTGGATCGTCGTGCCGGCGGGCAGCCCCGGCAGCTGTGCGCTGAAGGGGACCGCCGTACTCGAGGGAGCGCTCCGCTGACTCGCGGTGCTCTGGCCGTACGCCGTCGTCGTCCCGAATTCGAACGACTCCTTCACCGTCGCCCCACTTGGGTTGACGGTGGCGCTCACGGTGGCGGAGGAACCTTCGACGCTGGCACCGCCCGTCACGGGCGTTTCCGGTTCATATGCGTTCGCGAACAGGCTGCGCGGACCGCTACCGGCGGTGGACAGGAAGAACGGCGTGCCCGCCGCCGCGCCCTGGCAGGCGGCGCCATCCATGTTGAACGGCGTCGCGATGCACGACGATGAGATCGGCTCGCGAACTTCGGCCTGCGCAGTCGGCGTCAGCGAGACGCCTCCCTGGTCGAGCACGAACGTGCCCGGGTTCGGGAAGTGGCCGGTGAAGGCCTTCGACGTGCCGCCGACCTCCTCGCGCCACGACACGTACGGGGTGTTGCCCGAGAACGTGATGTCGGGGCGGGTCGAGTCGCCCGTCCCGGTCGAGATCGGCGCACCGCCGTTGGCGATTTCGAAGTGCGCTTCCGCGCCCGTGCCGACGAGGTGCGAGACGAACACCTGCTTGACGCCGCCCACCTGCTCGTCCCAGGTGATCCAGGGCGAGGTCGGGTTGGCCGGGTTCATCGTGCCCGCCGCAACGCGCGGGTTCTCCGCATTGCCGTTCGTGTCCTTGTTCAGCGAGCACCGCGCCTCGAGGGGCGCCGATTCCGCGCATTTGCCCATTTTGTTGATGCCGCTGGTGTCGAGCGTGGCGCTGAACGCCTGCCCGACGACGACCCAGTGGAAGCCGCCGTTGGCCCCTTCGCCGTCGCTCACGCCCTTGGCGGCGAACACCATCTCGTTTTCGTGCAGCCCTGCGGTGCCCTTGCCCTTCTCGTACCAGACGATCCACGGCACGCCGTCATTGATGCCGGTGAAGGCGATGTCGGGCTCGACGCCTTCACGCGCGGTGTCGACGTTCAGACTCGGGTCTTGCCCGACACGCGGGATCCCGGTCTGCTGCCAGCAGATGCCGCCGATCGCGGGCACGTGGCCTTCGATCGGCACGCCCGCGGGCTTGACGCCGTCGCAGTTGGCCGCGCCGGGACCGATCGGCCGGACGGAGTAGATCTGATCGACGCCTTCCAGGCCCGAGAACTCCTGCCAGGTCACCCATGGGCCGGGCTTCGACGGGTCGACCGCCGAGCCGCCGGCGATCGACGGGTTTTCAGCCGACTGGTTGGGGTCGATGTTCAGGGACGGGACCGGGATGTCGCCGCCGCCCAGGCCGCGGCTCTGCCCGCCGAAGATCCACTTGCCCTGGTTGGCATCGCCCGTGTTGTCGAAGCGGCTCGCGAAGACGTTGTTGTTTTCGAAGCCGGCCCCGCGTGTGTTCTCGTACCAGCTCGCCCACGGCACAGTCCGTTCGGTGCCGGCGAAGTCGATCGAGGGCGCCTCGCCGTTCCGGGACTGATCGAAGTTCAGCGAGCCGCTGAACTGCGGCGCGTCACTGGAGCGGCCGCCGACCGTGCCGTTGCCTCTGGTCGTCCAGGTGCCGCCCGCGAACGAGCGGGCGAAGATCTGATCGGAGGCGCCGGCCGGCTCGGTCTGGCGGAAGGCCGCCCAGGGGACCGCCGGCTTGCCGCCCTTGAGCGCACCGCCGACGACGTCGGCGTTGGCCGGGTCCTCGCCGCTGACGCTGAGTGTCGGGTCGATTCCGGCGGCGGGATCTTCATTGACCTGAGCGCCCGGCGCCAGCGTCTGGAGGGCGAGGGACGAGCCGGTGAGCGCGAAGGCGACGAGCGCTGCGAGCGCGATCACGCTCAGCGCGAGCCGTGGGTTGAAAAGCCTCGCGCGCCATGCTCGGGCGCGCCGTGGCTGCCGCGGCGGCCTCGCCGCGCCGTCGGCTCCGGTGGTGGTTGACGATCTGGGCATCGGGGCTCCTTTTCTTGAGAGGGGAAGTGCTGGAGACCCGTACGGCCATCGGCGGGCAACGGTTCGCGCGAAGGCTTCAGGGGGGCGGGATCCGGGCAGCGGCGGCGACCCCGGCCCCGCTCGTGAGGCGCGGCTCAGTGACCGGCGCTGAGGGTGCCGAGCAGCACCCGTTCCCCCGAGGAGGCCGGGTTGCCGTCGGCGCGCTGTCGCGTCACGCTCAGCGCCGGGAACGCGGTCGGGGGAACGCCGGCCCACAGCGTCACGCTGCGGGCGTCATTGAACGTGCCGACCGGTACCAGCACTCCGGCGGGATTCTTCAGCCATGCCTGGTAGTAGCGGCCACCTGCGAGCCGCGGCAAGCCGGACGCCGACAGCTCGATCCGCCATCCCGACGCCGTCTTCGTGAGGGTCGCCGAGCCGTGGGCGTCGGGCGCGAGCGCGGTGCCGGAGACGACCATCGCAAACCGCGTCGAGGGCGACCCGCTGCCGTTTGAGAGCACGATCGCCAAGGCCACGAGGGCGGCTGCAAGCGCGCCGATCGCGAGCGCCGGGGGGCGAAGGCCGAGGCGCGCCGTGAAACGAGCGCGAGGCGCAGGCCGCGCGGGGCTGGCCGCGCCGGCCTCCCTGGCCACCGCCGCGACGATCCGGTCCTCCAGGTCGTCGTCGGGCTCGGCCCAGGTGGCCTCAGCACGTAGCTGACCGCGAAGGCTCTCCAGGTCGGCGCGCTCGGAAGCGCTGAGCGACTCGGGCTCCTCGCCCGCCAGGTATGCGATCCGGTCGTCTTCGTGGCTAGCCATTGCTGATCCTCCTCTCTTACGGTACGGAACCGGCGAGCGGTTCACTCCTTCAGGTGCCCGAGCAGCTCTGCCAGGCGCTTGTGGGCACGGAACGAGCGCGACTTGACCGTGCCTGCCGGCATGTTCATGCGCGCGGCGATCTGACTGTGGGTCAAGCCCTCGAAGTGCTGCAGCCTGACGACCTCGCGCTCGTCGTCGGGGAGTGCGTCGACGGCGCTGCGCACCTCCCAGGCGTCGTAGAGCGACTCGACCGACTCGGGATTGGACACGAGCGCGGGATCGGAGGGCGAGGCCGACTCCAGCGTCGTGGCGGTTCGAGCCAGCTCGCTGCGGTAGACGTCGATCGCGGTGCGCTTGGCGATCGTCGCCAGCCATGGGCCCAGCTCGCGATCGGCGTCGACCCTCGCAGCCGCGCGCCACGCCTTCAAGAACGTCTGCTGCGTCGCCTCCTCCGCCAACGTCTTGTCGTTCAACACCCGATAGGCGACCGAGTACACCAGCCCGCCGTACTCGCGATAGACGCTCCGAACCGCCGCCGGATCGCCGTCGCGAAACTTGCTCCTGACTCTCCGGCCCACCACTTCGGGCACTCCCCCTTTAGATATCTAGCGGCTATGCACGGTCGAACCGCCCGCGCGAGGTCAGCGGTGTCTCGCGCACGACCTCGGGCAGGTACTCGTCGAGGAACACGCGGGCGACGAGCTCCTGTCGCGAGGCGACGCCGAGCTTCTCGTAGAGGCTCTTGACATGGTCCTCGACCGTGTAGGGAGAGACGACGAGGGTCTCGGCCATCTCGGCACGCGAGAGGCCACGCGCCAGGAGCGTTGCCACCTCGCGCTCGCGGGCCGTTGCGCCGAACGCCTCGAGGCGGACCGTCGCGGAGCGCGCGCCCGTTGCTCGCTCGAGGACCACCGCGACCCGGCCGTCGCCCGCAGGGCCGGGCAGGGAGGCGTGCAGCGTCACCCAGCCGTCGCCGCCGGGCACGGTGACGACATTGCCGCCGCTCTGACCGCCGTCCGGCGCGGACCGGACGAACGAGGCGAGCGCGAGCACGGGCGTCGCGATCGTCTCGTCGGTATAGCCCGACCCCCCGGGATGCAGCGAGGCGAGCAGCTCCCGCGCCGGAGTAGTGATCAGCTCAACCTCGTCGCGTGGGCCGAGCACGACCATCCCCGGCGCCTCGGTGCCGGTGATACGGCGGGCCGCGTCGAAGCGAAGCGACGCGCGGATACCGCGGGCGATCGCGCCCGTGAGGGCGGCGAGGGCGTCGGCGTCGCGGCGCTCGAACGGACCGCTGCCCGCGCGGCGGGCGATGTGCACGGCGCCCCAGACGCGTCCGCGGATGACGAAGGCGCCGCGCAGCTCGTGGGGGATGTCGGCGGGAAGGAGCAGGTCGCGATAGCGCGCGCTGCTCCGAGGATCGCCGCCGGTCACCTGGTGGAGGATGCCGACGGGCACTCGCCGAGCGGCGAGGCCGGCGAAGGTGTTGACGTCGTCAACCATGTACTCGCTGCGCACGATCAGCTCTCCGGCGGCCGGGGCCTCCTCCAGCGCGAACACGCCGCGCTCGACCAGCTCCTTCGGCGCGTCGCTTGTCAGCAACCGCGTGGTGGGATCCAGCGTGTGCCAGCAGCTGGCGTCGTTGTCGACGACGTTGCGCAGCCGAGGGGAGACCTCGGCGAAGAACTCCTCACGGGGCAGCCCCCGAGAGCCGAGCAGGTCGATCTCCTCGATCAGGCGCTCGACCTCCCTTCCCATGCGCGTCAGTCTCGCATGCCGCGCAAGAAAGATCCCCGCACGCAGGGGATGGTTGAGGCGGGTGGCGAAGATCAGGCTGTACGCATGTCATCAATCAATGCAGCACACACCTCCACGACCGCGCCGGACGGCGCCCTCGCACCCATCGCTCTCGGTCCCGGTGAGGGAGAGCATTTCTGGTTCTTCGGCGGACTGACGTCGATAAAGGCCGACGGGGCCGCCACCGGCGGTCGCATGATGCTCACGGAGCAGACGGCGCCACGTGGCAGCGGCTCACCGCTCCACGTCCATCACAACGAGGACGAGTGGTTCTACGTCCTGGAGGGCGAACTCACGATCTGGGTCGCGGGCGACACCGTCGCGGCCCCGTCAGGCTCCTTCGTGTTCGGACCGCGCGACGTTCCGCACACCTTCATCGTCAGCTCCGAGGAGGCTCGCTTCCTGCTGGTCACGCAGGCGGCCGGGTTCGAGGGCTTCATCCGCACGCTCGGGACCCCCGCCCCGGTCGCGCAGATCCCGCCCGCGCCCTCCGCGCCGCCCGACATGGCGCCGGTGCTGCAGGCGGCCGCCGACCACGGGATCGAGATCCTCGGCCCTCCGGGCATCCCGGCCTGAGCTGCGAGCGGAGAACCGACTGCCAGGGCACGTGGCCACGCACCGCGTGTCCTGGCCGCCGGCCGCACCACGGGTCCTGCCGGCCGCCGGCCGCGAGGCCGCGCGAGTGCCCTAACCGGTGTAGGTGAACTGATCTGAGGGAGGGTTCTTGTGGCTGGTCTTGCCGCCGGCCCTCGCGCGGACGTTCACCGTGCCTGCTCTGGCTGCGGCGGGTGCGACCAGCGTGCATTCGGTCGAGGACGCGCAGCTGACGCTGCCCGCGAGACCTTTTCCGAATTTGAAGCTCGTGCCGGCGCCGAGGGCAAAGCCGGTGCCGGTGACGGTCACGGGCGACCCTCCCGCGACCGTGCCCGTTGCCGGGCTGACGCCCGTCACAGTCGGCGCTTCGTAGATGAACCGCGCCTTGCTGGTGACGGCGGTGTGGCCGTTGGGTGTTTCGACCGTCACTTCGACCGCGCCGGTCGTACCGGCCGGGGAGACGGTGGTGATCGAGGTCGAGGAGCCGACCACCGAGCTCGCCGCATTCGGCCCGAAGCGGACTTTGCTCGAGCGGGTGAAGTTCGTCCCGGTGATGACCACGGAGGTGCCGCCCGATCCGGGACCCTTCTTCGCCGACAGGCGCGTCACCGCAGGTGGCGGGCCTTCGGCTTCGATCAGTTCGATGTACGACTTGCCGGAGCCTTCGGAGAACGCCCTGTAGTCGCCCGTTGCGGGGTCTTCGAAGCTGACCGTGGACGATTTGGCGAACTTCCAGAGTTCGCCGAGTTTGGGGCTGAACGGCGCGATCGGCCGTACCTGGACCGTGCCGGCGAAGGAGTCGCCTGCGGCTGAGCCGCCTTCGAGGAAGTCGCTTTCGTTCGGGCCGGCGACGTCGAGCGTGAGCGTGCCGCCTTCGGCCTGGGTGAAGCCGCCGAGGAAGAAGAGGTCGCCGACGGTCCCCGCGCCGCCGGGCTCGACGTCGCCCCCCTCGTTTACGAACGGGATCCCGAACTGGCCGGCGCCGCTCATCGTGCCGGATATGAGGCGCGCCGAGGACGTGCCTCCCGGCGTGGCGGGTCTCACCGCGGCGCCCTGAAGGCGGGTGTTGCCGTCCAGCATCAGCCAGCTGCCGGCCGTTGTCACTTCGCCTCCCAGCGTGGCGTCGGTCAAGACGCTGGCGTCCTGTTCGCCCGGTGTGGCGTCGGCCAGCTTGAGGTGCCCGGCGAGTTCGAGCTTCAGCGGCGATTCGGCCTTCACGCGGTTCGCTTCCGCATGGAACAGGAAGGGGATCTCGACCGTCCCGTGACCCGCCGGGATGCAGACGTTCTGGGCGCTCGTGGGCAGTTCGCCGCTCTGCCAGTTGGCCGGTTCAGACCATTCGCCGCCGATCGCTGCGTAGGTCGCGTCGCATTCGGCCGCCTGCGCGGCCGGAGCGGCCCCCGCTACGGCGCAGAGAACCCACAGGGCTGCAACGGTGATGGCCAAGCGCTTCATGCCCACTCCCCCGATATGGCCGCCGGCCAAAGCTCACCTGGCAGGCGATCGTTCGAGCGAGTCTAGTCAACAGCCGGCTTCGTACTCCGCGACCTTGACTTCGACCAGCATCAGAACGAGAGTGTGGGACGATCCGATCGGATCGTCCCCCGAGCACCAGAAGAGCCGATGGACCGCGCCGTCCCGACGCGGCGCCACATGCGAACGGAGGAGAGATGAGCGGCGTGGACGTGAGCAGCCAGACCACAGCGGGTACACCGCCGGTGAAGGCGGGCGAGTTCAGGTTGGAGGTGGTGGTCCTGCCGGTCTCCGATGTCGACCGGGCGAAGGAGTTCTACGAGCGCCTCGGCTGGAAGCTGGACGCCGACATCGCGCCCAGCGAGGACTTCCGCGTGGTCCAGTTGACGCCCCCGGGCTCCGGCTGCTCGATTCAGTTCGGCACGAACGTCACCTCGCTCACGCCCGGCTCGCTGCAGAGCCTGTATCTGGTCGTGCTCGACATCACCGCTGCTCGTGAGGAGCTGATCTCGCGCGGCGTGGAGGTGAGCGAGGAGTTCCACGAAGGCGCACCCGGCGGCCGCTTCCACGCGGCCGGCCGCGCGGATGGCCCGGCGGCGGAGCACAGCACCTACGGCACCTTCGCGTCCTTCAGCGATCCGGACGGCAACGGCTGGCTGCTCCAGGAGATCACGACGCGGCTTCCCGGGCGCTGAGGGGAGATGCCGAGATGAGCGCCGACTATGACGTGATCGTGCTCGGCGCGGGATCGCCGGGCGAGCACTGCGCGGGTGCTCTCGCCGAGGGTGGCCTGCGCGTGGCGATGGTGGAGCGGGAGCTCGTGGGAGGGGAGTGCTCCTACTGGGCATGCATTCCCTCAAAGACCTTGCTGCGGCCGGGCGAGGCGGTCCATGGCGCGCGCGAGGCGGCAGCGAGCGCAGAGGTGGATGTCGAGGCGGCGCTCGCCTGGCGAGACTTCATGGTCTCCGACCATTCCGACGCGGGGCAGGTCAGCTGGCTCGCCGACAACGGCATCGACCTGCTTCGCGGTGACGGGCGGCTCGCCGGACCCGGGGTCGTGGAGGTGGGCGGCGTGCGGCACACGGCCGACCACATCGTCTTGGCCAACGGGGCCGATCCCGTGGTGCCGCCGGTACCGGGCCTGCGCGAGCTCGACGGCGTTTGGTCCAGCCGCGAGGCGACCTCGATGAAGGAGGTTCCCGCCCGCCTGCTGATCCTCGGCGGAGGTCCCGTGGGGGTGGAGATGGCACAGGCCGTCACTCGTCTGGGCGGTCAGGCCGTTGTCATCGACATGGCCGAGCACGTGCTCGGCCGGGAGCCGGCGCCGCTCGGCGAGGCCCTCGGCGAGGCCCTGCGCGGTGAGGGCATCGAGCTCTGCCTGTCAGCGAACGCGACCGCCGCGCGTCACGACGGGGAGGAGTACGTACTCGAGATCGACGATGGGCGCGAACTGCGAGGCGAGAAGCTGCTGGTCGCCACGGGGCGGCGTCCGCGCGTGCGCGGGATCGGCCTAGAGACGGTCGGGGTGGAGCCGGATGCGCGCGGCGTTCCCGTCGACGCGCACCTGCGCGCGGCCGAGAACCTCTGGGCGATCGGCGACGTCAACGGCCTGTGGCCGCTCACCCACGTCGGCAAGTACCAGGGGGAGGTGGTCGCCGCGAACATCCTCGGGGAGCCCCGAAAGGCCGACTACGAGGCCGTTCCGCGGGTCACCTACACCGACCCGCAGGCAGCGGCGGTGGGCGCAGCGGCCGGCCGCTTCAGTGCGATGGTCCCGCTCTCGGACCTCCCCAAGACCGCCACCTACACGCGCGCCTACGCCGAGCAGCACGGCTTCCTTTCGCTGCTCAGCGACGGGGAGCGGCTGACGGGTGCCTACGCGCTCGGTCCCGAGGCGGGGGAGTGGCTGCAGCAGGCGACGCTCGCAATCCGCGCCCACGTGCCGATCGACGTGCTCGCCGACACGATCCAGCCGTTCCCCACCTTCTCGGAGATCTACGTGGCCGCCCTGAAGGCTCTGCGCGGCGCGATCGCCGGAGCATCGAGGGGCGTCGGCGCAGGACCACCGATGGCCAACTGACGAAAGGAGAGGTCGAAGATGCGCGCGGACATCGCACCGGGGGCCACGTTCCCGGACTACGAGCTGCCCGATCACGAGAAAGTCCCACGCAAGCTCAGTGAGCTGCAGGGCGAGGATCCCCTGATCCTGACGCTGGCGCGGGGGCACTACTGCCCGAAGGAGCACCAGCAGCACCTCGAACTCGCCGCCTTCTATCCAAGGATCGCCGTGGCCTACACCCAGATCGCCACGATCTCAACGGACGCCGATCATGAGTGCAAAGAGTTCCGTGCGTCCGTCGGCGCGCAGTGGCCCTTCCTGTCCGATCCCGGTCGCATCGTGCAGAAGGACCTGGAGATCAAGGAGTACACCGACCCCGACAACGACCCGATGATCCCTCACACGATCGTCCTGAAGCCCGGCCTCGTGGTCCACAGCATCTACAACGGCTATTGGTTCTGGGGACGCCCCTCGGTCGTCGACCTGTGGCATGACCTGCGGGCGGCGTCGCGCGAGGTCCGCCCCGACTGGGACCTCGACACACCGGGGCTCCGCGAGGCTTGGGAGGCGGGCGACCGCTCGCCGTTCCACGGCTTCGGCTGACCCCCGCCGCATGCAGGTGGGCCGGGACGGCATGGCCGCCGGTCTAGGAACCCAGGGGAGGATCGACGTCGTCGTAGATGCGGGCTGCGGCCAGCCTGCCGGCGGGACCCCGCACGTACACGGCGAGTCCGGCCTGGGGCAGCAGCTCGGTGCTGCCCCAGCGGACCACGTTGTACTCCAGTGCGCAACGCGCGCCCGTCGTCGACCACCGCGCAGTGCTCCAGCGGTATGCCACCGCCGCCCGAGAAGAGGTGGCCGTAGAACGCCCCCAGGCCCTCCCGGCCTCTGTGAACGTGGGCCCCGCCCGTCGGCTCGCGGGCGTAGCCGTCGGGTTCGAAGGTCGCGACGACCGCCTCGGCATCGCCCGCCGCGAGCGCACGCTGGTACTCGCCCACCACGTCCGCCTCGCGCAGCTCCGGGTCGCGCTGAAGCAGGGGCGGCCGCTGTGCATGGCGGGCCCACATGGCCCACGTGCTGAAGTAGATGCGCAGCTCCTCCAGCCGTCCGTCGGGATCGTGGTCGGCGACGAGCGCGTGGGGAACATCGACACGCCCGGTCTCGCCGTCCATGTGGAGAACCACCTCTTCGAGGCCACGGCCGCCGGTGAGCACGTGCTCGACCCCCTCGACCGACACGTTGCGCCGCGCGAACCAGTCTGCGGTCTCGGCGATGAAGGCCCTGAACTCACCCACCCCCTTGACCCTTCCGCGCACCGGATGCAGCAGCTGGGGCTCGCCGGCGAAGGACTCGACCAGCGCATCGGGCTCGCCCGCCATCAGGCCCTCGAAATAGGGCACGGTGCCGAGCCGCTGCCGCCACTTGTCTTCCAGCCGCTCGCGTGCCGGCGCCGAGAACAGCTCGGGGCTCCAGGGCATGCGAGAAGCGTCTCACATCGACACCGCCGAGAATCGGGAGCCGGCTCCCACAGCGCCGGCGGCCTGCGAGAATCGACGCGGTGGATCTCGCTGAGCTCTGGCGGCGCGGACAGGTCGGCTGGCCGCGGAGCTTTCCGGTCGCGCAGTTCCCCAACGCGCCGCTACTTCTCGCGCTGGCAGGCGCCGCGCTCGCCGCAGTGGCCGATCGCACGGCACACGACGTCGGCCGTGCCGTCTTCACAATCGGTCTCGGCGTCTGGGCATGGGAGGAGGCGGTTGACGGGGTCAATTGGTTTCGGCGCCTCCTCGGGGCGGGAGCGCTGGTCTGGCTCGTCGCGCGGCTGGCCGGCGAACTGTGAGTGGAGAGCCGAGGCCTGCCGGCAACGCGGGGCGCGCTACAGTTGAGCTGCCGGTCATCTGAACAGGTGGCAGCTGCTCCCTCAGGCCGGCACGGGGAGGCCGACCGCCCGCCCAAGGCCGGTGCAAGCGCGCGAGATCGATGCGCGGCGCCGGTCGAGTCCGGTGGAAGGGAAGGCCATGTTCGGTTACCTGATGCCCCGATCCGGTGTGGCGGCGTTGCAGAAACGGGAGGCCATCGCCGCCGCGGTGCTTGCGCGGGTGCCTGATCGACCGGCGTCGAGCAACGGCCGAGAGGGCCACAGTGGGTGACGATCGATCGACCGAGCTTCACGACTCGCCCGCCCCGGCGCTGAACACCGGCACGGCGTATCTCGCGTCGAGTCCCGAACCCCGAGGTCCCGGAACCGCCACGCCGAGGCCGCCGGCGATCCCCGTCGAGTGGAGCGGGAAGCTGGTCGCCCAGCGCACCCGGCGCATCCGTCTGTACCTCGGCACGCTGTTCGCCGTCGCGGCGTTCGTCTACGTGGTGGCTCTCGCGGTCTCGAACACCCGTCACGTGCGCGTCGATTGGGTGTTCGGTAGCGCGTCCCTTTCGCTCGTGTGGCTGCTCCTGGCGGCGATCGGCCTCGGTGGCCTCCTCGGGCTGTCCATCTCCGGGCTGGTGCGCCGGCGCACCAGGCCCAGGCGCTCAGGGAGAGCAAGGGGATCCCGATGACCGGCCCTCGGCGGATCGAGGAGATGAGGGCAGAAGCGCGTTATCACCGGGAGCGCTACGACCTCTACAAGGCCAAGGAGTACAGCTCGCGCCCGACGAGTCCCGTGCGGCTGCGAGAACTCGAGCGCCGGAGCATCGGGGCAGACTCACGGCTGCGCCAGGCGATGCAGGAGAACGCTGCGCAGGCCGAGCACTGACGACCCTCGAGCTCGGCGCGGTCGGTCGCGCCGACGGCCGTCAATCGAGGGAACCCGCCGGCAACACGAAGCGCAGCGGCGGTCTGTTCGACACCTCGCCACCCACGGTGTCGCGGGTACCGTGGATGCCGCGCTTGACGGCCGTTGCGGCCGTCGAGTCAGGGACTCCAGAGTGGGAGAGAACCCAGGCGATGATCACACCTGAATCGCTCCCCTCGGCCAGAATCACCGAGCGCTCAACCGCGGCTCCCCCGGAAGGGTGCGGCCGCGCGAGACGTCTTACCACAGCGCGAATCGCCTCATCATCCATCGTCTTCACCTGAACCTCTCTCGATGTCGAGCGTCACTTGTCCCACACCATCGTGCGCGGCGAGCTCCGCATGAGTGAAACCGGGGCATAGGCCGAGTACCGTGCTGAGCAGCAGCAGCGGTGCCCCCGCGGCCCATGCCTGGGGCCGCGAAGCCGTCGGATAGGCGACCGGCACGGACGCCTCGGCGAGGGGATAGCCGGCAAAGACCTCCGGCAGGCGATACTCGAAGTAGGAGGCCGCGCCGAGGACGGCACCGGCAAGCCTGCGGGCCGCCTCCTCGTGGCCGTAGCGCATGAGGCCGGCCGCGATCAGCGAGTTCTCGTGAGGCCAGACGGTTCCCGTGTGGTAGCCCAGCGGGTTGTAGCCCGACTCGCGGCTGCCGAGCGTCCTCACTCCCCAGCCCGAGTACAGCTCCTCGCCCATCAGACGCTCCGCCGTGAGAGCGGCCTCGTCCTCCCCGAGGATCCCCGACCACAGCAGGTGGCCGATATTCGAGGTGACGCTGTCGACCTGGTGCTTGTCGCCGTCGAGAGCCAGGGCGTAGCAGCCGCGCTCCGGCATCCAGAAGTCGCGATGAAAACGAGCGCGCAGCTCACTGGCCCCGCGCTCGAGCCGTGCGGCGAGCTCCTCCTCGTGCCAGACCTCGCGGGCCAGCTGCGCGGTTCGACGCCGGGCGTCGTAGACGTACCCCTGGATCTCGCAGGTCGCGATCGGGCCGCGCGCGAGTGTCCCGTCGGCAAACTGGATCGCGTCCCAGCTGTCCTTCCAGCACTGGTTGACGAGTCCCGTCGAGTGATTGCGTCGTGCGTACTCGACGTACCCGTCGCCGTCCGCGTCGCCGCTTTCCTCGATCCAGGCGAGGGCGGCCTGAGCGTGCGGCTCGAGCTCGCGAACGAGAGCGTCGTCTCCCGTCCACCGGTGGTACTCGTGCAGCAGGATGAGAAACAGGGGCGTGGCGTCGGCCGTGCCGAAGTAGGGCGAGTGGGGCCTTTCGCCGCGCGCCGTCAGCTCGCCGTAGCGGAGCTCATGCAGGATCTTGCCCGGCTCCCGTTCGTGGAAGTCGTCGCGCGTGTCGGCCTGCGCGGCCGCGAGGACGCGCAGGGTCGTGGCCGCGAGGCCGGGGAGGTAAGGGAGCGCCTGGAAGCTCGTGATCAGGCTGTCGCGCCCGAACAGCGCCATGAACCAAGGCAGACCGGCGGCGGGCAGCGTCGCGCCGAGGCCGAGGTCGGGCTGAAGCCGAAGCGCGCCGAGGTCGCCGAGGCTGGCGCGGTAGGTCCGCCCCAGCGCCGGATCGTCGGCGCGAAGAACGGGCGTTCCGGCCAGCCAGGTGTCGCGCTCGGCCGACTTGGATGCGCGCAGCTCCTCGATTGTGCCTCGTTGCACACGCGGGGTGAACGTGACGTCGTGCTGGGCCGCGCGAGGGATGGCGGTCAAGGTGCAGGCCCAGCGCTCGCCGGGCGCTAGCCGGAAGGAGTAGGTCAACCCCTCGCGGGCGACGCGTGCCGGGTTGCTCGAGGAGATCGTGACCGAGCGGTGGAAGCCTTCCCGGTCATAGGCGAGTGTGAGGCTCCGATCGTCCTCGGTGAAGCGCACCTCCCGCTCGTGGACGGCGCCATCTTTGACTTCGAACAGGTCGGCGAAGTCGGAGTCGATCTCGACGGCCAGCTTCACCTCCCGGCTCTCGTGAAGATGATTCGTCACGGAGATCTCCTCCAGCCAAACGTGGTCGACCAGGCGCCGGCGAGTCACCAGGCACGGCACCTGCTCCTCGGCCTCGACGCGCGGGGCGAGGAAGAACTGGGCGGCGAAGTGGGCGTCTTGGTCGAGGCCGAGGAGCTCGAGGGGAGCCTCGTTCACATGCAGGACCCAGCGAGAGATGAAGCGGGTGTCCGCGCAGAAGAAGCCGTGCTCTCGCCCGGCGTCGCCGCGGAGGTCGCCGAGCCGGTCGCCGACCACGAAGGTGCTTCCGTCGAGCACGCTCACCGTGTCCTCAGGCAACTGCGCCCAGCCTTGCGGATCCGGACAGGGCCGAGCGGTAGGTCGCTTCGTACGAAGTCGCCACGACGTCCACGTCGCAGTGCTCGGATACCCAGGCTCGGCAGTCGCGCGGGTCGAGCGCCGGCAGCTGAGCGACCGCTGCTGCCATCTCCCGCTCGTCGGCGACGAGGAATCCGGTTTGCCCGTGGACGACGAGCTCGGATGCGGCGCCTTCGGGAAAGGCGATCACCGGGGTGCCGCATACGAGCGCCTCGACCATCACCATGCCAAACGGCTCCTCCCAGCGGATCGGCATCAGCAGGCCGGAGGCGCCGGCGAACAGCTCCCGCTTGACCGAGCCTCCGACCTCGCCGAGGAAGCACACGCGCTCTCCGTCGATGTGGGGGGCGACCTCGCGGTCGAAGTAGGCCTGCTGGCCGGGCTGAATGATCCCGGCCATGATCAGCGGCACGCCTGCTGAGGCGGCCGCGGCGATCGCACGATGGGCGCCCTTGTCCGCCGTCATCCTTCCGACCCACAGGAGATAGTCGTCCTTGCGTTCGCGCATCGGCCAGCCGGCGACATCGATCGGGTTCGGGATCACCTCGAGCTCGCCAAGGCCCGGGGGCGCCATTGCGAGTTGCGCCATGCTGATGGCCACGAGCGCCGCCTTGTGGGCATGGCGGGCGTAGAACGCCGCCGTGCTGGGTGTGAACTGGCCGTGGAGCGTGTGCACGGAGGGAGTGATAAGACGATCGGACATCGCGAGCGCGGTGAAGCCACAGTGGTCGTGCAGGACGTCGAAGCGCTCCTCGCCGGCCCGGACGTCGATCTCGGCGAAGGCCGACGCGACGTGATCGCCCTCGTAGAGCGAACGCTCGATCTCGTCGGGGTGCGCCATGTCCAGCACTGTCACCACGCGCGCGCTGGAGCGGGAGCCCGGCGCGCAGAACAGAGTTACGTCGGTGCCCCTCCGCACGAGCGCCTCGGTGAGCGCACTGACCACTGACTCCACCCCCCCGTAACCGGGTGGAGGGACCGAGATCCACGGCGGAGCGAGCATCGCCACCCTCAGCGGTTCGTCGTGCCTCAGTGACCGGCGGGGGCCGGACTCACGAGGCCTGCGGGCGCCTGCGGCCTTCGCGCTCACGAACTGCCCGGCGTTCTACGCATAGGAGATCTTCCAGAGCGGCGTGACCTCGAAGGGCCCGCTTGCTCGTTATGGGACGGCTGTGGCGTCTCGCCAGGACGAAACTGTCCGTGAGCTCACCGAGCGGCGGCCGGCCGAGGGTGCTCTGCGCGAAGTCGCTCCGCAAAAGCGGTAAATGACCTGACAACCGAGTCTAGTCGATCGTTTCGCGCGCCCGGGATCCGGCCCAGAGGCCCATGGCCACGCGGCGGTGGCGCTATCTCGCCAGCACGATCACCAACAGCACGATCATGGCGAGGATCAGGGCGGCGACGGCGAGCAGGCGCGCGCGCCAGAGGTGCGCCAGGTCCCGGTGATCGGCGAGCGGAGAGGATGCGAGGGCCCCGGGTGGCGTCCCAGCGGCGCTGGGACGGCGCTCGTCTGGGCGAAACCCCTGAATGAGGGTGGTGGCGGTTTCGTCATCGAGAAGCGACCCGCGCGCGCGCTGCCCGGCCTCGCGATCGACGGGTACGGCCCTTCGCGGCGGCGCCGGCGGCCGGCGCTCCTCGACGGTTGGATCATCCTCATCCGCGACGCTCTTGCGGCCCGCGAGGGCGACGTCGCGTTCACCTACGGCGGACTGACGGGCCTCGAGTGCAGCCTCGCGCTCGTGCATGGCTTCCTCGCATGCCCGCCGCGCGAGGTCCCGATCGCGGGCGATGCCATCTCGCTCCTCGAGTGCGGCATCGAGGTCCCGCCGCAACCGATCGCGCTCCTCGAGGGCGGCGTCGAGGTCCCGCCGCAACCGATCGCGCTCCTCGAGGGCGGCGTCGAGGTCCCGCCTCAACCGATCGTGCTCGACCGCCAGGGAGTCGCGTTCGAGCGTTCTGCGTGTGCCGAGCGCAGCCGTCTGCTCCCACTGCCGCGTGATCTCCTGAACGCGCCTGCGGGCGGCATCGCGCTGAGCGAGAAGCCGGTTTCGCTCGGACTGTGCGTTGTCGCGCTCGACCCATCCCGCGTCGCGTTCGCGCGCCGTCTCCTCGCATGCAGCGCGCGCCTCGTCGCGCTGCAGGGCCGACTGCGCCGCCAGCCGAGCGCCTGCCCGCTCGCGCGCCACCTCGGCTCTCAGGCCCGCGACACGGAGCCTGACTTCCCGCTCGATCAGCTCGTGCCGTTCCGCGATGACCGCGTCACGGGCTGCAAGGGCACGGTTACGTTCGTCGCTGAGCTGGCGGCCGTCGCGCTTTGCCTTGGCGATCTCGGCGAGCATCTCATCGCGCGCCTTGACAGCCCTGTCTCGCTCGAGATCGCTGGGGACGCCGGGCTCGCCACGGTCCTCGCCCGAGCTTGCCTCGGACCGGTCCGAGCGCCGGGGGGCCCCGCCCTTCCGGCGGCGCGGGCTCGCGCCGGCGCTGGGCGCCGGAAGTGCAACGGTCACGCCCGGCGCGACGGTCAGCTCTGCCCCGATCAGCTCGATCGGGTCGGCTGGAGAGGGGAACGCTGCGAGCCAGGTTTCCCCGTCCTCGGCGTTCCACGGCTTGTGGTCGAGCAGGGCCAGGATCCGCTGCTCGCGTCCGTCGGCCATCGCGGTGAGCGTGGGCCTCATGAAGCGCCGCCCGCGAACGCCGAACCACCGACCGCGGACCTCGAGGCGCGCGTCACCGGCCAGCTCGAAGCGCTCGAGCTCAAATGTCGCGGTCTGGAGCTGCGCCACGATCGCGATTCATCGGTGCCATGTACAGGCTTAATACCCCGCGAGGCCGGATGGATGCGCACCGCAGGTTTTCGCGCAGACGTTTCTGGGCGGACGTTCAGGCTCTTGCGCGGCCATCGCGGCGGGCTCACTGTGCCCGGTGGCCGTGACCCGGTGCTCAGGAGGCGCCGAATCGGAGATCGGCTAGATTCCGCTCGATGGCCGTGGCGAGCGGGAACCTGCGCGAGATACGGGTCCTGGAACCGCTGAGGGCCGGCGAGATTCGCGGGGCGCCCGCCGGTACGCCCCGGGCGTGAGCGACCCGCCGCCTCCGGGGATCTACCAGCACGACCCAGGGGCCGCACCCGACGAGGACTTCGAGACGGGCACTCTCGCCCACCTCGCGCCGGGCAACCGCGGCCGCATGCTCGACCCGCGACGGACGCCTGTGAGGGTCGTGGGGGTGGATGACTCAACGGGCATGTTCGAGCTCGTCGTCGAGGGGTTCGAGGATCGCGGGGCCCACTGGCGGCTCGCGCTCGAGGATGTCGGCGGCTTTCAGTTCGAGCGGGGCGGACGGCTGCTCGAGGAGGAGCGCCGTGAGCATCTGCGCCGCCTCGCCGAGCGCTTCGATGTCACGATCGAGCTGCCCGCCCAGGCGCCGGCGCAGCGGGCCAGCCTGAGCGCGCTCGCCGCGGAGCGTGCCAGGATCCGCCCGCAGCTCGCGGCTCGACCGGGTCTGCGCGAACTCGACCTCCCGGCACTCATCGAGCGTCGCGAAGGCTCATCGGTGGCGGCGGGCGCGCTGCATGCGCTGCTCGACGCGGCCGGCCTGGCCGGTCTCGAGGAGGCCTTCGCCGAGACCTACGTCTCGAACCCGGGCTCGGGCGAGATCGTCAAGGGGCACGCGGTCGTGCTCGCCGAGATGGGGCTTTGTCCTTACGCCGGGCCGATCGTCCGCGACGAGGGCCTGTTCACGGGCGAGTGCGCCAAGCATCGGCGGCGCCGGCACATCCTGCTGCGTCTGGCCTTCCTGGGCGAGCTGACCTCGATGCTCGGCCTCGCCGAGGTCGACCTGTTCCGGGGCATGGCGCTCAACGGGCCACTGGAGCCGTCACGTCCGCGCTCGCTGCTCGCCGCCACGTTCTCGCGTGCCGTCGCGGCGGCCCACTTCGACAGCCCCGGCGGCTCGGCCGTCCTCGCGCGCCAGCGCGTGCCCGTCTCGCGGCTGTTCATGACCTTCATCGAGACGCCTCAGATGAGCGAGCGATACCGCGAGGCCGAGGCGGTCCTGATCGGCGCGCCGGGCAACCGGCTCTTCTAGGGGCGAGCGTCCGGGGCGGTCGTCCTGAACGGTAGGGTTGCCGCGTGGTCGGCGGGGCGGGGTCATCCGCGGAGCTTTGACGAAGGGGGCATCGGAGTGAGCCAGCGTGTTGTCGTACTAGGGGCCGGGTTCGGCGGGCTCGAGCTCAGCACGATCCTGTCGGAGCAGCTCGGCGAGGACGCCGGCGTAACGCTGATCGACAAGTCCGACTCCTTCGTTTTCGGCTTCTCAAAGCTCGATGTGATGTTCGCCCGCACCACCCCCGAGCGGGTCCGCATGGCCTACCGGGACGTGGCCATGCCGGGAGTGCGGATGCTGCGCGAGACGGTCACCGGGATCGACCCCGTGTCCCGGCGTGTCACGACCGACGCCGGCACGCATGAGGCGGATGTGCTCGTCGTCGCGCTCGGCGCCGACTACGACATGGACGCGACGCCGGGCCTCGCCGAGGGCGGAGACGAGTTCTACTCGGTTGCGGGGGCCGAACGGGTGGCGCCGGTGATCCAGGGCTTCTCCGAGGGCGAGATCGTGATCGGCGTATGCGGTGCGCCGTTCAAGTGCCCGCCCGCTCCCAGCGAGTGCGCTCTGCTGCTCCACGACGAGCTGACCAGGCGGGGCGTCCGCGACGCCTGCCGAATCTCGTTCGTGATGCCTCTCGGCACGCCGGTGCCGCCCTCGCCTGAGACCTCGGCCGCGCTCGAAGCGGAGTTCGCCGCCCGCGACATCGCCCTGCTCTGCGGCCGTCGCATCCAGTCGCTCGACCCGGCCCGCAAGGTGGCCGTCCTCGACGACGGCGAGGAGCTGCCCTACGACCTGTTCCTCGGCGTCCCCAAGCACCGCGCCCCCGACGTGGTGATCGCGAGCGGCATGACCGAGGACGGCTACATCCCCGTCGAGCCGGCGACGCTGCAGACCAGGTTTCCCGGCGTCTTCGCGGTCGGGGACGTCGCCACGGCGGGCGTGCCGAAGGCCGGCGTGTTCGCCGAGGGAGCCGCGCGGGTCGTAGCCCAGACGATCGTCGCCGAGCTGCGTGGCGGCGAGTCGCCGGAGCGTCACCTCGGGCGCGGCACCTGCTACATCGAGTTCGGGCAGGGGCGGATCGGCAGCGTCGACATCGACTTCCTGTCCGGCCCGGAGAAAACCGGCACTTTCAACGCGCCCTCGGCCGAGCAGATGGCCCTCAAGGAGAGCTTCGGCTCGAGCCGGCGGGCCCGCTGGTTCGGCGCCTGACGGGCGCGGGCAGACGCGGGTCGCGCTCTGCGATCGCCGGGGCCAGGCGATCGAGCAGGGTGTCCACCGCGCCCCGCGCCGTCGCGAGCGCCGCGGGCTGGTCGCCCGCGCCGGCGATGAACAGGGCCGCCTCGTTCAGGGCGGCCAGCAGCATGTTCGCGAACAGCTCGCCCTGGCCGGCCGGGATCCGCCCTTCGGACTCCAGCCGCCTGAACCCGGCGCGTAGGCCGCCAAGGGTGTGGCGCTCGTCGAGTCCGCGCCAGCGCGCCCACCCGAGCACCGTGGGCGGGTCGAGCAGGGCGATCCGCTGCACGGCCGGGTCGAGCGCCATGTCGAGCCACGCCTGCGAGCCCGCACGGACCTGCTCGAGCGTGTCCTCGCCGCCGCGGGCCGCGGCCGCGGTCCGCTCGGCGATCTCCGCAAAGACCTCCTCGGCGACCGCGTCGAACAGCTCCGCCTTGCTGGGGAAGTGGTGGTAGAGGGCGCCCCGCGCGACACCCGAGGCGTCGAGCACCGCCTCGATCGGCGTCGCCTCGTAGCCGCGCTCGCCGAACAGCTCCCGCGCCGCGGCGATCAGCCGCTCGCGTGTGGCCGCGCCTCGCGCCTTGCGTCCGTCGGTCATCCGAAGGATTGTAAACCGACTGACGGTCTGATAGTTTCTCGTCCGTGCTGTTCCATGCATCCGCGAAAGCTCCCCGTCTCGAGACCGGGCCGCCGCGATGAAGGTCGAACTGTTCAACGTCGGCTGGATCTCATCTCCCGCCGCCGTCTACCGCCAGGGCGAGGATCCCGCCGCGCGCATCAGGTTCCCGGTGCCGGCCTATCTGATCGAGACCGGCGACGAGCGGATCCTGATCGACGCCGGACTGCACCCGCAGGCGATCGCGGACCCCGAGACCTTCTACGGCCGTCCCGAGGCGGGCCTGTTCGGGCTCGAGCAGGAGCAGAGCATCGCCGAGCAGGTCGACCTCGCAACCGTGACGCGGATCGTCCTCACCCACCTGCACTTCGACCACGCCGGCGCACTTGCGCTGCTACCGGGCAACGTGCCGATCGTGATCCAGCGCCGCGAATGGGAGGCTGCCCACGACGGGGCGGCGATCCGCAGGAACTTCTTCTACCCGCGTGACTACGCCGTCGATGATCGGGAGCTCGTGCTGATCGACGGCGACCACGACCTGCTTGGTGACGGTTCGATCGAGCTGCTGCTGACGCCGGGACACACGCCCGGCCACCAATCCGTCCGGGTCGGGGAGGAGCTCGTGATCGGGGCGGACGTGGGGCACTTCGCGGCGACGCTCGATGACCATCGCTTTCCCGCCTTCGCCGACGACTTCGACGCGCAGGCCCGCTCGGCAGAGCGCCTGCGCGGGCTGCGGGATGGCGGCGTGCGGGTTCTGCCCGGCCACGACCCCGACGTGCTGCGGGCCGGGCCCGTGCCGCTGACGGCCGGCGCCGGCGGCTGACGGCATCGCTCAGCGGGCGAGCGGTTCGAGCGGGGTCGAGGCCGGCGGCGCCGGCGGCCCGGCGAGGTGGGCCGTCAGATAGCTCTCGAGCGCACCGTCCTCTAGACGGTGCCACACCGTTTCGCGGCGGGAGAGGGCGCGCAGCACGACGCCGAGAACGTCCGCGTAGCGCTCAGCCGAGGAGGCGTCGCGCCATTCGTAGATGCCGAGGTAGCCGCGTGTCGCGGGGCTGGCGAGCCAGAGCTTGACCCGGGAGCCCTCGAAGCCCGACCAGAACGGGGTCGTGAGGATGCAGAGGCGACGAAACAGCCAGTGGCAGGGGCGGCTGGAACGGATCAGCCCGAGGCGAAAGCCGACGATCAGGACCACAGGACGGGCCGGAGTGTGACCGCGGGCGACCGTCTCCCGGAACACCTCGTAGCGATCGCCGTCGCCCACGTCGTAGGTCTCGCCCAGGCGCGCTCGCCACAGCCGCAGGTCGCCGGCGGCGATCAGGTGGAGGTATCCGCGCAACGAGCCGAGCACAGCTCCCATGGCCCGAAGCCTCGCTTCTGACGGGCCGGCTGGGATCCGTAGTCAGCCGCGACGCCTCCTCGGGACCTCGACGATGTCCTCAGCCGACGGGCAGAGGACGCTTGTCCCGTGGCCACCGAGGTGATCCACCAGATCGATGCCACCGAGGCGCGTTCGCCCTCCGCTCCGGTGATCCGCGTGCGGGGGCTGCGCAAGTGCTACGGCGAGATCCAGGCGGTGTCGGGCATCGACCTCGATGTGCGCGCGGGAGAGATCTTCGCCTTCCTCGGTCCGAACGGCGCCGGAAAGACGACGACGGTCGAGATCCTCGAGGGCTACAGGCAGAGGGACGGAGGCGAAGTCGAGGTGCTTGGCACCGACCCGCGGCATCCCGCTCGCGAATGGCGAGCGCGGATCGGCGTCGTGCTGCAGACCTGCGCGGTCCAGCCGGAGCTGACCGTCGAGGAGCTGCTCGTGCTCTACGGCGGCTACTACCCCGCGCCGCTCAGCGTCGACGAGACACTCGAGCTGGTCGGCCTGGCTGGTCAGCACGACCGCCGCGCGGGGGGTCTGTCGGGGGGCCAGCAACGCCGGCTCGACGTCGGCCTCGCGTTGGTCGGAAATCCCGAGCTGCTGTTCCTCGACGAGCCGACCACCGGTTTCGACCCGGCGGCACGCCATCACACCTGGGAGGTGATCGCCGGCCTGCGGGACATCGGCAAGACGATCTTTCTCACCACCCATTACATGGACGAGGCCCAGGCCCTGGCCGATCGCGTCGCGGTGATCTCGCAGGGCAGCATCGTCGCGCGCGGCACGACCGCCGATCTGGGCGGCCGCGACCGCGAGTGGACGACGATCACCTTCAGGCTCCCCGACGGGCTCGACGCCGGAGACCTGCCCGTCCTCCCGGGCGAGCCGGCCGCGATCGAACGCGGGACCGTGGCGATCCGTACCTCCACGCCGACCAGGTCCCTCGGCAGCCTCGCCGCCTGGGCGGGGCGGCGCGACATCGAGCTGGAGGAGCTCGAAGCGCGGCGGCCGAGTCTCGAGGAGATCTACCTGCGCCTCACGGAGGCATCGTGAGCGCCGCCTCGGTAGTCGCCAGGCAGCTGCGCTACGACCAGGTCAGCTTCTGGCGCAACCCCCAGTACGTCTTCTTCACGGTGGTGCAGCCGCTCATCTTCCTGTTCATCTTCGTGACGATCTTCGGCAACAAAACAACGCTCGTCGACGGACACCTGATCAAGCGCTCCACCTACTACGTGCCCGCGATCCTGACGCTGGCGATCATGTCGGCGACGTTCTTCAACCTGACGATCTCGCTGACGAGGCTGCGCGAACAGGGCATCCTCAAGCGCGTCCGCAGCACGCCGCTGCCGCCGAGCGTGTTCTTGGCAGGCCGCGTCGGCACGTCGATCACCGTCTCGGCACTGCTGGTCGTGCTGCTGGTGGCGATCGGCAGCCTGCTGTACGGCGTGACGATCCCGACGAACACGCTCGTGAGCGTCGTGCTGACGGTGCTCGTGGGCGCCGGCGCCCTGTCCTGCCTGGCGTTCGCCGTAACGGCCCTCGTTCCCAGCGAGGACGCCGCTCCGCCGATCGCGAACGTGATCATGCTCCCGCTGATGTTCATCTCCGGGATCTTCATCCCGAACTCCGAAATCCCCTCCTCGATGCAGCAGGTCGCGGATCTCTTCCCCGTCAAGCACCTCTTCGAGGCGCTGTTGAGCGCCTTCGACCCGGCGACATCTGGCACCGGGATCGCCGCCGGCGATCTGGCCTTCATCGCAGCCTGGGGCGTGGCCGGCGCCACCTTCGCCGTGTGGCGCTTCCGCTGGACCCCCACCGGCGAGTAGGCCCCTCGAGCGGGCCCCGCCCGGCGGCTCCGCGGAAATCGTCTTCGCCTGTGCCTGAGCGGCGCCGCGCGGCGGGCTCGGCGCTCAGAGGGTCTCGCCCGAGCGAATCAGCCGGGCGGCGGCGGCCGCGTCGGGCGCCCTGCGGGCCGCGGGCGCGTCTGTGCGAATCAGCACCGCCGGGATGCCGAGCGACTCGGCGCCGGCGACGTCGGCCCGTGGGTTGTCGCCCACCATCCAGCGTTCACGCGGCTCGCCGCAGGCGCGCAGCGCGCCGCGGAAGGCCTCCGGGTGCGGCTTCTCATAGCCCGTGCGCGCAGAGCTGAAGACGTCCTCGACGAGACCCGCCAGCCCGAGCTGGGCCACCAGGCTCGCCAGCTCGGGAACGTGGTTTGAGAGGATCACGTTGCGCCACCCCGCCGCCGTGGTCGCGCGCAGGGCGACCGGCGTGTCCTCGAACAGCCGCCACACCCGGGTTCCGTCCACGAATCGCTCCCGTACCGCCCCGGACAGCTCCCGCGCCCTCCGCTCGGCCACGCCGCAGCCGGTGATCGTCCGCGCGATCAGCGGTGTCAGGGCCCGCCACCAGGCGTCGGCTTCGGCCAGCTCGGGGTGGGCGACCTCGTGGCGGTGCCATGGGAAGCCGCCGCGCAGCTCCGCCCTGATCGTCTCGAGCGTGGCGGTGTGACCCGGCTCGTGCTCGTCGAGCACTTCCAGCACACAGCCGCTCCAGAGCCCCTCGCGCCATGCGAGCGTTCCGTCGAAGTCCCACATCACGACCCGGTCGCTCATGGCGTGATGATGCCGCGGGGGACGAGTCGCCGCCGCGATCAGCCTGCGGGACGGTGGGCGCGGAAGCGCAGGGAGGTCCCTCCGATGTCGACCTCCACGCGCTCGAAACCGCACCCCGCAAGCCGAGCCGGCAGCGTCCGCGGGTCGATCGGGTTGAGCGTGTCGCCGATGTGGATCAGCTTGAACAGGGCGCCGGTGCCGAGGCTGTCGGTGCCCGCGAACACACCGCCCGGACGCAGCACCCGCAGCGCCTCGGCGAACGCGCGGTCCTGCTGCTCGGCCGTCGGCAGGTGATGCAGCATCGTGAAGCAGAGGACGCCCGAGAAGCTCCGGTCGGCGTAGGGCATGCTCGTGGCGTCGCCCTGCGTCACCTCCACCCGGCCGCCGAGTCGGCGGCGCAGCCGCTCGCAGTAGGCCGGTTCCAGCTCGAGCACGCTGAGCCGGCCGGGGCGCTCGGCGAGGACCCTCGTCGTGGCTCCGAATCCCGGGCCGAACTCGAGGATCTCATCACCCGGGTCGAGGCGCCTCAGGCCCCAGGGCAGCAGCTCCTCCTCGACCTTCCCGGCCCACCATCCGGAGGAGCAGACGAGGTTGTGCACGGTGTTCATGCGCCTACGCTATCGGCCGCGGTACGTATCTTGCCGGTATGCCAGACGCCACGCCCGAACGCCGCGTGCGCCTCGCGGGAACCACCGACGCCGAGGCCTGCGCGGCGATCTACGCCCCCTATGTCGAAGACACCGCCATCAGCTTCGAGCTCGAGCCGCCCGGCACGGCCGAGATGGCCGCTCGGATCCAGGCGGCGCTGAGCACCCACGCGTGGTTCGTCCTCGAAGAGCAGGCGGGGGTGGTCGGCTACGCCTACGGCGCGCCCCTGCACCGCCGCGCCGCCTACCGCTGGTCCTGCGAGGTCAGCGTCTACGTCGAGCTCGGCCGCCGGCGCTCGGGCGCCGGTCGGGCGCTCTACGAGGCGCTGTTCGCTCGGCTCGCCGAGCGCGGTTTCCTCAGGGCCGTGGCGGGGATGACCCTGCCCAACGAGGCTAGCTCTGCTCTGCACCGAGCGATGGGCTTCCAGTCAGTCGGCGTCTACCGCGAGATCGGCTTCAAGCTCGGCGCCTGGCACGACGTGGAGATGACGCAGCGCTCGCTGCGCGGTCGCGCCGATGAGCCCGCCGGCGAGCCCGAGGAGCCCAGCTGAACCTGGCGCCGGTCCGCTAGGCGCTCGTGTCGAGGACGGCGGCCACTGCCGCGGGCAGGCGCTTGCGGCGAGCCGGGGCTGGAGCGCCGGAGACCAGCTGGCGGTGGGCAAAGCCGTGGGGAAGGTCGACGAGGGCCAGCAGGACGAGGTCCCGCGAGTGACGGTCTGCACGTCCGTAGAGCGCCCTGGCCAGCCCGCCCATCAGGGCCACGATCTCGTCGTTGACCGTCTCGAGCTCCTTGCCGAGCGCACCCAGCTCGAGCGCCAGCACGTCGCTGCGCCGCAGCACGTCGAGCAGCAGCGTGTCCTCGGGCTCGGCCAGGCAGTGGTCGTACATCGCGAGCGCGATCGCCACCGCGCTCTCGAGCGGCCGCTCGAGCGAGGCCGGTACCGCCAGGGCCCGTTCCTGGTTGCGTCGCACCGCTCTCAGCCAGGCCCGGCCCAGCAGCTCGTCGATCGAGCGGAAGCGGTGGTAGATCGAACCCACCGGAACCCCGGCGGCAGCTCCGATCGCTTCGACCGTCGCACCCCGCGGGCCACGAGCGATGACCACCTCACGCGCGGCGTCGAGGATCGCTTCGGTCGAGAACACGTGCCGGGCCAAATCGCTGTAGAGTCTATCTTCTAGAGCAGACCTTCTACAAGGAGGACGACGAGATGGCATCGCTGGCGCGCGAGGGAGATGTGTTCATCCTCGACCTCGGGGAAGGCGAGAATCGCTTCAACGCCGAGTCGCTGGATTCGCTCGAAGCCTGCCTGCGCGAGGTCGAAGACGCCGGTCCGTGTGCGCTCGTGACCTGTGCCCGCGGCAAGATCTGGTCGAACGGTCTGGACCTCGAATGGATGGCCGGGCAGGGTGAGGCGGCGGTGCCGTTCGTGGGCCGCGTCCACGAGTTGCTGGCCCGCGTGCTCGAGATCGGCGTGCCCACCGTGGCGGCCCTGCAGGGCCACGTGTTCGCGGCCGGGGCGATGCTCGCGCTGAGCCACGACCAGCGGGTGATGCGGGCTGACCGCGGCTACTTCTGCCTGCCCGAGGTCGATATCGGGATCCCCTTCACCCCGGGGATGAGCGCCCTGATCAGCGCACGACTGCCGGTACGGACGGCGATCGAGTCGATGACCACCGGGCGGCGCTACGGCGGGGCGGAGGCCCTCGCCGCGGGGATCGTCGACGAGTTGCGGGGCGAGCAGGAGGTGCTCCCCGGTGCGCTCGAGCGTGCCGCCGCCCTGACCGGCAAGGACCCGGTCACGCTGCGGACGATCAAGCAGCGCCTGCACGATCCCGCGCTGGCCGCGCTGCGCGGTCCGCAGGGGTTCTGAGCGCAGGTGACGATGCGCCGCCGGCTGCTCAACCTGGCAGGTCTGGCTGCGCAGAGTCGGACGCGCCCCGCTGCGGGCGGCTAGCCTGGCGATGTGCCCGCACGTCGCGTCCCGGTGGAGACGGCCGAGCTGATCGCCGGGTTCGCCTCGCGATGAGCGCCGCCCCGAGGCGCGAGCGCTACGACGTGATCGTGGTCGGAGGCGGGCACAACGGGCTGACCGCGGCCGCCTATCTGGCCCGTGCGGGGCGCACCTGCCTGCTGATCGAGCGCCGCCCCGAGCTCGGGGGCGCGGCTGTCTCCGAGCGGGTGTTCTCGGGCCTTTCGGCGCGGCTCTCGAGTTACTCCTACCTCGTCAGCCTGTTACCCCAGATGATCGTCGATGAGCTGGCGCTGCCGGTCAGGCTGGCGACGCGGAGGGTCTCCTCCTACACGCCCGACCCGCGCCGCGAGGAGGCGCCGGGCCTGCTCGTCGACCCGTCGGACCCCGAGGCTACAGCCGCCTCCTTCAGCGCCGTCACAGGCGGCGAGCGCGATCTGGCGGCATGGCTCGAGCTCCACGAGCTGACCCGCCGCGTGGCCGCCGTGGTCTTTCCCTCCCTCACGCGGCCGCTCCTCTCGGCGGCGCAGCTGCGGGCGGAGATCGGCGCGGGCGACTGGCGGGCGCTGTTCGAGCGCCCGCTGGCGGAGATGCTGCGCGAGCGCTTCGCGGACGAGCTCGTCGCCGGCGTGGCCATGACCGACGGCCTGATCGGCACCTTCGCCTCGGCCGAGGAGCGCAGCCTGCTGGCCAACCGCTGCTTCCTCTACCACGTGATCGGCCGGGGCACGGGGGAGTGGCTCGTGCCGGTGGGGGGCATGGGAGCGCTGACCGCCGCCCTCGCCGGGGCCGCCGCCGGTGCGGGAGCGGAGTTGTGCCCGGGCGTGGAAGCGCTCGCGATCGAACCCGGCGAGCGAGGAGCGGTGGTTCGCTACCGCGAGGGCGAGGGCGAGCGCCGGGCGAGCGCTGCGCGGGTGCTCGTCGGGGCGGCCCCGCGCGAGCTGGCGCGGCTGCTCGGGGAGCCCGAACAGGGCGAGCCGCCCGAGGGGTCCCAGCTCAAGGTCAACCTGCTGCTCTCGCGGCTGCCGCGGCTGCGCGAGCAGATCGACCCGGAGCGGGCCTTCGCGGGCAC
This sequence comes from uncultured Solirubrobacteraceae bacterium, assembly GCA_963841055.1. Classification (GTDB taxonomy): domain Bacteria; phylum Actinomycetota; class Thermoleophilia; order Solirubrobacterales; family Solirubrobacteraceae; genus Palsa-744. The sequence goes on along the minus strand of CAWJAV010000001.1, from coordinate 459,950 downwards.
GTTCCACGTCAACGAGACCGCCGGCCAGCTACAGCGGGCCTACGAGCAGGCCGCCGCCGGGCGCATCCCCGAGGTTCCGCCGTGCGAGGCCTACTGCCACTCGCTCACCGACCCCTCGATCCTCGGCGAGGAGCTGCGGGCCGCGGGCGCGCAGACCCTGACAGTGTTCGCCCTGCACATGCCGGCGCGGCTGTTCAGGGCCGATCCGTCGAGCGCCCGGCAGGCGGCGCTCGACGCGACGCTCGCCTCCCTTGACAGCGTGCTGGCGGAGCCGATCGCGGACTGCCTGCTCAGCGATGCCGAGGGCCGTCCCTGCATCGAGGCTCGCAGCCCGATGGATCTGGAGGGCGAGCTGCGCATGCCGGGCGGGCACATCTTCCACCGCGACCTGTCCTGGCCCTTCGCCGAGGAGGACCGGGAGGTCGGACGGTGGGGCGTGGAGACCGCCCATCCGGGCGTGCTGCTGTGCGGCGCCGGCGCGCGGCGCGGCGGCGGCGTGAGCGGCATCCCCGGGCGCAACGCGGCGATGGCCGCGCTGGCGGCATAGAGGCGTGCTCGCGCGGTGGCTCCAAAGGGAGCGCCGCCGAGGCGGGGCGAGCGGTGCCCTCAGCGGTGGTGTCTGCTGCGGGCCGTCACGTGGACGGTGAGCCTGGTGGGCTTACCGCCCCCGCTCGGCTGGAACGTGACTTCGAGCGTCAGGTGGAGCGTCCGGCCGGCCCGCAGCGCCCGTCTGGCCCGGGCGCCCGGGTTCACCGTGAGGGTGACGGTTCTTCCGCCGGGTACCGTCGTCAGCGACCTGCCGTAGGAGGCGGGGCCCGGTCTGCGCGCCGCCGCCAGGAAGCCGCTGCGGGTACGCGCGGCGGCGCTGATCCTCCCGGGATCGGCGGTGTGGGCCGTGATCGTGATGCGGCCGCTTCTCGAGACGACCGGGCGGCCGAGGACGAGAGCGCTGCTGAAGCCGAGCGTGCCGCCCTGCGCGGGCGCCGGTGGCACGGTCGGGGTCACGATCGGAGCCGGGACCGGCGGCGGTGGCGGTGGTGGCGAGCCGATGATCTGGGTGAGGCTGCCGCTGCTGCCCCTGAAGTCGGGGATTTCGGCCGTGTCGTCGTGGTATTCGGCGAAGATCGCATAACTGCCCACGGGCAGGTGGCCGATGATCCCGGTTTCGCCTTCCGGGCCGAGCGGCAGTGGTTCGAGCACCGGTTTGCCGTTGACGACGAACTGCACGGAGCCGAACGGGGGAAATTCAGATTCGGTATTGGTGACCGTGGCGGTGATCGTCACCGGCTGCCCGGGCGTCTGCGGGTTGGCCGAGGAGCGCAGGGACAGGGTCGTCGCGGCCGGGCTGATCTCGAGCGGCAGGCTGGTTTCGCTGGGATCGTGCGCGCTGTCGCCGCTGTATCTGGCCGTGAGCGTGGTGCCCACGTCAAGGAACCCCTGCGGTGGTTCTTCCAGGCGCCCTTCAGAGTTGAGGGGTTCGGGCGGGCCGAGGGGGAAGCCTTCGTCGCTGAACTGGACCGTGCCCGTCGGGACGCTGCCGGCAGCGCTGACCTGCGCGTCGTAGCTGACGAGCGTGCCGAACACGCTCGTGACCTGGCTGGGCAGGATCTTGATCGTCGTTGCTTCCGTGGTCAGAGCCACCGCCGAGCCCGGCGCGGCGAGCGCCACGGCGCTCAGCAGGGCCACGGCGAGTCCGCCCGTCGCCGGTCCTACTCCCCACAGCCTCCTCGGGCCCCTCCGCCCGTGCCCCCTCCGCATCGGCGGAATCGTACCGCTCCGCGGTCCTTCGCGTGGCAGGGTGCGAGCGTCGAGGGCAGCGATCAGAGCACCATCTGCGTGCAGCTGAAGCTCGCCGCGAGCCGCTCGCCCTTGAGTACGCGAACCTGCCACACCTGGGTGCGCGAGCCGACGTGGAGAGGTTCGCCGACGGCCGCGAGCAGGTCGCCCGCGCCGGCCGCGGAGATCACGTTGATCTTCAGCTCGATCGTCGTGAAGCCGCCGCCGTCGGGCAGGTGGCGAAGGGTTCCCCAGGCAGCGACCGTGTCTGCGAAGGCCACCCAGGCGCCGCCGTGTACATAGCCCATCGGGTGCAGGTGGCGCCGGTCCACCGACATGCGGCCGAGGACGTGCTCGTCGGTGATCTCGGTCAGCTCGATACCGAGGTCGCCGGGGAAGGTCCCGCTCAATCGCTCCCTGCTCAGCTCGGGCGTTATCGCCGCGTTGGTCTCGCTCATCCGGCCCCTCGCTCGTTCTGGGCGCGGATCCTAAGCGCTGGTGGGTGGGCGCCGCTGCCAGGCGTCCTCGGCCCGGCGCAGAAAACGCTCCAGCGCGTCGTTGTACCCGGGCGCGGCCGGGATCGTGTGGCCCCGGCCGGCGATCGTGGCCCGCTCCGCTCCGAGCAGCTCGGCGGCGGCGTCGCAGACCGCCTCGAAGACCTGCGAGTGACCACCGGACAGGACGAGCTTTGCGAACGGTGCAGATCGCAGCGCCGCCCAGTCCGGGTCGGCCTCCCAGGGGGGGCGTTCGGACATCAGCAGTCGCGCGCCCTCGAGGAGCTGCCCGTCGAGTTTCTCCGGGGTGTCGCGCGTGGCACCTGCGCCGCCCCGGAAGGCGAGCAGGAAGTCCCTCGGCTCGAGCTCGCCCGCATGGGCGTAGAGCAGCTCGCCGTTCTCGATCTGGCGGTCGACGGCCGGCACCCCGGCGGCGACGCGCATGCAGCCCGGCTCGGAGATCACGAGCGAGCGCACGGCGTCCGGGCGAAGCGACGCTGCGTACAGCGCGATCACCGCGCCGTATGAGTGGCCGACCAGATGCGCACTCGCGCCCAGCTGCTCGGCGAACAGTGGCGCCTCCGCCTCGAAATCGCCGCGCGGGAGGGGCGGACTGCCGCCGAAGCCGGGGCGGTTCGCCATCAGCAGCTGCCAGCGTGCGCCCAGCGGCCGCTGCGCGCGCCAGGTCAGATCGGCGCCCGCGACGCTTCCGTGGACGAGCAGAACGGGTGGCCCCGCGCCGTGCGTGAGGAGGTCGATGGGCCTCTCCCCGCTCGGCGGCTGCTTCGGCGCCGCCCGACTCACGCCTGTGCCTGCTGAAGTGAGAGGAGGTTGCCGTCCGGATCTGAGAACCAGGCGACACGTGAGCCCCCGGGCGCCGTCCAGGCGTCGTGCTCGTCCTGTGGGAGCCCCTCGTAGCGCTTGAACACGACCCCGCGGTCGCGCAACTCGAGAACGGTCGCGGAGAGGTCCTCGACCCTCCAGCCCAAGACCGTGAAGGGCGCCGGCAGGAGCGTCTCTACGTGGGTCACCCGCAGTTGCGTCCCGTTGACGTCATAGGCGATCGCGAACTCGCTCGATTCGACCCGTCTCAGGCCGAGGACGCCGCGATAGAAGCGGTCCGCCACCTCGAGGTTTCGGGCACTCACAAAGGCGACGAGCTCTCCGTCGGCCAGCACGGGCTCACCCTACAGCCGGCGAAGCGGGACGCTCCGGGGCTACGATCGGCGGCTGTGGCCACCACGAGGGAGCCGGCAGCGGATGCCGGGTTGCTGGGCAGGGCGCCCTCGGGCGCGCTCGTCGTCGGCGCGATCGCCTCGGTCCAGTTCGGCGCGGCGCTCGCGGCCACACTGTTCGATCGCCTCGGCCCGGCGGGCACGGTGCTGCTGCGCCTCGGCTTCGGCTCGGTGATGCTGCTCGCCGTGTGGCGCCCACGGCTGACGGGCCGCTCACGGCACGAGCTGGCGCTGGCAGCCGTGTTCGGGCTTGTCCTGTGCGCGATGAACCTCAGCTTCTACGCCGCGCTCAGTCGCGTGCCGCTCGGCATCGCCGTCTCGCTGGAGTTCGTCGGCCCGCTGACGGTGGCCCTGCTCGGCTCGCGCCGTGCCCTCGACCTGCTCTGGGTGGCCTTGGCCGCGCTCGGGATCGTCGCGCTGACCCGTGGCGCGGCGGGCGGCCTGGATGGCCTCGGCGTCGCCCTCGCGCTCCTGGCGGGGGTCTTCTGGGGCGCCTACATCCTGCTCAACGCCCGGCTCGGCAAGGTCTTCTCCGGTGGTACGGGGCTGGCGCTGGCGATGTGCGTGGCGACCGTGGCCGCGGCCCCGCTCGGCATCGTCGAAGGTGGCTCGAACCTGCTCGACGGCGAACTGCTGCTGGCCGGGGCGGCCGTCGGCCTGCTCTCCTCGGCGATCCCCTACTCGTTCGAGGTCGAGGCGCTACGCCGCATCGCGACATCGGTGTTCGGCGTGCTGATGAGCCTCGAGCCGGGGTTCGCCGCGCTGGCCGGGCTGCTCGTGCTCGGACAGCACCTCGGCGCCCGCGTGATCGCGGGGATCGCGCTCGTGATCATCGCCTCCGTCGGCGCCTCGCGGAGCGGGCGCAGCGAGGCGGTCGCGCTGTAGGCGCCGCGCACGCCGCCCCGCCGCGGCGCGGGTCAGCCCCGCTGGGGAAGCTGCTGCAGCGCCCAGCCGTTGCCGTCGGGGTCGCTGAAGAACACGAAGCGACCCCAGGGGAAGTCCTGCACCTCGCTCACCGCAACCCCTCGGCCCGCGAGCTCCTCGCGGGCAGCCTCGGCGTCGGAGACGACCAGCTGCAGGCCCTGGGCGGAGCCCGGCGCGGCCTCTGTAAGGCCGCTGCCGATCGCGACCGAGCAGGCGGACCCGGGCGGGGTCAGCTGCACGAAGCGGATCCGCTCGTCGACCTGGACGTCGTGTTCGGCGGCGAAGCCCGCGGCCTCGGCGTAGAAGGCCTTGGCCCGGTCGACGTCGGAGACCGGCACGGTGATCAGTTCGAGCTTGTAGTCCATCGGGGTCCCTTTCTCGCGTTTCCCTTTCGCCGCCAGGCTACCCACGATTGAGGTCAGGTTCTGTCCTCGATTTGCGGGATCATCAGACCCGTGGCTGAGACATCGACAGCCGGACGGCTGCTGGCCCTCCTGTCCCTGCTGCAGGGGCGGCGCGAGTGGCCCGGCACGCTGCTCGCGCGGCGCCTCGAGGTCTCGCCGCGGACGGTGCGCCGGGATGTCGAGCGGCTACGGGCGCTGGGCTACCCGATCGACTCCACGAGCGGGCCGGCGGGCGGCTACTCGCTGACGGCCGGCGCGGCTATGCCGCCTCTGCTGCTCGACGACGAGGAGGCGATCGCGGTGGCGATCGCCCTGCGGACCGCCGCGCGCTCGGCCGTGGCCGGGATCGAGGAGACGGCGCTGCGAGCCATGGTCAAGCTCGAGCAGGTCCTCCCCGGCCATCTGCGCCGCCGCGTCCAGGCCCTCGGCGGCGCGACGGAGGTCGTGCGCGGGGGCGGCGGCCCCACGGTCGACGGGGCGGTGCTGACGGTGCTCGGCACGGCCTGCCGCGACCAGGAGCTGCTGCGCTTCGGCTACCGCGGCAGGGATGGCGCGTCGAGCCGGCGCCTGGTGGAGCCGCACGCATTGCTCGCGCGCGGCCGCCGCTGGTATCTGCTCGCCTTCGACCCGTCGCGGGCGGCATGGCGCACCTTCCGCGTGGACCGCGTCGAGGCGCCCTCGCCCGCGGGTCGTGGCTTCAGGCCGCGTTCGATCCCGGGCGGCGACGCCGCCGGCTACCTGACGCGGACGCTCGCAGGCGTCGTCTACCGCTACGAGGCACGGATCCGCTACCACGCCTCGGCCGCCGAGCTGCGCGGGCGCCCGGCGGGCGGCTGGGGGAACCTTCGCGACGCGGCCGACGGTTGCTGCATCTGTGAGACGAGCGACGACGACCTCGGCTGGCTCGCCTTCAGGATCGCCGCCCCGGGCGTCGAGTTCGAGCTGCTCGAGGGCTCGCCCGAGTTGCGCGAGCGGTTGCGAGAGATGGGCGAGCGGCTGCTCGCGGGAGCCTCCGCGCCGCCGCCTCAGGCCGGCTCGGGCAGCAGGCGCTCGACGATCGCGAAGGCAGGGCGGCCCCGCAGCTGATCGCGCAGGTCCAGGCGGTAGTCGAGCAGGGCCAGCGACGGCGCGATCATCATGTCGGCGACATTCGGCTGATCGCCGCCGATCACCCCGGCCGCGAACAGCTCGTCGGCGTGGTCGAGCTCGGTGGGCAGCTGCTCCAGCAGGCGGCGCTCGCTGTCGGCGTTTGCGCGGAAGGTCGTGCGCGCGGCCAGTTTGGCGCCGATGTCGCGCCGGCGGTCGTTCGTCGCGAGCAGCGCGCCGAGCCGCCCGCGGCGGCCGCGGGCCGAGAGCCGGTCCAGCGGGCAGACGAGCGCGAGCCGCCGGGCGAGCATCTGCAGCGGCTCATCGCCCCACGCCTCGGCCTCCTCGACGGCCGCCCGCCGGTCGGCGTCGGCGGGGAACAGCGGAGGCTCGGGCACGAGGCGCTCGAGGGAGCGCGCGATCTCGTGGTTGCGCTGGACGCGCTCGGAGCCGAGCCGCAGCGCGGGCACGGTGCCGAAACGGTCGAGCACCGCGCTCATCCGTGTCGGCCGCCCGTCGACCATCCGCATCGGCTTGCTCGCGCCCGGGAAGCCGTGCAGGCGCACGAGCTGCGGGTGCAGACCGGTCGGCAGTGCCACTGTCCGGAAGACGATCCCCTTGTGGTCCAGCATCAGCTTCGCGCTCGCGCACGCGTGCGAGCCGCGGATGACATAGAGCGTGGCCTCCTCGACAGAAGCCGACCCGTGCACGTCGCGCTGAACCTCCACGTCAGCCATCGAGGAGAAGTATCCCCGAGACCGCAGCGACGCGCACACGGGCAGGACGTCGGCGGCCCACGGCCGATTCCGCTGGGCGGAGCTAGTCGATCGGCGTCGTGTAGGCGCCGGATAGGCCGCCATCGACGAGGAAGGTGGAGGCGGTCACGAAGCTCGCCTCGGGCGAGGCCAGGAACAGCGCCGCGCTGGCGATCTCGCTCGGCTCGGCGAAGCGGCCGGCGGGCACGTGCACGAGCCGCCTGGCGGCCTGCTCGGGGTCCTTCGCGTAGAGCTCTTTGAGCAGCGGCGTGTCGACCGGGCCGGGGCAGAGGGCGTTGACTCGCACACCCCGCAGGGCGAACTCGACGCCCAGCTCCCGCGAGAGCGAGAGCACAGCCCCCTTGGAGGCCGTGTAAGAGATCTGAGAGGTGGCGGCCCCCATCACCGCGACGAACGAGGCGGTGTTGATCACCGAGCCGCGTTCGGGGCCGTCGTTCTCGAGCAGGTGGGGGATGCCGTGCTTGCAGCAGAGGAAGATGCTGGTGAGGTTGACCGATTGCACCCGTTCCCACGCGTCGAGCGTCGTGTCGAGCACGCTCGCATCGTCGCTGGGGGAGATGCCGGCGTTGTTGAAGATCACGTCGACGCGACCGAAGCGTTCGCGCACCTGGCGGAAGAGGTCGGACACGAGCTCCTCGCTGGTGAGGTCGATCTGCAGCGACATGTCACCGGGGCAGTCGTTCAGCACGTCGACGCCCGCCACGCTGGCGCCCTCGCGCTGGAACAGCTCCACCGTCGCGGCGCCGATGCCGCCGCTCGCGCCGGTCACGACGCAGACGCGTCCCGCCAGCCTGCCAGATGCAGCCATCATGCCTCCGTCGCGTAGTAGATCGTCTTCACCTCGGTGTAGGCGTCGAGCGCGTGCGGTCCGAGCTCGCGGCCGTAGCCCGACTGCTTGAAGCCGCCGAACGGCGTCCCCACGCGCACCGAGCTGTTGGAGTTGATCGACAGCACTCCCGTCTGCACGGCGCGGGCGACGCGCAGCGCGCGGGCTCCGTCGCGCGTCCAGATCGAGCCGGACAGGCCGTAGATCGTGTCATTGGCCAGCGCGACCGCCTCGGCCTCGTCGCGGAACGGCATCACGGCGGCGATCGGCCCGAACACCTCCTCGCGGGCGACCCGCGCATGCGGGTCCACCGGGGCCAGCACCGTCGGCGCGAACCAGTAGCCCCTGCCCGCGGGCGCCGTGCCACGGAAGGCGACGGGCACGCCGTCGTCGAGGAAGGAGGCGACCGCCTCGCGCTGCCCGGCTGAGATCAGCGGCCCCATCTGTGTGTCCTCGGCGAGCGGATCGCCGACGCGCAGGGCCTTCACGTTGCTCTCGAGGGCCGACATGAACTGGTCCATCGCCTCGGCCTGCACGAGGATCCGCGAGCGCGCACAGCAGTCCTGCCCCGCGTTGCCGAACACCGCCAGCGGCGCCGCCGCCGCGGCGGCCTCGAGATCAGCGTCCGCGAAGATGACGTTGGCGGACTTGCCGCCCAGCTCGAGCGTCACCCGCTTGATCGTCTGCGCGGCCCCGGCGGCGATCGAGCGGCCGACTTCGGTGGAGCCGGTGAAGGCGATCTTGTCGACGTCCGGGTGCGCTACGAGTCGCTCCCCGACGGTCGAGCCCGGGCCGACGACGACGTTCACGACGCCGTCGGGAACACCCGCCTCGGCCGCGAGCTCGGCGAAGCGCAGGGCGCTCAGCGGCGTCAGCTCGGCCGGCTTCAGCACGACGGTGTTGCCCGCCGCGAGCGCCGGCGCGAGCTTCCACGAGGCAATCGTCAGCGGGAAGTTCCAGGGCGTGATCAGCGCCACCACGCCGACCGGCTCGCGCACGGTGAAGGCCTGCCCGCCGGCGACGGGGATCGTGTCGCCGAGCAGCCGCTCGGGCGCGCCGGCGTAGTAGCGGAAGGTTTCGACGACCATCTCAATCTCGCCGCGCGCGTCGCCGATCGCCTTGCCGGCGTTGCGTGCCTCGAGCACGGCGAGCTCCTCCGCGTGAGCGGCGAGGTGCTCGGCGAGGTCTCGGAGCACCGCCGCACGTGCGCCGGGCGCGAGCGCGCGCCACGACGGCAGCGCCGCGCGCGCCGCCGCGACCGACGCGTCGGCCTCCTGCACGCCCGCGCGCGGGACCTCCGCAAGCACCGCCTCGGTGGCGGGCTCGAGCACTGTGAGCAACTCGCTCAGCGCGCTACCTCCCGCCGTGACGGACCGGCAGAAACGCTTGCCGCGGCAATGCGATTCCTACGGTGACTCGGCGATCGCAGGCAGCGCCTGTTCGACGTCGAGCTCGTCGATCGTGCGGACCGGCCCCGTGAACGTGCGTTTCGCCGATGCGTAGTACCAGATCGTGACTCCGACGATCACGGCGATCGTGACGAGCGGGGCGTAGTTGACCGCGTTCCAGCTGAACCCGCTTTCCCACGGCACGCCTTCGGGCGAGAAGGGCAGCGAGAAGATGATCACGCACAGCGCGACCCAGACGACCGCGATCGGGTTGATCCACTTGTACCTGGAGCCGAGTGTCCACGAGCCCGGCACGAAATTCGCGCCCTGGCGCCAGCGCAGGTAGACGGGGATCGTGTAGGCGATGTAGAGCCCGATCACTGCGATCGACGTCACCGCGAGGAACGCAACGGGGCTGCCGAGGTGGTTCGGGAAGTACGCGGGGATCGTGATGACGAAAGCGAACACGATCACGAACAGCACCGACCAGGTGGGGGTGCGGTTCGTCCCGAGCCGGCGCCACAGGTTGTGGCCCGGGACGGCACCGTCGCGGGAGAACGCGAACGTCATGCGCGAGGCGCTCGTGACGCACGCCATCCCGCAGAACAGCTGCCCGATCGTCGAGATCAGCAGCACCGCCTTGGCCGCCGCCGACGTCAGTGCCGTCTCGATGATCGCCACCGCCGGGTAGCCCGCTTTGTAGATTTCGGCTTCGTGGGCGTGCTGGATCGCGAACGTGATCGCCAACAGCACGATCCATCCGAAGATGGCCGAGTACAAGACCGACAGCCAGATGCCCCGCGGTGCTGAGCTTTCGGCGCCGTGCGTCTCCTCCGAGACGTGCGCGGACGCGTCGTAGCCGGTGATCGTGTACATCGTCAACAGGAAGCCCAGCGGCAGTACATACAGCCAGAATTTCGCTCCGTGAACGGCTCCGCCGGCGAAGCCCGATTCGTTGGCCTTGTGGCTGAAGACGTAGGAGAAGCTCGCGTGGTGAGAGGGCACGACGATCAGCAGCACGATGATCGCAAGCACGCCGACGATGTTCCACCACACCGAGAAGTTGTAGAGCACGGCCACCAGGTGGCTGCGGAAGACGTTTACCAGCAGGTCGAGCAACAGGATCAGCCCGAACAGGGCGAAGTTGACGTGCGCGGTGTAGTGGAGGTCGGTGCCCGCCGCGGCCTTAGCGAAATTGAAGATGAAGTGCACGTCGTAGAGGCCGAGCGTGTACATCAGGAACGTCGCCGAGACGTAGATCACCGAGGCCGACACGGCGACCAGCCCGATCAGGTTGAACCAGCCGGTGAACCAGCCCCAGGCGGCTCCGCCCAGCTTCGATGACCAGTAGTAGATTCCGCCTGCGGTGGGCATCGCCGATGCGAGCTCGGACATCGACCAGGCGACGAACAGGATCAGCCCGCAGATCACCGGCCACGCGATCGAGATCGCGATCGGGCCGCCGTTCTTGAGGGCCTGCCCGTAGGTGGTGAAGCAGCCCGCGAGGATGCAGATGATCGAGAACGAGATCGCGAAGTTCGAGAACCCGCTCCACTTGCGGTTCAGCTCCTGCTTGTAGCCGAGCTCCGCGAGCTTCTGCTCGTCGCGCCCCATCCCTTCGACTGTGCTCATCGACTCGCCCCCCAAGGGTCGTAAAGGTCTGGATCCCACTCCTTCGCTCGTGACAATACGCTCGTTCGCCGACGGAAGTCAAGGGTTCGCTCGTCCAAGATTCCGCATTTGCCGCTTGTCCTCATGTCCAGTCCGGGGGAGTCCTCGCGGCGCGGCCGTGGATGGCCGAGCCACGGGCCGGTTTGCGCTCAGCCGCCCGGAAGCAGCCCTGCCAAGACGTGCTCGGTGCCCTGGAGGTGCTCGGCCATGACCTTGGCGGCGCGCATCGCGTCGCCCTCGCGGACGGCAGCCAGCAGGCGGCGGTGCTGGGCGTTCGAGGAGGCCAGCACCTCGGGCGGGTGGGCGATGTAGGCGATCAGGTCGGTCATCGCGCCCTGCACCTCGGTCATTGCCCGCACCAGCCTTGCCGAGCCGGCCGCCTCGGCCAGGCCGACGTGCAGGCGGATGTCGGCCTGGCGGTAGGCGGCGAAGTCCTCGAGCGCCTCCTCGAGCGTCACCGCCACCTCGTCGAGCGCCAGCAGCGCTGCCGGATCCGCGCGCTCAGCGGCGAGCACGGCGACGCCCAGCTCGACGGCAAGCCGCTGGTCGCAGACCTCCCGCCATTCCCCCAGCATCCGCTTCGACGGCGGGTCGGCGGGGGGCTGGGGGTCGGATACGAACGTGCCGCCGCCGCGGCCGCGAGTGGCGAACACGTGACCGCTCTGGGTCAGCGCGGTCAGGGCCTGGCGCAGCGTCGAGCGGGCGATGCCCATGCGCGCGCAGAGCTCACGCTCGGCCGGCAGCTGCGAGCCGGGCGGCAGCAGGCCGAGCTTGATCGCGGTGCCGAGCCGGTCGACGGTCTCCTCGAAGGCGGTCTGCGAGCGGACGGGGGCGAATACGGCCTCGGGCGGCGCGAGTGTCGTGGCGGCTTCTCTGCGCTCAGCGCCGGCCATGTCGATCCCGGCTCACAGCCGCTCGAATCCGCGGAACCGCTCCCAGTCGGTCACCGCGGAGCCGAATGCCGCCATCTCCACGTCGGCGTGGTTGAGGTAGTGCCCGACGACCTCCTCGCCGAACGCCTCACGGGCAACCTGGCTGCCGGCGAACAGCTCGCGGGCCTGGTGCAGAGTGGTGGGCACGCGGGGGCGCCCCTGGTCGGCGTAGGCGTTCCCGGCGAGCGGCTCCTCGAGCTCGAGACCGGCGTCGACGCCGTGCAGGCCCGAGGCGATCAGCGCGGCGATCGCGAGGTAGGGGTTGAGGTCAGCCCCGCCGACCCGGTTCTCGAAGCGCTTCGAAGGCCCGTGACCGACGACCCGCAGTGAGCAGGTGCGGTTGTCCTTGCCCCACGCGACCGCCGTCGGCGCGAAGCTGGCGGCGGCGTAGCGCTTGTAGGAGTTGACATTGGGCGCCAGCATCAGGGTCATCTCGCGCAGGCAGGCGAGCTGGCCGGCCAGGAACGAGTCGAACAGTCGCTCGTCGCTCGCGAACAGCGGGGCGGGCGGGTCCGACTGGTCGGCGAGGGAGAAGTGGATGTGGCATGAGTTGCCCTCGCGCTCGTCGTACTTGGCCATGAAGCTGATAGCCACGCCCTCCTGCGCGGCGATCTCCTTGGCGCCGTTCTTGAAGATCACGTGCTCGTCGCAGGTCCTGAGCGCGCCGGCGTAGCGGAAGTTGATCTCATGCTGGCCGAAGTTGCACTCGCCCTTGGAGTCCTCGACGACCATCCCCGCCCCCGCCATGCTGTTGCGGATCCGGCGGATCAGCGGCTCCACGCGCGCGGTGCCGAGCAGCGAGTAGTCGACGTTGTAGAGGTTGGCCGGGCGGAGGTCCCGGTAGGCCTTGTGCCAGGCCTCCTCGTAGGTGTCCTTGAAGACCATGAACTCGAGCTCGGTGCCGGCGTTCGCGCTCCAGCCCCGCTCGGCCAGGCGCGCCAGCTGGCGGCGCAGGATCTGTCGTGGGGAGGCAACGACTTCGCTGCCGTCGAGCCACGCCACGTCGGCCAGGCAGATCACGGTGCCCTCCTGCCACGGCACGGGCCGCAGGGTGTCGAGGTCCGGGACCATCAGCATGTCGCCGTAGCCCCGTTCCCAGGAGGACATGTCGTAGCCGTCGACCGTCGCCATGTCGACGTCGACCGCGAGCAGGTAGTTGCACCCCTCGGCGCCGTGCTCGACAACCTCGGCGAGAAAGTGGGTCGCGGTCAGCCGCTTGCCCTGCAGCCGTCCCTGCATGTCGGTCAGCGCCAGCAGGACCGTGTCGACGGTGCCCTGCTCAACCGCCTCGGTTAGTTCTTCCAACGTCACGGGCCTGAAGGTACTGGACGGGGACCTTCAAAGTAAACGGGCGTTAGGCTGCCGCCAGATGGAGGCCGCGCCGTGAGCCTGCTGTCCGCACCCGAGCCGGTGCCGGCGGTGCTCGCGCGCCACCACTCGCTCTTGGAGGGCCCGCGCATCGCCGCTGAGGGCGAGCTCGTCTACAGCGACGTGATCGCCGGCGGCGTGTTCGCCTGCTCGCCGGACGGTGAGATCGCCGAGCTGCTGCCCGCTCGGCGCGGCATCGGTGGGATCGTCGCCCACGCCGAGGGGGGCTGGGTGATCAGCGGTCGCAGCCTCCTGCACCTGCGTCCCGACGGAAGCCAGCGCGAGCTGCTCTCAGATCCTGATGTGCCGGGGTACAACGACATCTCCTCGACACTCGACGGTGGGCTGCTGGCCGGGGAGCTGCGCTACCGGCCGATGAGCGGAGAGGAGCCGCGCGAGGGACGGCTGCTGGCGATCGCCGCCGACGGCGGGGTGCGGGCGATCTGCGAGGGGGTGCAATGGCCCAACGGCATCGGCGTGTCGCCCGGTGGCGAGACCGTCTACGTGAGCGACTACGCCCGCCGGCGCGTGCTGGCCTGCCCGGCGGAGGGTGGCGGCGGCGAGGAGTTCGCGGCTGTCCCCCGGGGATCGGCCGACGGGCTCGCGGTGGACGCCGAGGGTGGCGTGTGGGTGGCGCTGGGGGAGGGCGGCGGGATCGCCCGCTTCGACTCAGCCGGCGAGCTGAGCGAGCTGATCGAGATGCCCGCGGGGTTCGTGTCGAGCCTCGCCTTCGGCGGCCCGGACATGCGCGACGTGCTGATCACCACCGCCGACAACTTCGTGCAGCCGGAGCTCGGCGGCACGCTGCTGCGGGCTCGCAGCGAGATCGCCGGCCTGCCGGTGGCCCCCGTCAGGATCTGAGCGCCGCCCCCGTGGCCGCTTCCCCCGGCCGCGCACGGGACCCACCGGTCGCGAGCTCGGCGAACGGCGCCAGGCGCAGCGCGAGCTCCAGCTCGAAACGCCCGTCGGGATCGTCGAGCTGCTCGCCGAACAGCTCCCGCAGGCGCGTCATCCGGTAGCGCACGGTCTGCGGATGGACACCCAGCTCCTCGGCGATCGTCTTGCGCTGGCCGGGCGAGCGCAGCCAGGCACGCAACGTCTGCGTGAGGTTCAGCCGGGTCGCCTCACCGGCGACCGCGCCGAGCGGTGCCAGCCGCCGCGCCGACAGCTCGGCCGCGAGCTCGGGCTCGGCCCCGAGGAGCAGCTCCAGCCGGTGCTCCTCGGCGCTCGCCAGAGCTTCCTCGCCGGCGAGGCCCGCGAGCATCAGGGCGAGCAGCGGACGCGCGCGGGCGAGGCTCGAGCGGGCCTCCCGCAACGGCACGACCGGGCCCAGCGCCAGCCTCGTACCGGTGCGCTCGGCGGCCAGCCGCAGGCGCTCGCGCCTGCCGGGGCCGTCCGGGTCGAAGAGCGCCCCCACGAACTCCACCTCGCGGGGGCCGAGCACGGTCTCCTCGCGAGCCGAACGGGCGAAGGCCTCGTACATCTCACCCGGTCCGAGGAACAGCGCCACCGTCGGCGCGAGCGCGACGCCGGCCGTACGCGCCGCCGTCCTCAGCGCCTCGGGCGGCGGTTGCGGGTCCCGCAGCAGCAGCCGCACGAACTCGCTGCGGCGGGAATGGGCCGCGCCGGAGCGGTGTGACTGCTCCTCGGAGAACCCCGCGGCGGCCTGCGTGGAGATCTCATCGACGCATCCGAACCCCGTCTCGGCGAGGCGGTAGAGATCCTCCGGCCGGGCGCCCTGCGCGGTGCCGAGCGCGGCCACCCGCCGCCACATCGTCTGGCCCGCCAGGCGGTAGAAGCCCATCAGCTCGTCGAGGCTGCGCCCCGCGCGCGCCTGCGCCCGCCCGAGTGCGAAGTGCAGATGCGACTGCTCCCCGCGCGCGGGTTCGAACCAGCGGCCGACGGCGTCGGTCAGTCCCATCCGCAGGTTGCGCTCGAGGGCTCCCCGCGAGAAGCCGCTGTCCCCGCCCTGCCTGCCGATCGCGGCGGCCACGTCCTCGACGATCGCAGGGATCCCCGGCGTCAGCGCGGCCCGCAGCTCAGGGGGCGGGGCGTCCAGAGCATTCCCGCCGGCCTCTCCGTGAAAGTTGTCCGCTGCGGACAAGAATGCCGATCCGAGGTCCCCCATGACGGTGGCGAGCGTACAAGACTTGACCATCTGAGGGGAACCGCCGCGGCTTGCGGCTGGCCGCCGGCGGGGCCGGCGGGGCCGGCGGCGGTGAGCGCGAGCCCTGCCCGCCGCGGCGCGCCCGGATGCGGTTAAATGTCCGACGTGTCCCGTGAGATCCCGCGTGAGGACTGGCGTACGTACTTCGATGACTTCAGCCGCGATCTACCCCGGCTGTCGGCGACCGTCGAGGTCGTGGGCGAGGAGGTCGGCGCGCAGACCGAGGCGCAGGGCGCCCGACTCACGGGCATCACCTACGACGACCGTGACGAGGTCCTCGTGATCGGCCTGGACGCGCCCGGAGGCACTGCCGAGGATCTCGAGCGGATGATCGACAAACCCCGGCGGATCATGGTCGAGGGCGAGCCGGGCGCGGCGCTCGTCTACGACGTCGAGGACGCCGAGGGCATCCAGACGCTGCTGCGCCTCGAGCCCGCCGGCTAGTCGGCCGCGGCGGCGGCGGGCGCCCGGCGTGCGCTCTGCACACGGGAGCGGATCGCCGCGGCGACGGCGGGCGGGTCGTCGTAGTAGGGGACGTGGCCGGCCCCCAGCGTGAGGTGGGTCGCCCAGGGCATCATCGCCCTCGCCCGCGGCGCCTGCAACCGATATGGGAGCAGGCGGTCGTGCTTCCCCCAGGCGATCGTCACAGGCGTTTGGCGCAGCTCCTCCGGGCGCTGGAAGGAGTAGCTGTCGAAGGCCCGCAGGGCACCGGCGAAGGCCGGGGAGGCCCAGGCGTCGCGGAGCGTCCCGACCGCCTCCTCGGCGGGGAGACGAGCCGGGTAGCCGAAGGTCTGCGAGAACAGGGCGATGCGCCCGGCGCGGGTGCGGGCGGCGCGTTCGAGCGCCGGCCTGAATGCCTTCGGGGTGCTGGCCAGCGCCGCCAGCGAGAGCTGGCAGAAGCGCCGCTCGGGGGCCGTCCAGAAGCCGGCGGGCGACAGTGCGGTGACCGAGGCCACCGCACGGCGGCGGCCGAGCTCGAGCGCGATCGCGCCGCCCATCGAGTTGCCCGCCACGTGTGGGCGGGTCAGGCCCAGCTCGGCGAAGAACCACTCGAAGGCATCCGTGTAGGAGGTGATCGTCGGTTCCATCGCCGAGGGCAGCGGCGCAGAGCCTCCGAAGCCCGGCGAGTCGCAGGCGATCACGTCGAAGTCCGTTGCGAGCAGGTCGATCACCGGCTGCCACCCCTGCCAGTGGTGACCGATGCCGTGCAGCAGCACCAGCGGCGGCCCCTCGCCCTCGCGATGGTGGTTGAGCTGGATGCTCACGCCTGTTCCCTGATCAGATCCGAGCCGCGCTCGGCGATCATGATCGTCGGCGCGTTCGTGTTGCCCCCGACGATCGTCGGCATCACCGAGGCGTCGATCACGCGCAGGCCCTGCAGGCCGTGCACGCGCAGCCGCGAGTCCACCACCGCCAGCTCGTGCGTATCGCTCATCCTGGCGGTGCCGACCGGGTGGTAGATCAGCATCAGCCGTCGCCGCAGGTCCGCTTCGAGATCCTCCCGCCCGGCGATCTCCGTCCCCGGCTTCAGCTCCTTGACGACGATCTCCCGCAGCGGCCCCTGCGCGGCGATCTCCCGCGCCAGCGCCATGCCGGCGATCATCGACTCGACGTCGTCGGGCTCGGACAGCGAGTTTGTGATCAGGCGGGGCTTGTCGTTCGGGTCGGCCGAGCGCAGCCACACCTGTCCGCGCGCCTTCGGCGCCACCAGCACCGGTGCGATCACCATGCAGTGACCCTCGTATTCCTCGGCGCCGTGGTCTTCGAAGTAGGCGGCGCCCATGTGGAACTGGATGTCCGCCGCCGGCAGGCCGCCGCGGGTGCGCGTGAAGGCGCACACCTCGGCGACGGTCGAGGTCAGCTTGCCCGACCGCCGCAACAGCCACTCGGCCAGAGGCTTCGGCTTGTCGGCGCCGTAGAGGGTGTCCTCGCCCGATACTTCCCAGATCGCCGTCACGAACGGGTGGTCCTGGAGGTTGCGCCCCACGCCGGGCAGCTGGTGTCGCGGCGCCACCCCCGCGGCCGCCAGCTCGCCGGCATCGCCGATGCCCGAGAGCAGCAGCAGCTGGGGCGAGCCGATCGCTCCCGCGGAGAGAATCACCTCGCGGCCGGCCCGCACGAGCTCCGAGCCTCGCCGCCCACGGCCGACCCGCACCCCGACGACGCGCTCGCCCTCCAGCTCGACGCCCTGCACGTCGACGTTCGTTCTCACCTCCAGGTTGGGCCGGGTCATGGCCGGGCGCAGGTAGGCGTCGGCCGCGCTGAAGCGCCGCCCGTCCTTCTGCGTGACCTGGAACATCGACACGCCGTCCTGCTCCGGGCCGTTGTAGTCGGCGATGCGGGGGATCCCCGCCCCCTCGCTGGCTGCGAGCAGGCGCCGGTTGATCGCACGCGGCGAGCGCTGCTCGCTGACGCGCAGCGGGCCGCCCGCGCCGTGGAACTCCGAAGCGCCCCTCACGTTGTCCTCGGAGCGGATGAAGTAGGGCAGCACGTCGCGATATCCCCACCCCGGGGCGCCCTGCGCCTCCCAGCCGTCGTAGTCGAGCGGGCGGCCGCGCACATAGAGCATCGCGTTCATCGAGCTCGAGCCGCCGAGCATCTTCCCCCGTGGCACGAACATCTCGCGGCCGTCGACGTGCGGCTCCGGCTCGGTCGCGAAGTCCCAGTCGAGCTTGGTGTGGAACTGTTGCGGGAAGGCCGCCGGGATCTTGACCTTCAGCGAGCGGTCCCGCCCGCCCGCCTCGAGCAGCAGCACGCGCGTCGACGGGTCCTCCGAGAGACGGTTGGCCAGCACGCAGCCGGCCGAGCCGGCGCCGACGATCACGTAGTCGTGCATCGCACCTCCCCGCGGCGCGGGCTCATGCGACTGCCGCCGGCTCGGGCAGCGGAGCGAAGTCGAACTGGGCGGAGTCAAGCCGCGCCGCCTGCTCGGCGTACTCGCGCATGTAACCGGGCCAGTTGGCGACGATCCGGCCCTGCGCGTCCCGGTACCAGGAATCGCACTGCGTCCAGGCCGTGCCCGCGAAGCGGTGCTGCAGGGCGTGATCGGAGGCCGCCTCCACCTCGGCGCGGACCTCAATCGCTCCCGCGCCGCGTGCGGCGAGCTGCTCGATCGCCTGTCGCAGGTAGGCCGCCTGCGTCTCGAGATAGAAGACGATCGAGCCGCCCGAGGTGTTCGTGTTCGGCCCGTACATGACGAACATGTTCGGGAACGCGGGCACGCACATCCCGAGGTGCGCATGCGCGCCGCCCCGCCATGCCTCTTCGAGCGAGCGGCCGCCTCGCCCGGTGATCGCCATCGGAAACATGAAGTCGTTGGTGCGAAAGCCCGTCGCCCAGATCAGGCAGTCGAGCTCGTGCAGGCGGCCGTCGGCCGTGCGCACACCCTCGGGGACGATCTGCTCGATCCGCTCCGTCTCGAGCTCGACGTTCGGGCGTTCGAGCGCGGGCAGGAACTGGGAGCTGAAGAGGATCCGCTTGCACCCGAAGGTGTAGTCCGGCCAGACCTTCTCCCGCAGCGCCGGGTCCTTCAGCTGCGAGCGCATGAACAGCGCCGAGCGGGCCGCTCCAACCCGCCCCGCCGTGGCCGGGTGGCGGATCAGGAACGTCAGCGACTCGCCGTACTCGAACACGAACCGCCGCCGGAACTCCTGCAGGCGGGGCAGCGTTTCGAAGGCCTTGCGCACGAGCGCCGGATAGGGGCGGTTCTTGCGCGGCAGAAACCAGTTGCCGGTGCGCTGGAAGACGGTCATCCGGGCGACCTGCTGAGCGATCTCGGGGACGAACTGGACGGCGCTCGCGCCGCTGCCGACTACCCCCACGCGCTTGCCCGCCAGGTCGTAGCCGTGGTCCCAGGAGGCCGAGTGGAAGGTGTGTCCCGTGAACTCCCCCGCGCCCTGGATGAGCGGCACGTGAGGCTGGTGCAGCTGGCCGGTGGCCAGCACCAGCGCCTCCGCCTCGTAGCGCTCGCCCTCGGAGGTCTCGACCGTCCAGAGCGCCTCCCGCTCGTCCCAGCTGCAGGCGGTCACGGTCTGTCCGGTGCGAACGAGCCCGTCCACCTGCGCCTCGCGGGCGACCTCGTGCAGGTACTCGTGGATCTCCTGCTGCGGCGAGCACAGCCGCGACCAGTCGCGCCGTTGGGCGAAGGAGAAGGAGTAGAGGTGGCTGGGCACGTCACAGGCCGCGCCGGGGTAGGTGTTGAAAAACCACGTGCCGCCGAGGTCGGGCGCGCGCTCGAGGATCGTGACGTCCTCGATTCCATGACGGCGGAGCTCGATCGCGGCGGCGATGCCGCCGAAGCCCGCGCCGACGATCAGCACCCTAAGGCTGCGCCGCCCCGGCTGTGATCCGATCGCTGCGACCGACACGCGACTCCTCCTCCGTTCGGCTTCCCGCCGCTGGAACCTTATGCGCTCGGCGCGACACGCGCTAGGCGGAGGGGGGACCGAGCAGCACTCGCCGCAGCCACCCGGTCGCATCGTCGAGCTCAGCGGGGACGATGCGATGGCTGCCCGCGAACTCGAGGTACTCGACGTCGAGGCCGCCCTCGGCGAGCAGGGTCGCCGCACGGCGACCGAACTCGACCGGGATCACCGGGTCGGCACTGCCGTGGGCCGCGAACACGGGCAGAGCCTTGCGCTCGGCGATGTCCGGTTCCCAACCCGGAACGCTCGGCATGAACCCGGAGAGCGCGAGGATCCCGGCGGGCCTCGGGCGCTCGGCGTCGAGGCCGAGCGCGTAGCTCATCACGCTGCCCATCGAGAAGCCTCCCAGCACGGTCCGCCCGGCCCCCAGCCCGGTCGCCCGCCAGAGCTCGTCGTGAAGCTCCGCGAGGCGGTTCCGTGCCGCCCGGAACGTCTCGGGATCGGGGAAGCCGACGCGCGGCACGAGATACCAGTGGTAGCCCGGCGAGCCTTCAAGCTGCAGCGGGGCGCGGGGCGTGACGATCGTCAGCCTGCGCTGCGGGTCGAGCATGTCGGCGAGCCCGAGCAGGTCGAGCTCATCGGTGCCGCGGCCGTGGTGGAGGATCACGAGCCCCTCGGGCGCTCCCTCCGCGGGGCGCTGCTCGTAGTGCAGCAGGGTCACGGCGCGTCTGCCGAACCGGGTGACGCTCGCTGCGCTCGCATCCCCGAACCGGCCGAACCGGGTGACGCTCGCTGCGCTCGCATCCCCGAACCGGCCGAACCGGGTGACGCTCGCTGCGCTCGCATCCCCGAACCGGCCGAACCGGGTGACGCTCGCTGCGCTCGCATCCCCGAACCGGCCGAACCGGGTGACGCTCGCTGCGCTCGCATCCCCGAACCGGCCGAACCGGGTGACGCTCGCTGCGCTCGCATCCCCGAACCGGCCAGCAGCCGGGCGCCGACGCCCGCGATCGTTTCTTCGCCGTAGGCCTGGGAGGGCTCGCCGTCGGTGAACACCGCCACGGTGAACGACAGCGGCCCCCGTTCGAGCAGCGCGACCTCGTTGAAGAGGCCCTCCGAGGGGAGCGCGCCGGTCTTGAAGTAGACGCGCCACCGCGGTCGCGCCACGGCCGGCACGCCCCAGCTCTGCTGGGGCTCGATCGTCGACATCAGATAGCGCGCATAGCCGTAGAAGCGCGCGGGGATCAGGTGGCTGAGCCGGGTGAACAGCCGTGCCTGGTCCGCCGCCGAGGTCTGGGTGAAGGCCCACCAGCCGACCCCCGGCGCGTAGTCGCGCATATCCGCTTCCCGCGCCACCCGCGCCACCGCCCCGCCGCCCACGATCCCAAGCACCCTGGAGGCGTCTTCGTTGTTCGATTCGTGGATCATCGGATAGAGCAGCGCCCGGTCGCCGGCCGCGAGCGGGCGATGGCGGGCTTCGAGCATCTGCAGGTAGGCCGCCAGGAACATCACCTTGACGACGCTAGCGGTCTGGAAGTGCTCGCGGGTGTTCAGCCCCGAGAGCTGCCCGGTGCTGTCGACCACGGCGAAGGACGTGCGCCCGGCCCGCCCTGCCAGGTAGCTGCGGGCGGCCGCGATCCCGGCGGCGGTGGGAAACGGCGCCAGCGGCGTGCCGCGTCCTTCGCCGCCGAACTCGAGGGCGGCGCGGGCGCGCGTCCGCGCGCCGCCTGCCCTCGCCCGTGCAGCCGGCAGGCGGAAGCCGTGGGCGGGGCACGGACCGTGCGAGCCGGCCGGCCCCATCGAGGCTTCCCAGGGCGGGTTCATGCAGACGCGATAGCTGAAGCGCTTCGCCGGCGGGTCGACGATCGCGCTCGCGTAGGTGACCGAGCCGGGCAGCTCGTGGGTGATCGAGAGGGTGGCCAGGTGGTAGGTATCGCTGCCCCGGGCGGCCATGTACCAGCGAGCCGTCACCGGCGGCGAGGAGACGCCGGTCGCGTGGGCGATGCGGATGCTGAGACGCTCCCGTCCCGGGCCGAGGTCGGCGGCGGCGAGAGCCACGCGGGGATCGACGGTCACGTTCAGCGCGGGGCTCGTCGCTCGCCCCTGCGTGGTCGCGACGACCCGCACCCGCTCGTTGCGCTGGGGCACGGGCGCCCGGATCAGGAAGCTGCCGTCCGCGGCGCTGGTCCCGGAGCCGGCGGGGACCCAGCCCCGATAGGGGTAGGGGTTCACTTCGAGGGCCAGCGCCAGGCCCGCCAGCGGCGCGGCGTCGGCGGCGAGTTTGCCACTGACCGCGAAGGCCGAGCCGTGGGGCACCTCGGCAGGGATCGCCGTGGCGCTCAGCACGGGGGTCGCTCCTCCGCCGCGCGCATCGAGGGCCGCCGCGAGCAGGGCCACGCAGCTCAGCGCGGCGGCGGAGGCGCCGGCGAGGGCTCGGTGGCGTGCGGCTCTGTGTACGCGGGCGGCGATCCGCCGCAGGCTAGTGCCTGAACGTGGCCTTCGTGAACGCCGCCGAGTGGAATTCGTCTTTGTGGCGAGGGTTGAAACCGACCCGCACCTTGACCGACAGCGGGCGGCGGGCGGCGAGGGTGTGCCGGCCTTTGATCGAGAGGGGCACCTTGAGCGTGACGATCCCCGGCCCGGAGACCTTGCGGAAGGTCGTGTGCAGCCCCGGCGATTTGACGCTCAGGCGCCCGGCGGTGAAGACCTGCACGCGGAGCACGAGCTTGTGCTTTCTGACCTTGTGGCTGAGCAGCTTGATCTTGCAGCTGCCGATCGAGAGGTGGAGCCTCTGTTTGCTCACGGTGCCGCTCTGGGCGGTGATCGTGGTCGGCATGTAGAGCGGCTTGGCACACAGGCTGCCGAACGATCCGAGCGCCGAGTTGGGGCCGGTCGGCAGGTTCAGTTCGAAGCTCGATACCGGCACGTCGGGCACCGACGCGAAGGTCGAGGTCGTGATGCCGTTCTTGATCTGGGTGTTGCCTTCGAGGACCACCTTGACGCCGTGGTCGCCTTCGAGGACCAAGTCGAGATCAGGGAAGGCGGCGCCGCCGTGGGAGACCAGGTAGGCCGGCCCGGTGAGCTTGTCGGGAAGCACCGGCGTGGCCACCGTCGCGCTGCCCACTTTCGAGCCGGCGGGGCAGCTCTTGTAGTTGTTGCCGCCCGCGAACACCCCTTCCGGGCAGGCGTTGTGCAGGGTCGTCAGCCGTGAGGGCAGCTCCTTCGGGAGCGTGGCGGCAACCGACTTGATGTTCGCCTGGTGGTTGGGTTGGGTGTAGCTGACCACCAGGCTCGCGCCGTTCGCCCGCGAGGGCGCCGTCGGGCTCGACGCGGCGAAGGCGGGCTTGAAGGGCAAGCTCGTGCAGGCCGTCACGGCGAACGGGGTCACCGGTGCTGCCGTGGCCCCCTGGATCGCGCCGAGCAGCGAGTTCGTGGAGAGCGGACCGCAGTAGGTCGGGTTGAACAGGAAGCTGGGCTTGGTCACCGAGACGGTCAGCCCCTGCAGGTGCAGCGGCACGCCGCCGACGATCCGCGGCAGGTTCGCGGTGGCGATCACACGGCCGGAGTGCGGATCGACGCCGATCGCGACCCTCGTCGTGACGCGCCCGAGGTCGAACGGGCCGGCGGCCGCCTCGATCGGGATCGAGAGGCCGTAGGGCTGGCCTTCGGTCGGTCCGGTCAGGTAGACGGGGCCGGAGAAGGAAGACGGTTCGGAGCCGACACCCGCGCTCGCCGTGGCGGTGCCGATCTGGCTCGCTGCGCCGCAGGACCCGGCGGCGGCCTGCGGTTCGTTGCAGAGCGTGACGGAGGGGATCAGCCCGACCAGGCCCGCCGGCAGCGTCGCCTGCACCCGGCCCAGGTTCTGGTTGCCGTCGCCCCGGTGGAGGGTGAAGTTGAAGGACGTGAAGGCGCCGGCTTTGCCGGTGCTCTCAGACGTGGCCTGGGCGACCGCGAAGGGGATCGACGCGGGACATCCGGTCGCCGCGAAGGGGAACGCGGGCGTCGCCTGTTTGACGATTCCTTCGCCGGAGTAGGCGTTGAAGAGGGATTGCGTGAAGACCGAGCCGCAGCCGAGGGGGTTGGCCAGAGGCGCGCGCGGCCCCTGGTTGAGTTCGAGGATCGCCTTGCTGAACGGCAGCTGCGGGAGGTTGAAGCGGCGGGAGGCGTTGTCGACGGTAACCGTCAGCCGCCCTGTGTTCGGGTCGGGGTGCACGGTCCCCTCGATCTTCACCATCACGTCGTAGGGGCTTTCCGCGACGATGTAGAGCGTGTAGGGAGGCGCTTTGATCGGCACGCCGCTGGGGGCCCCGAGGTACACGCCGCCCGTCAGCGATTTGGCGGGCAGGTCGGTTTCGATCGTCACGCTGCCGAGACGCGATTCGGCCGGGCATTCGGCTTTGGCCTTGCTTTCGAAGTGCACCTGGGCGGGGGTGCAGGCCTTCAGCCCGTTGGCCGTCGAGGGATTCAACGTGAGGCCTTCGGGGAGCGTCGCCGTGGCTTCCCGGATGTCGGCCGTGTTGATTTCGCTCGCCCCTTCGTGCTGCGGCACGATCACTTCGGTCGTCGCGCCGTCGGGCTGGTCGTAGCCGGAGTTCTGCGGCAGGACGGCGGTGAGCGGTTCGAACGGGACGTCCGCGCAGTGCTCGATGCCGACCGGCGGCACGGTCGCTTTGCGCTGGACTTCTCCGGCGTAGGTTTCGACTTCCAGGTAGGAGGTCGACAGTTCCGGTGGGCCGCATCCGCTCGGCAGCGTCAGGAAGTTGCCGTTGCCGGCGCGGCCGTTGAAGAAGAGCTTCGATTTGAGTGTCTGCAGGGGCGATTTGATGCCGCCGAGGATTTCGACTTCGGTCGGGATGTTGTCGATTTCGAAGTACTCGTGGTAGTCGCCCGAGGGCGCTTCGGTGCCCGGTTCAGGCGCCTCTGAGACGTGGCCGACAAGCAGCAGCTCGACTCCGGAGACGATCGGTTCGGCCGCGTTGACCGCGATCCCGAACAGGAGCGGGCGATTCGGTTCCTGGGGGAGGTTGTAGACGGTGCCGGTGAGCGGCGGGGCGAGCACGGGCAGCCCCAGCACTTTCACGACGGCTTCGAGTTCGACGAAGCCCGCTTCGGTGTCCGCGGGACAGCTTTTCGCGTTTTCTTCGAACTGTTTGCGGGGGCACGTCGGAAGCGTCTGCGGGTCGGCTGCGAGACCGGGCGGGACGTCGACGCGGAGGCGCTTCAGCGGCGCGCCTTCCGGCACGGGGACGAGGCCGCTCGAGTGGTTCAGTTCAAATCCCGTGAGGCCCCAGGGAGGGTGTCCCGCGGCGCGCGTGTAGAAAGCCGATGGAGGGCTCGTGTATTCGCAGTTTTTGACCGTCGCTTTGGTGCCTTCGCAACTTCCGGCTTCCCACTTGGCGATGCCGAAGCCGGCCTGCGCCGCGGGCGCGAGGGCCGCCGCGGCCAGAGCGAAGAGCAGCGTGAGCAGCGCCAGACGACGGTTCCTCTTCATGCGATCGAGCCTCTTCTTCCCTCGTGGTCTGCCGGGACGCCTCGCGCCCGGCTCCCGAGACATACCCCGAATACTCGGGCTCTACTCAGGGGTACCGTGCCCGCAGCGCCCGCCGAGGCCCTCCGGCGGAGTGCGCGGATCAGCTCTCGCGAGGTATGTAGGGCGCCAGCTCGCGGCGGGCGATCGAGAGCTTGTGGACCTCGTCGGGGCCGTCGGCGAGGCGCAGCGTGCGCAGGTGGGCGTAGGCCGAGGCCAGGAAGAAGTCGTCGGAGACGCCGCCGCCGCCGTGTACCTGGATCGCCCGGTCGACGACCTTCAGGGCGACGTTCGGCGCCGCCACCTTGATCGCCGCGATCTCGGTCCGCGCGTGGCGGTTGCCGACCGTGTCCATCATCCAGGCCGCCTTCAGTGTCAGCAGGCGCGCCATCTCGATCTCGATCCTCGACTCGGCGATCCAGTCCTGAACGTTGCCCCGCATCGCGATCGGCTGGCCGAAGGTGACGCGGGCGACGGCCCGTTCGCACATCGCCTCCAGCGCCCGCTCGGCCGCGCCGAGGGCCCGCATGCAGTGGTGGATCCGGCCGGGGCCGAGGCGGGCCTGGGCGATCATGAAGCCGTCGCCCTCGCCGGCGATCAGGTTGGTGGCCGGAACCCGCACGTCCTTGAAGTCGACTTCGGCATGCCCCTCCTGGTCGTCGTAGCCGAACACCGAGAGGTTGCGCATCACGGTCACACCCGGGGTGTCGAGCGGGACGAGGATCTGGCTCTGCTGCTTGTGGGGGCTCCCGCCGGCCCCGTCCGGGGACGTCTTGCCCATCACGATCATGATCCGGCAGTTCGGGTGCAGGGCGTTCGAGGTCCACCACTTGCGGCCGTTGAGGACGTAGTCCTCGCCCTCGCGCTCGATGCTCATGGTGATGTTCGTGGCATCGGAGCTGGCCACGTCGGGCTCGGTCATCGCGAAGGCCGAGCGGATCTCGCCCTCGAGCAGCGGCATCAGCCAGCGCTGCTTCTGCTCGTCGGTGCCGAACTGGTGCAGCACCTCCATGTTGCCGGTGTCGGGCGCTGAGCAGTTGCAGGCCTCCGAGGCGATGTGCGAGCGGCCGAGCATCTCGGCCAGGGGCGCGTAGTCGCTGTTGGAGAGGCCCGCGCCGTGATCGGCGTCGGGCAGGAACATGTTCCACAGGCCCGCCTCGCGCGCCTTCGCCTTCAGCTCCTCCATGACCGCGGGGTGGTGGTGCGGGTTGCCGGACTCGGCCCGCTGACGCTCGTAGACCTCCTCCGCCGGGTAGACGTGCTCGTCCATGAAGGCGCCAAGGCGCTCTTTGAATTCAGAACAGCGCTTGCTCGGCTCGAAGTCCATCGTCCCTCCCGGTTGGCTGCAAGGTCTCATACGATCATCGCCGATGAGCCCGGAACGTGCCAGCTACCGCGCGGCGGGAGTGGACTACGAGACGCTCGACGCCGGCAAGCGCCTCGCGCTGAGCCGGGCGCTTGCGACCTCGCCGCTGCTCGAGCTGCGGGGCGGGCGCGCAGTGGACCCCTCGCGCGGGGAGCCGGCGTTCGTGTTCGAGCTGGGCGACCGCACGCTGGCGTTCGTCGTCGAGGGCCTCGGCACGAAGGCGATGATCGCCCGCGCGGTGCTCGAGGCGGGCGGCGCCAACCGCTTCGCCGACGTCGCCTATGACACGGTCGCCGCGATCGCCAACGACCTGTGCTGCGTCGGGGCGCTGCCGCTGGTGGTGAACGCGTACTTCGCGACCGGCTCCTCGGACTGGTATCTGCGTGGGGACCGCTCGCGTGCGCTGGTGGAGGGCTGGCAGCGCGGCTGTGTCGACGCCGGCGCGACGTGGGGGGGAGGCGAGTCGCCTTCGCTGCCCGGGCTGCTCGCCGAGGACGAGGTGGAGCTCGCCGGCGCCGCCGTCGGCGCCGTCCCGGCCGGGCACACGGCGGTGCTCGGCCAGGAGCTCGCGCCGGGCGATGAGATCGTGCTCGTCGCCTCCAGCGGGCTGCACGCCAACGGCGCATCGCTGGCGCGGCTGATCGCGGCCCGGCTGCCGGCGGGCTACGCCACCGAGCTGCCCGGCGGGCAGCTGTTCGGCGAGGCCCTGCTCGAGCCGACCGTGATGTACGTGCCACTCGTCGCGGCCCTGCTCGAGCAGGGGCTTCCCGTTACCTACCTGAGCCACGTGACGGGACACGGGCTCCTGAAGCTGATGCGCCCGCAGCGGGAGCTGACCTACCGCATCGCGCGCCTGCCTCCGGTCCCGGCGGTGCTCGAGTTCCTCGTCGAGCAGGCCGGCCTGGAGGCGAGCCAGGCCTACACGACGTTCAACATGGGTAGCGGCTTCGCGGTCTACTGCGCGGCCGGCGCGGGGGAGCAGGTCGTCGCCGCGGCGGCCCTGATCGGCCTCGAGGCGCTCGTGGCCGGGGTGGTAGAGGAGGGCCCGCGGCGGGTAGTAGTCGAGCCTGCCGGCCTGAGCTTCGAGGGCGCGGAGATGGAGCTCTCCGCCCCACAACAAGAACCCTCAGGTTGAGCCTTAGATAATGACAGTTGCAAGTTCCCCAGCAGTTCGAAGACTGACCGCCCACCGTCTGCGGGGCCCCGGCCGCCAGGCGCCGGCTTCATCCTTGATCGTCTCGCAAAGTGCGGTTAGTGTTCGCGCCAGACGCCACTGTTCCCCCTGGGGGGATCTCGATGTCGCCGGACCGCCATGGCTCCGGAGCTACCCGGATCGAGGCGGACCCGTTCATCAACAGAGGAGAGAAAACTGATGCGCAGAGCATCCAGCTGTCTTGCCGTGCTCGGCCTCGCCGTCCTCGCGCTGGCGCTTCCCGGCGCGGCATCGGCGACGCCCACGGTCCAGTTCAAAGCCGCGGCCGTGCCGATCCCCGGCTTCCCCCACACCGGAAACATCTTCGGCGCGGGCGCCGCGGTCGAAGCCGAATACAAGATCTCCGGCACCGAATACGGCGGGTTCCCGCCGCCGCTGACGCACGTCAACTTCTACCTGCCAGCCGGCACGAAGCTGCACCCCTCCGGCTTCCCGACCTGCGCCCCGTCGGTGCTCGAACCGAGCGGCAAGGGCCCGACCGGGTGCCCGAAGGGCTCAGCGGCCGGCCCGAAGGGCACGGTCGAAGGGTACGTGGCGTTCGGCACGGAAATCGTGCCTGAGACGGCGTCGATCGAATCGTTCTACGCCCCGGGCGGCGGGCTGACGTTCTTCACGTTCGGCCACTCTCCGGTGCTGCTGGAAATCCTCTCCAAGGCGCACTACGTCAACTCGAGCGGCCTGTTCAGCAAGAAGCTCGAAGCCGAAGTGCCGCTGGTCGAAACGGTCCCGGGCGCGCAGGACGCGTCGGTCAAATTCATCAAGGTGAAGGCCGGCTCGGCGATCAAGAAGGGCAAGAAGGTGACCTACTACGGCACGCTGCCCACGTCGTGCCCGAAAAAATACCTCCCGGTCAAGACCGAACTCACGTTCGCCGGCCTGGGTGGCCTGAAAGAAGAAACGGTGACGGCCGAATACCACGCGCCGTGCCCGCGCAAGAAGTAGCGCAACCGGTGAGCTTGGCTCTGTGAGGGCGTAAGCTCCCAAGCAGCGAAGATTGGGGCGGGTGACCTCATCGAAGCAGATGAGGTCGCCCGCCTTGTTGTGAGAGAGCGAAGGATGGAGAGGTTGAGGAAGCACACCGTGGGGCGCATGCGAGTCGCGGCGGGGATAGCCGCGGCATGCCTGATCGCCGTGGCGGTCGTGCTCGCGACCTCGGCCGGCGGCAGCAACGGCAGCTACCAGGTGCGGGCGATCTTCGATGACGCCGGGAACGTCATCTCCGGCGAGGTCGTGAAGATCGCCGGCGTCAAGGTCGGCAAGGTGACCTCGGTCACGCCCACGCTCCACGCCAAGGCCGCGGTCGTTCTCGACATCACCAATCCCGGCTTCCAGGACTTCCGTGCGGACGCGAGCTGCGAAATCCGCCCGCAGGCGCTGATCGGCGAGAAGTACGTCGACTGCCTGCCCACGCAGCCCCGCGTCGAAGGCACGCCGCCGCCGCCGCCGCTGCACACGATCCCCGACGGCGTGGAAGGAGCCGGCCAGAAGCTGCTGCCGGTCAAGAACACGAGCAGCCCCGTCGACGTCGACCTGCTCGGGGACATCAGCCGGCTGCCCGAACGCCAGCGCCTGACGATCATCATCAACGAACTCGGCGCCGGTCTGGCAGGGCGGGGCAGCGACCTCAAAGAAGTCATCCGGCGCGCGAACCCGGCGCTTCGTGAATTCGACCGCGTGCTGGCGATTCTGGCGAGCGAGAACAAGGTGCTCTCGAAGCTCGCCGTGGACTCCGACAAAGCGCTCGCCCCCTTCGCGCGGGTGCGCGAACAGTTCGCCGACTTCCTCGTGCAGAGCGGCAAGGTCTCCGCGGCGACGGCCGCGCAGCGGGGCGCGCTCGCCCAGAACCTCAAAGACTTCCCGCCCTTCCTGCGTCAGCTCGTGCCGGCGATGGAACGGCTCGAACGCTTCGCCGAACAGACGCTGCCCGCCTTCACGGACCTCAACAAGGCGGCCCCCGGCATCAACGAGGCCTTCACGCACCTGCCGGCCTTCTCGAAGAGCTCGGAAAAGTTCTTCATCAACCTCGGCAAGACCGCGAAGAGGTCCGGCCCGGCGCTCGTCTCGAGCAAAAAACTGCTCGGCGAGCTGAAGGCGCTGGGCGCCGGCGCCAAGCCCTTCACGGCCAACCTCGCGCAACTGTTCACGAGCCTGCGCGACACCGGCGGGCTCGAGCGGATCATGGACTTCATCTTCCTCGGCGCCGGTGCCGCCAACGGCTACGACCAGCTGGGGCACTTCCTGCGCACCGAGGGCGTCGGCACGATCTGCGTGAAATACGCGATCGCGCCGGTCAGCGGCTGCAACGCCCACCTCGGCACGACCTCGCCGCCGAAGGCGTCGAAGGCATCCAAGGCCTCCATCCCGCCGGGCACCGGGCTTGAAATGGAGCGCACGCTCGCCGTCATCAACGGCGCCACGCCCGCCCAGGCGATCGCCAAATACCCCGGCGACCCGCACGCCGAAGCCTCCACCCAAAGCGCCGCCGGGGGCGGCGGCGCGGCCACGAGCCGGCCGGTGGGCGGCTCGACCGCGGGCACCACCTACTACTCGCCCTCGGCAGAAGGCTCCGAAGCCGACGGGATGCTCCTCAACTTCCTCCTGGGCAACTGAGCGATGGAGTTCCCGCGGACGACACTGCGCCTGCTCGGAGCCACGCTCGCCGCGCTCGCGCTGGTGCCGGCCGCGACCGCGCTCGCCTCCGAAGAAGGCACCGCCGGCGCGCCCCCGGCGGGGAGCGTGCCCGCGGCCGAAACCTCCACCGAAGCGGCCCCCGCCGTCGAAACGCCGGCGGCCCCGCCGGCCGAAACCACGCCCGCCACGCCGGCGCCGGAAGCGGCTCCGGAGGTACGGGGCGCGCACCCGCAGCACACCACCGCCGGCGCCCCGCGGGCGCCGAGGACGGGTCCGGCCAAGGGCACCGGGACCGGCGGGACGGGCAACGAAGGGAGCGAAGCCGGCCAGGTGCGCGCAAAGCACAAGGCGATCGCGCCCGGAACGCTCACGCCGGCGCTGCCGCTGGCGCTGCAGGGCGGTCTCGGGGGCGTGCCCAACTTCTTCATCGAAGACTTCGAGATCCCGCCCTTCCTGCTGCCGATCTTCCAGGCGGCCGGGGCGGCCTACGGGGTCCCCTGGCAGGTGCTGGCGGCGATCAACGAGGTCGAGACCGACTACGGCCGCGACCTCAGCGTGTCCAGCGCCGGAGCCGAGGGCTGGATGCAGTTCCTGCCCTCCTCGTGGAGCGGCTACGGCGTCGATGCGAACGGGGACGGCTACAGGGACCCGTACAACCCCGCCGACGCGATCTTCGCCGCGGCCCGCTACCTGCGGGCCGCCGGTGGCGAGAAGGACATCCGCGGTGCGGTCTACTCCTACAACCACTCCCAGGCCTACGTCAGCTCGGTGATGCTGCGGGCGCAGCTGCTCGGCGGCACGCCCTCAGAACTGCTCGGCGCGATCACCGGCCTGACAGAGGCGCGCTTCCCGGTCCACGCAGCCGTGCACTTCTCCGACGGCTTCCCGAGCGTGCACACGGCCTCGGGAGCGAGCAAGACGATCGTCGGCACGACGATCTACGGCCCGGCCGGCGCGCCGGTGATCGCCTCGCAGGACGGCGAAGTGGAGCAGATCGGCGACTCGCCCTCGCTCGGGCGCTTCGTCAGCCTGCGGGACGCCTACGGCAACACCTACGTGTACGCCGAGCTCGGCAGCGTCGCGACCGAATACCCGGTGATCCAACCGCGCGTCAACTCGACCGTCAGCTCGCAGATCGCCCACTCGAGCCCCGCCGGCGAACCGGCGCCGAGCGGCCCCGCCAGCGCGGGCGTGCAGGCGCGCTCGCCGATCTCCGAAGCGGCGACCGTCTCCGGTCTCGCCCTGGGCGCCGCGGCGGGGCTGGAATCGCAGCCGGCCGCTCCCGCCCCGGAAGCACGTCAGCCGGCTGCGGCGCAGCCGCAGGCGGTGGCCCCGCACGTGCGCGCCTTCCGGGAAGGAGCGAGCGAGGTCTACCTGCACCAGCTGCACCCGGGCGTGCAGGTGATCGCGGGCACGGTGCTCGGGCACCTCAGCTCGGCGGCCGCCACCGCCGGCGAAGGTGATCCGCACATCATCTTCCAGATCAGGCCCGCCGGTCCGGGCGCGCCGC
This sequence comes from uncultured Solirubrobacteraceae bacterium, assembly GCA_963841055.1. Taxonomy (GTDB): domain Bacteria; phylum Actinomycetota; class Thermoleophilia; order Solirubrobacterales; family Solirubrobacteraceae; genus Palsa-744. Next base: position 428,292 of record CAWJAV010000001.1, on the reverse strand, counting down.
TGATCGATCCGAAGCCGATCCTCGACGGCTGGGTCGCGCTCGAGAACAGCTCGGTGTTCCACGCCAAGGGCGAGAACCCGTTCCTCGCGACCTCGCCCACCGTCGGCCAGGTTCTGCTCGAGTCCAAGCAGCAGCTCGAGCCGCAGGTGCTGCGCGATCCAGGCGTCCGGCTCAGCCGCTGCGGCCGCCAGGACGTGCGCGCCGGTCGCGTCGACAAGCGCGTGCTGGCGGCGCTCGAGTACCTGTCCGTGTCCGGGCTGCGGCCGACCGTCGGCGGCCTCGGGTGCCCGCCTGCGACACCGGCCGCGCTGGCGGCCAACGTCGGCGTCGAGACGGGCAGCGGGTCGGTCACGGTCACGGCCGTGAACGGTGCTCCCGTCGCGGGCCATCAGGGACCGGGCACGCCCGCCGACACGCTGGTCCGCCGGCTGCTGATGCTCCAGGGCCTCTCGCGCCCGCGCCGGATCGTCAGCGCGATGAGCTATCCCGGCGCGGCGGTGACCGTCACCAGCGCCAAGGCGGCCGCTGCGATCCGCGTCGTGTTCGCCGCTCCGCGCTCGGCGCTGGCCCGGGTGGCCGGGCTGTACGGATCGGCGCTTTCGCCGACGGAGTGGAGCAAACTTGTCGCCCGCCTCGGCGAGATCCCCGACCCGACCGTGTCGAGCAAGCCCTCGAGCGCGGCGATCCCGGTCAGCCCGTCGAACGGTAAGGAAACCGGTGGCAACCACTAGCCCCCCGACACCCCCCGCCGCGACGCCGCCTCCGCCGGCGGCTCCGGGCGGTCCCGAGTCGCCGGAGCGCCGCGGCGGCAGCACCGGGCGGATCATCGCCGTCAGCGCGCTCGGGCTGGTCGTGCTGATCATCGCCGTGCTCGTGTTCGGCGGTGGCGGCGGCGCCAGCTACCACCTGATCTTCCCCGAAGCCGGGCAGCTCGTCCGCGGCGACCAGGTGCAGGTGGGCGGCGTCCCGGTCGGCAGCGTCACCGACATCTCGCTGACCAAGAACTTCAAGGCCGACGTGAAGATCCACGTCGACGGCTCGCTGACGCCGCTGCACCTCGGCACCACGGCCGAGGTGCGGGTGCCGTCGCTCTCGAGCGTGGCCAACCGCTACGTGGCGCTCTCGCCGGGCCCCAACAGCAACCCCTCGCTCCCCGACGGGGCGACCCTGCCGGCGAGCGCGACGAAGCCTGTTACCGACCTCGACCAGCTGTTCAACACGCTCGACCCGAAGACGCGCAAGGGCCTCTCCGAGTTCATCCAGGGGAACGCCGAACAGTACGTGGGCGCCGGCAAGCCGTTCGGCGAATCGACCGAATACTTCGGTCCGTTCATAAGCGCCTCCGACCACTTCTTCTCCGAGCTCGTGCGCGACCAGCCGGTGTTCACGAACTTCCTCGTCGAAACGGCGAAGGCGGTCACGACGATCGGCGCGCGCGCGCCGCAGCTCTCCTCGCTGATCGAAAACGCGAACACCACCTTCACCGCGATCGGCGACGAACAGGCCAACTTCGCAGCCGGCCTCAAAGAGCTGCCGGTGACGCTGAACGCGGGCAACAAGACCTTCGTCGAACTGCCCGCCACCTTCAAGGCACTGAAAGCCCTGGTCGACGCCTCGAAGCCGACCACCGTGCCGCTGACCGAACTGTTCACCCACCTGAAGCCGCTGTTGACGACGGCGACGCCGGTGGTGAAGAACTTCAACGCGGCCTTCAGCCGGCCCGGCCCCAACAACGACCTGACCGACATCGCCAAGATCCTGCCCGTCCTCTACAAGCAGCTGACCACCGCTTCGCCCGTGGTCGTGCAGGGTGAGAAGGAATCGGTGCCGATCACCGCCTTCTTCGGTCCCTACTCCCCCGATCTGGTGGGCGCGCTGCGGACCTTCGGCCAGTCGGGCGCCTACTACGACGCCAACGGCGGCTACGCGCGGGTCAGCCCGGTGTTCCCGAGCTTCTCGCTGGGAGAAAAAAACACGCTCACGCCGACGAGCGCGACGGCCGCGCTGGCGCCGCTCAAATCGGGCCAGCTGCGCCGCTGTCCCGGTGCGGCGACGCAGCCGGCGGCGGACGGCTCCTCGCCGTTCGTGGACAGCGAACTGCTCAGCTGCGACCCGGCACAGGTGCCCTGATGGATCGTCGCCGCCGCAACTCACTCGCCGCCAGCCCGCTCCTGATCGGGGCCGTGACGATGCTGATCGTGGTCGTCGCCGTGTTCCTCTCCTACAACGCGAACAACGGTCTTCCGTTCGTGCCGACCTACAACATCAAAGTGGCGCTGCCGGAGGCCTCGGGCCTGCAGCCCTCCAACCAGGTTCGCATCGCAGGCACCCGTGTGGGGGTGGTCAGCTCGCTCACCCCCGAGCAGGACCCGAACACCGGGCGCGTCACCGCGGTGGCCAACCTGAAGCTCGAAAAAAACGTCGAAAAGCTGCCGGCGGACACCCGCGCGATCGTCGAGTCGGTCTCGGCCATCGGCCTCAAGTACCTCGAACTCGAAAAGGGCACCTCGAGCCAGGGTCTGGACGCAGGGGCGACGATCCCCAGAAGCCAGACGCGCGAACCGGTGAACATCGAGGAACTGTTCAACATGTTCGACAAGAAAACGCGTACCGCGATCAAGATCAACACCAACAACTTCGGCAACGGCCTCGCGGGGCGCGGGCTCGGGCTCAACAACACGATCCACGAACTCCGTCCGCTCGTGACCAAGGCGATCCCGGTGCTGCACAACCTGGCGGCGCCGCAGACGGGGCTACGGGAGCTGTTCGTGGCACTCGACCGGGCGGCGGCCCAGGCGGCGCCGGTGGCCGAGGAGCAGGCGAAACAGTACATCTACCTCGACAACTTCTTCACGGCCTGGGCGAGCGTCACCAAGCAGCTCGAAGAAGCCACCGCCGAAGGCCCCGCGTCGCTGCAGCAGGCCACCAAGTCGCTTCCCTTCGAGGCGCCGCTGATCGAAAACGCGACCGAGTTCATGCACCTGCTGCGCCCGAGCGCGGCCGACCTCGTGACGGTCGCTCCGACGCTCGGCCACGCCTTCAAGGAAGGCGCCGTCAACCTCGCCGCGGCGACCGAACTGAACAACGCGCTCGCCGACTCGGCCGAAGCCCTCGCGCAGTTCGGCCAGAGCCCGATCGTCACGCTGGCATTCGAAGACTTCACCCACACGGTCGAAGTCGGCAACCCCGTGCTGGCCGGCCTCGCGCCCCAGCAGGCGAAGTGCAACTACTGGACGCTGGCCTTCCGCAACGTCGCCAGCCTCGAGTCCGAGTCGATCGGCGTAGGCACGGTGGCGCGGGCGGCCTTCGTGCTCGCGCCCAGCGGGCCCAACAACGAGGGCTTCCCCTCCTCCGCCCCCGCGAGCGGCGGTTCGACCGAAAAAGCCGAACCGAAAGGCACGCGGATCATCGACAGCAACCACCTGCACGTGAACCCCTACCCGAACGTGAGCGCTCCGGGTCAGCGCCAGGTCTGTGAAGCGGGCAAGACCAACTTCATCCCGGCGCAGACGGTGATCGGCAACGCGCCCGCGAGCGCGGTGTCGTCCGGGACCGAATTCACCGGGCGCGAAACGAACCTGTTCGGCGAAACGTATTCCGAAACCCAGAAGAAGGCGCTCGGCATCGCCACTCCGAAGAAGGGGAAGAAGAAGTGAGCGGGCCCCGCTTCTGGCGTCGCCGGGCAGGGATCCCCGTGTCGGAACTGGGACGCGGCAGCCGCGTGCGGTTCGCCCTCGTGATGATCATCGTGGTGGTCGTGGGCGTGTACTTCGGGTTCACCAAGCACATCCCGTTCAAGCACGGCTTCCAGCTCAAGGCCCAGTTCAACTCGGCGGTGAACATCCACTCCAAGTCGCCGGTGCGGATCGCGGGCGTCGACGTCGGCAAGGTCGCCTCGATCAAGCGCGAAGGCAAGAGCGGCCTGGTGACGATGGAAATCGAAAACCGGGGGCTGCCGATCCACTCCGACGCGACCGCCAAGATCCGCCCGCGGATCTTCCTCGAAGGCAACTGGTTCGTCGAACTTCAGCCCGGCAGCCCGTCCGCCAAGAGAGTGTCCTCGGGCTACACGATCCCGGTCACGCAGACCGCCGACCCGGTGCAGCTCGACCAGGTGCTCGACGCGCTCAACACGGACACGCGGGCGAACCTGCAGAAGTTCCTGATCTACTACGGCGAGGGCCTGACGAGGAAGCCGAACGCCTCCGAAAACGCCGAACAGCTACCCGAGGTGCAGGGAGTCAACGGCGCCGAAGCGCTCAACAAAACCTACCGGCGCTCGCCCGAAGCGCTGCGCGGCGGGGCGATCATCAACCAGGCGATCACGGGGACCGAAACTCACGACTTCTCGAAGCTGATCGAAAGCGTCGGGAAAGTCACCTCGGCGCTGAACGTGCACGAGCAGGATCTGGGCGAACTGATCGTCAACTTCAACACCTTCTTCGAAGCCTTCGCCATCCAGAACGTGCCGCTGAAGACGACCGTCCACGAGCTGCCGACGGCGCTCACCAGCATCAGCCGCGGCTTCGCGGCGCTCGGCCGCTCGTTCCCCCCGACGCGGGCGTTCGCGGAAGACATCCTGCCCGGCGTCGAAGCGACGCCCGCGACGGTCAAGGCGACCCTGCCGTGGATCGCACAGGTGAAGGCCTCGCTGGCGCCCAACGAGCTGGGTGGAGTGGCCAAGGGCCTGGCCGAAGCGACGCCCTCACTGGCGAAACTGAGCGCCGAACAGGTGCCGGTCTACGAACAGACCGAAGAATTCAACAAGTGCCTGACAAAGGTGATCTACCCGGCGGGCAACACCAAGCTCCAGGACGGCTCCGCCACCAGCGGCGTCGAAAACTACAAGGAGTTCTGGTACAGCCTCGTCGGCCTGTCGGGGATCGGCCAGAGCTTCGACGGAAACGGCCCGTTCACCAAGTTCCTCGTGGGCAACAGCGGCCAGACCCTCAAGTCGCGCAAGGCGACCCTGCCCGGCAAGAAACTCGAAGGGCTCGAACTGCTCGCTCGCTCGCCGCTGCCCCCGCAGGGGACGCGGCCGGCGTTCCCTGCCGAAGAGCCTCCCTACCAGCCGCTGAAGCCCTGTTACAAGCAGTCGCTGCCCGAATTCAACGGCCCGCTGGCCAGCGGGCCGGCGGACGGGACGAAATGATGAGCCCTCCCGAGCACGGCCACGAGCACAGCCACGAGGGCGGGCTCAGCGTCCGCGAGCAGATCGAGCGCTACCGCACGGCGTTCATCTCGGTGGTCACGATGGTCGTGATCGCGGCGGCCGTCGGCGGCTACATCCTCGCCCACGAGAACCTCCACCTGCCCGGCTGGGTACCCGTGCTGGGGCACGAATACTACGACCTCAAGGCAGAGTTCCAGACGGCGCAGGCCGTCACGCCCGGCCAGGGCCAGGCGGTCACGATCGCGGGCGCGAAAGTCGGAGAAGTGGCGAGCGTCGACCTGCACGACGGGATCGCAGTGGTGAGCATGAAAGTGACGCCCAAGTACGCGCGCTTCTACCACGATGCGACGCTGCTGCTGCGTCCGAAGACACAGCTGCAGGACATCACGATCGAGGTCAACCCGGGGTCGCCCTCGGCGGGCAGGCTGAAGAGCGGCGAAGTGCTGCCGATGTCCCAGACGGCTCCGAACGTCAACTTCGACGAATTCCTCGCCGGGCTCGACGCCGAAACGCGCGCCTACCTGCAGGCGCTCCTGCAGGGCGCGGGCGAAGGCTTCGACAAGAACGCCCGCTCCTTCTCGGCGACGCTCAAGCGCTTCGAGCCGGCGGCCCGCTATGGGCAGGAAATCCAGCGCGAACTGTCCAAGCGCTCGGCCAACATCAGCCATTCGATTCACAACTTCAGGCTGATCATGGAAGCGCTCGGCACGAGGGACACGCAGATCGCGGAACTGGTCGACTCCTCGAACGCCGTCTTCCAGACGTTCGCCAAGGAGGACGCGAACCTGCAGACCACGCTGCACCTGCTCCCGAACGCACTTCACAAGACGGGCAAAGCGCTGGGCAAGGTCGCGCTGGCATCCGACCAGGTCGGACCGACCCTGCACAAGCTCAACCCGTTCGCGAAAGCGCTCGCCCCGGCGCAGCAGGCGACGAAAAAGCTGGCGCTGACGACGACGCCGATCATCAAGAACGAGATCCGGCCGTTCGCCAGGGAAATCCTGCCCACGGTGAACGAACTCGGGCCCTCCACGCAGGATCTCGCGGAATCGTTCCCCAATCTCGCGAAGAGCTTCTCGGTCGTGAACGAATTCTTCAACGAGCTCGCCTACAACCCGAGCAAGAGCAAGCCCGGCTTCGACTTCTTCCTGGCGTGGGCCAACCACAACCTGAACAGCGTGGTCAGCAACGCCGACGGCAACGGCACGATCGGGCGCAGCCTGCTGTACATCAACTGCAACCTGCTGGGGATCCTCAGCGGCGTCGCGCAGGTGAACGAAAACGTGGCGGTGCTGATCGGCCTGCTGCGCCCGCCGACGAAGGCCGAATGCCAGGCCCTCGGCCTGAGTGAAAAACCGCCCACCAGTGCCGAGCGCGCGCGCAAAGCGGCCGGCGGCGGGGTGTTCTCGGGGCTCGGCTCGGCCTTCGGGGGCGGGTCGAAGAAGGCGCAGCACGCGAAGGCCCGGCGAAGCGCGGCGCGGGCCCGCACGGCGAGCGGAGGGAGGGGCTAGTGCAGAAGCGCGCTCCCACGCTCGGCAACATCCTCGTGATCATCCTGTTCGTGCTCAGCTGCTTCGGGCTGCTGATGTTCCTGTGGGAGTCCTTCGGCGGGCCGCTGCCCCTGAAACCGAAGGGCTACCGGATGACGATCGCCTTCCCGCGCGTGCTGGCGCTCGCCGAAGAGTCCAACGTGCGGATCTCCGGTGTCGACGTCGGGCACGTGATCTCGGTCAAGAAGGGCCCGGAAGGACGGACGATCGCGACGATCGAAGTGTCGAGCAAGTACGCGCCCATTCGGGCCAACACGCACGCGATCATCCGCCAGAAGACGCTGCTCGGCGAGACCTACGTGCAGCTCAACCCGGAGGGCAACTCCGGCCCCTACCTTGCCGACAACGGCCGCCTGGCGAACAGCCAGGTCGAACCGTCGGTGACGCTCGATGACATTCTCGGCTCGTTCGACCCGAAGACCAGGGCCGCCTTCAAGATCTGGCAGCAGGCGGTGGCTGTCGGCATCCACGGCAGGGGCGAACAGATCAACGCCGACTTCGCGAGTCTGGAACCGTTCGCCGAACACGCCAACAAGCTCGTGACGATCCTGGCCACGCAGGAGGGCGCGGTCCGGGCCCTGGTCCACAACACGGGCGTGGTCTTCAACGCCCTCGCCAGCCGCGACCACCAGCTCGAAGGGCTGATCGTCAACGGCGAACACACCTTCCACGCGGCCTCGGAAGCCAGCCAGCAGTTCGCGGACGCCTTCCGCGTGCTGCCGGACTTCGAGCGCAACTCGCGCAAGGCGCTCAAAGAACTGGACAGCTTCGCCGAAGACGCCACTCCGTTCCTCGAAGAATTCCAGACGCCCGAGCGCAAGCTGTCGGCGCTGCTGGCGGCGGCAAAGCCGTTCGCACCGCAGTTCGACCAGCTCCTCACCTCGCTGGGGCCGCTGACGAAGGCCGCCAAGGTCGGCCTGCCGGACCTCGGCAAGTCGCTGAAGCTGACCGAACCGATCCTCGAAAACCTGCGGCCGGTGCTGCACAACCTCGATCCGTTCCTGCAGTACACGGGCACCTACGTGCGCGAGGTGCAGGCCTTCTTCGGCAACCTCACCTCGGCCTCCGAGTTCCAGGCCTCCAACGGCGACCTGCCCGAATCGGTCACCTCCAAGCAGCACCTGCTCTCGACGCTGGCCACGCTGAACCCGGAAAGCCTCGCCGTCTACGCGGGCAAAGTCGGCACCAACCGGCCGAACGCGTACCCGCTGGCGGGCACCTACAACGCGATCCCCACGGGGCTGCCGGTGTTCAGCACGGCGGGCTGCGCGAACGAAGCCCCGGCCGTCAACGGGCCCCCGAACGAAACGGTCACGGAACCGCTGATCCTGAAACTGATCAAGTTCAAAGTCGTCAACCGGCCTGAAACCTTCTCGGGCTTCAAACCGACGGGCAACCCGACGACCGAAAAAGAACTGGCCGAAGCCGAAGGCCTGCCCGCGGGGACCAACCAGGTGGCGGCTCCCGCCTGCGTCCAGCAGGGTCCGAACAGCTTCAATGGCAAACTGAGCCAGTTCCCCCACGTGGTCTACGAAGGAAAATGATGGACGACGAGCAACAGACGGACGACGACTTCGAGTATCACTCCAGCGGCCTCGAACTGTCGGGCAAGACCGGCGACTGGTCGATCCGCTGCAAAGACGTGGTCAAGCGGCTCGGCGGGGTGCCGGTCCTCAACGGCCTGAACGTGGCCTTCCCCGAGGACACGATCACGGTCGTGCTGGGACCGTCGGGAACGGGCAAGAGCGTGCTGATCAAGCACATCATCGGGCTGATGTTCCCCGACTCCGGCGAGGTCCTCGTGAAAGACAAGTCGGTCTCGAAGCTGACGATGCCCGACCTGCTCGAGCTGCGCCGCAAGATCGGCGTGCTGTTCCAGGACGGCGCCCTGTTCGGCTCGATGTCGGTGTACGACAACGTCGCCTTCCCGCTGCGCCAGCACACCGACATGACCGAGGCGGCGATCGCCGAGCGGGTCACCCAGCGGCTGCGCGACGTCGGGCTGGGCGACGCGATGGACGACGCGCCGTCGCAGCTGTCGGGCGGCATGCGCAAGCGCGCCGGCTTCGCCCGGGCGCTGGTGATGGAGCCCGATGTGGTGATCTTCGACGAGCCCGACTCGGGCCTGGATCCGGTGCGCACGGCGCTGCTGTGCGAACTGATCCAGGAGATGCACTCGATCTACAAAGGCACCTACATCGTGGTCACCCACAACATCGCCTCGGCCCGGCAGATCGGCGAATACATCGCCGTGCTGTGGCGCGGGCGGATCGTGGAAGCGGGGGACGCCGAGCGGATGTTCTCCTCGGACAACGACTTCGTGCGCCAGTTCCTCAGCGGCTCCGCAGAGGGCCCGCTGACGATGGACTAGCAGGGCTCCGCCGAGTGCCGTCAGGACGTCGTGCCGCTGCGCGGCAGGCCGTCCTGCCGTCCCTCGGCTTCGCTGACCGGGGACCAGGTGGGATCGGCGCCTCTGCGGGGACCGGGCGGAACGTTGCTGGCCGTCCGGGAGGCTCACGGGTACCGTGCCGGCTGCCCTCGCGCGGGCTAGGGCAGCTCGCCGAGCCACAGGGTCCACGGCTCCACGCGGGCGAGCCGCAGCACAGTCTCGTGCCACGGGTCCTGCTCGAAGGCCCCGCGGACCGCCGCTTCGTCCTCGGCGCGGACGACCAGCAGCGTGTTCTCTCCGCCGTCGACGTCTCCGACCGGGCCTCCCATCACGATCACGCCCCGCTCGAGGAGCTGATCCATGAAGGCCGCGTGCTGATCCCATTCCTGCTGCTCCCGGCGTCCCCGCGAGCGGTCGTATGCCGGTCCCTTGGCGTTTTCGACGAGGAACAGAGGACTCATGGCATAGACGCTAGCCACTGCGGCCGCGTTGGCTAGCCGGGGCGCTCATCGAGCAGCCCGCGGGCCTCGGCGGCCGTGATTCCCTCGATGCGGAGGAGCTTCTCCCGGCGCCGCTCACCTCCCACCAACAGCACCTGCGCGAGCCGCACGTGGAGCCGGTCGGCGATCAGCCGGCGCACCGCGAGGTTCGCGCGGCCGTCCGCGGGCGGCGCCGTCACCCGCACGAGGACTATCCCGTCGCGAACGCCGGCGATCTCGTCGCGGCGAGCGCGGGGCGTAACCCGGATCTCCAGGGCGTCGGGCTTGGGGCGAGCCACGGTCGCGAGTCTAGGGGCCTGTGCCCGGCCGCTTCCTCTGCGTGCCGGCGGCCAGATCGGGATGACCTATCGCACGGCCGGCTCCTCGCACGATCGCGGGCGGGCGCAAAGTGCCTGCACAGCACGTGGTTTTTGACTCCGCCCGCCACTGATGCGAACATACGTTCGTATGATCGCCTGCGTACACCTGCCCCGGTTCGAGCTGGTGGCGGCCGCCGAGGGGTCGAGCATCGCCCGGCAGGCGGTGGCGGGGGGCGCGCTTGCGGTGGCGCCGCCGGTGAGCGCCGACGGCGCCGCCGCGGCGGGGCGTCTGGGAGAGGTGTCGGGCGCGGCGGAAGCCCACGGCGTGAAGAGGGGGATGCTGCTGGGTGAGGCGCTGGCCCGGTGCCCGGAGCTGACCCTGCTGCCGGGCAACCCGGTGCGGGTCGGCGAGATCTGGGAGGACTCGCTGGTGGCGCTGGAGTCGATCGGCGCGGCCGTCGAGCCGGCCCGGCCCGGCCTGGCCTACTTCGAGACGAGCGGGCTGACCGGCCTGCACGGCACGCAGGAGGGGACGATCGCGGCGGCCCGCAGGGCGCTGGGGCGAGCGGCGCGGGTAGGGATCGCGCCGGCCCGCTTCAGCGCCCTGGCCGCTGCGCTGGCAGCGCGCTCGCGCCGCGCGCTGGTGCTAGAAGGGGCCGAGGCAGGACGCTGGCTGGCGGGGCGGCCGGTCGGCCTGCTGGGCTACAGGGAGGAGACGTCGGTGCTGCTCGAGCCCCTGCGGCGGCTGGGGGTGGACACGCTGGGGGAGCTGCTGAGGCTCGGCCGCCCGGCGCTCGCGGACCGCTTCGGCCCGGCCGGCGCCCTGGCTCACAGGCTGGCCGGCGGCGAGGACTCGCCGCTGCGGCCCCGTCACCCGCGGGAGCGCCTGCAGGAGCGGATGGAGGTCGGCGACGCCGGCAGCGGCCCCGCGCTGAAGCGCGTCCTCGGCGTGCTGGTGAGCCGCCTCCTGGCCCGCGCCGAGCGGCGCGGCCGGACGCTGCGCTCGGTGCTGCTGTCCGCCCGCCTGGTCTCCGGCGGGAGCTGGCACGAGGAGGTCGTGTTCCGTGAGCCGGTCTCCGAGCCCGAGCGGATCTGGCTGGCGCTGTCGCTGCGGCTGGCGCTGCTGCCCGCGCCGGCCGACGCGCTGGGCCTGGCCGTCGAGCGCTTCGGGCCGCCCCAGGGCGAGCAGGGGGGACTGCTGGACCAGGATCGAGCCTCGCGCCAGGCGCGGCTGCGCGAGGCCGTGGCGCAGGTGCGGGCGGTGGCGGGACGTGACGCGGCCCTGCGCGCCGTTTGCGTGGACCCGCATTCGCGCGTGCCGGAGCGTCGTGTGGTGCTGGCGCCCGTCCCGGAGTAGCGATGGCGAAGACCCTCAACATCCCACGTCCCGTTCGCGTGCGCTGGGGCGAGGGCCTGCCCGCCGAGGTCGACGGCGAAGCCGTCGAGGCGTTGCGCGAGTCCTGGCTGGTCGAGGACCGCTGGTGGGAAGCGCGGCCGTTGCGCCGGCGCTACTGGGAGCTGATCGGCGTGCGCGGCCGCAACCTGATCGTCTTTCACGACCTGTGTACGGGCCGCTGGTACTCCCAGGGCGCCTGAGATGGCCTTGAGCCTTCGTCATACGGCGTCCTCGGTCGCTCATGTGCTGGCCGGTTCGGGGACACGAGCGACAGCGAGTGTCTCCCGGTTCGGCACATATCGCTCCCTGCGTCCTCGACCAACGGCTCCGCCGTCGGTGCCCACTCGACCCACGACCATCTCTGAGATGGGGTTCCCATGACCGCGACCCCGTACGTGGAGCTGCACTGCCACTCGGCCTACTCGTTCCTCGATGGCGTGTCGCTGCCCGAGGAGCTCGCGCAACGGGCCGGCGAGCTGGGCCACACGGCGCTGGCGCTGACCGATCACAACTCCGTCTCCGGCTCGATGGAGCTGGCGCAGACGGCCGCCGAGCACGGCGTGCGGGCGATCCACGGCGCGGAGATCGACCTCACCATCGACCCGCAGGCCACCGGCGGGGGGGTGCGCGACTCCGCTCTGGCCGGCGCGCGGCGCACGGACAACCCGCACATCACCCTGCTCGTCGAAGACGAGCGAGGCTGGCGGAACCTCTGCCGGATCCTCACGATCGCCCACTCCCACACCCGCGACGGGCCCGGCCGGCGCGAGCTGGGCGAGCCGGCGATCACGGCGCAGGACGTCGCCGCGCACGCCGAGGGGCTGCTCTGCTTGACCGGCTGCGCGGAGCGCTCGGTGCTGGGGGACCGGGGAGGGCCGCGGACCCTGCGGACGCTGCTCGAGGGGTTCGGCGCCGAGCGTCTCTTCGGTGAGTTGCAGCGTCCCTATGCCCGCCACGACCGGGCCCGCAACCGGGCCTTCGCCGCGTACGCCCGGCGGCTGGGGATGAGGACCGTCGCCACCGGGGACGTCCACGCCCATTCGCCCGCACGGGCCGAGCTGCAGGACGCCTTCGTGGCACTCCGGCACCGGCTCACGCTCGACGCCTCCGAGCCGCTGCGCCGAGGCAACCGCAGCCACGTGATGAGCGCGCCGCAGGCGATGGCCAGCCGCTTCGCCGACCATCCCGAGGCGGTCGCCGAGACGCTGAGGCTGGCCGAGCGGCTGCGCTTCGACCTGACCAGGGACCTCGGCTACCGCTATCCCGGCGCCGAGGAGGGAGACGCCTCCCGGCGCCTGGCCGAGCTGTGCGCCCAGCGCCTGCAGGAGCGCTACGGCGCGGGCGCCGGCGCACGCGCGAGGGCTTCCCACGGCGAGGCCTCCGCGCGGCTGGAGGAGGAGCTGAAGGTGATCGACCGGCTGGGGCTGGCGGGCTTCTTCCTGCTCCATCACGAGATGCTCGAGCTCTCTCGCGAGGTCGCGATCGAGGTCCGCGGCCCGGACTCGGTGCGTGCGCTGCTGGCCCCGGGACGGGGGCGGGGCTCGTCGGTCTCCTCGCTGGTCTGCTACCTGACCGGGCTCTCCCATATCGACCCCGTCGAGAACGGCCTGGCTCTGGGGCGCTTCCTGCACGAGGACCTGCACGGGCTGCCCGACATCGACCTCGACTTCCCCCGCGACATCCGCGAGCGGCTGATCCCGCGCGTGCACGAGCGCTTCGGGCAGGACCGTGCGGCACTGGTCGCGGCCTTCCCGACCTTCCGTGTGCGCGGCGCCGTCCGCGAGCTGGGCAAGGTGCTCGGCCTGCCTCCCGGGGAGATCGAGCGGATCGCGCGGGGGGCCGATCCGTGGGGCCCGGGTGGCGGGGCGTCGGAGGCGGTGGTCGGCGAGGTGGCGCTCGAGCAGCGGCGATCCGCCTCCGAGCGCGCCCCCGGCGAATCGGATCGGCGCTCGGAGCGCTGGCGCTGGCTGGGGCGGCTCGTCGAGGAGGCCCAGGGGCTGCCCCGGCACCTCTCCCAGCACTCCGGGGGGATGATCATCGCGACCAGGCCGCTGATCGACTGCTGCCCGGTCGTACCCGCCGCGATGGAGGGCAGGCAGATGGTGCAGTGGGACAAGGACTCATGCGCCGACGCCGGTTTCCTGAAGATCGACCTGCTCGGGCTGGGGATGCTCTCGGCCGTCGAGCGCTGCGTCGAGGAGATCCACCGTGGCCAGGGACTGCGGGTCGACCTCTCGCGGATCCCCTATGACGACCCCGAGACGTTCCGCGCGATCCGCGCCGCCGACACCGTCGGCGTCTTTCAGATCGAGAGCCGGGCGCAGATGCAGTCGCTGCTGCGCACGCGCCCGCGCAACCTCGAGGACCTGACGATCCAGGTCGCGATCGTGCGGCCCGGGCCGATCCAGGGAGGCGCGATCAACCCCTACATCAAGCGCCGCCAGCGGCTGCGCGAGAACCCGGGCTATGAGATCCCCTACGAGCATCCGGCGCTCGAGCCGGTGTTGCGGGAGACGCTCGGCACGATCATCTTCCAGGACCAGGTGATGCAGGTCGCCGAAGCGTTCGCCGGCTATACGCCGGGCGAGGCCGACGGCCTGCGGCGGGCGATGAGCCGCAAGCGCTCGGGGGAGATGATGCAGCGTCACCGCGAACGCTTCCTGGAGGGCGCGATCGGCCACTCCGGAGCCTCGGCGCAGACCGCCGAGCGGGTGTGGAAGATGGTCGAGGGCTTCGCCGGCTTCGGCTTCCCCAAGGCCCACAGCGCCGCCTTCGGGCTGCTCGCCTACCAGTCGACATGGCTGCGGGTGCACCACGGCCCGGAGTTCCTCTGCGCCCTGCTCAACGAGCAGCCGATGGGCTTCTACGCCCCCGACAGCCTCGTCCACGAGGCCGAGAACCGCCGCATCGCCGTGCTCGGGCTCGACGTCAACGCCTCGCAGGTGCACTGTGCCGTCCAGAACGGTGCCGTACGCCTCGGCCTCGGCTACATCAAGGGCACGACCGAAGCCGAGATGGAGGGCCTGGTGGCAGAGCGCGAGCGAGCCGGCCGCTACGCGACGATCGCCGAGCTCGCCGCCCGCTCGGGATGCCGCCGGGTGACGCTCGAACAGCTCGCCTGGTCGGGCGCCTGCGACGGGCTTCTCGACGGCCAGGATCGCCGCTCGGCACTGTGGCAGCTGGGGATCGCCGCGCCGGCCCTGACGCTGGCGGAGGAGCCGGGCGGGGAGCGGCACCCGATGAAGGTCCATCGGCAGCTGGCACTGCCGATGGAGCTGCCCGAGGCTCCCACGCTGCGGCCGCTGGGGCGCTGGCAGCGGCTGATCGCCGACTACTCGACCAGCGGCGTGACGATCGGCGACCACGCGATGTCGATCCTGCGCGAGCGGATCAGCGTGCCCAAGCTCGCCACCAGCGCCCAGCTGACGCGGCTGCCATCGGGCTGCGAGGTCTCGCTGGCCGGCCTCGTGATCGCCAGGCAGCGGCCGGGCACGGCCAACGGCACGATGTTCCTGCTGTTCGAGGACGAGTTCGGGACCGTCAACCTGATCGTGCCCCGCGAGGTCTACGAGCGCCGGCGGCACCTTGCCCGGGCCGAGCCGCTGCTGCTGGCGCGCGGCCGCCTCGAGCGGCATCAGGAGGGGGCGGGGCAGCCCGCCTGGGGCGTTCGCGATGTCCTGGCGCCCGTTCGCGAAGCCGACGGCGAGGAGGTTCGCCCCGTGATCAACCTGCTCGTCGCAGAGCTCGAGCCGCTCGAGCGTTTCCTCGACGGTTCGCTGGCCGGCGAGCAGGAGGGCGGCGTCGTGCGCCGGCTGCCAGGCGTCGGGCAGCCCGACTCCGACCAAGCAGAGGGGTCGGAGGTCGGCTCGACGATGCGAGCCGTGGCGCCACCGATCCAGAGCTTCGCGGCGGGGCGCAGACGCTGAGCCGTCGAGGACCCGCGGCTAGAGTGCGGGCGTGGAGGCGGTCGAGCTCGAGCAGGTCGGAGAGGCCGAGTGGACGGACCTGCTGGCCGGCGAGCAGCAGGCCTTCGGAAGCGTCGGCGATCAGCTCTCCTGGGCCCACAAGACACGCCACGTCGCCGTGCTCGACGACCGTGGCAAGCCGCTCGCCCTGGCGGGGGCGATGATCGCCCGGGTTGCCGCCAGTGGCGGGGAGCCGTTCCCGGTGGTCGGCATCGGCAGCGTGATCGTGACTCGCGCGATGCGCGGTCGCGGGCTCTCCACGCTCGTGCTCGAGGCGATCCTCGGTCTCGCCCGCACGCTCGGCCCCGATCGCGCGATGCTGTTCTGCCGCGACTCGCTGAGGAGTCTCTACGTCCGCTACGGCTTCCGCCTGATCGAGGGCCGGGTCAGCGCCGAGCAGCCCGGGGGGCGCGTCGTCGTGCCGATGCACGCGATGTGGGCGCCCCTCCGCGCTCAGGCGAGCTGGCCGGCCGGCGACCTCGAGGTGCTCGGCGAGCCGTTCTGAGGCCGGGAAGACCGGCGGCCGCGGGGGGACACGGCCGCCGGCGCTGCCCTCGGGGTAGGGATCAGGATCTACCGGCGAGGACCGGGCGGGAGCGCTCCGCCTCCTCCGCGTCGGTCACCGCCCACGCGAGACGTTCGATCAACTGCTCGGCCGCATGGCCGTCCGAGAGATGGATCGAGGCGACGCGCTCGTCCAGCAGCACCTGTGCGCCCTTGGTTGCCGAGGAGCGGCGAAGCTCCTCCGCGGGATCGGCCGTCACGATGATTCGGGCCATGGATCTCTCCTTACGATCGAGTGGCACCTCCTCCGCATCACACCGTGCCCCCTCGACATGAAGCCCCGGTTAAAAGGTTGTGTCACCGTTCTCACACAGTGGCCCGATCCGGTCACCGGACTGACGAGAAGCTCGCCCTGCGCCTGCGGGCGAGGACGGCTAGCCTGAGCACATCGCACGACTGGCTGACACCGACCTGGACGTCTTCGGGCTCTGTCTCGGCGGCAACGTCTTCGGCTGGACGCTCGACGAGCAGCGCTCGTTCGACGTGCTCGACGCCTATCGCGAGGCCGGCGGCAACTTCATCGACACGGCCGACCTGTACGGCCGGCGCGGCCCCGACGGCGCCGGCTCCTCCGAGCAGATCATCGGCCGCTGGATCGCCGCCAGGGACAATCGCGACGAGCTCGTGATCGCGACCAAGGTCGGCATGGCCGAGGACATGCGGGGGCTCTCGGCCCAGACGGTCGCGGCCGGCGCGGAGGCCTCGCTGAAGCGGCTCGGGATCGACCGCATCGACCTCTACTACTCCCACCAGGACGACCCGGAGACACCCCTGGAGGAGACGATGGGGGCCTTCGCCGCGCTGATCGCAGAGGGCAAGATCCGCTACGCCGCCGCGTCCAACTACGACGCCTCGCGTCTCGAGCGGGCGCTCGAGGTCGGCACCCAGGCCGGCATGGCCTCCTACGTGGCGCTCCAGCCCCACTACAACCTGATGGAGCGTGCCCGTTACGAGGGGCCGCTGATGGACCTCTGCGCGCGGCGGGGCCTTGCCTGCCTGCCCTACTTCAGCCTCGCCCGCGGATTTCTGACCGGTAAGTACCGCCCCGGGACCGGCGATGTGGACAGCCCTCGTGCCGGTGGCGTGCGGGATCTGTACTTCAACGACCGCGGCTTCGCCGTGCTCGAAGCTCTGGACGAGGTGGCGGCGGCCCACGGCGTCAGCCTGGCCGCGGTCTCGCTGGCATGGCTGGCGGCGCAGCCCACCGTGCTGGCACCGATCGCGAGCGCCACCTCGCCCGAGCAGCTCGCAGAGCTGCTGCAGTTCCTCTCGCTGGAGCTGAGCGAGGAGGAGCTGCGCCGGCTCTCGGAGGCCTCGGCCTAGCCCGAGCGGGCGACGAAGCTCAGCCGGTGCCCGTCCGGGTCGCTGACGGAGACCGTCTCGGCCTCCCGCACAGGCTCCCCCGAGCTCTCTGCCGAGCTGCTCAGCGCTGCCAGCTCCGGCTCGCCGCTCAGCTCGAAGAGGATGCGCCGCAGGCCCGGCGAGTCATCGCCCGCCGGCCGCCCGCCTGCGCTCTGCCAGGAGTTCAGGCCGATGTGGTGGTGGTAGCCGCCGGCGGCGACGAACGCGGCCGAGGGCAGGCGCGCCTGGTCCTCGAAGCCGAGACCGCGGTAGAAGGAATCGGCGCGGGCCACGTCGGCGACCTTCAGGTGCACGTGCCCGATGCCCGTGCCCGCGGCGATCGTCGCCCCGGGGGCGCCCGCGAACTGCGCCAGCAGGTCATCGACGTCGAGCGGGAGGGTGACCATCCTCACCCTCTGGCCGTCGGGCCCCGGCTCCCATTGCTCTCGCCGCCGGTCCGCATAGATCTCGATGCCGAGCCCGTCGGGGTCGTCGAGGTAGAGGGCCTCCGAGACCGCGTGGTCGGAGGCTCCCGTGAAGGGCCAGCGCGCCTCGCCGATGCGTCGCACCGTCTCCGCCAGGGCGGCCCGCGAGGGGTGCAGCCAGGCGACGTGGAACAGGCCCGTGCTACCCGGCGGGATCGCCGCCGGGCGCTCGAGTGCCGCCAGCTCGAGTGCGGGCTCGCCGTCGGCTCCCAGCCGCGCCCGCTCGCCGTCGCTCTCCAACACGGGAAGTCCCAGCACGCGGGAGTAGAAGTCGGTGCTCGCCGGCAGGTCCGAAACGGCCAGGTTGACCGAGGCGATGCTCAGCGCGGGATCGATCGGTCGCATGCTCGGGATCCAGGGTAGTGTGGAGCGCCATGCGGCGCCGTAGGCTCGGAGCGAGCGACATCGAGGTGTCCGAGATCAGCCTCGGCTCATGGCTGACCTACTCCGGTGGCGTCACGCGCGAGCAGGCCGTGGCCTGTGTCGAGGCGGCCTTCGAGGAGGGCATCAACTTCATCGATACGGCCAACGTCTACGGGCGCGGCGCGGCCGAGACGCTGCTCGGGGAGGTGCTTGCCGGCCGTGAGCGCTCCTCCTACGTGCTCGCCACGAAGGTCTACTTCCCGATGTCCGACACCGACCGCGGCCTCTCCGCGGCCCAGATCCACAAGCAGATCGATGCCTCATTGGAGCGCCTGCAGACCGACTACGTGGACCTCTACCAGTGCCACCGCTTCGACTCCGAGACGCCGCTGGAGGAGACGATGCAGGCCCTGACAGAGGTCGTCCGAGCGGGCAAGGCGCGACACATCGGCTTCAGCGAATGGCCCGCAGCCGAGATCGAACGCTCGCTCGCACTGCCCGGCGTGGAGCGCTGGGTCTCCAGCCAGCCGCAGTACTCGATGATCGTACGCTCGCCCGAGGCGAAGGTGATCCCGCTGTGCGAACGCGAGGGCATCTCGCAGATCGTCTGGTCGCCGCTCGCCCAGGGCGTGCTCGCGGGCAGGTATCGACCCGGCGAGGCCCCGCCCGCCGACTCCCGCGCCGCCAGCGAGAGCATGGGCGGATTCATCGGGCGTCTGATGACCGAACCGGTCCTGCAGGCCGTCGAGCGCCTGCGCGACGTGGCCGATGAGGCCGGCCTGACGATGGCCCAGTTAGCGCTCGCGTGGGTGCTCCGGAAGTCCAACGTCGCCTCCGCGATCGTCGGCGCGAGCCGGCCCGAGCAGGTTCGCGCGAACGCCTCGGCGTCGGGCATCGAGCTCGACGAGCAGACGCTCGCCGCGGTCGACGCGGCACTCGGCGAGGTCGTCCTGCGCTGAGCGGGGCCCATGGATTTTCGCGAGGCCAGCACGCAGGGTCAGCGGTTCGTGTTCGCCGACGCCGGCGAAGGGCCCCCGGTCGTGCTGTTCCACGGCTTCCCCGACACGCCCTCCGGCTGGCAGCCCGCGGCGCAGGCGCTCAACGCGGCCGGGTATCGCACGATCGTGCCCTACCTGCGCGGGTATCACCCGGGGACGATCGTGGCGGGGCGCAGCTACGCGAGCCGTGAGATCGGCGAGGACGCGATCCGGCTGCTCGACGCGTTGGGCCTCGAGAGCGCGGTGCTCGTCGGCCACGACTGGGGCGCCGCGGTCGTCTATCGCGCCGCCGCCCTGGCCCCCGGGAGGGTCCGCGCGATCTGTCCGGTCGCGATCCCGCACCCGCGCATGATCGAGCGCTCGCCCGCGCTGCTGTGGAGGGCCCGCCATTTCATCACCCTGCGCCTGCCGACCGGGCGGTGGCTGGCCCGGCGCCGCGACTTCGCCTATATCGACGCGCTGATGCGCCGCTGGGCGCCCACCTGGTCCGGCCCGGACCGCGAGGCGACGCTGGCCGAGGTCAAGCGCTGCTTCGCCGATCCGCTGGTCCTGAACGCGGCCCTCGGCTACTACCGCGATGCCCGCCCGGGCGGGGAGCCGGGGACGCTGGATGTGCCCGCCCTGATCTTCGGGGGGACACGGGACCTCCTGGAGCCGTCCGTCTTCACGCGCTCGGCCGAGATGTTCAACGGTCCCTGCGAGGTCGCGATCGCCGAGGGTGCCGGGCACTGGCCCCATCGTGAGGCCGCCGCCCTGTTTCACGAGCGCCTGCTCGCGTTTCTCGCCTCGCTGGCCTAGCCGGCTACCCGCCGCGGGAGGTCCCGCGCGAGCCGGGACGCAGCGTCGCGGTGCCCTCAGGCCCGCGGCACGGCCGTGAGATCGATCCTGATCGCCACGCTGTCGCCGACCGCCCGGTTGCCGGCGGCCATCGCCCCGCGAAAGGCCAGTCCGTGCTCGGAGCGGCTCAAGCGGCCGCTGACGCTCAGTTCCAGCGTCTCCGCGGAGAGCCGCACGACCTTCACGGACAGGGTCAGCGGCCGATCGCCCCCGCGCACGGTGAGTTGGCCGGTCAGCTCGAAGGAGTCACCGCCCGCGGCGGGCGAGCCCGTCGACCGGTAGGCGATCTCCGGGTAGGCCTGCTCCTCGAAGAAGTCGTCGCCCCTCAGCATCGAGTCGCGCAGTCGGTCGCCGGTGTCGACGCTGCCGAGGCGAACCGAGCCGGCGGCGGCGAGCCCGACGGGGCCCGTGTCGATCGTGCCGGCGAAGGCGCTGAAGGACCCCTTGACCTTCGACACCCCCATGTGCCTCACCTCGAAACCGACATGCGAGCGCGAGGGATCGACGGTCCACCCCTGCTCCTGGAGCAGGGCGCTCAACGCGCCCCCACCACCAGCGCCTGGAAGGCCCGCCCGACCGGGCCGTCGAGGTCGTGGAGCACACTCTCGGACAGCCCCATGCCGCCGGGATGCAGCAGCGTGCGGGCGTCGATGCCGATCCACTCGCCCTGTGGCGGACGGTGCAGGTGGACGTGAAGGTCCGCGTTGATGAACAGGAAGCGCTCGAACGGCAGCGAGGCGCTGATGCCGTTGCCGAAGTCCGCCGTGGCCACCAGCCGCGCCAGCGGGCTCGGCGGCTCCTCGTCGACGAGCGGGTGGCGCAGGCGCATCCACACACGGCCGGGCCCCAGCTGCTTCGGGTCGTCCAGCCAGCGCATCTCCATCGCGCTTGCCGCGAAGCTGGCTTCGTCGGCGTCCGGGTTGAGGGCGAAACGCACCGGCGTACCCTGCTCCGGGGGAGGCATCGCGTCGGTGGCGAGGGCGCCGCCGGGCGCCTCGGGCACGTCCGGCCCGATCGTCTGCAGGCGCAGCGCGCTTGCGCGGCAGATCAGCTCACGGCCGCTCTCGCCGCCCTCGGCGTGGAGCTCCGCGGCGAGCTCCTGCACGCGCCGCCCGGGCCTGACCGTACGGACCTCGACCGTCAGCGGCGCGAACGGGATCGGCCTCAGCAGCTCGAAGCCCATGCGGGCGACGTGTGCGCCGGGCACGGGCTCGTGGCGTTCGAACGCGGTGGCGATCAACGCCGCCGGGGCGCCCCCGTGCAGCGCGCGCGGGTCCCACGGACCCCGCGCCTGCTCGGTCGGGACGAAGCGCTCGCCCTCGGCGAGGAAGATCGAGGAGCCCACCGGCGCTCAGGCCGGCAGCCGGTCGACGAAATCAGCGAGGCGCCCCGGATCGCGCAACGGCGCGCCGTGCCCGAAGCAGGTGAGCCGTGGGCGCAGCTCGGCCAGCCGCCGAGCCGAGGCGCGGTTGCGTGGAGGGTCGGGCGTGAAGATCTCGAGCGGCTCGTGCAGGCCGGGCATCCCGGTGCGCACGTTCACGTTGTTGAGCACGTCGCCCAGGATCATTACGCGGTCCGTCTCCCGCCAGTAGGCGACGTGGCCGGGCGAGTGGCCGGGCGTCTCGAGCACGGTGAACCCGGCGACCTCATCGCCCTCGGCCAGCGCCCGCGAGACCGGGTGGGGGGGACCCGTCCAGAAGCGCTGCTGGAGCCGGTTGATCAGGCCCGGCGGCTGGGCGTTCCCGATCCCGCCCGGCGTCTCCATCGCGCGCACGTCGGCCCGCCCGCACCACAGCGGTATGCCCAGGCGCTTGCACACCAGGTGGCTGACGCCCTGGTGGTCGGGGTGGGCGTGTGTCAGCGCGTGGGCACTCAGCCGCCTTCCGGAGATCTGCCTGAAGATCCTCCGCTCGGCCTGGCGCGTGGCCGCGTCGATCAACACGTCGCGGGCGATGTAGACGTTGATGGCGTTTCGCGGCCAGCCGCTCAGCATCCACAGTCCGTCCGCCAGTTCTTTCATCGGTGCCCCCTGCCAATCGCCGTCACGTGCCGTTCTTCTCCCAGGAGAAGCCGCGCACCGCGAGGTATATCCCGAAAGCCCCCCACAGCGCGATCACGGCGAGCTGATCGAGATTCGAGGAGAGTCCCGCGCCCGTGACCATCGCGCCGGAGAGGCCCGTGATCAACGGCTCGAGCGGAAGGGCCTCGGCGATGCTGCGCAGGAAGCCCGGGGCGCTGGCGGAGTCGAACACGTAGAAGGACACGAACACGACGGGCAGGAACACGGCGTTGACGTAGGCCGCGGTCGACTCGAAGTTGGGGATCACGTGGGCGAAGGCCACTCCCAGGGCGGCGAGGCTGACGACGCCCACGAACACGAACACGATCAGCGACAGCCAGTCCTTGGGCCAGCCGATGCCGAAGATCAGCCGCCCGGCGACGATCACGACTGCGAGCTGGATGGTGGTGTTGGTGACGGCGTTGGCGGACACGCCGCCGAAATAGGACAGCGTCGGCAATGGCGTGCCGCGAATTCGCTTCAGCACGCCCCGTTCGCGCAGGAACACGATGTTGTAGGCGAGGGCGGTGAAGGTGGTCGCCATCACGCTCATCGCGGCGATCGCCGGCAGCAGCTTGTCGAGATCGCGCTGGCTGCCGCTGAGGATGATGCCGCCCGCCGTCAGGAACAGCAGCGGCAGCACGAAGTTGAAGAAGGCGGCGCTCGGGTTGCGCCAGAACATCTTGCGCTCCAGCCGGTACTGGCGCCAGCCGAGCGCGATCGTCTCAGCCATCGGCGGTGAGCTCCAGGTAGACGTCCTCGAGCGTGGGACGCCCGACGGTCAGCTCCTCCAGCCGCCAGCCCTCGGCCAGGGCCTGCTCGGTCAGCGCGTGCAGCAGAGCGGTCGGGTCGTCGGTCTCCTGCTCGACTAGCGAGCCCTCAGGGTCACGGTAGGCGACCCGGTAGCGCTCGACGGCACCGACGCCGAGCTCGCGGGGCGGGCCGATCGCCAGCACGCGCCCGTCCTTGACGATCGCCACGCGGTCGGCGAGCTCCTGAGCCTCGTCGAGGTAGTGGGTGGTGAGCAGGATCGTCTTGCCGAGCTCGCGCAGCGAGCGCACGGTCTGCCAGGCGGCCCGCCGTGCCTCCGGGTCGAACCCGGTGGTCGGCTCGTCGAGGAAGATCAGCTCGGGATCGCCGACCAGCGCAAGCGCGAAGTCCAGCCGCCGCAGCTGCCCGCCCGAGAGGTTGCGGCTGCGCACATCGGCCGACTCGCGCAGCCCGGCCAGGTCGAGCACCTCCTCGACATCGCGCGGCGCCGGGTAGAAGCCGGCCCAATGCGAGAGCGCCTCGCGGGGGGTGATGTGGCTGTAGATGCCGCCGGACTGCAGCACGATGCCGATCTGCCGGCGCAGCTCGATCGAGCGCCGTGCCGGGTCGTGGCCCAGGACCGTGACCTCACCCTCGCTGCGCGTGCGGTAGCCCTCGAGGATCTCGACGGTCGTGGTCTTGCCGGCGCCGTTCGGGCCGAGCAGGCCGAACACCTCGCCGCGCTGGACCGTCACATCGATGCCGCGCAGCGCCTCGAAGCCGCCGTAGCGCTTGCGCAGCCCGCTGACCTCGATGGCCGGGGGAGCTGCTACCAGTGCACGCCCCGCGTCAGCGTCGCCATCGCGATCTGCTCGAAGGAGACGTGTTCCTCCACGTCCTTCTGGCCTTTGGCGGCGGCCGAGTCCGGGAACACCCGGTAGGCGAGGTGCAGCAGGCGGTCCATCGTCCGCGGCGAGATCGAGTAGGCGACTTCGCCGAACTTCCCGACCCGCGTGCCGAGCTCCTTCGGCCGCGAGCGCAGCGCCTCGCAGATCATGTCGGCGGCCTCGTCCGGGCTCAGCGTGGGGAACGCGTCGTACATTTTCGTCGGCGCGATCATCGGCGTGCGCACGAGCGGCATGTGGATCGTCGTGAACGTCACGCCGTCGCCGATCACCTCCGAGGCCACCACGCGGGTGAAGGCGTCGAGGGCGGCCTTCGAGGCGACGTAGGCCGAGAACCGGGGCGGGTTGGTCTGCACGCCGATCGAGGAGACGTTGACGATGTGCCCGGAGCCGCGCTCGCGCATGTGCGGCAGCAGCCCGATGATCAGCTTCACAGCGCCGAAGTAGTTGAGCTGGATCGTCCGTTCGAAGTCGTGGAAGCGGTCGTAGCTGAGAGCGATCGAGCGCCGGATCGAGCGGCCCGCGTTGTTGACGAGCATGTCGACGTTGCGGTGGTCGGCGAGCACCCGCTCGAGCAGCCCTTCGATCGACTCCACGTCGGAGATGTCCGCCGCGTACACGTAGGCCGTCCCGCCCGCAGCGACGATCTCGGCCCGGACCTCCTCGAGGTTGTCGACGTTGCGGGCCACCAGCAGCGGCACGCCGCCGGCCGCCGCGACCTTCAGGGCGGTCGAGCGGCCGATCCCGGAGGAGGCCCCGGTGATCATCACGTGGCGCCCGCCGAGGGCCTCGTGGAGCGTGCGGCCGCGCCCGGTCGCCGGCTCCATCTCGCGCTCCCAGTAGTCCCACAGACGCGGCGCGTACTCCTTCAGCATCGGCGGCTGTTCGAGCTTGGTGCCGGCCAGCGCCCGCTGCGTGCCCTGGCTGTCGAAGCGCGGCACGAGCTCCATGTGCGCGAGCACCTCGCGCGGGATGCCGAACTCGCGCAGCGCGAGGTCGCTGATCTGCTTGAAGGGCGGCAGGGCGCTCGCCAGGGCAAGAGGCCACTTCGGAACCGCGTCGATCAGGCGTTTGTCGACGCTGACGGCGAATCGCGGCGCGTGGGCCGCCGTCGCGAGCTCGTTGATCAGCTCGTCGACGCGCTGCGGCCGGGGGTCGGTGAGGTGGAAGGCCTGGCCGTCGAGATCGGGCTCGTGGGCGATGTGCTCGAGCGCCGCCGCCACCCAGTCGACGGGCACGACGTTCGTCAGCCCCAGATCGAGCCCGACCAGCGGCACCCATTCCGGTACGACGCTGCGCAGCCGCTGGATCGCCTTGAAGAAGTAGTAGGGACCGTCGATCTTGTCCATCTCGCCGGTCTGCGAGTCGCCGACCACGATTCCCGGCCGGTAGACGCGCCAGGGCACGTAGGCCTGCTCGCGGACGATCCGCTCGGACTCGAACTTCGTGCGGTGATAGGGCGAGGGCAGGCGCTGGCCCTCGTCGAACATCGTCTCGTCGAAGATCCCGCTGTAGCTGCCCGCGACGGCGATCGAGGAGACGTGGTGCAGGCGCTTGGCGTCGAGCGCCCGCGCCAGTTCGACCGCGTGGGTCGTGCCACCCACGTTGACGGCGGTGTTGCGCTGCGCCGGCGCCGTCATGTCGTAGACGGCCGCCAGGTGGAAGAAGTGGTCGATCTTGCCGTGCAGCTCCGCGACGGTGTCGCTGTCGATGCCCAGCAACGGCCTGCGCAGGTCGCCGACGACCGGCTTGACCCGCTCCGCCGCCGCGGCGCCGGCGGAGACCGTCCAGCGCTGCACGAGGTCGTCGAGGCGGCCCTTGCTGTTCTCCCGCACGAGCACGTAGACGTCCCCCTGCCGTTTCGTCAGCAGGCCCTCGACGAGACGCCGTCCGATGAAGCCGGTGGCTCCGGTGACGAAGTAGGCCATCGCCGCCAGAGCCTACAGGGAGCGCCAACCCGTGGCCGGCTAGGCCCCCGCGCCCGCGCCTCCCCGGCCCTCGCCGCCGGCGAAACGGGCGGCGCCCTGTGCGCCGTCGGCGAACACCTCGGGGCCGGCCTGCGCCTCGAGCGCCAGGGCGTCGGCCAGCGGCAGCCCGAACCCCTCCAGCGCCGCTCGCCGATCGGCGAGCATCGTGCGCTGGGGGAACCCCGCGAGGCCCTCGGCGAGCTCGAGTGCCCGGTCCAGGTGGGAGCCGTTGGGGACGACCTCGGTCAGCATGCCCATCGCCAGCGCCTCCGGCGCGTCGATGATCCGGCCCGTCAGGATCAGATCGAGAGCCCGGCCCATGCCGACGATGCGCGGCAGCCGCTGCGTGCCCCCGTCGATCAGCGGCACGCCCCAGCGGCGCTCGGGGTAGCCCAGGCGGGAGGACTCGGTGGCGATGCGAAGGTCGCACCAAAGCGCGATCTCGAGGCCGCCCGCGAGGCAGAAGCCCTCGATCGCGGCGATCGTCGGCTTCGGCGAGAACAGGCGCGTGAAGCCCATCGGACCCTCTTCGCTCATCAGCCGCGGCGCCATCGTCGCGGTGGCCTTGAGGTCCGCCCCCGCGCAGAATGCGATGCCGCCCGCGCCGGTCACGACGAGCACGCGTGCCTCTTCGTCGGCCTCGAAGCGGCGGTAGGCCTCGAGCAGCGCCTCGGCCGTCCGGCCGTCGACGGCGTTGCGCCGATGGGGGCGGTCGATCGTGATCAGCGCGGCGGCCCCGCGGCGCTCGTAGGCGACCGCCGCCTGCCCCGTCGGATCGTGCTCTCCTCTCACCCCGGCCCCGCCCAGGCGGCGGCCGCTACCAGCCGCCGCGCCAGTGCGCGTCGCCCAGCTGCTTCTCGGCGGCTTTGCGTGCTTCCTTGCGCTTCTCGAGGCGCCTCTGGAGCAGGCTCATGAGCAGGATGAACAGGGGGAAGAAGATGATCAGCGCGAAGCCGAAATTGGTGACCACCTTGTCGTCGGTGGCGCCGTAGAAGCCTCGGCCGTCGTTTTCGGTCGCCTGGGCGACGGGGGCGAGCACGAGCGCCAGCAGCAGCGCGTACGGGACGAGGAACATGGAGAGCCTGCGCATCGTCGCGGATCCTATCCCAGGCGAGGGCGGGCGGAGGGCTGAACGGTCCCTACCATCAGCAACCGTGGCCCTCCTGATCGCCTCGGACATGCACAAGGACATCGCCGGCGAGCCGCTGCTGACGGGGGTCTCGTTCAAGCTCGAGCGCCGCGAACGGATGACGATCGCGGGCCGCAACGGCGCGGGCAAGACGACGCTGCTGCGGATGCTCGCGGGGGAGACCTCGATCGACCGGGGCGAGCTGTCGGTGGCCAAGGGCGTGCGCATCGCGCTGCACGATCAGCGCCCGCCGCGCGAGCGGGACGTAGCGCTGCGCGACTACCTGCTCTCCGGGTGCGCCGAGGAGCTGGCGATCGAGGCGCAGCTGGCCGAGCTGGAGGCGAGGATGGCCTCCGGCAGCACCGACGAGACGACCTTGGCCCGCTACTCGAAGGCCCAGGCCCGGCTCGAGGCGCGGGGCGGCTACCTGTGGCGCTCGAGGGCGACGACGATGGCCCACGGGCTCGGCTTTCGCGACGGTGATCTCGACCGGCCGCTCGACACCTTCTCCGGCGGGCAGCTGACCCGCGCCTCGCTGGCTCGAGCGCTCGCCACCGGCGCCGACGTGCTGCTGCTGGACGAGCCCACCAACCATCTCGACATCGCCTCGCTGGAGTGGCTCGAGCAGACCCTCACCGAGCTCGACGCGGCGGTTGTGCTGGTGGCCCACGACCGCTGGTTCCTGGAGGCGGTCGGCACCGCTGTGCTCGAGCTCGAGGCCGGCCGCGCGCGGTTCTTCGCGGGCAGCTGGGCGCAGTGGCGCAAGGAACAGGCGGCCCGCGAGATCGCGCTCGGCAAGGCGATCGACAAGCAGCAGGCCGAGATCGAGCGCATGGAACGCTTCATCGAGCGCTTCCGCTACAAGGCCACGAAGGCCAAACAGGCCCAATCGCGGGTCAAGAAGCTGGCGAAGATCGAGCGCCTCGAGCGCGATCCCGCGGACGGCCGGTCGCTCGACTTCCGCTTCGCCGCCCCGGAGCGCTCGGGCCGCGTGATCTTCGAGCTGGAGGGTGGCCGCGTCGAGATCGGGGAGGCGCCCGTCGTGCTGCTCGACGGCGCCGAGGTGTGGCTCGAACGAGGCGAGCACGTCACGCTCGTGGGGCCGAACGGCACCGGCAAGACGACCCTGATCGAGACGCTGGCGGGGCGTCGCCCGCTCGCCGCGGGGAGGCTCTCGACGGGCCACAACGTGAAGGTCGGGTACCTGTCCCAGCACGCCGACGAGCTGGGCGCGGGGGGCGATCCGAACCAGAGCGTCCTCGATGCGGCCCAGCACGCGACGAAGCTCACGCCGAACAAGGCCCGGGCGCTGCTCGGTCGCTTCCTGTTCTCCGGTGAGGAGGTCGAGAAACCGCTGGCCGGGCTCTCGGGCGGGGAGCGCCGCCGCCTGTCGCTGGCGATCCTCGTGCACTCCGGCGCGAACGTGCTGATCCTCGACGAGCCCACCAACCACCTCGACATCGAGAGCCGCGAGGCCCTCGAGGACGCCCTGCGGGCTTTTCCCGGGGCCGTCCTGCTCGTCTCCCATGACCGCGCCCTGCTCGACGCCGTGGGCACCCGCACGGTGGCGGTCGAGGATCGGGCCCTGCGCAGCTATGCGGGCGGCTGGGCGGACTACGTTCGAGCGCGCGAAGAGCGCGGCGAGGAGGGCGGGGCGGGGACCCACCGCGAGCTCGCACCGGCGCTCCTCCCGCCGGCTGCGCCGAACGGAGACGGCGCCGAGGATGCGGTCCCGGAGAAAGCCGCCCGCCGCAGACCGAAGGGGCCCTCGAAGAACCGCCTGAGCGCCCAGCAGAAGGCGGAGCGGGCCGTTGAGGAGGCCGAAGCCGCGCTGGCCAAGGTTGAACAGGAGCTGGCCGATCCGGCTGCCTGGGCGACCCGCTACGAGGCCGCCAAGTCCGACGCCCGGCATACGGCCGCCCGCCGTGCCGTCGATGCCGCCTACGCCGAGCTCGAGGCGCTCGTCGACTGATCCGCCTGTCCTAGACTCCGGGCATGGAGCGCTGGCGCACCGCTCGCAACATCGCGATCATCGTCGCGATCGGCCTCGGCATCTATTACATCCCGGGCGGCGGCCGTGTGGCGAACGGCTTCGAAGCGTTCCTGTGGGTGATGTTCGGGATCGGGATCGGGTTCCTCGGGCTGCGCCTGTACCGCGAAAACCAGTTCCGCCTGACGGCCCTCGGCGACCGCCACCGGGGACTGCTCTACGGGGCGGTCGCGCTGGGCGTGTTCTGTTACATGGCCCGGCCACGGATGTGGGGATCGGGCCTGGGCGAGCTCGCCTGGTTCGTGCTGGTGGGACTTGTCGTGTGGGCCCTGATGGAGGTCTACCGGCACGCGCGCAGCTACTCCTAGCGCCTCCTGGCGCCTCCGCCCCGTCCCGATGAGACGTCGCCCAGGCCGTCTCATCGAAACGCGGCTGCGGCGACCTATCCTCGGTGCGTGGCGACGACGGAGACCGACGAGCAGGTGGCGGGCGCATCCGGTGGCATGACCCTGGCTGAGCAGCGCCGCGGGCTGCCCGACCAGCCGGGCGTGTACCTGTTCCGCGACGGATCCGGCCGTGTGATCTACGTCGGCAAGGCGAAGTCCGTCCGCAAGCGGGTCGCCTCGCACTTCTCCAAGGCGCAGGTGCCGAGCAGCCCCGGCCACGCCGAGATGGTGGCGGCGGTCGAGCACGTCGAGTGCGTGGTGGTCGCCAGCGAGGCCGAGGCGCTGCTCGCGGAGCAGAGCTTCATCAAGCAGTACCGGCCCCGCTTCAACATCCGCCTGCGCGACGACAAGTCCTACCCGTTCATCGCGATCTCGCTGGATGAGGCCTACCCGCGCGTGTACTTCACGCGCGAGCGCCACCGTGGCAACCGGGCCTACTTCGGGCCGTATTCGAACGCCAAGCGGGTGCGCTCCACGCTGGAGGTGCTGGCAAAGGTCTTCATGTTCCGCTCCTGCACGGGCACCGAGCCGGGTCGGCGCAGCGGCAGCCCCTGCCTGGACTACTACATCAAGCGCTGCGGGGCCCCCTGTGTGGGCTATGTCAGCCGCGAGGAGTACAGGGCGGCGATAGATGGCGTGATCGACTTCCTGTCGGGGCGCTTCTCGGCGATCGAGCGGGACCTCGAGAACAGGATGCGCGAGGCGGCGGCCAGTGAGGAGTTCGAGCAGGCGACGCTCGAGCGCAACCGTCTGCAGGCGGTTCGCTCGCTGCTGGAGCGACGCCGGGTGACGGGCGACTCGATGGGGACCTTCGACGCGGTGGCGGTGGCCCTCGACGGGCGCGAGGCCAACGCGCAGGTCTTTCAGGTGCGTGACGGCGTGCTGTCTGACCGCCAGTCCTTCTACCTCTCGAACGAGACAGAGCGCGAGCCCGGCGAGGTCGCCGAGGAGTTCATGCTCCAGTACTACGGCGGGCAGATCTCGATGCCGGCGCTGCTGGTCGCGCAGCGCGAGGTGGTCGCGCGGGAGGCGCTCGCCGAGGCGCTCGCCAGCCGCCGCGGCGGGCCGCTCGAGCTGCGCGCGGCCGAGCGGGGCGAGAAGCGGCGCATCCTCGAGCTGGCTGAGCGCAACGCGCGGCTGGCACTCGACCAGGACAAGCTGCGCTCCGAGCGGCGCCGCCAGGGCCGGGTGGAGGCGCTCGAAGGGCTCCAGAGCGCACTTGGCCTCGACGCCCCGCCGGTGAGGATCGAGTGCTTCGACATCTCCAACCTCGGCGGCACGCACACGGTGGCCTCGATGGTGGTGTTCGAGGGAGGCGCGCCGAAGAAATCCGACTACCGGCGCTTCAAGATCCGCTCGACCGAGGGAGCACCGGATGATTTCGCCTCGATGGCGGAGGTGCTCGAACGCCGGTTCGCCCAGTGGGAGCACCAGATGGACATCTCTCCGCACGACCCCGCCCACGACCCGAGCTTCGCCTCGCTGCCGAACCTCGTCGTGATCGACGGCGGCAAGGGGCAGCTCGCGGCCGGCCTCGGCCCGCTGCAGGGCTTCCGCGAGCGGGGCGTGGCGGTGATCTCCCTGGCCAAGCGGATCGAGGAGGTCTTCCAGCCAGGTCATGGCAGGCCGCTCGTGCTCGACCACTCCACACCCGAGCTGCAGCTGCTGCAGCGGGTGCGTGACGAGGCTCACCGCTTCGCCATCACCCACCATCGCACCCGCCGCGACCGCGCCATGACGAGCTCCGTGCTCGACGAACTGCCTGGCGTGGGGCCTGCCCGCAAGCGCGCCCTGCTCGCCCACTTCGGTTCCCCGGACGCCGTCCTGGCCGCTTCCAAAGAGGAGCTGCAGTCGGTCCCTGGCGTGCCGCCGAAGGTCGCCCGGGAGGTCCACGCCTTCCTGCACCGCGCGGGCTGACACTCGGCGGGACCTAGGCTGCCGCTGCCCCCACTTGGTCGTTTCGGTAGAGCGAAGCCCCGACACGAAACGCCACCTGCCGCGAAGCGGCGCGGAGCGTTTCGTGTCGGGGCGTAGCGATTTCTTCACCCCGCGTCCGCGCCCCGCGGCACAATGGGTCGGCGATGGCCGTGATCAGGACCCTGCGTCCGCTGCGAGCCGGCGGCCGGACCGAGCAGCCGGTCCTCGAGACGCGCCTGGAGGATCTGGTGGTGATCACCGGCTTCTCGGGAGCCGGCAAGTCGACGGCGATGAACGTGTTCGAGGACGCCGGCTACTTCTGCGTCGACAACCTGCCCCCGGAGATGATCCGCTCGCTGGTCGAGCTGGTGGTCCACAAGGGCACCAAGGTCGAGCGGGCGGCGGTCGTCTCCGACGTGCGGGGCGGCGTCTACTTCGAGGGGCTGCGCGCGGTAGTCGACGACCTCGACGCCCTCGGGGTGAAGCACAGCGTGCTGTTCCTGGAGGCCTCCGAGCAGTCGCTCGTGACCCGCTACAAGGAGACGCGCCGGCGCCACCCGCTGGCACCCGACGGCAGCGTCGCGGCCGGCGTCGCGGCCGAGCGCGAGCTGCTGGGCCCGCTGCGCGAGCGGGCCGATCTGGTGATCGACACGACGGGCATGTCGGCGGCGATGCTGCGCGAGAAGATCGCCGAGGAGCTGCTTCCGCGCAAGACCGTCGGCCCGCTCGCCGTGACCTTCATGAGCTTCGGCTTCAAGCACGGCCCGCCCCGCGACGAGGACCTCGTACTCGACGTGCGCTTCCTGCCCAACCCGCACTACGAGCTCGAGCTGCGCGAGCTGACGGGGCTCGACGCGCCCGTGATCGAGTTCGTCGGCCGCGACGGGCGCCTCGCAGAGCTCTACGAGCGCCTCGACCCCCTGCTGGACTACCTGCTCCCGCAGTACGTCGCCGAGGGCAAGGCTCATCTGATGATCGCCGTCGGCTGCACCGGCGGCCGCCACCGCTCGGTGGCGATCGCCGAGCGGCTGGCCCAGCGCTACAGCGATCACCCGGACCTCGACGTCAGCGTCGCCCACCGCGACATCGAGAAGGCCCCGCGGGGGGCCTGAGGGGGGCCCGCGATTGCCTGCCGGGGCTCCCGGCTCGCAGCGCGGGACGAGGGCTTTGTAGCGACTGGCATCGATTTTGCCAATGGGAACGGGTCGAATACCTATACCGGCCTGTTGACAGCTGCTTACAGGCCCGTATATGAATCCCGCGAGCGCAGGGCCTGCCGTTACCGCTGACGAAGATCGGTGGGGCGCTGCCGCCATCTATTGCGCGAAGCGCCGGGGGGCACAGCATGCTAGGGACGGCCGTGGCAGGGCAGGGCGCACGGGGCGCAGATGCAGCCGAACCCGGCCGGGGGGGCCGGCGGCTTCGACGAGGGCTTCTGGTGGTCACGGTGCTCGTGATGCTCTTCGTCGCCCCGTCCGCGGCGCTCGCCTGCGACAACTGGACGAACAAATCCGGTGGCAGCTGGAACAACGCGGCCAACTGGAGCGAAGGCCTGCCCACGTCCTCCTCGGACGTTTGCATCACCAAAGGCGGCACGTATGAAGTGACGCTCGAACCGACCTCGTCGTACGTGCAGGTCAAGTCGCTCAAAGTCGGCACCTCCTCCGGGGCGCAGACGCTGAAGGTCGTCGGCAGCGCGTCCGGGGGACGCCTCTATGGCACCGAAGAAGTCAGCATCACCGCAAGCGCCACTGTCGTGCTCACGAGCTCGGGCTCACACGAATCGGGCCTGGAAGCGCAAGCGGGCAGCAAACTGAAAAACGCCGGCACGATCGCCGCCGAAGCCGGCGGGGGCGGTGCACGCTGGCTCGGGGGGGTCGTCTCGAACACGGGAGCGGTGACGGTCGCCGAAGGCGTATCGCTCGTCGCCACCGGCAGCTCGTCGTTCACGAACGGTGTCGGTGGTTCGGTGGTGGGTACGGGTTCGGGGCACGTGCTGGTTGGCAGCAGTGCGACGTTTGTGCAGGGGGCGGGTACGACGGAAGGCCCGGAACCGGTGGTGCTCGAAGGCGGCACGATCGAATACAGCGGGTCCGGTCCGGGCTTGGTGCTGGCGCGTGGCTACAGCTCGCACCTGAAGGGGAAACTGGCCGGCGGGCAGACGTTGAGGATCGAAGCCGAATGCGCCTCCGGCTATGCGTATGTGACTGTTGAAGGCGCGGTGTCGAATGCGGGGACGATCGCGATGACGAGCAGCGGTTGCGCGAACGACACGTATCTTGAAATGCCGTCGAAATCGTCGTTGACGAACACCGGCACGGTCAGCGTGCAGAACGGTGCCGGCGGCCAGCGCAGGATCCGCGGGGAAGTCGTGAATAACCATGTGTTCGAAGTCGGGGCGAAAGCGGCGGGGCTGTTGGAATCGGGCTCGTTCTCGAACGCGGGTGCGGTGAATCTCGCGGGCGAAGGCGTGCTTTCGATGACCTCCGCTTCGTTCACGAATGGTGTTGGTGGTTCGGTGGTGGGCACGGGTTCGGGGCACGTGCTGGTGGGTAGCGGTTCGACGTTTGTGCAGGGGGCGGGTACGACGGAAGGGCCGGAACCGGTGGTGGTGGAAAACGGCACGATCGAATACAGCGGGTCCGGCGCGGGCTTGGTGCTGGCGCGTGGCTACAGCTCGCACCTGAAGGGGAAACTGGCCGGCGGGCAGACGTTGAGGATCGAAGCCGAATGCGCCTCCGGCTATGCGTATGTGACTGTTGAAGGTGCGGTGTCGAATGCGGGGACGATCGCGATGACGAGCAGCGGTTGCGCGAACGACACGTATCTTGAAATGCCGTCGAAATCGTCGTTGACGAACACCGGCACGGTCAGCGTGCAGAACGGTGCCGGCGGCCAGCGCAGGATCCGCGGGGAAGTCGTGAATAACCATGTGTTCGAAGTCGGGGCGAAAGCGGCGGGGCTGTTGGAATCGGGCTCGTTCTCGAACGCGGGTGCGGTGAATCTCGCGGGCGAAGGCGTGCTTTCGATGACCTCCGCTTCGTTCACGAACGGTGTTGCTGGTTCGGTGGTGGGCACCGGTTCGGGGCACCTGCTGGTCGGCGGCAGTGCGACGTTTGTGCAGGGGGCGGGTACGACGGAAGGGCCTGAACCGGTGGTGCTGGAAGGCGGCACGATCGAATACACCGGTGGTGGTGCGAGCCATGTGATCGCACGTAGCTACTACGACTATTTGAAGGGCGCGTTGGTCTCCGGGCAGACGTTCACGGTCGAAGGCAACTGCACGACCCATGAAGCGATCGTGTACACGCAGGGTGATGTGTCGAGTGGCGGCACGATCGAGCTGGAAAGCGCCGGTTGCGAACGCTATGCGTATCTCCGTGTCGAAAGTGGCCACACGCTGACGAGCACCGGCACGATTGCGGGTACGGCCGGGGGTGGCGGCGGTGAACTGCGCTTGGAAGGGACGGTCGTAAGCGAAGGTGCGGTCGAAGATCTCTCGGGCGCTGTGCTGAGCGAGTACGGGTCGCTGACGAACGGCGCGAACGGCACCGTGAAGGGCATCGGCAGCGGGCACCTTGCCGTTCACGGCGTGTTCGTGCAGGGGGCGGGTACCACGAGCGGGCCGGAACCGGTGGTGCTCGAAGGCGCGGGGACAGCGGAATACACCGGTGGTGGCGCGAGCCATGTGATCGCACGTAGCTACTACGACTATTTGAAGGGCGCGTTGGTCTCCGGGCAGACGTTCACGGTCGAAGGCAACTGCACGACCCATGAAGCGATCGTGTACACGCAGGGTGATGTGTCGAGTGGCGGCACGATCGAGCTGGAAAGCGCCGGTTGCGAACGCTATGCGTATCTCCGTGTCGAAAGTGGCCACACGCTGACGAGCACCGGCACGATTGCGGGTACGGCCGGGGGTGGCGGCGGTGAACTGCGCTTGGAAGGGACGGTCGTAAGCGAAGGTGCGGTCGAAGATCTCTCGGGCGCTGTGCTGAGCGAGTACGGGTCGCTGACGAACGGCGCGAACGGCACCGTGAAGGGCATCGGCAGCGGGCACCTTGCCGTTCACGGCGTGTTCGTGCAGGGGGCGGGTACCACGAGCGGGCCGGAACCGGTGGTGCTCGAAGGCGCGGGGACAGCGGAATACACCGGTGGTGGCGCGAGCCATGTGATCGC
Organism: uncultured Solirubrobacteraceae bacterium; assembly: GCA_963841055.1. Taxonomy (GTDB): domain Bacteria; phylum Actinomycetota; class Thermoleophilia; order Solirubrobacterales; family Solirubrobacteraceae; genus Palsa-744. The sequence goes on along the minus strand of CAWJAV010000001.1, from coordinate 393,090 downwards.
ACGTAGCTACTACGACTATTTGAAGGGCGCGTTGGTCTCCGGGCAGACGTTCACGGTCGAAGGCAACTGCACGAACCATGAAGCGATCGTGTACACGCAGGGTGATGTGTCGAGTGGCGGCACGATCGAGCTGGAAAGCGCCGGTTGCGAACGCTATGCGTATCTCCGTGTCGAAAGTGGCCACACGCTCACGAACGCCGGCACGATCCGCGCGAAGGCGGCTGGCGGCGGCGGGGAGCTACGCATGGAAGGCACGGTCGTCAACTCCGGCACCGTCGCGATCGACGCAGGCGAAACACTTCACGGGAGCGGCTCCTTCACCCAGCACAAGACCGGCAGGCTGCGCACCTTAATCGCCTCAAAATCGAGCTTCGGCTCGTTGGCCGTGAGCGGCACCGCGACCCTCGCCGGCACGCTCGAAATCGTCCCCGTCGGCGGCTTCAAAGCCTCCCTCGGTGACAAATTCCCGTTCCTCACCGCTACAACGCGCGTTGGCAGCTTCGAATTCGAGAAAGGCGGCCAGATCGGCGGCGCGCTCTACTACCGTCCGCTGTATGCGACAGAAGGAGTGACGCTGGAAGCCAGCGAAGCCCCGCCCGAAGGCCTCCCCGTCAACAGCGCCGTGCCGCGGATCTTCGGAGTAGCGAGGCAGGGCCGCACGCTCGTCCTCAGCCACGGCACGTGGAGCCACTCCCCGTTCGAATACGCCGATCATTGGCTGCGCTGCAACGGCTCCGGCGGTGCCTGCACGCCGATTCCGGGCGCGCACGGAGACAGCTACGTGCTCGGTCACGAAGACGTCGGCAAACGCATCCGCGTCGAAGAGACCGCGACCGACGTAGAAGGCGAAGGCCTCGCGGCGCAGTCGGCCGCCACCGAAGCGGTGACCGAACTAGAACTGAAAGCAGACGCTGGCGAGAACGTCACCGCCTACGTCGGCCAGCCCGTCGCGCTCGACGGCTCGGCCAGCACTCCGGCCTCTGAAATCGCCGCCTACCGCTGGGAATTCGGGGACGGAGAACTCGCAGAAGGGGCGAGTGGAATCGCCCACCACGCCTACGCCAAAGCGACGCCCCAGGGCGAACCGCTGAGCGCGCACCTGACGGTGAGGAACGAAGCGAACGAAACCAGCGCGCCAGCCACGACGCACGTGACCGTGCTGCCGGCCCCGAGCGCGGCCGAAGCGCTGACCGTCACGGTCGAGGACTCCGCCGAAAACCCCCTCGATGAAGCCGAGGTGGTGTTCGTGGCCGGCGATGGCAGCCGCACCCAGGCGATCACCGACTCATCGGGCCACGCGCTGCTCGCCGGCCTGCCGGCGGGGACCGACTCGGTCTACGCCTACTCGCCGTGCCGGACCGTCGGCGCAGAACACGTCTGCTACCAGCCCGCCGCCGCGCACGCCGAAGTCGACGCCAAACACCACGGCGCGGTGACGGTGAAGCTCGCGAGCGGCAACATCGCCACGACGGCGCTCAAATCCCACGAAATGACGCTCGCCGAAATCGAAGCCGCCGGTATCGACCCATCCGACCCGGCCAACCAGAACGTCTACGACTTCGAACTGCGGCTCGCCTTCATCCACTCGCCCTTGCCGCCCGTCGAAATGCACGGCTCGATCAACAGCGAAGGGCAGTTCGTCGGCAGCTACGGCGCCAGCGGCGGCGGCGAAGAAGGAGGAGGCGGCGGATACATCTGGACGTGCTCCTCCACCCAGTGCGAAGGCACGCCGTCTCCCGGCGGGTCACCCGGCGAATACCACATCATCGCGCGCCCCGTGATGGTCGACAACCACCCGTTGATCCAGTGGCTGATCCTGAAGGGCAAAGCCACGGTTCTGAAGCAGTTCTTCGAAGTGAGCATGGTGATCCAGAACCTCTCGCCCGAACCGTTCAAGCTGACCGCGGGTCACGCCACTCTGAACATTCCCGATGGCATGGGTCTCGCGCCGACGCCCGTCCCGCAGAGCGCGCGGCAGGCCGTTGAAGCGATCCCCGGAGAAGGCACCGCGACCAGCAGCTGGATCATCCGCGGCGACGAAGAGGGCGAATACCAGCTCTCGGCCGACTACGAAGCCGCGCTCGAACCCTTCGACGCCCCCTTCAGCTCGGAGGCGGCGCTCGAAAAACCGCTCCGCGTCTGGGGCAAGGACGCACTCGCGCTGAAGGTCGATGGGGACGAAGAAGGCCTCAAAGAAGGCAGGCCGTGGCACTTCGCGCTGGGGATCGAAGACAAAGCCGACGTGCCGCTGTACAACGTCGAACTCGAGATCGAAGAAGAACCGCACGCCAACTTCGACTTCCAGCCCCGTCAGCAGTTCATGGAAATGCTCGGCGAACTGACCCCCGGCCAGACGAAGTTCATGAAGAACCCGTTCGTCGTCGTGCCCAACGCCGACAGCGAAGCCGAATTCAACGCTCCGCTCTCCAGCGCGACGTTCGTCGGCGAAGAAATCCATCCCGGCGAAGGCATCAAAGCCGTCAAACGTCTGCTGCCGATCTACGAAGACCTGACGGCGCCGCAAGACACCCCGGGGTACGTTCACCTGCACTGGAACGCGGTGCCGGGCGCCGAAGGCTATGAGGTCTACTCGACGCCCAGTCTGACGACGGCCTTCGCCAACACGCCCGACCACGTCTCGAGCGCCCCGGGCGGCGCGAGCGTCACGGAACTGGGCCCCGGCGCGACCGACGCCTACGCGACGGGCCCCGGCTCGCGCTGGTACGCCGTCACGGCGATCATCGAAGGCCAGCGCCAGCTCGAGCTCGAGACCGTCCAAGCGACGGCGGCCGAAGGCGAAGGAGAAGGGCCCCCGGGCGCGCCCGAAATCGGCCGCTGCGTCAAAGCCGAAGGTGGTCCCGGCACGTACTCGAGCTCCAAGTGCACCATCGCCGGCGGCAAAAACGCCTACTCGTGGCTGCCCGGAACCGAAAAACACGGCCTCGCGACCCAGCTCGCGAGCGGCGCCGTGACGCTCGAAAGCGTCGCCGGCGTGAAGATCGTCTGCAGCGGCGAGAGCGGCAAAGGCGAATTCGCCGGTGCCAAACACCTGCGCAGCCTGACGCTCAAGCTGACCGGCTGCACCGAGGGAGCGCAGCCCTGTGCCAGCTCGGGCGCGGCTCCCGGCGAAATCGTCACCAGCGCGCTCAGCGGACTGCTGGGGATCGAAAAGCTCGGTGCGACGCACGCCAAAGACAAAGCGGCGCTCGCGCTCTATCCCTACCTGCACACGGGCGCCTTGGCGGCCTTCCAGTGCGGTTCGAGCAGCATCGTCCTGCGTGGCAGCGTGCTCGCGCCCGCCAAGGCCAACAAGCCCGGCCCCTCGCAGACGCTCAAGTTCAAGGCCTCCAAAGGCGTCCAGAAGCTGCAGGGCTTCGCCGGCGGGGGCGGCGGCGAAGTGCTCGAAGAGTCGGTTGACGGGGGCGAATACAAGCAGGCGGGGTTGAGCGCGAACATCACCGCGACGGCCGAAGAACTGTTCGAGCTGAACACGGTCCTCTAGCGGCGGAGCGCCGAACCGGCAGGCCCAGGGGGGTGGGCCGCCCCGAGTCATCGTGCGCCGGGCGCCCACTCGGGCGCCGCCGGCAGGCTCGCTGATAGCCTCCCGCCGGCACGCCGGGCGATGGAGCGCTGCTCCGGGGGCCCGGCATCGTTCATTTTCGCTTCAGGAGGAACCGGATGGCCGTAAGGGTCGGGATCAACGGGTTCGGTCGGATCGGCCGCAACGCCTTCCGTGCCGCGATGTCCCGCGAGGACGCCGGGCAGATCGAGTGGGTCGCGGTCAATGACCTGACCGACGCGCAGACGCTCGGTCACCTGCTCAAGTACGACTCGATCCTCGGCCCCTACCCCGGCACGGTCGAGGTCCGCGAGGACGCGATCGTGGTGGACGGCAAGGAGCTGAAGGTGCTCGCCGAGCGCGACCCCGCGGCGCTGCCCTGGGGCGAGCTGGGGGTCGATGTGGTGGTCGAGTCGACGGGCTTCTTCACCGACCGCGACAGCGCAGCCAAGCACCTCGCGAGCGGCGCCAAGAAGGTGGTGATCTCGGCCCCGGCCGGCGACCCCGACGCGACAGTCGTGCTGGGCGTCAACTTCGACGAGGTGTACGACCGCGAGGCCCATCAGGTGATCTCGAACGCCTCCTGCACGACCAACTGCCTGGCGCCGGTCGCGAAGGTGCTGAACGACACGGTGGGTATCCGCCACGGCCTGATGACCACGATCCACGCCTACACGGCCGACCAGCGCCTGCAGGACATGCCCCACAAGGACCTTCGCAGGGCGCGGGCAGCGGCCATCAACCTGATCCCCGCCTCAACCGGGGCGGCGAAGGCGATCGGGCTCGTGATCCCGGAACTTCAGGGCAGGCTCAACGGCTTCGCGGTGCGCGCACCCGTGCCGACCGGGTCGGTTGTCGACCTCACGATCGTCGCCGGACGGGAGACGACCGTCGAGGAGGTCAACGCGGCGCTCGAGGCAGCGGCCGGCAGCGGCCCGCTTCAGGGCATCCTGCAGTACACCGAGGACCCGATCGTCTCCAGCGACATCGTCCAGTCCCCCTACTCGTCGATCGTGGACTCGAAACTGACTGCGGTGATGGAGCAGACGATGGTCAAGGTCGTGGCCTGGTACGACAACGAGTGGGGCTACTCAAACCGCCTGGTGGACCTCGTCCAGAGGGTCCTGTGAGTCCAGGCCGTGCCGCGGCAGTGCGGCCGGGCGCGAGTATCGTGAAGGAGCACGGACCGATGGGAGCGGAGGGCCGATGAAGAGCATCGACGACCTCGACGTTGGCGGCAAGCGCGTGCTCGTGCGGGTGGACTTCAACGTGCCACTCGACCGCGGCGGCGAGCGCGTGGCGGTGGCCGACGACACCCGGATCAGGGCGGCGCTTCCGACGATCGAAGAGCTGCGCGGGCGCGGCGGGAGGCTCGTGCTCGTGTCCCACCTCGGGCGCCCGGAGGGGCGGCGTGAGGAGGACCTCTCGATGGCCCCTGTGGTCGAACGGCTGCGCGAGCTGACCGACGCGAAGGTCACGCTCGCGCCGGCCGTCGTCGGAGGCGAGGTAAAGAAGATGACCGAAGCCCTCTTGGACGGCGAGATCCTGGTGCTGGAGAACGTGCGCTTCGAGCCGGGGGAGACGACCAACGACCCCCGCCTGGCGGCCGCTCTGGCCGAGCTCGCCGACCGCTATGTCAACGACGCCTTCGGCGCGGCACATCGCGCCCACGCGAGCACGGAGGGCGTCGCGCACCTGCTCCCCAGCGCGGCCGGGCGGCTGCTCGAACGTGAGGTGCGCACGATCACCGGCATCCTCGAAGACCCGCCGCGGCCGCTGGTCGCTGTCGTCGGCGGCGCGAAGGTCGCGGACAAGATCGCGGTCATCGACCGCTTCCTCGACGTCGCAGACGTGGTGATCATCGGCGGCGCGATGTGCTTTCCCTTCCTCAGCGCCCAGGGCCACAGCGTGGGTGACTCGCTCTGTGACGCGGAGGACACCGAGCACGCCCGCCGCGCCCTGGCGAAGGCGACCGATCCACGCCGGGCGAGCGTCGAGTTGCCCGAGGACCTCGTGATCGCGGACCGCTTCGCCGCCGACGCCGAGCGTCGCGTGCTGGAGACCGTCGAGGTGCCCGAGGGGTGGATGGGCCTCGACATCGGGCCCGTCACCGCCGAGCGCTACGCCGCCAAGATCGCCACCGCGGGCTCCGTCTTCTGGAACGGGCCGATGGGCGCCTTCGAGATGGAGCCGTTCGCCGCCGGGACACGGCGCGTGGCCGAGGCCGTCGCGGGCGCTCGCGGCGTGACGGTGGTCGGTGGCGGAGACTCGGCCGCCGCGCTGGCCCATTTCGGGCTGGAGGACGCCGTCGATCACCTCTCGACGGGCGGCGGCGCCACGCTCGAGTTGGTCGAGGGGCGCGAGCTGCCCGGGATCGAGGCGCTGGACGCCTCGGAGGTCGCGTCGTGACGGTCCGCACGCCGCTCGTCGCGGGCAACTGGAAGATGTACAAGACAGAAGCGCAGGCGGAGGAGTACATCCAGGCGCTGCTGCCCCGGGTCTCCTCGCTGGACGGCCCCGACCTCGCGATCTGCGTCCCCTTCACCGACCTGCGGGCGATGGTCGACAGCGCACGCGGCTCCCGCGTCGAGGTGTTCGCACAGAACATGCACCACGAGCCCGAGGGCCCCTTCACGGGCGAGATCTCCGCACCGATGCTGGGCGAGCTCGACGTGCGCGGCGTGGTGCTCGGGCACTCCGAGCGCCGGCAGGTCTTCGGCGAGACGGACAAGGCGCTCGCGCTGAAGGTGCCCGCGGTCCTCGCCGCCGGCCTCGTGCCGATCCTCTGTGTCGGCGAGACCGAGGAAGAGCGTGACGCCGAGGAGACCGAGCGCAAGCTCCGCCACCAGATCAACGAGGATCTCGCCGGCGTCGCCGCCGACCGGCTCGCCGACGTCGTGATCGCCTACGAGCCGATCTGGGCGATCGGCACCGGCCGCGTCGCCACGGCAGAGCAGGCCCAGGAGGCGATCGCCTTCATCCGCGCGCTCGTGGCGGGACGCGACGAGGCGGCCGCAGAGAACGTCCGGGTCCTCTACGGCGGATCGGTCAAGCCGGAGAACGCGGCCGAGCTGCTCGCGCTGCCGGACATCGACGGCGCGCTCGTCGGCGGAGCGTCGCTGGACCCCGCCTCGTTCGCCGCGATCGCCGCAGCGGCCGGCCGATGAACGCCGCGGGCGAGGGCGGCACGCTGCCGCCGGGCCCCTCCGGCCTGCCCGTGGAGCGGGCGGTGCTGATCGTGCTCGACGGCTGGGGGCTCGCCGACCCCGGGCCGGGCAACGCGATCTCGCTGGCCCGCACGCCGGTCTTCGACGAGCTGTGGCAGGCCTATCCGCACGGCCGGCTGATCGCCTGTGGGCGCGCCGTGGGACTGCCCGAAGGGCAGATGGGAAACAGCGAGGTGGGCCACCTCAACCTCGGGGCGGGGGCCGTCGTGCGACAGGATCTGATGCGTATCGACGACGCCATCGCCGACGGCGAGATGGCCCGCAACGAGGTGCTGCGGGCGGCCTTCTCCGACGCTCGCCGAGTGCATCTGCTGGGGCTCGTCTCCGACGGCGGCGTGCACTCCTCGCTCGAGCACCTCCGCGCGCTGATCGGGCTGGGGCGAGAGCTCGGAGCGGCCGATGTCGTCGTCCACGCCTTCACGGACGGCCGCGACACGCTGCCGCACGCCGGCGCCGCCTTCCTGGCCGAGCTCGACGAGATCGAGGGCGCGCGGGTCGGGTCGGTCGTGGGGCGCTACTGGGCGATGGATCGGGACCGGCGCTGGGATCGCACCGCCCGCGCCTATGAGCTGATCGTGGGTGGCCGCGCTCAGCACCGTGCCGAGAGCGGCGAGCAGGCGGTCCGCGACGCGTATGAGCGCGGCGAGACGGACGAGTTCATCGAGCCGACCCTGACCGGCGCCGAGGCGCGGATCGGCTCCGGGGACAGCGTGCTGTGCTTCAACTTCCGCCCCGACCGGATGCGTCAGCTGGTGCGGGCCCTGGCCGAGCCCGGCTTCGGCGAGGACCCTTCCGAGGAGCTCCCGGGCTGGCCGGGCCGCGGCGGCGCGCAGCCGGTCGCGCGCCTGAGCACCCTGACGCGCTACGAGGAGGGCTGGCCATACCCGGTGGCCTTCGCCCCCGAACACCCTGCGAGCACCCTCTCGGAGGTGCTCGCCGGTGCCGGGGCGGGGCAGCTGCACGTGGCCGAGACCGAGAAGTACCCGCACGTCACGTACTTCTTCAACGGCGGCGACGAGGCGCCCCAGCGGGGGGAGCGCCGCGAGATGGTGCCCTCGCCACGCGACGTTCCGACCTACGACTACAAGCCGCAGATGAGCGCCGAGCAGGCGGCCGACGCGTTCGTCGCGGCCTGGCGGGAGGATTCCGGCCTGCGCTTCGGGATCATCAACTTCGCCAACGCCGACATGGTCGGCCACACCGGCGTGATCGAGGCCGCCGTGAAGGCGATCGAAACGGCCGACGGGTGCCTGGGGCGGGTCGTGGCGGCCGTTCACGAGAGCGGGGGCGCCTGCCTGATCACCGCCGACCACGGCAACGCCGATCACATGCTCGAGCCCGACGGCAGCCCCAACACGGCCCACTCGATGAACCCGGTGCCGGTGATCGTGACCAGCGCCGGCGTGGCGCTGCGCAGCGACGCCGGAATCCTCGCCGACGTCGCACCGACGTTGCTGGAGATGCTCGGCATCGCCCAGCCGGCCGCGATGACCGGCACATCGCTGATCGAGGACAGCTAGATTTCTGCCATGGACGCGGAGCTTCAGGGAGGGGGCGCCTCGCGCCGGCTGCTGGCGGCCTTCTTCGTCGCCGCCGGCGTCAACCACTTCGTCAACCCGCGCTTCTACGAAGCGATCGTGCCGCCCTCGCTGAGACACGAAAAGCGGCGGATCGTCCAGATCAGCGGCATTGCCGAGCTGGCCGGCGGCATCGGCGTGATGGTGCCCTCGCTGCGCCGGCTCTCGGGGGTCGCCCTGATCGCGCTGTTGGCCGCCGTGTTCCCGGCCAACATGTACATGGCGCGCGAGCCCGAGGAGTTCGAGAACGTGCCCCGCTGGGCGCTCTACGCGCGTCTGCCGCTGCAGCCGCTGATGATGATCTGGGCCTGGAGGGCCACCAGGCGCTGAAACCGATTGCCCGCTCGCACGTGCCGGACGCTGCTATGTTCGGTCTTAGAGGGCGCTGAGATTCGGACCGTCATGGCTACCGCAGTACAGATACCGACCGCCGACCAAGAGGCGCTCACCCTGGGGGAGCTTCGCGCCTGGCGCGGCCTGCTGAGGGCACACGCCTGCCTGGCCAAGAGGCTGGATGCCGAGCTCGACAGGGCCCACCGCCTGCCGATGACCTCCTATGAGGTGCTGCATCACCTCGAGGAGGCAACCGGCGGCCGAATGCGCATGTGCGATCTGGCCGAGCAGGCGCAGCTCTCTCGGAGCGGCCTGACAAGGCTTGTCGACCGGCTCGCGCGCGACGGGCTGCTCGAGCGCTGCTCCTGCAGCCATGACGCCCGCGGCTCCTACGCCTGCCTCACCGACGTCGGCCGGGAGCGCCTGCAGGAAGCGCGGGTCACGCACCTCGCGGTGATCCGGGCGGCCTTCTTCTCCCGCTTCTCCGAGGGGGAGCTGACGCTCCTCGCGGATATGTGTGAGAGGATCGCTCCTTGCGGCGGCATGTAACCAGGCCCAACGCCACCACCGACCCAGCCGCCTACAGGGCGGCTTTTTCGTGCCCGCCCGCTCCTAGACCCCCTTTCGGGTCCTCGGCGTCCACCACTTCGGCGTCCGTCTCCTCCGCGGGGTGGGCGCCTTCCCGCTCGCTGTGGCGCCCGCGGCGGTGCATCAGCAGCAAGCTCACGATCGCGACCAGCGCGGCCACCAGCCCGTAGATGCCGAACGTTTCGATCGCGTTGCCCGCGGAGCTGCCGAGGAAGTAGGCGATCAGGCCGATCACCGTCGCCCACACGATCCCGCCGAGGGCGTTCCAGATCACGAACGAGTGCCAGGGCATGCGCGTCGCGCCCGCGAGCCACGAGGCCCACACGCGCAGCCCGAGCACGAAGCGCCCGAAGAACACCGCCTTGGGCCCGTGCCGTTCGAAGAACGGCTCGCCCACGCGCAGCACCTCCCGGCGCTGGCGGCTGAAGCGACCGGGCCGCTCGAGGATCCAGCGCCCGCCCTTGCGGCCGATCACGTAGCCGATGTTGTCGCCGACGATCGCTGCGGCGGCTGCTACCGGGATCACCACGGCGATATTCAGGTTCCCCTGGCTGGCGAGCACGCCGGCGGTGATCAGGCCGGTCTCGCCCGGCACCGGGAGCCCGCTCGACTCGCCCATCACGATCAGGAACAGCAGCGGGTAGCCGGCCGAGCGGACCAGGTGTTCGACGTTGAGCAGGGCGAGCAGCATCTTGGGGGCCTAGCATGCCGCAGAGCGGCCCTCCGGCCCGGCCCATGCGCCAGCCGTGCCTACTTGGTGTTTTCCGTGACCAGCTGTTTGAGGACCGAAGCGGCCTGATGCAGGTCGGTGTAGACGACGTTTTCCTGCAGGTGCACGGTTTCCGAGGCGGGCTGGGTCAGCACCACGATCGCCACGACGACGAGGGCCAGGGCGAGCAGCGCCAGCAGCACGCCCACGAGCCTGGCCCGGCCGGTGCTGCGCGCCGGGCGGCTGCGGGGCGGGGCGCTGGCCGCGGCGGGTCGTGACCGCGGCGGCCCCTGGCGCGGCCGGCGGGGTGCCAGCGCGGCCGTCGGGGCGGTGGCGGGCGCCTGCGCCCGGGCGCCGGTCTTGCGGGTGCTCCTGCTGCCCGCCAGCACCGTCGTCGCCTGTGTCGCCGGCGCCGCGCCGCCGGGACGCTGCGGCGTGATGCCGCGGGCGCCGTCGTGCAGTCCCCGCCGCATCTCGTTCGCGGTCCTGTAGCGGTCGCGGGGGTCGAGGGCGAGAGCGATCGCGACCGCGTCGGCCAGCTCCGGGCCCACAGCGGCCACGAGCGTGTCGAGCGTCGGCGGCTCCTCCTGCTGCTGCTTGAGCGCCAGCTCGGTCAGCGAGGAGGCCTCGTAGGGGAGGCGTCCGGAGATCAGCTGGTAGGTGACCACGCCGAGCGCGTACAGGTCGGCGCTCGGGCCCGCCTCCTCGCCGCGAGCCTGCTCGGGCGCGAGGTAGGCGGCCGTGCCGAGGACCGACCCCACCTGGGTGATGCTCGACTGCTCGGTGGCCTTGGCGATCCCGAAGTCGGCGAGCTTCACCTCCCCTTCGCGGGAGCGGAGCAGGTTCCCGGGCTTGACGTCGCGGTGCACGACCCCGTGGCGGTGGGCGTAGTCGAGGCCCTCGCAGGCCTGTTCGATGATCGAAAGGCCCTCCGGGACCTCCACCCAGCCGTCGTCGCGAAGGATCTCCGCACAGGAGGAGCCCTCGATGTACTCCATCACGATGAAGTACTGGTCGGACCCCTGATCGCGTCCGGAGTCGAACACCTGCACGATGTTCGGGTGGATCAACCGCGCGGCGGCCTGTGCCTCGCGCTGGAAGCGAGACACGAACGCGGGGTCGTCGGCGAGATGCTCGGCCAGCAGCTTGACGGCAACCTGGCGCTCGAGCCGCAGGTCCATCGCGAGATGGACCGTCGACATGCCGCCGAACCCAAGCCGGCCCTCGAGGCGGTAGCGCCCGGCGATCTCGGCGCTGCTCATTTCCCGCCTTCCGATCCGCCGTTGCCGTTCGCGCCGTTGCCTTCTTCCGGCGAGGCGCCCCCGACGCCTTCGCCGGGCGCTTTGCCGTTGCCTTCACCGGGAGCGGGAGTGCCCCCGCCAGCGCCCGGCCCCGAGCTTTCTTCTTCGCCTTCGGGGGCCGGGGTGGGGGTGCTCTGCGTGGTGGTCGTCTGCGTCGACGTCGTCGGTGGGGGCGCGGTCTGCGTCGGCGCGGTCCTCGGCGGGGTCACAGTGTTGGTCTGCGCGAGCGGCTGTTCGCAGGCTTCTTTGGCGACCTTGTGCAGGTTTTCGATGCCCGTGCGGATCTGTCTGCGAAGTTCGGCGGAGACCGTCGATGGGAGCGCGGCGTAGTCCTGGTCGGTTTTCAGGAGCGCCGATTCGGTCGCCGAGCAGTTGCCGTTGCCGGCTTCCGCCGCCTGCTCGACCACTTCGATGTCGCTCTGCAGCGGCCCGCCCTGCGCTGCCGGGATCAGGCCGCCGCCCGAGCTGCCGCAGGCGACGAGCAACGCGGCGGCGCCGCCGAGCAGCGCGGCGAGGAGCGCCCGAGGCAGGTGGGGTCTCACTGTCCGTACTCCAGGCGCTCCGCGAGCGAGTCCGGCAGGCGGGCCGCCCTGATCGCCGCGGCGGCGCCGGCGATGTCGTAGTGGGCGCGGTAGAAGGTCGCCTCCATGCCATCGAGATCGAGCAGCAGCCAGGCGGCACGGGGGTCGCCGTCCCGTGGCTGCCCGACACTGCCGGGGTTCAGCAGCCATTCGCCCTCGCCGATGTCGAGTCGCGTGCCCGCGCGGCGCGGCTCGCCGGTTGCCAGTGCACCCTCCTCGCGGGCGAATGACAGCGCGACGTGGCTGTGCCCGATCAGGCAGATGCGGTTGCGCTGCGCGTTCAGGCACAGCTCGGCGAGCAGGGCCGAGAGCACGTACTCCCAGACGGGATCACGGGGGCTCGCGTGGTAGAGACCGATCGCGGACTCCTCGCCCTGCGGGCTGAGCGTCTCGAGAAAGGCGAGGTTGTCGGGGTCGATCACCTCGCGCGTCCACTCCGCGGCCACGCTCGCACCACGCGAGAACTCCTCGAGCGAGATCTCGCCGGTGACGGCCAGGTCATGGTTGCCCGCGAGGCACACGGCTGCGTGCTCGCGGGCCAGCTCCACGCAGGCGTCGGGCTCGGCGCCGTAGCCGACGAGGTCGCCGAGACACCACAGCTCGGAAGCCTCGCTGGCCGCGACGGCGTCCAGCGTGGCCTCGAATGCGTGGCGGTTGGCGTGGATGTCAGAGACGACTGCGACCTTCATCACTGCAGGGTAGGAACACCAGCGGGACGCGTGTGTTCCACGGCTCGAGGCGCAGCGGGTCTGCTCCCGGCGGAGGATTCCGCCGCGAGCCGCCCTCCGCTCGGCGGCTAGCCGTCCTCGGGACCGGTCTCTCCGCCGCCGCCGTACTCCGGGAGGTTCTTGATCCCCTCGCGGGTGAGCCACTTCGAATAGTTGTCCTCCATCGCATCGATCAGCTCGCGCATGAAGCGGGGCGAGAGGTTCACGCGAGAGACCACGACGCCCGGCACCTCGTCGGCCTCGACCTCGTGGTCGACCCGTGCAAAGGTCACCGTGAACTCGTAGTCGGAGTGGCTGACGTTCGCGAAGTTCGCGTATACGCCCCCCATGATCTCGGGAGACAGGTGGATGTTGATGTGCCGTTCCTGGCCTGAGTCTTGCTCGTTCACACGGCTAGTATCGCAAGCCCCGAGAACGGACCATGAGCGACCACTCCGCAGCAGACGCAAAAGAGGGCCAGAGCAGCCCGGCAGAGCCGCTGCGGGGATTGCACGCGGCCGTGCTTCGCAGCGCCGCTGCGCTGCTGGCCGCCGGTGACGCGCGAGGGGAGGACGGCGCCGGGCAGCTCAAGCGCCCGATCACCCTGGAGCGTCCCAAACGGGCCGAGTTCGGCGACTACTCGACGAACGCCGCCCTGCTCCTCGCACCGGAGCTGGGCGCACCCCCGCGCGAGGTCGCCGAGCGCCTCGGCGGATCGCTTGCCGAGCAGCTCGGCCCGAGTCTCGAGCGCTTCGACGTGGCGGGGCCCGGCTTCCTCAACCTGTTCCTGTCCGATCGCTGGTGCCGGGAGGCGCTGGCCGCCGCGCTCGTTGCCGGGGAGCGCTTCGGCGCCGGCGGCGCGAGCCCGCCGGAGCGGATCCTCGTCGAGTTCGTCTCGGCCAACCCGACGGGGCCGATGCACGTCGGGCATGCCCGCAACGCCGCCTACGGAGATGCGCTGGCGCGCATGCTCGCCTTCCACGGACACAGCGTCGAGCGCGAGTTCTATGTCAACGACGCCGGCTCGCAGATCGTCAAGTTCGGAGAATCGATTGGGGCGCTGGCTCGCGGCGAGGCGGTCCCCGAGGACGGCTACAAAGGCGACTACGTGGCCGAGCTGGCGGCGCGCCTGCCCGGCGCCGGCGAGCTCGATCCCGATCAGGTCGGCCAGGCGGCCGTGAGCGTGATGCTCGACGCGATGCGCGAATCGCTGGCCGCCTTCGCGGTCGAGGACTTCGACCACTGGCAATACGAGAGCGCCCTCCACGAGGGCGAGCCGAGCCTCGTCGAGCACACGCTTTCGATCCTCGCCGCCGAGGGGCACACCTACACCGAGGATGGGGCCCTGTGGCTGCGCACGACCGACTTCGGCGACGACAAGGACCGGGTACTGGTGCGCTCCAACGGTGAGCACACGTACTTCGCCTCCGACACGGCGTACCACCAGGACAAGCGCGAGCGGGGCTTCGAGCGCCAGATCGACGTCTGGGGTGCCGATCACCACGGCTACGTAGCCCGCACCAAGGCCGCCTACCAGGCGCTCGGCGGCGATCCCGACGAGCTCGAGCTGCTGATCATGCAGCTCGTGCATCTCGTCCGCGCCGGTGACCGGGCGCAGATGTCCAAGCGGGCGGGCGAGTTCGTCTCGCTGGACGATCTCGTGGGGGAGATCGGCGTCGACGCCGCGCGCTGGTACCTCCTGGCCCGCTCCCACGACACGACGCTCGACATCGACCTCGACCTGGCGCGCGAGCAATCCAGCGAGAACCCGGTCTACTACGTGCAGTACGCGCACGCCCGGATCGCCTCGATGCTCGTGCGGGCGGGGGCGGACCGTGTCGAGGAGGCGCTGGCCGAAGTGCGCGCCGGAGGCCTCCCCGACGAGCCGCTGCACGAGTCCGAGCGGGCGCTGCTGCTGGGACTGCTGGGCTTCCCCGGCGAGCTGGCCGAGGCGGTCGCGCGCCGCGCCCCGCACCGGATCGCCTCCGCCGCGCTCGAGCTGGCCCAAGGGTTCACCGCCTTCTACCGCGACTGCCGCGTGGTCGGATCCGAGCCGGCGGCCGTCGAGTCTTTCCGGATCGCCCTGAGCGTCTCCTCGATGGCGACGATCGCGCGCTGCCTGGACCTGCTCGGGGTCAGCGCCCCGCAGCGGATGTAGCTAGTCGAAGCGGGCGAGGTCCGACTCGAGCCGGGCGGCGTCGTCGGGATCGAGGCCCGCCCCGGCCGGGACCGCGCCCGCGTCGTCCCGGGCGCGGCGCCGCCACCGGGGCAGCAGCGTGAGCAGCGTGGCAGCGAGCACCAGCACGGCTCCCAGGGGCACGAGGTATGCAGCGGCGTTGAAGCCGTGGTCGGCGGGCAGGCCCAGCACCGAAGCGCCGTACTGCCCGACCAGCGCCTGCTTGATCTGAGCTTCGGTGCGGCCGCGGTCGATCTGCGACTGGATGAACGCCCGCTCGCGGTCGGCCTGCGGCGACTGCGCGACGTTGAGGGGGATTTTGCAGGTCACGCACATCACCTGCCGTTCGATCAACGGGAGCGTGGTGCGGGGCTGGGCGGGCGCGGCGCCCATCGCCGGAGCGCCCGCCGGAGCGCTCAAGCCGATCAGCGCGCAGGCGGCGAGCGCCGCCGCGGCGAGCGTGCTGAGAAGCGGCCGTCTCACGTGCTTTCCGCCAGCCGGATCGCTTTGTCGATGAACCGCTGTTCGACCTCGCCACGGGCGATCGCCACGATGTGGCCCTGACGGTCGACGATGAAGCTCTCGGGGAGCTGGTCGGTGCCGTACGCGTGGGCGAAGTCGCCGTTGTCGTTGTCCCGCAGGTTGGGATAGCTCAGGTGGTAGCGGCGGACGAACGCTTCGGAGTCCGGCGATGCGTCCAGGTAGGTGACGCCGAGCACGGTCCCGCGATGGCGCGCGAGTTGGGTCTGGTTGCGCTGCAGCAGAGGCGCCTCGACCTCACAGGGCACGCACCAGGAGGCCCAGAAGTTCAGCAGCACGACCTTGCCCCGCTGGGCCGCCAGCGAGCCGACACCGGCGGCCCCGAGCACGGGCAGCGTGCGCGAGGCGTCTGGGGCGGTGGGATGCTGCCCTTCGTGCACCTGGGTGTCGAGGGTGCGGCTCGCCGAGCGGGTGGAGATGCCGTAGACGAGCAGGGCGATCAGGAGGATGCCGGCGATGGTGATGAGGATCGGGGCGGGGCGCAGCTTCACGGCTCTGAAGGGTAGAGCCGCTCGGCTCCGGCCGAGGAAGGTAGCGCCGTCGCCGCGCTCCCTGCCGACCTCGTTCGCCTTCGCGCTTCACCCTGGTCGTGCCGGCGCCACGCCGCGCGACTGAGCGTCCGGGTCGGGTATGTTGCATAGGCGTTGCCTAAGCAGAGGGAGATGCCGCTGAGCCAGGCCGCGGTCGCGATCGGCGTCAGCGTGGACACGCTGCGGCGCTGGGACAAGGCCGGGAGGTTGCGCACTCGCCGCGACGAGCGCGGCCGCCGGTGGGTGGCGGCGTCCGAGGTCGAGCGGCTCGCGGATCGCCCCGCACGCCACCGCACGGGCACGCCCGGCTCGGCCCGGAACCGTTTCCCGGGCGTCGTGCGTTCGGTCGAGGTCGGCGGCGTGATGGCGCTCGTGGAGATCGAGGCGGGCCCGCACCTCATCACCGCCGCGATCACGCGCGACTCGGTGCAGGAGCTCGGGCTGGCCCCGGGCACGAAGGCGACGGCCACGGTCAAGGCGACCTCTGTGATGGTGGAGCGGACGAGCCGGTGAGGCGAGCTACGCGGTGGCTGTCGCCGCTTGCGGCGTGCATCGGCGCGGTGCTCGCACTGGCAGCCTGCGGCGGCTCGGGCGACACGCAGCTGGAGGTCTCCGCCGCGGCCTCGCTGCGCTCGGCCTTCGGCGAATACGCCGGGGCCTTGAACGGGATCCAGCCGCGTTACTCCTTCGCCGGCTCCGATGCCCTGGCCGCGCAGATCGAGCAGGGCGTCACGCCGGACGTGTTCGCCTCGGCCAACACGAAGCTGCCCGACGGGCTCTACGCGAAGGGACTCGTGGAAAAGCCGGTCGTGTTCGCGGCCAACAAGCTCGTGATCGCGGTGCCGAGCAGCTCGGGCATATCGAGCATCGCGGACCTGGAGCGCAAGGGCGTGAGCGTGTCGGTCGGCGCCCCCACGGTGCCGATCGGCGCCTACACGCAGAAGGTGCTCGCACGGCTGCCGGTGGCACAGCGCCAGGCCATGCAGGCGAACGTCAAGGATCAGGAGTCCGACGTCACGGGCATCGTGGGCAAGCTCACGCAGGGTGCGATCGACGCGGGCTTCCTGTACGCGACCGACGTCCAGGCGGCGAAGGGCGCCCTGAAGGCGATCGCGATCCCGGCCTCACTCCAGCCCGAGGTCGCCTACGGGGTGGCTGTCGTAAAGGGCGGCTCGCACGCGGCCCAGGCGCGTGCCTTCATCTCGGGGCTGCTGAGCGGCACGGGCAGGGCGGATCTGCTGAAGGCGGGCTTCCTGCCGCCCCCCGCGGGGTGAGCGTGGCAGGCGGGCCGCGACGGACGGTCGGCTCGCGCCTGTTCATCGCCGGGCTCGGCCTGTGCCTGACGATCGTGCTGGTCTTCCTGGCGCTGCCGGTGGTGGCGATCTTCGTGCACACCTCGCCGGCCCGCCTGCTCACTTCGCTCGGCGAACCGGTGGCCCGGGAAGCGCTGCTGCTGAGCCTCGAGACGACGGCGATCGCGGTCGCCCTGATCGTGCTGGTGGGAACGCCGGCGGCCTACCTGCTCGCGCGGCGGCGGCTGCCGGGACAGGCCGTGATCCTGACGGTGATCGAGCTGCCGCTGGTGATGCCGCCTGCGGTCGCCGGGATCGGGCTGCTCGCCGCGCTCGGTCCGGCCGGGATCCTCGGTGGCGCGCTTGCCGACGCCCACATCGAGCTCGTCCTGCAGACGGCGGGGGTGATCGTGGCACTGTGCTTCGTCTCCTCGCCCTTCTACATCCGCCAGGCGCACGCGGCGTTCCTGGCGGTCGATCGTGGCTACCTGGAGGCCTCGGCCGATCTCGGGGCGACCGAGCGGGCCACCCTCCGTCGCGTGGCGCTGCCGATCGCACGCCCCGGCCTGCTGGTCGGTCTCGCGCTCGCCTGGGGCCGGGCGCTCGGCGAGTTCGGGGCGACGCTGATGTTCGCCGGCTCCTTCCAGGGGGTGACGCAGACCGCCCCGCTTGCGATCTACGACCAGTTCGCCGTCGATCTGCCTGCGGCGCTGGCGCTGTCGGCCGTGCTTGTCATCGTCTCCGGTGTGCTGCTGCTGTCGATCAAGCTGATCTCCGGCTCGCCCCCGGCGCTCGCCGGTAGCTGAGCGGGTGTCACGAGCTGGCCGCCCGCCGAGCGGCGACCACGTGTTCGGCTACGCGTCGCTGCTCAGCGACATGCGCCGCGAGGAGGAGGAGCTGTGCCGTCTGCGCGGTTACCGGCGCCGCTGGAATGTCGCCACGGACAACTCCGTCACGCAGGGCCGCTACAAGATCTACCTCGATCCGGTGACGGGCGAGCAGCCGCCGGTGTTCGTGACGTTCGTCAACCTCGTCCCCGACGGGGACGGCTCGATCGCCGGGATCCTCTTCCCGGTCACGCCGGTGCAGCTTGCCGAGCTCGACCTTCGTGAGCGCAACTACGAACGCCGCGAGGTGAGCGCCGACGTGACGGCGGGCGTCGAGGGCCCCGTGTGGTGCTACTTCGGCACCGCCGACGCCGAGGCCCGCTACCGCGAGGGCAAGCGGAGCGGCAGCGCCGTGGTCAACCGCGCCTACCACGAGCAGGTGCGAGGCGGCTTCGCCTCCTACGGGGCCGAGGCGCTGCGCGACTTCGAGGCCACGACCGAGGCCCCGCAGGTGCCGATCGTCGAGCTCGAACGCGTCGACACGGGGTAGCTAGCCGCCGGCGGTGGGCCTCGAGACGGGAGGGGGTTCCGGTCAGCCGAAAGGCCCTGAACTTCCTAGGCGGGCGCTGTGGTCTCGGTAGTTTGTCCATGCCTGATCGTGGGGTGGCCCCCGATGGCGCCGATGCCCGTAGACCCTAGGTTCGGACAATGGAGTCGAGGTACGTGCATTTGGACTGTTTCCACGACCTGCTTCACGTGCACGCAGCGCCGTTGGCCGCGCTGATGCGAGACGGGGCGTACCCGACAAACGACCGGGCTCGAGCGGCGGGAGCCTGGTCGGGTGATGTCTAAGGCCCCGCCAGTCGGGAGTGCACTCGGGTTGACGAGGCGGGCGTTTTTCGCCGCCAACGAGCGCGATTACGTCACCCTTCTGAAGTTCTTTGGCGCGGACTCGACCTGGGACGTCTCGCGCTGGGGGCTGGGTGCACACACCGGGCAGGTCGCGATCGGGGAGTTCTTCGGGGATTGGATGGGGGGCTTCGACCGCTATGCCGTCGCCGTCGAGGAGATACGCGATCTCGGCAGCGGGGTGGTGTACGTGGTCGCCGTCCAGACGGCATTGACGAGGGGCGGCGCCCTTCTTCATCTGCGCTACGCGCCGGTCTTCACATGGTCTGGAACAATCGCCACGTGCGTGACGCACTACCGGGACGTCGCAGAGGCTCTGGCTGCCGCCGAACGCCTCGCCAAGGAACGGGGGTAGGCGATGTCTGAGAACCTGGATCTCGTGCGACTGCGCGGCATCGTCGAGCGGGCGCGGCGGACCTTCAGAGCGCAGGCGTGCTCGATTCTGGCGCACGAGCCCGGAAGTCGCTCGCTCGTGTTCGCTGCGATGTCCGGCGAGGGATCCGAGCCCATCGGGAGAACCGAGTCGCTCGTCGGCGTGAAGATCCCCGACAGCGCAGGGGTCGCCGGCTGGGTGCTCGCAACCCGCGAGCCGCTGTTCCTCGAGGACGTAGCCAACGACAGTCGGTTCGCCAACGACATCGCCGAAACCATCGGCTACGTTCCGACACGACTGGTCGCCATGCCCCTGCTGCTCGAAGACCGAGCGCTCGGTGTGCTCGAGGTCCTCGATTGTCACGAGCACGTGAAGTTCACTGAGGCAGACCAGTTCGGTGACTTCGCTCACGAGGCTGCGCTCGCGCTCGCCGACCTCGCGGAGTAGGCGATGTCGCTTACTTCACCCTCCGATGTAGGACATGCGCGGCATACCCCTGATTCTTGGCTATCCAGTGCGGTTTACGCGAAGCTCGCGCCAGTATCTCGCGCCAGTAGCGTCAGAAAGCCTGCAGCAAGGAGACGATCAGGGCGACCACAGCTATGGCGAGCGTCAGCCCCGCGAGCGTAATTAGACTCTTTGCCCCTACCCCGAAACCCAAACCCACAACGGGGGGAAATGTCGATGGGGCTCGGGTCGCTGTGAAGGCCCTGAACTTTCCAGCGGGGCCGGGTGGTGCCTCGCATGTTGTCCCGTGCCGCGTGATACTGGACGGGTCATGGCTGAGGAGTCCACGACCCCCGACCTGGTCGCCTGCGTGCGGGCCATCGCTGAGGCGGCCGAACGCCGAGACTGCGACGCCATCCTCCCTTACTTCGGCAGCGATGCCGTGTGCGAGGTCCGGTTCAACATGGGTGAGGACGACGAACCGCCGCAGTGGACCTGGCATGAGTCGTCCAGCGTTCGAGAGAGGTGGGAGGGCTACATCGAGCGGGTCATGGGCGCGCCGGAGCATGAGTCGGACATCGAGCAGTTCGGCAATCGGGTCGTCTTGGCGGTGAACCGGCATTTCCGTCGGTTCGATTGGGGAGTCGTGGCGTCGCGTGAGGCGGCCGTCTACCAATGGGACGACGGGCTCGTTACTCGCCTCTCGTCCTACGGCGATGAGATCGACGACGCACGTGAAGCCGCCGAACGCCTCGCCGAGGAACGGGACTAGGCGATGTCGCAGGAGAACCTGGATCTCGTGCGCTCGATCTACGCCGAATGGGAACGCGGGGATTACCTCTCGCCTCGGTGGGCATACCCCGATATTGAGTGGGTGCGTGCCGACGGACCAGAACCCGAGAGCTGGACCGGGGTAGAGCAGATGGTCGAACAGTGGCGCGTGTTCCTCGCGACTTGGGAGGATTGGAAAACCAACCCTCCGGCGGAGTACCGCGAGTTGGACGATGAGCGAGTGTTGGTGCTCGATCACCCTGGCGGTCGCGGCAAAGCGAGCGGATTGGCCATGGAGTCCGTTGGGGCCACGGTCTTCCGCGTGCGCGCGGGCAAGGTGGCACAGATCATCAGTTACTGGAACCGCGACCGTGCCCTCGCCGACCTCGGTCTGACGGACTAGGCGATGTCGCAGGAGAACGTGGAGATCGCCAAGCGATCCGTGGAGATCTACAACAGGCGTGATGTCGACGCTTTCTTCGCCGAGGTTGCGACCCCCGACCTCGAGTGGTGGCCGGCTCTTGTCAGGGCCGTTGAGGGAGGCTGCTACCGAGGACGCGCGGGCGTCGAACAGTTCCTTGCCGAGACTGCGGAGACCTGGGAGGAACTCCAGAACGTCCCTGAAGAGTTCCGCGATCTCGGCGACTGCGTGGCCCTGCTCGGTCGGATGGTAGGGCGTGGAAGAGGCAGCGGCGTCCGGGTCGACATGCCGATAGCGAACGTCCTCGACTTTCGGGGCGGCAGGATCTGGCGTTCCAGGGTTTTCTACGATCGCGCCGAAGGGCTCAAAGCCGTGGGACTCGAGGAGTAGGCGATGTCGCAGGAGAACGTGGAGGTCGTCCGGACGCTCATCGCTCACTGGAACGCGGGGGATCGCGTCCTCCTGCGCTCCGCCGAGTTTCTCGACCCCTCGGTAGAGCTGGTGGGGCCGCTCTCGTCCCTCAACGCGGAGCCCTACCGAGGCCACCGGGGAATCGAGCGGTGGATGCGGGATCTCGATGAGCAGTTCGATGTGTGGACAATCGACATCGAAGACGTGCGTCAGGTCGACAATCAGGTCGTGGTGACCGCCACGATCAACGCGCGGGGGCGTGCCAGCGGCGTACCCTTGGAAATCGGCTCGGCGTGCATCGTCGACTTCGGGAGCGACCACCGGGTCACGCGAGTCCATATCTATCCGCATGTGCGCGAAGCCCTCAAAGCCGTGGGGCTGGCGAAGTAGGCGATGTCGCAGGAGAACGTGGACGTGGTCCTCGTCGCCAACGCAGTCCTCGAACCCGATCTCGTTCGGTGGCTTCAGGACGACGCCCTATGGAACGTATTTGCGGCACATCTTCACCCTGACTTTGAACATGTCTCCGTGAACCGGGTCGAAGACAGGGTGGTCCACCACAACGCCGAGGCCTTCAGGCGAGGATGGTCGTTGTGGGTCGCGCCGTGGGAGAGCTACTGGCAGGAAATCGAGGAGGTGCTCGACCGTGGCGAACGGGTGCTCTTGCTCGTCACCCACCATGCCATCACCTCTGGGACCGAGCACGAGATCGTCATGAAGGGCGCGTCCCTCTGGACCGTCCGTGACGGCAAGATCCTGCGCATGGAAAGCTACACGGACCCTGCCGAGGCCCTCAAAGCCGTGGGGCTGGAGGGGTAGGCGATGTCGCAGGAGAACGTGGAGATCGTGCAGCGGGCGCTTGCCGCCTACGTGAATGAGGACGAGGCGACGCTGCGCGCGCTCGTCGCCGACGACATGGTGACCTCGGCAAGGCCAGACCAGCCCGACCCACGAGATCACCACGGCTACGAGGGTTTCCTGCGATCGTCGGCCGAATGGCTTGAAGCGTGGGATGACCATGCGTTCGAGACGACACGCATCTGGGGCGCAGCGGACTTCGTGCTCGTCGGCACTCAGGAGTCCGGGCGCGGCCGGATCAGTGGGGTGCCGATGGAAACCCAGTCCACGTTCGTCTTCACTTTGAGTCGGGGCAAGATCGTTCGCATCCAGATCTTCGGCTCCGAGCGAGAGGACCTCAAAGCCGTGGGGCTGGAGGAGTAGCCGATGTCGCAGGAGGACGTAGAGGTCGTGCGGCAACTTCTTGGCCCGTTCGAACAGGGCGATGCCGTACCGCTGTTTCGTGACGACACCATCAACGCCGCACTCGTCACGGCGAGCGAGCCGTTCTTCACGCCGGATTTCGAGTGCGTGTTCGTTAGAGAGGACGTGGGACGCGCTACCTATCAGGGACTGGAGGGTCTCAGGAGCGCCTGGCTGGACTGGCTGCAGCCCTGGGAGAGCTACCACCCAGGGGTAGAGGAGGTGATCGATGCGGGCGAGGATCGGGTGGTCGTCTTGACCCGCGATCGCGCGCGGCCGCAGGGCGCCGCCGCCAACGTCGACTTCCTCGGCGCCCCGGTATGGACGTTGCGCGACGGCAAGGTCCGCCGCATCGAGTTCTACTGGAACCGTGCCGAGGGACTGGCGGCCGCGGGCCTGGTGGAGTAGGCGATGTCGCAGGAGAACCTGGAGATCGTGCTTGACCAGTACGCGGCGACGGATGAACGCGACTTCCGGCGCGCGATGTCCCACTACGCCGAGGACGTCGAGATGGTTGTGCCGAGCGGCATCCGCGCTGGGACCTTCAAAGGACGCCAGGCGGTCGGCTACTGGTTTGGAGACTGGCTCTCCACCTTCGAGCGAGACGCTCGATTCGACATCGAGGAGATCACCGAAGCCGACGATGGCTCGGTGCTGCTGTTTGCCAAGCATCACGCCATCGGCCGAGCAAGTGGCGCGAAGATCGAGGGCGAGGTGGTCTGGCACTACCGCTTGCGCGATCGCAAGATCGTGTGGCTGACCGCCTACGAGGATCGCGCTGCCATTATTCGGCCCCCCCGTACTCCTCAACCGCCAATTCAGCCAGGGGGCTCGGCGGGTCTTGGCGCTCAGTCGCGACAGCCTCTAGCTTCCTGTGTTCACTGACGTGTCTGTCGTCACTGTCATGTCCCCAATAAACGCGGGGGTTGCTGGTTCACCCTCCGATGTAGGACATCTCGATGCGTGGCGGGCGCGGCTCGACGGGCGAGCGGGGCTCGGGCGGGTGCGGGGTCCGGCGCGGCGTCGAGCGTTCGGCGGAGTAGCGGTCGGAGCGGCCGAGCCAGACGCCGGCGAGGGCGTCGCCGAGCCGCCCGGGGGCGGCACCGGAGCGCAGCAGCGCACGGACGTCGTGGCCGCCCGTCGCGAACAGGCAGGTGAAGAGCCGGCCGTCGGCGGACAGCCGCGCGCGGGTGCAGCCGTGGCAGAAGGGCGCCGTCACTGCGTGGATCACGCCGATCTCGCCACCGCCGTCGGTGTAGCGGTAGCGGGTCGCCACCTCGCCCGGGACGGTCGGCGGCAGCTGTTCCAGCGGCCATCGGGCCGCGATGCGGGCGAGTATCTCGGCGGCCGGCACGACGTGCTCGCGGCGCCAGCCGTTCGTGGAGCCGACGTCCATGTACTCGATGAAACGGAGGATCTGGGGCCGGTGGCGGAAGCGGTCCGCCATCGGGATCAGCTCGCCGTCGTTGATACCGCGCCGCACGACCATGTTCACCTTGACCGGTCCCAGCCCGGCGGCGCTCGCCGCCTCGATCCCCTCGAGGATCCGCGCCGGTGCCACCGGGGAGTCGGCGATTTGGCGCAGCGTCGCCGGATCGAGCGCGTCGAGGCTGACCGTGACGCGGCCAAGGCCGGCTTCGGCGAGGCTCGCGGCGTGGCGGGCGAGAAGCAGGCCGTTGGTGGTCAGCGACAGATCCTCCACGCCGTCCAGGCGGGCCAGCATCCCCACCAGCCGCTCGAGGTCGCGCCGTAGCAGGGGCTCGCCGCCGGTCAGGCGGATCTTTCGCACGCCGCGCTCGGCGAGGACGGCGGCGACGCGTGCGATCTCCTCGAAGCTCAGCAGCTGATCGCTCGGCAGGAAGCGGTGGGCGGCGCCGAACTGCTCGCGTGGCATGCAATAGCGGCAGCGCATGTTGCAGCGGTCGGTGACCGAGATGCGCAGGTCCCGCATCGGCCTTCCCAGCGTGTCGCGCACGCCTCGAACATACCCGCTGTCCGGATCGGCGATCAGCACGCAGGGTTTAGGCGCGAGCCGAGTGTGGCATCTTGTGAGCGAGGCAATGTCGGGGAGCACGCTTGTCGAGTTGGACGACGCACGGAAGGCGATCCTCTCCGCGGCGCGTCTGCGCGTGGGTGAGTCCGTCGCGCTCGGCATGGGCGCCCTCGGGCGGGTCCTCGGCGAGGACGTGACGGCCACCCATCCCGTTCCGGCGTTCGACAACTCGGCGATGGACGGCTTCGCGGTCCGCGCACCCGACCTCGCCGGTGCGGGGCCCGCGAACCCGGTGACGCTGCGGCTGGTCGGCGAATCACGGGCCGGACATCCGGCCGCCGCTGCCCTCGAGGAGGGCGAGGCGATCGCGATCTCGACCGGGGCGATGCTGCCGGAGGGCGCCGACGCGGTGCTCAGCGTGGAGGAAACGCGCCCGCGCGGCGAGATGACCGTCCAGGCCCTGGCGTCCCCCGAGCTCGGCCGCGACGTGCGACGGGCGGGAGAGGACCTGCTGCCCGGCCAGACCGTGCTGCGGGCCGGCACAAGGATCGGTCCGGCGGAGCTCGGCGTACTCGCCTCGCTGGGACGATCGCTGATCCGCTGCGTGAGCCGTCCGCGGGTCTCGGTGCTGGTCACGGGCGACGAGCTGCTGGGGCTGCACGAGGCGCCGCGGGCCGGCGCGGTGCGGGACACGAGCTCCTACTCGATCTCCGCCCTCGCGTGCTGCGGCGGCGCCGAGGTGACGTGGAGCGGCCGGGCGGCCGACGACGAGGCGGCGACGCGGGAAGCCGTCGAGCAAGCGCTGGCCGGGGTGGACGTGGCCGTGGTGTGCGGGGGCGTCTCGGTGGGCGCCCACGACCACGTGCGGCCGAGCCTCGCAGCGCTCGGCGTCGAGGAGCGCTTCTGGGGCCTGGCGCTGAAGCCGGGCAGCCCTGCGTGGTTCGGGTGGCGGGACGAGACGCTCGTGTTCGGCCTGCCGGGCAACCCGGTCTCGGCGATGGTCACGTTCGTGCTGCTCGTCGGGCCGGCGCTGCGGGCGATGCTCGGGCGCTCCGGCGAGGGTGACCGCGGCGAAGCGGTCATGGCCGTCGACTACGCCAAGCCGGCGGGGCGGGCGCACGCGGTCCGATGCCGCCTCGAGCAGCGCCCGGACGGTCTGTATGCCACCCCAACCGGCCCCCAGGGCTCACACGTGCTCAGCTCGATGCTGGGCGCCGAGGCGCTGGCGATGATCGCCAGCGACAGCACCGGCGTGTCCGCGGGCGAGCGCGTGCCGATCGAGCATCTGCGCGAGTGGACAGGGCGATGAGGGCCTCCGCGCCGGCCGCGATGCCGGTCACCGTGCGGCTGTTCGCGATGCTCCGCGAGCGAGCCGGCACCGGAACGCTGGAGCTGAGCCTCGAACCTGAAGCGACGGTCGGGGACGCGCTGGCGCGGCTCGCCGAGGACGGGCTGCTCGGAGACCTGCTCGCGCGGCTGCCGGTTCGCACGGCCGTCAACCGGGAGTATGCGCCCGCCGAGACGGTGCTCAGCCCCGGCGACGAGCTTGCGCTGATCCCCCCCGTCAGCGGCGGCGCTCCCGAGCCCGGTGCGGGCGAGACCCACGCGCTGATCACGGCCGAGCCACTCTCGATCGAGCGGGTTCGGCGGGCGGTGTCGGACCCTCGGGCGGGCGCCGTCGTGATCTTCGAAGGCGTCACCCGCGAGATCGAGGCGCTCCAGTACGAGGCCTACGCGGAGATGGCACTGAAGCGCATCGAGGAGATCCTCCGGGCGTGCGTTGCAAGGCACGGCCTCTGCGCCGCCTCCGCCGAGCACAGAACTGGACGCGTGGCCCTCGGGGAGCCGAGCGTGCTGGTGGCCGCTTCGGCTCCGCACCGCGAGGAAGCTTTCGCAGGCGCGCGCGATGCGATCGACACGATCAAGGCGCAGGCGCCGATCTGGAAGCGCGAGGAGCGCGGCGAAGGCGCGGGCGAATGGGTCGCGGGGACGACGCCCGCGCCGGAGGCCGACTACGAGCGTGAGGAGGCGGCCGAGGCCGGACTGGACAGGGGTGGCGCGTGAGAGCCCGCCTCACCCACGTCGACGAGCACGGCCGGGCGCGGATGGTGGACGTCGGCGGCAAGCAGTCCTCGCGCCGCACCGCGCGGGCGCGAGCGACATTGCGGATGACCCCGACGGCTGCCGAAGCGGTGCGGGACGGCTCGGGCCCGAAGGGCGAGGTTCTGACGGTGGCGCGGCTGGCGGGCATCCAGGCGGCAAAGCAGACGTCCGGGCTGATCCCGCTCGCCCATCCCCTGCCCTTGACCTTCGTCGACGTCGAAGGGACGGTCGATGCCGCCGGCGGGCGGGTGACGATCGAGGCGGAGGCGCGCACCACCGCCGAGACGGGCGTGGAGATGGAGGCGATGACGGCCGCCGCCGTGGCTGCGCTGACCGTCTACGACATGGTCAAGGGCCTCGAGCGCGGGATCGAGATCGAGCAGGTGGTTTTGCTGGAGAAGCGGGGCGGGCGCAGCGACTACAGCCGCGGCGAGGGCGGGCGCGGCGGCGCCGAAGCCCGGCGCGAGCCGGGAGAGCAGGAGCCGAGGGGCGAAGGAGAAGCCCGCAACGGGGCGGCGGTGTTGACGATCAGCAGCTCGAAGGCGGCCGGTCAGGGGAACGACGAGAGCGGGCCCCGGCTGCGGGCGCTGGCCGAGCGGCTGGGCCTTGAGGTGATCAGCGAGGAGATCCTCGGCGACGACACGTGTGCGATCGAGACCCGCCTGCGCCAGCTCTGCGAGCAGCGCCGCTGCGCGGTGGTCCTGACCAGCGGCGGCACCGGTGTCGCGCCGAGCGACGTTACGCCCGAGGCCACCCTCGCGGTGATCGACCGCGAGATCGGCGGCCTGGCCGAGGCGATGCGACTGGCCTCCCAGCCGCACACGCCCAACTGGATGCTCTCCCGCGGCGTGGCCGGCGTTCGCGACGGGACGCTGATCGTCAACCTCCCCGGCAGTCCCCGCAGCATCGATCAGATCGGCGATCAGATCGTCGGCGCGCTGACCCACGCGCTGCGCCTGATCGCGGGAGAGGACTCGGGGCACGGGGGGTAGGCGTGAGCGGCGGCTCGTCGCGGGATGCCATGCGGCAATCCTTGCACCACGTACGCAGGCCGCGTCGTCCGTGTTCGGCTGCCATGCTCTCTGCGGAAAAAGCCCCGGTCGTGTCGCGGGCTTGGGCGGATGCCTTGCCGGCGGATGACGGAGATGGTAGTCCGAGCGCAGAGGACCCGCGCAGAGGCCCGCCGGGGCGGAACCCGTGCGACATCGTCCAAACCACAAAGGGAGCTCCGGTGTTCAAGATCTTCAACAGGTGGGCAGTCGCAGCGGCCGTTCTGCTCGTCCCGGTAGGGCTTGCCGCGTGTGGCGAATCGTCTGAAGAAAAGGCGACGGCGCAGGTCTGCTCCTCGACCAAGGAGATTCAGGCCCAGCTCTCCAAACTCTCCAGCCTGTCGATCTCCTCAAAGGCACCGGAAGAAATCAAAGAAGCCGCCGCAGTGATGGAAAAGGAAGCCGCCAAGCTCAAAGAATCCACGCCGAATCTTCCCGCAGCCAGCAAGGCTCCGGTGGAATCCGCGCAGGCGGCGCTCAAGAGCGAGCTTGTAGTACTCGCGCAGGAGCTCGTCTCGACTGCGAAATCCTCGGGGAACATCGAAGCCGCGCTCAAGCAATCCGAGCCTGCGGTGAAGACCGCGGTCGCCGGACTGGCCGCAAGCTACAAGCAGGCATTTGAATCCCTCAAATGCTCCTAGCTTGAGATTGGTCCACCAACAGGGCCACGACCCCAGCGGGATTGCGTCGATACGGCGGTCAAGAACCCTGGGGTTGCGGGGCTGAGACTCTCCCGCGGTGGGGCGGCGCTCCTCTCCTGGCGCTTCCAGAGCGTTTGCAGAGATGCCGAGACGCGTTCGCGACCGCAACGGAAGGCCCTAGAATCCAGGCCGCGCGGCGATAGCTCAGTTGGTAGAGCGCAAGCTTCCCAAGCTTGAGGTCGCGGGTTCGAGACCCGTTCGCCGCTTAGGACTACCGGCTCTGTGAAGCCGTTTCCGGCATCGCCTGCGGTCGAGGTGGGCGTCGGCAATCACCTCCGGCCGATCCTCCTCCGCCAGGCCTATGCTGGCTGCGTGCCCGTCCTAGAGGCGACAATCACCTGTCCGTTCTGCGGCACCCAAGCGCTTGAGTCGATGCCGGAGAACGCGTGCCGGCACTTCTACCGCTGCACCGGCTGCGGGCACATGCTCGAGCCGAAGCCGGGCGACTGCTGCGTCTTCTGCTCGTACGCGGACACCGTCTGTCCTCCCAAGCAGACGCCCGGAGCCCCCGGCCGCTAGGGGCTGCCGGCGTCCAGCTCAGGCGGCGCGGCCGAGGCCTCAGACAGGTCGATCTCGCGGCGGAACCGCTCGGGTCGGCGGCCGCGGAAGGGCAGGTGGTCGAGCAGCCGTGTCAACTCGAAGATGCGGTCGGCGTGGTCGCCGGCGTGGGTCATCGAGAACTCGCAGGAGTGCTCCGCGCAGGTCGCTTTGATCGCGAGGATCGCCCGCACGCCCATCGAGTCGATGAAGGCGACGTCGGAGATGTCGACGAGCAGCTCGCCCCGGCCGAGCGTGGAGAGGCGGGTCGCGGCCGCTTCGAATGCGGGCACTCCGGCCATGTCCAGCTCGCCCTCGAGCTCGAGCACATACCTGCCTGGCTCTTCGTAGGCGCGGATCGTGAGGGACTGTTGGTTCATCGCTGTCTCGGCGCTCGATTCCCCGCCCCCGTGCCCGCGACCCCGGCGGCGTCGACGCCAAATCGATACCCATTCGGTCGGACGCTCAAGCTGCGCGCGAGACGCGGCACGTCAGGCACCCGTGTAGGACGCGGGCGCCGGCGGGGCGTCGCGGATCGCAGCGATCTCCGAAAGCAGCTGCTGCGGGCTCGTTCCGCCCAGCACCCGCAGGCGGGGGAGCCTGTAGGGATCCCCTCCGCGGTGGGCCCACCCCGGCACGACGGTCGTCGAGCCCGCGTAGCCGGCCGCTTGCACGGCCGCGATCACGGTCGCGTCATAGTGGCCCGACGGATAGCAGAACCAGTTGACCGGGACATGGAAACGGCGCTGGATCGTCTGGCGCGAGATGGCCACCTGGTAGTGGAGGGCCGACGGGTCGAGCGTGACCAGGTCGGCATGGCTGAACCCCTGCGTGTCGAGCTCCCAGCCCGCGGCCACGAACCCCCGTATCTGCCGTTGCAGGAGCCCGCCCTGCGAGGGCGGCAGACCACTCAGCTGGATGTTCTCCTCGGCGACCCAGCCGAGCCGTTTGAGGACCGGCAGCGCCTGGGTGTACTGCGACTGGTAGCCGTTGTCGAAGCTCACAACGATCGGTTTGCCCGCGCCCAGCGGTGTGCCCTCCCGCCAGTTGGACGCCACCTGGTCGGGCGTCACCGCGTGCCAGCCGGCTGCCTTCAGGGCCTGCATCTGAGCCGCGAACTCGGCCGGTTCAACGTACAGGCCGGGGAACGGAGCGCCGGCCGGAGGTGCGGCGATCACGTGATACATGAGGATCGGCACGGCCTCGTGCCCGGGCGGCCCGGCCGGCGTCGTGGCGATGCCGGTGGTGGCGGCTTCCCGCGGTGATCCGGTGCGAGTCGCGCGCCCGTGCGCCGTGGCGGCCGGCTTCCCCGTCGTCCCGGAGCCACCGGACCCGATCCCGACGGCGGCGAGCACCGCGATCGCCACGACCACCGTGGCCAGCGCCCCGAGCGCGAGCAGCCGGCGGCGGCGCAGCTCGAGGCGCTGTTGCTCGCGGCGGGCGCGACGCTCCTCAGCCTCCATGGGCCCTCAGCGCGGGATGCTCGGCACGGGCATCGGCGGAGGATACCCCGAGCGGGATGAGAACCGTTCTTATAAGATTCAGTCTCATGTTCTCCATGCCCGACCGGTCGCGCGCAGCCGCTCGGACGGCCGCTGCGCGAGGGCTCCGGCCATCACCACCACCTCGTCTGCGAGCGCTGCGGGCGCCTCGAGCCGTTCACCGACGACGGCCTCGAGCGTGCGATCCAGCGGCTCAGCGAGCGGCCGCCGCTCGAGGTGTCCGAGCACGAGATCGTGATCCGCGGCGCCTGCCGCGCCGGCGCGGACTGGCCGGCCCGCGCGGCAGTCCGCCCGCGCGGTGGCCCGGCGAGGTCAGTCGCCGCTCAGGTTGGGCGGGATCGGCTGTCCAGGCGGCGGCGGGTCGTCCAGCAGCAGCTTCGGCACCGTGACCAGGTCATAGCCTTTCGCTCGCAGCCCCTTGATGATCAGGGGCAGCGCTTCGATCGTCTGCGTGCGCACGCCCCCGGCGTCGTGCATCAGGATGATCGCGCCGGGATGGGCGCCTTCCAGCGCTCGTTCCACGATCACCGGGACGCCGGGCTGCTCGTAGTCGTCGGTGTCGACCGACCACAGGGTCATCAGCAGGTGGAGCTTCTTCAGTTCGCGCAGGGTGGTCGCGTTGAAGGAGCCGTAGGGCGGGCGGAACAGGGTCGGGCGCCTGCCGCCGAGCAGTTCCACGCGGGCGATCTGTTCGAAGAGCTCTTCGTACTGGTCGTGCGCGGACAGGTGGGCGAGCATCGGATGCGTCTCGGTGTGGTCCCCGATCACATCTCCGTCTTCGATCTCGCGGACGGTCGAGGGGCTGAAGTAGCGCAGCATCTTGCCGATCACGAAGAAGGTCGCTTTGACCTTGGAGCGCTCGAGCACGGAGAGCACCTGAGGCGTGTAAGGGCCCGGTCCGTCGTCGAAGGTCAGAGCGATGTCCCGCCCGTTGCCGCTGCCCTCCCGGACGAACGGCGTGAAGGCGAGCACCGACCGCACAGCACCGAGCTCGTCGTTTTCGGGGTCGGTGACCGGTTTGGCGACTGCGTGCAGGCGCGGATGGGCGGTGCCGCCGGCACTCGGATGGCTCCCGTGCGAGCCGGAGGCGACAGCGACGATCACGACCACCAGCACGAGTGCCGCGACGAGCGCACCTGCGCGGCGGCGGCGCACCTGCACGACTCTCGCCGCCGCCCCGGCCGGGCCGGCCGCCGGCGCGGGTCCGGAAGGCTCGGCCGCGCCTCCCGCGGGTTGGCGTGCCGGCGCCGGCTTGCGCGGCTTCGGCTCGTCCTCGAAATCCCAGCTCCAGCGCGGCGCCATAGTCAGATGCTAAACAGCGGCGAACCCGCCCAGGCCAGGCGTGCTTTCGCCTGCACCGTGGCGCTTTCAGCCGAGCGCCGTGGCGGGGCCGTGCGCGAGCACCCGCACGCGGGTGCCGACGGGTAGCGCCTGCTCGCCGTGGACGCGCGCGAGCAGCAGCTCGGTGCCGGCGCCCTCCTCGGCCCGGATGTGGAGCAGCGCGTCGTGGCCGTAGTAGCGGCAGAGCTCGACCCGCCCGCCGAGCCCGTCGCCGGGCTCGCCGTCGGCCACGGCCCGCACGTCCAGCTGCTCGGGGCGCAGCATCACCAGCCCGGAGGCGCCGTTGCCGTTCACGGGGCCGCGCAGCGCGAGGGTGCCGAGGCGGGTCTCGGCATGCTGGCCGGAGAAGCTGGCGCCGAGCACGTTGACCGCGCCGAGGAAGCGGGCCAGGCGCTCGTCGACCGGGCGCTCGTAGAGCTCGGCGGGCGGGCCCTGCTGGACGATCACTCCGTCGCGCAGCACCGCCACGCTGTCGGCCAGCGACAGGGCCTCCTCCTGGTCGTGGGTGACGAGCACCGTGGTCACGCCCTGCTCGCGCAGCAGGCTGTGCACCTCCTCGCGGACCCGTGTGCGGAGCGTCGCGTCCAGCGACGAGAAGGGCTCGTCGAGCAGCAGTGCCTGCGGGCGCCGGGCGAGAGCCCGGGCCAGCGCCACCCGTTGCTGCTCGCCCCCGGAGAGCTCGTGGGGGAGCCGCTTGGCCAGCCGTGAGATGCCGACCATCTCCAGCATCGCCGCCACCGTGTCGCCGCGGCGCTCGGCTCGGCTCAGGCCGAAGCCGACGTTGCCCTCGACGGTCAGGTGGGGGAACAGCGCCCCTTCCTGGGGGACGTACCCGATGCTGCGCTTCTCAGGGGGAACGTAGGTGCGCCCGTCGTCCAGCGTCGCGCCGCCGAGGTCGATCTTCCCCTGTTCGGCGCGCTCGAAGCCGGCGATCACCCGCAGCAGGGTGGTCTTGCCGCAACCCGACAGACCGAGGACCGAGGTGAGCGAGCCGGGGGGCACTTCGAGCTCCACGCCCCGCAGCACCGGCTGCTCGCCGTAGCCCTTCCACAGCCCGCTGATCAGCAGGCGGCTCATGCTCCTCGCCCGATCCGTGAGATCGTCCGCACGCGGCGGCTGAGCAGGTACGCGGGGACGGCCGAGATCAGCACCATCAGCCCAGCGTAGGGCGCGGCCGCGCCGTATGAGAAGTTGGTCGTGTAGGTCCAGAACTGCGTCGCGAGGGTGTCCACGCCGGTCGGGCGCAGCAGCAGCGTCGCCGTCAGCTCGGTGGCGCTCGAGATGAACACGAGCGCGAAGGCCGCACCGAGGCCGGGCGCGATCAGCGGCAGGGTGATACGCCTGAACACCTCGGTGGGGCGGCTGCCGAGCGAGCGCCCGACCTCCTCCAGGCGCGGCGAGGCCTGCGACATCGCCGAGCGCACGCAGACCACGGCGAGCGGCAGGAACAGGATCGCGTAGGCGATGATCAGCTCGAGCGCGCTCTGATAGAGCGACAGGGCGTAGCGCACCGAGAAGGCCACGAGCCCGAGCGCGATGACCAGCCCGGGCAGCGCCATCGGCAGGTAGGCGAGGCGTTCGATCAGCACCGTCAGGCGGTTGCGGTGACGCAGCGCGAGGTTGCAGACCGGGATCGCCAGCAGCGTCGCGATCGCGGCCGCCGCGGCGCTGTAGAGGGCCGTGTGCCCGACGGCGGCGAGGATCGAGCTCGAGGGCAGCGTGCTCGAGTCGCCCCGTGCCATCCAGTAGACCAGCGAGCCGAGCGGCACGCCGAGCGCCAGCCCGACGAGGGTGCCCAGCGCGCCCAGCGCGGGCCACCGCCGGCGCCCGAGCGCCACGCGCCCGGCGACGCGAGCGGCGCCGGGCCCGGCGCGGAAGCCCTGGCCGCGGCCGCTCAGCGCCAGCTCGCCGGCGAGCGCGGCGATGCTCAGCGCCACCAGCACGAGCGAGAGGGCGCAGGCCGCCGCGGCATCGAAGCCGAGCTTGAACTCGGTGAAGATCTGGACCGTGAAGGTCTGGTACTGGACGATCTCGAAGGCGCCGTACTCGGCGAGCAGGCCGAGCGTCACCAGCAGGCAGCCACCGAGCACCGCCGGCCAGACCTGGCGCAGGGTCACCCTCAGGAATGCCTGCCAGGGGGACAGCCCGAGGCTGCGGGCGGCCTCGTGCAGGCCCGCGTCGAGGTTGCTCATCGCCGCCGCGACCGGCAGGTAGACGAGGGGATAGAGCGACAGCGTCATGATCATCACCGCCGCCAGGTAGCCGTGCAGGCCCGGGGCGATCGAGATCCAGCCGAAGCCGATCACGAAGTCGGGCACGCCGAGGGGGAGCACCAGCAGCACCGCCCACAGTCGCCGCAGCGGCAGGTCGCTGCGCTCGATCAGCCACGCGGCGCCGACGCCGATCACCGCGCAGAGCACCGTGCAGGCGACGGTCAGCCGCACGGTGTTCCACAGCAGCACCGCGGTCTGGTGCCTCAGCAGCAGGCGCTTGAGGGTGCCCCAGCCGGAGTCCTGCGCCTGCACGACCAGGAAGGCGAGTGGCACCAGCACGCCCACCGTCGCGATCAGCGCGCCGGCGATGCTGAACAGCGGCCAGCGGCGCCGGCCCGACCAGCTGCGAGCGATTCTGCGGCCGAGGCTCTCGGGGGGAGCGCTGGGTGCGAGCGTGCTCATCGGCGTCCGTCTACAGCAGGCCCAGCCGCTGCTCCATTTCCAGGGGCACGCGGCCGTCGCCGAGCTCCGCCGGCGTCAGCGAGTTGGGCTCTACCAGGTTGAGCGGAGGGAGACCCGCGGCCGGTGCCACACCGGGGCGCAGCGGGTACTCGAAGCTGTTGCTGTGCGCCAGCAGCTGCTGGCCCTTCGCGCTCACCAGGAACGCGAGGAAGCGCTGCGCGGCGGTCTGGTGAGCGCTCGACTTGAGCACCGCCGCGCCCGATACGTCGACGAGGTCGCCGGGGTCTCCGGGCTTGAAGGACTGCAGCGCGGAGTGCGTGCCGCCGGAGCCTTCCTCGGCGCGCAGGCGGTACCAGTAGTAGTGGTTGATCGGGCCGATCGCGCTCTCGCCGTTGTTGACCTGGGCGACGACCGTCTCGTTGTCCGGGTAGATCTTGCCGTCCGCCTTCAGTGCCTGCAGCCAGTGTTCTGCGACGGCGCGGCCCTTGAGCTTTTCGATCGAGCTGAGCAGTGGCTGGAAGTCGGTCTCCGAGGGGGCGAAGCCGACCTTGCCCCGCCACTGCGGAGCGGCGAGTTCGAGGATCGACGTCGGCGGTCTGACCCCGCCCAGCTTGCTCTTGTTGTAGACGAGCACGGAGACGCGGGCCGATACTCCGACCCAGTCGCCCTGGGCGGAGTTGTAGCGCCGCGGCACCCCCGCCAGCGTGGCGGCATCGACGGGGGTGAGGTAGCCGTGCTCGCGGAGCAGTTCCAGCACGGGCGTGTTCTCCGCGTAGAAGACGTCCGCCGGCGAGTTGCCCTGCTCCTGCAGGATCTGGTTGCCCAGCGTGGCCTCGTCGGCCGAGCGCACCTGCACCTTGATCCCGGTCTGCTTTTCGAACGCGGCCACCAGCAGCGCGGTCGTCTGTTCGTGCTGGCCGTTGTAGAGCGTGATCGAGTCCTTCGGGCCGCCTGCGCCCGCCGAGCCGCTCGAGCCGCAGGCGGCGAGCAGGACCGGCGTCGTTGCAATGAGGGCGCAGCACAGGAGCTTCCCGAGTCTCGTCATTGATATCCGATCTATCTGGTCGGGATGGGTGGCGCACGCAAAGTATCACGAATTAGGGTGCCCTAAGCACCTTGGATTAGGGATACCTAATCCCCCGCCGCAGGGGGGCTTTGCGCAAGCCGCTCGACGCAAAGCTCGCGTCCAGCCGGGGAGGCGCGAGGTGCCGGCGCGACGCTGCTGCCGGGGAATGCGTGAGAATCCCGGCAATGCACGTGACCGCCAAGGCCGACTACGCAGTGCGGGCAGTCATCGAGCTGGCCTCCAGCAGCCAGGAATCGCCCCGCAAGGTCGACGATGTCGCCCAGGCCCAGAACATTCCCGTGTCCTTTCTGGAGAACATCCTCACCCAGCTGCGCTCATCGGGTGTGGTCCGCAGCCAGCGCGGCCCCGAGGGCGGCTACTGGCTGGCGAAGCCCGCCGAGGAGGTGAGCCTCGCGCAGGTGATCCGCGCCGTCGAGGGCCCGCTCGTCGGCGTGCGCGGCCAGCGGCCGGAGGAGCTCGAATACTCCGGTTCGGCCGAGTCCCTTCAGAAGGTCTGGATCGCGCTGCGGGCGAACCTCCGCAAGGTGCTCGAGGAGGTGACCGTGGCCGACGTGGCCGGCGGCAAGCTTCCCAAGGAGGTCCTGGCGCTGACCCGCGCCGAGGCCGCCTGGCACTAGACGCTGCCTGCGGCGGGGGTCGCGCTCAGGCGGCGCGCGCCAGGGAGAGCGGGGCGCCGGTGAGGCTCACCGCGAGGATCTGGCCCGCCCGCAGCTCGAGCGTCTCGGCCTGATCACGAGAGACCTGACCCCAGATCGTGCTGCCGTCTGCGAGCCTCAGCTCGACGCGCAGCTCGGAGCCGGCACGGACGACCCGCTCGACGAGCGCCTCGCTGCCCCCGCCATCGTTGTCGGCGAGCAGATGCAGCTCGCGGGGGCGCAGCAGGGCGTCGCCGAGGCCTGAGACACCGCCGGCGACGCGGATCAGCGCGACGGCGGCCGCGCGCCTGCTCATGCTCACTTTCTTCGTCGGGAAGACCATCTTGGTAGGAAAGTAGCGTAAAACGGATCGGATTTCACCTCTTTCCCCGGGAGGGCACACGGCCCCTGGCGCGGGAGAGCGGCAAGTCCGCCCCTTGAGTGACGTTGGACACGGAGCGCGTATTTGTCCGTGTGATTGACACCTGAGCGGGTACTGTCAGGTAACATTCGTGCAGCACTGTCTGCCCGGTGAGACGCCGGAAAGGCCAGCCGGCGCGCCGCGCGCCCTCTACGCCAAAGGAGATCCTCTCGATGTCAGCCCCCTCCTCCACCGTGCCCAGCGACGAGGCCACCGCCCAGGCGGCCGCGACGATCGCCGCCGGCGAGGAGGCGGAGACGACCTTCTCGCTGAGCCTCACGCAGGACCAGAAGGACATCCGCGACTGGGTTCACGGGTTCGCCGCCGACGTCGTCCGTCCGGCCGCGCACGAGTGGGACGAGAAGGAGCAGACGCCCTGGCCGATCATCCAGGAGGCGGCCAAGATCGGCCTGTACGGGTTCGAAGGGATGGCGCAGTTCTTCGCCGACCCGAGCGGGCTGGGGCTGCCGATCGTCAACGAGGAGCTGTTCTGGGGGGACGCCGGGATCGGGATGTCGATCATGGGCACCGCGCTCGCGGTCGCGGCGATCTTCGGCCAGGGCTCCGGCGAGCAGATCGGCGAATGGATCCCGCGCTGCTTCGGCACGCCCGACGACGTCAAGGTTGCGGCCTTCTGCGCGTCGGAGCCGAACGCCGGGTCCGACGTCTCCGGCGTGCGCACGACGGCCAAGTTCGACGAGAGCGCCGGCGAGTGGGTCATCAACGGCCAGAAGGCCTGGGCGACGAACGGCGGCATCTCCGACGTCCATGTCGTGATCGCCTCGGTCGACCGCGAGCTCGGCTCCAAAGGTCACGCGGCGTTCATCGTGCCGATGAGCGAAGCGAGCGGTATCTCCCAGGGAAGCAAGGTCTCAAAGCACGGCCTTCGCGCCTCGCACACTGCCGATGTGTTCCTCGACGACTGCCGGGTTCCGGCGGGCTACGTGCTCGGTGGCAAGGAGAAGCTCGACGAACGCCTGGCTCGGGTGCGCGAGGGCAAGAAAGGCAAGGCTCAGGCGGCGATGGCGACCTTCGAGGCCTCGCGTCCGACCGTCGGCGCGCAGGCCCTCGGGATCGCACGCGCGGCCTACGAGTACTCGCTGGAGTACGCCAAGGAGCGCGAGCAGTTCGGACGCAAGATCATCGACAACCAGGCGATCGCGTTCACGCTCGCCCGCATGAAGCTCGAGATCGACGCCGCGCGGCTACTGGTCTGGCGCGCCTCTTGGATGGGCCGCAACCAGGTGCCCTTCGAGAACGCCGAGGGCTCGATGAGCAAGCTCAAGGCCGGCGAGGTGGCCGTGTGGGTCACCGAGCGGGCGATCCAGATCCTCGGCGGCAACGGCTACACGCGCGAGTTCCCGGTCGAGCGCTGGCACCGCGACGCCAAGATCTACGACATCTTCGAGGGCACCGCAGAGATCCAGCAGATGGTGATCTCGCGCGCGATCAGCGGGATCCCGGGCCTGTTCGGGGCGGCCGAGTCCAAGTAGCAGGCGTCGTGACCCGCCGGTGAGGACCCCGGGTCGGGCCGCCGAAGGGGCCTCGCGCCGGTATTCGCCAGTCGTGCTGCTGCTCGAGCTCAGCCGTCGCGCCGCGCCGCGCGGCGGTCGCGGATCATCGAGCGCGCCGCCATGTCGCCGGCAGCCGTTGTGATCCAGATGATGAGCGTGGCGCCGACGAGCGTGGTGGCGCCGTGCACGCTGAGGCCTTCCACGATCAGCGCCACGATCACGAGTGCCACGATCGTCGAGGCGAGCGCGAGCAGCCCGGCGAACGCGACCGACGGCTGGCGCACCAGCACTCGCAGCGCCATGAACTGGACGGCGATGTGGACGACCCAGAACAGCAGCGTCGCCTCGATCAGCGCGGTGGCGCTGATCGAGAAGCGGCTCAGCACCGCTGAGCAGATCAGCAGCCCCGCGGCGATCGCGAGCAGCGACACGCCCAGCCGGATTCCCCACCTCCTCAGCATCGGGCGAGCATAGCTCCGGGCGGCTTGCCGCGGCGGCGGCTCAGCCCGCGGCTACCAGGCCTGGTCGGTCCCGCAGTGCGGGCAGGCGACCGTCGTCGAGACGGGGGCGCTGAAGAGGTAGCCGCAGGAGCAGGTGTAGACGGCCTGGTCGAGCGGGCCCCCGGCGCGGCGGACCCGTTCGGCGTCGAGGTCGCAGCCGGCGGTCGGCCCGGCTGTGATCGACGGCTCGGCCTCCATCACGATCACGCGCGGCTCGGCGCGGCGCGGCGTCGCAGGGTGGCCGTGGCTACGGCGAGTCGGACGCTCGTGGGAGCGCTCGCGGCGTGGTTTCAGAAGCTTCGGTCTCATCGGTCCTCACTTGTAAGGACATCGGTTACGTCAAAAGGTTTCGCTCTGCGACCTTTATTTCCTGTAGACCAACCCCAGAAGCTGGCCGGATGTCCGTTCATCTGGCTCGAAAGGCTCCTCGGATCGACGAGCGGTTTGAGATACTTGGGGGGATGAACCCCTCGCGCAAGCGAAAGGTGCGCCTGATCGTGGCGCTCAGCGCGGCGGTGGTTCTGGCGAGCGCACTGATCTACACGAGCTTCAGCGCCGCCAGCCCCGCTCTGACCCCGACCCAGCTTCTGCGCACGGCGCAGCCGGGACGCAGCTACGTGCTCACCGGCACCGTTGCCAAGGGCAGCGTCCGACGCCAAGGCTCGGTGCTCGACTTCGCCGTGCGCGACCGCCAGGGCAGCTCCGTGGTGCCGCTGGCCTACACGGGCACCGTTCCCGACCCCTTCCGAGAAGGCCGCGAGGTGATCGTCACCGTCGAGAAGCAGGGCGGCCGCTACGTGGGCGAACGCAACACGCTGATCACGAAGTGCCCGTCGAAGTTCAAGACGGCCCCGCCGAGCGAGAAGCAGAACTACTAGCAGCGCGGCGCGTCGGCGCCGACTGTGGCGCGCGGTGCCATCTGTAGCCGCGCGCCATACCCGGTGCCCCCTGCACTGCCGGCTCCTGTCAGGAAGCGATGCCGGCTGGGTTGCGGCGGATGGTCGTCGCCGGGCGCCGAGAGCTCTTGCGCTCGGTCCCCGCTCGCGAGAGGATCGCGACGAACAAGACCGCGACGGCGAAAACGGCGATGACCGCGAGGAAAATCACGAGGCCTTCGGAGCCTTCGTGGCCTCCGGAGCCCGCTGCGGCCTGGTGGTGAACGCCGTTTGGCTCGGCGAACCCGGTTGCAAGTGCCGTCGCCGGCACGACGAGGACGGCGAGGACCGCTCCGCTGAGGATCGGCACCGCCCGGCTTCGCATGACGTTCCTGAACTGACGCATTTCAGCTACCCCTTCTTGCTGTGGTCAAGTCGCGATCGACTGTTGCAGCCGAGCGCCGACTTGTCTGTGTCATGCCGCACGGTCGTCGCCGCCCGCAATCGCGGGGACGAGCAGGTTCCGCTACTTCGCCAGCCCCACGGCTTTGAGGGCCTCGGCTCGGTCGCGGCAGAGCCGCCACTGCACGATCTGGCCGTGGCGCAGGGTCACGAGCGACACGTTGCGCGCCTCGACCTCGATCCCGTCTCGCCCCCACAGATGTGTTCGGTCAAGCACGATCACGTAGTTGCCATGGTCGATGATCTCTTCCGGCACGACGACGATCCGGTCGAACGTCTCGAAGAAGGTGTTCCAGAAGTGCCGGGTCGCCTCGCGTCCGCGATAGATGCCCGCCTCCACCCCTCTGGATCGCGACCAATCGACTTCGATATCGGGATGACTCTCTACGGCGTCGAGGTCGCGTCGGGCAAATGCCTCGATCGCCCGCTTCACGATTTCCACGTTCTCCTGCGACATCGCCTACTCCCCAAGCCCCTCAGCAGCCCCTCGCCGGCGCACCGCCGGGTCGGGGGTCGTGGACTCCTCGGACATCCCCCACCCAAGTATCCCGCCTGCCCCGACGAGATACCATGGGCGCCCCCGTCAATGCCTCGAATCTCCCGCACCTACGGACCCGACGGACCACGCCGGCACCAGCTGGCAGGATCGTCGGAGAAGCAGAACTACTGAGTGCCTGACCGAAGCGCCCACACCCGGGCCCCCGGCGCCGTCTCCTGATGGCCGGCCTGGGTTTCGCTTGCCTGCTGCTGGCGCTGGCGATCTGCCTCTACGGGATCGGGGCGTCGCTGTACGGGGTGCGCAGCGGCCGGCCCGAGTTCTCCGCGTCCGGGCGCCGCTCGGTCTATGCCCTGGCCGGCATCCTCACGGTCGCCTTCCTCGTGCTGGAGCTCGCCTTCCTGCGCAACGACTTCGCCTTCAACACCGTCGCCGACACCTCGAGCCGCACGACGCCAACCTTCTACCGGGCCGCCGCCGTGTGGTCATCGCAGGAAGGATCGCTGCTGCTGTGGGCGTGGCTGCTCTCGATGTGGTCGAGCGCCGCGCTATTCCTGACCAGGAACCGGATGCGCGACGTCGCGGCCTACGCGACGGCGATCCTGCTCGGCTTCGGGGGCTTCTTCGTGTCGCTGATGATCTTCTACGCGAACCCCTTCGCGACCACCCGGCCGGCCCCGCCGGAAGGCGTCGGCCTGGACCCGCTGCTGCGGTTCCCGACGATGATGATCCACCCGCCGATGCTGTACTCGGGCTACACGCTCTGCACGATCCCGCTGGCATTCGGGATGGGCGCGCTGCTCGCACGTCGCGTGGACGCCGACTGGATCAGGGCGATCCGTCGCTTCGCCTTCGCCGGCTGGCTGTTCCTCGGGATCGGTATCCTGCTCGGCGCGCGCTGGTCCTACTCTGAGCTCGGCTGGGGTGGCTATTGGGGCTGGGACGCCGTCGAGAACGCCTCGCTGATGCCCTGGCTGACCGCCACCGCGTTCCTGCACTCGCTCATGATCCAGGAGAAACGCGGGATGCTGAAGGTCTGGAACGTCTCGCTGGTCCTGGCCACGGGAACGCTCGCGATCATGGGTACCTTCCTGGTCCGCAGCGGCGTGCTCAACTCGATCCACGCCTTCGGCGGGGCGACGCTGGGTGTGCCCTTCGTGTGCCTGATCGGCGTGCTGATCGGGGGCTCGATCTACCTGGTGGTCTCGCGGAGGGAGATGCTGCGCTCGGAGAACAGGCTCGACTCGCTGCTCTCGCGTGAGTCGATCTTCCTCGCCAACAACCTCGTCTTGGTGGCGCTCTGCTTCGTGATCTTCTGGGGCACCTACTTCCCATTGATCTCCGAGGCCGTGACCGGGCAGGAATCCTCCGTCGGGCCGCCCTGGTTCGACCGCTACACGGTGCCTCTGACGCTCGTGCTGGTGCTGCTCAGCGGCATCGGGCCCGTGATCGCCTGGCGGCGCGCCACGCTCGCCAACGCCCGCCGCAACTTCCTCGTACCGCTCGGCTCCGCGCTGCTCGCGCTGGCTGTCCTCTCCGCGGCCGGTCTGACCAGCAAGCCGCTGGCTCTGACGATGTTCTGCCTGGCCGCCTTCGTCTTCGGCAGCATCGGCCAGGAGTTCGTCCGCGGCGTCCGGGCGCGGCGGGCGATGGCGGGCGAATCGGCGCCGCGCGCGCTGGTCGGGCTGGTGCGGCGCAACCGCCGCCGCTACGGCGGCTACATCGTGCACCTCGGCATCGCAGTGCTGTTCATCGGCGTCGCCGCCTCCTCCTCCTTCCAGCATGCCACCGAGCTGCAGCTGAAGCCCGGCCAGTCGACCAAGGTCGGTGCCTACACGGTTCGCTACGTGCGCCCGACGGCCTCGATCACGCCGAAGTACGACCGCGCGCACACCGGCTCTACGCTCGCACTCGGCGCGGAAGTTGACGTCCGCCGGAACGGCCGCCACGTCGCGACCCTCAACCCGAGCGAGGGCTACTACGCCTCCCAGGAAGCGAGCCAGGGAACCGTCGGCAGCCTGATCGGCGGTCAGCCGGTGAGCCACGTCAGCATCAACGGCGGGGTCACCCGCGACGTGTGGAGCGCGATCCAGCCGAACATCGAAGCGGCCTCGCTGAAGCGGATCGTGGACGCCGGCAACCGCACGCTCGAACCCGAACAGGCCGCGGTCGCCCTGCTCGTGCTCGCCCGGAGCTACCTCAAGAGCCCGCCGCCGGCGCAGTTCCACTTCATCGTCTCGCCGCTGGTCATGTGGATCTGGATCGGGGGGCTGATCGTCTTCCTCGGCGGCCTGATCGCGGTTTGGCCGGCGCCGAGCGTGGTCAGGGCGCGCGCCGTCGCCCGCGCCAGGGCGCGCGCGCCGCGTGAGATGGTGCGGGCCTGAGGGCCCGGCGCCGCCGAGTCAGCCCAGGTGGTCTTCGTGATCGTGCTCATCGTGATCGGGCTGATCGGGCTGGTCGTGCTCGTCGTCGGCGCGCCGCTGCGCGGGGCCGGCGGCGGGCCGAGCCCGCACCCCTCGCCCTCATCTCCGGGGCCCGCCGGGGATGGCGGGGCGGTTCGCGACGAGCTCGACGCGGCCCGCGAGGCGAAGTACCGAGAGATCCGCGATGCCGAGATGGACTTCCGTACGGGCAAGCTCTCGGAGGCCGACTATGGGCTGCTCGACGCGGATCTTCGCGCCGAAGCGCTCGCGATCCTCGACCGGCTGGAGGCGCTGGACGCTGCCGAGCACGAGCCGCCCGATCGCTAGGGCATCGTCTCGGCGCGGGGTGCGATGCGGCGGCTGATCAGCCGGCCGGGGACCGGCTCAGGCCCAGGGACGCTTCAGCAGGATGATCGCGTTCACGAAGAACAGGACGGCGAAGAAGACCGTCCAGCGGTTCAGGTTGCGCTCCACCATCGAGCCCCCGCCGAGGGGCCCCTGACCGCTGCCCACGCCGAACGCGCCGGAGAGCCCGGCGTCCTTGCCCGAGTGCATCAGCACCAGGAAGATGACGATCACCGCGAGGATGACCTGGATGACGGAGACGATCGTTTCCACGCGCCAAGATTAGCGAGCCGCGCTGGGCCGCGCGTCGCAGGATCGCTGGCAGGATCCGCGAACTGGCTGCATATCGGGGACAATTCCCGGATACTTCCTCCTCGACGGACCTGGACAAAAGATTGCCGGTGCGATTACGAATCCTTTACGGATTCCTAATCGGCTGCCGATATGAATCCCGGTGGGCGTATCCATCAGGTGGATCAGGTGCGCCGACCACACCAAATGGGACGACCCGCAGATGATCGAGATCAAGGCATGACGCCGCCCACAGGAGCCCGCCGGAGGGCTCTGCGCGCCGTGCTCGGAGCCCTCGCCGGAGGGGGGTTGACAGCAGCCGGACTCGGCGGCCTCGCGCCGGGCGCCCTCGGCTCGAACCTCAGCGAAACGTCGACCACCTCGGAAGTCACCGCCAGCGGAGAACCGCCCGCGGAAACGACCGCCACCGCCGCGCCGCCGGCCAGCACGACGCCCGCGCCGGTGACCACTCCCACCTCGACCACCACCACGCCGCAGCCGCCCGCGCCCGCGCCCGAACAGCCCGCCGTCGTGCTCCAGCGACGGCAGAAAGTGACCAAAGGGACCAAGCAGAGCCCCAGCGCTACGGCCACGACGAAAGGGGCGAACGGCAAGAACAACGTCGAAGGCTCGCCCCAGTCGGTCGCCCGGGCCGGCGCCCTCGCCGCCGTGCTGGCGTCCTCGCAGGCCTCGGTGCAGGCGCTGTCCTTCTACCGCGTGCCTCTGTTCCTGCTGCCGATCTACAAGGCCGCCGCCGTCCAGTACGGCGTGCCCTGGCAGATCCTCGCCGCGATCAACGAAATCGAGACCGACTACGGCGCCGACCAGTCGGTCTCGAGCGCCGGCGCGGTCGGCTGGATGCAGTTCATGCCCGAAACGTGGATGCAGTACGGCGTGGACGCTCTCAACGCGGGCTATGCCGATCCCTACAACCCGGTGGACGCCGTGTTCGCCGCCGCCCGCTACCTGCGCGCCGCCGGTGCGGCCAA
Source organism: uncultured Solirubrobacteraceae bacterium (assembly GCA_963841055.1). Classification (GTDB taxonomy): domain Bacteria; phylum Actinomycetota; class Thermoleophilia; order Solirubrobacterales; family Solirubrobacteraceae; genus Palsa-744. The sequence goes on along the minus strand of CAWJAV010000001.1, from coordinate 348,612 downwards.
GGATCTGCGCCGGGCGATCCTGGCCTACAACCACTCCGAAGAATACGTCGACTCGGTGATGCTCCGGGCGAAGCTGATCGCCACATATCCAAAGCCCGTGGTCGCCACCCTCACGGGCCTCGTCGACGGCCGCCCGCCGGTCGACGGCAAGCTTCTGGAATGGGGGGCGCTGCCCCAGGAACCGGCGTCCTCAAACGCCACGGCGAACGCCCAGGCGACGGCCGCCAAGGCACCCGCCCCGTCAGCCGGGCAGGGCTCGACCGCCGCCTCGCCGACCGCGGCCGCAGCGGCGAGGATCGCCCACGCCGCGCCGAAGATGCAGACCGTCGCGCTGACGAGCTCGCCCAACGCCAAGGTCGTCGCTGTCCAGGACGGCAAGGTCGTCCAGCTCGGCACGAGCTCCAAGCTCGGCCACTACATCATCCTGCGCGACGTCTACGGCGACCTCTTCGCCTACACCGGCCTCGGCAGCCTCGCGCCGACCTACAAGGTGGCCAAGCCGACCCGGGCCAACAGCGTCTCGGCGGTCGTGCAGACCGCGAGCACCCGCGATCCTGCCCCGTCGAAAGCCGCCTCAGCCGGCAGTCAGGCGCCCGTGACCCTGCAGGTCAAGACGCCGGCGCCACAGAACCACGCCTCCCGCGGCGGCAAGGCGACGATCCCGACCGACGAAACGGTGCCGGCAGGGATGAACCGCACCCGGCTCTTCGCCCACCCGGGCAACCCCGACGCCAAAGCGGCCGCCGCGGTCGCCGGCGCCGCCCGCGCCCGTCGCGAGAAGGCGGCCCAGAAGCTGCCCCTGCGCAAGGGGTCGGTCGTCTCCAGCGGCACCGTGCTCGGGACCGTGGCGACCGCCCACGGCGCGCACGCCGGTCACCTGCGCTTCGGCATCCGCCCGGCCGGGGACTCCGCCTACATCGATCCCGGCCCCGTGCTCGCGAACTGGGCGCAGCTGCAGAAGGCGCTCCATCCGCAGGGGGCGCGGACCGCCGACGCCCTGCTGGGCGCCACCGCCTCGGACGTGTTCCTGCTCTCCCGGCCGCAGCTCGAGCGCACGGTGCTCTCCGATCCCGGCATCACCGTCAGCGGATGCAGCCGCCAGGACATCTCCTCGGGCGCCGTCGACAAGCGCGTCCTCGCGCTGCTCGCCTTCCTCTCACGCAGCGGCCTGCGGCCGACCGTCGGCGCGCTGCGCTGCGGTCAGAGCCAGTACTCCGCCTCGGGGACCCGCTCCCCCCACTACCGGGGCGACGCCGTCGACATAACGGCGATCAACAGCGTGCCCCTGGCCCACCACCAGGGCGCCGGCTCGATCACGGACCTGACGATCCGGGCGCTGCTCACGCTGCCGGCGGAATTCGTGCCCCACGAAATCATCAGCCTCATGCACTACCCCGCCTCGGCCAGCACCCGGGCCGAGTCCTCCCACTGGAACCGGGTCGAGCTCGTCTTCCAGCCCCCCGTGCCGCAGGCCCACCCCCTGGGGGGCGGCGCGGCCCACTCCGCCGGCAAGGGCAAGACCGCCCCCGTCCCGGTCGTCACCACAAGCTTCCTCAGCCCGCTGCAGTGGACGCAGCTGGTCACCCGCGTCGGCGCGATCCCGGCGCCGAAGATCGCCCACAAGCCGACGTCCTCGGCGATCCCCGACCCGAAGCACAAGTAGCGGCCGCGGCGGGCCCGGCCGCCGTTGCCTGCGCCGGCCGTCCGCAGACGGCCACGGGGTCGGTTTCCCCTGCGGAAACGCCAAACCAGACGGCAGAGGCGCATGCCGGGTCTGCGATCATGCCCGCCGATGCCCAGTTTCGGCGGGATCGACCTCGGCGGCACGAAGATCCAGGCGGTCGTCGTCGACGAGGACCATCGGGTCCTCGGCTCCTCGCGCCGTCCGACGCCGACCGAAGGGGGTCCGCCGGCGGTCGCGGCCGCGATGGCCGAAGCGATGCGCGAGGCCGCCGCCGACGCCGGCGCTGAGGTCGGCGCGCTGGGGGGCATCGGCGTTGGCTCCCCCGGCGTGGTCGAAGCGGGCAAGGTGACGAGTGCGCGAAACCTCCCCGACTGGGAAGGCACCTTCCCTCTGGCGGCGAAGCTGAAGAAGGCGCTCGGCCCGGATGTGCAGATCGGCAACGACGTCCAGGTGGCCACGGCGGCCGAGTTCCATCTCGGCGCCGGACGTCCGTTCCGCTCGCTGCTCGGGGTCTTCTGGGGTACCGGCGTCGGCGGCGGGGTGATCCTCGACGGCCCCCCCTGGCGCGGTCGTGGCGGGGCGGGCGAGATCGGCCACATGGTGGTCGTGATCGACGGGGCCCGCTGCACCTGCGGGCGCCGCGGCTGCATGGAGGCCTACGCCGGGCGGGCGGCGATGGAACTGCACGTGCGAAAGCTCGTCGAGAAGGGCGAGCGCACCGACCTCTTCAAGCTCGCCGAACAGCACGAGCGGTCGCGGCTGACGAGCGGCATCTGGTCGCGGGCCCTCGAGAAGGGGGACGTGCTGGCCGAGAAGATGATCGACCGCGCGATCGGGGCGCTCGGCGCCGGCGTGGCCTCCGCGGTCAACCTGCTCGACGTCGAGGCGGTGATCCTCGGCGGCGGGCTCGGCGTGCGGCTGGGCAAGCCGGCCGCGAAGCGGATCGCCGAGGCGATGCAGCCCCACCTGTTCGCCGACTCGCGCCCGCCGCAGGTGGAGGTCGCCGCGCTCGGCGACCTGGGCGGGGCGATCGGCGCGAGCCTGCTCGTGGCCCCGCCCGCGAGCTAGGCGGGCCGCGCACCGGGCCGTCGGCTCCCGCCCCTTCTCCGGCCGGCCCCTCGAGATCGCGGCGGGCGTGCTCAGAGGCCGAGGATCGTGACCGCCACGAGCACGAGTGACAGGCACGAGAGCACGACCACCGTCACCGCGGCTGCGCCGTCGAGCGCTCCGCGGCTGCGCCGCTCGCCCATCAGCCGCACCGAGCGTGACAGTCGCCAGATGAAGAACAGGTTGATCGGCAGCAGCAGCCCGTTGACGACCTGCACGCCGATCAGCAGTGAGATCACGGGAACACCGGGGATCATCGCGACGAGCGCGCTGACGCCGATCATCGCGGTGATCACGCCGACGAACACGGGGGCCTCGTTGGGGCGGCGGCCGATGCCCTTCTCGTAGCCGAGCGACTCCGACACGACGTAGGAGGTCGCGATCGGCAGGATCGCGCAGGCCAGCAGGCTCGCGCCCAGCAGGCCGATGCCGAACAGCGTCTCCGCGAACTGGCCGGCGAACGGCGTCAGCGCGCGGGCGGCGTCGGCGGCCGTGCCGATTTCGTGGATCCCATGGGTGTAGAGGGTCGCGCCGGTGGCGATCACGATGAAGCCGGAGATGATGCATGCGAACACGGCGCCCGAGACGGCCTCGCGTTCCTCGCGCACGAGGCCGTCGAGGCGCACGCCGCGCTCGACCACGGCCGACTGCAGGTAGAGCTGCATGTAGGGGGTGATGGTCGTGCCGACGGTGGCGATCAGCAGCAGCAGATAGGTCGAGCCGGTCTCCAGATGGGGGGAGACGATGGCGTGTCCCACTTCGCCCCAGTCGGGGTGGGCGAGGATCGCCGCGATCGGGTAGGCGAAGAAGGGGATCGTGAACCACACGAAGATCCGCTCCGCCGAGCGGTATGAGCCGCGGACGATGATCAGCCAGATGCCGACGGCGGCGATCGGCACCGAGACCTGGGGGGGAACGCCGGCCAGGCTGAGGGCGGCGCCGGTGCCGACGAAGTCCGAGATGCAGATGCCGAAGTTCGCGATCAGGACGGCGGTGGTGGCCAGCACCGACCAGCGGATCCCGTATTCCTCGCGGATCAGCTCGGCGAGGCCCTTGCCGGTCACCACGCCCATTCGCGCGGCCAGCTTCTGCACGATCGCGAGCGAGATGGCGATCAGCACGATCGTCCACAGCAACCCATAGCCGTATTTGGCGCCGACCTGGGAGTAGGTGGCGATGCCGCCGGCGTCGTTGCCCGCGTTGGCGGCGATCAGGCCCGGGCCGAGCAGGCCCAGGAGGGCGAAGATCCGTGCGCGGCGGGGGCTAAGCCGGGCAGGCAGACGCGGTCGGCCACGGGTGGCCGACCGGAGGCGACGCATGACGGGCGGTACTCGGACCGCCATCGAACTGTCCGCCTGCTGAGCTCATCCGGGTGAGTCTATTCGGTCCCCACCCGCCGGCCTGAAAGGGCGCCGTCAGTCCTCGCCGAGCAGGCCGAACCGCCGCCGCCAGCCGCGGGGCAGCATCGCCTCGAGCACGTCGTCGACCGTAACCACGCCGACCATTCGCCTGGACTCGTCGACCACCGGGATCGAGGTCAGGTTGTAATCGGCCATCAGGCGCGCGACCTCCTCGAAGGGCGTGTCGGGCGACGGGCAGGGGAGCTCGTGCTTGAGCTCGGCATCCAGGCGCTGCCCGGGTTCGGCGCGCACCAGCGACGTCACCGCCACGCTGCCCGCGAGCGTGCCGTCGGGGGCGGAGACGAAAACGGCGCCCAGCAGCTCGGGCGCAACGCGGCTGTCGCGGACGGCGCGCAGTGCGTCCGCGGCAGTCGTCGAGCCTCCCAGCAGCACGAAGTCGGGGCTCATCAGACCGCCGGCCTCGGCCGGGTCGTAGCCGAGCAGCGCCCGCACCTTGATGCGATGGCTCACGGGCAGCAGCGCGAGGATGCTCTCGCGGCGGTCCTCCTCGAGCTCGCCGATCACGTCGGCGGCGTCGTCGGGGGCCATCCGCCCCAGGATCTCGGCGACCTGCTCGTCGGGCCGGTCCTCGAGGAACTCGCGCTGGTGGTGGTCGTCGAGCTCCTCGAACACGTCGGCCTCGAGCTCGCGGTCGTCGTCGCCGACGGCCTGGATGATCTCCTCACCCTCCTGGCGCGAAGCGGCCTCGACCAGGTCGGCGATCTGGGCGGGGTGCAGCTTCGCCAGCTTCGGGTGGGGCACGCGCAGGCGCACCGTCGGCACGTGCCCGACGAACGGCTCGACGCCGGCCCAGTCGAGGAACTCACCCGTGGCGATGTGGGCGCCGAGCGGCTTGGGAAGGAGCCTGCGCAGGCCCCCGCGGGCGCCGGTGTCGACGCCGACCACCCGCCAGGAGCCGGCCACCAGCGCCAGCTCGATCTCGTTCGCGCGCACCAGCCTCGCTCCCTGGACGTTGATCAACTGACGGTCGAGCAGGTCGCGCTTGAGCAGCACCTCCTCGGGACGGCGCTCGAAGTGGCGCAGGTCGAGCTTGGCCTTGCGCAGCACCACCCCGTCGGGGCCGATGTCCGAGACGCGCTCGACGCCCAGATAGGACCGGCGCCCGGCGACGGTCACGAGCACGCCGGTGATCGGCGGGTAGCCGGCGCCGCCGAGCCGGACGATCAGATCCTCGACCTTGCCGAGGCGCTCGCCGTCGGAGTCGCGCAGCGGGCGGCCGACGACGGTGGAGAGATGCAGGATCGGGGGCGCCTGGGTTGCGGGCGCGTTCACGAACCCCATCCTACGCGCCGCCCCCGGCGCCGCCTGCGCCGGCGGCCTCTATCGTCGGTGCCTGCATGCCCTTCTGGCTGTCGATCGCATGCCTCTCGATCTTCCAGGGCGCGCTGGTCGCGTTGCCGGTGCGTCCCGAGTGGCCCGTCCTGAGACGCCTGCGCGCCGGGGGCTGGGCGGCCGTGCTGCCGGTGTCGATCCTCGCCTTCGTGCTGATCGCCCGAGGGGCCGAACAGGCGAGCGCGGAGGGGCTCACCTATCTGGCCCTCCTCGCCGTGCCGGTGCTCGCCGCGCTGGCTCTCGCGGGGCTGGCCCGTGGCGGGCGGCCGCGTAACGCGGTACTCGCCGCGGCCCTGTTCCTCCTCGCCTGGGCCGACCGGGGCGGCCTCGCGGGCAACGGCGCGGCGACGATCCTCTCGGGTCTCAGCTGCGTGGCGCTCGGCTCGCTGCTGGGCGCGATCACGCCGCGCCCGTGGCTGGCGGCCGGGATCATCGCGATGGCGATCGCGGACACGGCGCTGGTCGTCTCAGACCTGCTCCAGGCGCCGAACGACGCGCTCAACGCCGCCCGTCCCGCCGCCGGGCTGCCGCGCCTGCAGAGCGCCACCTTCGGCTCGGCACTGATCGGCTATGGAGATCTGTTCGCGGCCGGGGTGCTCGGCGGGCTGCTCGCCGGCGAACCGGCGCTCCAGCGCGCCGGGGCGGCGCTGACGGTGGCGATCGCCCTCGTCTTCGACCTGCTGTTCTTCGCCGTGCGGGAGCTGCCCGCGACCGTCCCCGTCGCGCTGGCCCTGTGCGTGCTCGAAGTCAGCCGCCGGAGACGATCCGCGGCGGCCCGAGCCGGCCTGCCTGGAGCTCTGAGCCCTCGCTCAGCCCGCCCTCGAGCTCGGCCTGCGTCGCGATCGCCCGCGCCGTGATCTCCAGGGCCTCCGGCGCCTGCACCTCGCGCTCGGATGCGGCGCCGGCCTGCTCGATGCGGCGCACCTGCGGCACCACCCGCGTGTCGAAGGAGCCGACCGCTTCGTTGTAGGCGGAGACCGCCGAGGCGAGCTGGCGCCCGGCCTTGGCGAAGGGCGTCACGAAGCGGGCCAGCCGCTGGTGCAGCTCGCGGGCGTCCTGGGCGATCTCCCGAGCGGACTCGGCGATCATCTCCTGTCGCCAGCCGTAGTGCACGGCCCACAGCAGCCCGATCAGGGTGGTGGGCGTCGCCATCAGCACCTGCTGGGAGACGCCGTACTCGATCAGCCCGGGGTCCTTTGCGAGCGCCGCCTGGTAGATCCCGTCGGAGGGCACGAACATCACGACGAACTCCGGCGTCGAGTCGAACTGCGTCTGGTAGCCCTTGGAGGCGAGCTTTACGATGTGCTCGCGTGTCTGGCGGGCGTGGCGTGCGGCGTGGGCGTCGCGCTCATCGTCCTGCTCGGCCTCCAGCGAGGACAGGTAGGCGTCGAGCGGCACCTTCGAGTCGACCACGACGAGCTTCTCGCCGGGCAGCTTGACGAGCATGTCGGGCCGCAGCGCGCCCTCGGCGGTTTGGATCGTGCTCTGCTCGAGGAAGTCGCAGTGGCTCACCATGCCGGCCATCTCGACGACGTTGCGCAGCTGGATCTCGCCCCATGACCCCCGTGTCGCCGGGCGCTTCAGGGCCGAGACGAGGTTGCCGGTCTCGCGGCGCAGCGTGCCGACGCCCTCGCCGAGCTGGCGGACCATCTGCGCGAGCTCGCCCTGGGCCTGCCGGCGCTCGCGCTCGAGGCGGCCGATCTCGCTCTCCATCCGCACCAGCTTCTCCTGCACGGGCCCGACCAGGCCCTTGATCTGCTCCGTGCGCTGGGCCATCTCACCGGCGGCGCGCTCCTGGTCGGCGCCGCGGGAGTCGGCCACGCTCTGCGCGAGCGTCGCGCCGGTCTGGGCCATCACGTCGAGGGAGATCGCCTTCAGCTCGTCGCGCATCCGCGCCCGGCCGGGGCGCGCCAGCAGCGTCGCGGCGAGCGCGCCGAGCAGGATTCCGAGGATCAGCAGCAGGATGGTCATGGCCTTTTTCCCTGTCTAAAAGCGGCTGCCAAACATCGCACCGCCGCCGGACGGGACCCCGGGAAAGCCGCTCGGCGGGCCCCCTCGGGCCGCCGCGGCGACGCCCTGCGGCTTGACATATGCCAGGTGCAACCCTATTTTTGGCGTTCGTCCCACGGCAGGAAAGCCGTGCGCGATGGGCCTCAGGGCCCAATCAAGAGGGGTCGTGCCGTGGTGGAGGGTCATCTGCGGGCATGGTCCGCAGATCAATGAGGAGGGTGAGAATGTCAGCCAAGCATGGCTCGAAGCGGTCGTTCAGACTGCTGGGCTGCCTGATGGCGGTCGCACTGCTGGCCTCGGCGCTGTTCGCGTCGACGGCGAGCGCTAAAAAACCTGAACCTACGAACCCGACCGCCTACATCAACCTGGGCGACTCCGTTTCCTACGGCTACACGAATGAAAAGTTCGTCCTGAACGCCCCGAGCGAGCCTCCCAGCGCGTTCGAAGGCGGCTACCCGAACCTGGTCGCGGAAACGCTCGCGAAGAAGGAAGCGAAACTCGGCAACAAACTGGCGCTGATCAACCTGGCGTGCCCGGGTGAGACCAGCAAAGGTCTGATCGGCAACGGCCCGATCGCCGAATTCCTGACGGCCAACGCGGAAACCACTCACTTCACGGGTGGCGAAGCGCCGTGTGGCTGGCACAACAGCTCGGGTCTGCCCCGCCACTACGAATTCGGTGGCGTCTCGCAGCTCGAAGCCGCTGTCGGCATCCTGCAGTCCGGCGCGCAGGTCAAGGATGTGACGCTGCAGATCGGCTCCAACGACGAGCTTCACAAGCTCGGCGAATGCGCGTCGCCGGCGTACGACGAAGCGCATGGCTTCATGAGCTTCATCGAATGCGTCACCGTCGAAGCGAAAAACACGCTGTTCCCGACGATCCTCAACAACATCGGCCTGGCGATCCACGTGCTTCGCACCCCGATCGCCGAAGGCGGCGGCGGCTACGCCGGACCGATCTCGATCCTCGGCTTCTACAACCCGCAGGCGTACCTGGTCCCGACCAGCGACGTGCTGCAGGCGGCGCTGAACACGGCGGCGGAAGAAACGATCGCCGGCGGGCTCTACGGCCCGGCCGTGACGTACGCCAACCCGTTCAAGAAGACGAACGCGCGAGGCAAAAAATCACAGAACGAAGCAGAAAAAACCGCCATTGAGAAGGCGGCGATCTGCCACTACACCGAAGAGTGCAACAAATTCGACCGCAAACTGAACCAGGAAAAACTGCTCAAACACGCGGTCTCGACTGAAGAAGAGGAAGAAATCGAAACCAAAGCTGCCGAAAAAGGCATCTTCCTCGAAGGCGACATCCACCCGACGACGGCCGGCGACGAACTGTTCGCCAAACTGCTGAAAGGTGCGCTGAAAAAAGCCTAACCCTCTCGGTTAGAACGCAGCAATCCCGGGGCTCCCGCCGCAAGGCGGGGGCCCCGGGCCGTTAACGGGTTCGCGGCACCCGGCCCGCTCTGCCTCATCCGGCGAGGGCGTCGGCGTGTCCCTCGCGGGCCTGCTCCTGCAGGATTCCCAGCATCGCGTTGGCGGCCGGCACAAGGCGCGCGCCGGCCGGGGCGGCGGCGATCACGCTGCGCACGGGCGGGGCGGGGGAGAGCGAGCGGATCGCGACATCCTCGCGAACGGCGGAGAGGGCCATGCGCGGGATCAGCGCGACGCCCACGCCCGCGGCGACGAGACCCTGGATCGTCTGGTAGTCGTCGCTCTCGAAGGCCACGTTGGGCTCGAAGCCGGCCGCGTGGCAGCAGCGCACGACGTGGCCGGCGCAGGGGCTCGACTGCGAGGTCTGCACCCAGGCCTGCTCGCTCAGGTCCTCCAGGCGCAGCCGCTCGCGTCCCGCCAGGCGATGGGCTCGGGGGAGCGCCAGGAACATCGGGTCCTCGAGCAGCTCGGCGCGGGTCATGCGCTCGTCGATCAGGGTCTCGCCGGCGAACTCGAACAGCAGCGCCAGGTCCAGCTCGCCGGCACGCAGGCGGGGCGCGATCTCCTCGGGCTCGCCCTCGGCGAGACTCAGCTCGACGTCCGGGTAGGCGCCGCGGAACTCTGCGATCGCCCGCGGCATCAACGTCGCCCCGGCACTCGGGAAGGAGGCCATCCGCAGGCGCCCTCCGCGCAGCCCGGCGATCGCCGCCATCGCCTCCTCGGCGGCCTCCAGGCGCGCAAGGATCCCGTCCGCGTGCCCCACGAGCGCCTGCCCGGCCGCCGTCAGGCTGACCCCGCGGGGATGGCGCTCGAGCAGCACCAGGCCGGTCTCCGACTCGAGCGCCGCGATCTGCTGGGAGACGGCCGACTGGGTGTAGGAGAGGGCTGCGGCGGCGGCGCTGATCGAGCCGCGGTGGGCGACCTCCCTGAGGATCCGGAGACGAGCCACGTTCAACACATTAGGCAACCTTATATCAGAGATAAACAAGATCATTGGAACTGATGGCAGGTCCGTGTCACCATCAGCCGAAGAACAGAGAGAGAACGAACTTCCGCCGGCTACCCGGCGCAGCCAAGGAGAGAACGAAAATGCCCGCAAAGATCATCGTTTCCTACGACGGGACCGCCAACGAGGACGACGCCGTCGCCCTCGGCCGACTGCTCGGCAAGGCCGGCGGCCAGGTGGCCCTCGCCTACGTGCGCCACACGGCGGACTCGGTCGGCGACACGCAGGGGATCCTCAATCGCGGCCTGTCGCTGCTCGGCGACGCCAACGCGCCGACGCACGTGGTCACCGACCGCTCCACCCCTGACGGCCTGGCCGCCCTCGCCGAGAGCGAGCAGGCGGACGTGATCGTCTTCTGCTCGGACTCCCACACGGCCAAGGGCCACATCTCGATCGGCAACTCCGCCCAGCGCCTGCTGGAAGGCGGGCGCACCGCCGTCGCGATCGCGCCGGTCGACTTCGCCGAGGCATCTGAGTCGGTGGGCCGCATCGTCGCCGTCGGCGACGGCGACGGCGGGGCTCGCGCGGCCGCCCAGGCGCTCGCGGGCGCGCTCGGCGCCGAGGTGGTTCCGGTCGCGGGCGAGGACACCGGCCTGCTGGTCATCGACTCGCGCGCCGACGCCCCATCGGGCAGGGTGCTGCTGAGTGCCTCCTCCGAACACCTGGTGGAAATCGCCACCAGCGCAGTGCTGGTCCTGCCCCGGGACGTCGTGCCGGCCTTCGGCGGCGCCGTCCAGCAGCACTCCGCCGCATAGCGACAGGGGAGCAGGGCAGAACGACTTGCGGGGTGCGCGGCCGCTGGACGGCCGGGCCCCGCGGTTCGTCCGCGGCCGTGTTGACCGCGGGGAGGGGCGCCTCTCGGTGGCGCCTAGCGCGGACTGCCGGTCCGAAGGCGGTGCCAGGCGGCGCGGCCGAGCGCGCCCGCCACGTCGAGGCCGCCGCCGAGCAGATGCGCGAGCGGCCCCGTCCAGAAGCGTCCCTCCAGACGGCTGAGCGCTGATTGCCTCTGGCGCCGGCTCACGGTCGCACGGTATCGTGGCGCTCGTGGCGGGTGCGCTGAAGACAACGCTGACGGACCTCGGCGACTCGCGGGTCCGACTGGAGGTCGAGGTCGAGCCCGCCGAGGTCGAGGGGCGGGTCGAGCGCAAGGCCCGCCAGCTGGGCAGCCAGCTGAAGCTGCCCGGGTTCCGCAAGGGCAAGGTCCCGGCGCCGCTCGTGATCCAGCGGATGGGCCGCGAGGCGATCCTCGAGGAAGCCGTTCGCGACACGCTCTCGAGCTGGTACTCCGATGCGATCGCCACGTCGGGGATCGTGCCCGTCGGGGACCCGACGCTCGACATCGACATGGGACACCTGCCGCCGCAGGGCCAGGCACTCGCGTTCTCGATCGAGATCGGCGTGCTGCCGAAGGCCGAGCTCGGGGAGTACAAGGGCCTCGAGGTTGGCCGGGCCGAGGCGGCGGTGGAGGAGCAGCGCGTCGAGCAGGAGGTCGAGACCCTGCGTGACCGCCTGGCCCGCCTGGAGACCGCCGAGCGGCCGGCCGCCGAGGGCGACTTCGTGGTGATGGATTACCTCGGCTCGCTGGCCGGTGCGGACGGGCAGAGCGAGCCGTTCGGCGGCGGCGAGGGTCGCGACCAGCTGATCGAGCTCGGCTCGGGCAACCTGATCCCGGGTTTCGAGGAGGGCCTGCTCGGCGCCGAGGCCGGCGAGCAGCGCACGCTGTCGGTGACCTTCCCCGGCGACTACCCCAACGGCGACCTCGCCGGCCGCGAGGCCGGCTTCGAGGTGACCGTCAAGGAGGTCAAGACGAAGGTCCTGCCGGAGCTCGACGACGACTTCGCGGTCGACGCGGGATTCGACGACCTCGCCGAGCTTCGACAGGACATCCACGACCGCCTGCTCGAGGCCGAGGAGGCGCGGATCGAGGGCGAGTTCAGGCAGGCCGCTCTGGACGCCGCCGTCGAGCTCGCGAAGGTCCCAGTCACTCCCGACCTCGTCTCCGCCCGGGCCCGGGAGATGTGGGAGCGGATGATCCACTCGCTCGGGCACCGCGGCATCTCGCGCGAGGCCTATCTGCAGATCACGGGCCGCCCCGAGGAGGAGATCGTCGCCGAGATGCAGCCGGAAGCGGAGCTGGCTCTTCGCCGCGAGGCGGTGATCACCGCTGTAGTGGCCGCCGAGCAGATCAGCCCCGGCGACGAGGAGCTGCTCGAGGCTCTGGCTCCGACGGCCGAACGCGAGGATGTCGAGCCGCAGACGCTGCTCGAGGACCTGCGGGGGGCCGGGCGCCTCGAGGATGTCCGCGAGGACCTCGCCGCCCGGCAGGCGATCGAGGTGATCGCCGAGTCGGCGAAGCCGATCCCGATCGCGCAGGCGGCGGCGCGCGAGAAGCTCTGGACGCCGGGCAAGGACACCGAGGGAGCGGGCGCGGCGGAGCAGGGCGCCGAACAGGCCGGCCGGCTGTGGACGCCAGATCGCTAGCCTCTAGAGGAATCCGTCAGCAGTTGGCAAACAAAGCGAGACTATGAGCCCACTTGTACCAATGGTCGTCGAGCAGACCTCGCGTGGCGAGCGTGCCTTCGACATCTACAGCCGGCTGCTGAACGAGCGCATCATCTTCCTCGGCACGCCCGTCGACGACCAGATCGCGAACCTGATCGTGGCCCAGTTGCTGCACCTCGAGTCCGAGGACCCCGAGAAGGACGTCTCCCTCTACATCAACTCGCCCGGTGGCTCCGTCTACGCGGGCCTGGCGATCTACGACACGATGCAGTTCATCAAGCCCGACGTGCAGACGATCTGCGTCGGCATCGCGATGTCGATGGGCGCGCTGCTGCTCGCCGGCGGCGCCGAGGGCAAGCGCATGGCGCTGCCCAACGCGAAGATCCTGATCCACCAGGTCTCCTCGAGCTTCCAGGGCCAGGCGACGGACATCGAGATCCACGCCAAGGAGATCATCGACGTGCGCAAACGTCTCGATGAGATCATCGCCAAGCACACCGGCAAGGACCTCGACCAGGTCGGCAAAGACACCGAGCGCGACTACTTCATGAGCTCGGAGGAGGCCAAGGAGTACGGCATCATCGACCGCGTGATCTCGGAGCACTGAGCGGGATCACGGGAGACGGGTCGAGGCGGAACGAACCGATATGGCCAGACCGACAGACTCCAACGAGCAGCTCCTCTGCAGCTTCTGCGGCAAGTCCCAGCGCCAGGTCAAGAAGCTGATCGCCGGTCCCGGCGTCTACATCTGCGACGAGTGCATCGATCTCTGCAACGAGATCATCGACGAGGAGCTCGCGGCCCCGCCGGCATTCGACATCGAGAACCTCCCCAAGCCGCGCGAAATCTACGACGTCCTCGACGAGTACGTGGTCGGCCAGGACCCCTCCAAGCGCACGCTCTCGGTCGCCGTCTACAACCACTACAAGCGCGTCCAGATGATGATGTCGGGGGACTCCGACATCGAGCTGCAGAAGTCGAACATCCTCCTGCTCGGCCCCACCGGTTGCGGCAAGACGCTGCTCGCGCAGACGCTCGCGCGGATCCTCAACGTGCCCTTCGCGATCGCCGACGCGACCGCTCTGACAGAGGCGGGCTATGTCGGGGAGGACGTCGAGAACATCCTCCTGAAGCTGATCCAGGCCGCCGACTACGACGTCAAGAAGGCGGAAACGGGGATCATCTACATCGACGAGGTCGACAAGATCGCCCGTAAGGCCGACAACCCGTCGATCACGCGTGACGTCTCCGGCGAGGGCGTGCAGCAGGCGCTTCTGAAGATCCTCGAGGGCACGCAGGCGTCGGTGCCGCCGCAGGGCGGGCGCAAGCATCCCCACCAGGAGTTCCTGACGATCGACACGACCAACGTGCTGTTCATCTGCGGGGGCGCGTTCGCCAACCTCGACAAGGTGATCGAGCGTCGGATCGGTCACAAAGGCGTTGGCTTCGCCGCGGCGATCGAGAAGAAGGGCGAGCGCGACACCGGGGAAATCTTCGAGCACTGTCTGCCCGAGGACCTGATCGAGTACGGATTGATCCCCGAGTTCATCGGGCGCCTGCCGGTGATGAGCGCCGTGCACCAGCTGACCCGCGACGATCTCGTCTCGATCCTCGTCGAGCCCCGCAACGCCCTGGCCAAGCAGTTCCAGCGCTTCTTCGCCTTCGATGGCATCGAGCTCGTCTTCAGCGAGGATTCGCTGCTCGCCGTCGCCGAAAAGGGCCTCGCGCGCGAAACTGGGGCGCGCGGGCTGCGCTCGATCATCGAGGAGATCCTGCTCGAGGTGCAGTTCGAGCTCCCCTCCCGGCGGGATGTCAAGAAGTGCGTGGTCACCAAGGAGACGGTCGAGAAGGGCCTGACGCCCACGCTCGTCACCGAAGCGGCTCCCGAAGAGGCCCCGGACGCATCGCCGCGGCAGGAGTCGGCCTGAGTCCCAGCCCCTGAAGGCGGTCGCTCGCGCGGCCCCGCGCTTGGCCAGCCGCTACCATCGCCCCATGTCACGCACGGCCAAGAGCCCCTCCTCCAAGGTCGACAGGGCGAAGGCGCTTCCCTGGGCGGCGATGCTGCAGGGCGTGTTCGTCGTCGGCCGTCGCTGGGGCCGCCTCACGGTCAAGGAGCGCGAACGGCTCAGGGCGCTGCTGGCCGAGTCCGGCGGGCGCGTGAACAGCCTCAGCTCGAAGCAGCGCAAGGAACTGAACAAGCTCGCCGCCAAGCTCGACCTGAAGGGCATGGTGGGCGAGCTGATGGCGCTCCGCGCCGTCCGCCGCCGTCGAGGGCGCCGCGGCGCCTAAGGCGCCTGCCCGGCCGCCTGAGGCCCGGCGACGGGCGCCCAGAGTGATGCGGCACGACACATCGGCACAGAGCGGAGCTTGGAGCGAGGCCCGGGCGGAGGGGCGGCTGCGCTCGCTGGAGCTGTTCGGCATGCGCTTCGGCCTGGACCGGATGCGCCGGATGATGACTGCGCTGGGCTCGCCCGAGCAGGCCTACGAGACGATCCAGGTGCTCGGCACCAACGGCAAGACCTCGACGACCCGCTTCACCGCGGCGATCCTGGCCCGCCACGGGCTGCGCACGGGCGCCTACACCTCGCCGCACCTCACCGCCTACCGTGAACGGATCCTGATCGACGGTCGCGAGCTGGACGCCCCCAGCTTCAGCGCCGCGATCGCCCGCGCCGACCACGCCGCGGCGCAGGTCAATCGCACGCTCCCCGAGGACGACCACGTCACGCAGTTCGAACTGCTGACCGCCGCCGCGCTGTGGGAGATGGCGCGTCAGGACGTGCAGGTCGGGGTCGTCGAGGCGGGGCTCGGCGGGCGCTACGACGCGACCAGCGTCGTGCGGGCCGGGGTCACGGTGCTGACCAACGTGGGTCTCGAGCACACGCGCTGGCTCGGTCCGACGATCGCCGACATCGCCGAGGAGAAGCTGGCCGTGGTGGCGCCGGGGGCGACCCTCGTGCTGGGGGCGGATCTGGCACCCGCGGCGCTTGCCGTGGCCGAGCGCATCGCCGCCGAGCGCGAGGCCCGGATCGTGCGCCCGCAGGCGCTCGGCGGCGAGATCGAGCTCCGCTCGCGGGGGCCCTTCCAGCGCCGCAACCTGGCCGTCGCTCGTGCGGCGGCGCAGGCGCACCTGCAGCTGGCCGGGGTGGAGCTCGACGAGCGGGCGGTGCGGGACGCGGCTGCCCAGACGGCGATGCCGGGACGTCTCCAGATCGTCGGCGAACAGCCGCTGACGGTGCTCGACGGCGCGCACAACCCGGACGCCGTGGCGGCGCTGGTGGAGGCGATGGGAGAGATCTTCGGCGCGGCGCCGCCGGCGCTCGTGCTGGGGGTGCTCGAGGACAAGGACGCTGCCGGCATGCTCCGGCAGCTCCTTCCCGTGTGCGCCCGCGCCTGGTTCACCGCGCCGCCGAGCGAGCGCGCCCTGTCGCCGGCGGCGCTCGACTCCCGCGCGCGCCAGCTCGGCTTCACCGACACCGTCTGCGAGCCGCGCCCCGAGCGGGCGCTGGCCGCGGCGCGCGAATGGGCCGCGGCCAACGGCGCCGGCGTGCTCGCGACGGGGTCGGTCTATCTCGTCGGCGAGCTGCTCGCACAGCTCGGGGTGGACGCCGCGGAGGACCTCGAGCTGCCGGGTCGCGGCAGCGCGAGGGGCGCGGGGCGATGAACGACGACGGCCCGTCGGTGCTCACGATGATCGGCGCGGTGGCGCTGATCGTGGCGCTCGTGATCCTTGTCTTCTTCGCCGCTGGCTACGGTTTCGGCCGCCTGTTTCTCTAAACTCGTCCGGCCTATGATCCCGCTCGCGTACTTCGGAATCGAAAGCAGCGGTCTGAACCTGGCCGTCGATCTTTTGATCCTGTTCATCGCGGTCCTGTACCTGGCGCTGATCTACTGGACCTACGCGGACGCTCGGCGGCGGATCGAGGATCCGATGCTGATCGGCTGTGCCACCGCGGCGGCCATGTTCCCGTTCGTCGGGCCGATCATCTACATGATCCTGCGCCCGCCCGAGTACCTCGAGGACGTGCACGAGCGCGAACTCGAGACTCAGGCCGCCGAAGCGCGCCTGCACCAACTCGACCAGACGCTGTGCCCGCACTGCGACTACCGCATCGAGTCGGACTTCGTGCGCTGCCCGAGCTGCCTGCGCAAGCTCAAGGAGCGCTGCGTGAACTGCAACCGCCCGCTTGACCAGGCCTGGACGATCTGCCCCTACTGCGAGGCGGACGTGCCCGGCGTCAGCTCCCGCTCGCGGCGCCGGCGGGGAGCCGCCAAGGCCGAGGCCGAGGAGATCGAGCTGGTGGAGGAGCGCGAGGTGGAGCCGGCCGCGCCGGTGGCGGCCGCCGAGCCGGCGCCCCGCACGCGCTCGACAGGGCGCTCGACGACCGGGCGCTCGACCCGCCCCGGCGGCCGCGCGCGCCCCACCTGATCCCCCACCCAGCAAAGGAACCCATGGACCGCACGCTGATCCTCGTAAAGCCCGACGCCTTCGCCCGCAACCTCAGCGGCGAGATCATCGCCCGCTTCGAGCGCAAGGGACTGAAGATCGTGGCCCTGCGCCACATGACCGTGACGCGCGAGCTGGCCGAATCGCACTACGCCGAGCACTCCGAGCGGCCGTTCTTCGGCGAGCTCGTCGAGTTCATCACCTCCGGCCCGATCGTGGCGATGGTGCTCGAGGGGGTCGAGGCGGTGAAGGCCGCCCGCCAGGTGATCGGCGCGACGAACCCGCTCGAGGCGGCGCCCGGGAGCATCCGCGGCGACTTCGCGATCGAGATGGGCGCCAACATGGTGCACGGGTCGGACTCGCCCGAGTCGGCGGCGCGCGAGGCCGCGCTGTTCTTCGGCGAGATCTAGCCACGGCGCAGCTGCCGCTGGTCCTAGCCTCACGATCCCCGCAGCGGCGGGAGATACTGGAACGCCTCAACCTCGACTTCAGCGTGAGGGTATCGAGCGAGCCGGAGCTCGAGAGCGGGGAGCCGGAGGCGGTGGCGCTCGAGAACGCCCTGCGCAAGGCCCGGGCGGTCAGGCGGCCCGGCCGGCCCGAGATCATCATCGGCTGCGACACGATCGTGGTCGCCGGCGGGCGCCTCTACGGCAAGCCGGCCGACGAGCGCGAGGCCGCGGCGACGATCCGCGCTCTGGCCGGGCGCACGCAGCAGGTGATCAGCGGGCTCGCCGTGCTCGTGGGCGAGGAGGAGCGAACGGCCCTTGCGAGCACCGCCGTCACCTTCCGCTCGATCGACGAGGAGACGCTCGAACGGTACGTGGCGATGGGGGAGTGGCGCGAGCGGTCGGGCGGCTACGCGATCCAGGGGGCGGGATCGCAGCTGGTCGAGGCGATCGAGGGGGAAGTCGAGAACGTGGTCGGCCTGCCACTCCAGGTGCTGCTGCGGCTGTGTCCCGAGCTCGGCACCGGTTAGGCAAACCCTGCGCTTTGCTGCGCAATTCGCTTCGCAAGGTTTGCGGGAGGTGCAGGGGCGTTCGCTAGACTGCGCCGACCGGCGGGGCTGCTAGAGCGCCGTCCCCCGAGTGTCGAGCGGGCACCCGGTACGTCGCGGATCACCGCCGGCACCTCCCTCAATATGGGCATCTTCAGCTATCTGACCGGGTTCGGCGGCCGCGACATGGCGGTCGACCTCGGCACCGCCAACACCCTCGTCTACGTCCGGGGCCGCGGCATCGTGCTGTCCGAGCCGAGCGTCGTGGCGATCGACTCGCGCTCGGGCGAAGTTCACGCGGTCGGGATCGAGGCCAAGCGGATGCTCGGCCGCACGCCCGGGACGATCCAGGCGATCCGGCCCCTGAAGGACGGCGTGATCGCCGACTTCGACGTGACCGAGCAGATGCTTCGCCACTTCATCCAGAAGGTGCACCAGAACCGCTGGGCCCACCCGCGCGTGGTCGTCTGCGTCCCCTCGGGCGTCACCGGTGTCGAGAAGCGGGCCGTCGAGGAGGCCTGCCTATCCGCCGGCGCACGGACGGCCTACCTGATCGAGGAGCCGATGGCCGCCGCGATCGGCGCCGGGCTGCCGGTCGGCGAGCCGACCGGCTCGATGGTCGTGGACATCGGCGGCGGAACCTCCGAGGTCGCCGTGATCTCGCTCGGCGGGATCGTCGTCTCGCAGTCGATTCGCGTCGGCGGGGACGAGATGGACGAGGCGATCATCAACTACGCCAAGAAAGAGTACAAGCTGCTGATCGGCCAGCAGACGGCCGAGGAGCTGAAGCTCGAGATCGGCTCTGCCTGCCCGATGAGCGAGGAGCTGCAGGCCGAGATCCGCGGTCGCGACATGGTCGCGGGCCTGCCCAAGACCGTGGTGCTGACCAGCGAGGAGATCCGCCAGGCGCTGGAGGAACCGCTCAGCCAGATCATCGACGCGGTCAAGGAGACGCTTGATCGGACGCCGCCCGAGCTCGCCTCGGACATCATGGACCGGGGCATCATGCTGGCCGGGGGCGGCTCGCTGCTGCAGGGCCTCGACGAGCGCCTGCGAGAGGAGACGCAGATGCCGGCCCACCTCGCCGAGTCGCCGCTCACCTGCGTGGCGGTCGGCTCGGGCCGCTCGCTGGAGGAGTTCGAGGCGATCCACCGCTCCAACCGCACCTCTCGCAACCGCCGTCGCCGGTGACGGGCCCGCGCCGCGGATCGCCACCAGCGACTTCACGCCCGTCCCCCGGGTACTCTGTGCCCTGAACGCTTCGGAAGGTAGTCCCTGGTGTACGACAAGACTGTCCGTCGGCGTCGAGCGGTCCTTGCGCTGCTCGTCGTGCTCTCCCTCCTGCTGTTGACGGCCTACTTCGGCGAGTCGGGCAGCGGCAGCCTGCACGGGGTCCAGCGCACGTTCCTGACCGCCGTCTCCCCGATCCAGGACGGCGCCAACAAGGCGCTGAAGCCGGTCCGCGACCTGTTCGGATGGTTCGGCGACACGCTGCACGCGAAAGGGCAGCGCGACGAACTGCGCAAGCAGATCGACCGCCTGCGCCCCGAACTGATCGCCGCCCAGGCCGAAAAACGCACCTACAGCCAGCTGCTCGGCCTCTACCACCTCAACCAGCTCGGCGTCTCCGCCTATCACCCGGTGCCGGCCACCGTTGTCGGGAAAAGTCCCAACATCTGGTACTCGACCGTGACGATCGACAAGGGCTCCCCCGACGGCGTGCGGGTCAACGACCCGGTGATCAACGGCGAAGGCCTCGTCGGCAAGGTGGTGGCGGTCGAGCAGGACGGTGCCCAGGTCGACCTGATCACCGACAGCTCGATGGGCGTCTCGGCGCGGATCGGCACGAGCACCGCGACCGGCATCGTGCAGCCGAAGGTGGGTGAGCCCAACGACCTGCTGCTGCAGTACCTGCCGGCGAATACGCGCGCCAACAAGGGCGAATATGTCGTCACCTCGGGCACCGTCGCCGGCCCCGACGACTCGCTCTACCCGCCGGGGCTGCTGATCGGCCAGGTGACCTCCGAAAACGAAGAAAGCGCCTACAAGTCGGTCAACGTGCACCCGATCGCCAACCTCCACAACCTCGACGTGGTCGAGGTGCTCACCTCCCGCGCGAACGGTACCGCCGCCAACCTCAAAGCTCTGATCGCCTCGCTGCCGGCGGGTCAGAGCTCCGAATCCTCGTCCCAGGGCGAACAGCTCGCCTCGACCGGGGCGGGAGGATGACCGGCACGCCCTCGGCGGGCCTGATCGCCCGCATCGCCGCCCTCTCCGTAGCCGTCGTCTTCTTCCAGATCGGCGTCGTCTCGGAGGTGCCCGTGTTCGGTATCAACGCCGACCTCACGCCGCTGCTCGTCGCCTTCGTCGGGCTGCTGGCAGGCTCGACGCTCGGCGCCGCCTGCGGCTTCGCGGTCGGCCTGCTGGTCGATCTCGCGCTGCTGCAGACGCTCGGCCTGACCTCGCTGGTGTTCACGCTGATCGGCTACTGGGCGGGACGGCTGAGGGAGCTGCGCGACCCCCAGGCCGCCCTCACGCCCCTGCTCGTCGGCGCCGCGGCGGCAGCGGCGGCGCTCGTCGGCTACTCGCTGATGGAGTTCCTGCTCGGCGTCGACGCCCCCGTCAGCCTCGACCTGCTGCGCCAGATCGTGCTCGGGACGGTGGTCGACACGATCGTCGCCGTGCCGATGTGGGCGATCGTGCGCCGCACGCTCGAGGGCGCCCTGCCGGAGGATCCGCGCCGCCGCCGTCGCCGCCGCGCCTACACGACCGGCGGGCTGTCACCGCTCAGCAAAGCCTGATGAGCGCGATCGAGCCGGTCAAACGCCGCTCGCCCACGATCCCCGTCTCGCCGGGCATGGCGTTGCGCGTGGCGATCATCACCGGCGTCGCGATCGCGCTGTTCAGCGTGATCTTCTTCCGGCTCTGGTACCTGCAGGTGCTCTCGGGCGAACAGTACGTGCACCAGGCGAACGCCAACCGCGTGCGCGACCTGCCGATCCCCGCTCCCCGCGGCCAGCTGCTCGACCGCGAAGGCCGGGCGATCGTCTCGAGCACCACGACCAACGCGGTGCAGGTGATCCCCTCGGCGCTGCCCCCGGCCGGCGCGCCGCGGATGGCGCTGTACCGCAAGCTCGGGCACCTGCTCGGCATGAGCGCGGCCCACATCGAGGCGATCGTCGTGCGCGGGCGCTCCGCCGTGCCCTACGCGCCGGTGACGATCAAGACCGACGCGGGGGCCGGCGTGCTGACGGTGCTGGGGGAGCGCCAGAACGAATACCCGGGCGTCGTCCAGCAGCCCGTGTCGATCCGCTCCTACCCCTTCGGGCAGATGGCCGCTCAGGTGGTCGGGCATGTCGACCAGGTCTCGGAACCCGAGCTCAAGCTGCGGGCGTTCCGCGGCGTCAAAGCCGGAACGGTGGTCGGCCAGGAAGGCCTCGAGTACTACTACGACCGCTACCTGCGGGGCACGCCCGGCGTCCGTCGCGTGGAGGTCAACGCCGAAGGGCTGCCGATCCCGGCCCGGCTCGCGCCGACCGCGCCGACGGCCGGCCACAGCGTCAAGCTGTCGCTCGACCTGGGGCTGCAGAAGGAGGCCGAAAAGGCGCTGCTCGAAGGGGAGGAACGGGCGCGGGCGGGCGGCAAACCCGCTCCGGCCGGGGCGTTCGTGGCGATGGACCCGCGCAACGGCCAGGTGCTCGCGATCGGCTCCCAGCCGAGCTTCGACCCGAACAAGTTCGCCAAACCGCTGACGCCGAACGAATACAAACAGCTGATCGGGAACGGCGCGACGGGCGGCCCGCTCACCAACCGGGCGGTCAACGGCGAGTATCCGACGGGCTCCACCTTCAAGCCGATCACCGCCATGGCCGCGCTCGAAGCGGGCGTGATCACGCCTGGCGAAGGGCTCGGCGCGGGCACGTGCATCCACGTCGGCGCCCAGGAATTCTGCAACGCCGGGCACGCCGACTTCGGCGCGGTCGGGCTGGTCGAAGCTCTGAAGGTGTCCTCGGACACCTACTTCTTCGAAGTCGGCGAGCGGGCCAACGCGGACGGCAACGTGATCCAGCGCAAGGCCCGCGAACTCGGCATCGGCGCGACCACCGGGATCGACCTGCCGAGCGAGTTCTCCGGTGTGGTGCCCGACAAACGCTGGCGTGAACGCGAGAACAAGCTCGAGCTGGCCTGCGAGCGCAGGCGCCACGTTCCGAGCTGCGGGATCGTGCTGGAACCGACGGGGGTGTGGACGGTCGGCGACAACATGCATCTCGCCGTCGGGCAGGGCGAACTGCTCACCGACCCGCTGCAGATGGCCGTCGCCTACTCGACGCTCGCCAACGCCTTCACGAACGGCGGCACCGGCACGGTCGTGACGCCCCACCTGGGGATGGAGATCGACGAATCGACGGGCGGCGAGCTGCAGCGGCTGAGCTACCCTCCGGTGCGCCACGTGCACCTGAACGACGCCGATCTGAGCCTCGTGATGGAAGGGATCCACGAGGCCGCCAGTCAGGCGGGCGGGACCTCGGCCGAAGTGTGGAACGGCTGGGATCAGGCCGCCCATCCCGTCTACGGGAAGACCGGCACCGCCCAGCACGCCGGACGCGAAGACCAGTCCTGGTACATGTGCTACCTCGGCGACCCGAAGCGGCCGATCGTGATCGCCGTGACCGTCGAGGAAGGGGGCTTCGGAGCGGAAACAGCAGCCCCGATCGCGCGTCTGATGGCCTCGCAGTGGTTCGGCGTGAAAGGCAAGTTCGTGGCCGGGAGCTCGAAGACCTTCTGATGCCGCTGAGCCCGATAACTCCGGCCGAGCAGACGCCGCCGCCCCCGCCGCGCGCGCTGCGCCTGCCCTTCGACCCCGTGATGACCCTTGCCGTGCTGGGCCTCGCGGCGTGCTCGATCGTGACGCTGAGCGCCGCCACGAAAAACCTGGTGCCCGGCAATCCCCGCTACTACGTCGACCGGCAGGCGATCTACCTCGGCGTCGGCCTGGCGGCGATGGTGATCCTCAGCCGCGTCGACTACGCGGTCTTCCGGCGCTACAAAAACGGCATCTACATCGCCCTGCTCGTCACGATCCTCGCGGTCCTGGGCCTCGGCCACTCCGCGCGCGGCTCGCAGCGGGCGATCAACTTTCCCCTGTTCTCCTTCCAGGCCTCCGAGCTCGGCAAGGTGCTGCTGATCCTGGCCCTGTCGGCGCTGGTCGTCGATCGCGCCCGCCAGTTGCGCGACCGCGACACGACGATCCGCGTGATCATCGCCGCGCTCGTGCCCGCGATGTTCGTGATCGCCCAGCCCGACCTCGGCTCGGGGATGGTCTACATGGTGGTCGCCTACATGCTGCTGTTCATCGCCGGCACCCCTTGGCGCCATCTCGCGGCGTTGGCCGCGCTGGTGGCCGTGTCGGCGGTGTTCGTGCTGGTGGCGGCCCCGGCGGCGGGGGTGCACGTGCTGAAGCCCTACCAGGTGCAGCGGCTCACGGCGTTCCTGCACCCGAGTTCCAACCCTCAGAAAGAAGGCTACCAACAGCAGGAGTCGAAGATCGCGATCGGCTCGGGCCAGAAGACCGGCCGGGGGCTGAACAGCAACCAGACCTCGAACGGCTTCGTGCCCGAGAGCCACACGGACTTCATCTTCGCCGCGGTCGGCGAGCGCTACGGCTTCGTGGGTGCCGGGCTCGTGCTGCTGCTCTACGGCTTACTCATATCGCGAGCCCTGCGCGTGCTCGTGATGGCCAAGGACCTGCTGGGCTCCCTGATCGCGGCGGGTGTAGCGGCTATGCTCATGTTCCAGGTCTTCGTCAACGTTGGGATGACCATTGGGATCATGCCGATCACCGGCGTAACGCTGCCGCTCATGAGCTACGGCGGATCGTCGGTCATCACAACCCTGTTGGCGGTGGGCCTGTTGCAATCGATATACGTGCGGGCCCGCGCCTCAGCTGCGCTGAAGGGCCGTGTCCCGCGGTTTTAGGCATCAGCCGAAAGATGTTCTCCGAGCACACGCCATCGCACCAGCAGCCCGCCACGGGCGCGCGCGAGGCGACGGCCGTCGCGTCCACCGCGACGCTCAAGATGCGTGCAGGCGCCGTTCGCCGCGCCGACCACCCCGCCGGGACGGTGCCCACACCGGCCCCGTGCCGGTCTGGCGGCTGCTTGGCGATGCGGTGGCCTCGCATCCGCTCGGCGCATTCCAATACCGAAAGACTGGAACAAATTGAAAAAGCAAGTGCTTGTCAGCGTCGACCGCGCGGAGACGCGCGTCGCGCTCCTGGAGGCCAGCGGCGCGCCGACGGCCTCACGCAGCACCGCCGCCGCGGCGAAAGCCTCCGGCGGCAAGGCGGCCTCGCCCCGCAAACGCGGCGCCACCCGCCCGGAGGCCGGCTACCGCGTAGCTGAGCTCTACATAGAGCGCCGGGGCGGGCGCTCGATCGTCGGCAACATCTACAAGGGCAAGGTCGACAACGTCCTGCCCGGGCTCGAGGCGGCCTTCGTCGACATCGGCCTCGAGAAGAACGGGTTCCTGCACGTCGATGAGATCGTGCTGCCCGGCGTCGAGACGCCCCGCCGCGGCCGCGGCGGCGGCGGCGGTCGCCGAATCGCCGACCTCTTGAAACCGGGGCAGGAGATCGTCGTGCAGGTCGTCAAGGACCCGCTCAAGACGAAGGGCGCCCGGCTGTCGATGGAGCTGACGATCGCCGGCCGCTACATGGTCTACGCGCCGACCGGCGAGGGGATCGGCGTGTCGCGCCGCCTCGAGGACCGCGAGCGCGAACGGCTGCGACGGCAGACCGCGAAACTGGAGCTGGACGGCGGTGGCGTGATCATCCGCACGGCCGCCCACGGCGCCAAGCGCCAGGACTTCGAGCGCGAGCTGAAGTACCTCAACAAGCTCCACGAGGTGCTCGAGAAACGGGTCTCCGAGACCGTCGCCCCGGGGCTCGTCTTCCAGGAGGCCGACCTCTCGGTGCGGGTCGTCCGAGACATCTTCTCGGCCCATTTCGAGCGCGCGATCGTGGACGACGAGCAGCAGTACCACCGGCTCGTGTCGTTCTTCACGCGCACCGCGCCCGAGCTGGTCGAGCGGGTCGAGCTGTGGACCGAGGATGAGCCCCTGTTCGAGGCCTACAAGGTCGACAAGGCGATCGAGGGCGTGCTCTCGCGGCGCGTCGATCTCCCCAGCGGGGGCTACCTGATCATCGACTACGCCGAGGCGCTGACCGTGATCGACGTCAACTCGGGCAGCTTCATCGGGCGCGGCAAGGGCGCCGGCCTGGAGGACACGATCACGCGGACCAACCTCGAGGCGGCCGAGGAGGTCGTCAACCAGCTGCGCCTGCGCGACATCGGCGGCATCATCGTCATCGACTTCATCGACATGGCCCGCGCGCGCAACCGCGACGCGGTCATGAAGGTGCTGCGCAAGACGCTCGACGAGGACCGCACGAAGACCTTCACGGCCGAGATCTCCAAGCTCGGCCTGGTCGAGATGACCCGCCAGAACGTCACCGAGGGCGTGCGAGAGATCATGACGCGGGAGTGCCCCACCTGCGACGGCGAGGGCGTGATCCGCTCGGAGGAGACGATCGCGATCGAGCTCGAGCGGCGGTTGCGTGACGTGGCCGTCGAGAACCCCGATTCCGAAGCGTTCCTCGTGCAGGTCAACCCACGGGTCAGCACCCAGTTCACGGGCAACGGCTCGCGGGTGCTCCACGCGCTCGAGTCGGACACCGCCAAGTCGTTCCTCTTCGAGGGCTCCGAAGGGCTCGCCCTCGACCATTTCGCGATCACCTTCATGGGCACGCGGGCCGAGGTCGAGGAGCGGGCGCTGCCGTTTCGCCAGGGCGACGAGGTGCTGGTCGAGATCGTCGAGCCGCACATGTACGACGTCGATGACGCGGTCGCGAAAATCGACGGTTACATCATCTCGATCGCGGGCGCTGCCGCCCACGTCGGCGAGAAGCGCATGATCCGTATCGATCTGGTTGGCCGCACCGCCGCCAGCGCGGTGCTGCTCGACGAGCAGGGCAACGTCGTGGCGCCTCCGGCGCGCCAGAGCCCCGGCGGCCGCGGCGAGCGCGGTTCCTCCGGGTCGGGCCGCTCCGGCGTCCGCAGCCGCCGCGGGCGCGCGCAGGCCGACGGCGAGGGCGCCGAGGCCCGCCGGGAAGCGGGCCTCGCCGGGCCGATCGAGGCGATCGAGGCCGAGCCCGAGCAGCCCTCGCCGAACGGCGACGGGGCCGGCGAGGCGGGCGACAGCGGCGAGGCCGCCGACGATGGCCTACAATCGAAGCCTCGGCGTCGTGGCCGCAGAGGCGGGCGACGCCGTTCGGCTGCCAAGGCGAAGGCCGCCGAGTAGCCCACCCCCGTAGAGACCCGAAGAATCGAGAGCCAAAGCGGATGTACGCGATCGTCAAGACCGGCGGCAAGCAGTACCGCGTCGAGCGGGGCCAGACCCTGCTCGTCGAGCGGCTGGCCGTCGAGGAGGGTGCCGAGGTGGCCCTGCAGCCGCTCTTCTACCGCTCCGATGAGCCGGTTCTCGACAAGGCCGCCCTGGAACAGGTGAAGGTCACGGCGAAGGTGCTCGAGCACGTGCGCGGTGAAAAGCTGCGCGTCTTCAAGTTCAAGCCCAAGCGCGGCTACAAGCGGCGCACCGGCCACCGCCAGGAGCTGACGCGGATCGAGGTCACGGAGATCAGCGCGGGCAAAGCCAAAGCGCCGGCGAAAGCCAAAGCCGCCGCCAAAGAGGACACCGCCAAACCGGTCAAAGCGACCAAGGAGACTGCGGCAGATGGCTCATAAGAAGGGGCTCGGCTCGAGCCGCAACGGACGTGACTCCAACGCCCAGCGTCTGGGCGTGAAGACGTTTGCCGGCCAGGCCGTGACCGGCGGGGAGATCATCGTGCGCCAGCGCGGCACCCGCTTCAAGCCGGGAGCGGGCGTCGGCATCGGCAAGGACGACACGCTCTACGCGCGCGCAGCCGGCACCGTGAGCTTCACGACCGGCCGCCGCGGGCGCGTCGTCAGCATCCTGCCCGACGGCCAGTAGGGCCATCCGCGTGAGCCCCCGGCGCGGCGCCCGGCTGATCGCGCTCGGCCGGGTCGCGATCGGGGCCTCCGTCCTCGCCGCGCCGGAACAGGTGATGTCCCGCTGGCTGGGCGCCGAGAACGCCGCCGACCCTGCCGTCAAGAGCCTCGGGCGGGGCCTGGCTGCGCGCGATCTAGGGCTCGCCCTGGCGACGCTGCAAACCCTCGACGACCCGGTGATCGGTCCACGCGTACAGGCCGCCTGTGCCGCCGCCGACTTGGCGGACGCGGTCGCGACCGTGCTCGCCCGCCGCTCGCTGCCCCTGAAAGGCGTGATCGGCACCGTCGCGCTCGCCGGCGGGGCGGCCGCCGCCGGCTTCTACTTCTCGCACCGGATCGCCCACGAGGGCTAGGGCCGGCACCCGGGCCGCTGCTCCCGAGCGGATGGCCAGGCCTAGCCCTGCTGCGCGGTGGGCCTCACCAGGATCTCGTTGACGCTCACGTGGGCGGGCTGCTCGAGGGCGAACATCACCGCCCGGGCGATGTCCTCGTCCTGCAGGGCGTCGGTCGGGCGATTATCGAAGAACGGCGTGTCGACCATCCCCGGCTCGATCAGGGTGACGCGGATGCCCG
The DNA here is from genome assembly GCA_963841055.1 of uncultured Solirubrobacteraceae bacterium. Classification (GTDB taxonomy): domain Bacteria; phylum Actinomycetota; class Thermoleophilia; order Solirubrobacterales; family Solirubrobacteraceae; genus Palsa-744. The sequence goes on along the minus strand of CAWJAV010000001.1, from coordinate 321,017 downwards.
CGTCGTGGAGGTCCTGTCGGGCAGCCTCGCCCATCGCGGTGACGGCGTGCTTCGTGCACGAGTAGATCGAGCCCGGCAGAACGCGCCGGCCGGCGACGCTCGAGGTCAGCAGCAGGTGGCCCTTGGAGGCGGTCAGGGCGGGGACCGTGGCGCGGATCGTGAGCGCGGCACCGTAGACGTTGGTCAGGATCATCTCGCGCCAGTGCTCCGGGGTGTCCTTCAGAAAGCCGCGCGCGCCGCCGAAGCCCGCGTTTGCGAAGGCCGCGTCGATCCCCTCAAAGGCGTCAAGGGCGCTCTGCACCATGTTCTGCTGGTCGTCCCAGTCGGTCACGTCGCACCTCACCGCGATCGCCGCCGCGGGGCCGCCAAGCTCCTCCGCGAGCGCCTCGAGTCGATCCGCCGAACGTGCCGCCAGGACAAGTCGCCAGCCGGCGGCCCGCGCGCTGCGGGCGGTGGCGGCGCCGATGCCCGAGGAGGCGCCGGTGATCAGCAGAACGGGCTCGGTCGGGTCGCTCACTTCAGTGCTCATCGTGGCTCCTGGCTTCGGCTTGGACGGACGCGCCTACCCATATCACGCCTTCGCGGCCACCCCGGGGCGGCCGGGCGGATCGGGCAAGATGACGGCGTGAACTCGATCCAGACCAGCACGCGCAGCGCGGTCGCGGCGGGAGCGCACGCGCGCTGATGCTGCACGACAAAGCGAGGATCCAGATCGAGGCCGGGGCGGGAGGCGACGGCTCGACAAGCTTCCGCAGGGAAGCGCATGTGCCGCGCGGCGGTCCCGACGGCGGCGACGGCGGCCGTGGGGGAGATGTGGTGCTCGTGTGCGACTCCTCACTGCGCGACCTGCAGGCGTTCCGCCGCGCGAGCCGCTTCCGGGCCGGACGCGGAGGGCACGGCGAGGGATCCCAGCGGCACGGCGCCGACGGCGAGCAGCTCGAGATCCGCGTGCCCCCCGGCACCGAGGCGCACGCCTCCGACTCCGACGGCGAGGATCTGGCCGGCCGGCGCTGGGAGCTGCTCGCGGACGGACAGCGTGCGCTCGCCGCCCGCGGCGGATCGGGAGGCAAGGGCAACAAGCGCTTCGCCACGCCCACCAGGCAGGCGCCGCGCTTCGCCGAGCGGGGGCTGCCCGGCGAGGGTGGCTGGATCGAGCTGCAGCTGAAGCTGCTGGCTGACGTCGGCCTCGTCGGGCTGCCGAACGCCGGCAAGTCATCGCTGCTCGCGCGGCTGACCCGGGCCGCGCCGAAGATCGCCGACTATCCCTTCACGACCCTGACGCCGGTGCTGGGCGTGCTCGACTCCGAGGAGCGCCAGCTGATCGTCGCCGACATCCCGGGCCTGATCGAGGGGGCCAGCGAGGGGGCGGGACTGGGCCACGACTTCCTCGCCCATGTCGAGCGCACGCGGCTGCTCGTCCACGTGCTCGACATCGCCCCCGAGCTGACTCTCGGCGAGGGCGCCGACGCGCGGGTGAACCACGAGACGATCGAGCGCGAGCTGACCGCCCACGACCCGCGCCTGGCCGCGCTGCCGCGTGTGCTGGCGCTGTCGAAGGCCGATCTCGTCGATCAGGCCGCTCGTGATCGGGCCGCCGCCGAGTGGCGGGAGCGGCTCGGCGGCGAGGTGCCGGTGATCGTCACCTCGAGCGCGACCGGCCTCGGCCTGCCCGAGCTGGCGGCCGAGCTCTTCCGGAGCGTGCCGGCCGGTGACGCGGGGGACTCGACCGCGGTGGGCACGGCGCTCGGTGGCGAGCCTGCGAGCGGCGAGGAGGAGCTGCTCGAGCACATGGTCTTCCGCCCGGCGGGCCCGAGCGGCTTCCGGGTAGAGCGGGTCGGCCCCGGTACCTTCGCCGTCCACGGACGCGGCATCGAGCTGCTGCTCGCTCGCCACGACATCGAGAACGAGGACGCGATGGCCTACCTCGAGGGGCGCCTGCGGCGCATCGGCGTGATCAGGGCGCTCGAGGAAGCCGGCTTCGAGCCGGGGGATGAGATCGAGATCGGCGGCGTGGCCTTCGAACTCGACCCGACCGAGCAGGAGCCCCGGCGCCCGCAGCGCCCCAAATAAGCTCCACCCGTGAGGCGGATCGTGGTCAAGCTCGGATCGAGCGTCGTCGCCGGCGGCGACGGCGAGCTGCGCATGGACGCCCTCGCCGAGCTCGCCGATCAGCTCGCCGCCCGCCACCGGGACGGCGTGGAGGTGATCGTCGTGACCAGCGGGGCGATCGCCCGCGGCATGCGCGTGATGGAGCTCGGGCAGCGGCCGAGCTCGATCGGCGATCTGCAGGCGGCCAGCGCCGTCGGCCAGGGCAAGCTGTACCGCGTCTACGACGAGCTCCTGCGCGAGCGCGGCGTGACCAGCGCGCAGGTGCTGTTGACGTTCTTCGACATGAGCGCCCGGACGCACTACCTGAACGCTCGCCAGACGCTGACGACGCTGCTCGACTGGCGCGTGCTGCCGGTGATCAACGAGAACGACACGACGGCCACGGATGAGATCTCCTTCGGCGACAACGACTTCCTCGCGGCACAGGTCGCCGTGCTCGTCGGGGCCGACGAGCTGATCCTGATGACCGACATCGACGGGCTCTTCACAGCCGACCCGCGGATCCACCCGGACGCCCAGATCGTCAGCGAGGTCGAGAGCTTCGCGGCGCTCGAGGACCTCGAGATCGGCCACACCACGTCTCCGCTCGGCTCGGGCGGGATGCGCTCGAAGGTCGTCGCCGCCGAGATGGCCACGGCGGCCGGGATCGCCACGGTGATCTGCAACGGCCTGCAGGCCGGCGCCCTGAACGCGGTGCTCGACGGTGAGCGCGTGGGCACGCGCTTCCCGCCCCGCGAGGCCCGCTACAGCAGCTTCAAGCTGTGGCTGAAGTACGCCAAGCCCTCGCGGGGCACCGTGGTGGTCGACCCGGGCGCGGCGCGGGCGCTGCGCGAGGGCAGCGCGAGCCTGCTGCCCGTCGGCGTGACCGAGGTGCGGGGCGAGTTCGACGCCGGCGATGCGGTCGAGATCATCGAGCGGGACGTGGCCGAGGGTGGCCGGGTGCGGCCGGTCGCGAAGGGCATCTGCAACTACTCGGCCGAGGAGCTGCGCGAGGTGCTGGGGCTTAAGTCCGAGGCGGTGCGAGAGGTGCTGCCGCGGGCGACCGAGGAGGCCGTGCACCGCGACTACCTCGTACTCGACTGAGGGCGCGGGCTAATCTCTATCGATGGCGATCGCCGTCCGATCCGTGACCGAGACCTGCCGGGAAGCCCGCGAGGCCTCGCGGCTGCTCTCGCGCACCTCGACGTCGGTGAAGGACGCGGCCCTCGAGGCGATCGCGAGCGCCCTCGAAGCGCGCATCGGGGAGATCCTGGCGGCCAACCAGCTGGACATGCAGGCCGGGCGCGAAGCCCAGATCGGGGACGCGCTGCTCGATCGTCTGGCGCTCGACGATTCGCGCGTCAGGGCGATAGCCGCCGCCGTCCGCCAGATCGCGGCGCTGGGCGACCCGGTGGGGGAGGTGATCGACGGCCGCCGCCTCCCCAACGGCCTCGATGTCCGCAAGGTGCGCGTGCCCCTGGGCGTGGTCGCGGTGATCTACGAGGCACGCCCGAACGTCACGATCGACGCCGCCTCGCTGTGCCTGAAGTCGGGCAACGCGATCGTTCTGCGGGGCTCATCGACCGCGGCCCAGTCGAACGCCGCGCTGGCGGCCATCGCCGCCCACGCGGCCGTCTCAGCAGGCCTGCCGGCGGGTTGCGTGAGCCTCGTCGCCGGCGGCGGGCGGGAGGAGCTCGCCGAGCTCGCCACCCAGCGCGAGTACCTCGACCTGATCATCCCCCGCGGCGGGGAGAGCCTCAAGGAGGCCCTTCAGGCGGTGGCCACGGTGCCCGTGATCTACGCGGCCTCCGGCAACTGCCACATCTACGTCGACGCGGGCGCCGACCTCGAGATGGCGGAGGCGATCGTGATCAACGCCAAGCTCCAGCGGCCGGGCGTCTGCAACGCAGCCGAGACGCTGCTCGTGCACGAGCGCGCCGCGGAGAGCTTCGTGCCGCGCGTCGCGGCGGCGCTCAGCGCGGCCGGCGTGCGCCTGAGGGCCGACGAGCGCGCGCTCGCGCTCGCGGTACCGGCGGCGGGTGCGCTCGCCGAAGCGGCCGCCGCGGAGGACTGGGACACGGAGTATCTGGGGCCGACCCTCGCCGTCGGCGTCGTCGGCTCCGTGGAGGAGGCGATCGAGCACATCGGCCGTCACGGCAGCGGCCACTCCGAGGCGATCGTGACCGGCGACGCCGGGGCCGCCCGTGCCTTTCAGCTCGGTGTCGACGCAGCCTGCGTGTACGTCAACGCCTCCACGCGCTTCACCGACGGGGGGGAGTTCGGGATGGGGGCCGAGATCGGCAACTCGACGCAGAAGCTGCACGCCCGCGGTCCGATCGGGCTGCGCGAGCTGTGCACCTTCAAGTACCTCATCGAGGGCGACGGGCACGTCCGCGCTTGAGCTCGGAGTGCCGGCAATCGGGATCCTCGGGGGCAGCTTCAACCCGCCCCATCTCGGCCATCTCGCGCTCGCTCGGGACGCTCGCCGGGAGCTCGGCCTGGAGCGGGTGCTGCTGATGCCCCTGCACACGGCGCACCACAAGCCCTGGGGGGAGGACCCCGGGCCCTGGCATCGCCTGGCGATGACCCGCCTCGCGGCCGCGAACGAGCCCGGCGTCGAGGCGAGCGCGCTCGAGATCGAGCGGGGCGGCCCGTCCTACACGGCGGATACCTTGACCGAGATCCATGCCAGCGAACCCGAGGACGAGCTGACCTTCATCGTGGGAGCCGACACCGCCCTGACGCTGCCCCTCTGGCGGCGGCCGGAGACGGTGCTCGGGCTCGCCCGCCTGGCGGTCGCGAGCAGGCCGGGCAGCGACGAGGGAGAGGTGCTCGACGCGCTGGCCGGGATCCCGATGGACGCGGCTTCCGGTGCGCCCCATGCCGAGCCCGAGGTGGTGTTCCTCTCGATGGCGCCGGTCGAGGCATCCTCGTCGCTCGCACGGGAGCGCCTGGCGGCCGGGGGGCCGGTGGCCGACCTGCTCGACCCCGCGGTCGAGCGCTACATCCTCGAGCACCGAATCTACGGAGCGGGCCGTTGATGGAGTCCGGCCGGCTGGTTGCCGAGATCGCACGCTACGCCGCCGACAAGAAGGCCGTCGACGTGGTCGAGCTCGACCTGCGCGGCGTGCTCGGCTACACCGACTACTTCCTCGTCTGCTCGGGCAACACCGCGCGGCAGGCGAAGGCGATCCAGGACGGGATCCTCGAGGGGCTCAAGCACGACCACGCCACGACGCCGCGGCGGGTCGAGGGCACGGCCGAGGGTGGCTGGATCCTGATCGACTACATCGACGTCGTCGTTCACATCTTCACGCCCCAGGCGCGCGAGTTCTACCGCCTCGAGCAGCTCTGGGGCGAGGCCCCGGCGCGCGCCGCGGGCTCGGGCTGACTCTCCGCGCGGCCTGCCGGGATCCGGCGGCGCATCGAGGTCGGTTGACCTATGGCCGGAGCAGCGGTTAGGGTCGGCCGGACAGCGCCGCAGGAGGGCGGCGCGTGGAGAGAGAGGGATCATATGAGCCAGTCGATCGCATCCCGGCGGGCGTATCTGCTCGTCGCAGCCGCTTTGCTCGCCGCATCTGCGCTGGTCCTGGCGCTCGGCGCGCTCGCCGCCCCGGCGCGGGCCGACGGCCCCGGCGCGGGCTCGCCGTGGACCGTCAGCGTCGGCGACTCCTACATATCCGGTGAGGCCGGCCGCTGGGCGGGCAGCACGAACGAAAGCTCCTCGTGGGTCGACGCTCTCGGCTCGACGGCATACGACGACAACGCGGCCGGCAACGGCGAACTGATCGCCCACTGCCACCGCTCGAAGTCCGCCGAGGTCTACGTCGGCGCGGGCGTCAGCGGTGAGAACCTCGCCTGCTCGGGCGCCAAGACCTCCACCTTCAGCGAAGGCAGCACCTTCAAGCCGGGGCTCGACTTCTACAGCTCGGGGAGCAACGAAGGCCAGGCGCTGATGCTGCAGCACTTCGCGGCGGCCCACGACGTCAAGCTCGTGGCCGTCTCGATCGGCGGCAACAACTTCAACTTCGCGGGCATCGTGCAGGACTGCGTCGAAGACTTCCTGTTCTCGCCCTCCTGGTGGCCTAACTACTGCGACGACGACAGCTCGGTGACGAGCAACTTCACATCGAGCCACGTCTCCAAGGTGAAGGGCGAAATCACCACGGCGATCAGGAACGTGGCCCAGGCGATGACGAACGCGGGCTACAGCTCATCGCAGTACACGATTCTCGTGCAGGACTACCCGTCGCCGATCCCGCTCGGCTCCGGCTTCCGCTATTCGCAGAGCGGCTACACCCGGCAGAGCACGGGCGGCTGCGGCTTCTGGAACGCGGACGCCAACTACGCGAACGAAAAAATGCTGCCGACGATCGACAGCACCGTGTTCGGGGCGGCTGCGGCGGCCGGCCTCAGCAACGTCAAGACGATGGAAATCGGCTCGGCGTTCAACGGGCGGCGGCTGTGCGAGAAGGGCGTCGGGCTGCTCGAGGAGGTCGGCCTGACCTCCTGGAAACAGTCTGGGGCGGTCGACAAGACCGAGTGGGTCAACGAGGTCCGCACGGCCTCCACGATCTTCGGCCCGTACGAAATCCAGGAAGACATCCACCCGAACTACTGGGGTCAGCTGGCGCTTCGGAACTGCCTCACGCAGGCGTACAACGGCGGAACGCCCAAGGGCGGCACGTGTACGATCTCCGCATCAGGACTGAACTCAGCGGGCGAGCCGAACATGTCTCTGCACTGATCGGCCGTCGGGGGCGCCGGGGATCCGGGTTTCGGCCCGCCCCGGCGCCCCGCCCGCGTGAGCAGAGCCCGCGGGCGTGAGCTCGAACGAGCAGGGCGGGCGGGCTCGGGTCTCCGCGGTGATGCGCGAGGGCGAGCGGGTGACGCCGCTGGAGCTGTTCTTCGACCTGGTGTTCGTGCTCGCACTGACCCAGTGCACCACTCTGATGGCGGGGGAGAACAGCTGGGAAGGGCTGCTGAAGGGCCTGCTCGTGCTGGGGATGCTGTGGTGGTCGTGGGTCGGCTACGCGTGGCTGACCAGCGTCGTGGACCCGGAGGAGGGGCTGGTGCGGCTCGTGATGTTCCTGGCGATGGGCGCCTTCCTGATCGCCGCGCTGTGCGTGCCGGGCGCCTTCGGTTCGGAGGCTCTGGCGTTCGCCGTGGCCTACGCGTTCGTGCGCGTTGCCCACATCCTGCTGTTCGTGCTGGCCAGCCGCGATGACCCGGGCCTGCGCCATGCGGTCGTAGGTCTGGCGCTGAGCACAGCGGTGGGGGCGGGGCTGCTGCTGCTCGCCGCCTTCACGAGCGGCGCGGTCCAGCTCGCGCTGTGGGGTACGGCGCTGGTGTTCGACGTGGGCGGACCGCTCGTGATCGAGCCGGCCGGCTGGCGACTCGTGCCGGGGCACTTCGCGGAGCGCCATGGGGCGATCGTGATCATCGCCCTGGGCGAGTCGATCGTCGCGATCGGGGTCGGGGCGCATGAGCACGTCAACGCGGGGATCGTCGCCGCGGCGGTGCTCTCGCTGGTCATCGCGGCGTGCATGTGGTGGGCCTACTTCGACGTCGCGGCGATCGTCGCCGGCCGCTTCCTCGAACGCGCCGCAGCGGGACGGGAGCAGAACGCGATCGCCCGCGACGCGTACTCCTACATGCACTTCCCGATGATCGCCGGCATCGCGCTGCTGGCGGTCGGGGTCAAGCTGACGCTGAGCGACGTCTCGGCCGAGCTCGGCCTGGTGGCGGCCTTCGCGCTGCTCGGAGGCACGGCGATCTTCCTGCTCGCCCAGGTCGCCTTTCGCCTGCGGGTGATGCACACGCTGAGCGTCCGGCGCCTGCTCACCGCGCTGGCCCTGATCGCCGCTCTGGCGCTGCACGGGATCGTCTCGGCGCTGGCGCTGCTGGGCATCGCGGCGGGCCTGATGGTGGCGATGATCCTCTACGAGGCGCTGCGCTACGCGGACGTCCGCGACCGCGTTCGCCACCGCTCGCTCGAGCGGGCCTGACGGTCAGGAGGAGGACGCGCGGCCGAGGCCGGCCTCGCCGGCAGCGAGGGCCACCGGCACCCGCGGCCGGGTCAGCGCGAACGCCAGCGCCTGCACGAGCAGCGCCACCCCCGTCGCCAGCGCGAAGGCGGGTCCGGTGCCGAGGGCGCGCAGTGAAACCGCGAGGGTGAAGAAGAACAGCGCGAAGGCGACGAAGCCGGAGACCATGCCCCGTACGAGCCGTAGCATCTCATCCACGCCTCGCTGTCCGTGGGTGAAGGTCGCGAGCACGGTGGCGATGATCGGGAAGGGCGCCAGCAGGCCGCTCAGCTGAGGGCCGAGCCAGCCGGCGATCGCCGTCAGGGTGAGCACGAGGGCGAGCGCGCAGCCGGCTCGCAGCGGCAGGTCCCAACGGGGCAGCGGCGCACCCGGCGGGCCGGCCGGGCGCGGGCGGGGCAGCAGCGCCAGCCCGGCGACGATCGCCAGGCCGGCGAGCGCCAGGGCGACCCCGGCGGGGATCGAGAAGGCGCTGAAGAAGGCCGTTGAGAGGGCGAAGGCCAGCCAGCCCGCGAGCATGCAGGGCGCCCAAGGCAGGCGGTCGGCGAGACGGCCGTAGGCGACGGTGAAGGCGATCAGCGAGACGAGCCCCAGCAACGTGCCGGCGGCGGCGCCGGCGGCGAAGTCCTTGCCGTGGACGAGCGCGTAGGCGAGCAGGATCGGCCCCGCGACGACCGGCAGCCCAGCCGCCAGGCCGCCGATGCGGGGGCCGAAGCGGCGAGCGACGAGCGAGGCCCCGACCACGAACGACGGGGCCAGCAGAAGCTTGACGAGCAGTTGCGTCACCGCTTGATGATTGCGCACTCGGACGGCCCCGGGGACCATCGCACCGGCCCCGCGGCGGTGGGGGCGGACTCGAGGTCCGCCCCCACCCGACTGCGAGCCGCGGCGCCTTACCGGCTCGCGGCGGCCGCTGCGGCCGGCGTCATTTGCCTGCTTCTTCCTTCGCCTTCTGCTTGAGGAGCTTCTTGTCGTACTTTTCGACCCAGTTGGACCAGGTCGAGAACTGGTTGCCACTCAGCACCGCGTAGCTCGTGCCGGGTTCGGCCGGCAGTCCCTCGGCGGCGTTGACCGCGGCCGTGATGAGGGGTTCGGTGGCGGGACTAGTACCGCAGCCTTTCGCCGCCGGCACCGGGAAGGTGTTGTCGACGAGCGTGTTTTCGATGAATGCGATCAGGCGGCCTTTGTCGCGGCCTTCGTTCGTTCCGACTTTGCCGGTCATCGGTTCGGTTCCCGGGGGCGGTTTGGTGGTCCCGTCGGTCAGATGCAGGACGACCGGTTCCGCGTCTGAGCCGATGTAGCAGTTGGGCCCCAGTTCCTGGTTTTCGAGATGGATCTTGATCGGCAGTTCGACGGCCGTGTCGTGGCCGAAGCCGAGGTACACGGCCGTGACCACCGGGGTGCCCGCCAATTCGGCGGTGGCCGAGGTCGGGCCGCCGATTTCTTCGGAGACACCCGTCAGGCCCCCCGGCACCGGCTGCGGCGCCCGTGAGAGCTCTTCGGCGCCGAAGCGCGGCGGGATCATGGGAAGGGTTTCCGTGCCGAGGTAGGCGAGCCCGCCCTGCAGCGTCGTTGGGTTCACGAGCGCCGTGGTCTTGTTGCCGATCTTGAATTCGCCCGAGGTCGTTTCCCCGTACAGGCAGGCTTTGCCCTTGTCGATCGGGCAGTTGATGAATTTGGCGAATTCAGCCTTGTTGATTTTGTTCAGCGGACTCTTTTCGGCGGCTGCCGGCGCGGCGCCGGCGGTGAGGACCAGGCAGGCCAGCGCCACCCCCGCAGCGGACCCGCCTCCCCGGATGTGCGTCCACTCCCGAAGCTTCCCCAGCTGTTTCATCTGTCCCATCTCTCCTCGTGCGTTGGGGCCGCTCGGCCCCCTTTGGTCCCCGCCCCGGGGTAGCTACTACCCGCTCGGCGCTGGCGCAAAGCCTGAGAGACGACAAAAGAAGAGCGGCGGGCCCGAAGACCCGCCGCTCTGGGAAAAGGCGTTCAGTGAGAGCGCCTGCGCTGGTTCATTTTTTCGGCTGCAGTTTTTCCTTGAGCAGCTTCTTGTCGTACTTTTCGACCCAGTTCGAGAAGGTCGTGTACTGGTTGCCGGTCAGGATCGCCTTGCTCACGCCCGGCGCGGCCGGGAGCCCTGCGCCGGCGTTGACGGCGGCGGTGATGACCGGTTCGACGAGCGCGTTCGTGCCGCAGTTTTTGGCTGCCGGCACGGCGAACGTGTTGTCCACCAGAGTGTTGTTGATGAAGGTCAGCAGCCGGCCTTTGTCGCGGCCTTCGTTGGTGCCGATTTTCCCTGAGATCGGTTCTGTGCCTTCCGGCGGTTTCGTCGTTCCGTCGGTCAGTTTCAGGACAACGGGTTCTTCGTCGGAGCCGATGTAGCAGCTGGGCCCGAGCAGTTCGTTTTCGAGGTGGACCTTGATCGGCAGTTCAACGGCCGTGTCGTGGCCGAAGCCGAGGAACACGGCTGTGATCACCGGCGTGCCGGCAAGTTCGGCGGTGGCGTTGACCGGGCCGCCGATGATTTCGGTCAGGCCGGTCAGGCCGCCGGGCAGCGGCTGCGAGCTTTTCGACATCTCTTCGGCGCCGAAGCGCGGCGGGATCAGCGGCAGTGTTTCCGTGCCGATGTAGGCGAGGCCGCCCTGGAGGATGACCGGGTTCACGATCGGCGTCGACTTGCTGCCGAGCTTGAATTCGCCTTCCAGCGTTTCGCCGTACAGGCAGCCTTTGCCGAGGTTGATCGGGCAGTTGACGAATTTGGCGAATTCAGCCTTGTTCAGTTTGTTCAAGGGGTTTTTTTCAGCCGAGGCCGACGCGGTGACGGCGAGCGCCAGGCAGACGGCGGCGAGAACGGCGAGCGCCGAGCGCGTGCCGCGTGTCCTCACGCGTTCCCCAGGGGTTTGCAACGGTCTCATCTCTCGAGTCGTCTCCTTATTAGAAACGGGGCCGTCCCGCGACCCCCTCATCGCTCCGGGTACGTCTGTCCTCTCCAGGCCCTCTGTCAGCCGTTCCGGAGGACGAGGCAGAGCCTCTGCGAGCGCCACGGAGGAGGGGTGTGTCGCGACGCTCGCACAAGCTCTGTCCTGTCCGGCCCGAACGGCATGGCCACCCGCCCGCCTCCTGGACCTGCCGCGGGGCCGCTTGTCCCCTGCCCCCGCATGTCCTGTTCGGCGAAAGTGACCATTTGACCAGTGTCTCTACCCGCCCAAACAAGCTTCAAACATAAATTTTGAAACCTGTCCGGCGGCACTTCTGAACGGCGGCGATAGCTAAGCACAGCTGAACTTTTGTGTCAACCCCCCGGACACGGATCGCCTGTGGTGACCGACTAGAGCCCCGGAAATACGGGGTTTTTGAGCTTGGACACGACTTGAAGCAGCGATCACGAGTGAGAGGTCCGTGGCCTGGAAAACGCGCGCGGACCCCGAATGCGAACGATGGCGGGCGTAGTTCTCCACACTTGGCCCTCGCCCGTGGCGTCCGCTATCTTCGGATCCAGCCATGGCCCATCCAGCCCGCAGGACACCGACGACGCGCACGGGCCGGCCGCGGCGAGGGGTTGCGGTCAGCCGGGCGGCACGCCAGCAGACGCAGCGCGAGCGACTGATCGAGGCCGTGATCGAGCTCGCCGGGCGCTTCGGCTACCAGAGCCTGACGATCGCCCAGATCAGCGCCCGCGCGGGAGTGTCCAGCGCGACCTTCTACGAGCAGTTCGCCGACCGCGAAGAGTGCATGCTGGCGGCATACAGAGCGGTGACCGAGAGGACGCTCGCGCGGATGGCGAGCTCACTGCAGGAGGGCGAGTGGGCGAGCGCGGCGCGGCCCGCCTTCACCGAGCTGCTGCGGACGCTGACCGACGATCCGGACGCCGGCCGGGTGATGTTCGTCGAGGCGCTGGCGGGTGGCCCGCGGCTGCGAGCCGAGCTGCGGATGGTGCTCGATGGGATGGAGCAGAACGCCGAAGTGCTGCTCGAGGGCGCCCCGCGGGACGGGGTCACACTCGACATCCCGGGGCGAGCCCTGATCGGAGCCGTGCGCCACGTCGTCTCGCGCCATCTTCGGACGCACAGCGAGGACAAGCTGCCGGCGCGGGCCGAGCAGATGCTCGCCTGGATGGCCTGCTACGCGGTGCCCGCGGCAGCCGGGCGCTGGAGCACCTCCCCGGCCGCGCTGCTGGCGCTGCCGGCTGAGCAGTCCCCCGCTCTGCAGAGCCACTCCGGCCTGGAGCGTCTGCCCCGCGGACGCCACGGGCTGCCGCCCGGCGCGGTCGCCCGCAACCAGCGCAGCCGCATCCTGGCGGCGACCGCCTCGGTGACGATGGAGAAGGGCTACGCGGCTACGACCGTTGCAGACATCGTCTCGGCGGCGGGTGTCGCGAAAGAGGCCTTCTACCGCCACTTCAGCGACAAGGAACAGGTCTTCCTGGAGGCACAGGAGCATCCGACCCAGCAGATCCTCGACACGCTCGTCAGCGCCTACTTCTCCGCGGACGACTGGCCCGAGCGGATCTGGCGTGGGCTGCGGCGGCTGCTCGAGCTGATCGCGGCCGATCCGGTGATGTCGCACCTGCGGCTGGTCGAGTGCTACACGGCCGGGCCGACGGCCGTGCGCCGTGCGGAGGAAACGACCCGCTCCTTCACGATCTTCCTGGAGGAGGGCTACCGCCAACGGCCCGGGGGCGGCGAGCTGCCGCGGCTGTTCTCGCAGGCGATCGCGGGGGCGATCTTCGAGATCATCCAGCGCGACGTCGCGGCCGGTGCGACGGCGCAGCTGCCGCGTCGCCTGCCGCAGCTCGCCTACGTGGCGAGCGCCCCCTTCCTCGGCCCGGCGGCGGCGATCGAGATGATCGGCGAGAAGACCGGCTGACCGCCCCGCTCGGGCCGGCCCGAGCGGGGCCGGAGGTCAGTCGAAGTCCGCGACCCTGTAGACCTCGGTCCGCTGCAGCACCGTCGGGCTGCTCTGCCGGCCCGGCTCGGTGGGGACGTGGTGGACCGTGTAGGTGTCGCGGCCGAGCTGCAGGATCGCGGCGACGGTGCGCCCGTCCGCTGCGTCAGGATCGCCCACGCGAAGGACGCAGTCGTGGCCGCCCCGGCGGCACTCGATCTCGCTGATCCGGCGGTCTCGCGAGGTCGAGCCGGTGCAGGCCTCGGCCTCCTCGCGCAGCTCGCTGTAGCGCTGCTCGCTCGCGGTGTTGCCCTCGTTCGCCGACGGCAGGAAGAAGCGCATCAGGCGCGCCGGCGGGAGCCCTTGGCGGGCCGTGTCCCCTGCTGGGGTGGGAAGCGCTTGCGCTCCTCGGCTGTCATCTGGCGGATCACCAGCTTGCCGTTGGCTACCTGCTCTTTGATGTCCTTGAGCTTCTCCTCGTGCTTTTCCTGCTGGCGGATCTGCTGCGGGCCTGGAGGTGGCACGTGTGGCTCCCGAACGTTTTTCGCCTTCGCGCTCCCGGGAAGGCGCCCGAAGGCTGGTTTGCGCGGTCCGACGGGCATCTGTATCGATCCGCACATATATGGTAGCGATAATCGTCTCCGCGCCCGGCGGCCCGCCGCCGGCGGCCGGCTCGTGCCCGGATCGCCCGGGCCGGACGGATGTAGGAGCCCGGCGGGGAGGCGATTGCGATCTGGTAGCGTCTCTCACAGCGGTCGATCGTCGGCCGCGAGGCAGCTCGCTTGAGTACCGCAGAGAGCGGTTCGGGTCGGCCATAGCCTCCGAATCGCGCGTGTTCACGCGTGCAGCAAAAGGAGCAGTTCATGAAGACGCAGTCCTTCGCCGAGCTCGGCGTGTCGAGCGCCGTTGCCGGCGTCCTCGCACGGCGTGGCATCGACGCGCCGTTCCCCGTCCAGCAGCTCGTGCTCGGCGACGTTTTCGCCGGCCGGGACGTGCTGGTCTCCTCTCCGACCGGCTCGGGCAAGACGCTCGCCTTCGGTATCCCGCTGCTCGAGAACCTCGAGCCGGGCTCACCCAAGCCCTCGGCGCTCGTGCTGGCCCCCACGCGGGAGCTTGCCAGCCAGATCGTGCGCGAGCTCGACGACATCGCCGGGGCGCGCAAGCTCCGGATCACCGCCGTCTACGGCGGCGTCGCGATCGGGGCCCAGGCCGCTCGGGCGGCTCGCTCCCACGTGATCGTGGCCACACCGGGGCGCCTCGAGGACCTGCTCCAGCGCGGCTCGTTCAAGCTCGACGCCCTCAGCATCCTCGTTCTCGACGAGGCCGATCGCATGCTCGACATGGGCTTTCGCCCGGCGATCGACCGCATCGTCAAGGCCTGCCCGGCTGACCGCCAGACGCTGTTCTTCTCGGCCACGCTCGACGGCGTCGCCGGCCAGCTGGCCAAGCGCTACACCCGCTCGGCGGTGCGCCACGACAGCGTGCTGCCCGTCGTCTCCGACGCGCCGGAGGTCGAGCACCGCTTCATCTCCGTCCGCGAGGACGGCCGCATCGACGCGCTGCTCACCGAGCTCGGGCGCGATCGCGAGCGGACGCTGGTGTTCGTACGCACCAAGCGTGGCGCGGACCGGCTCGTCAAGCGCCTCGGCGCGGGCGGCGTGCAGGCGGTGGCGATCCACGGCAACAAGTCACAGCGACAGCGCGAGCAGGCTCTGGCGCGCTTTCAGTCGGGACATATCGATACGCTTGTAGCTACCGACGTGGCAGCGCGGGGGATAGACGTCGAGGGGGTCTCGCACGTGATCAATTTCCATCCGCCTAGCGACCACGACTCGTACGTACACCGCGTCGGCCGCACCGGCCGCGCCGGCCGCCAGGGCATCGGCATCACGCTCGTGGGAGCCGAGGAACGGCGGGACATGAACCAGCTCGCCAGACGGCTGGGCGTGCTCGACGAGCCCGACGCCGGCCACCGGCAGGCGCCGCAGGGCGCGCCGCGCCCCGGACAGGGACGAGCGCGCCGCGATCGTGCCCGCCGCAGGCGGGCTGCGGCGTGAGCGCCGCGGCTACCCCCGCCGGCCTCGCGAAGCCCGTATCGGGCTCGGTCGAGTCCGAAGCGGCAGCCGTCGCCGCCGCGGATCAAGGCCTCGAAAACGACCCGCGCAAGTGGCGTGAAATGCTCGCCCCGTACGCCCGCCCGAACGGGCGGCGGGCCGCATGGTGCCTTGCCACCTCGGTGGCCCCCTACGTGGGGATCTCGGTGGCGATCTACCTGTTGCTCGGGGTCTCGCACCTGCTGGCACTGGCACTTGCCGTGCCGGCGGCCGTGTTCCTGGTGCGCACCTTCATCGTCTTCCACGACTGCACCCACGGCTCGTTCCTGAGCTCCCGCCGGGGCAACGAGTGGCTCGGCATCGTCACCGGGCTGATGCTCTACTCGCCGTTCGTCC
Source organism: uncultured Solirubrobacteraceae bacterium (assembly GCA_963841055.1). Classification (GTDB taxonomy): domain Bacteria; phylum Actinomycetota; class Thermoleophilia; order Solirubrobacterales; family Solirubrobacteraceae; genus Palsa-744. The sequence goes on along the minus strand of CAWJAV010000001.1, from coordinate 305,554 downwards.
GCTGGCGCCACGACCACGCCGTTCACCACGCGAGCTCGGGCGATCTCGACCGCCGGGGCACGGGCGACGTGCGGACGCTGACGATCGCCGAATACCGGGAGCTGCCCTGGCGCGGGAGGCTCGGCTACCGGCTGCTGCGCAACCCGCTCGTGATGTTCGGGATCGGGCCGATCGTCGCGATGATCATCGGGCCGCGGATCGTGTCGCGAGACGCCCGGCCGCGGATGCGCCGAAGCGTGCTCGCCACCGACGCGGCGCTGGCCGTGATCGTCGGCGGCCTGTGCTGGCTGATCGGCTGGCGTGACTACCTGCTCGTGCTCGGCCCCTCGGCACTGCTCGCCGGCTCGATGGGCATCTGGCTGTTCTACGTGCAGCACCAGTTCGAGGACGCCTACTGGGAGAGCGGCGAGACCTGGAACTACGCCGAGGCGGCGCTGCGCGGCAGCTCGTTCCTGAAGCTGTCGGCTCCGCTGAGGTTCTGCACGGGCAACATCGGCTACCACCACGTCCACCACCTGAACGCCCGCATCCCCAACTACAACCTGCGGCGGGCCCATGATGAGAACGCCGTCTTCCACGCCGTCCCGACGCTCACGCTCGGGGACGGGCTGCGCGCCGTCACGCTGAAGCTGTGGGACGAGGACAGCGCCCGGCTCGTGACCTTCGCACAGGCCCGCCGGGCCGCCCCGCGCTGAGCGCAGCGGCTCCTCTCAGGGGGATTTCGGCGCGCACCCCGGCGGCTGCCCGTTCGCCGGAGCGCAGCGCTCCGTCGATCTAGCCGAGCCGGTTCTCGGCGTCCGTCCCGGCCCGCGATTCAGAACGCGGCCGGGCGGGTATAGAGGTGCGCATCCCGGTCGGCGCGACCCGCGCAGGAACCGGACCGGGGCACCAGACAAGACGCCGCGCACCGGCGCGGAGACATGAAATGGGGGAATGGCCGCGTGCTAGTTCGAGCGAGCGTGATTCGTGGGGAGGAGAGCCGTGCCGGAGCGGGCCGGCGAGCTGGAGCGGGGTGGCCGTTGGGGCATCGCGCTCGAGCCGTCATCTCGGTGCTCGTGGCGCTGGCCGCGTGCCTTCTGACGGCCGCGAGCGCCTCGGCCTTCAGCACGCAGGGGAGCGTCGAACAGGTCGACGTCACCGGACTGGCGCCCGACGCCGAAGCGTCGCTGCTCGACAGGCACGGCTCAGCCGTGTACACGCAGCAGGCCGATTCCGAAGGGGGGCTGCTGTTCCGCAACGTGAAGCCGGCGAAGAACTACCGCGTTCGCTCGAGCGGCGAGACCTCCGAACCCGTGACGGTGCACAAGGACACCCCGGCGCCGTGGGACCCGGGCATCTACAGCCAGGAAATCCCTGACAACGGCTACACCTATCTGACCACCCGGGACGGCACCCAGCTCGCGATCGACGTGCATCCGCCGACCAGCCCGGCGGGGGAGCCGGGCGTACCCGGAAGCATCCACATGCCGAGCCTGCCGATACCGGGCCTACCCTCGATCAGCTACACCGCTCCCTACCCGACGCTGATCGAGTACTCGGGCTACGGATACGCCAACCCGGCGGGGCCCGAAAACGGCATCGCCGTGGTCGCCAACCTGATGGGCTTCGCGGTGGTCGACGTGAACATGCGCGGCACCGGCTGCTCCGGGCGGGGCCTTCGACTTCTTCGAAAAGCTGCAGAACCTCGACGGCTACGACGTGATCGAAACGATCGCCCACCAGCCGTGGGTGCTGCACAACAAGGTCGGCATGCTGGGCATCTCCTACGGCGGCATCAGCCAGCTGTTCACCGCGCAGACGGACCCGGCGGGCCTGGCGGCGATCGCGCCGCTGTCGGTGATCGACGCCACGGCGACGACGCTCTACCCGGGTGGCATCCTCAACACCGGCTTCGCCGTCGAATGGGCCGAGCAGCGCCAGCAGAACGCCGAACCGGCCGGTCCCGGCCACGGCCAGGCTTGGGCGAGCAAGCAGATCGAAGAAGGCGATCAGACCTGTAAGGCCAACCAGGCTCTCCACGGCGAGGCCGCGAACCTGCTGGACAAGATCAAAGCGAACTCGACCTACAACGCACCGGTGGCCGACCCGCTCGACCCGGTCACGTTCGTGAAGAAGATCAAGGTGCCGACGTTCATGGCCTGCCAGTGGGAGGACGAGCAGACCGGCGGGCACTGCGCCGACCTCGCCCAGCACTTCACAGGCACGAGCCGCAAGTGGTTCACCTTCACCAACGGCGCCCACGTCGACTCGCTCGATCCCCACACGCTCGACCGTCTCTATGACTTCCTGGAGTTGTACGTCGCCCAGCAGGCGCCGATCACCGACGCGGCGGTCATCCACGCGGCCGCGCCGGTCATCTACGACGAAGCGATGGGGCTCCCGAAGACCGACGTCGTGACGCTTCCCCCGGACCCGATCCAGGAACAGCTGACCTACGAATCGGCGCTGTCGGCGTTCGAAGCGCTCCCGCAGATCCGGGTGCTGTTCGACAACGGCGCCGGTAGCATCGCCGCTCGGCACGACGACCGCCGGCGACCCCTACCCGGGCTTCGAACAGTCCTTCTCGCAGTTCCCGATCCCGGGGACGAAGGCGCAGGACCTGGTACCTGGGGGCGAACGGGACGCTCGGGGAACAGCCGCAGAGCGACCGAAGGCGTCGACACGTACACCTCGGATGCTGCCGCCACGCCGCTGACCGACTTCGGGCCGAACACCGGCAGGCGGCGGTCTGTGGGGCAACGCCTCGCAGTGGGAATGGAACTGGGCTCCAGCCGCCGGCGGGCTCGGCGGTGTCCTACGTGTCAGCGCCGCTGAGCGGCGACACCACCGCGATCGGCGGCGGCGCCGTCCAGCTCTGGGTCAAGTCCTCGACGCCCGACGTCGACCTCCAGGCGACCGTCAGCGAGGTGCGCCCCGACGGCAACGAGACGTTCGTGCAGAACGGCTGGATCCGGGCGAGCGAGCGCAAGCTGGCGACGAACGCGAAGAACATCCTCAAGCAGAAGCCCACGCTGCTGCAGCCGATCCCGACGATGCTCGCCTCCGACGTGACGCCGATGCCGGCGAACGAATTCGTGCCGGTCACGATCCCCCTCTACTTCGAGGGGCATGCCTACCGCGCGGGCTCGCGCATCAGGGTCACGATCTCGGCGCCGAACGGCACGCAGCCGATCTGGGCCTTCGCGCAGACCGAACCGGCGGGCACCACGGCGGCGGAGTCGGTCGCATTCTCGCCCAGCATGCCCTCGAGCCTGACCCTGCCGATCGTGCCCGGCGTCGGCGTTCCCACCGCCCTGCCGGCCTGCCCGAGCCTGCGCAACGAGCCCTGCCGCCCCTACCAGGCGATCGTGAACGAAGGGTCCTGAGAACGGGCGCGGGACCCACCGTCCGGCGGATCGACGCCCGCCGGACGGTCTGGTCACGAGGCTTCGAAGTGGAGCTAGTCGGGCTCGAACCGACGACCTCCGCCATGCCATGGCGGCGCTCTCCCAGCTGAGCTATAGCCCCAAGCCGGTCAATCGTATCGCGCGGGCGGAGCAGTCAGCCGGTCCCGCGCGTGGCCGGCACCGCGCGTCTCGTGTCAGCCGCGGGGGATGAACTCGGGCACGTCCAGGTCCTCGCCGCTGCCCTCGTCGGCCGGGCGACCGCGGGCGGAGCCGCGACCTGCCGCGCGGCCGTTGGGCCCCTTCTCCGAGGGCGCCGCCTGGTCGAGGTTCGCGATCATCGCGCCATGGGCGAGGCGTACGTCGCGGAGCAGCCGCTCGGCGTTGTTGCGCAGCGAAACGGACAGCTCGCGCAGGTTGCGGGAGATCTCGGTGCCCTCGACGAGTACCTCGCTGGAGACCGCGTGGGCCTCGGAGGTGATCTCGCGGGCCTCCACGCGTGCCTGGCTCTTGATCTCGCGGGCCTGGGCCTCGGCCTCCTCGTGCAGGCGGGCGAGCTCGTCTCGGCGGGCGAGCAGCAGGCGCTCGGTCTGCTCGCGCGTCTCCTCGGCGATGCGGGCCGCGTCCTGGCGGGCGTCCTCGAGCAGCTTCGCCGACGCCTGCTCGGCCTCGGCCCTGAGCTTCTCGGCCTCGGCGGCCGCCTCCGAGCGGACCCTGGAGGCATGCTCGTCGGCCTCTGAGCGCAGCCGCTGGGCGGTCGCACGGGCCTCGCCGAGCAGCCGCTCGGACTCCTTGCCGGCGTCGCCCAGGGTCGCCGCGGCCTGGTCGCGGGCGGTCTCGGCCTCGGCGCTCAGCCTCGCCGCCGTGGCGCTCGCCTCGCCCGTCGTCTGCTCGGCCTCTGCACGCGCTGAGGAGAGGGTCTGCTCGGCCTCCTCGCGGGCGGAGCCGAGGATCTCCCCGGCCTCCTCCTCGGCGGCGCTGACGCGGATGTCCGCGGCGCGGTCCGCCTCGGCGATGCGCTCGCGCGAACGGACCTCGGCCTGTTCCCGGAGCTCCCCGGCGGCCGCTTCGGCCGCGGCCACGATGCTCGCCACGCGCCCGGGCGCGGAGGCGAGCGAATCGGGGTGGGCCTCCTCGCCTTCGTGCGTTGGGCTGAAGCCGGGATCCTCCACGGGGCCATCGTATTCCCCCGCGAGAGCCTGCGGCGGGCGGGACGGGCAGATGGGCCGGTGAGCCTCGGGGCGGTGATGTGGCGCGCTTTCGATGGGTGGCAGGAAAAGTGGGAAATGTGTCCTTGCGGACAAGAACGGGGTGCGCGATGATCGGCCGATGAGTCGGCATGACGGGCCTCGGCGGATCGCGATCCTGCTCTATCCGGGAGTTCAGAGCCTCGACGTCACCGGGCCGCTGGAGGTCTTCTCGGCAGCCCGGGAGCTGATCTCCGCGACCGGCCGAGAGGACCCGGGCTATGAGATCGCGACGATCGCCCGCTCGCCCCGCCCGGTGCGGAGCTCGAGCGGCCTGGGGCTCGTCCCCGACGCGCCGCTGCCCCGCGCCGGCGAGGCTATCGACACCCTGATCGTGCCCGGGGGCAGCGGCCGCTCGCAGGCGGGCGACGACGACACTCTGATCCGGTGGCTCTCGCGTGCCCCGCGCCACTGCCGCCGCGTGGCGGGCGTCTGCACCGGATCGTTCCTGCTGGCGGCCGCGGGTCTGCTCGAGGGGCGCCGCGCGACCACCCACTGGGCCTTCGCCGAGCAGCTCGCGCGCGAGCACCCGGCGGTCGAGGTCGACCCGGACCCGATCTTCCTGCGCGACGGCGCGATCTGGACCTCGGCCGGCGTCACGGCGGGGATGGACCTGTCGCTGGCGATGGTCGAGGAGGACCTCGACCGCGAGGCTGCGCTGCTGATCGCCCGGCACCTCGTGCTGTTCCTGCGCAGACCCGGCAACCAGTCGCAGTTCAGCGCCACGCTTCAGGCCCAGCAGCCCCGAGCCGAGCCGCTGCGGGAGATCCAGCGGCTCGTGCTCGAGGACGTCGCCGGAGAGCACACGGTCGAGGCGATGGCCGCGCGTGCCCACATGAGCCCGCGCAACTTCGCCCGGGCGTTTCGCGCGCAGACCGGCACCACGCCCGCCCGCTACGTCGAGAGCGTCCGGCTGGAGGCGGCCCGGCGCAGGCTCGAGGAGAGCGGCGAGCCGGTCTCCGCGATCGCGCGTGGCTGCGGGTTCGGGACCGCGGAGACGATGCGCCGCAGCTTCCTGCGGGCGCTGCAGGTCGGGCCGGCCGAGTATCGCCGCCGCTTCCAGACGGCCGCCGCGGGCGGGCGGGAGGCGGTTGCGCCGCCTGCCGCCTGAGGACGAATCAGAGCCACTCGACGACAAGGAGACACCGATGGACATCGCGATCCCCCTCTACGACCGCTTCACAGCGCTCGACGCGATCGGGCCCTACGAGGTGCTGAGCCGCCTTCCCGGCGCGCGGGTGACGTTTCTCGCGCGCGAGGCCGGGCCCGTTCGCACCGACAACGGCATGCTCACGATCGAGGCCGAGCGCTCCCTCTCCGAGCTGCCCTCGCCGGAGATCATCCTCGTGCCCGGCGGCCCGGGAGAGGTCACGGCGCGGGCGGGCGGGGAGATGCTCGACTGGCTGCGGGAGGCCGACCGCACGAGCACCTGGACGACGTCGGTCTGCACCGGCTCCCTGATCCTCGCGGCGGCCGGGCTGCTCGAGGGGGTCAGCGCGACCAGCCACTGGCTCGCGATGGACACGCTGGCGGCGCTCGGCGCGAAGCCGAGCCCCGAGCGGATCGTCTTCGCCGGCAAGACCGTCACCGCCGCCGGGGTGTCGGCGGGGATCGACATGGCGCTGGCGCTGGCGGAGCGGATCGCCGGCCGCCAGGTCGCCGAGGCGATCCAGCTGGGCATCGAGTACGACCCGCAGCCGCCGTTCGACGCGGGCTCGCCCCAGAAGGCCTCCACCGAGGTCCGGGAGCTGCTCGAAGGCGCGAGCCGCTTCCGCGAGCAGGGCGCCGCCGCCGGGTAGCGCGACGCCGTCCCGGCGAGGCGGGCCGCGCGGTCGCTCGCGCAGGCCGCCCCGATAACCTGCGGGCGGATGACCGACCACCGCTACGACCCGCAGGAGATCGAGCCTCGCTGGCAGGCGCTGTGGGCCGCCGAGCGCACCTGGGAGGTGGCGAACCTCGCCGAGGAGGAGGGCTCGGGAGAACCGCTCGCGAACGTTCGCGGCGGCTCTGAGCACCCGGCCGCCTACGTCCTGGAGATGCTCCCCTACCCTAGCGGCGAGCCTCACATCGGGCACCTCAAGTGCTACGCCCTGGGCGACGCGATCGCGCATTTCCACCGCCGCCTCGGGGAGCGCGTGCTGCACCCGATGGGCTACGACTCGTTCGGCCTGCCGGCCGAGAACCACGCGATCAGGACCGGTGTTCACCCCCGCATCTCGATCGCCGAATCGATCGCCTCCTTCCAGGAGCAGTTCCGCTCCTGGGGCATCTCGATCGACTGGTCGCGGGAGCTGGCCACCTCCGAACCGAGCTACTACCGCTGGACGCAGTGGATCTTCCTGGAGCTCTACCGGGCGGGCCTGGCCTACCGGCGCGAGGCGGCGGTCAAGTGGTGCCCGAAAGACCAGACCGTGCTGGCCAACGAGCAGGTGGACGCGGACGGTCGCTGCGAGCGCTGCGGGGCGATCGTCGAGGTGCGCCAGCTCGAGCAGTGGTTCCTGCGCATAACCGACTACGCCGAGCGGCTGCTGAACGACCTCGACGGGATCGACTGGCCCGAGCATGTCAAGACGATGCAGCGCAACTGGATCGGTCGCAGCGAGGGCGCGGAGGTGACGTTCCGCTGCGAGGCGATCGGCGTCGACTACCCGGTCTTCACGACCCGGCCCGACACGCTGTTCGGGGCGACCTTCTTCGTGATGGCGCCGGAGCACCCGGACGTGATGCGCCTGGCCGCCGGCACCGAGCACGAGCAGGCCGCTCGCGACTACGTGAACCGGGCGCTGAACGAGACCAACGAGGAACGGGGCAACGTCGAGAAGGCGAAGACGGGCGTGCCGCTGGGACGGACGGTCACGAACCCCGTCAACGGCGAGGAGATTCCGATGTACGTGGCCGACTACGTGCTGATGGAGTACGGCACCGGGGCGATCATGGCGGTGCCCGGACACGACGAGCGCGACTACGACTTCGCGAAGACGTTCGGCTTGCCGATCCGGCGCGTGATCGCCGCGCCCGACGGAGCCGAGGGCGACCTGCCCTACGCCGGCGACGGCCTGCTCGTCAACTCCGATCGCGAGTTCGACGGCCTGAACAACCGCGCGGCTCACGCGTCGATCGTCTCCTGGCTCGACAGGGAAGGCAAGGGCCACGCCTCGATCAACTACCGCCTGCGCGACTGGCTGGTCTCCCGGCAGCGTTACTGGGGCTGCCCGATCCCGATCGTCTACTGCGAGCGCTGCGGCATGGTGCCCGTGCCGACGGAGGATCTGCCCGTGGAGCTGCCCGACATCGACGACTACACGCCGAAGGGGCGCTCGCCGCTGGCGGCGGCCGAGGAGTGGGTGAACACGAGTTGTCCGTCCTGCGCCGGCCCGGCCCGCCGCGAGACGGACACGATGGACACCTTCGTCGACTCCTCCTGGTACTTCCTGCGCTACTGCGACGCGCGCAACGAAGAGCAGGCATGGGACCCTGCCGCGCTCCGCGAGTGGATGCCGGTCGACCAGTACATCGGCGGCGTCGAGCACGCGATCCTGCACCTGATGTACGCGCGCTTCTTCACGAAGGCGCTCGCGGACCTCGGCCACCTCGATTTCCAGGAGCCCTTCCAGGCGCTGTTCACGCAGGGCATGGTCACCAAGGACGGGTCGAAGATGAGCAAGTCCAAGGGCAACGTGGTCTCGCCCGCCTCGATCGTCGAACGCGTGGGGGCCGACACGGCGCGCTGCTACATCCTGTTCGTCGGCCCCCCCGAGCAGGATGCCGACTGGTCGGACGAGGGGGTCGAGGGCGTTCACCGGTTCCTCGGGCGGCTGTGGCGGCTGGCGGCGGAGACGGCCGACCGGGCCGGGGCTCCCGCGGCGGGCCTGCCCGCGCCCGACTACGCCGAGGGCGGGGAGCTGGCGCTGCTGCGAAAGACGCATTGGGCGATCGACAAGGTCTCTCACGACCTGCGGCGGTTCGCCTTCAACACCGCCATCGCGGCCGTGATGGAGCTGCTGAACGACTGCTCGCGACTGCGGGACTCGGTCTCGGTCGAGAGCCTGCGCTTCGCGCTCGGCACCAGCGCATCGCTGATGTTCCCCTTCGCCCCGCATACGAGCGCCGACATCTACGAGCGGCTCACCGGTGAGCGGGTCTGGGAGCAGCCGTGGCCGGAAGCCGACGAGACGCTGCTCGAGAGCGACGTCTACGAGCTCGTCTGCCAGGTCAACGGCAAGGTTCGCGACCGCGTCCAGGCGAGCTCCGAATCCACGCCGGAGCAGCTCAAGGAGCTGTGCCGCGCCGCCCCGAACGTGATGGCCCACCTCGACGGCAAGGAGCTCGTCAAGGAGATCGTCGTGCCGGGCAAGCTGGTCAACCTGGTCGTCCGCTAGATGCCCGAGCTCAGGCCCGCGTATCTGATCCACGGCGACGATCACGGCGCGATCGGCGAGCGCCGCGCCGGGCTGCGCGCGCTCGCCGAGGGCGACGGCGGGGCAGAGGTGCTGGAGGGCGATCAGGCGACGCCGGCGGGCGCGGCGGTCGCGCTGGCGGTGATGACGCTGGCGGTCGGCCGCCGGGTGATCATCGTCGAGGGCGCCGAGCGCTGGCGCCAGGCCGAGGTCGAGCAGCAGTTGGCCCCGGCGCTTGCGCAGATGCCGCCCGACACCACCCTGGCGGTGTTCGCACGCGAGGAGGCGCGCGCCAAGGCGCCGGCGGCGCTGCACGAGGCGATCACCGGTGCCGGCGGCCAGATCGTCGCGCAGCTGACGGTCAAGCCCTGGGAGCTGGGCAAGTGGGCGCGCGAGCAGGGGTTGCGGCTCGGCCTGTCCCTCGACGCGGCCGCCGCCAAGGCGCTCGTGGCGCAGGTCGGCGAGCGCCAGCAGCGACTGCTCCGCGAGCTCGAGAAGCTCGCGCTCGAAGGCGAGGAGCCGAAGGACGGCCCGCGCCGCGTCGGCGCCGAGGAGGTTGAGGCCCGTGCCGCACACTCGGCCGAGTGGCGCGCGTTCGCGCTCGCCGACGCGCTCGTCGGCGGGGACGGCGCGACGGCGACCGCGACGTACCTGCGGCTGCGCGTGCAGGGCGAGCGCCTGGCCGGGCTGACCTACCTGATCGCCGGCCGGCTGCGCGACGCGCTGGCGATCTCGCTACGCCTCGCGGAGGGCGAGTCGGCCGCCGAGGTCAAGCGGGGGCTGCGGATGCCGGCGCGCGCGGCCGAGCGGCTGATCGCCGACGTCGCCCGCGCCGAGCCCGAGCGTTTCCGCCGCGCGCTGGCGACGATGGCGCGGCTCGAGCTCGACTCGCGCGGTGGGGCGCTGCTGCGCGCGGAGCGGGGCCCGGCCGCGAACCTGGCCGAGGACACGGTCGCGCAGCGAGCGTTCGAAGCGATCACGGCCCGAGGGTGAGGCGCGGCGCACGCGCTGCCTCGCCCCGGCGCGTCCGCGAGCTTTGCCGCCGCAGGACGCTGTAGCTTTGCCGACCTGATGGGGGGCTCCTTGATCGAATCGCCGCGCCGGGCGATCGCATCGGCGCTGCGCCACCGCGTCGCCCTCGCCTCGGTCCTGGTCGCGCTCGCCGCGGTCGTTCCCTCCACCGCCGCCTCGGCGAGCGGCCTGTTCTCGCAGGTGCCCGGCGAAATGTTCCAGGGCAGGTACACGCCGGCCGCCGCGGTGCTGCCCGGCGGGAAGGTCCTGATCGCCGGGGGCTACAGGAACGAAGGGCCTCTGATGAGCGCGGAAATCTATGACCCGGCGGCGGGCACGTTCGAACAGCTCGCCGGCGAAGAGACCCACGCGCACGGCGAACAGGCGACGGTCGCCCTGCCCGACGGCCGCGTGCTGCTGCTCGGCGGCTGGAGCTCTGTGACCAAATCGCTGAAAACTGTCGAAGTGTTCGACCCGGCGACGCGCACGTTCGGGATCTTCCCCGCGGAACTCAACGTCGTGCGCGACGGAGCCGGCGCGGTCCTGCTGCCGGGCGGCAAGGTGTTCATAACCGGCGGGGTGCAGAACAGCGGCGAATACACCAGGACCGCCGAAACGTACGACCCGGCGAGCAACAGCTTCTCGACCGTGAAAGGCCTCGCCTTCCACGGGCGCTACCAGCCTGCCGTCGCGCTGCTGCCGACGGGGAAGGTGCTGATCGCGGGCGGCTACTCCGGCCCGCCGACTCCCGAATACATGAAGACGGCGGAAATCTACGACCCGGCGACGGAAACCTTCGAAGCGCTCACGGCCGGGCACGAACCGGTCGAACCGCGCGACGAAGCCGGGGTCGTGACGCTCCAGAGCGGCCGCGTCCTGATCGCGGGCGGCTACAACGCCGCGTCGAAATACCTCGCCAGCGCCGAAGTCTTCGACTCGGCGACGGAGACATTCGTCGCGCTGCCCGACCTGCTCGTAACCCCGCGTGAGGGCGACACGGGCGTGCTTCTGCCGGACGGCCGCGCGCTGTTCGTGGCCGGCTACGAGGAAACTGCTACGAAAACAGAAGAAGCGGCCTATCTCAAGACGGTCGAAATCACCTCGATCGCCGCGGCGACGGCGGTCACCGGCGCGGCGGGCCCCGTCGGCATCACAAGCGCGACCGGGCACGGCACCGTTCTCACCGAAGCCGCTGCGAGCGCCTACTTCCAGGTCGGCACGACCACGGCATACGGCACGACGACGCCGAGCGTGGCGCTCGGCTACGGCGCAGCCCCTCAGCCCGTCGCGGTGAACCTCACGGGCCTCTCGCCGGCCACCACCTACCACTATCGGCTGGTTGCGACAAACGCCGGGGGGACGACGTACGGTGCCGATCAGACCTTCACGAGCGCTCCGCCCGTCCCGTCGCTCTCGACCGTCCGCCAGGCCCACCTGCGATGGCGCGAGGGCAACGCCGGCGCCAGGATCAGCCGCCGCGGCCTCCCACTCGGAACGTCGTTCTCCTTCGCGCTCAACACGGCCGCGAAGGTGACGTTCGCCTTCACCCAGCGGGCCGGCGGTCGCCGCGTCCACGGCCGCTGCGTCGCGCAGACGCGGCACAACCGCTCCGCGCGGCGCTGTTCGCGCACGGTCACCCGTGCGGCGCTTTCGTTCAACGGGCACACGGGCGCGAACAAGGTGGCTTTTCAGGGACGGGTCTCGCACTCGAAGAAGCTCCGTCCGGGCGCCTACACGGTGGTGATCACGGCGGTGGGTCCGTCCGGCGCGTCGGCGGCCCAGCACCTCACGTTCACGATCGTCGGCTGAGCGGCGCGGGGCCGCGTTAGCGGCTCAGGAGCCGGCGACGATGCGGGCCGCGCGGGACTTCTTGCGGGCGCCGGTGTTGCGGTGCAGCGCACCGCGCTTGACGGCCTTGTCGATCGTGCTGACGAGCTCACGGTGCGTGGCCTCGGCGGCGGCGGCGTCGCCGCCGGCGCGCTGAGCCTCGAGGCTGCGGAAGTGCGTCCTGATCGCCGAGGTGTAGCGCCGGTTCTCCAGGCGCTCGCGCTCGGTGCGGAGGATCCGCTTCTTCTGTGAGTGGATGTTGGCCATCGTGAAAGGCCGCCGGGCACGCCGAAACGGGACCCTGTGCGGAGGGCCGTACTATAGCGGCCTTGCCCTCGCCTGGAGAACCGCCCGCAGCCGGTGAGCCACCCGCCCGAGCGCCCGGGCAGGGCGAGAACACGCCGTGGCAGGAGCCCCCGGGCGCCGCGGACTCGAGCGAGGAGACGGCGCTCGCTCGAGAGGAGCTGCCCGAGGAGGGGATCGACCGCGTAGCCGGCGCGCAGCTCATCGGGTCGGCTCCCCTGCCCGAGTGGCAGCAGCCGGGGGATGCCGGCTCCCCGGCCGAGGGCGAGGCGGCGGCTCCCCGCGAGCGGGAGCTGGCGCAGTCCGCGCGCGGCGGGCGGGTGGCGCGCAACACGGCGATCTTCGCGATCGGCACCGGCATCTCACGGATCGTGGGGCTGGCCCGGGAAATCGTCTTTGCCAGCTACTTCGGCACCTCCGGGGAAGCATCGGCCTACACGATCGCCTCGCTGGTGCCGAACCTGGTGGCGCAGCTGTTCGCCAACGCCGCCCTGTCGGCGGCGTTCGTGCCCGTGTTCACCGACCTGCTTCAACAGGGCCGGCGCAAAGACGCCCTGCGGCTCGCCTCGACGCTGTTCTGGATCATGCTGATCGCGCTCGGGGCGATCACCGCCTTCTTCATCCTCGCGGCGGGCACGATCATGCCGCTGTTCATCGGGCCCACCTTCACGCCGGCCCTGAACCAGCTGACGATCGGCCTATCCCAGGTGCTGTTCCCCGTCGTGCTGCTGCTGGGCCTGACCGGTCTGCTGACGGGGATCCTGCAGTCCTACGACGAATTCACGATCCCCGCGATCTCGCCTGCGGTCTGGAACCTCGTGATCATCGTGCTGCTGGTCGTGCTCGAGCCGCACTTCCACGGCGAAAACAGGATCTACGCCTACGCGATCGGCATCCTCGCGGCGACGTTCGTGCAGATGGCCCTGGCGTTCGGGGCGCTCGGGCGGATCGACTTCCGGCTGCAGTTCCACATCAACTGGCGCGATCCGCGCATCAAGCAGGTCTTCATGCTGATGCTGCCGGTCACGATCGGCCTCGGCATCGTCAACCTCGACCAGCTGATCAACTCGGCATTCGGGAGCCTCGTCTCGACGGAAGCGCCGCGGGCGATCGACAACGCGTTCCGCATCTACATGCTCCCCCAGGGCGTGTTCAGCGTGGCCGTCGCGACCGTGCTGTTCCCCGTCCTCAGCCGCCTCGCCGCGCGGCGGGACGCGGCGGGTATGCGCTCAACGCTCGGCACCGGCATGCGCCAGATCAATCTGCTGCTGATCCCGGCGGCGGCGTTCATCGTCGTGCTGGCGACGCCGATCACGCGCCTGGTGTTCGAACGCGGGCAGTTCGACGCGCAGTCCACCTCGCTGGTCTCCGAAGCGCTCTTCTGGTTCGCCTTCAGCCTGCCCTTCGCCGGCATCAACCTGCTGCTGACGCGCACCTTCTTCGCCCTGCAGCGGCCGTGGATCCCGACGCGGCTGGCGGCGCTCAACATCGTCGTCGACGTGATCGTCAGCGTGGCGCTGTACAAGCCGCTCGGCATCGCCGGCCTCGTGATCGGCACGGTCGCGGCGAACGCGGTGATGACGGCGCTGCAACTCGTGCGCCTGCGGACCGGCTTCAACGGCCGCCTGGAAGGCGGCCAGACGCTGATGATCACGGTGCGTATCGCCGTCGCCTCGGCGCTGCTGGCGGGGGTCTCCTACGGGGTCTGGTACGTCGTCGATGCCGCTCTCGGACAGTCGCTTCCCGCCCAGATCGCGAGCGTCGGGCTGGCGGGCACGGCGGGCGTGCTGGTCTACACGCGTGCGGTGCTGGCGATGCACGTGCCGGAGGCCCACGACGTCAACCGCATGATCCGCGCGCGGCTCGGAAGGGCCTGACCCGGCCGGCAGCTGCGGTCGGACCCGAAAGGCAGAGGCTGGGTGAGCCGAAGCCCACCCAGCTTGCCACCGGCATAGATCGCCGCTTACTACATACGTCCCAGGACTGTGTGTTTTGCCTGGGCGGCTTAACACTCCCGACACCTGGACAGGCCGCCGGCCCGAAGACCGGCGCGTAGCCGCGGTTGGATGCTCCCTCGTCGAGTTGGCGATCCGCCGGACCTCCAAGGCTACCGGCTCTCGCGCCCGCGTCCGGGGGACCGCCCGGCGGCGAGCGGCGGCGCACCTGCCGATCGCTCTAGGCTGATCTTCGTGGAGGTTCGCTCCTACAGCCAGATCGAGCCGTTCACGACGCTCGACGGCTCGGAGATCCGCGAGTGGGCGGGGCCCGTGTCAGCGCCGGCGCGCAACCAGAGCCTCGCGGAGGCGACGGTGCCGGTGGGCGGCGCCACCGCCCAGCACTACCACCGGGCCACCGAGGAGCTGTACCTGATCAGCGCCGGCCGGGGCAGGCTGGTGATCGACGGTGAGGAGCGTCTGCTCGAGGCCGGCGACTGCGCGCTGATCCCGCCCGGTGCGGTCCACAAGATCTTCAACGCGGGCGAGGAGCCGCTGCGGATCGTCTGCGCCTGCGCGCCCGCCTACTCCGACGAGGACACCGTGCTGACGGAGTGATCGACGAGGTCGCGCCGATCGAGGAGATCCTCGCACGGGCGGACGAGTGACTGACGGCCCTTCGGGCCCGGGTCGGCGCATGCGCCGACCCGCCGGCCCGTGCATGCACGAGCCGGAACGGGCCCGCACATGTGCGGGCCCGCGGAGCGCGCATGCGCGCTCCGGACCTTCTCCCACACCATCTATCGTGACCTTCGCCCATGGATCAAGCGCATATCCGCAACTTCTCGATCATCGCCCACATCGACCACGGCAAGTCGACGCTGGCCGACCGCATCCTCGAGCTGACCCACACCGTGGCCGCGAGGGAGATGCGCGCCCAGCTGCTCGACTCGATGGACCTGGAGCGCGAGCGCGGGATCACGATCAAGGCCCAGGCCGTGCGCGTGTTCTTCACCGCGCGTGACGGCGAGACCTACCAGCTGCACCTGATCGACACGCCGGGGCATGTCGACTTCACCTACGAGGTGTCGCGGTCGCTGGCCGCCTGCGAGGGGGCGCTGCTCGTGGTGGACGCCTCCCAGGGGGTCGAGGCGCAGACCGTCGCGAACACCTACCTGGCGGTGGACTCGGGACTCGAGCTGATCCCGTGCCTGAACAAGATCGACCTGCCCGGGGCCGAGCCCGAGCGGGTCGCCGGCGAAGTGTCCGAGCTGATCGGAGAGGACCCGAGCGCGATCCTCCAGATCAGCGGCAAGACCGGCGAGGGCGTGGCCGAGGTGCTCGAGGAGCTGGTGGCGCGGGTGCCGCCGCCCGCGGGCGACCCCGACGGGCCGCCTCGGGCGCTGATCTTCGACTCCGAGTTCGACCAGTACCGGGGTGTGATCGCCTACATCCGGGTGGTCGACGGCGTGTTCCGCAAGGGCGACGCGATCCGGGCGATGGCCACGGGAACGGAGGCGGACATCGATGACATCGGCTTCTTCAGCCCGCAGATGATGCCGACCGACCAGCTCGCCGCCGGCGAGGTCGGCTACCTGATCACGGGCCTGAAGGACGTGACCCTGCTGCGCGTGGGTGACACGCTGACCACGCGGGCGCGCGTCGGTGCACCGCGGCTGGCCGAGGCGAAGGAGCCGCTGCCGGGCTACCGCGAGGTCAAGCCGATGGTCTTCTGCGGGCTGTTCCCGATCGACTCCGACGACTATCCCGACCTGCGCGACGCGCTCGAGAAGCTGGTGCTGAACGACGCCGCCCTGTCCTGGGAGCCGGAGACCTCCGACGCGCTCGGCTTCGGCTTCCGCTGCGGCTTTCTGGGGCTGTTGCACATGGACATCGTGCGCGAGCGCCTTGAGCGCGAGTACGACCTCGAGCTGCTGGCGACGATGCCCTCCGTGGAGTTCGATGTGACCCTCACCGACGGCGAGGAGCTGGAGGTCCACAACCCCTCCGACATGCCGGATCCCGGCACGATCGAGGAGATCCGGGAGCCGTTCATCCAGGCCTCGATCATCGCGCCCAAAGAGTTCGTGGGGGCCGTGATGGAGCTCTGCCAGGAACGCCGCGGGGAGCACACGGGCATGCACTACCTCTCACCCGAGCGCGTGCAGCTCAACTACCAGCTGCCGCTCGCGGAAATCGTCCTCGACTTCTTCGACCAGCTGAAGTCCCGGACCAAAGGCTATGCATCCCTGGACTACGAGCTGAGCGGCATGAAGCCCTCCGACCTCGTCAAGCTCGACGTGCTGCTCGCCGGCGACGCCGTCGATGCGCTGTCGATGGTGGTGCACCGCGAGAAGGCCTACGAGGTCGGTCGCACGCTGACCGAGAAGCTGCGCAAACGGATACCCCGCCAGCAGTACGACGTGCCGATCCAGGCCGCGATCGGTGCCCACGTGATCGCCCGCGAGACCGTCAAGGCGTTCCGCAAGGACGTGATCGCCGGCTGCTACGGCGGCGACATCACGCGCAAGAAAAAGCTCCTTGCGAAACAGAAGGAGGGCAAGCGGCGCATGAAGCAGGTGGGGCGTGTGGAGGTTCCGCAGGAGGCCTTCCTCGCCGTGCTGGAGCTCGGCGAGGAGTAGTCGTGCCCGGCGAGCCGGCCCCGATGACCGCGCCCGTGAGGGTGCTGTTCGTGTGCCTCGGCAACATCTGCCGCTCGCCGACCGCCGAGGGCGTGATGCGGTCGCTCATCGAGGCCGAGGGGATGGACGGCGATGTCGAGCTGGACTCGGCTGGAACCGGGGCCTGGCATGTCGGCAGCGCCCCCGACCCCCGCGCGAGGGAGGCCGCCTCCGCCCAGGGGGTCACGCTCGCGGGGCAGGCCCGCAAGGTGGAGCCGGGGGACTTCGAGCGCTTTGACCTGATCGTCGCGATGGACGGCTCCAACCTCCGCGACCTGCGAGCGATCGCGCCCTCACCGGAGGGCAGCGGCAAGGTCCGGCTGCTGCGCGAATTCGACCCGGCGAGCGCCGGCGGGCGCGACCTTGACGTACCCGACCCCTACTACGGCGGCGAGGACGGCTTCGGGACGGTGTTCGAGATGGTCCGGGCGGCATGCCAGGGCCTGCTCGACCAGATCCGCGCGGGCCGGTTGCCGTGACGCTTCCGCCGGGCGCGGCGGATCCGCGAGCGGTCGGCGGCGGGGACATCAACGAGGCCTACCGCGTGACCCTCGCCGACGGGCGTGAGGCGTTCGTGAAGACCCGCCCCGAGCCGGTCCCCGGCGAGTACGCAGCCGAGGCCGCCGGTCTGGCATGGCTGGCCGGGGCCGGGTTCCTGCGCATCCCGGCGGTGCTGGAGCAGGACGAGCGCTACCTGGCGCTCGAGTGGATCGAGCGCGGCTCGCTCTCACCCGACGGGGCCGAGCAGCTCGGCCGGGGTCTGGCCGGCACCCATATGGCCGGCGCCGAGCAATACGGGGCCCCTCCGGGCGCACCCGCCGAGACGGGCTTCGGCTCGCTGCGGCTGCCCAACGGCCCGGCCCCGGACTGGCCGACCTTCTACGCCGAGCAGCGCCTGCGCCCGCTGCTCGCGCTCGCGAGCGAGCGCGGCGCGATCTCCGAGGCCGGTGCGCGGGCCGTCGCGTCCGTCTGCGAGCGGATCGGCGAGCTTTGCGGCCCGCCCGAGCCTCCGGCGCGGCTGCACGGCGACCTCTGGTCGGGCAACGTGATGGCCGGCTCCGACGGCTCGGCATGGCTGATCGATCCGTCGGCCTACGGCGGGCACCGGGAGATGGACCTGGCGATGCTGCGCCTGTTCGGCGCGCCGTCGCAGCGCATCTTCGACGCCTATGAAGAGGCGGCTCCGCTGGCCGAGGGGGCGCCCGCACGGGTCGAGCTCTGCCAGCTCGCGCCGCTGCTCGTGCATGCCGTGCTCTTCGGCGGCTCCTACGGCGCCGCCGCCGAGCGGGCCGCGCGCGCCTACACATGAGTCTGCAGGGTCGGTCTCGCGCCGCGCGATCGGTCAGCTAGCCTCGGCGTCGCGATGCCCGTCAACCTGCACAGCGACACGCAGACGCTGCCGACGGCCGAGATGCGTGCGGCGATGGCGGCGGCGGTCGTGGGGGACGAGCAACGCGGGCAGGATCCCACCACGGCCGAGCTGGAGGGTCGCGTGGCGGAGCTGCTGGGGCATGAGGCCGCGGTGTTCCTGCCGAGCGGGACGATGTGCAACGAGATCGCCCTGCGACTCCACATCCGCCCCGGCGGCGATGAGCTGATCCTCGACCGCACGGCCCACCCGATCGTCGCCGAGGCCGGTGGCCCGGCCGCCTTGGCGGGCGCGATGATCTCGCCGCTCGACGGCGACGGCGGGATCTTCACCGCGAGCCAGCTCGAGGCGGCGCTGCACGTGGAGGGGGACCGCTACGCGCCGCGCTCGCGGCTCGTCTCGGTGGAGCAGACGAGCAACATGGGTGGCGGTCGCGTGTGGCCCGCAGAGCGCATCGAGGAGGTGCTCACCGTCGCCCGCCGCCACGGCCTGCGGACACACCTCGACGGTGCCCGCCTGATGAACGCGGTGATCGCCTCAGGGGTTGCCGCGGACGACTACGCGAGCGGCTTCGACACCGCCTGGATCGACTTCTCCAAGGGCTTGGGAGCGCCCGTCGGCGCCGTCCTGGCGGCCTCGCCCGAGCTGATCGAGGAGGCGTGGCGCTACAAGCAGATGATGGGCGGCGCGCTGCGCCAGTCGGGAATCCTGGCGGCAGGCTGCCTCCATGCCCTCGACCACCACGTCGAGCGGCTCGCCGAGGACCACGCCAATGCCCGTGCTCTGGCGGAGGGCCTGGCTGAACTGTCCGGCGTGAGCATCGACCCCGAGACGGTCGAGACGAACATCGCGATCTTCGAGGTGCCGGACGCCCCGCTGCTGGCCGAGCGGTTGACGGAGGAGGTCGACCTGCTCGTGATCGGCGCCACCCGGATGCGGGCGGTTACCCACCTCGACGTCGACCGCGGTCAGATCGAGGAGGCGCTCGGAGCGATCGCCGCGGCGCTGTAGCCCGGGGCCGCGGAGCGCCTTGCGCGGGCGGCGCGTCCCGGGCACGGTCACGTCTCGGATCGCAGGTCGGAGACGGGCGGTGTGCGCGACGGCACCGCAGCGAGGCGACGGCGCCTCTACGCCGAGGCGAGCGAGCTCGTGGCGCGACGCTACCGCGAGGAGCTGACGCTGGGGGAGCTGGCGAGGACGCTCGCCAGCTCCCGCCGGCAGATCCAGCGCGCCTACGCCGAGTTCGGCGAGGGCTCGTTCCGGGAGGAGCTGCGGGCGCGGCGCCTGCGCGCGGCGGCCGAGCTGCTCAGCGAGCAGCCCTCGATCGCCGTGGCGCAGGTCGGGAGGGTCGTCGGCTACAAGGGCGCTCAGCATTTCTCGCGCCTGTTCCGGGCCAGCTACGGGCTGACCCCCGGAGCGTTCCGGGAGCGGGCGGGGGCGTGCGCCGGGCGAGCGCCCACGGTGGTCGGGCCGGCCGCCGGGCCCTCAGCTGCGGTGGTCGGCGTCGGGCCGTCCCCCGGCGAGCGCCGCGGCGCCGGATGAGTCCCCGGAGCGCCCGTCGCCGAGCTCGTGCTCGGCCGGAGCCGGTTCGATGCCGGGCAGCCGCAGGCGCATCAGCGTGCCGCCGTCGGATGCCGGCTCCGCGGTGATCGCGCCCCCCTGCTGCGCTGCGACCTGCCGCACGATCGCCAGGCCCAGTCCGGAGCCGGGACGACCACGTGCCTCCGCGCCGCGGTAGAAGCGGTCGAAGATGTGGGGCAGGTCCTCGGCGGCGATGCCCGGGCCGTGGTCGCGGACGGTCAGCTCCTTCTCGTGCAGAGCGATCTCCACGGGCTCGTCGGGCGGGCTGTACTTGAGGGCGTTGTCGATCAGGTTGCTGACCGCCCGCTCCAGGCGGGCGGGCACGCCGCTGAGGATCGACGGAGAGAGGTCCATCAGCAGCGGCGTCGAGGATGCGCGCACGTTGGCCTTCTGCACGGCCTCCTCGACGAGGATGTCCAGGCGCACCTCCTCGACGTGGGCGTTGGGCTCCTCGCCCCGGGCGAGATCGATCAGGTCGTTGATCAGACGCGTGAGGTCCTCGAGCTGCTCGACGACTTCGTCCAGCAGCCGGCGGTGCTCCTCGGCGTCCATCCGCGGGCCCAGCTGCTGCAGCAGCTCGATGTTCGTGCGCAGGCTGGTGACGGGCGTGCGGAGCTCGTGCGAGGCGTCGGCGACGAGCTGGCGCTGGGAGACGACGGAGGCGTCCAGCGCGGTCATCGAACCCTCGAGGGCGTCGAGCATCGCGTTGAAGCTGCTGGCCAGACGGCCGATCTCGTCTTCCCCGGCGGGCTCGATCCGGCCACTCAGGTCCTGGGTGCGGGTGACGTGCTCGGTCGTCTGGGTGAGGTGCTTGAGCGGCTGCACGGCGGCGCCCGCGACGAGCCTGCCGAGCAGCGCGGCGAGGGCGATGCCGCCGATCACCACGAGCACGAGGATCAGCCGCAGCCGGCTCAGCAGGCTGTCGGTTTCGCCCAGCGGCAGGGCCAGCTCCACCGCGCGGTTCTTGCCGAAGGACGACGCCAGCACCCGCATGTGCACGCCGTCCACGGTTGCGTCGCGGAACACGGGGCCGCCCCCTTGGCGGGCGAGGACGAGCGTGCGCGGGTCGACCGGCAGGGTCACGTCCGGCACCGAGCGGGCGAGCACGCGGCCGTTCGCTTCGACTACCTGCTGGTAGCCGCGGACCTGCTGCGGGTTCGGGGGCAGCTTGCCGAACAGGCTGCCCGGGCGGCTGCCGGTCTGCACTTCGCTGGTGGGCCCGTAGAGGGTGCGGTTGGCGAGCCCGTGGTGCACGACGCCCGGGTGCTCGCCTTCGGCGCCCTTCGGGTTGATGTCCCCTTCGGCCTCCTTGGCGGCGATCGCGAACGCACGGGGCGCGCTCAGGACGATGCTCGCGGAGCCGTCCTGGTTGACCTTGATGTTGGCCGCGGCGAACAGCCGTTTCAGGCGGTTGGTCTCGTGGGCGCGGTTGCGGAGCTGGTTGTCCACCTGGCTGTGCAGCTGGTTGGCGGTGAACAGGTAGACCAGCAGCGCCGCGAGCACCACGGCGATCGCGACGGCCGCGGCGGAGACGAGGGTGATGCGCCGGCGGAAGCTCACGGCCTTTGATCCTGTACGGGCTGCGCCGAGCGCATCACGTAGCCGACGCCGCGCACCGTGTGGAGCAGCCGCGGCTCATCGCCGACCTCCGTCTTGCGGCGCAGGTAGCCCATGTAGACGCCGAGCGAGTTCGAGCTCGAGCCGAAGTCGTAGCCCCAGACGTGTTCGAAGATGGCCGAACGGGTGAGGACCTTGCGAGGGTGGCGCAGGAACATCTCGAGCAGCAGGAACTCGGTGCGGGTGAGCGTCAGCATCCGCTCTCCCCGCCACGCCTCGTGCGAGCGCAGATCGAGGCGGATGTCCTCGAAGCTCAGGGTGTCCTCGAGGCCCCCCTCGTCCTCCTCGGCGCGCCGCAGCAGCGCTCGCACCCGAGCAAGCAGCTCGCGCAGGGCGAAGGGCTTGACGAGGTAGTCGTCGGCGCCCGCGTCGAGGCCGGCCACGCGATCGTCGACCTCGCCGCGGGCGGTGAGCATCAGCACGGGCGTGCGGTCGCCCCCCTCCCGGAGCCTGCGACAGACCTCCAGGCCGTCCACCCGCGGCATGGCGATGTCGAGGATCACCGCCTCATAGGGGCTCGCTCCGAGGCGCTCGAGGGCCTCCTGGCCGTCGGCGGCCTGGGCGACGTCGTAGCGTTCCATGCTCAGGGCCCGCGAGAGGGCGCTCTGTACGGCGGGCTCGTCGTCGACGACGAGTATGCGTGCCTGCTCAGCCATGGCTTCAAACGGCCCGTTCCGCTGCCGTCCGCGCGCTGGTGACGAGGGACGGGGGCCGCTATCAGGCTAGCGTGACTGCCACTACCCGAGCGACGGACAGGGGACGGCGAAGCGGATGGCCGGAGAGCCGAACAGCGGCGTGGCGAGCGAGGAGCAGGCTGACGTCCTGGCCTCGCAGTCGCGCAAGCTTCGCAACAGCCTGATCAGCCTCGCGGTGTTCTTCGCGATCGTCCTGCTGCTGCTGCTGGCGGTGCCCGGGCTGCGGGCCGCCGCGGACCGCCTCTCCGACGCGAGCCCGGCCTGGGTGTTCACGGCGATCGGCTTCGAGCTGCTCTCCTGCGTCGGCTACATGGTGCTGTTCGACCTCGTCTTCGGACGCATCGGCCGCGGCCTCGTGACGCGCCTGTCGCTGGCTGAGCTCGCGGTCAACTCGGTCGTCTCGGTGAGCGGCCTCGCGGGATTGGCGCTGGGCGCCTGGGTGCTGCGCACGCGGGGCATCGCGGTGGAGCGGATCGCCAAGCGCTCGGTGCTGATCTTCGTGCTCACGAGCGCGGTCAGCGCCGCGGCGGTGGTGCTGATCGGGGTGCCGATGTGGCTGGGCCTGCTGCCGGGGACCACGAACCCGCTGCTGACCCTGCTGCCCGCGCTGCTCGCGGGGGCGGCGATCGTGGGCACGATCGTGGCGGCTCGCTGGGCGGGCCGGCGGGCGGATCGCCTCAGCGAACAGCACTCGAGGACGGCCGTCGCACTGATCGCGATCAGCGGCGGGGTGGAGGATGCGCTGAGCGAGATCCGTCACCACGACTGGCGCCTGCTCGGCGCGGTCGGCTACTGGCTGTTCGATGTGCTGACGCTGTTCGCGTCGCTGGCCGCCTTCGGGCACGTGGCGTCGTTCTGGGCGATCGCGATGGCCTACCTGATCGGGCTGATCGCCAACTCGCTGCCCGTGCCCGGCGGCTTCGGCGTGGTCGACGGAGGCCTCGTGGTGATGCTCGACCTGTTCAACGTGGCGCCGGGCTCGACCGTCGTGGCGGCCGTGATCGTCTACCGCGCGATCTCGCTGTGGGTGCCGGCCCTGACCGGCTCGGTCGCGTTCCTCAGCCTCCGTCGCGAGATCGGCAAGCCGGCGGTCGCCGCCGAGCCCGGCTAGGTGTACAGGCGCTCGGCGAGGGCCTGCTCGGCCGCGGCCCGCTGGCAGGCGCTGTGGGGAAGAGTGGCCATCACGTGGGCCACGGCGCCGGTCACGCCGCCGGAGAGGCCCGGGCAGTAGACGGGGGCCGGAAGGTCTCCGAGGGCCGAGCCCGGAGCGTTGACGGGCAGCAGCTGCCTGGCGGCGGAGAGGGCGTGGGCGAAGCTGTTCGAGAACACGTCGATCGCCACGCGGCCGGTGTAGAGCTCGATCGAGTGGCCTTCGTCGTAGACCGTGGCGGGGACGCCACGGACGACGATGTTTCGCTGCGGGCCGAGGGGCGCGTTGGAGTGCAGGCGATAGACGACGGTCGTGACCTGAAGGGGCAGCACGCAGCTGCCGCCCCCGAAGATGCCCTTGCTCTTGACGCAGTCGCCGTAGTAGAGGCTGTCGCCGATTTTTTCGATGTAACCCCGCAACCCGTCCGCGGCCGTCAGATGGTGGCCTTCGAATGTGGGGCCCACCCAGTAGACGCGGTAGTAGGGGAAGGTCTGCACTTCAGAGAGTTCGCGGGGCGAGATCGCCGAGGGGTGTGCGGTGCCGCAACCGGAGGCGCAGAGCAGGGCGAGGAGCACTGGGGCCGCCGTGAGCAGGCGGCGCATCGATCTTCGGGGGCCCATCGCCGTCATTATCCCGTGGCGTGCCTCGCATCACCCCGATCGGCAGGGCGGGCGCATTGCGCCCGGGCGTCTTCTCCCAGGCCTACGAGCCCGCCGTCACGGCGGACAGAGGGGAGCCCCGGGCAGCGGCCCGCGGGGGCCCGCTCGAGCCTGCTCGCCGTGGCCGCGAGCAGGCGTCGGCGGTGGCGATCCCGGCGCTGGCGGTCGCGGCGGCGCTGATCGTCGTGTGGCTGCTGGCCGATCCGCGGACGCCCGACCTGGCGGCGCAGATATACCGCGTCGGGCTGTTCCGCCAGATCGGCTTCGCCGTGTGGGACGAGCACTGGTACGCGGGACATCACCTGCCCGGATACAGCCTGCTGTTCCCGGCGTTCGGTTCGCTGCTGGGCGTGCGGTTGGCCGGAGTGGTTTGCGTCCTGGTGTCGACGGGGCTGTTCGCGCTGCTGCTGGGCGACCGCTACGGGCGGGCGGCGCGGTGGGGAGCGGTGGCGTTCGCGATCGCCGCGGTCGGGGACATCTGGCTCGGGCGGCTGGCGTTCGCGCTCGGCGTGGCACTGGCGATGGCGGCGGTGCTCGCCTACACCCGCGGGCACCCCTTGGGAGCGGCGGCGCTGGCGGCGCTGGCGGCGGCGGGCAGCCCGGTGGCGGGGCTGCTGCTCGGCTTGGCCGCGCTCACGGGCGCGCTGTACATGCGGTCGGCGCGGCCGCTCGTGGTGCTGGCGATCCCGGCGGCGGCGGTGGTGCTGACCCTCTCGGCGCTGTTTCCCGAAGGCGGCACCGAGCCGTTTCCGGTGCTCTCCTTCCTGGCCACCGTGGCGGTGATGGCGGCGTTCATGATCGCCGTGCCACGGGAGGATCGCCTGCTGCGGATCGCCGGCGGGGTCTATCTGCTGGCCTGCCTGCTCTGCCTGCTGATCCCCTCGCCGGTGGGGAGCAACATCGAGCGCTACGGGGTGCTGCTGGCCGCGCCCCTCCTGCTCGCCGCGCGCCCGCGCCTCGGGGTGGCCGGTCTGCTCGCCGTGGCGGCGATCGGCCTGTGGGTGCTGTGGGGGCCGGTGCGCGAAACGGCTGCCGTCGATGGCAGCCCGGCGACCAGCGCGTCCTATTACGCGCCCGTGGAGCGGTTCCTCGACGGGGCCGGCGGCGGGCCGGCACGGGTCGAGGTGCCGCTGACGCGCTCCCACTGGGAGGCGGCGATGCTCGCACCTCGGGTGTCACTCGCCCGGGGATGGGAGAAGCAGCTGGATGACCGCTACGACGGGGTGCTGCTCGGCGGCCGGCTGACCGCCGCCGGCTACGAGCGCTGGCTCGATCACGAGGGCATCTCCTACGTGGCGCTGCCGGACGTGCAGCTCGATCCTTCGAGCGCCGCTGAGGGACGGCTGATCCGCTCGGGCCTTCCCTATCTGAAGCCCGTCTTCCGCAGCCCTCACTGGCGCGTGTTCGCCGTGCGGGGAGCCCGCCCGCTGGTGAGCGGCCCCGGCAGGCTGACGGCGCTCGGGCACGACAGCTTCTCGCTGCTTGCCAGCGCCGCGGGAACGATCGATGTGCGGGTGCACAACACGCGCTACTGGACCGTGACGGCGGGGCGGGGCTGCGTGGGGGGCGGGCCGGAAGGGTTCACCCGGGTGCGGGCGGCCGCGCCCGGGCCGATCACGGTGGCCGCGCGCTTCTCCCTCGCGCGGGCGTTCGGGTCGGGACGGTCCTGCCGGGGACTCGCGGGCGGGGGTTAGCGCGGGGCGAGGCCGAAGAGGCCGGTGAAGCCGGTCAGGTAGATGTTTTTGCCGTCGCTGATGACGGGGTCGAAGGCGCCCGTGTTCTTTTCGAACAGCCGCCGTCCGGTGGAGATGCCGAGGCCGTAGGTCTTGTGCTCGCCGAGGTCTGCGAAGTAGACGATCTTGCCGACGATGGTGGCCGAGCCGGAGATCCGCCCGTGCGCGTTGAAGCTCCAGCTGACATGGCCGGAGCGGGCGTTGATGGCGTAGAAGGTGCCGCTGTAGGAGCCGAGGTAGATCGTCGGGCCGAGGCCCGGGGCGTTGGTGACGGCTGGTGAGGCATAGACGTAGGAGCCGGTTTGGACGGCCCAGTCCAAACGCCCGGTCGAGGCGTCGTAGGCGTAGATGCGCCCGTCGGTGTTGCCGAGGAACACGCGGCCGTAGTAGACGGCGCTGGTCGAGTAGAAGGTGCCGCTGCCGAGGAGGGTGCCGCCGGAGCCGCTGCGCCAGATGCGGTGGCCGTTTCGCTCGGAGATGGCCTGCACCTGTCCCGAGTAGTCGCCGAAGTAGAGGATTCCACCGGAGAGGGTGGGGCTGGCCTTGACGGCCCCCGAGGCGTGGTAGTCCCAGAGCAGCTTGCCGTTGCTGTCGTTGAGGGCATAGACGGTGCCGTTCTGGGAGCCGAAGAAGACCCGGCCGCGGTCGATCAGCGGCGAGGACTCGGTCCCGGAGGGCAGCGAGCGGAACCAGCGGATCTCGCCGTTGTGGCTGTTCAGGGCGACGATCCGGCCGGGGTGATGGGAGTGGCCGCTGTCGAGGACCGTGGCGTAGACGGTGTTGGCGGTGACGGCCGGGGTGGAGGCCGACAGGCGACCGAGGTGTTTGCTCCAGATCAGGTGGCCGGTGTGCTTGTTGAGGGCGACGATTTCGCCGTTGTCGCCGAGCTGGTAGATGCGCCCGGCATAGATCACGGGCGGGAACTCGAGCAGCGAGCGGTCGTTTCGCTCCCACAACAGGCGGAAGGGTGGGCGGACCCTTTCGGAGGCGGGGAAGAAGCGCGTGTGTTCCTTGGTGTAGCCGTACATCGGCCAGGAGAATCGGTCTTCCGGGCGTTTCGGCAGGGCGGTGGGCGTCGGCTCGGGGACGAAGCGGGCATGGGGGTGGTAGACGCTGCCGGCGCGATCGTGCTTGGCGAGGTAGACGACGAGGGCCGCCGCTGCCGCGAGCAGCAGGACGGCGCCGGCGATCACCCAGCGAAGACGTTTGCGGCGCGTGAAGAGGCGCCGGCGGCGGCGGGCGTTCACGACCTCTCGCGCCCGGCCTTCAGGCGGCGAGCTTGCGGGATGCGGCGGTGTCCTCGGCCGCGGGGGCCTGCGCAGTGGCGCGCTGCTCGATGTAGCCGCGGCTCTGCCGCCGCTGCCCGGGGCTGCGGGCAGGGTGCCTGGCGAGCCGGCCCAGCAGGCGCGTCGCGGAGATCGCCAGGAGCCAGATCGAGGCGAGCGCGAGCGGAGGCAGGGTCAGACCCGACACCAGGGCGAGGACGTCGTGATTGCCGTTGAGCGACCAGTTCCAGACAAGGTAGTCGGCAACAGTGAGTCCGAGAACGAAGACCAGAGGCCTGCGGGACACGAGGAGACCCTAACCCCGTCAGGGGACGGACATCGGCCGGGGCGGACGATCGGCCCACGCCAACCCTATGATCGTGGGCTATGAGCGCGCCCGGGACGACCTCGGAGATCTTCGCCGGGGGGGCGCTCAGGGGGGTCTCCGTGCTGATCACCGGAGGCGGCACCGGCCTCGGGCGGGAGTCGGCCTTCGAGATGGCCCGCTGCGGCGCGGAGGTCACGATCACCGGACGGCGCGAGGAGGTGCTCGCCGAGGCGGCCGCCCAGCTGCAGGGGGCCGAAGGAAGGGTCGACTGGATCGCCGGCGACGTCCGCGAGCCGGGCCAGGCACGGCGGCTCGTCGGCGAGGTGCTCGACCGCCGCGGGCGGCTGGACGTGCTCGTCAACAATGCCGGCGGGCAGTTCTTCAGCCCGGCCGAGCTGATCGTGGCGAAGGGCTGGCGGGCCGTGTGGCGGCTGAACGTGGGGGGGATGCTGAACATGGCGGAGGCCGCCCGGGAGCTGGCCTTCGCGGGGGCCGGGGGCGGAACGGTGATCAACGTCACGCTATCTCCCCATCACGGCATGCCCGGGATGGCTCATTCAGGCGCGGCCCGGGCGACCGTCGAGGCGCTGACCGCGGAGCTCGCCGCCCGCTGGGCGAGGGCGGGGATCACCGTCACGGCTGTGGCGGCGGGGCATTTCGCGACCGAGGTCACGGCCAAGTACCCGGAGTCGGTGCGCGCCGGGGCTTCCCGCACGGTCCCGCTGCAGCGGCTGGGCGAGCCGATCGAGCACGCCTGGCTGGTGGCGATGCTCGCCTCCCCGCTCGGTCGCGCCTTCAACGGATCGACCGTCACGCTCGACGGCGCTCGCGACAACTGGTTCGGGCCGTGGCCGCCTCCGGGGCTGGCAGACGAGGCGGGGGAGGTTCCCGTGGAGGAGCGCAAAGGGGCCGGGAGCGTGGCGGGGCCCGGGCTGCGGTAAGGGGTGGGCCTGGGCCGACGACGTAGCCCGGCAGACGACCTGTCGTGTTACGCGCGTGGCACGCGGGAAGCGGCTGACGAGAATTGAACTCGCATCATCGGCTTGGAAGGCCGAGGCTCTACCGTTGAGCTACAGCCGCGCGGAGGAAGCCGCCACGGCGGGCAGTCCGGCGTCGGTGACAGTTTGCACAAACGACCTCGCACTTGTCGATCTCGCGTAGGACATCGATCCATGTGCGACCCCGCAGCCCCGCCGAGATCGCGAACTCCTTGTCCGCCACGTGATCGAACTCCAGCACGACCGGGTCGGATTCTCCGCAGTCGACGCAGGGTCGTTCGCGAAGAAACTCGATTAGGAATCGCATCCGCTCGGCTATGAGCACCTCTTTTCGGCGCGCCGCCGCCGCGATGTAGCGCTCGCGGTTGGCGAGATAGTGCTCGCGTTTGTACGCGGCCCGGCACGGGCGGCAGTAGGTGTCTCGCTGTTCCCGGTCGCGGCGGTGCCACGCGAAGGTTGAAGCCGGCTTGAGCTCCTGGCATCGTGAGCAACGCTGTGTGAGTACGGGGGCCGCGTCCGCTGATACGAACATATGTTCGCATTTGCAGCGGACGGACCTGCGCGGCAGATAGCCCTAGAATCGAGGGCCGAGTCACGGGGAGTGGCGCAGTCTGGTAGCGCACCCGGCTGGGGGCCGGGCGGTCGCAGGTTCAAATCCTGTCTCCCCGATTGCGAAGGGCCGTGCTGAGCCAGATTCGCTCCCGTTGACGCGGGTCTGGTCGCCTCAGAATGGAACACAGATAGAACACGGGCGGGCTTTGGATGCCCAGTACGGCCGAGCGTGGTGGTCCGCTCCGCCCGACGGCCCGGGTGGCGGCCGGGCGGCGAGCGCCGGCCGTGCGTTCGATCGGTTCCCGTAGCACCGGGCGGTTCCAGGTTCAGGGCACCGACTCGCTCGCTCGGGGCGCGTGAGAGCGAAGTGTCCCCATCCGCTGACTCGGGACACGCACGGGCGGAGGCCGCCGACACATCAGGTCATCGTGGGTCCGCTACACGGCCTCGTCGACCGAGGGCTTTACGTCGCGTTCAAATGAGGCGCTGACTCCGCGAGCGCTGTCGGCAGTTCGCGGCGCGAACGGATTCCGAGCTTGGAGAAGACCTTACCTAGGTGCCACTCGACGGTCCGCGCGCTGATGAACAGTCGTGTGCCGATCTCCTGATTGGTCAAGCCGTCGCAGGCGAGTCGTACGATCTGCGTCTCCTGCGCGGTCAGCTCATCTCGGGTCTCCACGCTGCGCTTTCGGACCTTCTCGCCTGTCGCGACGAGCTCGCGGCGGGCGCGCTCGGCAAATGCCTCGACGCCCATTGCGGCGAGGTCGTCGTATGCGACGCGCAGCTCGAGGCGGGCCTCGATTCTGCGGCCCTGACGTCGCAGCCACTCGCCAAAGAGAAGCCTCGCTCGGGCGATCTCGAGAGCGGCTCTCGTGTGCTGCAGATGCGCGATGGCCTCCCGGTAGAGCGCCTCGGCGTCCTCAGCGTCGCTGAGCAATGCCGCCGAGCGTGCCTGTATCCCGAGCGCCAGCTCGGTCCCTGCTGCGTCGGTCCGCTCGGCTAAAGAGCTTAATGCGCCCCGGGCACGCTCTAGATCGCCGCAACGCGTCGCCGCTTCTACCGCCTCGGCTAGAGACCAGACAGAAATGAGTAACTCGTCTTGATCGACCGCACTGCAGGCCGGGGACAAAGCGGCCTCGTATCGGCCGAGGCCGTTGTAGAGAACCGCCCGTGCATGCTCGGCGAAGGTGAGCACGATCCCCTCGCCGCCCCTCGCGTTTGAAGCCGTCTCAGCCGCCGTGAATAGTGCCAGTGCATCGCCCTCGATGCCGCGGTAGCCGGCAAGCGTGAGCCTCCCGATCAGGAACGGTTCGGTCCCTGTCGCGGCAACGATGTCGTCGGCCTCGTCCAAGAGCGCTCCCGCTTCCTCAAGGGCGCCTTCTACGCAGCGAAGGTGGGACAGGTGCATCAGCGCGATCGGCAGCACTAGCAAGGCGCCGCTCCCCCGAGCCCGTTCGACGCTTCGCGTCGCGAGATCGTGCCAGCTCTCGTCATCGAACATCTCCGGCGCGGTGCGGCGGCCTAGCCACGGCCAGCGCTCGCTCACGTCCGTCGACGCTCCCTCATCTCGAAGCGCCCGGAGTGCGCGCTTCAGAGACGGCGCGCCAGCGGCGTAGCCGTCGGTGAAGCGGATCGCCAGACCGTCCAACAGATAATCCATCGCGCGGGGCTGCTCGTCGACCTCGGGAGCTTTGAGGGCCGCATGTGCGATCTCCTGTGTCCCAGGCCCGAATCTGCCGGCGGCTGTCGCCGCGCGCAACGCGGACAAGTAGGCCTCCCGCGACAGCAGCGGATCGAACGGCTCGAGATGCCTAGCGGCGTCGAGCAGGAGAGGCGCTGCGTCGGGCGTGCGCCCCAGATCCACGATCTCAGCGTGCAGGAGCTTCATCCTCGCTTGGTCGGCAGCGTCCAAGGGCGCGAACGCCGCCCTGTCGATCAGCCTGAGCGCTTCCTGGGAGGAGCCGGCAAGGTGCTTCGTCGCGGCAGCGTTCAGGAGCCGTTGCGCCTGACGGCCCGTGTCCGGCGTCAGCATGGCCGCGCGCTCGAGGAAAGCTGCGGCCGCGGCGATCCCTCCGCGCGCCTGGGCGCGGCTCGCCGACTGCTCCAGCAGCAATGCCACTTCCTCATCGGGAACCGCCGTCGAATGCGCGCGGTGCCAGGCGTAGCGGTCGGCGTCGGCTTCGGAGTCTGTTGCTGCGGCGAGCGCCTGGTGGGCGGTGCGGCGCTCCTCCGACGACGCCGCGCTGTATATAGCTGAGCGCAGGAGCGGGTGGCGGAAGGTGACCTGGGCGCGGATCTCCAGCAAGCCCTCGGTCTCAGCCGGCGACAGCTTGTGTGCCGGGATATCGATTATCTCGCAGGCGCGAGCGAGCAAGGCCGGCTCTCCGGTGGGGTCAGCTGCAGCCAGCAGCAGGAGTCGCTGCGTTTCGGCTGGTAGCTCCTTTACGCGGCGATCGAAGCTCGCTTCGATGCGGTGGGGAACCGAGGCGTCGCTTGTGACAGCGAAGCCGCCGGCGCCGCCGGTTTCGACCTCCCGCGGCAGCTCAAGCAGGGCAAGGGGATTACCGCGCGTCTCGGCGAGTATCCGTGCTCGGACTCGCTCATCTATCGGAGCTGCGATCGCCGACGCGAGGAGTTGCCTTGCATAGGCCTCGGGAAGCCCATCGACGCGCATTTCAGGGAGCCCGACCAGCTCCTCGAGGCGACTGGGCTCCCGCTCGGCGAACAGCAGCAGCACGGGCTCGGCGGCCAGCCGTCGCGCGACGAACGCGAGGACCTGGGCCGAGGAGCCATCGAGCCACTGGACATCGTCGACGAGGCAAACCAGCGGGTGCTCTTCCGCTGCATCGGAGAGCAGTCCCAGCACGGCGAGGCTGAGGAGAAACCGATCCGGCTGTGTTCCCTCGCTGAGCCCGAACGCCGTCGCCAACGCGTCGGCTTGGGGCTGCGGAAGCCGCGTGCGCCGGTCGAGTAGTCCCTGGCACAGCTGGTGCAGCCCTGCGAAGGGCAGCTCTGCCTCCCATTCTGTGCCGACCGCGCGAAGCACGTGCGAGCGTCCTGCGAGATCCGCGACATACTCCAACAGCGTCGATTTGCCGATCCCTGGTTCCCCACGGAGCACCAGAACACGGCTTTCTCCCTTCCGTGTCTCGGCGAGCAATTGGCCGAGCCGCGCGCACTCGACCGCGCGGTCGCTCATCCCCCCTCTGTGCCGCGCGGGCGAAGCTGGCATCGCCGCGAGTAGCTTAGCTGGCGGCGGCGGTTCGGCGGCCGAACACGGCGTGCCAAGAGGGGCAGGCGTCGAAGCGCGACGAGCACGGGCGACCACGCGAACCGCCTAGCGGTCGCCTACGCCGGCTGGACGCTCACGTGACGTCGGCCCGCCGGGGGACACGCACCATCTGGTCGCGCTTTGCAGTGCCCCGAGGTCGGGAAGGCGTTGCCGGAACCCAGTACTCGGCCGCCAGCGTCCGCGAACCTGGCGCGTCATCGACCGTCAGAAATCGGCCCGTCCGGTAGGGCGCGGAGCCCCACGCGGCGATAGCATCCGCGCCAGAAACGGGGGGAGTACCGTGCAACGAGCCGCCGACAGATGAAGGGGCGAACGGAAGCAGGCGAAGGGACTGAAAAGCGGTGGACTCTGCTTCCTTGAGCCCTGAATCACGATCGACGCGTCGCGAGCGAACATCGGCGCTCAGGCCTCGCTCAGTCGGGGTCGCGGGGGCGGCCGTGCAGTCGGCGGCCCTGATCGCGCCAGCAGTGGGCGCGACCGCAGGCGTGGTGTTCATCGCTGGCCAAAGCGGCGTCGGTTCGGCGCTGCCAATGCTCGTGGGAACGTTGATCTCGCTCAGCATCGCGGTGGTAATCGGCGACTACGCCAGCAAGATGCCGGCCGCAGGGTCCTTCTACAACTACCTCACCGCCGCATTCGGGCCCAAGTCGGGCTTTGTTGCGGGACTCATGCTCTTCGGCGCGTACGTGCTGCTTCTCGCATTCCAACTTGCGTTCTTCGGCGACTTCTCAGCGAGCTATTTCGACGCGCATCACTTCCATCTCGCGTGGCAGTGGTGGGCACTTGCCCTGATCCTCCTCACCACGACCCTCTGCGTACTTGGTCTGAGCCCGTCACTCAAGGTCGGACTACTCGGGCTCGGCTTCGAGGTCCTCGTCTTCGCGACCATCGCCGTCGCGGTTCTTTCCGCGGGTGGCGCGCACGGACTGAGCCTGAGGCCGTTCGACCCCTCAGAAAGCCGACAAGGATTCTCGGGCATCATCTACGGGCTGGTGTTCGCAATCTTCGCGTTCACTGGGTTCGAGTCTTCGACGACGTTGGGCGAGGAGACGCACGAGCCCCGAAAAGCGATCCCTCGCGCCGTCCTTATGACAACGCTCGGAATCGGGAGCTTTTATGTACTTCTCATCTATGCCGGGGTCGTCGGCTTCGGGTTGACCCAGCATGGCCTGGAAGCTCTTCAGAACAACGGCGCTCCATTCAGCGCTCTCGCGGAACGCTTTGTGGGCACCTGGCTTGGCACGCTGGCGACCATCGCAGTCATGACGAGCTTTGTGTCACTGAATATTGTGACAGTGAACGCTGGTTCACGCATGATTTACTCATTGGGGCGCGACGCTGTGCTTCCGCGCTGGTTCGATCACGTCAACCTTCGAAAGTCACCCGACCGGAGCGCCCTCTCGGTCGGCCTCGTCGGCATCGTTCTGACCCTCGTGGTGGGCAGCACGAATACGCCTGCAAACACGGCCGAATGGGCCTCGTACCTCGCGACGTTGTTCTTCATCGTTGCTTACGCGATGCTGATCGCCGGAGTCTTCCGCCTCTATCGCGGACGATATCGGTCGGAGTTCTCATACCTGCGGCACGTCGCAGTGCCGGCCGCTGCGATCGTAGGCGTTGGAGTTGTCGCTTACGGTAACGTCGATCCGCTGCCGCCGCCGCCGTCGCGCTACTTCATCTGGGTGGCGCTCGCCGCGGTGGTGAGTAGCACGCTTGTGGCGATGAGATTGGAGCGTAAGAACCCACATCGACTGGCTGTCGCAGGACGGCTCTTCGCAGCAGCGCCCCCGGAGGACCGCGACGTGCGCCGAGACGTAGGGGCCGTCTTGTGACACCACGCGGGTGGGGGTGCCGCCCGCAGGACTTTTGACAGCCAACCGCCTTTGAGGGAGCCGCTCAATGCAACTCGAACCGCTCTACCAGATTCGCTTCACCTACCCAGAGGGATGGAAGGTAGACCTAGGGAGTGACTGGCAGCAGCATTTCTACATCGCCGAGGGTCGATGTGAGGGGATGATCAACGGCCGCTTTCGCGGCGCGAACTTCCCACGCATGCGCGCTGACGAGACGTTTCTCCCGGACTTCCGAGCCGCACTCGAAACCGACGACGGCGCAACGATCATGTTCGAGTGGCGCGGCTATGGCTGGGAACCACCCGTAGGCCGTCTTGTGGGCGCCGTGTTCCACTCCAGCGATGACCCCCGTTATCAGCGACTAAACGATGTGATCTGCGTGTGCACAGGGGAGGTCCGCCCTGCTGCTGGGGGATCCACGGACCTGATCATCGACATCGCTGAACTGCTCTGGGAGCCGGTCGCCGACTAGTCGTGCGCTAGCCGCGATCCCGTGACGGGGGCGCCTGAGCGCAGGTCGTTGCTGTGATGGCGTGGACTTGTCCGGAGAGCGGCGCTGCCAACGATGTGAGCCCGAACATCGCCTAGCTGGCAGGGACCCTTCGCGGGCGCCCGCCCTAAGCAAGGAGAAGGAACTGCTGACGGCTGACCCAGTCCGGATAGCGGGTCACCATCGCGGCGAACAGTGCTTGATCGGATACGTTTTCCTGGCGCAGGTGCCCGTAGTATTCGAGGTAGTTGCGTGACTCGCTCAGTACCGAGGGGGGATCGTCGCGAGTCGGGTCCTTATGCCCCGTGACGACTGCAACGGGATCGAACGCGCCCAGCGTCTCGAGAGCGGCAACCCAGTCGGTGCGGCCGTCGGCGGTCGTCGAGCCGACGTACATGTGGCAGTGGTTGTATGCCACGTCGCCGCAAGCGATCAGGCCTAGGTCGGGCACGTACAACGCTGTGGTGTCGGCGGTGTCGGTGCGTCCGGTCTCAATCACGTGCAGCGGGCGTCCCTCTAGTTCGAAGTAATCTGCCTCCAACGGTTCAGCCACTGCGACTACGTCCGTGATCTGCCCGGGAAACCGAGTGCGGTAGCCCTTCGCCAGCACTTCGGGCGTGGACTGCTTGCGCATCTGCTCCACGGTGCCGGCCGTGGCGACCGGCCGCGCGTTGGGAAAGCGCTCGAGGATGACGGACAGCCCGAGGAAATGGTCGCCGTGGCCGTGCGTGATGTAGATCGTCGTGAGTTGTCGCTCGTGCAAGGCGATCCACTCGGCGAGCACCGTCGCCTCGCGGACGGTCATGAGTGCGTCCACGAGGACTGCGTCGCGGGCACCGTAGATCAACGTCGAAGTTGTCGGGTCCCAGGCGGGGGGATCGCCGAACCGAGGCGCGGGAGCGGCGAAGGGCTTCTGGGGTGCGACGAATACGTCGTAGCTCAGTGGGGGATGTGTGGACACTTCGGCTCCATCGATGTTCGGGCCGTCGCGGCGGGACGACAAGGTACCCAGACTGTCCTCGCCATCGCCCGGTCTCGCATCCGGGAGTCCACTGGCGGGCCGCCGGGTGTGTTTGGCCGCCGTCCCCGGGTCCGCCCTACGCCGGACGATTGAGCTCTTCTCAGCGCCCGCCGCTTCGCCGCCCGGGGGTTCCCCGGGACCTCTCCGGGGGGTCCCCGGGTCGACTTCGACGTCTGCCCGTCGCACTTGCAGGCGCGAGAGGCCTCGAGACACGCCAGGGTGGGCGCGAACGAGGCATGGAGGTAGACATGGCCGCCCAGGAAACGATCGCTCACCCGCCTGTTTCGCGCGCATGGGATGCGCCGCAACCGCCAAGCCAAGAGCGATTCGCTCGCGCGGTGACGGCTCTCGCACGCCGCAACGAGACGCTTGAGGAGTTCGCGGCCCTCGTCGCTCATGAGCTGAAGGCCCCGCTTCTCGCGGCCCTCGCCACGGAGGAGCCAGCGGGGTGCGTCCGCCGGGCGCTCGAGCTCATCGATGCCCTGCTCGAGGTTGGGCGCGAGGCGCCCGACGCCTGTACGGCCTCGACCGCGGCGTGCTTGGACGGCGCGTTGCGAGATATCTCCCCGTACAGCATCTCTGCGGACGCCGATCTCCCGGCCACGCTGCCGCTGCCAGCAACGGTCCTGCGCCTGCTCCTACGCAACCTCCTACGCAACGCCGTCGCGGCGGGCGCCGGCTCCGTGCATATCGCAGCGACCCGAAGGCAAGGCACGTGGGTGCTCGAGGTGCACGACGACGGTGTCGGCTTGGCCTCTGATGCTGGATATCGCGAAGGAAGCGGTCTCGGCCTACGGCTGTGCCGCGGAATCGCAACCCGTTACGGCGGCTCGCTGTTCTTGTCGCCGAGCCCCGCCGGCGGCACGCAGGCGAACCTCGAGTTCCGGAGCGCGGCGTGATACGGATACTGCTTGTCGACGACCACGCCCTGCTGCGGTCTGCGCTTCACGCAAGGATCGCGGCAGAGCGAGATTTTGCCGTTGTCGGCGAAGCGGGAACGACCGAGGCCGCTATAGCCGCGACCGCCGCGCTGAAGCCAGATGTCCTGCTCCTCGACCTGCTGATGCCGACGCGCGGAGGATGCGAGGCGATCCCGGATCTCCTCACTCGCTCGCCGAGCTCCCGAGTCCTGATCATGTCGTCGCAGGCGGCCCCGAGCTCTGTGCGCCGCGCAATCTCCGCTGGGGCGAGCGGTTACGTGTCGAAGTGCGCCGGCGAGCAGGAGTTGCTCACCGCCATACGGCAGGTCGCAGCGGGCGAGCGCTATGTCGAGGCGAAACTGGGGGCGCGCCTCGCCCTCGACACCGTGGCTCCCGCGTTGGAGTCGGTGAGCGATCGCGAGCGTGACGTGATGCAACTGATCGCGCTCGGGTACACGAACCACGAGATCGCCAAACGGCTGTTCATCTCCGCCCGGACGGTCGACAGCCACCGCGCCAACGTCATGCTCAAGCTCAGGCTGCACTCGCGAGCCGAGCTTGTGATGTGTGCCCTCTCAAATGGCCTCATCGGCCCGTGAGTGCGAGCGCACCGGACGCCACCCGCCGTGAGCTCGCTGCCCTGCGGTGGAGATGCTCGAGGGCGCCACGGGCGCTCGGGACATGCACAACCCGAGCAGACCGAGCAGGCCGAGCAGACCATGCAGGGTGAGGCTGCTTCGGCGAACACCGACGCGCCGGGTGCTTCGGTTGCGCCGGACGCGCGTCTGCCTCCACTCGATGACAAGCAGGTAGAAGGTCTGCGAGAGGTCGGCCGAGAATGGGCCGATATGCCCGGCCGCAGGTTTTGGGGCCGCTCGCTGCCCGTCGACCCGCATCTCACACACCTACTCGACGAGACCAGCCCGAGCGCTTTTGCGGCTGTCCGCACCCTAGTCCCCGGCGGTGAAGACGAGATTGAGAGCACGCCACTAGCGGGCGCTGCGGATTCCAGTCTCGGCCGCGCCCTCGAGCGGCTCCGCCGACGGTTGATCGGCCCGCCGCTGCGAAGCACCGCGATTGCCGAGCAGCGAATGTCGAGACGGGTCGCTCTGTCGGTGCTCTCGCCCGACGCGCTCTCGTCCGTGGCTTATGGACCAGAAGCGATGATGGCCGTCCTGGTCCTGGCCGGCAGCGCCGAGCTCAAGCTCTCGCTGCCCCTCGGCGGTCTACTGGTCGTGCTGATCTTCGCGGTTGGCCGCAGCTATCAGCAGGTAATACGTGCCTACCCACACGGCGGTGGCTCCTACATCGTCGCCAAAGAAAGCCTCGGTGCGGCGTGGGGGTTGCTTGCGGCAGCTGGCCTGATCCTCGACTACATCCTGACCGTCGCGATCTCGGTGGCCGCGGGGGTCGCGGCCGTCACCTCTGCGCTGCCCGGTTTGACGTCGGCGACAGTCCCGCTCGGGCTGCTCGTTATCGCCATTCTCGTGTTGGTGAACCTGCGCGGAGTAAAGGCGGCGGGCGCGCTCTTCGCCGTGCCGACGTACATGTTCATAGCCGCAATCGCTCTGATCGTGGTAGTGGGGCTCGTCAACGCGGCTACCCGCAGCGGTCACGTCCTCGCGCCGCCGCCCCGCCACGCCTCGGAGGCGCTCGGTCTGCTTCTGATCCTGCGCGCGTTCTCATCCGGCGCGACAGCGATGACAGGCATCGAGGTGATCTCCAACGCGGTGCCGGTTTTCGAGCCGCCACAGGCGGAGAACGCCCGCCGCACCCTCGCGAGCATGATCGTGCTGCTCATCTCGATGTTCGCTGGCGTCGTCCTCATCGCGTATCTCGAGGGCATCGCGCCCGGCACGGAAACTGTCCTGTCGCAGATCGCTCGCCGCACCGTCGGCAGTGGGATCGCGTACGCGTGGTTTCAGCTCGCCACGACCGCGATCCTCCTGCTCGCAGCGAACTCCGCGATCAGCGGGTTCCCGCAGCTGCTGTATTTCATGGCTCGTGACCGCTATGTGCCGGAAACGTTCCTGCGGATGGGCGATCGGCTGGCGTTTACCACCGGCATCGTGGTACTGACCGTTCCCGCCGCGGTCATCTACGCATGCTTCGGCGGCCAGACCGAACCCTTGATCCCGCTGTTCGCGGTCGGGGTGTTTGTCGCGTTCACGCTCGCGCAGGCCGGGATGGTGGCCCACTGGTGGCATCACCGCGACCCCGGCTGGCGCCGTGCGCTCGCGATCAATCTCATCGGGACAGTCCTCTCAGGCGAGGTGGCGCTCGTCGCGGCCGTCACGAAGTTCGCGCAGGGTGCGTGGCTCGTCGTGGTGCTGATGCCGCTGATGGTGCTCGCGTTTCTACGCATCCACCGCCACTACGATCGCGCTCACGAGCAACTCCTCCCAGCGTCGAATGCAAGGTTCGTTCCTGCGGACGGCCGCCGAACCGAGAAGCTCGACGTCCCGCGGCAGTTCGAGCATCTGCTGGTCGTGCCCGTCGTCCGGATGAACCTGGCAGCGCTCCGGTGCCTTGCCTACGCTGCCACGCTGGGAGCACCTGTTCTGGCGGTCCACGTTAGCCCGAGCGAGGAGGAGGGAGAGCGGTTTCGCCGCTATTGGTGCATCTGGGGTGACCACGTACCGGTCGAGACCATTCTCTCGCCCTTCCGGGCAACCGTCGCCCCGCTTACCCACTACGTCGAGGCCCTCTATCGCCAGCGTCCCGACCTGACCATTACCGTCGTCGTCCCGCAGATCGTTGCTCCGCACCGGTGGGAGTCGATCCTGCACAACCGGGACGCCGCGCGGCTGAGGCGAAGCCTGACCCGTCACGCAGGAATCGTCGTGACCAGCATCCCGTTCCATCTCGCGGCATGACTGCTGGGCGCGCCCGCGCAGGAACAGCGGCCGCGCACGCAGATCTGCGTGCCGTCAGACGGGAGCGCCGCTCCCCGGAGCAGTGGGGCGGGGTCGACCGTCCTGCGCCGGAGGGCGGCCGCGTTGCCCTCCAAGCGAGTCGAGGGCGGGGGAGATCGTTACCGGACGCCGGCTAGCTGCCGCGGCTTCCGCGTCCAGCGCAGATACGGCGATCGCTCCGAACGCGATCACGGCGAAAAGGATCAGGCACGCGACGCCGATGCCGTGTGCCCAGCCTGCGTCAGCGATACCGAGCAGCCCGGTGCCCGCGATCAGGCAGGCGGCGGCGACACGGCTCAGCAGCCCGACCCGCAAAGAGCGGTGGGTCGCTGCACCGGCTGCCGGACGGCCCTCGTCCGACCTGAGCCGGCCCGCGAGCGTTAGGTTGAACAACACGGCGAGTGCTGGCAGAAGAATCACCGCGCCGGCTAGGACCACGACCACGACAGCTACGAGCGTGTCGTGCCCCGCGGCCGCCTGGTCCACGGACAAGTTGGGCAGTATCAGGGGCCATCGGGACAGAGCCCAGCCCGCGACGATCGCGGCGACGGCGAGCCCGGCGCTATAGCGCGCCGGCTCGTACCGACGCAGATAGACGAGGAGCAGCGTGGCGAGTCCTGCGATCGCCGACACGAGCACACCGGCGAGCGCCCGTCCGCTCACGAGCGACTGGAACAGCTCGTGATTGTCGTGTTTCAGCACGAAGATCGCGCCGACCGCGACCGCCCCGGTGATCGTTCCGGAGTAGAGCGCCCGCACACGGAAGCTCTGCTCCAGCCCGTGCTCCCGGTCGTGTGCAGAGTCGGCGGCCAGGAACACCGCGGCCAGATAGGCCGAGGTCGCGACGGCGAGGAGTCCGATCACGATCGACGGGCCGTTGAGCCAGCTCGACCACAGATGCCCGGCGGCGTTGCCGACGGGGACACGATTGGTGGCGATTCCGCCCACAGCGGCTCCCAGCGCGAACGGCACGAGGATCGAGGAGGAAGCGAAGATCCCGTCGATGCGCCCTGCCTCCTGCGGCGTTGTTGCCCCCTCGCGGAGGGCATAGGCGGCGCCCCGGAAGAGGATGCCGATCAGGGCGATGAACAGAGCGACTGCGAGCGTGGAGGCGAGCGAGCCAAACGCCTCCGGGTATGCCGTCCAGAACACCGTAAGGACGAAGATCAGCCACACGTGGTTCGTCTCCCAGACAGGCCCCATCGCACGATGGGCGTAGTCCCGGACCTTTCGGCCATCCTCGCTGCGAGCGGAGGTCAGCTGCCAGAATCCGGCGCCGAGATCGGCGCCGGCGAGCACGGTGTAGAGCGCGAGCCCGGCCAGCACGAAGACGAGTGGCAGTGCTTGCAGCATCGCGCTACGCCCCCTCAAGCTCCGGGGCCGTGGCGGGACCTGAAACGGACTCGGATCCGAGCTCAAGTGGAGAACGCGCCATGCGCCGTAGCACCCAGACGAGACCACCGGCCACGAGAACGTAGCTGGCGGCTAGCACCCCGTAGCCGACGGGGACGCCGTTGGCTCCTGTGACCGCTGCTTCGGTGCGCATCACCCCGTAGACCACCCACGGCTGGCGGCCGACCTCGGTCACGACCCAGCCGGCGATCAGAGCGATGACCGAGAGGGGCGCCGCTATCACCAGCGCTCGGTAGAACCAGGCCGACGTCGGCAGGCGCTTCCTGCGGATTCGGACAGCTATGTAGAGAACGGAGAGCAGCGCGAGGAAGGTGCCGATACCGACCATCGTTTGGAACGACCAATGCACCACGTTCACGGGCGGGCGGTCGACGGCGGGCACGGAATCGAGCCCTAGGACCTTCCCGTTCCAGCTGTGATCCGTCAGCAGCGACAGCAGATGCGGGATCGCAATGCCGTCCTTGATCTGGTTCTCGGAGTACCAGCCGAGAACGTGCTCGGGGGCTCCGCGCGTGGTGTGGTAGAGCCCCTCGATCGCGGCCAGCTTCACCGGCTGGGTCGTCGCGACTTCGCGCGCCGCCCAGTCCCCGACAAGAAGCTGAACCGGCGCTGCGACCGCCGCGATCGTTAGCGAGACGGTCAACGCGGTCCGCTCGTAACGGCCCCACCGTCCGCGCAGCCTGCCGAAGGCGTAGCAGCCGGCGAGAACGAAGCCGCTCACGATGTACCCCGCGATGTACATATGGATCAGCTCGTGCCACAAGTACGAGTTGCCGAACAGCGCCGACCAAGGGCGGACGTCGGTCACCTTGCCGCCGCGGAGCGCGAACCCGCCCGGGTGGTTCATCCAGGCGTTCACTGCAATCACCATCAATGACCCGGTGACCCCGGTGATCACGATCGGGATCCCGCTCAGCAAGTGCGCCCGTGGTGAGAGACGACGCCAGCCGTAGGCATAGATACCGATGAAGATCGCCTCGAGGAAGAACGAGAAGCCCTCGATTGCGAAGCCGACTCCGAAGACGCTGCCGAATGTCCCCGTGAAGTTTGGCCAGAGGAGCCCCATCTCGAAGCTCAGCACGGTGCCCGTGATCACGCCCACCGCGAACAAGGTGAGCATGACCTTCGACCAGCGCCTGGCCAAGGTCAGATAGAGCTCGTCACCGCGTCGATAGCCGAACCACTCCGTGAACAGGACGATCGCCGGAAATGAGATCCCGAATGCGACCAAAGGGATGTGAACGGCGAACGACAGCGCCTGCATCTGCCGCGCCTCGAGCAGGTAATGCTGGTCAGCCGGCGGAAACGCCCCGGATACGGAGAGCAGGTGCACCTCACGCCCCTGAGAGACCCTCGGTCGGCGGTCGGAGCGGTCCGTCCAGGACTACGTGCTCGCTGCGGCGTTCGAGCCGGCGTGATGCAGGCAGGAGCAGGAGCAGGACGAACACCCCGCTCCACGCGAGCAGCCGGAGCACCTGGGTTCCGACCCCCTGTCCACCGAAGTAGAGGATGCTGCGCTCGGCGTTGACCGCCCCTGCTCCGATCCAGAAACGGTTGAGGAAATGCCAAAAGGGAGCGAGTAGGGGTGCCGTATAGGTGGCGCCCAGGCTTGCGATGTTCAGGAACACCAAGAGGGCGAGCGAAACCAGGATCCCGGGGGGCCCGAGGAGCACTTCGAACAGCCGGGTGCCAAGACTGATCGTGAACATGTAGAGGGCGCCGATGCCGATCAGGGCGAAGATCGAGCCCGCTGACCCGCTGTAAGTTCCGTAGCCCAGGCCACCGATCAGGTAGGCGAGCGTGGGCACGAGCACCGCGGCCGTCGCCAGGATCGCGAAGCGACGCCCCGGCCAAAACTCAGGCGCCGCCGTGTCGATCACCGCCGGGGCGATGTAGCCGCAGATCGTGCAGACGATCATGAACAAGAACACCCCGAGGCCGATCGCGTCCCCTGGTGGCAGGGGGCGAACGTCGCGCACAGCGAGCTGCGCCCCCTGAGTTGCGGTAACTGAGCGGCCGAGCGTCTCGGCTGCCGTCGCGACGAGTCGGCCCCCAGAGCTAGCGACGATCATCGTTGCGGGTCTACTCGGGGTGGCAGTGGGCACGAAGGCGGCATCGAGGACCCGCTGACGTACATCGTGTGCTGCGTGCGCAACTGTTGTCACTTGGCTGATCTGGAACGCTGAGCCGGCGGTCCGCGCAAGACCGTCTCGCAGCCGGGCCGTTTCCGCGGCCGGCCCGACGACGGCAACCTTGATCGAGCTCGGATGTGGCCTGTGGTAGGCGCCGATGATGCAGGCTGCGAACCCGATCGCGAAGAAGATCGGCACCACCATCGCTCCGAGCGCAAGCCGTGTCTGAGAGCGTTGCTCCCCACGCGCAGCACTGTCCTCCGCGTGGCTCCTCACCGGGCACCGCTCCTTTCGATCTGAGATGGCGGGAGCGCCCCGTTTCCGTTCTGCGGGTCGGGTATGAGGGTGCGAGCGAACACCTGCTGCTTGGTGATCGTGCGCTGGCGCCGCCCGCGGCCGAGGAACGCGACCGTCCAGTTGGCGACCGCCGACGCGCGGTTCTTGAATCCCGTCATGAAGGCGAGGTGGACGACGAGCCACATCAGCCATGCGAGGAGGCCCGATAGCTGGAGCCGGCCGACGGTCGACGACGGCGCGGAACCGTGCGATCGTCGCCATCGTGCCGAGATCGAGGTACCGAAACGGCTTGGGCTCCGTCCGCGCAGACGGCGCACGATCGTGCGCGCCGCGTGGTGGCCGCTCTGCATGGCGACCTCCGCCACGCCGGGTAGGCCGTTCAAGGCCCATCAGGTCACCGACGACGAACAGCTCTGGGTATCCCGGCAGCGAGCAGTCGGGCTCGACTGCGACGCGACCCGCACGATCGACGTCGGCGCCGGCGCGCTCGGCCAGCATCCGCCCGAGCGGCGAGGCCTGCACGCCGGCCGCCCAGATCTTCGTGCGAGCCTCGATGCGGCCGGGCCCGTCGCCGGTGGCGACATCGAGGCCGGCATCATCGACGCCGACAACTCGGGTCCCGAGGCGGACCTCGACGCCGAGTCGCTCGAGGTCGCGCTGGGCTCGCCGGCGCAGTCGCTCCGGGTACGGGGCAGCACGCTGTCGACGCGCGTCGAGCAGCACGATCCGTGCCGCGCTCGGGTCGAAGCGACGGAAGTTGCCCGCAGCGCCCGGCGTGACAGCTCTGCGATCTGGCCCGCGAGCTCGACGCCGGTGGGCCCGGCACCGACGATCGCGAACGTCAGCCACGGCTCGCGGGCCGCCGGCGTCGGGCTCCAGCTCGGCGATCTCGAAGGCGCCGAAGATGCGCCCGCGCAGCTCGAGGGCGTCGTCGATCGTCTTCATGCCCGGCGCGTGGCGGCGCGTACTCGTCATGGCCGAAATACGACGACGGACGCCCGGTCGCGACGATCAAGCTGTCGTACGTCAGCGTGGTCCCTTCCCCAGCGTGTCGATCGTCAGCGCGCGGCCCTCGGCGTCGACTCGATGACCTCGCCGAGGACACGCGCGCGTTGCGCTGACGGCGCAGGACGTCTCGGATCGGTGGTGCGATGTCGCCCTCTGAGAGCA
Organism: uncultured Solirubrobacteraceae bacterium; assembly: GCA_963841055.1. Lineage (GTDB taxonomy): Bacteria > Actinomycetota > Thermoleophilia > Solirubrobacterales > Solirubrobacteraceae > Palsa-744. The sequence goes on along the minus strand of CAWJAV010000001.1, from coordinate 261,321 downwards.
CGCCTGTGGCGACTTGGTAGAGCAGCGGCTGGAAGAGGTGGTGGTTGGTCCTGTCCACCACCACCACCTCGACCGCGCGCGCCGCAGCGCGCGCGCCGCGAACAGGCCGGCGAATCCGCACCCGACGATGACGACGCGGTGCTTGTCGGACGTTCATCGCGGGCCTCCATTCGAGCTCAGCTCCGCGTACGCGATCCCGTGAGGTTGCCCTGCGCCGCCATGATCGGCCGGCGGTCCGAGCCGTCGATGTCGGCGGTCGCAGACCGTTGCCGGCCATGTCGGTCACGAACATGCGCCCTCCGTAGCCGATCGAGCGCGATGCCGATGCCCTCCTCGAGGTGCGTCGACAGGATCTCGGGTGCCTCGCGATGTCCGTTGGCGGACGTCGAGCGGTGCCCGGTTGACCGTGTTGCCACGCGGAGGGTCGCCACGGTCGGTCCAGTAGAGCGCCGGGCGGCGAGGTCGAGGTCGAGGTCGATCGGCTCCGGTAGACCGTCGAACAGCACCTCGATGTCGCTGCGCCGGTCGGGCGCTTCACCGGCGGGAAGCTCGATCCCCGCGCGGAGGATCCTGCCCAGCCCCGCGTTCGGCGGCCCCTTCTGCGTCCAGTAGATGTACCCGCCGGTCCGGGTCGACGGCGATGCCGACGCAGTGCCTGGTCTGATCCTGGCGGTCCTCGTCACCCTCGCCGGTCTGCACGAGCGTCTCGATATTCGAGCCGTCGAGTTCGCAACGCATGACGCGCATGCCCTCACGATCTGACCAGTACAGCTTGCGGCTCACCGGCTCGAGCTGCAGCTGCTTGGGCGTGTGCGTCCCGCCACGGGGAACGACGCTCGTGCGGTTGCTCCCGTCAAGGTCAGCTCGTTCGATCGAGCCGTCGTTGGCGGGTGGGTAACCCATCTCGGTCCAGTACGACGATCCGCCCTGAACGTCGACCGCGATCCCGTCGGGGACCCGGCTGCCGGTCACGAGGATCCGCTTATCGGAGCCGTCGGGGTTGACCGAGAACACATGACCGCCGTCGCTGACTTCGAGCACGAACAGCCGGCTTGCTCAGTTGCCATGATCCGCTCCTTTCAGGCCGCGCTCGGTGACCCGAGCGGTTGTGCCGGTGGCGTGTTCGGCTCGAATCGTCTGCAGCCCGAGCAGCATCGCGTCGCGATCTGCCGAGAGCTCGTCGATCGAGCGTCCGTCGGCCTCTTCGCAGTACCCCGTCGACGATCTCTGCTTGAGCTCGGGCGTCATCTCGGGGTTGCCGAGCGTCTTCCACGCCGCGGCCATCGGGTCCATCAGCGTGTCCATGAAGTGCTCGATCCCCCCCGCGCCTCCACCGAGATGCCAGAGCAGGCTCGGTCCCATCACACCCCAGCGCAAGCCCGGGCCCCAAGAGACGGCGTCGTCAGCGGCCGCGACGTCGAGCACGCCCTCATCGATCAGGTAGACGACCTCGCGATAGAGCGCCGACTGCAGGCGGTTCGCGACATGGCCGCGCAGCTCCTTGTGCAGCTCGATCGGTCGCTTGCCGACCGCCGCGTAGAACGCGATCGCCGCCTCGATCGTCTCGTGCGCGGTCTTGCCTCCGCCGACGACCTCCACCAGCGGGATGACGTGCGGCGGGTTGAACGGGTGTCCGATCACCGTCCGCTCCGGGTGCTTGCACTCTTTCTGGATGTCGCTCATCGGGATGCCGGACGAGCTCGAGGCGATGATCGCGTCGACAGGCGTCGCGTCATCGATGTCGGCGAACAGCTTGACCTTGAGATCGAGACGCTCGGGCGCCTGCTCCTGCACGAAGTCCGCGTCGGAGACCGCTGCCTTCAGGTCCGTGGTGAACGACAGCCGATCGCGTGACGCGCCCGGCGCGAGCCCCAGCGCCGTAACGCTATCCCACGCCTCGTCCACGTAGTCCCGCAGCGCATCCTCGGCGCCGGGCCCCGGGTCGCTCGCCACGACGTCGAAGCCATGAGCGAGATAGTGCGCCGCCCAGCTGGCGCCGATCGTGCCGGTGCCGACGATCGCGACGCGTTCCACGTGCCTGTGTGAAGCCATGATCGTTCACTCCTGTTCGGGTTGAGAGCACGAGACCAAATGTGGCTCGCGGCGAGGTCTCGCGCATCGGAGCGGTCGCCGATTTGGTGCGTCAAATGCGCAGCGCCTCGAACCGTCGCCTCGAGACAGGTGAGACAGAGGCTCGCCGGCCGGCAGCGCACGTCGACCGGCGAAACGGCCATGCGAACTTCCCGCACGATCTCCGCCGTTTCTCCGATGCCGTTCTGGCCGGGCCCCGTCACGGTCACATGCGAAGCCAAAACTCAGACTCGGAGGTGACGCATGCGCACTCATCAGCCCGTCAACAACCATGAGGACCTTCTAGGGGTCGTCGATGGTCTGCTGGAGGAGATCGGCCTCGATCGCCATGACATAGGCGGGAGCGTCACCTTTGCCGGGCTCGACCCGCTACGGCCGACTGTTCTGAAGACCGGCGCGGCATCGGCGGCGATCGCCGCGACGAACTCGATCGCGTCCGCGATCCTCTGGCGGCATCGTGGCGGCGACGAGCAGGATATTCACGTAGACCTGCGCAAGGCGTACTCGTATCAGAGCCCCTGGCAGGACGTTCTGGCCGGTTGCACGAAGCTCAACGGCCAGTCGATCATGTCGTTGGGCAACTACGGTGGTGAGTTCATGCTGCCGACGCGCGACGGCCGGTTCGTGGTTGTCATCGCGCCGTACCCTTCTCAGCAGACGAAGGTCGCGCAGATCTTTCGTCGCGGGCTCGTCGCGGGACAACTGGAGCAAGCGGCGCGCAACTGGGACGCCGCCGACCTCGAGGCCGCCGGCCAGGAGATCTCGCTCCCGATCTCGATGGTTCGGACGGTGGAGGAGTTCCAGGCATCCGATCACTGGCGGGATCACGCGTCCGCTCCGCTGATCCAGATCGAGAAGATCGGTGAGAGCGAACCCGAGCCGCTGCCGCCGAGCTCGCGGCCCCTCTCCGGGGTGCGGGCACTCGGCCTGACGCACGTCGTCGCCGGCCCGACAGTCCTGCGCCAGCTGGCCGCCCAGGGTTCCGATTGCCTGAACCTGAACATGCCGCACTACGTCGAGGAGCCGAACGTCTACGTGCAGTCGAACGCCGGTGTACGCGCGGCGATTCTGGACGCCAGGTCGACCCCCGTCCCCGGGACCCCCGCGACCAACCGCGGAGCCCTCTACGACCTCGTACGCGACGCTGACATCTTCGTTGAGAACCTGAAGCCGCAGCAGGCCGCACGCGAGGGTTATTCGGCTGAGGATCTGGCCGAGGTACGACCGGGCATCATCTACCTTCGCCTGAAGCTGAACACGGTGACCGGTCCGTGGGCGAACTGGGTCGGGTTCGATCTGAACGCCGGCGCGTTCACGGGCGTCTACACCGCAGAGGGCAGCATCGAGCAGCCACGCTTCCCGGTCGGCGTCAATGTCGTCGTCGACTTCCTGTGCGGAATGCTCGCGACAGCCGGCGTGCAGGCAGCGCTCCTGCGGAGGGCCAGCGAGGGCGGCAGCTACTGCGTCACCGTCACGCTCGCACAGACGACCTCGTTCGAGCTGAGCCTGGGACTCAACGACAAGGCTCAGCTCCTGGCGCTCGACGAACTCGGCCCCGAACACCAGATCCAGACCCCGAACCTCGTCACGGGCATGACGCCGTTCGGCGAGCTCACGCGACTCGGCTCACAGGTCGAGATGTCACGTACTCCCGAGTATTGGACAGATCCGATCCTCGTGCCGCCGGGCTCCAGCAGGGCCGAGTGGCTCCCGGACGAGACCAGGACCCGGGGATCGGCCATTCCGCAGAGGCAGGCCGCGTGAGGCGCGAGTCGATCAACTCGGACGTGTACGACGAGAACCAGGAGGGCCGAATGAAGTCTGGAGCTGTGGCGCCCGCCCGCCCGGCGCGCTACGAGACGCTGAGAGTCCAAGCCGACGACGGGGTGCTGTTCGTCGACATCGCCGCGCCGCCGATGAACCTGCTCGGCCCGGATCTCGTGCGTGACCTCGTGGCGCTGATCGAGTGGGCCGAGGCGCACCGGGAGATGCAAGTGATCGTGTTCCGCAGCGCAGACCCCGATTACTTCATCTCCCACGTCGATGTCACGAGGATCGCCGAGTACAGGGCCGAGGCCGCGAAGCTTGTGGGCGAACCGTCGATCGCCCTCCTATTTCGCTACCTCAGCGCGAGCAGGCTGGTCTGCATCGCGCAGATCGAGGGCCGAGCGCGCGGTGCGGGCAGCGAGTTCGCGCTCGCGTGCGACATGCGGTTCGCCGCTCGCGAGACGGCCACGCTGGGACAGTTCGAGGCTGGGTTCGGAGCGATCCCGGGCGGCGGGGCGGCGCAGCACCTGACGCGTCTGATGGGTCGAGGGCGCGCGCTCGAGGCGCTGTTGGGCTGTGAAGACTTCGACGCCGATCTGGCCGCCAGTTACGGATGGATCAACCGGGCCGTGCCGGCGGCGGAGCTCGGCGAGTTCGTGACACGCCTTGCTCGCCGCATCGCTTGCTTCCCGGCCGGCGGTCACGCGCTCGTGAAGGAGCGCGTCAACGCTATCGCGCTCGCAGACCCCGCCGAGTTCAAGCGCGACTCGGACCTGTTCGCCGAGGCCATGTCCACAGGCGAGGCGCGAGCCCGCCAGCTGGCTGCCTTTGAGCACGGCTTCCAGACGCGGGACGGCGAGCTGGACATGGTGCGCGTTTTCGAAGGCCTCGCGAATCACATGATGAATAAGACGTGCTGAGCAGGGATCCCGAGGAATCGTGACTGTGCCCCGAATCCGAACGCCCTCGAGTCGTTGCGTCGCGGTGGCAGGTATCTCCTGGCGCGAGGCGTCCCCGGACATCCGGGGCCGGCTTCACCTCGACCCCAGCGAGCCTCCGGCGCTCGCCGGCTTCTGTGGTGCCGAAGGCGGCGAGCACGTCCTCCTGTCAACCTGCAACCGCACCGAGGTCTACGCGTCGGGGGTGGACGCGGGTGACGCCGAACGCGCAGCCAGGCGACTCCTGACACTGGTCGCCGGACATGACGCGGTAGATCGAAGTTACACCTACGCCAACCGCCGGGCCGCGCATCATCTCTTCCGCGTGGTCGCGGGGCTCGAGTCCCAGTCGATTGGAGAGCCTCATATCGTCGGGCAGGTCCGCGACGCTTATCAGCGCGCGAGGTCGGTGGGCGCCACGGGTCCGTTGCTCTCCCGGATGTTTGAGAGCGCTGCGGCAGCGTCGAAGCACATCAGGTCGCAGACTTCGATCGGTGCGGCAGCGCGCCCGCTTCCGCGAGCCCTCTTCGACGTCACCGAAGAGCTCGCAGGTCGGCTGGGGGCGCTGCGGGTGCTCGTCATCGGCGCCGGTCAGATCGCCCGCGACGTCGCGCTGGAGGCGCGATCGGACCATTGCCTCTCTCTCACCATCGCGAACCGGACGCTCTCTCGCGCGCAGCGCCTCGCGGCAGCCTTGGCGGCCCGCCCTGTCGATCTTTCGTCTCTGCCCGCCGCGATTCTCGACGCCGACGTGGTGATCGCCGCGACAGCGAGTCGGGTACCCGTCGTCACCGCGGCCTCATTGACCGAGCGCACGCCGACCGTGGTCTTCGACCTCGGCGTGCCGCACAACGTTGCTTCGTCCGTGGGACGTATGACGCATGTCGTCAACCTCGATGAACTGGCAAGTCGCTCGGCAGCTCCGGCACCCGTCCTTCACCAGGCGGACGCGATCGCACGACGCGAGGCCGACCGTTTTGACGCTTGGCTGGCGAAGCGCTCGCTGCTGTCGGCCCTCGCCTTCCCGCGCGAGGATGCGGATGCGTTCCGCGGGGAGGACCGCGCTCCGCCGGCGCAAGCCGGTCGGTTCGCGCCGAAGCCAGCTTGATGGCAAGCAGCTAACCGCAGCGTCGCGTTCTACCCGTCTAACGAAGCCCACAGCGAAACGCACCGGCTCGGACCTGCAGGACCAAGCCGAGCCACTCGTGCCGAAGGGCGTCCAGGGCCAACGCCTCCTCGCTCGGCCACCACCTGTGAACGCTCTGTCTGCTCATGCCGGCGCGGCGAACAAAGCCTCCCATCGGGTGTCGGGCTTCATCGGGCTCAAAGCAACGGCTCGATGAGCAGACCCCAGTCGCGAATCCTGCCGACCCCATGGAGCGCGCCGGTCAGATCGCGACGCAGACCCCGCGAGAGCACCCTCTGGGCGTAGATGTCAGCGGCCTGCTGTTCGCGTCCCAGCGCATGTAGGTAGGACCGGTATGCCAGACGGCGGTCCGATGGCGCGTCGGGGGCGGCATGTATCCAGCTTGCGTAGGCCCCGTCGACCTCGATGCAGGTCTCGCGCCAGCTCAAGTACGCGCCTGCCTCCCGCGCCATGCGAGTCCTCGCGTCACGTTTCCCCGTCATCGTCGCTCCGCGGGAGCCGTTCGCTCGTCGACCCCGCCCGTGCTGTTCGCGACCGACGCATCGGGGTTGATGGCCGGCCACGTATCGCCTGCCCGGATTTCTCTGCTGTGAAGCGGTCGCTCACGTGCGCTCTGTCTTCGGGCCGGCGCGACTTCTACGCGGTCCCCCTTGTCCCTAACTCGGAGGACGGCTAACCGGGAGGCCAGCCGCTCGATTCGCTCTCGTTCTTCGCGGAGCCCTCCGCAATCTAGTTCGGCCTGCCAGGCATGAAGCTCTGCTTTGGTGATCCACCACTCGGCTCGGGCGCGCCCGTGAATCACCGAGGCGAGCAGCCTTGCGATGTCGTGCCCTTCCTCAAGCCATGCGACAAGTTCCGAGCCCGGTGCCAATCCGGACCTGCGCATTGAGACCTGGAGGGCTTCGAGGAGGCCTGCCACGACGTTGCCGTCACGATTAGTCTCAAGCAGCCCGGAGCGGACCGTCACGATCCGGCCGCATTCGCAAAAACAGTGCTGGTCAGGCTGCTGCCCTGCGGTTCGGCTCCTGGGGCGAAAGGTGCGGCGGACACGCGGTCCTCGTTGAACGCCGAAGTGTTTCACGGGTCCTCCCGGGCTTCAGCCCTCATCGCGGCGACGCTTTTCCCGAACCTCGAGGCGATGATCACGTCGTAGTCCGAGCCCCTCATCAGGTTCCTCCATTGAGTCGTTGCCGGGGACGAGCGGGCGCTCTCGATGCCCGACCACTCTCGCGCGAAGACCGTGCCCTCGCGCCCGTGAGAACCCCCGGCGTCTCCCTAGTGAGGTTCCCGCGGTCGTGCCCGGGGACGCGGTCGGCGAATCGAAGGGTGCCGTTCAAGTGACCGGAGGGCGAGCTCGGGCCTCTCGACAAGGCGCCCGCTCTCGCGCGCCGTCGCGACGCTCGAGCCCGTCGGTGCTCGCCGGAGCGCCCCGGCTGCGCGCCAGGGAATCCCCGACGTCCGCCCGGGTAGGGCACGGGCGCGACGGCGACCACTCCGCGGCAAGCATTGAGGGGATCAATCACTGCAAGGAGATGACGATGGCCACTATTCACATGCACGCGTCGATGAGCGCGACCCCGGAGCAGTTCGTCTCGGCGCTCACCGACTTCGGACCGGGACGACAGGAGCTGTTCGGTAACAGCAGCGACGACTATCTGAAGGTCCATCACCTCGCCGCGACGGAAGCGGACATCACCGAGGGTTCGGGCAGCGCCTGGGAGCGGTTGCACTACGACTGGTCCGATCCCAACCGGATCGTCATGACGACCACCGACTCAAACCTGTGGGGTGGGCGGTCAGGCCACACGTACACGCTTATACGTAAGGCCGATGGGGGGACGGAGCTAGATGCCGTCGTCATCAGGCAGGGGAAGAACTTCAAGGGGCATACGCTCGGCCTCGTCCTCTCGGTGTTCGGAAAAGCCGTCCTCAGGAAGGCTCTGAAGGGCACCGTCAGGGCGATCGATGCCCGCTACTCACGCGAGCAGAGCGGCGCGCCGGGGGTCGCGGCGGCACGATGAGCCCCGCGACGTCGATGAGAAGGCGAAGCGGCGGTCCGCGCGGCGCCCCGCAGGCGCGATGGCACGCCACGCCACGGCATCCGTGGCCCTGCACGTCGTCCTACCCGCCTGCGCCCGGGCTCAGGTCCCGGGGTTACCCCCGGCGCGAGGGGTGATCGCCATGGTCACGCTGGAGCGGACGTTGTCCAAACATCCTGGAGATCGACCATGAACCTCACGCACTGCCGGTCCAAGAACCGAGAGGTGGTGACCCGCGAACGCTCGAGCGTCGGCGGGGTTGCCCGCGCGGCCCCCCGGGGCGCAACGACGACGCGGGCTCTAGGCTGCGGGCTGCTCGCCGGGGCGCTTGGGACGGCAGCGATGGACGTCCTGCTCTACCGGCGCTATCGCCAGGCCGGCGGCGAGGAGGGCTTCGGTGACTGGGAGTCCTCCGCGGATGTGACGAGCTGGGAGGCCGCGCCCGCACCGGCTGCTGTGGGCCGGCTGGCGTTCGAACGGCTCGCGGGAAAACCGCTGGTGCCGTCTCGCGCCCGGCTGACGAACAACCTCACCCACTGGAGCTACGGGACCCTCGCGGGCGCACCGTACGCGATCGTCTCGCGATCGCTCCGAGCGCCGAGCGTGCTCTATGGGCTGCCGTTCGGCGCCACGGTCTGGGCGGCGAGCTATGTGGTTCTGCCCGCTCTAGGCCTGTACGAACCGATTTGGAGGTACGACGCCAAGACTCTTGGCAAGGACCTCAGCGCCCATCTCGTCTACGGGCTCAGCACCGCGATCGGGCTTCGCGCGCTCGCCGCAGATTGAAAGGCCGGCCACCTCAGGTCGGTGTAACGCAACGAACCAGGAGGAACGATGAGCACCACCGACACCACCGCCGCCCCCGGTACGTCCACCGGCGTTTCAGCAGCGGCGTTCAGACTCGAGGTCGTCGTGATCCCGGTCTCCGACGTCGATCGAGCGAAGGCGTTCTACGGTCGACTCGGCTGGCGGCTTGACGCCGACTTCGCGGGAGACCACAACTTCCGAATCGTTCAGTTCAACCCGCCCGGCTCCGCTGCTTCGATTCAGTTCGGCTCCGGAGTGGCGAGCGCTGTACCAGGGTCCGGCGGGGGGCACTATCTCGTCGTCGACGACATCGAGGCTGCGCACGCCGATCTCGTGGGCCGTGGCGTGGAGGTCAGCGAGATCTTCCACGAGGCGTCGCTCGGTGATCGCTTTCACAGCGAAGGTCACCTCAGCGGCAGCGCGCCCAACCACGACACCTACGGCTCCTTCGCCACCTTCAGCGACCCTGACGGCAACAGCTGGCTGATCCAAGAGGTCACAACGCGGCTGCCGGGTCGCATCGAGTAGGGAGACGACACGAAAATATCGCCGAGCCATTTGCGAACAGATCGGAGGAAGCGATGAGCACCCCAACACCGACGCTCCCGGCGCCACGAGAGTCAGCGCTTGCCGGTCGCACGATCGTGTTGATCGGCGGCAGCTCCGGCATTGGCTTGGAGACGGCCAGACAAGCACGTTCGCACGGAGGGGAGGTCATACTCGTGGGCCGGGACGTCAGGCGGCTCGAGAGGGCCGCACTCGAGGTCGGCGCTCGCTACACGGCTCCGTTCGACGCGAACGACCTCGTCGCGCTCCGCGAGTTCTTCGACACGGCCCCAGGACCCATCGACCACGTTTTGGTCACCGCGGGCCAGCCGGGCTACGGAGCGCTGCTGGATATGGAGGCGGAGGAGATCCGCGACGGCGCCAGCAAACGCGTGACTGTCTCAGTCGAGGTCGCGCGCCATGCCGCACCGCGGATGCGGCCTTCGGGCACCATCATCTTCATCGGTGGGACCGGAGCTCGGCGTGTGAAGCCGGGACTTGGACTGGCCCCCGTCGTGACGGCGGCGATGCCTCCGCTTGTGGCGATGCTCGCGCTCGAGATCGCGCCGATACGCGTGAACCTGATCGCGCCGGGGTTCGTGGACACCCCGTTGTCGGCCTCGCTACTCGGCGACGCGATCGAAGCCCGGCGTCAGGAGCTGCGCTCGAGCCTTCCGATCGGCCGAGTGGTTACGGCCGGCGATGTTGCGGCGCTCGCGATCCAGCTGATGGTCAACACCGCGCTCACGGGCGCGACCTATGACATCGATGGCGGACAGCAGTTTCTTTGAACTCGCTGTGGCACCAAACGTCCGCGTTCAAAGCAGTTTCTCGACCGCGCTCCTGGCCCTGACCCCAGCGTCCCCGCTCCCAGCGACGGCTCAGAAGCGCAAGGATGGGGAACAGGCTGATTTGAGCAACCGCCGAAAGGGGAGGCCATGACCTATCTGGAGTCTGAAACCAAGGAGATCAATGCCGCGAACGGCGTCACCTATGCGTACCGAGAGGTCGGCGCGGGTGGCCTGCCGCTCGTGTGCCTCCACCATTTCCGCGGGAACCTCGAGAACTGGGACCCGACGCTGATCGACGCGCTCGTCCAGGATGCGCGGGTCATCGCGTTCGACAACACCGGGGTGGGGAGCACCTCCGGTCGCACTCCGCACACGATCGCGGAGATGGCACGCGACGCGATCGAGTTCATCGAAGCGCTTGACCTCGACACGGTCGACCTGCTCGGCTTCTCGATCGGCAGCTTCGTCGCGCAGGAGATCGCGCTCATCCGTCCCGACCTCGTCCGGCGGCTCGTGCTCGCGTCCTCAGCTCCGCAGGGTGCCGCGGGCATGCACGGATGGGCGAAGGACGTAATCGACCGCGTCGGCCAACGCCAGGGATCGCCCGAGGGCTATCTGTCGGTCTTCTACACGTCCTCCGAGGCCAGCCAGACCGCAGGGAAACAATCGCTCGCGCGCATCTTCGGCGCCCGCAGCAGCGAACGCGACGCGGACACAACCTGGCAGACGCGACAGGCCCAGTACGACGCGGTCTGCGCGTGGGGGATCCCCAATCACGCCCTGCTCGAGCGAGTCAGCGCGATCACGCAGCCCGTGTTCATAGCCAACGGCGACAGCGACCCAATGATCCTGCCCCACTACTCGTATCTCCTGGCCGGCCTAATCCCACAGGCAAGGTCGAAGATCTACGTCGACGCTGCGCACGGCTTCCTGTTCCAACACGCCGGCGCGTTTGCGACCGACGTCCGGGCATTCCTGAGCGCGTAGCGCGCCGGTCGAGCCTCGCTGCCATGTTCTATTCGTGTTCTGTTCTGAGCAGATCGGGCCAGACGAGCGACAGTCGTTTTGGCTCTACAGAGCCGAACCTGAGATAGCTGGAAGACCGTAGTCTGGCCGGGGGCCGGGCGGTCGCAGGTTCAAATCCTGTCTCCCCGATTAGAAAGACCCTGCAAATGGGCCTAGTTCTATAACCTGGGCGCTTCAGTCCGAAATCGGCCCTGGGGAACAATTCGCGGACTAATCTCCGGTCGGTTCGCGGCTTCGCTCGTGGGGCCGGGTGGCGATCGCGCTTGCTTGCCTCGTGCGGAGAATTCGCTGGAGCCTGTCAGTCCTCGTCACAGTCGCCCGGGGAAACGGGGTGGGCTCCGTCCGAGACGCTCGGATCTTGCGCGCAGCGGCCGCGGGTCCAAGATCGAAGCACTGCTGCTTTCGTCCCGAGCGCTAGTGCGACTCGCACACCGGCGGACGCCTGCTTTCGTGCGGACGCGGTGGGGCAGCCATCAGTCGCAGTCGTCGCGAGCGCGTTCTCGCTGGTCCGTTCGCTGGCGTCGCCGTCTACCACCTCGGTAACAACGAAGCCGCTGCGGTCGAGGGAGTGCCTTCAGGCGTGCGCTATGGGCGCCATGGGCGCGCGCGTGACCGCGCTCAATCGCTCGTCGACCTCGTAGTAGCGCACCTCGATATCGCTGATGCCCGGATGGCTACCGAGGGCCGACTTCATCGGCCCGTCGCCCCAGGCTCGCGCCTGCTCGTCGGTCTCGAACAGGTAGATGCTCTCTGCGACATGCTCGGCGTCGTCGTAGCCCCAGAGCTTCCAGAGGAGACCTGGGAGCCCGGCGATCTTTTCAGCCGCAGCGAGAAACCCGCGCGCCTGCTCAGGGTCGTCGTTGCCAAGTTGCCGGCGGTAGCGCACCACAAGAAGTTTCATCACCAACACCTTTCTGCCCACCGATCGCGGGCGTCAACTAACTTGTTATCCGGGGTCCTCCCGGAGCGTGATCCAGAGTGCTTCGGCGACCGCCACGCGGCTGCCGTCCTGCTCATGGATGGCGGATCCGGCCCAGTGCTTGCGACCCTCGCTGGCGATCGGCCATGCCGTCACGATGTAGGGCCGGTCGGGGTACACGGACGCCTCGAGCGTGGCCGTCATGGAGGCGAGAACGGTTCGCGTGCCGAGTGGCACGCACGCGAAGCCGGACGGGCAGTCGAGGGCCGCCCACACGAAGAGCGGGTCCACGAAGCCATCGGCTGCCAGTTCGGCGTCGGGGAGCCACGGGGCCGCGAGCAGGCCGTCGGCGCCGGCCGGGCCCGGAAAGATGCGCAGACCGTCAGCCTCTCGTCGCGGGCCACAGACGAAGCAGGTCGGGAACGCATGGTGCTCCGGACGCTGGCCGGCGAAGGATTGCGCCGCCCGCGTGGCGACGGCCAACGTCGGCGTTTCGGGAACATCGACGGTCGGGCGAGCGGAATGTCCCTCGGCGACTGTCACGTCGCCGTGCAGCAAGCGGACCACACCATCCTCCTCGCGCCGGCGTGTCATGGGCACGTCAAGCGGCGGCGGCTGCGACAAGCGCACGCGGGCGCTGGGGCCAATCGCTGCGGCCAGGAGACCGCACGCGTAGCCGCCGTTGGCCGAGGTCGGCGGGCCGTTGAACCGTGCCGGGATGGTGACTTCGTCGATCAACGGTCGCTCCGCGAGTGGCGATCTCGCGCCATGGTCACGTCGCCTTCGCGCTCGTCGCCGCCACGGGCAGGGCTGGTGCGTTGGCCGAAGCGACGCTGGCCGCGACGTTCACGATCTCGGCGAGCTCATCCTCCGGGCGATCGGGCGGAAGAACGAGCTGCACGCTGTCGGCACCGGCGGCAAACCATGCAGCGATCGATTCTGCGGCCTGATCGTAGGTCCCCATGAGCGTGACCTCGCGCGCGAGATCCTCCGCGACCGCGGGCAGTTCGGGCCGAGGGTTGCCGTTCGCGGCCTCGATGACCGCATTGACGCCGGCGGCCATCTCGAAGCGCTCTCCGAGCATCCGTGGATACAGGGGTCCCATGCGCGTCGTGTAGGCCGACAGCCACCAGGCCGCGAGCCGCCGGGCGCTCTTCTGGTCGGGCCCGAGCGCCACCGGCACACCGAGGGAGACGCGCGTCGGCGCGGGCACCTCGACACGAGACTCGCCTTCCAGCAGAAGAGCCCGCCCGTCCTGCACGCGCGATCGTGCCCACAGGAACGGCGCCCATCCGTCGGCCAGCTCACCGGCGAGCCTGATCGAGCCCGGCGACAGTGCCGCCAACGTGATCGGAACGGGCGCGTCAGGGAGCACGCCCAGGCGCAGCGGTCGGGCATCCGACGCTGGATTCGGGAGCCGATCCCCGCTCAGAAGCGCTCGAACCGCTGTCAACGTCTCGCGCAATCGTGCGAGTGGCCGATCCCACGCAATGCCGTGAAAGCCCTCGGTCAGCGGGGGGCTTCCGGCGCCGATACCGAGCGAGAATCGACCTTCGGAGCACCGCTGCAGACCGGCCGCGCCGAGAGCGATGGTCGCCGGCGTGCGTCCCCACGCCGAAATGACCGACGTCCCGAGGTCGATGCGCGAGGTCCGAAGCGCCAGCTCCGCCAGCAGAATCATCGAATCGTGGGTCCACCCCTCAGCGACGTCCACGCGATCAAGACCCAAGTCATCTGCCCGGGCAGCAAGCCGCAGGATGACGTCGGTGCGCGTCTCGAACGGAGTGAACGCCACGCCGACGCGCATACGCTCCCGATCAACGGTGTTGTTCATGCCCCCCCCCTCCACCTGCCACCGTCAATCGCGCGACCCACCATCAGCGGCCGGACTATGGGCGGCACCCCACTCCATGACGCCTCGCGTACCTCGAGCTCGAGGCCACATGCTTCCATCAGCGCCACCGTCGCACGATTGCATCGGCACCCGACCGCGAAGCGTCGCCACGGCTCGGCCAGGCGGTCCTGCCAATGGGCGAGCCTTGGCGACTCAGCGCGGACGTGCTCTATGAACAGCAATTGCCCGCCAGGGCGCAGCACGCGCATGAGCTCTCGCAGGGCGAGATCGGGAGCATCACGGTGCAGAGCACAAGCGTCGAGACGACCGTATCGATCGAGTCGTCGGCGAACGGCAGGTGCTCTGCGGGAGAGTCCAGAACGCGTGCGCTCCGTCCGCTTCGGCGCACCCGCATCTCCAGGCGCTTGCGCATCGCGGCGTCGGGCTCGGTCAGGATGAGTTCGTCGAGGTCGTCTGGGTAGTGCGCCAAGTTCAGGCCCGTGCCGCTGCCGAGCTCCAAGGTTCGGCCGCACGCACGGCCCAGCAGCTCCTTCCTGCGCCTGCGCATTCCCGTCCACTCGCCAACCGCGAGGATCGGGTCATACACGACCGAGAAGACCGTGGCAGCGCCCGAGCTTCCGGTCGCCTCGAGTGCTGCGCTCTGTGTCGGTGAGTGCTGCGCCTGTGTTTTGCATCCTTGCAAGTTACGTCTGTCGCCCTCGTTCGCGCATCGCCTGCTCCGGCCATTTGCGAGCAATGGCCCCTTGCGGTCATATACCCGGGAGAAGGCCCAGACGCGCTGCCTCCGCCACCGCCGCTGCACGGGAGCGGCAACCGAGCTTGTTGCGGATGTTGGCGACGTGTCGATGTACTGTGTGCCGGCTCACAACCAGCTGCTCAGCGACCTCGCGATCGCTCAACCCCCTGGCGAGAAGCACCAGCACCTCACGCTCGCGTCGCGACAGCAGCGCGGCAGCCGGCTCCTCAGCCACGGCCCTCGGGAGCACACTTCCGGGGGCGAGCGCCGGTCGCAGAGCGCGTACCACGGCGTGCCAATCGCCAGCCCATGGAAAGTGGGCGCCGCCGGCAAGCGGAGCGAGCGTTGCACCCGGGATCGCGGCGGCCAGCTCCCGGCCGAGCCGGTAGGGAATCGCGCGATCCCCGCGGCGGTGTGCGACCAGCGTCGGCGCACGCACGCGCTTCGCCTCAGCTCGCACGTCGCTCCGATAGACGAGTTGCAACAAGGTCGCCGCCGTCTCGGCGTTCGTGGCTTCCCGCTGATAGCGCGCAAATCCCGCTTGCTCCGCGCTGCCGACGTCGCCGAGGAAGATGTCCGCAAGCAGGCGCGATCCGAGGCCCCAGTGGGAGCGCACTGCAGCGATGATCGCCTCGCGCACATCGAGAGACGCGATCGACGATCCATCCATATACGCGCCGTAGAGAAGGAGCCGCTCCACACGATCGGGGTATCGCGCCGCGAACGCCACGGCGGTGCAGCCGCCGGTAGAGCCGCCCATCAACGAGACACGCTCCAGGCCGAGCTCATCGAGGACGGCGCTGAGCGCTGCAACCTCGCCGTCCAGCGTCGGCTCGGCTCGCCCCAGATTGCGATCAGACATACCGACGCCGAGCTGGTCGTACCGGATAAGCGCGAACCCCTCCGCCAGGGATTCCCAGAAGCCGCGGAACGTCTCATCCTGCCAGTCGAGCTCCAGGTGGCTGACCCACCATGCCGGTGCGACCAGCGGCGGTCCGTCACCGGTCACCTGGTAGGCGATCCGGTGATCGGCGAACGGCAGAAACCGGATCTCTGCGTCACGCGACCAGGCCATCACGGGCCAGACTACGCACGGCCACATAACCCGCCCCTATCCGACGGGCCAGATCCCGTCACTCAAACTCACGCTGGACGACCATCACCCGAGTCGCTCTGGCCATCAGCCATCTGCTGATTGGTTATCGCTCACACGGATAATTTCAGGGAACAGGCGCATGACTAGCCATAGGCCACGTTGCCGCAATGGCTGGAGCAACGCGCCCTGTCATGACGCGACGCCTGCTCAGGACGGCGTTCCGCCGCAAAGCGTTTGATATTAACGTAAATCGGGCATTCCCTTCCAGGCCCAAACCGGTGTCTGGGCGTTACGCAAGAAGAATGCCAGCATCCGGCTGGATGAAGTTGGGGAACAAACTGAGCGCACCTAGAGCGGCTCACGCGCAAAAACCCCAAGTGACACGGGCGCCTCAACCGAGCCACATTCCATCCCGCTGGCGTGGGCCGGGCGGTCGCAGGTTCAATTCCTGTCTCCCCGATTGAGATGGCTCTGCAGAGCCAGATCTGGAGAGTATAGCACGGCTGGGTCTGGCTCTGAACAGAACACGGATGGAACATGGCGGTCTGCGCGTCCCGCGCACCGCCGTCCTGTGTGCGCTTCGGTACCCCGGCTCGCCCTCAGTTCCGGCCGGTGGCCATGGTGCCGCTCCGGGAGAAGTCCGCGAGCGAGCATCGCAATGGGTGCCAACCGCCCGGGTCGCGGCCGGCGGACGCGACGCCGACGTCGAGCAACACACGGGTTCGACTTCGGTCGCCTCCCACACAACATCCGCCGCCCGCGGCCGGATAAGTTACGCACTGGTCGAGTTGACCGCCAGCGGTGATGCTGAGCAAGCCGAGGCGCGGCTGCGCGAGGCGCTGGACGCCCACGGCCTCACGCTGTTCGCGCGCGTCGACCATGCGGCCGGCGCCCGCAAAGCCGGTGTAGAGCTGGCACCTAACGTCCTGCTCATCTTCGGCAACCCGATCGTCGGAACGCCCCTGATGATGAGCCCCTCGCGTCGGGATCGAACTGCCGCTGCGAATGCTGATCTGGCAGGACCCCGAGGGGACACATGTCGGATACCTCGACCCCCGAGAGCTCGCGACCGCTATCGCCTCGACGGCCACCAGGAGACGCTCGAGCGGCAGGCCCGGGTGCTGGCCAAGGTGGCCGCGGCGGCGGCCGGCTGCGCAGCTCGCGGTCCGCCACGACCGGACGCTCCCCCGACTGCAGCAGCGGGGCTCGATGTTCTATTCGTGTTCTGTTTTGAGCGAATCCAACCAATCGGGCGATGCCGGATTCGGCTGTGCAGAGCCAAACCTGAGCCAACTGGAAGGCCGTGCTTTGGCTGGGGGCCGGGCGGTCGCAGGTTCAAATCCTGTCTCCCCGATCGAGAAGGCGTACTGAGCCAGATTCGCTCGCGTTGACGCCGGTCTGATCGTGCCGGCCTGCGGGGAAGGTTCCTCAAGCGGCCCGGAACCGCGTCACTTTCGTTCCGCGGAGGTGAGTTCGACGGCTCGGGACTTACGGCCCGAGCCTTGGACCGCGACGCGCGTCCGGCGCGTGGATCCCGGGGAGAGCAGGAGCGCGCAGGCAGCTTGGGGTACGGACGGATCGTCGGCGCTGCGGCACCGTTCAGTCGACGATCACGAGCAGCGGCTTCCCCTTCTCGACGACGTAGGTGGCGAGCTCGGCAGCGGCGGCGGTCCCCGTGTTGACGACGGAGTGCGGTGTTTCGGCTGGGACGAGCAGGACCTCGCCGGCGTCGTAGGTCGCGGGCGCGCGCCCGTCGATCGAGTACTCGAGTGTGCCTTCGAGGACGTAGATCACCTCCTCGCCGGGGTGCTTGTGCCTGAGCGGCGGAGCGTCGGGTGCGATCTCGACGCGGTCTTGGATCAGCTCCCGGCCGGGGGCGCTGAGATCGCCTCGCTGCAGGTGGGTGCGTGTGAGGCCCGGTGTCTGTGCCGTCATGTCAGCCTCCGTCGGGTTGGGATGTGCGACGATGGGCTCGTCCGAGGCGATCATCGCGCTTTGTGCGGGAGGCGGTGTGCGCTCGGTCGACTCCAGGGCGGCATTCGGGGGCCTACCGGGCGACGTCGGTTGATCGTGGCGCGGTGCCTCTCCGTGAATCCAGGAAAGGAGCGCGCATGTCTGAGGGAACCCCCACCGTCGTGCTGGTGCACGGCGCGTTTGCCGATGCCTCGAGCTGGAACGGCGTCGTCGAGCTGCTGCAGGCCAAGGGCATCAACGTCACGGCCCCTGCCAATCCGCTGCGTGGCATCGCGATCGACTCGGCCTACGTCGCGGGCGTGCTCGACCAGACGCCGGGACCGGTTCTCGCCGTCGGGCACTCCTACGGCGGTGCCGTGATCACGAACGCCGCGACCAACGCGAACAACGTGCTCGGCCTGGTGTACGTCGCGGCTTTCGCGCCGGACGAGGGCGAGGTGCTCGGCCAGCTCACCGCCGGCTCGAAGGACAGCGTCCTCAACTCCGCGCTGTTGCCCCTCCACTACCCCTCACCGGACGGCGGGACGCTGGTCGAGTTCGCGATCGATCCCGCCAAGTTCCACGACGCCTTCGCCGCCGACCTGCCCGCCGCACAGACCGCGGTGATGGCCGCGACGCAGCGGCCGGTCGCGGAAGCGGCCTTCTCGGAGTCGACGGTGCGCCCGCCTGGAAGCGCCTCCCGTCCTGGGCGGTAGTCGGGTCCTCCGACACCGCGGCCGGAGCCGACATAGTCCGCTCGATGGCAGAGCGCGCCGGAGCGACGATCACCGAGATCGAGGCGTCCCACGTAGTGATGGTCTCCCAGCCCCAGCCCGTCACCGACGTGATCCTCGACGCGTTGGCCGCCGCGGGGCGCACCTCGCGGCCGCCCGCAGCGGAAGTACTCGCGAGGGCCGTCTCGAACGGCTCCGAGAACTCGACATAGCGAGGTGCCGGATGAAGGCGATTGTGGTGACGGACGAGGCTGCCGGAACGGCCGGAATGAAGCTGGTAGAGCGGCCCGACCCGCCGGCAGCGATAAACGACGTCATCGTCAAGATTCATGCGTCGGGATTCGTTCCGACTGAGATCGCGTGGCCCTCGACTTGGACCGATCGCCGCGGCCTTGATCGAACACCGTCGATCCCTGGGCACGAGCTGGCTGGAGTGGTCACCGCCCTCGGCTACGGGACGACGGGGGTGTCGGTGGGGCAGCGGGTGTTTGGCCTCACCGATTGGCATCGCGACGGCACCCTGGCGGAGTATGTGGCCGTCGAGGCACGCAACCTCGCGCCGCTGCCAGGCGACGTCGACTTCACGGTGGGCGCGAGCCTGCCGATCTCGGGCCTGACCGCGTGGCAGGGGCTGTTCGACCACGGCCGTCTTCGGGCGGGGCAGAGCGTCCTCGCGCACGGCGCGGCCGGCGCAGTCGGCACGATGGTGACGCAGCTCGCACGTGACGCCGGCGCCTACGTGATCGGCACCGGGCGCGCTGCCGACCGTCAGAAGGCGCTCGACTTCGGCGCCCAAGAGTTCGTCGACCTCGAAAACGACGACCTCGAAGACGTCGGCGGCGTCGACCTGGTCTTCGACGTCATCGGTGGGGACACCCAGAAGCGGTCCGCGGCCCTAGTCCGGGCCGGAGGAACGCTGGTGACCGTCGTAGGGCCGCCTGAGGCGCGGCCCGCCGACGGCCTAGCGGTCGACTTCGTCGTCGAGTCTGATGTTGCCCAACTGAGGGAGATCGTCCAGCGGGTGCGGGACGGACGACTGCGTACCAACATCGGCGACATCGCGACCCTCGACGATGCCATCGCCGCCCTCAACCCGACCGAGCGACGCAACGGGAAGACGATCATCCGCCCTCGTCCCTAGGGTTCGGAGACGGCAGAGGCCCCGTTACGGCGTAAGGCTGATCATGTTCTATTCGTGTTCCGTTTTGAGTGGATCGCCCTGGATGGGTGGTATCTAGTTCGGCTCTACAGAGCCAAACCTGAGCCAGCTGGGACTGTGGGATCTGGCTGGGGGCCGGGCGGTCGCAGGTTCAAATCCTGTCTCCCCGATTATTGGCCCCGTTGGGACAGTACGTGCCCAGCGGGGCCTATTCGTGCCAGAAAGCCGCTGATTTACAGGGGTTTCGGAGGTCCAGCCATTAGAAAGAGCGGCGGCGCGGGCGTCTTCGCTTCGCGGGCGGTAGACACGAATCTAGTCACGACAGGCGGCGTGAGTAGACGCGTTCCCGATGGCGTAGCGTCAGCATCGCGGCCGCTGCGCTGGCGCCTGCCCGACCTGGGCGGCGGGCCGGTTTCAATCGAGTAGACCGCGATCTCGGTCAGAGTCCAGACGCGATCGGTCGCGCCAGCGGCCATTTGCCGCCCTCGGTGCTCAAGACGACGGATCTACGCACCGATGAAGTCGGCGTGAGTCCTCTAGTGACGCTCTGGATCGTGATGTCGCCCTTCGTCGTCGTTGGCTGCTTGAAGGGTCGCTACGCCCTCAGCCTCGTTGGCCTGTTTGTCTTGTTCGGGATTCCAGCGATTCTCGCCGCAACCCGCCTCGCGCGGACCGACTCCTGGTGGGCCAAGCGCTTCTACGACGACGCACAGATAAGTCGCTCGACGGATCGCTATCGCAGCGGCAGCGCGATCAACGCCGCGTTGACGCTCTAGTCCTTACGTCGCCATACGATGAACGCGTGGAGGCCGTGAGCGCACCCAAGCAGACCGACGCTCCGCCCGACACCGGCCCGGAGACGCAGCCGCCCGCCACGGAGTCCAGGCAGGCGCTGCCGGTATCGCTGAGAACGCCGCCGACGCGAGCGACGAGCGCGACGAGTCCGGGCGCTACCTGAGCCGCGAGGGCGCGTCGTATCGCGCGCGGAGGCACGAACGATCCGAGCAACGGCGTCGCGCTCTGCAAAACAGCATCATGCGATACTCGCCAGGACGGCGGCCTGATTGGACTGGCGACCGCGGCAGCCGAATGCGCTGGTCACTACAGGAGCCGGAGGAGAAAGCAGACGCCGCGACCGTCAGATTGCTTACCTTGACGCTTGGGGATTTAGCGACTTACAGTCGACCAACCGAAGCGGAACCGAGGGAGCTCAAATGGGCGTCGACCAGGGCGAGCGCGTCGGAGTGAGATTTCCGACGCCTGGCGAGAAGAGTGCAGCGCGCTGGGCGGGATGGTTCATGGCGATCACGTTCATCACGTCGATCCCGGCGTTGCTGCTGTACCACCCGATCCTGCACAACCACAGCTACATCCTCGGGGCAGGGCATGACACCCGCATCGAGTTCGCGGCTGTCCTAGAAGTCTTTCTGATGATCTCGGGTATCGGCGTGGCGATCGTGATGTTTCCGATTCTCCGGCGCGAGAGCGAGCGCCTCGCGCTCGGTTATGTCGCGTCGCGGATCGTGGAGTCGACCATGATCGGCGTCGGCATCATCAGCCTCCTAGCGATCCTGACGCTGCGTGGCGACTTGGCGGGGTCCGTTGGGGCCAATGGCGGGTCTCTTCAGATCGCTGGTCGCTCGCTGGTAGCGATCCACGAATGGACGTTCGTCATGGGACCAGGGTTCTGTGTCGGAGTGAACGACATTCTCCTCGGCTATCTGATGTACGTCACCGCGCTGATGCCACAGCGGCTCGCGCTGTTTGGGCTGGTCGGAGGCCCGCTGATCTTCGCGGCGAAGATCGCGGTCGTGTTCGGTGCCTTCGGCATCAATAGCTCCGCCGCTGGCATCCTCTCGATTCCGGTGATCATCTTCGAGGCCTCGTTTGCGATCTACCTGATCGGCTGGGGGTTCAGGCCTTCCCGAGTGCTCTCCGGAGAGCCAGCAACATAGGTCGAGGCGCGTCGCCTGGGCGCGCCAGCACCGCGATTCTTTGCCGTTGCCGCGACCATTTACCCAAGGTCGAACCACGCTGCATGCGAATGGGAGTACGGGGATCGGAGTCTTGGGCTGTGTGGCTCAAGAATTGCCGCGCCGCAACTGGGTTACGTACCGAGGAACACGAGGACGGCCCGGACGCGTCGATGGTTCTCGGCCGCCGGGGCAAGGTTGAGCTTCGCGAAGATACTCGTGACGTGCCTCTCGACAGCGCGCTCACTTATCACGAGTATCTCGGCGATTGCCTGATTGCTGCGACCCTCTGCCATCAGGCCAAGCACCTCGCGCTCCCGCGCGGTCAACACCTTCAGGGGATCGTCTGCGCGTTTGCGACCTAGCATCTCTGAGACGACCTCGGGATCGAGCGCGGAGCCTCCCTCGGCGACTCTCCTGATCGCGTCGGCGAAGCGCTCTAGGTCCGAGACGCGGTCCTTGAGCAAGTAGCCAACGCCGGCGGCGTCGTCTCCCAGTAGCTCCAGCGCGTAGTCCTCCTCGACGTACTGCGAGAGAACCAGCACACCGGTGTCCGGCATCTCTTCCCGGATCACGCGCGCCGCACGCAGCCCCTCGTCTGTGTGGGTGGGCGGCATGCGGATGTCGATGATTGCGACATCGGGCCCGCGGACGCGAGGGCGTCGAACGGTTCGCCGTCGACACCCGCGAAAACTGGGACGAGCTCCAAATCATCGCTGAGGAGTTTCGCGATCTCGGCGATCGGGTGCTTTCGATGGGCAGGATGAAGGGACGCGGCAAGGGGAGCGGCGTCCCGGTCAATCAGCCGTTCGTGAACATCCTCGATTTTCGCGGCGACCGCATCTGGCGCTCCCGGGTGTACCTCGATCGTGCCGAAGGACTGCGGGCTGCAGGAATCTCCGAGGAGACCACCGAGCACCAGGTCCCTGCCGGCCCTGGGCGTAGCACGGGTGAAGGTCACGAGCGATCAGGAAACTCTCGATCCGCTGCGCGAGATCGGCGCTGAGGTCCGCGAGCGCGCCCCAAACGGGCCTCTTGTGCCACCTCGCCGCCTCGCGGGGGATCAGCAGCTGCCGACCGTCCGCGTCTCCCGCTGCCAGCGCGCGATCGTCGCCCGCAGCGCGGGCACCTCGATGATCGCGAGCGGCGTCGGCAGCCACACGGCGACGGTCCTGTAAGCGAGAACCGCGGGGAGCGCGAGAGCGGGGGAGATGCCGAACGCGATCAGCACGCCGGCGATCCCGCCGCTGACCGAGCCGGGGACGGGGAGCGTGTTCGCGACCTGGCCAACGAAGTATGCGAGCACGATCACGGGGACGGAAGTCGGCGCGCCGAAAGCGTGCAGCATCGCCCACAGCACGGCCGCGTCGAAGCCCCAGTAGGCGATCGCTCCGACCAGGCGGGCGTCGGCGCTGCGAACGAGCGCGAGGGCGTCACGCACTGCGGCGCCCGCGAGATCGGCGCTCGCCGCCAGACGCCCGCGGGTGGGGATCGGCGTGCGCTGCTCCTCGACTGCGAGCTCGTCGCTCGCGGCGGTCGTCGGCTGAGCGGGCCGGCGCGCCGCTAGGCCAAGCGCGAGCACGATCCCGACCGCCGCGAGGACAGCCGGAGCGGCGCTGAGCGCGACTGGCCCGTGGCCTCCCGACAGGCCAAGCGCGAGGGCGGCGCCCGATAGCACGATTGCGGCGAGGAAGACGGAGTAGAGCAGGACGAGGAACACGAGCAGCGTGCGGGTGGCTGCGCGCGAGCGCAGGCCCGCCTGCCGCAGCGCCCACAGCGCGAGCGCGATGCCTCCGGCGCCCGCCGTCGGCAATAGGCGCGTGGCGGCCGCGCCCGCGAGGGTGATCTGCGCGCCCTCGCGCACCCCGATGCGGGGCGACGCGCTGCCCGCGACCAGCGACAGCAGCGCCACGTAGCCGGCAATCGAGGCGCACTCGAGCAGGACTGCGACGACCGCCCAGCCGGGGCTGACGCTGAGCACGCGCCGCACCTCGTCGGTCAGCGCGTGCACGTGGCTGGAGGCGACCAGCACGGCGCCCAGGGCGACGAGGCCGAGCAGCGCGGGCAGGGCGGCCCGCCGCGCGAGCGCACGAACGTTTGGCTCGGGGAGCGCGAAGTTGGCGCCGGTGGGATTGACTGAGATGGTTTGGTTGTGCGCGAGCATCAAGTATCGGGTGGGGGGTTCGGGTTCGCTGTCGCAGTTCTACGCGCGAACGCGCCCAATGGATGTGACGCGCGTCACCTAACAAACGTGACATTGGTCATACGAGCTTCCGAGCGGCCGAAATCCATCGAGTGACGCGCGGCTCAATGGCCACTACGGACAACGAGCCCGCTACGGCGTTCGGCGATCTCGGCAGGCGGTCTCGCGATACGGAGACGTGCGAGGCGGCCGCGCACATCATGTTGGGGCAAGCGAACCCATCCTCTGGGACCGCACACGATCCAGCACACGGAGGACACCGACCCCCGTCGCCGCTGGCTGCGACGTCTGTCTCCCTGATTATCGACCCCGTCGGGCCGATAGCTGCCCGGCGGAGTCTCTTCGTGCCAGAAAGACGCCCATTTCCAGCGGTTTCCGGCGCCTCGCGCGGCTGATACACCGTCACCGCCTGGAGTCGGTTCCGGAGCCCACTAGTCACGAAGTTAGTCACGGCGGGCGCCGTGACTTGACGCTCGCGCGCGGCGGTAGCTCCCTCGGAGTTGTGGGGGGTTTATCTCCTCGCCGCCATGCCCCGGGCCGTTGCTGCGGCGCCGGGGCTGATTCGATTCCGGTCGTCGCCTCTCACGTAACCCCTGCTAGCGCCGTGGTTACGTGCGTCTTCGCTCCTCGCCGAGGTGCAAAGGGTGCCGACAAGGCCCGAGAAAGGTACCGCGACGACAGCCCACGAGGACGGGTCCTACGCGGGCAGGGAAAGTGCCCGTGCGCCTCGCAGGCCCGCGCCATCCACTCTTGACGCGAAGCCCAAATATCGACTAGCTTCGAGGGAAATCCTCCGATTGAGGTGCCGTTGTGGACAAGCCCGTGGACAAGCGAAAACTGATGTGCAAGCTCAACGGATGCGAGTGGGTCCAGACCGGCGACGGCGACGAAACAGCGTGCTCACGTTGTGGGATCACGTTCGAGGAATACAAGCCGATCCTGGACAAAATGGGAGAAGCCCTACAGCGGTATGAGAGGTCGGGACTAAAGGGAAAATTTCATTGACGCGTGTCCACCCCCGGCGCCGACGCGCGCAAAGCAAGGCCACTCGCGCCGCCGGTCGCTTTCCCAGGCGCAAGCGGACGCTATCGATGACCAGGTTCAGTTCAGCTCTCATCACCGAACGATGGTCCTGCGGGATTGACACCGCCGAGGGTGGCCGTCCCGCCCTCGGGAGATCCGTCCCTTGGGGCGCGTGCACCAGTCCACCTGAGGAGCTCGCGTCGTGAGTCCCAAGACGAGGAAGGCAGACACGGCGCGCGGATCCGAGGAGCGGGCGGGGACGTTGGTGTCGGTCAACGTGGCCATGCCGAAAGACGTCAGCTGGCAGGGCAAGACCGTGTTCACCGGCGTCTACAAGGACCCGGTGACCGGACCGTGTCGTGTGGGCAAGGTCAACATCGAGGGCGACGGTCAAGGCGATCTTGCCGGTCATGGCGGAGAGCAGCGCGCCGTGTTCGTCTACCAGCTCGACTCTTACCGCCACTGGGAAAAGGAGCTCGAACGGGACGACCTCACCCACGGGAACTTCGGCGAGAACTTCACGATCGAGGGGCTCTCCGACCAGGAGGTGTGCATCGGAGACCGCTTTGAGATCGGGACAGCACTCTTTGAGGTGACCCAACCCAGAGTTACCTGCTACCGGGTCGGAATCCGCATGAACGACCCTCGCATTCCCGCCCTGCTCGTGTCCCATCACCGCCCGGGCTTCTACTTCCGCGTGCTCCGCGAGGGAGACGTGCAGGCAGGCGACGAGATCCGCAAGGTCGCCTCCGGGCCGGAGCAGATGTCGGTCGCCGAGGTGAGCGCCCTGCTCTATCTCCCGGGCCATCCGCGCCAGCAGTTGCTCCGTGCGCTTCGCATCCCCCCGCTCAGCGAGGGCTGGCAGGCGTCGTTCCGCGCCCTGCTCGACGGCGGGAACGGCAACGCCGGTCTTGGGCCAACGAGCCCCCCACCCGCCTGGCCCGGGTTTCGCCAGCTCGCGGTCACCGAGATCAAGCGAGAGAGCGACTCAGCGATCTCCATTCGTTTCGAGGATCAATCTGGCGCCGCGCTGCCAGCGCCGCTCCCCGGCCAGTACCTCACGTTGCGCCTGCACCCCGACCCCTCCAAGGGGTCGCTCCTGCGCAACTACTCTCTGTCGGGTCCTCCCGGCGCCGGCTACTACCGAATCACCGTCAAGCGTGAGCCCGAGGGTGCCGCCAGCGGCTACCTGCACACACGCCTAGCGGTCGGCGACGTCGTCGACGTCGCGGCTCCGCGAGGCACATTCATCCTCCAAGAGTCGGAGGCGCCAGTGCTGCTGGTGAGCGCCGGCATCGGTGCGACGCCTGTCCTCGCCATGCTGCAAGCTCTCGCCGAGGCAAACTCGGAGCGCGACATCTACTGGCTGCAGTCCGCACGCAACGGCCGGGAATGCCCGTTCACGAGCGAGGTCAGAAGGCTCCTCTCGAAGCTCCCACACGCTCGACGCCGGCTTTACTACAGCCAGCCTGATGGCGACGTCGAAGGCCGAGACTTCGACGTCGCTGGGCGTCTCACGGCGCCGCTTCTCGCCGACGTTGACCCGCCTAGGAGCGCCGAGGCCTACATCTGTGGCCCAACGCCATTCATGCAGGGCGTCGGCGCGGGCCTCGCGTCGGCGGGGCTGGAGGCAGCGAACATTCATACCGAGCTGTTCGGGCCCGAACCCAGCATCACGCCCGGCATCGCGGCCCAACCCGTCCGTCCTCCACATCCTCCAGCCGGAGCAACGGGGGGCGGCCCGAAGATCGAGTTCGCGCGGAGCAGCCTCTCCGTCCATTGGAGCGGCGAGTTCGGCAGCCTCCTTGAGCTCGCCGAGGCATGCGATATCCCGGTTCGGTGGTCATGCCGTACCGGCGTCTGTCATACCTGCGAGACGACCCTGATCGCGGGCGACCTCGACTATGCCCCCGATCCGGTCGAAGCGCCGGCCGAGGGCAGCGCCCTGATCTGCTGCTCACACCCCCGCGACGACATCGTCCTCGACCTCTGACCCGGAGCGCCCGTCGCTCATCGGGAGGCGCTCGACGCAACCTGGGCCGGGGCCGGCGACCACGCGGGCTAAGAAACGGCAGGGCTTCGGCGGCGGGCGCCGGCGATCAGCCCGGTCATGAACAGCAGCGCGCCGATCAGGACGACCGCCCACGCTCCAAGCCTCGCGAAGCCGAACCACAGACCGTCCCATCCGCCGATTTCAAGGCGCACAACGTGGTGCTGGCGGATGAGGGGATAGAGGTAGGGCTCATGGACGCGCAGCTCGATGAGCGCCGCGATCCCGACGATCACCAGCAGCGTGCCGCTGTACACCCGCACCATGCGCTCGACTGTATCGCTCGGCGTCGCAAACGCGTGTGAGCCGTATACGTGGATGGCGACCGGAAAAGGCCGACCTCCCGGCTCGCCAGGTTCGCGGAGACGTGGCTCGGCGACCGCGACACCAGGGAGCCGACCAGGCACTGCCCGGGCGCGACAGGCGACCAAAGCGACTGTAATCCGACACAGCGCATTACGTAGGGAGGCCGAGATGAGCGCGCTGATCTAGTGGAACGCAAGTGGTGGACCCTGCTCGCGAGTTGCATCGCGACGTTCATGCTGCTGCTCGACGTGACGATCGTCAACGTCGCGCTCCCCTCGATCCAGCGCAGCCTCGGCGCCAGCTTCAGCGACCTTCAGTGGGTGATCGACGCGTACGCGCTGACCCTCGCAGGCACGCTGCTGGCTGCTGGGTCGCTGGCCGACAAGGTCGGCCGCAGGCTCGTCTTCATGCTCGGGCTGGCGATCTTCACCGCTTCGTCGCTGGCATGCGGGCTTGCTCAGGACTCGCTGTTCCTGCATGTCTCGCGCGCAGTGCAGGGGATTGGCGCGGCGATGATGTTCGGCACCGCTCTGGCGCTGATCGCGCAGGAGTTTCAGGGTCGTGAGCGGGGGACCGCGCTCGGTATCTGGGGCGGGACCACAGCCCTGGCGGTTGCTACCGGGCCGCTCGTTGGCGGTGCGCTCGTGGACGGGCTGTCGTGGCGTTGGATCTTTCTCGTGAACGTGCCGATTGGTCTGGCTGCGCTGGTGGTCTCGCGACTGCGATTGCGGGAGTCGCGCAATCCCGCCGCATCGGGCGTCGACCTCCTCGGCGTAGCGCTGCTGTGCCCAGCGCTCTTCCTGCTCGTCTACGCGTTGATCCGCGGCACCGATGAGGGCTGGGGGAGCGCTCTTATCGTCAGCTGCTTTGCCGGCTCCGTGCTGCTGCTTGCGCTGTTCGTCGTGGTGGAGCGCCGTACCGCCGAGCCGCTGCTCGACCTCTCGCTGTTCCGGAAGCCGGCCTTCACGGGCGTCACCATCTGCGGATTCACGATCTCCGCATCTATCTTCTCGATGTTCCTCTACATCACGCTCTTCTTCCAGAACGTGCTCGGCTTCTCGCCCTTCGAGGCGGGGCTCCGGTCGCTTCCGGTGACCGGGCCGATTTTGTTGGTCGCGCCGCTCAGCGGCCGGCTGACGGCGCGCGTGCCGGTGCGGCTGCTGCTCGGGACGGGACTCGCCTTCGTGGCGGTCGGGCTGCTGCTGATGGGGAACCTCTCCGACTCCTCCGGGTGGACCGCGCTGTTGCCCGGGCAGATCCTGGCCGGCATCGGGATCGGCCTGGCCACCCCCGCGCTGGCCTCGACCGCCGTCGGCGTGGTCGGCCCGCAGCTGAGCGGTATGGCGTCGGGCGCGAGCAACACCGCTCGTCAGCTCGGGATCGCCACGGGGATCGCCGGGCTCGGCTCGATCTTCCAGTCGGAGATCGCGTCGACAGTCACCCCGCTGGTCGCTGGCACACCCGCGTCCTCGCACGTCCATGAACTTGCCAGGGCAGTAGCGTCGGGCGGAACCGGGCGCGCGTTGGGGGCGGTGTCGCCTGCGGACCGCGGCAACCTTGAGCAGGCCGCGCATCACGCGTTCGTTACGGGCTTCAACACGATCGCGCTCGTGAGCGTCGCCGTGGCGGCGGTCGGGTCTGTCGCTGGCTACGTGCTGGTGCGGCCGCGGGACTTCGTCCCCGTGGGCGCGCCCGCGGCGGCTCCGCCGGTGCCGACACGGGCGTAGCGGTGCCGCTAGCTTCGGCATGGCACCTGTCTCATCTGAAATAACGCGCCTGAGGCGTGTTGGTTGGCGGTCGAGCGACGATTACCTTCGGGAGGCTCGCACCTCTTGAATCCGGGCCTTGAGCGTGCGGTCGCGGCCCGAGAGCGATGCTCAGTCAGCTCGGGACAGCCGAACTGCGTGAGGGGGAAGTACGAACCGCGGCCCACGCCGCTCCAAGGCGTACATCAGCATCATGAACGTAAGCACGACGACGCCGAATGCGGTTAGCACGATCCCGGTCTGACGTAGAGCCGGTTCGGGATCCGCCGCTGCGTCGGAGTAGCCCGAGTCTCCTGCGTCACGGCTGGGCGAGTGTTCGCACGGTCGGGCACGACGTGGGGCCCGCAGGCGGCCAGGTAGGCCGGCTCGTTGTTAGCCGAGGCCAACCGGGCGCGGTACGAGATGGACGACCGCGGTGGAGCGGACCGGCCGCGCGTTCGTGGCATGGGCGCTCGCGGTGTTACGTATCGTGCGCGGCGCGCCGGCAGTGATGCGGGCGGTGAAGCTGAGGGCGCGGGTGGCCAGCGGCACCAATCTTGAGAAGGTCGCACAGACCGTGCCGGCACGGACGCTGAACCCATGCGTCGCAGCTGGCACGAGCCCCTTCGGGAGAGTGTCACAGACCTTCACGCCGAGCGCGGCGTTCTCGCCGGTGTTCTTCACCACCAGCCTGATGTCGACCTTGCTGCCCATGACGGCATGCGACGGAATCGCCTGCTTGTGGAGAGACAGTTTGCTATCCAAGATCCCGGGTGGGCCCGGCAACTGCTCGGCAGGGACCGGGAACTCAGCGGGACCGGAGGGCGATACTCCGCCTTCGGGTATCGGCGGTTTCGGCGCCGGTATCGGTTTTTCGGGCACCACGACGCGGGATACCGTCGAGTCGCGGTTCGGATTCGGGTCGGGCAAAGGCTCCGCTTGATCGCCGGCGACAGTCGCGTTGTTCACCAGTAGTTCCCCGTCGGGAGCGTTGTCGAGCACGCGGCCGGTGATCGTCACCGTCAGCGACGAGCCGGCTGCCGGTTCGGGCGGCACGCTGGATGCAGTGCAGGTGATCGCGCCCGTTGCGCCGACGGGCGGCGTCGAGCAGGTTAGGGAGGGCGGTGCGCTCAGGCTCTCGAACGCTACGTCGGTCGGCAACTGGTCGGCGAGGACGAAGCCCGTCGAGGTGCCGGGGCCGTGATTGGTGGCGAACAGGCTCCATGTCAAGGTTGCGCCCGGCGGGAGCACTGATGGGGAGACGGTCTTGACGACGCCGAGGTCGACCGGTTGAGGCTGCGGCGGCAACGCCGGGACGGCGACCGTCGCCAGGCCGCAGCCGTTGAACGACGCTTCAGGCTGATCCGCGGAGTTCGACCGGTAGCAGCCGATATTGGTCAGCAACCCCGGCCGAGGTCCCGCTGCCGACGCGTCTACCGTCGCCTGGAATTTGTACGAGAATGACCCGCCCGGCGCGACCGTCCCCACCGTGCACGAGACAGATCTCGTCGCTGCCGTGTAGCTGCAGGCGTTCCCGGGGTTGCTCGTGAAGCCGACGAAATCGAGACCCGACGGCAGAGGATCGTTGATCGTGAGGTTCGTCGCCGCAACGGTCGGCGTCGGGTAGAGGGGATCGCCCGGCGACCGTTCGGGGTTCGTGACGGACGTCGTGTACGTGATCGATTCGCCCGGCGAGGCCTGCGGACGATCCGCGGCCTTCTCGATCTGAACGTTGGGAGCTCGGATCAGCGTGTCGAAGACGAGTCCGCCGAAGAAGTACGTGTCGCCGTCCGTGCCGAGGCACACCGAGGCTCCGGTGGCGTTGTTGGGGATCGTCCCCTCGGGCAGGTCGAGCGTTGCCTGGTCGAAGCCGAGCTGATTGCCGTAATCCGGTTCGCGGCCGCCGATATCCACGCCGCCTGTGGAGATGGTGCTGTTGAAGAAGTTGCCCACGGGATGCAGCGCGTCGTGCTGGTGCGCAAGCCCTTTGCAGGTCGTGCTCAGTTTCCCGAGCGCGAGGTAGTCGCCTTCGATGGCTCGATCACCCTCATACGTCCAGGTTGTGACCCGCGCGTCGACGTTGCCCGAGGACGGGGTAGTGAAGCCCTGGAAGTTGAGCGGACCCACGACGAGTTCCTGGCCGCCTTCAACCTGAACGAAGTCGAACCCATCGAACAGAGTGATGTTGCGAAATGCTGCGGTGGGGCTCTCCCATGCCACGAGCAGGGTCCACCCGCCGTGACGGTTGAAGCCCCGTCCCGCCTGCACGTTCGCGACCGTCACCTTCGCCTGCTTGCTCCCGTTGGTCCCCGGCGGGTGTTCTTCCAGGTAGGTGTTGAGCTCGGAGGTGACATTGGCCCTGACCTGATAGGCGAAGCCCACATTTTTCCCGGGCTGGCTGTACCAGCTCGGGATGCCGGCCCAAGCGCCTTCCCGCGTCGGGCTGGCTGCGTCGACCGTCGCGTAGCTGCCAGTCCCCACGCGCATCTGGGCTGTCTTCCAGAGTTTGTTCGTGTTCGGGTCGGCTCCCCCTGGAGCATTGTCGCTTGGGCCGTTGGTGGCATCGACCCCATGCGCCAAATCGGCGCCCCAGTAGAGATATGCGCGAACGACCCGAGCGTTGCCCGGGATCGAGACCGTCGCAGAGCTCGAATCGAAGTGGCCGCTGGTATCGACGTTGACGTACGCCATGTCGCGGTCGTTGTTGTTCGCGCTAAGGCATGGCTCGACGGCTCGAGAGCGGCGCCGCGGCGCCGCGGCCGCGGGATGTTGTTTCGCCGCGGCGACGTTCTGCGGGCATGTCAGCAGCGTGTTGCCCGCTGCCACGACGCCGCCGCGGAGGTTCTCCGAGAAGGTGGGCGTCGTGTTCGACGCGAGCCGGTTGCCCGGCCGGCTGCTGCGTAGGTGGCGCAGCGGCGAGTTGGGCCAGTTGCTGATCCGCTGTGGCGCGGCGAGCGCCGAGCCTCCCGCAAGCAGCACGAAGACCAGTGACGAGAGCGCGAGGATGAGAGACCAAGAAGTCCCGCGCCGTCCGTCCGCCCGGCTGTCGACGGCATCCGCGAGGACGGGCCCGTCTGGTGGGGGCCGGCCTCCGGTCGACGCGCCGCCGCCGTCCATCCCCAGGCTCGACACGCTCCTCCTCGTCCGCATGCCGAGCATTCTCGCGGAAGAGCGCGCAGCGGCCATCACCCTCCCCGGATGAAAGACGGAGGATGCAGCGAAGCAGGAGGGTGCCCCAATCCCGTGCCGGCGGCGTCGCCGCAGCCGATCTGCTGACGAGGGCCAACCCGCGAGTTGCGGCCTACGACTACGGCAGCTACACGGCACCGTAGGCCGGCTGAAGGCGAGCGCCGCGATCTCGCCAGCTGTCAGGCGCCGCGAGGTCTGTGAGACGGGCGACGTGCAAGGGGGCGCCCAGCGGTGGGGTGCCGTCGCGATCACCCCGAGGACGAGGTGACGCTACCCTGGTTAATGCTCCGGACGTCCAACACCGTCGGAGCCGACGAAGTCGCCGACGCAGAATATCGGCAGGCACACACCTATGGGCGACCCCAACACGTCCCCGGGCGTTACCGCGCCCCCCGCCCCGCTGCCAGCGAGTGAGCTGGCCAAGGTAGATCAGCGAACCGTGCGGCGGATGCTGTCGCCGGTGTCATGAGATTGATGGGTCCGGGCGACGAGGCGATGATCGCCGGGGCAGTCGCGCATGCACGCGCCGCCGGTGTGCCCGAGGAGCTGATCCAGCGGGTGATCCAGGTGGAAGGCGCCGGGCGTGGCGGCGCGGTCACGCCGGCGGTCCTCGCCGGGCGGCTTCATGCCCTCGCCCGCCAGCGCCAGCAGCCCGCTTCCGGTGACTGAGGAAGGCCGCCGTGCCGGGACCGTTTCATCGGGCACAGTTTTGTCTCGAAACCTTGGACCGTTGGCTAACGGGGCCGGACGGTTCGGGCACCACTATGGGTCGTGGAGTACGGGACAAGCATGATGCTTCCCTTGATGATCCCTCTCATCATTCCTCTCTGGGTGGCCGCCACGACGATCGTCGTGGCGGCTTGCCAGAGCGCCTCCATGGGCGACGCGCAGTGCGCATCGCGTGGTGACTGAGGCCGGGAGGAGCGCTCAGAAAACGCCCTCGCTTCCATGATCGGGCGATGCGGGCAGTTGTAACTGTTCTGCCGGTACCGCGGGGGCCGTGTGGGAAACTGACGCGATGCTCGCGATGACGGCGGTTCCAGGACGGAGGGGAACCGCGGGTGTCGAGGAGGTCCCCGATCCATCTCAGGCCGACGGGGCGCTGTTGGTCCGAGGTCTTCTGGTCGGCGTTTGCGGCACCGACCGTGAGATCACCGAGGGCGAGTACGGTGAGCCGCCGCCCGGCGAGAGCAGGTTGATCGTTGGCCACGAGGGCCTCGGTGAGATCCTCGAAGCCCCGGCGGGATCGGGTTTCGAGCCGGGTGATCTCGTTGTCGGGATCGTTCGGCGCCCGGATCCGGTGCCGTGCGTCGCGTGCGCCGCCGGGGAATGGGACATGTGCCGCAACGACCAGTTCGCTGAGCGCGGGATCGTTCGTCGCCACGGGTACGGGTCAGAGCGCTGGCGCCTGGAGCCTGATTTCGCCGTACCGGTTTCGGCCGAGCTCGGCGAGCTGGGCGTTCTCCTCGAGCCGGCGTCCGTGTTGGCCAAGGCGTGGGAGCAGATCGACCGCATCTCGCAGCGCGCGTTCTTCCGGCACAGAAGCGCACTGATCACGGGCGCCGGCCCGATCGGACTGTTGGCCTGTCTGCTCGGCGTCCAGCGGGGCTATCAGGTGCATGTCGTCGACTTGGCGAGCGCCGGCCCGAAGCGGGATCTCGTCGAGGGGCTCGGCGCTCACTACCACTCCGCTGACATCCTCGATCTCGACGCGGAGGTAGAAGTCGTGGTCGAGTGCACGGGGCTCGGTGCAGTGGCGCGGTCGGCCGCCCAGCGCGTGGTCAGCGGGGGGATCATGTGCCTGACGGGCATCATGAACGTCGACCCGCAGCTCGACCTCGATGCGACCGCGATGAACCGCTCGATGGTGCTGCACAACCAGCTCCTGTTCGGCAGCGTCAACGCCGGGCGGCGCCACTGGGAGCAGGCCGTCGATTCACTCGCTGCCGCCGACCCGGACTGGTTGCGGAGCATGATCACACGTCGCACTCCGTTGTCTCGCTGGACGGACGCACTCGACCGGCGCTCGGAGGACATCAAGGTCCTCGTCGACCTCACAGCGACATGAGCGAGCCTGATATCGCCGTGGTGTCGGCGATCCCGGGACTACTCAGCGAGGGCCCGCGGTGGCATCACGAGCGGCAGGAGCTCTTGTGGGTCGACATCCTCGGCTGCAAGGTGCACCGCGCCACGCTGGGTGCCGACGGGAGCCTCGAACCGGTGACGACGATCGCGATCGACCGGCACGTCGGCGCCGTCGCGCCGGTCGTGGGGGGCGGATACGTGCTCGCCGCCGGCCCGGGGTTCATGTTCCTCGACGAGGACGGCACAGTCCGTGATCTTGCACAACCGGAGGCCGGCCGGACCGATGTGCGGATGAACGACGGAGCCTGCGATGCCAAGGGACGCTTCTGGGCAGGAACCATGGCCTACGACGAGTCGCCCGGGGCCGGCGCGCTCTATCGGCTCGAGCTCGACGGCACTTTCACAACCGTCCTGACCGGCCTTACGATCGCCAACGGCATCGGCTGGAGCCCCGACGGACTGACCATGTATCTGAACGACAGCGGAACCGGCCGCGTCGAAGCCTTCG
Organism: uncultured Solirubrobacteraceae bacterium; assembly: GCA_963841055.1. Classification (GTDB taxonomy): domain Bacteria; phylum Actinomycetota; class Thermoleophilia; order Solirubrobacterales; family Solirubrobacteraceae; genus Palsa-744. Next base: position 226,635 of record CAWJAV010000001.1, on the reverse strand, counting down.
ACTTCGAGATGTCCACCGGCGCGCTCAGCGGACGCCGCACGCTCGTTCAAGGCGATCAAGAAGGGGTCGTGCCGGACGGCCTGACAGTAGACGCAGAAGGGGGTATCTGGGTCGCGTGGTGGGGAGGCGCGGCGGTCAGTCGATACGCGCCCGACGGATCGCTCCTCACGAGTGTGCGCCTCCCGGTCGAGCGACCGACATCGTGCGCGTTCGGCGGACCCGACCTCGCGACTCTGTTCGTGACCACCGCCAGGGCGGGGCTTGACGACGACGCCCGGGCGCGCCAACCCGATTCGGGGCGACTCTTCTCAATCGTCGGGCTGGGCGTCCGTGGCATTCCGTCTCATCCCTACCGTGGACGAATCCGTTAGACAGCTGCGGTGTGACGCCGGTAGCTGCTAGGCCCGCTGAGCCGACCCGGCGAGGTCTTCAGGGTCGCGCCGGTTGCCGAGTGCGCCGAGCTCAGCCGCTTGCCGTGTTGCTTCGGCGGCGAGTACGTCGTCTGTCGACTGGCGGCCGACGAGCAGGACATAGAAGCACGCGCCCGCTCGTTCGGCCTCCGGGAAAAGGCGTCCCTCCGAGAACAGTTCCTGCACTTTGAGGGCGTGGCCCGAGGCCTCCCGTGACAGCGGGCCGGTCCCCCGGACCTGGAGTATCCGCTTACGCCTTCCCTCCAGATCCGCATTGGGAGCCGGAAGGTTGTCGAGGACCTGCTTGTCGCCCCCCTCCACGCCGACCAGCTCCTGGAGCCAGTCCACGGTGAGATCGGTCAGCTCATAGGCGACGAGTCCCGTGTGTTTCTCCCTGCCCGAGCGCGGGGCTTGCATCAGGTCCGTCCGCGCCGGATGTGTGTCGGGCAGAACCGATCCGAACCCCTGAAGGAAGTAGTCGGCCATCCCCATCTCCGGCGTCGCCATGAACCGAGGCTAGCGTCTCCCTCGAGCGGAGGTCCTGCGGCAGCACGGCACCGGAAGCGCCGTGAGCGCCCGCCGGCGTCCCCCTATGCTGCCAGCGCCTGAAGACGAGGAGATCTGAAGCGGGCGCGGTATTCGGCGGGACCGACCCCGAGCACGCGCACAAAGGTGCGACGCATCGTCTCCGGGCTCCCGAAGCCGCAAGACCTCGCGATCGCGTCGACCTGGGTCGCTGTGCCCTCGAGCAGTTCACGAGCAGCCTCCACCCGGACCCGTTCGACAAAACGCGCGGGGGTCGTCCTGGTCTGGGCGGCGAAGACGCGGCGCAGGTGACGCTCGGACATGGCTGCGCGCTGCGCGAGCTGGGCCAGCCGATGATCACCCGACGGGTCGGCGACGATGCCGTCGAGGATCGCGCGGAGCGGCGATGTCACACCGGCCGGCAGCGCCAGGCGCTCTGAGAACTGCGACTGGCCGCCGGGCCGCTGGACGAACATCACGGTCCAACGTGCCACGGCCCGAGCGACGTCTGGGCCGTGATCCTCCTCGACCAGCGCGAGCGCCAGATCCAAGCCCGCGGTGACTCCGGCGGCCGTTGTGATGTGTCCGTCTCGAACGAAGATCTGGTCCGGCATCACATTCACGGTGGGATGGCGGCGGGCGAGCTCCTCGCAGAACGCCCAATGGGTCGTTGCCGCCCTCCCCTCCAACAGGCCTGCGGCGGCGAGCAGAAACGCACCGGTGCAGACAGAGCATGTCCGTCGTGAGGCATGGGCGAGACGCTGCAACGACGGGGTGACGCGAACGTCCCCGAGGATCTCCTCGAACTGCATCCCGCCGCCGACGATCAGCGTGTCCACGGCGCCCGGACGCGCATGCGCGAGCGACGTGTCGGCCTCGATGCGCACGCCGGCAGAGCCGCGCACCGAGCGTCCGTCGGCGCTTGCGATGACTGCGCGGTAGCCGCCGGTGCCGCCCAGCAGCCTGGTGGCGGCGTCGAGCACGTCGCACGGCCCGATGATGTCGAGCAACTGCATGCCCTCGAACGCGAAGAACACCACGAGACGCTCGCGGGCGGCCATACCGAGATTTTCGCAGCGGCCGGCCGTGGCCACAAGGACGTAGATCCCTCGTATCCGGACATCGCCTTCAACAGCCGTCTCGACGGGTGTTACGAATCCGGCCATGTCCACCAGCGCGTCACCCTCACACGCAAGCGACCCCCTCATCCGCGGATGAGCTCGGTCGGAAGCTGGGCCTGGGCCGAGGAGACAGGCGGTCGACTGAGCAGGCGCGACAGCGCCGAGCTGATACTCCAGGGAGTCCTGGCGCGCCTGACGGGAATACCCGCCCGCTGGCGCGCCGGCCTCGCGAGGGATGCGAGGTCGCTCGCGCTCCCCGCGGCCCCGGACACGGAGATGGCGCGTGAGGCAGAGCAGCTCACACGTGAGCTCTCCTCGCCCGTCCTCTACGGGCATTGCCTGCGGACATGGGCCTTTGCCACGCTGTTCGCCGCGCGCGATCGCGTCGAGCATGACGAGGAGCTTCTCTATGTGGCGTGCGTGCTCCACGACATCGGTCTCACCGATCGCCACAACGGACGCGACGCGAGCGCCGCCTGCTTCGCGGTCGAGGGCGCCCGAGCCGCGCATGGACTCGTCACTCGGCGCGGCGAACCCGAGCAGCGCGCGCACGCGGTCGCCGAGGCGATCTCTCTCCACCTCAACGTGAATGTGCACGATCGCTTCGGCCCGATCGCGACGCTGCTCAGCAAGGGCGTGATGCTCGACGTGGTCGGGCGCCGCATCGAGCAGATCCCCGCCGCGAACATCACCGAGGTCGTCGGCAGGTGGCCACGTGAGGGATCCGGCGAGCTCCTGGTCGCCGACACTGCCAGGCAGGCTGAGCTCCGGCCCCATTCGCGCGCGGCGCTGCTCCACCGCGTCGGCTTTACGAAGCTCGTCTCAGCCAACCCGATCGACCGGTCGTGAGAGGCGACGGCTGTCACTCCTCGCGCAGCGGTCTCGTAGGGACGACCGTCGTGATGTCACCCGTCGCGACGTCGTACACGAGCCCCGAGATCGTCAGCGTGCTGGGGAACGCGGCATTCTCCGCGAGCGTCGCAACGTCCGCCCGGACGGCGGCCTCCGGATTCGGGACGCACTTGTCGGCCACGGCCGCCGTCTCGATCCCGAAGTACTCGGCGAGAAGGTCGGGGAACCCCGTGAGCCGCGTCATGCCGCAGTCTGTGTGCTGGAGCAGGATGAGCTCCCAGTCCCCCGAGGCGCCCTCCGCGGCCGCGACCGCGGCGAGCATTGCGAGCATTTGAATCGTGGCTGGAGTGATCCGGCCGCCGACGTTGCGAATCACACCGGCCTGCCCGAGTTCGAGACCGAGGACATGCGCTGGGTCGACACGGATATCGGCGCACGTGATGATCAGAGTCTTCGACTCCGGGATCGCTGGTAGGACCTCAAAACGCTCGCTCGCGAACGCCGTGTTCCGCTCGATGAGGGTGTCGACTGTAGGCATATCTGCTCCTGTCGAGATCGTGGACAACCTGGTCCTACCGTGCCCGTGAGCCCGTCCCGAGACCGCTGGCCGGATCTGACGCGATCGTGGCCGGCACGACCTCGATGAACGGAGCGATTCGCGTGGCCATCGATGACGAGGACACCCGGCTTGCCGTTTACCGGGGCTTCGCCGAGACGGGTCGATCACCGTCGCTGCGCGAGCTCGCATCAGACCTCGGAGGTGAGGTCAGCGAGACGCGTGAGAGCCTCCGCCGCCTCGCGGCGGCACGACACCTCGTGCTCGACGGGGACGATGAGGTCGTGATGGCCCATCCGTTCGCGTCGATCCCGATGGGCTTCTCAGTCATGGGCGCACAGACGCTGTGGTGGGGTGGCTGTGCGTGGGACTCCTTCGCGCTCCCGCACCTGCTCGACGACCAGCAGGAGGTGCTCGTCGCCACCCGCTGCCCCGCCTGCGGTGAACCACTCGCTTGGGTCGTCGATCGCCTCGCCCCGCCTGCGGGGAGCGGGGTCGCGCACTTCGCAGTGCCCGTTGCGCACCTCTGGGATGACGTCCTCCACGCATGCGCCACTCAACGCCTCTTCTGCACCGAGGAATGCGTCGGGGCATGGCTCGCCGAGACCGGCCGCGAGCGCGGCTACATCCTGGATATCCCGACCCTGTGGCGCCTGGCGCGCGGCTGGTATGCCGGGCGCCTCGATCGCGGCTACCAGCGGCGCGACCCGTCGACGGCAGCGGAATACTTCCGCGACGTCGGCCTCCGGGGCCCGTTTTGGGGGCTCTGAGCTGAGCCGGTCAACTCGCCCGCCGCAGAAGCGCGCGCAGCGTGGAGGCGTTTCGATACCCGACCAGTCGGCTGAGCGCCCTACCCGAACGTAAAGACGTAGGCCTCGGCGCCCGGCTCGAGGAACTCGATCGTGACCGTTCGCTCGCGTACATCGTCCCGCTCGCGCACCAGCTGGTAGAGCCGGCCCTCCTGCAGCCGGCCGTCGCCGTTCTCGTCGACGTCGACGCCGTGCGAGGACACGGGCGCCCTCCCGTCCACCGCCACGCGAAAGTGGATCGAATCCTGTGCCGGTGAGCAGAGCACGAGGTGCGCGTCACGCGCGTGGAAGCGGAACGCGATCGAGCTGCTCGCACCCCGCGCCACGGCCCTCTCCTCGTCGACCGCCCAGTCGCCTGCGAGCGCCCAGTGATTCGGCGGCAGTGCGTCCGGGATGCGGTATGTATGGCGATCCCCCAGGGCGACACCATCGGCCGAGGCAAACCGGGATCCCCGGCCGTATCCGAGATACGTCTCGGGTGTCTTCAGGTGAGCCCAGTCGGCTTCAGCCTCGACCCCTCGCCCTTCGACGGTGACGAGCTCGCGTTTGACATCGAGCAGCTCCTGGATGATTCGCTCATCGCGCTCGTATCCGCCCTCGCCGTAGTCGCTGTCACGGACGATGCCCTCGCGGTCGACGAAGTAGAGGGCCGGCCAGTAGTGGTTGTCGAAGGCGTTCCAGATCGCATAGTCGCTGTCGACCGCCACGGGGTACTCGATTGCGCGGTCGCTGAGCGCCCGGCGAATGCCCTCGACATCCTTCTCGAAGCTGAACTCCGGCGTGTGAACTCCGATCACGATCAGCCCGTCATCCCGATACGCCTGCGACCACGCGCGGACGTACGGCTCGGTACGCAGCCAGTTGATGCAGGTCAGCGTCCAGAAGTTGACGAGCACCGCGTGGCCGCGCAGGTCGGCCGGGCCGAGTGGCTCGGCGTTGAGCCACCCGGTCGCCCCGTCGAGGGGCGGCATGCGCGCGTCGCTCACTTCGTGCGGAGCCCCCGGAACGATGAGCGCAGCTCCTCGGAGAACAGCTGCGGCTGTTCCCAGGCCGCGAAGTGCCCGCCTCTGTCGAGCTCGTTGTAGTGGATCAGGTTGTCGGGATACGCCCGTTCGGCCCAGCTCCGAGGCGCTTGATACAGCTCGTCGGGGAAGACGCTGATTGCGAACGGGATCGAGATGTCCTTGGCTTCGAAGAAGCCTGCCTTGCTCTCCCAGTAGAGACGTGCGGCGGAGACCCCCGTGTTCGTCAGCCAGTAGAGCGTGATGTTGTCGAGGAGGTCGTCTCGCGTGACCTCGCCCGGGGGGTGTCCCTGCAGGACCTGTTCCACGAGCCCCGGCTGGCCCGAGCCGTCACCGTGGTCGAGCATGAAGGCCGCGAGGTCGATGGGGGAGTCTGCGAGCCCGTACAGCGTCTGTGGCCGCGTCGACATGATCAGTGCGTAGGCCACGTGCGTTGCGTAGAAGGTGCTCAACTGCTCATATGCGCGGTGCTCTTCGGGTGAGAGAGCGGACGGCGGTGGGGCGCCGTGAAGGAACCCTTCCGCGAGCTCGAGCGGAGCGGTGGCAGGCATGTTCGAATGGATGCCGAGCAGCTCCGGCGCCGCCTGTTCGCCCATCGCCTGCGTGACAGCCGCCCCCCAATCGCCGCCCTGCGCCACGAACTGCGTGTACCCGAGGCGCTTCATCAGCTCCACCCAGGCCCGCGCGATACGGGGCGGATCCCAGCCGGTGGCGGTCGGCTTGGCCGAGAACCCATGGCCGGGCAGAGAGGGGATCACGAGATGGAACGCGTCGGCTGCGCCGGCGCCGTGTGACGTCGGATCGGTCAGCGGATCGATGATCTTCATCTGTTCGATAATCGAGCCGGGCCAGCCGTGCGTGACGATCAGCGGCAGGGCGTCCTCGTGCTGCGAGCGAACGTGAATGAAATGGATGTCCAGGCCATCGATCTCTGTCACGAACTGGGGCAGGGCGCCAAGAGCCTGCTCGGCCCGGCGCCAGTCGTAATCCGAGGACCAATAGCGCGCGAGGTCCTGCATCGTCGCCAGCGGCACGCCCTGCGAGTCGTCCGCGACGGTCTCTTGCTCAGGCCATCTGGTGGCGTCTATGCGCTTGCGCAGCTCTGTGAGCTCGGCCTCTGGGAAGCTCACCCGAAACGGGCGAACTCCGGTCTGATCCCTGCCCGTCGGTTGGCTTACTTCAGTCGCGGACATCTGCTCCTCCCAAGGTCACGGCCGGGCGTCGGATCGATCCTCCGAGACGTCCCGATCTAGGTGCACACTCTCGTCCGTTGCGGCGTCCCTCGCCCCCGTATATCCACGGGTCTTCGCACCGGCGGCCTCACAGCGAAGCGACGTGCAGGACCTCGTCCATGTACCGGTTCGCCGCCTCCACCGCCGCGTCGGAGTCGGCGCCCTCGAGGCGGGCGTTCAGATAAGCCCCGTACCAGTCCCACCAATCGTGCGGCGCGTGCGTTTTCTCGTAGGCGTCGTGGTGCAGAGATGTCTCGTGCAGCAGCTCCGCCAGCTCGGGCACGGTCATTGCTCATCACCCTGCACGGCGGGCGGCTGCGCCGGAACCCGGCCCGCTGCTGTGGTAGTGCTCATCGCGACCTCCTTCGACTTGTGTATCTCAGCCAAACGATCTCGAGCTCCGCGGGCCGTCGCGCCGGTGCACACCCTGGCTTGGTCACTGGCCGCTCGATCGGGGCTCCCGACGCGTCAGGCTGAGGCGAGCTCCGATTCCGCGCCGGGAAGGGCGCCTGCGAGCTCGCGCCGTGAGCTGATCTCCAGCTTCGAGAACACCTTGCGCAGGTGCCACTCGACCGTGCGCGGGCTGAGGAAGAGCCGTCCGCCGATCTCGGGATTCGAGAGGCCGTCACGCGCGAGCATCGCGATGTGGCGCTCCTGGGCCGTGAGCTCATCGCGTGTCTCAGCGGTGCGCTTGCGGACTTTCTCGCCGGTCGCGAGCAGCTCGATCCGCGCCCGTTCGGCGAACAGGTCCATGCCGATCGCCGAGAACATCTCGTGCGCGCAGCGCAGCTGCGCTCGCGCGTCGACTCGGCGGTTCTCGCGGCGCAACCACTCGCCGTAGAGCAGGTGCGCGCGGGCGAGCTCGGGGCGCAGCCTTGTCCGCTTCAGGCGTTCGATTGCCTCGCGGTAGAGGCCGTCCGCCTCCTCTCGCTCGGCGAGCAGCGCCCGTGCACGAGCTTCGACCCCGAGCCCCCAATCGTTGGCGCTCGCGTCGTTGCGGCTCGCCAGCCGCGTGAGGGCTTCCTCCGCGTCGGCCGTCTCGCCGGTTCGGGCGGCCGCTTCGACGAGCTCGCTGAGCGCCCACATCGAGGTGACGAGCTCGGGCATGTCCTCGACCGCATGCCGGCCCGGGCCCAGCGCCTCCTGGTAGCGGCCCTGGCCGTTGGCGACGACCGCCCTCGCCAGGTCGGCGAACTGAACCGCGTTTCCCTGACCGCTCGCCGTAGCCTCGCGCGAGATCTCCGCGGCGAGCTCGGCGACATCCGCCTCACGGCCCTGATACGCGGCGAGGTAGATCGCGCCGTACGGCAGGACGCGGGCTCCAGTCGCTTCCGTGACGGTGTCGGCCTCCGAGACCAGCTGCGCCGCCCTGGCGTATTCGCCACTCAGCGCGACCGCCTGAGCCATGATGTTGAGCGCGACGGCGAGCACCGCGAGAGCACCGCTGTCACGAGCCAGCTGTACGCCCCGCGCCGCCACTGCCACGCAGCTCTCGTGATCCCAGACGACGACAGCGGCGATCGTCGCCAGCCAGCCCCAGCGGAGCACTTCTTCGCTCCCGGCGTCCTCGCCCGCAAAACCGGCCGCCGCCTGCTGCAGCACGCTCGTCGCGGCGGCACGCCCGTCGGTGTAGAGCAGGCACAAGCCGTCAAGGAGCAGATCCGCCGGCCGCGCCGGCTCGGGCGCCGGAGGCAGCCGGCGAGCCTCGCTGGAGACGTCCAGAAGACTCCCCGCCTGGGCGAAGCGGCCGGCGAACAGGGCCGCGCTCCAGGCATCGAGGTACGTTTCGCGCGCGAGTCTCGGGTCCAGCGGCTCGAGTGCCTTCGCCGCGCGCAGCAGCAGGGGTGGAGCGTCGCTGCCGCGCCGCTGAGAGAACGCGAGCTCGGCGCGCAGCAGATCGACCCGGGCTCGCTGGAGGTCATCCAGCGAGCCCGCCTCGGCGGCGGCCACCACCCTCAGGGCGGTGCTCGAAGTCCCCCGCGCGCAGGCTGGCGTCGGCGGCGGCCAGCGCGCGCTCGGTACGCCGCGCAGGATCGGTCGAGAGCGTCACCGACCGCTCCAGGAAGGCCGCCGCGGCGGCGAGGCCGCCGCGGGCCTGGGCTCGTCCGGCCGAACGCTCGAGCTCTTCCGCCACCGCTTCGTCGGGCGCGGGCGCCGCCGCCGCGAGGTGCCAGGCACGACGGTCGGGATCGGTCCCCGCGTCTGTCGCCGCCGCGAGCGCGAGATGCGCCGCCCGGCGCTGGGGCGGCGAGGCGTTGCGGTAGACCGCGGATCGCACGAGCGGATGGCGGAACGTGACACGGTCGCTGATCGACAGCAGGCCATCCTGTTCTGCCGCAGCGGCGGCGGTGGCCGGCACCTTGGTGCCGTCAGCCGCCCGCCACAGCAGCAGCGGATCGCCGAGCGGCTCGGCAGCGGCCAGCAGCAGCAGCCGCCGGGTGTCCTCCGGGAGCGCCTCCAGGCGCTGGCCGAAGCTCGCCTCGATCCGTCCCGGCAGCGCGTTGCTGGCGAGCAGGCCGAAGCCCCCCGCCAGCTGCGTGGCGGTCAGGCCGCGCGGCAGCTCGAGCAGCGCGAGTGGGTTGCCATGCGTCTCGGCGACGATCCGGTCGCGCAGGCGCTGATCCAGCAGGGAGCGGACCGCCGAGCGCAGCAGAGCCTGCGCGTCGGCGTTGCACAGACCGCGGATCCTCAGCTCCGGCAGCCCCCGCAGCTCCTCCGGGGGAGTGCGCGAGGCGAACACGAGCCCGACGGGGTCGGCGAGCAGTCGCCGCGCGACGAACGCCAGGGTCCGCGCCGAGGCGGTGTCCAGCCATTGCGCGTCGTCTATCACGCACAGGAGCGGCTGCTGCTCCGCGGCCTCGCAGAGCAGGCTCAGAACGGCGAGACCGACCATGAACAGATCGGGCGCAGCTCCCGAGCGGAGGCCAAAGACGACCTCGAGCGCTTCACGCTGGGGCGAGGGGATCCGCTCGAGGTACTCGAGCAGCGGACCACACATCTGATGCAGGCTCGCGAACGGGAGCTCGAGCTCCGACTCCACCCCGACCGCGCGCACGACCCGCACGTGAGTCGCTGCCGCGACGAGGTACTCGAGCAGCGCGGTCTTGCCGACTCCGGCCTCGCCGCACAGCACCAGCGTGCGGCTGTCGCCGCCGCGGACAGCATCCAGAGCGCCGTCGAGGACGGCGCACTCATCGCGTCGACCCCGCAAGGTTGGCGTCCCCCCACGAGGCGGAGGATCGAAGGCCATGAGCAGACACAATGGTACGCCACCCGCGGGCTAGCGGCGGCCCCGCCGCGACGCCCCCCGGTCTCACGGATCGAGACCCGTGGCCCGACCGGTGAGGTAACGGGCGCGACGGTCCCGCGCTTCGAGGAGCCTGCGCCTCGAGGAGCCTGGGGAAGAGCGCAACTCGATGAGAGGAGGCGAGATGAGCGTCACCGAGAGCCAGCCGGCTAACAGGCAGGCAGAGCTGGCGGGACAGACCGTCGTCGTGATCGGGGGCAGCGCCGGAATCGGTCTGGCGACGGCTCGGCTTGCACATCAGCTGGGGGCTGAGGTGATCCTCACAGCGCGCCACATGGACCCGCTTCAGCGCGTCGGCGAAGAACTCGGCGCTGAGGTGAGGGCCTTCGACGCGACCGACGCGCGCCGGCTCGAGCATTTCTTCGCGGAGCTCCCGGGCACGATCGACCATCTCCTGCTGACCGGTCCGGGTCCCTATTACGCTCCGCTCGCCGAATTCGATTTCGAGCAGGCCGCGCGGAATGTCGGCACGCACCTCTTCCTGCCGCTGCGCCTCGCACGCGAATCCGTGGGCCGAGTGCGGCCCGGGGGGACGCTGCTGTTCATGGGGGGCACCGGCGCCCGGCGCCCGGCGCCCGGATTCGCCTTGATCTCGGCGCTGACCGCGGCGATGCCGGCGGTAACCAGGAACCTCGCGCTCGAGATCGCCCCGATCCGGGTGAACCTCATCGCCGCCGGATTCGTCGACACGCCGCTCTCGGCGGAGCTGCTCGGCGGCCAGCTGGAGGCACGTCGCGAAGATCTCCGCGCGACGCTGCCGATCCGGCGAGTGGTCGGGCCCGCCGATGTCGCCGCCCTCGCCGTGCAGCTGATGACGAATACGGCGATCACGGGAGCGACCTACGACATCGACGGCGGCCAGCAGCTCCTTTGAGGACCCGTGCCCGGCTTGCAGCGACCGGGGGTCGGACTAGTGGGCCGACGGGCGCGAGGCGTGATGCCGGGCGGCAGGGTGAGGACGATCCAATCGACCGAGGGAGGACGACATGAGCAGCACCGATGTGAGCGCCGGCTCCACGACGCAGGCGCCGCCCGTCGGCGCGATCGACATGAAACTCGAGGTCATGACCCTGCCCGTCGCCGACGTCGACAGGGCGAAGGCGTTCTACGAAGGACTGGGCTGGCGGCTGGATGCCGACATAGCCCGCGGAGACGCCTTCCGGGTCGTCCAGTTCACGCCCCCGCACTCGGAATGCTCGATCTCGCTCGGCACCGGGCTTGGTGCGGCGTTCGGGGTCGACGAGATGGCAGCGGGCTCGCAGCAGCGGGTCGAGCTGGTGGTGTCCGACATCGAAGCAGCCCGTGAGGATCTGATCGGCCGCGGCGTCGATGTCAGCGAGGTGTTCCACCTCGACGGCGGGCGCGTCGCGGGCCCCGACCCGAGTCGCGCCTCCTACGGGAGCTACGCCACGTTCAGGGATCCGGATGGGAACAGCTGGCTCCTGCAGGAGGTGACGACGCGGCTCGCCGGCCGCACGTGGGAGGACTGAGCGGCCAGAGCGACAGGCAGAGGGGAGAGCGACCGGTGGCGAGCTTCGACTACGACGTCATCATCGTCGGCTCGGGCTTCGGCGGGAGCGTTGCCGCCCTGCGGGCGGCGGAGAAGGGCTACCGGGTCGGCGTCATGGAGTCCGGCCGGCGCTGGAAGGACGAGGACATCCCGAAGACGGAGTGGGATCTGCCGAAGTTCCTGTGGTTCCCAGCGGCGGAGCTCTACGGGATTCAGCGGATCGAGTACCTCGACGATGTCCTGATCCTGTGTGGGGCGGGCGTGGGCGGCGGTTCGCACATATACGCGAACACCCTCTACGTCCCGCCGAAGCAGTTCTTCGACGCGCCGGAGTGGGCGGACATCACCGACTGGGCCGACGAGCTGGCGCCATGCGTCGACCAGGCCTCCCGGATGCTCGGGGTCGTTCGCTACCCCTACATGCCGACCGACATGGATCGGGCGCTGCAACAGGCCGCGAGCGAGATCGGACGAGGGGAGACCTTCAACAACGCCCCTGTGGGCGTGTACTTCGGGAGCCCGGGCATGGAGGCCGAGGACCCCTACTTCGGGGGCGTCGGACCGCGGCGCAGCGGCTGCATCTCGTGCGGGAACTGCGACATCGGCTGTGGTCACAACGCAAAGAACAAGCTGACGACGAACTACCTGTATCTGGCGGAGAAGCTGGGGGCCGAGGTTCATGAACTGCACGAGGTGCATGACCTCGTCCCGCTCGACGGAGGCGGCTACGAAGTACACGCTCGCCATCCAGGCTGGGCTCAGCGTGCCGGCCATCGGCGCGAGGACGCGTACACCGCCGAGCAGGTCATCGTCGCCGCGCACGCATACGGCTCGTCCAAGCTCCTTCTCCATATGCGAGCACCGGGGCCGGCTGACGGGCCTCTCGAACCAGCTGGGCCAACGCGCACGAACCAACTCAGAGCAGCTCCTGGCCGTCACGCGACCGCACGGACAGTGGCACCGCGATCCGGAGAAGATCCACATCACCCCCGGGTGCATCTCGATCACCTCGAGTGTGTGGCCGGATCCGGTGACGAGCATCGAGCCGACCGTCTGGGGGGTCGGAAGCGACGTGTTCGCCTTCCTCGTTACCTCTCACCAGCACGGCGAGCAGAAGCACCCGACAGCCTCCTGGGTGAAGGAGCTGGTCGAGCACCCGGCCGAGGTGCTCGGCTTCTCCGACGCGCGACACTGGTCCGAGCGGACGTTCGTCGCGCTGTGCATGCAGACGACCGACACGTCGATCGAGCTCTACTGGGACCACGACCTGCTGCGTAGCCGGCCTTCGGGAACGCCTCCCTCGGTGCACAACCCTGTCATCGAGGACTTCGTCGACCGGGTGGCGGGGAAGCTCGACAGCGGCGAGGGGGCGCTGCTGACCGAGGTCATCAACCGCAACGCCTCCGCCCACTTCGTCGGCGGCATTCCGATCGGCGAGAGCAGCGAGAGCGGCGCCGTCGACCCCTACCTGCGCCTGTTCGGCCAGCCGGGCCTGCACGTGATGGACGGCAGCGTGATGCCGGCAAACCCGGGCGTGAACCCGTCGCTCACGATCACCGCGCTGGCGGAGCGCGCGATGTCGCTGTGGCCGAACAAGGGCGAGGACGACACCAGACCGCCGTTGGGCTCCGGCTACCAACGCGTCGACCCGGTCATGCCGCACCGCCCGTTCGTCCCCGCAGGAGCGCCCGGCGAGCTGCGGCTTGACGCAAAGAAGTCCGACGTCATCCCCGAGTACCCCTACTGAGCAGCCCGATCACGAGGAGAGGGAGCCGATGACCAACCTCGCTACCGACGCGTTTCGCCTGCTCGCGGAGCGCAGCGCGATCCCCCGCGACTCCGTCCTCCCGTTCTACCTCGAGGACCGCAAGCTTCGCGTCGCGATCGCTCGCGTGGGTGAGGACCTGTACGCCTTCGACGACCTCTGCACCTGCGCGCAGCAACGGTGCCCGCTCTCGGGTGGGCTGCTCACGGGTACGACGATCATGTGCCAGTGTCACGGGTCGCGCTTCGATCTGAGAAGCGGGGCCGTGATCGAGGGGCCGGCGGCCGAGGGACTCCACACCTACGAGGTGCGAGAGGTCGATGGCAGAGTTGAGATCCGTGCCTGACGCGCGTCCGGTGACGCGACGGGTGAGCGGGGGCGGTGGGTCCGCGCGCCCCGCACCTGAGGCCGGAACGTCGGTGGCGAGCGTCCCGCCCAGCCACACCGCCGTCGCGGTTGCACTGGTCGCCGCGCTGCTGTTGATGGTCGCGTTCGCGTTCTTCTATGTCGGGGCTTTCCACGATCCCAGGCCACACCACGTGCCGGTGGCCGTGGTCGGCCCGCCGGCGGTCGCGGCCGCACTCAACCGCCTGCCCGGCACTCCGCTCGCTGCGCGACCAGCCTCCTCGCGCCGTGATGCGCTCTCACAGATCGACGATCGCCGGGTGTACGGCGCCTACGACGCGACGACGAACCGGCTGTTCGTGGCGTCGGCCGCCAACCGGGCGACAGCGATCGCGCTGGAACGGACCTTCGAGCTCGCCGCCGCGGCTCGGGGCGCTCCGGCGGTTCGCGTCACGGACGTCAAGCCGCTGCCGCCCTCCGACCCCAACGGCACCGCCGGGTTCTATGCGGTGATCGCGTGGGTGTTCGGCGGCTACATCGGCGCGACCCTGATCGGCCTGATCGGAAGCCCGCGCGACAGCAGTCGCCGGCGGGCGGCCGAGCGGATCGGGGCGCTCGCGCTGTTCGCCGTCGTCGCGGGAATTCTCAGCGTGGTGATCCTGCGGGCGAGCTTCGACGTGCCTTCGTCCCATGTCATCGAGCTCTGCGGCGTCGCGGCCCTCACGATCTTCGCCGCCGGCGCAGCGACAGCGGGCATCCAGGCAGCGGCAGGCCCCGCCGGGACGGGGCTCGTGATCCTGCTCTTCGTGATCCTCGGCAACTCCGCCTCGGGCGGGCCGTTCGCGCGACCGCTGCTGCCGGGCTTCTGGAGGACGATCGGCGGCGTGCTGCCGCCGGGGGCGAGCGTCGATCTCGCGCGCTCGACGCTGTTCTTCGACGGCCGGCGGATCGCGGGCCCGATCGTGGTCCTCCTCACATGGGCTGTGGTGGGCACGCTGCTCGCCCTGGCGCTCGGCGGCCGCGTCATGAACCCGGCGGACACCGAGGCAGCGGCGGCTGCCGGAGCGGCGGTGTGAGCGCGATGACGCTCGAATTGGCGGTGATCCGCTTCGACGGAGAGAACACGGCGGTGGAGCGCTACGCGCGCGCCAGAGACGTGGTCCCGTACCGTGCGTCGGCCCCGCGACCCCCATGGACACGTGACGTGGGATTCGTCGAACGTCACCACAACGGGCGGCTGATCCTGCGCGGGACATTCGCCGGCCACTACCTGGATGTCGACGAGGGCGACGCGATCTCTCAGCGCGGCGCCGGCGAGGGGGCGGCGACGGGTGGGCTGATCGGCGTGCTGGCAGGGCCGCCCGGAATCGCGGTCGGGCTCGTCGTTGGCGCGATCGTGGGCTCGCACGTGGCGACATCAGACGCAGAGGAGACGGAGCCCGAGGTGCTCGCCGCCGAGATCCGCGACGCCGTGCCGCGCTCGGCCTCGGCGCTGGTGATGATCGCGACGCCCGCCGAGGTCGACGAACTGATGGGCGCGATCGGGGACGGGGTGGCCGCGAGCACCCGCCGCCCGCTCACCGACGAGGAGGTCGCGACGATAGAGGCGTCACTGGAGGGCGCCCCGCGCACGGGCGGCGACTGATCCCACGACCAGGGTGCGCTCGTCACCCCACCGGGGTTCACACGGGCGCGAGGACTCGCTCCGGGCGCGATCGTGAACGTCAGCTCGAGACACGCGAAGGAGGAATGCGCATGGCGACGTTCCAGTTCAAGCAGATCACCACCGCGACGCCCGAGGAGTTCGTCGCCGGGCTGACGGACTTCGGGCCGGGCCGCTCGGAGCTCTTCGGCAACAGCGCCGACAAGTACCTGGAGGTGTACGACCGGGGGCCAGGGTATGCCGACGTCAAGGAAGGCTCGGCGGGGGTGTGGGAGCGCCTGCACTACGACTGGTCCGATCCCAACCGTGTGGTGCTCACGACCACCGACTCGAACGCCTGGGGGGGTGACTCGGGCCACACCTACACATTCAGGCGCAACCCCGACGGCAGGACCGAGATCGATTACGTCGTGGTGCGCGATGCCAAGAACTTCCGGGGCCGGCTACTCGAGCTCGTGCTCAAGAGTGTCGGCAAGGGAAACCTGGAAAAGGCGTTCGCGAACGCCGTGAAGGCGATCGAGGCCCGGAGTGTCGGCAGTGAAGCAGCGGGAGTGGGGGCGGCATGAGCACACCTGCCGAGACGGCGCCGCAGGTGCAGTTCCGGACCTTCGATGGTCTGCGCATCCGCTACGCCGACAGCGGGGGCTCGCAGGAGCGGACGATCCTCCTCACGAGCCCTTGGCCCGAGAGCGTCTACGCGTTTACGCGGATCTGGCCCGAGCTCGCCCGGCACGCACGCCTGTTCGCTGTCGACCTACCCGGGTTCGGTGCATCCGAGGGACGGGATGAGCTCTTCTCGCCTCGAGCGATGGGCAGGTTCCTGGGGGAGCTCATAAGCGACGTCGGCCTGGCCGAACCCCACATCGTCGCCCCGGACGTGGGGACCTCGGCAGCCCTGTTCGCGGCGGCAGAACATCCGGAGCGGATCGGCAGCGTGATCGTCGGCACGGGCGGAGCCGCGGTGCCGCTCCGGCTGGGCGAGCCGCTCGCCTCGTGGGTGCTCGACCCGGACCTCGACAAGTACCGAGCGCTCGACGCCCGTGAGATCGTCGGTGCTGCCATCGACACGATCGCCGGTGGCGTTGCCGAGGACGTTCGCGCCGACTACCTGGACTGCTACGCGGGGAGCCGCTTCGTCGAATCGATGCTCTATGTACGCCGCTATCCGGTGGAGCTGCCCGAACTCGCGGATCTGCTGGGAGAGATCGAGACCCCTGTCACGCTCATCAACGGACGCGACGATCGTGTCGTTCCGCTCGCCAACGAGGAATTCCTCGACGAGCGACTTCCGAATAGCCGCCTGGCGATCATCGACGCCGGACATTTCCTCTGGGAGGAGGCGCCGGACGAGTACGCCGCGGCCGTCCTCGGCTCGATCACGAACGGTGCACTTCGATGAGCGATGCGCCCGGAACCGACTGCAGGATCAGCCCGATCGCGGCCGTCGGCCTCGGCCTGGTTGCCGGCGCCGGAGGGACCGCGGCGATGGACACGCTGTTGTTCTACCGCTACCGCAGAGGAGGCGGGACAGAACGCGCCGAGAGGTGGGAGACGTCCGCCGGCGTGACGGGATGGGAGCAGGCACCCGCTCCCGCGCTCGCGGGAAAGCGCCTCGTCGAGGGGTTGTTCGGGGTCAGGCTGCCGGCTGCGCGGGCGCGCCTCGTCAACAACGTCACACATTGGGCCTTCGGGATCCTCAACGGCGCCGCCTATGGCGTCGTGGCAGCGTCGCAACGTATGCCGCGGGTCCTCTACGGGCTTCCCTTCGGCGCCTCGGTGTGGGCGGGCGGCTATGTCGTGCTGCCGGCGGCAAAGCTCTACAAGCCGATCTGGGAGTACGACACGCAGACTCTGGCACGCGATCTGAGCGCTCATCTGCTGTACGGCGCGACGACCGCCGGCGTCTTCCAACTGCTCCTCCTCGGCTGGAGCAGATCGACATGAAGGAGGCGTGGTGAACACCGTCACAGATACATCAGCTCCGGCAGCCACGGGCTACTCGGCCAGCCCGAACGAGCGCGTCCTCACCGCCGGAGGGGTCGCCTTCGCGTACCGGGAAACCGGCGAGGGCGCAACCCCGCTGGTCCTGTTCCAGCATTTCCGCGGGAACCTCGACAACTGGGACCCGGCGCTCCTCGACCTGCTCGCGCGCGGGCGCCGGGTGATCGCCTTCGACAACGCCGGCGTCGGAGGCTCGAGCGGGGTCACCCCTCCCACGATCGCGGCGATGGCTCGCGACGCGCTCGCGTTCCTCGACGCGATGGAGCTCGAGCGGGTCGACATCCTTGGTTTCTCGATCGGGAGCTTCGTCGCCCAGGAGCTTGCCCTCGTCAGGCCCGCGGTCCTACGCCGGCTGGTGCTCGCCTCCTCGGCCCCCCAGGGCGCCGCCGGCATGCACGGCTGGGCGCCGGAGGTGATCGGTGCCGTCGGCGGGCGCGAGCCGAACCCGGATGGGTACCTCGAGGTGTTCTACACCTCCTCGCCGCACAGCCGGAGCGCCGGCAAGGCCTCGCTCGCACGGATGTTCGCCCGCAACGCCGACCGCGACGAGCCGACCGGCTGGGAGACCCGACAAGCGCAGTACGACGCGGTATGCGCCTGGGGAGCGCCCGACCATTCCCTGCTGCAGCGCGTGAGCGCGATCGAGGCGCCGGTGTTCGTGGCCAACGGCGACAGCGACCCGATGATCCTGCCGCACTACTCATATCTGCTGGCAGGCCTGATCGCGCGTGCGCGGCTCAAGATCTACCCCGACGCCGCGCACGGGTTCCTCTTCCAGCATCACGAGGAGTTCGCCTCCGACGTGCTGGAGTTCCTCACCGACGGCGGCTGAGCAGAAGGCTGCGTCCGTCAGGCGCCCGGCGGAAGCGTCCAAGCGGGGACCGCGCGGATCGGGTGCAGGTCCGCGTCGGTGTCGGCCCACGAGTTCTGCTGGGCGACCTGTGCGCCGAACTCCACGTGTTCGCGTACGGCCTCGCGCAGCGGCTCATCGTCGTCGCCGATGCCGGCCTCGTCCAGAGCCTGCATGTACGCCTCGACGAAGCGGTCCCGCTGCTCGTCGGTGATCTCGAGGTGACGGTGCACGTCGATGATGTGCTGGAAGCCGAGCTCGCGGGTGAACCGGTCGGGCCCTCCGAAGGACTCGGCCGTGAACCACGTCAGATGGTCTACGTGGGTCGGCACGCGATGGGTGAACAGCGTCCTCAGCACCGGGTCGGCGAGGGCCTTCTCGTAGAACAGCTCCTCCAGCTGATGCAGGGCCGCCTCACCGCCGACCCTGTCGTAAAGCGTCTCGGTCACGGCGAACCTCCACGGTCGCTCTCCGGTCTCTGGATGCTTGCACGCGGGTGGCGGCGAGTCGAGTTCGCATCGGGAGGCGACGATCCAGGTGGTCGCCGGAAGGGCAGTCGCTGCCGGCCGGCTCGCGTAGACTCCGGCCGTGCCGTTCGCCGATGTAAACGGTCAGCGCATTCGCTTTGAGGACAGCGGCGGCGGTGGCGCGCCGGTGATCCTCGGCCATGGCTTCTTGATGGACAGGGAGATGTTCGCCCCGCAGGTCGATGCGCTGGCAGACGAGTTCAGGGTCATCACGTGGGACGAGCGGGGCTTCGGCGAGACGGAGTTCGACGGCCGGCCGTTCACCTACTGGGACTCTGCGCGCGACTGCCTCGGGCTACTCGACCACCTCGGCATCGAGGAGGCCGTGGTCGGCGGCATGTCCCAGGGCGGGTTCCTCTCACTGCGTGCCGCGCTGCTTGCTCCTCAGCGAGTTCGCGCGCTCGTCCTGATCGACACCCAGGCCGGCGTCGAGGACCCGGCGCGGCTGCCCGCATATCGTCACATGCAGGCGACGTGGCTGGAGGTGGGACCCGTCGATGAGCTCGCCGCCACGATCGCCGACCTGATCATCGGCGAACCCGAGCTGAACGCGGTGTGGATAGAGAAGTGGCGCAGACTGCCCCGCGAGAGCATGAAGGCGCCCGGCGACTGTCTGTTCGAGCGTGACGACATCTCCGACCGTCTCAGCGAGATCACCTGCCCGGCGATCGTCTTCCACGGTACGGCCGACAAGTCGATCGAGATGGAGCTCGCCGAGCAGCTGTGCGGCGGCCTGTCCGGCTGCCCGGGCGTCGTCCGCATCGAGGGCGCCCCGCACGCGTCCAATCTCACCCACCCCGAGCAGGTGAACGGGCCGCTGCGAGACTTCCTGCGCTCGCTCTAGGCTGCCGCGGGCACGTTCAGGTTCGGCAGCAACAGCGAAGCGATGTCATCGAAGCTCGGCTTCGGATCCGGCAGGACCGGGCCGTCAGCCAGGGTGCGCTCGAGGATCTCGTCCCGGGAGGCCTCGACGCTTCGCGCAAGGGCGGGGAAGTCGACATCGAGCAGCCGTCCATCTCGCTTGACCTTGGCCGCATGTAGCCTCGCCCGATGCGGACCGGCGCTTGGAGGAACCTCTCGTTCCGGCTGCTGGTGGTGGGGCAGGGCGTCTCTTCGATCGGTGACGGGGTGGCGCCCGTCGCGCTGTCCTTCGCGGTCCTCGAGCTGACGGGGTCGGTCCGCGATCTCGGCGTGATCCTCGCGGCCCGCTCGTTGCCGCTGATCGCCTTCGTGCTGGTCGGCGGCGTGCTCGCGGATCGCCTGCCTCGCAAGCTGATGATGCTCTCCTCCGATCTGGTTCGAGCCGGCGCGCAGGGAGCATCCGCTGTTCTGCTGATCAGCGGCACGGCTCGCGTATGGGAGCTTGCCGTGCTGCAGGCGCTCTACGGCGCGGCCCATGCCTTCTTCGGCCCTGCCTCGACGGGCATCGTTCCGGAGCTGGTCGCCGAAGAGGACCTCCAGGACGCGAACAGCGTGATGGGCATCGCGGAAAACCTCTCCTTGATCGTCGGTCCGGCCCTAGGCGGTGTCCTGGTCGTGGCCGCCGGGGCGGGGTGGGGGCTCGCCTTCGACGCCGCCGCGTTTCTCGTGAGCGCCCTGTCGTTGCAGCTCATGCGGCTCCCCGATGTGAGCCGGCCAGAACGCCGGAGCACTCTCGTCGAGATGCGAGAGGGATGGCGGGCATTCATCTCCCGTAAGTGGCTCTGGGCGAGCGTGGCTGCGCTGCCGTTGATCCTCGTCGTCGTGTTCTCGCCGCTCGAGGTCCTCGGGCCGGAGGTTGCGAGAGCCCACCTCGGTGGCGCCGGCGCGTGGGCCGCGATCAACACCGCGATCGGCGTGGGTGCTGTGCTGGGGGGAATCCTCGGGTTCCGCTGGAGGCCCCGCTTCCCGCTGCGGGCGGCCTTTCTGCTGACGATCATCGGAGAGCCGGCGCTGCTCGTCCTGCTGGCCCGCGCCGAACTCCTGCCGTTGATCGTCGCCTTCGGCCTCCTCTCGGGGCTCGCCGCGACCGTGTTCAACGTGCTGTGGTTCACCGCCCTGCAGCGCGAGATACCGGCGGGCGAGCTGTCCCGCGTGAGCTCCTGGGATCACTTCGGGAGCTACGCGCTGCAGCCGATCGGCCTCGCCCTGGTCGGGCCGATCGCGATCGCGATCGGCATCTCCACGACGCTGTACCTCGCAGCCGGGCTCGCCGTGCTGCTAACCCTGGCGGTCCTCTCGGTGCGGGCCGTGCGCGATTTCCAGCTCTCGCCTGCGGCGGCTCAGGAGCAGCCGCTCGAGGACCGCAGAGGTGCGATCGCCGCCCAGGAGATCTACTCAGATCCCGTGACGAAACGGAACCCATAGCTTGGCCCGGACCTGCGCTCCGGATAGCTTGGTAGCCGAATGCGCCTGATCACATATGAGATCGAAGGCACCTCCTCGGCGGGGGTGCTGCTCGACGGGGGGATCGTGCCGCTGTCCTCGCTCGAGCGGCCGCCGGGAGCCAGTGTCCGCGGGGCGCTCGAGCAGCTCGACGCCGACGGCCTGCGCGGGCTGGGCGAGTCGGCCGCAGTCGCCGGTGAGCTCATTCCCCTGGGTGACGTGGGACTGCGGGCGCCCGTGCCGGACCCCGAGAAGATCATCTGCATCGGCCTGAACTACCGCGACCACGCCGAAGAGACCGGCCAGGAGATCCCGCAGGCCCCGATGTGGTTCGCGAAGTTCGCCAACTCGCTGCGAGGTAGCGGCGAGCCGATCGTGCTGCCCGCCGCGCATCCCGACTACGTCGACTACGAGGCCGAGCTCGCCCTCGTGATCGGCCGGCGCGCCCGCAACGTCTCCGTCGAGGAGGCCCTCGCACACGTCGCGGGCGTGATGCCGTTCAACGACGTCAGCGCCCGCGACCTGCAGCTGCAGAACCCGCTGTGGACGAGCGGCAAGGCGATCGACACCTTCGCCCCGTGCGGGCCCGCGCTCGTCACGATCGACGAGGCGGGGGACCTGGGAGAGCTGAAGCTGCGCGCCCGCATCGACGGTGAGACCGTGCAACAGGGCACCACCGCCGACCTGATCTTCGGGCCCGCCGAGCTGGTCTCGTGGCTGTCGCGCACGATCACCCTCGTGCCCGGCGACATCATCGCCACGGGCACGCCCGCCGGCGTCGGCGCCGCCCAGGGGAGGTTTCTGCGAGCAGGCAGCACCGTCGAGATCGAGATCGACGGCCTCGGCACGCTCAGCAATCCGATCGCGGCTGAATGAGGCATGGGCCGGCCGTGAGCGCACGCGGCGCGCCGCCGCCGCTCAGGGGCGCAGCCGGAAAGGCGGGTAGCGGTCGGTCACCAGGATCACCGCATATGCGACAACACGGTTGTTCCAGCGGCCGACGCCTTCGAGGTAGTTGAAGATCGAGCGCGGGTAGCGCCCGCTGAAGAGGATCGCGAACCATGCGGCGATCACGGCGAAGAAGGCCCCGATGTAGAGGAAGAACAGGATCACGAAGTGGGGGATCGCAAGCAGCCACTTGACCAACGGCAGCCAGCGGTTGAGGTCGCGGCTGGCGTCGGGGTAGTCGAAGTCGAGGTGGACGGCCTGCTGATCCTCGGTCGAGGGGTAGCGATCGTCCATCAGCGCGACGTACACGCCGACCCGGTTTGAGAAGCGCAGCAGCTGCTGGTTGAAGTCGAACCACCAACGGGGGTAGCGCTGGCGGAAGAGGATCAGCAGCAGGGGCGGTATCACCAGCAGTCCCGTTCCCCCCGCGGCGATCGTGCGCGTGGATCCGGCCGCGCCGTAGGTGGCGCTGAAGCCTCCGATCGTGGAGATCACGATCAGGATCGGGATCGCCGTGAAGATCCGTAGAGCCGAGGTGAGACGGTTGAGCCGGCGGTCGGGATAGTCGATCGAGAAGCGGACGGGTTGATCGTCGTTCATGGGGCTCCTTGCGGTCGCGCACGTCATTGACGTACAATGTAAGCGTACGGTGTAAGGTACATATACGCTGTAAGCCTGTCAAGGGGGAGCGCCTTGGACGAGAACGACATCGAGAGCCCGATCGCGAAGCGAACCGCGCCGGCGGCCCGGCGCAGAGCCCCGCTGAACCGGGAGCGGGTCCTGCTCGCGGCGATGGCCCTCGCCGACGACGCCGGCGTGGAGTCGCTGACGATGCGCAAGCTCGCCAAGGAGCTCGGCGTCGAGGCGATGTCGCTGTACAACCACGTGGCCAACAAGGGCGACATCCTCGACGGCCTCGTCGAGATCGTCTTCGCGGAGATCGAGCCGCCCCGGATCGGAGGCGACTGGAGGGCCGCCATGCGCCGCCGCGCGATCTCGACCCGCGAGGCTCTCTCGCGCCATCGCTGGGCGGTCGGGCTGATGGAGTCGCGGATGCGTCCCGGACCCGCGAACGTCCGGCTCCATGACGCGGTGCTCGGATGCCTGCGCGAGGCCGGCTTCTCGATCGAGATGGCGGTCCACGCATACTCGGTCCAGGACAGCTACATCTACGGCTTCGCGCTCCAGGAGAAGGGATTCGCGGCCCAGCGCGACGAGCTCCCAGCCGACGAGGACAGTTTGGCCAAGACGATGCTCAGAGCGCTTCCCCCGGACGAGTACCCCTACATCGCCGAGACCGTCGGAGGCCACGTCACCGGGCCGGGCTTCGAGTTCGCGGACGAGTTCGAGTTCGGCCTCGATCTGATCCTCGACGGCCTCGAGAAGCTGCGAGGCACCGCCTGACGGGCTCGCCCGCGGCGGCCGGCCCTCTAGGCCGCCTCGAGCGCGCCCGGCCCGGGCGCCGGCTCGACATCGCGCGCCGTCAGCGCCAGGCCGCAGTGGTCGCACGCAACGGTCACGTGCGCCTCGCCACGGCAGTCGCGGTGGCCGTAGCGGACCGGCGGCCCATCCGGCGCCATGTACTCGTCACCCCAGTCGCGCAGAGCGATCAGCACCGGGTAGATGTCCCGTCCCTTGTCGGTCAGGCGGTATTCCATCCGGGTGCGGCCGTTGAAGTAGGGGACTCGCACCAGGATGCCCTGCTCGACAAGGCGATCGAGGCGGTCGGCGAGCCGGCTGCGGCTGATGTCCAGGCTGCTGCGGAAGTCCTCGAAGCGCCGGACCCCGCTGAAGGCCTGCTTGATGACGAGGAAGGTCCAGCGGTCGCCGAGCACCGCGAGCGAGCGGGAGATCGAGCAGGGAACCGCCTCGTTGGCCTCGTGGCGCATGGGTTGATTCTAGCCGTTGCATCTCAAAGTAAGACCCAGTACGGTTCCGTCCGGGAAGCGGTCTCATTTCAAGACTCAGGGGGGGAACTCGTGAAGGCTCTCGTGGTGGCGGCGGAGGACGGTCCGGATGGCGTGGCGCTGCGGGAGGTGCCGAGGCCCGAGGGGCCGCTCGTGATCGCGGTCCGAGCGGCGGGGGTCGGCTTCCCCGACCTGCTGATGAGCCACGGCCGCTTTCAGATCCGCCAGCCGCTGCCGTTCACGCTCGGCTGGGAGGCGGCCGGAACCGTCGTCGAGGCCCCGCCGGCGAGCGCCTTCGGCGTAGGCCAGAACGTGGTGACGCTGACCTTCGGCGCCCACGCCGAGCAGCTCGCGGCCATCGCGGAGGTGACGTTCCCGATGCCGGAGGGCCTGAGCTTCGAGCAGGCGGCGGCCTTTCCGCTCAACTACCTGACGGCGTACGCGGCGCTCGCGGTTCGAGGACGGCTCCGGGCCGGAGAGACCGTGCTCGTCCAGGGCGCGGGCGGGGGAGCGGGGAGCGCCGCGATACAGGTCGCGAAGGGCCTCGGTGGCCGCGTCCTGGCCGTCGCTTCGACGGCCAGGAAGGCCGCTACGGCGCTGGCCGCGGGCGCCGATGAGGCCTTCCTCGCCGGCGATGACTGGCGCTCGCAGGTGCTGGAGGCCTCCGCGAGCGGCGTGGACGTGGCATACGACCCGGTCGGCGGCGAGCGTTTCGGCCAGACGCTGCGGTGCATGGCGAGCCAGGGCCGTCTCGTCGTGGTCGGGTTCGCGGCGGGGGAGATCCCCGAGATCGCGGTCAACCGGCTGCTGCTGAGGAACGTCGACGTCTGCGGTTGCACGTGGAGCGTCCTCGCCGAGCGCCCGCGCGGCCTGGCAGATGCCGCCCGGGCGCTCGGCGAGATGGTCGCCGCCGGGCACGTGGCACCCCTCGTCGAGCGGGCGCTTGCGCTCGAGGACGGAGTCGAGGCGCTACGCGCCCTCGAGCGCCGGGATGTGCACGGGAAGCTCGTCCTGACGCTGCCCGCGTGAGGCCTCGCCAGGCGACGCCCCGCGGTCCACCGGCCGGGCCGGTGCGACCCCGCTCAGGTCGCCGGCCGGGCGCTCATCTCGCGGTCCAGTTCGTGGCCGACGCCCCGCAGCATCCAGCCGGCCACGATCCAGAGGATTCCCCGGACGATCAGGACGATGCCGATGATCACGGCGAGTGTCTTGAGGCTGGGACCGGGCCAGGCGAGGATCACGATGCCCGCAACGAGGTCGAGCAGCGCGATCGCGATGTTCGCGCCGCGGCCCTCGGGTTCCCCGAAGGCGAGCGCCACTCGAACGCCTCCGGCGACGATCAGCCAGATACCGAAGATCAGGACGAACACCACGAGCGTGTCGAACGGTTTCTTGACCAGCACGAGGCCGGCGATCGCGCTGAGCACGCCGATCACCGCGAGCAGGCCGCGGCCTTCGCCCCGGCCGAAGATCGAGGCGATGATCGCCACCACGCCGTCGACGAGCAGCAGGATCCCGGCGATCACGGTGAAGGTGCTGAGGGTTTCGTTCGGCGAGGCGACGAAGAACACACCGACCCCGAACACGGCCACGCCGAACAGGACGACCAGCCACCACAGGCTTGCAAAGCGCCGCATTTGTTCCTCAGCGAGCGTTGCCATCTTTGACCCCCCGGTAGGAATTGGTGCGAGCCGGGGCACGTCGATTTGGACAGAGGCTTTCACCCGGCACGGCTTCAGGGTAACCGCGTGGACGGATAGCGCCGCGGGCTCGCCGGGACGCCCCGGCTCCTCGACCGATCGGCAGCACGCCCGGCCCCCGGGGGCCGGGCCGCGTTAGACCTTCGCTTCGGTCTCGCGTGCCGCCGGGGCGGCGGTGCCGGCCACCCAGTCGCGGAGGGCCTCGTGCATCGCCTCGACGCCCACGATCGGCTGCTCGGGCTCGGCCCACTCGATCGGCACGAGCGCGAACGGGTGCGTCTGCGGTCCGCCGAGGCCGCCGTGGGAGCCCATGAACTCCTCGAACGGGGCCACCTCGTTGCTCTCGGGGTCATACGCGCCGTTGACGAGGATGTCCGGGCAGTGGGGAAAGCGGTCGTGACGGCGCAGGTGCTCGGCGGCGCTGTCGTCGAACGGCGCGAGCGGATCCTCGCCGCTGACGGAATCGTCGTCCAGGCGCCGCTCGCCCCGGGCTCCGAGCACGATCGCGCCGCGCGCCTGCGAGCGCACCATCACGAAGCCGATCCCGGGATGAGCCGCGAGCCGCTCGAGCAGCTGCGGATGCGCCTGCTCGATCTGCTCGGCCGAGAGACGCTCGCTGCTGGACGGCAGGTAGATCAGTCCGAGGCACCCGGAGACGAGCACGACCGCGTCCTGCGCCGTCGCGGATGCGGGCTCCGCCCGCTCGTCGAGGGCGTCTTTGTTGGGCCCCAGCGCCACGGTGCCTTCGACCGATCGGCTGCGCGTGGCGCGATTGAGGATGCGCCCGCCCATCCCCGGATCCTCGCGCGCGTCCCCCAGCACCGCGCCGACGTCTCCCCAGGCCTCGTCCACGGCGGCGGGCGCGTGAACGTCCCCTTCGGTCAGCCCCTGGCGCACGAGGTCCTCGAGGGTTTCCTCATAGCGCTGGCGGAAGGGCCGCCCCTGTGTCTGGCCGTGATCGGAGAGCACCACCAGGTGATATGGCCGGGGCGCCTGCTCGGTCGCGCGCTCCAGCCGCCTGAGTGCCCGGTCGTGGCGCTGCAGCACGGCGAGAGCGTCCGGCTCGCGGATTCCGGAGTGGTGGGCCACCTCGTCGTAGCCGACGAACGTGGCGTAGCTGACGGGCACGCCCTCGACGATGTCCGCCATCAGCATCGCCACCACGACGTCGCGCATCACGACCGTGATCACCGCCCTGATCAGCGGGTACAGGCCGCCTCGCTCGACGTGCTCGGCGCCGCTGCGCCGCTGGCGGCGCGCGGCGCGCAGCTCGCCGGCGATGTCGGCGATCGACAGCGTGATCGTGCGCATGAAGCCGTAGGGATCGGCGAAGTAGGCGAACAGGTCCCGGGCGTTGGAGCGCTGCCTGTCGCGCACCATGCTCATCGTCGCCGTGCACCGCGAGGAGTCGCCTGAGAACATGTTTCCCCGGCTGGTGCCGCCCCCCGCCAGCAGCCCCGCGCCGGTCGACCGCCGGCGCTCGATCTCCGCCGCGTCGGCGGGATGGTTGGAGACGAGCGTGCGCCCGGACTCCTTCTCGTACCAGCGGAACGCCGGCATGTCCCAGTTGCTCCCCAGCAGCAGCCCGGCCTGGCTGGCGCCTGTCTGCGAGGAGAGGTCGCACTCCCAGCCGATCAGATGATGGCTGCCGTCTCCGAGCCAGCGGGCGATCGTGGGCACGTGCCCGTCGCGCAGCGCTTCGCGCAGCACCCCCTCGCCCAGCCCGTCGATCTCGAACAGGATCACACCGGGGACGTCGGTCTGATTGCTGCGCCGCGCGCCTCGCACCCGCCTCCGCACGACGCGCAGATTGCGAACGTCTCCGTCCACATCGAGCAGCGGTGCGAGCAGCGTCGCCACCACCGCGAGCACGAACGCGATCGCGAGACTGTGGGTGAAGGGAGGCGTCCGGCCGTCGACGACGTAGAAGGCGAGTGCGACGGTGCCTCCGCTGAGCAGCAGCGAGGCGAACCCGAACGTGACGATCGTGAGGGGCAGCGCCACCCGCGTGAGCAACGGCCACAGGACCGCGTTGATCACCGCCACGGCGATCACCACCAGGACGGCAGCGTCGAAGGACAGCGCTTCCGTGCCGGGGGAGATCGCGGCCAGGACGACGAGTATCAGCGCCTGGCTGGCCAGCAGCGCCGACGTCCGGATCGCGAACCCCAGCAGCCGCCGGGACCCGCTCATTTGGAAGTCGCCCTCACGGCGTCGGTGGGTTGAGCATCTGTAACGTCTCTCGCATGGTCGAAGGCCCGACGGAGGCCCGCCGCAGGGGGCCGCCAGCGGACCGTATCGTTTTCCTGGGCCACTCCACCGTCCTGATCGAAGTGGACGGGGTGCGCCTGCTCACGGACCCTGTGCTGCGCGGCCGCGTGGCTCACCTCCGCCGGCAGGTCCCGGCAGTCGAGATGCAGGCTGTCGCCGACCCTGCCGCAGTTCTGATCTCCCACCTGCACTACGACCACTTGGATCTGCCCTCCCTGCGTGCGCTCGGCCGCGACACGCCGCTGATCGTCCCCGCGGGCGCCGGCGCCTGGCTCGGCCGCCGAGGCTTCACAGCGATCAGCGAGGTCGACGTGACCGACACGCGTCGCGCCGGCTCGCTGGAGGTGAGCGCCGTGCCCGCCGACCATGACGGCAGGCGCTCGCCGGTCGGGGTGCGGGCGGCTGCCCTGGGCTACGTGGTGCGGGGCCGGAAGGCCGTCTACTTCGCCGGCGACACCGGGCTGTTCGACGAGATGTCGGCCCTGGCGGGGCAGCTGGATGTCGCACTCGTGCCGGTCGCGGGCTGGGGACCGAAGCTCGGAGCCGGCCACATGGGCCCGCTCGACGCGGCCCGCGCCGTGGCCCTGCTGCAGCCGCGGGTCGCCGTCCCGATCCACTGGGGAACCCTCTCTCCCATGACGGCGATTGGCCGCCACCGGCCGGCGCCCCGCGAGCCGCCCGAGTTGTTCGCCGAGCACGTCGCGCGCCTGGCCCCCGAGGTCGAGGTTCGAATCCTCGCGCCCGGGGCCGAGACGACGCTGTCCTGTTAGGTTGGCGGGGTGGGGGACGCGACCGAAGGCAAAGGGCGCGCTGCTGGGATCGTGCTCCTGACTCTGGCCGCCGGCCAGTTCCTGATGACGCTCGACAGTTCCGTGATGAACGTGTCGATCGCGACGGTCGCGCGCGACGTGCACACCACCGTCACGGGCATCCAGACGGCGATCACCCTCTACACGCTGGTGATGGCCTCGCTGATGATCACCGGCGGGAAGATCGGCCAGATCGTGGGACGCAAGCGCGCCTTCGCGATCGGCTGCCTGATCTACGGCTCCGGTTCCTTCGTCACCTCGATCTCGCAGAGCCTCGGCGTGCTGATGTTCGGATGGTCCTTCCTCGAGGGCATCGGGGCGGCCCTGATCCTGCCCGCGATCGTCGCCCTCGTCGCGTCGAACTTCGACCGCGCCGAACGGCCGCGCGCGTACGGGCTCGTCGCCTCGGCGGGTGCCATCGCGGTGGCCGCCGGGCCGCTGATCGGCGGCCTGTTCACGACCTATCTCTCCTGGCGCCTGGTGTTCGCCGGCGAGGTCATCATCGTCCTCGGGATCCTCGCCATGACCCGGCGGATGGCCGGCGGAAAGGTCGAGGAGCGGGTGCGGCTCGACCTCGTGGGAACCGGGCTCTCGGCGCTCGGGCTCGGTCTGATCGTCTTCGGGGTGCTGCGCTCGGGAGCCTGGGGGTTCGTGCGGTCCAAGCCCGGTGCGCCCCAATGGCTGGGGCTGTCCCCGTCGATCTGGCTGATCCTGGCCGGCGGCGTCGTGGTGTGGCTGTTCCTGCAATGGGAGAGCAGGCGAGTCAGCCGCGGCGAGGAGCCGCTGATCGATCCGGCGATCCTCCGGAACGCCACGCTCCGCGGCGGGCTGACCTCGTTCTTCTTCCAGTACCTCCTGCAGGCTGGCATGTTCTTCGCGATCCCCCTGTTCCTGTCCGTCGCGCTCGGCCTGTCCGCGGTCGAAACGGGGGTCCGCCTGCTGCCTCTGTCGGTCACCCTGCTGCTCGCCGCAACCGGCATCCCGAAGCTGTTTCCCGATGCTTCGCCGCGGCGGGTGGTCCAGCTGGGGTTCCTCGCCTTGTTCGCGGGGCTCGTCGTGATGGTGGCGGCGCTCGACGAGGGCGCGGGCCCGGAGATCGTGACCTGGCCGATGCTGCTGGCGGGCCTCGGCATCGGGGCGCTGGCCTCGCAGCTCGGCAGCGTGACCGTCTCAGCCGTTTCCGACGAGGAGAGCGGTGAGGTCGGCGGCCTGCAGAACACGGTCACCAACCTCGGCGCCTCGATCGGCACCGCGCTCGCCGGCGCGGTGCTCATCAGCGCCCTAACGGCCTCCTTCCTGACGGGTGTCCAGAACAACTCGGCCGTCCCGGAGCGCGCCAAATCCAAGACCACCACGCAGCTGGCCAGTGGCGCGCCCTTCGTCTCCGACAACGAACTGGAGAGCGCCCTCGAAAAGGCCCACGTCCCTCCCCGGGCGACCGATGCGATCGTCGAAGAAAACGAGACGGCGCGGCTGGCCGGGCTTCGCTCGTCGTTGTCGGTGCTGGCCCTGATCGCCCTGCTCGCGTTGTTCTTCAGCCGCTCGGTCCCGACGACGCAGCCGGCCGCCGCCGGAATCCGAGATCCCGGCGCCGCTGCGGCGGCGGCGGCGTCCTGACGCGCCCGGTTCCGCTCGCCTGCGCCCGCCGGGGCCGCGGCGGCCGGGCCGAGGCGCCTGCGCGGGCGGCCGTCCATACGCCGAGGTCATCCGGGCCGGCCGAACGTTGGTGTACGCTCCCGCCTGCCGTCGGGAGTGCCCCGGCATCTCGTTCGACCTCGGCACGCGACGGCCGGCGAAGATCCACGGACCCGCCGCTGAGGCGGGAATCGGAGCGCGCGGCATGTATATCGGAGCTGCAATTCCAGCCGGCGGTGTCCCGCCGGCACCGGCGATCACCGTCCGGCCAAACGGTGCAATCAACTCACAAGGGGGCCCGCGTAGATGATTCTCGCGACGAGCTATCCACTGCTGGAAGTCTTCTGGACGATCCTCATCTTCTTCGGATTCGTGATCTGGATCTGGATCCTGTTCACCGTGCTGGCGGACATCTTCCGCCGCCACGACATCGGCGGCGGGCCCAAGGTGCTGTGGATCATCCTCATCATCGTGCTGCCCTATCTGGGCGTGTTCATCTATCTCATCGCCGAGCACAACGGCATGACCGAACGCGCGCTGAAGGCCCAGGAACGCAGCAAGGGTGAAATGGACGAGTACGTGCGCTCCGTCGCGGGGCCCGGCGACCCGGCCGAGCAGATCGCCAAAGCCAAGCAGCTGCTCGACAGCGGCGCGATCGACCAGGCGGAGTTCGAGGCGATCAAGCAGAAGGCCCTCGCCGGCTAGCCGCGAGGACGTCCCTGCGCCCGCCGGAAGCGGAGGGCGGGCGCAGAGGCGAGGTCGGGCGCTCGCGCGGATTGGCAATCCTCGGCCGCGCGAGCTGAGCTGGGTCCGATGGGCATTACCCGCCGGGTAATCGGAGCCGGCCGTGCTTACCCCTCGGGTAATCGACAGGCCGCGGTCGCGCTGGCAAGGTCGGGCTCGTCAACCACGATCCCAGGAGGAACGATGACCAACGCCAAGCAGATCGTCGAGCGCTACCTCGATGCCTTCAACGAGACCGACCCGGCCAGCAGGCGGTCGATGCTCGAGGAGCTGTGGGCAGCCGAGGCGACCTACACCGACCCCCATGTCGAGGTCCACGGCCCGGCTGGCGTCGACGCCTTCATCGCCCAGACCCAGGAGCGGTTCCCGGGCTACAGGTTCAGGCTCGCCGGCGAGGTCGACGCGCACCACGAGCAGGTCCGCTTCCAGTGGCACGCCGGGCCCGCGAACGACCCCGGGCAGTTCGTCGGGTTCGACGTGCTCGTAACCGACGGGGAGCGCATCCGCAACGTGTACGGCTTCATGGACGCCGCGCCGGCGGCCTGAGCGCCGCCCGTACCTGCCGGGGGGGTGGGGCCGGACCCTCACCGGTCCCATCCCGCCCGGCTTCAGTTCCGGCGCGCCCGTGCCGAAATCTATGGCGATGCCGGTGAAGACGACCACACAGCGGCGGCGCGGGGGCGCGCCGGCCCGGCGAGGGCCCGCGCCCGCGAGCAGGCAGACGCCCGAGGAGCGCCGCGCCCAGCACCTGCGCCGTCTCGGCGACGCTGTGCTGGCTCGCGCCGATGAGGTCCTGGCCGAGACGGTCGCGCGTACCCAGGGCTCCGGCGAGCCCGTCGAGCCGACCGTCCAACACAGCTTCGAACGGATCTGCACGAACTCGACTGTCGCGGTGGCGCGCTGGATCGCCGGCGACGACCTCGAGGTGACCCACGACTCCGCCCGTGAGACCTCACGTATCTTCGGCGAGCTGGCGGCACGGCGGGCCGCCTCGCTGCAGGAGGTCACCCGGCGCATGTTCTGGTGGCGCAACGTCTTCGCCGAGGTGATGCGAGACGCCGCCGTGCCGCTGAGGACTCCCCAGGGCGCGCTCCGCGACGCGCTCGACATGCTCCAGCTGAGCGTCGAGTTCAGCCTTCTGCGGATGTGCCAGTGCTTCGAGCGCGAGCGCCAGACGACCGACGAGCAGCTCTCTCGCCGCGAGGAGGAGCTCGCCTTCATGGCGACCCACGATCCGCTCACCGAGCTGCCGAACCGCACGCTGATCGTCGACCGCGTCGAGCAGATGCTCGCCCGCTCCGCGCGCCAGGGAACGTCGGTCGCCGCCCTGTTCATCGACCTCGACAACTTCAAGACCATCAACGACACGCTCGGCCACGCCACCGGCGACGAGCTGCTGAAGGGCGTCGCCACGCGCCTGCAGGCCGTTGTGCGCGAGGTCGATGCGCTCGGGCGCCTCGGTGGCGACGAGTTCGTCGTGCTCGTCGGCGACCTGTCCCCCGACACCAACCCCACGCTCGTCGCCGAACGGCTGCTCGACGCCCTCAAGCAGCCCTTCAAGCTCGGCGCCGAGGGCGACACGACAGTCACGATCGGCGCTTCCATAGGCATCGCCGTAGGCGACAGCGCCACGGCCGGGACGCTCCTGCGCGACGCGGACATCGCGATGTACCGGGCGAAGTGGGACGGCCGCAACCGGTACGCCCTGTACGAGTCGGGCATGCAGGACGCGGTGCAGGAGCGCATGGAGCTCGAGATGGACCTGCGCGAGGCCCTCGCCAAGAACGAGTTCTTTCTCACCTACCAGCCCACCCTGGACCTCGCCCGCATGCGGCCGACCGGCGTGGAGGCGCTGATCCGCTGGCGCCACCCAGAGCGCGGTGTCGTCCAGCCCGGCAGCTTCATCCCTCTGCTCGAGGAGACAGGCATGATCACCGACGTCGGGCGCTGGGTGCTCGCCGAGAGCTGCCGCCAGGGCGCGCAGTGGCTCGACGCGGGTCACCGCATCACGATGGCGGTCAACGTCTCCGGGCGCCAGCTCGACAGCGACGAGCTGATCGGCGACATCCGCGACGCGCTCCAGGCCAGCGGCATGCCGGCGGAGGCCCTGACGATCGAGATCACCGAGACCACGCTGATGCGCGACGTCGAGCAGACGGCGCGCCGCCTGGAAGCCATCAAGGAGCTCGGCGCACGGATCGCGATCGACGACTTCGGCACCGGCTACTCCTCGCTCGCCCATCTGCAGCGCTTCCCCGTGGACGCTCTGAAGATCGACCGTTCCTTCGTCTCCGGCCTGTCCCGCAACCGCGAGGGGGAGACGCTGATCCAGACGCTCGTGCAGCTCGGGAAGGCCCTCTCGATCGAGACTTTCGCCGAGGGGATCGAGCAGCAGGAGGAGCTCACCATGTTGCGCGAGCAGGACTGCGACAACGGCCAGGGCTTCCTGTTCGCCAAACCCCTCGCCGCCGAGGACGCCGAGACCTTCCTCAGCGAGTGGACCGGACAGGGCCTCGAGGCGGACGCCGACGCCGCCTGAGCCACGCGCTCGCGCCGAGGCCGTCGCGGCCCGAGGCTGCCGAGCGCCTCACGCCGGGCGCGGGCGGTCAGGCGCGATCGAGCGCGCCCGGCTGGGCGCCGAGGCCGAAGGCCTCGAACAGGCCGGGCATCAGGAAGGCCGTGATCGCGGTGATCCGCTCGCCGTCGAGGTCGACCAGGCAGATGCTGTGCGGGCGCGCGCCGCCGTTCTCGCGGTCGATCTCGTAGTGGGCGAACGCCAGCTGGCCGTTGGCCGAGATCCGCACACACGGCCAGCTCCTCCCCCGCGCCATCGGCCGGCTCGCCAGGAACCGCTCGACCGCGTCGCGGCCCTCGTACCAGCTCGAGCTGGGGGGCATCGAGATCGTCGCCTCCTCGGCGAGCATCGCCGCCAGCGCCCGCGCGTCACCGCGCCCCCAGGCGTCCATGTAGCGCTCGACGATCTCGTTCAGGCGCTTGTCGCCCAGCACCCGCAGCGCCGCCTGCTGGCTTCGCTCCGGCAGGTGCTCCTCGAGCGTCCTGCGGGCCCGCGCCAGCGCGCTGTCGACGGACGCCGGAGAGGTGTCGAGGGCTGCGCCGACCTCGCGCGCGGTGAAACCGAGCACGTCACGCAGGATGAGCACGGCCCGCTGGCGCGGGGAGAGGGTCTGCAGCGCCGCCACGAACGCCAGCTCGACGCTCTCGCGCTGCTCGTAGCGCGCCTCCGGCGAGGCGGGCCCGGCCGGCAGCGCGAGCGGCTCGTCGGCCAGCGGCTCGACCCAGGTGGACTCGGCGAGCGGCTCCCGCGGCGCTTCATGTGGATCGGAGGGCGGGCCGTAGTCCAGCGGCACGACCCGCGGGGGGCGGCGCTCGAGCGCTCGCAGCGAGGCGTTCGTGGCGATCGTGTAGAGCCACGACCGCGGCGAGCTGCGTCCCTCGAAGCCGTCCAGCCCGCGCCAGGCCCGCAGCAGCGTCTCCTGCAGCGCGTCCTCGGCGTCCTGCGGCGAGCCGAGCATCCGGTAGCAGTGTGCGAACAGGCCGTTGCGGTGCGGGTCCACGAGGCGGCCGAACGCCCGCTCGTCGCCGGTCCTTGCCGAGTCGAGCAGCTGCTGCTCGGTCACAGCCAGCTCCTCGCGGTGCAGCCTCCGCCGCGCGGCTCCCACAGCGCTATCTCGCCGCCGCAGGGGCTGCCCAGCACGGTCCGCCGGCCCGCGTGTCCCTCCCGCGGGCCGAGCAGCACTGTCGCGCCCATCGCCTGCGCGCGGCTCGTCATCTCCTCCAGCCGCTCGACGGCCACGTAGGGCAGCCACAGCGGTCGCTGCGCGCCGCAGCCGACGACGCCCGCGCCGATCGGCCCGCCGGCACAGAGCGTGAGGTAGGAGGCCGAGCCGGCCCGCACTCGTTCGGGTCGCCAGCCGAGCAGCGCCTCGTAGAAGGCTCCCGCCGCCGGCTCATCGCCGGTGTGAAGCTCGAGGTGGACGACCGGGTTCATCCCGCGGCGGCCATCTCGAGCAGCCGGTAGGAGCCGACCTCGCCGAGCGTCGAGACGACCGGCCGGCTCTCGCAGCGATCCTCGATCTCGCGCTGGAACTCCGCGAAGGCGGCCACCCGCGAGAGCGGGTTGTCGGTGTCGTCTGCGACGGCCGCGAGATGCATGAAGCCGCGCCCGTCCTCGAGCTTGAAGGTCGCGTAGCGAAAGCCCTCCGGGGCGCTCGCCGCGAGCTCCTCGTAGACGGCCCGCACCAGCTCCTCGTTCTCGGCCACCCGCTCCGGCTTGACCTTGTAACGCACCATTACGACTCGCATCATGCCTCCTCCGGTTCGATCATCCCGATTGCGCCCATCGTCCTCGAATGCGCCGTTCGGCGGCTCGGCAGCAGCAACCCGCACACCGCTCCGACGAGCGCGATCGAGGTGGCGACCCAGATCGCGGGGCCGAAGCCGGCGATGAAGCCCTGCTTGGTGGCGTAGCCGCCGGCGCCGGCGAACACCGCCACGGCCAGGGCGATCCCGAACACGCCGCCGAGCTCGCGCATCATGCTGTTGGCCCCGGCGGCCTTGCCGACGTACTCGGCGGCGAACGAGCCGACGACCGAGTTCTGCGCCGCCGGGATCGCCATCGAGATCCCCACGCCGGCGAGCAGGAACGGGCCGAGCACGGTCGAGTAGGACATCTGCGTGCTCGCCGCTGTGGCCAGCCAGGCCGTGCCCGCGGCCTGCATCGCAAGCCCCGTCACCATCAGCGGGCGCTCGCCGATGCGATCGGCCAGCGCTCCCGCGATCGGGGCGACGGTGATGAACGTGGCCGTCCACGGCAGCAGCTTCAGTCCCGCGTCGAGTGGCCCGTTCCCCAGCACGATCTGGAGTAGCTGCGGATAGAAGAACACGCACGTGAACAGCGAGCCGAACGTGCAGAAGATCGCGGCGTTCCCCGCCGAGAAGGAACGTGAGCGGAAGAACGACAGCGGCAGCATCGGCTCGCGAGCGCGGCGCTCCCAGGCCACGAACGCGGCGGCCAGGACCAGGCCGCCGGCCAGCGAGGCGACCACCGCGGTGCTGCCCCAGCCGGCGGTGTTCCCGCGCACGAGCGCCCACACGATGCCCAGCGCGGCGCCTGTCACGAGGGCGAGCCCGGGCAGATCGAAGGTGCGGTCGGCGCCGAAGCTCTCCTCGATGCGCGACAGGACCAGCGGCGCCGCGATCAGCCCGATCGGCACGTTCAGCCAGAAGATCCATTCCCAGTCGATCCCCTCCACGACGGCGCCCCCCACCAGCGGGCCGCTCGCCACGGCGATCCCCGTGATCGCGCTGAACATCCCGATCGCCGCGCCGCGGCGCTCGGGCGGGAAGGCCGAGCTCAGCAGCGCCAGCGCCAGCGGCGTCAGCAGCGCCGCGCCCGCCCCCTGCACGGCCCGCGCCGCGATCAGCCAGCCGATGCTCGGCGCCAGCGCGCAGCCTGCCGAGGCCAGCGCGAACAGGGACAGTCCGCTCGCATACATGCGACGGCGCCCGTATCGGTCGCCCAGCGCCGCGCCTGTGATCAGGAGCACGGCGAAGGAGAGGTTGTAGGCGTTGACCGTCCACTCGAGCTGCTCGACCGTCGCGCCGAGCGCGCGGTGGATCGTTGTGAGGGCGGTCGAGACGACGACCGTATCGAGCGCCGCCATCAACGATCCGACTCCGGTCAGCGCGAGGACCCAGCGTGTTTTTGTGTTCATGTGCGTGTAGATCCGGCCGCCGGCCGAAATCCATCGCGAGGTGGCGGATTTCTTCGCCCGGCTTCTTCGGCGCTACGCCCGCTGCAGCCGCTCGGCGCCGGCCGCCGGGGTGCGCCGCCGCACAATCGCACCGGCGAGGCGCTCGCCGGTGCCCGCGCGAACGCCCACCTCGATCTCGGCGCCACCCCGGTCGACCGTCAGCACCGCCGTCTCGTGTGCCTCGAGCAGGGCCGAGGTCGTCGCCAGCAGCCGTCCCGCCTCGACGCGCCTCAGGCCGCTCGCCCGCAGGTAGGCCTCGAGGTGGCCGGCGTCGACCGTGTGGCGGTCGACCTCGAGTTCCTCGATGTCGACGGTGCGGCGCGAGGGGTGCGCGCGCGAGGTGAGGATGCAGGCCGCCATGTCATCGGGCGTCGCCGCCGTCTCGGCGCGGATCGCCGCCAGCAGCTCTGGCGCGCCGGCTTCGGCCGGGAGCTCCGAGAGCAGCTCGCGCAGGCGGTGGCGGCCGAGCAGGTCCGGGTGACCGCCGGGGGACGTGATGCTGCGGCGTGCCTCGAGCAGGCCGTCGCTGAAGAAGCACGCCCTGGCCCCAGCCGGGAGGCTGACCGTCCGCTGCCTGCGCCCCGTCGGCAGCTCGCAGCCCACGGGCGCGGAGGAGCAGCTCGAGGGCACCTCGCGCGCGGGCACCCCGAGCACGATCGGGGGCGGGTGGCCGGCGAGGGCATAGGTCAGCGTTCCGCCCGCGCCCTCGAACATCGCGATCGCCACCGTCGAGAAGTGTTCGACGCCCGGCTCGGACAGCGCGTGTCCGGCGAGGGCGAGGGCAGCACGAGGATCTTCGGTCTCCTTGAGGAAGGCACGCAGCGTGTAGCGGCTCAGCGCGGCCTGGCGAAGCGCGTCGTGGCCGTGGCCGGCGACGTCGCCGAGTATCACCGCGACGCGGTCCGGCCCGATCGCGAACACGTCGTAGAAGTCGCCTCCGGCGGCCGGGCCCTCGGCGGGGCGGTAGGCGACGGAGACGGAGAGCCCGGCGAGCTGCTCGGGAACCTCCGGAACGAGCGCGGCCTGCATCACCTCGATGTCGCGAAGCAGCGAGCCCTGCCGGCGCTCCAGGCGCCCCGCGCGTCGCGTCGCCGACCGCCACCGCACGCCGAGGGCGATCGCCAGCAGCGCCAGCAGCAGGATGATCGGCTTGCTCCAGTCCGGCACCGGCAGCGGCAACGGCAGCGCGCCGCCGATCGATGAGAGCGGGTCGCCGCCGCTGCTCTTGGCATCACCCGGGGAAGCCCGGTTGGCCGCGTTCCGGGCGCTGGCAGCGGCCGCGAGAGCGGTTCCGGCCACGGCAGCTCCGGCGCCGCCCGAGCCGCGGCCCGAGCCCTTCGCGCGGGGGGCGCGTTTCGCGCCGGCCGTCCCGGTCGCGGGCTTGCGTGATGCCGCCGCGCCGCTCGCGCCCGAGCCTGTGGGCGGGGTGGCGGCGCCCACCCCCGCGGCGGTGGGCACCGCGCCGCCGCCCGAGCCCGAGCCGGACCCTCCCGATCCGCCGTCGCTCGGGCCGGTGACCGTTTCGAGCGCCGGCGGAGACCCGGCGGGGACCGTCGGGGCGGGGGGCAGCGTGGCTTTCGGCGCGGCGATTTCGATCGGGGGCGTGACGGGCGTCGTGGCGGTCACGCCTGTTCCGTCGATCCCGACTTCCGCCAGCGGTGCCCCGCCTTTCGGCGATGGAACTTCGATCTCGACCGAGGGGATCCCGGGCACCGGTGAGGAGCCTTCGCCGATCGTGATCAGCGTGCTGTGGCCGAGCGAGACCGCGAGCAGCGGCTCGCCGGCCCGCGCCGGTGCCGCGCTGAGCACGAGCGTTCCCGCCGCGGCCAGTAGCCCGACCGCGCCTCGAGACCTGAGGCTGGGAAGCCGTACGCTCATCGTCGATCGCTCCCGGTTGCTCCTCGCGCTGCGTCGAAACGGCTGCCGGGCGGAGAACACGTTTCGAGGACGTTTCATCGACAGGCTAGAGGAGATCTGGCTGCCGCCGGGGCGAAAGTGGCCCGATGGCTGGTTGGGTGGCTTGACCGTCTCAATCCTCCGCGGCGACGATTTCCGGGAGGGTGCGACCGCTGAGCACCGACGCGGGCGCTTCGGTCACGACGTCGGAGCCGGGGCGCGCCTGCTCGTCGCGGCGCTTGAGGAGCAGCCACTGGGGCTTGGCCGCCGGGCGGGTGCGTTGCAGGGCGAACCCGCCGCGGAGCTTCTCGCCGTGGAGCACGAAGACGGCATGTCCCCGCTCGAGGGCCTCGGGCCACGGCACCCGGCCGCCCTGCTCGTAGACGCCGCGGTCCCACACGGCGACCCCGCCGTGGCCGGTCGGGCCCTCGAAGGCGTTGTGCTCGAGCGAATGGTCCTCAACCTCGACAGCCAGGCGCTTGACGGACGGATCCATCGAGGGCCCCTTCGGCACCGCCCAGGAGCGCATCGTCCCGTCGACCTCGAGGCGCAGGTCGTAGTGGTGAGCAGTGGCCTGGTGCTCCTGCACGACGAACACTCCGGCGCTGACACCCCGGACGGCGAACTGCTCATGACCCTCGACCGGCACCTGCCGCGATTCGACACGCTCGACGGCTGCCCCGCGCGGCCCGCCGGCGAGGAAGTCGAGGAACGCCGACACCGCCTCATCCGGTCCCTCGGCATGGACGCCGACCGTGCCGTCGGCCTCGTTTCGCACCCATCCCAGCACGCCGAGCGGGGTGGCGCGGCGCCGGGCCGCCTCGCGGAAGCCCACGCCCTGGACCCGGCCGGCGACTGTCGCGCGGATCGCGCGGGTGCCGGGCTCGGTGGTGGAGCGCTTGCGTTCGGCCAAGACGAGGTCAAGATCGCATACCCGGCCCTCCGGGGATCGCTCGGCGGGAGCGGATCCGGCGTAGGCTTCGGCGATGGCTCCCCGGGACCCCCGTGCCGCCCTGCTGGAGCTCGCCGCGATCGAGCGCGGCTCGGCCAGCCCCGGCGAGCGGCAGGCGGCGGAGCTGCTCGCGCAGATGCTCCGCGAGCACGGCCTCGAGCCGCTGATCGAGCGCGAGCCCGCCGTCGGCGGCTTCTGGCAGTCGACCGGGTTGGCGGCCGGGGCGGGCGTGCTCGCCGGGCTGCTGGGCGCCCGCCGGCGAGGCGGTCGCGCCGCCTCGGTCGCGCTCGCCGCGGGGGCGGCCGTGGCGATGGCCGACGACGTCGACGGCGGGGCGCATGCGCTGCGCCGCCTGCTGCCGAAAGGCGAGACGGCGAACGTGCTCGCCTGGGCCGGGGACGCGACGGCGGAGCAGACGATCGTGATCGTGGCCCACCACGACGCGGCCCACACCGGCCTGCTGTTCCACCCGGGTCTTGTCCCCGTCGTGGCGAGGCGCTTCCCGCGCTGGTATGCCAAGCAGAACACCTCCGTCCAGACCG
Organism: uncultured Solirubrobacteraceae bacterium; assembly: GCA_963841055.1. Taxonomy (GTDB): domain Bacteria; phylum Actinomycetota; class Thermoleophilia; order Solirubrobacterales; family Solirubrobacteraceae; genus Palsa-744. The sequence continues at coordinate 186,598 of CAWJAV010000001.1, read as the reverse complement.
GCCGGCTGCTCGTCGCAGGGCCGGCGCTCGTCGCGCTGGGCGGGCTGCTCGGGGCGCGGCCGGTGAGGCGGCTGGGGATCCTGTGGAGCGCCGTCACGGCGGCCCTGCTCGCCGACGTGGCCCGCGCGCCCGTGGTGTGTGGTGCCAACGACAACCTCAGCTCTGTGGCCGTGCTGCTCGATCTGGCCCGCCGCGTCGCCGAGAGGCCCGTCTCCGGCGTGCGCGTGCTGCTGCTCTCGACCGGCAGCGAGGAGTCCTTCATGGAGGGCATGCGCGGCTTCGTCCGCCGCCACGCCGGCGAGCTCGACGCGGCGCGGACCCGGGTGATCGCGCTGGAGTGCGTCGGCTCCCCCCACCTGATGCTGATGGAGGGCGAGGGGATGCTGCTGATGCGCGACCACGACGAGGAGCTGCGCGGGGAGATCCAAGCGGCCGCCGACGAGGCCGGCATCGGCCTGTGGCGCGGCCTGCGGCTCGGAGCCGGCGCCACAGATGCGCTGCCTGCCCTGCGCGCCGGCTACCGGACGGCCTGCATCGCCGCCTGCACCGATCTGAAGACGCCCGCCAACTACCACTGGCCGAGCGATGTCCCGGACAACCTCGATTGGAACACGATCGAAGCCGCGGGCGACGTTCTCGAGAGCCTGATCCGCCGGATCCCGGCCGCGGCCGGTCAGGGGGCGGCGACCGCGAGCAGCCGGTCGAGCACCGCGGCGGCCCGCTCGTAGATCCCGGGCTCCTCGCTCTCACGTGGCCCGGCCACGTTGAGCGACGCGTCGGGGGGCAGCAGCGAGAGAAGCCGCAGCGCGTCCTCGAGTCCCGCGCCCGGCGCCGATGCGTCGATCACCGCCAGCTCGCGGTCGAGCTCGAAGGCAGCCGCGAGCGTCAGGGCTGTGCCCGCCGAGACGACGCCGACGGACGTGACGATCACGGTCGCATCGCTGTCGCGGACGTTCCAGCGGGTGCGCTGCTCGGGGTCGGCGGCGGGCGTCTCCTCGAGCGCCGGGTATGCGCTCAGCAGCCCCGGCGGCTTGGGCAGGTCCTCCGCCCAGCCGCCCTGCGGGCACCAGCCGCCGTAGGGGATGCCGAGCGCGATCGCGACGTCCAGTGCCGCCCGGTCGACGCCCGTCTGCCCGCCGGAGACGACGCGCCCGACCGACACCTCCACGATCCCGGCGTCCATCGATCCAGCGTATGACCCTCGGCTCGCGTCGGCGCTACAGTCACGTCAAGCGGAGGCGCCCTCCGCAATCGTGGCGGTGCCACGACGGGAGCCTGCCACCGTGTCTGCACCGGACATGCCGAGCATCGAGACAGACCAGCCCGCTCCCGCGATGCGGGCGGACGCACGGCGTAACCGCGAGCGGCTGCTGGCGGCCGCCGTGGAGATGTTCGCCGACGCCGGCCAGGACGTTCCCCTGGAGGCGATCGCCGAGCGCGCGGGCGTCGGGATCGGGACGCTCTACCGGCATTTCCCGACGCGCGAGGCGCTGGCCGAGGCGGCCTACCGAAACGAGGTGCGGCGCCTGTGCGACGCGGCTGCCGAGCTGCTCGCCGAGCGCCCGCCGGAGCAGGCGCTGGCCGAGTGGATGGATCGCTTCGTCACCTACGTGGCGGCGAAGCGAAGCATGGCGGGGATGCTCCAGTCCGTGATCGCCTCCGGTGAGGCGTCCCTGTACACGGTGGCCCGCGGGCAGATGCTGGACGCGATCACTTTGCTGATCGATGCCGCCGAACGGGCCGGGTCGATCCGCGCGGGCGTCGAGCCGGAGGACGTCCTGCGGGTGATGAGCGGCATCTGGCTCGTCTCCGACGGACCGGACTGGAGCACTCGCTCGCGGCGCATGATCGAGCTGCTGATGGACGGCCTGCGCTACGGCGCGCGGGGCGGCTAGGCCCGTCCGCCCGTGAGGCCCGACTCAGACACAGCCGAGCCCGAGCCGGTCGACCTCCTGCATCTGGGGCGCCCGCAGGTGATCGCCGCCTGGCTGCTTGGCGAGGTGATCGTCGACCCGGGGCCGGCTTCCTGCCTGCCGGTGCTGCTCGAGGCGCTCGGCGAGCGCGAACCGCGGGCGCTGGCCCTGACGCACATCCACCTCGACCACGCGGGCGCGGCCGGTTCGCTGGCGCGCCGCTTCCCGGGCCTCGAGGTGTGGGTGCACGAGCGCGGCGCGCGGCACCTGTCCGACCCGAGCAGGCTGCTGGCCAGCGCGACGCGGCTCTACGGCGCCGAGATGGAGCGGCTGTGGGGCGAGGTGCTGCCCGTTCCCGCGGAGCGCATCAGGGTGCTGAGGGGCGGCGAGTCGCTCGCCGGGATGAAGGTCGCATACACCCCCGGGCACGCCTCCCACCACGTCAGCTACCTGCACGAGCAGACCGGCTGGGCCTTCACGGGGGACGTCGCCGGCGTCCGCATCGCCGGCGGCCCGACGATGGCGCCGACGCCGCCGCCCGACATCGACCTCGGCGCCTGGCGCGAGTCGCTCGAGCAGATCGAGAGCTGGGATCCGGCGGCCCTCGCGATCACCCACTTCGGCGCGCACCGCGACGTGGCCGCCCAACTGCGGGAGCTGCGCGCCTATCTCGGCGAGGTCGAGGGACTCGCGGGTACGCTCGAGGAGGAGCGCTTCGCGGCCGCGTTCCGCGCGCGCGTCGCGGCTCGGGCGAGCGCGGACATCGCTGCCACCTACGAGCAGGCGATGCCGCCCGAGCAGAGCTACGCGGGGCTGCGCCGGCACCTCGAGCGGGCCTGAGAACGAAGGCGCCCGGAAGAAAACAGCCGCCGGCGCCGTCTTATCGGGTACGGGGAGGTTCCCCACCACCAGATAGGAGCTTTCGATGTCCAAGAGGATCTACGCATCCGCCGCCGCGGTGGCGGCCACCCTGCTGCTGGCCGCCTGCGGCAGCAGCTCCTCATCGGGTGGCTCGACCTCGGCGTCCTCGTCGCCGCCCGCGACCACCTCGAGCGGCTCCTCCGCCGCCACGGTCAAGGTCGTCTCCAACCCGAAGGCGGGGACGATCCTCGTCGACGCCAACGGGATGACGCTGTACCGGCTGAGCGGAGAGTCGGCCGGCAAATTCATCTGCACCTCGAAGGGCTGCACGACGGTCTGGCACCCGCTGGCCGCGAGCGCGGCCGCCGCGCCGAGCGGCGCGTCCGGGCTCGGCACCGTCAAGCGCCCCGACGGCACCGAGCAGGTCACCTACAACGGCGCCCCCCTGTACACGTTCGCGTCGGACACGGCGCCCGGCCAGACATCCGGGCAGGGCCTCAAAGATGTCGGCACGTGGAGCGTCGTGGCGGTAAGCGGCTCGCCGGGCACCTCATCAACCTCATCCTCCACGGGCGCCGCTCCTGCGAGCTCGCAAACGGGCGGCTCGAGCGAAGAAGGCTCCTCGAAAAGCGGCGGAACCTACGCCTACTAGCCCGGTCAGGTGCCTGCACCGTCTGCGTGCTGCCCCCGCAGCAGCCCTCGCCGCCGCCACGCTGACCGTGGCGGTGGCGGGCTGCGGAGGCGCCGCGGCGAGCGCCGGTAGCGGGCCGGGCCAGCAAGCGCCGGCGCAGCTGCACGCCTACGTCGCCGCGGTCGAGCCGATCAGGCTGGCGGTGAACCGCCTGCTCGACCGGGCCGACCCGATCCTCGCCGCTCGCGCGAGGGGGCAGATCGGCGCCGCGAGCGCTGCGGCGCAGATGGGCAGGCTCGAGCGGCGCTTCGCCGCCTACGCGGTCGCGATCGGCGCCTTGCGGGCACCCTCGCCGCAGCTGGGCGCCCTGAACGCACCCTACGCCCACACCTACGTACTCGAGGACGCGTACCTGAGCGCGCTCGCAAACGGTCTCGCCGAGGACCGTCTGGGCGATCTCCCCGACACCTCGGCGCCGCAGCGCGAGGCGATCGTCGCGTGGCGGATCGGGCTCGAGGTGCTTGCCCGGCGGGAGGGGGTCAGGCTGCCGCGGGATCTCCAGCGGGCCGGGCGGGGCGAGATCAGGCCGTCGCCTCTCGGCGCAAGCTGAGGGCGCCGTTCAGGCGGCGCGCACGCCGCGGGCCTGCGCGGAGCTGACGCGCACGGCAAGGATGGCGATGTCGTCGCGGGCACCCTGGCTGAGGTCGACGAGGCCGAGCAGGGCCGCGATCGTCTGCTCGGCGGTCTCGGGCGGAGCGTCCGAGAGGGCGCTGATCATCTCCCCCGAGCTGAGCATCCGCGCCGGGGCGTGGGCCTCGGAGAGACCGTCGGTGTAGAGGGCCAGCGTGTCGCCCACGCCGAGCACCGTCGAGGACTCGCCGATGCGGGCGTCGGGGAAGATGCCGAGCAGCGTGCCGCCGGTGCCGAACTCCTCGGTCGCTCCGCCTGCGCGGGTGACGAGGGCGGCGGGATGGCCGGCGGCCGCCACCGTCAGGGCGATGCCGCGGGAGTTGAAGTCCAGGCGGGCGAGGATCGCGGTCGCGAAGCGTCCTTCGAAGTCCTGATCGAGCATCGCGGCGTTGACGCGCGCGAGCACCGTCGCCGGGGTGTTGCCGTCGCGGGCGTAGGCGGCGGCCGTGTGGCGCAGGAAGGCCGTCATCACAGCCGCCTCGGCGCCCTTGCCGCAGACGTCGCCCACAACCAGCCAGCAGCCGTCGCGGTCGGCGAACACGTCGTAGAAGTCGCCGCCGACTTCGCTGCCGGCGCCCATCGGGCGGAAGTAGCTCTGAAGGTCGAGGCCCGCGACGTCGGGCAGGGCCGCGGGCATCAGGCTGCGCCGCAGCGTCTGCGCGACGCTCGCCCGTTCGGCATAGAGCGTGGCGTTGTCGTAGGCCAGCGCGGCGCGGCCGGTCAGATCCTCGAGCACCCGCAGCTGTCCCCGCTGTGGGCGTCCGGGATGGACGAAGGAGATCACGCCGATCATCCGGCCGCGGGCGACCATCGGCACGACGGTCGCCGAGCGGGAGGAGACGGTGTCCTGTCCCGACAGGATGCCCGCGGTCTGGATCGCATCGCCGAGCGCCGGCGCGAGGGTGATGTCGTGGACGACGTTCGAGGTGCGCTCGGACAGGGCCCGTGCGACAGGATGCCCGGCGAGCTTCTCGGGGCGCTCCTCGGGGCGCGTCGCTTCGACGCGCTCGGCAACGCCGGGGTCGACCGCGGCGGCCACGGTCGTCGTGATCGCGCCGTCCTCGTCGACGAGGTCGATCACGCACAGCTCGGCGAGCTCGGGCAGCGCGGTGAGGGCGATGCGGCGCAGCGTCTGCTGGGGGTCGAGCGAGGTGTCGAGCTTGGCCGTGGCGGCCAGCAGCAGCTCGAGCCTGCGGCGGTCCGCCCGCATCCGTTCGAGGGCCAGGTGCAGCACCACAGTGGTGAGCAGGGCGAGCACGGCGCCCACGCAGGCGATCGCGGCGAAGTTGGCCTCGACGTCCGAGTAGAGGAGCGGGGCGAGGAAGGCGAGCAGCCCGGCGGCCGAGGTGAGCGCGAAGCGCCCGCGGGGCTGAAAGGCGGCGGCGTGGCCGATGGCGAAGAAGTACAGCAGCGCGAAGGGGCTCGTGGCACCGCCGGTGGAGGCGCAGAGCACCGTGATGATCACGATCCCCCAGAGCTCGGCGAGCCAGGCCAGGCCGAGGCTCGCCCGGCCCCGACTGACCGCCCACAGCAGGGCGGCCGCGGTCAGCATCGCATCGGCGGCGACGGCGGCGGCGGCGGCGGGCGAGCTGACTTCCGGAAGCAGGAAGGTGGTGGCGATCAGCGTCCCGCCGATCACGTACAGGCCGGCCGCGCTCGCCACGGCCAGGCGCGTTTCCCCGCCGCGCCGCGCGCCTCCGATCGGAGTTGTGTCACTGCCTGACATGTCGTCGATCGCTCCCTGTCGGGGCGCTTCCCCCGCCGGCCCTCCCGGTCGCGGCGCTCTCCCCAGCAGAAAGCCTAGAGACACGAGCCTCGCCCGGGGTTCCCTTGGGCGGATCTGTGCGCGCCGGGAGCGCTCAGCCGCCCGCCGCGAGGCTCTGCAGGGAGAGCTTGGTGGCGTCGAACGTTTCGCCGCTCGGCGGCGGGGTTACGGCGGGCGCGGCCCCGAAGCCGAACATTTCGTACTCGACCGTCGCGCCGCTCGTCTCGCCGCCCGTGGGGATCGCGATCTTCATCGACATGCGCCTGATCAGCTTGTGAGCGTCGATCCAGACGGTCACCGGGATCGAGCTGACGCCGGTCTTGGCGGCCAGCGTGTCGAGCATCTGCTTGAGCTTCGCGCGATCTGAGGAGGGGAGCGCTTCAGCCGCCTTGGCGAGGTCGATCGAGCCTTCGTAGACGGTCGTGGGGGTGCCGCGGACGTTCGCGTGCCCGACCGCCTTGACCGAGCCGCCGGCGGAACGCAGGTACTGCAGGTACTGGGTCGGGTCCGACTGCCCGCTGGTCAGCTGCGACGGGTCGATGCCGAGGCCGGACTCGAACTTCGTGAGGTCGAGCTTCATCCACTTGGCGCCGCCCGGGAGGTTGCCGTCGAAGAGCGGTGAGCTGATGTAGATGACGCCGTCCTTGAACAGCTCGGTGATGCTCAGCGGGCCGCTCGGCAGCCGGCTGAGGGCGGCTGCGGGGAGGCCCTCGAGGTTGAGGAACAGCCGGCCTTCCTTGTGGGCCATGTTGAAAGTGCCGTTCCCCTTGACGGTCAGCGGCGAGCTGAGGCCGGGAGCGGTCACGGTCACGGTCATCGCGATCTGCGAGCCGCCCGAGTGGGTCGTGACGTCCGCCGCCTGGGCGACCGGATCGAGCGTCGCCTCACTCGAGCCGCAGCCGGTGGCGGCGACTCCGAGCGCGCCCGCGGCGAGCAGGGCGGCGGCGGTTCGCAAGGCGTTGCGGAGGCTCATGGGAGGTGGATCGGCGGCGCCTGGCGGCTGCATTAGCCTGAGGCGGTGCCGAACGACAAGTTACCGCCGTCCGCCGGCCCGTACGCCACCGTCACGATCTCCCCCGCCGGCGAGGGCGATCTCGGCGAGCTGCTCGCGCTGATGCGGGCCTATTGCGACTTCTACCAGGTGAGCCCGTCCGACGAGCGGTTGCTGGAGCTGTCGCGGAAGCTGATCGCGGACCCCCGCCGCGAGGGGGTTCAGCTGATCGCCCGCGACGGCAACGGCTCAGCGCTCGGCTTCGCGACGCTGTACTGGAGCTGGTCGACCTCGAGGGCAGCGCGGCTCGGCACGATGAACGATCTCTACGTCGTGCCCGAGGCGCGCGGGCGCCGCGTCGGCGAGCGCCTGATCGAGGCCTGCATAGAGCACTGCGCCGAGCACGGGACCGCCGAGATGGAGTGGCAGACAGCCCCCGACAACAAGCCCGCGCAGGCGCTCTACGACCGCGTCGGCGGGCGCCGGGAGGAATGGCTCAACTATTCCCTGGAGGTCCCGCGCTCCTAGCGTGTCTGGCTATGGTGGCGAGCATGCGGGGAAGGAGAAGGGGGAGAGGAGGATCGGCGCGGCTGCTGGCGACGCTGCTGGCGCTCGGCGCCCTCGCGTCGGTGCCCGCCGCGGCGGCCGGATCGCAGGCCCCGCTGCTGGCCGCCCCCTATGAGTACCTGGGCTGGGGTGATCCGCAGCCGCCCGCGTCGGTGATCGAAACGACCGGCGTCGAGGACCTGACGATGGCGTTCATCCTCTCCAAGGGCAGCTGCAACCCGGAGTGGGACGGCCGGCGGCCGCTGCTCGGCGGTGCCGATCAGCGGGCGATCGAAGGCATCCGGGCCGCCGGGGGAGATGTGGTGGTGTCGTTCGGCGGCTGGAGCGGCAAGAAGCTGGGAAGCTCCTGCAAGACGCCGGCCGCCCTCGCCGGCGCCTACCGGCAGGTGATCGACGCCTACTCGCTGCGTGCGATCGACATCGACATCGAGCATGGCGAGTTCACGAACAGGAAGACCCGGATGCGGGTGATCGAAGCGCTCGCCTCGGTGCAGCGCTCCGAGCCGGGTCTGGCGATCTCGATCACGATCGGGACGGCCGAAGGAGGCCCCGAGAAGAACGGGTTGAGCCTGATCGCCGACGCCGCCGGGATCGGCTTCCAGCCGAGCGCCTGGACGGTCATGCCGTTCGACTTCGGGCGTCCCGCCACCGACATGGGGCACGCCTCGATCCGGGCGGTGGAAGGGCTCGAGCGGGATCTCGCCTCCGCCTACGGCCTGAGCGCCGCGGCCGCCTACGAACGGGCGGGCATCTCCTCGATGAACGGCGAGACCGACGAAGCCTCGGAGACCGTGTCGCTCGAAGACTTCCAGACGATGCTCGCCTTCGCCGCGCCCCACCACCTCGCGCGGATGAGCTTCTGGGCGGTCAACCGCGACCGGCCCTGCAAGACGTCTGGCGCGGCCCCCGAAGAAGAATGCAGCGGCATCGCCCAGCAGCCCTTCGCCTTCACCGAGCTGCTGGCCGGCTACCACGGCTGAGTCTCGCTGGGGAGCCCAGGCGCGGGCGCCCTAGGCGGGGAGGCCCCAGGCGCGGGCGCCTGGGCGGGGGCACCTAGGCGCGGGCGCTCGCCTGGGGATCCAGGCGGGACATCTTCACGTTGGCGTCGAGCTCGGAGGACGCGCCGCCCATGTAGAGGCCCTTGACGGGCGGTACGTCGGAGTAGAAGCGGCCGTGGCCGATCTTCACGTGTGTCTCGCCGGCGAGGCGGCGGTTCGTAGGGTCGGCGCTCACCCACACGGGCTCGCCGTTGCCGGCAGCGCTCGGCAGCAGCGCCTCGACCCAGGCGTGGGTGTCGACCTCCAGCGACTCGATGCCCAGCCCGGCCTCCGGCGGCGCTGCGTCCTCGGGTGCCGCCCACAGGTAGCCGGAGACGTAGCGAGCGGCGATGCCGCGGCGGCGGAGGAGAACCAGCGAGAGATGCACGAAGTCCTGACAGACGCCCGCCCCTGCCGCGAGCAGGTCGCGCACCGTCGATCCGACGTACGTGGCCCCCGGGCGATATTCGAAACGGTCGGGAATCAGCTCGCAGAGCGTCTTCAGTGTCTGCAGCGGGGTCTCCTGTCCGAGCTCCGCGTCCAGCCCGGAGAGGCCCTCGATCGCTGGCTGGTCCTGCCAGGGCAGGGCGAACTCGCCGGCCGCGTCGAGGTAGGCGGTGCTCCGCAGGCTCGCCCACGAGCCCTCCGGCGGGTCGGGCTGCTCGGAGGTTACGACCCGCGCGCGCATGTCGATCGTCAGGTGCTCGTGGCTCGTGGGGATGCCGAACTCGATCACCTCGGTGCCGAAGTAGTCGAGGTGGCGGCTGACCCGCGCCTCGGGCTCGATGCGCGTGTGGAACTCGTCGCAGCGCTGGGTCGAGGTCGTGGCCGGGCGCACCCGCAGCGAGTTGAGGTTGTCGGTGACGGGCGCGTCGTAGCGGTACTCGGTCAGGTAGCGGATCGCGAAGTGCATTCCCTGCTCACCGCCTCAGCCCGGCCGAGGCGGCGCCGGCGAAGTAGCGCTCGGCGACGTCCTGATCGATGCGGGCGAGCTCCTGCTGGGTCTGTTCGCAGATCCCCGTCAACTCGGCTCCCTCGGGCAGCGCCCGCCGCTGGAAGTCCATGTCCGCCGCCAGGCGGCTGACGCGCAGCACGGGCTTCGAGTTGCGCGGACCGGCGTCGGCCAGGGTGAAGCGCTCGTGCAGCGAGTCGACGCAGGCGGCGACGCTGTCCGGGTAGGCGCGCTCGAACAGCAGGAAGCGGGCCACGGGGTGCGCGTTGGGGGGTGCGGTGACGGCGCGCAGATAGGCATGGAAGCCGCCGACCGCCTGCAGCAGGATCAGCGCCTGTCCATCGGACTCGGCCGGATCGCCCGAGGGCAGGGCCACGCGCAGCATCCGCAGGACCATGTCGGCGATCTCGATCAGGCCGCCCGCGTCGAGGAAGCTCTTGGCCTCGTCGCGGAGCATCGAGCGGTTGGCGACGCCCCAGATCAGCGCCGTGCGCTCCTTGACGTACTGCGAGGTCAGCGAGGTGCCGGCCGGTCCCTCCCAGCGCGGCTCGATGCCGTCGCGCAGTGCCAGGCTGGTGGTGTTGATGGCCTCCCACATCTCGGCGCTGATCACGTCGCGGACGGTGCGGGCGCCCTCGCGGGCACGTTCGATCGAGGCCAGCATCGAGCCGGGCCGGGCCGGGTCGAGGGTCAGCTGCTCGAGCGAGGGGCGGCCGTTGGCAGTGGTGGTGTCGACATCGCCGAGGATCGCCAGCAGGCCCCCCGAGCCGAAGCTGACACCGGGGGAGTCGCTGGTGCCCTGAAGCTCGGAGCGGAACACGGCCTCGACGGCGCGGGCCGTGAACTCCGCGCGGGCAAGGTTGCGCCCGAGCCAGTAGAGCTCGTGTGCGATCCGGGCGAGCATCAGCGAGCGGCCGCGGCGCCGGGCCGCCGGAGTCCCGGTTGTTGCTGTTGCTGTTGCTGCTGCTGTTGCTGGCCGGTCCAGCCGCCGTAGCGCAGGTCGGGCAGCGCGGGCGGCTGGGTGTCGGCGATCGGCGGTCCGGCGCGGTCCGCGTCGTCGCCGTCCTCGAGCACCCAGGTGTCCTTCGAGCCGCCGCCGCGGGAGGAGTTGACGATCAGGGAGCCCTCTTCGAGGGCCACGCGCGTGAGGCCGCCGGGGACGATATCGATGCGCTCGCCGAACACGGCGAACGGGCGCAGGTCGACGTGGCGGGGCGCGAGCACGCCGTCCTCGCCGACCGTGGGCACCGTCGAAAGGCGCACCACCTCCTGGGCGATCCAGCGGTCGGGGTGGGCGCTGATCACGCCCCGCATCCGCTCGATCTCCTGCTCGGAGGCGTGCGGGCCGATCATCACGCCGCGGCCACCCGACTCGCCGGTCGGCTTGACGACCAGCTCCTCGAGACGGCCCAGCACGTGCTCGAGCTCTTCGGGCTCGGAGAGCAGGTAGGTGCGGACGTTCTCGAGGATCGGCTCCTCGCCGAGGTAGAAGCGGATCATGTCCGGGACGAAGCGGTAGATGGCCTTGTCGTCGGCCACGCCGGTGCCGAAGGCGTTGGCGATGGCGACGCTGCCGGCGCGGTAGGCCCGCACCAGCCCCGGCACGCCGAGCAGCGAGTCGGGCCGGAACTCGAGCGGGTCGACGAAATCGTCGTCCAGGCGCCGGTAGACGGCGTGGGCGCGCTCCAGGCCACGGGTGGTGCGCATGTAGAGCACGTCGTCACGGACGACCAGATCGGATGCCTCGACGAGCTCGACGCCCATCTGGCGGGCGAGGAAGGCGTGCTCGAAGTAGGCCGGGTTGGCGGGGCCGGGGGTCCACACGACGACCGTCGCCTCGCTTTCGGCGGAGGGGGCGACCGAGCGCAGGGCGCGCAGCAGCAGCTGGGGGTAGTGCTCGACGGGGCGTACCCGGTAGGAGGCGAACAGCTCGGGCACCAGGCGGGCCATCGCCGCGCGGTTCTCGAGCACGTAGGAGATGCCCGAGGGGATCCGCACGTTGTCCTCGATCACCCGCCAGGTGCCGTCGCTGTGGCGCACCAGGTCGCATCCGGCGACGTGGGTGTAGACGCCCCCGGGCGGGCGGATGCCGTGGACGGCGCGGGCGAAGTGCGAGCAGGAGGCCACGAGCCGCCACGGCACGAGGCCCTCGCGGACGATCTCGCGGGCGTGGTAGACGTCATCGACGAAGTGGTTCAAGGCGCGGATCCGCTGGGCGAGGCCCCGCTTGATGGCGCGCCATTCCTCGCCGCTCAGAACGCGGGGCACCAGGTCCAGGGGGAAGGGCCGTTCGTGGGAGCCGCCGCTGGTCGAGCTCGTCTCGAAGGTGATGCCCTGCTGCATGAAGATCGCGTCGCGGCGGCGTCCCGCCTCGGCCAGTCCTTCGGCGCCGAGCGCGTCGAGGTCGCGGATCAGGGGCTCGGCGGTCGGGCGTGGCGAGCCGTCGGGCTCGAACAGCTCGTCGAGAAAGGGGGCCTGGGGTCGGTAGCCGGACATCGGCGTTCTCTCTACCCGCGAGCTCACCTGCAGATTCTCCCCCGCCCGCAGAGGGGCCGCCTTGGACGGATGGAGAAACGGCCGGGCGCCGCCTCGGGGCAGCTGTCTAGGCGCGGCGGGAAGCCACGGCGCAATCCCCGATGGCTCAGTCCGGCCAGCGGCCGTACCGGTCGAAGTGATCCCGCGCGCGGTCCTCGGCCTCGCGTTGGGCGTCGCCGGCGGCGCCGGTGCGGAAGAGCCAGTTGACGAAGTAGATCGCCAGGCCGGCGCTGACGATGCCGCTGCCGCCCTCGAGGTCGGTTTCGCTTCCGAGGGACATCACGATGATCCCGCCGAGCACGACCGCGGCGGGAAGCACGTAGCGCAGCAGAACCATCAGCGCTCGGCGCTCGGGGCGGGGATCGGAGGGGGAGGGTTGCTCGCTCATGCCCTCGATGCTAGGCCGCGCGGCCGCCGAGCGAAGGCTCGAGCGGCCGCGGGGGCGCTTCGGATCCGAGCTCGGCAGCGGCACGCCGGGCCGTGCGCCTTGCCCAGGCGCCAGTGGAGGCGGCTCCCAGCACCACCACGAGGCCGCCGCAGCCGGCGATCACCCACCAGGCCGGGTGGCTGGCGCCGGCGAGACCGGTGCCGGCGGCCGTGCCGAGGATCGAGCCGATCAGGGCGACCCCGAGCGTCTGGCCGACCTGTCGGCTGGTCGAGGCGACGGCGGCGGCGACGCCGGCCTGGCTGTCCGGCATCCCCGAGACCGCCGTGTAGGTGATCGGCGGGTTGAGGGCGCCGAAGCCCATGCCGTAGATCGCGTAGACGCCGAGCAGCAGGGCAAGGGGCGTGGTACGGGAGAGGCTGGTCAGGAGCAAGGGCGCGAGGAGCATGCAGACACCGGCGAAGATCAGCGACGGCCGCGCGCCGCGGCGGCCCACGATGCGGCCCGAGAGCGGCGCGAAGCAAGCTGCCAGCACGGCCATCGGCAGCGTGCAGAGCCCGGCCTGCAGAGCCGTGTAGCCGCGGACCTCCTGGAGGTAGAGGGTGTTCAGCAGCAGGAAGCCGGCGAAGCCGGCGAAGGCGCTGATGGCGATCAGGGTGGCACCGGAGAACGGGGCGCTGCGGAAGAAGCGCGGCTCGATCAGCGGGTCGCGGCGGCGCATCTCATAGGGCACGAGGACCGCAACGGCCGCCACCGCGGCCGCGAACAGGCCGATCGTCTGCGCCGAGCCCCAGCCGGCGCTCGGCGCATCGATGATGGCGTAGGTCAGCGAGGCGAGGGCGACGAACACGAGCAGCTGTCCGACGGGGTCCACGCGGCGCGGGCGGGCGGCCCGGGACTCGGGCACGAAGAGCGCCGTCAGCACCACTGCGGCAAGGGCGATGGGCACGTTGATCCAGAAGATCGAGCGCCAGCCGATCGTCTCGGTCAGCGCGCCGCCGACGATCGGGCCGAGGGCCAGGCTGACGCCGACGGTCGCGCCCCAGGCACCGATCGCGCGGCTACGCTCGCGCGGCTCGGTGAAGACGTTGGTGATGATCGACATCGCCACCGGGTTGAGGGCTGCGCCGCCGATGCCCTGAAGCGCTCGCGCGGCGATCAGCCAGCCGAGCGTCGGCGCGAGGCTGCAGGCCAGGGAGCCGGCGGCGAACACGGCGAGGCCCGTCTGGAAGGTACGGCGGCGGCCGAGGCGGTCGCCGGTGGAGCCTGCCAGCAACAGCAGGCTGGCGAGCACGATCGTGTATGCGTCGACGGTCCACTGGAGTCCCGACAGTGAGGCGTCCAGGTCGCTGCGGATCGAGGGCAGGGCGACGTTGACGATCGTGTTGTCCATGGCCACGATCAGAAGACTCATGCAGCAGATCGCGAGGATCGTCAGGCGCCTGCGCTGGCTGAGCTGGGCTGTAGCGTTCACCGCCCGATTAGTTCTAGCGGCACACCGCGGTCGGACCGCGGGGCCGGTTCAGGAGGAGAGATGGCCACGATCGACGAGATCGAGATCGCGGACGAGCCCGGAGGCTGGGCGGCGCTCGGCTTCGACGTCGAGGGCGATCGCTGCCTGATCGGCGGCGTGACGCTGCTGCTGAGCGGCCGGGGCGAGGGGGAGCGGGAGGGCGGCGGAGTGGTCGGCTGGTCGCTGCGCGGCCTCGGCTCGGCCGAGCTGGACGGGCTGCCGACGAAGATCTCCGAGCGTCCGCCGACGCCGCCGGCGCTGCCCCATCCGAACGGTGTCGTCTCGATCGACCACGTGGTGGCCGTCTCGCCCTCGTTCGAGCGCAGCGTGGCGGCGATGCAGGAGGCGGGCCTTGACCTGCGGCGGATCCGCGAGGAGCCGACGCCCGCGGGCGCGCCGCGGCAGGCCTTCTTCCGGCTCGGCCGGGAGATCCTGGAGCTGGTGGCCGAGCCCGAGGAGGTGGCCGCCGCCAAGGGCGGAGCGGATCGTGCGGTGCGCTTCTGGGGCCTCGCGCTGCTGGTCGACGACCTCGACGCAACGGTGGCGAGGATGGCGCCGCACGCGGGCGAGCCGAGAGCGGCGGTCCAGCCCGGCCGGCGGATCGCGACGGTCGGGCGCTCGGCGGGGCTGGCTGTTCCGGTGGCCCTGATCACGCGCGAGCAGGACGCGGCCGCGGAGGGTTGACACATATAGTCCGGGCGATGGCGGGCGAGCTGAAGCTGGGTCTGAACACCGGCTACTGGGCGGGCGGGCCGCCGCCGGGCGTGGAGGAGTCGATCGCCGAGGCCGAGCGGCTGGGGTTCGACTCGATCTGGACGGCCGAGGCCTACGGCTCGGACTGCCTGACGCCGCTGGCCTGGTGGGGAGCGAAGACCGAGCGGCTGAAGCTGGGCACCGCGATCGTGCAGATGTCCGCGCGCCAGCCCGCGGCCACGGCGATGGCGGCGATGACGATGGACATCCTCTCCGGCGGGCGCTTCATGCTCGGCCTCGGCGTGTCAGGGCCGCAGGTGGTCGAGGGGTGGTACGGCATGCCCTTCGCCAAGCCGCTGGCGCGCACGCGCGAGTACATAGGGATCCTGCGTGACATCTGGGCCCGCAAGGGGCCGGTGGTGGCCGAGGGCGAGCACTACAAGCTGCCGCTGCCCGGTGGCACCGGCCTGGCCAAGCCCCTGAAGTCCTCGATCCACCCGCTGCGTGAGGACATCCCCGTCTATCTGGGGGCGGAGGGGCCGAAGAACATCGCGCTGTGCGCCGAGCTCTGCGACGGCTGGCTGGCGATGCTGTTCGCGCCGTCCCAGCAGGACGTCTACGCGGGCTATCTGAAGGAAGGCTTCGACCGTCCCGGTGCGCGTCGCAGCGCCGATGATTTCGAGGTCAACGCGACCGTGCCGGTGATCGTCTCCGAGGACATCGACGCGGCGGCCGACATGCTGCGCCCGTTCTACGCGCTGTACTTCGGCGGCATGGGCGCCAAAGGCACCAACTTCCACGCCAACGTGGCGATCCGCATGGGTTACGAGGCGGAGGTCGACGAGATCGCAGAGCTCTACCTCGCCGGCAAGAAGGACGAGGCGGCGGGGAAGGTGCCCCGCCGGCTGATCGAGGAGATGTCGCTGATCGGCCCCAAGGAGAAGATCCGCGAGGACCTCGTGCGCTGGCGCGAGTCGATCGTGACGACGCTGCTCGTGTCCGGCGACGCGGCGACGCTGCGCACGGCCGCCGAGCTCGTGCTCGGCTGAGCAGCGGGAAACAGGGCGCACGCCGGCCCTGCGGCGGGGAAACTGTACGAGCCGTCCATTTGTCTAGAGGGGCGGCGGGTGATGCCGATTGTGCTAGCGGCGGCCGATGACCTCCCCCGTATGAGTGATATCGCCGCTGCCACGTTGTCGAAGCCGGCCCAGGCCCTGCGCCTGGAAGCATCCGCCGTGGCCGGGACGGAGTCGCCGCGCCGCAACCCGGCCGGGCCCGACAGCGCTCCGGTTTCGTGGCTGATCAGCGACGGGATGGACCGCGAGCGGATGTTGGACATGGACCGCCTCGTGGCCCCGGTGCGGCAGAAGTCGTTCGTGGTGATGACGGTGGCGCTGTTGCTGTGCGGTCCCTGGCTTGGCTGGTGGACGGTGGCCCTGCTGGCGGTCGCCGGGGTTCTGTTCAAGGTCGCCGACAGAGCGATCGAGGCGGTCACGCACCCCGAGTACCTGCTGTTCGCCGCCTGGGCGGGGTCGCAGCTGATGATCGCGCTGGCGGTGGTGCTGACCGGTGGCCCGCGGTCGCCCGCGATGGCCTGGTTCGCGATCCCGATCGTGACCCTCAGTGCGCGCTTCCCGACCCGCGGGGTGATCCTCGGCCTCGGCGTGACCGTGGTGATGATGATCGCCGTCGCGTTCGGCGCGGACGCCCACGCCGTGATCGCACGGCCGCCGCTGCTGATCATGCCGCTGGCGCTGTCGATCGCGATCGCGATCCTCTCGACGGCGCTGATGCGCTCCGACGTGATCCACCGCTCAGAAGCGGTGATCGATCCGCTCACGGGGATGCTCAACCGCAATTCCCTGAAGGACCGGACGTTCGAGCTGGCACACCAGTCCGAGCGGACCGGCCAGCCGGTCGGGCTGATCGTGGGTGACCTCGACCACTTCAAGGAGGTCAACGACTCCTACGGCCACGCCACCGGCGACGCGGTGCTGCAGGACGTGGCCTACCTGCTGCGCAAGCAGCTGCGGGCCTTCGACCTGGCCTACCGGATCGGCGGGGAGGAGTTCCTCGTGCTGCTGCCGGGGGCCAGCCAGGAACAGGCCGAAGCGATGGCCGAGCGGCTGCGCCAGGGCGTGCAGGCCGACACGGTCGGTGGAGGGCTGCGGGTGACGATGAGCTTCGGCGTGTCAGCCTCGACACGCAACCACGCCTTCGACTACCAGCACGTCTGCGAAGAGGCGGACGCGGCCCTGTACGAGGCCAAGCGCCAGGGGCGAAACCGGGTCTGCGGCAGCCAGGCCGCGCCGGCTCCCGCCGCGCCCCTGACCGTCTGACGGTCCCCGCGGGCAGGCCGGGGCCGCCGTCGGCGGCCTTGACCCGGCGGCTACGGTAGCCCCATGTCCGCGCGCAGTGCTGCTTCGACGAAGCGACTGACGCTGGTGGCCTGCATCCTCGGCTCGGGGATCGTGCTGCTCGACGGCACCGTGGTCAACGTCGCCCTGCCGACGATCCAGCGGGCGCTCGGCGGAGGCCTCGCGGGGCAGCAGTGGGTGGCCAACGGCTACCTGCTGACGCTCGGCTCGCTGATCCTGATCGGCGGGTCGCTGGGCGATCTGTTCGGCGAGCGTCGGGTGTTCGCGATCGGGGTGGCGGGCTTCGGGGGGGCATCCGTGCTCTGCGCGATCGCGCCCAGCATCGGCGTGCTGGTGGCGGCGCGGGCGCTTCAGGGCGTGGCCGGGGCCCTGCTGGTGCCGAGCTCGCTGGCGGTGATCGTGAACACGTTCCCCGAGGACGAGCGGGGCGGGGCGATCGGCAGCTGGACGGCATGGGGAGCGATCGCAGGCGTGCTCGGGCCGCTGGCGGGGGGCGAGCTGCTGGCGATCGCCACCTGGCGGTGGATCTTCGTGATCAACGTGCCCTTGGCCGCGATCTGCCTTGTGCTGATCCTGCGGGTGGTCCCGGCCCGGGCGCCGAGGGAGGCGGGGTCGCGGAAGGTCGACGTGGTCGGCGGCCTGCTCTGCGCGGCGGGGCTGGGGGGTCCCGTGTACGCGCTGATCGAGCAGCCGCGCCTGGGCTGGTCGAGTCCCGCGGTGATCGTGCCGATGGTGGCCGGCATCGCGCTGCTGGCGATGTTCATCCTCTACGAGTCGCGCGCGAGTGAGCCGATGCTGCCCCTGGGGCTGTTCCGGCGGCGCAACTTCTCGGCCGGAAACGTGGAGACGTTCGCGATGTACGCGGGCCTGGCGATCGTGTTCTTCTTCCTGGTCCTGTTCCTGCAGCAGATCGGGGGTTACTCGCCGCTGAAGAGCGGCCTCGCCACGCTGCCGGTCACGTTGGTGATGTTCTTCCTGTCGCGGCGCTTCGGGCAGATGGCGGACCGCTTCGGACCGCGGTTCTTCATGGGCGTGGGGCCGCTTGTGGCGGCGGGCGGGCTGCTCCTGTTCCAGATGGTCGGCACGAACGTGGACTACGTGACCGAACTGCTGCCGCCGCTGCTGATCTTCTCGGTGGGGTTGTCGATGACGGTCGCGCCGCTGACCGCGGCGGTCCTGCAGGGCGCCGAGAAGGAAGCGGGGATCGCCTCCGGGGTCAACAACGCGATCGCGCGGGTGGCGGGGCTGCTGGGCACGGCCGCCGTGGGAGCGGCGATCTCGGCCTCGTTCGTCTCCTCGCTGGACAGCCACCTGTCGGGGACGCCGCTCGGCTCGGCCGCCGAGGCGGCGGTGGCGCAGGCCAAGCGCCTGCCGCTGGGCCGTCCGGACGTCCATGGTGTGCCGCCCCTCCAGGGGCATGCCGTCTCGGCGGCGGCCGAAGCGGCCTCGCTGCACGCGTTTCACCTGGGCATGGCGATCGCGGCGGTGCTCGTCGCGCTGGGCGGCCTGGTCGGGGTGATAGGGATCCGCAATCCGCGGCGGGCCGGGGTGAAGGCCAGCGAATGCGCCGGCGGTCAGCTGGTCGGGGTCAGCCACCCGGAGGTGGCGGAACCGGCGTAGTTGTCCGGCGAGCGCGGCAAACGCTGCCTCGGAGGCCGCTCGATCGTGCGGTGGAAGGTTCGAGGAGCGGAGGCGTCAAAGGGGGAAGCAGCCCTTCACGACCACTCCCCCCGAAGAGGAAGGTAGACCATGCACACCCAGACAGCGGTGGCGGCAGCAGACGGCGGCGTCAACGGATCGACGCCGGGGAACCTTCGCGACGTCACGGGCCCGGGCGGCGAGCGCGCCGGCCTGAGCCGGCGTTCGTTCCTGGCAGGCGGAGCGGCAGCGGCGGTGGGCGCCGGGCTCGGCCCGCTCGGCCACGCCGCCGGTGCGCTCGCGGCGCCCGGCAGCACCGGATCATTGTCCGACGGCGACGCGGCGATCCTGCGCTTCTTGGCCGCCGCCGAGATCATCGAGACAGACCTCTGGCAGCAGTACAACGAGCTCGGAGGGATCCAGGACTCGGAGGTTCCGGGCGGGAGCGGCAACCCCCAATACACGAAGGCGCTGTCGAAGCTCGACAGCGACATGGCGCAGTACATCCACGACAACACCGACGATGAGTTCACCCACTGGGGCTTCCTGAACGGCTATCTGGAATCGCGCGGTGCCGAAGCGGTGAACCTCGATCGCTTCCGCAACCTCCCCAGCAGCACGGCGAGGGGCGCGCAGCAGATCGGGCGCCTGACGAACCTGATGGAACTGACGGTCGACACGACCTGGTGGACGCGGTACCGGAGCAGCGCGATGAACCCCGACCTCGGCGGTGTCTTCCCGCCGGCGGTGCCGGGCCTGGCCGAAGGGAAGTTCCCGGCGATCCCTCGCAACAACGCGGACCTTCACCCGCACGACCACATCCAGGCGATCGCCAACACGGCGGGCTTCCATTTCTGCACGATCGAGCAGGGCGGAACGTCGTTGTATCCCTCGCTCGCTCAGCGTGTGAGCGATCCCGAGGTGCTGCGCGTCGTGCTGAGCATCGGCCCGACCGAGGCGATGCACTTCCAGACCTGGCACGACAAGGCCGGGAACGCACCGCCGCTGACCGACCCGACGAACGGCCTCGTATTCCCGGACCTCAACGAACCACCCTTCGGGGGCGAGGCGTTCCAGACCAACCTGATCATGCCCGAGCCGACGGTGTTCCTGAAGAAGTCACTGCCGCCCGTGTCGATCGTCCGCCCGACAAGGACCTCCGGCGCGGCGATGGGCGCGGTGAAGGCGCTGACGGGCGACGGCCTGTTCATTGGGCACTCGCAGGAATTCTTCGACGCTCTGAAGGAGCTTGCGACCGAGGCCGATGCGGCGATGCGGGAATAGGCCGAGATCGCAGACTGGACAAACGGCCGGACCTCTCAACAGCCGGAGGTCGGCCCGCGAGGCGGCGGGCCGACCGCTCCGCCGCGGTGCGCGGGCCGGCCGGCAGGTGCGTGTCCGCGGCGCGTGAGCCCCTCGAAGGTGGCCGAGCCGGGCTTGCGGGCGCTCGGCGGGGCTCGCTGGGCGCGGTGTCGGTGGTGTCTGGTTGAATGCGGGCGAGTGAGGCGGGCAGGAGAGATCGGTTGCGCCTCGGCGGTGGCGCTGGCGGCGGCGCTCGCCGTCGCCGCTCCGGCCGGCGCGACGTCGTACTGCGTGAACGAACCCGTGTGCGTGGCCGGCGGAGGGGTGGATGAGGGGACGAGCGCGAACAGCGTGCAGATCGCCCTGGAAGCGGCCGCCGGCCACAAAAACTCGGGCGGCCCGGACCGGGTCTCGATCGGGGCCGGCAGCTACCTTCGCGCCGAAGGCTTCTCGTATGTCGGCGAAGCGGTCGTGATCAGGGGCGCGGGCGCGGGCGCCACGACGCTCAGCCGCGGCGGCCCTGAAGCGACGACCGTTCTGGGCCTGAACGCTCCCGCGGCGAGCGAACCGACACTGTCCGGGCTGAGGATCGTCGTCCCCGCGATCAAAGACATAACGGGGCTGGGGCTGCAGGCGGGGGACGTCGAAGGGGTGACGATCGAATCGCCCCTCTCCTCGCTGGCGGCGACGGGCCTCGACATCGAAGGGGGCGTGTTCAGCCAGGGCAGGATCGAGGCGTTGAACGGCTCGGGGGTCGAAGCCCGGGGCGGGGAAGTGCTCTACTCGACGATCGACGGCGGCCTGTTCGGTGTCCAGGCCAGCGGCAAAGCGACATTTCGCGGCGACACGATCTCCGGCGGCGCTCCGCTGATCGCCTACGACCCGGAACCGCTGGTCCTCGAAGACAGCCTGATCGACATGGGGGGCTCCTCGACGGTGGGCGTGCAGATCGTCGCCAACGGCAGCGGCAGCGCGAAAGCGACGCTGCGCCAAGACGCGATCGTCCACGGCGGCCAGACCGGCCTGTCCCTGGACGGCGAAAAAGCCAACGCCACGGCGACGATGGACGACTCGGTGATCGCGGAAGTGGAAACTCCCGTGGCGGTGTTCGTCGAAGGGGCCGGCAAGTCGGCGACGCTCGGAACCGACTACTCGAGCTACGAATTCGCGAAGCGCAAAGTCGGCCTCGGGGCCGCGCTCAACGCCGAAAACCTCCTTTCGACGGTGCCGTCGTTCGTGAGCCCGCTGAGCGGCGACTACCACCTCGCGCCCGGCTCGCCGTTGATCGATGCGGGCACGCCGGGTGCGACACTCGGAGCCGGGGAGTTCGCGACCGACATCGCGGGCAATCCGCGGATCGTGAACGGTCACCGTGACGCCGGGCCCTACGAGTACCAGCGGCGCGGGCCGTCGGTCACGGGCACGGCGGACAGGAGCACCGTGGAAATCGGCAAACCGGTGTCGTTCAGCGGCGCCGCCACGGCGGTCGAAGACGGCGACAGCGTGGTGAGCTACCAGTGGACGTTCGACGACGGGGCGAGCGTGCCGGCGGGGGCGAGCGCGGTGCACGCCTTCGCGCTGCCCGGCTCCCACACAGCGACGCTGACGGCGACCGACCTCGCGGGAGTCAAGTCAAGCGCAATGGTGGGCGTGACGGCAACGCGGCTGGCGATCTGCCACGAGGCGGCTTGCGGGGGGTGTGGCGCTATGGGGCCGGCGTGCCTGCGGGGCGTGCACGACCTGCGGATCAAACCCGGGTCCTTCCACGCCGCCCGCCGCGGCGGGGCGATCGCCCTGCGGCGGGGCGGGCAGGTGTCCTACACCGTGACGGGGGCGGTGAGCATGGTGAACTTCACGATCCGCAAGGTGCTGCGGGGGGTGGCGAACGGGACGGGATGCAAGAAGCCCGCGCGGGGAGTGACGGGGCCGCCGTGTGCCCGCTACGGCGCCACCGTCGGGGCCTTCTCGCGGATCAGCCCGGCGGGGGGAAACGGGTTCCGCCTGACCGGCCGGGCTCGCGGCAAGAAGCTGGCGCCGGGGCGTTATGCGCTGATCGCGCACCTCGCGAGCGCGCCGCACGAAACGGGCGCGGTCGCCAGGTTCCAGATCGTCCGCTGAGCCCGGAGCGGCCGGGCGGGGCGCGGCGGAGCAAAGTGCGACAGAGCACGGGTGCGACAGGACGGCGGCCGCCCGATCGCCGGGCAACCGCCGCCGATGTCGGAGAACGAGCGCTCTCAGACGGGCTGTGCGTAGTCGCGCATCGCCTCGATCAGCGGTCCCAGCCGTCGGCCGCGGTCGGTGAGGCGGTACTCGACGGTGGGAGGGCTGGAGGGGATGACGGTGCGCTGGACGAGGCCTGCGGCCTCGAGGTCGCGGAGGCGCTCGGAGAGCATCCGCGGGGAGATACCGGCGACCGCCTCGGCGAATTCGCCGAAGCGGATGGCGCCGGAGAGTGCGGCGTAGAGGATCGAGAGCTGCCAGCGCCGCTCGAGCAGGGAGGCAGCCTCCCTGACCTCGAGCGGCACAGGCTCACATCTACGCGTGCGCGACATCGCGGGCCGGCTCCAGAGCGCGGTCAAGGACCTCGTGGACGGTCATCACCGGGTGGAAGGTCATCTGAGCCTTGACCTCCTCGGGGATGTCGTCCAGGTCGCCTCGGTTGCGCTCGGGCAGGATCACGTCGGTCAAGCCGGCGGCGTGGGCGGCGAGCACCTTCTGCTTGAGGCCGCCGATCGGCAGCACCTTGCCCTGAAGGGTGACCTCGCCGGTCATGCCGACGGTGTGCTTGACGGGGCGGCCGGACAGCAGCGAGGCGAGCGATGTGACCATCGTCACGCCGGCGCTGGGGCCGTCCTTGGGCACGGCCCCGGCGGGCACGTGGACGTGGAACTCCTTGTTCTCGAACGTGTGCTCGTCGATGCCGAGCTCCTCCGCGTGGCCACGGACGTAGGAGAGGGCGATCCGCCCGGACTCCTTCATCACGTCGCCCAGCTGGCCGGTCAGCACGAGGCTGCCGTTGGAGGAGTCGCCCTTCATGGCGGTCGACTCGACGAACAGCACATCGCCGCCGACCGATGTCACGGCGAGCCCTGTCGCGACGCCCGGCGTTGCCGTCCTGGCGGCGGACTCCTGGAAGAACTTCTGGCGTCCGAGCGCATCGCGCACCGCGTCCAGATCGATCTGCACAGGGGTCCCGCCCGAGGTGGCCTCGCTCACGGTGGCCTCGTCGCCGAGGTGGACCTTTCCGTTCTGCGAGCCCGCCCCCGAGGGCGTCTCGGAGTGCTCGGTCTGAGCCTGCGGCTCGGGCTTCGCCTGTGCGGCCTGCGCGGAGGCGACCTTCGTCGCGGTCTTGCGCAGGATCGTGCCCAGGTTTCGCTCGAGGTTGCGCACGCCCGCCTCGCGGGTGTACTCGGTGATGATCGTCTTCAGGATCTCGTCTGAGACCTCGACCTCGTCCTCGCGCAGACCGTTGCGGTCGCGCTGGCGCGGCCACAGGTAGCCCTTGGCGATGGCCAGCTTCTCCTCGGTCGTGTAACCGTCGAAGCTGATCACCTCCATGCGGTCCAGCAGCGGGCCGGGGATCGTGTCGGCGACGTTGGCCGTGGCCAGGAACATCACCTGGCTGAGGTCCAGCTCGACGTCGAGGTAGTGGTCTCGGAACGAGTGGTTCTGAGCCGGGTCGAGCACCTCCAGCAGGGCCGCCGAGGGGTCTCCACGCCAGTCCGCGCCGACCTTGTCGACCTCGTCCAGCAGGATCACGGGGTTCATCGTGCCGGCGTCGCGCAGCGCCCTCACCAGGCGGCCCGGAAGGGCGCCGATGTAGGTGCGGCGGTGGCCGCGGATCTCGGCCTCGTCACGGACGCCGCCGAGCGACATGCGCACGAACTCGCGGCCGGTCGCCTTGGCGATCGACTCGCCGATCGAGGTCTTGCCGGTGCCGGGGGGGCCGATCAGGGTGAGGATCGCGCCGGACTTGGGGTCGGCCTCGATACCACGCTCCTGGCGCAGCTTGCGCACGGCGAGGTACTCGGTGACCCGGTCCTTGACGTCCTCCAGGCCCGCGTGATCGGCGTCCAGCACGGCGCGCGCCTCGACGGGGTCAAGCCGCTCGTCGGAGCGCTTGCCCCACGGCACGGCGATGAGCCAGTCCAGGTAGGTGCGGATCATGCTCGACTCACCCGTCTGATCGCCCATCCGCTCCAGCCGGGCAAGCTCCTTGTTGGCCTGCTCGCGGACCTCGTCGGGCATCCCGGACTCGTCGATCTTGGTGCGGTACTCATCGGCGACGGACGCGTCGTCCTCGCCCAGCTCCTTGCGGATCGAGTCCATCTGCTTGCGCAGGAAGTACTCGCGCTGCTGCTTCTCAGCGCCCTCCTGCACGTCCTCGCGGATGCGCTTGCGGATCTGCAGCTCGGCGAGGCTGTCGCGCTGCAAGCGGACGGCCAGCTCGAGGCGGGCGGTCACGTCGATGGTGCGAAGCAGCTCGACCTTCTGCTCGTAGGTGAGGGTGGGGGAGTAGCCGGCCGAGTCGGCCAGCGCTCCGGGCTCGGCGATCGCCCGCAGGAAGGCGGAGATGCGACCGTCATCGCCGCGCAGCTCGAGGATCTCCTCGACCGTCGCGCGGTACTCGCGCTCCAGCTCGCGGGTGCGGCCGTCGACAGGAACCTCATCGGGACGCTCGTCGATCTGGACGCGCAGCTCGCCGCCCGGGCCCGTCTCGGCGGCGCCGATCAAAGCGCGGTGCTCGCCGGAAAGGGCGACGGCGTGGCCGCCGCCGGGAAGGCGGATCTGCTCTGAGACCTCGGCGATCGTGCCGACCTCGAGGAACTCGTTCTCATGCCGCGGGACAAGCACGACGCGCTTGTCCTCGCCGACGTCGATGGTCAGCGTGATGCCCATGTTGGGGAACACGACGGTGTCGTCGAGAGGGATCAGCCGCAGCCGCGGAGCGGAGGGCTCGATCGGGTTCTGGTCTGGGGGAGAGGCTGGTGTCATGAGGGTTATGGCTCCATATGAGCTTACGAAAGTTTACTTAGTATAGCGCGATTGGTTGTGTATGCAAGTATCTCGCGAAGATGCGGGAAAAGCGCATTGCAGAGCCGATCCCGGCCTGTAAGCGGGCCCGCGGCGGTGGCGGCTGCGGCGTCGGGGGGCCCCGCCCCCGCCGAAGTTGAAGAGTCGTAGCGCTCGGGCTCGGCCGGCATGTCCTCGGCGGGCCGCTCGCACCATAATTCGGCGGGTGCCAATCAACCAAGGAGGAGACGTGGCGAGCTACAGCATCGTGAACCTTCATGACCTTCCGGACGTCGTCGGCGACCGGGCGCCGGAGATCGAGGGGCGGTTCGGCCGCAGCGCGATCGGATCGCGCGATCTCGGCGTGAGCCTGTGGGAGTACCAGCCGGACTACCGCAGCCCGATGGGGCACAGCCACGGCGTTCAGGAGGAGGCCTACGTCGTCGTGCGCGGCTCAGGTCGCGCGCTGCTCGACGGCGAGATTCGCGAGCTCAAGCCGTGGGACGTCCTGCGGGTCGCTCCGGAGGTGTTCCGGGCCTTCGAGTCCGGGCCAGAGGGTCTCGATCTGCTCGCGGTCGGCGGGCCGAGGCCCGAGGAGGGCGACGGCAAGCCCGGGCCGGCGGAGTGGCCGCAGGGGTGAGGGGGATGGCGTAGAACGGATCGCGCCAGGTTTTCGTCCGCCGGCGTCGCGAGGGGTACTCTCGGATCATGGCGGTTGAGACCCAGCGCGAAGTCGCGGCCGGCACAAAGCCGCTGAAGCGATCCGAGTTCGTGCCGCTCGAGCCCGACCCGCGCCTGCGCCGGCCGCGCCCCCTCTTCGGCAATCAGATTCGATGGGCGAAATGGGTTATGCGGGAAAGCCGCCGGGAGCGGGCTTCGCGCTGAAGATCTCTCGCATGCCGGCGTTACCGTCGCGCGGCATGACCGATGAGAAGGTTCGAGTCCTGATGTCGTGCGCGCTCACGGTGACCCTGGTTGCGGTGGGCCTATACGTATTGATCGGCGGGCCTGGCGGCCTGGATCTCCAGCGGCTCGCCGGTGGTTGGATCGGCACGGCCGTCGGTTATTGGCTGAGATGAGGCTGGCCCCCTCCCGCCCTGCGCGCAGGGCGGGAGGGTGCCAAGCGGCTCGGCCTACAACCCGAGCCCGTATTTGCTGCAGGTCGCCTGGAAGGAGCCGCTGGGGCTCGCGGCGAGTTGGTTGATGACGTTCTGGAGGGCGGGTGAGTCCTCGAACATGCCGATGTGCCCGACAGGGTCACTCGGGCACTGGTTCTGGATCGTGATGTTGGTCACGCTGCTGCCGCTGAGAAACGCGTTGGTGTAGGGCGTGACCACCTCGTCGTGGGTCGTCTGGATGACGACGTAGCGCGGACCGGCGACGGTGTCGCCGCTGCCGAACAGCTTTTTCTGGAACGGCGAGCCCGACTCCTGCTGAGGCAGCGCCGGGGCCCCGATCACTTCCAGGAAGACCGGCACGAGCAGGCTGGCGAAGGGGAACTTTTCGATCAGGGTCGTGAGGCCGCTGACGGTGGTCCCGTGGTTGGAGGGGGACAGGCCGATCAGCGTATGGACCTTGCTCGCCCCACCGAGGAAGCGCAGGTAGTAGTTGGGCATCATCCCGCCCTGGGAGTGCCCGACCATGTCGACCTGTTTGGCTCCGGTTTTGCTCAGCACCTTGTTGACGAAGGAGCTCAGTTCTTCGGCGGAGTGTTCGATGTTGCCGAGGCCGTCGATGCTGCCGAGCAGCCCGGAGAGGATCGTCTCCCCGTAATTGAAGCCATAGACGCAGTAGCCGTTGTTGGCCAGCAGCGGCGCGAGAGTCACCCAGTTGGAGCCCTCGTCGGCGAAGGTGGCGTGGACGAGCACCACCGGGTAGGGATGGGCGGCGGACGGTTTGCAGTTGTTGTTTCCGCCTGAAAGGGCGGTGGGGTCCCACGTCTCGTTCCACGCGCCTGCCACGACAGCTTCGCTGCCGTAAGGCACGTAGAGGCTGGCTCCGGCGCTCGCTGTCGTCGCAGCAAGGGCGACCACCGCGGCGGCGGCCAGCAGCATCAGTCTCATCCTCATCGAGCTCCCTCTTTCCCCGAGCTTCGCGCGTGGCGAGGCGGTGTACTCGGGCGCCGCCACGCGCCTGTGCGGCGAACCTATCCGTGGCCGATCGAAGCTGTCAACGGGGTTGGCCGGAAGGCCCGGTCGGAGCGTCGGGGGCGCTCTCCTCGAAGCTGACCTCGACGTTCTCCTCGTGGATCCGCTCCTCTGTCTCGGCCGAGTGGGTCAGCGCACGGCGGTCGGCGTCGAGGAGCGGGTTTGAGAAGAAGCTGCGCGGCCACAGCTGCCGCGCTTTGACGACGTTGATCTCGGCCGAGATGACGGTGAGCTGTGCGCCGAGGTAGAGCCAGGCAAGCAGGCCGAGGACGACGGCGAAGAAGCCGTAGAGCGGGCCGGTCCGCTTGAGCGCGTGGTCGATGTAGTACCCGCCGAGGATGTGGAGGATCTCCCAGAGTACGGACGCCGTGATGACCCCGGGGAGCAGCGTGCGCCAATCGAGGTCCTTGGCGGTGAGGAATTTGAAGGCAGCCATGAACAAGGCGAGGTTGGCGACCAGCGCGACCCCGACGCCGGCCACGATTGCCGGCGCCGAGTGATCGGACGTGCCGACGAACCCGCCGGCGACCGTCGAGACGATCGAGATCGTGCCAAGGACAGCAAGCAATATGAGGCCGCGCACGCGGGATCTGAGGAAGTCTGGGCGGTGCTTGAAGGGGACGCTCCAGATGCGGTTGAACGCCATCTGCGTCGCCCCGGTGAAGCCCAGGCCCGCGAGTAGCGAGCCGACGACGCCGATGACGAGGGCGGCAGTGCTGCCTTCGATCGCGTGCAGTTTGAGGTAGTCGCTGATCAGCGGAAACTGACCCAAAGTGCCGTTGAGGATTTTCTGCTGCTCGGCGGGGTCGCCCTGGAGCACGAAGCCGAGCACCGTGACGAACACCAGCAGCAGCGGAAACAGGGACACGAATCCGTAGTAGGTGATCAGCGCTGCCAGCTGGCCGCCCTGATCGTCACCGACCTTCTTGATCACGGCGGCAGCGAAGCGCAGCCCCCGCGTGCGCTGTTGGCGGCGATCGAGCGCCTGTAGACGGTCGGTGAGGCTCATCGCGGTCGGGCGAGCGGGGCCGGCTCCCGCGACCGGGCGGCGGCGGATCGAAATTGGGAGGGGGGTCTGAGTGCTCCGACGCTCGACATCCTCGTGTGTCTACCCGATTCCAAGGACGAACAGGGGCGCTCCGCGCGGGACCGCGCGGGGGCGAGGGAAGAGACGACCCGGCGGAGGCGGTGGCGGCCGTCGCGGCCGCGAAGCGCGAGGTGCTGCTGCGCGTGCACGGTTTCCGCTTGCGCCGGGAGGATCTCGAGGACTGCTACAGCCAGGCAACGCTGGAGCTGATCGTACTTGCGCGCCGCGGTCGAGTGTTCGCGGGCCGTACGCACATCGCCAACGCTCTCGAGCAGCGTTTCCTGGCCCGCGCGCTGGACCGCCGCCGCGCAATCGCCGGTCGCAGTCCGATCGCCGCGGCGATCGAGGGGGCGCTGCCCTTCGCGGCCGAAGACGAGCAGCTCCAGCTGCCCGACACTCGCGCCGAGCCCGAGCGTCTGACCATCGCCCGCGATCAGCTCGGCCGGGCTCTGGGGCACATGGGCCGGCTGACCCCGGACCAGCGAGCCGTGATCGCGACGCAGATCGCGCTGGCGATGACCTGCGAGGAGTTCTGCCGGCGCCACGGCTGGACGCCGGAGAAGTACCGGAAGGTCGCTCAGCGGGGCCGTGCCAAGCTGCGCGCCCTGCTGGCCGCCGAAGAGTTGCCGGGAGGCCCGCCGGATTCTGGGAAGGACGCATCGCCCAATCGGGTAGCGAACGGGGTATGGAACCGCAAATCCATGTGATCACCCTCGCCGTGGCCGACCTCGATCGTGCGCTCGCCTTCTATCGCGAGGGTCTCGGACTGGATTCGACAGGTGTGATCGGGACCGAGTTCGTGGGCGACGATGAGAACCCGGCAGGAGACATCGTGCTGTTCCACCTCGACGGGGGCCTGACGCTTGCTCTCTACCCGCGCACGGAGCTGGCGAAGGACGCGGCGATCCCGTCCGGGCCGCCGAAGTCCGGCGAGTTCAGCCTCGGCCATCTGGTCCCGTCCAGACAGGACGTGGACGCGCTGCTCACTCGGGCCGAAGCCGCCGGCGCGACGCCTACGGCGCCGCCGCATGACCGGCCCTGGGGTATCTACTCGGGCTACTTCCGCGATCCCGACGGACACTTGTGGGAGATCATCTGGAACCCGCGCGCCTAGGTGCCCTTCAGTCGCCGTCCTGCGCCCCGGACGGGCGCTGGTAGCTCCGAATCACCTCTGTAACGGACCGCTCGGGCGGCCCGGCTGCGTGCGGGATCACGTACGCCCGCATGAAGCCGTTGCCCAGCTGATCACGGGTTCGCTCGAGCGCCGCCTCCTCGTCACCGAACACGAGCACGACGAGGTCGCGAAGCGGTCCTCCGCGTGACTGTCCCGCCGGTCGGGTGATGTCGGAACAGACCCAGGGACCACCTATGACAACACACCCCCCAGCCATAGGAAACGGTTCCCGGCCCGCCGGCGGTCGGTTTCAGGCACGACCGGGCGGCGTGGCGCAGGTACGCGTGCGCGGCCGGCATCCGGAGCTCTGCCCACTCCGGAGGCCGGCCCGCCGCGGTTCCCGGACGCCGGTGTCCGGAGGCCGGCCATGAGCCGCCTGCGCCGAGAGGCGCGCGAGGTCTACCGCCTGTATGACGGGGAGGAGTTCCTCTCGAGCGAGCAGCCCCTGGGCCCGGCCGCGGAGGCTGGTGGTGCTGACGGACCTGCCGAGGAGCAAGCCTTGCCCGCCACGCCGTCGGAGGATCCGCTGAAGGGGCGCAGGAGGGTCATAACGCCGGCGATGATCCTCGCCGCGGGGCTGGGCGCGATCGTCGTCGCGGCGGTCGAGATGCACGCATCGGTCGGGCGGCTCCCCCGGCCGGCCGAAGCTCGTCGGGAAGTCCCACCCCGCTCGAACGGAACCCCTCGGCGCCGGTCGGCGAGACTCCGGAGCACCGGCTCCAAGCGCATCGTGCGGGCCCGTCGTGCGATCGGGTCGAGGGAGGCGAAGGACCGGCCTCTCCGCCCAGGCAGGCGCGCTCTCGGGGTGCCGGATCGGGCGGCTCCGGGCGCCGCCTGGTCGCCCCCGAGCCCTGCGCAGGAGTTCGGGTTCGAGCAATGACGACCTCGCCGCCGAAGGCGCACGTTGCGATCAGGACACGCCCGATGTGGCGGCTGCGAGCTACCCGGGAAGCACCGCGATACCTGCTCGGAGCACTCTCGGCGTTCGGGCTCCTCGCGAGCGCCCGTTTCGCGATCGCGCCGCCGCAGGTCGCACGGACGGCGGCTCCGCAGGCGACGCCAGCGCCGGACCTCGCCGCCGCCGGCTACGCCGTCGAGTTCGCGCGACGGTACCTGACGTGGAGGGCATCCGAACCGGCAGCGAACGCACAGGCGCTCGAACGGTTCACGGGACCTCAGATGCAGACGGCGGCGGGCCTGGTTCTGCCGACGGTCGGAGAACAGCGGGTGCTCTGGGCCGAAGTCGTTCAGGCCCGTGAGCCGGCGGCCGGGGTGCACGTCTACACGGTGGGGCGCCGGGGCCGGGGCGATGGGTGACTATCTACGCTGCCGATTTGCCCACGCCGCACGTCTTCGCCACCATCGCGGGCTTAAGGATTGACACCAGTCACGACGGCACCGACATCGGACCGAATCGCAACCAGGACGGGCCGCGGTGGCGCCTGTTCGGCGAGATTCCACGCTGGGCCCGCTGGTCGGTCCGTCACCCGCCCGGCCTGTAGTGTCCATGCCATGCCCGACCGCGAGGTCGACTACCTGCTGATCGGCGGCGGCCTTGCCTCTGCGAACTGTGCCCGCTGGCTGCGCGAGGAAGGCGCGGAGGGCTCGATTGTCCTCGTCGGCCGCGAGCCCGACCCGCCCTACAACCGTCCAGAGTGCTCAAAGGGATATCTGCGGGGCGAAGAGAGCCGCGAGGACCCCATGTTCCGCCCAGCGGCCTTCTGGGGGGAGCAGAACATCGAGCTGCTGACACGGACGAGTGTCACCGGCATCGACCTCCAGGCGCGTACCGCGAAGCTCTCATCGAAGGAGGAGATCGGCTTCGGAAAGGCCCTGCTCGCGACGGGCTCGAACGTCCGTCGCCTCAACGTCGAGGGCTGCCAGCTCGAGCGGATCCACTACCTGCGCACGCTCGGCAACGCCGACGCAATCCGCGAGGGCATAGCGGAGGCGGAGCAGGTGGTGTTGATCGGCGGCTCATACATCGGCTGTGAGGTGGCCGCTTCTCTGACCATGCTGGGCAAGCAGTGCACGATCGTGATGCAGGAGGAGGCGGTGCTCGAACGCGGGTTCGGCGGCATCTCGGGGCGGTTCTTCCAGGGTGTCCTCGAAGAGCACGGCGTCACGATCCACGGGGGCGATGAGCTCGAGCGCTTCGAGGGCGAGCAGCGGGTCGCCCGAGTCGTCACCAGGGGCGGTCTGGCTCTCGAAGCGGACGCCGTCGTGGTCGGCGCCGGTGTGATCCCCGATGTCTCACTCGCGAGCAAAGCCGATCTCGAGATCGGAGAGCGAGGAGGCGTGCGCTGCGACTCCCGTCTGCAGACCGGAGTCGAGGGGGTCTTCGCCGCGGGTGACATCTGTGAGTACGACTCGCCCATCCACCAGACGGCGGTGCGCATCGAGCACTGGGATGTGGCCTTCAACCAGGGCAAGACGGCGGCTCTGAACATGCTCGGCCGCGAAACGCCCCACGAGACGGTTCCCTACTTCTACTCAGACCTCGGCGACTGGACCGGCCTCGAGTACGTGGGCCCGGCCTACGAGTGGGACGAGGAGATCCTTCGCGGCTCCCACGCGGACGGAAGCTTCACGAACTTCTACCTGAAGCAGGACGTCGTCAAGGGCGCCCTGACGGTCGGGCGCTCGGATGATCTCGACGCCGCCCGGAGGCTGATCGTCTCGGGTGAGCCACTGGGCGATGGGAACCGCGCGGCGCTGAGCGATGAGAGCAGCGATCTCGCAGCGGTCGGTGCCTAGCCGCTAGCAGCGGTCCGCTGATGGTGGGGGAGGTCACGTCGTTCACGCGGGAAGCGCAGCACCTCTTGCGCCATTCCGGCATGTTCTACTGGTCGACGGTCACGCTGCTCGCGATCGTCGTGTACGTCTACGCCGTCGAGATCGAGCGGGCCAACTGGAACGCCGTGCTGGCCGGGCTCGCCTTCTGGCTGATGGACTGGGTGAACGAGATCATCAATGCGCTCGTCCTCCACTTCAACGGGCACGCGGCGCTGTGGACCGTAACCGGCCACAGCAGCTATGTGATCCTGATCGGCCTCAACGTCGAGATCTCGCTGTTCTTCGCCATAAACGGCGTGATCTTCGCGAAGCTGCTGCCCAAGGACCGTGCTGTGCGGATCCTCGGCGTGCCCAACCGCTGGGCCCTTTCGATCGCCCTGTCGCTGGTCTCCGTCGGGGTCGAGTTGCTCCTACATGCCGACAACGTGTTCCACTGGTACTACTGGTGGTGGAACGTCGCGACCTTCCCCGTGATCGTCGTGTTCGGCTACCTGACGTTCTACGTCGTGGCCTTCTGGGTTCACGACATGAGGAGCCGCACCCGGCAGATCACCGTGGTCAGCGCACTGGCGGCACTGAACCTCACGGCCGGGCTCGTCTTCGGCCCGCTGCTGGGCTGGATCTGAGGGGCGCCGAAACGCCGCGCCTCAAGCGGCGCGGCGCGTCTCGACCTCGGCGATGAGGCCACTCGGGAACTGGATGACCTCGACATTCGGGGCGGCCGGTTCGTGTGGCGTCAGCTTCCGCGGGTGGGACATCAGCCAGGCGAGACCACCCAGCAGGGCCACGGCGAGGATCGCGTTGAGGGCTATGACGAGCGAGAGGGACATTTGGGGGCTTCCTTCCGTTGCTTTCTCTGTCTGGCAAAGCTTCGGCGGACGGCCTCAGGGCAACCTTGCCCGTTCGTTAGAGCTCGCTGAGAGTCCGCGGTCCTGGCCAGCTACCCCCGGCGTATATGGGCTCACATGAATTTGCGCTCACTGGTCAGGATCCCGACAGCGTTCCCGTTGGCGCTGGTCGGGCTGCCGACGGTCGCTGCGAGCGGTAGCACATTTCATGCTACGTTTTCATCGTGGCGCGATCGATTCACATCCGCCTCGACGAGCGCTCCGAGGCGGCGCTCGGCTTGATGCGAAACGAAGGCCTCACCGACTCCGAGGCCGTACGGGCGGCTCTGCGCGAGGCCGGGGCAGTGCGGAGCTCCCGCTCCTCACTGCGCGCGGAGGCCGCGAGGCTGGCCGCAAGCGATGGCGACCGCGCCGAGATGGCCGCCATCCGCGCTCAGATGGATGAGCTGGCACCGCCCCTCGATTGAGATGACTCGCGGCGAGATCTTCCGACTGCCCGCACCGGCGCGGGCGCGCGGGCACGAGCAGCGCGGCGCGCGCTACGGGGTGGTCGTGCAGGCCGAGGAGCTGCTCGGGCTGAGCACCGTGCTCGTGGCCCCGACCTCGGTGAGCGCTCAGCCGGCGACCTTTCGTCCGGTCGTGCAGATCGGCGGGCAGGACACGCGCGTCCTGCCCGAGCAGACACGGGTAGTCGACCCGGGGCGTCTGGGCCGCTCAGCGGGGCGGCTCGACGCCGAGGAGCTCCGCCGACTCGACGCCGCGCTCGGGTTGGTCCTCGGCCTCTAGCCTCGGCAGTCTCAGGCCAGAGCCTTCTCCTCACGGCTCCCGAAGCCCGTCCGGATGCGGGTCAGCTCGTGCGAGCTGATCACGCGATCGATCAGTCCGTACTCGCGCGCCTGCTCAGCCGTGAAGTAGCGGTCGCGATCCATGTCGTCGTGCACGCGGGCGGGCGTCTGGCCGGTGTGGCGGGCGTAGATCTCGTCGAGATGGCGGCGCAGCTCGAGGGTCTCCTGGGCATGGATCTCGATGTCCGAGGCCTGCCCCTGAAAGCCGCCGGAGGGCTGGTGGATGAGGATCCGGCTGTTGGGCAGCGCCATCCGCTTGCCCTCGGCCCCGCCCGCCAGTAGCAGCGAGCCCATGCTCATCGCCACCCCGAAACAGATCGTCTGCACGTCCGGCTTGATGAACTGCATCGTGTCGTAGATCGCCAGCCCCGAGTAGACGACGCCGCCCGGGGAGTTGATGTACAGGGAGATGTCCTTCTCGGCGTCCTCGCTCTCCAGATGGAGCATCTGGGCGACCACGAGGTTCGCCACCTCGTCGTCAACGGGCGTTCCGATGAACACGATCCGCTCGTTCAGCAGGCGCGAGTAGATGTCAAAGGAGCGCTCGCCGCGTGCGCTCTGCTCGACGACCATCGGGATCAGTGGCATGGTGGGCTATCCTTTCGACAACTATATGGTTGTCAAACACAATAGCAACCGAATGGTTGTCAACGAGGAGGCGGCGATGCCGGAGCGGGCGCAGGAGCCGACTGAGGTACGCAGGGAGGTCGATGTCGAGGCCTCGCCTGAGGAGGTCTTCGAGGCGCTCGTCACGGAGGAGGGTCGTGAGCGCTGGCTCGATGAGCCCGATCGTCAGATTCACATCGAGTCCGCTGACCCGCCCAACCGTCTCGTCTGGTGGTGGTCATCCGAGGATGCGCCGGCGACCCGGGTCGACTTCCGCATCGTCGAGCTGCCGCAGGGCACCCGCATCGTGGTCACCGAGAGCGTGCCTGCCTTCCCGCTCGCCGCGATGGCCGCTCGCTTGCAGTTGGTGGCCGCGTGAGCGACCGGCTGGGCACCGTCTTCGGAGCCCTCTCCGATCCCACTCGGCGGGGGATGGTCGAGGCGCTGCTGCGCGACGGCTCCACGAGCGTCCCCGCGCTGAGCGCCGACCTGCCCATCAGCCGCCAGGCGGTGGCCAAGCACCTGGCGGCGCTTGAGGATGCCGGGCTGCTCGAGCGCCTTCCCGGCGCCGGCCGCGAGGTCCGCTACGGCCTCCGCGGCGAGGCGCTCGCACCTGCCGCGGCATGGCTCCGGGACGCCGAGGCGAGCTGGGACGGCCGGCTCGCCCGGCTCAAGGGCGCCGTCGAGCAGGGCGGAGTAGAATCCCCGCGTCCATAGGTCGGTGGTGTAGGGAAGCCGGTGTGAATCCGGCGCGGACCCGCCACTGTGACCGGGGGTGTCCTCCGCAGCGCGCACAGCGCGAGCCACTGGACCGCGACAGCGGGATGGGAAGGCGCGGAGGGTAGGCCCGGGAGCCAGGAGACCTGCCTCCGGCCGAAGCCCACAAGCCCTCGTGGAAAGGGGTCGGCTCCATGCTCACCACTCGCACCATCCTCAAGGTCCTGACGGCGGCTCTCCTGTGCCTGGCCGTCTCCGCAGGCGCGGCTGCGGCCGCGACCGTCACCGTTCGCGTTGAGGGATCCACCGAAACGCTGCTGCTCCCCACGCTCACCACCACGACCGGGGCCCCGGTCGTCAAGGACGCGAACCCCGAACATTTCTGCTCCGGTAACCACGCTGTCGGCGCGCTCGACATCGCCACCGCTGGAAACTGGAGCGGCAGCTGGTTCCCCGCCTCCGAATTCGGCCCGGGTGAATACTCGGTGGAAACGATCCTCGGCGAGAGTCACCTCTTCACCGGCCCCACCTACTGGGAATTCTGGATCGACAACGCCCCGTCGGAAAAGGGTGTCTGCTCGAAGGAAATCCACGATGGCGACACACTGCTGTTCTTCCCGAGCTGCTTCGGTGAATGTCCCCCGCCGTCCAACCCGCTCGGCATCGAAGCGCCCGCCCTCGCCGCGACCGGGGCTCGCGTGCCCGTGACCGTCACCTCCTACGCCAACGGCAGCGGCACGCCCTCCCCCGCCGTGGGAGCGACGGTCGCATATGACGGGAAGACAGCGGAAACGGACGCGGCCGGACACGCGACGCTCGAATTCGCCGACCCCGGCGAGCAGCTCGTGAAGGTCACCAAGGCGCTCTCGATCCGTACCGAGACGACGATCTGCGTGCACGCCGAAGGAGCCGCCGGCTGCGGATCCGGCACCTCCGGCTCCTCGGGCGTGGCCGGCTTCGCCACGACCGGCTCCCCCTACAAGGGCCCCTTCGCTCTCGTCGCCGCCGTCACCAGCCTGCGCGACGGTCACGTCTACCGCCGGGGCCATGCGCCACGGCTGATCTCGGGGCGGATCAGCTCGCACAGCTCCGTCTCCTCGGTCAGCCTGGCTCTGCGGCGCAGCTACCGTGGCCGCTGCTTCGCCTACGACGGGGTACGGGGACGCTTTACCCATGTTCGCTGCGGCGGCGCGAGCTTCTTCGCGGTCGGCAAGGAAGCCGCCTTCTCCTACCTGCTGCCTGCCGCCCTCGCGCCCGGCCGCTATGTCCTCGACGTGAAGGCCGGCGACGTGGCCGGCAACACCACGGCGCTCGCCCGAGGTACCTCGCGGCTGGTCTTCTATGTCCGCTGAGCGGCTGCGCAGCAAGGCGGCCCTGGTGGGCTGCGCCGCGATGGCGGGCGCTTCGGCGCTCGTCCTCGCGGGGCACGCCACGGCGTCCTCCACGGGCCGGCCGGCCAGCCTCTCGCCCGGCCCCGCCGTGACCGTGATGGTCGTCGGCGCGGGCAACGTGATCCTTCGCCAGCCGGAGCAGATCAGTGTCGCCGCCACTGCCGTCACCACCTCCAACGGTCCCTGCGGGATCGCCGCCGCAACGCCCCTCGCGGCCCTCGTCGACCTGCGCCGCGTGGGCGGGCCGCCGTTCTCGATCCGGGACTACGGCCACTGCACCGCCTCTCCCCGCAACTCGGGGCAGCTGTTCGTCTACTCCCTGGAGGGCGAGACCAATCACGGCCAGAACGGCTGGGAGTACAAGGTGGGCAACGTCTCGGGGAGCGCAGGCGCGGCCGATCCCAGCGGCCCGCAGGGTGACGGCCGGCTGCTGGCCAACGGCGCGAAGGTGCTCTGGTTCTGGTGCCAGTCCTTCGGCGGCGGCTGCCAGCGCACGCTCGAAGTGAGGGCCCCTGCCATGGTCTCCCGGGGCGCCTCCTTCACCGTCCAGGTGATCGGCTACGACAACGACGGGCACGGCCGATCGATGTCCGGCGCGCGCGTGTCCCTCGCCACCACCTCGGCCGTCACCGGCAGCTCCGGGCGGGCCACCCTGCGCGCCCCCTCGCGCGCCGGGCCGCTCGGGGTGCATGCATCTCGCTCCGGCTCGGTGCCGGCCTTCCCCGACGTCGTGCGGGTCCGGTGAGGCTCCTCGCCGCGCAGATCCTGGCGCTCGCCTGCCTGCTCGCCCTCGCAGGCTGCGGTCTCGGTGCGGGGCCGGCCCCGAAGGAGGTGCGGCTGCTGGTCACACGTGACTTCGGCAGTCGCGTGCTCCATGAGACGCCCCAGCCGAAGATCTCGGGCGCCGAGACGGTGATGAGCCTGCTGCTTCGCAACTACACGGTCAGCACCCGTTTCGGCGGTGGCTTCGTGCAGTCGATCGACGGCCTCGCCGGCGGCCGGGAAGGCGGCCGGCCCACCGACTGGTTCTATTACGTCAACGGCGTGGAGGCCGCCAAGGGCGCTGCCGAGACCAACGTGCACCCAGGCGATCACCTCTGGTGGGACCGACACGACTGGAGTCAGACGGACAACATCCCAGCCGTGGTGGGCGCGTACCCCGAGCCGTTCCTCAACGGCATGGAAGGCAAGCGCCTGCCGGTCAGGGTCGAGTGCTCCACCGACGCCGGAGCAGCCTGTCAGACCGTGACCCACCGCCTGCAGGCCGACGACGTCCCCGCCGCCACCTCGGCGATCGGATCGGGAGGAGGCAAGGCGATCCTCCGCGTGCTCGTCGGCACCTGGCCGGCGCTGAGCGCCGACCCCGGCGTCGCCTCGATCGAGCAGGGCCCGCGCGAGAGCGGGGTCTACGCCGCGTTCACGAAGGACGGCAGTGAGCTCACCCTGTTCGAGCCCGATGGCCGAGCGTTCCCCCTCGGCGGGGAGAGCGCCGGGCTGATCGCCGCGACCCGCGGGGGCGAAGAAGCCCCGACCTGGGTCGTCACCGGCACGGACACGGCGGCCGTGTCCCGCGCCGCCGCCGACTTCGGGGAAGCCCCGCTGCGCAACCACTTCTCCCTGGCCGTCCTCCCGACGAGCGGCTTGGCGCTGCCGATACCGGTTGGCTACGGGTCCCGTACGACGGCGGGGAGCGGGGGATGAGCGCCCTCGGCGCCGCCACCCAGCTCGCCTACCGCCGCCGGGCTAGCCCGTTGCACGCCGCTCGCGCCACGATCGCCGGCGCCTACGGCGCGGCGCTGGCCCTCGCCGCGCTGCTGCTCGAAGACCCGCTGCTGCTGGCCGCGCTGCTCGCCTCCGTCCTGCTCGCCGCCTGCGCCGCAGGGGTCGGCACCCAGATGCTCCGTGCCGCCCGTGCCACGGCCCTGCCCGTGCTCGCCGCCACGGTGCTCGTGAACGTGCTCGTCAGCCGCGGCGGGCTGACGGTGTTCGCGCGACTCGGCGACTGGGGCGTACTCGGCCAGATGAACCTGACCGTTGAGGCCGTCGTCTACGGCCTCGTCTTCGGCCTGCGGCTGCTCGTCGTGACCCTTGCCTGCCTGCTGGTCGTCTGTGCCGCGGACCCCGACGAGCTGCTCTTCTCACTTCGCCGCCTCTCACCGAGCTCGGCCCTGACGGCCGCGCTGGCCACCCGGCTCGTGCCGGTGCTCGCCCAGGATGCCCGCCGCCTGGCCGAGGCCCAGCGCTGCCGCTCGGACGGCGGCTCCCGCGGCTCACGCGGCCGGCTCGCCGTGCTGCGCGCCACCGTCGCCGGCGCCCTCGATCGCGCCCTCGACGTTGCCGCCGTGCTGGAGATGCGCGGCTACGGCGCTCCCCGTTCAACCGGCGCTCGCGGGGGCCGCCGCGCCTCGAACCGCCCACCACGGCCGCTCTCGCGCCACGATCTCGCCTTCCTCGCCGCCGCGCTCGCGATCGTCGCACTGGCGCTGCTCGCACACCTCGGCGGCGCCGGGCACTTCGATGCCTATCCGACAGTGTCCCTCGCCGCCGGGCCGGGAACGCTCGCGCTGGCGCTACTGATGATCGCGGTCGCCCTGGCGCCGTTCGCCGACCGCAGGGGGATCGAGCCGTGAGCGTCCTCAGCTTCGAGCACGTGGCCTACACCTACCCGGGTGGCGGTGCCCCGGCGCTTCGCGACGTGACCCTGACCCTGGCTCCCGGCGAGTTCTGCGTGCTCGCGGGCCGTTCCGGCTCGGGCAAGTCGACGCTGCTGCGCGCCGCGGCCGGCCTCGTCCCGCACTTCCACGGGGGCAGCTTCGCCGGCCGGGTGACGGTCGCCGGCCTGGACACGCGCGAGCACCCTCCCTCCGCGATCGGGGCGGTCGCCGGAACGCTGCTGCAGGACCCGGAGAGCCAGGTTGTGATGTCCACCGTCCGCGCCGAGCTGGCCCTCGCCGTCGAGAACCGTGGCCGCGGCGCCGGCGCCGTCGCCCGGGCAGTCGAGGAGGTGGCGCTCGCCCTGGGCATCGGCGGACTGCTGGAGCGCCCCACCGCCGAGCTCTCCGGCGGCGAGCTGCAGCGCGTGGCGCTGGCGGCAACGCTCGTCTCCCGTCCGTCGCTGGTGCTGCTCGACGAGCCCACCTCGCAGCTGGACCCCGTCGCCGGCGATGAGCTGATCTGGCAGCTGCGGCGGCTGAA
This sequence comes from uncultured Solirubrobacteraceae bacterium, assembly GCA_963841055.1. GTDB lineage: Bacteria > Actinomycetota > Thermoleophilia > Solirubrobacterales > Solirubrobacteraceae > Palsa-744. Next base: position 146,928 of record CAWJAV010000001.1, on the reverse strand, counting down.
CCAGGAGTCCGACACGGCCGTGCTGCTGATCGAGCATCGCCTCGAGCGCTGCCTCGGTGCGGCCGATCGGGTGATCGCGATGGACGGCGGGGCCGTCGTGTGCGACCGCGACCCCTCCGGCTTCCTGGCGTGGGCGGCGCTGCACGAGCGCTCCCTGCAGACGCCCGCCGCCCGTCTGATCGAGGGCGCCGGGCTCGCGCCGCCGCCGGCCGGGGTCAAGCAGGCACGGGCCACGCTCCGCCGCCACGGTCTGCTGCCGGCGCCGGAGGACCCTGTGGCCGCGGTTCCCGCCCGGAGGACGGGCACATCCGCACGGCTGGCCGCCTGGCGCCGCTCCCGAGGCGGCGCCCGGCTCGCACCCGCCCTGGAGATCAAGGGCCTGTGGCACGAGTTGCGAGACGGGCCCGCCGTCCTGCGCGGCATCGGGCTACGCGTCGAGGCGGGGGAGACCGTCGCGCTGATGGGCCGCAACGGCGCCGGCAAGTCGACGCTGCTGCGCCACGCCGCCGGTCTGCTCACACCCACCCGGGGGAGCGTCCGCAGCAGCGGGCGTGTTGCGCTGCTGCTCCAGAACCCCAGCGACTACCTATTGCACGAGCGCGTCGCCGAGGAGGCCTCCGCCGAGGCGCTGGCACGGCTCGGCCTGGGCGGGCTCGGCGAGCGCAATCCGCGCGACCTCTCCGGCGGCGAGCGCCAGCGCCTCGCTCTCGCCGTGGTGCTCGGCGACGGCGAGCAGGCCCCGGCCGTGCTTGCCCTCGACGAGCCCACCCGCGGTATGGACCGGACCGCCAAGCACGACCTGGCGGGGCGCCTGCGGGCCGGCGCGGTGGAGGGGATGGCGGTGATCGTGGCGACCCACGACGCCGAGTTCGCCGCCGCGCTGGCCGCGCGCGCCGTGCTGATGGCGGACGGGCGCACGATCGCCGACGGCCCGATCGAGGAGATCCTTGCGGGCGGCTGGTACTTCGCCACCGAGACCGCCCGGATCCTCGGCGGGGCGGGAGGAGCGCTGCTCCCCGACCAGGGCGCCGAGCTGCTGCGGGCCGCGCGGGCGGCGCCCGCGGTCCTCACCGGCGAGCGTCTGGCGGCAGGCCGATGAGCTGGCAGCTCACATCCTTCGCGATCGTCCTTGCCGCGCTGGCGGCCGCCTTCTGGTGGTATGAGCGAAGCGAACCGCCCGCCAAGCTGCTCGCCGTCGTGGCCACCCTCGCCGCGCTCGCCGCCCTCGGCCGCGACGCCTTCGCGGCGGTCCCCGACGTCAAGCCGATCACGGCCATCGTGCTGGTCGGCGGCATCGCCTTCGGCGCCCGGCCCGGCTTCGCGATCGGTGCCGTCTCCGCGCTTGCCTCGAACATCCTGCTCGGCGAGGGACCCTGGACGCCGTGGCAGATGCTCGGCTGGGGACTGGTCGGGCTGCTCGGCGCCGGCCTCGGCCGCCTGCTCGGCCCGCGCCGTCCGCCGCCGTTGGCACTGGCGCTCGTCTGCGCCCTGTCGGCCGAGGTCTTCAACCTCGTGCTCGACCTCTTCACCTGGACGGGCACCGGCAACCACAGCCTCGCCGGCTTCGGTCTGGTGCTCGGCTCCGCCGCGGTCTTCGACGCCACCCACGTGGCCGCCAGCTTCGCCTTCGGCCTCGCCTTCGGCCCAGGCCTGCTGCGGATGCTGACTCGGGTGCGGGCCCGGCTCGCAGTCAGCTGGGAGGAGCCTCCGGCGGTCGCGGCGTCCCGACGGCTGCCCGGTGCGGCGCTGCTCGGCGGGCCGCCCGCGGCGCTCGCGCTGCTGCTCTGCGTGCCCGTGCTCGTGCTCGGGGTGACCGCCTGCGCCAACGCCACCAGATCCGGCCAGGAGGCCTCGGCGAGCACCGGGGCCCAGGCCGCCGCGGCCTCGCTGGGGCGCGAGCTCGAGTACATCGCGAGCGCCCAGAACACCGACGGCGGCTTCGGCGCGGCACCGGGCCTCCACAGCAGCGAGCTGTACTCGGCGTGGGCGGCCATCGGCCTCGCCGCGGCCGGCCGCAGTCCGGTGACCCTGATCCGCGGTGGGCACACGGTGCTCGACGCCATCGAGGCCGAAGCGGGCACCCTGAACGGCGCCGGGGATCTCGAGCGCACGATCCTCGCGCTGCGGGCCTGCGGCGCGCCGCTGCGCTCGCTGCCGGGCGGCGACCCGGTCTCGCGGCTACTCCGTTTCCGCGCCTCCGACGGGTCCTTCGGCCACCTCTCCAACCTGACGGCCTTCGGGATCCTGGCCCTGCGCGCGGCGGGCTACGGACCGCGCTCGGCGCCCGTCGCGGCGGCCGCGGCCTGGCTGGCGCGCCAGCAGGATGGGGACGGCGGCTACGGGTTCGCCACCCGGGGTGCGGGCAGCGACGTCGACGACACGGGCGCCGCGATCCAGGCCCTGGCTGCGGCACCGCATCGGCGGCGGGCGCTGGCCCGGGCTGTGTCGTTCCTGCGAGCGGCCCAGAACCTCGACGGCGGCTACCCGCAGGAGAAGGGGGGCTCCTCCAACGCACAGTCAACCGCCTGGGCCGTGCAGGGTCTGATCGCCGCTCGCCAGGACCCGGCCAAGGTGCGGCGCGCCGGCAGCGTCGACCCGCTCGCCTACCTGAGGAGCCTGATCCTCGCCGACGGCAGCGTGCGCTACTCGCGCACCGGAGCCCAGACGCCGGTGTGGGTGACGGCCCAGGCGCTGACCGCTCTGGCCGGGCGGCCGTTGCCGATCGGCCCTCCCGCAGGCTGAGGCACGCGGCGGCGCTTTCAGGCCGCGTTAAGCATCTCTCCTACCCTTTCTGGGAATGACCGGACACGCCCTCGCCGCCGAGGCGCCAACGGCGCGAGCCCCTTCGCGCCGCGGCGACGCCGCTCCCAGCCCGCTGAGCGCGCTGGGCATCGCCGCCCTGTGCGTCTTCGGCCTCGCCGTAGTCTGGGCCGTGGCCGAGCTGATCCCCGCCGTGCGGCTCCGGGACGCGACGACGCTGTACAGGTTCACGACCCTGAGCCGGCCCAGCATCGACGCCCCCGCCGAATTTCTCCTGCACCTGCTGGACCCGTCGCTGTTCGTGCTCTGGGCGATCGCGCTGATCGCCGTGGCGCTGGCCGGCGAGCGCCCCCGGGCGGCCGTTGCAGTCGCCGTCGTGCTGGCGCTGGCGCCGTTCAGCGCTGAGCTGCTGAAGCCGCTCCTCGCCCACAAGCACGACCACGTCGGTGGCGCCGTGATCGGGGCCGCCTCGTGGCCCAGCGGTCACTCCACGGCGGCGATGGCGCTGGTCCTGTGCGCAGTGCTCGTCGCGCCCGCGCGGCTGCGCGGCGCGGTGGCGCTGCTCGGGGCCCTGTTCGTGCTGGCTGTGAGCGCCGCCCTGCTGGTCCTCGCCTGGCACATGCCCAGTGACGTCCTCGGCGGGATCCTCCTCGCCGCGCTGTGGATGGCTCTGGCCGTGGCGGCGCTGCGAGCTTCCGAGCGGATTCGCCCGCGCCGGCCCCGGGTGCCTGCGGAGACCTCGCCACAGTCACCTTGAGAGCCGCGGTGGCAACGGTCCACACCGCCTCGTAGAGACCTTCGCTTCCGCGGAACAAGAGTGAGTGACCCAGCCTGCCGGGTCAGACCCGCCGAGCGCTAGCCGTCTGCGCCGCCGGTCCCGTGGGCGCCCGGGTCCCAGAGCGGCTCGGCCCCCGTGGCCCCCTGTTCGGCATTGGCCGCCCGGCTGAGGATGAAGAGCAGGTCGGAGAGACGGTTCAGGTAGCGCACGGCCTCCGGGTTGACCTCCTCGCCGACGGCGATCGTGCGCCGCTCGGCGCGACGGCAGACGGTCCGGCAGACATGCAGATGGGCGGCTGCCGGCGTGCCGCCGGGAATCACGAACGAACGGAGCGGCGCGAGTGTCTCGTTGATCTCGTCGCAGGCCTGCTCGAGCCAGGCGGTGTAGTCCGGGCCGACGCGCAGGCGCGCCCGGGCCTCATCGGCGGAGGCCTCTGCGGGCGGCGGCACGGACAGGTCGGCGCCGACGTCGAGCAGGTCGTTCTGCACGCGCCCGAGCCATTCGGCGAACCGCGGCGGCATTCCCTCCGCGAGCAGCGCCAGCCCGATCGCCGCGTTCAGCTCGTCCACGGTGCCGTAGGCCTCGACGCGGGGATGCAGCTTGGAGACCCGGCTCATGTCGCCGAGGTGCGTCTCGCCGCCGTCGCCGAGCTTCGTGTAGATGCGGGTCAGATTGACGGTCATCGCAGGGGCCCCAAGGCGGGCCGCAGGACCCATTCTAAGTCGGCGGACTCGGCCGGCGCTCCGTGCCGGTCGATCGGGAAACCCGGCCGGCGCTCCATGCCCGCAGATCGGGAAACCCGACCGGCGCTCCATGCCCGCAGATCGGGAAACCCGACCGGCGCTCCATGCCCGCAGATCGGGAAACCCGACCGGCGCTCCATGCCGGTCGGGGGGCCGAGCCGCCGCGCGTCCCCGCGATCGGATACGTTCTCGCACCTCAGATGCGGATCGGCGTACCGAAGGAGACCGCGGCGGGGGAGCACCGAGTTGCGCTCGTGCCCGAGGTGGTCGGCAAGCTGCAGGCCAAGGGCCTGGACGTGCTCGTGCAGAGTGGCGCCGGGGCCGACGCGCTGCTGGGCGACGACGCCTTCACGGCGGCGGGGGCGAAGATCGCCTCCGACGCGGCCGAGGTGTGGCGCTGCGATGTCGTGCTGACGATCGCCCCGCCCGACCCGCAGGCGATCCGGGGTCTCGGCCAGGGCTCGATCCTGATCGGCTTCCTGGCGCCCCTCACCAGCCCCCACACGACCAAGGCGCTGGCCGACGCCGGGGCCACCGCCTTCGCGATGGAGGCGATCCCGCGTATCTCCCGCGCCCAGGCGATGGACGCCCTGTCCTCGCAGAGCAACGTGGCCGGCTACCGCGCGGCGCTGCTCGGCGCCGAGGAGATCGGCCGCTTCTACCCGATGCTGATGACCGCCGCCGGGACGATCCCGCCCGCCAAGGTGCTGGTGCTGGGGGTCGGCGTGGCCGGCCTGCAGGCCCTCGCCACGGCCAAGCGGCTGGGCGCCCGCACCACCGGCTACGACGTACGGCCCGAGGTCGCCGAGCAGGTCGAATCGCTCGGCGCCCAGTGGCTCGACCTCGGACTGGAGGCCAGCGGCGAGGGCGGCTACGCCCGCGAGCTGACCGGGGAGGAGCGAGCGAGGCAGCAGCAGGCATTGACCGACGCGATCAAGGGCTTCGACGTGGTGATCACGACCGCGCTGGTGCCGGGCCGCCCGGCGCCCCGGCTGGTCACGGCCGAGGCCGTCGAAGGCATGAAGCCGGGCTCGGTGATCGTCGACCTGGCCGGCGAGGCGGGGGGCAACTGCGAGCTGACCGAGCCGGGCGAGACGGTGGTCAAGCACGAGGTCAAGATCGTCTCGCCCCTGAACCTGCCGGCAACGATGGCAGAGCACTCCTCCCAGCTGTTCGCGCGCAACGTGCAGGCGCTGCTCGAGCTGTTCGTGGGCGAGGACGGGGCTCTGCAGCTCGATTGGGACGATGAGATCGTCAAGGGCGCCTGCGTGGTCAAGGCCGGGGAGATCGTCAACGAGGGCGCCCGCGCGGCCGTCGAGGCGGCGGCCGGCGCGCCGAGCGCCGGAGGGGAGCAGCCGTGATCCTTGCCAGCACCCTCACGACCAATCTGGCGATCCTCGTGCTCGCCGGCTTCATCGGCTTCGTCGTGATCTCGAAGGTGCCGAACACGCTCCACACGCCGCTGATGTCCGGCACCAACGCGATCCACGGCATCGTGCTGCTCGGCGGCCTGATCGTGATCGGGCTGGCCGGCAACGACGCCTTCAACAAGGTGATCCTGGTGATCGCGATCGCCTTCGGCACGATCAACATCGTCGGCGGGTTCCTGGTGACCGACCGGATGCTCGAGATGTTCAAGGCAAAGCCGAAACCGAAGGAGGCCGACGAGGCCGGCGAGGACGGTGAGGGCCGATGACCGGTCTCCCGCTCGCGACGTCCTGGTGGCAGAGCGAAAGCTTCATCTACGTCCTCTACATCATCGCCTTCGGGATGTTCATCCAGGGGCTGCGCGGCCTGGCGGGCCCGACGACGGCCGTGCGGGGCAACCGCATCGCCGCGGTGGGCATGGCGATCGCCGTCGTCGCGACGCTGCTGGACCCGAGCGAGGGGGAGTGGGGGCTGATCGTCCTCGGCGTGGCGCTGGGGGCGGCCGTGGGCGTGCCGGCGGCCCGCAACGTGAAGATGACCGCGATGCCGCAGATGGTGGCGCTGTTCAACGGCGTCGGCGGCGGCGCGGTGTTCCTGATCGCCTGGGCGGAGTTCCGCCGCCACGGCTCGACATACGGCTCCCACACGATCCACGTGATCGGCCATTTCGGCACGCTCACGATCAGCGGCGGCGCCGTGGCGACCTACGTGGCCGTCTTCTCGGTGTTCGCGGCGATCGTCGGCTCGATCTCCTTCTGGGGATCGAACATCGCCTTCGGCAAGCTCCAGGAAATCCTGCCCGGGCGCCCGATCACCCTCGGCGCCGGTCAGCAGGTCGTGAACCTCGTGCTGCTGATCCTGGCCCTGGCCGCGGGCATCGACCTGATCTCGGGCGCCCACTCCGAAGCGCTGTTCGTCGGCATGCTGATCTGCGCGGCGCTGCTCGGCAACTTCCTCGTGCTGCCGATCGGCGGCGCGGACATGCCGGTCGTGATCTCGCTGCTGAACGCCTTCACGGGCCTCTCGGCGGCGGCGACGGGGATCGCGCTGAACAACCCGGCGCTGATCGTCGCGGGCATGATCGTCGGCGCCTCGGGAACGATCCTGACGAACCTGATGGCGGTGGCGATGAACCGCTCGATCCCCGCGATCGTGGCCGGCGGCTTCGGCGGCGGCGGAGCGATCGAGGGAGCCGAAGGCGCGGGCGAGCACGCGGGTACGGTCAAATCGATCGGGGCCGTGGACGCGGCGATCCAGCTCGCCTACGCCAACCGCGTGGTGATCGTCCCGGGCTACGGGATGGCTGTCGCCCAGGCCCAGCACGCCGTTCGCGAGCTGACCAAGGAGCTCGAAAAACGGCAGGTCGAAGTGAGCTATGCGATCCATCCGGTGGCTGGTCGCATGCCCGGCCACATGAACGTCCTGCTCGCCGAGGCCGACGTGCCCTACGACCAGCTGAAGGAGATGGAGGAGGCCAACCCGGAGTTCCAGCGCACGGACGTATCGCTGGTGATCGGCGCCAACGACGTGACCAACCCGGCCGCCAAGAACACTCCCTCCTCGCCGATCTACGGGATGCCGATCCTGGAGGTCTCGGACAGTCGCTCGGTGATCGTGATCAAGCGCTCGATGAACCCCGGCTTCGCAGGGATCGAAAACGAGCTCTACTACGAGCCCGAGACCTCGATGCTGTTCGGTGACGCCAAGTCGGCCGTCAGCGAGATCACCGCGGAGCTCGGGCAGCTCTAGTCCGGGCCGAGCCCGGCGGCGATCCGCGAAGATCTCGCCAACAGCGAGGCCTGAGGCGACCAGGCCGGGAGGCAGGCGCGCGGCTCTGCGAGACTTGGCCGCGTGATCGAGCGCAGCCAGGCCCTGGCGGCCCTCAGCGGCGAGGAGTTCGACGTGGTCGTCGTCGGCGGCGGCATCACCGGGGCGGGCGTCGCGCTCGACGCCGCCTCGCGCGGCTACAGCGTCGCTCTGGTGGAGCGCGCGGACTTCGCCTCCGGTACCTCCAGCCGCTCGAGCAAGCTCGTCCACGGCGGCCTGCGCTACCTGCAGAACTTCGACCTCGGGCTGGTCCGGGAGGCGCTGCTCGAGAGGCAGCTGATGGTCACGCTGGCGCCGCATCTCGTGCGTCCGCTGCCCCTCGTCGTGCCCGCCTTCGACGGAGCCAAGCCCGACCGCCTCGTCGGCGTCGGGCTGAACCTCTACGACGTGATGTCGGTCGACCGCGACCGGCTGCGGGGGCGCCGCGCGAGGCGCTCGCGGGGCGCGCAGAAGGGGAGCGCCGAGCGCGAGCAGGCCAACGGCACCGTCGAGAGCGTCGAGTCGCAGGAGTCCTGGAGCCCGGCCCGCCACCGCGTGATCTCCGGAGAGGAGGTGGTCGAGCTGCTGCCGGCCCTGGCGGCACGCGAACCGACCTCGGGATACCTGTTCTACGACTGCCAGACCGACGACGCCCGGCTGGTACTGACGGTGCTCGGGGAGGCCGAGCGCTTCGGCGCGGTGATCGCCAACCGGCTCGACGTGACCGGGCTGATCGAGAACGGGGGGCGCGCCAGCGGCGTCCAGGTCCGGGATGCCGAGAGCGGCGAGCGCTTCGAGGTGCGGGGCGCCAACGTCGTCAACGCGACGGGTGTCTGGGCCGACCAGCTGCGCCCGAACGAGCTGCACCTCGAGGCCGAGCTGCCCTCGATCCGGCCGAGCCGGGGCACCCACGTCACGATCCGCCACGAGGACCTGCCGCTGATCGGCGGGGCGATCGTACCGGCCGGCAGCGGGCGGTCGATCTTCGCGCTGCCGTGGCTCGGTCACGCGTTGATCGGCACGACCGACAACGACTACGAGGGGCCGCTCGACCACATCGAGCCGTCCGGCGAGGACATCACCTACCTGCTGGACGCGGTGAACGAGTTCTTCGGCAGCGATCTCGGACCCGCCCAGCTGACCGGGGCCTTCGCCGGCGTGAGGCCGCTGATCTCCACGGGAGATCCGAAGAAGTCGGTCGACATCTCCCGCAAGGCGGAGTTGTATGAGACCTCCTCGGGAATGATCACGATCACGGGGGGCAAGCTCACGACCTGGCGGCGGATGGCGAAGATGACAGTCGACCGGCTCGTCGAGCGCGACGCCCGCGAGGCCGCCTGCCGGACCCATGAAATCCCGCTCGGCCAGGCCGTCGCCGCGGAGGAGCTGCCCCGCGTGGAGGGTGTGGCGGAGCAGTCCTACGCGGCGCTGGCCGGCCGCTACGGGCACGGCGCGCTGACGGTCCTCTCGATCGCGGCCGAGCGGGGCGAGCTGGCCCAGCAGATCGTGCCGGGCTGCCCCGACCTGCTTGCCGAGGTCGCCCTCGCGGCGCGCCACGAGCAGGCCCGCAGCATCGGCGACGTGCTGCTGCGCCGCACCCGCCTGGGTCTGCTTGCGGCCCGTGAGCTGAGCACCGGCGCGGACGGCCCCGCCGGCCGGGTGGCCGACGTGCTGGCCCGGGAGCTCGGCTGGGACCAGGCCCGGCTGGCGGCCGAGCTGGCGGCCTTCGACGTCGAGGCGGCGGCCGAGGGGATCGCCGCGACGGGCGGCGGAGCGCTGGCGCCGGCCGGCGAGGCGGCCCCGTGACGGGGGTCCCGGTCGTGCCGCGCCGCCTCGTGGCGGGCGGCCTCGACGCCCTGATCGGCCCGCGCCCCTGGCTGATGGGTGTCGTCAACGCCTCCCCGGACTCCTTCAGCGACGGCGGCCTGCACGCCGGGCTCGACGCCCAGCTGGGACTCGCCGAGCAGTTGCTCGAGGACGGGGCCGCGATCCTCGACGTCGGCGGCGAGTCGGCATCGACGGGGCGTCCGCCGGTCGCGGTCGAGGAGGAGATCGAGCGTGTGGCGCCGCTGATCGAGCGGATCGTCGACAGGCTCGGAGCAGTGGTGTCGGTCGACACCTACAAGCCCGACGTCGCCCGCGCCGCCGTCGCGGCCGGGGCGAAGATCGTCAACGACGTGAGCGGGCTGCGCGACCCCGAGCTGGCCGGCGTCTGCGCCGAGACCGGCGCCGGACTCGTGCTGATGCACACGGCCGCTGCGCCCCGCGAACGGCGCCAGGAGCCTGACCTCTACGAGGACGTGGCCGCCGAGGTGCTGGCCTTCCTGCGTGAGCGGATCGAGCTGGCCCTCGAGCGGGGGATGAGGCGCGAGCAGCTGATCGTCGACCCCGGACCGGACTTCGCCAAGACCCCCGCGCAGACGATCCGGCTGCTCGCCGCCGCCGCGGCGCTGAACGAGCTCGAGCGGCCGGTGCTGATGGCGATCTCCCGCAAGGACTTCATCGGCGCGCTGACCGGACGCCCCCCGCGCGAGCGCCTCGGGGGCACGCTCGCGGCGCTCGCCCACGGGCTCGACACGGGCGCGCACATCTTCCGTGTGCACGACGTCGCCGCGGCGGCCGATTTCCTCACCGTGCGGGCCGCCCTGCGCGGCGAGGAGGCGCCGGAGGAGGGGCTGCGGCTGACGGAGGAGATCCGGTACCAGCGGACCCAGACGCTAGGCTGATCGCGTTCACGGGTGCCCGGCGCTGACCAACGCGCCGGGACGCCAACCGCCCATCCAAAGAAACGAGGGATTCACATGGCAGTACTCGACCGCTCCGAGCTGGAAGCGAGTCCTCTGGCCGACCTGCACGCGATCGCCGACCAGATCGGCCTCGACGGCTTCCGACGTCTCCGCAAGGCGGACCTGATCGACGCGATCCTCGGCGAGACCCCCGCCGGGGACGACAGGGAGCCCGGCGCCGAGGGTGCCGAGGAGGACAGGCCGAAACCGCGCCGGCGCCGCTCTCCGCGGCTGCGCCGCGGGCGCAGCGAGGAGGATGAGGACGACGGCTCAGACAGCGATGAGGAGCCCGCCCTCGAGGCCGCGAGCGCCGAGGACGACGACGGTGCCGGTGAATCCGTGCGCGAGCGCCCGCCGCGGCGGGCCCGCTCGCGGGGCGGCCGGGGCGAGAGCGGTGGCCGGGGCGAGAGCGGCGGACGCGGCGAGAGCGGCGGACGGCGCAGCCCGAGAGGAGCCGGCGGTGAGGAGCGCGACTCGGACGGCCGCGTGGCCGAGGGAGTCGTAGAGGTGCTCGGCAACGGCTCGGCCTTCCTGCGCGTGGACCCGCCCGAGCCCTCCGACGAGGACGTCTACATCTCCGCCGCCCAGGTGCGCCGCTGCGAGCTCGTATCCGGCGACCGCGTGGCCGGCCCTGTGCGCACGCCCCGTCGCTCTGAGCGCTACCCCTCGCTGGTCCGGATCGACACCATCAACGGCGCCTCGGCCGACTCGGTCTCCGACGGCGCCCGCTATGAGGACCTGCCCGTCGCCTGGCCCTCCGAGCGCCTCGAGCTCGGCTCCGAGGACAAGACCCTCGAGGCCATCGAGTGGCTCACGCCCCTCGGCAAGGGCTCGCGGGCGACGATCGTCGGGCCGCGCGGGGCCGGCAAGTCGGAGACCCTGCGCCGCCTGTATGAGGCGCTGAAGGACAAGGAGGGCCTCGAGGTCAGTCTGGTGCTGGCCGGCGCGCGGCCGGAGGAGATCGCCGACTGGCAGGCGCAGACCCCCGAGCCGGCCGCCGCCCTCAGCTTCGCGGCCTCGCCGGACTCTCAGGCGCAGGCCCTCGAGCGCGCCCTCGACGCCGGGCGGCGCGTAGCCGCACGGGGTGGCGATGCGCTCGTGTTCGTGGACGGCCTCGACGGCCTGCAGCCGCAGTCCGCTCGTCGCGCGATGGCCTCCGCCCGCAACCTGCGCGAGGCCGGCTCGTTGACGATCGTCGCGACCGCGGCACATCCCGTCGGCGGCGAGACGACCGTGATCGCTCTCGATCCCGAGCTGGCGGCGGTTGGCGGCCAGCCGATCCTCGATCTCGCCCACAGCTCAACACTGCGCGTCGAGTCGATCGTCGGCGAGAAGGACGCCGAGGCGATCCGCAAGGCCCGCAAGAAGGCGCTGGAGAACCGCTAGCCAGCGAGGACGCCGCCGCGCGCCGGGCTGTCTGCGGCCTCGCTAGCGGCGGTAGGCGACGCGGCCCCAGGAGGGCTCTGGCGCCAGCTCGATCGGCTCGCTCGGTCCGGGCGCGCCGTTGGGGCTCGGCTGCACGTAGGCGAAGGTGCCGGTGCGGTCGTCGAACTCGACGCTCAGCTCGCCCTCCTTGACGCGCTGGTCGAGCCAGGCGCCGCGGAACACGAGGCGCCGCAGCCAGTGCACGAGCGAGCGCTCGGCCGGGCCGACGAGCTCGGGCCAGCAGTCGTTGACGTGTTCGCCCAGTGCCGAGGCGGGGTCGAGGATCTCGCCGTTGACGGCGAGGTTGACCAGGTCTTCGAGCTCCTCCTGGCCGAGGCGGCCACCCACGAAGCCGAGCTTCAAGGCCGCCTGCTCGCACCGCTGCGAGAAATCCGCCTCGTTGAAGGTGAAGCGGAGCTCCCCGTATTCGAGGACGAAGTCCTCGCCGGAGTCGTAGTTTTCTCGTCTAGCAGTTTCCATTACACGGTAGGTCGGTCGGAACAGCACCCCTCGTCGTGATCATACGGCTGGTTCCTGCCCGGGCGACTGTGGTGCACAGGATGTTGCACTGATTTCGGGCTATCCGGAGCCGCGCCAGGCGGATCGCCCGTTCGGCTGCGCCGGTACGCTGCGGCGCGTGGCTCGGCTGACACAACACGGCCTGCGGCGGGTGCTCGGGACGAGTGCCCTGTTCTCGACGGCCTACGGCAACGTCGGCTCGTCGATCTACTACGCGCTCGGGCTCGTCGCCTCCTACGCGCTGGGCCTGACGCCGGTCGTGTTCGTGATCACCGGCGTGATCTTCTACCTGACGGCGGCCACCTACGCCGAGGCGACGGCGATGTACCCCGAGGCGGGCGGCTCATCCTCCTTCGCGCGGCACGCCTTCAACGAGCTGTGGTCGTTCTTCGCCGCCTGGGCGCAGATGCTCAACTACACGATCACGATCGCCATCTCGGCGTTCTTCGTTCCCCACTACCTCGGGGGGATCTTCTGGCCGGCCCTGTCGCACTCGCCCGGCGACATCCTGTTCGGGATCGCCGTGGTCGTGCTGCTGTCGGTCGTGAACGTCGTCGGCGTCAAGGAGGCGGCCAGGTTGAACATCGTGCTCGCCGTGACCGACCTCGCCACGCAGCTGCTGTTGGTCATCGCCGGCGTGCTGCTCGTGCTCTCGCCGCATGTGCTCCTCGACAACGTCCACATCGGCGTCGCGCCGACCTGGAAAAACTTCCTCGTCGCGATCCCCGTCGGGATGATCGCCTACACGGGGATCGAGACGATCTCGAACATGGCCGAGGAGGCCCGGGATGAGACGCGCACGATCCCGCGCGCGATCAGGGCGGTCGTGGTGGCCGTGTTCGCGATCTACGCGCTGCTGCCGATGGTCGCCCTCTCGGCGCTCCCCGTCACCAAGCAGCCGAACGGTAGCTACAAGACGCTGCTCGGCACGAGCGAGGCGGAAGGCGGCTACGCCGGCGACCCGGTGCTAGGGATCGTCAAGCACCTGCACCTCGGCGCGCTTCAGTCCGCCGGAGAGATCTATGTCGGGATCCTCGCCGCGACGATCCTGTTCATCGCCTCGAACGCGGGCATCATCGGCGCCTCGCGGCTCGTCTACTCGATGGGCCTGCACCGCCAGGTCCCCGACCGCCTCAGCCGGCTTCATCCGCGCTTCTCGACGCCCTGGATCGGCATCCTGCTGTTCGGTGGCGTCGCCTGCCTGACGATCATCCCCGGCCAGGCCGAATTCCTCGGCAACATGTACGCCTTCGGCGCGATGCTGTCGTTCACGATCGCCCACGCCTCGGTGATCCGTCTGCGAGCCAAGGAGCCCGACCGGCCGCGGCCCTACCGCGGCCCCGGGACGCTGCGCATCGGGCAAAAAAAACTGCCCCTGTTCGCCGTGCTCGGCGGCCTGGGCACCGGGCTGGCGTTCGTCGTCGTCACGATCCTGCATCTCGCGGTCGCTGGCGCCGGCGTCTTCTGGCTCGCCCTGGGAATGATCCTGTACGTCCTCTTCCGCCGCAGCCAGGGTCTCGACCTGAGGACGACGGAGAAGGCCCCGCGACGGGAGCGGCCGGCCGAATTCGCCGAGTTCGACTATCGCACCGCGCTGGTCCCGATCTTCGGCAGCGACGTCAGTGCGACGGCGCTCGGCGCCGCATCGAAGCTGATCGGCGAAGAGGGGGTCGTGTATGCCGTCTTCGTGCTGCCCGTGCCGAGCCAGCTCTCGCTCGAGGAGGGCATGGAGGCCGAGGAGGCCGAGGGCCGCTCGGCGCTCGAGAGCGCCCGCATCCAGGCGCGGCGGGCGGGCATCAAGATCCACACCGGCCTGATCCGCACGCGTAACCCCGGCTCGGCGCTCGTCGAGGAAGCCGAACGGGTTCACGCCGACGTCGTCTACTGGTCGACGCTGCACGCTCCCCTCGGTGACCGCGGCATCGGTCCCACGGCGACCTACCTGCTGGCCAAGCGGCCCTGTCGCGTGATCATCGAGACGGAGAACCGGGAGGCCGCCGAGCGCGAGAAGGCGGCCGTGCCGGCCTGAGCGATGCGCACCCGCGCCCTCTCGCCGACCGTGCTGCGCGCCGAGCGTCCCTCGCGCGGGCTCGGTGTCGTCGTGCTGCTCGTCACGGTCGCGCTCTCGACGCTGCTCGTATACCCCCTCAAGCACGTCGCGCCCGCCCAGACGCTGGGTGTGGTCTACCTGCTGGCGGTGGTCGTGGTGTCGGTCTTCTGGGGTCTCGGCTTCGGTGTTGCAACGGCCGTGCTCAGCGCCGCTGCCTTCAACTTCTTCCACCTGCCGCCGGTCGGGCGCTTCACACTCGCCCACGGCCGCGACTGGGTCGGGCTGGCGGCCTTCGTCGCTGTCGCCGTCGCGGTCGGCCTCGTCGCCGATCTCGCCCGTGCTCGCGCGCGTGAGCTGGACGAGCGCCGCCGCGAGGCTGATCTGGCCAGCGAGCTGGCCCAGCTGCTGCTCGGAGCGGAGCGGCTCGCCGACGCGCTCGACCCCGCGTCGCGGCGGCTGGCGCAGGCGCTCGGCGCGGAGTGGGCCGAGATTCGCCTCGGGCCGGGAGCCCCCCGGGCGGGCGCGGTCGTGCTGTCCCTGAGTGCCGCCGAAGCACCGGTCGGCGCGCTGGAACTTCCCGGCTCGGTCTCGGCGGCAGATCTCGAGCGGGCGCGCGAGCGCGTCGTGCCGCCGCTCGGCTCGATCCTCGCCGCCGCACTGCACCGCGAGGTGCTGCAGGAGGAGGTCGTCGAGACCGACGCCCTCCGTCGCAGCGATGAGATGAAGACGGCCCTGCTGCGGTCCGTGTCCCACGACCTGCGCACGCCCGTCACCGCCATCCTCACCGCCGCGGGGGCGCTCGACCCGGCCGCCTCCAGCGGCGAGACGGTGGGTGAGGTTCGCGACGTGGTGCTCGACGCGGCGACGCGGCTGTGGCTCCTGATCGAGAAGCTGCTCGACCTCTCCCAGCTGCAGGCCGGGCGGCTCGAGCAGGGCGCGGCCTGGTGCTCGATCGAGGACGTGCTTCACGAGGCTGTCGAGCAGACCGGCGCTCGCGATGTCGACTTCGCCCTGTCGATCGACCGCGAACTGCCGCCGCTGCAGGGTGACCCTGCCCAGCTCGAGCGGGCGTTCGTCAACGTGCTCGAGAACGCCGCTCGTTTCTCCTCCGGCAAACCCGTGTCGGTGCGCGCCCGTGCCGTGGGGAACCGCCTGCGGGTGCGCGTCGTCGACCAGGGTCCGGGCATCGAGCCGGCCGAGCGCGACCGTGTGTTCCTGCCCTTCTACCGCGGCGCCGACCGCGGACGGGCGCACCACGGCTCGGGGCTGGGCCTGGCGATCGCCCGCGGCTTCATCGAGGTGAACGGCGGTCGCATCGCGGTCGAGTCGGCACCCGGCCAGGGCACGAGCTTCGTGGTTGAGTTCCCCCTCCTCGAGCCCGCCCGGGAAGAGGCCGGTGCCGGGGCGCCCGCGCCGGCAGGCGGCTCCTGATGGCGGGCGAGCGCATCCTCGTCTGTGACGACGACCCGCAGATCCAGCGGGCCCTGCGGCTGGTGCTGCGCGAGGCGGGCTATGAGGTGCTGGTGACCGAGACGGGGGAGCAGGCGCTGGACCGCGCCGCCGTCGCCGGCCCCCACGCCGCGATCGTCGACCTGATGCTGCCCGACATGCACGGCATCGAGGTGTGCCGGCAGCTGCGCCGTTGGAGCGAGCTGCCGATCATCGTGCTGTCTGCGCTCGGCGAGGAGGGGATCAAGATCGAAGCGCTCGAAGCCGGCGCCGACGACTACGTGACCAAGCCCTTCGGGCCGGGAGAGCTCGTGGCCCGTGTGCAGGCGGCGCTGCGGCGGGCCGGCCGCGGCGCGGCCGAGCCCCGCATCGAGGTGGACGGACTGGTCGTGGACCTCGCCGCCCACGCCGTCTGGCTCGACGGCGAGGAGGTGCGGCTGACGCCGATCGAGTTCTCCCTGCTGCGTGTGCTGGCCGTCAACCGGGGCCTGTTGATGACACACCGCCAGCTCCTGATCGAGGTGTGGGGTCCCGAGCACGCCGATGCCACGCCACTACTGCGCACGCACATCGCGAACCTGCGGGGCAAGCTGGGCGGGGGCGAGGGCCACCGGTCGTTCATCCGCACCGACGCGGGCGTGGGCTACCGGTTCAAGGCCCAGCCGGTCTGAGCAGGCCGATCGGGCCGCCCGGACGGCCTCGGTGGTCTTCCCGGAGCGGATGTGCCGTTTCCCGGGGATCTTTGTGAAATCGACATGCCCTCGGGTGCTTTCTTGATGCGATCTTCACGCCGGCCTTTCTAGCGTCGTTGGAATGGCGCGCCTCTCCGAGCAGGGCCTGCGCAAGACGGTCGGTGTCTCGGGGATGTTCGCGACCGCCTACGGCAACGTCGGCTCGTCGATCTACTACGCCCTCGGCCTGGTCGCCGCCCACGCCCTGGGGCTCACGCCGCTGGTGTTCGTGTTCGCCGGAGGCCTCTTCGCGCTGACCGCCAAAACCTACGCCGAGGGCGCCTCGATGTTCCCCGAAGCGGGCGGCTCCTCATCGTTCGCCCGCCATGCCTTCAACGACGTGGTCTCGTTCTTCGCCGGCTGGGCGCTGAGCCTCGACTACATCCTCACGATCGCCATCTCGGCGTTCTTCGTCCCCCACTATCTGAGCGCCTTCCCGGGTCTGCACTCGCTCAAGCACAACCCCGGGGACATCGTCGGCGGCCTGATCGTGGTCATCGCCCTCACCGGCCTCAACATCCGCGGACTCGGCGAGTCCGCCAGGCTCAACTTCGTCCTCGCGATCGTCGACCTCGCGACGCAGGCCCTGCTCGTCGGGCTCGGCGCGGTGCTCGTGCTCGACCCGTCCCTGCTCGTCAACCAGGTCCACCTCGGCATCGCCCCGAGCTGGAAGGAACTGATCTTCGCCCTGTCGCTGGCGATGCTCGCCTACACGGGCATCGAGACCGTGGCCAACATGGCCGAGGAGTCAAAGGACCCCGGGCGGCAGGTGCCGAAGGCCGTGAACCTGGTCGTGGTCGCGGTGCTCGCCGTGTACGCGGGCATCTCCGTCGTCGCGCTCTCGGCCCTGCCCGTGATCCACCACGGCGTCGGCTACAGCCCCGAGCTGAAACAGAGCTTCTCCGAACCCGGCTTCGCCACGGCGCTCGGGCATTTCTTCGAAAACGACCCGATCCTCGGTGTGATCGAGCACCTCGGGCTGCACGGCACGGTGCTGAAACTCGCTCAGTACTACGTGGGCATCCTCGCCGCGACGATCCTCTTCATCGCCACCAACGCAGGCATGATCGGTATCTCCCGCCTGTCCTGGTCGCTGTCCGAGCACCGCCAGCTGCCGCGGCTGTTCTCCCAGCTGCACCCGAAGTTCCGCACCCCCTGGTTCACCCTCGTGTTCTTCTCGGCCTTCGCCTGCGCGCTGATCCTGTACGGCGACACCCAAGTGCTGGGAAACCTCTACTCCTTCGGGGCGATGCTGTCCTTCACGATCGCCCACGCGGCGATCATCGCGCTGCGCGTCAAGGACCCGGACCGCGAGCGTCCCTACCGGGCGCCCTGGGGTATCCGCGTGCGCGGAGCGGTGATCCCGTTGTCGGCCGTGATCGGCGGGGTCGGCACGGCGGGCGCGTGGGTGGCCGTCACCGCCCTGCACGGTGAGGCGAGGGTCATCGGCATCCCCTGGATGATCGTCGGCATGGCCGGCTACTACCTGTACCGGAAAAGCCAGGGTCTCGACCCGAAGAAGTCCTACAGGCTGCCCCGCCCCGAGCGCCCCGCGGACTTCCAGGAGCTGGAGTACCGCACGGCCCTGGTACCGATCTTCGGCGACGACGTCAGCGCTCAGGCGCTGCACAGCGCCGCACGCCTGATCGGCGAAGACGGCGTCGTGTACGCGGTGTTCGTGTTGCCGGTGCCCCGCCAGCTCTCGCTGGAGGCGGGGTTGGAGGAGGAGGAGGCGCACGGGCGCGCGGTGCTCGAGAGCGCCCGCATCCAGGCCCGCCGCGCGGGACTGAAGATCCGTACCGGCCTGATCCGCACGCGCAACCCGGGCTCGGCGATCGTCGAGGAAGCCGAACGCGTGGGCTCGGACGTCATCTACTGGTCGGCGATCCACGCTCCGGTGGGCGAGCACGGGATCGGCCCGACCGCCGCCTACCTGCTCAGCCGGCGCCCGTGTCGAGTGATCATCGAGACCGACAACCGCGCTCGCGGGGACGAGGGGGAGGAGCGCCCGGAGCTGGCGGGCGCGGCAACCTAGGTGTGCGCCGGGCGGGCAGGCCACGGCAGGCCGCTCAGCGCCCGAGCGCCGAGCGCAGTGCCTCGTCGAGCTCGCCGTGGCGGAAGGAGTAGCCGAGCATCAGCGGCTTGGCGGGCACGACCCGCGCCCCGCCGGTGATGATCTGCGCCATCTCGCCGTAGAGCGCCCGCAGCGCGAACCCCGGCACGGGCAGCACCGCCGGGCGGTTCAGCACGCGGCCGAGCGCCCGGGAGAAGTCGCGGTTGGAGACCGGCGTCGGCGCGGTCGCGTTGGCCGGGCCGCTCCAGCGCTCGTCCTCGAGGGCAGCCTGGTAGATGCCGACGACATCGGCGGCGTGGATCCAGGGCAGGAACTGCCTTCCGCCCGCGATCGGCCCGCCGAGGCCCAGCTGGAACGGGGGCAGCATCTTCTCGAGGGCGCCGCCCTCGCCGTCGAGCACCACGCCGGTGCGGATCACGGCCACGCGCATGCCGAGTCCGGCCGCCGCCTCGGCGGCCTGCTCCCAGGCGACGCACGCCTCGGCCAGGAAGTCGGCCCCCGGAGGCGCCTCCTCGTCAAGCGGCTCGCTGCCGCGCGGGCCGTAATAGCCCGTCGCCGAGGCGCTCAGGAGCACCGCCGGGCACTCCCCCGCCGCGCGCAGCCCGGCGATCAGGTTGCCGGTGCCGGCCACGCGGGTCTCGCGGATCGCCCGCTTGGCCTGGGCGCTCCAGCGCTGGGACACGGGCGCGCCCGCGAGGCTCACGACCGCCCCGCGGCCCGACAGGGCGGCCGCCGGGGCCGGTTCGGAGAGCAGGTCCCACGCGTGGGCCTCGACCTGCGCGCCAAACCGCTTCCGGGCCCGCTCCGGGTCCCGCGTGAGGACCGTGACCTGCCAGCCTGCGGCCTGGAGCTCGCCGACCAGCCGGCCTCCGATGAGGCCCGTGGCCCCGGTGATCGTGACGCTCCGCGAGCCCATGCGAAGACCTTAGACGGGCGCTTCAGGCGTGGCCGTCGCTCGGCGCCCCACCGGCTCCGGCCGTGCTCGCGCCGACCGTGTCACCGGGCGCGAAGCCGACCTGCTGGCCGGCCAGCGCCGTACCCGTCGCCCGCGCCTGCTCGCCCACGGCCGCCGCGACGGCGGGGGAGACGTCGCGGTTGAAGACCGACGGGATGATGTAGTCCTCGCGCAGCTCGGTCTCGTCGACGATCGCCGCGATCGCCCGTGCGGCGGCCATCTTCATCTCCTCGGTGATGGCCTGTGCCCGCACGTCCAGCGCGCCGCGGAAGATGCCCGGGAAGCAGAGCACGTTGTTGATCTGGTTGGGGTAGTCCGAGCGGCCGGTGGCCATGATCCGCACGTAGGGGGCGGCCTCCTCCGGGTTGACCTCGGGGTTCGGGTTGGCCATCGCGAAGACCATCGCGTCGTCGTTCATCCGCGCGAGCGCCTCGGCGGGCAGCGCCCGTGCCCCTGAGACGCCGATCAGCAGGTCCGTGCCCTCGATCACATCCGCCGGCGTGCCGGCGCGGCACTCGGGGTTGGTGACCTCCGCGAACCAGCGCTTGATCGAGTTCATCGAGCCGTCCAGGTAGTCCTCCCGCTGCACGTGCAGCACGCCCTGCGAGTCGGCCCCGATGATCTGCGTGACACCCGCCTCGCGCAGGATCTTGGTGACGGCGATGCCGGCCGCGCCGAGGCCGATCACGAGCACCTTCAGGTCCGCCAGGTTGCGCCCGGTCAGCTTCACGGCGTTGAGCACGGCCGCCATCACGACCACGGCTGTGCCGTGCTGATCGTCGTGGAACACCGGGATCTCGAGCTCCTCGACGAGCCGTTCCTCGATCTCGAAGCAGCGGGGCGCGGAGATGTCCTCGAGATTGATGCCGCCGAAGCCGGGCGCCATCAGCTTGACCGCGTGAACGATCTCGTCCGTGTCGGTCGTGTCCAGGCAGATCGGGAACGCGTCGACGTTCCCGAACTCCTTGAACAGGCAGCACTTGCCCTCCATCACCGGCATCGCCGCCTTCGGGCCGATGTTGCCGAGGCCGAGCACCGCCGTGCCGTCGGAGACGACGGCCACGGTGTTGCGCTTGATCGTGTACTGGAAGGCCTTGTCCTCGTCGTCGGCGATCGCCAGGCAGACGCGGGCCACGCCCGGGGTGTAGACCATCGAGAGGTCGTCGCGTGTCTTCAGCGGATGCTTGTTGGACTGTTCGATCTTGCCGCCGACGTGCAGCAGGAAGGTGCGGTCGGTCGTGTCGATCACCTCCGCCCCCTCGATCGCGTCGATCGCGGCGAGGATCCGCTCCCAGTGCTCCTGTCCGGTCGCGTCCACCACGATGTCCCTGAGGCTGCCGGCGGCGTCGGTGTCGACGACGTCGACCGAGCCGACGACCCCCCCGGCCTCGCCGAT
Organism: uncultured Solirubrobacteraceae bacterium; assembly: GCA_963841055.1. Taxonomy (GTDB): domain Bacteria; phylum Actinomycetota; class Thermoleophilia; order Solirubrobacterales; family Solirubrobacteraceae; genus Palsa-744. The sequence goes on along the minus strand of CAWJAV010000001.1, from coordinate 126,028 downwards.
CGCACTCGTGACGCGTCCGACCGCGCCCTGACTGTCGTCGAGCTTCACGCGGATCGTCAAACGGAACTGTGCGCTGGGGGTGGCGCTCACCTCTGGCTACTCCCTCGGTCGATTGGCGGCAGGGGATCTTAGGAGGTATCAGCTCCGCGCGGATACGTAGAGTGAGAGCCGATGGCCGTCAGGAGCACAGCGGAGCCGAAAGCGCAGGGCGCGGGCGGCTCTCGCGCGGGCGGCTCGGGCTTGGAGCGGCGGCTGTTCCTGATCGACGGCCCGAGCCTCGTCTACCGGGCGTTCTTCGCACTGCCCGAGTCGATCGCCACCTCGACCGGCGTGCCGACGAACGCGATCTTCGGTTTCGCGTCGATGCTCGTGAAGATCGTCACCGACTACGGCGTCTGCCCGACCGTGGTCGCCTGGGACGCCGGTACCTCGGGCCGCAACGAGCTGTTCGCCGATTACAAGGCCCAGCGGCGCTCACGGCCCGATCTGCTCAAGCAGCAATGGCCGGTGATGGAACCGCTGGTCGAGGCGTTCGGCTACACGAATGTGCGAATGGAGGGCTACGAGGCCGACGACGTGATCGCCTCTCTGTCGGAGCGGGCCCTGCGAGCGGACCCGCCGGTGCCGGTGATGATCGTGACGGGCGATCGCGACGTGTTCCAGCTGATCGACGGGGAGGGCCTGGTCAAGGTGATGGCCACCGCCCGCGGGATCACCGACACGAAGATCTACGACCGTCAGGCGGTGATCGACCGCTACGGCATCGCTCCCGAGCTGATCCCGGACTTCTACGGGCTGAAGGGCGACACCTCGGACAACATCCCCGGCATCCCGGGGATCGGCGACAAGACGGCGAGCGAGCTGCTGCAGTCATTCGGCTCGCTCGAGCAGGTGCTCGAGAGCGTCGAGCAGGTCAAAGGGGCCAAGCGCAAACAGAACCTGCTCGAGCACGCCGAGGACGCGCGCATCTCAAAGCAGCTCGCGACCGTGCGGCGCGACCTCGACATCGATCTGGACATCGCCCTCGAGGCGGCCCGCGAGCCCGACCGGGCGCGGGTGCGGGAGTTCTTCCGCGAGTTCGAGCTGCGCGACCCGCTGCGGCGCCTGGAGGAAGCGCTCGGCGACCCGGATGTGGCCGCGCCGCCGAGCGCGGCCGAGGTGACGCTGACGGCGACCGTCCGCGAGGGTCAGCCCGGGAGCATCGCCGGCCTGGGCGCGCCGGGCGGTGAGGTCTGCCTGGCGGTGGCAGAGACCGAGGCCCCCGAGGGGGAGCTGTTCGCCGAGGGCTCGCCCTGGCGCTTCGCCGCCGGCGCCGGCGGCGCCGTGCTGGTCGGCGACTGCGACGGCCCGGAGGAGGTCGTCGCAGCTTGCGCCGGGCGGCCCGTCGTGGCCCACGATGCGAAGGCGCTGCGCACGGTCCCGGCGGGGCTCTCCCACGACACCCTGCTGGGGGCGTACCTGCTGGAGCCCGCGCGGCGCGGCTATCCCTTCGCCGAGCTCTGCGAGGAGCGTGGGCTGGCCAGCGATCTCGAGGACCCGCTGGCCGCCCGGGCGGTGATGCTCGGGGCGCTGGCCGACTGGCAGCGCGAGCAGATCGCCGAGCGCGGGCTGCGCGAGCTGATGGACGAGATCGAGCTCCCCCTCGTGCCGGTGCTGCGCGAGCTCGAGCTGCTGGGCGTGCGCCTCAACCTCGACCGTCTCGCCGAGATCACGGGCCGCGTGCGCGAGGAGATCGCGGGCCTCGAACGGGAGATCTTCCGGCTCGCCGGCGAGGAGTTCACGATCGGCTCGCCGCAGCAGCTGGGCGAGATCCTCTTCGAGCGCCTCGGCCTGTCGCGCAAGCGCCGCGGCAAGACGGGCTACTCGACCGACGCCCGCGTCCTGCAGGCAATCCGCTCCGAGCACGAGATCGTCCCCAGGATCGAGCGCTGGCGGGAGCTCTCGACGCTGATCAAGACCTATCTGGACGTGCTGCCCGAGCAGGCCGACGCCGAGTCGCGGATCCACACCACGTTCCTCCAGGCCGTCGCCCAGACAGGGCGCCTGTCGAGCACCAACCCGAACATGCAGAACGTCCCGATCCGCACGCCCCTGGGCCGGGAGATCCGCGGCTGCTTCGAGGCCGAGCCCGGAAACGTGCTGATCTCCGCCGACTACTCGCAGATCGAGCTGCGCGTGCTCGCGCACGCCGCCGGCGAGGACGCGCTGATGGAGATCTTCAAGCGCGGCGAGGACGTGCACACGGCGACCGCCTCGCGGGTCTTCGGCGTCTCCGCCGAGGAGATCGACCCCGGCATGCGCTCGAAGGCGAAGATGATCAACTACGGCATCGTCTACGGGCTCTCCGATTACGGGCTCGCCGACCGCCTGAACATTCCCCGTGAGGAGGCAAAGGAGTTCATCGACGCCTACCTGGAGCGCTTTCCCCGGGTTGCCGCCTTCATGGCCGCGACGATCGAGCGCGCCAAGGAGGAGGGCTTCGTGCAGACGCTCTGGGGGCGGCGCCGGCAGATACCCGAGCTGCGTGCGCGCAACTACCAGGTCCGCACGCTCGGCGAGCGGCTGGCCGTCAACACGGTGATCCAGGGCACGGCCGCCGACATCATCAAGTTGGCGATGGTCCGCACGCACGCGGCGCTCGCCGGCTCGGGGCTCCGGGCCAAGCTGCTGCTGACGATCCACGACGAGCTGTTGTTCGAAGGCCCGCCCGGCGAGGCCGACGCCGCGCGCGAGCTGATCGAGCGCGAGATGGTCGCCGTGTGGGAGCCGCACGAGCCGCCGATGGCCGTCGAGGCCGGCGTCGGGCACACCTGGCTGGAGGCGAAGTGAGTCGCGCGCTGGCGGTGCTGCTCGGCGCGGGCGCCGGCTGCCTGGTGGGAATGCAGGCGCCCATCAACTCGCGCCTCGGCAAGACCGTCGGCGGCGTGCAGGCCGCGACCTTCTCGTTTCTCGTCGGCTCGGCGGCACTGGTCGCGATCAGCTTCATCCTGCGCGGCGGACTGGCATCGCTCGGCAGCGTCGGCAAGGTGCCCTGGTGGGCGCTCGTCGGCGGCCTGCTCGGCGCGGTCTACGTGTTCGTCGCGCTGGAAGCCGTCCAGACGCTGGGCGCCAGCGGCCTGACGGCGGTCGTGATCACCGGCCAGCTCGCAATCTCGGTCGTGATCGACCGCTTCGGGCTGCTCGGCGTGGCCCGCACGCCGATCACCCTGCACCGCGTCCTCGGCCTCGTGCTGCTGGTCGCCGGGGTCGCGCTGGTGGTGCGCAAGTAGGGCCGGCGCGCTAGCTTGGAGGGGCGCCGGCGTGGCGCCGGCGAACCAACGCGAACAGGAGGTCTGAGCGATGACCGGTCCAGTTCCCGAGGGCTACCCGCGGGTCACTCCCTATCTGATCGTCGACGGCGGCTCGGCGGCGATCGACTTCTACACCGAGGTGCTCGGCGCCGATGAGCGCATGCGAATGCCGGGCCCCGACGGGCGGCTCGGGCACGCCGAGCTGGAGTTCGGCGACTCGGTGGTGATGCTCGCCGACGAGAACCCCGAGATGGGGGCTCGCGCGCCGCGCAGCATCGGCGGTAGTCCCGTCACGATCCACCTCTACGTCGACGACGTAGATGCCACCTTCGAGCGTGCGCTGCAGGCAGGTGCCTCTTCACTGCAGCCGGTCGAGGACCGCTTCTACGGCGACCGGGTGGGCCAGCTGGAAGATCCCTTCGGCCACCACTGGAGCCTCGCCACCCACGTCGAGGACGTGGCCCCGGAGGAGATGTCCAAGCGGGCCGCGGAGATGATGGGCACGGCCTGACTCAACCGAGCGCCGAGGAGAACCCCTGCCGCCAGCTTGGGTGCCGGGGATGCCAGCCCAGGTCGCGCTTGGCGCGCGCGTTCGAGGCGCCCTGGGCGCCCGTCATGACCTGCACTCCGTAGCTGCCGGCCAGGGGCCGGGCGAGCCAGGCGGGAACCCGCCGGGGAGGCTTCGCGCCGACCGCCGAGGCCAGCGCCGGCATCCACTCGCGCACCGGGGCGGGGTCGTCGTCGACGATGTTGTAGGCGCCCGGCTGCCCTCGCTCGAGCGCCGCCAACGTCGCCTCTCCCGCGTCGGCCACGTGTACGAAGGACCACACGCCGGCGCCGCCGCCGACGATCGGCAGCCTGCGCGCGCGCATCGCCTTGGCCATCGAGCCGTCGCCCGCGATCGCCGCTCCGGGGCCGTAGAAGTAGCCGTAGCGCAGCACCACCCCGCCGGCTCCGATCACGGTGCGCTCGAGCGTCCGCACGGCCTCGGCCGAGCGGGCGTAGGCCTTGCCGGTCTGCTCGGCGCCGATCAAGGGATCGGCCTCGTCGTGGACCGTGCCGGTTGGGCCGGGCAGGTAGGAGAAGGCGATCGACTGGGCGACGATCCGCTTTGCCCCCGCCGCGAGGGCCGCCTCGACGAGTATCTTCGTGCCGTCGCGGCGCAGGCGGTCGTTGAGCTCGAAGTCGCGCTCGATCGTGCGCGGGTCGATCGCCGCGGGGATGGATGTCAGCTGGTGGATCACCGCGTCGGGCGCGGCCGCCGCGACGGCGGCTCGCACCGCCTCGGCGTCGAGCGCGTCGAGGACCGCGGCCTGTGCGCCGGCCTCGCGCAGCCGCTCGGCCCGCTCGGCCGAGCGGGTGGTGCCCGTCACCTCGTGCCCGGCGCCGAGCAGAATCGGCACCAGCTGGCGGCCGATCACGCCGGTCGCACCGGCGAGGAAGACCCTCACGAGGCGACTGCGAGGGGTGCCTGGGCGTCGGTCGCACCGGCGTTGGCGTGCGCCTGCCCGGCCTCGGGCTCCATGCGGGCGCAGGCCATGCCCTCGCTGAAGCCCGCCGCACCGAGTCCGAAGGCCGCGTTGAAGCGCGAACGGAGGTTCTCGACGGCGATCAGCTGCACGAGCTCGACGAGCTGGGGCTCGTCGAGTACCTCGCCGAGCTGCGACATCAGCTCGTCGGTGACACGGACCGGGGTGAGGGTCATCGCCACGGCCAGGTCGAGGACGAGCCGCTCGGTGGCGTCGAACCGGTCGCTCTCCCGGTAGCGGTGCAGGTCGCGCAGCTGCCCTTCGCTGACGCCCTGAGCCCGCGCCTCGAAGGAGCCGATGTCCTGGCACATCTCACAGCCCTGCATCACGGCCGACTTCAGAACCGCCAGCGCGCGCAGGTGCTCGGGAACACGAGGACGCGAGGCGACGGTCTTCTCGAGCATCGCGTAGCCGAGCAGCTGGGAGAAGCGATGGGCGCGCACGGGGATGTCGGGGGTCAGCAGCGCCTTGCCGGTGAGGCGCTTGATTTCCCAGCGCGCCAGCCGGTAGGAGAGGCGGGCCAGCGGGTGGCGGCGTGCGGGGACGCCTGCGATGCGACTCATGAGGGACTCCTTTCGGGGAGGGATGCCGGGGTGAGCGGGCTCTGCTCGGGCCGGGGCTGCTCGCGGCCGGCCGGGTCACGGCTACCCGCGGGTGAGCGGGCGGCGGTGCGCCACATCCAGCCGAGCAGCACTGTCGTGACGAGCAGCGATGCGAAGTCGAACCAACCGGTCCACTGGGGGTGTGCCTTGCTCGCGTCGACGAGGTGGTTGAGGGTGTGCAGCGCGAACTGCACGGTGGTCACTGCGATCACGGGCACTCGCCAGGAGGGCCGGCGCAGAGCCACGGCGAAGCCGACGCCGAGCGCAGCGGAGAAGGTGGCCACGTCGCGGATGTAGTGGCGGTTGATCGATTCGAAGGGGCCGACGGATCTGTAGAAGGCGTGGGGAGCGATCGTCATGAAGGCTGCGAGGGCGAGGTGGTAGATCGCGAACACGACCAGACCGGCGCACAGGGCCTCCTCGGAGGCGGTCGGGGCGGGGCGCGCGGGGGTGCTCTTCGCGACCGACATCGCGCATCACGATAAGGTGTCTGTGGTGCAGCGTAAAGGACCAATTTCGGTGTAGATATGGGTACCATTTCCGGCAGCGAGCTGCTGCTCGAGCTCGACAGGCAGGGCGGACGGCCGTTGCGGGCGCAGCTCGAGGACGGCCTGCGGGACGCGGTGAGAAGCGGGCGCCTCTCGCCACACAGCCGGCTGCCGCCAACGCGGGCGCTGGCCGCCGACCTGGGGGTGTCGCGGCGGCTCGTGGTCGACGCCTACGCGCAGTTGCTGGCCGAGGGGTACCTGAGCGCGCGGTCGGGTGCCGGCACGTTCGTCGCGGGCGCCGCGGCGACGCCCGAGCGTCCCGCCGCCGAGCAGCCCCGGCGGGCGCCGCGGTTCGACTTCTTCCCCGGCTACCCCGACCTCTCGGGTTTCCCCCGCCGGACCTGGCTGCGAGCGCTCCGGGAGACGTTGCGGGAGGCCCCCGACCGGGAGCTCGGATATCCGGATCCACGCGGGGCGCCCTCCCTGCGCCGTGCGCTCGCCGGGCATCTGCGCCGAGTGCGCGGCGTTGCCGCCGACCCGGAGTCGATCGTGATCTGCTCGGGCGCGGCACAGGCCTTCGGGCTGATCGCGGGAGCGCTGGCGGGGAGTTCGATGGCCGTCGAGGACCCGGGACTGCCGGTGCACCGCACGATCCTGGCTGCCTACGGGGCCCGGCTGGTCGCGCTGCCGGTCGACGATGATGGCGCCCGCGTGCAGGAGCTCGGCGCGCTCGCGGCCGCCGCGCCCCCCGAGGCGCCGCTGGCCTCGGTGCTGGTGACGCCGGCCCACCAGTCGCCGACCGGGGTGGCGATGCCCCCGGGCCGGCGGGCGGCGCTGCTCGAGTGGGCGGCCGAGGCCGGGGCGGTGGTGATCGAGGACGACTACGACGCGGAGTTCCGCTACGACCGGGCACCGCTCGGGGCGATGCAGGGGCTGGCGCCCGACCGCGTCATCTACACGGGCACGGTCTCGAAGACGCTGGCCCCGGCGCTGCGGCTCGGCTGGATGGTGCTGCCCTCGCGGCTGCTCGAGGAGGTGGCGCGGCGCAAGCTGCTGGCGGATCACGGCTCGCCCACGATCGACCAGCTGGCGCTCGCGCGGCTGCTCGAGAGCGGCGCCTACGATCGTCACCTGCGGGGTGCCCGGCGCCGCTACCGGGCCCGGCGGGACGCGCTCGTGGCGGCCGTCGAGGCGCATCTGCCCGGGGCCCGCGTCACCGGCCTGGCGGCGGGGCTGCACGCGACGGTGCGGCTCGCCGAGCCGGTCGACGGCCTCGCGCTGATGGCCGCCGCGTCGCGCAGGTCGGTGGGGGTCTACCCGCTCGGCTACGGCTACATGGACCCCCGGCCCGTCGACGACGGGCTGATCCTCGGCTACGCCAACCTGGCCGAGCCGGCCATCGAGGAGGGCATCCGGCGGCTCGCCCTGGCGCTGGCCGAGCTGCCGCCGGGCCCGGCCCCGACGTAGGAGGGCGGGGCGATCGCGAGGTAGTGGTCGAAGGCCCAGCCGGTCAGGCGGCGCGATTCGAAGGCGCGGACGAACTGCGTGACGGCTCGGCTCGGCGTGATCTGGCCGATCGCGCGCTGCACGGCGAGCAGCCAGCGGAACTTGCGCTCGTGGGAGTCCGAGAAGGCGCCGTAGCCGCGGAGCGCCTGCTCGCGGGTGCGCGAGCCGGACACCACCGCCCGCAGCTCGCGCCCGCAGGCGATCCCGAAGTAGAGGGCCGTGCGGATCCCCTCCGCGGTCAGGGGCAGGCAGTGCCCGGCCGAGTCGCCGGCGAAGAACACGCCGTCCTCGGTGGCGCGGCGGAGCTGGTGGGGGATCCAGTTGCCCTGGTAGCCGAGGGCCGGCAGGCCCAGCTCGCCGGCGAGCCGCACGGTCGGCTCCTTGACGTGATGGGTGGGCCAGAAGGAGCCCACGCCCACGCGCAGCTCATCGTGGGCGGGGAAGCTCCAGGAGTAACCCGCGCGCACGTAGCGGCTGTCGATCCACAGCTCCATGTCGCGGCCGCTGCCGGGCGGGTGCACCTCGAGCCCGCGCGAGAGCCGCGCCTCGGGGGGCTGGATCGGGGCGGCGTTGGAGAGCACGCGCCGCCAGCCGAGGGCGTCGACGATCAGCGGCGCGTTGAGCTCGCCGCGGTCGGTGAGGACGGTCTGCCCCCGCCTGCCCGTGACGGTGGCGGTCTCGAAGTCGGCTTCGCCGCAGCGCTCCCACAGCAGCGCGCAAAGCGCCCGGTAGTCGAAGGTGGAGAAGGACCAGGGCAGCGGCCAGCGGGCCGTGCGCCACGGCGTGTGCACGACCAGCTCGTCGAAGCGCTGACGTTCGCTGGCGCCGAGGTCCATCGCGGTCAGCCACTGTGTGGGGATCCCGCAGGCGGAGGTCTGGCGCTCGCCGATCTCGTAGCGGTCGAGGATCAGCACGCGGGCGCCGGTGCCCGCCAGCTCGGCCGCAACGGCGAGGCCCGCGAAGCTTGCGCCGCAGACGAGGACATCGCAGTCGCGCTCCAAGCGGGTGCGGTCCGCTCCCCGCTTCGTCGCTCGAACAGGCATCTGCCCGGCAATGATACGGCTGCGCTACGCTTCGGCCGGTGCAAACTGTGATGGAGAACCCGCAGGCCCGAGTCGTCGACGGCTCGAACGGGCTGCTGCTGGAGATCGACGGCCAGATCGTCCCCAACTACGACGCGACGTTCCGCGCGATCGAGGAGGGCGAGGTCGTCACCGGCAACGTCGTGCGGATCGACAAGGACGAGGTCCTCGTCGACATCGGCTACAAGTCCGAGGGCGTCATCCCGGCGAACGAGCTCTCGATCCGCAAGGCGGTCGACCCGGCCGACGAGGTGCACCTCGGCGAGGAGGTCGACGCGATCGTCCTCACCAAGGAGGACCAGGACGGCCGCCTGATCATGTCCAAGAAGCGGGCCCGCTTCGAGAAGGCCTGGCGCCGCATCGAAACGGCTGCCGAGTCGGGCGAGCCGGTCGAGGGGACGGTCATCGAGGTCGTCAAGGGCGGCCTGATCATCGACCTCGGCGTACGTGGCTTCCTGCCCGCCTCGCTGGTGGACATCCGCCGCGTGCCGAACCTCGACGAGTACATGGGCACGAAGATCGAGACCAAGGTCATCGAGCTGAACCGCTCGCGCAACAACGTCGTGCTCTCGCGCCGCGCGGTGCTCGAGGAGGAGCGCAAGGAGGTCCGCCAGCAGATCCTCGACCGGCTGCAGCCCGGTCTGGTCGTCGAAGGGCAGATCTCCAACATCGTCGACTTCGGCGCGTTCGTCGACCTCGACGGGATCGACGGCCTGATCCACATCTCCGAGCTCTCCTGGTCGCACGTCAACCACCCGAGCGAGATCCTCTCGATCGGCGACACCGTGAAGGTCAAGGTGCTGGACATCGACCGCGACCGCCAGCGCATCTCCCTGGGCCTCAAGCAGACCCAGGAGGACCCGTGGCAGCGGATCGTCGACACCTACAACGTCGGCGACGAGCTGGCGGGGAAGGTGACGAAGGTCGTCACCTTCGGCGCCTTCGTCGAGATCCTCGACGGGGTCGAGGGCCTGGTCCACATCTCCGAGCTCGCGCCGCACCACGTCGAGAGCCCGCGCGAGATCGTCCACCCCGGTGACGAGATCCGCGTGAAGATCCTCGAGATCGACTCCGAGCGCCGCCGCCTGTCGCTGTCGGCCAAGCGCGTCGAGGACCAGATCCTGCCCGTCTCGCGCCCGGCCGGCGCCGAGGACGAGGACGCCGAGGCGCCCGGCGCGGAGGACTCCGTGACCGCCGAGGCAACCGCTCCGGAGGCGCTCGCCACCGAGGCACCCCCGGCCGAGGCAACGCCCGAGGCCCCCGCCGAGGAGGCCCAGGAGCCGATTGCAGCCGAGGCTCCCGCCGAGGAGGCCCAGGAGCCGATCGCAGCCGAGGCTCCCGTCGAGGAGCCGCAGGCCGCCGAGGCCCCGGCCGATGAGGAGCCGCTCGGCGAGAACGTGGCCGGCGATGCCGTGCCGCTGCCGGACGCCGCTGCCGCCGAGGCCGAGGCCGCCGGCGGGCCCGAACAGGGCTAGCGCGAGCGCCCGCCAGGCGAGAATCTTGCCGGACCCGGTTCCCTTCGTCGGCCTGACCGGAGGGCTGGGCGCCGGCAAGTCGACGGCGCTCGAGGCCCTGAGTCGGCTCGGCGCCGAGACGATCTCGAGCGACGCGATCGTGCACGAGCTCTACGAGGGCGACGAGCTGCGCGACGCGGTCGTCGCGCGGTGGGGCGAGCAGGTGGCCCCGGGCGGCGTGGTCGACCGGGCCGCGGTCGCGCAGCAGGCGTTCGCGAGCGACGATGAGCGCCGCTGGCTGGAGGAGCAGATCTGGCCGCGGGTCGGGGGGCGGGTCGCGGCCTGGCTGGAGCGGGCACGGGCGCGGGAGCCGGCGCCGCCGGCGGCCGTGGTCGAGGTGCCGCTGCTGTTCGAGGCCGGGTTGGAGGGGATCTACGACGCGACGATCGCGGTACTGGCGGCGGAGCAGGTGCGCGGGGCACGCGCGGCGGCTCGCGGCCACGAGGCCGTGGGCGAGCGGGACGCCCGCCAGCTGCCCCAGGAGGAGAAGGCTCGGCGGGCGACGTACGTGGTGTGCAACGACGGCACCGTCGAGGAGCTGGAGGAGCAGCTGTCGGCGGTCCTTGCCAAGCTACGAGGATGAGCCACGTCGCCTCCCACGCTCGGGTGCGCTCCCGGCGGCGCGGGTACGGCACGATCCTCGGCCTCTTCGCGGTGCTGCTTGCGATCGTGATCGTCTACCCGTTGCTGACGGGCGGTGTGCGCCGCAACGGGTTGCCCCTGAGCAACGCGACGATCATCCGCGAACAGGCCGCGGCCAAGCACCTCGACCCGGCGCTGATCGCGGGTGTGATCTACACCGAGAGCAAATTCGAACCGCGGCCGTCCTCGGCCGGCGCCCAGGGGCTGATGCAGATCCTCCCCGAAACGGCCTACTACCTCGCGCACCTCTCGGGCGGGCGGAGGTTCACCGCCTCGGACCTCGCCACGCCACAGGTCAACGTCGCTTACGGCAGCTACTACCTGCGCTACCTCCTCGACCACTACGGAAACGATGAGATGCTCGCCCTGGCCGCCTACAACGGAGGGCTCACGAACGTCGACCGATGGGTGGCCAAGGCGCGGGAAGAAGGGCGCGCCATGACGATCGGCGCGATCCCGTTCCCGGAGACGCGGGAATACGTGCAGCGCGTGATGAGCGCCCAGCAGGCCTACCGGGAAACCTACCCCCGGGAGCTCGGCCTGGGGTAGCGCCACCGGGCTCGCCGGATCGGCGCTCGTGCGTGAGCCGCGCCGGCACGGGAGCGGAGCTGAGTGAGCGGGTGCCGCGCTCGCTACGGTAGGTCGGTGCCCGACTTCAAGCTCGACGACGTCTTCACGCCGACGGCCGACCAGCCGCGCGCGATCGAGTCGATGGCCGAGGGGATCGTCTCCGGCGAGCGCTACCAGACGCTGCTGGGGGCGACGGGAACGGGCAAGACGATGACGATGGCCGGTGTGATCGAGGCGGTGCAGCGCCCGACCCTGGTGATCGCCCACAACAAGACCCTGGCGGCGCAGCTCTGCAACGAGTTCCGGACGTTCTTCCCCGACAACGCGGTCGAGTACTTCGTCTCCTACTACGACTACTACCAGCCCGAGGCCTACGTGCCGAGCCGGGACCTGTACATAGAGAAGGACTCGGCGATCAACCAGGAGGTCGACCGGCTGCGCCATGCCGCGACGGCGGCCGTGTTCGCCAGGCGCGACGTGATCGTGGTCGCCTCGGTGTCCTGCATCTACGGCCTGGGCTCCCCGCAGACGTATGAGATGAACATGCAGATCCTCAAGCGTGGCGAGGAGATCGACCGCGATGCGCTGCTGCGCAAGCTCGTCTCGATCCAGTACAACCGCAACGACCAGGTGCTCTCACGGGGCACGTTCCGGGTGCGGGGGGAGACGCTCGAGGTGTTCCCGGCCTACGCCGAGACGGCCTTCAGGGCGACGATGTTCGGCGACGAAGTGGAACGGCTGCAGCACTTCGACCCGCTGACGGGGGAGCTGATCGCGGACGACCTCGAGCACGTGGCGATCTGGCCTGCAACGCACTACAACGTCAAGGAGGGCAGCATCGAAGCGGCCGTGGAGGAGATCGGCCGGGAGCTGAACGAGCGCACGGCGGAGCTGGAGTCCGAAGGCAAGCAGCTCGAGTCCCATCGCCTGCGCCAGCGCACCCAGTACGACATGGAGATGCTCCGCGAGGTCGGCTTCTGCTCGGGCATCGAGAACTACTCGCGGATCCTCGACGGGCGCAACCCCGGCGACCGGCCGTACTGCCTGATCGACTACTTCCCCAAGGACTTCGTCTGCTTCATCGACGAGTCCCACCAGACGGTGCCACAGATCGGCGGCATGTTCGAGGGCGACCGCTCGCGCAAGCAGACCCTGGTGGAATACGGCTTCCGGCTGCCGAGCGCGATGGACAACCGCCCGCAGAAGTTCGAGGAGTACCTCTCGATCACCCCGCAGATCATGTTCGTCTCGGCGACGCCGGGGGAATACGAGCGCACCCGCTCGACACGGGTGGTCGAGCAGATCGTGCGCCCGACGGGGATCGTCGATCCCAAGGTCGAGGTGCGGGAGACCAAGAACCAGATCGACGACCTGATGAACGAGGTCCGCAAGCGGGTGGAGCGCAACGAGCGCGTGCTGGTCACGACGCTGACCAAGAAGATGAGTGAGGACCTCTCCCAGTACCTGCTGGAGATGGGCTTCAAGACGCGCTACCTGCACTCGGAGATCGACACGCTCGAACGGATCCAGATCATCCGCGACCTGCGGCTGGGGGAGTACGACGTGCTGGTGGGGGTGAACCTGCTGCGCGAGGGCCTCGATCTGCCGGAGGTGTCGCTGGTGGCGATCCTCGACGCCGACAAGGAGGGCTTCCTACGCGGCGAGACCTCGCTGATCCAGACGATCGGCCGGGCCGCCCGCAACGTCGACGGCACCGTGCTGATGTACGCCGACAAAGAGACCAAGGCGATGCGGGCGGCGATCTCCGAGACTGACCGCCGCCGGGAGATACAGCTCGCCTACAACGAGGAGCACGGCATCACGGCCGCCACGATCGTCAAGGGCATCTCCGACATCGCCGACTTCCTGCAGGCGGAGTCGAAGGTCCCCCGGGGGCGCAAACGCCGCACCTCCAAGCGGGGCAGCGCGGAGGAGCTACCGCAGAACGAGCTCGAGCGGATGGTCGTGGAGCTCGAGGAGGAGATGCTGGCGGCGGCCGAGGACCTGCGCTTCGAGTACGCCGCCCAGCTGCGCGACGAGCTGCGCGAGCTGCGCCGGGACCTGCAGGAGATAAGGGGTGAAGAAGGGCCCGGGCGGGACCCCGTGTCGGAGGCGGCCTCTCCTGATGCTTCCGCCGGGGACATGCCCTAGGATGCCGCCCGTGGAGTTCGACCGCCAGTCAATCGAACGCCGGGACTTCCCGATCGGGCGCCGCGGTTACGACCCGGCCGCCGTCGACGCCCACCTGCAGGCCCTGGCCGCCGAGTTCGACGAGCTGCAGCGGGCGGCCGCCAGCGGCAAGGCGGACCTCTCGCTCGCGTCGACCGCGGGCACGCAGGTGCAGACGATCCTCGAGGCCGCCGAGCACGCCGCCGCCGAGATCGAGCGGGGCGCGCAGGAAAACGCCCGGCAGGTCAGGGACGCCGCGAGCCACGACGCGGAACGGACCCGCAACGAGGCGCTTGAAAAGGCCCGTGCGCAGGTGGCGGCCGTGGCCCAGGTGAGCGCCACGCTGCTGGAGCGGGTCGGCTCGATGGACGCCGAGGTCAACGCACTCGTGGCCAGCCTGCGGGCCGGCGCCGGTCGCCTGGCCGCGGATCTGACGGCAGTCGAGGCGGGGATGGGCGAGCTCTACGGCGCCGCCTCCGGGCAGGCCGCCGAAGCCGCCGCGGCGGCGGAAGCGCCCGCCGCGCCCGCACCGGCGCAGGGCGCCTTCGAGTCTGCCCTCGACTCTGCGCTGGCCACGCCCGCCACGCCACCGCCGCCGGCCCAGCCCGCGCCCGAGCGCGTCCCCGAGGCGCCGGCCGAGGGTTCGGGAGACCTCGACGGCGCGCGCCTGATCGCGCTGAACATGGCGCTCAACGGCGAGTCGCGCAGCGACACCGAGCGCTACCTGGCCGAGAACTTCCAGCTGCCCGACCGCCTGAAGCTGATCGACGAGGTCTACGCGGCGATCGAAGGCTGACGGCGTTCCAGGCGGAGTGCGCTGCGGTTCTCTGAAATTCAACAAGCTCGTCGCGTTCGGGAATATGGTCGGCCAATGCGCTCGATTCTGATCCGAGAGGGCGCGGGTCGCAGCGGGGCGAGCGCGCGCTCGCGCAGGCTGACCGCGAGACTCGTCCTCCCCACGACGCTGCTCGTCCTCGCGAGCGCGATCGGTGGCCCCGCGGTCGCGGGAGGCAGCGCGCAGCCGGCTGTGGGCGAGGGCGACGCTCCGCTCACGGCCTCGAGCGCGAGCCCGCCGTCGAGCGGGATCCCATACTCCGACGGCGTCATCGCAGGCGGCAAAGCCACCACGGTCGAACCGAAGGAGCTGCTTGTGCGCTTCCGCGACCACGTCGCCGCGGGCCAGCAAGCGCGGGCGCGCAGCTCGGCGGGCGCGACGCTGGTGCGCGCTTACAAGCTCGTGCCGGGCCTCCAGCTGCTGCGGACGAGCTCGGCGGCCAGGGGCGCGGCGGCCGCCGCCGCGCTCTCGAGCGAAGCTTCTGTGCAGTACGCGGTGCCCGACCTGCTCGTCCACACCCAGGTCGTGCCCAACGACCAGCTCTACAGCCAGCAGTGGGGGCCGCCGAGCATCAGGGCGCCGGAAGCATGGGGATTCGCGACAGGCTCGAAAAGCGTGGTCGTGGCGGTGCTCGACACGGGCATCACGCTGAACCATCCCGATCTCGAAGCGAACATCTGGACCAATCCCGAACCCGGAAAGGACGGATACACAGGCGACGTCCACGGATGGAACTTCGTCGCCGGAAACGCCAACCCCGCCGACGACAACGGTCATGGCACCCATGTCTCCGGGATCATCGGCGCGGTCGGCAACGACGGCATCGGTGTAGCGGGCGTGAACTGGTCGGTCAGCCTGATGGCGCTGAAGATCTGCAACGCGGGCGGCGAATGCTCCCTGAGCGACGAGATCGCCGCGCTCGAATACGCGGTCGCGCACGGCGCGAGGGTCGCCAACGCGAGCTTCGGCGGCGACTACGGCGGCTACCCGCCCGAGCAGGAAGCGATCGCCGCGGCCGGCAAGGACGGGCTCCTCTACGTCGCCGCCGCGGGAAACGCTGCGAGCAACGACGACGTCACGAAGTTCTACCCCGCCGACTACGGGCTGGAAAACGAGATCTCGGTCGCGGCCACGACCGCCGCCGAAGGGCTCGCGTCCTTCTCTAACTACGGCTTCGACAGCGTCGAGCTGGGGGCGCCCGGGCAGAACATCCTCAGCACGCTTCCCACAAGCGGCGTGTACAGCTCGGGCACCGGCTACGGCGAACTCAGCGGCACCTCGATGGCTACGCCTCAGGTCACGGGGGCCGCCGCGCTGCTGTTCAGCGAGCACGGCAGCTGGAGCATGCAGAAAGTGCGCTCACGCCTGCTCTCGACGACGCGACCGCTCGCCTCGCTGGCGGGCAAGGTCACCACGTGCGGCGAGCTCGACGTTGGCGCCGCGGCCAACCCCGCGATCGGCGACCGGGTGTCGCTGTGCGTCTCGGCGCAGGGCACCGGTGCGGGCACCGTCAAATCGACTCCGGTGGGCATCGACTGCGGCTCGATCTGCTCGGCGTCGTTCGCGCCGGGCACCCAGATCACGTTGTCGGCCGAACCCGCTCCAGGCTCGCGGTTCCTACGCTGGGGCGGTGCCTGCAGCGGCAGCGGCGCGTGCACGGTCGCGCCTAGCGCCGCGAGCTCGGTCAGCGCCACGTTCCAGACGACAGCCGGGGTCGCCGGCTGGGAAGACGCGCCGATTCCGCCCCCCACCGGTCACGAAGCGCTGGCCGCGGGGTCGAACCCCGAATACTCCTTTTACAACCTCTCGATCTCCGCCGCCGGAAAAGTGCGTGCGAAGACCATCTACAACCAGGAAAGCGGCTGCACCTACCTGACGAGCAACACCGGAGGGGTCTTCCTCGAAGAACTGGCCGGCGGCAATTGGGCCGAAGCAGCGTCGCTGACGGCGCCCGCGCTCGGCCACGACCTGGGCAGCCACTGGGCGAACTGCTCGTCCTTCGGCAGCGTCACAGCGCTGTCCGGCGACGGCTCGACGCTGCTCGTCACGGCTCTTGCGAGCTCCACGATCAACCCCGAACTTGGAACGCGCTACCGCTGCGCCGCCTTCGTGTACCGACGTGGCGCCGAAGGCTGGAAGCTCGACGGGACGCTGTTCCCGCCCGGTGTCGGCGTCGACGGGTCGACCAGCCCGGAAGCCTGCAAATTCTTCGGAATCGGGGGCGCGATATCCGCCGACGGCACGACCGTGGCGATCCTCGCGGACGGGTTCGTGGACGTGTTCGCGCGCGAAGGCTCCGGCTGGGCGCTGCAGCAGAACATCGCGCAGCCCTCGGGCGCCGGCTGTGGCAACTCGATCGGACCACACCAGATCGCGCTCTCCGGCGACGGGACGCGGCTGCTCGTCAGCGACCCGGACTGCCACAACGCGGCCGGCGAAGAAGACAGCGGGCGCCTGTACGCCTACGCGCGGTCGGGCGCGAGCTGGTCACTGTCGCAGACGATCGAATCGCCCGAACCGCAGTTCGTCAACGACTTCGGCGACGGGATCACGATCTCGGGTGACGGCAGCACCGCCGCCATCACCGTCGGGCGCCACGTCAATGGTCTGCCGTTCGGCGCGGGAGCCTCCTGGATCCTCAGATACGAAGGCGGCAGCTGGCATTTCGGCACCCGCCTCGCGGCGCCCACGCCGACCGAACAGCAGGATTTCTCGTGTCCCACGATCCTCGAAGACGCCTCCCGGATCATCTGCCACCAGACGGACACCGTCGGCGCCGACAGCCTGCAAGGGTCGATGTACCTGTTCGACAGACCCGCGGGCGGGTGGAGCTCCTCGCCCGCGGCCACACGCCTGTATGCCGCCGACGGCGCCGCCGGCGACCGTCTCGGCACGACCGGCTACTACAAGTGGCCCGCGTTCGCCGCGACGGCCGACGGCGACCTGATCGACGCGACGATCTCCGTCGCCAACAACGCCGACGGCACCTACCCGAACGACAGGATCGGCTACGACTTCACGACAGTGGCGGCCCCGTCCATAACGAGCGTCTCGCCCGCCTACGGCGAGGTGGGCAACACCGTGAGGATCGACGGAACCTCACTCGGCAAGGCGAGCGCCGTGAGCTTCGGCAGTGTCCCCGCACAGTTCGAAGTCGCCAGTCGCGGCGAGCTCACCGCCACCGTCCCGGCCGGCGCGAGCACTGCGCCGATCTCGGTGACCACGCCACAGGGAACAGCGACGGCCGCGCAGAGCTTCGGGGTCTACCGCTTCGGAACTCAGATCCAGGCCGCGGCCGGCGAATCCGTCGCGAACGCCGGCGAGCCGATCCACGACACGGCGACGCTCTCGGGTGGCTCCGGGGAGACGGGCACGATCACCTTCGAGCTCTACGCCGCCTCCGACCAGGGGTGCGCGACCCCGCTTGCAGGTCCGGTTACAACCGACGTAAGCGGCGACGGGCGATACGAATCGCCGTCGATCGTGATCAGCGCCCCCGGCGCCTATCAGTGGGTCGCGAGCTACTCGGGCGACGAACTGGACTCACCGGCGGCCGGCGAATGCGACAGCCCGGGCCAACAGGTAAGGCTGAGGGGCGCGACGACCCTGCTCCCGATCGCGTCGCCCGCGCCCCACAAGAAGACCTTCGACCGGGTGACCCTCGAAGGCGGTTCGACCCCCGCCGGGACGATCACGTTTGAACTGTTCGGACCGTCGGACCCCGGGTGCGCCCATGTCGCGCGCGCTTTTACGATCCCCGTCAACGGAGACCGCAGCTACGAATCGCCGGCCGTCAAGCTGAAGCTGGTGGGGACATACGAGTGGGTCGCGAGCTACTCGGGCGATGGCGCCAACCAGCCTGCTCGGACGACCTGCGAAGACTCCCGGCAGCGAGTCGTGCTCGCCGCCAAGCCGCACCTGACGACGCACGCCGAAAAGAAGGCGCCGCTCGGCACGGCCGTCCACGACACCGCGGCGCTCAGCAAGGCCGCCGAACCGGCTGGCACGATCACGTTCCGGATCTACGCCGCATCCGACATGACCTGCTCGACCCCGATCGGCGAACCGCTGACGGTCGCCATTATCGGCAACGGCAGCTATCAGTCGCCCGGTCTTGCGATCGCCGAAGCTGGGGCCTACGAGTGGCTCGCGAGCTACTCAGGCGACGCGCAGAACGAACCCGTCGCCGGCAAGTGCGGTGCACACAGCGAGCGCGTGGCGATCGAATCGCCACCGTCGGGCGCTCTTTTCCAGGACGCGCCCGCACCGCTGCCCGGCGGTTAGCTGATCAGGCGCGTCGATTGCCCGGGGGGCGGGAGCCTGCCGCCCGCAACGCGCGGCGGTCCCTCGCCGCCCGACGCAGCCACCCGGGCCCCTTCGCAGGCCGTTCACGGACACGAACGTCTGTTCGCCGTCATAGAATGGCCTACTCATGGCATCGGGCAACAAGATCGTCGTCTCCGGGGCGCGGGAGCACAACCTCAAGGACATCTCGGTGGAGCTGCCTCGCGACGCGCTGGTGGTGATCACCGGCCTGTCCGGCTCGGGCAAGTCGAGCCTCGCCTTCGACACGATCTACGCCGAGGGGCAGCGCCGCTACGTCGAGTCGCTGTCGGCCTACGCGCGCCAGTTCCTGGGGCAGATGGACAAGCCCGACGTGGACTCGATCGAGGGTCTCTCGCCCGCGATCTCGATCGACCAGAAGACGACCTCGCGCAACCCGCGCTCGACGGTGGGGACGGTCACCGAGATCTACGACTACCTGCGGCTGCTGTGGTCGCGGGTGGGCAAGCCGCACTGCCCGATCTGCGGTCGGCCGATCGTCGGCCAGTCGGCCGAGCAGATCATCGACCAGGTGATGGAGCTGGCGGACGGCTCGCGGTTCATGGTGCTGGCGCCGGTTGTGCGGGGGCGCAAGGGCGAGTACGGCAAGCTGCTCGAGGAGCTCCGCGCGGACGGCTTCGCGCGGGTGAAGATCGACGACCGCGTGCGGATGCTCGAGGAGTCGATCGTGCTGGACAAGCGCTACAAGCACGACATCTCGGTGGTCGTCGACCGGCTGGTGATGCGCCACGACGTGCGCAAGCGTCTGGCCGACTCGATCGAGACCGCCGTCGGGCTCGCGGACGGGCTGGTGGAGGTGGAGATAGCGGGCTCCGGCCGAGGGGCCTCCGCCGTGAGCGGGCCGGCCGGTGTTGAGGACGGCGACGGCCCGCGCCACGCGACCGGTGCGAAGGGGGCGCGGGCCCCCGGCGCGCGGATCACCCCCGGCGCCTCGCCCCCGGAGGGCACGATCTTCACGTTCTCCGAGCGCTTCGCCTGCCCGGAGCACGGCCCGTCGCTGGTCGAGCTGGAGCCGCGGATCTTCTCCTTCAACTCGCCCCACGGCGCCTGCGACCGCTGCACCGGGCTGGGCTCGATGATGGAGATCGACCCCGAGCTGGTGGTGCCCGATCCGGCGCTGTCGATCAACGACGGCGCGCTGGCGCCCTGGCAGGGCAGCTCCTCCAACTACTACGAGCAGGTCGCCGAGGCGATCGCCGAGGGCTATGACGTCGACCTCGACACGCCCTGGGAAGACCTGCCCGAGGAGGCCCGGGACGTGTTCCTGCACGGCACCGGAGGGGAGGCCGTCCAGGTCACCTACCGCAACCGATACGGTCGCCGACGCTCGTATGCCACGCGCTTCGAGGGCATCGTCGGCAACCTCCAGCGCCGCTACCGGGAGACCGACTCGGAGTGGACCCGGGAGAAGATCGAGGAGTTCATGTCGCTGCGGCCCTGCCCGGTTTGCGGCGGCGCGCGCCTGCGGCCCGAGTCGCGGGCGGTGCTGGTGGGGGGGACGCGGATCGAGGACTTCACGGCGCTGTCTGCCCGGCGGGCGCTCGAGTGGCTCGCGGAGGTCGAGCTGTCGGAGACCGACCGCCACGTGGCGCGCCTGATCCTCCGGGAGATCTCAGAGCGGCTGCAGTTCCTGGAGAACGTTGGCATCGGCTACCTCTCGATGGACCGGGCCGCCGCGACGCTGTCGGGCGGCGAGGCGCAGCGGATCCGCCTTGCCACCCAGATCGGCTCCTCGCTGGTCGGGGTCCTCTACATCCTCGACGAGCCCTCGATCGGCCTGCACCAGCGCGACAACTCGAAGCTGATCGGGACGCTCGAGAAACTGCGCGACCTCGGCAACAGCGTGCTTGTCGTGGAGCACGATGAGCAGACGATGCGCGCGGCCGACCACCTCGTCGACCTCGGCCCCGGGGCGGGGGAGCACGGTGGCGAGATCGTCGCGCAGGGCACGGCCGCCGAGGTACAGCGGGTGGCCGCCTCGCTGACGGGCCAGTTCCTCGCTGGCACGCGCACGATCGACCTGCCGGAGCGGCGCCGCACGCCGAGCGGCTACATCGAGATCCTGGGTGCTGCCCAGCACAACCTGCGCGACATCGACGTGCACGTGCCCCTGGGCGTTCTGACCTGTGTGACGGGCGTGTCGGGCTCGGGCAAGTCGACGCTCGTCAACGACGTGCTCTACAAGGCCGTGGCCAACCGGCTGCACCGTGCCCGCCGGCGTCCCGGTGCCCACCGGGCGATCCACGGTCTCGAGGAGCTCGACAAGATCATCGCGGTCGACCAGTCCCCGATCGGCCGCACGCCCCGTTCGAACCCGGCGACCTACACGGGTCTCTTCGACGTGATCCGGGACCTGTTCTCGAAGACCCAGGAGGCGCGGGCCCGCGGCTACAAGCCGGGTCGCTTCAGCTTCAACGTCAAGGGCGGGCGCTGCGAGGTCTGCCGGGGCGACGGGCAGATCAAGATCGAGATGCACTTCCTGCCCGACGTGTACGTGCCCTGTGAACAGTGCCACGGCAAGCGCTACAACCGCGAGACGCTCGAAATCCGCTTCAAGGGCAGGTCGATCGCCGACGTGCTCGACATGCCGGTGGAGGAGGCGCTGGGCTTCTTCGAGCACATCCCGAAGATCCGGCGGCGATTGGAGACCCTCGACGCCGTGGGCCTCGGCTACGTGCGGCTCGGCCAGCCGGCGACGACGCTGTCCGGCGGCGAGGCTCAGCGCGTGAAGCTGGCGACGGAGCTCTCGAAGGTGGCCACCGGCCGCACCCTCTACATCCTCGACGAGCCCACCACGGGGCTGCACTTCGCCGACGTCCAGCGGCTGCTGGAGGTGCTGCAGCGGCTCGTGGCCGCCGGCAACAGCGTGGTCGTGATCGAGCACAACCTCGACGTCATCAAGAGCGCCGACCGGATCATCGACATGGGGCCCGAGGGGGGAGAGGAGGGCGGCCTGGTCGTGGCGGCGGGCACCCCCGAGGAGGTCGCGGCCGAGCCCGGCTCCCACACCGGGCAGTTCCTCGCCGAGCTGGTGACGCCCGCGGCGCGGCGGGGCAAGCCGGCCCCACGCAAACGCCGGGCGAAGCTCGCCGCCGCGGCGTAGCCGCCCGCGCCGCTAGTGGCGGGGCTTGACGCGCGGTGAGGGGATCTTGAGCCGCGCCGCGAAGATCGTGCTTGCGGCGCCGAGTCCGCGCTGCGTCACGGCCGCTGTGACCGGCAGCGGGTGGAAGCGGCGCAGCAGCGCCCGTCCCTTGGCGTTCAGCTTCAGGCGCAACGTGACCGAGCTGCCGGCTTTCAGCCCGCTGTAGCTCGCGCTGCCGACGGTCACCGTGAGCTTGTGCCGCCCGTGAGCGCCGGCCGCGACCGCCACGAGGCGCTTGCCCCGCAACGTCTCGAGGGTCCTCAGCGTCACGGCGCCCGAGCACGTCTGGCCGGGCTGGCCGGTGCAGGCGATCCTCACCGTGACCCCGCCCGCGAAGGCCCTCACCCGAGAGGCCTTCGCGGTTGCGCCGGCGGGCGGGCCGGTGCGCACCACGAGCGGCAACGGGAAACCAATCGGGAGGGGGGGCGCGGCGGGGAACTCGGCCGCGCCGATGTCCACCGTGGGGGCGTCGCCGGTCCGTCCCGCCAGGATGCGGACGTCGCCGAAGGCGTCGGTCGGCTGCGAGCCGATCAGGGCGTTCGAGCCCGCGTCGATCGTCGGGCTCGCGGCGGTCTCGTGGGCGTCTCCGGCCGGGGCGTTGAGGAGTGCCGGGGCGGCGCAGATGTTGCCCGTGCCGGCGAAGGGCGCGGTCGCGCTGCCGATCGCGCAGAGGTCGCTGAAGGCCGCGCTGACGTGTTCGCCGTCGCTCGCCCCGAAGCCGGCCAGGTCGCCGCCGCCGAGGTTGCCCGCGACGATCGTGTTCTCGAGCACGGCGGTGTCGCCCGTCTCGCCGTCGAGCCCGGACGAGGCCCCGGCTCCCGTGGCCGTGTTCCCGGAGATCGTGGAGTTGACGAGGGTCAGGTGGTAGCCGCCGCCGCCGGGCGCGCAGCCCACGTACACGCCGGCGCCCTCCCCGCCCGCGCCGGTGCCGCTCGGCGGCGAAATCGTGTTCCCCGCGGCGATCAGGTTGGTCGCCGTGGACGTCGCTCCCGGGGTGGTCGTGCATTCGCCCGGGTCGAGTGAGGCGAAGCCGCCGCCTTCGCTCGCGCGCGTCGATGACTTGGCCCCGTCGATGCGGTTGTCGATGAAGCGGTCGTCGAGGCTGCTCACCCCGCCGCCGTCGGTGAACTCGCCGCCGCCCTCGACGCGGAGTCCTTCGGCGGCCGTGTTTTCGATGACGTTCCCTTCGAACAGGTTGTTCTGCTGGGTGAGGGGGAAGGGAACAGCGATGAGGGCGTGCCCGAGCCCGACGAACAAACCACCTCCCTGGAGCCGTTCGTCGTTGCTGGCGACGCGGTTGTTGGTGAAAACGTTGCCCGTCACGGAGGCCGCGATCGACCCGGCGTGGCACTCCAGGTCGATGTAGGCGCCGCCGCCGGCCTGGAATGTCGCCGTGTTTTCGCTGAACGACGAGTCGGCCAGGGTGACCGGTGGCCCGCTGCCGGAGAACGCGCATGTGCCTGGCTCTTCGACGACCAGAGCCAGTCCGCCGCCGTGGTCGGTGGTCGTGTTGTGAAGGAAGGTGTCGTGGAGGAACGCGAACGGATGCGTCGCTGTCTTGGTGGACTTGATGAACACGCCCCCAGCGCCTTCGTAGTTCTCGAACGTGAGGTTGCGCAGGGTCAGGCCGTCAACGCCTTCGGAGGGCGAGGTGAGGGCGCCTCCACCGGCGCCCGTGCCGTCGAACCCGTTGACGCCAGCGGGGGCCCCTTCAATCGTGAGACCCGCCGTTTCGGGGAGCACGAAGTTGGCGTTGGGGGCCGAGCACAGCCCCGAGAGCACGATCGTCTCGCCCGTGGTTGCGGCCGTCAGCGTGGCGGCGAGGTGTTCGCAATCCGTTTCCGCCGTGCTGGCAGCGGCCGGCTGCGCGGCGGTGAGCGCCAGCGCGAGCATCGAGCCCCCAACGGCCAGGACGCGCATCGAGGCCGAGCCTAGACGATCGGGGGACTCGCGTGTGAGGCGCTCGGCAGGTGGTCTAGGCGCGCTCGCCGGAGCCCGCCTGGGACTCGACGCCGAGGCGCTTGGCCGCCGCGGCCGCTTCGCCGCGGGTGGCCACATCGAGCTTGCGCAGGACCGCCGAGACGTGGTGGTCGACCGTCCGCTCGGAGAGCACCAGCCGTTCGGCGATCTGAGCGTTTCGCAGCCCGTCGCAGAGCATCCCCAGCACCTCGAGCTCGCGGGCCGTGAGGCCGGCCGGGTTCTCGCGCGTGCGGGGGCGCGGCCCGCGCGGGACGTTGCGCACGCCCCGCTCGCGCAGGCGGCGCCGCGCGATCGCGATGGCCGGGCCGGCGCCCAGCCGCTGCAGCTGCTCCATTCCGCGCCTGATCTCGCCGCCGTCCTCGCTCTCGAGCAGGGCGAGGGACGCCTCGTAAGGACAGCCGAGACGTTCCCACCGCAGAGCCGCCTCGGCGGCCGGCCCGGACATCGCGATCCGGTAGGGCTCGGCGACGGCCGCCGCGGGCAGCTGCTCCTCGATCCCCGCCTGCCGGCGCCAGTAGGCGAGCTCGCCCGCAACCCAGCGGGAGCCGAACTCGAGCGCGAGCCGCAGCGGCTCGTCGGTGAGGGCCTCGACCCCGTCGCCCTCGCCGCCGAGCCAGGCGGCCTCGGCGCGGGCGGCGGCGACCGCGGCCGTGCGGTCGAGCTCGCCCGTCGAGCGGACGATCGCCTCGGCCTCGCCGAGCAGGGCCGGCACGCCCTCCTCGCCGCGGCGTGCGCGGACCACGACGAGCACCCCGAGGGCCCAGCCGCGGGGGACGGGAGACGAGCGGGGATCCTCCACCACGAGCGTGGCGGAGCGGCGCGACTCCTCCCACAGGCCGAGGTCGAGCTCCATGCGGGCGCGCATCGCGAGCAGGTAAAGGCGCCACATCTCGAGGCCGCGCTCGGTGCAGTACTCGAGTCCCTCGCGAAGCTTCTCCGCCGCACGGCCGAAGTCCCGCTGGCGCACCGGCCACATCGCGAGATGGTTGAAGATCCGCCCGGCGTACTCCTCCAGGCCGTGGCTCTTGGCGAGGGCGAGCGCGCGTTCGAGCATCGGCGGACCGTCCGCGTCCTCGGCCTGCGCCAGGGCGGCGCCCACGTTCGTCATCGCGTAGACCGCCACCTCCTGGTCGCCGAGCGTGCGGGCGAGCACCGCCGCGCGCTCGCCCCAGCTGAGAGCACCGGCAGTGTCCTCGACGACCGACCGCCGCTGGGAGATGTTGGCGTAGGCCATGGCCAGCGCGTGGCCGGGCTCGAGCTGCTCGAGCACCTCCACCGCCTGCGCCGCCAGCTCTTCCCCCTCGCCGGTGCGGCTGGCGAAGAACATCAGCCGCGACAGTCGCCGCAGGGCATCCCCCTCGGCGAGGCGCTCGCCGGCGCTGCGAGCCAGCTCGAGGGCCTGTTGCTGGGCGGCCAGGGCGTCTTCGAAACGGGAGGTGACATAACACTCCTCGGCGTAGCGGGTGAGCAGCTCGCACCGCCGGGCCGCGGGCAGCGCGTCCGCGAAGCGAAGCGCGCGCGAATACTGGGCCGCCGCCTCGCGGTGGGCGCCTGCCGAGGCCGCGCGCTCGGCGGCGGCCGGTGCCCAGCGGAGCACCGCCTCTGCGTCGCCGGCCGCCTCGGCGTGGTAGGCGAGGCGCGCCGGGTCGTCCTCGCGGCGGCTGAGGGCTGCCAGGGCCGCGCGATGCAGGACCAGTCGCCGCCGCGGCCTGATGGCCTGCTCGACGGCCAGCCGCGCGAGCTCGTGCGTGAAGGCGAGCTGTCCCGCCCGGTCGCGCAGCATGCCGCAGGCGAGGCACTCGTCGAGGCGTTCGAACAGCTCGCCGGCGAGCTCCTCGAGCAGCCCGAGGTCGACGGTTCCGGGTACCACCGCGACGACCTCCAGGAGGCGGCGTGCGGGGTCGGACAGGCGGGCGGCCCGCGCGAGCACGGCGTCTCGCACCGTGTCCGGAAGCTGCTCGCCGCCGCCGGCCAGGGCCTCGACGACGAAGAACGGGTTCCCGCCCGTCAGCCGGTAGAGCGCATCGGCATCGATCGGCTGACCCGCGGCGAGTCGCGCGACGGCCTCGCGCGAGAGCGCCTCGAGCTTCATCCGCCCGGGCCCGCGGACCATCTCGCCGAGCACGAAGCGCAGCTGCTCGGCGTGATCGAGCTCGTCTTCGCGAAAGCTCGCCAGCACCAGGGCCGGGACCGAGGCGAGCCGTCCCGCGAGCAGCATCATCACGTCGAGGGTCGCATCGTCGGCCCAGTGCACGTCCTCGAGGACGAGCACCGTGGGGAGCCCCCCGGAAAGCTCGCGCAGCAGCTCGCCGGCCACCTCGTGCGGGCGCGCCGGCCCGGCCAGGAGCTGGGCCAGCCCGCCGCCGGCCTGCTCGGCCACGTCGAGCAGCGGCCCCAGCGGCCGCGGCGTGCCGAGTGGCTCGCAGCTGCCCCACAGCACCCGCACGGGCCGCGGCTGGGCCGCGCAGAAGCTTCGCAGCAGGGTCGTCTTGCCGACCCCGGCTTCGCCGCCGAGGAGCACCATCCGTCCCTGCGAGCCTGCTCGCACGGCTGCGAGCATCTGCTCGAGCGCGGCGAGGCTCTCACTCCGCTCGAGCAGTTCCGCCGCGGCAGGGTCGGCGGGAGAGATCACCGGCCCCGCCGGCTCAGTCGAAATACCAGGCAGCCTGCGCCCCCCATCGGTGGGAGTCAGTCTCCCACGTGGCGGGGGCGGACAGCGGGCCGGGCGAGGCCCTCGAGGGCCCCGCCCGGGTGGGCACCGGTTCCCCTGTGCGGGGGTCAGCCCGTCGCGGCGCTCCGCACGCGGCGCCGCCGGGCGGAGCCCGTGGCGGCCGCGGCGGCGCCCAGCAGCAGCGCGGCCCCTGCCGCTCCGATCCCGGCGTCGTCCCACTGGAACCCGGACTGCCCCGAGCCGGCGGGGGCCGGCGATTCGATCACGAGCGCGGCGGGGCCGCCCACCGGGTTCGTGTTCGGCCGCGCCTGCGCGGCGCCGGGGAGCGCGACGGCTGCGGCGAGGAGCGCGGTGGTAACTGTGGATCCAATTCGCTTGTCGATGCCCATTTCAGTCTCCTTCTCGATCCGCGACGGCGAAGGCTCCAGACCCTTCGCCCTGACACCGTTTGCGGTGTTCGATCAAGCTACGGCCGGCCGCCGCTCGCCACATCGGGGGTATCACCCAGATTGGCGCCCGCGGGTACCCAACTTCCGAGCCGCTGCCGACCGCCGGATCGTCCCGCGAAACTGCGAAGCTCCCGGCGGTGAGCGATCCGGGGTCCCATCTGCGCAGCTGGGCACAGAAGTGGCGCTGGTATCAGCGCAACTCCCTGCCGTGGAACCGCGCGGCGATCCATTGGCAGCTGATGCGCCGCGGCGCCTTCGCGCGCTGGCCGCTGGAGGGCAACGTGCTCGAGGCGCTGCGCGAGCGGCGCCTGGAGGTGGGGGAGGGAGCGCTGCTCGAGCCAGGGGTCTGGATCACGATGCCGGCGCCGGCACGCGTGAGGATCGGCGCCGGGAGCTTCCTGAACCGCAACGTGATGGTTGCCGCGCAGGAGCTGGTTGAGATCGGCGATCACTGCATGCTGGCCAACGGCTGCTTCGTGACCGACGCCAACCACCGCTTCGACGATCCCACCAAGCCGATCACCTGGCAGGGGTTCGACGGCAAGGGCCCGACCCGGATCGGCGACAACTGCTGGCTGGGGGCGAACGTCGTCGTCACCACCGGGGTGACGATCGGCGAACGGTGCGTGATCGGCGCCAACAGCGTCGTCACCCGCGACATCGAGCCGTTCTCGATCGCCGCCGGCGCGCCCGCGAAGGTGTTGCGGCCGATCACCTACGAGAACGGATAGCGTGGCGTTCATGGACCTCGAGGAGGCGATGCGCTGCGCGCCCACGAGCCGCCGCTTCACCAGCGAGCCGGTGGACCGGGCCGCGCTCGTCCGGGCCCTCGACGCCGCGCGCTTCGCCCCGAGCGGCGGCAACCGCCAGGGCTGGCGCGTTGTGGCGGTCACCGAGCCATCCACGCGGGCGGCGCTGCGCGACCTCTACCTGCCGCACTGGCGCGCCTACATGGAGCTCACGGGCGGCGCGCTGATGCTGGCCGAACCGGAGGCCTTCGACCCGGCGCGGACGCGGATGGTGCGGCGCGCGAACGAATACGCGGAGAATCTCGCCGAGGTGCCCCTGCACCTCGTTGTCGGCGTGCGGCTGGCCGACCTGGCGGTGACCGACGAATCGCTGCCGCGCACCTCGATCGTGGGCGGCGCGTCGGTCTACCCGTTCGTCCAGAACCTGCTGCTGGCGCTCCGCGGGGAGGGCCTGGGAGCGTCGATGACGACCCTGCTCGTGCCCGCCGAGCGCGAGGTGCGCGAGCTGCTGGAGATCCCGGAGGACGTCGCCCTGGCGGCGCACATCGGCGTGGGCCACCGCGCCGATCCGTGGCCGAAGGCGCTGTCGCGGCGGCCGGTGGAGGAGTTCGCCTTCGCGGAGCGCTTCGGCCGGCCGTTGACGTCCTGACGCCTCGGTTGCGCCCGGCCCTGCCGCTGCGCGCCCCGTTATTCGGCGGGTGGCACCGGGAGGGCTTTGAAGGCCGTGGTGCCCTTCGCGACTTCGATGCCCAGACCCGTAGCCGAGTTGGCGTAGGCGATCTCCTTGGCGAGTGTGCCGACGCCGTTGGAGGCGGGCAGCGGCGCGAACTCGACGGTCGAGAGCACGCCCAGGGCGTCGCCCGAGGCGTTGATGTAGGCGCTTCCCGAGTCGCCGGGGATGCCGGGCGAGACGGTGTAGACGGACTGGCTCCAGCCGCCCGTTTCTTCCTGGTCGCCGAGGCTCAGGCCGGTCTTCGGGCTCAAGGCGCTGATCCCCAGTCGCAGGATCGAGTTGCCGTAGGTGTAGATCTGCTCGCCCTGCCTGGAGACGCCGGCGGCGAGCGCGTTCGGGCCGCCCCAGAAGGGGACGGTGGGGTTGACCTTGCCGACCTGGCCGGCGTCGATCTTGATCAGGGCGAGGTCGTTGTAGGCGCAGGTGTCGGCGTCTTTCTCGCCCGTTTCTTTCATCGTGATCCAGGAGTTGTAGGCCAGGGTGCCGATCTTGGTGCCCGTCTGGATGCCGCCGTTGACGATGTCGCCGGAGTAGATCGGCGTGCCGATCGGGAGGGATTTCGCGGTGCAGCCGTTCGTTTCGGTGTCTTCGCCGGTCGAGGAGCAGTGGGCCGCCTGGCCGAGGTAGACGTTGCCGCTCGAGTCCGTGTAGACGAAGTTCGAGGTGCACTGGCCGGCGCCGCCGAGGAAGGACGATGCTCCGGTGAAGGTCATCACGCCGGGGTGGATCGTCGCGCTCGATTCCGGCGCCCAGGCCGCGGCGGTGCCGGCGCCGGCAAACAGCAGGCCGGCGAGCACGCACGGGACGGTCATCAGCATCCGCATACGGCGGCGGGTCATCTCTTCTCCCTTTGTCGTTCGACGAGATCCAGGCGACAGAGACGGGCTCGATTGTCAGCACAGGCGACGCAGCGGGCCGAATCTGTTTCGCGCCGTCACGACGGATACCCGGCTCCGCGAGCTTCAAACAAACCCCCGGCGGAAGGCGGGGCGGGTGCGCGGCAGGTCGCCGCTAGGTGAGCAGGGCGTGCAGCTCGGACAGCTCGGCCGGGTCGATCTTGTAGGTGTGCTCGGGGGCCGGATAGCGCCGCGTGCGCACGTCCTCCGCGTAGGCGGCGACGCCGTCGTTCATCTCCTGCTGGAGGTTCGCGTAGCGCTTGACGAAGCGCGGGCCGAGGCCGTCGCGGATCCCGAGGAGGTCGTGGAAGACCAGTACCTGGCCGTCCGTCGCGGGGCCCGCGCCGATTCCGATCACGGGGATCTCGATCAGCTTCATCAGCTCGTCGGTGACGGCGCTCGGGATCGCCTCGAAGACGAGTGCGAAACAGCCGGCCTCCTGCAGGTCGAGCGCCTCCTTCGCGATCTTGGCGGCGGCGTGGGCGGTGCGCCCCTGCGCCTTCCAGCCCCCCAGCGCGGTCGAGGTCTGAGGCGTCAGTCCGACGTGGCCCATCACCGGGATGCCCGCACCGATGATCGCCCGGGCGCGGCTCACCGATGCCGGGCCCCCGCCCTCGAGCTTGACCACGTCGCAGCCGGCCTCCTTGACCATCCGCATCGCGGTCGTGATCGCCTGCTCGTCGGAGACCTCGTACGAGCCGAAGGGAAGATCGCCGATCAACAGCGGCGTGTTCAGGCCCCGACGGACCGCGCGGGCGAGGACGAGCATGTCCTCGAGCACGACCGGCGTGGTGGCGTTGTAGCCGAGCACGGTCGTCGCGGCGGAATCGCCCACCAGCACCAGGTCCACGCCGGCGGACTCGGCCGCGCGAGCGCTCGGGTAGTCGTAGGCGGTGACCATCACGATCGGCTCGCCGAGACGCTTCTTCTCGGCCAGGATCGGGAGCGTCATCGGCAGGCGGCCGGGGTCTGACGGAGCCTGGATGTCGGGATGGCTGGACATGGTTGGGGCGTCCTCTCTGACGTGGTTGACGCGCGCTCAGGAGAGCAGCGTCGCCACCTCGTCGTCGATGGTGATGATGCGGTTGGTCTTGGCCTCGACGTGCACGACGCGAGGCTCGTAGCGGTCGAGGTCGGACTCCTCGTAGGAGGCGTAGGAGATGACGATGATCGTGTCGCCGTGGTGGACCAGCCGGGCGGCCGCGCCGTTGACGCAGATCTCGCCCGAGCCGCGCCGCCCGGGAATCGTGTAGGTCTCGAAGCGCGCGCCGTTGTCGACATCGACGACGTGCACCTGCTCGTACTCGAGGATGTCCGCCGCCTCGAGCAGCTCGGGGTCGATCGTGATCGACCCGACGTAATGCAGATCGGAGTCCGTCACGGTGGCCCGGTGGATCTTGGACTTGAGCATCACGCGCTGCACGTCTGGACCGCCTTTCCTCGGGTTGTGTCAGCGGCCGGTCGAAGCATCGCGTTGTCGATCAGGCGCACCCGGCCGACCCGCGCGGCGACCGCGAGCAGCGCCGGCCCGTCGAGCAGCTCGAGGGGTTCGAGCGTGTCGGGGTCCAACAGCGCGAGGTAGTCGAGGGTGACATCGGCCGCGGCGAGCTGCCGCTGCCCGGCTGCCAGCAGCACCTCGGCCGAGCGCTCGCCGGTGGCCGCGAGGTGCGCGGCGGCCTCCAGCGCGGCGGAGAGGGAGCGCGCACGCCGGCGCTGCTCGGGCGAGAGCAGGGCGTTGCGGCTGGACATCGCCAGCCCGTCGGGCTCGCGGACGGTCGGCAGCGCCTCGATCGCCACCGGAAGGTTGAGGTCAGCGACCAGGCGCCTGATCACGACGACCTGCTGGGCGTCCTTCTGGCCGAAATAGGCGACATCGGGGCCGGCCATGCTGAGCAGCTTCGAGACGACCGTCGCCACGCCGCGGAAGTGCTCGCTGCCGCGCGCCTCGCCCTCCAGGCGCTCGCTCACGCCGAGGACCTCGACGGAGGTGGCGAAGCCGCGCGGGTAGACCTCCTCGGAGGAGGGCGCGAACAGCACGTCCGCGCCGGCCGCCGCGGCCAGCTCGCGGTCGCGCTCCTCATCGCGGGGGTAGCGCTCGAGGTCGTCGCGCTCGTTGAACTGGGCGGGGTTGACGAACAGCGAGACGACAACGACATCGCAGTGGGCCCGGGCATGGGAGATCAGCGACAGATGGCCCTCGTGCAGCGCGCCCATCGTGGGCACGAGGCCGATCCTCAGCCCCTCGCGGCGGGCCGGCGCGAGCTCCTCACGCAGCGCCGCTACGGTGCGCAGCAGCCTCATAGGGAGGCGGGGGTCGGGGTCTGTGTGCTCATCGATTCGGTCCAGTTCCTCGCGGATACCGGCGCGACTTGAGATGCGGTGGGAGTGCTCTCAGGTCCATCCCGGGAATCGCCGGTGACGGCCTGGGACCGATGATACAGAGGGCCCTCCGTGACGCAAGAGCGGACCGCCTTGTGTGTCGAACGTCACATAGCCAGGGCCGTCCATGAAGCCCCGCGCCCCTCGGCATCGCAGGCGCTGCCGGGGTCAGTCCTCTCGGGATTCCTCCGCCGCCCGTTGGCTCAGCTCGGCCAGCTCCTCGTCACTGAAGGGCGGCTCCTCGGCGGCGAGGAGCGCGCGGGCACGCTCGACGTCGCCCTCCTCGACATATATCGTGCGGCCGCCGGAGGCACCGAGTTCGATGTTGCCCGAGGAGAGCTGGGAGATCGCCGTGATGCCCGCGACGGCGAGGCGTTCGACGATCAGGTCGGCCTGGGGCTGGTTGGTCGTGCCCGCGATCACCTTGAGCATCGCCGGATCTTCCCAGAACCCGGCGAAGGCCTACCAGGCGTCCACGTTCGGTCGCTTCTTGCCGGCCCGCCGGCGCCAGCCCACCGAGTGGTCCTCGAACAGGGTTCCGATCCAGCGCCGCGAGTCGGCCGGGTCGATCACGTCGTCGATCTCCCCGTAGGCGGCCATGTTGACGCCGCGGCCGCGCTCGTAAGCGGCCGCCACGGTCGCCTGGAAGACCCGCTCGCGCTCCTCCTCGTCGGCGATCGCCTCTAGCTCCCGGCGCATGCCCAGCCGCACGGCGCCCTCGAGCCCCATAGCGCCGAACTCCGAGGTCGGCCAGGCGACGGTGAACAGCGGTGCCTTGAAGCCTCCGCCGGCCATCGCCTGGGCGCCGAGCCCGTAGCCCTTGCGGAGCACGATCGTGCCGGTGGGCACGGACAGGTTCGCGCCGGTCAGGAACATCCGCGAGAAGTGCCTCACGGTGGCCGTCTGCTCGGCCGCCGGCCCGACCATGAAGCCGGGCGTGTCGCAGAGGAACAGCACGGGCAGCTCGAAGGCGTCGCACAGTTGCAGGAAGCGGGCCGCCTTGTCGGCGCCGTTGGCGTCAATCGCCCCGCCCAGGTGCATGGGGTCGTTGGCCACCACGCCGAGCGGCCTGCCGTCGACGCGGGCGAGCGCCGTGAGCATTCCCGCGCCGAAGCCGTCGCGCAGCTCGAGCACCGAGCCCTCGTCGAACAGCCCGTCGACCACGCGGCGGATCTCGTAGACGCGCTTGCGCTGCTCGGGGATCGCCTCGCGGAGCAGCTCCTGGTCGGGAACCGGCGCGGGCGCCGCCCGGCCGGAGAAGTAGGACAGGTAGCGCCGCGCGAGGGCCACCGCCTCGGCGTCGTCGGCGGCTCGCAGGTCCACGACGCCGTTGGCGTGCTGGACGTCGATCGGGCCCACCTCGGCGGGGTGGAACACGCCGAGCCCGCCGCCCTCGATCATCGCCGGGCCGCCCATGCCGATGCTCGCATCCTCGGTGGCGATCACCACGTCGCAGCAGCCGAGCAGGGCCGCGTTGCCGGCGAAGCAGTAACCAGAGGCGATGCCCACGAGCGGCACGAGACCGCTGAGCGCCGCGAACAGCTCGAAGGCCTTGCAGTCCAGGCCGGCGACGATCGGCATGTCCACGTCGCCCGGGCGTCCGCCGCCCCCCTCCGCGAACAGCACCACGGGCAGCCGCCGCCGCTCGGCGACATCGAACAGCCGGTCCTTCTTCATGTGGTTTCGCATCCCCTGGGTGCCGGCCAGGACCGTGTAGTCGTAGGACATCGCCACGCAGGGCTCGCCGTCGATCGCCCCGACCCCGCCGACGAGGCCATCGGCGGGCGTGCGGGCGATCAGCTCCTCGCGGCTGCGGCGCTGCTCCTGGGCGGCGAACAGCAGCGGCCCGTACTCGACGAAGCTGCCCTCGTCGAGCAGGTCGGCGAGGTTCTCCCGCGCCGTGCGGCGGCCGTGCTCGTGGCGGCGCGCCACGGCGTCTGGGCGTGCGGCGTCGAGGCCCACCTCGTGACGCTCGCGGACGGCCTCTAGATCCTCCCGCTCACCGCTTGGCCTGGCGCCGTTGACCGCCGGCCGGCGGGCGCCGACGCCGTCCCGGGGCGTCATCGTCAACAGCAGCTGGCCCTCCTCGACCGCGTCCCCCACGGCCACGGCCAGCTCGCCGATCACGCCCGCGCTCTCGGCCAGTACCTCGTGCTCCATCTTCATCGCCTCCAGCACCACGAGCGCCACCCCCGCCCCGACCTGCTGGGCCCGCTCGCCGTTGATCGCCACGACCACCCCGGCGAAGGGCGCGGTCACGTCGATGTCGGTAGATGCGGCCATTTCCAGATCATCGCTCACCGGGCACGAACTAGCATGCGCCGATGGCCTCTCCGGAAGCCTCTCCCTCCGCCGCCGAGCGCCGCGAGGCGCTAAAGGACCTCCTGGCGCAGGCCCGCTCGTGCACGCGATGCGCCGAGCTGGCGGCTACCCGCAAGACGGTGGTGTTCGGCGCGGGCAACGCGGACGCCGAGCTGATGTTCGTCGGTGAGGCGCCGGGCGCCAGCGAGGATGAGCAGGGTCTGCCGTTCGTCGGTCGAGCGGGGAAGCTGCTGAGCCAGCTGCTCGAGGAGATCGGGCTCTCCCGGGAGGACGCGTTTGTGTGCAACACCCTTAAGTGCAGGCCCCCCGGCAACCGCGACCCGCAGCCGATCGAGATCGAGAACTGCCACGAGTACCTGCTGCGCCAGGTCGAGCTGATCGAACCGTCGGTGATCTGCAGCCTCGGCAACTTCTCGACGAAGCTGCTCCGTGGCGACCCCACGGGGATCAGCCGCCTTCACGGGCAGTCCGAGGTGATCGAGCTCGGCAGCCGGGCCGTGCGGCTGTACCCGATCTACCACCCGGCCGCGGCCCTCTACACGCCGCGCATGCTCGAGACGCTGCGCGAGGACTTCGCCCGCCTGCCGGAGCTGCTCTCGCTCGGCCCGCCGGAGCAGCCCGCCGCGGTTGAGCGCCCGCCGGAGCCGGAGCCGCAGCCGTTGCAGGCCGAGGCCCTCGAGGGCGGGCCGGAGCAGGCGCCGGCGCCGGCGGAGGTGGATCAGCTGGGCTTGTTCTAGCGGACGTCCAGAATCGCTGGACATCCTCTGGACGCACAAAACCCTGCAAACAAGGGGTTTTTCGGGACTCGTCGAACAGATTGGCCAAGGCCCTAAAGTCAGTGGCCTCGGCTGCCGATGAAGGTCCTGTCTCCATCCCTCCAGGAGTAACGACCGGCCCGCGTTTCATTCTCCCGCGGGTCGGTCTATTTCTGGGGCCGGTTCAACTCCGGCGCCGTGCCAGGCAGGCTCTAGAGTCACGGCGTGGCTGCTCGCAAGGTGCAGACGACCGGTCCCGAGGAGACCGAATCGATCGGTGCCGAGCTCGCCTCGACGCTCGTCGACGGCGATCTCGTGCTGGTCCGTGGTGAGCTCGGAGCGGGCAAGACGACGCTCGTGCGCGGCGCGGCCCGGGCGCTCGGCGTCGAGGACCCCGTGACGAGCCCCACCTTCTCGATCGGCCACCGCTACGCCGCGGGCCCCGTCGCCGTCTCGCACCTCGACCTCTACCGGCTCGCCGGCCTGGAAGGGGAGGATCCCGACCTGCTCGCCGACTATCTCGGCCCGGGCCGCATCGCCTTTGTGGAGTGGCCCTCCGAGGGCGAGGCCGAGCTGTCCGGGGCGAGGCTTCGCGTCACCCTGGCCCACGCCGGCGGCGAGCGGCGGGACATCGAGATCGAGGACCTCGCGGCGGCCGGAGCCGGGCTGTGATCGTGCTCGGCCTCGACACGGCGACGGCGGCGACCGCCGTGGCCCTGCGGCTGGGGGACGGAAGCACGCTCGAAGCGCGCGACGATCCCGTCGCAGGGGCGCACCCGGGCCACGCGACGCGGCTGCTCGCGATGACCGACGAGCTGCTCGTGCAGGCCGGGCTAGGGCTCGAGCAGGTCGACCGGATCGCCGCCGGGGCCGGCCCCGGCACCTTCACCGGCCTTCGCGTGGGTATCGCGACGGCACGTGGCCTGGCCCAGTCGCTCGGCACCGAGCTCGTCGCGGTCTCGAGCCTCCGCGCCCTCGCACACGGCGCCCGCGGCGGCGAGGAGGGTGCCGGGAGGACGGTGCTGGCGACGATCGACGCACGCCGCCGCGAGGTGTTCGCGGCGGCCTACTCGCCCCGCGGCGAGGAGCTGGCCGGCGGGCGCGCCCTCCCACCCGCGGACATCGTCACGGTGCTCGGAGAGGCGGGAGCCACAGAGGGCGCTCCGCTGGGCGTCGGCGACGGGGCGGTGCGCTACCGGGTCGAGCTCGAGCGGGCGGGCGTCGAGGTGCCTGCGGACACATCTCCGCTTCACCTGCTGCGCGCCGCCGCGGTCTGCGAGCTCGGGCTCGCCGCTTCGGCAGCGGGGTACGCCGAGGTGCTTCCCGACTACCTGCGCAGGCCCGACGCGGAGCTGGCGCTCGAGGGCGCGGCCCGGGGAGTCGCATGAGCGAGCGCTCCACCATCGAGCTGCCCGCCGAGGCGCCGGAGCCGATCCAGATCCGGCCGCTGTCCTATCCCGACCTGCCCCAGGTGATCGGGGTCGAGCGGCGGGTGTTCCCGACCCCGTGGTCGCTGGCGATGTTCGTGCTCGAGCTGTCCAAGCAGTCGGGCGTCTGCCTGGCGGCCTTCAGCCGGGGTACCTCTGGCGGAGCGAGTGATCGGCTCGTGGCCTACCTGATCTGCTCCCGCTACGACACCGTCTGGCACATCATGAACATCGCGGTGGACCTGGACTACCAGCGCCGTGGGCTCGCAACGGCGCTGCTGGCGGAGCTGTACGGGCGGGTGGGGGACCCCGAGGCGCGGTTCACGCTGGAGGTCCGCCGCTCGAACGCCGTCGCCATCCACCTGTACGAACGCGAAGGGTTCCGGGCAGCCGGGATGCGGCGCCGCTACTACCAGGACAACGGCGAGGACGCTCTCGTGATGTGGCGTACGCCGGCCACGCTGGCTGGCTCGCTCGACGACGTACCGAACCCGGGCCCGATATGACGATCCTCGCCCTGGAGACGAGCTGCGACGACACGTGCGCGGCGGTCCTCGCCGAGGACGGCCGGGCGCTCTCCAACGTGATCTCATCCCAGCACGTCCACGATCGCTTCGGCGGCGTCGTCCCGGAGATCGCCTCGCGCCACCATCTGGAGATCGTCAGCGCCGTCGTCGACCGGGCGCTCGCCGATGCCGGCGCGGGCCTCGGGAACCTCGACCTGATCGCCGCCACCCAGGGTCCCGGGCTCGTCGGGGCGCTGCTCGTCGGCCTCTCCACGGGCAAGGCCCTGGCAGCGGCCCGCCGGCTGCCCTTCGCCCCCGTGGACCACCTGCAGGGCCATGTCGCCGCCAACTTCCTGCGCGGAGAGGGCGAGCAGGGCGTTCCCTTCGAGCCGCCGTTCGTGTGCCTGATCGCCTCCGGGGGGCACACGCTGCTGGCGCTCGTGACCGCGCACGAGGGCTTCGAGGTGCTCGGCCGCACTCTGGACGACGCGGCGGGTGAGGCGTTCGACAAGGGCGCGCGCATGCTCGGCCTCGGCTACCCGGGCGGCGCGGCCCTCGAGAAGCTCGCGGCAGGCGGGGACGAGACGGCGTTCTCGTTTCCCGGGTCGCCGGGCGAGAGCCGCCGCGGCGCGCCCCGCAAGGCCTTCGCGGAGGGGCTCGACTTCTCCTTCGCCGGCCTGAAGACGGCGCTGCTGTACAGGATCCGCGAGCTCGGTCCCGAGCGGGCCTCGGAGCACGCGGCCGACCTCGCTGCCTCCTACCAGGCGGCGATCGTCTCGAGCCTGGTCGTGCGGGCCGAGCGGGCGCTCGATCGTACGGGCCTGGACCGCCTGGCGGTCGGGGGCGGCGTCGCGGCCAACGGCGTCCTGCGGCGGCGGCTGGCCGAGCTGGATGCGGAGGTGCACGTGCCGGGCCGCAGCCTTTGCACGGACAACGCGGCGATGATCGCCAGCGCGGCGCGCTACGGCCGGCAGCTCCAGTACCCGGATTACCTCGCGCTGGACGCCTACGCGACCGGGGAAACGGTCCGGTGACCGTACTGACCGTGTACTCCAAGCCCGACTGCCACCTTTGCGCAGAGGCTATGGAGGTGCTCCGCGGGCTCCAGGCCGAGCTCGGCTTCGAGCTCACCGAGCTGGACATCACGACCGACGAGGAGCTGCACCGCGCCTACTTCGACCGCATTCCGGTTGTGCGGACCGAGGACGGGGAAGAGCTGTGTGAATACTTCGTGCAGGAGACGCTCGTGCGCGAGCGTCTAGAGTCACGGCGATGAGCTACGGAGAACCGGCGGCGGGGGCTGTCGAGTCCGGCCCGGCCAGCGTTGGAGGATCGAGCGAGCGACTATCGCTCGGCGTCGCCGCGCGCCTGTCGCGCTACCTGCAGGTGCTCACACAGGCCAAGAAGATGGGCAAGGAGACGATCTCCTCCCAGGAGCTCTCCGACTACACGCACGTCAACTCGACGCAGATCCGCCGAGACCTGTCCGGCTTCGGCAAGTTCGGCAAGCGGGGGGTCGGCTACAACGTCGAGGCCCTCGTCTCGCAGATCCGCAAGATCCTGCGGACGGCCGGCCAGCACAACATCGCCCTGATCGGCGCGGGGCATCTCGGCAAGGCGATCGCCTCCTCCGAAATCTTCGCCGACCACGGCTTCCGCGTCGTGGCGATCTTCGACAACGACGGCTCGAAGGTGGGGACGCAGGTGGGCGCCCAGGCGGTCCGCCACATCGGCGACCTGCGCCAGGTCGTCGAGGACGAGGACATCGTGGTGGGCGTGCTCGCCGTGCCCAACCAGGCCGCCCAGGGGCTGGCGGACGAGCTCGTCGACGCCGGGGTGAAGATCATCTTCAACTACTCCGAGTCGCTGCTCGACGTGCCTCCCGAGGTGACCGTCCACACCTCGAGTCCCGCCGTCGACCTCCTCTACGCGCTGTACTTCTATTTGACCTGAGCCGCGGCGCCGCCGCCGGAGCGAAAGCACAGCATGAACCTCGAGGACCTAGACCGAGCCGAGCAGCGGTTCGCCGCCTCCACAGACCTCACCGTGGGCATCGAGGAGGAGTTCTCGATCCTCGACCCCGACAGCCTCGATCTCGTCCCGCGCTTTGAGGAGCTGAGAGCTGCCGCCGACGGGGATCCGCTGTTGCGCGACGGGCTGGCGGGGGAGCTGATCTCCTCCGAGATCGAGGTGATCTCCGGCGAGGGGGCCAACTTCGCCGAGGCCCTTGCCCGCCAGCGCGACCGGCGCGGGCGGCTGTTCGCGCTGACCGCGGAGCACGGCGCCGCGCTCGGCGCGACGGGCACACACCCGTGGGCCGACTACCGCTGCCAGCCGATCATCGACACCGAGCACTACCGGCGGGTCGAGGAGGGTCTGAAGTACGTGGCGTGGCGCAACAACACGTTCAGCCTGCACGTCCACGCCGGCGTCAACGGCATCGATCGCGCCGTCCAGGTCTGCGACCGGCTGCGGCCGGTGCTGCCCCAGCTGCTCGCCATATCCGCCAACTCGCCGTTCCTCGACGGACGGGACAGCGGCCTGCACTCGGCGCGCACGCAGAGCTTCACCAAGTCCTTCCCCCGCTGCGGCATTCCCGATCACTTCGGCGGCTGGCCCGCCTACCGGCAGTACATCGAATTCCTGCTGCGGACCCGCTCGATCGTGGAGTTCACGCAGGTCTGGTGGTCGGTGCGTCCGCACTTCAGCTTCGGCACGGTCGAGGTCCGCATCTGCGACGCGCAGGCCGGGGCGGCGGAGTCCGAGGCGCTGGCGGCGCTGATGGTCGCGTGTATCGCCCAGGCGCTGCGGGACGTCGTCGAGGAGGTGCCGTTCGATCCGCCCGCGCCGCGCATGGTCGAGGAGAACATGTGGCGGGCGATCCGCTACGGGCTCGACGGCAAGCTGATCGACCTCGAGGCGGCGGAGGAGTTCCCCGCACGGGCGGCGATCGAGCGGCTGCTCGCCTGGACCGAGCCGGTGCGCGGCGAGCTGGCCCTCGATCCGGTGTTCCCGGAGCGAAACGGCGCCCAGCGCCAGCGCGCGATGATCGCCGCCGGCGCGGACCGCGAGGAAGTGTTCGCCGCCTCCGTCGCAGAGACCGCGCGAACGTACCCACAGGAGGTGCCCGTATGAGCGACCCAAACGATCCCCAGAGCTCCACCGCCGGCCCGGCGGGCGCGCCCAGCGAAGAGGAGCTGCGCGCGGCCTATGAGGCCGAACTCGCCCGCATCACAGCCG
Organism: uncultured Solirubrobacteraceae bacterium; assembly: GCA_963841055.1. Lineage (GTDB taxonomy): Bacteria > Actinomycetota > Thermoleophilia > Solirubrobacterales > Solirubrobacteraceae > Palsa-744. The sequence goes on along the minus strand of CAWJAV010000001.1, from coordinate 86,208 downwards.
TCGACATGATCGCCCAATCAGCCGTGTCGCTGCTCAACATCGGCGCGCGGCGGATGGGCCCTCCGCCCGGCCACGGCGAGGAGTCCGGCCCGGCGGGGCGCGATCTCGAGCAGGTGCGCGACGCGATCGACGGCGCCAGGGCGCTGCTCGCGATCCTGGAGCGGCGCATCCCGGGCGAGCTTGGACCGCTCAAGGACGCCCTCTCGCGGCTGCAGATGGCCTACGCGCAGGAGATGGGCGCGGCCGGGGCACCCGCCGGGGAGCCCTCGCCCGGCGAGCAGAAGCCCGCCGAGGCGCCCCCCCAGACGCCCGGCGAGCAGCAGCGGCCAGGTGAAACGGGGCCGGGGCCGGCCGAGTCCAGTGGCCGCCTATGGGTGCCTGGGCGCTGAGACGAGCTCCCCTGAGGCGTGTGTGCAGGCGCTTTTCCCTGCACGACAGCGCCCGCGAGACGGCACCTCGCCGCCGCGCACGATAGACTCCCGCCGCGTTTGCGCCGGGTAGAGGCTCGCCCCGAGCGAACCGGCCGACATACGTGCGCGCGACGATCCTCGCGCGGCACTCCAATCAGACCGCGGAGGATTTCTGTTGAGCAGCTTTCTGACGAACCATGGGGTCGTCGTCGCCCTCGTTTGCGCCGCCTGTGCGGTCGCCTACGGCGTCCTCACGACCCGCTCCCTGCTGACGCTTTCGCCTGGCAACGAGCGGATGCAGGGCATCTCCAAGGCGGTCCAGGAAGGGGCCCAGGCCTACCTCAACAGGCAATACGCCACGATCGCCGTCGTCGGCGTCGTCCTGTTCGTGGCGCTGATCTTCGTCCAGAACATCGCGGTGGCCGTCGGCTTCGCGATCGGCGGCCTGCTGTCGGGCGCCACGGGCTACATCGGCATGAACGTGTCCGTGCGCTCCAACGCCCGCGTGGCCGAGGCCGCCCGGGGCGGCGTGACGCCGGCTCTGAGCGTGGCCTTCCGCGGCGGGGCGATCACGGGCATGCTCGTGGTCGGCCTGGCCCTGTTCGGCGTCGCCGGCTACTACGGAGCGCTGACGGCGATCTTCAACGACACCCCCAAGACGGCGGTCGACGCGCTCGTCGGCCTCGGCTTCGGAGGCTCGCTGATCTCCGTCTTCGCGAGGCTCGGCGGCGGCATCTTCACGAAGGCCGCCGACGTCGGCGCTGACCTCGTCGGCAAGGTCGAGGCCGGTATCCCCGAGGACGACCCGCGCAACCCCGCGACGATCGCCGACAACGTGGGCGACAACGTCGGCGACTGCGCCGGCATGGCGGCCGACCTGTTCGAGACCTACGCGGTCACCGCGGTCGCGGTGATCCTGCTCGGTGTGCTGACCTTCCACGAGGCCACGCGGGTCGCGCTGTACCCGCTGGTGATGGGCGGCGCGGCGATCATCGCCTCGATCATCGGCACCTACGCGGTCCGCACGAAGACGGACAACGTCGAGCGCGCCCTGCTGCAGGGCCTGGCCGTGTCGGGCGTGATCGCCGCGGCGGTCTTCGCGCCGATCACCTACTGGCTGATGCGGGGCCTGACCTTCAAGGCGGCCCCGGTCGTCGGCGGTTCCGTCAGCACCCCGAAATGGTGGCACCTGTACCTGTGTTCGCTGATCGGGATCGCGGTCACGGCACTGCTGTTCGGACTGACGGAATACTACACCTCGACCCGCTTCAATCCGGTCAAGAAGACCGCCAAAGCGTCGGTCACCGGCCACGCCACGAACATCATCCAGGGCTTCTCCTCGGGCCTTCAGGCGACGGCTCTGCCGGCGCTGGTGATCGTGCTCGGCGTGCTCGGTGCCTGGAAGCTCGCCGGGGGCGGGGTGACGGGCATCTACGGCATCGGCGTGGCGGTCATGGGGCTGCTGTCGCTGACCGGCTTGATCGTGGCCCTCGATGCCTTCGGTCCGATCACCGACAACGCCGGCGGGATCGCCGAGATGGCCGATCTCCCCGAGGACGTCCGCAAGGTGACCGACCGCCTGGATGCGGTCGGCAACACCACGAAGGCCGTCACGAAGGGTTACGCGATCGGCTCGGCCGTGCTGGCGGCGGTGGTGCTGTTCGCCGGCTTCCAGAAAGAAATCGAAGCCAAGGCCGGCCACGTGATCTCCTTCGGGATCAACGAACCGCCGGTGCTGATCGGGCTGATCCTGGGCGGCCTGATGGTCTGCCTGTTCGCGTCGCTCTCGATCGAGGCCGTCGGCCGCGCCGGCGGTGCAGTCGTCGAGGAGGTGCGCCGCCAGTTTCGCGAGCACCCGGGGATCATGGACGAAACCGAAGAGCCGGACTACGCGCGCTGCGTGGACATCGTCACCCGCACCGCCCAGCGGGAGATGATCCTGCCCTCGCTGCTGCCGATCGCGCTGACGCTGATCGTCGGCCTGATCGACGTGCAGGCGCTCGGTGGGCTCTTGATCGGCGTGATCGTCGTCGGCTTCTTCTTCGCCGTGATGATGACCGCCGGGGGTGGCGCCTGGGACAACGCGAAGAAGCTCATCGAGGACGGCGCCTTCGGCGGCAAGGGCTCCGATGCCCACGCCGCCTCGGTCACCGGAGACACGGTGGGCGATCCCTTCAAGGACACCGCCGGCCCGGCGATCAACCCGATGATCAAGGTCGCCAACATCGTTGCGATCCTGATCATTCCGCTGATCACCTGAGATGGACTTCTGCTCGGGGCGGGCGGGGGTCGGTTCGCGCCGAGCCGAGCACCTAAGCTCCGAGCAGAGATGAACGGCCGAGGCCTGCACCGAGGGAGCACCGTCGTGCTGTCCGTGGCGATGGTCGCGATCGGTCTCGCGATCGTCGTCGAGTCGCTCGCCGAGAGCGCCGCCGCGTTCGCCGCGCGGCTGCTGATCGGGATCCTGATCGTGGCTGCCGGCGTCGGGCGGTTGTACATCGTAGTCAAGCGGGGCCAGGACCGGTGAGCAAGGGCGAGGGCGAGGAGCACGGGCCGGAGGCCGGTGCGGACCTCGCTGCGGGGAACTCGGCCGGCGGGCCGGGCGAGCCGCCGGCGGGACCCGAGCGCGAGCGGGTCACGGCCGAGCTGGCCGCCAGATCGCGCCTGATCGCGCGCCGCAGCATCGGCTCGCCGATCCTGTTCACGATCGTCTACTCGTCGCTCGCCAGCGCGATCTACTTCTCGCTGGGAGTGATCGCGGGGCACGCGCTCGGGCTGACCCCGCTGGTGTTCCTGATCGCGGCGGTGATGTTCGCGGTGACGGCGATGACCTATGTCGAGGGCGCCTCCCTGCACCAGGACCGGGGCGGCTCGACGGTCTTCGCCCGCTACGCGTTCAACGAGCTCGTGAGCTTCGTGGCCGGCTGGGCGATCCTCCTGGACTACGTGATCCTCATCGCGGTCACGGCGTTCTCCGCGACCCAGTACCTGCAGGTCTTCTGGGGCCACCTCGGGGACCGCGGCGAGGCGCTCGGGCTCGCGCTCGCCTTCATCGGACTGGTCGTGCTCAGCAACATCCGCGGCTTCGGGACCCGGCGGGCGCGGCGCGTGGGGATCCTGCTGGCGGGCGACATCGCTCTGCAGGCGTTCATCGTCGTGCTCGGCCTGGTCCTGTTCTTCGATCCGAAGGTGTGGCTCGACCCGATCCACCTCGGCAGTGCGCCCACCTGGTCGAATCTGATCTTCGCGCTGACCATCACCGTGGTGGCCTTCACCAGCCTCGAGTCGGCCTCCGGCCTCTCGGGTGAGGTTCGGATCAGCCGGGCCGGGCTGAAGAGCCTCGTGTGGAGCACGACCGGCACGGTGGCCTTTCTCTACGTGGGCATCGCGCTCGTGGCGATCACGGCGCTGCCCGTCCACGGCGACCACACCGCGCTCGGCGGACGCTACGTGAACGCGCCGATGATCGGGGTGGTGTCCGCCGTTCACCCCCACTGGCTCGAGCAGACACTGCGCTACCTGGTGGCCGGCATGGCCACCGTGACGCTGCTCGCGGCGGCCAACTCGGCGATGCTCGGACTCTCCCGTCTGGCCTACTCGCTCTCCACCAACCGCCAGATCCCCAGCGGGCTCGGGCGCCTGCACCCGGAGCGCTCGACGCCCTACGTGCTGATCATCCTCGCCGGGGTGATCTCGGCGGGGCTGGTAGCCACCGAGGACCTGACCTTCCTGATCGGCATCTACGCCTTCGGGGCCACGCTCGCGTTCACGATCGCCCACGTGTCGATCTGCAAGCTCCGCTACAGCGAGCCCGATCGGGACCGCCCCTACAAGGTCCCGATGTCGGTCAACGTCGGCGGGGGGAGCCTGCCGTTGCCGGCACTGTTCGGCGCGGTGGTCAGCGCGGCCGGGTGGGTGGCGGTGATGATCGTCCACGAGCCCGCCCGCTATGTGGGACTGGGCTGGATGACATTCGGCCTGGCGCTGTACGTGATCTATCGGCGCGCCGATGAAACGTCGCTGTACAAGCGCGTGACGGTCTCCCCCGAAGTGCTGCGGTCGGAGTACCACCGCGAACGGGACTACGGATCGGTGCTCGTGCCGCTGTTCGGCACGCCGCTCGACGACGACATCGTCCAGACAGCAGCGCTGCTCGTCTCAGGAGAGCCGACCGACGAGGCGGCGATCGACACGGCGACGATCGAGGCGATCTGGATCTTCGTGATGCCGATGTCGCTGCCCCTGGACGCGAGCCTGCCCGAGGCGCAGATCAAGCACGCCCGCGGGGTGCTCGCGAGGGCCAAGGCGGTGGGGGAGGAGTACACGGGCGTGCAGGTGGCCACGGCCACCGTGCGCACGCGGCGGGCGGGCTATGCGATCGTCGATGAGGCCAGGCGGCGCGGGGTGGAGGCGATCGTTCTCGGTGCCGAGGAACCGTCGACGATCCGCGGCGGCGCCAGACTGGGCGGGCGCGGAGGCCCGCTGGAGGGATACGTCGGGGACATCACCAAGTACGTCGTCCGCAAGGCCACCTGCCGGGTGATCGTGACCGCCCCGGCCGCCAAGGACTCGCCGGTGGAGATGGCTCGGCGAGCGGATCGGACCGGCGCTCCGATCCACTAATCTCCCGCCTGTGAAGTTCGCGAAGGTCAGATGTTCGTCCTGATCGTCGGCGCCGGCCGCGTGGGCTCGGCGGTGGCCAAGTCGGCGCTGGCAGCCGGGCACGAGGTCTCAGTGCTCGACCTCGACCCCCTCTCTCACGAGCGCCTGGACGCGGGCCAGAGCCAGAGCTGGGAGGACTCGGGCGGGCAGTTCACGGTCGGCACGGCGCTCGAGACCGACGCGTTGATCCAGGCGGGGATCGAGCGCGCAGACGCTTTCATAGCCTCGACGGCCGGCGACAACACCAACCTCGTGATCGCCCAGATCGCCCAGAAGCGCTTCGGCGTGGACAAGACGATCGTGCGCGTGATGGATCCTGCCCGTGCGGACTGGTATGACGAGCAGGGGATGCAGACGATCTCTCCGACCAAGCATGCGATCCAGATGTTCGAGCGGACGCTCGCGGGCGGGGAGGAGTAGCGGTGTACGCGATCATCGCCGGCGCCGGGAAGGTCGGGCGAAACCTCGCCAGGGAGCTCATCTCCAAGGACCACGAGGTCACGCTGATCGAGTCAAACCGCCCCACCTACCTCGCCAACGAGGAGGAGTTCGAGCACGCGGTCCAATATGGGGACGCGACCGAGCTGTGGGTGCTCGAGCGCGCCGGAATCCAGCGCGCCGACCTCGTCATCGCCGTCACGGGGGACGACGAGGACAACATCCTCGTCTGCCAGGTCGCCAAGGAGAAGTACCTCTGCGACCGCATCATCGCGCGGGTCAACAACCCCCGCAACCACGATCACTTCCGGCTGCTGGGGATCATGCCGGCCGTCTCGGCGACCGACCTGATCCTGCGGCTGATCGAGCACGAGGTGCCCCGTTACGGGCTGGTCCACCTGCTGGCGCTCGAAGAGGAGCGCCTCGAGATCATCGAGCTCGAGGTCGCCGCCGACGCGCCGACTGTGGGCGAACGGGTCGCGGACATCCAGCTGCCAGAAGGCAGCCTGATCATCTCCGTGCTGCGGGGCGGCACGGGCTTCGTGCCGAAGCCTGACACCACGATCGAGGAGGGCGATGAGGTGCTGCTCGTCCTCGACCCGGGCCTCGAGGAGGCGATCACCGCCTACTTCGCCCCGAGCGGCCACCCGGCCTCGCTCTAGCGGCGTTCCCGGCGCGATCGCGTCGCAATCGCAGGGACGGCCGGCGGGCCGGGGCGCCACCGCGCCTACTATCCTTCGACACGCCTTCCGGGATGGTGTAATTGGCAACACGCGACACTCTGGATGTCGAATTTGGGGTTCGAGTCCCTGTCCCGGAGCTAGCTGGCGCCCCGTCAACACGGGGCGTTTGGCGTTTCAGGGGCCGCTGAGTGACAGCTTGAGTGACAGTCTCGCGGCGTCGGCGTATGCTCGGCACCGAGGGGGCGGCTGCGGACGATCTCGAACTCGCGCGCCGGATCCTTGAGCGCCGGCGGCGTGATGGCGTCGGCTTCGATGAGGCGTGGAGGACGATGCTGGCGACCCTGCCGGCGGTGAGCGGACGTGGTGCCCAGTGCTGGCAATTGCTGGCGGGATCTTCCCCACGGTCTCCTGCATCGACGACAGGAGGCACGATGGCGGCAGCGGTCGACTGCGCCCTCCCGGGTTGAGGGCGAGCGCGCGCTGCACCGCTGCGCTGACGCGCTCGGCATGAGCCCGATGGCCCGCTGGAAGCTCGGGCTCAACATCGCGCGGACGGCGCAGAGCTTCGACCTCGCCCGCCATTGGCGGGAGCAGGGCGATGCCTGAGCGCCTACTCCGCCAGCCCCACGGCTTTGAGGGCCTCCTGACGGTCGACGAAGATGCGAATGTGGCTGATCTTGCCGTCGATCAGGTCATACACGTTGGTTTGAGGCCATGCCATGGGAATGCCGCTGGCTCGGCCCGTGGAGCTATTGCGCAGGAACGCGATCACCCGCTTGCTGTCGACCGCTTCCACGCCGTCAACCTCCATCCGGAAATCGGGCGCAGCATCATCGACGTCCGCCAGGAAACGCCTGATGCCATCGATTCCTTCGTACACCCCTCCAAAGGCGGCCATTGGCGTCTCCAACTTGACGGTCTCGGTGCAGCAGGCGCGATAGCCCTCGATGTCCCTCGCGTTGATCGCCGCGATCGCCCGCCCGACCGTCTCCACGTTCTCCTGCGACATCGCCTACTCCTCCAGCCCCACGGCTTTGAGGGCCTCGCTGGCGTCGAGGAAGATTCGGACCCGCGTGATCTGACCGTCTACAAGGTCGTAGACGTTCGTCGCCTCGAATCCGAGCGGGATGCCGGTCGCCCGCCCGGTACCGCGAGTGCGTATGAACGCGAGAACCTGGTCGGGGCCGACCGTTTCCACACGGTTGATGTCGATTCGGTAGTCGGGAGCGGCATCCTCGACGTCAGAGAAATATCGCTGTATGCCTTTCCGGCCTTCGTAAACCCCGACGATGAGCGGCGTGCGCAACTCGACATGCTCGCTGCAGCAGGCCATGTACCCGTCAAGGTCCCGGTCGTTGATCGCAGCCACCGCGCGGCGCACGATCTCCACGTTCTCCTGCGACACCGCCTACTCCCGTTCCTCGGCGAGGCGTTCGGCGGTAGCGCGGGCCTCGTCGACCTCGGAGGTCGTAAGGCGAGTGATCGAGCCTCCTGCACAAAGGTAGACCCATCCCTCGCGTTGTCGAATGCGACCGTCGCTACCAACCAGACGCCCGTCCTGGGTCACGACCGCAAACACAACTCCACCGCCGAGGTGACTGACCTCCTCAAGCTCGTAGTCCAATTCGTCGTAGGCCTTGAACCATTCGTCAAGAAAGCCACGGATCGCGGCTCGGCCCTCGACGAGGTCGGCCCGGCCGTCCAAGACCGCATCCTCGGCGACGCTGGTCATCACCCCGTCGAGATCACCGCGGTCCGCAGCCTCAAGCTGCTTGCGGACAAGCTCAACCGGATCGGACGTCGTGGGCTCCTCAGACATCGCCCGCCGAGTATCCCGGAGCGGGCCGGTGCCTGACCTCCGACATCTGCGTGACGACGTGCGCGCCTTCTCGCAGGCCGTCGAGTGCCCGCTGACCGAGCGCCAGTCCGGCTGGCTGCGCCTCATATCTCGCAGGACCGTGATCGTCGCCCCTCGGCAGAGCGGCAATAGCCGCAGTCTCGCCGTGCTGGCTCTGCATCGCGGGCTTTCGCGTCTTCGGGGCACTTTGGCGGGATACTCCGCCGATGTCGCAAGAAGGCGTGGATATCTCCACCGCGGCCATCGCCGCGCTCAATCGCGACGGGGTCGAGGGGTTTCTCCTGTACTGCGACCCCGCCGTGGAATGGATCGCACCCCCGGACTGGCCGGAGGACCCCGTGTTCAAGGGCCACGACGGGGTGAGGCGAGCAATCGCCCTGTTCGGAGAGCAGCTCGATGACTTTCATGTGGAGATGGAGAGAGTTGTCGACGTCGATGAGGACCGGGTCGTCGTGCTGCTCTACCAGAGCGGGCGGATCAAGGGCAGCGGTCACACGTTGAGGGAGCCCCTCGGCGTGGCCACGGAGTTCCGTGAGGGGAAGGCCACGCGCTTTCGCCTCTACTTCTCCTGGCAGGAGGCCCTGGCGGCCGCCGGGCTGGCCGAGCAGGCCGACGGCTGAGCCCCTCCGCCGGCGCCGGCGCCTCCTCGGCCTCGGCCATCGTCCCTCTACGTCCGCGCCGCGGCGAGGTCCTCTGCGGCGGCACGGGCCGCCTCGACGTCCCGGCTGGCCGAGACGAGCGTGATCATGCCCCTCGCCCAGGTCACCGTGAAGGCCCACTCTTCGCGGACCGTGCTCGGGTTGTCGCGGGGACGGGCCTCGAACACGGTCACCACGAAGACGACATCGCCGCCGAGGTCGCGGCCGTCCCAGCGACGGAGCTCCTGCTTCTCGTAGGAGCCCGTCCAGTCGGCCAGGTAGCTGTGAATCGCCTCTGCGCCCTCGAAGCGGCCGAGTCCGACCGAGGAGACATCGAAGACGGCATCGGGGGCGAAGCTCGTGGCTGAGGGGTCGAGGTTGCCGCGGTTGGCCGCTTCTATCGACCGCCGCGTCAGCTCGAGGAGATTCGGCGCGGACGGCTCCCCAGCCCCCCGCCCCGCCGCCGCCAGGGCCGCTCCCTTGTCGGGGTAGCCGAGCGTGACCCGGACGACCTGCCCGTCGCGGAACTCGTACAGGGTCGGCCGTTCGCAGATCGAGCGTGAGTCCGCTGGCCGCGCCCCTCGCCCGCCACCGGACGACGGCCGCGACGAAATCTCCGGACTCGACACACTCCTCGAGCTCCGCCGTGAACTCCTCGAAAGCTGCGTTCCACTGATCCCAGATCGCGTAGACGGCCTCGATCCCGCGAACGACGGCGGGCGCGTCGGGGGCATGCTGCAGGTCGCGCCATTCGACATCGGGGTGGTAGTCGGCGAACGCCTGCTCACGGTCCCCTCTGTTGAAAGCCGCGTTGCTCCGCCTCACCGCCTCCACGTTCTGCTCAGACATCTCCCAACTCCTCGATGCCGAGGTCGGCGAGGGCGTCGCGGAGGTCGAAGTAGATCGCCAGCCGCTTCACCCGCCCCGCCTCGATCTCGAAGATGTTGGCGCCCCGCACGGAACTGCTGGTGATCTCCACGCCGCTCGATTTCCCGCGACCGGCCGCGGTGAGCCGGACGAGGACACGGTGCTCGTCGAGCTCGCGGTAGTCCTCGGCGAAGATCGCGTAGTCCGTCCAGGCGGTCAGGAAGGCGCGCCACTCGACGGCCATCGCCTCCTTGCCCCTGATGCTCCGCCGGTCCGGCCCGTCGGCGACGACGAATTCGATCCCGGGATCCGCCCAGTCGCTGGCGCCCCAGTCGCCACGTTCCCATAGGGCGTAGATCGAGCGTACGAGGTCGAGGTTCGAGGACATCCACCAGCAAGTATCCCGCTGGGCGGCCGGAGTCAGGTGCTTCAAGGCTCGCCGGTTGAGCGATACTGGCGCGATGTCCGACGGCGTCGAGATCGTGCTCGGCGGCTACGAGCGCTACAACGGCGGCGAGCGGATCCCCGACCTGGACTTCTGGGCGCAGGACGCGGAGTATCACGCCTCCTCCTCCGACCCCGACGCGGCCGTGCACCGCGGCATCGAGGCGATCAGGCGGCAGTTCCGCGCCTGGGAAGAGGCCTACCCCGATCTGCGGGTCGAGCCGCTCGAGGTCAAAGCCGCCGGCGACACAGTCTTCGCCTGGGTCCGCTTCGTCGGCCACGGCGCCGCCAGCGGGATCCCGATCGACATGCGGATCGCGCACGTCCACACGGTCGAGGACGGCAGGATCACCCGCCTGGTCGAGTACGTCGATCGCGCCGACGCCCTTGCGGCGAGCGGGATCGAGGAGTAGGCGCCCGTCGGCGCAGCCGATCCGTCCCGCGCGGGGTAGATTTCCGAGCCCACCGAGACGAGGAGGCGCTGATGCCGCTGACCCCCACGGCAAGCCAGGTCGAGAGGCTCGCCGCAGATGGATCAGAGGAGCCCGTTGTGATGCTCAACCTGCTCCGCTTCAAGGAGCGGGCCGACGGGATCGACGAGGGCGTGAGCGGCCGCGAGGCGTACGCGCTCTACGGCGAGCAGGCCGCGCCCTTCCTGGCGGCGGTCGGCGGCCGGATGCTCAGCGCCGTGGAGGCCCGGCAGGTCGTGATCGGCCCGGAGGAGACCGAGTGGGATCTCGCCCTGCTCGTCGAATACCCCTCGCGGGCCAAGTTCCTGGAGATGGCGGTGGACCCCGCTTACCTGAAGGTGCACGAGCACCGCGCCGCCGCGCTCGCCGACTCGAGGCTGATCGCCTGCGCGAAGCTGTCCGGGCTGGGCTGAGCCGGCGGCTCACCCACGCAGCGACCCGCGTTCGCGGGCGAACCGGGCCTCGCCTGCGATCGGCGGATCCTCCACCGAACGGGCCCCGAGGGTCCGTGTGGGCGGACCGGTACTCTCATTCGTGGATGCGGTTGGTCCCGAACGAGCTACGCCACGTGAACCTGCACGGCCAGGAGGTGGCCTATCGCAGCGCCGGGGAGGGGCCCGTGCTGCTGTTGATCCACGGCATCACCTCCGACTCGCGCGTGTGGGAGCGGGTGATTCCCGGTCTGGCCCGCCACTGCACGGTGATCGCGCCGGACCTCGCCGGTCACGGCGAGTCGCACAAGGCGCGCGGCGACTACTCGCTCGGAGCCCACGCCAGCACCCTTCGGGACCTGCTGCTGACCCTCGGCCACGAGCGCGCGACCGTCGTCGGGCACTCGCTCGGCGGCGGCATCGCGATGCAGTTCGCCTACCAGTTCCCGGAGATGTGCGAGCGGCTCGTGCTGGTCGACAGCGGCGGGCTCGGGCGCGAGGTGAGCCTGCTGCTGCGGGCCGCCACGCTGCCCGGCTCGGAGCTGGTGCTGCCCCTGCTCGCGGCCTCCCGGCTCCTCGAGGCAGGGGCACGGGTCGGTTGGCTGCTGAACCGGGTGGGCCTGCGCCTGGGAACCGATCTCGAACAGATGGGGCGCGGCCATCGCACGCTCTCGGCCGGCGACAGCCGCGCGGCCTTCCTGCATACGCTGCGCGCCGTCGTCGACCACGGCGGCCAGCGCGTCAACGCGAGCAACCGCCTGTATCTCGCGCAGCACGTGCCCTTCCTGCTCGTGTGGGGCGAGCACGACTCGATCATCCCCGTCTCACACGGCCGTGAGGCCCACGAGGCGCTGCCGAACAGCGAGCTGGTGGTGCTGGAGCGCTCCGGGCACTTCCCCCAGCTCGATGAGCCCGAGCGGTTCCTGGAAGCGATCCTCGACTTCATCGCCGAGACCGAGCCCGCCGAGGACGGTCTGCGGCTGTGGCGGGGGCGGCTCGGGACGCGCGCGGCCTCCTAGCGACCTCCGCCGCGAGACCGCAGGTGTAAGACGTCGAACCCTGGGTAATTGATGCCCATGGGACTAATACTGATCGCAGCAGTCATCGTGGCGCTGGCCTTCGGCCTCGGCGCCCTGGTTCACTTTCTCTGGCTCGGCCTGATAGTGCTCGCGGCTGTGTTTCTCGCCAGTTTCATCGTGAACCGCGCCTGAGCGACGCCCGTCGGCGTCGCAGCGGAGTTCGAGCAGAGCGCCGAGCCGGAACGCCCGGGTGCGCGGGTGAGAACCGTCGGGGCGGATGCCCCGCGTCGGAGGCCGGCCCGTCCTCGGGCCGGGCATCACGAGCGAAAGGGAGACAGGGATGAGCACAGGAGCAATCATCGCGATCATCGTGGCGGCGGTCCTCGTCGTCGTACTCGCCATGGCGCTCGCACGCCGGCGCCGGCTGGCGGCAAGGCGGACTCAGGCCCGTGAGCTGCGCCAGCAGGGCCAGCGCACCGCGGTCGAGGCCGAAACTGTGCGCGCGGCCGCCGAGGAACATCGCGCCAGGGCGACCCGGGCGGAGGCCGAGGCGCAGGAGAAAGCCGCGCAGGCGCGCCGCGAGCGGGCGCTTGCCGAGCGCTCTCACGCGAACGCCGAGGAGGTCATGGGCGAGGCAAGGACCCACCACGACGAGGCCCGCGCGATCGACCCGGACGCGAGCAGCAGCGGCGAGGAGGAAGCCCGCGAGCTGGACTCCGGTGTCGAGCGCACCGCGGGCCGCGGCTGACGGGCCGGCGACTGGGCCGCTCAGGCCGCGGCCTGAGTAGCCCAGTCGCGGTACAGCTCGTAGTAGCGGCCCTCGGCGGCGATCAGCTCGTCATGGGTGCCCTGCTCGGCGATGTGGCCGTGCTCGAGCACCACGATCCGCCCCGCCTGGCGGATCGTCGAGAGCCGGTGAGCGATCACGATCGCCGTGCGCCCGGCGAGCAGCCTGCGCAGGCCCTGCTCGATGCGCGCCTCGGAGTGCAGGTCGACGTTCGACGTCGCCTCGTCCAGCACGAGGATCCGCGGATCGGCGATCAGCGCCCGGGCGAAGGCGATCAGCTGGCGCTGACCGGCCGAGAGCTGGGCGCCCCGCTCGCCGACTTCGGTGTCGTAGCCGTGGGCGAGGTCGGCGATGAACTCCTCGGCGCCGACGGCGGCGGCGGCGCCGCGGATCTGCTCGGGCGAGGCGTCGGGGCGCCCGAAGGCGATGTTCTCGCCGACCGTGCCGGAGAACAGGAACGCCTCCTGGGGCACGATCCCCATCTGCGACCGCAGGGAGCGGCTCGAGACGTCCCGCAGGTCCAGGCCGTCGACCAGCACCCGCCCGCCTGTCGGGTCGTAGAAGCGGGCCACGAGCTTGGCCATCGTCGACTTGCCCGCGCCCGTGGCGCCGACCAGCGCGACGGTCTGCCCCGGGGGGATCGAGAGGTCGACGTGCTCGAGCGCCAGGACCGTCTCGCCGCTCTCCTCCTCGCCGCGACGGCGGGCGTAGGCGAAGGACACGTCGTCGAAGCGCACCTCGCCGCGGATGCGCTCGAGCTCGACCGCGTCGGGACGGTCGGTGAGGTCGGGCCTGACGTCGAGCAGCTGGAAGATCTTCTCGAGCGCGGCCATCCCGGACTGGTATGTCGCATACAGCTGCGAGAGCTGCTGGATCGGTTCGAACAGGTTCGAGAGGGCCGCTACGAAGGCGACGATCGTGCCGACCGTGATGTGGCCGTCCAGCGCCTGTATTCCCCCGTAGAGCACGATCCCGGCGACCGCCAGCCCGGAGAGCATTTCGACGCTCGGGAAGTAGGCCGCGTTGAGCTTGACCGTCACCATGTTCGCGTCCTGGTTGTCGGCGTTCAGGTCGCTGAACCGCTCGGCGTGCGCGGGCTCCTGGGCGAAGCTCCGCACAGCACGGACCCCTGACAGGCTCTCCTGGAGGTCGGCCGTGATCGCCCCGATCGTCTCTCTGGTGCGGCGGAAGGCTCCCGCCGAGATGATCCGGAACCACAGCGAGGCGGCCAGCAGGAGCGGCAGCACGAGGAACGTGAGCAGAGCGAGTTTCACGTCCAGGTAGAGCAGGATTCCGATCGTGCCGATCAGCGTCAGGCCCGACTGGAAGAGGGTCACCACGGAGTCCGTGACGAGGCTGTCCAGCGCCTCCACGTCGTTCGTCATGCGCGAGATCAGCACGCCGGCGGGCCGCGTCTCGTAGAAGCCGATGGGCAGCGTCTGCAGGTGCTTGAAGATCCTGATCCGCAGGTCGGCCAGCGCGCGCTGGCCGACCCAGCCGACCAGGTAGGTCTGGGTGTAGGTCATCAGCCACACGAGCAGCGCCGATGCGAGAAACGCGACCACGACGACCACGAGAGCCGTGGTGTTCTGCTTTTCGATCCCTTCGTCGATCGCCGCCCGGGCCAGCAGCGGCGGTGCCAGCGAGGCGGCTGTGCCGACAACGAGCGCTACGAGCATCGCCGCGGTGCGAGCGCGGTAGGGGCGCAGCAGCCCGAGCAACCCCCGCAGGCTGCGGCCGCGCGTGCCGCGGCTGGCACGCGCCCCGTCCCACTGCGCTCCCGGCCCGCGGCCGACCATCGGGCTCACAGGCCGCTCACCTCCGGCTCGCGCGGCTTGCGGGTCAGGAAGACCTGGTCGGGCAGCCCCTTCTCGACGATCTCCCGATAGAGCTCAGAGGCCTCGAGCAGCTCCTCGTGGTCGCCATGGGCGATGACCCGTCCGCGGTCGAGTACGACGATCTCGTCGGCCAGCGAGATCGTCGAGAGGCGGTGGGCGATTACGAAGGTCGTCCGCCCCGCCATCGCCTCGTCGAGGGCCACCTTGATCGACTGCTCGGTCGAGGCGTCCACCGAGGAGGTCGCGTCGTCGAGGATCAGCACGCGGGGGTCGGCGAGCAGTGCGCGGGCGATCGCGATCCGCTGGCGCTGCCCGCCGGACAGCGACAGGCCCCGCTCCCCGACACGGGTCTGATAGCCCTGCGGGAGAGCGCTGACGAAGCCGTGCGCCTGTGCCCGGCGAGCCGCCGCTTCGATCTCCTGGAGGTCCGCCTCCGGCCGCCCGTAGGCGATGTTCTCGGCGACCGTGGCCGAGAACAGGAAGGGATCGTCGCTGACGATCGCCACGCTCCCTCGCAGGGCTCGCAGCTGGAGGCCGCGCACGTCGGCGCCGTCGAGCAGCACCTGCCCTTCGCTTGTGTCGTACAGGCGTGAGATCAGAGAGACGAGGCTGGTCTTCCCGGCGCCGGTGGCGCCGACGAGCGCGACAGTCGTGCCGGCGGGAACGTCGAGGTCGATGTCGCTGAGCGCCGCCCGGCCGCGCCCCGCGGCGCCGTTCACCGCCGCCCCGTTCGCCGCCTGCTCCGGCGATCCGCCGTTGCCTTCGTGCCCGGCGGCGGCGCCGTTGCCCAACGCGACGCCGTTGCCGCTGGCCCCGGACGGCGCAGCGTGGCTTGTCTCGAAGCCGGAGCCCCCCCGGGGCGCCGTGTAGGTCGCGCCGAAGTCGTCGCTTTCGTCGTAGCGCAGTGTCACGCCCCGCAGCTCGACGTGGCCGTTGCCGGCCGGCAGCGGCTGCGCCTCGGGGCTCTCCACGATCCGGGGATCGCGGTCGAGCACCTGGAAGATGCGAACGCCCGAGGCGGTGGCGCGCTGGGCGAGACCCAGCGTCACGCCGAGTGAGCGCATCGGCCCGATCAGCATGTTCAGGTAGAGGTAGAAGGCCGTGAACTGCCCGAGGTTGAGATGGCTGTCGATCACCGCCTGGCCCCCGATCAGGAGGACCGCGGCGAGGCCCAGCTGGGGCAGGAAGCCGATCACGGGGTTGTATGTCGCCTCCAGGCGGGTGGCCACCATCGACTGGTCGAACACGCGGGCGACGCTGTGGCGGAAGCGCGTCAGCTGATGGGACTCACGAGCGAAGGACTTGACGACGCGAACGCCCGAGATGTTCTCCTCGGCGTCGGCGGTCAGCTCGGCGATGCGCTGCTGCACCTCCTGGATGGCAGGACGAGCGGCGCGGCCGTAGCGCTGTCCGATCCACACCACGAAGGGCACGGGAGCCATCGCGATCAGGCCGAGCTTGGGGTCGATCGCGATCATCGCGATGCCGGCCAGCACGATCGTCAGTCCCGCCTGCAGGATGAAGACGAGACCGTAGCCGAGGAAGAAGCGCACGGCCTGCAGGTCGACGGTCGCCCGCGACATCAGCTGCCCCGTCTGCTGGCGGTCGAAGAAACCGAGCTCGAGCCGCTGCAGGTGGCCGTAGAGCAGCTCGCGCAGGTCGAACTCGATGCCCAGCGAGATGCGCCCGGCGACCATCCGGCGCAGGTAGGTCAGCCCCCAGCGCACGAGCACGGCCGCCGTGATCAGGATCGCCAGCACGACCAGCGTGTGCCGGTCGTGCGCGTTCTTCGTCAGCTCGTGAAGCCGCGCGTGGGTGGCCCCGTGCTTGATCGCCTCGACCGCCAGGCCCGTGAGGTAGGGGATCAGCACGGTCATCACCATCGCGGCGCAGGCCAGCGCACAGGACACCGCGACGCCGCGCCGGTAGGGACGCAGGAAGCCGAGGAGTCGGTAGAACGTAGTCATAGTTGTGCAGTCAACGATTATCGCACGGGCGCCGATCCGGCGCCCGTAAGCTGGATCGATGTCCGATCGGCCCGATCAGCCCCGTCCGAGTGGCGTGGGGGCGGGCCTGTGCGACACCTGCGCCCACCAGCAGGTCGTCCGCAACACGCGCGGGTCGAGCTTCTCGCTTTGCCGACGCTCCCGTGAGGAACCAGCCTATCCGCGATACCCGCGCGTCCCGGTGCTGGCCTGCCAGGGGTATCAGCCGCGCGGGGAAGCCGCGCCATAGACGAAGAACCCGCCGCTGTCCTCGATGCCCGCCATCATCGCTCAGCCCGCCGCGACGGTCGCCGTCGTGGGCTCGCCCTGTTCGCCGCCGGGCGCCGGGGGCTGATCGGGAGCGACGAAGTCGCGCCCGCGGACCAGCACGACGCCGAGCACCGCGCCGATCAGGGCGATCAGGGCGGCGATCAGGAGGATCGTCGTGAAGGCGTCGGTGAAGCCGACCCGGTAGGCGTGGAGCAGAGCCACGTGCGCCTGTCCGGGAAGCCGCTCAGCGGTGCCCCGGACGGCGCCTGAGACGAGCGCCGGGCCGAGATGGCCGTGCGCCGCGGCGATCGCCTGCCGGCCGCCCGCGGTCGCGCGAAGGGCCTCCGTGGTCTTGGTCGTGATCTCGTGCTGGAAGACCGCGCCGAGCCCGGCGATGCCGGTCGCGATCCCGACCTGGCGGAAGGTGTTGTTGATCCCCGAGGCCATGCCGCTGCGCGAGTGGTGCACGACCCCCACGGCGGTCGAGGCGAGCGGCGGGTTGATCAGGCCGATACCCACGCCCGCGAGCACGAAGCCCGGCACGAGGGTCGTCCAGCCCGAACTGGCATCGACAGCCGTCATCGTCAGCAGCCCGATCGAGACGAGCAGCATCCCGCCGCCCAGCAGCAGGCGGACCGGCACGCGCACCGACAGCCGCCCGGAGATCGGCGCGACGAAGAAGGACAGCAGCGTCACCGGCAGGAAGCGCACACCGGCGGCCAGCGGGCCGTAGCCCAGCACGTCCTGGATGTAGAGGGTCAGGTAGAGGAACATCGAGAACATCGAGGCCGATATGCAGAAGGCGACGATGCTCGCGCCGGTGAAGGCCGGCCGGCGGAACAGGCTCAGGTCGAGCATCGGACGCGGTTGCGCGAGCTCGGCGACGATGAACACCACGAACAGCACCACCGAGGCAGTCAGGAAGGACACGATCTCGGTGGAGCCCCAGCCCTTTTCGTTGCCCTGGACGAGGGCGAAGACGAGCAGGAAGAGCGAGGCGGAGAAGGTCACGAAGCCGATCCAGTCCACGCCCTTGGCGTTCGGATCGCGCGACTCGGCGACCTGGGAGAGCGTCAGGATCACGGCGCCGATGCCGATCGGCACGTTGACGAAGAAGATCCATTCCCAGCCGATGCCGGCCGTGATCAGGCCGCCGACGATCGGGCCGACGGCGACGGCCGCCCCGATCACCCCGCCGTAGACGCCGAACGCCACGCCGCGCTCTTTGCCATGGAAGGCCGAGGCGATCAGCGCCAGCGAGGTGGCGAACATCATCGCCCCTCCCGTTCCCTGCACCGCGCGGAACAGGTTCAGCTGCAGCGGCGTGCCGGCCAGCCCGCAGGCGGCCGAGGCGGCCGTGAAGACGACCAGGCCGGCGACGAACACGCGCCGCCGGCCGAGCAGGTCGGAGACCGCTCCCGCCGTGAGCAGGAAGGCCGCGAGGGTCAGCGAGTAGGCGTTCACCACCCACTGCAGGTCGCTGAAGGACGAGTGCAGCGAACGCTGGATGTCCGGCAGCGCGACGTTCACGACGGTGATGTCGAGAAGCAGCATGAAGATGGCCACCGAGACGGCGATCAACGTCCACCACTTGCGCTCCATCGCGACCTCCTCGCGTTTCGCTGGCTCCTGCGCCACGCACTATATGAACGCGGCACGGGGCCGCCCTGAGCTGCTCAGGCGTCGCGCAGATGCCGCGCCAGGAACGGAACCACGTTCGCCCACAGCCTCGCCGCGGGCTCCGGCCGGTAGCTCGGGCGGTAGTCGGCGAAGAAGGCGTGGCCGGCACCCTCGTAGACTTCGACGTCGACCTGCTGGCCGCTCGCCCCGGTGCGCTCGCGGAGCGGCTCGGCGAGCGCGGGGGAGGGGTTCTGGTCCTCGGCCCCGATCGCGGCCATCAGCGGGCATGAGAGGCTCCCGGCGAGATCGAGCGGGGGGGTCGGGCGCTCGGGCGTCGAGCGCTCCTCCACGGTGGCTCTGTCGATGAAGCCGCCCCAGCAGTCGACGGCGGCGTCGAGGCGGTCGCTGGCGGTCGCCAGCAGCAGCGTGTAGCGCCCGCCCATGCAGAAGCCGATGCAACCGACCTTGCCCGTCACGTCCTGCCGCGAGCGCAACAGGTCGGCGGCGGCCTCGAGATCGCCGAGCACGGTCTGATCGGACATCGAGAAGAGCCGCGCGAAAAGCGCCTGCAGGTCGCCGGTGTCGGGCGGGCCGCCTTCCCGCGTGAAGAGGTCCACGCCGAGCGTCACGTAGCCGATGTTTGCGAGTCGGTTGACGACGTCGCGGATGTGCTCGCCGAGGCCGCCGGCCTCGTGGATCACGATCATCGCCGGGTGCGGGCCGTCTCCGGCCGGCCGGGCCAGGTAGGCGTTGATCGCCGTGCCCTCAGCGCCGGGGTAGGTCAGATCCCGGGCGAGGATGCCGCTGGGATCCGTGACCGCGCCGGGCACTCCCTCGGGACTCGCCTGTGGATGGGTCTCGCTCATCTCGACCTCCTCTCGATCAACGGCCCGCCGGCCGCCGCCGGGGGACGCTCGACGCCGCGACGGGCCACGGTCACAGAATCGCTTTCGGGTAGGCACGGGTGGCGCCCGCCAGCATCGCCGCGAAGAATGCTGTCACGACCAGGAAGTCGAGCCACACCTCGCCGGCGCCGCCGACGCCGACGAGCATCTGGCGCAGCCCCTGAACCTCGTAGGTGAGCGGGTTGACCCTGGAGATCGCCTCCAGCCAGCCGGGCATCAGCGCCAGCGGGTAGAGGGCGCTCGAGGCGAAGAACAGCGGCATCATGATCAGCTGGCCGATGCCCATGAAGCGCTCGCGCTCCTTGACGGCCGAGGCGAGCAGCATCGACATGCAGGCGAACGAGGCCGTGCCGAGGACCAGCATCGCGAGCGTGCCGAGGACTCCGGCGACGCTCCAGCGCACGCCGATCCCGGTCGCGGCCAGCACGATCAGCAGCAGCGCGGCCTGCACGAGCGCTCGCACGCAGGCGCCCGTGGCCTTGCCGAGCACGATCGAGCTGCGCGACAGCGGTGTCGCCAGCAGACGCTGCAGCTGCCCGACGTCCCGTTCCCAGATCACCGACAGGCCGTAGAAGATCGCGATGAACATCGCCGCCTGGGCCATCACGCCAGGGGCGAGATAGGCTCGGTAGTCGCTCGCGCCTGTGGCCAGGGCATGGTTGTTGCGCAGGGCCGTGCCGAAGATGAACAGCCACAGCAGCGGCTGCACCGAGCGGGTCACGATGTCGAGGTGGTCGTGGCGGAGCTTTCTCAGCTCGGCCTGGGCCATCGCCAGGGTGCCCTCGGCCATCCGCGCCAGCGGCCCGGCGGCGAGCACCGAGGGCCCGCCCGCCGGCCGTTCAGCCGAGACGCCGGGCTGTCTTGCGCTGTGCGCGGACATCGCTGAGCCTCCCTTCCTCGCCTCCGGCGCCGTCGGCGTCGAGCGAGTGACCGGTGACGGCCGTAAAGACCTCTTCGAGGCTGTCGGCGTGGTGGCGCTCGATCAGCTCACCCGGCTCGCCCTGCTCGACGAGGCGGCCGCCGTCGATCACGCCGAGGCGGTCGCAGTGGCGCTCGGCCTCCTCCATCAGGTGGGTCGTGACGAGGATCGTCGTGCCGGCCTGATCGCGCAGCGCGGCCAGCCGGTCCCAGACGAGCCTCCGGGCGGTCGGGTCGAGGCCGACGGTGGGCTCGTCCAGAAACAGCACCTGCGGGCGGTTGAGCAGGGCGGTGGCGATCTCCAGGCGCCGCAGCATCCCGCCCGAGAGCGTGCGAGCCAGGCGGTCGAGCATCGGCGCGAGGCCCATCGTCTCGACGACCTCGGCGATCCGCCCGCGGCGCTCGCGGCGGGGCACCCCCGTGACCCGCCCGTAGAAGTCGAGGTTCTCGAAGGCCGTCAATGCGCCGTCCACGGAGATCGCCTGGGGGATGTAGCCGATCGAGGCGCGGACGGCCAGCGGCTCGGAGCGGACGTCATAGCCGGCCACGAGCGCCCGGCCCTCGCTCGGCGGCAGGAGCGTGGTCAGCACGCGGATCGTGGTCGTCTTACCGGCGCCGTTGGGGCCGAGCAGGCCGAACACCTCGCCGGGCGCAACCGCGAAGGACACGCCGCCCACCGCTTCCAGCTCGCCGAAGCGGACGACGAGATCGTCGACCAGCAGCGCTGGAGGGGCGTCGTTCAAGGGCCGCCCTCGACGGCCGCCCCGAGCGGCCGCGCCGGGGGGAAGGACCCCTCGCTGCGGGCGTCCAGCTCACGGATCTTGCGGCGCACGCGCTTGCGCGTCTCCGACAGCTCGTCCTGCAGCCGGGCCAGCTCGGCGGCGCGATGGCGGACCAGCTCGAGCTGGCGGTCGAGATGGCCCCGCGCCTCGATCAGCAGCTCGCGGCGCCGCTCCGGGGCGACGTCCTCGCGGCGAAGCTGCGCACGCACCTCGGCGCGGGCCTCCTCGGCGGCGAGCACGGCCTTGAGCTCCTCGAGGGTCAGCCCCAGCAGCTCTTTCAGGCGCATCACCTCCTGCAGGCGCTCGACCTCGGCGCGCCCGTAGACGCGATGGCGGCCGGAGGGCCGCTCGGAGGTGTCTCCCAGCAGGCCGACTTCCTCGTAGTAGCGGATCGTCCGCGGGGTCGTGCCGGCGAGCTTGGCGAGGTCGCCGATGCGCAGCTGCTCCTCGGAGGGGGCCGGCACTTTGGGAGCGGGGGGCATCGGCGGACGCTCCTAGCTCGCGCCGACGGCAACCGACGCGCGCTGCTCGGCAGGATGCGCGTCGGTGCCGTCGGACCCCTCTCCCGTGGAGGCTTGGGTGATCTGGTCGTCTGCATGCTCGCTGCTGTGGGCGGGGCGCAGCAGGCACACGGCGCTGCCGAGAAGCGACACCGCGGCCAGCGCCCAGAGGGCCGCGTGCATGTTGGCGATGAAGGGATCGAGCTTGGCGGGGGAGAGGCCGGTGGCGAGCCCGGAGAAGATCGCGAACAGGGTGGCTTTCGGGATCGAGGACGTCACGACCGCCATCACGAAGGCGATCGACAGCACCGCTCCGGTGTTCTGCAGGAGCGTTCGCGCGCCGGCCGCGACCCCGCGGCGCTTGGCGGGCACGGAGCCCATCATCGCGGCCGTGTTGGGGCTGTTGAACATGCCCGAGCCGATGCCCACGAGGGCGAGCCACAGAGCGCTCTGCCAGTAGGGGCTGCCGACCTGCAGGGTGGTCATCGCGGCCAGGCCCACGGCGCTTGTGAGCATGCCGATCGCGGAGAGCGCGCGGGAGCCGTGACGGTCGGCGTAGATGCCGGCGAGGGGGGAGGCGATCAGCATGCCGAGGGCGAGGGGGATCAGCTTGATGCCGGCCGTGATCGGCGAGTCGCCCTGGGCGCCCTGGTAGTAGAAGACGAACACGAACATCAGGGCGAAGCGGGCGAGGCCGTTGATGAAGGCGGCAGCGCTGGCGGCTGCGAACAGGCGGTCGCGGAAGATGTTGAGGTCGAGCATCGGCGCCCGCGAGCGGCGCTCGATCACCACCCACGCCGGCAGCAGCACGGCCGCGGCGAGCAGGCCGCCGACGACCAGCGGGTCGTTCCAGCCGCTGAGGCCGCCCTTGGAGACGCCCAGCACCAGGCCCGTGAGGCCGACCACGAAGGTGCTCGTGCCGAGCACGTCATAGCCGCGGACCGTGTCCGGCTTGGCCAGCTCGCGGAGGATCAGCGCACCCCAGAGGGCACCGCCGAGGGCGAACGGGACGTTGAACCAGAAGACCCAGTGCCAGGAGATCGCCACGAGGGCCCCGCCCAGCACCGGGCCGAGCACCAGGCCGACCGCCGCGACCATCGTGTTGGCGCCCATCGCCAGGCCCAGTTCGCGCTTGGGGAAGGCATCGGTGACGAGGGCGGCGGCGTTGGCGAACAGGAAGGCCGAGCCAACCCCCTGCAGGATGCGCCAGAGGATCAGGACGGTCGCGTCGGTCGAGAAGCCGGCGCCCAGCGAGGCGAAGGCGAACAGCAGAAAGCCGCCCACGTAGGCCCGCTTTCTCCCGAACAGGTCGCTCAAGCGCCCGGCCATCAGCACCAGTACCGTGGCGGCGATCAGATAGGCGAGGATCACCCAGACGAGGGCCAGGAGGCTCGCGTGCAGCGAGCGCTCGAGGTCGGGCAGGGCGATGATCAAGGTGCCCGAGTTGGTTGCCGCGAGCAGCATCCCGAGGCTCGTGCACGACAGGGCCCACCAGCGGTAGTGCTCGTGCTCGGCGGACACGCCAAAGCTCCGTCGCCGCCCGATCCGCTCCTGCTCTTCGGCTGCTGCCTGCAATCCTGACCCTTCTCGAAACTTACGTGAACGTAAGGATCAATATAGCAGCGCACGCGGGCCGGCTCAGAGCGCGCAGGACGGTGCTGAGGGGCCCGGGCGAGTCCGCTCGGGGAGTGCTAAAACGGGGGCATGTCCACGAGTGAGCCGAAGGTCGTGAAGACGGACGAGGAGTGGCGCGAGCAGCTGACGCCCGAGCAGTACGAGGTTCTGCGCCGGGCGGGGACCGAGGCGCCCTTCACGGGACAGTACGTCTACAACAAGGACGCCGGCGACTACCGCTGCGCGGCCTGCGGGGCGACGCTGTTCAAAGCCGACACCAAGTTCGACTCCGGCACGGGGTGGCCGAGCTTCACCGAGCCGGCCGTTGCCGAAGCCGTCGTGCTGCGACCCGACAACAGCCTCTTCATGCGCCGCACCGAGGTGCTGTGCCGCAACTGCGGGGGCCATCTCGGCCATGTCTTCGACGACGGGCCCGGCCCCGGCGGCCAGCGCTACTGCATCAACTCGGCTGCCCTGGAGTTCATGCCCGATGACGCCGAGCTCTCCTCCGGCCCGCCTGCGACGCCCGTGGCTTCGCAGGACGCTCCCTCCGCCAGCTAGCCTTCGGCCGGATGGTCATGCAAGAACAGGCCCGGCGGCTGCGTGAGCCGCTGCGCTGGGGCCGCCGGGAGAGGACGATCGTCGGGATCGTCGTGGCGATCGTCGCTGCGGCCGGGATCGCGCTGACCGTCTACGGGCTCTCGAGCGGCGCTCCGGCGCGTGCCGATTGCATCGACCTGGTGTTCCCGAGCACGCTCGGGGGCGCGGAGGTCAAAGGATGCGGCCGGCACGCCGAAAAGCTCTGTGCCTCGGGCGCCTACCGGGACATACGCCGGGAGATGGGTGCGCAGTGCGCACGCGCCGGCTTCGTGTTCCGCGAGCCGCCGCGGTAGTCCTCTCAGCCCGTTGACACGGGCCCTCCGGCCCCCGTCTAGACATTTGTCGAAACCCCGCCGGGAAGTGTTGGCCAGGATGGCCCTACCGGCTTTTACAAGGGCCGGATTTCATACCGGGACTGTCATCGGTGCCCGGTCCCCGCATACGCGTGGCCCTCCGGCACCCGTCCACCAAACGTAGGAAACGGAGGCATATGGGGACCTGGAATGCATACCCTCACTGGCTGGTTGCCGGTGACAACGCGTGGCAGATGACTGCCGCGACGTTCGTCGGGCTGATGAGCCTGCCCGGCCTGGCGGTTCTGTATGGCGGTGTCATGCAGAAGCGCTGGTCGGTGAACAGCATGATGCTCACGTTCGTGGCGTTCTCGCTCGTTCTCGTGGCATGGATGCTGTGGGGGTTCAAGATGGGCTTCGGATCCCCGATCGGCAGCGGAAAAGGGTTCTTCGACACCTTCTGGGGCAAGTCGGGGACCGTGCTGTCGGCAGGCGCCGAGGAGGGCCAGGCGGTGATCCCGTCGATCACGTCGGGCCCGCCGTTCCACTTCCCGATGGCGTCACTGGTGTATTTCCAGTTCGTATTCGCCGCGATCACCCCAATCCTGATGCTGGGGTCGGTGCTCGGGCGGATCAGCTTCAAGGCGTGGATTCCCTTCGTGCTCCTCTGGATCACGTTCGTCTACACCGTCAACGCGTTCCTGATCTGGGGCGGTGGCTTCTTCGCCGCTCACGGGGCGCTGGACTACTCGGGTGGTTACGTCATCCACCTCGCTGCCGGCGTGTCCGGCTTCGTGGCGGCGGCCGTGATCGGTCCGCGACTGCAACGAGATCGAGAGGTCGACGCACCGAACAACCTCTTGATGGTCGCTGCCGGAGCGGGTCTGCTGTGGCTCGGGTGGAACGGGTTCAACGGTGGAGACTCCTACTACGCCGGCGCGAACGCCTCGGCTGCCGTGGTCAACACGAACCTGTGCACGGCCGTGGCGATGCTGGTGTGGATCGGCTGGGACTACGCGTTCCGCGACAAGCCGTCTCTGATCGGGTCGGTCAACGGCATGATCACGGGGCTCGTGGCGATCACGCCCAGCGCCGGGTTCGTGACGGGCTGGGGCGCGATCTGGATCGGCATCATCGCCTCGACGATCGTCTGGATGGCGATCAGGTTCCTGAGCCGAGCGCCCGTGTTCAGAAACGTGGACGACACTTTGGGGGTCGTCTATACGCACGGGATCGCGGGGTTGACCGGCGGCCTGCTGGTCGGGGTGTTCGCGAACCCGAAGGTGATCGAGTACATCGGAGTGGGCGGGGCGGAAAGCCTGCCCGGGTTCCCCAGCGTCGTTCACGGTGGGAGCTGGAAACTGCTCCGCTGGCAGGCCGAGACCGGGCTGTGGGTGATCCTCTTCAGCGGGATCATGACGTTCATCCTGCTGAAGGTGGTCGGGATCTTCCTGCCCCTGCGTCTCTCCGACGAGGAGCTGGAGATCGGCGATCACGCGATCCACGGCAACGAGGTCTACCCCTCGGACGTACCGACGCTCGGCGGGCCCCATGCTCCGGCGTGGCAGCCGGGTGCGGCGGCGCCGGCGGGAGCTGGTGCCTAAGGGCTAGGCGCCACGAACAAGCGTTGGCCTGCGCGTCTCGCCCCAAACGAGCGCGCAGGGCAGCGGAACGGTGGACAGTCAGCGGCCTCGCCCTCCCCGGCGGGGCCGCTGTTGTGTCCCGGGGGGCTCTGGCCGTCGTGAAGGGCTCCGGCGTCGCTCAGGCGCGAGTTCCCACTGCGAGGAGCAGCTCACACGGGCCCGCAAAGGCCCCATCACTCTCGAAGCTCGCCAGCGAGGACTCGATCTCCTCCCAGGCAGCCGCCCGCCCGGCCTCATCGAGCCCCGCCAGCATCTGGTGCAGCGCCCCGAAGGACTCCTGCTCGAAGCGCAGGCACTCGCGTGCCGAGGCGAGGCGCAGAGGTGCATCCACACGGTGCACCGCCACGTCCGCGAGTCCCGCTCGGGCGAACAGGCCCTCGATCGAACCATCGGCGCCGAGGCTGAACGGTCCTGGCTGACCCGGCGCAGGCGCCGGCAGCTCGGCGCGGCGCCTGATGATCGACACGGGGATCGAGAAGAACTCGTTGCGGTCGGGGGTGGAGTAGACGATCGCTCCAACGCGCCCGCCCGGCCGTAAGGCACGGCGCTGAGCTTCGAGTGCTCCGAGCTGGTCGGGAAAGTAGATGAGCCCGAGCCGCGAGATCACGGCGTCGTAGCTCTCGCCTGCGATCTCGAGCTGCTCCCCGTCCATCTCCCTGGTTGCGACATTGTCCAAACCGGCCTCCCGTGCCGCCGCGGCGGCCCGCTCGAGGATCGCGGCTGAGATATCGGTCGCGAGCACCGCGCCCGAAGCTCCCGCCCGTCTTGCGGCGGCGATCGTCTGGCCCCCGGCTCCTGCCGCCACGTCCAGCACGCGGGAGCCCTCGGCGACGCCCACCAGGTCGAGCATCAGCTCGGTCGCCTCGCCGAGCCACTCCTCGAGCGTGTCCCCCCAACGACTCCAGGGCTCCGCCGCGACCTCCCATTGGTCTCTCGTGGTGCGCTTGTACTTGTCCGCGTCGAATGTCGAGGCCATCCGCGTTCTCCTCGCTGGATCGTTGCGACCCGAGATTCGGTCGGGGGGAGCCTATTCGGCCGATTCAGCAGCGGGCGGCGTCATCAAGCGCCTGTGCGGCGATGTGTCTCACGGCCGCGGGGGCGGCGTCAAGCCCGCGGCCCAACAACCCCGGGGGCTACTGCGGCCGAGCAGAGAATCAGGCGGCGTCTCCTGCCCTGTCGGTCTCCGCCGGCGAACTGAATCACGGACCGCCACACTCGGGTGGCAGGCCCGTATCGGGCCACGGGGTTCCGCGAAGCGAGCTCATCAACCTCGGGCAGACTTCGCCTTCGATCGGGCTCTCGAGTGGAGCGAGCCTGACCTCGGTTGCCTCGCGGCGGATCCGGTACGGAGTATGGCGTCTCACGGCCTGTTCCAGCTTTTCGAGCTTTGCCCCGACGTATTTCGCCGCGCCCGGGCCGTCCTGACTGTTCGCGTCCAGGCCTCGGCGAGAAGTGCTGTGTCGTCTGGGTGGGCACCGGCCGTCGACTCCACACGGGGAAGCGTACCCCGGCCGAAGCCGGTCAGAGTGAGGGCTACAGGCTGCTCGGGCTTGGCTGGCCGGCCGTCGGCGTCGCGACCGCCAAACCGACCGGGCAGGAGACGCCCGTGGAGTGGTTCGGACAGTATCCGCCGGGGTTCTTGGCGAGGTACTGCTGGTGGTAGTCCTCGGCGTAGAAGAAGGGGTGAGAGGCGTCGTAGGGCGCGAGTTCGGTCGTGATCGTGCCGTGGCCGGCCGCCGAGAGCACCTGCTGGTAGGCGCTCAGTGAGGCCTCGGCGGCAGCCCGCTGGTCCTCACCGTCGTAGAGGATCAGCGACCGGTACTGGGTGCCGACGTCCGCGCCCTGGCGCATGCCCTGCGTGGGGTCGTGACCCTCCCAGAAGAGCTTCAGCAGGTTCTCGTAGCTCGTCTTGGCGGGGTCGTAGGCGACCAGCACCACCTCGGCGTGGCCGGTGCGGGCGCTGCAGACCTCCTCGTAGCTCGGATTCGGCGTCGCCCCGCCGGCGTAGCCCACGGCCGTCGTGTACACGCCGTCGGCTTCCCAGAAGATGCGCTCGGCCCCCCAGAAGCAGCCCATGCCGAAGATCGCGGTTCGGATCCCGTCGGGGAAGGGGGGCTCGAGGGGCGTGCCGAGGACCGCGTGCTTCTCCGGCACACGGACGGCCTGCTCGCGTCCCGGCAACGCCTCAGCCGAGTCGACCAACTCTGTCTTGTCCCTGCCGAATATGCGCATGAATCCAGGCTAGCGCGGCTCGAGCACGAACACGGCGATGTCGCGCGAGGTGCGCGCGTCGTAGGCGTCGAAGCCCTCGTACTCGGCGTTCATCGCCCGCCACAGACGCTCGCGCTCATCGCCCTCTGCCAGGCGTGCACGCACGTCGAGGTGCTGGGCGCCGATCTCCACGTGGGCATCCGCGTTGGCCTTGAGGTTGAAGGACCAGCCGGGCTCGTTCTTGTTGCCGGCGTTGGAGCCGATCACGACGACGTTTCCGCCGTCGCGCATGTAGAGCACGGGGGCGGTGCGCTGTGCGCCGGAGCGCCGACCGGTGGAGGTCAGCAGCAGGACCGGCGCACGTCCGACCTTGCCGCCCACGCGGCCGCGTGTGAGCCGGTAGAGCGGCACGTTCAGCTTGCCGAAAGCCCTCAGGACGCCGGCCGGGAGTGACATCGAGAAACGCGACAACGCGTGGTCGCTCGGCATCGCCGGCGGAGTATGTCATCGACGCGCCTCGGGCGGGCGGGCGGGGGTGGGGCGGCGGTAGAGTGGCCGCGATGAGCGACGCGGTGCCGGTCAGCTACGAGGTCGAGGGCCGCGTCGCGCGGATCACGCTCGACCGCCCGGCGCGGGGCAACGGCATCACGGCGCGGCTCGTCTCGGAGCTGGCTGCGGCGGTCGAGCGCGCCGACCTGGACCCCGCGGTGCACGCGATGCTGCTGTCCGGCAACGGCGAGGGCTTCTGCGGCGGCTATGACCTCGTCGAGAGCGCCGAGGGGATGGGTGCGGCGGCCGCGACCGGCGCGCAGGCTCCGCCGAAGGGCTCGCCGCTGGATCCGGCCGTGATCGCGGCCAATCACGACCCCGCGGGCACGTGGGACCCGATGGCCGACTACGCGATGATGAGCCGCAACGTCCGTGGCTTCATGAGCCTGTTCCACGCCAACAAGCCCGTCGTCTGCATGGTGCACGGCTTCTGCGTCGCGGGGGGCACGGACATGGCCCTCTGCTCCGACCTGCTCGTGATCGAGGACACCGCGAAGATCGGCTACCCGCCGGCGCGGGTGTGGGGCTCGCCGACAACCGCCCTGTGGGCGCATCGAGTCGGCCCGCAGCGCGCCAAGCGACTGCTCTTCACAGGCGACTCGCTGTCCGGCGCGGAGGCTGTCGAGTGGGGCCTGGCGATCGAGGCGCCTCCGGCCGAGCTGCTGCGGGAGCGCACCGAGATCCTGATCTCACGGATCGCCCGCCTGCCCGTCAACCAGCTGATGCTGATGAAGCTGCTCGTCAACCAGACCCTCTACGCGCAGGGGCTCCATGCGACGCAGGTTCTCGGCACGGTCTTCGACGGCATCACCCGCCACACAGCCGAGGGCTATGCCTTCCAGCAGGCTGCGGCGAGCGGGGGCTTTCGCGAGGCGGTCCGGGAACGCGACGAGCCGTTCGGGGACTACGGGCGCTCGACCTTCAAAGGCTGAGCTACCCGCCCGGGGCTGGGTCCGGATCTTGCCGCGTTGGACGCGCCCCGCGGGTGAGGGCTACAATCTCTGCTCGCGCGGATGTAGCTCAGCTGGCTAGAGCGTCGCCTTGCCATGGCGAAGGTCGAGGGTTCGAATCCCTTCATCCGCTTCACGAGGGAGACCCCGGGGAGCTCCGTGCACCTCGCGTCTTCGTCCAGCGATGCGTTACGACACGCAGGCTGGGGAACAAGTGTTGTCGCTGCGGGCGTTCCCGCAGCGTCATCCATCGGCTCTGTCCCGAGACCGAGCGTTTCTCCGCTGTTTGCGGATCTTTCATCGCCGCCGCCAGAGATGTTCACGCGGATTCCGGAGCCTGGGTATAGTTTGGCCCACGTATCGGAATCCGTCAGCGGTGTGACCGCCGAGAGCGGAATACGGCCGGGAGGTTAGAGAGGTCTCGGCGACACGGGGGAAGGGGAGGTAGCGGTATGGGCTCGCAGTCACTCCGTGTGAGGGCAGGCGCGCGTTGTTGCCGCCTGGCTGCCGTCCTCGCCGGCATCGCCCTCGGTCTCCTCGCCTCGTCGGTGCCCGCCTTCGCGACCTCCAACGGAGCGGTTCAGTGGGGAAGCCTGCCGACACCACTCGAAAGCCCCAGCGGTGTCGTCGAAGTCTCAGCGGGCGGCCCTGACGCC
This sequence comes from uncultured Solirubrobacteraceae bacterium, assembly GCA_963841055.1. Classification (GTDB taxonomy): domain Bacteria; phylum Actinomycetota; class Thermoleophilia; order Solirubrobacterales; family Solirubrobacteraceae; genus Palsa-744. The sequence goes on along the minus strand of CAWJAV010000001.1, from coordinate 56,167 downwards.
GCCTTGCTCGACAACGGCACCGTCGTGCAATGGCGAGGCGGAGTCCCGGAACCCGTGAGTGGGTTGACTGGCGTCACGGCGATCTCCTCAGGAGCAACGAGCCTGCTCGCGCTGCTGAGCGATGGCAGGGTGATGGCGGTCGGCTGGAACGAATACGGGCAGCTCGGCGACGGCAACACCGAAGAACACGAAGGGCCGGTGGAAGTCCTTGGCATAAGCGACGCGATCGCGGTCTCCTCCGGTGAATACGGCGGGATGGCGTTACTCGCCGACGGGACCGTGAAGGCGTGGGGCCGAAACGCCCACGGCGAACTCGGCCAGGGCAGCTTCGAAGGCCCCGAAACCTGCGGATTTGAAGCCTGCAGCGACACCCCCGTCACGGTCACCGGTCTCAGCGGAGTCACCGCGATCGACGCGGGCGCCACGCACGAGCTCGCTCTCCTTTCCGACGGGACCGTCAGAAGCTGGGGCAACGACACCGCCAACTACCTGGGCAACGGCCCTGAAATCTTCCATGGCCCGAACCAGGACAAACCCGTGGAAGTTGCCGGGCTCAGCGGCATCACGGCGATCTCCGCCGGCCTCGGAGAGAGCCTCGCGCTACACGAAGACGGAACCGTCAGTGCCTGGGGCAACAACTACGCCGGACAGCTCGGCAACAACGAACCGCCGATCAACGAAAGTCTCTACCGCGGCCTTCCGGTCACCGTCGAGGGTCTCAGCGACGCGATCGCGATCGCCTCCGGCGGCCTGGACAACATGGCTCTCCGCAGCGACGGCACCGTCGTGGACTGGGGGCGAACCAACAAGTTCGGCGCAGATCTCGGCAACGGCACGAACGAACCCGAACTTTGCAAGCTTCATCCGGAAAGGGGTGAAGAAGAACTGAACGGCTGGCTTTGCAGCAGGGTCCCGGTCCCCGTCAGCGAACTGACGGGCGTCACCAGCATCGCCATCGGGTTCGAAAGCGGTCCGATTGCCTCTGGTCCGCTCAGCCAGCGCGTGACAGGCGTCAGCCCCAGCACAGGCGGAGGAGGCGGCGGCACCGAGGTCACTGTCACAGGTACGAACTTCTCCGGCGCAACCGCCGTTCACTTCGGCGCGGCCGCGTCCCCCAGCTTCACGGTCAACTCCCAGACGTCGATCACAGCCGAAGCCCCGCCCGGCACCGGCATCGTGGACGTGACCGTCACGACGCCCGAAGGGACCACCCCGGTCACCCCCCGGGACAGCTTCCGCTACGCGCCCGCCGTGAGCGGTACCTCACCCGGCAAAGGCCCCGTGAGCGGCGGCACCGAGGTGACGATCACGGGAACGAACTTCACGGAAGTCAATGCCGTCAGGTTCGGCGCGGAAACGGCAGCGCACATGACCGTCAACTCGCCGACCTCGATCACCGCGGAAGCCCCACCCGGAACCGGAACCGTCGACGTGACCGTCGAAACCACCGGCGGGACCAGCCCAACCTCCGCCCAGGACAGCTTCAGCTACATCGCACAGCCGAGCATCGCCGCTCTGGAACCATCGGCGGGACCCGTCGCGAGCACGATCAGGATCAAAGGGAGCGACCTCGCGGGAGCGACAGGTGTGTCCTTCGGCGCGACCCCCGCGGCCAGCCTCAGCGAACCGAACCCCGGTGAAATCGCCGCGGTCGTACCCACAGGCACCGGTACCGTCGACGTGAGGGTGACGACGGTGGGGGGGACCAGCTCCGTCACGGCGGCGGACCAGTTCACCTACACGCCCTCCGGTCCTCCGCCAACGATCACGAAGCTCTCGCCGAAGAAGGGAGTCGGCGCCGGCGGCACCCACGTCGTGATCCACGGAACCGGCCTCAACAACGGAGCCGTCGCGGTTGAGTTCGGAGGCGTTGAGGCTGCGAGCTTCACCGTCGTCTCGGCCACCGCGATAACGGCGGTCTCCCCGCCCGGGGCCTCGGGGACGGTCGACGTGACCGTCACGACGATCGGCGGCACCAGCCCGATCGCCACGGGCGACCGCTTTGAGTACCTCGGCACCTCGGTGCTCGAAGTCGCGCCCAACCACGGCCCCCGCACGGGCGGAACGAGTGTGACGATCACCGGCAGCGGCTTCGTCCCAGGGACAGTCGCGACGAGCTTCGAGTTCGGCAAAGCTCTCGCGACCGAAACCGACTGCACCTCCTCAAGCATCTGCACCGCCCGTGCACCCGCGCAGAGCAAAGCCGGAGCGGTCGACGTGAGGGCGGTCGTCGCCCAGAAGACGAGCAAGAAGAACGCTCCCGCCGACCATTACACATACGAATGATCATCGGCTGCCGTCCCGTAAGCCCTGGCCGATCTGATCGCTAGCCGGCGCTGGGCGCGGCCCGCTCCAGCCCCGCGTCCTCGGGACGCCAGCTGCGCAGGAACTCCTCGGCGTCGCCGACGTCGAGGGGGCGGGCGAACAGGTAGCCCTGGCCGCTGTCGCAGTTCTCCTCCTGCAGCAGTGCAAGCTCGTGGGCCCGCTCGATGCCCTCGGCGAGCGTCTCGATCGAGAGCGCCTTGCCGAGCTGCACGAGGGTGCGGATCAGCGTCTCGCCTTCGGGGTTCTCGGCGAGCTGTGTGAGGAACGAGCGGTCGATCTTCAAGGCGTCGACGGGGAAGCGCTGCAGGTGGGCCAGCGACGAGTAGCCGGTGCCGAAGTCGTCGATCGCGATCCGCACGCCCAGCTCCTTGATCGCACGCAGCCGCCGTGCGGTCTCCTCGATGTTCCTCATCAGGGCCGTCTCGGTGATCTCCAGCGTCAGCGCGCCGGCCTCGAGGCCCGTCGTGGCGATCGCCTCCTCGACCACGCCGATGAACTCGTCGCTGTCGAGCTGGCGGGCCGAGACGTTGACCGCGATGCCGACCGGATAGCCGGCCTTGCGCCATGCGGCGCTCTGCCTGCAGGCCTGCTCGAGCACCCAGCGGCCGACGGCGACGATCAAGCCGCTGTCCTCGAGAGTCGGGATGAAGTCGTTCGGCTGCACCAGCCCCCGCGTCGGGCAGCGCCAGCGGATCAGCGCCTCGACCCCCGTGGGGATCATCCGCCGCAGGTCGAGCGTGGGCTGGTAGACGAGGAAGTACTCACCTCGGTCGAGCGCGCCCCGCAGGTCCTTCTCGAGGGTCACCTGGCGCTGGAGCACATCCTGCATGCCCGACTCGAACTCGACCCAGCGGTCCTTGCCCTCACGCTTCGCGCGGTGCGAGGCGATCTCGGCGTCCGCGAGCAGCTCCTCGGCGCTCGACCGCGGCCCGGTCGCCAGGCCGATGCTGGCGGTCACCGCCTGCTCGCTGTCGGCGACCGAGAATGGCGTCCGCAGCGCTTCCTGGAGGCGCTCGGCGATCAGCCGCGGGCCTGCCGCACCGACGGCCTCTTCGGCGATCACGAGGAACTCATCCCCGCCCAGCCGGCCGAGCACGTCCGTGTCGCGGACGAGCCCGTCGAGTCGTGCCGCTACGGCCCGCAGCAGCTCGTCGCCGGGGCCGTGGCCGAGCGTGTCGTTGATCGCCGTGAAGTTGTCCAGATTCACGTGCAGAGCGGCCACCGAGACCTTCTGGCGCCGGGCCCGCCCGAGCATCTGCTCGGCCCTGTCGAGGATCAGCGTGCGGTTTGGCAGGCCCGTGAGGACGTCGTGGGTCGCAAGGAAGGCGAGCTGCTCTCCCCGGCTGGCCAGTTCCGCCTCGGCCTGTACACGCTCCTGCTCGAACACCTCGCCCATCCTCACCAGGGTCACATCGAGCGTGGCCTGCGTCATCGCCAGGGCACGGCGCCGCGCGGGGGCCGAGACCTCCATCTCGGCGGCCGCCTCGCGCAGCACGTCGCCGACCGAGTCACGCCAGCGCAGGCAGCGCTTGGTCACCTCGTCGAGGGGTGCGTCCCGATGGGCCGCGAGCTGGCCGAACAACTCGAACGCTTCGTTCGCCGCCTCGACCCCGTCCTCCGGGCGGCCCCCGGCCATCCACGCGGCGACGGTCACCGTCGCGATCATGCAGATGCGCTCGAGGCGCTCGTCGACCGGCGGGTCGAGCTCGCCGCGAGCCTCGCTCGTGCGAGCGACCACGCCCGCGAGCACGCGCGGCGCGCGCTCGTGCAGGATCGCGCCCAGGCGGCGGACCTGCTGCTCGACCTCGGCGCGTTCAGGGGTGGCTGCGGGCACGGGTCTCAAACCCTCCCGGATGCGAGCTGATCCATCATCTCGACCTCACCCTCGGCCAAAACCGAACCCGGCTTGAGGTTCTGCACCGAAGCTGCAGGAGCGAAAACCGCCTCAGAGCCGGCCGACGGGGGCCGGATCGCGCCTTATGTAGCGGCCCTCGCCGCTGCGGGTCGCGAGTCCGAGCGCCTCGAGCTCACCGAGGGCGGCCATCGCGGCCCACTCGCGGTTCCGGCCCGAGCGAGCCGGGGCGGGCACCGCGGCCGACAGCTGCTCGGGCGTCTCGAGGCCCGCGCCGAGAAGGTCGAGCACCCGGCGAAGGTGCGGCGCTAGGGCTGCTTCGGAGGATCTCGCGGTGGGGGCCGGAGCTGGGGTGCCGGCCTCGTGGAGCAGCTCGAGCACGTCGCTCGCGTCGCGGAGGAGGCGGGCGCCCTCCGCGATCAGCCGGTGGGGTCCGGCGGCCAGCGGGTTCGTGATCATGCCGGGAACCGCACCGGGCACGCCCGCGAGCCGAACGGCCCACAGCTCGCGCTCCTCGTCGAGGCCCTCCACGAGCAGCGCCACCGTGGCGAGCTTCGCGACGATCCGCTCTGCCGCGATCGGCCCCCACCGCCGGCCCTCGCACCCCCAGGGCAGCTCCGAGACCACGCAGCCGGCCCTCAGCACGTTGCGCGCCAGGCGTCCCCGCGTGCCCGCCGTCGCCGGGGCAGAGGCCAGGCCGTGGCCCGCGATCGCCAGCGATGCCCCCGTGCAGAGCGCCCCCTCGTGCGCCGCGCGAGCGATCGGCCCCCCGAGACCCGCCACGACGGTCACGCCCGCCGCCGCCACGCCGCGGCTCAGGCTCGCCGCCATCGCCCGGCCGTAGCTGCTCGCCTCCGCCGAGTCGAGGAACGCTACGACCGGGCCCTCGAGCAGCCTCGCCAGACGTCCAGCGCCGCCCATCGACGTGAGCACTGCGGGGGCCGAGGCGCAACCAAGGGCCGGCGGGTAGGGGGAGTTGTGGCGGCACAGCTGCGCTCCCCCCGCCGGGGCCGACATACGGCCCGTGTCGGGCCGGCCGATCCACGCGCGGAGCGCGGCTCGGCGCCGTCCGCCGAGTACCTCGATCAGTTCCTCCTCGGCTAGCCCCAACAGCTCGCTCAGGAGCTCGCGGCGCACGCTCCGGTAGTCGAGCAGGGGTCCGAGCTCGCCCAGCAGGCGGCAACGGCGGACGCACTGCGGACAGGCTCCCCTCACGCCGCCCGCGCTCCCGCCACCCGGGTCTCGCAACGCAGGGCCAGCGCGGCTGAGACGTCCTCTGCGCTGACCCGCTCGCGCCCCGCGAGGTCGGCGATCGTCCGTGCGACCTTGTACGTGCGATGCTCGCCCCGGCCGCTGATCAGGCCCTGACGCCGCGCTCCCGCGAGCAGAGCCTCGGCCCTCGCCGGCAGCCTCACATGCTCGGCGAGCATCCTCGCGTCCATCTCGGCGTTCAGGCGTACGCCCTCCGGGCGCAGGCGCGCCGCCTGGCGCCCCCGTGCGCGGGCCACCGCGTCCCGGGCCTGTGCCGAGCTGAGCGCCGGGGCCTCGAGGACCTGAGGCCCTGAGACGGCGATCAGCAGGTCCAGGCGGTCGAGCAGCGGTCCGCTCAGCCGGCGCCGGTGGCGCGCCAGGGCTGCGGCGCCACAGGTGCACCCGTCGGGCTCGCCTCCGTATCCGCACGCGCAGGGGTTGGTCGCGCAGGCCAGCATGAAGCGCGACGGATGCACCGATGCGTGGCGGGCGCGGGAGATCGCCACGAAGCCGTCCTCGAGCGGCTGGCGCAGCGCGTCGAGCGTCGGCCGGGAGAACTCCCCGAGCTCATCGAGGAAGAGCACGCCCCGGTGGGCCATCGCGACCTCGCCCACCCAGCCGTTGCCCGCGCCCCCGATCAGCCCGGCAGGCGTGATCGAATGATGGGGCGCGCGGAACGGGCGCGGCCGGCGCAACGTGCGCACGTGGATCCCGCGCAGGCTTTCGAGGCGCGCCAACTCGATCGCCTCGCCGCGATCGAGCGGCGGCAGGATCCCGGGCAGGCTCCGAGCGAGCATCGTCTTGCCGACACCGGGTGGGCCGCTCAGCAGCAGGTTGTGCCCGCCCGCCGCCGCCACCACGAGCGCCCTCACCGCCTCCGGGCGCCCGCGCACCTCGCCGAGATCGGGCCCAACGGTGCCCTCGGCGGCACGAGCCGGGACCGCGGGTGGGAGCGGCTCGGCCGGCGCCCCGGCGAGCAGCCGCCCGGCGGCAGCGAGATCGCGCAGCGGCGCTACGAGGAGCTCCTCGATCAGCGCCGCCTCCCGGGCGCAATCCGAGGCGACCGCCAGGCCGCCCATCCTGCACCCGCGTGCGGCCTCGGCGACGGCCAGCGTGCCCCGTGTCGCCCGCACGGTGCCGTCGAGGCCGAGCTCGCCGAACATCGCCAACCGCGCCAGGCGCTCGTCCGGCACCTGCCCGGTGGCAGCGAGGATCGCGCAGGCGATCGCGAGGTCCAGGCCGGGGCCGGCCTTACGCAGGTCTCCCGGGGCCAGGTTCGCCGTGATCCGCCGGGCGGGCCACTCGAAGCCCGAGTTGCGCACGGCCGTCTGGATGCGCTCGCGAGCCTCGCGGATCGCGGTGTCGGCGAGGCCGACGATCGTGAAGGCGGGCAGGCCGCTGCGGACGTCGACCTCGACGGTCACATGACGTGCCTCGGGGCCGTCGATCGTGAATGTGTGTGCCCGGGCGAGCATCGCCTCCTCGGTTCGGGTCCCGGCGGGGCCCGAGGTTAGGAGGCGGAGGCGATGGCACGCGACGGCCGCCGGGAGGGAGACCCGGCGGCCGTGGCAAAGCGCGAGGTGCCGGCTAGAGGCCGGCGGGGTGGCGGGCTACGAAGCCCGCCGTGGAGGACATGCTGCCCGACCAGCGGGTGCCGGTCTCCGACAGCGCCACGGTGTCGAAGCGTTTGCCGTCGATCACCATGAAGGCGTGTTCGGAGTTGGCATAGATCGTGATGTCGCGCCCGGGGCCCGGTTCGCCGTAGGACTCGAGCGCGCTCGAGTCCTCGGGCGAGCTGAGCAGGCCGCCGCCGTGCAGGGCGTAGGAGACAGAACCGGAGCAGTCGTAGCCTTCGGAGATGAAAGAGCCGTGGCCGCCGCCCCAGACATAGGGCCGCGTGGCGATTTCATCGCCCGCGGCGATCACTCGGGAGATCACGTCCGAGCCGCCCGTCGAGCTGCTGCCGCTTTCGCCGCCGCTTTCGCCGCCGCCTGAGTCTTTGACCGAGGCCGACGGCGTCAGCGTGCCCTCGCTCTGGATGCCGAGCACGGCCCACGTTTCCGGTCCCACGACCCCGTCGGGGGTCAGGCCGTGGCGGGCCTGAAGGCGCTTCACCGCCGCCTCCGTCGCCGGCCCGAATTCGCCGTCCGTGGAGATCTTGAGCGCTTTCTGGAGACGTTCGACGGCGCTGCCGCTCACTTCTCCGCCTTCCGATTCGGTGTCGGCGATGGTCGCGGTCGCCGAGTGGTGCTGATGGTGATGGACGGGAAGCGCGGAGGCGGGAGGCGTCAGCGTTTCCTGGCCGTGGATACCGAGCACCGACCACGTTTCCGGGCCCACTACGCCGTCGACCGTCAGCCCGTGGCGTGCCTGCAGGCGGCGTACAGCGGCCTCCGTTTCCGGGCCGAAGTCGCCGTCCGCGGTCAGCTTCAGGGCACTCTGCAGCCGCTGCACCCCTTCGCCCCCCGCTTCGACTTCGCCGGTTTCGGTGTTGACCGCGTCGTGGGTCGTGCCTTCTTCGCCGGGGGACACACTCGCGACTGACGCGCTCAGCGAGCCGCTGCCGAGGGCCGCGCTCGTCTGCGGTCCGACGATCCCGTCGACGGCGAGCCCGTGGCTGGACTGAAACTGTTCGACGGCCTGCAGCGTTTCGGGGCCGAACATGCCGTCGGCGCTGATGCCCAGGGCGCGCTGCAGCAACTGCACCTGGCGCCCTTCGGCGCCTTCGGTGAGGACGATCACGTGTTCGGTCGTCGTCGCCGGTTCGGCCGGGGTCGGTTCGCCCGTGCCGGCACCGCTGGCGATGCTCGCCGTCGGGCCGACCGTGAGCGCGGCAAGTGCACCGAGCGAGACCCGCTTGGCCCGCGAGCCGGTGGGCACGAACTGCAGCTGCGCGGCGCGACGACGGGCACGGGAGCGGCCGAGCGAGAGCTGCCAGGGCTCCTCTTCGGCCAGGTCGCGAAGTGTGAGCCGCTCGGCGCTCAGCAGCGCGCCAAGGTTCGCCTGGGAAGCGAACACGGCGCTTCTCCGCCCGCGGCCCGTGCGGGCACGGCGAGCACGGGAGCGCTGGAGCGAGGCGTTCCAGTGCTCGAGTACGGCAAGATCACGCGGGCATCCCGACATGCAAGGCGTCCTTTCTCCATCTTTTTTGCGCCTACGGGGTTAGCTGTCGGGCTCGCGTAGACATCTACGCTACGCCACACACGTGGCGATTCGCCCCCGCAGCCTCTCGGCTGCATTGGGTCCCCCGATCCCGGTCCCCGTGGGGAACAGGACTCGGCACGAACGGCGGCCAAGCTAACACAAATCCCTGCAATTTGCGTTACAGAGGAAGGGTTGCACCGAAATTTGCCGACGAGTGAGCCGTTCTGAGGTGCCGCGCAGGCGGCCCCGGCGCTGATAGGTTCGGCGCATGACCGGCACAGGCGATCTCCGAATTCGCCGGCTTGCGATGCTCGTTCCGGCCGTGCTCGCGGCGGGCGCACTCGGGCTGCTGGGGAGCGGTTGCGGCTCCAGCTCCTCCACTCCGGCCACCGCCTCCTCCTCGCCCAAGGCCGAAGCCACCAGCGCACACCTCGACGCGTCCGGGCTCCTGACCCCGGTGCGCCAGGCGCCGCCGCTGCACCTGCACAACTACCTCGGTCAGCCGGTGAACATCGACTCCTACCGAGGCAAGGCGGTGCTCGTGACGTTCCTCTACACCCACTGCCCCGACGTCTGCCCGCTGATCACCTCGAACCTGCGCGTGGCCCAGAACCTGATGGGTCCGAAGACCGCCTCCAAAGCGCAGATCATCGTCGTCTCGGTCGACCCGAAGGGGGACACGCCGAAGTCCGTCGCGAACTTCCTGGCCCTCCACCAGATGACCGGGCGCATGCAGTACCTAATCGGCACCGCGAAGGAACTCGGGAGCGTCTGGCAGGCCTGGGGGGTCGGCGCCGAACGGGATGCGGGCAACCCGGATCTGGTCGAGCACTCGGGGCTCATCTACGGGGTCACCGGCTCGGGCAAGCGCCTGTCGATCTACGCCGCGAACTTCAAGCCGGCCGAAATCGCGCACGACGTGCCAGTGCTGGCCGCCCGCTGAGGCACCGCGATGGGGCGGCGGGGCAGAGTGCTCGGGCTGATCCTCGCGGCAGCGGCGATCGCGGCGCTGGTCGTGTTCGGCTTGGCGCCGACCAAGAAGACGAGCGGCCGCCGCGCGCCGGGCCTGCCCAGCGAACACCTCGGCGGCGCCGCCGTGACGCTGCCGAAGCTGCTCGCCGCCGCCCACGGGCGACCGTCGGTCGTCGTCTTCTGGGCCAGCTGGTGCGGGCCCTGCACGACCGAGGCGCCGGCGCTCCAGTCCTTCTCCCGGACGCCCGCGGGCCGCGGGCGGATCGTCGGCGTCGACTGGAGCGACGCCCGCCCCTCGGCGCTGGCCTTCATCCGCCGCTTCGGCTGGACGTTTCCCACCGTTCGCGACGGCGAAGGCCTGGTCGGCAACGACTACGGCATGACGGGGCTGCCCACGACGTTCGTGCTCGACGGCCGGGGGCGGATCGCGATGACGCTCCGGGGTCCGCAGACGAGCGCCTCGCTGCGCCGCGCGCTCGGCACCGTCGAACGCGCCTGAGCCTCGACCGCGTGCCCCGGATCGCGGTGAAACGCAGGACCTCCAGTACCTGTCAGTGACCTGACGGGCTCGTTGACAGCTGTCCCATGCCGGCCATATGCTGGATTCGGACGGACACCACGGATTCGGTGGCCCACCTGGAGGGGGATCACGGACCTACCGGTATTCGTCTCAGCAGGAGCTGGAGACAATCGGTGTCCGCCGGGCGTTCGCTCGCGGGCTCCTACACGGATGAATGGAGACATGGAGATGAACGCAAAGGGACGTGGGCGCAGCGTGCTCGCGATCGTCGCGGTTCTCGTGGGCGTGCTCGCACTCACTGCGAGCGCCGGCGCGAAGACCGTCGTCTACAACAACATCGTCGAACCACTGCCCGGCAACTTCGCCTCGATCGGCTTCGCGGCCACATCGACGTCGGAGTACGGCGGACAGGTCCAGCTGGCGGGCACGGCGCGCAAGCACCCGGCGGTCACGGTCGCGATGAGCGCCTGGGCATGTCAGGAAGGCAACTGGACGCGCGGCGAAACGTGCCGGACGCCGAAGCCCAAGAAGAAGTTCAAGTGGCCGTTGACGCTGAACATCTACTCGGTCGGCGCGGGCGGGTCCGTCGGCACGAAACTGGGCAGCGCCACGCACACGTTCGCGATGCCCTACAGGCCGAGCACGAGCTACGAATGCACCGAAGTGGGCGACAAAGGCGCCTGGTACGACGCCGCCGCGCCGGGCACGGAAACCATTGAAAAATGCTTCCACGGCCTGGCCTTCGAGGTCACCTTCCACCCGACCGTCGCCGCGACGCTGCCGAATAACGTGATCGTCAGCGTCGCCTACAACACGAGCAACCACGGTGAAAAACCGGTCGGCGCGGCGCCGTGCGAGTCGACCCACGAGGGTTGCTACTACGACTCGCTCAACGTCGCGGTGATCGAACCGGCTGAAGGCGGCGCGACCGTCGGCAGCGACCCGACCGAAGAACAGTACGTCAACTCCGGCTGGGCGGAAATGTACTGCGGCAGCAGCGCGTCGCTGAACACGTTCGGCCCGTCCGGCGTGTGCCCCGCCTTCTACGAAGGCGACCAGCCGGCCTTCAAGGTCGAAGCTCACTAGGACAGCGTCTGATCCGAGCTGACGGGGGAGCCCCGCCGCGAGGCGGGGCTCTTCTCGTTCGGGGGGAGCCGGCGCCGGGGTAGCGGGCAGGCCCGGTCGAGCAGCTGCTCGCGAACGAGAAGCTAGGCCGTCTGCGCGGCCTGCGGCACGACGGTGACCGGGCGCTTCGAACGGCTCAGCAGCTCGCCCGTCACAGTGCCGAGCGCCTTGCGCAGCCGGGAACGGTCGTTGCATCCCACCACGATGCACTGCGCATCCCAGCGCTCTGCCGCGCCCGTCAGGGCGGTGACGGGATCGGTGTCCACCACGACGGTAGGTCCGAGCCGCTCGAGCAGCTCGGGCTCCTCCTCCAGCAGCAGCTCGTCGAGGAGCGCCTGGCCGTAGCGACGGCGATCCTCGGCGGAGGAGAGCGGTTCGGGCCTCGCGTGCTGGGGCTGGGCGGCATACACGAGCACGATCTTCCCGCCGGGGGCGAGCGCCCGGGCGGCCCAGTCGACCGCGCTTCGCGCCGTTGCGCTTCCGTCGTAGCCGACCACGAGGAAGCTGCCCCCGGCCGCCGCCTCGACCTCGGCCGTGCCCTCGACCTCGGCCGGGGCGCTGGACCTCGCCGCCTGTGGCCCGCCGCCGGTCATGCCCCCACCCGCGATGCGTCGAGGCGTTCCAGGTATGGCGCCAGGTATCGAGCGGCGATCTTGTGGGTGACGCCGTCGAGCGGTGTCTCGCTGAAGTGCGAGTAATAGCCCTCGCCGCCGGCGATCTTCGCCGAGATGTAGCGGGGCTCGGAGTCGGTCAGCAGCATGCCGTGGATCACCGGCTTGAACGGCTGCGGCTCGACCGCCACGCCGGCCAGGGCGGCGATCGATTCCGCCGCCACGTCGGCCTGCTGGGAGCTGATACCGCCCTGCTTGATGGCGAAGTCGACGGCGTCGCCGGCGGCATAGACGTTGCCCACGTCCGGCACGCGGCAGAAGCGGTTGACGCGGATGAAGCCGTGTTCTGAGACCGGAAGTCCCCGCACCGCCGGACCGTAGAGCTCGGGCAGCGCCACCGCGCGCTTGGCGCGCAGCCGGCGGTCGCCGGGGTTGATCACGATCTCGCCCTGGGAGGGGATCTCCGCGTAGGCCGAGGTGATCGTCCTGATCCCTTTCGCAGCCAAGAGGGCGGCGACGCCGTCGCTCACCTCCTGGCCGAAGATCGCCAGCGGGCCGTCCTCGGGTGTGACGATCGTCGTTTCGAGCTTCACGCCCATGTCCTCGGCGCGGCCGGCCGTCATCAGTGCCAGCTCATACAGCGGCAGGGGCCAGGCCATGCGGCCCGGCGCGACGAACGCGATGCTGTCGAGGTAGCCGCCCTCGATGTCCTGAATCAGCCCGTGCAGCGCCTCGTCCATGCGGCGGTCGTCGATCGTCACGGAGTGCTTGTAGCGGGCGTAGAGCTTGGCGCCGAGGGCCAGCACGAGCGCGTCGTACTCCAACTCTGCTCCGGCCTCGGTGTGCACGACGTTGCGCTCGGGCTCGACCCAGCCGAGCTTGTCGCGGACGAGCTCGGCACCGACGTCGGAGAGGATCGGGGCGAGGGGGTAGCGGGTGGCGCCGGCGTAGGCGAACGGCTCCCGGACCGTCATCGGCCTGTAGACGAACTCCTCGTTGGGGGCGAGCACCGTCACGCTGACCTTTGGCCCGGCGAGCTCGTGGAGGGCCAGCACGGCCTCGAGCGCAGCGACGCCACCGCCGGCGATGAGGACACGGAACTTCTCTGTGGTGGGGGCTTCGTTGGTCATGCCGTCAACTTAGATTCGCGCGCTGCCGCCGGCAGCCGAGAAAATCCGCGCACTGTCGGGGAGAACTACGTAGGCGCGAGCCGCCGATCGCAGCGGCCACAGGCTCGGTGAGCACGCCGTCGGCGCTCGCGGTGACGAACTCCGGCTCCCCGTGCCGAGGTTCGCACAAACCAGGATGGCCAGGAGATGACCGAATCGGTCTCAGGAGTGCTTGAATGAGAGATTGGATTGTCCCTCCAGGTTCTCGCGGGCTTCCGAGACCCGGATCACGCAAAACACAGGCACGAGGGGCCTGACCACACACGAATGGACCGAGCGACGCAGGGGATTCTCGATGTCGCTCGCGGCGTGCTCGCAGAGCTCGACCTGGATGTCGTCCTGGAGCGCGTGCTGGACGCGGCGCAGGAGCTGACCGGAGCCCGTTACGCGGCGCTCGGGGTGCTCAACGACGACCGCACCGAACTGGCCCGCTTCCTCACCCTCGGCATCGACGAGCCGAGCCGAGCCGCGATCGGCAGCCTTCCGCGTGGGCGGGGTGTGCTCGGTGCCCTGATCGCCGACCCCGCGCCGCTGAGGCTGACGAATGTCGGTGAGCATCCTCGCTCCTACGGCTTTCCCCACGGCCACCCGCCGATGCGCTCCTTCCTCGGCGTCCCGATCCTGGTCGCCGGCGAGCCCTACGGGAACCTGTACCTGACGGAGAAGGGCGGCGGCGGCGAGTTCACGCAGGCCGACGAGGATGCGGTCCTCCTGCTCGCAGACTTCGCGGCTCTCGCGATCGACCACGCCAGGCGCTTCACAACGGCCCGCCGCCAGCACGGCGAGCTCTCGCAGACGGTCGCCGCGCTCGAGGCGACCACCCAGATCGCCCGCGCGCTGGGCGGGGAGACCGACCCAGCCACGGTGCTCCAGCTGGTCGCCAAGCGTGCTCGCGCGCTCGTGTCCGCGCGAGCGCTGCTGATCGAGCTGGTGCGGGGCGAGGAGCTCGAAGCCGCCGCCGGTGCCGGCGAGCTGCCCGAAGGGCTGATCGGCCGCTGCCTGCCGCTCGCGGACACCGTCGCCGCGCATGCGATGCGCACCCAGCGCGTCCAGCGCCTGGAAGACGAGCTGAACCGGGCCCGCTTCGACGAGCACGGCGTCGGTCGGCTGGGGCTGGCGGCGCGGGCGGGGATCGTGGTGCCGCTGATCTTCCGCGGGCAGAGCCACGGCGTGCTCCTCGCCATCGACCGGCTCGATGACGGCCCCGGCTTCACCGCCGAGGACGAGATGCTCCTGCAGTCCTTCGCGACCAGCGCCGCCACCGCAGTCGCGACCGCGCAGTCGGTCACCGCCGAGCGCCACCGCCAGCGTCTCGCAGCCGCCGAGGAGGAACGCCAGCGCTGGGCGCGCGAGCTACACGACGACACGCTGCAGAGCCTGAGCGCGCTGCGGATCGGGCTGTCCGCGGCGCGGCGCGCGCCCCGTCCGGACGCGCTCGAGCGGGCCGTAGGCCAGGCCGTCGACCAGCTCGAGGAGGCGATCGCCAACCTGCGCGGCCTGATCACCGATCTGCGCCCGGCGGCGCTGGATGAACTGGGCGTCAGGGCGGCGATCGAAGCCCTGGCCGACCGCAGCTCCCGTCACGATCTCGAGGTCGATGTGAGCATCGATCTCGCCTACGAGCGGGGCGAGGTCGATGCCCGGCACACCGAGGAGCTCGAGACGGCGCTCTACCGCATCGTCCAGGAGGCGCTCACAAACGCCGTCAAGCACGGGCACGCCAAGCGAGCAGTCGTGGAGATCGGCGAGCACGACGGCAGCATCCGGCTGATCGTGCGAGACAACGGGCGCGGCTTCGATGCCGGCGCCGACACGGCGGGCTTCGGATTGCTCGGGATCGGTGAGCGGATCGCGCTGTTGAACGGCGAGTTGGACGTCGACTCGACCAAGGGCGCCGGGACGACGATCAGCGCGCGGATTCCGGCTCAGCGACGCGCGCGTCAGGACGCAGCCGCGGTTTAGTCCGAGGCGTGAGGGCGGGGCCGGCGGCCCCGTGCTCGCGGCGCAGGCACTGCAGCTCGCGCTCGAGCCGCTCGTTCTCGGCCAGCAGGCGGGCGGCCCGGCGCCTTGCGATCGCCAGCTCCTCCGCGAACACGGGCAGCACCCCGCGGAGGTGATCGAGCCGCTCGAGCAGGAGGTCCCGTTCGGCGAGGGCGCTCACGTCTCGTCTCCAGCATGCACGACGTAGCCGCTGTCGGCCGGGTAGAAGACCGACTCGTGGCCCTCATCCCAGAGCACGCGGAAGTGGACGTGGCCGCTCGCGCCCAACACGGCCGTGATCAGACCGCGACGGGGGTCTGCGCCGCCGGTGCCGGCGACCTCGATCCAGTCGCCGCGCCGGGCCAGCTCCGGGCTCGCTCGCCGCAGATCGGTCCTCATCCCGCCGCCCTCCCGGCCTCCGCCTCGGCGAAGCAGTCGGCGTGGAAGCAGGGCATGGCGAGCAGCTCGGCGTCCGCGACGGCAGGGGAGGTTCGCACCGGCACCGCACCGAACACCGCGACCATCGGCTCGTACACGCCGATCACCTCGCGGCAGTGCTCGCAGCGCGTCGGCTCGTCGGGCACGGTGTCGCTCACGTCGCCAGCAGCCCGCACCGCAGCGCGTAGCCGACCAGTTCAGCCCGCGTCCGCAGTTCCAGCTTCTTGTGGATGTGCGCGCGGTGCGTCTCGATCGTGCGCGGTGACAGACCCAGCTGCTCGGCGATCTCGGCGTTCGTGTGACCGAGCGCGATCAGTCTCAGCACTTCGGTCTCCCTGCTGGTCAGCCGGCCGTTGGTCAGCGCCTGGCGCGCCCGCGCAAGCTGGGCCGCTACAGGTTCGCTGACGAACTCCTCCCCGGCGGCTGCTCCGCGCACGGCATCGGGGAGATCGGCGTCGGCGCGGTCCTTGAGCACGTATCCGCTGGCGCCGGCCGCCAGGGCCCGTCGCGCATAGCCCGGGGTGTCGTCGACGCTGACGACGATCACGCGCGTGCCCGGCAACAGCCGGCGCAGCCGGCCGAGCGTCTCGAGGCTGGACCCGTCGGGCATGCGCAGGTCCAGCACGAGAACGTCGGGACGGTGAGCCTCGACGTGGCGGCTCGCAAGGGCCAGGTCATCGGCCTCGGCGACGACGCGCATGCCGGCCGTGTCGTCGAGCAGCGCCCGCAGGCTGCCCCGCATGCCCGCGTGATCGTCGGCGATCACGACCGTGATCGCGTCCTCGGCGCTCGACAGAGAGATGTCGCTCGGAGCGATCTCACTTACAGGTACGAGGTGCGGAGTGAAGCTCATGGTGTTCCACGCTAGGCGTGGCGGGCGCTCCCGGCCAGCGTGAAAAAGTGCGATCTGGCTGCGGTAAACGACGTAGCGGCCACGCGCCTAGCCCTCGGCCGCCGCGACGGCCTCGGCGCCGCCCTGCGAAGCCGCGGCCGTTCCGCGCGGAACGACGAGCACTGGGCACTCCGCTCCGCGCATGACCCCCGCAGATACGCCTCCGAGCAGGGCACAGCGCAGCGGACCGTAGGCGCGCGAGCCGAGCACCAGCATGTCCAGGTCCGTCGAGGCGGAGCAGAGGACCTCACAGGGGTCGCCGCTGGAGTGGACCTCGAGCCGGGGCCGCGGCCTTCCCTCCGCCTCGAGGCCCGTTGCCGCCAATTCCATTGCGCCCGTCGTCTCATCGAGCATTTCCTGTTCGACCTCGGGCACGGCGGCGGCGAGAGCCGCATAGGGACCGAGCACGGGACCGAGCCCCGACGAGCCGATGATGGCCAGCTCACCAGCCGCCCGCGCGGCCAGCTCAGAGGCGGCCTTGACTGCCGCCTGGCCCTCGGGCGTGTCCGCGAAGCCGACGCCGAAGCGGCGCAGTTGCGAGCCCGGGCCGTCGGCGTAGCCGGCGGGCGCGACGGACACCGCGCAGGGCGCGCCGTGGACCATCCGCTCCATCAGGCTGAGGTGTCGGCGCTCCAGCCGCTCCGGGGCGGCCCCGAACACGATCAGCTCGCCGCCTTCGTGTACCGCGAGCTCGTGCAGCGCACGGATCGGCCAGGAGGCGTTGCTCCATCGCAACCGCGCCGAGCGCGGCAGCGGGTCGCCCTCGCCGAGCATCGCCTGCAGCTCTGCCCGCGTGCGCTTCTCGGCGACCTCACTGGACACGCTCGCCAGCAGCGGGTGGTAGGGATAGACGATTGTCACCTCCGCAGCGCACAGCGCTGACAGCCGCGAGGCGAGCAGCACACCGTCGCGTCCCGCGCGATCTCCCGCGTAGCCGACCAAGATTCGCTGGAACATGGTGCAGACGCTAGGCACCGCCGAGCGAGGTGAAATCAGCAGTCGCCCGCCTAGGGGTGCGGGTTACTACTTAGCGCTCCCGGGCCCGCTCCGGCATGCGGAGAAACCTGGCCGGCATCCGTGAAAGCCCCGGATGTCGCCGGCCCCTGCTGCTCCGATTGTTTGAGAGGATGTCGACGATCGCATCCAAGCTGCCGAGCACCGGCGATCCGCTCCCGGCGGACGGTGCGCCGGCCGCGGCGATCCGGGCGCGGGGCCTGTCAAAGCGCTACGGCTCGACACAGGCGCTCGAGGATCTGGACCTGGACGTAAGGCCCGGCGAGGTCTACGGCTATCTCGGCCCCAACGGCGCCGGTAAGACGACCACGATCCGGCTGCTCCTGGGGCTGCACCGCCCGACCGGAGGCCGCGCCGAGCTGTTCGGGATCGACGCCTGGGACGAACCCGTCAGAGCTCACCGCCGTCTCGCCTACGTCGCCGGCGAGCCGTTTCTGTGGCCCGCCCTGACCGGTGCCGAGACGCTGGAGTTCCTTGCTCGAGTCCGCGGCGGCACAGACGTCGCCTACCGGGAGCAGCTGAGCGCTCGCTTCCAACTCGACCCGAGTCGCAGGACGCGAGCGCTCTCGAAGGGAAACCGCCAGAAGCTGCAGCTCATCGCGGCGCTCTCCACACGGGCTGAGCTGCTGCTGCTCGACGAGCCGACCGCGGGACTCGACCCGCTGATGGAGGTCGCCTTCCGCGACAGCATCCACGAAGCCAAGGAACGCGGGCAGACCGTGTTCCTCTCCTCCCACATCCTCAGCGAGGTCGAGGCGCTGTGCGACCGCGTCGGCATCCTGCGAGGCGGACGGCTGGTCGACGAGGGCACGCTCGCCGAGCTGCGCCACCTGGGAGCCCAGGTCGTCGAGGTCACGTTCGCCGGCGTGGTGCCCTCGCTTCCCGAGCTGCCGGGAGTCCGTGTCCACAGCGCCGGAACGCACGCGATCAGGTTCGAGGTCACGGGACCGATCGCGCCGCTGATCGCGGCGCTCGCTCCTCACCCCGTCGAGACGCTCGTCAGCCGCGAGCCCTCGCTCGAGGAGATCTTCCTGCATCACTACGAGGGCTCGGGCAGCGGTGTCAACGCCTAGCGTCGCCCTGCGCGCGGCGCCGCGCGCATCGGCGCGGCTGGATCAGGCGGCGCCGCTGATCCGGCGGGCGTTCGGCGACGCCCGCCATCGCACGTTCGCGTTCGCTGCTCTGTTCGCCGCCTACGCCTACGTCCAGCCCGTCGGCTACCGCGACGCCTATCCGACGCTTGCAGACCGCCTGGGCTTCGCGCGCAGCTTCGCGGGCAACGATGCGCTGCGCCTCTTCTACGGCTATCCCTACGACCCGCTGAGCGTCGGCGGCTACACCGCCTGGCGGGTGGGCGGCACGGTCGCGATCGTCGCAGCGGCCTACGGACTGCTCGCGGCGGTGCGTGCGCTGCGCGCGGAGGAGGACAGCGGGCACGCCGAGCTGGTGCTCGCCGGGGCAGTCGGACGCCTCGGCTACTTCGCCGCCGCGATGGCGGGAATCGCGGCGGGCGCGGTCCTGCTGTGGCTGGCGGAGCTCGCTGGCTTCGTGCTCGGCGGGCTGCCCGTCGGCGCCTCGGCCTACCTGGCGCTCGCGACCGCCTCGGTCATCCCGGTCTTCGTGGGCGTCGGGGCGATCTGCTCGCAGCTCGCCCCGACCCGCCGCCTCGCGCTCGAGCTCGGCAGTGCGGTGGTGACGCTCTCGCTGCTCTTGCGGGTGGTGGCCGACACGGGCAGCGGCGCCTCGTGGCTGCGATGGGCGACCCCGCTCGGATGGGCGGAGCTCGCGCGGCCCTTCGCCCACCCGCAGCCGCTCGCGCTGATCGCGCCCGCCCTCACGGCGCTCGCGCTGCTGGCCCTCGCCGCCCGCCTGGCCGCGCATCGCGACGTGGGCACGGGCATCCTCGCCGCCCGGGAGAGCCCGCCGCCGCGCAGCCGCCTGCTCGGCTCGACCACGAGCCAGGCGCTGCGAAGCGAGCTGCCGAGCCTCGCCATCTGGATCGTCACCGTGGGCGCCTTCGCGTTCGTGCTCGGCATGGTGTCCAACAGCATCTCCTCGGCCGGGATCTCCGCGCGGGTCCGTCGCGAGCTGGCCAGGTTCGGCGCGGGCTCGATCCTCACGCCCAGCGGCTACCTGTCGTTCGTGTTCATCTTCTTCGTGCTGGCGGTCAGCCTGTTCCTCTGCGCTCAAGCCGGCGCGGCTCGCCAGGAGGAGTCGGAGGGTCGCCTGGAGACGCTGCTCGCGCTTCCGGTCAGCCGGGCACGGTGGCTGTCCGGGCGGCTCGCGATCGCGCTCGCGGGGGCCGTGGCGGTTGCGCTGGCGGCCGGCCTGCTGAGCTGGGCGGGAGCCGTCTCCCAGGGCGCGGAGGTCTCCTCCCCGGACATGCTCGCGGCCGGCGCGAACTGCCTGCCCGTGGCGCTGCTGTTCGGCGGGCTGGCGGTCCTCGCCTACGCCGTCGTCCCCCGCGCCGCCGCCGGTCTCTCCTACGGGATCGTCGCGGTCGCCTTCCTTTGGTACCTCATCGGTCAGGTTCTGGGCGTGCCGCACTGGCTCGTCGAGGCCACGCCCTTCGCCCACGTCGGCCTCGTGCCCGCGCAGCCGTTTCGCCCCGGCGCGGCCGTGGTGATGATCGGCATCGGCGCCGCCGCGACGCTGATCGCCGTCGCCGCGTTCGAGCGGCGAGATCTAACGGGGAGCTAGAGGCCATGCTTGACAATGTCGGGGTCGGACGTTGGAGCCTCGACTCCTATCAGGGCATCGCTCCGTCGGCGGTGCTCGAGGAGCTCCGCGAGCACGCGCGGACGCTGGCCGGCGCGCGCATCCTGCACGTCAACGCCACGGCCTACGGCGGCGGTGTCTCGGAGCTGCTTCGCTCGGGCGTGCCACTGCTGCGCGATCTCGGTCTGAGCGTCGACTGGAAGGTGATCGGCGGCAACCCCGATTTCTTCCACGCCACGAAGGCGCTCCACAACGGGCTGCAGGGCGCGTCCCGTGCCCTTAGAGCAGCCGAGCGCCACGCCTATGACGCCTGCATGCGCGAGAACGCCGCCAGCTTGGACGGCGGCTACGACTTCATCGTCATCCACGACCCGCAGCCGGTCGGGCTGCTGCAGGCATGCGGGAAGGGCGACGCGCGATGGCTGTGGCGCTGCCACATCGACACCAGCGAGCCCAACCCGGACGCCTGGAACTTCCTCGCACCTCGCCTCGAGGGGTTCGACGCGGCCGTGTTCACGATGCCCGAGTTCATCCCTCCCGGCCTGCCCGTACCGCGCGTGGAGGCGATCCCGCCCGCGATCGACCCGCTCAGCCCGAAGAACATGGCCCTCGACACGGGCACCGCGGCCCAGATACTCGACTGGATCGGCGTGGACCTCCCCGGGCGGCTGATCACGCAGGTATCGCGCTTCGACGCCTGGAAGGACCCGCTCGGCGTGATCGAGGCCTATCGCCTGGTGCGCGGGGAGATCCCGGATCTGCAGCTCGCGCTGGCCGGGTCGATGGCCCTCGACGACCCCGAGGGCTGGGAGGTCTACCGCGAGGTCTCCGAGGCCGCCGCCGACGACCCTCTGATCCACATCTTCACGAACCTCACGGGCGTGGGCAACGTCGAGGTCAACGCCTTTCAGCGCGTCTCCGAGCTCGTCATCCAGAAGTCGATCCGCGAGGGCTTCGGCCTGGTCGTCTCCGAGTCGCTCTGGAAGGGGACGCCGGTCGTCGCCGGGCGTGCCGGAGGGATCCCGCTGCAGATGCCCGACGGCGTCGGCGGGCGCCTGGTCGAGGACACGGAGGGCTGCGCCCGGGCGATCCTCGAACTGCTGCGCGACCCCGACGCGGCGGCCGAGCAGGGGGAGCTCGGCCGGGCTGTGGTTCGCGAGCGCTTCCTGCTGCCCCGGCTGCTGCGCGACGAGCTGGGCCTGCTCGCCTCGCTGGGTGGCGCGGCTCCTCTGGGCTCCGCGGTGGGATCGCGATGAGCGCCCCGGGGCACGCCCCGGCCGACGTCGACGCGGAGGAGCGCGTCGAGCTCCTGCTGCGCGACCTGGGCAGCGCCCGCCGTGGCCTCTCCAGCAGACAGGCCGAGCAGCGCGCCCTCCAATACGGGGCCAACGAGCTGCGTCGCAGGGTGAGCCGGAAATGGCCGCGGGAGATTCTCCGGCAGGTCACACACCCGCTGGCGCTGCTGCTGTGGCTGGCGGCGGCGCTGTCGTTCGCCGTCGGCAGCGTCACGGTCGGGGTCGCCGTGCTGCTCGTGATCGCCTTGAACGCCGCCTTCGCGTTCGTGCAGGAGCTGGAGGCCGAGCGGGCCGTCGAGGCGCTGGCCGCCTACATGCCGCCCCACGCAACCGCGCTGCGCGACGGCGCGCCCGCCCTCCTCGATGCCCGCGGGCTGGTCCCGGGTGACATCGTCCTGATCGAGGAGGGCGATCGCATTCCCGCGGACGCCCGGCTGCTCGAGGGGTCCGTCGAGCTCGACGTCTCGACGCTAACCGGCGAGTCCGCTCCCGTGACGCGAAGCGCCGATCTCGAAGATCAGGGCGTCGAGCGCGTCTCATCGCCCAACCTCGTCTTCAGCGGCACGGTGGCGACCGGTGGGCAGGCCACGGCGATCGTGTTCGCGACCGGCATGCACACGGAGCTTGGAAGGATCGCGGCACTCTCAGAGCGGGTCAAGGAGGAGCCGAGCCCGCTCGAGGCTCAGGTGCGGAAGGTCGCCTGGCTGATCGCCGCGGTGGCGGTGCTGATGTCGATCGCCTTCGTCCCGCTCGCCATCCTGATGGCGGGACTCTCGCTGCGCCAGAGCGTCGTCTTCGCGGTGGGGCTGCTGGCGGGGAACGTACCCGAGGGCCTGTTGCCCGTGATCACGCTGGCGCTGGCCGTGGCGGTCGGCGCGCTGGCGCGCCGGGGCGCCCTCGTCAAGCGCTTGAGCGCGGTCGAGACGCTCGGCAGCACCGACGTGATCTGCACCGACAAGACGGGCACGCTGACCGAGAACAGGATGGAGCCGATCGCGGCGTGGACCATCGCCGGCGAGTCGCCTCTCGGCGACGGAACCGTCCCGCCGCAGCCGCGCTCGGAGACGCTGAGGGCGCTGGCGCTGACGGCGAGCCGCTGCAACCAGGCGCGCCTCGAGCAGGAGGGGAGCACGGGGGGCGACCCGACCGAGATCGCGCTCCTGCGGGCCGCGCGGGCGCTCGGGGCGGGGACCGACACGAACAGCCGGGACGGCGCGCGGGTTCACCTCTACAACTTCGACCCGCGTCTGAAGCTGATGAGCACGCTCGATCAGGGTGAGGGCGCCAGAACGCTGCACACCAAGGGCGCCCCCGAGGAGGTGCTCGGACGGTGCACCCGTGCGGGCATAGGCGCCGAGCAGGTCGAGCTCACCGACGAGGCGCTGGCGCGGATCCGCGAGCAGGTCGAGCACTATGCCCGCGAGGGCCTGCGGGTGCTCGCGCTCGCCCAGCGTGCCCTGCCGGGCGAGGAGCAGCCCGCTCGCGAGAGCGTCGAGCGCGACCTGACGTTCCTTGGTCTCGTGACGATGTTCGACCCGCCCCGGCCAGAGGTCGCCGACGCGGTGGCGCGCTGTCACAGCGCGGGCATCCGGATCATCGTCATCACCGGCGACCATCCACTGACCGCCGCCGCGATCGCCGCGAAGGTTGGGATCGGTGTCGAGGGCGGCCGCGTGGTCGACGCCCAGGGCTTCGACCAGCGGCACGAGGACGAGATCGAACGGGCGCTGCAGGGCGGCGTCGAGGTGATCTTCGCCCGCGCCTCCCCCGAGACCAAGCTGCTGATCGCAGGCGCGCTGCGCAGCGAAGGGAATGTCGTCGCGATGACCGGAGACGGCGTCAACGACGCGCCGGCTCTGCGCAGCGCCGACATCGGGATCGCGATGGGCCGCTCGGGCACCGATGTCGCCAGGGAGGCGGCCACGATGGTGCTCACCGACGACAACTTCGCGAGCATCGTGGCCGCGGTGGAAGCGGGCCGGCGGGTCTACGACAACGTTCGCAAGTTCATCCTCTACATCTTCGCCCACGCGACCCCCGAGGTCGCCGCGTTTCTCGTCTTCGCCCTCTCGGGCGGCCGGATCCCGCTGCCGCTGCCGGTGCTCCTGTTGCTCTGCTTCGACGTGCTAACCGAGACGCCCCCGTCCCTCGCGCTGGGGCGCGACCCGGCCCAGCCGGGGATCATGGTCCGGCCGCCGCGACCCCGCGGGGAGGGAGTCATCAGCCGGCCGATGCTGCTCCGCGCGTGGCTGTTCTTCGGCGGGCTCCTGACCGTGTGTGCGCTGGGCTGCTTCCTGATCGTGCTGCTGTCCTCCGGCTGGCGGCCGGGGGACAGCGTCGCGGCCGCCAGCCCCTACCACCACGCATATCTGCAGGCCACGACAATGACCTTCCTGGCACTGATCGCCGGGCAGATCGGGACGGCGTTCGCCGTCCACACCGAACACGGATCGCTGCGCGGCGCCGGGATCCTGAGTAACCGCCACCTGCTCGCGGCGATCGCAGCCGAGCTGCTCATCGCCGCGGTGATCGTCTACGTCCCGCCGATCCAGTCGCTGCTGGGAACGGCCGTGCCACCGGCCGGCTTCATGGCGTTGCTGATCCCCTGCCCACTGATCGTCTGGGGCGCCGAGCGGCTGAGGCGCAGCTGGGTCGACCGCCACGACCGGCTGCGCCGGCCGAGAATGCCCGACCCGTTGGACGGACGCACCCCGGTCCACTGAGGCGCGCCGCGGAGCGATCCGCCGGCCGGGGAGTGGGCCCCGGCCGGCCGTTTCGCCCAGATCACTCAGTGGGCCGCGGCAATCAGCTCCTCGCCGCGTGTTCCGGCCACCGCCTGGCCCTGGAGCACGACCTTCAAGGCGTTGGTGTTGGCCGCGTCGGCGAAGGTGTCATAGGCGTCCATCGCTTCATCGAGGGCGAAGCGATGTGTCGCGAACAGCGACGGGTCGAGCCTGCCGCTCGCGATCAGCCTCATCAGCTGGGGGATGCTGAAAGTGTCGACGAGACCCGTCGTGATCGTCACGTCTCGAATCCACAGCTTCTCCAGATGCAGCTGCGCGGGGCTGCCGTGCACGCCGATGTTCGCTACCCGCCCGCCCGGGCGGATCAGCTCGGCGGCCAGCTCGAAGGTCTCGGGCACACCCACCGCCTCGAAGGCGACGTCCGCGCCGAGCCCGTCGGTCAGCTCCATCACTGCTTCAACGGCATCCTCGCTGCCGTTGTTGATGAGCGTGTCCGCGCCGAACCGCGATGCGCTCTGCAGGCGGCTGTCGGCGAGGTCGATTGCGACGATCCGGCCGGGCGTGTACAGGCGCGCCGTGAGGATCCCTGCCAGGCCGATCGGTCCGGCGCCGACGATCGCGACCACGTCGCCGGGCGACACCATGCCGCTCAGCACCCCGACCTCGAAGGAGGTCGGCAGGATGTCCGCGAGGAACAGGACCTGCTCGTCGCTCAGCTGCTCGGGAACCTTGTAGACGGAGTTGTCGGCGAACGGCACCCGTGCGTACTCGGCCTGAACGCCGTTGATCGTGTGCCCGAAGATCCAGCCGCCGCCGCCCAGACACTGGCCGTAGCGGCTTTCCTTGCAGAAGCGGCAGCGCCCGCACGCGCTCACGCAGCTGAGCAGCACGCGATCGCCCGCCTCGACGGTCGTGACCGCAGCGCCAACCTCCTGGACGGTGCCGACGGCCTCGTGGCCGAGGATCGTGCCGGCCGTCGTCTCGGGGACGTCTCCTTTGAGGATGTGCAGATCGGTTCCGCAGATCGTCGTCGTGTCGACCCTGACGATCACATCGGTGGGGTCGATTATCGAAGGATCCGCGACGGTGTCCCAGCCCCTCTCGCCGGGACCGTGGTAGACGAGCGCCTTCATGTCTGTCTCCTTCGTCTGGTGGCTTACAACGACGCTACTCGCCGCACGGCCTGGCGGCATCGGGGTGTTCAGCCGAGCTCGGCTGCGCAGATCTACGGATCCGCGGAGCTCAGCCGAAGAACACCTCGGCCGTCTCGTACAGCTCGGGGTCGAGCAGCCGCGGCTCGGCCAGAGCATCGGACAGCGGCGCTTCCAGGATCGCGGTGCCGCGCAGCGCGACCATCACGCCGGTCCGCCCGGCGAGCAGAGCGCGCACGGCCGCCACGCCGAAGCGCGTCGCCAGCACGCGGTCGAAGGCCGTCGGGGTGCCCCCGCGCTGGACGTGCCCGAGGATCGAGGCCCGCGTCTCGTAGCCCGTGCGCGCTTCGATCTCGCGCTCCAGGGTCATCGCGATACCGCCGAGCCTGACGTGGCCGAAGGCATCGTGGCCGGCCGCCCGGGTGACCGGTGCCTGGAGGGTGCCGGCGAGGGGCGTGGCACCCTCCGCGGCGACGACGATCGAGAAACGATGGCGCCCGGCGTGCCGGCGGCGGAGATGGGCGACCAGCTGATCGATGTCGAAGGGCCGCTCGGGGACGAGGATCGAGTCGGCGCCTCCGGCGATGCCGGCGTGCGTGGCGATCCAGCCGGCGTGGCGCCCCATCACCTCGAGGATCATCACGCGGTCGTGCGATTCCGCCGTCGTGTGCAGGCGGTCGATCGCGTCGGTCACGATCTGGACGGCCGTCTGGAAGCCGAACGTGTAGTCGGTCCCGCCGATGTCGTTGTCGATCGTCTTCGGCACGGCGACCACCGGGACGCCGTCTTCGTGCAGCCGCAGCGCGACGCCCAGCGTGTCATCGCCGCCGATCGGGATCAGCGCGTCGACCTCGCGCCGCGCGAGCGTCGCCTTCACGGCGGCGGTCCCGTCGGCCCCGTCCGCGTAGGGATTGGTGCGAGATGTGCCGAGGATCGTTCCGCCGCGGGTCAGCAGCCCCGCGGTGTCGTCGCCGGTCAGCTCGACGGCCTCGTCCTCGAGCACGCCGGCCCAGCCGCGGCGGAAGCCGAGGAAGGTGTTTCCCTCGGAGACCCCGGCACGCACGATCCCCCGGATCACCGCATTGAGTCCCGGGCAGTCGCCCCCGCCGGTGAGGATGCCGATGCGAGCCATGCCGGCGAAGCTACCCGGACGTCGGTCCCCGTGCCTCAGTAGTTCTCCCCGACGCGCCACGGCCTACACCGGATTTTCGCGCAGCGGCCCGGACGTAGCCTGCGCCGAAAGCCATCTTTTCGAGGATCGGACGAGGAAATGTCTGTACGCGTAGGCATCAACGGCTTCGGCCGCGTGGGCAGGTGCATGCTCCGCAGCGCCTTCGAGCACCGCGCCGATCTTGAGATCGTCGCCGTCAACGATGTCGCCGACGCTCCCACGCTGGCGGCCTTGCTGTCTCGCGACTCGGTGTACGGGCGCTTCCCGGCCCCGGTGAGAGCCGGCGAGGGGTCGATCGAGATCGACGGGCACGAGGTGCAGGTGCTGGCGGAGGGTGACCCGGCCGAGCTCCCCTGGCGGGAACTCGGTGTCGACGTCGTGATCGAGTCGACCGGGAGGTTCCGCACGCGTGCCCAGGCGGCCCTGCATCTCGAGGCGGGCGCGCGCAAGGTGATCCTCAGCGCCCCGATCAAGGGGTCCGAGCCGGCCGACGCCAACGTCGTCCTCGGCGTCAACTTCGCCGAGGCCTACGACCCCGAGCGCGACCACATCATCACCAACGCCTCCTGCACCACGAACTGCCTCGCGCCCGTGGCCAAGGTGCTGCACGAGACCGTCGGCATCCGCCACGGGCTGATGACGACGATCCATGCCTACACGTCCGATCAGAGCCTGCTCGACGGCCCGCACCCCGACTTGCGCCGGGCGCGCGCGGCCGCGATCAACCTCGTTCCCACCTCGACCGGCGCCGCCAAGGCGCTGGGTCTCGTGATCCCCGAGCTCGACGGCCGCCTGCACGGAATCGCCGTGCGCGCGCCGGTGCCGACCGGGTCGATCGTGGATCTCACGATCGAGACCGAACGGGCGACGACCGTGGAAGAGATCAACGCGGCCTTCCGGCGCGCCGCCGAGGGCGGCCTGGGCGGGATCCTCGAGTACAGCGAGGAGCCGCTCGTGTCCTCCGATGTCGTCGGCTGTCCCGCCTCGGCCCTGTTCGACGCCTCGCTGACGAGCGTCATCGACGGCACGCAGGTCAAGGTGCTGGCCTGGTACGACAACGAGTGGGGCTATTCGACACGCCTGGTCGAGCTGGCCGAGCGCGTGCTCACGCCCGTTCCCGCCTGATCGCCCGCCGTCACGGGCAGGCCCCTTCGATCCAGCCCCGGACCGGTGCCCGCGGGCCGGGCCCGGCTCAGAGCTCCTCGGGGACCATCTCGATGGCGCCGCAGGGGCACTCTTCCGCGCAGATGCCGCAGCCCTTGCAGTAGTCGAGGTCGAACGCGTAGGGCTCGCCCGGCGGGCCTGGCTTCAGCACGGCGTCGTCGGGGCAGACCCCGAAGCAGTTGTCGCAGGAGAAGCAGTTGCCGCATGACATGCAGCGCCGCGCCTCATACAGCGCGGTCTCGCCGTCGTGCCCTTTGACGACCTCCTCGAAGGAGCTCTGGCGGCGCACGTCCTCGAGGACCGGCTGCACGGCGCGGGGAGCGTCGGCGAAGTACCAGGTGTTGAGAGTGTCGAAGCCCGCGAGCTCACCGCGCGGCTCGGGCGGCACAGCTACGTCGTGGAGCCAGCCGTCGATGCATCGCGCGGCGCGCCGGCCGTGGCCGATGGCGACCGCGGCCATGCGTTCACCGGCGACCATGTCGCCGCCCGCGAACACGCCGCGGTGCCCGCTCATCAGCTGCTCGTCCACCTGTACGACGTCGTCGTCCACGGTGATGCCGGGCAGGCCCTCGAGCAGCGCCAGGTCGGGGCTCTGCCCGAGCGCCAGGACGACAGTGTCGGCGTCGAGGTCCTCGAGCTCTCCGGTCGGGCGCGGGATGCCCTCGGCGTCGAGCTCCATGCGCTCGATGCGCAGGCGTGAACCGCCGTTGCCGCCGGGCTCGGCGGCGGCGATCGTCGAAAGCCAGCGGAAAGCGATGCCCTCCTCGGTGGCTTCGGCGAGCTCCTGCTCGTGGGCCGGCATCCGCTCGCGTGTGCGGCGGTAGACGATCACCGGATCGGCACCCGTCAGGCGCTTGGCGCTGCGGGCCGCGTCGAGCGCCGTGTCGCCGCCTCCGTAGACGACGACGCGCCGGCCGAGCTGCGGAGGCTCGCCGTCCTCGGCGACGTCGCGCAGCAGTGTCACCGCGTCGATCACGTGGGCGGCGGTGCCGCCCGGGATCTCGGTGTGACGCGCCACGTGCGCGCCCACCGCCAGGAACGCCGCGTCGTGGCCTCCCTCGCGCAGCTCGAGACCCAGGTCGGCGACCCGCTCGCCGCAGCGCAGCTCCACGCCGAGCGCGAGGATCCGCTCGATCTCCGCGTCGAGCACGTCCCGGGGGAGCCTGAAGCGGGGGATGCCGTAGCGCATCATGCCGCCGGGCTTCTCGGCGGCGTCCCTGACGGTCACGTGGTGGCCGCGGAGCGCAAGGTGATAGGCCGCGGACAGGCCGCAGGGGCCGGCGCCGACGACGAGCACCCGCCGGCCCGTGGCGGCGCCCGGCGCGGGCAGCTCCCAGCCCCGGCTGATCGCCTCGTCGCCGAGGAAGCGCTCCACCGAGTTGATGCCGACGGCCTCGTCGAGCTCGCAGCGGTTGCAGGCCGTCTCGCAGGGGTGGAAGCAGATGCGCCCCATCACGGCCGGGAAGGGGTTGTCGCGGACAAGCGCCTGCCACGCCCGCTCGTAGCCGTCCCCGCCGGACTCGGCCTCGAACAGCCAGCGCTGCACGTCCTCGCCGGCCGGGCAGGCGTTGCTGCAGGGCGGGAGCCGCCGGACATACTGCGGGCGTTCGGTCCGCCACGCGCCGGTGAGGTTCGCCCGGCTTGAGCCGACCTCGAGCGTGATCGCGAACGGCCGGTTCGCCGACCCGTCCGGGGCGCCGGGGGCGGCGCTCATTGCGGCCCCCGCTCGCCGGCGGCCAGCATGTCCATCAGCTCGTGCTCCTCGCGCTCACCGTCGTCCTCGAGCAGCCCGAAGCGCTCGATGTTGCGGTTCGCCAGTGCCTGCATGCGGGCGATGACCTCGGGTTGACCGTCCCCCGCGAACAGGTGCGCGTAGCGCTTCTGGCGGGAGAGATAGTCCTCGACGGGAACCAGGCGCCGGATCGGCGAGACGCCCGTGACGCGGCCGTCGCGAGCTTCGAAGACCGGGAACAGGCCGGTCTCCTTGGCCAGCCGCGCGATCAGGATCGTCTCCGCGGTGGCCGAGCCCCAACCGAGCGGGCAGGGGACGAGCACGTGCAGGTAGCGGGGGCCCCGAAGCTCCATCGCACGGGCGACCTTCTGCTCGAGGTCGCGCAGCTCGGCGACGGTCGCGGTGGCCACGTAGGGGATCTCATGGGCCATCGCGATCAGGGGCATGTTCTTGCCCTGGCCGAAGTCGTTGCCCGGATGTGCGCCCAGCGGCTCGGTCGTGGCAGTGCGGGCTGCCGGGGGCGTGGCCGCCGAGCGCTGCACGCCGGTGTTCATGTAGGCCTCGTTGTCGTAACAGATGTAGAGCACGTCGTCCCCGCGCTCGAACATCCCCGAGAGGCAGGCGAGGCCGATGTCGACCGTGCCCCCGTCGCCGCCCTGGCCGACGACGCGGATGTCCTCTCGACCCTTCGCCCGCAGCGCCGCCGCGATGCCCGTGGAGACCGCGGGGGCGTTGGCGAACACCGAGTGGATCCAGGGCAGGCGCCAGGAGGTCTCGGGGAACGGCGTCGAGAAGACCTCCAGGCAGCCCGTGGCGTTCGCTGCGATCAGGCGGCCGCCGGTGGCGCGCAGGGCCGCATCGAGTGCGTAGCGTGCGCCGAGTGCCTCGCCGCAGCCCTGGCAGGCACGGTGGCCGCTGGTGATCGCCCCGGCGCGGTCGGGGTCGGACTGCACCGAGGAGCCCTCGGCGCCGAGCAGCCGGTTGCCGACCGCGAAGGTGCCCGTCTGGTAGAAGCGCGTGTCGTTCATACCGGCCCCCCGGCGACGAGGCCGAGGTCGCGGATGATGTTCTCGGCGTGAGGTCCGGGGCGGGTGCCGTCGCGGCCGCGGGAGAGCTCGCGCTCGACGACGTCGACCCGGAGGTCGAGGAAGCGCAGCTGCTCCAGGCGCCCGGCGAGGGCGTCGTCGAGCATCGCGCCCAGCGAGGCGCGGGTGATCGCCCGGCCGCCGAGCCCGGCAATGACGGTGTGGATCTCGGCCACCGATCCCGCGAGCGCGGAGCGCACATCGGCGCTGACGATGCCCCCCACGCCGACCGCGAAGGCGCGCTCGAGCACGATCACGCGGCGCGCTCCGGCGAGCATCTGCCCCAGCTCCTCCAGGGGGAAGGGGCGAAAGGACTTGATCGACACTGCGCCGAGCGCGTGGCCGTCCTCGCGCGTCGCGTCCACGACCTCCTGCACGGTGCCGTGGACGGAGCCGAGAGACAGGATCACGGTCTCCGCGTCCTCGCAGCGGTAGCCGTCGAGCAGGCCGCCCGCGCGGCGGCCGAAGCGCTGCTCGAAGTCGCCCGCCAGGGCCGGAATCGCGTCCAGGGCGTCCATCTGCTTGGCGTGGGCCAGGTAGCGGACCTCCGTGAAGGCCTCGGGGCCGACCATCGCACCGATCGTCACGGGCTCGTCGGGGTCGAGCACCTGGCGCGGGACATAGGGGGGCAGGAACGCGTCGACCTGCTCCTGGGGGGGCACCTCGAGCGGCTCGAAGGCATGGGTCAGGACGAAACCGTCCATGCACACCATCACCGGCAGCGAGAGCGCCTCGGCGAGCTTGAAGGCCTGAACGTGGAGGTCGGCGGCCTCCTGGCTGTCCGCCGCGTAGAGCTGGACCCAGCCGCAGTCGCGCATCGACATCGAGTCGCTGTGGTCGTTCCAGATGTTGATCGGGGCGCCGATCGCCCGATTGGCCACGGTCATCACGATCGGCAGGCCGAGCCCGGCGGCGTTGAACAGGGCCTCGGCCATGTAGAGCAGTCCCTGGCTCGCGGTGGCCGTGTAAGCACGTGCCCCCGTCGCGCTGGCCCCGATCGCGACCGACATCGCCGCGAACTCAGACTCCACGTTGACGTACTCGCACGGCGCCAGCTCGCCGGCCGCAACGAGCCGTGAGAGAGCCTCGACGATGTGCGTCTGGGGCGTGATCGGGTACGCGCAGATCACCTCGGGGCGGCAATGGGCGACCGTTCGGGCGACCGCCAGGGAGCCCTCGAGCTGCTTAGACACGGGTGGCCTCCGCAGCCTGAAGAGAGGCGCGGGCGAGCTCGAAGGCGCGCTCGGCCGCACGCCGGTTGCCGGCGCCGGTGGAGCCGGAGAAGCGCTCCTCGATCACGTCGCAGAGGGAGGCGAGGCGGACCACGCCGGTCAGCGCGCAGAGGGCGCCGAGCAGCGCCGCGTTCGGCACCGGCCGGCCCAGCTCCTCGCGGGCCAGCTCGCCGGCGGGCACCGTCAGCAGCCGGTCGCCGCCGTGTCGCTCGCGCAGCTCGGCGAGGCCGAGCTGATCGAGGTCGCGGGTCGAGTTGACGAGTACGTATCCGTCCTCGCGCAGGCCCCCGAAGACGTCGACGTGGTGCAGCAGGGTGGGGTCCTGGATCACCACCGCGTCGGGCTCGGCGATCGGCTCGCGCAGACGGATCGGCCGGTCGTCGATCCGGCAGAAGGCGATCACGGGCGCGCCCATCCGCTCCGAGCCGAAGCTCGGGAAGGCCTGTGCCTGATGGCCGTCCGCGAAGGCGGCGAGCGACAGCAGCTCGGCGCCCGTCACGACGCCCTGTCCGCCACGGCCGTGGATGCGCACCTCGAACATATTCCGGCGCCGACGCCTTAATGCCCGTTTGAGCCGTCGGACGCCGGGCCCATGCCCGAGCGGGCATGTTCGAGCAGCAGCCGCCGCTCGGCCGAGGCGATCAGCCTACGGGCGCGGTCGATCGCGTCGATGTTGACCGAGATCGCGTCGATGCCCGCATTCACGAGTAGCTCCGCGTACTCGGGGTGGACCGAGGGCGCCTGGCCGCAGATCGAGGTCTGCAGGCCGAGGGCGCGCGCCCGGGGGATCAGCTCTGACAGGTAGCTGGTCACGGCGTGGTCGCGCTCGTCGAATGTCTCGGCCAGCACCTCGTTGTCGCGGTCGGCGCCGAGCAAGAGCTGGGTGAGGTCGTTGGAGCCGATCGAGATGCCCGCGATTCCCAGGGCGGCGTAGCCCTCGAGGTTGAACAGCACGGAGGGGACCTCGGCCATCACCCACAACTCGAAGCCCGGCCGGCCGATCAGCCCCGACTCCGCCAGCAGCTCGCGGCATCGGGCCAGCTCGTGCGTGGTGCGCACGAACGGCAGCATCACGTGGAGGTTGCGGTGCCCCGCGTCCCACACCCGCGCGAGCGCCGCCAGCTCGAGCCGGAAGACGTCCGGGTCGTGGACGTAGCGCAACGCGCCCCGGAAGCCGATCATCGGGTTGGCCTCGTCGGGCTCGAACCGCTCGCCGCCCCGCAGTCCGCGGAACTCGTTCGTGCGGAAGTCGATCGTCCGGTAGGTGACGGGCCGTGGCGCGAAGCCGCTCGCGAACTCCGTCAAGGCGTCGGTCATGCGGGAGATGAACTCCTCGCCGCGGTCCTGCTCGAGCAGCAGCCGGGGGTGTTCCCCGTTGAGCGCCTCCAGCACCATCAGCTCGGCCCGGAGGAGCCCGACGCCGTCCACGTCAAGCGCGCTGACGCGCGGGACCTGCGAGGGCTCGGACAGGTTCACGAGCAGCCGCGTGCCGGTCACGACTGCTGCCGGTGCGGGTGCCGCGGCGGGAGCAGATGCAGCCGCGGGCGGCGGGCTAGCCGCGGCGCCCTCGAGGACGACGCCGCGGGTGGCGTCCACCGTCACGATCTCGTCGTCGCGAAGCACGCGGGTGGCCTCACCGGTGCCGACGACGCAGGGGATGCCAAGCTCGCGCGAGACGATCGCGGCGTGGCAGGTCATGCCGCCGGAGTCGGTGATGATCGCGGCGGAGCGCCGCATCAGGGCCATCCAGTCGGGCGCGGTCATGTGGGTCACGAGCACGTCCCCCTCGCCGAACGAGGCGGCGTCCTCGAGCGAGCGCATGATCCGCACCGGGCCGCTGCCGCTGCCGGGGGCGCCGCCGAGGCCGCGCAGCAGCAGCGTGCCGGGGTGCTCCGCGGGGGCGGCGGCTTCGGTTGCCTCCGGCCCGGCGTCGTGCAGGGTCGTGATCGGGCGGCTCTGGAGCATCCACAGCCCGCCGGCGGGGTCGAAGGCCCACTCGGTGTCCTGGGGGGAGCCGTAGTGGCTTTCGATCCGCTGGCCGAGCCGGGCCACGGCGAGGATCTCCTCGTCGTCGAGCACGGGACGCAGCCGCTCGGACTCGTCGAGCTCGCGCTGAGTGGTACCGCCCTCGGGCGCGTATTCGATCGTGATCTCCTTGCTGTGCACCTCGCGGCGGCGGATCGCCAGCGTGGCCTTCTCGATCAGGTAGCGGTCCGGCGAGACCGCTCCCGAGACGACTGCCTCGCCGAGCCCGAAGGAGCCCTCGATGACGAGCTCGCCGCGGTCACCGGTCGCAGGGTTGACGGTGAACATGACGCCCGCGCGGGTCGAGGCGATCTGCAGCTGCACGACGACGGCGATGTCCATGTCGGCCTGCGAGTAGCCGTTGACCGCCCGGTAGTAGACCGTCCGCCCGCCGAACAGGGAGCGCCAGCAGCGCCTGACGGCGTCGACGACGTCGTCTGCGCCGCGGACGTTCAGGAAGGTTTCGTTCATGCCCGCGAAGGAGGCCTCGGTGGTGTCCTCGGCGGTGGCCGAGGAGCGTACGGCGACGGCCGCCTCGGTGGAACCGACCGCGAGGCGTTCGTAGGCCGCGCGGATGTCGCGTTCCATCGCGGCGGGAACCGGCGTGCTGTCGAACAGCGCCCGTGCCGCGGCGCTCGCCGCCTCGAGGGCAGCGGTGTCCTCGACATCGAGGTCGCCGAGCAGCTCCTGCAGCCGGTTGCGCAGCCCCGTCTGCTCGCAGTAGACGGCGTAGGCGGGTGCGCCGATCACGAAGCCGTCTGGAACGGGCAGGCCTGCGGCGGTCAGCTCCCCGAGGTTCGCGCCCTTGCCGCCGGCCCAGGCGACGTCGTCCTTTGAGAGGCGGGCGAAGGGCCGCAGTGTGTCGAGCTCGGACTGGATGGGCGGCGCGGCTGATGCGCTCATGAGGTCTCCTCGGACGGTGCTCGTCGGCGGCGGGCCGGACGGGCGGTTTCCCTGACGACC
The DNA here is from genome assembly GCA_963841055.1 of uncultured Solirubrobacteraceae bacterium. Lineage (GTDB taxonomy): Bacteria > Actinomycetota > Thermoleophilia > Solirubrobacterales > Solirubrobacteraceae > Palsa-744. The sequence continues at coordinate 21,594 of CAWJAV010000001.1, read as the reverse complement.
CCATTCAACGCCTGTGGGCGTGCCGCGTGCAGCGCGTAAGGTGCGGAACGGCCTCAGTAGTTCTTCCTCATGACCGTGGCCGCCGCGGCGATCAGTGTTGCGGGTATGAGGACGGTCTCTGACCAACAGCTCGAACAGGCGCTCCGGGCGCTGGGCCCGTCGCCGCGGATCGTCGCGAGCGGGAACCTCGCGACCCCCCGGCGGCTGCTCGAGGCAACCGACCGCGCGCTGGAGAGCTACCGCCTGTTCATGCTCGCCGCACAGGGCCCGCTGCCCGAGCGCGAGGGCGTGATCTTCGAGACCGCCTTCGTCGGCCCGGGCATGCGCGACAAGGGGGAGCGGCTCGACTACCTGCCGATGCGCCTCTCGCTGGTGCCGCGGCTGTTCGGAACGCTGCGCCCTCCGGATGCGGTCCTGCTCCACACCTCTCCACCCTCGGGAGGCAAGGTGTCGCTGGGAATCGAGGTCAACATCCTCCCCGCGGCCGTCGAACACGTCCGCGCCCGGGGCGGCCTGGTGATCGCCCAGATCAACCCGCGCATGCCCTACACGTTCGGCGACGGCGAGATCGATGTGGGGGAGATCGACCTGGCGATCCTCGCCGAGGAACCCCTCGCGACGCCCGCCCTCGGGGCCGGGCACGAGCACGCCGAGCAGATCGCCGAGCGGGTCGCGGCGCAGGTCCCAGACGCGGCGACGCTGCAGCTCGGGATCGGCCAGGTCCCCGACGCGACGCTGCGGGCTCTGAAGAGCCGTCGCGAGCTTGCGATCTGGTCGGAGATGATCAGCGACGGGGTGCTCGGTCTCGAGCAGGCCGGCGCCCTCGACGCCGGCAAGCCGATCGTCTGCTCGTTCATGTTCGGCGGCCCCGAGCTGTATCAGTGGGTGGATCGCAACCCGCGGCTGCAGATGACACGAACCGAGCTGACGAACGATCCCTCACGGATCGCGGCCCATCCACGGATGGTCTCGATCAATACGGCGATGCAGGTGGATCTGCACGTTCAGGCAGGGGCCAGCCACGTGGGCATGCGTGTCTACTCGGGTCTGGGCGGGCAACCCGACTTCGTCGAAGGCTCGCTGCGCTCGCCGGGCGGTCACGCGATCATCGCGATGCGCTCGTGGCACGAGCCGAGCGACAGCTCGACGATCGTCGGCAGGCTCGAATGTCCCGTGACCTCGTTCCAGCACTCGGCCGTGATCACCGAGCAGGGTTGCGCGAGCGTGTTCGGCCGCAGCCATCGCGCTCAGGCGCGGCTGCTGATCGAGCGGGCGGCCCACCCGGACGCCCGCGAGGAGCTGGCCGCGCAGGCGGCCGGCATGTCACTCGGCGGAGTCCCGGCCGCGCGCTCGGGGTGAGGCGCTAGCGCCCGGGGTGGAGGCGCCTGATCTCGCGTTCGACGTCGGCGTCGGTGCGCGGTTTCCCGCGAGCGCTGCTCAGCCGCCGGCTTCGATCAGGGCGCCGGTCTGGCTGGCGATCTCGAGATCCTCGTGGGCCGCGAGCACGAGCGCTCGCACCGGTGCTCCGGCGGCGCCGATCTCGACATCCGGCTCGGCCTCCTCGTTGCAGGCGCCGTCGAGAGCGATGCCGAGGAACCCGAGCCGGGATGCCGCACGGGCGCGGAGCTCGGCGGAGCGCTCCCCGACACCGCCGGTGAAGACGAGGACGTCGAGGCCGCCGAGCGCGGCGACCATCCTCGCGATCTCGCCGCACAGCCGGTGGACGTACACCTCGAGCGCGAGCTGGGCGCGGTCGTCCTCCTCCCCGGCACGGTCGATGACCGTTCGCATGTCGGCCGTTCCGGCCAGCCCCAGCAGGCCGGAGCGATGCTCGAGCGCCTCGGCGATCTCGTGCAGCGGCAGGCCGCCGTGCTCGGCGAGCCACAGCAGCAGCCCGGGATCGACGCTCCCGGAGCGGGTCGCCATGACGAGGCCCTCGAGGGGCGTGAAGCCCATTGTCGTGTCGAGTGATCGCGCTCCGCGGATCGCGCACAGCGAGCCGCCGGCGCCGAGGTGGCAGCTGACGATCCTCATCTCTGCGGCGGGTGTCCCGAGCAGCTCACCCGTCCGGCGGGCCACCCAGGCGTGTGACAGGCCGTGAAAGCCGTAGCGGCGCAGCCCCCACCGCTCGCGCCAGGGCGCCGGCAGCGCATAGGTGCTCGCTCCGGCGGGCATGCTCGCGTGGAAGGCGGTGTCGAAGCAGGCGACCGCGGGCAGCTCGGGGAGGGCGGCACCGACGGCGTCGAGCGCGGCAAGCGACTTCGGCTGGTGCAGGGGCGCGAGGTCGCTCAGGGCGCCGAGGGCCTTCCGTACCCGCGGATCGATCCGCACCGCCTCGGTGAAGCGCTCGCCGCCGTGGACGATGCGATGGCCGACGGCGTCGGCTCCCGCGAGGCCGCCGTGGAGAGCCCGTCCCAGCTCGTCCGGGTCGCTTCGCGCGTCCGGGGCGTCCAGCTCGATCGCCCGGTGCACCAGTCCGTCCTCGACCAGCGCCAGCTTCAGCGAGCTCGAGCCGGCGTTGACGGTCAGGACCCTCATCCGCTCCCGGGCACCGCCGTCCCCGGCGCGTCCGGCCAGCGCCAATCGGCGATCTCCGCCGGATCCTCGCCGTTGGCACGCGTGTAGGCGCGGTGGCGCAGGCGTTCGTCGACCATCTCCTGGCGGATGTGGGCGGCGCGCTCGCCGAGGCCGGGAACCCTGTCGATCACGTCGATCACGAGATGGAAGCGGTCGAGGTCGTTGAGCATCACCATGTCGAACGGGGTCGTGGTGGTGCCCTCCTCCTTGTAGCCGCGGACGTGGATGTTCGCGTGGTTGGCCCGCCGATAGGTGAGCCGGTGGATCAGCAGCGGGTAGCCGTGGTAGGCGAAGATCACCGGCTGGGAGGTGGTGAACAGGGCGTCGAACTCCGTGTCGGACAGTCCGTGGGGGTGCTCAGTGTCGGGCTCGAGGCGCATCAGGTCCACGACGTTGACGAGGCGCACCTTCAGCTCGGGCAGGCGGGCGCGCAGGATCGCCGCAGCCGCGAGCGTCTCGAGCGTCGGCACATCTCCCGCGCACGCCAGCACGACATCCGGCTCCTGCTCGCCGTCGCTGCTCGCCCACTCCCAGATGCCCAGTCCGCGGGTGCAGTGGGCGACCGCCTCCTCGGCTGCGAGGTAGTCGAGCGCGGGCTGCTTGCCGGCGACGATCACGTTGACGTAGTCGCGGCTGCGCAGGCAATGGTCGGCGACCGAGAGCAGGCAGTTGGCGTCGGGGGGGAGGTAGATGCGGACGATCTCGGCCTTCTTGTTGACGACGTGGTCGATGAAGCCCGGGTCCTGGTGGGAGAAGCCGTTGTGATCCTGGCGCCAGACGTGGGAGGAGAGCAGGTAGTTGAGCGAGGCGATCGGCTGGCGCCAGGGGATCTCCCGCGTTACCTTCAGCCACTTGGCGTGCTGGTTGAACATCGAGTCGACAATGTGGATGAAGGCCTCGTAGCTGTTGAACAGCCCGTGGCGACCGGTCAGGAGATAGCCCTCGAGCCAGCCCTCGCAGAGGTGCTCTGAGAGCACCTCCATCACGCGGCCGTCGGGAGCGAGGTGATCGTCTCCGGGAAGCTGTTCGGCCTCCCAGTCGCGGTCGGTCACCTCGAACACCGCGCCGAGGCGGTTGGAGGCCGTCTCGTCCGGGCTCATGATCCGGAAGCGGTCCCGGTTGCGGGCGATGACGTCGCGGAGGAACCTTCCGAGCACCCGTGTCGGCTCGGTCACCGAGCGCGCCGGGGCGGCAACCTCGACCGCGAAGTCCCTGAAATCGGGCAGCTCGAGATCGCGCAGCAGGCTGCCGCCGTTGGAGTGCGGGTTCGCGCCCATGCGCCGCTCCCCGGCCGGCGCGAGCTCCGCGATCTCGCTGCGCAGGGCGCCCCGCTCGTCGAACAGCTCGGCCGGCCGGTATGAACGAAGCCACTCCTCGAGCTGGGCGAGGCGCTCCGGGTTGCCGGCCACGTCCGCGAGCGGCACCTGGTGGGATCGGAAGGAGCCCTCCGCGGGGAGGCCGTCCACGAGCTTCGGTCCGGTCCAGCCCTTGGGGCTGCGCAACACGATCATCGGCCAGGTGGGCCGCTCGAGGTCGCCGCCGGAACGGGCGGCGCTCTGGATCTCGGCGATGTCACCGAGCGCCCGATCGAGCGTGGCCGCCATCAGCTGGTGCATCTCCTGCGGGTCGGCGCCCTCTACGAAGCGCGGCGAGTAGCCGTAGCCCTCGAGCAGCGCCCGCAGCTCGCGCGGGGGGATGCGTGCGAGCACGGTGGGATTGGCGATCTTGTAGCCGTTCAGGTGCAGGACCGGCAGCACCGCGCCGTCCTGGGCGGGGTTCAGGAACTTGTTCGAGTGCCAGCTGGTCGCGAGCGGTCCCGTCTCGGCCTCGCCGTCGCCGACGACGCAGCAGACGAGCAGCTGCGGGTTGTCGAAGGCTGCGCCGTAGGCATGGGCGAGCGAGTAGCCGAGCTCGCCGCCCTCGTGGATCGAGCCCGGGGTCTCGGGCGCCACGTGGCTGGGGATGCCCCCGGGGAAGGAGAACTGGCGAAACAGCTCGCGAAGCCCCCGCTCGTCGCGCCCGATGTGGGGGTACGTCTCGCTGTAGGTCCCCTCGAGGTAGGTGTTGGCGACGATCCCGGGGCCGCCGTGTCCGGGTCCCGTCACGAACAGCACCGAGAGGTCCCGCTCGCGGATCGCCCGGTTCAGGTGGGCGTAGACGAAGTTCAGCCCGGGTGTCGTGCCCCAGTGGCCGAGCAGCCGCGGCTTGACATGCTCGCTGCGCAGCGGCTCGCGCAGCAGGGGGTTCTCCCGCAGGTAGATCTGCCCGACCGACAGGTAGTTGGCGGCGCGCCAGTAGGCGTCGAGGGCATGGAGCTGATCGGCCGAGAGGGGCCCCCCGCCCGGGGTCGCGGCGACCGGGGAGCCGGGTGAGGGGGAGGGGGCGGACCGGTCACTCGAGGCTCTCATCGCCAGTCGATTCTGCCGCACCGCTGCGGAGCACGGTCCGGGAAAACCCGCATCCGGCCGGCGTACCGCGCCCGGTTTCGTGGGGGCGCTCCCCGGCTCGACCCGCCCGGTGGTTCTTTCGATCGGTAGAAGGGAGGAGCGGCTCGGTGCTCGCTGTGGAGCCGACCGCGGGCTCGGGCGATAGGTTTCAGCCGATGGCAGATCCCGATCAGCCCACCGCCGGCGGGCCATCTCCCGAGGATGACGTGATCCGAATCGTCCTCGCCGACGACCACGCCGTCGTTCGCAGCGGCCTGCGGCTGCTGCTGGACGCCGAGGCGGGCCTCGAGGTGGTGGCCGAGGCGAGCGACGTCGACGCCGCAAGGCGCTACGTGCGGGGGCATCACCCTGCCGTGCTGGTGCTCGACCTGAACATGCCGGGCGGCTCGAGCCTCGAGGCGATCCCGCAGATCCGGGAGGAGTCGCCCGAGACGCAGATCGTCGTGCTGACGATGCAGCAGGACCCGGCCTTCGCACGCGAGGCGCTCGGCGGAGGCGCACTCGGCTACGTGCTCAAGGAGGCGGCCGACGAGGAGCTCGTCGAAGCGATTCGCAAGGCGGCCGCGGGCGAGCACTATCTGAACCCGCGGCTGGGAGCGCTGATCGCCTCGGCTCCCACGGGCCCGCCGGACGACCTGTCCGAGCGCGAGGTCGAGGTGCTGCGCCTGATCGCCCTCGGTCATACCAACGCCGAGATCGCCGAGCAGCTGTTCCTGTCGGTGCGGACGGTGGAGACGCATCGCTCGCACATCCAGCAGAAGCTGCGTCTGTCCACGAGAGCCGAGCTCGTCGGCTACGCGCTCGAGCGGGGTCTGATCGACCCCGGCCGCAAGAACTCCTGAGCGACCCCGGAACGTGACACGGCCCGGTCGGGTGAGGGGCACCCGCCGGGCGCATGCCACCCCCCGACTCGCGGGCGAGCCCGGCGATGCTGCCGCCGGGCTCTTGCCCCCCGGAGCCGGGTCAGGTCGCGGTGATGTAGCCGGCCATGTATCCGGCGTGCTGCATCGCCCAGCCGTTGGCCGTGTCGTCACATGGGATCTCGCAGAACCAGGAGAAGCGGCCCTTTTCTTTGACGATGATCTCGTAGGTGTGAACGCCGGGTTTGACGATCAGGTTGACACCGATCTCCGGTGAGGTGACGCTGTGTTCGCCCTCGTCGGTGTTGTCGATCTTGAGATCGAGCTTCTGCCCGACCTTCACGGCGAATTCGGTCTTCGTAAAGGTGTCGTGCATGATCTTGTCCGGGCCGAGCTTGCCGCCGGCGACCACCTTCAGGGCGATCGTCTTCGTCGGCAGGGCGGTCGGCGTGTTCGTCGGCGTCGAGGTCGAGGCGGGCGCCGCGGCGCCGCTCGTGATCGTCACCGTGTTGTGTTCGCTGCTCTGGTTGAGCGCGAATATGGACATGAACAGGGCGGCCACGATGCCCAGTCCGGCCAGCCACTCGAGAACCGTCTTGCCATCCTTGCGAACGGCCTCGTCGAACTCCGCCTGGTCGCGGGCTTCGCGCTCCTTTGTGGGCTCCTCCAGTTGCATTCGATCACCCGCCTTTGGTCGGTCCGTAGCTTGTTTGCACCATCACGGCAAGTCAATCGCGCGGCGGGGCCCCCGGCCTCCGCAGGCGACCGCCGAACCCGTAGGTGTTTATCCGCAGTGCCGGGGGGCGGGGGAGGCGAACAGGTGCAGGCCGAGCGCCCCCTCCAGGGAGAAACCCATCGCCGGGCCTGGGGCGACGTCGATCACCAGGTCGGGCTCCCCGAAGCGCCGGTCCTGGTCGCAGTCGACGTAGACGGGTGTGGGGCCGATGTGGCCCAGCAGGACATCGCCGGGGCCCGGAGGAAGCTCGACCGCCGGTAGGCAGATCGGGGAGCTGCCATCACAGCAGCCCCCCGACTGGTGGACCACGAGCGGGCCGTAGCGCTCCGCGAGGCGCTCCAGAACTTCGAGCGCCGGCGGGGTTGCGCTGACCCTGTCGGTCATCTCAGAAGAAGCCGAGAGGCTCCGGGTCGTAGCTGACGAGCAGGCACTTCGTCTGCGTGTAGTGGTCGAGCATCATGCGGTGGTTCTCGCGGCCCACGCCGGAGGACTTATAGCCGCCGAAGGCCGCCCCGGCGGGGTACAGGTGGTAGCAGTTGGTCCACACCCGGCCCGCCTGGATGGCGCGACCCAGGCGGAAGGCGCGGTTGCCGTCGCGGGTCCACACGCCGGCGCCGAGCCCGTACATCGTGTCGTTGGCGATCGCCAGCGCCTCGGCCTCGTCGCGGAACGTCGTCACGGCCAGAACCGGCCCGAAGATCTCCTCCTGGAAGACGCGCATCGAGTTCTCGCCCTTCAGCACGGTCGGTTCGAAGTAGTAGCCCTCGCTGAGCTCACCCTCCATCGCCGTGGCGCCACCGCCGGTGAGCAGCTCGGCGCCCTCTTCGAGCCCGATCTGGACATAGCTTTCGATCTTCGCCAGCTGGGCCGCTGAGACCTGCGGGCCGATCTGCGTGGCCAGATCGAGCGGGTTGTCCTGACGGATCGAGCGGATCCGCTCGAGCGCACGGGCCATGAACGCCTCGTAGATCGACTCCTGAATCAGGGCCCGCGAGGGGCACGTGCAAACCTCGCCCTTGTTGAAGGCGTACAGGACGAGACCCTCGATCGCCTTGTCGAGGAGATCGTCATCGGCGTCCATGATGTCCGCGAAGAAGATGTTGGGGGACTTGCCGCCGAGCTCGGTGGTGGAGGGAATCAGGTTCTGGGCTGCGTAGCCCATGATCAGCCGCCCCGTGACAGTCTCCCCGGTGAAGGCGATCTTCGCGATCCGCTTGCTCGAGCCGAGCGCGCGGCCGATCTCCGCACCCGAGCCGTTGACGACGTTGATCACACCGGGCGGCAGGACGTCCTCGATCACCTCGATCAGCTTCAGGAGCGACCAAGGCGTCGGGCTGGCGGGCTTGATGACAGTGCAGTTTCCCCCGGCGAGGGCCGGGGCGAGCTTCCACGCGGCCATCAGCAGCGGGAAATTGAAGGGAATGATCTGACCGACCACGCCGAGCGGCTCCCGGAAGTGGTAGGCATAGGTCTTCTCGTCGATCTCCGAGATCGAGCCTTCCTCGGCGCGCACGGCGCCGGCGAAGTAGCGGAAGTGGTCGACCGCCAGCGGAAGGTCGGCGGCGATGGTCTCGCGGACCGGCTTGCCGTTCTCCCAGCTCTCGGCGACCGCGAGCATCTGGAGGTTCTCCTCGATCGCATCCGCGATCGCGTCGAGCACGGCGGCGCGCTCGGCCGGCGAGCGGCGCCCCCAGTCGTCCTTGGCGGCGTGGGCCGCGTCGAGCGCGAGCTCCACATCCGCGGGCGTCGAGTCGGCCACCTCGCAGAAGGGCCGGCCGGTGGCCGGGCTCAGGTTCTCGCGGTAACCGCCCGCCGTGGGGGCCACCCATTCACCGCCGATGAAGTTCTCATAGCGAGGCGCCAGCTCGACGATGCTCCCGGGCCGGCCGGGCGCGGCGAAGACGGTTGGGCTCTCGACTGCGGTTGCCATCGTGTTCCTCCTGCTGGGTCGTTTCGGATCGGGCTTCTCGGGGACTCAAGCGTTGCAAGCGGCGTGTGGCGCTCCATCCGCAGAAGCCGCGAGGCCGCTCAGTGGTGACTACGGATCCACCGCTCTCGAGACGGGGGAGGCGGCGGAGCTGTGTGAGTTCTCACGGCCGGTTGAGACGCCGGTTAGCCGCCCGGGGCAACGTGTGAGGTGATGGGAAGCAGGGGACCGAGTGGCGTGCCCGGAGGCCGAACGATCCCGGGCGGGCCGATCCGGCTGCTCGTCCTGGCGCTGGCCGGCGCGGCGCTCGGCGGCTGTGGCACACAGTCCACGGCTGCGCCGCCGGTCGCCGGGGGCTCGGGCAGCGCCTCCGTCACGATCCGCAGCGCGGCGGGCATTCAAGCCTCCCCTGCCAGGCCGGCGGCTCCTGCCCCGCCACGGCCTGCGCCACCGCCGCTGGCGGTGACGCCGGCGGGCGAAGCGGGTCCCTCCTGGCGGTCGGTGGCGAGCGTCGCCGGCCGGCCCGCGGCTTGGGAGGCACAGCGCTCGGGTGTCACGCTGCTGCGCTTCGATCAGCAGCTCGTGCGTCTGCACCTCCACGCGGGGGAAGGCGAGCCGAGCGGCAGCTGGCGGTATGGGGCCCAGATCGAGCCGAGCGAGGTCCATCACGTCCTCGCGGCCTTCAACGGGGGGTTCAAGTTCAGCACCGGCGCGGCCGGGTGGCTGGCGGGCGGGCGGGTTGCCGAGCCGTTGCGAAGCGGGCGAGGGTCGATCGTGACCTACCGGGACGGCACGACCGCGGTGGGCGGCTGGCGCGAAGGCGTCCCCGCCACCGGGAAGCCCGTCTACTCGGTGCTGCAGAACCTAGCGCTGCTCGTCGAAGGCGGCCGTGCGGCGAGCAACGTCGCGGGCTGCATCCAGACGTGCTGGGGCGCGACCGTCGGCGGCGTCGACGTGGTCGCGCGGTCCGGGCTCGGTATCACGGCGGACGGCGAGCTGGTGTGGGCCGCGGGCGAGCACCTGACGCCGGCGGCACTCGCGAGGGGACTGATCGGAGCGGGGGCGCGGCAGGCTGTGGAGCTGGACATCAATCCGGACTGGGTCGCCGGCTACCTCTACGTGCACGGTCGGGGCGGCCCGGTGGGCTCGCCGGTCGTCCCCGGTCAGCTCGGCATCGCGGGGCGGTTCCTGGAACCGTATTCACGGGACTTCTTCACGGTCGTGGCGCGATGAGGGCCGGCGTCGCCTGATCGGCAGGTGCCGTCCGGTGGCGCGCCCGTCCAGTCGCTCTCTGCTGTCAAACGGGGTGATGCGCGCACTGACCCGCGACTCGACCGGGCCGGCGACCTGCAAAGAGCGACCACTTGCGCTCGAAGGCTCGCCCGTGCTGGCTCATCGACCCTACTACCCCGGTGGCGCCCTGTGTTATTCGAGGAGGGCCCTGAGGGAGGTCCTGTAGCCTGCGGTCCTGCCCGCTCGGCAGGTAGGAGCGGGCGGCTGAGATCGCGGAGGAGGAGATTCGATGGCGGCAGATGGGACGGTTCTCGTCACCGGCGGGTCGGGATTTCTCGGCGGCTGGTGCGTCGTGGAGGCGCTACGGCGCGGTTACCGGGTCCGCACCACGGTTCGGGACCTCGCCCGTGAGGAGGAGGTGCGGAGCGCTGTCGGCTCGCAGGTTGATCCCGGCGATCGCCTGAGTGTGCTTGCGGCCGACCTGATGAGCGACGACGGCTGGGGGCGGGCGGTCGAGGGATGCGAGTACGTCCTGCACGTCGCCTCGCCCTTCCCGCCGGCGCAGCCGAAGGACGCCGATGAGCTGATCGTGCCCGCCCGCGAGGGGACGCTGCGCGTGCTCCGGGCAAGCCTGGCGGCGGGCGTGCAGCGGGTCGTGGTCACCTCCTCGGTGGCGGCCGTCCGCAACGGCGATGCGAGCTCGAGGGAAGACGGGCGGGAGCTGACCGAGGAGGACTGGAGCGATCCCGACGACCTGAGCCTGACGCCGTATACCCGCTCGAAGACGATCGCCGAGCTCGCCGCCTGGGACTTCATGCGCGAACAGGGGGCCGGGGACCGCCTGGTCACCGTTCAGCCGGGCGCGATCGTGGGGCCCGTGCTGAGCCCTGACCGCTCCTATTCGCTCGAGGCGATCGAGCGGCTGCTCGAGGGACGGATGCCCGGGCTGCCGAGGCTCGGCTTCAGCTTCATCGATGTGCGGGACGTCGCGGCGCTCGAGGTGGACGCGTTGACGGCTCCCGGGGCCGGTGGCCAGCGGCTGCTGGCGGCCGGTGCGTTCCTGTGGTTCTCCGACGTGGCGGAGATCCTGCGACGCCGTCTCGGAGAGCGGGCGGCCAAGGTCCCGACGCGAAAGATCCCCAACTTCGTGGTGCGGGCGATGGCTCTCGTAGACCCTTCGGTGCGCTCGGTCGCCGGTGAGCTCGGCCAGAAGACCACGTACTCGCTCGAGAACGCAAGGCGTCGGGTGGGGTGGTCGCCCCGGCCCGTGGAGGAGACGATCGTGGACTGCGCCCAGAGCCTGCTCGAGCAGCCGGCGGCGGCGAGCAGGGCCTGAGGCCGGGCCAGGCGCGCGACTGCTCCCGAGGCGCGGGCACGCGCCCCTCAGAGGAGCGGACCAGCCCGGCTCGCCTACCTGCGGGTGAGAGTCACGCGGATCGAGCGCGTGCTCTTGCTGCCCGAGGGCGAGATGCTCGTCAGCTGCACGACGGCGCGCAGGGAGCGGCCCCGCTTGAGCAGCGCCCGTCCCGCCCGGGTGAGCGGCGCTCGCACCGTTGCGGTGTGTTTTCGAGCGATCGTGAAGAACGTGCGGCGGGTGAGGAGGAGCTGCTTGCTCTTCGCCCCTGTCGCCCTCGCGCGCAGGGCGAGCGGCCCGCGGGCTGCGAGCACGGCGACCGAGCCCACGCAGGGGACGGCAGTCTTACCGCGCCTTCTCGAGCGCGCAGGCCGCCGGTGGCCGGAGCCCCGGCGCCACGCGGAAGCACGCGGGCGCCGGGACTCGGTTGGCTCTAGACGGTCACGGAGGCCTGGGTGGTGGGCGCTGCCGGTGCGGCATTGCCGATGAAGGAGAGCAGAGCGTCGTTGACCTCCTCGGCATGCGTCCACGCGATCGCGTGCGGGCCACCGTCGATCACCGTGAGCTTCATGTCGGCGATCAGCCCCGGCAGGCGCTTGCCGGTCTTCTCGAAGGGCAGGATCCGGTCCGCGTCGCCCTGGATCACGAGCATCGGGACGTCGAGTTTCGGGAGATCCGCGCGGAAGTCGGTTGTCCAGGTGTTGACGCAGGCGACCACACCCGCCTGCGACGCACCTGCCGCGATGTTCCAGCTCGCCTGGAATGCCTGCTCGCTGACCCGGTTCCCGCCGAATTCATCGATGTTGTAGAAGTTGTCGAGGAATCCCTTCAGGAACGCGGGACCGTCGGCGGCAGCCTGCTCGGTGAAGCCGTCGAAGAGTTCCTGCGGCAGTCCTTCCGGGTTGTCGTCGGCCAGCAGGAGGAACGGCGGGATCGGCGAGACCAGCACTCCCCGTGTGACTCGCGCCGAGCCGTAGGTGCCCAGATAGTGGGTGACCTCGCCGGTGCCCATCGAGTGCCCGACCAGCGTCACCTCGCTGAGGTCGAGCTTCTCGAGCAGGATCTTCAGGTCGGCGGCGAAGGTGTCGTAGTCGTAGCCGACCGTGGGCTGGCTCGACTTGCCGAAGCCGCGGCGGTCATACGTGATCACGCGATGCCCGGATTCGATCAGACCCGGTACCTGCTTGTCCCAAGCGCGGCCGCTCAATGGATACCCGTGTATGAGGACCACTGGCGGTCCCGAACCGTGGTCCTCGTAGTACAGGCCGATCGGCCCGGAGTTCTCATCTCCGACCTGGATGTGGGGCATGACGCTCCCCTTCGGTTTCGAGCTTTTCACCCGGCCCGTGCGACCGGGCATGATCGTCGGACAGGCCAAGGAAAGGCTGTCGTGACCGGTCCGCGAATCAAGCTACTCCTTTGATTTTTGGAGCGCCTTTACGGTCCCCGGAGGGCGAGCGCCGGCTCTCTGGCGGGTCGGGCGGCATCGGTTGTCATTCCGCGAAAATCGCCCGACGTGGAAGAGGTCGCAGTCGTCGTCGCCCACAACGAGCGCGCGACCCTGCGCGTCGGCGAGGTGTTCCTGAAGATCGACGCTGACCAGACGCGCACCGACGTGGAGGTCGAGGCGATGGCTCTGGCGCCGATCCGGACTCCGGAGGTCCTGTGGCGGAGGCGGCCCGTGCTCGCGCTCGCCGCCCTCCCGGGAACGGCACTCGGCCGTCTCGGCGAGCCGTCGACCGCGTCGTCGGCCGCGTGGGCCGCGGCGGGTGCCGCCGCACGGATGTTGCATGAGGCGCCGCTGCCGCCATGGCCCGGTCGGAGCCTCGACGAGATCGCGTCGCATCTCGACGGCGAGTGCGAGTGGCTCGTCAGGAACGGCGTCCTTCCCACCGACTTGGTGACGCGCAACCGCCGAATTGCCGAGGCTGCGCTCCGGCCGTGGACACCGGTGTTCACGCACGGCGACCTGCAGATCACCCACGTGTTCGTCGAGGGTGACGAGGTCACCGGCGTGATCGACTGGTCCGAGGCGGCCCAGGCGACGCCCTATATACGACCTGGCCATCTTGACGCTCGGACACGAGGAGCACCTTTGGCGACGTCCTCGCCGGCTACGGCACGGACGTCGACCTTGACGTGATCCGTGCGTGGTGGTCACTGCGAAGCCTGCAGGCGGCCCGCTGGCTGATCGAGCACGGCTTCGACCCGTCCGCGCCAGGCTGCGAGTTCGCCGTGCTGAGATCCCAGCTTTGAGGCCCGGCAGTCCGCGTGAACGTCGCTCCCCGCGACAGCGGCGGGATCGGCTTCAAGCTCATTGCGTCTATGGCCGAAACGGTTGTGTATGCGCGACGACAGGTTGGCTGAGGAGTTCCCCTCCTGGGTGTGGACTCCGCCGTACTGGTCCTGGCGACTGCGTGGGACGCATAACGCGATCCTTCGTGTCTATTCCGGTGGTTTCACCGTACGGTCGCGGTTCAAGGGTGGTTTCACTCCGGTTTCGCGGTTCGAATGGGTGGCCTTGACTCGATTTCGCGGCGGCTTGAGTCGGCAGGAGATCGAGTACCGCTGGCCCGTCGTGGTGATCCAGACGCTTCGACCATTCGGGGAGGCAAAACTTCTCTTCGAGATGAGCGGCGAACTAGCTTCTTGCACGGTGTCGTTCCAGGGGGCACGACTCCGCGCGGCGCTCGACCGTGCCGGCCTGACGATAGTCGAGGTCACCGGTTGGGGCTGGGAGGCGCCACACCGCGTCGATCGGGAAACCCTCGGTGCGCATGCCAGGGAACTCCCGGGTGCCATCGTCGCGTCGTAAGGGTCGGCCTTGGCGGAATCCCGAAACGACGAACCCCCCGCGTTAGCAGGGGTTTCGAGAGAGGCGACGACCGGAATCGAACCGGTGTAGACGGCTTTGCAGGCCGCTGCGTAGCCACTCCGCCACGTCGCCAGGTAGGCCTGAAGGGTATCGGCCCGCTGGCGCCTGCGGTGAGCTTCGCGGTCCGCGGGTAACGTGAGGTGATGTCCTTGATCGCTCGTACGGCATTGAAGAAGGCCGCCAAAGGCGTCCCCGTGGGCCGGCTGCTCCTGGCGGGGGACGTGGCGATCCTCGCCGGACGCCACCTGGGGCGGCTGAACGGTGCCGAGCGCCGGCGGCTGGCCACGCTGATGCGCCGCCGGGGCACCGGGCGAGACCCGCTCGACCCCGGCGAGCGCGCGGAGCTCGTGGCCTTGATCGCGAAGCTCGAGCCGCGGCTGCTGTTCGGGACGGCCGTTAGGAGGCTGAGCCCGCTGCCTGTCCCCCGAAGGGTGCTCTACGGCCGCCGGGGCAGCCCGGCCAGAGTCGCGGCCAAGCGGCGTCGCTGACCACGCTGTGGGCCAGGACGGCAGGAGCCGGATGATCCAACGCGGGAGGGCCGCATGAGTCTCTACTCGCGAACCGTCGGCCGGGTCGACAGCTGGACGGGGCAGGCGGTTGAGGAGTTCGTCTCACGCCACCACCAACGCCGGCTGAGCCGGATCGGGAGGCTCTCACAGTTCGATCCGCCGCCCGACGGCTCGCTGTGGGCGGCCGGCGAGACCCCTCCGCGCGAGGGTTCCGAGCTGGACGTGCTGATCGACGGCGACGCGGCGCTGCCTGCGATCCACGAGGCGCTGCTGGAAGCTCGCAGCAGGATCAGCATCGCCGGCTGGCATCTCGATCCGGACTTCGGGCTCACCCGCGACGCGGAGGCTCGCCGCCTCAGCGACCTGCTGGACGAGCTGGCCGAGCGAGTCGAGGTGAGGGTACTGCTGTGGGCGGGGGCGCCGGCGCCCGTGTTCACGCCCGACCGCCGGGAAGTGAGAAGAGTCCGGGAGCGGCTCACAGAGCGGGGCCGCGTGCGCTGCGCGCTCGACGCGCACGAGCGCCCGATGCACTGCCACCACGAGAAGCTCGTGATCGTCGACGATGAGATCGCCTTCGTCGGCGGCATCGACCTCACCGCCCTCGCCGGCGACCGATACGACAGCTCGGCTCACCCGGTGCGATCGCGGCTTGGCTGGCATGACGCCTCGACGCGCCTGCGGGGGCCCGCGGTCGACGACGTCGTCGACCACTTCGCCGCGCGCTGGCATGAAGCCGAGGGGGAGGCGATCGAGCGCAGCGAGCGTTCGCCGGCGGCTGGAGGCACCACGGTACAGGTGGTTCGGACCGTTCCGGAGAAGGTCTACGAGTTCATGCCCGAGGGGGATTTCCGGATCCTCGAGGCCTATACACGTGCGCTGCGCTCGGCTAAGCGGCTTGTCTATCTGGAGAGCCAGTTCCTGTGGTCTGCCCAGATCACGGGGATCCTCGCCGAAAAGCTGCGCGAGCCGCCGACAGACGGGTTTCGGGTCGTCGTGCTGCTTCCGGCCAAGCCCAACAACGGCGCCGACTCGACCCGGGGGCAACTCGGCGTGCTGGCCAGGGCCGACGATGGCAACGGACGCTTCCTCGCCACCACCATCTCCTCACGAACCGGTGAACTGAGCGGGCCTCTCTACGTGCACGCCAAGATCGGGATCGTCGACGACAACTGGATGACGCTCGGATCCGCCAACCTAAACGACCACTCCCTCTTCAACGACACCGAGATGAACGTTGTTTGCTGCCAGGAGGACCTGGTGTGCAAGACCCGCGAGCGGCTGTGGGCAGAGCATCTCGAGGTTCCCGTCGAGCGGTTGGCGGGTGATCCGGCGGCGGTTGTGGATGAGCTGTGGAGGCCGATCGCCCGAGAGCAGCTGGAGCGACGGCACAGGGGGGACCCCGCCACACACCGGCTGGTCGAGCTTCCCGGGGTCTCGCGTCGTTCGATGGCGCTTCTCGGCCCGGTGCAGGGCCTGCTGGTCGACGGCTGAGGCTCGTGCGGAGCTCGGGAGGGTGGCCTCGACGGGTCGCGATCTGACCGGTCGCGACCGCAACCCTGCGGGGCCTCGAGGTGTCTTAGCTCCGAACTCCGGTTGCGCCGCCTGATCCTCTCGGGCGGCCCGGTCCTCCTCAGGCGATGACCGAATGGAAGGAGCAGCGTGTCCCGTCCCAGCAAGCTGATCTGCGCCCTCGCGGTGCTCTGCCTCGCGACCGGCGTGCTCGCCGCCGGCGCGGCCGCCTCGAGCTCCCAGACGACGTTCTTCGAGTCCCCGGCTCTGCTGCTGAACCCGGTCAGCCGTCCCGCCACGATGGCGACCCTGCAGCGCCTGGGCGTGCGGGCCGTTCGCGTGGAGCTGAGCTGGCACACCGTCGCCCCGGGGGCGGGCAGCATCCATCGCCCCTCCTTCGATCCGACCGACCCGTCGTCCTATGACTGGGGCGCCTACGACCCGCTGATCGAAGAAGCCCGCGCGCGGGGCTGGAAGATCCTGCTGACCGTCACCTCGCCGGTGCCGCGGTGGGCGACAGGCAACCCACGAGGTCACTCGCTGCTCTTTCGCCCCAACGCAAACCAGTTCAAGGCCTTCATGACCGCCGTGGGGCGCCACTACGGCTCGAAGGTGTCGTTGTTCTCGATCTGGAACGAGCCGAACCACCACGAATTCCTCGAACCGCAGTTCAACTCCAACGGCAGGCCCGCCTCGCCGGGCATCTACCGCGCCCTCTACATCGCCGGTTATGCCGGCCTGCAGGCCGCCGGCCTGGCGCACCCTCCGGTGCTGATCGGGGAAACTGCGCCCGAAGGTGAAGCGCACCCCCGCCGGCCGGTCAGGGGGCCGAACCACAACATCTCCCCGATCACCTTCCTGCGGGGCCTTCTCTGTCTCGACTCGAGCTACCGCCGCGCGAGATCCTGCGCAAAGCTTCCCGCGAGCGGCTGGGGCCTGCACCCCTACGCGAGCATCAAGGGCCCCTTCTACGCCCCCAGGAACCCCGAGACGGTGACGATCGGCGTGCTCTCACGGATCACGGGCGCGCTGAACCGAGCGGCGGCAGCCGGCGCGATTCCCTCGCGGCTACCGCTCTACATCACGGAGTTCGGGGTGATCAGCACCCCCAACCGGCAGATCGGCGTGCCGGTCTCAAAGCAGGCCGAGTACGACGCGATCGCCGAGCGCATCGCCTACTCGAACCCCCGGGTCGCGGCCTTCTCTCAGTACCTGCTGCGCGACGACACCCCCAAAGGGCGCAGCCACGTCGCATTCCAGACCGGGCTCGAGTACGCCAACGGCAAGGCCAAGCCGCTGTTCGCCGGCTTTCCCGTCCCGTTGACGGTCTCCCGCCACGGCGGCACGTACTCGCTGTGGGGCCTGATCCGGCCCGCAGGGGCCGCGACCGAACTGACCGTCGAAGCGCAGAGGCGCGGATCGAACCGTTACACCAAGCTTGCCCAGGTGCACACCAACCCCCGGGGCTACTGGACCCTCTCATCGCGGGTCGCCGCGACCTCCTGGCGGGTGCGCTGGGTGAGTCCCGAAGGCGCTGCCTACAAAGGCCCACCGATACGCGCTTACTGATCAGGCCCCGCGCGTTTGGCCGGGGCGCCGGGAGCGGTCATGTCACGCCGCGCTCTGGTAGCGTCGCCCTGCTCGGTAGGAGAATGGGCGAGCGCTTCGACGGAAGCAAAGATGTACAACTCAAGGAGGGGGCTGAGAATGGGCATCCTGTTGACCTCACGAGTTAGGGGCCTGTGCGCAGGTGTTGTCACCATCGCCGCGCTGGGTGCCTGTACGCCGATCGCGGAGGCGTGGTCTCCGCCGGGCGCTCCGACGCTGTTCGTGAACGGCAGCCTGCTCTCAGGCTACGGCTCCTCGCCGGGGACGGATCCGGGCGGCGCTGCGGGGACGGCGGAAGCGAATCCCTGCGACACCGCCCCCTACACGACCATCAACACGGCTGTCGCCTCTGCCACCACGCCGCGAACCCGCATCGTGGTTTGCCCGGGGACCTACAAGGAAGACGTGACCGTCTCAGACGTCCCCGTTGACATCCAGGGCGTGTTCGCGACCGTCGACGCCTCGGGTCTGCCCAACGGCTTCACGCTCGTCGGTCCCGGCGCCGCAGGCAGCACGGTCGAGGGCTTCACGATCCAGAACGCGGTGGGGGAGGGAGTGATCGCCACCAACACGAGCAACGTGACGATCCTCGACAGCATCATCCAGAACAACGACAAAGGCGTGCGCCAGCCAGGCTATGAAGAGTGCGAAGCGACCCCGCAGAACGAATTTCCCGACTGTGGCGAGGGTGTGCACCTGATGGGTACATCGCATTCGTTGGTCTTCGGCGACATCATCCGCGGCAATTCCGGCGGCGTGCTGCTGACCGACGAGACGGGTCCGAGCGGCCACAACTCGATCCTTCGCAACAGGGTGGTCAACAACGTCGAAGACTGCGGCATCACGCTTGCCGGTCACAACCCGGCGGCGGCGCCCGGGGGAATGCCCAACCCCTCTGCCGCAGGCGTCTACGCCAACCTGATCTCCGAGAACGTGGTCGAAGGCAACGGCGTCGCCGGGCAGGGCGCCGGGGTCCTGCTCGCTGCGGGACTGCCGGCCGGTGGCGGTGGGGTCTACGAAAACACCGTCAGCTGGAACCTCCTCCGCGGCAACGGGCTGGCGGGCGTGACGCTCCACAACCACGTCCCCGAACAGGACCTCAACGGAAACCGGATCGTCTACAACCACGTCGCCACCAACAACCTCGACGGGGACTTCGACTTCCCTGTGGCCGACCCGGTTACGACGGGTGTGTTCGTGGGCACCGCCGGCGCCCCGCTCGCGGTCACGATCGAACACAACCTCATCACGCTGAACGAGGTCGGCGTCTTCCTGACCGGACCGATGAGCACCGAAGACATCGGCAACAACACCTTCTTCCTGGTTGCAAAACAGGTGGTCGGCCCGTGAGCTGATCCTCCGCGGTGGGCTCCGGCCGAGCGCCGGAGCCCACGTCGGAGCGCCTTTCGGCGCAGGGCGCAAGAGGGTCCCCGCCGCGGCTCGCGGCGGCCGCCCGCCGCTCGGGCCGCGGAGGCTGCGTCCGGTCGGCGGCGTGCCGGATCGCCGATCCCCGTTCCCGGCCTGCCCTGCCCCGCCGTTGATACCCTTCGCTTCTTCCCAGGGCGATTAGCTCAGCTGGGAGAGCGCCGCCTCGACAAGGCGGAGGTCACTGGTTCGAGCCCAGTATCGCCCATAGCTCTACAAAGCCAACTCCGTGTCTTCCTGCGCACCCGTGCAGACGAACGCTGAACCCGGCGACAGAGTGGGAACACCACGACGGCAACCGAAGGGTCCAGACGGAGTGGGGAAAGGGTGTGCGGGAGCGTCAGCCCCGTGGGAGGGGCAGCCCGCACGACGAGCGCCGCGCACGTTGGGCGCATTCGGCTGCCGCGGACCGATCGCTGCCTCGAGGATGGGGTAGTGTGGGCTGAAGCCACGGGCAGTTGAGACCGAGGATGGGGGTTGGAGATGTTAAGCGAGGCCGGATCACGGCAACGATGCTCTCGGCATCCGCCGCAGCGACGGCGATCTGTGTGTTTGCGTCGGGTGCCGCAGGCGCGAAAGTCAAACTCACGATCGAACCGACGAAGGTGCCGGACGGGTACGTAGGGATGCCGTATGAAGCCGTCTTGACGGCGTCCGGCGGCATCGGCAAATACTACTTCACTAGCTATCCGCCGGAAGGAAAAGGCGCGCTCACCGACGGCCTTGCCATCAGCCCGAGCGGCACTATCTCCGGTACTCCCGAGAGCCGCGGGGAATTTCCGTTCGCCGTGGAAGCTCAGGACGCGACGGGGGCGCGCGGGGTGCGACAGTACGAGCTGATCGTCCTGGGACGCGTGCAGGGCACCGAAAAGCTCGCACTCCCGGTGACGACACTCCCGAACGCACAGGGTCGGGCAGCCCTACGA
This sequence comes from uncultured Solirubrobacteraceae bacterium, assembly GCA_963841055.1. Lineage (GTDB taxonomy): Bacteria > Actinomycetota > Thermoleophilia > Solirubrobacterales > Solirubrobacteraceae > Palsa-744. The sequence goes on along the minus strand of CAWJAV010000001.1, from coordinate 1,608 downwards.
ACCCTCCATCCCGGTCACGGGAGGAACGTCCCCGTACACATTCCTCGAGACCGGGGCCGGCGTGCCGGGTCTGACCGTCACCGAAGCGGGCGAGATCGAAGGAACGCCGACCGCCGTCGGCGTCGGCGAACTCGAAATCGAGGTCTTCGACAGCGCCGAAGACCCCAAATCAGGGATTCTCAAGCCGCACCACGCAAGCCGGAAGTACAAGCTGACGGTGGTGCCGGAAGGAGCGACGCCGCGACTCGAAACGGGCGCCGGTCCCCTTGCCTCCGGCGCGCCGATCTCGCTGTCGAGCACCGATCTCACGCTCACGAGCCTGTGGTTCAACCGCAATGAAGTGCTGCGCTGCGAAACGAACGAACTGAGCGGCTCCGTAATCGGCGCCCGCAACCCCGCGTTCGTCGGCGAACTCGCTTCCGCCGGTTTCGTCGGCGACCCTGAATTCGGCGCGGAATCGCCGGAAGAATGCGGAGCTCACATCTTGTTCGGTGGCCGCGTGCTGCTGACCGCGAAGCGCCTTCCCTGGCGCCTCGAAGTTCTCTCCGGAGCAGGGAGTGCGCACGGCAACAAACCTGCTCCGCCTCAGGCGAGGATCGTCGGCGACTCGCTGTTGTTCGAAGAGTACTTCGGCGAGGACCAGCAGACCTGCGTATATCAAGGAGCTTCATTGGCGGGCGCCTACACACCCGGGCAGGCGATGGTGATCGCGCTGAGCGAACAGAAGCTCACCCGCGTGAAGACATCGAAAGAACTGCCCGCTGAAGAATGTCCGGCGACGACGCGCCTGAACGGGCAGTTCGCCGTGACGTCGGGTGGTGAACCGGTGACGGCCGAACTCTAGGAGCAGTCGGCGCGCAGAGCAGGCGCCGATACGAGCGCGAGCGCGTTCCGGCAGGGGTCTGCCTGCCGGAGCGCGGCCTTGGCGCGAGCGTACTCGCCGTCGTATGAAATCCGGCAACTATCACCGGAGCGGTGCACGACTGTTCGACACGGACTATCTCTACGTCGGCAAACTGCATGTCTCCGACGGTGCGCAGCTTGCGCCGCGCATCGAACCGATCGTGGCGTTGCGCGACCGGCTACTCGGTTTGGAGCAGCGTGAGGGTGTTCCCGTCCGGATCCTTGACCACGCTGACCTGCCCACGCCGGCAGTCGTGGCGACGTGGTCAACGGTCTTGAGCTTTGGGAAGTCGTAGTCCTCGAACACCACGCCTCGCGCGACAAGCTCTCGGACGTCGTGGTCTACGCCGGCTCACCAGAACCGTGCCTGAGTGTGATCCATAATCCCTCGCATGGCCGAATCGGGACGCCGTTGCAGGGCCGCCGGCATGACCCTTCTCGCGCTGGCCTGCGTCGCCCCGCTGACCGGCTGCGGCAAGTCGGCCCCGGCCGCCGGTCTCCCGGGCACTCGGAACGCCGCGCCCGACCCGCCCCCAGCCTCGCGGTCCGCGGGCGCCGGCGTGCAGGCGCCGTCGAACGGCACGTCCACGGCGGGCTCCGCCACGACGCTGGCCGGCCCGGTGGGCTCGCCACATGCGGCGGTCGCGCCCGCGCACCCGGTCCCGGCGGCGTTCCGCCCCGCGCCCGACGCGCCGTCGGACGCCG